>NZ_WTYW01000007.1 GCF_009827635.1 Parapontixanthobacter aurantiacus | reverse complement strand
TAAGTGGTCAGCTATCGGCTTTCCCTTTGGTGTAGTTCTTCATCCAACCTCGGAGATTGGGAAATTTCTCCGCAAAGGCTTCGGGGTCGGATGCCATCAGCCTATTCATTCGCCGCAACTCTGCTGACATAATTTGCGTATCGCTCGCTTTACGTGCGGCCTCTGTCTCTTCTTCAGTCTCGATATCGAAAATCGTCGGCCATTTGCGCTGCCTTCCAGAAGGAGCCGATGTTGGGTCGAGAGACAACCGCTTCTCCTTCCAATTTCGCACCGCTTGAGGCATCCAATAGTGGGATCGGCCTTTGCGCAGGTTGCTTGGGGGAAAATCTCCCGATTGGATCATTCGTCTGAGATGCCTGACAGACAGGCCGAGAGTGGATGCGACGACGCCAATCTTCATAGCTCTTTTGAACTCTGCTGGTTCGATGAAAATCATTTTCGCATCCGCTGACGGATCGCCCTCGACGACTTTATCAACGTCAACCCAGTTGTCACCGAACGCCCGCACCTGAAGTTTATTGGCAGTCATGTCACCTTATACACTAAACAAAACAGAAGGTTAAGTAGCGCGCCACTTAGCCGAGTCGTTATCGCGGTAGCTGTTTGGGAGCAAGACCAAGGAGCTAACAATGTCACAAATTGAATGGACCGATAGAACGTGGAACCCGATGGTCGGGTGCACCCGACTGACCGCGGGATGCGTCCACTGTTACGCCGCGCCAATGACACACCGTTTCAACCACGATCACTACGTTGGCCTAACTCACATTAACGAGGTCGGAAGGGTCGATTGGACGGGTCAAATTAACACCGCCCCGCCCCACATATTCAACGCTCCGCTCAAACGGAAAAAACCTACCGTTTGGTTTGTAAATAGCATGTCGGACATGTTTCACGAAGGGGCGAATGACTGCGACATTGTCAGGGCGTTCGAGATCATGAACCAGTGCCCGCACCACACGTTTCAAGTGCTTACCAAAAGACCGTCTCGAATGGCGCTCAAATCACGCCAGCTTGGATTGAGCTGGAGCCCCAACATTTGGGCAGGAACATCAATCGAAGAGGACAAGTTCGCAAGTCCCCGCGTACGCGAACTCCTAAAAGTTCCAGCAGCACTCCGCTTCGTATCCCTTGAGCCGCTCTTGAGCGCGCTACCAAGCCTCGATGTTTCAAAGGTAGACTGGGTGATCGCGGGCGGCGAGAGCGGACGGGAAAAAACTGTAAGGGCCGTCGATCCTGAGTGGGTCCGCGATCTCCTAAAGCGATGCCGTTTTGTAGGCACCCCTTTCTTCTTCAAACAGTGGGGAGCATACGGTGAAGACGGTGAACGGCGCTCGAAGAAGAAAAACGGGCATTTGCTGGACGGCGACGAAATCTTCGAAATGCCTGCGGATGCTTACGACCGCCTGACAGCCTATGGGCGCACTCCTGATCCTCGGTGGACCCGCATTCCCAGTCGTGCGCTCTTACGGCCTGCTGACCGTTTGGAGGCATCGGCGATGCCGTACATCGCACAGGGGCAGGCAACAGACTCCGACGACGAGTACGTTCTCTCTTTGATGAGGGGCGACAGAGAGACTTACGAAAATCCACAGCGGCGAAAAAAGCTGGTCTCCGAACCTGACAGGACGCGATGGGAAACCGAAGCGCAGTGGAAGCATTTTCTGGACATTTCGCTATGACGCTGCCCAATCCCGAGCATCTGATCCTTGCTTTTGCCGACTTCCGTCGCTGGGCAGTGGTGCACGAAGGGTTGACGACCGCGCAATTGAGCGCCCCTGCCTACCTCTTCCCTCGTCCAATCCCGACTGCTGAAACTGGCGTCACGGCCATTCAGCCTCACTCCTTTTACTGGCTTTGCTACAGGATCGGCAAAATCAATTTCGTTCAATCTGTCCAGCCTATAGGGGGGGAACAGATGCTCGTAGCTCATTGGGTACGTGACCACGAGGGGTGGGGGGCATTGGACGTCAGTAGCGATGATGACAGACTGCGCGAGATGAGAGCCCGATTTACCAACAACTGCATCGTGCAGCGCAATCTTTGTGGCTATTCGTCTACAAGTACAAGGAGGGTCTACGTCGTCGGCGAAAAATTGCCGCGAGTGGCCGCAGCTCTAATCGAACCCAGTCGGAGGTACCTTGCAGATGGGCAAGGTCGCATACTCGCGTTTCCGAAAATCGGTCGATTGCGGTGAGGTAGCGGTCGCAGTACGTCGTTGCGAAGTAACTTCCATTTTCCAAGTTCTGTGTCGTCAATCTTCTCGACATTGTATTCTGGGAAATTGGCAGCCAGCAGCGCTTCGAGCTTCGCCCTTTCTTTCAGCTTTTTAATCTTGCTTTCCATCATCCTGATGGGTTTTCCGTTCGGCCCATTTTGACCGCCCGAATTGCGCAGCATCGAAGTCAAGCGGTCTTCCAAGATGGCGCAAGGATACCGCGACGCCTCAACGAGCATTCCTCCTTTTTCAGCAGTGTCCATACGATGGAAAAAGTCTCTCGACCTTACGTTTCTGCATTTATCGCACTATCGCTGCTTTCGTCGCTTTCCTCGGGAAAATGACGCCGTAACCAATCAGATGCAACTTGATCGTCACTCGATGACCAACGCGCGCCTGACGGGTGCATAAAAGCGAATGCTGGAATCGACCAAAGCTCGCCCCTTGCGATCAAGCGGCGTCTCTTTGACGAACACTTATGATGCGTAGTCACGCGCTCTGCGTGACGATCAAACCCCGCCATCCCGAGCACCATAATGTTTTTCGGCTTGATGGCCTCTATGAGTTGGAGCAACTCGCGAATGCTGGCCGTTTCCACTCGCTTACGAACCTCTCGGTCAACATCGACCCATCGATACTTCGATTCTCGTGAAATAGAGCCACTTTTAAAAAAGTTAAAATTCGTAAAGACGGCATCTTGAAGCACATTCAGTCTGCCAGCTTGTTGGAAAAGCGAACGCATTCGATCTTTCAGCAACCATCTTTCTCCATCCAAATATGACTCGCAAGGCCAATTATACCCGATATGCGGCTCGCCCTTGTCGTCCTCAACGCTAAAACCAGCGTTTTCACCTACGACCATTAGGTTGGGCTTAAAGCAAGGTCTTGATCCCAAAATGCTGAATCCGCACGCCCCGCCAAATAAATGGTCCTTTTCAATTTCCCATGTGCGTAGGACGCGGTCATAAATGCCTCGTAGAGCAGCCTCGCTTGCGTGTGTCATTCCGTTCCTTCTCGCAATTTGAAAGCTAACTGTTTGTCTTGCATTGCAGGAAAGTTTTCGAGAAGCGAGACAAGACTTTCATGGATTCTTTCGCCACGGAGGTCGCGCCATTCAGGAAACGGATGAGCGTCGCAATTAGCGATCCTTGTTCTATTCGCCGATACTGACATGGAACCGTTCGCGCACCCCCGCCTCCAGATCGTCAGCGGAGCCCACTCCTGTGAAGTAGTTGCTACTGAAGAAGGAACTTCGCACCGCAGCCTCACAACCCGTGAGGGAGTCATTTATGGGACCCATAATGGTGGTAACATATAAATGCTCGGCACTCTCTCGGACAGAAGGGTCACGTTCCGCCGCAACCAACGCGTCAGCGGCTCGCTGCGCCAGAATCTCCTTTTCATCGCTATCCATGTCTATGAAAACAGATGCTTGATCAATAATTCGAACCCACTCCTTGAGGGTCATTTCGGGAAGGGGTTGAAGAAGAAGGTACGCCTCTACTTTGTTCCCGTTCTCAACAGGCGGTAGCCGAGTGAAACCAAAAGTTTCAGAACAATAGTCTGCCATGCCGTTGAAAGTTTCGTTGATCTTGGCGGCGACCCCGGGGTCGCGCCAATCTTGCGCTGCAACAGGAGCCGTCACGCTGGCGAGCGTCAGAGCCAAAACTAATTTCTTCATCTTTCTTCCCTGCTTTTTGGGTTAAGGGGAGCGGAGATAGCGCCCTTCCCTTCTCATTATGTTACCGCCTACTGCGCATTGATTGTGGATCACAAAACTTATGAGGGTGACATCGCGCCGATTGTGCGAGTGTGCCAATGGGCGATTCGCAGAAAGGTCGCGAGTGTGACGAAAAGTGGCAAAACTTACAGCCAGTTCGAGAATGAACTGATCGTCGCGGCTTACAACACGGCTAACGAACTGCAGAAAGATTCAGTCAGCCTCAGTGAAATACAGTCGTTTTTTGAATCCGAGTTCGACCGCCGCTGGATTGTGAATGCTTTGAGTTACTACTGGGCCAACGGCCTGTCGCGAGAGCAACTCCATAACGGCAAAATCGGAGAGCAACGGATAAGCCTGACCCGTGATGGCTTTAGGGCCGCAGAACGTTTGATTGATGAAGACGCCGTAGGTTTGCAGCGTAACGATCCGCGCGGGACAGATCACGACCGCACGCCTTCGAGTTTGACACTTTCGAAGGTCGAGAAGGAACGGCTGCTTAGGGAGGTCTCAGCAGCGGAAGTTCAAATCGACCGACTGAAACTGGGAAACACTGACCGCTCAAACGCAATCGCGTATCTGACAGCTATTCGAGCGCTGGCGGAAGCGCCAGAGCCGCCGAAAGACCTCATCTGGAAGCTAATCGGGCGTGCGAGCGACATCTCTGGAATAGCTTCGCTATTTGTCAGTCTCGCTGGCGTTTTCGCCTGATTTTCCGCATCGTTCGTACACGGTCAAAAGATCGCCGCTCCCATACAAAGGATCAAAAAACCCAGAGCGTAAATGATGCTGTGGACACGAATATCGACGTTAACTTGAATCTGCCTTTTTGGCGGAGGTCGAGAGACGCGCCCCAGCCGAACGAACTTCTTAGGCCGAACTTCCCGATTGTCTGATTTGGGCTTGGGCATCTCGATCCACTCCGCGCGCAATACGCCTTAAAAGCGTTTCGCCGTGGTGGACTCGAAGGGACTTTGCCCCTGCACCCCGAGATTTACGGGTTTGATTTGTTTCGGTGCAAGCGGTTAAATTCGAGTTGTCCATCAAAATTCGGGAATTTTGGCTTAACTCAGCTACGCAAGGTCCCACGAACGACAAATGCGACTAATCGCGTTCAGAGAGAGAGTTTCTTGTCGAACTTCTCCATGAGAGCGCCTTGGATGGCCCTGACGGGCGCTTCTTTCCCCTTCAGCCTCCTGAGATCGCGTCGAGTACTAAGCATCTCTTTCTCAGGCTCTCAAACACCACGCGGAAAGCGTATGCGAACTCACCTTTCGGCGGAGCCCTTCCCATCTCCGTTGTCAACACCAACTTCCGCGCCGTCCGCTCCACTTCTCGGCCAGCCCCTCATCGACCAGTTTCTCACCGAGGCTCTCGCCTCCGCGAGTGGCGACCTTCAGCTTGCGACCGTAGCGATCTTCATCGCGATCTATGGATTCCAAGCTAAAAGGGCCTGCGTTGAGAAGGGAGATCAGCCGCCGAGTGGCCTGCGCTCCGAGGTTCGCTTCCATAGGACACTCGGGCGAACTCACCTCGGGCGTATTGATATCCGCGATCCGTACTTTCACACCTTCAATCCAGAATGTGTCTCCATCAACGACACAGGTGTAGCGGCTTGGCCCAGAGCATTCGCTGAAGGTCAAGTTGTACTGTTCAATTACGGGCTCGCCGCTCGACGACCGAGCGAGGCTCACCGCAGTGGCAGAGGGACTGTTCCACGCCCATGCGATGACAAGGCCCATCAAAGGTGAGGCAAGAAGCACGGCGAATGGCCACTTCGCATTTTTTGGTTCGGGTTTCCTCACATGAGCATTCGGGGATCGTTCTCGGAACTGCACCACATTTGAGGAAGGCTTTGCTCCTCGTCCCCCGCGCGTTGTCCTGTTCGTCGAGCGGCTCATGCGCTGCGAAACTCTTGTGGGCCCGACGCCCAACCCAGCATGAGCTTCTTATTAGATGGGACGGACAGCGTGATCGGCTCACCCTCCTCGGGCGTCAGACCGAGTATCTCGGCAAAGCGGTCAAAGGCTTCTCGCCATCTGTTCTCAGGCGAGAAGGAGTGCACTATCATTCCCGCAAGCTTCGCGTCGAACCTCTCAGCTTCGATGAGTGCAGAGGCAGTGCGGTGGAGTAGCTGGTAATGGACATCCGAGGGAACCTCGCTCAGTCCGAGCAGATCGCATAAGTATCTCAGTCGCTCGTTCTTCCCCTGAGAGGCACCGACCAGCCACTCACCTACCGTAGGTCCAAAAGGTTCATCGACCTTTTCTTCGATGGTGTAGGTAGCGAGGACTGCCTCGTGGCGCACAAGCAGGAAAACATCCGACTGGCTTTCGCGCCGCCCTCCGGGCAGCGCCGTCTTGTGCTCAGGTATCGCGAACAGCAACTCGCCCTTACCGAAGGCCGCTTCGGTTAGCGTGGCTATCTCTGGCGGCAGGCCATGAGCCGCCTCCCACGCGTTCGCTAACGTCCGTGCTGAGTAACCTGTCGCCCATTGCAGGTCAGGCTGAGCAAGGAACCGCTTCCAGTCGTCGGGCCCGTCTGATGGAATGAGAACCTTGTTGCTCATTTGGTGAACGCAACGCTATCACTTGACGATGCTGGCTGTTTGAAAAGAAGCCGACCCCAACCTAACTTTTTGCCTTCCTGCGCAGCCATCAGCGCCATCCTGATGTCCCTCAAAGCGACCTCCTCCTGTGGTTTTAGGGCTCCATCGGCGTTCACGACCTCTTGCACAAACTCCATCAGATCGTGCTGCATCTCAGCAGCGTTGCAGTCGGGGTTGTCATTGTAGAAAGCTGCAAGGCGAGTGGCAGTCTCAGAGACTGGGTGCAACTTTGCCTCATGCTCCAATGCGCTTATGGCTGTATCGACATATTCTCGGTCGTAACCCCAATCGCTGCAAAGCACATCGATGATCGCGGCTCGCTCGGCAGAATGGAACTCGCCGTCAGTCAACGCGACGCGTACCGCCAAGCCACCCATCAATTCCATCAGCCCGTGGGCGAGGGCATCGAGCGGCGTATTGATGTACTTTGGTATTAGTTCGGTGTGCGTTTTTTTGTCGGCGGCTAACTTACCGAGAGTAACGAATGAGCCGCTCGTCACGAGTGCTGCTGCGAGTACCCAGCCAATTGGGGTTGCCGCTGTGGCGAGGCCAAGCCATGCAGCTATCCCAGTAGGGGCGAAAAACGAACTCGCGACAAGTGAGGAACCCATCGCTCCAGCGCCAACAGCGGCCCCTCCCCCAGCGAGCAGGACGCTATGCAAGTGCTCCTTCTTACTGAGCACTGAGAAGGCCTGTTCGCCGATCCGAAGTCGATACTTAAAGGCGAGCGGGCTCGCGACGATCCTGTCCGCCCCAATAAGTGCGAACGACGTCATGCGAAAATCGCCTCAAACTCCGTGATTACCGCGTCCATTCGAACGCGCATATCGCCTTCGATGAGTTCGGCCAGAGCACCTGCTCCAACGCCAGCAGCAAGGATGACAGGTCCGTATAGTGGTTGCAGAAGAGGGCCCAGCAGCGGAACCGAAATCAAAAGCGCGTTGATTGTCAAAGCAGCCGCAATGGCTAATGTCAGGTTCGGGAATTGCCTTATTAGTTCGAAAGCGAAAGCCAAGATGCGTCTTCCGACTTCAACGATCTGCTCGCCCGCACGTACAGTTACTTTGCTGAGCCGCTCCAATGACAGTTTGGCCTCAGCAGTAATCGGTAGATTTTCGATCTCGCGCTGCAAGGAGCGGGTCGTAGGCAGGTTCTCCCAGTCGTACGGGATAATTTGATTCATTTTTCGGCTTTCCCCCGAAGTATAAGAAGTGCGAAAGCGGCAGATATAGCAGTAGGCTCTTAGCATTCCCCTTATGGGAGCATGCCCCGCTTTTTCGATCCTGCCAATAGTAACTGAGGGCGACAAAATGTATGGTAATGTTTACCGTTGCCAAGTTGCTATCGAGAGGGGTCCTCTCGGATCGCCTCCGAACATGCATGCGAATAGAACCGCATCGCCGTTTTTCTCGAATAGCCAGAGCACCCGCCGATCCCTCGCGCGAATGGCTCTGAACCAGCGTGCCTGAAGCTGTCCAGACAGTGCGTAGCAATTGGCGGCGTCGATAAGCGAAAGATCAGTCTCGACTGTCGCGACGATCTGAAAGTTTGTGGTCTTGCGGAAGGCTTGGATCGCGGACCCTGCCTCGAAGCGGTCGATAAAAGATGACATTGTCATCATCTATTTAGGTAGCGCAGCATGCTAACCACGCAGCATATTCTCGTTCATGGCTGCCTTCGAAGTTCTCTCTACCAGATTTTGTGAGAGTTCCTTTCCGAGGCGGTATCTCGCTCTTGATGTGTCGCTTGGGTCGTTCTTGCCATCGAACGTTGAAGGCAGCGCATTTTGGAAAGAAGGTCATCGTAGAATACGGGAGATGGTCATGAATCCACCACGCGAGAGCTTCCCAATGGCCAGTGCGTTCGTAGTAAGGGACGAAGCTGTTTACGATGATGCAGGCAGTCGCTCCCATCAATCCGTCCTCGTCTCGACGATCCCAAATGTGTGCAGCGTAGTTCCGCTCATTTACCGAGCAGTTGTGCCTTTTCTCATTTCCAAGTTGATTAACCTCACAAGACCTAAATGCAGAGCGAATGGAAATGCGCCCGAATTGGTCTTGTAGCGGCTCAAGAAGCTCCTCGCAGAGGTGACGACCTGCTTTGA
Organism: Parapontixanthobacter aurantiacus; assembly: GCF_009827635.1. Lineage (GTDB taxonomy): Bacteria > Pseudomonadota > Alphaproteobacteria > Sphingomonadales > Sphingomonadaceae > Parapontixanthobacter > Parapontixanthobacter aurantiacus. The sequence goes on along the minus strand of NZ_WTYW01000007.1, from coordinate 10,913 downwards.
TTGCGAGTTCAGGGTCACTCGGTATGTTCGGCACTCCGTAGAAGTTCGCAATTTCCGAGTAGAGGAAGTCGCGCATGAAAAAACTCTTAGAGAGGCGCTCGCGTCCAAAGCTATCGAGCCCGTTGTAGCTAAGCCTTTTCAATCCAGCAGTCCCCAAGTTAGCTCTTGCTCTGCGTGAAGAGCACCATAGTGTCGCGGCATGAATCCTGTCGAGATAGAAGAAGCCGTTTCCCAACTCGCTTCGGAGCCATTCGACCCCGCTGAGTTCCCCTTTCAGTTCCTCACCGCCTTCGGGAACAAGAAGACGACAATCGACCGCCTGAGGAAGGATGGGAAGGGCGGCACCAATCAGTCCGATTTGGCGGGGGGCGTTCTACAGCGTAGCAATATTCACATCGCGACTTGTGGGATCGGCGATGTTGGGCGGACCCTGACGGCTCTTCGTGAAAGCCCGAAGACCGCGACGAACAAGGCAAAGTTCATTCTCGCTACCGACGGCGAGGAGTTTCAGGCCGAAGACCTGATTAGCGGCGAAACCGTTGCATGCCAATTTACTGAACTGCGTGACAACTTTGTGTTCTTCTTCCCGCTTGCAGGCATCAACTCATTCGAGGGGCGACCTGAGAGCGCCTTCGACATTAAGGCCACAAAGCGGCTTAACAAACTCTACTTAACCCTGCTTCAAGATAACCCCGAGTGGGCCACCGCCGAACGCCGCACCGATATGAACCACTTCATGGCGCGGCTGATCTTCTGCTTCTTTGCCGAGGATACTGACATCTTCCCAGTCACCTCTCGGTTCACCCAGACCGTGGAGCGGATGAGCGCAGGAGGGGAGGACAACACCGCCGAGGTGATCCTCGAGCTATTTCGTGCAATGAACATCAAGCACGCCGAGCGCGAGACTTCTGGTATCGCTCGCTGGGCGAATGGCTTCCCCTATGTGAACGGCAATCTCTTCTCGGGCACCACCGATGTCCCACGTTTCAGCAAAATTGCCCGCTCGTACCTGATCCACATCGGCAATCTCGACTGGACCAAAATTAACCCCGACATCTTCGGCAGCATGATTCAGGCCGTTGCGGATGACGAGGAGCGCGGCGCGCTTGGTATGCACTACACCAGCGTGCCCAACATCTTGAATGTTTTGAACCCTCTGTTTCTCGATGACCTCCGTTCAAAACTGGAAGAAGCGGGAAGCAACTCGCGCAAGCTACTAAACCTGCGCAGCCGTATGGCAAAGGTCAGGGTGTTCGATCCCGCTTGTGGCAGCGGCAATTTCCTCGTGATCGCTTACAAAGAAATGCGCGCAATCGAGGCCGAGATTAACAAAAGACGTGGGGAGGCGGACCGCAAAACCGAAATCCCTCTCACAAACTTTCGCGGCATTGAACTACGCGACTTTCCCGCCGAGATCGCCCGCCTCGCGCTGATCATTGCCGAGTATCAGTCAGATGTTCTCTATCGTGGTCAAAAAGAGGCGTTGGCCGTGTTTCTTCCGCTCGATTCCGAGAACTGGATCACTTGCGGCAATGCTTTGCGGCTCGACTGGTTGAGCATCTGTCCGCCAACGGGGACTGGTGCGAAAGTGCGGGGCGATGACCTTTTCAAAATACCGATAGACCAGTCAGAGATCGATTTTGTGAATGCAGGAGGTGAAACCTTTATCTGTGGTAATCCTCCCTACCTTGGGGACAAATTACAAAGTAAGGAACAGAAGTCCGATATTGAACGGTTGTTTTCGCACAAAACTAACCGTTGGAAGTCGTTCGACTACATCTGTGGCTTTTTCGAGAAAGCTGGCCAATTCATTCGCACTGAACCGTCCGCTAAAGCCGCGTTCGTATCAACCAACTCGATAAATCAGGGGGTTCAAGCCGCACAATTTTGGCCGCTGATTCTCAATGACCTTGATATCATTTTTGCGCATACGTCGTTCAAGTGGAGTAATCTGGCCGCGCATAACGCGGGAGTTATTTGTGTAATCGTGGGGATTGGGATTGCTGGCGGGAAATCGCTATCGATTATCGATGGCGAGCAGGCACGCACGGTTGATCGCATCTCCCCTTACCTCACCGCTGGCGACCCAGTATATGTGATTGAGGCGCGAAGCCCAATTACTGACCGACCGAGAATGTTGCTCGGGAATGTCCCAAAAGACGGCGGAGCACTGCTATATTCAGAGGAAGAAGAGCAAGCCGCAGACGAGAACGTGCGCCGCTATCTTCGTCCCCTTTACGGATCGCAGGAGTTCATCAAAGGGTTTCGACGGTATTGCCTCTGGCTCGATGCGCACCAGTTCGAAGAAGCTGCTGCGATTCCTGCGTTGGCGAATAGGTTCGATTTGGTAAGGAAGATGCGGTTGGAAAGCAAAAAGGGGCCGACGCGTCAATGGGCCTTGAAACCTTATAGCTTCGTCGAGGTTCGTTCTCCGCAGTATCGGGATGTGATGGTTGTCCCGAGGGTTAGCTCTGAATCGCGCGAGTTTCTTCCAATTGGATTTCTTCCGCGTGGCTCGGTAGTGTTGGACAGTGCGTTCGGTCTCTACGATCCCCCGCTCTGGGTTCTTTCGGTAATCGGATCCCGCTTACATCTGGCGTGGATTGCGGTCGTGTGCGGGAAACTCAAGACAGACTTCCGCTATTCAAACACGATGGGCTGGAACACCTTCCCGCTTCCCAAACTCACAGAGCAAAACAAGGCCGACCTCACCCGCTGTGCCGAGAATATCCTTCTTGCTCGTGAAGCGCATTTCCCAGCGCCCATTGCCGAACTCTACGATCCCGAGGCCATGCCCCACGACCTCCGCCGCGCGCACGAGGAGAACGACGAGGCGCTCGAACGAATTTACATTGGCCGCCGTTTTCGCAACGACACCGAGCGCCTCGAAAAGTTATTCGAACTATACAACGAGATGATGAACAAGGTGAATGCTTAATGAGAAGGACAACAACGGCAGTTAATAAAGTTTCTTTCCTGCTATGCTCCGCGCTAATTGTGACTTCATGCGCAGACGAAGCAGATGCTCAGACTGATAGAATTGATCCACTTTTGGCGAGCGAACTGGTGTATTTGGATGAAGGGGAGGGTCTAAGTATCGGATATGAACTCGATCCTTGGCTCAGTAAATTTCCGCAAGTTGCTCGAATGATCATCGATTCAAAGAAAGAATCGCTTTCTAAGGAAATCTGCACGGACGGATCGACTTGTTGGGTCTTCTCTGAAATTAAACTTCATAACCAAAACAATCGTTTGGTTAGTATAGTTGACGTTACAAACAGTTTTCATGGGGGGGCGCACGGTTCGATGAAATCAAGTAGCACAACATTTGACACAAAAACTGGTGAACGCCTGCGATTCGAAGATATCTTCGAACCTTGGCAAGCCGCCCGTGCCTTACTCCAGTCTCAATGGTGCGAGGCAGTTAGTCGTCATTCACTCTGTCCACCGATTGAAAATCAAGCATTGGCGCTTTCAGGATCAGATATTTTTGTTCAAACGAGTGATTACGCGTTCGGCAGCTATGCCGAAGGTTCCGAACGAGCTTATTTGCCTATTACAACAGAACTAATTGCTCTGGCAAAACCCGAGTACCAGTCATCCTTCAGCCTACCTGAAGACGAATTCGCATATTGAGAGCGCATCATCAGTATGACATCTGGTAACCCGATCCCCGCAGTATCCTTCCAGACCGCTCGCACTGGTGCCTCTACCAAGTCGAACGAAATGGGCATGCGCCCGATGCAAGAACGCGCCTACGCCAAACGCGGCGAGCAATACCTGCTAATTAAATCGCCGCCCGCCTCAGGCAAGTCGCGTGCTCTTATGTTCATCGCGCTCGACAAACTGCAAAATCAGGGGCTCCAGCAGGCGATAATTGTTGTCCCTGAGAAGTCCATTGGCGGGTCGTTTATGGACGAGCCGCTCTCCAAGTTCGGCTTCTGGTCGGACTGGGTGGTGAGGCCGAAGTGGAATCTCTGCAACGCAGCGGGACCAGACGAGGAGCGCGCTGATCCATCGAAGATCAAGGCGGTTGCGCAATTCCTCGCCAGCGAGGACCAAGTTCTCGTATGCACGCATGCAACCTTCCGCTTTGCAGTCGAGCAGCTTGGCGTCGAGGCTTTTGATAATAGGCTCATCGCGGTCGATGAGTTTCATCACGTCTCGGCGAGCGACGATAACCGACTTGGTAGCCAGCTTGCAGAGTTCATCCGCCGCGACAAAGCGCACATCGTGGCAATGACGGGGAGTTACTTCCGTGGCGATGCAGTGCCCGTTCTCACCCCAGAGGATGAAGCAAAGTTCGAGACCGTCACCTACACCTATTATGAACAGTTGAACGGATATGAGCACCTCAAGGCGCTCAATATCGGCTACTTCTTTTACAACGGACGCTATCTCGAAGCCATTGAGGCTGTGCTCGATCCAGCCAAGAAGACCATCGTGCACATTCCTTCGGTCAACTCGCGCGAAAGCACGAAAGACAAGATCAAGGAAGTGAACGAGATCATGGACTATCTGGGTGAGTGGCAGGGAGTCGACGCCCAGACGGGGTTTCATCATGTGAAACTGCCCGATAGTCGGGTGGTGAAAATCGCCGACCTCGTCGATGACAGCGACAGCGCACAGCGCAGTAAAGTTCTCGCTGCACTCAGGGACCCCAAGCACAAGAATGACCGCGATCATGTGGATATCATCCTTGCCCTCGGGATGGCCAAGGAAGGGTTCGACTGGATTTGGTGTGAGCATGCACTGACTGTCGGGTATCGATCCAGCCTCACAGAGATCATCCAGATCATCGGACGCGCGACCCGTGATGCCCCGAACAAAGAGAGTGCTACTTTCACCAACCTGATTGCCGAGCCTGACGCGTCGGAGGCTGCGGTCGTTGGCGCGATCAACGACACCCTGAAAGCCATCGCCGCGAGTTTGTTGATGGAGCAAGTACTCGCACCTCGCTTCACATTTACGCCGAAGGACACAGGACCGCTCGAAGACTTCGATTACGGTCCTGATGGATACAAAGATGGGGAGAGCAATGTCGGGGTAAGGGGAGAAACTGGCCAGCTTCACTTCGAGATCAAGGGACTCGTCGAGCCGAAGAGCAATGAGGCGCAGCGGATATGCAATGAAGACCTCAACGAAGTGATCACCGAGTTCGTGCAGGACAAAACCAACCTCGAACAGGGCATGTTTAATGAGGAGATGGTGCCGCAAGAACTGACCCAGTTAAAGATGGGCAAGATCGTCCGTGATCGTTACCCCGAACTCAGCGAGGAAGATCAGGAAGCGGTACGCCAGCATGCCATCGCTGCTCTCAACCTGACCCAGAAGGCGAAGGAAATCGCAAGCGGGCTCGATGCGGGAAATGGCGATGACGAGAAGGTCAATACCGCGCTCATTGATGGCGTGCGCAAGTTCGCGATGGATGTGCGCGACCTCGACATCGACCTCATCGACAGCATCAACCCGTTCGAGGCCGCATACGCAGTGCTCGCCAAAGCGATGAACGAAACCGTCCTTAAACAGGTCCAGTCGGTGATCTCGGCGAAGAAGGTCAAGATATCGCCCGAAGAAGCTCGTGAACTGGCCGAGCGCGCACTTAGGTTCAAGAAGGAACGCGGAAGACTACCTGAAATCACCTCTCAAGACGCTTGGGAGAAGCGAATGGCAGAAGGGGTTGCAGCTTTCGCGCGATACCGTGCACAGAGCGCGAATGGCTGATCTGTCCGACGATGAATTGCTTGCCGAACTCGGCGTCGAAGTCGAGCAACAGAACGCGCGAACATACACCCCGCGCGAAGAGCGGATCATTGCGGGCTTTGAGGATATTGTGCGGTTCGTCGAGGAAAATGGCCGCGCACCCCAGCACGGTGAGGATCGAGATATATTCGAGCGCCTCTACGCGGTACGTCTCGACCGACTTCGCGCGCTTGAAGAGTGTTGCGAGCTTCTGTCGGGCATAGATAAGTACGGGCTGCTGGCAGGCACGCCAGAGGACGCCGCATACGCTGATGAAATGGACGACGATTCACTGTTCGCCGAACTTGGGATCGAGCCATCGGCTGAAGACGATATTCGTGTCCTTCGCCACGTCCCGACCGCCGAGGAGCGACGTGCCGCTGAGGAGGTAGCACATCGAGAAAAGTGTGAGGACTTCGAGAAGTTCAAGCCCCTGTTTGAGCAAGTCAAAGAAGAACTGAATTCGGGCATTAGAGAGACGCGACCTTTCGAACTCAAAGCTGAGATCAGAACGGGCGCTTACTTCATCGTAGGTGGTCAAATCGCGTACGTGGCCAAGATGGGGGACGTATTCACGACCGCGCACGGACGCTCGGATGCTCGCTTAAGGGTGATCTTCGACAACGGCACCCAGAGCAATATGCTGATGCGTTCGTTGCAGCGTGCGCTCAACGGTGACGAAGCGGGCCGCAGGATTACCGACCCGCAAGCGGGGCCATTGTTCTCTGGCCGTGCCGAGGAAGGCGATATGGCAAGCGGGACCATCTACGTTCTGCGCAGCAAATCAGATCATCACGTCGTCGCGCAGCACCGAGATATCGTGCACAAGATCGGCGTCACCAATATGGCGGTCGAGAAGCGCATCGCTGGCGCGCACCTCCAACCGACATTCCTGATGGCAAACGTTGAGATCGTCGCGCAGTACACGCTCTACAACATCAACCGCACGAAGCTCGAAAAGCTGATCCACCGAGTGTTCGGTACAGCCCAACTCGACATCGAGGTGCCTGATCGGTTCGGTACCCTCATAAAGCCGCGAGAGTGGTTTCTCGTGCCGCTCAATGTAATTGATGAGGCCGTCAGGCGTATTCGCGATAAGAGCATTGAAAATTACCGCTACGATCCGCAGCAGGCTCGACTCGTCCGACGATGATCATCTGTGATCAGTTCGAAGGCGACAGCATGTTGCTTGCGAAAAAACAGCACGAAGTTTACTACGACGCCCTTGGTATCCTCATCGGTGGCTGTCGCACGCATTTTGAACGCGCTTGCTTAATAGCGGGGATCGCGGTCGAGCAAAGTCGATGGCCTGCTCCGACAAATATTGATCATCGGACAATTCAGGATGCGCACGATATCTTGGCAGGAGCGTGGCGGCATCAGGTTCGTCCGCCCGAGCCAATGTTGTCCTCGGAAGCACTTCCTCGTCTCGATGCTCTATCGGACTGGCTGCAATAGCTGCGAAATACGGTGGATGACTGGGCCGATTGGCCCAACATCGTCGCCACCTTTGTGACGATCTTTATCGAGCAAAACACTGATAGGGGGTACCAAGCTGAGGAGCATCTCGCGCAGCTTTTACAGGGTCGCTATCCTCACATCCGCTGGCGACGAGACCGATTTTGAGTATTCGGCTAACGCATGCAGCCAAATTGTGTTATAATACATGCGTGACCCGATCCCCCACCAACGAGGCGGTGCTCCTACTTAGATCGTAGGAGCGCATCTTGACCCAAGTCATTTCACACCCTGCATGGGTGCTTTCTCATGTCATTAACATCGATGAGAGGGTCGCAGGATTCTGCGGCACCTTCTTGCGCGGCAACACCAGTGCTGAACGACGACAGGTCATCGCAGCCTATCTCGCTGCAAAGCCACTGGCTGAAGATCGCCTGTATGAAATCGGCAGATTCCTGTTTTCAGCAGACCACCGCTCGATCCTTGTTGAAGCTCACGGGCGCTCCATTGCGGGTATGCGCGGGGCCCTCCGCCGAGCAGGCCCAACGGTGCACGACGAGCGCTTCTACACGCTTCTTCACCAACTTCTTTCCAGTCCGCCGCACAAACAAATAGCGCGGACGATTGCGAGCTTGCAATCGCTCGATCTCCCCAAGCTTCTGATCCTGCGAATGCTTCCCGAATGCCTCGCCCGCGCTCATATCGTGGAAGTCATCGATAGCCTTGGCGATAATCCAGTGCGGCAGGCCCACGATGTCACTGAGGCGTACAATCTCCTTATCGAGCTTGAAGTCGATGGAGCCGCTCTGACCGAGGCGATCCGCCGTGTTCGGTCCTCTGATGAGTTCGCCAATTTGTGGCACCGCTGGGCGTTGAAAGCCAAGTGCTGCGTTCCCCATCCCGTTCCTTCAGCCGCCCAATACCAGCCCATCGAGTCTGCCGCCGAGGCGAAGGTGGTGGCTCGGAAGTTCCGCAACTGCATGGCGATCCGCTATACTCTCGGTCTTTTGCGAGGTATCGACTTCTTCGCCACCTATCGTCACAACGACGAAGAGGCGGTAGTCCATCTGCGCCGTCAGGAAGATGTAACTGAGTTCGAGGGCATGTACGGCCCGCGCAACGCTCGTCCCTCCGTATCGCTGCGCTGTGAGCTCGAAAGTTTCCTCGCGCAGAATGGCATTCGCGTTCGAAGTCAGGAGCACGAGAAGCATTCGCCATGGAACTCATTGCGTCGAATGATGCGGGGGCCGTTTGATTTCGATCTCGGCTGAGGCGCTGGATTACCTCGTCCACCACCTACATGACCATCGCACTGCCGCCGCTTCACTCGATATCCGCTCATAGTTGATTGGGTCGACGAGCAGCCAACGAAGTGGCGGCTTGCCAATCTCTATTACACACAGGTCCCCCGACCTCATCTTCGAGTGAGGCAGCTGCGCTGCCAATCTCTATTACTATAGTTTCATAGTCCTTCCTTATAGTAGAGACTGGCAGCGTGCGGGGGCGCGTACCAGTTCTACGATTGAATCTCGGTAGCCCAAGATGCAAAAGCCTCTGAGCGCGCAACGCGAGCTTGTCCGATAACATTCGCTGGTAAGGCAGCGCCGTTCGCCAACTCTGCTCCGAATGATGTCGCGACGATCTCCCCCTCGGGGTGAAGTATAGCCGCTTTATGGGGGATGTCGCCGTTGAACCCGATCATAACGATGTGGGACCGTGACCACCGCGTTCCCGCGCCGTGCTGCTTCAATAGCGGGATCGCGTACAGAACACTCGATCCAAGTTCCTCTACGCATTGAGCCATTAAATCAACTGTGGGCTGGTCGATGTACTTCTCCTTTTGAAGCTCCTCCGCCACCCTATTTGCGAGGGTATGGTCCCATAGGTGAAAGTTGTTCGACCATGCGACTTGGGCCTTCGTGCAGAAGTTGATCTGCTTGCGAGTCCAAACTTTGATGTTGCCTCCGTACCTCATCTTGGTGCGCGGGATCGTTTTGCGCTTCCGCCCTTGCGCTGGTTCGCCGTTGTCAAAGATGGCAATTTGCGCAGCGGTCCAGTTGATGGGTAGGGGGCGATAAGGATCGAGAGCCGTTTCGGGCATGGCCTCAATGATTTTGGCTTTGATCAATTCCTTCAGAACGAAGTGACGTACGCCATCGTGCTTGTCGAAGTCGATTGCCTTTCCAATCTCGGCAATGCTCGCGGCAATTTCTTGGTTATTCATTTGGCTATTCCTCAGTTGTTTGAGGATAGCGCCCGCTCGGCGTCGTACTGCTTGCGTCGAAAGGCGGCTATTCCTCGTGTGCTGATCTATTTAGATTAGGAGGAATCGCCCGCGCATTATTTGAATTGAGTTTGGAACCCCGCCGAGAATAGCCATTGTCTGCGGGGTTCCAGCGAACAAATGCGCTCGCGGCACTCTGTATTTAGCCGATGGCCCCGCTTATTCGAAGCAAGATAGTTTTTTGTCGCTGTTCCCTAAATATCAAACTCGTCAAGATAATACTTGAGCATGATGCCTATTGTCAATCTTATCGAGTAGACGAAGCTTATAGGGTGAGCAGTCTAAAACAATATCGCAGCGACATCGAGGCCAAGAAGCGCCAATAGCACCGAGATAAAAAACATCCATTCCTCAAGCCGTGATTGACACGTGGCGGAAGTAATTATCATTCCATACATAGTTCCTCCCTTAGATGAAAATGATTACGAGCCTCCGTTTGCGCTTTGAAAAACACTTCATACGTTCGTTGTGAGTGCGTCAGCGAAGAAGACGGAAACGTCGAGGGTGCTTTAGATGCCTGTCCGCCTGCGCACCGCTTGTCATAAGGCGTTGAAATGTTCTCCTTAGAATCATCGAAGAAGACGGTAGGGTAAAGACCGCGCTGTCATTGGAAGGCATTCTTCGCTCATAGGAAGTTCCTCGAAAGGCGACATGCGCGACGCTGGCGCGCTGTTCGATCAGTGCTTACTTTGCGAATGGGTCCTTGGGAGGCCAATTGCGCATTAGTCGTTCTGGGGCTATGACCCAATTGGCACGGCAGCGATTGAACGATTCCCAAGCGAAGTAGCTGTCGTCACCCAAGTAGATCCGCGTGACGAGTTCCCCACCTTTGGTTATTTCCCACTCCGATGGTGATGAATCGGCTTCGAACATTCTTCTCATTGTTTTGTAATCTGCTATGAGAGTGAACGCATTTTTATGAGCGAATGGTTGGGCTTCAAACCACTCACCGCCGTAGCTCTCAACCCTGATCGGTTCAATCAGGTCGCCTTCCGCAATGGACCAGTTTGTATCAAAGAACGTGATGTAGACTTGGTCTCGGTCGACTCCTTCTTCGTCTTGAGAGACGTAAACCTTGGTCCAACCAGCCCAAGTGGACAAGGAACAGTTATCATCGTCCGAAGTGGCTTCCCACGACAATGCGGGAACCGACATACTCGCGAGAGCGAAACCCAAAATGATTTTGCGCATTGATTGCTGCCTTTTTTGCGTCGCTGAAAGACCAATAAAGGATAGCGGGTTAATTTTGCCCTCGCCTCATTCGGGTAAATGCAATTGCGAAAAGGTCGATCTTTGCCGAAAAGGTATCGGGATGCTCGACCCGAGATCGGATCGAACTGGCGCAGGGGATGGACTTCGTACGAGATGACGACATTTGATTGTCTCGGCATAGGGGGTCAGGGATCATCACGAAGCCCCCTTTTTCTGC
>NZ_WTYW01000006.1 GCF_009827635.1 Parapontixanthobacter aurantiacus | reverse complement strand
CTTCTCGGCTTTTTCGGGATCGGCGGAATGATGCGGCGAAGTGCTGCCGTTCGGTCGACGCGGGTGACTTTCGCTTAGACTTCCTTCGGAAGCGATGCTTGCTACACTGTTGTAACGTTAAGTCGTTCGCGCGGACGCCCGCTGGAAGGATCGCGAACGATTTTGACCGTAGTCGTCGCCGTGCATGCGGGCGTTTGAGTTGACCGTCTTATTTCGGCTATCAAGCGCCGCCGCTTGCGTATAAAGAGGAACCAGCCGGGGGAGCTTGAAGTCGTAGAGCGACCCCTCTCCTTCGCTCATTTCCGGTCGGGCCGTTGCTCATCTCGCTGGGCAACGGCCCGTTTTGCCTCAGCCGCACCGAGGTGACGGCCCTAGCGTCTCAGTTCGTAAAGCTCGCCACTGCTGATAGGCATAAGGCGCCAAAAGTGTCGTTCAACACGATATTCTTAGAAACGCACGGCAAGTTTTGCGATCAGGCCGCGAGCAGGCAAAGCGTGGGCCGGCGGGGTGCGCATCGCCGGCCCACGAAGCCATTTAACGGGGGGTAGTTGGCTCGCTGCCAGTCTTACGAGAAACGGTGTAACCTTTCAGTTAACAAGCGTGCAGTATCCTTTTTAACGTAGTATAAGTATACAATTTTACTGGGGAAAAGCAGTTTTAGCAGCTTAACCGCTTGGTAATGGGCGAGGTCCTAGCTCAGACCTATGGTTCCGATTTTTGGCAAAACCTTCAGCGCGTTGTTTCACGACCGCGGACGCTCCCAAATCCTTCTGACGGGGTTGCTCAAGCTGGACGATGAGTGGCGTTCGTTCCGGATCAAGGACATCTCTGCGACCGGGCTGAAGGGAAAGGGCATTCTCGACCTCCCGCCTGACATGGTGGTCGAGGTCCGCATTCGGGAGAGCGAACCGATCGCTGCGGAGATCGTTTGGTCCGATGGTCGCCTGTTCGGTCTGCGCTTCACCTATCCCATTAATCCCGAAGAGTTTCGCACGCGGATCACAGGGAGTTATGCGCTACCCGGACGCCCGGTTACGAAGCGTCGTATAGTTTGATCTTTTGCAAACTAGCACCACAATAACCACTTCAATTTCACGCGATCCGCAGCGACAGCATTTCGCTTTTCGCGCCAGCTCATTGTGTTGATTTGAGACTGGACAAACTTACGACTGCCTAGCACGGCGATTTGACACTATAATGCTGACGCCCTTGGGCCGTAATTCATTGCGGGTCGGTTACAAGGGCTTTGGCTATGAGCGGCCGTTGTCCATCAAACATGGCGGCGGCCCCTTTTTCCGAGCCTTCGCGAACATCGTTTCGATGCAGAATCCAACGCCCTACAGTCAGTAGTCGTTCAATATCAAGGTGGCAGCCCCTTCCTTGCTCAATGACAAGCCGTCGTCCCCCACCGGTTGCGGCGGCTTTTCTTTTTTGGGAGGGTGTGGGCCAGCAGAACAGGAGAATAGAGACGCCGGCCCACGATGTTGCGATGAACCGTCGCAACGCACCTCCTGTAATCAGCGTTTTGCCAAAGATCGGTTAACGCTCTAAAATAACCACTTCGACCTGCTACGATCCGCACCGATAGCACTTCGGTTTGCTCGCCAGTGTTGCGAAGGTCTCTTCCCCACAAGCTTGCCGGCAGACCTGTCTCGACCGTCGAAGGTCCGGCTTTGCTTCTTGGCCACATTCACACCGTAGCGTGAGCGATAGTTCATCACGCAGGGAATGGGAAATGCCAGAGGGCGCTTTTCACGACATGCGCCCCGATGGACGGATGCCAGCCGTGTAGGAAAGCGCGGAGCGCAACTAGGAATTGGAAGAAAAGGGGGCGCGGTGGGCCGCGCCCCCTCAGGAGGATTAGGACGACATAAGACGCCCGTCGCTGCAAGAATCGCGAATGCAGCATCGTCAAAATTAGCGCCCCTCTACTATTTGTAAATCCGCAACATCCTTCTGACGCTCGGGCACCTCAGCGTCGCGTGCTGCAACGAGGATCGCGTCGAACGGCGCTGCGGCGAGCCGGCCTGCCATGCCGTCGCCCGCCAGCATAGTGCAGTTTCGCAGCCCGAGAGCATCGATGCGCCGCTTTGCTTCCGTCGCCAGCGCCTCATGCCGTTCGATTGCGATGACGGATGCTGCGAGACGCGCGAGGATCGCGGCGGCGTAACCTGAGCCGGCACCAATTTCGAGAACGTGAGAACCTGGCCCGATACGGGCTGCAGCGATCATTTGTGCGACGATGAAGGGCTGGGAAATCGTCTGGCCTTCTCCGATCGGCAATGGACCGTCGTCATAGGCATCTTCGCGAAGATCCTCGGAAACGAATCGGTGGCGCGGGACGTTGCGAAATGCTGCGAGAATGGCCGGGTCGTCGATACCGCGGTCAGCGAGCTGGCAGCGGACCATCATTTCACGTCGGCGCTGCATCTCGTCCATCGATGCTTCCTATAAATGAGGAAACTCGCTGAAAATCGCGCGACCCCGAAATCTCGAAGCCGTCCGCCGCGCCTCGTCGGCCATAAAAAAAGGCCCCTCACGGGGCCTTTTCAATCCAAATTCGGCTTCGGATCAACCGAAGAACCAATCATAAATCGACCATGCCATAGCGAGTCTCCCTGTTAAACTCAGGGTTACCAATGCGTTAATTGTCATGGTTTGTAAAGGGTTAACCGTAGAACCTATCCACGTCTGCGCTAGAGCGCTGCTTTCGCACGAGTTCGAGAAATGCGCGGACCGGCATAGGCTTTGCCATCAGATATCCCTGCGCTCGGTCGCAGCCGATTTCCTTCAGGCTAGCATAGGTCGCCTTGTCCTCGACCCCTTCGGCCACGCAGATAAGTGACATGTCCTTCGCGAGATGAACCATGCTGACGATGATCGCGCGCGCTTTCGGGCAGGATGCCATCTTCTGCACGAAGATGCGATCGAGCTTCAATTCGCTGAATGGCAGTTCCGACAACACTTCCAGATTGGCGCTGCCGACGCCGAAATCGTCGATCGAGACCGCCATGCCCAGCGCGCGGATTTCCTCGCAGACACGGCGAGCCATGGCGAGGTCGTCGATACGCGCTGTTTCGGTAATCTCTATCGTGATCTTGGCCGGGTCGACACTGGACCGCTCGAGCTCGCGGTGAATCATGGCAACGATGCGGCGATCGACCAGCTGGATCGAGGAGACGTTGATCGAGATCGACGGAGAAAAGCCATTCCGCTCGCACAGGATAGCCGCTTCGAAGCTCTTAGCCATCACTCGCTGCGTCAAATCGTCGAGCCGGCCCACGCTCTCGCATTGTGCGATGAACTGTGCTGCGGGAATTTCGCCGCGCGAACTGTCGGTCCAACGCACGAGCGCCTCGGCACCGACGATCTGACCGGATGCGAGATCGATCTGCGGTTGCAGCTTGATCGAGATGTCGTCATTGGTCAGGGCCTCTTCGAGCCGCGCCTGCAGGGAGTAATCCCACTGGCTGGACCGTTCCGGTTCGTGGCCCGAAATATGCACGGGATCGTAAGCTTCACGCGCGCGCTCTGCGGCAGCAATGGCCTGGCTCAGTTTCTTCGCGATGGACAGACCGGGACTGTCGTCGGCGCCAAGCGTCAGCGAAACGTCGTACGGTTGGCCAGACACCGTGACGGACTGACTGCTCACCGCCCTCAGACCTTCGAGATGGGACTGGAGATGAGGGTAGTTGTCTGTCTTGACGCAAAAGGCGAGGTGCTTTGCGCCGTCGAAATAAACCCGCATTTCCCGCGCACCGAGCGTCAAGCGCGCGGCGATCAGCCTCAAATATTCCCCCTGGTCCCGAGCAGAGAGCAACGCCGATACGGCCTCGAGCCGGGCGATTTTCGCGACCACTACGGTCCGCTCGTCCAGATCGTCCGCATCGCGCAGATCCCGTTGCAACGCGACGAAGTTCGGCAGGCCACTGCGCGGCTCAATGAGAAGATGGCGTTTTTTATAATGGATGGTTCCGCGAAGAACGGCGTAAAAAACACCTGCACTGATAGGGATGGTCAAAAGAGAGCGCGTTCCGGTGGCCGCTAAAACGACAAGAACAACCAGAATGGCTGTGACCCACGACGCATAGCCAATGCGCCGTAGCCGCGCCGTTTTCGGAACCACTACAATTATCAGGAGCGCTATGGCGAAGGGCAAAAGCAGGCTGTACCAAAATAAAGGCCTCCCTCCCCCATACAATGCCGTCTCCGCTGCAAGGATGTGAATCACCGACGGAGATACGTAGCCCCCGCTTCCGTCGGCCAGTTTGACCTGTGCGACATCGGAAGCGGCCAGCCCGACGACAACCTTGGCAGGTGCTGCAGTCGTGAAGTCGTTCGCCTGTCCGGAAAGATATGTCTGCAGGCGCGCGGCCGGGATGGTTTCGATTGACGTGCCGTAATCGATATAGATGATCTGCGAGGATCCGACATTTTCCGCGAGACTGTGCGCCAAGGAGGTGTAGGCCTCGTCCTGCCGTTTTTGGAACGGTCCTGCTTCCCATGAGAAGCCCAGAAAATCGATGAAGATGTCGTTGCTGACGACCTTCATGCCTTCGCTGAAGAAGGCATCGCTCGTGATATTGAGCGATTGCGACTTGGTCTGCGGCACGATCGTCTGGCTAAGTGTGACACGCTCGCCAAGCGCACGCAATTCTTTGCGAAGGCTTTGGTCGATCTCAGGAGAGGAACTTCGATAGAGAGGAACGTCGAGATAGATTTCGCTCACGTCGCTTTCGCGCAACCTTGCCAGCGCATCGGCCAGTTCGCTGTTATCGATGACCGCCTTCCCGTCGATCAGCTTGTAATCGATATTGAGCAGCCCGATCTCGCCGCTCGCCGGCTTGTCGAACAAACGGGCTTGAAATGACCATATTCCCATGTCGAGGGGCCGCAGGATCGTCGAGGCAGCGATGATGGCGGCCAGCACGAGCGCGACGCAGGCATGGGCGACCCGCTCCGTGGTCACCCATTTGCGCCAAGCCGCAATTCTGGTCGCTGTCGCAGGCATCTCGAAGGATGCCATATGCCGATATAGTTAACGCATACTTACGTTTGCCGTGAAAACGGCACGAATCTGCCGCTTGCACATGTTGATAACGGGCGGGCGCGCCCGCCCCCGCCCGCCTTGTTTCCAGACTTCAGAAATTCACTTCGGCGGTCACGAAAATGCGCCGTGGATCGCCATAGAAGCCGGTAAGATTTCCTTCGAGCCCCAGCACCGTTCCAGTGACGAAGTCATAGCCCGATACGATGTAGCGCTTGTCGAACAGGTTCTTGCCGTGCAGTCCGATGGAGAAGCGCTCGCTATCGGCGGTGTAGACGATGCTCGCATCCACCAGCACATAGCCGTCCTGATCGAGCGGTCCGGGGATCTCGAACTGGCTCGCGTCGGAGCGCAGGCTTGCCGAACCGAGGAAATCGACGATCCCGCCCGCCATCGCGATGCCGAGATCGAAGCCCATATGCGCGGTGACGTCGGGCGTGTTCTGGAACACGCGCTGATCCGCTACTTCCTCGCCGAACACGTCGATGAAGCTGTTGAACTGCGCATCGAGAACGCCGAGCGACCAGTTGACGTTGAAGCGGCTGCCAGCTCCGGCAAAGTCGCGGCCAACCAGCGCGTTGCCCTCGAATTCGATCCCGTTCACATCGGCATCGGCAGCGTTGGTGGTCACGCCGATGAAGCTGTCATTCACCCCGTCATTATCGGAATCGAAGCCGATCGAACCGGGGATCTGCACGTCGTCATATTTGCCGAGGAACCCGGCAAGCGCGAGGGTGAGCCGGTTGTCAAGCAGCGACGCCTTGTAGCCGAGTTCGAAACTGTCGACCGTTTCCGGGGCAAACCGCAGGAATTCGAAGCGGTCGGCATCGTCGATGTCGCCGTCGCCGTCGAGATCGGGAGCGGCGGTCGTCTGACCGCGCGGGTCGAAACCGCCGCCCTTGAACCCCTTGGAATAGGTGAAATAGAGGTTGTGATCAGGCGTCGGCTGGAAGCTGATCGAGGCTCGCGGAGTGAACTCCTTGAAGGTCTCGCTGCCGTCGAAATCGGAGGTGACGGCAATCGGCACGCCTTCGCCGTCGAAAATGTCCGAGAATCCGCCGACGAACGTTGTCCGCAGCACGCGGCTCGAACGTTTGTCGTTGGTATATCGTCCGCCGACCGAAATGCTCAGCTGATCCGTCAGATCGTAGGTGAAGTCGCCGAAGACGGACCAAGTTTCGGTGTTTACGTCGCCGAAGGTCTGGGCGTTGAGGCCCGGCAGGCCGAGCAACGCGCCGGTCGTGAAGAGTGCGACGTCGAAGGCGGTAAAGGCATTCGCGTCGAGGTAATAGGCGCCCAGCACGCCCGACAGGCGATCGCCTTCGTATAGGAGCTGGAATTCCTGGCTCAACTGGTCATTCTCGTAGATCGCGGGAACGTCGAGGTCGGCGGCAGGCAGGCTGTCGAAATCGATCGGCGTGGTCGAGCGGTCCTCGCGATAGCCGGTGATCGACTTGAGCGTCAGCGTGTCGCTGACTTCGTAGGACAGGTTGAACGCCCCGCCATAGGCTTCGACTTCCTGCTCGATCACGTTGAGCCCGGCACGCGTGTCGTAGGGATCGTCGAGCAGAGGGGCTCCGCTGAACTGGCCGACCAGCAGGCGTGAACCCTGCCGAGGATCGGAGTTATCCTTGACGTAATCGCCCGACAGTCGCGCGAAGAAGGGACCGCTTTCGAATTCAAGCGTTCCGCGCGCCGCCCAGACATCCTTGTTGTAGTTCTCTACGCCTTCCTGAACGAGATTGTCGCCGAAGCCGCCGCGCGACAGCCGCGCACCGCTGGCGCCGATGCGCAGATTGTCGGAGATCGGCGTGGACGCGCTGACGATGAGGTCGGCTTGGTCGTAGGAGCCGTAGGTTCCGCGAACCTTCACTTCGGTTTCGTAAGGCAGGCGCGCCGTCACGTATTTGATCGCGCCGCCGATCGTATTCCGACCGTAAAGCGTCCCCTGCGGCCCGCGCAGCACTTCGATCCGCTCCACATCATAGACGTCGAGGACGGCGGCCTGAGGGCGATTGAGATAGACATCGTCCACATACAGACCGACGCCCGCCTCGAAGCCGGCGACCGGATCCTGCTGCCCCACGCCCCGAATGAAGGCGGTCAGCGTCGTATTGGTGCCGCGGCTGACTTCCAGCGTCAGGTTCGGCACGACCTCGGCAATTTCGGTCAGTTCCAGGGTGCCGCTGCGTTCCAAGGCCTCGCCGCTGATGGCCGTGACTGCGATGGGAACATCGACCAGTCGCTCTTCCCGGCGCCGCGCAGTTACGACGATGACGCTGTCTTCTGCCGCCGTATCTTCTGCTGCCTCCCCGGCATCGTCGATCGGCTCGTTGGCGACGATCTGTGCCGAAGCAGGGGCCGCCAACCAGGCGAAGCTTGCTGCACCAGCCAAAAGCGCGCCGACAGCGCGGTTCGATATTCTACCCATCATGTCTCTCCCAAACCAATAGAGCCACCATTATTGAAAGTTGAACCGACTTTCAAGTTAAAGCTTGCATTGGGGTGTTGCGGCTTTATCACAGGGCCGCAATCGGGTTGGCGATATGCCGAAGGGATGGGCGGATGGACGAGACGCAAACTGCCGAGGCGAACGTGCCGCGCACCGAACGCGGTCGCAAGACGCTGCGCAAACTGCTGGATGCTGCACGCGAGGAATTCGGAGAGAACGGCTTTCACGATGCCTCGATCAGCGCAATCACGCGGCGCGCAAAGGTAGCGCTCGGCACGTTCTACACCTATTATCCGAGCAAGGATGCGATCTTCCGTGCTCTCGTCTCCGACATGAGCGAAGCCGTCAAACAGGCCGCGCGCCATTCGATCACCAACGACATGGATGCCTGGTCGACCGAACGGGCGGCCTTGCAGGCGTTCCTCGAATTTGCAGGCAAGCACAAGGAAGTCTATCGCATCATCGACGAGGCGGAATTCGTCGCCCCGGACAGCTATCGCGGTCATTACGAATCGATCGCGGACCGGATTGCCGGCCGACTGGGGAAAGCTGCCGAGGCTGGCGAGATGCGAGACGATATCGGCGAGACGGAGGCTTGGGCAGTCATGGGCATGAACGTGTTTCTCGGCCTGCGTTACGCGATCTGGGCGACGGAGAACGATCCGGACGCCGGAGTTCTTGCAGCGCGTGCCAACCGGCTCCTCGAACGAGGGCTGAGACCTGTCTCCAGCGGCGACGGCGGCGCGGTTTGACCGCCTCGTGACCTTGCCCGGATTTCCTGAAGCGGCGCCCCTCGCGGGTCTCGTCGGCGGCGTCCTGATCGGTCTGGCCGCCGCCGTGATGCTGCTCGCACTGGGGCGCATTGCGGGTGTGTCGGGTCTTGCCGCGAAAGCGGTCGGTCTCGGTGGCAGCGGCATCACGCGCAGTGGCGCGTGGATGTTCGTTCTCGGCCTGCCGCTAGGCGCACTCATCGTCGCACTGCTGTCCGGCGGGATCGAGGCGAGCTTCGCCGATCCGCTCGTCCTCGCGATAGCCGGACTGCTGGTGGGCATCGGCACGCGCCTTGGCAGCGGCTGCACCAGCGGGCACGGCGTTTGCGGCGTCAGTCGCCTGTCGGCGCGCTCGCTCGTCGCGACGGCGACCTTCATGGTGGCGGGCATCGCGACCGTCGCCGTCATGAACGCGCTGGGACTGGAAGTCCTGCGATGAGG
This sequence comes from Parapontixanthobacter aurantiacus, assembly GCF_009827635.1. Taxonomy (GTDB): domain Bacteria; phylum Pseudomonadota; class Alphaproteobacteria; order Sphingomonadales; family Sphingomonadaceae; genus Parapontixanthobacter; species Parapontixanthobacter aurantiacus. The sequence goes on along the minus strand of NZ_WTYW01000006.1, from coordinate 87,780 downwards.
ACCGCTCTTGTCTCGCTCCTTTCCGGAACGCTGTTCGGAGCGGGTCTGGCCCTTGGCGGAATGACGAACCCCCTCCGCGTGAGGGGCTTCCTCGACATCTTCGGCGACTGGGACCCGACGCTCGCCTTCGTGATGGGCGGGGCCGTCATCGTCATGGCAATCGCATGGCGGATCGCGGGGCGCATCGCTCGACCGCTCGTGGAAAGCGAGTTTCACCTGCCATCGAAAGCGGACCTGACCCCGCGCCTCATCGGCGGAGCCGCCCTGTTCGGCATCGGGTGGGGTGTCGCGGGCCTGTGTCCCGGACCGGGCATCGCGGCGCTCGTCATCGAGCCCGCCTCCGCCGCGATCTTCGTCTTGGCAATGCTGGCCGGGATGGCCGTCATTCGCCTGTTCGAGCGGCGCCCTTCGTAAAGCGAGCCTCGAGTCCTGGTCGCCTCCCCCTTTTCCGGCACGATTGCACCGCTGCGACGTTGATTGCGAGAATGATGGACCGCCTTTTCGTATTGCTGCAATATCTGCTGCCCAAGCGGCATCTGACCGGCCTTGCCGGGCACGTTGCCCGCAAGCGGGCCGGTAATTCGACGACCCGCCTCATCCGGTGGTTCGTCAAGCGATATGGCGTCGACATGAGCGAGGCTCAAAACCCGGACATCGCCAGCTACTCCTCGTTCAACGATTTCTTCGGTCGACCGCTGAAAGAGGGCGCGCGCCCTCTCGCCGATGCGGATTTCATCTCCCCGGTCGACGGATCGATCAGCCGCTTCGGTTCGATCGATGACGGACAGATCCTACAGGCGAAGGGGCACCTGTTCACCACGAGCCAGCTCGTCGGCGGAGACGATACGCTGGCCGATACGTTCCGGCACGGCAGTTTCGCGAACCTCTATCTCTCGCCCAAGGACTATCACCGGCTGCACATGCCGTGCGACGGCAAGCTGCTGCGAATGATTTACGTTCCGGGCGCCCTGTTCTCGGTCAATCCGGTTACGGCGCGCGGTGTGCCCGGCCTATTCGCCCGAAACGAGCGCGTCGTCTGCGTCTTCCGATCCGAAACGCATGGTTTGTTCGTCATGGTGCTCGTGGGAGCGACCATCGTCGGCAGCATGGAGACAGTCTGGCACGGCGTGGTCAATCCGAAGCGGACCGGTCAGATCGCGGAATGGGATTACACGGACCGCGACATTTCTCTCGAAAAGGGTGAGGAAATGGGCCGCTTCCTGCTCGGTTCGACGGTCATCATGCTGTTCGAAGAGGACACCATCACCTTCAACGACTCATGGAAGCCGGAAGGGTCGATTCGCCTCGGCGAAGAAATGGGACGACGCCCCGAGGCCTGAGGATCGATCGACAGATTTGGCGACGTCGAACCGTCGTTCCCATCGTCTTCAGACCACCTCGGCCTCGTCGCCACCGAGGCGGCGCGCCTGGAAAGCGAACCGGGCTGCTTTGCCGACATCGTCCTGAAACGACGAGTTCACGATGCCGCCGACCACCGAACCCACGACGGGAACGATCATGCCGGCCCGGCTGCGGAACGAGTTGAAGGCGATCGCGCGGGATATGCGCTCGACCGCCTGATCGACGACCGGCGTTATGTGTTCGTGATCGGCATTAATCAGCTCTCCGTCCGGACCGATGCCTGCTTCGAGTTCCGCGATCCGCCGCTCGCGCAGTTCGGGGTCGTTCAACGCCGCGAGTTCCAATATCTGCAAGCGGAACAGCTTTTCGGCAGGTCCCTCGCCTTCGAACCCATAGGCGCGGCCCGTATCCCTGATCGAGCGCAGAGCGATGGCGATCGTGGCGGGGATGTCGGCGCTCATGGAGATCGCGCCGCCCAGCCCGGCCGCCGCGCCGGTCGTCGCACTGACGCTGCGCGCCGTTCGCGCTACCGCTTTGGCCGCATGATACGCAGCGTCGAGATCGGCAGGGTCGTGATCGAACCTAACCAGTTGCGGAGCGCCGACGGCCTGGTCCAGCCCTTTCAGGACCGTTTCGACGAGACGCTTCGGAACGACGCTGGCGATTGCCGCGCCGAACGGATGGGTCAATCTCTCGATGCCGCGCCCCAGCCGCGAAGGCTTGGAGTTGCGGAACTTTCGCTGCTCTGCATGAATATCCATTCCAACCGAATGGCTGCGCCTCGCACTCGTTCCTGCGCGAGAGAGTTTCGCGCCATCTGGATACGCGCATCGAGGCCCGCCGACCATAACAGGGACGATGACATCGACGCAGGAAGGAAGGAAATGGTGCCGCTTAGGTGATTCGAACACCTGACCCCATCATTACGAATGATGTGCTCTACCGACTGAGCTAAAGCGGCGCACCGTGCCGGACCGACCCGAACCGAGGCTGTCTGTGCCATCGGAAACGACGCCTGCCGGCAAGATCTGGAGGCCCGAGCCGGAATCGAACCGGCGTGCAAGGATTTGCAGTCCTCTGCGTAACCACTCCGCCATCGGGCCAATTTTCCCTGCCGGACGGCGAAAGCCCGACGAGGAAGTGCGCCCGATAGCGCGCACGGGCCGCGAAGGCAATCCGCTTGTTTTGGCGATTGTGCATTTCGCCCGCGCCGTTATGGACCCGAGACATCATGACGATTGCCAAGATGCTGGAAGCCGTTCAGCCGGACGGAAACGAAGTCACCCTCGCCGATGCCGATAGCTGGATGCAGGGCCGCACCATGTATGGCGGGATGTCGGCGCTCATCGCCTACACCGCCGCATTGCGCGCCTTTCCCGACCTGCCGCCCCTGCGGGCAGCGCAGATCGCCTTCGTCGCGCCGGTCAGCGACCGCTTTTCCGCCCGCGCCGAAACGGTCCGCCGGGGTCGCAATGTCGCGCAGATCCGCAGCGAATTGCTGGTGGACGGCAAGGTCGCGCTTACCGCCTACTGGCTGTTCGGAGAGACGCGTGAACCCAATGCGGTCCATCCCGCGGCCAGGCCGGAGAACTGGCCCGGCTCTCCGGACGAGAACGAGATGGTCGCGGTGGATGCGGCGCCGAGCTTCCTCAAAGGCAATTACGAAGTTCGCCGCGCGCAGGAGTTTTCCGGGCCGGGCGAACCGGTCGTGCGGCGCTGGATCAGGCTGAAGCATGGTGAAGAGCTCGATCCCCTCTCGCGGCTCGTCCTGATCGGCGATACCCTGCCCCCCGGCGCGATGCGGGCGATGCAGCGGCAGGGCCCGCTCAGCTCGATCAACTGGTCGTTCAACGTGCTCGATACCGAGCCGCAGACGACCGATGGCTGGTGGCTTACCGAGAATGCGAGCGACCACGCCGATAACGGCTATTCAAGCGAGCGGCTGCGGCTGTGGAATGCGGACGGCAAGCAGATGCTGGCCGGGATGCAATCGGTCGCGATCTTCGGCTGAGAACCGGGAACTACGAACAGGCACGGCCCTCACGAAAAAGGGCGACCCGCAAAGGGCCGCCCCCGTTTCTCTCCAGCGCGTCGCTCAGGAAAAAGCGTAAGTGACCTGAGCCGGCTTGCGGCGACGCATCCCCGCGCCGACCATGCCGAAACCGATCAGCATCATCAGCCATGTCGCAGGCTCAGGCACTGCTGCCGAGAAGCCGAATTGCGACTGGATGTCGGAATACAGCGCCTGATGGACCTGCGCCGTGGGATGGACGCCATCGAAGGAGAAGTAACCCGTGCAATCGGGCGATTGGCCGGCCTGCAGGCAAGGGGTGTTGAAGTTCAGGTCAGCCGGCAGGCCGAACTGCGTCGGATCGGCCGACAGTCGCCCGAAGAAATCGAGGTAGCTGAAGAAATTGATATTCGTGCTGGAAGCGAGGTTCAGATTGGAAATCTCGCTCAACAGATAGACCTCCGCTTCCAGCGAAAATTCGATCTGGCCGGGCGCGGCGTTCGGAAAGCCGGTGATGAGGAAATTAGTCGCGCCGAGATCCGACAATGTCTGGATCGCACCGGCATAGTTGGATGCTGCCTGTAGCAGGAATTCGGTATCGCTTCCGAAACCAGTCGGTGCGCCCGAACCTGCTGCCGCGAAAATATCGTTGCCGCCGAAGTTGAGGACGTAGAGACCGGTCGGATCGACCGTGCCGCCTCCTGCGAGGTAGGCCCCATAAGCGCCGAGCTGTTCGGTCAGATCGGGCACGGGGGACGTCGTCGTCGCGCGCGCCCCGCCCCATGCGAAATTCGTCCCGCCTTCGAGCGAAGCGGTGGTCGGCGTGCCGAATAGCTGGATGCTCAGGAGGTCGGTGTAATCGTAGCCGTTGGTGAAGCGGCCATCGAAATATCCGAGCGAAGCGGGCGCACGGCTCGGATCGACGAAGTTGAGATTGCCCGCATCCACGAGGCTGTCACCGAACACGGTTATCGAGGACACCTGGTTGTTGTTTTCGGGGTTGGTTCCGAGATTGTCGTCCTGCGCATGCAGCGGCATGGCCGTCGCGGCAAGAGCCAGCGAAACCGACAGAGCGAGGGGCTTGAGCATGATCCTCTTCCTTTATTTTTATGGTTAAGAGGTTCTGGCTATTCGCCTTTTGCCCCTCCGGCAACTTTGAATCCGGATTCCCAGCGCGCGCCGACAAATCTGTCCCGCAATGGGGCGAACTTGTTCGTTTTGGCGAAGATTTGCGACCAGACGGCCTTCAGTCACTGAAGACGGGGGCGCGCTTCTGCATCCCGGCCATGACCGCCTCTACCTGATTCGGCTGGCGAATGATGGCGCTCTGCTCCTCGCTTTCCGCCAGTAGCAAGGCATCCGTGTCATCGTCCTGCATCGCATTGGCGAGCCGTTTGGCCCCGCGGATCGCCTGCGGGTTGCGACTGGCGATTTCGGCGGCAAGCGCATTCGCCTCGGCCAGCGGATCGTCGGCGCAGCGGGTCGCAAGGCCCAGCCCGACCGCTTCCTCGCCGGAAAACTCGCGATTGGTATAGACGAGTTCGCGCAAGACGTCGTCGCGCACGAGGCCGCGCCACAGTGCATAGCCGCCCATGTCCGGGACGAGGCCCCACTTCATTTCCATGATGGCCATGCGCGACTGGGGGTGAGCGATACGAATGTCGGCCCCGCTGGCGATCTGCATCCCGCCGCCGAAGCACACCCCGTGGATCGCCGCGATGACGGGGGCGGGCACGCGCCGCCAGACCATCGCCACTTCCTGGAACTTGTTGGCGTTGCGATGGGTGCGCGCGATGATCGGCTGGCCCTCGTTCTTGCCGGCATCGCCGAAGGTGGTGATGTCGATGCCTGCGCAAAAGGATCGGCCCTCGCCCGACAGCACGACGGCGCGCACGCCCTTCGCTTCGCACAGATGCTCGCCCGCCGCGATGATGCCGTCGAACATCGCCGGATCGAGCGCGTTCATCTTGTCGGGACGCATGAGGCGCACCTGCGCCACGCCATCGTCCTGCCGTTCGACCGAAACCCGGTCGTGGAACGTCTGCTTCTCGCTCATGACGTCGCCCTCTCCTTTCAACTGTTGACGCCGCGTTCCTTGAAGAAACGCTTGATGTTGCGGGCCGCCTGACGCAGCCGCTGCTCGTTCTCGACCATCGCGATGCGGACATGGCCCTCGCCTTCCTCGCCATAGCCGACCCCGGCCGCGACCGCGACCTCGGCATGCATGAGCAATTGCTTCGAAAATTCGAGGCTGCCCATGTCGCGAAAGGCAGGGGGCAGCGGGGCCCAGGCGAACATCGAGGCGGCGGGCGGCGGAATTTCCCACCCGGCACGGCCGAACGACTCGACCATCACGTCGCGCCGCTTGTGATAAAGCTTGCGGTTCTGTTCCACGATGTCCTGCGGGCCATTCAGCGCGGCCACGGCGGCGGCCTGGATCGGAGTGAAGGCGCCGTAATCGAGATAGCTCTTCACCCGCGTCATCGCGGCGATCATCTGCTTGTTGCCGACCGCGAAGCCCATCCGCCAGCCGGCCATCGAATAGGTCTTGGACATCGAGGTGAACTCGACCGCGACGTCCTTCGCCCCCTTTGCCTGCATGATCGAAGGAGTGGGCTTGCCGTCGAAATAGAGCTCGGAATAGGCGAGGTCGGACAGGACCCAGACCTCGTTCTCCTTCGCCCATGCGACGAGCCGCTCGTAAAAGGCGAGATCGACCACTTCGGCGGTGGGGTTGGAGGGATAGTTGACGACCAGCACGCTGGGACGCGGGACGGTATAGGCCATCGCGGCGTCCAGCGCCTTCCAGTAATGCTCGTCGGGCGTCACCGGAACGGAGCGGATCGTGGCGCCCGCGATGATGAAGCCGAAGGTGTGGATTGGGTAGGACGGATTGGGCGCGAGAATGACGTCGCCCGGCGCGGTGATCGCATTGGCGAGGCTCGCCAGCCCCTCCTTCGAACCCATCGTGACGACCACTTCGCTTTCCGGGTCGAGCTCCACCCCGAACCGGTTGGCGTAGTAATTCGCCTGCGCGCGCCGCAATCCCGGTATACCCTTCGACTGCGAATAGCCGTGTGCGTCGGGCTTGGCGGCGACTTCGCACAGCTTGTCGATCACGTGCTTGGGCGGCGGTTGGTCGGGATTGCCCATGCCGAGATCGATGATGTCCTTGCCTGCCTGCCTCGCGGCATGGCGCATCTGGTTCACCTCCGCGATCACGTAGGGCGGAAGGCGCTTCATCCGGTAAAATTCGCTGTTCATCGGGACTCGTCGTGAAAATCTGTAAAGATACGGGCAACTTTATTGCGCTATCGGCGCGGCATAGTGAAGCATACTTGTTCGCGGTGCAATGTCTCCCGTTGATGCGTTATGGTTGCTATAACAGGAACGATCCCGTCCACCTCCGAAAGTCGGACAGGCGGCGGCGCAGGAAATGGCAGAGCGATGACCGAGAAGACCGAAACCCCCGATCCCTTCACGAACATGTACGAGGCCCCCGCCAAAGCCTTTCAGCAAATGCAGCGGATGTGGGCACCGTTCCTGCCCGCCAATCCGCTGATGCAGATGCCGCCCGCGACCCTGCCCGACATGAGCCAGTGGCAGGAGATCGCCGAACGATTGCAGGAGCAGTGGAAGGCGATGGGCCTCGCTCTTCCACAACCCGGAGACGGTGCGACGCAGATGGCGACGATGGCCGACCCTGCGCAATATATGGCGATGATGCAGGAGTGGTTCGCCCGCTCGCCCTTCGCCAGCCCGGATCGCCAGAAGGCGATGTGGGAAGAGAGCATGGATATGTGGCAGCGGGTGATGAACCTCTACGGGTTCGCCCCCGGCATGGCGCTCGGTGCGACGACGGGCAAAGCTGACGGCGTCGCCGTGCCGGACAAGGACGCGATGCCGCTCAAGGACAAGCGGTTCGCGGACGATCGCTGGCGCGCGCATCCCGCTTTCGCCCTCATCCACCAGACCTATCTGATGATGGCGCAGCGGATGAGCGAGATGGTCGACGAACTCGACGATCTGCCCGAGGAGAAGCGCGAACAGATGCGCTTCTTCACCAAGGCGATGACGGATGCGATGTCGCCCGCGAACTTTCCGATGACGAACCCGGTCGTCCTCGAAAGGACGCTGGAAACGGGCGGTCAGAACCTCGTCAAGGGCATGGAACATCTGATGGCGGACCTTGCGCGGGGACAGTTGTCGCACACCGATGCGAAGGCGTTCGAACTGGGCAAAAACATCGCCGTCACGCCGGGCAAGGTCGTGCACGAAACGCGGATGTATCAGCTCATCCAGTACACGCCGACGACCGACAAGGTGCTGGAGACGCCGCTGGTCATCTTCCCGCCCTGGATCAACCGCTTCTACATCCTCGATCTGAACGAGAAAAAGAGCTTCGTGCGCTGGGCGGTGGAACAGGGCGTCACCGTGTTCATGGTAAGCTGGAAGTCCGCCGATGCGAGCCTCGCCGATGTCGAGTGGAGCGATTACATCGACGCGCAGATAGAGGCGATCGACGTCGTTCGCGAACGCCTCGACGTGCCTGCCGTCCATACGATCGGCTATTGCGTCGCCGGCACGACGCTCGCTGCGACCCTCTCGCTGCTCGAACAGCGCGGCGATGCCGACAAGGTGAAGAGCGCAACCTTCTTCACCGCGCAGGTCGATTTCGAGGATGCGGGCGACCTCCTGCATTTCGTGGACGATCACCAGATCGCGGCGCTGCAGGCGGCTTCGACCGACGGCTATACCGACGGGCGATTGCTCGCCGCAACCTTCAACATGCTGCGCGGCACCGACCTCATCTGGAACTACGTCGTCAATAATTACCTGCTGGGAGAGGATTACCCGGCTTTCGACCTGCTGCACTGGAACGGCGACGTCACCAACCTGCCTAGCAAGTGGCACAGGAGCTATCTCGAAGATCTCTATCGCGACAACAAGCTGGCAAAGCCCGGCGAACTTAGCATTGACGGAACGCCGATCGACCTGACGCTGGTCAAGACGCCCACCTATATCCAGGCCGGGCGGGAGGATCATATCGCCCCTGCGGCAAGCGTCTGGAAGATGACCGATCATTTCAGCGGGCCGGTGCGCTTCGTCCTCGCTGGATCGGGCCATATCGCCGGTGTGGTGAACCCGCCCGACGCGAACAAGTACCAGTACTGGACCAACGAGGACGCGGTGGATACGCTCGACGAATTCGTCGAAGGGGCGACCGAACATCCCGGAAGCTGGTGGCCGAACTGGCTGCAATGGCTCAAAAGCCATGACGGCACCACTGTCTCTGCCAAGGGCAAGCGCAAGCCGGGCGGAAAGAACGACAATGTAATCGAAGACGCGCCCGGACGTTACGTCATGGCACGCTGAAAGCCGCCGTATTCTGCCAATTACGCGCTTATGTTGCGCTGCACAATAATCCTTGACATTTGCGCTGCATTTGCTATTTGTGCAGTGCAACATGACCGAGGAACTTATGGCCGATACGAAGAATGATGCGCCCGGCGACGCCGCCGCAGAGCGCGCTTATGCCGACGCCGCGTCCGGCTCGGTGAACATCAAGAAGATTGCCGAAGCTGTCGATGCCGACGCACCTGCAAGCGACGCAGCCGCAGAGAAGACCGCGGAAAGCACCGCTCTTGAAGTGAAGGCGGACAAGGCAGAGCCTGCGAAGGCCAAGCCGAAGAAAGCCGCCGCGAAGAAAGTAGCGGCGACGAAGTCACCATCTGCCAAGGCAGTGAAGAAGGCGAAGCCCGTCGCGAAGAAGCCAGCCGAAAAGAAGCCGGCTCCGAAACCTGCGGCGCCCGTGAAAACCGCCGCACCGAAAAAGCCGGCGGCGAAGCCCTCGATCAAACCAGTTGAAATCAAGAAGACCAAGGAAGTGAAAATGACCGATACCGTAAGCATTCCCAACTATACCGCTTCGTTCACCGAAGCCGCCGCCGACATGCAGAGCCGCCTGCAGGCAGCGTTCGACAAGTCGACCGGCATGGCTGGCGAAATGAGCGAACTTGCCAAGGGCAACGTCGAAGCAGCCGTCGAATCCGGCAAAGTCTGGAGCGAAGGTCTCCAGGACATGAGCCGCACGGCCGTCGAAGATGCCAAGTCGGCATACGAAACGATGACTGCCGACGTGAAGCAGATGGCTGCCGTCAAGAACCCGAGCGAACTGATGCAGCTTCAGGGCGAGATGGTCCGTCGCAACTTCGACGCGATGATCACGCAGACTTCGAAGAACACCGAAGCCATGATGAAGCTGATGAACGACGCCTTCGCCCCGATCTCCAACCGGGTGAGCGTTGCCGTCGAAAAGGTTTCGAAGGCAGCCTGAACGGGCCCTGCGCCGGTTCCACGCCAGCGCAGCTAAAGACAATGAAGGGGGCCGGGCAGCAGATGTCCGGCCCCTTTTCTGTTGCCCGGCGCCTCTTCGTCTCGGGCGCGAACCCGGAACCCGCGGCTCGGCGGAACGAGCCATCTTTGCGGGTGACCATCTTGCGTTTTCGGCTGGCGATACGATATTGTTCCGCGAAATGACGCAGCCTCCATATCCGCTCTTCCCCGCCGATCCCTCTCAGCACCTCGCGCCTGACGCACCGGTAACAGGCAGCCTTGCGCGTTTCCGGATGGCGGGCGAAGGAGAGGATGACGGCAAGCCCGGCGACGGCCAGGGTGATGGTCAGGTCGGCCTAGCGACGAAGACCAAGACGCGGCCGAAGAAGCCCAGCCAGTACAAGGTGCTGCTTCTCAATGACGACTACACCCCGATGGAATTCGTCGTCATGGTACTGAAGCGGTTCTTCAAGATGGATCTGGAAGAAGCGACGCGTGTCATGCTTCACGTCCATCAGAAGGGTGTCGGCGTCTGCGGCGTCTTTCCCTACGAGGTGGCCGAGACCAAGGTCCATCAAGTGATGGATTTCGCGCAGCAGAACGAGCATCCGCTGCAGTGCACGCTCGAAAAGGCCTGAGGTCCGTCGGGCGCGCCTGATGCTGCCGCGCCCCAAACCCGATCCCGTTGGGGAAGGTCAGGAAAGCGTCTGGGACTATCCGCGCCCCGCGATCTGCGAACCGACCGACCGCCATATCGAGATAATCCATCGCGGTGTGACCCTCGCGGATACACGCAATGCGTGGCGGACGCTCGAAACCAGCCACCCGCCGACCTACTACATCCCGCCCGCCGACATCGCGATGGACCATGTGACGCCCAACAAGCGGCGCTCGCTATGCGAATGGAAGGGGCAGGCGCGCTATCACGACGTCACGATTGCAGGCGAGCGCCTCGAAGGGGTCGCGTGGAGCTATCCCGAGCCGACCGCTCCTTTCGCTCCCATTCGCGATCATCTCGCCTTCTACCCCGAGCCCTTCGATGCCTGCCGCGTCGATGGCGAACAGATCACGCCGCAGCCGGGCGGCTTTTATGGCGGTTGGATTTCGCGTTACGAAGCGGGTCCGTTCAAGGGCATTCCCGGCAGCCGGTTCTGGTGAGGCTTGCGCGGGCGTCCCCGCGCCTTGCCCTGTCCTCGGCATCATTGAACCCCTTTTAGGCATCAATGAAGCGCGCACCCGAAAGGTAAGCGAAAAAGGGCGGATTTACCCATGACCGCGGCGCTTTTTCGCGCTATCGATGGTCGCCCCCGCCAGCCAGAACCGTGATAGTCCCGCCCCCTTGTTCAACTTCATTCCCTCGGTCGACCGCTATATTTTCCGGCTCGTGATCGTGCCGATGCTGGGCGTGTTCGCGCTGGCGGCGTCGCTTCTCCTGCTCGACAAGATGTTGAGTTTGTTCGAGTTTGTCTCGACCGAAGGCGGTCCGGTGGGCGTCGTGTTCAAGATGCTGGCGAGCCTTCTTCCCGAATATGCGAGCCTCGCGATCCCGTTGGGATTGCTGCTCGGCATCCTGCTCGCCTTCCGCAAGCTCGCGACCTCGAGCGAGCTCGACGTGATGCGCGCGGTCGGGCTGAGTTACGGGCGGCTGCTGCGCGTTCCCTACATCATTACCGCCCTGCTGGTGGCGGTGAACGTCGCGCTGGTTTTCTACGTTCAGCCCCTAAGCCGCTATTATTACGAGACTTTGGAGTATGAACTTCGCTCGGGCGCGCTCGGTGCATCGATCAAGGTGGGCGAATTCACCTCCCTCGCCGACCGGATGGCCTTGCGCATCGAAGAGAGCGAGGATGAGGGCACGCGCCTCAACGGTATCTTCGCCCGCGTCGCCAATAGCCGCGGAGAAGTCCTGTCCATTTCGGCGGAAGAAGGCTCGTTTCTCGCCACCAGCGACAGCCCCGACACGATCATCCTGCGGCTGACGAATGGCACAATCGTACAGGACATGGGCAGCATGGAGGAGGATGCAGAAGCGCCCCGCGTGCTCAGTTTCTCCCGCCACGACCTGCCCATCGACCTGCCACGGATCGAGGAATTCCGCGGGCGCGGCGATGCAGAGCGGGAGTATATCCTGCCCGAATTGCTGCGCGTCGGGTGGAGTCCCGACCAGCCCGAAGCGAAGCGCGATGCGAGCCAGGCGAGCTTCAATTTTCGCCTCGTCGAGGTGGTGATGATGCTGCTCATGCCGCTGCTTGCGGTGGCGCTCGGCATTCCGCCCAAACGATCGACGAGCGCGCTGGGCGTCTTCGTCTCGATCGTGATGGTGGTCGCCTACCACAAGGTCAATCAGTACGGCGAAGACATTGCCTCGCTGGGGCGGGTCGACCCGGTCGTGGCGCTGTGGCTGCCGTTCTTCATCTTCGCCGCTCTCATCGTCTGGATGTATTACCGCGTCGCCTACGTTCCGGGCGGTCAGGCGATCGGTGCGCTCGAGACATTCGCTGCGAAGATCGGCAAGGCTTTCGGCAGGTTCTTCAAACGTCGGCGACGGCGGCAGGGCATCCGAACGGCGGACGATGTCGGCGAATTGTCGGCAGCGGAATAGGAAGCCGATAACCCGTGCAACTCGATTTCTTCCCCTCGAAGACGCTTACCTTCTATCTCGCGAAGCTGTTCATCGTGCGGATTGCCGCCGTGTTGGTAATGCTCGTCCTCGTCCTTCTGATGCTCGACCTGCTGGCCTCCACCGGCGACATTCTGGCCGCAGAAGGCAACGGCCAGGGCGAACTGCTGATTTACGCGGGCCTGAGGGGGCCGCAATTAATGGCGCAGTTCCTGCCTTACTCCGTGCTGCTCGCCACCATCCTGACCCTGCTGGTGCTGAACCAGAACAGCGAGGTCATCGCGATGAAGGCGGCAGGTCTATCCGCGCATCAGATCCTCGCGCCCCTCCTGCTCACGGCATTGGCGGTCTCCGCGGTGAGCTTCCTCTTCAACGAGCGCGTCGTTACGCGGGCGACGGCGACCCTCAAGGCATGGGAAGCGAGCGATTACGGGGTCATCCCCGCCTCCGACGATGCGCGAAGCAACCTTTACCTGACCGATGGGGAGAACGTCCTCTCGGCTGCCAGTCTCAGCGGGACCGGCGCGGACATCGTGATGCGCGGCGTGACGTGGTATCGGCGCGGTCCCGATGGCCTGATCGTCGAGCAGATCCGTGCCGACCGCGCAACCTTCGCCAATCCGGGCTGGCAACTGACGGACGCGCGCCGCTTCACGGTCGAGAATGCCGGATTGCGAACCGTGCCGCAGATTACCGTCGCGCCGCAGGTAACGCCCGATCAGGTCGATCTGACGAGCGTCGATCCAGATGCGCAGTCGTTCTTCGAACTCTCGCAATCGATCGACGCCTATGAGGAGGCGGGTCGCAGCACCAGTACCCTGCGGGCCCGCTGGTGGCACAAACTGTCCGGCCCGCTCTCGGCGTTCCTGATGCCGCTGCTCGGCGGGATAGCAGCCTTCGGGCTTGCCCGTTCCGGTGCGTTGTTCGTGCGCGCGCTCATCGGGATGGCGTTGGGATTTGCCTATTTCGTGATCGACAATGCAGCGCTCGCGATGGGCAGCTTCGGCGGTTATCCGCCCTTCCTCGCCGCCTGGGCGCCGTTCCTGCTGTTCCTTCTCATCGGTGAAACGGTGCTGGTTCGGACGGAGGAATGAACTGGTCGCTCAGGCTGGCGAGACCAGAAGATGCCGAAGCGATGAGCGCGATAGAAGAGGATGCGGCGCGGCTTTTCGCAGAAGAACCTTCGCTCGCGGGGGGCGCGATGCCGCCGGCGACTTCTGCGGAGGACTATCGGACCCTTATCGCAAAGCGACATTGCCTCGTCGCGCTGGTGGCAGACGAGCCGGTCGGTTTTGCCGCCTGTCGCCCGCATGGGCGCGAATTGCACCTGCATGAGTTGAGCGTTCGTCGCTCCTGTCAGCAGCAGGGCATCGGCGGGGGATTGCTGCGCGCGCTCATCATCGATGCGGTGAACTCGGGTTTTGCGGCGATAACCTTGCAAACTTTTCGCGACATCGCGTGGAATGCCCCGTTCTACGAGCGGCACGGCTTTGTCGAAGTCGTCGATCTCAAAGCCCATCGAAGGCTCGCCGCGGGCATGGCGGATGCCGAAAGAGCCGGCCTTCCGATCGCTAAGCGCCTCGCCATGATACGGTTCCTCTAGACGTGCTCATGGGAACGGCGACGACGCTGAAACGTCGAAGCGTCAGATTACGAAGGGAATGAATGATGAACCGATCGACGCTTTTCGCCAGTGTTCTGCTCCTTCCGCTTGCGGCATGTGGCGGAGGAGAGGACGAGGTCGCCGATACTACTTTTGAGGAACGCGCCTCGGCTCCTGTCGTGGTAGACGACGGAAGCGGGCCGGTTCCGGACAACGAGGTCGGCGATACGCAGGACGATGTCGAGATCGACGGTCAGGGCGGCCGGCCGGACGACAACATGGTCAATACCGACGTCGCCGATGAAGAGGAATGAACTGCGCCGGGCGCCGTCCGTTGGCAGCCTAGTCAGAAATAACGATTAGCGCCGTGTCATCGTGCTGCGCGCGATGCGCGTGACGAGCGTAACCATGCCTTTGTGATTCGCTCCGTCGAACGTCGAGCCTGCTCCGAGATGGGCTGCGATACGCCGATGCGCCTCGGGCAGGGAGTGGTATGGCATGCTCGGCATCAGGTGGTGCAGCGCATGATAGCGCAGCCCGACCGGTGCCCAGATTTCCGCGATTCGACCGGGCGGCGGGATGTTGACCGAGTCCAGATATTGCGCCGTCACCGTCATCGGCTCGCCTTCGTTTTCCCAGAGATGTGCCACGAGCGTGCGCAACTGGTTCAGGATGGCAGTCAGGGAGAAGACGGCGAGCGCGACGAGAAGCGGCTTCCACCCGAAAGCGAAGACGCTGCCGATAAGGCACCATGCCCAGATGGCTCCGCCGATCTCCTGCCACAGAACGCGCTTTTTCAGATCGCCTTCCGGCGGGCGACGACGGAACTCGGGATTGATCGACAATGCGGAGAAACGCTGCCAGGTCAGCCGCCGAATGGCCGGTATCACGCCACCTAGCGGCACGAGCAGGGCGAACCGGACAATGAAGGCGACCGGCGCGAGCAAGGCGATGAAAACGAACAGAGGCAGGCTCCAGGGTTTCATCAGAGCGAGCGGCAGATATTCGGGGTCGTCCTTCGTTCCGTAGCGAGTTCGCGCATGATGAAGCGTGTGGACGACCTCATACATGAAGGACGGCGTCAAAAGCGGTATGCCGACAAGAGCGTTCCACGCCAACCGAAAGCCCGGCAGGGCGTTGCGGTGAATATGCGACAATTCGTGAATGAACAGCAGCGCACGATACAGCGCCAGCGCCGCCACGATGCCGAGAGTGACGGCAAGGGGAACGCTCGATACGAGGATGGCGCCTGTCAGGGCCGCGTATCCGATGCTGGACGAAAGTAGCAAATCGCTCCAGTAAACCGTCGCGCTGGGCTCGTTGATGTCCTTCGTAAGGTCACGCGCCGCGCGGAGCATGTCCTTGTCGTCGGACGTGCGAAAGCGCTCCCGGTCGATGGGACGGGCCTCGACCGGAGAGGCGGGTTCGAAGGTCGAATGGTATTTCATCACGTTATCCTGCGACGCCCTTAGCGTAATTTCCGCAATCGGGACAGACCCGGCGTTCCTTCGCCGGACGAGTACCCATGTGGCGCCGATTCTTGACAAGGCAAGGGGAAGCAGGAACAGCGCTAATCGTAGCTGAACGAGGGGCATCGTGAGCAATACGGAAGTGGTCATCGTTCCCGTCGGGGGCAAGGAAGCGCGCGTTCGTTTCGTCGATACGGGCCGAGCATTTTCGAGAGCGGTTCCGAACCACGTTCCGCAGCTGCGCTCCGAGCAAATCGAGCTCGTCGATCCTGCGAAAAACCCGTTTTTCCAGCATGCGACAGTCCAGCTGTTCCTTGCCATGCGCGGCGACAAGCCGGTCGGGCGGATCGCGGCGCATATCGACCACGAAGCCGAGAAAATGCCGGTCGAACAGGGCTTCGGACCCGGCAGCGGCTTCTTCGGTTACTTCGATGCCGAAAGCGAGGAAGTGGCCGGGCAGCTGCTCGACACGGCCGAGAACTGGCTTCGATCGCAGGGCGTCACCCGATGCCTCGGCCCGATCTCGCTATCCATCTGGGAGGAGCCGGGCCTGCTGGTTCGCGGGCAGGATGAGCCGCCGATGATCATGATGGGGCATCACCCGGCCATTTACCGCGAATGGATAGAGAACGCCAGATACGAGCCGGAAAAGTCGCTCTACACCTACTCGCTGCCGGTCGACCGCGACTTTCCGCCGATCGTCAAGCGGATCGTCAAATCGGGTACGAACAACGAGCGCATCCAAGTGCGCCCGCTCGACAAGTCGCGCTACGAGGAAGAAGTGCGGACCGTGCTTGCCATTCTCAACGATGCATGGTCGGGCAACTGGGGCTTCGTTCCGTTCACCGATGCGGAAATCGCCTATGCCGCAAAGAAGATGAAGCCGATCCTCCACCCCGACATCAACCGGATTGCGGAACTGGATGGACGGCCGGTCGCCTTCATGATGACGCTGCCCGACATGAACCACGTCCTCCAGCGGATCGACGGGAAGCTGTTTCCCTTCGGCTGGGTCCGGATGCTGAAATGGCTGAGAAAACCGACCGGTTCAGGTATGCGCGTGCCGTTGATGGGCGTGCTTCGCGAGTTTCACAATTCGCGGCTGGCGAGCCAGCTTGCCTTCATGATGATCGACGAGATACGCCGTGTTTCCGACGAGAAATACGGTTCGAAGCGGGGCGAGATCGGCTGGATCCTCGACGACAACAAGGGTATGGTTGCCATTGCCGAAATGATCGATAGCGAGATCAATCGCGAATACGTCATCTATCGAAAAAACCTCTAACTCGAATTCCTTTTTTCACGCAGAACATCCGGGAACCTCAAACGGCGCGACGCCGTTCGGATATTGCGAACGGGAACCACCGGTGGCCCGGCGCAGCCGAGGGAGCAGTTCCATCGAAAAGAGCAACGAGAAGTCTGACGAAGCAGGCGACTATGTTCTGCCGCAGCACGTGGTCGTCGCCGAGGACGACGCGGTGCTCGCCATGATGATCGAAGATGCCCTGCACGACGCGGGCATCGCCGAGGTGGAAATTTGCGCTTCTACGAAAGATGCCATGCGCGCCCTTTCGACGCGAAAGCCCAAACTTGTCATCATCGATGTCCATCTCGCCGACAGCGACGATGGCTGGGCGATTGCGGAACTGGTCGAATCGATGAAGCCCAACGCTCCGCGGGTGATCTTCTCGACCGGCGCCCCGCAGGACATTCCCGAACAGATTGCCGCCATGGGCCCGGTTCTCGAAAAACCCTATGACGCCGAGGAACTGCTCGCCGTCGTAAGGCAGCCGCGACGCACCGGCCTTATCTCGCGATTGCGCCGCGTCATTCGCTGATAGCCAATTTCGCTTAATTCGCACTAGGACTTGGTTTGGGCGCAATCTCCAAACACAACCCGGCGACCGACTACCGGTCGACTTGCGCTAGCCTCAAGAAAAAAGGCCTCCGCTCTTTATGAGCGAAGGCCTTTCGGGATCGTATCACCAGCCGCTTGGACGGGAGGGGGGGTCTCGGCGGTGACAATAAGAAAATGCGCGCCCGACTATTGGGTTCCCCCCAGCAACGGAAAATAGGCAAAATTTTTCGCCGCCATCAAAAAAGGTAACAATTTGAACGGTTTGAACAATACTGAACCTTTGATAGGAGAAAGCACGAGGCCCCCAAATCTTCGGGTCTGACCAGCTAGACCACACGATGCCAGAAGTATCGGTTGCGTAAGTATGCAAAACGCATAGGGCTTTCAGCCAGCAACCGCGATCAACGGGCGGAACCTTGTATTGGACGGACCGTTCAGCCACCGCCATTATCGGGAGAATTTTATGTCGCTTGGCGACCAGATAGCCAAAAACCTGCCTTACCTTCGTCGCTACGCGCGTGCCCTTACCGGATCGCAGGCAACCGGGGATGCGTTTGTTAGGGCCACCCTCGAAGCCGCGCTTGCTGACGACAAGCTCAAACAGTCTCTCGATGGGGGCCGCGTTCCGCTATACGCCGCGTTCAACAAGATGTGGTCCTCGGCCTATCTCGAAGTTCCGCAGGATGATACCGCACAGGATGGAGCGAAAAGGGGTGCGCAGGCGCGCCTTAATGCCGTCACGCCTCTCAATCGGCAGGCATTACTTCTGACGACGCTGGAAGATTTCAGCATCGAGGAAGCCGCGCAGATCATGGAAATGACGCCGGAAGAGACTTCCGATCTCGTGCAGACCGCAGTCGAGGAGATCGACCGGGAATCGAACACGGAAGTTCTTATCATCGAGGACGAGCCGCTCATTTCGATGCAGCTCGAAGATCTCGTCAAATCGCTGGGTCATGACATTTGCGGAACCGCCGCAACCCGCACGCAGGCGCAGGAAGTCGTGGCAGAGAAGACACCCGGCCTCGTGCTTGCAGATATTCAACTCGCCGATGGCTCCTCGGGCCTCGACGCGGTCGATGACATCCTCAGCATGGGCGACGTACCGGTCATTTTCATCACTGCCTATCCCGAACGCCTGCTGACTGGCGATCGTCCCGAGCCAACCTATCTCGTGACGAAGCCTTTCCAGGAACAGACGGTGCGCGCGGCAATCAGCCAGGCGCTGTTCTTCGGCAGCAAGAACGCCGAATAACGCTGATCAAATTCGTTTCGGTGAAGCGCCGCGGACCTTGTCAGGTCTGCGGCGTTTTTCCTTTGAGCCTGCCCTCGCCTTTTCGAGCGCGCTCCGCCCTGAGCTGGAACGCCCCGCGGTTTCTGACAGGTACCAATAGTGAGCAGCGAACGCCGGTCGGGTCGAACACGAGGTCGACCGGGTTGCGCAATTCGTGCGCGACGATCTTCTCGATAAGATCGGTGCCGAAGCCACGCTCGCGCGTGTCGGATACAGGAGGTCCGCCTGTTTCGACCCAGTCTAGCCGCGCCAAACCTTCCTCGATCAGTTCCCACGTGATCCGGACCCTGCCAGTCTGTTTGCTGAGCGCGCCGTACTTCGCGGCATTCGTCGCCAGTTCGTGCAAAGCCATGCCGAGCGAGAGCGCGTCGTTCGGAGCAAGTTCGACATCCGGACCGCTGCGATCGATCATGTTCTCGCTCGTCTGCGCATAGGGCGCGAGTTCGGCATCGACGACCGCTTCCACCGGCGTCGTATTCCAGTCCGATTGCGTCAGCAGATCGTGTGTCGCCGAGAGTGCCCTGATACGCCCGTCGAGCGAATCCGCGAACTCATCCAGATTGTCCGCCCGGCGCCGGGTCAATGCAATGATCGAAAGAACGTTCGCGAGCGTGTTCTTGACGCGATGATTAAGCTCGCGCGTCAACGAATTGCGGATCGAGTTCTGTTCGTGCAGCCAATTGAGCGTCTTCTCGTCTTCCATCGCCTGTTTCGTCATCAGGCGAGCGACCAGCATGAGGAGGCTTGCGACGGCCAGTCCGAAGAACAGCGTCAGCAAGGAGAGGTAGGAAAGGGCTGAACCGCGGGTCGATTCGACGACCAGCACGAAGGGATGGTTCGCGATTTCTATCTCGCGCGTGTAATACTCTCCGGTCTCTGTCTGCGGGGCGATCCGTGCGAGCAAATTCTCTTCCGCGACGGACGTATCGTAAAGATAGATGCCCATGCCGTCGCGTTGCAGCTCTTCGGTTTCTAGGCTCGCCCTCAGGAAATCGCGCGCATTGAACGGACTGTAGACGTAACCTTTGACGTCGCGATAATTGTTGTTGGCGAAGACCGGCATGTAGGTGAGGAAACCGGGTTCGTCGCCGCCCCCTTCCTGGACCAGCACGACGCGACCACTCGCCGTCGGTTCGACACGCCGGGTCGCTTCCTGGATCGCTTCGCGCCGGACAGGCTCGGAATACATGTCGAAGCCGATCGCCCGCCGATTGCGTGCCGTGTTCGGCTGGAGGTACTTGATCGGTACGAGGCGGTCGCGGGATCGCTCATCGAGGCGGGGATAGACGGACGTTGTCGCCGCATTGGACTGGACGAGGGCTTCTTCGAACTCTGGCAATTGCGCTGGCCGTATCATCGGCGCCCAGCCGATGCCTTCCGCTCCGCTATAACCGGCATTGACGCGCAATTCGTCGATGAAGCGCCCGAATGTCTGGCGCGAGATGGTCTCGTTCGATCCGAACAGAGCGGCCCCCGCGCGTAGATAGGACGTGTTGGTAGCGATGTTGAGCGCGAGCGAGGACGCGATCGTCTCGGACAGGCTAATCATTTCGATCCGCTCGTTGTCCTGTTCGCCCCGCTCTACCGCGAACACGCTCATCGCGGTGATGGCGGCGACGAGCAGAAAGATGCCGACGGATACTGCTCGAGGATAACGGACGAGCCATTTGCGGGTCGAGCTCGTCGTATTGTTCGTAGCGGCGGATTTCACGTCAGTCGAAATGGCGTTTGGAGGCCAATACCTTTCTCGTCTGCGGGCTCTGCTTGACGCGGTCCGATGGGCCACTATGGCAGGGATTATCAGGTGTTACTCAAGGCAGGGAACAATAGAGAAATCGTATCGTTCCCCAATCTCTGCCAGCGTTGTCGCAGCGTTAACGCTCCACACAAACGAAGAAGCCTTTGCCTCCTTGTTTAATAAAGATTAATGCTCATATATGAATTCGAAATCATCCAATCCCAAGCAGAAAACCTCTGAAAAGGGCGAGAAATTGGGACAAACCTCGATTAAGCGGCCTGCAGGCGGTGCTAAACCCGAATGGGCAGATGGCTTGCGACATATGTATGATTCCGTGGTAGACGAGGAATTACCTGACAGCTTTAAGGATCTGCTGTCGAAACTGGACAAAGGCAACTGATGGGGGCGACCAAGCGTACGGCTTCGCAGAAGGCCGATTTCAAGAAAGAACTCACCGAGGTGGTGCCGCACCTGCGTGCCTTCGCGCGCGGGTTGTGCGGTCGTGCCGACATGGCCGACGATCTCGTTCAGGAAACCATGCTCAAGGCTTGGGCTGCGCAGGAGCGGTTCGAACCGGGTACGTCAATGCGCGCATGGACCTTCGTTATCCTTCGCAATGCGTATCTTACCGATATGCGCCGCAACCGCTTTCGCGGAGAATATGACGAAGGCGTCGCGGAGCGCATCCTGACTGCGCCTGCCGGACAGGAAGAACCGATCCACCTTTCCGATATGCATCGCGCACTGCTTACCCTTCCGCCTGAGCGGCGCGAGGCATTGCTGCTCGTCGGCGCTGGCGGCTTTTCCTACGAAGAAGCGTCGGAGATCTGCGGCTGTGCGATCGGCACGATCAAGAGCCGGGTTGGGCGTGCACGTGCAGCATTGAATTCGATGCTGAGCGACGGAGACATTCCAAAGCGCTCGCTCGACGACGATGCAGCCCATCGCGCGATCTTGGAGGAACTCGACGACGTCGCGGCCGGAAATGGTATCGCCGCGCGGCCCTGATCCGTCACCGGTCTGAGATCGGCCATGGACGACGGAAAAAGGGTCATCGAACAGACGGATCAACGCCCGGGTAGCGACGCTCCTCCCCGCACAAACCTTCGCGCCACCTTCGCAGCGCAGGAATTGCGGCTGATATCCGCACTCGTCCTGCTGCTCGGCATCGGATTGTTCCTTGCCATACCGTTCGTGCTGTCGATCGGCTCGGTCGTGTTCCTGCCGCTCGTTTCGGCGATTATCCTGACGATCATTCTCTCGCCGCTTGCCGACCGTCTCGCTGAGTTCGGTATTCCGAATGTACTGGCCTCGCTCACCGCCATTCTGGTGTTCCTCGGCATCGTCATCCTAGCCCTTGCCCTCATTCTGCAACCGGCTGTGGCGCTGATCGATCGCGCTCCTGCGATGATCGACCAGGTCGGTCAGCGGTTCATGGAGGTCCGCGAACGCTTCGGCTGGATCGGGCAGATCAACGACAAGCTGAACGAGTTAATGGGCGAGACATCGCAGCAGGTCGTGCTGGAGAATCCGAGCCTGCTGGAAGAACTGGCTTTCGCAACGCCTAGCGCATTGCTCGAGGTGCTGCTCGCCTTCCTCATGGCCTTCTTCATGATCGAAGCGCGGGTAAGGCTGCGGCAGCATCTCCTTTTCGACCGCGCATCGCTGAGTTCGAGCGTGAAGGCGGCGCGAGTCATCCGTGAAGTGCAGGATCGCGTCGCTGCCTACATCCTTACGGTCGGCTGGATCAATGCAGGCGTGGGAGTCATCGTGGCGCTTGGCGCATGGGCCATGGACGTGGAAGCGCCGGTCATGTGGGGCGGTCTCGCCATGATCCTCAATTTCCTGCCCTATGTCGGGCCGCTGGCCATGGTGCTTCTGCTCAGCCTGTTCGGCATCGGGACGTCCGAGACCATCCTTCTCGGTTTGATCCCCGCGATCGCCTATCTCGCCCTGCATACGGTCGAGGCAAATTTCGTTACGCCGTCGATCCTCGGGGCACGGTTCACGATGAACCCTGTGATGATCCTCATCGCGCTAAGCTACTTCAGCTGGATCTGGGGTTTCTTCGGAGCGCTTCTCTCGGTGCCCATCCTTCTGACCCTGACGGCACTGTTCGATCATGTCGGCAGACCGAACCTTGTCGGGTTCGTCTTTGGCGAACCCCTGTTTGCAGGCAACGTGTTTGCGCTAGGCTATTCGTCCGACGAGCAGGATTCCCCGCCGGTCGATACGCCGCAGTAATTTAGCGAAAGCTCCAAAAAAATGGCCTGTTGCAACATGAAGCTGCAACAGGCCAGTACACTGCTTTGGGGATGCTTTACGAAGGGTATTCCCACGCCGTTCCGCGTGCGAGATTTTCCGAGGCGAAGGACCAGTTCAACTTGTCCTTCAAAACGGCTTTCAGATATTCAGGGCGCTTGTTCTGGTGGTCGAGGTAGTAGGCGTGTTCCCATACGTCGATCGTCAGGAGCGGATTGAAGTCGCTATCGGCTAGCGTATCGCCGTCATGCGTTTCCTCGATGGACAGCTTGCCGTCCTTCTCAGCGAGCCAGACCCAGCCGCTCGCGAAATGCCCGGCGCCGCGCTCTTCCAGCTTGCTCTTTACCTCGTCGGTCGAACCGAAATCGCGCTTGATCATCGTTTCGAGTTCCTCGGAAGGATGCGTCGTCTCACCGGACAGCGAATGCCAGTAGAACCCGTGGTTCCAGCTCTGTGCTGAATTATTGAAGAGGCCCTGATCGCTACCGCGGGCAGCCGCAATAACTTCCTTCAAGGACTTGTTCTCGTGATCGGTTCCTTCGATCGCCGAATTGGTCTTGTCGATATAGGCCTGATGGTGCTTGCCGTAGTGATAGCTGATCGTTTCCGACGAAATCGCGGGATCCAGCGCGGACTCGGAATAGGGAAGTTCGATGAGTTTAAAGGCCAAGATGCCCTCCTTCGATTTTATGGTAATCTGCGTTCATGGTTAACAACGCACGACCCTGCGGTTCGTTGCAGCGACAGATGCGATTTTCGTCGCTTGCCAGAAGAGCTGATCGTGATGACGTTACTCCCCTTTTGCAACCGCGCTCGTCACGGCCAGATTCATGGTCACGTTTGCGAGCGTACGCATGATGTCGGGCAGCATTTCGACGGCGACGAGCAGTGCGAGCGGCTCGATCGGGACGCCCATCGCAAGGGCGATGGGTCCGATCGAAATGACGAAACTGATGGATCCCGGTAAGCTTACCGAGCCGACCGAAATGATGAAGGCGACGAGCAGCCCCGCCATCATCGTGACCGGGGTCAGCTCCACCCCTCCGAGCGCCGCGATATACAGAACGACGGCGAGGTTCATGGCCGGGCTCGTCGCGCGGAAGATCGCGACCGCGAGGGGTAGCACGAATTCGACCACATCCGACCGGATCCCCAGACGGCGCGCACTATCGAGCATCGCCGGCAGGCTCGCTAGCGAACTTTGCGTGGATATGGCAACGGTCTGTGCCGGCAAGGCAGCCTTGGCGAACCGGGCAAGTGAGGCTCTTCCACCGAATAACGCCAAGCCATAGGCAAGGATGAGCACGACGAGTCCCATGGCGGAAACGACGCCGATATAATGCGCGAGGGCAGCGAATGCCCCGCTTCCGGCCCGTGCGGCAACTCCCGCGGCAAGAGCGAACACGCCGATCGGCGCAAGCCACAACACCCAGCCGATGATGATGAGCATCGCGTTGCCGAGCGCGTGGAAGAAGCGCAGGAGAATTTCGCGTTGCTCTGCCGGAATACGTTGCAACGCGAGTGCCAGGATCGCGAAGAAGATCGTCAGCGGCAGCATCGCCGTCTCGGCAGCGGCAGCGAACAGGTTCGGCGCGATCAGCGAGGTGAGAAACTCGGCGATACCCGGTACTTCCTGCGCCTCCCCGGGTTGCTGCGACAGAAATGCACCGGCCGAAATGGGTATCGGAAATAACTCGAGCAAAAGCGGAAACAGGATGAGCGTTGCGAGGCCGCCCACGAACAGCGCAGCGAATACGAGGAGCAGCATTCTGCGCGCGGTCCGACCCGCCTGTGCAGCTTCGGCCAGTTGCGAAATACCCATGACGAGGAGCGCGGCGACCAGCGGAATAATCGTCATTTGCAGCGCCTGCAGCCACATCGATCCGATCGGGCCGGCAAGTGAGAGCAACGGTTCGGCCAGCGCGGTGTCGATCGTCGCTATCCCGGCGATCAATCCACCGATCAGGCCGGCAAGCGTCCACCAGACCGGCAACTCGATCGTTACCAGCCCGCCCTTCGTCTCGCCATCCGCCTGAGCGACCATCGCTGCCCCCTTTTCACAGCCTCTCTAACGCGGCTAAGGCAAGAGGCAATCGTGAAGCATCGCGAAAAAGCTGCTTGGCCTGAAACTTACGGACGGACTTTGATATGGGACGCAAATTCTTCGGCACGGACGGGATACGAGGCCGCACGAACGAGGGGGTGATGACGGCTGCGACCGCGATGCGCGTCGGGCAGGCAGCCGGGGCCTATTTCCTGCGGGGCGATCATCGTCATCGCGTCGTCATCGGCAAGGATACCCGGCTATCGGGCTACATGATGGAAAGCGCGCTCGTCGCCGGGTTCACAAGCGTCGGCATGGACGTCATCATGACCGGCCCTCTGCCGACACCCGCGATTGCACTCCTCACTCGGGAAATGCGTGCCGATCTCGGAGTGATGATTTCCGCCAGTCATAATCCATATGAAGACAACGGCATCAAGCTGTTCGGACCGGACGGGTTCAAACTGTCCGACGAGGACGAACTTGCGATCGAAGCCGCCCTAGAAGACCAGCCGGCGGTCGCGAGCGCTCCCGATATCGGGCGCGCGAGGCGGATCGAGGATGCGCGTGGCCGCTATATTCACGCGGTGAAGAAATCGCTGCCCGAAGACATCCGGTTCGACGATCTGAAGGTCGTTGTCGATTGTGCGCATGGCGCGGCGTACGAAGTCGCTCCGGCAGCAATCTGGGAACTTGGCGCGCGCCTCGTGTCCCTCGGTGTCGATCCCAACGGGCGTAACATTAACGACGGGGTCGGCTCGACTTCGCTCGACGCGCTTCGTGCGCGGGTCGTGCAGGAACAGGCGGATATCGGCCTTGCCCTGGACGGGGACGCCGATCGGCTGATCGTAATAGACGAGAAGGGTCAGACCGTGGACGGCGATCAACTGATGGCCCTTATCGCCAAACGCATGGCGGCAAGCGGGGAATTGCGCGGTGGCGGGATCGTGGCAACCGTCATGTCCAATCTCGGCCTCGAACGGTTTCTCAAAAACGAAGGGCTGACCCTGCACCGAGCCAAGGTCGGTGATCGCTACGTCCTAGAAATGATGAAGCAGAAGGGTCTGAATGTCGGGGGCGAGCAGTCGGGCCACATGATCCTTCTCGATCATGCGACTACGGGCGACGGCACGGTCGCAGCGCTGCAGGTGCTCGCGGCCCTCGTCCAATCGGGAAAGAAAGCAAGCGAGATGCTGCATCTGTTCGATCCCGTTCCCCAGTTGCTTCGCAACGTGCGTTATTCGCAGGGGCAACCTCTCGAAAACGTTACGGTGAAGGACGTCATCGCCAAAGCGGAAAGTGAACTTGCAGGAAAAGGGCGGCTCGTCATTCGTCCTTCGGGTACCGAACCGGTCATCAGGGTGATGGCCGAAGGAGACGACCGCGAGCAGGTCGAACAAGTCGTGGATCGCATCTGCCGGGCGGTCGAGCAGGTTTCTTCTTGATAAGCCCCCCGCGCCCGCCCCGCACCCTTTGCATTGCCGGATCGGACAGTTCCGGCGGCGCTGGAATACAGGCAGACATCAAAACCGTCACGATGCTCGGCGGCTATGCGATGACGGCAATCACGGCCGTCACCGCGCAGAACAGCGTCGGGGTGCAAGCGGTCGTCTCTTTGCAACCGGACATGGTGGCTGCGCAAATCGACAGCTGCGTTCACGACATCGGTGTCGATGCGGTCAAGATAGGAATGTTGGGCTCGGCGGAAATCGCCTCCCTCGTGGCGGACAGGCTCGAGGCACTGAACGTCCCCATAATCTTCGATCCCGTAATGGTGGCGACGAGCGGCAGCGTGCTGGCGGACGAGCAGACGATCGCTTCGTTCGAGCGGCTCATGAAAATCGCTACGCTGGTGACCCCGAACCTTCCCGAACTTCTTGCTTTAACGAAAGGCGATCAGAAGAACTCGGCCGATCCGGTCGCCGCGGCAGGCGAGCTTGCGAGACGGCTGGGCGTCGCCGTCCTTCTGAAGGGCGGTCATGCCGAGAACCGCGACGATATGGTCAATGACTGGCTTCTGGAACCGAACGGTTCGAAAAGCATGTTCGGACACGAACGTATCGCGACACGCCATACGCATGGCACCGGCTGCACGTTGTCCAGCGGAATTGCCTGCCTTGCCGGGCACGGCCAGAGCCTCGAAAACGCAGTGCGCGTCGCGCGCCAATTCGTGCTCCGTGCGATCGAGAATGCACCCGAATACGGTAGCGGATCAGGTCCGCTCGGCCATCAGGCGGTTCGCAAGTCCGGCTAATCCGCTAGCGGTCAAGCTTGTAGAAGCCGGCTATGTAATCCCATGCTTCCTCGGCCGTTTCGCATGGCTGGAACAGTTCGAGGTCGGCATGATTGATCGTGCCTTCGTCGGCCAGCGCCTCCAGATCGACGACCCGCTCCCAGAACTCCTTGCCGAAAAGCAAAATCGGCAACGGCTTCATCTTGCCGGTTTGAATGAGTGTGAGCAATTCGAAGAATTCGTCGAAAGTTCCAAATCCGCCCGGAAAGACCGCGACGGCCTTCGCGCGCAGGAGGAAATGCATCTTGCGCAAGGCAAAATAGTGAAAGTTCAGCGAGAGATACGGAGTCACGTAACCGTTCGGGGCCTGTTCGTGCGGCAAGACGATATTGAGCCCGATCGATTCTGCCCCGGCCTCGGATGCGCCCCGGTTAGCGGCTTCCATGATGGACGGGCCGCCGCCTGAGCAGACGACGAACTGGCGCTTGCCCCCTTCGACGATCGACTTTTCGCTGACAAGCTTGGCCAGCTTACGCGCCTCGTCGTAATATTTCGCTTTCTTCGCGAGGTTTTCTACCACGCGACGCTCTGGCTCGGGCAAATCCTTGGCCCCTTCGAGCGCCGTTTCGACCGCTTCGGGTGGGGGAATGCGTGCGGACCCGTAGACGACGAGGGTCGAGCCGACCCCCGCTTCGTCGAGAAGCATTTCCGGCTTCAGCAGTTCGAGCTGAAAACGCACAGGGCGCAGTTCGTCGCGCAGGAGAAAATCGGTATCCTGGAACGCCAGCGTATAGGCCGGATGCTGCGTCTGCGGGGTTTCGTGCGGTTCCGCTGCGGAAAAGGCGGCTTCCTGCTCCGCCTTGTAGAAGCGACGACCGGTAAGGCCGTCCTCGTCGGATATTTCTGTCATGCGAGAGCCCGTAGGGCGGAAGGAAGCGATGGGCAAGCGCGAGCGCTCGTCACACCCGATGCACGAGTGAGAATTTGTCGCTTCTGAAGACTGTCAGGCGAGAAATGCGAGCGCAGCGAAGACCAGCGTTCCGCCAATCGTCGAATAGATCGTCTTGCGACGATACGTCTTCGCCATTAGCCCGACGACAAGCCCTCCTATGGTAACGAGGAACAGCACGATCCCGGCAACAATCTGGTAGGTGCGAAAAAGCTGCGGACCATGACCCTTGTGCAGCTCCATGAAACTGTATTGAAGGTTCGGTTCGTAGAGCGTCGCCGACCAGACACCGTCCTCTTCGGTGAACTGCACGTAATCGCGTGATGTCGGTCGCGTCGTAATGCTGCCCGGACGGGTTCGAAGGTAGTCGAAGTCCGCTGGAAGCTCGTTTGTACTCAGAACTGAGCGCACTTTTTCTTCGGTATCGTCGGCTTCAGCATCGAATGTCATGCCGACAGGCAGGCTGATCGGCGTTTCGCGTGTTTCGCCCTCGAACCCCAGAAGGTAATTGGCGCCCGTAATCGCCACCATAAGGAACATCGGCGCCAGCAGAGATGCCGCGAACAGGTGGAACAGGACGAAGATGTTGCGTGTCTTAGGCTTGACCATGAGGCGCTTTCAATATTGATAATCAGTTGCAAGAAGCCGTTGGCGCAACGATCCTTCGCTGTCAATCGCGGGGAGTCCTTTATAACCTTGCCCATTGCGACGTCCGAGCTAGTCTGATGTCATGGAGTTAGTCGATCACGCCGCGATCATCTTCGACAGTGACGGTGTCCTTGTCGATTCAGAGGCTATCCATATTGCGGTCGAGCGCACGTTACTTGCCGAACTCGGGCTCGTTTACGAAGAAGAAGTCTATGTTTCGCGCTTCGTCGGTCTTGCCAATCGAGACTTCTACGCCGCTCTCGAAACGGATTACCTGAAACTGGAGCGCGGCCCTTTCCCGGCTGATTTCGGGGAGAAGCTGCAAGACGCCATCTGGTCGCGGGTGGAGAAGGAATTGCAACCCCTTCCCGGCGTTGGTGACGTAATCGAAGCATTCGAGGGGCGCGTCGCCGTGGCTTCGTCAGCTCCGACGGAGCGGCTGATGGCAAAGCTGGAACTGACCGCTCTCGCGCAGCTTTTCGTCCCGCATATCTATTCCGCTGACCTCGTCGAGCACGGCAAGCCAGCACCCGATCTGTTTCTGCTGGCGGCAGAACGGCTGGAAGTCGCGCCGCAAAAGTGCATCGTCGTCGAGGACAGTATCCACGGCATCGAAGCAGCCGTCGCAGCCGGCATGACGGCGATCGGCTTTACGGGCGGCAGCCACGCCGATGACAAGCTGGGACGAAGGCTGAAGGACAGGGGCGCGCGGCATGTCGTATCGAGCCATGCCGACTTGCTGAGGCTGTTGCAGCGGGAAAGAGCGGATGGACGTCGCGGATAGGCCGTTATGGCGACAGGCGCTGAAGATTGGCGGCGCCTTTGTCGCTACGGCCTCGCTGTTCCTGGGGGCGGCCTTGTTCCTCGACGGCAGCGCGTTGCGCGTCCTTCTCGGCATCACGCCGGAACTCGACGTGCCGTATATCGGGACGCGTCAGGAAATGATCGACAAGATGCTCGATCTGGCCGAGGTCGGCCCCGACGACCGGGTAGTCGATCTGGGAACGGGGGATGGTCGCATCCTCATTTCGGCGGCGAAGGATCGCGGCGCGACGGGGCTGGGCGTCGATCTTGACCCGGCCATGATCGCAGCTGCAAAGGCGAATGCGGTTCGCGCAGGTGTCTCCGACCGCGTATCCTTCGCCCAAGCCGATCTCTTCGAGACTTCGCTCGAGGGTGCCGACGTCGTCACGATGTATCTCTTGCCGAGCGTCAATCTGCGCCTTCGCCCACGCCTTCTCGAACAACTCGAACCGGGCAGTCGCATCGTCAGTCACGCCTTCGACATGGGCGACTGGCGTCCAGATGCGACCGATACGATCGGTTCCTCGCGGTCCTACCTTTGGATCGTCCCTGCCGACGTTGATGGACAATGGCAATTCCAGATCGACGGCGACGAATTTCCCGTCATCTTCGCGCAACGGTTTCAGGATGTTGAGGGGACAGCTCAAGTCGGTTCTGAAACTATAATGCTGCAACCCGAACTTGAAGGTGACCGCCTGCGCTTCAGCCTTCCCATTGACGGCGTGACGCGCAACTTCGAAGGTATCGTGCATGGCGACCGGATTGTGCCTGTCGGCACGACAGACTGGTTCGCCCGTCGTTCGGGGGAATAGCGAAGCGACTGATAGATTATGGTTCGTGACTTCGTCTCACCGGGGCGAATTTGCATTCTTCAGAACACAGCCTATCCTTCAGAGGCCCTTCGGAGTGCTAGCTCCGCTTTCCAACAATCTATGAGAGCGTCCCCAGGGACGGATCTGATGCCTGAAACTACAGACCTGCCGAAAGAGGCCACGATCGCGCCGCCGCTCGTGGACCTTCCGATCAATACGCATGACCGCGGATTCTACGACGGTTTCAGTCGAGCGGTCACGATCCCTTCCAAGATCGTCGTGTCGCTCATCGTACTGTGGGCAATCTTCTTTCCCGTAAGTGCGAGCGAGACGCTGACGGCGGCCAATTCGACCATTATTTCGACCTTCTCGGGGTGGTATGTCTATCTCGTCGCCTCCCTCATGGCGATTTGCGCCGTGCTGGCGATCATTCCGCAATCGGGGTCGCTGCGTATCGGTCATCCCGGCGAGAAGCCTGAATTCGGTCGACTGTCGTGGTTCGCCATGCTTTTCGGCGCCGGTATCGGCATCGGAATGCTGACCTATTCGACCGGCGAACCGCTCGCGCATTTCTCCAACAACCCCGACGTGATCCGCGGTCTCGTAGAGCCGCAATCGGCCGAAACGGTGCGTTCGGCCTACATCTATACGTTCCTTCATTGGGGGTTCGCGGCTTGGGTAACCTACGCGCTCGTCGGCCTGGCGATCGGCTACGTCGCCTATCGGCGGGGACTGCCTCTGACGATCCGCTCGGCACTTGCTCCGATCTTCGGCAGGGCAATGTCCGGATTGGCAGGACATCTGGTCGACATCGTTGCCGTGGTCGCGACGATCCTGGGAGTGGCCGTCACGATGGGGCTCGGCGTAGAGCAGTTCGTAGCCGGTCTTGCGAGGCTAGGACTTGGCGACTGGCTACTCGATGCCGATGGAAGCTCGTCCCTGCCGGCGGTCCTTCTTGCACTCGTCCTGCTTGTCGGAGCCTCGACGCTGAGCGCGCTGTCGGGCGTCGGCAAAGGCATCAAGTGGCTTTCGAATGTCAACTTGGGGCTTTCGGTCGCTCTGCTCGCATTATTCGCACTTGTCGGTTCCGGGATGTTCGGACTCGAACTGCTAGGTGTCGGCATTTACGACTATTTCCGGACCTTGATACCAAACTCGCTCACCCTCTTCTCCGACGCCGCTCCGTTCGGAGAGGAACTGGTGCAATGGCAGCTGGACTGGTCGGTCTTCTACTGGGCATGGTGGATCGCTTTCTCGCCATTCGTCGGTATGTTCATCGCGCGCATCTCGCGCGGGCGCACGGTGCGCGAATACGTTCTGGGCGTCGTGCTCGTCCCTTCCCTCGTCTGTTTCATCTGGATGACGCTGGTCGGCGGAACCGCAATCGATCTGGAACTGAGCGGTGCAGCGAACGGAACGATCGTGAACGCGGGCATTTCGGACCAGCTATATGCGACACTTGCCCTATTGCTCGATCCGGCCATCTTCCAAATCGTCTCTGCCCTCATCGTACTCCTGCTGCTGACCTATCTGGTCACTTCGGCGGACAGTGCCATTCTCATCGTGAATACGATCAACGGCGCAGGCGAGACGGAGGGCGAAAGACAGGTCCATATCCTGTTCTGGGGGATGGCTCTCGCCTTCGTCGTAGGTTCGATGCTCGTGCTCGGAGGTATCGAGGCGATCCGCATAACGATGATCATTGGCGCCCTGCCATTCTCCGCCGTCGTCGCACTGATGGGGATATCCATCTGCAAGGCCGTCCTGTTCGACCTGCTGAGGAAGCGGCAGGGGGTACCGACTACCGCCGAGGGCTGCGCGGAACTGATCGCGGACGAAGTTCGCACGGGCCAGTAGAAAAATTTCTTCTATCGATCTTCAACCCGAATGGCGGTCGTTCATCGGAGAGCTCAGCCAGTTCAGTTTGAAGAAACCTCGGAAGGCCTGTCTTGTTAATAGTCAAGCAGGAGCAGACTGATCTTTTTCAAATACCAAGCAAGCAACACGATCATAGCGAGAGATCGAACACCGGGCTTTCATCGCTGCGTCAAAGGCGCCCTAATCGCTGCGGCATTCGCCCTTTCGAGTTGCGGTTCGGCCTCCGAACAGGCTCCGACAGCGACCCCCGCGGCAAATCAGCAGGTGTCGTCAACCACGGGACTTTCCTCATCCGGTATCGCGCAAACCATCGATGCGGCAGAGCGCCTTCCGCAACTTAATTCACTGATCGTCATGCGCGACGGTGAGACGATCATCGCCGAACGTTTCAACGCAGGTCCCCCGCTCGATCGACCCGTGAACGTCAAATCGGCTTCCAAATCGGTTATCTCGGCCCTTGTCGGCATTGCCATAGAGCGCGACATCCTGCGCGGGACGGACCAGCCGATCCTTTCCGTTCTCGGACCGGATGCCCCGGCCAATTCCGATCCTCGGCTGGGTGAAGTGACGATCGGCAATCTTCTGTCCATGCAGGCCGGACTGGAGAGGACTTCGGGCGACAATTACGGGCGCTGGGTCACCAGTGGCGACTGGGTCGGCTATGCACTTGCCCAGCCCTTCGTTGCCGAGCCGGGCGGTCGGATGCTCTATTCGACGGGCAGCACCCATCTGCTTTCAGCCATCCTGACCCGCGCGTCCGGCAGAAGCACCTATGAATTAGCGCAAGACTGGCTCGCCACGCCGCTCGATATAGCGATCCCGCAATGGCAGCGCGATCCGCAAGGCATCTACTTTGGCGGCTACAACATGCTGATGAGCCCGCAAGGCCTCGCGAGGTTCGGCGAACTCTACCGCATGAACGGCATGATCGATGGAGAGCGCGTGCTGCCGGAAGGCTGGGTCGAGGCAAGCTGGACGCCGCGGACCGTCTCTCCCTGGAGCGGCGAGGATTACGGTTATGGATGGTTCATCGGCGAAGCGGGCGGGTATGCAGTCCGCTACGCCTGGGGATATGGCGGGCAAATGGTGTTCGTCCTTCCGGAACTGGCCTTGACGGTCGTGATGACGTCCGACACCGACAGCGAACGCGGAAGCGACCATATCGGCGCGCTTCGCCGGTTGCTCGCGGAACAGATCGTTCCGGCGGCAGAAGCGGGCGCTGCGTGAAGCAGGTCAATTCGCACCATGATGACGAGGGATCTTACAGCATGACCGAGCCAATTACGCTCTATGGCCTGCCCCATTCGCTCTATACGGGAAAGGTGCGGTCCTATTTTCGCAAGCAGGGGATCGACTATCGCGAAGTCGCGCCGACCGAAGGCCGCTTCGCCGAGCATGTCGTTCCGCAGATCGGACGGGTCATCATTCCCGTTATCGAACTGGACGATGGAACGATCGTGCAGGACACGGTCGACATCATCGATCACTTCGAAGGAGCGGGCGTTCGCTGGTCCGCCTACCCGGAAGGCGCGGCCCAACGAGCGGTGGCGCATCTGTTCGAACTTTACTCGGTCGCTGTCCTCACGCGCCACGCGATGCATTATCGCTGGTCATATCTCGAAAAGCAGGAGAATTTCCTGCGCGATGCCTTCGGCCTCGGCGGCGATCCGGAGCGCACCGAAACAACCATGCGCAGGATGCACAGCTACCTGCCGATGCTCGGCGTGACGGAAGAGACAATCCCCGCAATCGAAGAAAGCTACCTCGCGCTGCTCGCAAATCTGGAAAGGCACTTCGCGCGCTTCCCCTATCTGCTAGGAAATCGGCCTTCGATCGGGGATTACTCGTTACTCGGCCCGCTTTTCGCGCATCTCGGGCGCGATCCGGTGCCGCTCGGCATCATGCAGGACCGTTCGCCCAAGACCTTTCGCTGGGTCGAGCGCATGAACGCCCCCGATCTCGATCTCGTTGGTTACGATCACGGCAACAGCGATTTCCTTCCCGACGACGAAATCCCCGCAACGTTGTTGCCACTGCTCGATCAGATGGCTGCCGAACTCCTGCCGGGGCTGACGGACGGGCTTTCTGTCCTGCGCGATCACGTTGGAAAGGGGCACGCCATCCCCGGCGAGCCAGTAACCGACAAGCCGCATCGGCGCATCATCGGACAGGTCGAAACGACGTTTCGCGGTGCATCCTATGTCGGAGGCGTGCAGCCCTATGTCTTTTTCCTGTGGCAGCGACTGCGCGATGCGAGTGTCGGGGATGCAAACGTCCTTCGGCTATTCGAAGAGCACTCCCTCGCCCCGCTCCTGCAGCGGGATTTGCCGATCCGCGTCGAAAGGTCCCGGAATATCGAGATCTGGGGAGAGCGGAACTGACCTGAGAGAAACAGCCCATACGCCGCCCCAGCACCTATATCGTGGCCCCGCCGTCGACGACGATCATCTGACCCGTCGTCCATTTCGCGGCTGGCGAAGACAGGTAGACGGCGGCGCCTGCAATATCGCGCGGCTCGCCGATCCTTCGCATCGGCAATCGTGCTTCCGTCGCGGCGAGCGCCTTGGGATCTTCCCACAATGCCCGTGCGAAATCGGTCTTCACGAGGCCGGGCGCGATTGCGTTGATGCGCACGCCATACTGGCCGTTCTCGACCGCATAATTGCGCACGAGCTGGAAATCGGCCGCTTTCGAAACGTTATAAGCGCCAATCGTAGGAGAACCGCGCAAACCGCCGATTGAACTGACGACGATGACCGCACCTTCGCCCTTCTCTCGCATGTCCGGCAAGGCCAACTGCATGAGCCAGTGATTGGACAGGATGTTATTGTCGAGCACCTTGCGAAACTGCTCGTCGCTGATCCCGTCCATCGAACCGTAATAGGGATTGGACGCTGCGTTGCAGACAAGAATATCGACCGGACCCAAGCGTTCGCGCGTTTCCTCGAATAGCGCTGCGAGCTGGTCCTTCTCCGAGATGCTGGCAGCCACAGCGATTGCTGCCCCCTCCCCGTGCTCGGCGTTGATCGCCGCTGCCACTTCCTCGCAGGCATCCTGCTTGCGGCTGGAGATGACGACCTTGGCGCCATGCGCTGCAAGCTCTTCCGCGATGGCCCTGCCGATGCCGCGGCTCGAGCCGGTAACGACAGCGACCTTGTCCTTCAGATCGAATAGCGACATTTTGCGATTTTCCTTTCAGTCCTGTGGCGTTTCCCGCTCGCCTTCAGCGGCCAGCATTCGTTCGCGTACCTCGCCCTGCGGTCTCATGAGGCTTTCCTGTGTGACGCTCGCCACCATTCGACCATCGATGTCGTAGAAGTGTCCGCGGTTGAGGCCGCGCGCATGACCGGCCCACGGGCTGTCGGTGACGAAAAGGTGCCAGCGGTCGAAATCGGGGTTCTCATGAAACCAGATCGCATGATCGAGGGAAGCGGCCTGGACGGTCGAACTGCCCGGCCAAACCCCGTGCGGCAAAAGGGCATTGCGCAGCAGCATCATATCCGAGGCATACGCCAGGAGGCCGCGCTGTTCGATCGGGCTGGCATGTGCGGGCTCGCGCATTCGCATCCAGACGCCGTTATGTTCAGCCTTGATCTTCGAACCGAAGATCGCTCCCGGATCGAGCGGAACGAGTTCGATGGGACGTTTCTGGAGGCGCTCGATTATCGGGGCCGAATTGGCTTTGGGATTGTTCTCGCGCCATGTGTCGAGCGCGGACCGTGCTGCGTCAATGTCGAGCTCGAAGGCGGGCGCAACTTGGTGGGCGAACCCCATTTCCTCGAGCTGGAACGAGGCTATCATGGAAAAGATCAGCGTATTGTCCTGAAACGCCTCGACCCGCCGCGTCGCGAAGCTGCGACCCGCCGACAGGCTCGTGACGCGATATTCGACCGGGTCTTCGCTGGAACCGGCTTTCAGGAAATAGGCATGTAGGGAATGGGGTAGTCGCCCGGTATCTTCCTCTTCCCCCGCGGCGAGCAAAGCCTGCGCGACTGCCTGTCCGCCGAAGAGCCTGGGACCCATCGATGGCCCGACCTTGCCCAGATAAACGCCGTCACTCGTTCGTTCCGGCATTAGGATCGCTTGAAGATCTATGGTCCGCCCCCCTTTATCTGTTTTCTG
This sequence comes from Parapontixanthobacter aurantiacus, assembly GCF_009827635.1. Taxonomy (GTDB): domain Bacteria; phylum Pseudomonadota; class Alphaproteobacteria; order Sphingomonadales; family Sphingomonadaceae; genus Parapontixanthobacter; species Parapontixanthobacter aurantiacus. Next base: position 51,737 of record NZ_WTYW01000006.1, on the reverse strand, counting down.
CATACCGGTTATTGGAAAGCCACCGCCGTCGCAACCCGACTGTCGCGTTATGTCAGTATGATCTGCGATAACCGCCGGAGCGTCATACCCCCCTTTCCAACTTGAACCTTGTGAGCGTCGCCGTTTGGAGATAGCTTCGCCCTCGGGAAAGAGGAGATGCGTCTTGGAGCCCTTGGGGAGGCACCATACGATACTCGTGAACTGCAACCGCGCCAGAAACGCGGTGGTGCCTTGCGACGCCCTACCGAATTTTCAGGAATGGATGGACCGCCGGCAGTGCGCAGTCTCAGATCGACGTCTCCTCAGCAACACCCTCCGCATAATTAAAACGGTCACGGTTGAGGATATTTTTCGATGAGAAAATTTGGATTTTCGGCAGCGCTCCTGCCCGCTTTGTTTGCCGGTACGGCATTCGCCCAACCCGCGACGACCCCGGTCGTCGAAACGGATAAGGGCCTCGTCCAAGGCCTCGAGCAGGACGGGATCGATGCGTTTCTCGGGATACGCTACGCCGCGCCGCCGACCGGCGAACGGCGCTTCATGCCACCCGAGCCCGCCGAAGCATGGGATGGCATCGCCGATGCCAGCGGCTACGGCGCTCCGTGCATGCAGCTCTATACGCCGAGCGGTCCGAACGCGTCCGATCTCACGCGCCAGTTCCAGAGCATCTTTCTGACCGGGACGGAAGAGAAGATCGATAACGAAGATTGTCTGTTCCTAAATGTCTGGACGCCCGACGCCGGCGACGGCGGGAAGCGACCGGTCATGGTTTGGTTCCATGGCGGCGGCTACGCCTACGGATCTGGCGGCTGGCCGGCCTATAACGGGCGCAATCTCGCAGAGAAGGGCGATGTCGTCGTCGTCACGGTCAATCACCGTCTCAACGCCTTCGGTTACATGAACCTGGCCGAGCGGTTCGGAGCGAATTTCGCCGCATCCGGCAATGCCGGCAATCTCGATCTCGTCCGCTCGCTCGAATGGGTGCGCGACAACATCGCTGCATTCGGCGGCGACCCGGACAACGTCACCATCATGGGCGAGTCGGGCGGCGGCTCGAAAGTCAGTCACCTCATGGCGATGCCTGCTGCCGACGGGCTGTTCGACAAGGCGGTCATTCAATCCGGACCGGGCGTGACCAGCGGGAAGCCTGCAGAAGCCGCCGCTTATGCGGGAACGGTACTCGATGCTGCGGGCGTTGAATCTGTCGAGCAACTGCGCACATTGCCCGCGGACGATCTTATCGCGGCGATCCGCGAAGCGACACCCGCCGATAGCGGGTTCGCCCGCGGACCGTCCTTCGGGCCAATCGCCGACGGATCGATCCTGCCGCGCGATCCATTCCTGCCCGCCGCGCCCGAACAGTCGAGCGATATTCCGGTCCTCATCGGTTACAACAAAGATGAGATGACCCTGTTCGTTGCGAGCCAGCCGTGGTTCGGCCGGCTCGACGAAGCGACGCTCGAAATGATGAGCGGGGCGATGGGCGAACAGGCGGTTGCCGCCGTCGCCGCCTATCGCGAGATGTATCCCGATTATTCGCCGACGCATCTCGCCAGCGCGGCGATGGGTTCGCGGTTCGTGCAGGGCAGTTACCTTCTCGCCGACCAGCAGAGCCGAAGCGCGGACGCGCCGGTCTATGTCTATCGGCTGACTTGGGAGACGCCGGTCGGCGGCGGCATCCTGCGCAGTCCGCACACGCTCGACATCCCCCTGATGTTCGACAACGCCAAGGAGAGCGCGGCCCTCGTCGGGACGGGCGAGGAAGCGCAGCGCATGGCCGACATGATGAGCGACGCGTGGATCGCCTTCGCGAAGACGGGCACGCCTTCCAGTCCGCTGCTGCCCGAATGGGAGCCCTACACGGTTGCCGACCGCAACGTGATGGAACTCGATCTCGAACCGCGTATCGTCGACGACCCGGAACGCGCCATTCGCGAACTCGGCGGCTAAGGCCAGTCGCTAGGACATAAGAAAAGGGCCGGCTCCCTCTCCGGAACCGGCCCTTTTTCATATCTACGCATTTACTTGTTGAAGCGTTCGCCCGCTTCGGCTTTCTTCGCCAGATAGTCGCTGACCGGAAGGTCATGCTTCTTGAGGCCGTCAACGACCGTCTTCAGCCCGATCGTGTCGGCCCAGAACATCGGTCCTCCGGTGTAGAGCGGCCAGCCATAGCCGTTGATCCAGACGACATCGATGTCGCTCGCGCGCTGCGCCATGCCCTCGTCGAGGATCTTCGCGCCTTCATTGACCATCGGATAGAGCAGGCGTTCGCGGATCTCGTCTTTCGAGATGTCGCGCTGCTCGTTGCCTTCCTTCTCCGCGAAATCGGCGATGATTTTCTTCACCTCGTCAGATGGCGTCCGGTTGCGCGCTTCGTCGTAGTCGTAGAAGCCCTTGCCCGCCTTCTGCCCGAACCGTCCTGCGGCACACAGTGCCTCGCGCACGGTCGTCACCTTGTTGGGGTCACGGTGCCAGCCGATGTCGAGCCCGGCGAGATCGCCCATCTGGAAAGGGCCCATCGGGAAGCCGAACTCCAGCAAGACATCGTCCACTTCCCAGTAATTCGCTCCTTCGAGGATAAGCTGGTTAGCCTGTTCCTGACGCTTCGAAAGCATCCGGTTGCCGATAAAGCCGGGGCAGACGCCGGACACCGCGGCAACCTTGCCGATGGTCTTGGACAGCTTCATCGCGGTCGCGAGAACATCGTCGCGGGTCTTCTCGCCCCGCACGACTTCCAGCAGCTTCATCACGTTCGCCGGAGAGAAGAAGTGCAGACCGATGACGTAGCCCGGACGCTTCGTCGCGGTCGCGATCTCGTCGATATCGAGATAGCTCGTATTGGATGCGAGGATCGCGCCGTCCTTCACGACTTCGTCGAGCTTTGCGAACACTTCTTTCTTGACGTCCATGTTCTCGTAAACCGCCTCGATGACGAGGTCGCAATCCGCCAGATCGTCATAGGAAAGCGTCGGGGTGAGAAGGTTCATTGCTCCTTCCACCTGCTCTTCCGTCATCCGGCCACGCTTCGCGGTGTTCTCGTAATTCTTGCGCATTACGCCGGTGCCGCGGTCGAGCGCGTCCTGCTTCATTTCGAGCATAGTCACCGGAATTCCCGCGCTGAGGAAGTTCATCGCAATTCCGCCGCCCATAGTTCCGGCGCCGATGATACCAACCTTCTTGACGTCGATGAGCTTCGTGTCGCTCGGCACGTCGTCGATCTTGTTCGCCGCGCGCTCGGCGAAGAAATAGTGCTGCATGGCGGCGCTTTGCGTTCCCATCATCAGCTGGGTGAAGAGTTCGCGCTCCTTCTTCACGCCTTCGGCGAAGGACATCTCGCCAGCGGCCTTCACCGCCGCAATACCCGCGTTAGGCGCATCGAAACCGCGCAGCTTGCGCCCGTTCTTGGCCCGGAAGTCATCGAAGATGTCCGGGTTCTTCACGCCGTCCTGATTGTTCGTCATTTCGGAAGTGCGCGGAATATCCGCTCCGATCTTGGACTGCGCGAAGGAAATGGCGGCGTCCTTCAGATCGCCGTCGGTCACGATGTGATCGACGAGACCGATGCCTTGCGCTTTCTTGGCCGGGATCGGATTACCCATGACGACCAGCGGCAGGGCCGCTTCGGCTCCGACGAGGCGCGGCAGGCGCTGCGTTCCCGCGGCTCCGGGGATGAGGCCGAGCTTAACTTCCGGCAGGCCGAGCTTCGCATCGGCGACAGCGATCCGGTAATGACAGGCAAGCGCAACTTCGCAGCCTCCGCCAAGTGCCGTGCCGTGAATTGCAGCGACGACCGGCTTGTCAGATGCCTCGATGGCATCGCAGACCTCGGGCAGGCTCGGCCCTTGCGGGGGCTTGCCGAACTCGGTGATGTCGGCACCGGCGAAGAAAGTGCGTCCGTCACAGCGGATGACGACCGCTTCGACGTCGCTGTCGGAGCCTGCCTGTTCGATGGCTTCCTTGAGGCCCTGCCGGACCGCCTGGCCTAATGCGTTTACCGGCGGGTTGTCGGAGGTGACGACAAGGACGTTGCCCTGTTTTTCTGTCGAGATGGGGGATGGCATGTTCTCTCCTTCGTTCAAGCGTAGCTGTCGTTCAAAGCGGAATAGATAAGTGTCTTCAACTGTCGGCGGATGGGATAGGTCGAAGAGGGATAGAGCTGCGTCATGAAGACGCAGGTTATTCTCTCGACCGGATCGACGAAGAAGGCGGTCGAATACGCCCCGCCCCAGTAAAATTCTCCCTTGCTCGCGGGCATCAACGTTCGCGCAGGATCGATCACCATCGCGAAGCCCAGTCCGAACCCGGTCCCGGCATTGTTCGCCTCGCTGAAGAGGCTCTGGCTCATCTGCGTGAGGTCCGCGCCGCCCGGGAGATGGTTTGCGGTCATCAGGTCGAGCGTCTTGGGTGCGATGATCCGCGTCCCGTCGAGTTCGCCCTTGTTGAGCAGCATCGTTGCGAAGCGGTGATAATCGGCAGCCGTTCCGACGAGGCCGCCGCCGCCCGAATGAAACCGAGCAGCCTGCAGCGCCTTGCTCTCGGCGCCCTTCTCCATCAGCAGCGGCTCCTTGCCGGGTCGATACTGATAGACGTCGGCCAGGCGGTCCGCCTTGTCGGAAGGAACATCGAATCCCGTATCGCTCATGCCGAGCGGACCGAAGATGTGCTTCTCGAAATACTCGCCGAGTTTCATGCCTGACAGCCGCTCAACCGCGACGCCAAGGACATCGGTCGAGACCGAATAGTTCCAGCGCGTGCCCGGTTCGAACTCCAGCGGAATCCGCGCAAGCGTCGCGATGTATTCGTCCGAATCGATGTTCTGCCGGGCAAGGTCCAGCCGCGCCTCGCGATAGGCGGCATCAATACTGCTGCGGTTCTGAAAGCCGTAGGTGAGCCCCGACATATGCGTCATCAGATCGACGAACCGCGTCGGCCGACCCCGCTTCGTAGGCGCAAAGGGGATCGAACCGCCGCCGCCGGCATATTCGCCGAGCTTGGAGAATTCGGGAAGGACGCGCGAAACCGGATCGTCGAGCGCGACCTTGCATTGCTCGACGAGTTGCATGAAGGCGATCGAGGTAACCGGCTTGGTCATGCTGGCGATGCGGAACAGGGCGTCCTCGCGCATTTGCGTGCCGTCTTCGCGCATGATGCCCTGATGGCCGTAATGAACCGGCTTGCCGTCGCGTGCGACGATGATCTGCGTGCTCTTCAACCGCCCCTTGTCGATATAATCGCGTTCGAGAAACGCATCGATCCGGGCGAGTTTGTCGGCGTCGAAACCTGCCCCTTTCGGGTCCGCTACATCCATATCCTCTTCCCTTGCTGCTCTATGCTCGGCGGCATACCGCTCGTTCTTTCGTTTTGCGATAGCCATCTTTCGGCGCAGATTGAACCCTCATACCCGAAGTTTAGAAACTTCTCCCGTTTTGTGCTCTTGCATCGCAGCGGCGCATCTGCCTTTATCGATTTCGAACGGAAGAATCGCATCGGTCTGGTGCGATCGGCACGGGAGAGATAGAGTGAGTTCGCAGTCGCAACCATCGAACCTTGCATCGGCAATCGGCTGGGTTCCGCCCGACAACTGGCCGGCCATGAGCCGGGAGCAGTGCAAGGAACTGCTGACGGCTCCCGGCGAACGGTTCGAAATGGAAGAGGTCGACATCCGCGGCGTCCGCCTGCGCACCTGGAAGAATGCGCCTCCCAATCTTCGCGCCCTCGCCATGTTTGGCCGGATGTATGGCGAGCGCGAATTCATGATCTACGACGACGAGCGCGTGACCTACGCGGCCTGGTTTCAGGCGGTCGCGAAATTAGCGCATGCCTTTCGCGAACACGGGATCGCGAAGGGCGACAGGGTGGCGCTCGCCATGCGCAACCTGCCCGAATGGCCAGTCGTGTTCTTCGCGGCGACCACCATCGGCGCGATCTGCGTCCCGCTCAACGCGTGGTGGACCGGGCCAGAGCTCGCTTACGGCCTGTCCGATTCGGGAACGAAGCTGCTGGTCTGCGACGACGAACGGTGGGAGCGTATTGCCGAGCATCGCGGCGACTGTCCGGCAATCGAAACGGTTATCGTTTCGCGATGCGAGGGCCAGCCGGAAGGCGCAAGGCGGCTCGAGGACATCATCGGCAAGCCCAACGACTACAAGTCCCTCGATACCATGGAACTGCCCGAGGTCGAGATCGCGCCCGAGGACGACGCGACCATCTTCTACACCAGCGGCACGACGGGTCGACCGAAAGGCGCGCTCGGCACGCATCGCAACCTGTGCACCAACATCCTGTCGAGCGGCTACAACGCGGCCTGTGCCGTCCTGCGCCGCGGGGAGAAAATACCTGACCCCGTCCCGAAAAAGGGGCTGACCGTCATTCCCCTGTTTCACGTCACCGCCTGTTCGGCAGGACTGATGGGGAATATCGCCGCCGGGAACACGCTTATCTTCATGTACAAGTGGGACCCGATCGAGGCCTTTCAGATCATCGAGCGGGAAAAGGTCAATGTGACGGGCGGCGTACCGACGATCGCCTGGCAATTGCTCGAACATCCAGAGCGGAAGAACTACGATCTCTCCAGCCTGGAAGCGATCGCCTATGGCGGCGCACCCGCCGCGCCCGAGCTGGTCCGCAAGATCCGCGAGGAGTTCGGCGCGCTGCCTGGCAATGGCTGGGGCATGACGGAAACGATGGCGACCGTCACCGGTCACTCTAGCGAGGATTACCTCAACCGGCCCGACAGTTGCGGCCCGCCCGTCGCCGTCGCCGATCTGAAGATCATGAGCGAGGACGGTTCGCGCGAGCTGCCTGTCGGCGAAATCGGGGAGTTGTGGGCGCGCGGTCCGATGGTGGTGAAAGGCTATTGGAAGAACCCGGAAGCCACCGCCGAAACCTTTGTCGACGGGTGGGTCAAGACCGGCGATCTCGCCCGGCTCGACGAGGAAGGCTGGTGCTATATCGCCGATCGGGCGAAAGACATGATCATTCGCGGCGGAGAGAACATCTATTCGAGCGAGGTCGAGAACGTCCTTTACGACCATCCGGCGGTGACGGATGCCGCACTGATCGGCCTCCCGCATCGCGAACTGGGCGAGGAGCCGGCAGCGGTCGTGCATCTCGCACCGGGTACGCAGGCGAGCGAGGAGGAGTTGCAGGAATGGGTCGCCGACCGGCTCGCCAAGTTCAAGGTGCCGGTGAAGATCGCGTTCTCGCACGAAACGCTGCCGCGCAATGCCAATGGCAAGATCCTGAAGAAGGACCTGGCGGGCATGTTCGGCTGATGCGTGCCGCTTGCGCTTGGCAGCAGGGGCGTGTTTGATGTAACGCGCGTCATTCTCGGGGGAGGTCATGGCGAGCAAGAGCAGTGAAACCAAACGCTTTGGCGAGAAACGCCGGGCGATCGTCCATGCGGCGTCGAAGTCGATCAATGACGTCGGGCTGCAGGCGACGACCTTGTCGAGCGTTGCGCGCGCCATCGGTCTCAATGCAACCAGCATCACCTATTACTTCCCGCGCAAGGACAAGCTCGCGGTTGCGGTTTACGAAGAAACCCTAGACCTCATGCACGGGATGGCGAGCGAAGCGCTCGCCGAAGCGGACCCGGCGGCGCGGCTGCGCAAGTACATCGCGCTGCATGTGGGCCTGCGGACCCGGATCCGGCAGGGCGAGCGTGGTCTCATCACCGCATTGTCCGAGATAAGGACGCTCGATGACGAGGTGCAGGCACCGCTGCTCGATCGTTATCGCGAGATCGTCGATTGCGTGCGAAGCTTCTTCGGCGAGCCGGCGTCGCAGGAAGAGCGGGCGCGGTTTTCCGCAAAGGCTCACATGCTGCTGGAGGCGTTCATGTGGTGGCCGATCTGGTCGCTGCGCTATTCGACGCTCGATTTTCCGCGGATCGAGGACCGCATCTTCGACATTCTCGCACATGGCGTGGCGAGCGCGCCCGAACGCTGGAACCCGGCCAAGCTGTCACCCGGTGGCTGGCGCAGCGACACTGGCGAACCGCCAAGCCAGAACGACGAGTTCCTGCGCGCTGCCACGCTGATGATCAACGAGCGCGGCTATCGCGGGGCCTCGATCAATCGCATCGCGGAAATGCTGAATGTCACGAAGGGCAGCTTCTATCATCATCACGATGCGAAGGATGATCTCGTGCTTGCCTGTTTTCAGCGTAGCTACGATCGGCTGTCAGCCATCCAGATGGCCGGGATCGACGCGCCGGGCGACTATTGGACCCGCACCACGGGAATCTTGGCGGAACTGCTGGAATTGCAGTTCTTCGATGCCATGCCGCTTTTGCGCACGACCGCATTGCAAGCGCTTGAAAGCGGCCACCGGGAAGATGTCGTCACGCGCTCCAACCGGCTGGCGCGCCGCTTCGCCGGGATGCTGATCGACGGCATAGCGGACGGTTCGGTGCGACCGATCGATCCGTTGATCGCCAGCCAGGTGATGATGTCGACGCTGAACGGAGCCTATGACGCGCGCCGCTGGGCGCAGAGGTTCGACGATCCGGCAACGGCGATCGAAGCCTATGCGCAATCCCTGTCGGGAGGCCTTCTCGGGCCGAAGAAAAACTGATCAGGCAGCATCGAACTGCCGCGGCTCCTCGACCCGCCAGACGAGCAGCACCAGGGCTGCCCCCAAGGCCGCAAGCATGATCGTGAAGAGCGGCGCGAAGCCGTAACCCGCGACAAGCAGACCGGCGAGGACCGGGCCCGCCGCAGCGATCGCGCCCTCGACCGTCGTGGTGAAGGCGAGCCGCATCGGCGTGTCTTCCTGGCTGCCGAATTCGAGGACCATCGTGGTCGAGGCCAGCATCCATCCCGACATTCCCATGCCGAGCAGGATGAAGGCGGCATAGATCGGTGCTTCGCTCGCGCCGATAATGAGGCAGACGATGCCGGCCAGGGTGCAGATAAGCGATCCGGCATAGACGCGCTTGAACCCGTAGCGATCGCCCATCGGTCCCCAGATGATGTTCGATACCGTGTCCGATCCGAGAAAGACGAAACTCAAACCCCCGATCAGTGCGCCATCCAGCCCGAGGACGCTGCCCGCATAGACCGTCCAGAACGGTCCGCCGACGCGAGAGACGGTCGCGAAACTGTGCACGATGAGGAAATTGCGAAAACCCCTCTCCGCCATCAGTTCGGGAAATTGCCTTAGCCGTTCCATCATCGGCATTTGTGGGCGGGAGATGGGCGCAGCAGGCTCCCGGATCATCGTTTGGAGGACGACGAGGCCCGCGCTCGTCAGCAGGAAGGCGAAGAGGAAGGTCGTCGCATAACCGTTCCCGAGCCAGGCATCCTCGATAAAATAGGCACCGGCAAAATAGGCGAGGATCGCGGCGATCAGCCCGCCGGCGAAATTGCGATAGCCTTGCAACCGGCCGCGCTGCCGGATCGGGATGAGCTTGCTCATCAGCATCTGGAACGCGACCCGCTGCGCGCCTGTGAAAAAGCCGAGCAGGAGGAAGCAGGCGAACGTCGCGACAACCAATAGATCGCCGGTCAGGAACCACGCTGCCAGCGCCAGTCCCAGGATCATGAGCCGCATCAGCGAACCCACGCGAATGGCATAGGGCAGGATATGGCTGCGATGTTCGATCCGCGAGCCGCTGGCGATGGGGCTGATGGTCGCGCCGAGTTGCAACAGCGCTGCGCCGAGGCCCACGGCAGCCGTGCTTCCCGTGAGAAGCAGCAGATAGGCAGGAATGATGGTCGGCGCGTAGATCAGGCGAAAGCCGGTCATGCCGAGCACGCCATGAATGAAATTCGCGCGGTAATTCTTCTTCAGATTGGCGTCGACGAACCGCGCATGTTCGGCCAGCGCGCTACGCTGCGCGCTAGCCACGTCGGTTTGTGCTTCCGGATCCCTGAGCGGATCCAAGGGGTCAATAGCCGCTCAGTTCCGCAAAGCGGCGCTTCAGATACGAAGTATCGCCGAAACTCGCCTCGAGCACGCGGGCGCGTTTCAGATAGAAGCCGATATCGTATTCGTCGGTCATGCCGATACCGCCGTGCAACTGGATGCCCTCGCGGCTCATCAGATGAAGGACGCGGTTTGCTTCGGCCTTGGCCTGCGTCGCGGCACGCGAGATGCCGAACCCGCCGTCGATTGCCTGCAGACCGCCCTCGACCGCCGAACGCATCAGCGCGAGATCGGCAAACAGGTCGGCCATGCGATGCTGCAAGGCCTGAAACGTGGCGAGCACCTGATTGAACTGCACGCGCTGCTTCAGGTAATCGAGCGTGGTGTCGAAGATCGCCTGCGCCATGCCGAGCATCTCGCACGCCGTCAGGACACGAGCGCGGTCCAGCACGTCGTCGATCAGCGTGTCCTTGCCGCTTGCCAGCTTGTCGGCCGCGACACCGTCGAAGGTGACTTCCGCATGGCTGCGCAGGTCCGCCAGCTTGCGCGTCGATAGCGATACGCCTTCGCCCTTCTCCGCGAGGTAGAGGCCGTCCTTTGCGGCGACCACGAAAACATCGGCGCCGTGTGCTTCATGCACGAAGGCCTTCGTCCCGCTGATCTTGCCAGCCGATACGCTCGTCTCGATCTGCGAGGGATCATGGCGCGGCCCCTCGTCCACGGCGATCGTCCCCACGGCTTCGCCGCTGGCGAGTTTGGGCAACCATTTCGCCTTCTGTTCGTCACTGCCGCCCATGATGATCGCGCTCGCCGCGATGGTCGATGCGACGAGCGGGCTTGCCGTGATGGTCTTGCCTAGTTCCTCGATCACCAGCCCGGCGCTGAGCCAGCCGAAGTCGGAGCCGCCATGATCTTCGGGAATGATGACGCCCGCCCAGCCCATTTCGGACATGGTCGCATAGGCGTTCCTGTCATAGGCAGCCTCGTCACCGTCGCGGCGAACCTTGCGCCATTCGGTCACCGGGCTTTCGTTCTTCGCCCAGTCGCGCGCCATGTCGCGCAGCATTTCCTGTTCTTCGTTCAAGATAGCCATGTTCTCGCGGCCCCTTCTTACTGGTGGTCGAGCATGCCGAGGACACGCTTCGCGATGATGTTGTTCTGAATTTCGGTCGAGCCGCCGTAGATCGTCGTCGCCTTGCCGAACAGCCAGGCACGAACGCCGCGCAGTTCGCTGTCCGTGAAGCCTTCGCCTTCCCAGCCGAGCCCCTGGAGGCCCATGATCTCGATCGCCATTTCGGCGCGCTCCTGCCCGAGTTTCGTTCCGACCTTCTTGAGGACCGAGCTGATTTCGGAGACGCCGCCCTGCGCCTTGGATTCCTCGGCGGCACGACGCGCCGTCAGCAGGAAGGCGTTCCAGCGGATCTCGAAATCGGCGATGCGGTCGCGCATGACGGGGTCCGCCAGACGTCCTTCGCTATCGGTGCCGATATACTTCTTCGCGATGTCCGACAGGCTCGCGCCCATCAGCCGGGCCATGCTGCCACCGCCCGACAGGTTCGTGCGCTCGTGCTGGAGGAGGCGCTTGCCGATGGTCCAGCCCTGCCCTTCCTCGCCGACGAGGTTCTCCTTGGGGACCTTTACGTCGGTGAAGAAGGTCTCGCAGAAGGGGCTCATGCCGCTGATCATCTGGATCGGCTTCACCTCGACGCCCGGCACATCCATGTCGATGAGCAGGAAGGAGATGCCCTTGTGCTTGTCGCTGCGATCGGTGCGCACGAGGCAGAAGCACTTGTCCGCCCACTGGCCGCCACTGGTCCAGGTCTTCTGACCGTTGACGAGGTAGTGATCGCCCTTGTCCTCCGCCATGGTCTGAAGGTTCGCGAGGTCCGAACCGGCATTGGGCTCCGAATAGCCCTGGCACCAGCGCACTTCGCCCTTGCAGATCGGGGGGATATGCTCGTGCTTCTGTTCCTCGCTTCCGAATTCGAGGAGCGTGGGACCGAACATCATCACGCCCATGCCGCCGATCGGATTATATGCCCCGGCCTTGGCGAGTTCCTCGTTGAGAATGGCAGCCTGCTTGCGCGTCAACCCGCCCCCGCCATATTCCTTCGGCCAGGTAGGGGTGCCCCAGCCGCGTTCGCCCATGGCGAGGCGCCATTTCTTCTGCGCTTCGGTTTCGTCAAGGTCGCCTTCGATGCCGGCGCCCGGATTGCCCTCGCCCTTCAATTCGGGCGGGAAATGGGTCGCCAGGAACTGGCGCACTTCCTCGCGGAAGGCTTCTTCTTCGCTATGCGTGTCGATTTCCGGCTGGGTAGCCATGAGCTTCTCCTTCGTTATCTGGCAGGACCGCCGATCGGCGTGTCGCGTTGTTGCTGTTCGCGCGCTTCCGCCTCGCGAGCGCGCAGGATTTCGACGTTCCGTTCATGGCGGGCCTGCGTGATGGGGTAGAATAGCAGAATGAGCGCACCGATGGTCCACAATGTCAGGTTGATCGGAATATAGCTCATCAAGAGGCTGTCCAGCGCAGGCTGGCCGATCGTGTCCGGATCGGCATTCTCGGGAAACTGAGCGATCATCAGGACCTGGCCCGCGACGAATATGCCGAGCGCGTTGGAGCATTGCTGCATGAAGCTGCTCGCCGCGAAGAAGGTTCCTGCCGTGTGCCGCCCGGTCTCGACCGCGCTGTCCTCCACGACGTCGGCAAGCATCGACGTCGTGTTGATGAGTGAAATTGTGACCATCGCCATATAAACTGCTCCGATGAGGAACAGGGTCGGCAACAGCAGGGCATCGCCTGCGACGAAGAACAGATCAAAATAGCTGAGGATGAGGGGCGAGAGGCCGATGGAAACGCCGAGTACGGCGAACACCATCGAACTCGTGCGTTTGCCGAAGATGCGCGAACAAATGGGCGCAAGCGGCGCGGCGAGCGTTGCGGCGAGAAAGCTGTCCAGCGTCAGCAATGCGAGTGCCCCGGCGTTCAGCTTGAAGAGATACGTGCCGAAATAGATGTTGATCGCGCTGTAGAGACCGATCGCCGTGTACTTGAATACGCCGAAGCCGAAGATCGCGAGGAATGCTCGGTTGCGGAATGCGGCGAACATCTCAGCCAGATGCTCCTTCACGGGCATGCTGTCGCCATCCGCGCGCTGGTCCGCTTGGCGCAAATAGGGGATCCGCGAGCGCGTACCGAATGTGCAAACGAGGATCGCGAGCAGGATGAGCCCGGCGCCGAGCAACGCGAAATTCGCGTAGCTCGCAGGGTTTAGCTGTCCGCGCGGATAGGCCTCGCTCTCGATGAAGATGAAGGCGAGCGAAAAGGCGGCAAAGCCGTATGCCCCCGCATAGCCGAACCAGTAGCGGATGCTGAACAGCTTGGTCCGCTCACTATAAATTTCGGTCAGTTCGGGAGCCATCGCCGATGCATTGATCTCGAAGGCGCTGATCGATGCTCGCGTGGCTGCCGCGAAACAGAAAATCCAGATGCCGTACTGGATATCGGTGAGGCCCGTCGGCGGAAACCAGGTGAAGAAGAAGAACAGCGTCGTCGGAATGGCCGAGGCCAGCATGAACGGATGGCGCCGGCCCCACCGCGAGCGGGTGACGTCGGCCCACCGCCCGAGAAAGGGATCGACGATCGCATCGACCAGCAATGTCAGCGCAAGCGCGGTTCCCACGATGCTCGCCGGAACGCCGATCACCTGGTTGAAGAACAGCATGAGATAGGTGGAGAAGGCGGCACTCTTGATGCCGTTGGCCATCGCCCCCGAGCCGAAAGCAAATTTCACCCGTGTCGGAAGCGGCGGTGCCGCAGGCCGGTCGTTGACCATTGCCGAATTGGTGGGTTGCACGTTCACGACGGCAACATCCCCGATTTTCGATCCTGCGACACTGGCCGCATTCTCGGACAAGCGAAAGGGTCCGCTTCAGCTTTTGGCATAGTATCCTTCCCGGTGGTCGGTGTTCAGACACCTGACTCGCCAATGAGCATACCGCTTTTTCAAAGTGGAGCAACAGATTGTCGTCCAGCTACGCCGCTAGACCATAATCTCGAAAAAAAAGGGCACCGCGCCCGATGCGCGATGCCCCATTTCTTGAGCGAATGACGTGTGCGGCGAAATCAGGTTCGCGGCGGGACATCCACGAGATTGTTGTCCCGCTCACGGGAGATTTCGTTCAACCGCAGCCCGGTTCCGTTGCCGAGGTCACCGCCGGCACAATTCAGCAGCTTGTCGATGCAGTTGTCATTCCACGTCTTGAGAACGTCGTCGTCCCACGCGCCGAACCAGTCGGCATGGAAGGTGTGGCCCGACGGAAGCCAGGTTTTGCCTTCCATCCGATCGGAGGCGAAATACCACGTCTGGCGCGAGGTCGACAGGTCGCCCGACCGGTCGAGCGTATCGTCGGTCGTGTACCAGACCCCCATCGTAAATTGCGGCAGGGTGTAAGGATGTGTGCTCGGGCAGGCCTGCTGACCGGTGTTCCGGTCTCGCTGCATATAGGCCATGTGCGAACGGTGGTCGGCACTGTCGAGCTCGGTTCCGTTCCAGCATTGCGGCGATGCCACAACTGCACCAATCTGCCGACCTGAAGGACAATTTCGAGCCGCTTCAGGTAGACTGTCGTATTTCCCGTCCACGTTCATGCATTTGAAATAGACGTGATCGCCTGGTCCCGGGCCGGACATCGTACGGCCAAAGACATAGCGCAGACCGCGCGGAACGGGGACGCATCCCTTGCCTTCCTGGCACGCCGGATCGCTCGCCGGGCGACGCTTGTAATAGATGGAGATGGCGTCCGGCATGACGACCTGGCCACGTCCGTTCATCAAGGCCGGCATCCAGTAGGCTGAGCGGTTAAGGGCGTTGTTGCAGGTGCTGTCGCCCGTCGTCCGGAGACTTTCATAGGTCGAATTCGCATCGGTCATCGTGTTGCCGAAGAAGGTGTGCAGATGCGCTGCACCCTTCTGGCCCGGAAAGACGATGGGATCGTCATACGCATTGTGGCTCGGGCGGCAGATGAACCGGAATGCACCCACGACGTCCGGTGCTGAGGAATCCGGCAGACTGCGCCCTCCGATCCACTCGCTCCTGTCGAAATTCGTCGCGATCGGATCGAGTTCGACGTAGCCCTTCTCATTCTTGATGCCGGTCGGCGACTGCGTCGGGGTCGGCGTCGGAGCAGGGGCAGGTGCGGGCGTTTCTTCGGGTGTCGTTTCGACGGCAACCGGTTCGGGTACGGTTAGCAGGTCCTCGGTACCATCTTCCGGCACGCAGCCCGCTATCGCCATCAGCGCCGGCAGGTAAGCCAGCCGCATTACGTTTCGCATAGTTTCCCTCGCATTTAATTCGAGGGCGAACTTTCTCTAAATGGGTAAAAACCACCTTAACGGCGCAAAACAAGGCGTTGGGCCGGGTTCATCTTGCGATGGTCTGAAACGACACGCATATAGCTGCGACGAACCGAGGAAATCCGCGGGTTACAGCGTGTTTTCGTTTATCGGCTCGTCGCTGATCAGACTCCGTTCGACGGAACGATTCGTTAACATTATCAAAAGTGTTAATGTAAGCTCGCATGTGCGGCTTCCTCGTCCGAACGCATGATGTGCTCGATCGAGCTCGGAAGCGCGGGATCATTCATGCGCATGACACATTGTCCCGCTAGGCAACGGTTACGGGCCTTCGTTAACGGCTCAAATTACGACAGGATCATTCGACCTCATCTGTGCCGAATTGGAGCAATTTCGTTTCATAGTGGCACAAACGAGGTCCAATTGGGCCAAGTATGAAAAAAACCTGTGTTTCGAGGAACTTTGACCAAGTTTAAGATTCTGTTAAGTGAATTGCGACTCGCTTCCATCGCTCGACTAAGACGAGTTTCCGGCAAGGCAAAAGCCACCGGAATTAGGGTCGCAGTTTAGAACTGGATGCCGACCGGACCCGCCGGGAGGTGTCACATCCTACGCTCAAAAGGGGTAATCTATGAAGAAACTAATGCTTACGACCGCTGCGTCGTTGGCCACTGTGGCACTGGCTACGCCAGCGTCCGCACTGGTCGAGATCGACGGCGGCGAAATCGTCCTTGAAGAAGAAGACGGCACGGAAACCGGCGTATTCGCCGCGACCGTCGACGAAATCGACAACTTCTCGGCGACCTTCACCTTCACGCTCGACGAGTCCGGTGTTCTCAGCGGCTCGGCCAGCACGACGACCGTCCAGATCGGCAGCATGACCGACGTGGACTTCACGTCGATCTTCCTGAACGGTGAAGAATTCACGCTGTTCGAAGGTCCGTTCGGCTTCAACGAGTTCGGCGCGATCGCTGAGCTTCCCGCCGTCGCCGGTCTTCAGACGCTCGTCGTCAACGGCATCTCGCGCGGTAACGGCTCGTTCGCCGGTACGATTTCCTTCGCACCGACCGCAGCCGTTCCCGAGCCGGGCACCTGGGCGCTTCTGCTCCTCGGCTTCGCAGCCGTCGGCTTCAGCATGCGTCGCAGCAAGCCTGCCGTCCGCGAAAGCCGCGTACGTTACAACTTCGCATAAGCGAAGCTGCGCAGAACCAAACGAAAAGGGGAGCTTCGGCTCCCCTTTTTTTGCACCGTTGCCCCCCCCTCACCGCCTGCATAGAAAAGAAGCCAGTTGCAAATCGTCGAGAATTCACGACCGATGAGCCACCAAAGGCTATCCGCGACCGAATAATACGAACTACGCGTCTCGCCTTATGGCGGCGTTAATGTATTATCGGCAATGCATCCAATAACAGGACAGTTCGGCAGAGCAGACGCGATAGGCATTGTCGCGCCGGGTCTTCGCCTATAATGTCCAATTCACCCGGAGAGGGTGGGGCAGCTCGGAACAATGATGAACATGGCAAGCGTGGTAGAAGCGGACAAGCAAAGCGGGCAGCGCCCGCTCGATCCGGCCAGCCTGTTCTCGCCTGCACTGCTGATCCTGCTCGCCGGCCTCGTCGTCTTCATCCTCCCGACCATGCTGTTCGTCGCCCGCGAAGGGTGGAGCGGGGAAGAAGGCGCGCACGGCCCTATCATCCTCTTCACCGGCCTGTGGCTGCTCTGGCGCGAATGGGCGCCGATCCGCCACCTCGCCTCGCAGCCGCCCATCGGGCGCGTCGTCGCGCTCCTCGCCGTGCTCGTACCGCTCTACGTCTTCGCGCGCGTGACAGAGATCGTCGAGATCGAGGCCTACCTCATGTATGCCGTCCTCCTCGTCGTCCTGTATTCGATGATCGGCGGGACCGCGATGAAGAAGCTGTGGTTCCCGCTGCTCTATCTCGGCTTCGCGTTTCCCCCGCCCGACACGCTGGTCGCGGCCATCACCGTCCCCTTGAAGATCGAGCTGTCGCGCATATCCATCGCGTTTCTAAACCTGCTCGGCTATCCGATCGGCGGCGAAGGCGTGCGCATCTATATCGGACAGTACGAGCTGCTCGTGGCGGCCGCCTGCTCCGGCCTCAACTCGATCATCTCGCTGACCGCGATCTCGCTGTTCTACGTCTATCTGCGGCACCAGGCCGAATGGCGTTATGCGTTGCTGCTCGTCGTGCTGGTCATTCCGATCGCGATGATCGCCAATTTCGCCCGCGTCCTCATCCTTATCCTGCTGACCTATCATGCAGGCGAAGCAACGGCGCAGGGCTTCCTCCACAATTTCGCCGGCATCTTCATGTTCGCCATCGCGCTGGGCCTGACCTTCGCGCTCGACGAGTTGATCCGGCCCATCTGGAACAGGAAGATGCGCAAGCATGGCTGAGAAGGATTTCGCGAACCCCGGCGCCCCCACCCGCGCGACGCAGCCGCTGATTTCGCGGCGGCACATGCTGATCGGCGGGGCGCTCGCCGCTGCCTCGGGCATCGCCTATGCGCGGATGCCCACGCCGCACAAGGAGCCGGTCGATCCCGAAGAGTTCGAGGAGATGGTCCCGCGCACCGTCGGTGGATACGAGGTCGTCTCGGAAAGCGGCGTGGTCCTGCCCCCGCCCGATACGCTGCGCGACCGCTTGTACGACAATCTCGCGACGCGGGTCTATTCGAAGGAACAGGCCACACCGATCATGTTGCTGCTGGCCTATAACAACACGCAGGACGGCGTGTTGCAGGTTCATCGGCCCGAAGTGTGCTATCCGGTCGGCGGGTTCGAACTGACCCCGACGCAGGAACTGCCGATCGCTGCCGCCGGGCGCACCATTCCGTCCAATTTCTTCACCGCCACCGGCCCCGACCGGGTCGAGCAGGTCGCCTATTTTACCCGCCTCGGCTCCGCCTATCCGCGCAGCTGGGCCGAACAGCGGTTGAGCGTCGTGCGCGCCAACCTGGCCGGGAACATTCCCGACGGGATGCTGATGCGCGTCTCGATGCTTTCGCCCAATCGCGAAAACGCGCTCGAACAATTGCGCGACTTCGCCGCCAACTTCATCGCAGCCTCGCCCCCGGCCCTGCAACGGCTGCTGCTTGCCTGATCTTCTTTCCGGAGGGAAAACCATGAAACACCGCTTGCTCACTATCGGCCTTCTCGCCAGCGCCGCTCTTCTTTCGGCATGCGACAACGAGCCGACCGGCCAGGTTGCCGCCGTCGTCAACGGCGAGGAAATCACCTTGCAGGAAGTCAATACCGAGCTTGCCACGGTTCCTGCGCCCGAAGGCGTGGACGAGGATCGTCTGCGTCAGGGCGTCCTGAAGCGGATCATCGACCGGCGCCTGCTCGCCCAGGCTGCGCGCGAGGATGGCCTCGACCAGACGCCCGAATTCCTTATCCGCCGTCGCCAACTTGAAGACGCGCTTCTCATCCAGCTGCTTCAGCAGCGGGAGCAGCGGGCCGCAACCGTGCCGAGCGAAAGCGCGATCGACAATTACATCGACGAAAATCCGAGCATGTTCGCGAACCGCACGATCTATACGCTCGACCGCATCCAGTTCCCGCTTCCCGGCGATCTTTCGATGCTCAAGCAGCTCGAGGACGACATGACGATGGACGAGGTCGCCGCCTCGCTCAACTCGATGGGCATAGAATTCACCCGCGGTCCCGCCCAGATGGACAGCGCGCGTGTGGGTGAGGAACGCCTGCGTCAGATCCGCGCCGTTCCGGCAGGCGAGCCGTTCGTGACGCCTGAGGGCGGCAATGTGACGGTTGCGGTCATCACCGGCTCCGAACCCCGCCCGGTCAGCGCGCAGGAAAGCCGCCCGATCGCGCTTGAGGCGATGCGTCGCAACAATATCCAGCAGACGCTCGAGCAGCGGCTGGAGCAGCGTCGCGCGGAAGCCGAAATCACCTATCAGGACGGGTTCGATCCCGACGCCGAACCGGCTGCCGAGCCCGCCGCCGAAGCGGCGGAGTAGCCGCTCCGCCCGAACCCGGCGCGTCGCAGTCCTTTAGCGGGCGGGCGCGCCGACAACCGGGACTCTCCCAGCCATGCGTATCCTTTTCGCCCTTTCCGGCTTCCATCGCTACGATCGCGGGGCCGAGGTCGCCCTGCTGTCGGTGGCGAGCGAGCTCGCCCGCACAGGCGACGAAGTAACGGTCTGCGGCAGCGGGACGGAACGATCCGATACGCCCTACACCTTCCGCCATCTTCCGGCGATCGGGCGCGAGAAGTTCGAGAAGTTTCCCGCCCTCCCCGGTTTCCGAAACGAGACGCAGTGGGAAGATGCCACTTTCGCCGCGCGCCTCGCCATGAGCGGCGAGGCCGGACGCTATGACGCCACGGTGACGTGCGGTTTTCCCTACGCCAACATGGCGCTGAGGCGCGGCCGCAAGGCTGGCGCGAAACACATCTTCGTTACGCAGAACGGCGACTGGCCGGCCTTTAGCGACAAGAGCGAATATCGCCTGTTCTCCTGCGACGGGCTGGTCTGCACCAATCCGAGCTATTACGCGCGCAACAAGAAACGCTGGCCAGCCGCGCTGGTCCCGAACGGCATCGACCTTACCCGGTTCGGGCCTGATGCGGCGGCAGGTCGCGCCATGCGCGAGCGACTCGGCCTGCCCGCCGACAAGCCAATCGTCCTCATGGTGAGCGCCTTTATCGAAACGAAGCGCGTGCTGGACGGGATGCGGGCGATCGCGGAACTGGACAATGCGGTGCTGGTCGTCGCCGGCGACGGTCCCTTGCGCGGCAAGGGCGACGCGCTGGCAGCGGAGATTCTGCCGGACCGCTATCACCGAGTCAGCCTGCCCGCGACCGGGATGCCCGACCTCTATCGCGCAGCGGACGCATTCCTGCACATGAGCATCAACGAATCCTTCGGCAACGTCTTTCTCGAAGCCTGGGCCAGCGGCCTGCCGGTGGTGGCCGAGGACAGCGTGCTGACGCGCTGGATTCTCGGCGACAAGCAATATCTGTGCGACACGACGAAGCGCGACGAACTGGTCGCGACGCTGCGCAACTCGCTGTCCAGCGGGGCACGGGCCGGCAAAAGCGGGATAGAGCGTTTCACCTGGCCCGTCATCGCGGCCCAATATCGCAGCTTCATCGAACAGGTCATCGCCGGTTCCGCGCGGCCCGACGGTGCTGCCGGTCCGTTCGCAAACGCCGCCGACGCGGCATGACCCTGCTTGCCTGGATCATCGCGTTGCCGCCGATCGTCGCGCTCGGCTGGTTCACGCTGGAGATCCTGCTCGGGCTGAAACGGCTCGATCGAGCCGAACCCGGCGGACCGCTGCCCCGCACGACCATCCTCATTCCCGCACATGACGAGGAAACGACGGTTGCGCGCACGCTGTCGGGTCTGCTCGATGCGATCGCCGAAGAGACCGCGATGTCGATCCTCGTCGTGGCCGACAATTGCAGCGACGCAACCGCGCGGATCGCGCGCGAGCACGGGGTGAACGTCGTCGAGCGCTCGGATGCCGAGCGGCGGGGCAAGGGCTACGCACTCGCGCATGGACGCGATCATCTGGCGAGCCTGCCCGCAGATGAGCGACCCGAAGCGGTGATCGTTCTGGACGCCGATTGCCGCAGCGACCGGGCGAGCCTTGCGCTGCTCGCGCGGCAGGCTCACGCATTGCAAGTCCCGGTGCAAGCGAGCAATCTGCTTGCCTCGCATCCCGGCGCGCTGCCGATGGTGCAGATATCCAACTTCGCGATGCTGGTGAAGAACCTCGTCCGGGCGCGCGGCATGAACCGCATCGGCGGCGGGATCACGCTGTTCGGAACGGGCATGGGCTTTCCCTGGCCGATCTTCGCGACAGCGGCCTTGGCGAGCGGCGACCTCGTCGAAGACATGAAGCTGGCGCTCGACCTCGCGCAGGAGGGGCGCAAGGTGCAGCTTGTCGAACGTGCCCGCATCATAAGCGAGCCCGCAGCCTCCGCCGACATGTCGGCGCAGCGCAGCCGGTGGGAGCATGGCTTTCTGCAAACGGCACTGAGCCAGGCGCTACCGCTGGTGGCGCGCGGCGTCCTTGGCCTGTCGCGGCACCTTTTGGCGATCGGGATGCACCTGCTCGTGCCGCCGCTCGCGCTGCTGTTCATGCTGTCCTTCGCCTGCCTGCTCGCGGTCGTGCTCCTCGCATTGTTTTCGGCTTCGCTTGCCCCGGCCTCGGTGCTGCTTGGTGCCATCATGGCCGGTTTAGGTGCAGTTGTGCTCGCATGGCGCAAGGAAGGTCGCAAGACTTTGACTTCGCACGCTATTTTGCGCGTTCCGGGCTATGTTTTGTGGAAGATACCGCTCTATCTGGGCTTCTTTAGAAACCGCCGGACGGGGTGGAACAGGACCCGGCGCGAGGGCGAAATCCGCGACTGATCACCGGGCCAGACGCCTGTTATCGTGCCACTTTTTCCAGACTCGGAAGATGCGTGGACCATCGAGGAGATAGCGCCGCCAGAGGCGCGTCGGCTCGCTTCCCAAGCGGAAAAGCCATTCCAGTTTCAGCGCCTGCATCCACCTCGGCGCCCGCTTTTTTTCGCCCGTCATGAACTCGAGCGAAGCGCCGATGCACAGCCCTACACCCCGCGCTTTTCCGCGCTTTTTGATAAGGTCACAGACGATCTCGCTTTGCGGAGAACCGATCGCGAACAGGAAAATGCGCGCTTCGCTCCGCTCGACGAATTCGGCGATTTCTTCCTGAGCCGCCGGGTTTCTCGCGACGCCCATCGGCGGTTCGTCATGCGTCCATTCGATCGTCGGATAGAGGGTCCGCAACTCGTTGAGAAGCGCCGCATCCCCGCCGATTACCGCGACTTTGGCGGTGTCCGAACGCCCCCGCCGCGCGAGGTCCGCAACGAGCTTCGCCGTCAAATCGCTGCCCGTGACAAGTGGCAGATCGATCTCCGACAACCGGGCGAGACCTTGCAGGATCCGACTGTCGCAGACGATGACCTCGGCTTCGCGGTAAGTGTTCCATAGGGGGGCATCGCGCTCCATTGCCGATAGCCTCACCATGTGATCGACATTCGGCGTTACGACGAGAGAGAACTCGTCCTGCCGCGCCCGGACGTCGATCATTTCAAGCGTCTGGACCTGATCCGCGACGTCGAACGGCAGCCCGAGAAATTCCACGCGTTCGGCCAACGAACCAGCTTTCGTCAGCGCGTTACGAAGCGGCCGAACAGGCCATTGGGCTGCAATTGTCCCGTCGACAGGTCGAGGCCATAGCGGTCGGATACCGAGGCGAAGCGGGCGCGCGCCTCGTCCGCACAGCTGGCATTGGCGCGGGTACAGATGGTGCCGTAATAGGACCAGCCGCGCTGGGAGGACGGCGAGTCCCGGGTATAGCGGCGCATCACCGCAACAGCCGGCCGCGCCTCGCCATTTGCCATGAGCCAGTCCGCAAAGGTCTTCGCGACCGTGAAGTTCTGCGGATTTTCAGTCAAGGCCTGGCCAAGGATGCGGCGCGTCGAGGCCGGGCGCTCCCAAGCATCGTAAGCTTCAGCCGCCGCGAAGAATGCTCCTATGTCCTGCGGACATTCGGAACTTGCCTGCTGCGCAAGGCGGACGGCATCTTCGGCACGATTGCGTGCGAGGAAGACTCGGCTCTGTGCAACGAGCGCGTCGCAATTGGTGCTATCGGCGGAAAGCACCGCCTGGGCCGAGCGCGCAGCGGCGGAGTTGTCGCCCGCGATCGCCTGGAGGCGGGCAACCAGCCCCGGCTTGGCGCGCCCTTCGATCGCATTGATAAGAATGCGCGCGGGGTCGAGGGCTTCGGTTGTCAGGAGATAGCGAGACAGCGTCGGCAGGGCATCCTGGCTCGTTCGGGATGCGATCTGCCGCCATTGCCCTGCATCCAGCACATCGGCGCCGTATTCGTCGAGAATGCGCGTTGCCTCGACCGCATTGGTCTCGGTCACATTGTCATTGGATAAAGCATTCGTCAGAAAGTCGGCTGCTTCGTCTGGCCGCCCCCGGCGAAAATAAAAATTGGCTTCGTCGAGGCGCAAGCCGACATCCTGCTGCCGCATACCTTTCAGGCGCGTAAATTCCGCCGCCAACCGCGCCTCGTCGCGCATCTCCCGGAATATCTCGAGCCGGGTCAAAGCAATCGTTTCAGATGGCGCGATGCCGCCTTCGATGGCCTCTGCCTCACCCGGCAAGGCAACCTGAGCGAGCGCTTCCTTTGTTTTGCCATCAAGGAACAGCGCACGGGCCTTTAGAATGCGCGCATTCTCGTTCATGCCGCCCGTTGCGGCAAGTCGGTCGGCATATTCGATCGCATCGGAATATCGGCGCCTGACCAGTTCATGGAGTCCGCGGACAAGAAGCGCGCTTGGCTGGTTCGGATCGAGCGTCAGTATCCGGTCGGTCGCGTCGAGCGACTGGTCCAGATTACCCGTCGTCAGGCCCAACTGCGACACGGCCTGCAATGCCTCGACATTTACAGGGTCCAGAGCGAGTGCTGCGTAATACGCGCCATAAGCTGCCTCCGGTGATTCCGCCGCGAGCTCGATTCTGCCTCGCAGGAGTTGCAGTTCGACCACGTCGTCTCGGGCCGAAACGGCTTGACGAATGGCCTCTCTTGCGGCTGGAATATTCCCGTTCTGAAGATGCGCCTGTGCGAGCGCGCCATATTCCGCCGCTTCCTCACGCGAATCCGAGCAAGCCGCCATTAAGAGACACGCGGCCAAGAATGGGACAGCCCACCATTTCACGTGGCGGTTTCCATGTTTAATTAATTGGATTGAAATCATCTTCTGTCTTACTATGCCGGAATTACCCGGGAACAAGGCCCAAATGCATTGGGCAGAGGTTATCTAATGAAGCTTTGGACGAAAAAAGTGATTATTGCGTTGACGGCTGCCGGCCTCTCGGTTGGCCTGCCGACAGTGCCGGCGATGGCACAGGACGCGGATCAGAGCGGCCAGCTTGCCGATTACCGGATTAATCCGGGCGACGTGCTGGAAATCTACGTCTGGGGCGAGGAACGCCTGCAGCGCAACGTGAACGTTCTGCCCGACGGGACGATTGCGTTTCCCCTGATCGGTCAGTTGAACGTGCGCGGCCTGCTTCCCAGCGAACTCGAAGAGCGGATCCGCGAAGGACTGAGCGACCAGTATCGCGGTGAAGTCCCGCAGGTCACCATTTCCGTCTCTCCGGTCGGAATGCAATTCTCGGTCATTGGCCGGGTCAACTCGCCTGGCAACTTCCAACCGGGTCGCTACGTGAATGCGCTCGAAGCCTTGAGCCTTGCTGGCGGGCCGAACGAGTTCGCCGACGTCAACAACATCGTCATCATTCGCAAGTTCGGCGACGAATTGCGCCCGATCCGTGTGCGGATGGGTGGCTTGCTGAAAGGTAGCGTCAGCAGAAGCGATGTTTCCAATTCCAATCTCGTTCGGATTGAAAGCGGCGATACGGTGATCGTCCCATGATTGCCGGACGCACCGCCACGATACGCGCACGTTGCGCGACTGCCCTCTTCACCGGGACGGCAGCGTTCTTCGTCATGCCTTCCGCTGCGCAAGCGCAGGTGGAAACGCAGGTCCGCGTATCTGCCGGTGCAGGCGCGGAAACAAACGCCTTTCTGCGCGACGGTGACGACACGACCGCACTGCGGGGAACGATCGAGATCGAACCGTCGCTCTATTATCAAGACGAGCGCACGACATTTCGCATCGCTGGCGACATCCGGTTCGAGCAATATAGCGAGCGATACGGCACTCAGGATGCCTATTACATCACCGGCGGCGGTGCGACGCGGCTGAACGAGCGGACCTCGCTCAACGCGACCGTGGGCTTTCGCTCGAGCCGCAATCGGGCGCAGGATTTTATCCGCGGCGGACTTGTCGGCTTCGACGATCCGACAGACGAATTCGTGGACACGGACGACCTCGGTCCTGAACTTGGCATCGACGATGGCAATATCGGCGTCGATGCCGGTCTCGATCCGGGCGAGTTCCCGCTTGTCGATTTCTCCGACCCGACCCTGGCCGGACTTGGTACTCGCTCGGAATCGCTGAGCGCGAGCGCATCGATCCGCCATATCCTTTCGCCACGAGACAGTTTCGCCGTCGGCATCAGGGCATCGGAGCGATCCACCGCCCGCATCGATGCATTCGACTATCGGCAGGCCGGCGCCTTCTTCAGCTGGGCGCACCAGCTGTCGCCGCGTCGCAATCTGCAGACGAACATCGATGCCTCGCGCGTCGAACGTGTCGGCACTTCGGTCGGCGATGCCTATTACGTCAGCCCGCTCATCGGTATCTCACAGCAACTCAGCCCGACGCAGAGCCTTACGCTTCAGGCCGGCGCATCGTTTTCGTGGGTCAACACGGCGACCGGAGAAACTTTCTCCAACACGAGCTTCGCCTTCAATGGGTCGTTCTGCAACCGCGGAGCACGCACGAACCTGTGCATCAACGGTTCGCGCAGTGCGCGTCCGACAACCTTTGGCGGATTGAGCAATTCGACGACCGTTGGCGTCAATTACAGCCGCGCCTTGAGCGAACGGGATTCCATTTCGGTCAATGCGCGCTATGGCCGCGCCAGCCGGCTTGGTAATGTCCAACTCGTCGAAGACCTGCCGGTCGATTCCGAAGTCTATGGTGCCCAGGCGCGCTACCGGACCTATTTCGGAAACCGCCTGTCCGCCTTCCTGACTGCCGGTGTGTCGGACAGCAGTTCCAACTTTGGCACCAACCGCGATCCCAATCTCCTGTTCGAGATCGGCATAAGCTATCTTTTCGGAGAAATTTCGTGAGCACAATGCCTGGATCGGATGAGCCGGCCGGAGCGGGGATCGGAAGTTTCTTCTCGCAGATCCCGACGATCCTGTGGGACCGTAAGTGGTGGATCATAGTTCCGTTGATCCTCGGTCTGATAGCCGCTGTCGCAGCGACCCTTCTCATCAAGCCGGTCTATCAGTCGTCCGCCTTGATGGTCGTTCAGTCGCCGCAGGTGCAGGGGGAAGTCTTCGCCGACCTCAACAACGAGGTCGTCGACCGGCGTATCGCCCGCATCCGCGAAGAAGTGATCAGCAGACCGAACCTGGTCTCGCTCATCGAACGGCATCGGCTGTATACCGAGGCGCGCCAGTCGCAGCCGCTTTCCGATGTGATCTCGACGATGCGCGACAATATCGCGCTCGTACCCACGACGGCCGAGGTCGCTTCCGGACGCGACGAACGCACGATCGCCTATCGCCTGAGCTTCCAGTATTCCGAGGCTGCGCCCGCACAGGCCGTGACCCAGGACTTGATGGATAGCATTCTGGAGCTCGACGCGACCGGCAATGTCGAGCAGGCGACCAATACAGTCCAGTTCCTCTCAGATCAGGCCGCCGAACTGCAGGAACGGATCGACGCCGTCCAAAGTCAGATTGCCGGCGTTACCATGCGCAACGGTCAGGTTCTTTCGAACGGACCGGTCGTTAGCGGCGGTGGCGGCAGTTACGACGTGCAGATCGCCTCGCTGCAGCGCGACAACGCCAATCTCGTCATTCAGCGCAATCGCGCACTGTCGTCCGATCAGCGCGATCCCGGCGTATTGTCGGCGGAAGCCGCGCTCGCAAGTGCACGTGCAATCTACACCGAGAACCATCCCGACGTCGTTCGCGCAAAGCAGCGCCTTGCCGAAGCACGCGAGCTTGCCCGGCAAAATGTTTCCAACCTGCCCTTCGAAGCGATCGACGACCAGATCGCGTTCAACAATCGACAGATCTCTGCGCTTCAGGCGGCAAAGGCGCAGGAGCAGGCCCAACTCAATGCCCGCCTGGCCGCTCAGTCGAGGGCGCCCGTCGTGCAGCAGGAACTGTCGGCGCTTCAGCAGAACCTTTCCGGCCTCAACTCGCAATATCAGGACGTGCAACAGCGCCTGACCGCTGCTCGGGCCGGGGTTAAAGCCGAGGACGAGCAGATTGCGGAACGCCTCACGCTGGTCGAGGCTCCGATCATCCCCGATACGCCGATCTGGCCGGACCGACTGCTTATCTTCGCCATCTGCGTCGGTGCGGGCCTTGCGCTTGGCGGTGTGCTGGCGCTGGCGGTCGAGTTCATCATGCGCCCGATCCGTGGCCCCGACGCGCTGCTCGGAATTACGGGTCAGAACCCAATGGCCGTCGTACCGGTCATCGAAAAGCGCAAGACGCCGAAACAACGGGGCGCAAGACGCTTCATTCCCGGTCTCGCCGGTCGACGATAAGACAGGAACAACAGAGATGGCCGAAGCCGATCCCATGACCACGCCGCGCGAAGCCTTGCTGGACTACACCGCCCTCCCGACCTTCACGCCCGATGCGGCGGTGCTGGAGGAACATAAGATCGTAAGCCTCGATAGCCGGGACATACGCTCGCGTCCGTTCAATTTGATGCGGACGAAGTTCACGAAGCAGCTATACGCGCATAATCTGCGCATGGTGGGCATTACCTCGCCGGCGCCGACCGCAGGCAAGTCGTGCCTGTCTCTCAATCTGGCCGGCGCGATTGCTCGCCTAAACGACACGCCCGTTCTGCTCGTCGATCTCGATCTGCGTCGTGGCTCGATCGCGCAGGATCTCGGTCTTGAGGTCCAACGGGGCATCGGCGATTTCCTCGAAGGAAAGGTCGGCAGCATTCGCGACATTGCGATCCGGACGGAAGAGTTTCCGCTAGCCATTCTGCCGACGATGCCGGTTTCCGGGGATTCGAGCAGCCTGCTCGCCAGCGAGAACTATGCCGAACTGATGCGACAGCTGCGCGCTGAAGCGGAGAAAAGCATCGTCCTTGTCGACTTGCCGCCGGTCTTTGCCAATGACGATACGATGCTGACCATGGAACAGCTGGATGCTTATCTCATGGTCGTGCACAGCGGCAAAACGACGGAGCGGCAATTGCGCGACAGTATGGAAATGCTTCGCCCTGCGCCATGCATCGGCACCGTTCTAAACCGCTACAAGGGCGGACTGGCCGACAGTTACGGCTATACGTCGTCCAAGACCTACAGCCGTTATTACGACTGAATTTGAGCCAGTTGCGCCTGCTCGGCGTGTGACAGGGCCTTCTTCTGGTCGAACAGCGCTAGAAGCGGTTGAACGGCACGTTCGATGGCAAACTCCTGTTCGACCTTGAAACGGCCATTCGCGGAAAGCCTTTCGCACAAATCCGGCTGTTCCATCACCGCCGTCATCTGCCTTTCGAGATCGTCCCAGTTGGAGACTTCGAAGAGCAATCCGGTTTCGCCATGCTCGATGAGTTCGGGTATTCCCGCGACACAAGCTGCAATGGACGGTTTTCCCGCGGCCATGGCTTCCATCAGGACGACAGGCAGGCCTTCCATTAGGCTCGGCAGGACGAACGCATCGGCCTTGCCGATCTCTTCGAGCGCTTCCTGTTCCGGTAGCGCGCCACGGAGGGTCACGCAGTCCGTCAGTCCGAATTCCGCAATCTGACGGCTTATATCCCTGCTGAGCGGGCCATCGCCGACAATGGTCAAAGTTGGATCGAGCCCTCTCCGCTTCATCGAAGCAAGCGCTTTGAACAGGCCGAAATATCCCTTTTCGGCGGACAATCGTCCGACAGTGCAGAAATTGCGAACAGGACCGGAAGGCAATGGCGGCTTCGGCGGAAGTTCGACGCCGCAGCGCACAATCGTGAACTTGTTCCAGTTTTGCAGCGAGGTAATTCTCATCCCCTGCGCGCGCATGAAGGAGCTTGCCGCAGCCACGAAGTCAGCGCGTTCGATCTTGTCGGCGAGAAGGCCTCCCATCGGATAGTCCGTCTCGGAGATGCCGTGCAGCATCAGGCTCCAAGGAATGCCGACGAAATGTGCCGCCAAGAGGCCGACGGTCGCGCCGCTGTTCGCGAAGTGCGAATGCAATCGCTCCACTTTCGCCTCGCGTAGCATGTCTGCCAGGACGAGCGCCTCGATGAAGTGAAAGATGCTCCACACCCATTCCTTCAGGCCCGGCACGCGATGCTGCTGCGAAACGACGAAGGTCCGCAAAGAGCGAACGGGCGAGAGCACAAGCGAGCGGATGACGCGCAAGACGATACGCGACTTCGCTTGCCCGAGGATGGATGGAACGGTCTCTCCGGTTTCGATCTGGCCCGGCCTGACCGAGAATGTCAGGATGTCGATGCCCTCGGACCGCAACGCGGCAATCTCGCGACGAATGAAGGTATGCGACGCCGCGGGATACTGGCTCGTCAGATAGCCGATGGTCATTGAAAGGGAGTCCGGTGCACGAGGATCGCAGGTGAGTGAATTGGCACGAAGCCGGGGAAATGTGAATAAAGGATAAGTGCCAACCGGCTCGGTCCACCTGTCATTTCGTCGAGCGTGACGGCGGGGGAGACAGCATCACGCCCTTGATGCCCCGATCCTTTGCTTTTTCCGGCTTTCGCGCCGCCGCGAGGGGAAGCACGGGCTGTGCCTTTCCGGGGCGACCCAGACCGGACGTTCCTGCAAGTCCCGGGGCGCCCGCCCCTGTCGAGCCGTTCGCCTCTTCGCCTTCCTCGACTTCCCCGGCTGCCGCCCGCTGTTCGGCCAGCATCGTCGAAATCTTGCCGCTATTGGCGAGGCGGATCGACCCGGCAATAATGCCGAGTGCCACTGCGAAGATCGTTTGCACTTCGTAGGTGACGAAGATCCACTCGTAGAAGCCGTGGATCGCGATGACGATCATGGTCACCGTGAATCCCAGCACGAGATCTCCGATAGGGTCGCGTCGATTGCGTAACGCAAAGGCAAGCCCGCGAACGATTATCCAGAACAGAAGGAAGCTGAAGGACAGCATTCCCCCCCATCCCGTCTCGGCCCCCATCAGCAGATACATGTGATGAACGTTCGCGCTGCGACTGCCATACGCCCAGATGACGCCGGCACGGTCCGAATAACCCAGCAAGTTCGCAGCGAGCGGATACTGGTTCGCGCCGACGCCCATCGGATTTTCCTGAAGCATCATGGTCGCGGCGCTTTCGAAGGCAGCGCGCTCGTCATAGCTTCCTTCGTCCAAGGTCTCGTAACGCTTGTCGAGACCGGCTACGACGATCGGCGATACGACGACGGCAAGGACGGCGACCCCTCCGATGATGCCGTATTTTCGCGATGTCGACTGACGGATGAGCGAGAGGGCAAACAGCAGGACGACGCCCATCGCAACGAAGGCGATCGACCCACGCGAGGCTGACAGGGAGACGGCAATCGTGCCGGCGGCAATTGCCCAGAGATATATCGCGGGCTGCTTCTTCAGCATGACCAGCGAAAGAAGCGGAATGGTCACGAAGTGCAGCATGAAGCCGAGCGTGTTCTGGTGCGCGAAGGAGCCGGTCACCTGGAAAACGCCGGTCAGTCGCTGATAAATGCCCATCGCGCCTTGGTAGACGGCACCACAGGCAAGCCCCAGACAGATCATCTTCACCGCTTCCGGCTCCTTCACGACGGCTGCCACCGCCAGAAAGATGATGAACACCCGCATGAGCTGTACGACATAGAACGTCGCCGGAATGAACTGTTCGGCAAAGAACGTCGAGGTCGCAACGGCCAGGATGTAGACGAGAAACGGGCCGACGAACGGCAGATTCTTCAACACGTTGCGATGCGTCGCGATCAGGGCGAGCGCCAGCGTGTCCAGAAGGCTGAAAGAGATGGAATCGGTATATCCGAGCCAGCGCGGCAGGTTGTAGAAGGCTGCGTCGACATTCAGCGCACTCAGCAGGAGCGGCAGGAAACCGAGGGCGAAATATGCCCATCGCCGAAATTGCGGCTGCGAGGTCAGGATCAGATAGAAACCCGGCAACGAAGCGATAACGAGGACAATACCGATATAGCGCATTTGTTGTTCGCTCGTTCAGTCGGCCGTCAGTACGCGTTCTGGTGCACGACAACGCGCAAGGTGCGCAGAATGATGATGATATCGTTCGCCAGCGACCAGGTAGCGAGATATTCGATGTCCGCCCGCACACGATCCTGCAGGTCTTCGATCCGGTTGGTCGCGCCCCGAAATCCGCGCACCTGCGCAAGGCCGGTGATACCGGGCTTCAAGGCATGTCTCAACCAGTATTGATTGGTAACTTCCCAGAAGAGGTTGTTGCCGGCCTGCGAGCCGAGCGCATGGGGCCGCGGCCCGACGACACTCATTTGACCGAGAAAGACGTTAAGCAATTGCGGCAATTCGTCGATGCTCGTGCGGCGGATAATCCTGCCGATCCGGGTGACACGATCGTCGTCCCGCGATGCCGAGACATTGCCATCTGAATCGCTGCGCTCGACCCGCATGGAACGAAACTTGTAGATCGAAAACTGCCGGTTGCCCTGTCCGACACGCGTCTGCTTGAAGAACACCGGCCCCTTGGATTCCAGCTTGATCAGCAGCGCAACGATGGCGAAAATCGGTGCGAGCAGCAGCAGGCTGAGGGCCGAAACGACGATGTCGAACGTGCGCTTCTGCAAGCGGTTCGGCAGGCTCAAGGGACCGCGCGACAAGACCAAAGTGTCGTGGTCGGCATATTGACCGATGGAAACGGCACCATAAAGCAGGTCGCGGTCGAGAATAATCTCGCCCCCCCACGTCGTGGCTGCGCAAAAACATCGCCCAGTCGCCGCGATTTTCGTACTTGCAGGCGACAATTACGCGATCGAACGGCTCGACCAGGCGCGACAGGATGTCCATGCTAGCCGGATCGTTCAGCCTGAGCTTAATGTCGCACGCCGGCAGGTCGATCACATCCCTGATGCCCCGATCCGGCACATCGAGCCCGTCAAGCAAAAGGACGGTCGCAGTCGCCGACCCGCCCATCCAGCGCTTGAAAATGAAATCGAGGATCAGCTTGCCGCAGATGCTGAAAAGGGCGGCAACCGCAAAGGTGATGACGAACCCCAGGCGGGAAAACTCGTCGACGTTGAAGAGGAACAACGCACCGAGCATCACCAGTGCCGTCGCACCCAAGGCCCCGAGCGCGCGCCGCGTGCCGATCGATCGGCTCTCTAGGGACTCCTCGGACTGGACCTCGCGCGCGATGGCGAACATGATGAACACCGGAAGTGCAATTCCGATGAGGGACTGATCCGCTGCCTGCAGATAGGCAAGATCGCGCATCGAGGTCGCGACGATATATCCGCCGACCAAGGCAAGCACGTCCAGCAGCATCGATACGACGTAGAGGATCGTACGCTTCTCGCGCGCGGGTAGCCGACCAGACGCCGAAGATTCGACGATCTGCCGTGCGTTGACTGTAAGTTTGGCGCTGGCGTTCACGACATCACCCGTTTTCATAAGACCTTGGCATCGAGGAAGATCTCGGACGATCCTAGCGAAGCTTTCCTAATCGCATCTCAATTCGATAGCGAAATAACATTTCTTAATTAATGCCGCATGACGCCCTGACTGAAAGCGAAGTCGAGCAAGTCTTTTTCACCCCCATTGCCGCTGCATCCCATCAGGATCGACCGCCCGGTATTTCGACCTTCAGCACCTTGAAGATGTAGATGATGACTCCGACGAGGATCAGGCCCGCCAGCCAGTGTATTCCCTCGTTGCCGACGTAATTGGCGACGGCACAAGCGACCGCTGGAGGAGCGTAGTGCCATAGCTTGTCGCGAAGAACCTCTTCGCTCGAACGCTGTAGCATCAAGGTGACGAGGCCGGCGAAGCAAAATATCGTCAGCCAATCCCATATGGTTTCCAAGTCTGGACTCCCGTTGCGGCATAATCGGAAAGCAGCTTCACTAGCAGATTACGAAAGTCGCTCAATGCGCGTGATTTCGGCACGAAGCCACTGCCTTCACCCGCGGCGGTTCATTTCGGCACTCGTTTTGTGTCCAGTGTTAACGCGCCGCTCGCCGCTGGGCGCTCAGCGCACAATTCCGGCAGCCCGCATTTCCATGTCGCTGACGACGCCATCCCGATCCGAATCGATCTTGTCGAAATTCGCTTGCGTTCCGATGCGATATTCGACGAGCGTGATCACGCCGTCCCGATCGCTGTCGAATTGCTGCATCAGCGGGGCGGCATCGACGGGAATGGCGTCGGGATTGGCCAGCGCCGCGAACTCCTGCTGGCTGAGTTGCCCGTCCTTGTCGGCGTCGAGCCCTGCGAATACGCGGGCATTCTGGCGCAATGCTTCCTCTCGTGCGCTTTGTCGCTGGGAGGCGAGTATCTCACCCTCGTTGATGAAGCCGTTCGCGTCACCGTCGAGCCGCGAGAATTCGGCGTCCATCTGCGAGATGAAGTCGGAGCGCGTCAGCGAACCATCCTCACCCGCCTGCTGCGCGGAGAGCGGCGCTGCAAGAGCGAACATCACGGCTACGATTGTAAAGCGCACGCATAATTCCTTGAACTGACTTGTCTTTCGCCCACCGCGTCTAGCGCTTATGGATGAGCGCCACGTTTACGGCGCAGGATATTCACTCGATGGTCCGGCCGCGCACCATAGTCCAGTCGACATTTTCGAGGACAGTCACATCGCTCAACGGATTGCCACGAACAGCGATCAGGTCCGCCGAATAGCCGGGTGCAATCCGGCCAATTTCGCTTTCCATGTCGAGTAACCGGGCGGCGCGCGTCGTAGCGCTGGCGAGCGCTTCCCTGTTCGACATGCCGACGAGTTCGCGCAGCATTCTGAATTCTTCTGCGTTGCGGCCATGCTCGAACACGCCGGCATCCGTGCCGAATACGAGTTCGACGCCCCCCTCATGCATTCTCGCAGCCGCTTGCCCGACAACTTCGAGCGTCGCGCGTATCTTGTCCTCGACCTGCGGCGTATAGACGCCCTGGCCCAGCCTTTCCCGAATGCCGGTATAAGCCATCAGGGTGGGGACGCAGGCTGTCTTGTTGCGCTTCATTTCGGCGATCGCGGCATCGTCGCCGAAGGTGCAGTGCTCGATACTGTCCACGCCAGCGCGACTTGCCGCCTCGATCCCGCGCGCACCGTGGGCATGAGCGGCGACTTTCAGTCCAAGCGAATTGGCGGTCGTCACGATGCTTTCCATCTCGGCATCGGTGAAATGCGCTTCGAGACCACGTGCCTGCTGGCTGAGGACACCGCCGGTCGCGGTAATCTTGATGACTTCAGCGCCTTGCTTCGACGCCTTGCGCACGACTGCGGCACATTCGGTCGCCCCGGTACAGGTGAACCCCGTCGCGAGAGCTTCGTTGATCTGCGGCGTGAAGCCCGACACGTCGGCATGGCCGCCGATGATCGCGATTGAATTGCCTGCGGTGACTATGCGAGGGCCGGGGACAAGCCCTTCGGCGGTAGCTCGCCGGAGCGACTGCATGACCTGGCCGCCCGAACCCAGATCGCGAACCGTCGTGAAACCGGCGCGCGCTGTCAGCCGGGCGTTCTTCGCCGCGACCAGCGTGTTCCACTCGGTCGGATCGACGGCCTCGCGCCAATAGTCGCCGCCAGGATCCCCTGACAGGTGGGTGTGCGTATCGATGAGGCCGGGAAGGACCGTATGGTCCTTGAGGTCGACGAGTGTTGCATCCGCCGGTGGCTGTGCAAAACCCGGAAGCACTTCGACGATGCGCCCGTCCGTCACGGTTATCGTCGCTTGCCCCGATGGCTCGCCATCCGCATCGCTGATGACCGACCCCGCATGGATGTAGGTCGTTTCCGCCTGCGCCGCGATCGGTGCCAGCAACGCGACGGCAGCCGCGCTGCAAAGAGTAGCGATCTTCGACATTCCAGCCCTCCCTCATTAGCTTTTCGGACGTCATGCCGCCGTGACGGCCGAAGAGCAAGTAGCCAGGAATTTTGCCCGCGTGGCCGATGCCTTGCCCTCGACGTCGTGCTTGCTATGAGAGCCGCACAATTCGCTCCAACAGGATGAATAGATGAAACATTTCCGCCCCGCCCTTCTTGCAACATCCCTTATCACTGCCACAGCGGTGACAGCAGCACCCGCGTGGGCACGTCCCATGACGCCGGAGGACGTGACCAAGCTGGAAAGCGTCGGTGCGATAGCGGTCTCTCCCGATGGACAGCGGATCGCCTACACGACTTCGCGCCTGCCCGACATTACCGGCGGCGAGGAAGACGGCACGTCCACCCAGCAGCTGAAGCTGGTCAATGGCAGCGACCTGCGCGAATTCCTCCCCGAAGACATGAACGTGTCGGGTATCGCCTTCTCGCCGGACGGACGCATGGTTTCCTTCCTCTGGTCGGACGGCGACGAAGAACGCGCGGTCTGGGGCATTCCGGTCGACGGCGGCGCCTATCGCAAGCTCGCCGAAGTCGAGGATGCTGCGGTTCGCTCCTATGTGTGGGCGCCGGACGGTAGTGCGATCTACATGCTCGTCGGGGCGGAGAGCGTCGAACGACGCGAGAGCGAACGGGACGCCGGCTTCAATGCGATCGTCTACGAAGAGGAAGCGCGTCTCAATCGGCTGTTCCGCGCGAATGCAGGCGGCGAAGTCGATGCCGAACCGCTGGAAATCGAGATTCCCGGTTATGTCAGCGCCTTTCAGGTGGCGAGCGACGGACGACGCGCGATCGTCGATAGCGCCCCGACGCCCAGCGTCGATGACAGCTATACGCGCAAGCGTGTCCACATCATCGATCTCGCGAGCGGAAACGTCAGTGCGGTGGTCGAGACCGAAGGAAAGATCGACGACGTCGAGATTTCACCGGACGGACGACGCCTCGCACTCATCGCAGGGGTTGACGTCAACGATCCCGCTCCCACGACGCTTCATTTCGTCGACATGGCGACCGGATCGTTCGAAGCGGTCAATCCCGGGGCAGCGGAAGCCGTCGTCGATACCGAATGGCTTGACGACGGTCGTCTCGCTGCGGCTGTCCATGTGGGCGCGCGAAGCCTTCTGCGGATGTATGATGGCGACGGCAACGTCCTGCAGGAAATCGATCCCGGCAACCTCATCGTGATGGACATCGAAACCGATGGCGGGACGATCGCGGTCGAAGCACATTCGCCGATGCATCCGCCCGAGCTTTTCCGCCTCGACGGCGAGCGCCTGACACGGTTGACCACGCATAATCCGTGGCTCTCGGAGATCGACTTCGGCGAGCAGCGCATCATGACGTACGTCGCGCGCGACGGTCAGCGCATCGAAGGCGTTCTCATCGAGCCGGTAGGTGGCCTGCCCGATGGCGGCGCACCGACGATCCTCAACGTGCATGGCGGACCGGAAGCACATGAATCGAACGGATGGCAGACCGCTTACAGCAAACCCGGGCAAGTTGCCGCAGGTCAGGGTTATGCCGTCTTCCTGCCGAACTATCGCGGTTCGACGGCTTACGGTACGGCGTTCGCGAAGGCCCATCAGAACGATTACGCAGGCAAGGAATTTAACGATCTCGTGGACGGGAAGCGGGCGCTGGTCGAGGCGGGCATTGCCGATCCCGACCGTACCGGCATCACCGGCGGGTCCTATGGCGGATATGCGTCTGCGTGGGGCGCTACCGCACAAAGCGACGAGTTCGCCGCCAGCGTGATGTTCGTCGGCATCTCCAACCAGATCAGCAAGTTCGGCACGACCGACATCCCGCGCGAGATGTACAACGTTCATGCGCGGCAATACCCGTGGGAGGACTGGCAGGGCATGCTGGAAGTCTCGCCGATCTATTACGTCGACCGGGCCGAGACTCCGCTCCTCATCATGCATGGCGCGGAGGATACCCGCGTTGCCCCGAGCCAGTCCTACGAACTCTATCGCAACATCAAGGTTCGCAAGCCCGACACGCCGGTCCGGCTCGTTCTGTTCCCAGGGGAAGGCCACGGCAATGCGCGCGCCTCTTCACGCTACGATTACAATTTGCGGATGATGCGGTGGTTCGACACCTATCTCAAGACCGGCGACCGTGATGCGCCGCTACCCGATGCGCGGCCCACGCTCGCTGCGGGAACGACCGGCACGACTGCCGCGGCGGACTGACGCACGAAGCCCGGTGCCCGTTCGTCGGGCGCCGGGCAACTCGCTCTAGTCTAGAAGGTGTAGCCGATACCCGCGGCGACGAAGAACTGGTCGGCGTCGCCGCGAATGCTGGTCAGCGGCGTATCCTTTGCATCGCCGACAAGGCGCGAATAGCCTGCGATGGTAACGATCGCGAGACCTCCATCGGTCGCATCACCGCTGAGATCGAAGCCCGCAAGCAGGTTCGCGCTTACCGAGTTTATGCCGCCGTCAGCCTCGAACTGCGGCAGGCCACTGACGGCTGAACCGGCTTCGGAAACCGAGAAGTAGTAGTCGTTGAAATCGCTATCGGCATATTCCGCCCCGATCGAGAGAGAGGTTACGATGGCGCGGCTCAGCGGCGTGAAATAGGTGATCGAGGGGTTCGCAGAAAAGCCCTCATGCGCTCCGGCGACGTCCCAGCGCGCATCGACGCTAAAGCTCAGGCTGTCGAAGGGATTGAGGACCCCCGGGAAACTCACGCCCACGGTTGGACCGACTTCGAAGGCCGTATCGAGCTCGCCCAGCATCTCCACTACGGGATCGTCGATATCCTCGATGTCGGTGCGATTGTTCCTCAGTCGTGCGGCGATGCCGAGATCGAGCCCCGGTCCCTCATCCGCATCGGGGAGGAAGTCGAGGGCCAGCCCGCCCGGCCGAGGATTGACGTCGATGCCGCCCAGCGAGCCCTGAACGATCGGCAGAACGGAAAAACGGTAAGCGTCAGACCCGGTATAGCTCGGGCTGTAGGCGCCGCCGATGCCGACACTGACCCAGTCACCGTCGAAGACCGTCGGCCCCATCAGCGCGTCATCTTCCGGCTCCTCGATGTCCGGAACGACCGTCGATGTCTCTACGTCGACCCCGTCCTGCGCATGGGCGGGCATCTGGATAGCAAAGGCGACGGCCAGCAGGCTGCCGGCGATGGACAAACTGTTCTTCATGCAATTCCCTCACGTGTTCGCAGTTTTTAACTGACGACCTGCCGCCCCGTTCCGCCCGCCCCCTTCTCGGTATGCTCGGCGGAGAGATTGCCCTCCTCCGACAGACCCCCTAAAGCTTGCTGGTGACGAGCGTTCTGCGAAGCGATGTGGCAATAGCCGGCGGCGGTCTGTCGGGCGGCCTCATCGCCCTTGCCCTGCAGCGCAGAAATCCAGGCATTTCCGTGACTTTGATCGAAGGCGGAGAGCAGATCGGTGGCAACCACCGCTGGAGCTGGTTCGCCAGCGACATATCACCGCAAGATCATGATTTGATGAAAGAATTTCCGCATAAGAGTTGGCGGGTTCGCTACGAGGTGCGCTTTCCGCAATATCGCCGGCATCTCGCCACCTCATACAACTCCCTCTACTCGACCGAATTCGCGCAAACCCTTGAAAACCGGCTCAATCAACGGAGCATCCTGACAACTCGGCAAGTCGCTAGCCTTGATCGGAACAGCATCAGCCTGGCCGATGGCGACCGGGTCGAGGCAGATGTGGTCATCGACTGCCGCGGTATCACGAACGCCCCGCAACTATCTGGCGGATGGCAGGTTTTCCTCGGCCAGACCTGGAAAACGGACGTGCCGCACAATGTCGTCGAACCGGTCATAATGGATGTCGAGGTCGCCCAGAAGGACGGCTATCGCTTCGTTTACGTCCTGCCGCTCGACGAGCATCGCGTGTTCGTCGAGGACACCTATTACAACGACGCGCCGACGCTCGACATCGAAGCGCTTCGCGGACGCATCGCGCAATATGTCAGCGAGCAGGGATGGTCGGGCGAGGTCGAGGACGAGGAGACCGGCGTCCTGCCCGTCATCACCGGCGGCGACTTCGCAGCCTTTCAAGCAGCGCACCGGATCGAGGGCGTTGCTATGGCCGGGGCGCGCGGTGGCTTCGTCCATCCCCTGACCAGCTATACCCTCCCCAAGGCGGTCGAAATCGCGCACCTCGTTGCGGACGAGATTGCCATCGGACGCGGGCCGGTCCTGGCAGCAACGCTGGAGAAAGCGGCGCAGGATCACTGGCGCGCCACGGGCTTCTACCGGATGCTCGGCAAGATGCTGTTCGGCGCCGCCCGCCCGGAAGAGCGCTACCGGGTATTCGAGCACTTCTATCGCCTGCCAGAAGACCTCGTAGAGCGATTCTACGCCTGCCAATCGACTTATGCCGACAAAGCGCGTATTCTCATCGGCAAACCTCCCGTTCCCGTCGGTCGTGCGATCCGGACCCTGGCGACATCGCGCACCGAACCCCTTTCCAAGGAGACAGCGGCATGAACGCCGAAACCGACCTCAAGTCGCAGCTTCCCGGGCTCGACAATGACGATACCCCCGTCCGCGGCTTCAGCCCTGCCCTGTCAGGCAAGACCGCCTGCGTCGTGGGTTCAGGCTTCGGCGGGCTTGCCCTCGCCATCCGGCTGCAATCGGCGGGGATCGCCACGACGGTGGTGGAGAAGCGCGACAAGCCGGGCGGGCGTGCATATTACTGGGAGAAGGACGGCTTCACCTTCGACGCCGGACCGACGGTCATCACCGACCCGCCCTGCCTCGAGGAATTGTGGGCGCTGACGGGTCACGACATTTCCGACGACATCGAACTCATGCCGGTCTTTCCATTCTATCGGCTGAACTGGCCGGACGGGACGAATTTCGATTATTCGAACGACGAAGAATCCCTGCGGCAGGAGATCGGCAAGCTGGAGCCGGAAGACATTGCCGGTTATCACCGTTTCCTCGACTACGCCGCCGGGGTTTACGAGGAAGGCTACGTCAAGCTGGGGCACGTCCCGTTCCTCGACTTCAAGTCGATGCTGAAGGCGGCCCCGGCCCTCGCCAAGAAGCAGGCCTACCGCTCGGTCTATTCGATCGTGTCGAGCTTCGTGAAGAACGAGAAGCTGCGCGAGGCGCTGTCCTTCCATACGCTGCTCGTCGGCGGCAATCCGATGAAGACGAGCGCCATCTACGCGCTCATTCACAAGCTGGAAAAGGATGGCGGCGTCTGGTGGGCGAAGGGCGGCACGAACCGCCTCGTCGCGGCGATGGTCAAGCATTTCGAGCGGCTCGGCGGCACGATGCGGCTCGGCGACGAGATCGTGCAGCTCCATTCGCTCGGCAACCGCATCACCGGCGTCGAGACGAAGAGCGGCTGGCGGCAGGATTTCGATGCGGTGGCGAGCAATGCCGACATCATGCATTCCTATCGCGATCTGCTGTCCACGTCGAAGAGGGGCGGCGACTACGCAAAGACACTGTCGCGCAAGAAGTTCTCGCCCGGCCTCTTCGTCGTGCATTTCGGACTGGAGGGGACCTGGCCCGGTATTCCGCACCACATGATCCTGTTCGGGCCCCGCTATAAGGGCCTGCTGGAGGACATTTACGACAATGGCGTCCTGTCGCAGGATTTCTCGATCTATTTGCACCATCCGACCGTCACCGACCCGAGCATGGCCCCGCCGGGCAAGAGCACGTTCTACGCGCTCGTTCCCGTGCCGCACATGGGCAAGCTGGCAATGGACTGGAGCGAACTCGGTCCGATCCTCGAAAGGCGCATCCTCGACGAGGTCGGCCGCCGCCTCGTGCCCGACATCCACGACCGGATCGTCACGAAGTTCCATTACGCACCCAAGGATTTCGCCGGCGATCTCAACGCCCATCTGGGCAGCGCCTTCAGCCTCGAGCCGATCCTGACGCAGAGCGCATGGTTCAGGGGCCACAACCGGGACGATGTCGTGAGGAACTTCTATCTCGTCGGTGCCGGCACGCATCCGGGCGCGGGCATTCCGGGCGTCGTCGGCAGCGCCAAGGCCACTGCCGGTCTCATCCTGCAAGACCTGTCGGTTCCTGCATGAGCGCACTTTCGAGCGTCGCGGTCTATTGCGGCTCCGCGACACCTGCCGATCCACGCTATATCGAACTGGCGCGCGACGTCGGGCGCGAACTGGCGGAGCGCGGCATCACCACGGTCTATGGCGGCGGGCGGCTCGGCTTGATGGGAGCGGTCGCATCGGGCGCGCTGGAAGCGGGCGGCGAAGTCATCGGGATCATTCCCGAGGCCCTCGCCAGCAGCGAAGTCGCCAATCACGATTGCACCGAGCTTCATACCGTGTCGGGAATGCACGAGCGCAAGGCCCGGTTTACCGATCTGTCGGACGGGTTCGTCACCCTGCCCGGCGGCGTCGGCACGATGGACGAGTTGTGGGAAGCGGTCAGCTGGGCGCAACTCGGCTATCATCGCAATCCCGTCGGTCTGCTCAATGCCTTCGGCTTCTACGATCAGCTGATTGCCTTCAACGCGCATATGGCTTCGGTCGGTTTCGTGCGTCCTGCGCACCAGTCCATCATCGTTCAGGCGGCTACGTTGACCGCTCTGCTCGAAAAGATGGACCGGTACGAACCGCATCGCCCGATTTTCGAGATGACCGCCGACGATCTGTGACGCCCGCTCCCGTTCCGAATGGTGTGCGATTTGTGAACACTTTCATATTACGATAACGCATCCACAAGAATCTCACCCGGACTGATTATTTCTTGAGCAAGCCCCGCCTTCTTTCCCCCTCGCGCGTCATGCGCGCCACCCCGGGCCAGCCCGGCGGCGGGCGCGACCGCTATGCGCTGGTGGACAAGGCGCATGAGGCGATCCGCGAGGGTTCGCGCAGCTTTGCAATGGCGTCGGCCCTGTTCGACACGAAGACGCGCGAGCGGGTATGGCTGCTTTATGCATGGTGTCGCCGGTGCGACGACATCGCCGACAATCAGGAAATGGGCGGTGAACTCGGTTCGCAGAAGAACAAGCAGGACCGGGTCGAGGCCATCCGCGTCCTCACGCGCCGCGCCTTCGAGGGGCAACCGACCGCCGATCCTGCCTTCGACGGGTTCGGCCAGGTCGCGGCGGAAGCCGGTCTGACGAAGCAGATGGCCGACGACGTCATCTCGGGCTTCGCGCTCGATGCGAGCGACTGGCAGCCGCGCACGGATGGCGACCTGATGCGCTATTGCTATCACGTTGCGGGTGCGGTCGGCGTGATGATGGCGCAGGTCATGGGCGTCCCCGACGGTGACGACGATACGCTCGACCGGGCGTGCGATCTGGGCCTTGCCTTTCAGCTTGCCAATATCAGTCGCGACGTCGTCGAGGATGCTGCGGCGGGGCGCTGCTACATTCCCGCGAACTGGCTGGTGGAGGCCGATCTCGAACCCGGCGAGCACGCGAAGCCCAACAACCGCTTCGCGCTCGCCAGCCTGATGCCGCGCATGATCGAGCGGATGGACCGGCACATCGCCGCGGCGCGACTGGGGGCGGCGCGGCTGTCCTTCCGGCAACGCTGGGCGATCTTGGCCGCAGCGCGCATCTACGGTGCGATCGGCCACAAGGTGCTCGATCGCGGGCAAAACGCCTGGAACCACCGGGTCGTCGTGGGGCGGCTCGAAAAGCTCTGGCATGTCGCCGCGTCTTTCGGGGAAGCGCTGATCAACCGGCCAACCCCGCCCGACCCGATGCCCTACTGGAAGCGCGAGATGCTCCTGCCCGTCAGGGGCTGGTAACGTGCCGCGGCTTTCCGGTCAGGCCTGATCGACCGGCTGGTTAGGGCGCCGAAACAGGCGACCGTTCTCGCTGAACAGGACGAGGAACAGCGACAGGATCGCGCAGATTACCAGCGACATCGCGAAGGGGCGCGCCGTCCCGTCGAAGGACTGACCGATCGCGCCGCCGAGGATGGCTCCGGTCGACATCCTGAGGAACGTCTGCGCCGAGGATGCCGAACCCGCGATATGGAAGAAGGGCTGCATCGCGATCGAACTGAAATTCGCGCCGATGAATCCCAGCAGCCCGAGATTGACCGCCATCAGGGGCGCGAACTGCCATAAGGGCTGGTCCGCCTGGCTTGAGGACAGCAGCTGGAGGCCGCTCACGATGATGAACAGTAGCAAGGCGAGATGGCTGACCCGGCGCGCGCCGAACTTCTCGACGATGCGGCTGTTCACGAAATTGGCGAACACCATGCCGCTCACCATCGCACCGAAGACGAAGGGGAAGATGTCGCCCACGCCGAAGGTCTCGCCGATGAGTTGCTGCGCGCTGTTGATGAAGCCGAACAGCGAGCCGAAGATGAGCGCGCTGCCGAGCGTGTAGCCGATGGCGCTGCGGGTCGTAACGGCAGTCTTCATGTTGCGCAAGATGGAGCGAACATGGATCGCCTGGCGGTTGTCGTGCCCCAGCGTTTCGGGAAGACGCAGATAGATCCAGCAGGCGATCGCTCCTCCCTGAAGCGCCATCGCCCCGAAGATCCAGCGCCATTCGGCCACCAGCAGGATCGCCTGGCCGACGAAGGGAGCGAGCAGCGGCACGGCGAGGAAGGTCATCATGATGAGGCTCATCAGCCGGGCCATGCGGTCCCCGCCCACTTGGTCGCGCACGATGGCAGCAGGCACGACCGTCAGCGCAGCGCAGCCGATCCCCTGCACCGCTCTCAGCCCGACGAGCAGCGGAAAGCTGGTCACGAACGCGCAGGCGAGCGACATCCCGATATAGAAGGTCAGTCCGAAGAACAGGAGCGGGCGGCGTCCGAACCGGTCGGCGAAAGCCCCGGGAAACAGCGCGCCGAGGCCCGAACCCAGCAGATAGGCGGCGACGACGAGCTGGCGCGAATTGCCGTCGATCGCGAAATCCGCCGCCATCGCGCCGAGCGCGGGCAGCATAGCGTCGATCCCGAACGCCTGAAGGCTCATGAGGGCCGCCATCATGACGATCAGTTCGCGTTCGCCCGGCGCTGTGCGTTCGCTGATCGAGGCGGCGGTATCCATCGGTTTTCCTTGAAAGGCGCCGGTAGAAGCCGCTTTCAGGCCACCGGCGCATTCGGTTTACAGGGTTGAGCGTTCCGGCAGAGGAACGGTTCCACCACTGGCAAGACCCGCTATATCGGAACGATCGTGGACGATTTCGACCCCTCAGACGACGATGCGCACAATGGCACCGAAACGTCCTTCAA
The DNA here is from genome assembly GCF_009827635.1 of Parapontixanthobacter aurantiacus. Taxonomy (GTDB): domain Bacteria; phylum Pseudomonadota; class Alphaproteobacteria; order Sphingomonadales; family Sphingomonadaceae; genus Parapontixanthobacter; species Parapontixanthobacter aurantiacus. The sequence continues at coordinate 7,620 of NZ_WTYW01000006.1, read as the reverse complement.
CGATGTCGAGGCGAGCGATACCGAAGCCGGGACGACCCGCAAGATCATCCATATCGACATGGATGCCTTCTTCGCCAGCGTCGAGCAGCGCGACCACCCAGAATTACGTGGCAAGCCCGTCGCAGTCGGCGGGTCGTCGGGGCGCGGCGTGGTCGCGGCAGCAAGTTACGAAGCGCGGCGCTTCGGCGTGCGCTCGGCGATGCCCTCCGTCACTGCAAAGCGGCTGTGTCCCGACCTCGTCTTCTGCAAGTCGCGCTTCGACGTCTATCGCGAGGTGAGCCAGCAGATCCGCGAAATATTTCGCCATCATACCGATCTCGTCGAACCGCTGTCGCTCGACGAGGCGTATCTCGACGTGACCGAGGACCGCCACGGCCTCGGCTCGGCGACCCGCATCGCGCAGGCCATCCGCCGCTCCATCCGCGAGGAAACGCGCCTCACGGCTAGCGCCGGAGTGAGCTACAACAAGTTCCTCGCCAAGCTCGCCAGCGACCAGAACAAGCCGGACGGCATTTGCGTCATCAAACCGGGCGAAGGAGCCGCTTTCGTCCAGTCCCTGCCGATCCGCCGCTTTCACGGCATCGGACCCAAGGGCGAGGAGAAGATGACGCGCCTCGGTATCGAGACCGGCGCCGATCTGGCGGCCCGCGACATGGCGTTTTTAAGGGCCAATTTCGGCAGCTTTGCGGAATACCTCTACCGCGCGGCGCGCGGCATCGACGACCGCCCCGTCCGCTCCAACCGCATCCGCAAGTCGGTGGGCGGGGAGCGCACCTTCAGCGAGGACATTTCCGCCGCGCCCCGCCTGCGCGAGACGCTGGACAACATTGTGGATATCGTGTGGGCAAGGATCGAGCACAACAAGGCGCGCGGCCGCACCGTCACCCTGAAACTGAAATATAACGACTTTCGGATTTCGAGCCATGCGAAGACGCTCAATCGCGCGGTCGCGGGAAAGGAGGAATTCGCGCAGATCGGGCACGAATTGCTGGGCGAGATGCTGCCCCTCCCCCTCCCCATCCGGCTGATGGGTCTTACCCTGTCGAAGCTGGAAGGTGTGCCGAAGAAGAAACCGCGTTCGGAAGCAGCGCAGCTCACATTGTTCTAGATCGAGCCGGACGCTCCCTCAAGATGGCAGCGCACTGCCCTTCATCGCGCCGACCCCCTTTTGCCAGTCGCGCCACAATTCGAGCCGTTTACGCGCCTGTGCGCTGAGCGGTTCGGGCAGCGAATGGGTGGGAAAGAAGCGTGCCTCGATCACCTCGCGACAATCGACACGCGGCATGTCGGACAGGGTGGCGGTATAGAGATGTGCCGTGCTCTCCGTGCCGAGAACCTCTTCCGCGAAGGTTGCGACATGCGCCAGCCGCGCCGGTTCGCAGCCTGTTTCCTCGCGTAGCTCACGCCGCGCCGCGGCTTCGGCTTCCTCGTCCTTGCGCATTCCGCCGCCCGGCAGGGTCCAGTGCCCCGCGCCATAACTCTGGCGGATGAGCAGCAGTTTACCCTCTGGCGTCGTTCCGATCACGTGCACGCTGCGTAGATGCGGCTGCGTGAAACGGAAGAGCATGATGCGGAGCGGATGGGCGAGGCGCAGCGCCAACCGATGAAGAGGTCGCGGAAGAAGGGCGGTCCTCACGCGAAGCAGGTGACGGGCTGCCGTGCCGCCGCCAGCAGCCTGGCGACGGGCAGGTCGTTCGCGCCCCGCGCCGCTTCTTCGAACACGTTTCGTTTGTCCTCGCCGCGGATGACGAAGACGATCTGCTCGCTGTCGAGTAGCGCGGGGATCGTCAGCGTGACGCGGTCGAACGGCGCTTCGCGAGGAAGCGGGTCGGGCGTCAGCTGCCTCACTTTCTGCGGATCGTCGGCCTGCGGGTCGGTATTGGGAAAGAGCGAGGCGATATGGCCGTCCGCGCCCATGCCCAGCCAGACCAGCGCGAAGTGCGGAACCTTTTCCATGATCGACAAGGTCACGACATGCGCTCCGACAGGTTCGAAGAGTTCGCGAAGCTTGCCCGTATTGCTGGCGGGATGGCTTTCCTCGACGATCCGGTCGTCGCCCGGCCAGATATTAAGGCGCGCAAAATCGAGCCGCTCATCGGCGGGCAGATCACGATCGTGCGCGATCAGCTGTTCGAGGACGGGAAACGGCGTCGATCCGCCGGGGAGAGAGATGGCAACAGGCTCTCTCGTCTGCGCCAGCCTGTCGAACAAAAAGGAATGGAGCCACGATGCGATCACCGCATCGTCGGCTCCGTCCATCATCGTCGGTTTCGCCGTCATGTCTTCCTTCATGCGGCGAAGCCTACGCTCAATTCGCTTCTACTTCAAAGTCTGCGACAAGAACCACACGCGTTCTTCGGCCATGTCGGTCCATTCGTCGAGCAATCCGTCAGTCGCATTGTCGCCCGCATTCTCCGCCAAGGGCTTCATCCCCTTCAGCCGCTCGACCATACGAGCATTGTCGTCGCGGAGTTCGGCGACCATCGTATCGGGTTCGAGAGCGGTGTCGTCCTGATCCTTCACCTGCGTATGTTGTGCAACCGCACCGACTGACGTCAACGTATCGTGGCCGATCTTGCGAACCCGCTCGCCGATCGCATCGATCTGGTCGCGAATTTCGATCGCCTGCTCGTCGAACAGCAGATGAAGGTCGCGGAAACGCGGCCCGGCAACGTGCCAGTGAAAGTTCTTGGTCTTGATATACAAGGCGAAGTGGTCGGCCAGCAGGCCGTTCAGTTCCTTCACCAAGGCGGTCTTCGAATTATCCCCGGTCTGGGTCATATTTTCTCCTGATTTCTCACATTTGCGTGTCTGGTAAATCAACGAAGAAACAGGTGCGCGGTTTCCCGCAAGCGCGCGCAATAAGCCGATTACTGTAATTGAAGGTTTCCCCTCGCTTAGGGCGGGTGAAGACTAAGCCGGGAAGGCAGTGATCGCCGCCGCTACGCTCGCGAAGAGCACCGGAGCGAGGGCGAAACGATAGCGAATTCGTACTCGATCCTTTGCCGCTATGGGCCTCGAAAGCGCGATGCCTGCCGCGATTCCGAGCATCCCGCCAATCGCGATCGCGACCGGCTGCCCGGTCATCATCGTGAGAGCGAACAACACGAGCGGAGCGGCATCGAATACGAGGAGTCCGCTCAAAGCAAGTGTCGCCGCGCCGAGCGACCGTGTCGGTTCCGCCGGAAGGCGCTGTTCGCTCCAGATGAGAAGGCGGATACCGGCCAGGAACAGCGCGCCTGCCGTCAGCACGAGCAACAGTTCGCCTGAGAACGCGCGAAGGGCGAGATGACCGAGCGTGGCGCTCGACGCAGAGACGATCGCAGCCGCAAGCAGACTTGCGACAAACGGAAGGGATTTACCGAGGCTCCTTCCCAGACCGCTCGCCAGGCGTTCCGCGCGCGATCCGAAAACAATCAGTCCGCCGACGACGAGCGCCATTGCGAGAGTCGGCGCGAACGTTTGCGGATAAAGGCTCAAGTGGCTGCGTCGGTTACCACGGCCCGGTTATCGCCAGCGTCCGCGCCGGGCTGTAGGCGTTGACGAACAGCGTGCGTCCGTCGGGTGAGAAACACGCACCCGCCGGCTCCGTCTGAAGGCGAAGCAGCGCGAGCGGATAGGCCTGCCCCTGCGGCGTGATGCCCCGCAAATGGTTCGACACCGTTTCGGTATACTGGTCCTCGCACACGATAAGGTCGCCATTGGGGGCCACGGTCAGATTGTCGCCGTAGTTGAACTGCTCGGGATCGGTCGATTCGAAGAACAGTTCGAGCGTGTCCGGCGCACCGTCACGACCGGGAACCAGCCGGAAGATCTGGCCGAGCTTCGCTGCGCCGCCGCTGGTCGCGCAGAAGTAGAAATCGCCGTCTCCCAGATGGATGCCCTCTCCGCGCGCGATCTTCAGGCCGCCCTTCGCGGCCGCACGCTGGCGCAGGTCGTCCTCGGGACTTTCGACATCGTCGAGGTCGATCCAGCGTGCCTCGTATCGCTTGGCGAGGCGCATCGACAGCGCGTCCCAGTTGCGCGAATCCTGAAGGCCGTCGACCAGCGCGAGCGCCTGCAACCGGCCACCGCGCGCCAGTTGCCCCGGGACGTTCGGAATGAAGCGATAGAGCATGGAATCGTCGCGGTCTTCGGTCTCGTAAACGATGCCCGTCGCCGGATCGACGGCAGCCGCCTCGTGGTTGAAGCGGCCCATGGCGCGCAGCGGCTCGGGATTGACGAGCGTATTTGCCGCCGCGGGAACCTCGAATACCCAGCCATGATCCTTGCCGATCCCCTCGCCGTAGCGCTGTCCGGGCCGGACGGGGGCTTCTTCGCAAGTGAGCCAGCTGCCCCACGGCGTCACGCCGCCCGAACAGTTGCGGATGGTCCCGGCGAGCGAGCGATACTGCCGCTCGACCGCCAGGGTATCGGCATCGAGCACCAGCGTCGTCGTGCCGCCGGGCAGGACCTTGCCCTCGCGGCTATCGAAGCCGGCTGGGATTGCGCCCCCGGCCTCGTCGGTCGTGATGAGTTCGTGATTGCGCACCAGTGCGATCTTCCCGCCGCCGATATCAAAACAGCCCATCCCGTCCGCCTTGTTCGGCACGGTGAAGCCGTCATTCATTGCGTCGCCGAGGCTCGAGATGACCCGATAGGAGAAGCCTTCGGGCAGGTCGAGCAGCCCGGCAGGGTCGGGGCGAAGCGGACCGTAGCCGCTGGGCGTGCTCGCATTGGCGATCCGCGGCGAGACGGAGCAGCCGCTCGCGACGAGGGCTGCAAAGGCGCTGCTGGTCGCGCCGAGGAAGCGCCGCCGCGATTGGGGAAGCGATGGCAGGGAACGGGTCATAGTGATCTCTCGAAAGTGGGGCGCACCGAAACATGGGGCGCCGTGCCGTCGTCGGCGGACGATTTCGCAATAGGCTGCGAAGCATGAATTTTCGATGACAATCGAACAGGCGAGGCAATAGGCTACCCTTCCGACCGACCCGTTCGATTACCGCTCCTTAACCACGTGACGGCTATGCCTTTCCCGTTTCGGGACGGCCTTTCCGGCTCTCTCCACTCACAAAGGGTCGCTCCAACATGATGATTTCGAACATTTCCGCGCGCGCAATGGCTATGGCGGGCGCAACGGGTTTCGCCATGGTTGCAATGCTGGCGAGCGCACCGGCGGCGCGCGCCGACGACTGCCTGCTCGATACGAACAATGACGGCGAAGTTACGGCGGGGACCGAGGCCGACACCGATGGCGGCGCGAATTCGGGAAGCGGCAATATCGACCGGCTCGCCTGCGGAACTTACGCCACTGCGTCCGGCGCGAATGCCACGGCTATCGGCATTTCCACAACAGCGATGACGGATGGAACGGCGGTGGGCGCAGGCGCGGTCGCCGGAGCTGATGCGGCGGCTCTCGGTCGATCGGCGCAAGCGTCGGGTTCGGGAAGCATCGCCATCGGTGCGGACTACAACAATGACGGAACGGGGGCCTATGCGAACGCTATTAGTTCCGTCGCGCTCGGTGCCGATGCCCGCGCCACGCATACGAACAGCGTCGCTCTCGGCGCAGGATCGCAGACTTCTGCGAATAACACAGTGTCGGTCGGCTTTTCCGGCGGCGAACGGCGCATCACGAATGTCGCGACCGGGATCGCGGCGAGCGATGCCGCGACAGTCGGACAGCTGACCGCCGCTCTTGCCGATGTCGGGAACGACTATGTCGCGGTGAACGGTTCGGTCGCGGCAGCAAGCGCGATCGGGGAAGCGGCCATCGCAATCGGCGATTCGAGCTCGGCTTCCGGCCAATATGCGACGACCGTCGGCCGCTCCGCAACGACCAGCGGAGCCTTCGGCGCGGCGTTCGGGACGGGCAGCAGCGTGACTGCCGAATACGGTTTGGCTTCCGGCCCCTATGCTTCGGTCGATGCGTCCTTCGGCACGGCATTGGGCGCCCACGCCCGCGTTTATGCCGAAGCCGCCCGCGCGGTCGCCATCGGCTCCAGTTCCGTCGCGAGCGAAGCCGACACCGTCTCCTTCGGCAATGCGACCTCGCAACGCCGCCTCGTCAACGTCGCGCATGGGATCGACGACAACGACGCAGCGACAGTCGGGCAATTAAACGCTGCCCTCGCCGAGGCTGGCAACGACTACGTCTCGATCAATTCGACTGGCGCGGCGGCAAGGGCAACCGGCATCGACGCGCTCGCTTTCGGCAAAGCGGCAGGAGCCTCTGCCGAGCGGGCAGTCGCGATCGGGGCTAGCGCCTTGGCAGGCGACTACAACACGATCGCCATCGGCGGCGACGGATATGACGGTTTCGGCGGCGCCTTCAACGAAGCCAATGCAGCGCAGATCATGGGGACGAGTGTCGACACCATCGGCGCTTCGGCCAGCGGCAGTTACGCCATCGCCATCGGCACCGATGCCACGAGCGTCGGCGGCAATTCCGTTTCCTTCGGCGCGCAGGCGAACGTTTCCGGCCTCAACTCGAACGCGCTGGGAGCGGACAGCCGCGTTGCCGGCGACTTCTCGACCAGCATCGGGGGCGGCGGCATCGAAGGCGGAGAATCGGTCGCACTGGGTTACGACAGTTACGCCGCGGGGGGTCGCGCTACGGCAATCGGTGTCGATGCGACGGCGGAAGGCATGGGAGCCACTGTGCTCGGCGCTTACGCCTATGCCGACAAGGAAGGTGCAATTGCGGTCGGACGCGCCGCACAATCGACCGGCACGCGCGGCATCGTCATCGGGACTGACGGCAACGACCTCGACGCGGAAGGTGCCTTTACCGACGGCCATGACGCCATCGCCATCGGAACCGATGCGCGCAGCACCGGCTATGCAGCACTCGCAATGGGTCGCGAGGCACGCACGAATGGCAGCGAGAATATCGCCATCGGTTCGAGCGCCGTCACGGTGGGCAGTTTTGCGATCGCACACGGGGCGGGCGCTTCGGCCAACGGAACGGGTACGCTCGCGCTCGGTCGCAATACTTCGGCGAGCAACTCTCATGCAGTTGCCATCGGCGAGGGTTCGACCGCCAGCGGGATGCGCTCTGTCGCACTCGGCGGAGGGCCCCAGGGAGGGGCTGCCGCTTCGGGGAACGACGCCCTCGCCTTCGGCACGAACGCGGACGCCTCGGCCATCAATTCCATCGCGGTGGGCGCGGGGGCGGTCGTCTCGGGCAGTTCCTCGCTCGCACTGGGATACAATGCCAGCAGCAGCGCTTCCGGGTCAGTCGCACTCGGCGCGGATTCGGTGGCGAGCGAAGCGCAGACCGTCTCTTTCGGCAACGAAACGTATCGTCGTCGGCTCGTTAATGTCGCCGATGGCGTCGCTGCAAGCGATGCCGCAACGCTCGGGCAGGTAAGCGCGATGATCGCCGGCCTGTCCAGCGGCGGGGCGGGCATCGACCAGACCGCGCGCGATCTCGCCGCTGCTGCTAATACGACGGCGCAGGCGAATGCGAGCGAACTCGCTTATTTTGCCGTCAACGGAAATGGAGCGAGTGCTATATCGCAAGGCGACAACGCTTTGGCGATTGGTTCTGGTGCGCGAGCGCTGACGGCGAACGTTGTGGCGCTTGGAACGAATGCGGTATCGGGGGGCAACCGGACGACGGCGCTTGGAACGAATGCG
>NZ_WTYW01000005.1 GCF_009827635.1 Parapontixanthobacter aurantiacus | reverse complement strand
ACGAACGCCACCGCCACGGCTGCGAACCAGGTGACGCTCGGCGGGACCGGTTCCTCGGTCCGCATCGGCGACATTGCTGCTTCTACCGCCGCACAGGAAGGGCCGGTCGAAGCCGTTACCGTCGATGGCAACGGCACGCTCGGCACCACCGCCATCGCCACCGCCGCCTCCGTCCAGAACGTCCGCGTCGCGATGGATCATATCGCCGCCGTCACGGACGCCCAGTTCGGCGCGCTCGAGAACCGCGTGGGAGCTTTGGAAACCGGGCTTTCGGACCTCGGCTTCAAACTCGACCGGATGGGCGAAAGCACCAGCGGCGGCATCGCCTCGGCCATGGCGCTCGGCGGCATCGGCATCGTGCCCGGCAAGTCGATTTCGCTGACCGTGTCCGGAGCCACCTATGGCGGGGAGCAGGCTGTGGCAGGACAATTCTCCGGACGCCTGCGGGAAAATCTCTATCTCTCGGCAGGAGTGACGACGAACACAGCGGATGACGAAGTCGGCGCGCGAGTCGCTGCGACGATCGGGTTCTGAGCCACTCGGCATCACCGCCTGTCTATCGATTCGACGCAACAAAAGAGGCGGCTGCATTGCGGACCGCCTCTTTTTCTTGCGCGTTCGCGCGACCCTCGAACGGGCTTGGCTTACTCGGGCAAATCCGGTTGATTTCCCGGGACCGTCGAACCAAGTAGGCCGTAAGAACGAGGTGGGCATGCTCGGCACGAAGCATCGCCACCCGCCCCGCAAAAAGGAGAGAGCAATGCGTCAGATCGATCATTTCATGCCGGGGGGATCGGGCGGTTCGGGTTCTCGCACGCACAAGGTCTGGAACCCTTCGACGGGCGCGGTTCAGGCGGAAGTTGCGTTGGGCGATGCGGCACTGCTCGACCGGGCGATCGCGAATGCGAAAAAAGTGCAGCCCGAATGGGCCGCCACCAACCCTCAGCGCCGTGCGCGGGTGATGTTCGAATACAAGCGCCTCGTCGAGGCGAACAAGCAGGAACTGGCCGAACTTCTCTCGAGCGAGCACGGCAAGGTCGTCGACGACGCGCATGGTGACGTCCAGCGCGGGCTCGAAGTCATCGAATATGCCTGCGGCATCCCGCAGGCGCTGAAGGGCGAATATACGCAAGGGGCCGGACCCGGCATCGATGTCTATTCGATGCGGCAGCCGCTCGGTATCGGCGCGGGCATCACGCCGTTCAACTTCCCCGCAATGATCCCGATGTGGATGTTCGGCATGGCGATCGCGGCGGGCAACGCCTTCATTCTCAAGCCTTCCGAACGTGATCCCAGCGTGCCGGTCCGCCTCGCCGAACTGATGGTCGAAGCGGGCGCTCCGGAAGGGCTGTTGCAGGTCGTGCATGGCGATAAGGAGATGGTCGATGCGATCCTCGATCACGACGACATCGCGGCGGTAAGTTTCGTCGGCTCCTCCGACATCGCGCAATACATCTATTCCCGCGGCACGGCGAACGGCAAGCGCGTCCAGGCCTTTGGCGGCGCGAAGAACCACGGCATCGTTATGCCAGACGCCGATCTCGACCAGGTTGTGAACGACCTGGCGGGTGCCGCCTTCGGTTCGGCTGGCGAGCGCTGCATGGCGCTGCCCGTGGTCGTACCCGTGGGAGAGGACACCGGGGACCGTTTGCGCGAGAAGCTCATCCCCGCAATCAATGCCCTGCGGGTCGGCGTAGCGACCGACAAGGACGCGCATTACGGCCCGGTAGTCACGCCCGAGCACAAGCAGCGCATCGAGCAGTGGATCGACACTGCCGAGAAGGAGGGCGCCGAGGTCGTCATCGACGGGCGCGGCTTCTCCCTTCAGGGGCACGAGGACGGCTTCTTCGTCGGCCCCACCCTGCTCGACCGGGTGACCCCCAAGATGGAAAGCTATCAGGAGGAAATCTTCGGCCCGGTTCTCCAGATCGTGCGCGCGAAGGATTTCGAGGAGGCGGTGCGCCTTCCCAGCGAGCATCAATACGGTAACGGCGTCGCCATCTTCACGCGCAATGGCCATGCCGCTCGCGAATTCGCGCACCGCGTCAATGTCGGCATGGTCGGCATCAACGTGCCGATCCCGGTCCCGGTCAGCTATCACAGCTTCGGCGGGTGGAAGCGTTCGGGCTTTGGAGACATTGACCAGTACGGGCAGGAAGGTCTGAGGTTCTGGACGAAGACCAAGAAGGTCACGCAGCGCTGGCCCGATGGAACCGCCGATGCCGACAACAAGGACGCGTTCATCATTCCGACGATGGGCTGATGGTGTGCCGCCCCCCTGCATCTTTCCCTGTTGTTCGCTCGACCGGCGAGGCGTAAATCGAATTCCGGCGGATTATCGCCACAGGGGGGTTCACACAATGAAGTTTTATGTTCTGGGAGCGCTGCTCGCAGCGTCGTCCTATACGGTCGCGGCGCAACCGGTCGAGGCGACCGACGATACGCCGGAAGAAATTGCCGAGGACGCGGCGCGCGACCTCAAGGACAACCGCTTCTACAACAAGCCGGGCGCAACGCGCGCTCAGTATGACAGCGACTGGCAGGAATGCCGGTTGATCGCCCGCGGCTCCCGCACGCCGGCGGGCACGACGACCTTGTACAATCCGGCACTTTACAACCCGGCAATCTCGCCGCTGGCAGGCGCCGTCGGCGGTGGCCTCGGCGCGGCTATCGGCGCAGCGATCGTCGAAGGGCAGCAGCGCCGCGCCAACCGCCGCAACTGCCTGATGATCAGGGGCTGGCGCCTCGTCGAACCGACAACGGCGATGTCGGCGAAGATAGCAGCGATGACCGACGGCCAGCGCAATGCCTATTTCGATAGCATCGTCGGAGCGGATACGGTCGAGGGCGAAATCACCACGCTCGATACCTTCCTGCCTGTTTCCGGGCTTCCGGCGAGCATGGCGGGACCGCCCGCCGGCAAACCCACGCTGTTCCTCGGCAAGAAGGTTCCGCTCGACGATCCGCTGGAACTAGAGCCGGGCGAAGGTGCCGTGATGGTGGTCTTCCGCCGGAACGACGAGGGCAGCGCGGGGCGTTCGGGATCCATCGAATTGCGCCGGTACGATGCCGAGAATGGCGACCTCCACTTTCAGCCGAAGAAGTGGAAGAAGATGGGCGATTTCACGACCTACTGGACGAACGTCGCGAGCAAGGACCGCAAGGCACCTTACGAAATCCAGATCGTGCGCCTGACGGCAGGGGATTACGTCATCGGTTCGCACGCAGTCGGCAAGGCAGTGTCAGTCGACACCTTCTGCTTCGGCGCCCCGAAATTCAGCATCGAGGAAGGCAAGATCACTTACCTCACCGACCTCGTGCCTTTCATCGGCGCCAAGCAACACGATAGCGAGAAGGTCACCGGCATGGCGTTTGCCCGCGACTACGAACAGGCGAGCACGGCGCTGTCCACGCTCCGCCCGGATCTCGCCGGGAAACTCGTGGACGCCAGCATCGCCAACGGGGCGACCTATAGCTGCGCCGGACCCAATATGACGCGGATGGACTATCCGCTCGCGCAGAACGAAGCGGAAGAGATCATCGGGGAAAGCGTCGCGAGCAGCGTCGATGGCGCCGAGCATTCCGAAAGCGATCTGGCGGGATAAAGCTGCACGGCCGGGCGTTGGAAGGGACATGACTAGACGTCCCTTCCTTCGCCTTGCCGCCCCGCTGACGCTGCTCGCGCTCGCCGCCTGTTCGCCTGCCACGGAAGAAGCTTTGGGCGACGCGGAAGCCGGCGAAGAAATGATACCCGTCGAACCCGATGGCGGGACCGGCGCAGGCGCGCCGCCGCTACCAACCGATACGCAAGCGGAAGCGGAAGAATTCGCGCAGACGATGCCCAACGCAATTCGCGGCACCTGGCGTGAGGACAATCTCGGACGTGCACCGACCGCCGAGGACTGCAACCAGACCTCGACGACGAACCGCAATTTCGGCAAGGTCCTCACCATCCGCGAAGACGGATATTCGCTGTTCGAGACAGGCGGCGACATCATCGAGGTACATAACCGGACGGACGAAATGATCGATGCGACCTTCAATACGAGCTATGGCGACAGGCCGTCCCGTGCGCGCAAGGACTTTGCGCTCCAGCCGGGCGGAACGCTCGCAGTGAACAATGACGATGGCGACGGTCGGTTGTCGGTTACGCAGTATCGCCGCTGCCGGGGAGAGGGCTAGAATGCGCCGGCCGCTTCTTGTTGCTGGTGTCGCGCTGCCGCTCGTCCTGATAGCCGCCTGCTCGGAACCGGAGCAGGAACGCGCTGGCGAGACCGCGGAGAATTACGCGGAGCGGATCGAGAACCGCGCCGAGGGGCGCAGCGGCCCACCGCCCGCGGCCATTCCGCAGAGCGAACCCGGCCCCGCCCTCGCCGGAAGCGGCCTCGATTTTTATCCGGGCAAGGTCGTCCAGCTCGATACCGTCCCGTCGGGCTTCACCGGAACCTGGGATTTCGAAGATGGCGACTGTTCGCGCAGTTCCGAGCTGCGCTTCACGATCGATCGAGACGGCGCGACGTTCTACGAATCCACGGGTGAGGCTTCGACCATCCGGCAGGTCGCGCCCAATTCCGTGATAGTCACGCTGCAGATGACCGGCGAAGGCGAAAGCTGGACCGAAGAAACGCGGCTGACGCTCGATCCGGGCGGTCGCACCCTGACCCGGACCGATCCGAGCGGGGGCAGTTACGAGGAATTGAAATACCGGCGCTGTCCGCAAGGCTAGTCTTGGAACGGCCAGTTCGCTAGCGCGGCTTGGCCAAGCAGATGGCCCCGCCACGTCGCGACAAACAAGCGAAAGCGACGGGTGACGAACATCATTCGCGATGCCATAGGAAATTCATGAACGATCAATTTCAGCTTACCGAAGAACAGCTTGCGATCCAGGACATGGCGCAGCGCTTCACCGCCGACAACATCACGCCCCATGCGGGCGAATGGGACCAGAAAAGCCATTTCCCGCGCGAGGTCATCCAGTCGACCGCCGAACTCGGCTTCGGCGCGATCTATGTCAGCGAAGAGTCTGGCGGCATCGGCCTCGGTCGGCTCGAAGCGGCGCTCATCATGGAGGCGATGGCCTATGGTTGTCCGACGACGAGCGCCTTCATCTCGATCCACAACATGGCCAGCTGGATGATTGACCGGTTCGGCGGAGACGAACTCAAGGAACGCTACCTTCCGGACCTCGTCAGCATGGAGAAGCTCGCCAGCTATTGCCTGACCGAGCCGGGCAGCGGTTCGGACGCTGCGGCGCTGAAGACGAGCGCCCGGCTGGACGGCGACCACTACGTTCTCAACGGGACGAAGCAGTTCATTTCGGGCGGCGGCGTGAACGACGTCTATGTCACCATGGTGCGAACCGGCGACGACAAGACCAAGGGCATAAGCTGCCTCGTGGTGGACAAGGATACGCCCGGCGTCAGCTTCGGCGCGCCTGAAAAGAAACTGGGCTGGAACGCTTCACCGACGGCTCAGGTGGTGTTCGAAGATGCCCGCGTTCCGGTCGCCAACCGGGTCGGCGCGGAAGGTGAAGGCTTCCGCTTCGCCATGATGGGCCTGGACGGCGGTCGCCTCAATATCGGCGCATGTTCGCTGGGCGGCGCGCAGCGGTGCCTCGACGAGGCCATCGCTTATACCAAGGACCGCCAGCAATTCGGCGCGCCGGTCGCCGACTTTCAGAACACCCAGTTCATGCTGGCCGATATGGCGACCGATTTGGAGGCCGCCCGCGCCCTCCTCTACCTCGCCGCCGCGAAAGTTACCGCGAACGCCCCCGACAAATCCCGCTTTTCCGCGATGGCGAAGCGGCTCGCGACCGACAATGGCAGCAAGGTGGTGAACGATGCGCTGCAACTGTTCGGCGGCTATGGTTACCTGAAGGATTATCCGATCGAGCGGTTCTGGCGCGACTTGCGGGTTCATTCGATCCTCGAAGGGACCAACCAGGTCATGCGGATGATCGTCGGACGCGATCTGTTGAGGCAGGGCTGATGTCGGACCTGCTTACTCACACCCACGGCCGCGCTGGCCATATCTCGCTCAACCGGCCTAAGGCGCTCCACGCGCTGACGCTCGAAATGTGCCGGGAAATGACCGCGTGTCTCGGCCAATGGGCGGAGGACGACGCAGTGGAAGCAATCCTCATAGACCACGCCGAGGGGCGCGGCTTTTGCGCGGGCGGCGACATCGCCTTCCTTCGCAATTCGGCGCTCAATGACGGCGGCGTATCTGGCCGAGCATTCTTCCATGCCGAATATCAGCTCAATCACCAGATCTTCACCTACGACAAGCCGGTCGTCGCTTTCATGGACGGCATCACCATGGGCGGAGGGGTCGGAATCTCGCAGCCCGCCCGCTATCGCGTCGCGACGGAGAACACCAAATTCGCCATGCCGGAAACGGGCATCGGCCTGTTCCCCGATGTCGGGGGCGGCTGGTATCTCTCCCGCCTCGACGGGCGGCTCGGCGAGTTTCTCGCATTGACGGGCGCGCGGCTCGATGGGGCCGAATGCCTGTGGGCGGGGCTGGCGACGCATTATCTGCCGAGCGAAGGCCTTTCAGCGGCAAAGGCGGCCATCGTTGCCGAGCCGCAGCGGATCGAGGCGATACTGGACGAACATTCGGTCGAGCCGCCCGAAGCGCGCCTCGCCGGCAATCGCGAACGGATCGACCGGCTGTTTGCCTCGGACAATTACGAGGACATTCTGGCCGCGCTCGAAGCAGACGATTCCGAATGGGCGGCGAAGGAACTGAAGACGCTTCGCACCAAGAGCCCGCAGACCTGCAAGGTGGCGCTGAGGCAATTGTCCGAAAGCCGCAAGCTCGACGATTTCGCCGACAACATGGCGATGGAATATCGGATCGCGAGCCGCGTGCTGACCCGGCCCGACTTCGCGGAGGGCGTGCGCGCTCTCATTGTCGACAAGACGAACGATCCGCAATGGGATCCCCCAACGGCAGAGGCCGTGAGCAAGGACCTGATCGACAGCATCTTTGCCCCCCTGCCCGATGACCAGGAATGGAAACCGCTATGAATTACGAGACGATCACGGTCGAACCCAACGCTCAGGGCAATGACGGCGTCACCCTGATCACGCTCAATCGCCCGAAGGCGCTCAACGCGCTGAACTCGAAGGTTCTGGAAGAATTAATCGCTGCCTTCGCAACCTACCAAGCCGATAGCAGCCAGCTTTGCGCGGTCCTCACCGGGTCGGGCGACAAGGCCTTTGCCGCCGGGGCCGACATCAAGGAGATGAGCGAGAAGGACGCGGCCGACTTCTATCTCGAGGATTTCTTTGCTCCCTGGACCAGCGAAATCGTCAAGAAGACCCGCAAGCCGTGGATCGCTGCGGTGAACGGCTTCGCGCTCGGCGGGGGATGCGAACTTGCCATGATGGCGGACTTCATCATCGCGAGCGAGAATGCGAAGTTCGGCCAGCCGGAGATCAAGCTCGGTGTCGCGCCGGGCATGGGCGGATCGCAGCGGCTGACCAAGGCGGTCGGCAAGTCGAAGGCAATGGAAATGTGCCTGACAGGCCGGATGATGGACGCCGAGGAAGCCGAACGCAGCAACCTTGTCGCGCGCGTCGTGCCGCACGACCAGTTGCTCGACGAGGCGATGAAGACCGCCGCGACGATCGCATCGATGCCGCCGATGGCCGCGATCGCGAACAAGGAAATGGTCAACGCCGCCTTCGAAACCTCGCTCGATCAGGGACTGGTTATCGAACGCCGCATCTTCCAGATCCTCACCGCGAGCGAGGACAAGAAGGAAGGCATGGCCGCCTTCGTCGAAAAACGCGAGGGCAAGTGGAAGGGACGGTGATCTTTGGAATCGCACTTTTACTGGTGGGATTGTTCTTCTGCTGGATGGCATTCCGGCTTTGGAAATACCGCGATGGCAGCTCGATCAGTGTGCTTGAAGCTGCAATCTTGAAGGCTAGCGGCGAGGAACCCTTGCCGCGAACCGCGGTCGATAGGTGGCTACACTACTTCCAATTAGTGATGGCATCCATATTCGGCGTTACACTAATAGTTTTCAGCATTTACGGACTACTCGAAGAAGCAGGTATTGTATGAAAATCGCCTTTATCGGCCTCGGCAACATGGGCGGCGGGATGGCCGCGAACCTCGTCAAGGCGGGGCATGAAGTGAACGCGTTCGACCTTTCGCAAGAAGCGCTGGACCGTGCGAAAGCCACAGGATGCGCGACTTTCGGTTCAGCACGCGCAGCGGTCGAAGGCGTCGATGCGGTCGTTTCCATGCTGCCGAACGGCGCCATCGTGCGCGACGTCTACACGAGTGACATCATCGGCCACGCTCCGACCGGAGCCATCCTCATCGACTGCTCCACCATCGACGTTGCGACCGCGCGTCATGTCGCGCAAGCCGCAGCGGAAGCGGGTTACAGCATGGTCGATGCCCCCGTTTCCGGCGGGATCGCGGCAGCGGAAGGCGGCACGCTGACCTTCATGGTCGGTGGCACCGAAACAGCCTTCAATGATGCCGAGACGGTCCTCAAAAGCATGGGCAAGGCCGTCATTTATGCCGGCGACGCAGGCAACGGTCAGGCGGCCAAGATCTGCAACAACATGCTCCTCGCCATCCACATGATCGGGACTGCCGAAGCCTTTACCATGGCGCAGAAGCTCGGGCTCGACCCGCAGATCTTCTACGACATCTCTTCCGTGTCCTCGGGACAGAACTGGTCGATGACGAGCTACTGCCCGGTGCCGGGCGTTGGGCCAAAGTCTCCCTCCGACAATGATTATAAGGGCGGGTTCGCGACCGCGCTGATGCTCAAGGACCTGCGCCTTGCAATGGCGGCGGCGGAAGAGGCCGACGCCGCCGTTCCGATCGGAAGTCGTGCGGCCTCGCTTTACGAGGATTTCGCCGGAGCCGGGAATGGCGGGCTCGACTTCTCGGCCATCATCAGGACTTACGGATTGCGCGGATAATTCCGTCGAGCCATTCGCGCGGTTCGGCTTCCGTGCCGATATCCGCGACGAATTCCTGACCCTGCGCGACGGAAACGAGGTGATCGGGCGCCGGCCAGCGGTTCGCCCCACGGTGATAGGACAGTCCGACCTTGCCGAGCCATTCGGGAACGCGCCAATGGGTGCGCGTCATGCCTTCGCGAGATAATCTCAGCCTGCCGCTCGCTTCGGAGGCTGCGACGCCCGTTCCTGCATAAAGCGTATCACTGCGATTAGGGTGGTGAAAGCC
This sequence comes from Parapontixanthobacter aurantiacus, assembly GCF_009827635.1. Lineage (GTDB taxonomy): Bacteria > Pseudomonadota > Alphaproteobacteria > Sphingomonadales > Sphingomonadaceae > Parapontixanthobacter > Parapontixanthobacter aurantiacus. Next base: position 96,201 of record NZ_WTYW01000005.1, on the reverse strand, counting down.
GAAGGCGTGCGGGTGGCCGAGCTCTGCGAATTCCTGCCGTTTCGCTTCCCCGCAATCGGCAAGCCGGACGATCTCCTCGATCCGGAGATAGCCGAAGATGCGGTGATGATCGCCCTCCTCTTCGCTTCTGAACCAGCCGAAGAAGAGGAACACGTCGCCGATGGTCACGCCGTTCCGGTCGAGATGGGTCTGTGCGCCGCCGCATTGTCCGAAGACGCAGCGATCGCCCGGCAGGAACATCGGGTCGTGATGGCAGAGGTCGCTCGCCGAAAGCCGGCCCCTGCTCGCCGTCGCGACCAGTTCGCCCAGACCGCAATCGCCGTAGGTAGCGCGCGAAAGCCCCTTGCTGTCGGGAATGGGAAGGCTGACCGGCCGGCCATCGATGATCGGCGACGGCCCGCCCCCGGCGGCGCTGTCGAACCCCTTTCTCGAAAAGACGATACGCATGAGCCGCGCGTCTTGCGCGTTCACCGACCCCGTGACAAGGGTTAGCGCGCGAGGAGGGAGAGGGTCGATGACCGAATGCACGGCAAAACCAGTCACCGCCATGATCCTTGCAGGAAAACGGTCCGGGGCGCTCGATGCGTTGGCCGCGAATGCTGGAGTGGCGCAGAAATGCGTCGTTCCCGTCGCAGGCAAGCCGATGATAGAGCACACCTTGTCGGCCGTCGCCCGATGCCCTGACATCGGGCCGATCCGTATCATCGCTCATGAAACCGAAGAGATCGCGGCCCTTCCGCTCGTCGCGCAGCTGATCGAAGAACGGCGGCTCACCTTCCACGAAGCGGCCTTCAACCTCGTCGATAGCGTCGTCGCTGGAGCGCAAGGCGCGGACTTTCCCATTCTGGTAACGACCGCGGATAATTGCCTCGTAACGCCCGAAGGATATTCGGAGATGATCCGCAAGTCTTTGAAGCAAGGGCTCGATGCCGCCTCCGCGATGGCCCGCAAGGAAGACGTGCAGGCCGCCGACCCCGAAGGTCAGTCGAAATTCTACCGATTTGCCGACGGCGAATTTTCGAACTGCAACATGTATTGGGCCGCATCGGAGCGGGCGCTATCCGCCACCGAAGTCTTTCGGAGCGGCGGTCAGTTCGTCAAGTTTCCGAGCCGGATCGCCAAGGCGTTCGGCTTGCGCAATCTCGCTCTGTTCTATCTCGGCATCGGCAGCCGGCAGAAGCTGTTCGCGCAGATATCCAGGCGTTTCGCATTGAAGATGGCGCCCATCATCGTCTCGAGTGGCGAATATGCGATCGACGTCGACAACGAACGCACTCTTCGCGTGACAGAACGTCTTTTGCGCTGCCGGACAGAGGCAGCCTGAGCCCGGTCGACCATGAAACGTCTTGCAACGAATATCGGCTGGCTGCTGGGCGGACGCGGCATCAATGCCGTGCTCAGCCTCGTCTATCTTGCCCTTGCAACGCGCACGCTGGGGATCGACGGATTCGGCACGTTCTCCATCATCGTCGCAATGGGCCAGGTCATCACGGGTATTGCGAACTTCCAGACCTGGCAGTTCATCATTCGCTGGGGAGCGGGGAAGGAAGGTCCGGGACAGGCGACCGGTTTCGCCATCGCGCTCGATCTGCTGTCGGTGGCGGGCGGGACCGTCCTCGCCGCTGTCCTGTGCTTTACCGCGGACCTCTGGCTTCCGCTGTCGGGCGAAACGCTGTGGATCGCATTCGGCTATAGCGTGATCTCGCTGCTATCGATCCGCGCCACCCCGATCGGTCTGTTGCGGCTCAACTTCCGGTACGATCTGGCGACGCTCGCAGATTCGGTGCAGCCGGTAATCCGGGCCATCGGGGCCGTGCTCGCAGCTTTCTACATGCCGACCGTGCTGGGCTTCGTCATCACCTGGGCGCTTTCCGAAGTGGCGGTCGCCATCGCGACCTGGCTGGTGGCGATGCGCGACCAGCGGATCGATGCAAGCGCGATCAGCCTCACGCGCCTTCCGAGACAGCATCCGGGCGCATGGACCTTCGTCGCCTCGACCAACCTTTCCGGCAGCCTGCTCGTCGCCAACAAGCAATTCATCCTTCTGTGGGTCGGGGCCGTCGGCGGTGAAGCGCTGGCGGGGGGCTTCCGGGTCGCGGCGCAGCTGGGACAGGCGCTCGTCGAATTGGCCAAGACCATCTCGAAGGCGATCTTCCCCGAACTGGTCCACGCAAAGGATCAGGCGATGGCGATCGCACGGCGCATGGCGAATATCGCGTTGATCGGCGGAGTGCTCGCCGTGTTGCTCTCGCTTTTGTTCGGGCGCTGGGTCATCGTGATCATCGCGGGCGAGGAACTGCGCGGCGTCTATTGGGCGATGGTCATTTTAGCGATCGCAGGCGCGATCGAACTGGTGGGAGCGAGCCTGGAATCGCTGCTGGTATCGGCGGAGAGGGCCGGCACGGCATTTCTCGTCCGGGCCATCCCGCTTGCCCTCGCCATCATATTCATGGAAGCGGCGATGGACTGGAACGGGATCAAGGGCGCGGCGCTTGCCGTCATGTTCGCCAGTGCGCTTGCCGTCATCGGCTTCTGGGTCGCGATCCTCTCCCAAAGCCGCATCCGTATCGTCATCGAACCCTCCGGCGAACCGGCCGAGGGCGAAGCAGCCGGTCTCGAAGAACGCGAGCGGGACGCGCGTCGCCTCTAGGCGGTGTCGCCGTCGATCCAGCTCAACAGAGGTTTGCGGGCAGCCTGCGTTTCATCGAGCCGCCTGCGTGGCGCGTAATAGGGCGATTGCTTAAGGCTCTCGTCGCCATCCTTCGCGCGGCTCGCAACGCTGCGCAGCGCCATGATGAACTGGTCGAGCGCGGCCTTGCTTTCCGTTTCCGTCGGCTCGATCAGCATTGCGCCATGCACGACGAGCGGGAAATACATGGTCATCGGGTGATAGCCCTCGTCGATCATGCCCTTGGCGAGATCGAGCGTCGTCAGGTCACCGCCGAAATTTTTGTCGCCGAACAGGGCCTCGTGCATGCACGGACCGCTATCCGCGAAGGGCGCGAACAACACGTCCTCGCAGGCACGCAGCACGTAATTGGCGTTGAGCACGGCATCTTCGGCCACCTGTTTCAGCCCGTCCGCGCCGTGGCTGAGGATGTAGGTCAGCGCGCGGGTGAACATCCCCATCTGGCCGTGGAACGCGGTCATCCGGCCAAAGCTCTGCATGCTTCCGCCGAAATGCTCGTTCGAGAAGGCATTGGCCCCCTCTTCCTCGATCAGATGCACCTGCCCGTCCTTGGTCCGCGCGGTGTAAGGCAGCGGGGCGAAGGGCGACAGCGCCTCCGACAGGACGACCGGGCCGGAACCCGGACCGCCGCCGCCATGGGGCGTCGAAAAGGTCTTGTGCAGATTGATGTGCATCGCATCGACGCCGAGATCGCCGGGACGCACCTTGCCGACGATGGCGTTGAAGTTCGCTCCATCGCAATAGACGAAGCCGCCTGCCTCGTGGACCGCGTCGGAGATCGCCTTCATGTCCCGCTCGAACAGGCCGCAGGTGTTGGGGTTGGTGATCATCACGCCCGCCACGTCCGGTCCGAGGCGCGCTTTCAGCGCTTCCAGATCGACCCGGCCATCCTTCGTCGCGGGAATGTCCTCGACTTCGTAGCCGGCAAAGGCAGCGGTCGCCGGATTGGTGCCATGCGCACTTTCGGGGACGAGAACCACCTTGCGCGCATCGCCCCGCGCTTCGAGCGCGGCGCGGATGCAGAGGATACCGCAAAGCTCTCCGTGCGCGCCCGCCTTCGGGCTCATCGCGACGCCGTGCATTCCGGTCAGCGTAATGAGCCAGTGCGCGAGTTCGTTCATCACCTCGAGCGCACCGCGCACCGTATCGACCGGCTGGAGCGGGTGGACATCGGCGAAACCGGGCATCCGCGCAACTTTCTCGTTGAGGCGCGGATTGTGCTTCATCGTGCAACTGCCGAGCGGGAAGAGGCCCAGGTCGATGGCGTAGTTCTGCCGACTGAGGCGCGTATAATGGCGCACGGTTTCCGGCTCGCTGAGACCCGGCAGCCCGATCGCTTGGTCACGCTTCAGTCCTCCGAGACGCGAGGAGATGTCATCCGCCGGTTGCGGCAGGTCCACCCCGGTCGTGTCGGGTGTGGCGATTTCGAAGATTAGCGGCTCCTCGAGCATAAGCGCGCGATTGCCCGTCACCGTTTCAGGACCCTCATGCGCCCCATCGTGCGAAACCGGTGCGGACGGCTTCCAGCCGGACTGGTTGGGCGCGTTCATGCCAGCTTCTCCTTCAGGGCGGAGCACAGGGCGTCGATATCGTCCTCGCTCGTCGTTTCGGTCACCGCGACGAGGATGCCGCGAGCAATGTCTTCCTTGTCGGGGAAGAGGCGCGACAGGGCGACCCCGGCCAGCACGCCGTCCTCCGCCAGTTCGCGCACGATACCGCGCGCATCACCGTCGACGAGGATGGTGAACTCGTTGAAAAACGTGTCGTTGAGGACCGTAACGCCCGGAACCTTCGCCAAGCGGTCGGCGGCGAGACAGGTAAGGCGGTGGTTCTCCGCCGCCAGGGCGCGCAGGCCCTTCTCTCCGAGCAGCGTCATGTGCACGCTGAAGGCAAGCGCGCACAGGCCCGAATTGGTGCAGATGTTGCTGGTCGCCTTTTCGCGGCGGATATGCTGCTCGCGGGTTGAGAGCGTCAGGACGAAGCCCCGTTTTCCTTCCGCGTCGGTCGTCTCGCCGCATAACCGGCCGGGCATCTGGCGCACATGCTTCTGGTCGCGCACTGCGAACAGGCCGAGATAGGGTCCGCCGAAATTGAGGCCCACACCGATCGACTGGCCCTCGCCCACGACGATGTCCGCGCCAAGCTCACCCGGCGACTTGATGGCACCGAGAGCGACCGGCTCGGTATTCACGACGATGAGGAGCGCCCCTTTTTCATGCGCCGCGTCGGCAATCTTCGCGACGTCGGGCAACCGGCCAAGAATGTCGGGATATTGCACGACGACGCAGCTCGTCTGCTCGTCGATCCGCGTAATAAGGCCGTCATTGTCCGGTTGCGCCTGCAGGGCGGGCGCCGCGCCCGCGATCTCGTCCTCGGTGAACTTCGCCATTGTCCGCACGACTTCGGCGTAATGCGGATGCAGCGCGCCCGACAGGACCACGCGCTTCTTCTTCGTGACCCGGCCCGCCATCGCCACCGCTTCCCAGCACGCGGTCGAGCCATCATACATGGAAGCGTTCGCGACCGCACAGCCATAAAGCCTTGCGACCTGCGTCTGGAACTCGAATAGCATTTGCAGCGTGCCCTGCGCGATTTCGGGCTGATAGGGCGTGTAAGCGGTCAGGAACTCGCCGCGCTGGATGATGTGGTCGACGCTGGCGGGAACGTGATGGCGGTACGCGCCCGCGCCAAGGAAGAACGGGGCGTCGGCTGCTGCGAGGTTCTTCTTCGACAGGCGCCGCATGTGCCGTTCCACCGCCATTTCGCTTGCGTGGAGCGGCAGGCCCTCGATGGGCCCGTCGAGCCGTGCAGCTTCGGGCACGTCGACGAACAGATCGTCGATGGTGGATGCTCCGATCACGTCGAGCATTTCCGCACGGTCGGTATCGGTCAGAGGTAGATAGCGCATCGCAGTTCCTTTGTGTTCCGCCGGTTTCGGGGAACCCTTGGTGGTGTCAGAGACCGTCGCAGAAGCTCTTATAGGCTTTCTCGTCCATCAGCCCGTCGAGCTCGCTCTTGTCCGACAGGGTGAGCTTGAAGAACCAGCCATCTTCCTCGGGCGAGGTATTGACGAGCGCAGGATCGTCTTCCAGCGCATCGTTCGCTTCGGTGACTTCGCCGGACACCGGAGCATAGACGTCGCTGGCAGCCTTGACCGATTCGACGACGGCCGCGTCCTTGCCCTTGTCGACCGTGCTGCCGACCTCGGGCAATTCGACGAACACGATGTCGCCCAGTTGCTCCTGCGCGTAGTCGGTTATGCCGACGGTCGCAGTATCGCCTTCGATGTCGATCCATTCGTGTTCTTCGGTGAAATATCGGGCCATCTCATTTTTCTCCGCGGTAATATTTGTGAGGAACGAAAGGCATCGGGGCGACAACGGCCGACAGGCGCTTGCCGCGCACCTCGATTTCGAGTTTCGTATCGAGTTCGGCGTAGTCGCGGGCAACATAGGCCATCGCGACAGGGTGACCGAGCGTGGGGGAAAAGCCACCGCTCGTGATGCGGCCGACATCCTTGTCGCCGTGGAACACACGGGCTCCTTCACGCGCCGGCTGACGCCCTTCGACGACCAGGCCGACCCGGCGCGTTTCCGCACCGCCCGCCATGCGTTCGACGAGCGCCTCGTGACCTTTCCAGCCTCCTGCCTCGCGCCGCTTTTTCGTGAGCGCAAACATCAGATCGGCGCTGACCGGGTCGGTTTCAGTGTCGAGATCGTGTCCGTAAAGCGGCAGGCCGGCTTCGAGGCGCAGGCTGTCGCGTGCACCCAAGCCAGCAGGTCGCACCTCGATTTCCGCGCACAAGCGGTTGGCGAGAGGCTCCGCAAATTCGGAGGCGACCGAAATTTCGAACCCGTCCTCGCCCGTGTAACCCGCGCGCGTTATCCTCAAGTCCCATTCGCCGAACTGGTAGTCGAGCGACTGCATGAAGGTGAGGCGGTCAGGCACGCCGCGCATCACCCGGCCCAGTGCGGTTGCCGCATTCGGCCCTTGAAGCGCGATGAGCGCCCGGTCCTCGAGATGCGTGAGCGTCACTTCGTCGGGAAGATGCTCGCGCAGATGGGCGATGTCGTCCCATTTGGTCGCGCCGTTGACCACGAGGTAATAGGTCGGCTCTCCCCAACCGCCTTCCTCGCCCGCTTCCTCGTCACCCTCGACCCACGATGTGACGTTGGTGATCATGAGATCGTCGAGGATGCCGCCTTCGTCATTCAACAGCAGCGTGTAACGTACCCGCCCCGGCTTCAGGCTCGTGATGGCGCCCGGCACGAGCTGTTCCAAGGCCTCCGCCGCGCCTTCGCCCGATACGATCAGCTGGCCCATATGCGAGACATCGAACAGCGAGGCTGAATTGCGCGTCCAGTCATGTTCCGCGACGATGCCGCCGCCGCTCGCTCCGGCATACTGGATCGGCATTTCGTATCCGGCGAACGGCACCATGCGCGCACCCTTTGCGCGATGCCAGCTATCCAGCGGCAGTTTTTCGGTTTCGGAAGTCGTTTCGCTCAAGTCGCCATATTCCCGTGTTCGATGCGGCGACGCCCGCGGAGCAAGCGCCGTGTCACACCCCCTCTGTCGGGAATACCTGAGAGCTTGGCCCGCCACCTCGCCTATGGCGGAGACGGGCTTACCCCTTCGGTGGCCCCGGCATGAGCAGGGCGCTTTCCAGAGTGTCTGCCGATACGCGGTCCCTTGTACCTGAGAGATTCCGGGGCGGTTGCTCCTTCGGTGCCGCCGGCTGGCCGGACGGGCTCTCCCACGCATCGGCCGGGAATCGTTCGATCACCGGCGACATCGAAGGCAATTCACGATAGCGCGAGCGGCGTCAATCCATCAAACGCGCGCTACGTGCGATTAAGCCACAGGAGATAGAGCGCCGAGAGGACGATCCAGCTGCCGTCGAGCGTCTTCAATCGTCGTGCCCCGAGCCACAAAGCGACGGGGCGGGCCAAAAAGCCGCCCAGGGCAGCGCCGGGCGCGGCGAGAAGCACGACCTCCCACACGATCGTTCCCGCCTCGATATGCCAGATAGAACCGGCGATGACGCTCACGCTCGAAATCAGGCAGGCCGCCCCGGTGCACAGCAGGACGGGATAATGGCGGATGAAAAGGTAAAGCGCGACCAGTTCGCCGATGCCGACCGAGAACAGTGCAGTGAGAATGCCGCCGGGAATGGCCAGCAACAGGAGGACGCAGAGATCGACGCCTTGTAGCTGCTCCTGTTCCGGCCGCTGGCGGTTGATCGTCCAGGTCGTCGCGATCAGCGCCAGACCGAACACTATCGAAAACCCCTTATAGGCGAGCAATACCAAGTGCTGGTCGAAATCCGTCCCCCTCTGCGTCCACAACATCGCCGGCAGCGACAAGGCCAGTACCGCGCCTACTACCGTGAAGAAGTCGCGGGGTCGGACGCTCGCGTGCAGAGCCTGCGGGGCGGGCTGTCGGTAGAGCCGGTCCGTCCAGCGCGCGGCTCCCATCGTCATGCCGAAACTCTGGATGCACATGGATATGCCCACGACCTGCAAGGGCGTGACGCTCAGCACCTGCCATTCGCGCAGCGCGTTGAAGACCGGCACGAAGACCACTCCGCCGCCCGTTCCCGACGTGTTGGCGATGATAGCTCCGACGACACCGATGGCGGGCAGGAACCAAAGGTCCGCCATAAGCGCCGCATCGTAGGTGACGCTCACGAGCAGCAGGGCATAGGCGGACAGGAGCAGGCAGCCCGTCGCCGCGACCAACTTCCCCCCAGGGAATGTCGCCCTCAGTCGAGGTTCGGTCGTATCCACCGTTCCGCCGTTGCGAGATCCACTTCCCGACGCTCTGCATAATCCTCGAGCTGGTCGCGCCCGACGCGGGCAACTCCGAAATATTCGGACGCCGGGTGCGCGAAGTAGAAACCGCTCACCGCCGCCGTGGGCAGCATCGCGAAGCTTTCCGTCAGCTGGACTCCGGTCTTTGCCTCGGCCTGCAGCAGATGGAACAGGATCGGCTTAAGGCTGTGATCGGGACAGGCAGGATAGCCCGGCGCGGGCCGGATGCCGCGATACTGCTCCTTGATCAGCGCCTCGTTCGTCAGCTGCTCGCCGGGGGCATAACCCCACAGATCGGTCCGGACGTGCTGATGCAGGCGCTCCGCGAAACTCTCGGCGAACCGGTCGGCGAGCGCTTTCAGGAGGATATCGGAATAGTCGTCGTTCTCCGCCTTGAAGTGGGCGATATGATCGTCGATCCCGTGGATCGATACGGCAAACCCGCCGATCCAGTCGTCGCTCTCGTCGATGAAGTCCGCGAGGCAGAAATTCGCCCGGTCGCGGCTTTTCTTTACCTGCTGGCGCAGAAAGGGAAGGCGCACGCCATTGCCGAGAACGACGTCGTCGCCTTCGCGTCGGGCGGGCCAGAAGCCGCAAACGCCCTTCGCCGTGAGCCACTTCTCCTCGACGATCCGATCGAGCATTGCCTGCGCGTCGGACCAAAGCGCTCTGGCGCTTTCCCCGACGACCTCGTCTTTCAGGATGGCGGGATAGTTGCCGTGCAATTCCCAAGCGCGAAAGAACGGCGTCCAGTCGATCGTCTCACGCAGATCGGCCAGCGACCAGTGGTCGAAGACGTGCAGGCCGGGCTTCGCCGGTGCCGCCGGTTTTTCGTCCATGTCGGCGACGAAGGCGTTCGCTCTCGCCTCGGCCAGCGGCATGAGATCGGACTGCCCCTTGTTCGCTCGCTTTGCCCGGACGTCTTCATATTCGGCGGCAGTCTGCTCGACGAAGGCATCGCGCTGCGTGTCCGACAGCAGGCGACTTGCGACGCCCACCGCCCGGCTCGCATCGAGCACGTGCACGACCGGCCCTTCATAAGCCCCGTCGATCTTGAGTGCGGTATGCACCTTGCTGGTCGTGGCCCCGCCGATGAGCAGCGGCATGGTCATGCCCGCCGTCTGCATTTCCTCGGCGACGGTGACCATCTCGTCGAGCGAAGGAGTGATGAGGCCCGAAAGCCCGATCATGTCGGCATCGTTGTCGTTCGCCTCGGCGAGGATGCGTGACCATGGGACCATCACGCCGAGATCGACGACTTCGTATCCGTTGCACTGCAGAACCACGCCCACGATGTTCTTGCCGATATCGTGCACGTCGCCCTTGACCGTCGCCATGACGATCGTGCCCTTCTTCTTGGCCCCAGCTTCCTTTTCCGCCTCGATGAAGGGGATGAGGTGCGCCACCGCCTTTTTCATGACGCGTGCGGACTTCACCACCTGCGGCAGGAACATCTTGCCCGATCCGAACAGGTCGCCGACGACATTCATGCCGTCCATCAGCGGGCCTTCGATGACATGGATCGGCTTCTCGGCGTTCAGCCGGGCTTCCTCGGTATCCTCGACGACATGAGCGTCTATGCCCTTGACGAGGGCGTGTTCGAGCCGCCTCTCGACTGGCCATCCGCGCCATTCCGCGGCCTGCCGGTCATCTTCCTTCGAGCGTCCCTTGTAACTTTCGGCGAGCGCGATGAGCCGCTCGGTCGCGCTTTCTTCGCCCTCTACGGGGCGCATCAGGATCACGTCCTCGCATGCATCGCGCAAATCGGGATCGATCTGATCGTACACGTCGAGCTGGCCGGCATTGACGATCGCCATGTCGAGCCCTGCGGGAATGGCGTGATAGAGAAAGACCGAGTGCATCGCCCGGCGCACCATCTCGTTTCCGCGAAAGCTGAAGGAGAGATTGGAAAGGCCGCCGCTGGTTTTTGCATGGGGGCACGCAGCCTTGATCTCGCGCACGGCCTCGATGAAGTCGAGACCGTAACGGTCATGCTCTTCGATGCCGGTCGCGACCGCGAAAACGTTGGGATCGAAGATGATGTCCTCGGGCGGAAATCCGATACCGGTCAGCAGGTCGTAGGCCCGCTTGCAGATTTCGACCTTGCGCTCCTTCGTATCGGCCTGACCCGTCTCGTCGAATGCCATGACAACGACCGCCGCGCCGTAATTCATGCATTTGCGCGCCTGTTGTAGAAATGCGTCCTCGCCCTCCTTCATGGAGATCGAGTTCACGATCGGCTTGCCGCTGACGCATTGCAGGCCGGCCTCGATCACTTCCCATTTCGAACTGTCGATCATGACCGGAACGCGCGCGATATCGGGCTCCGCGGTGATCAGCTTGAGGAAGGTCGTCATGGCCTGCTTCGCGTCGAGCAGCCCCTCGTCCATGTTGACGTCGATGATCTGCGCGCCGTTCTCGACCTGCTGACGCGCGACCTCGACCGCGTCGGCATAGTCGTCGGCCATGACGAGCTTCTTGAACCGGGCGGAGCCGGTAACGTTGGTGCGTTCGCCGATATTGACGAAGCGCGCGGTCGAAAGGTCGGACATTTACTGGCTCGCTTTGGCGGCAATCGGACGGGCAAGCACGAGATCGTCGTAGCTCTTGCAGGCGACGGAGAATGTTCGCGTACCGATCTGCTCGAACCCCTGTTTGCGATAGAAAGAAATGGCGCGGTGGTTGTCGTTCTTTACGCCGACGAGAAGCCTCTCGCTGTCCCCGCTGCCCCTTATTGCCGCGTCGAGCAAGGCTGCTCCGACCCCGGCACCATGAAAGCGCGAGAGGGCATATATGCGTCGCAATTCGCGATCGCCCGGTTCCGCTGCCTCCAGATCGGGTTCGTAAGTAAGCGCATAACCGGCCGGCGCCGCGCCCGGTTCGACAAGCGCCAGCCAGGCTGCCGCGCCCTCGTTCAACAAGTTGCGATAGGCATCCGGGGTATGGGCGCTCGCGCAATGATCGACGATCGCCTGACCATCGACGAGACCTGCATAAGTTTCCGCGAAAGTGGTCGCGCCGATCAGCGCAAGCCTCTCCGCATCCGACGCATCGGCCGGGCGAATGGTGACTTCCGGCAAGTTCATGCGGCGATCGTAAAGGGTTCGAGGCCGGCGAGCCGCATCTTGGTATCGCGCTCGGGAATCTTGCGTCCCGGCATCCCGGCAACGGCACGAGCCATGGCGGCGATGTGTTCGGGCGTCGAACCGCAGCAGCCGCCCAGGATATTGACCCGGCCGTTTTCCGCCCATTGCCTGACCAGTCCCGCCGTTTCCTCGGGCCGCTCGTCATATTCGCCGAGTTCGTTGGGAAGCCCGGCATTCGGATAAGCCAGCAGCAGCGTGTCGGCGATGCTCGACAAGAGCTGGACGTGCGGACGCAACTGCTCCGCACCGAAACTGCAATTGAGACCGATCGCAACGGGATTGGCGTGGCGTACGGCATACCAGAACGCCTCGACCGTGTGACCCGACAGGTTGCGGCCCGACAGGTCGGTCAGGGTCAGTGAGATCATGAGTGGGATGTCCCGCTCCATCTCGTCGGCCAGTTCGCGCACAGCCATGATTGCCGCCTTGCAATTCAGCGTGTCGAAGACCGTCTCGATCAGGATGCAATCGCACCCGCCCTCGACGAGCGCAGCGCACTGCTCGCGATAGACGTCCTTCACTTCATCGAACGTGACTTCGCGATAGCCTGGGTCCTCGACCTGCGGCGAGAGGGACAGGGTCTTGTTCGTCGGGCCGACTGCGCCGCAAACGAAGCGTTCGATACCGTCCTTTGCCTTTGCCGCGTCCACCGCTTCGCGAATGATGCGGGCCGCCGCGCGGTTGATTTCCCCGACCAGTTCCTCCGCCCCGTAATCCGCCTGGCTGATGCGGTTCGCATTGAAGGTATTCGTCGCGAGAACCCGCGCACCCGCCGCAATGTAGCGATCGCAGATGCTTCGAATGACCTCGGGCTGCGTCAAATTGACGAGATCGTTATTGCCTTTCTGGTCGGCGGACAGGCCGGTTTCGCCTGCATAGTCCTCTGCCGAGAGCTTCGCGTTCTGGATCGCGGTCCCGTAAGGACCGTCCTTGATGAGGATCGCTTGCGATGCCTCCTCGATCAGGCGCTGACGAACGTTCATGCCGCGACCTCCGTTACGTTGTTCGTTTCGGGCCGCATGCCGAGCATGTGGCAGATGGCGTAGGTCAGGTCAGCGCGATTGAGCGTATAGAAATGAAAATCGCGCACGCCGCCTGCATAGAGGCGGCGACACAGTTCCGCAGCGATGGTGGCTGCCACCAGTTGCCGCGCCGCCGGGCGCTGATCGAGCCCCTCGAAAAGACCGTCCATCCAGTCGGGGATCTTCGCGCCGCACTGGCTGGCGAACTTGCGCGCCTGAGCGACATTCGTGACCGGCAGGATGCCGGGAATGATGGGCGCATCAATACCCTGCTTCGCCGCCGCATCGCGAAAGCGAAAGAAGGTCTCCGGAGAGAAGAAGAACTGGGTTATCGCGCGGCTCGCGCCAGCATCGAGCTTGCGCTTCAGATTGTCGATGTCGGCTTCGGGGCAGGTCGCGTCGGGATGCGTTTCCGGGTAGGCGGCGACCGAAATATCGAAGTCGGCGATGTCCTTGAGCCCGGCGACGAGTTCCATCGCATTAGCGTAGCCGTCGGGATGAGGTTCGAACGCCGCACCGGGTTCGCCATTATCCCCTCGCAACGCGACGATGTGGCGCACGCCTTCCTGCCAGTATTGCTCTGCAACTTCGCGAATTTCAGCCTTGCTCGCCGCGACGCAGGTCAGGTGGGCGGCTGCCGGAATGCGTGCTTCGCGAATGATGCGCGAGACCGTCGCATGCGTGCGTTCTCGCGTCGAACCGCCAGCACCATAGGTCACCGAAACGAAGCCGGGCCCAAGCGGCACGAGTTCCTGGATCGCATCCCACAGCTTCGCTTCCATCTTCTCCGTCTTCGGCGGAAAGAATTCGAAAGAGGCCGAAATGTCGCCCTTCAGGCCAGAGAAAAGCGGGGTGTCGAGCGCCATGCGCGCTTCGTTCATTTCGTCGAGCGAACGGATCATGATGACAAGACTTTCCTGACGGTTTCATCGCCGGCGGCACCGACGCGCCGCGCGCACCATATCTTGACGACCAGCTTGCCGCCTTCGAGCGCGATGGGCCTGCGTGGCTCGTAACCCACGGAGGCAAGCACATGCTCCATATCGGCATCGGCAAAACCGAGGCGGGTGTGCGTATGGCGATCGCGCAGTTCCTCAAAATCATGCGAAGCGAAATCGACGATAACGATCCGCCCGCCGGGTCTTGATACGCGCGCCGCCTCGGCCAGCACGCCAGCCGGGTCCTGCGCGAAATGCAGCACCTGGTGTAGCATTACCGTGTCGAAGCTTTGTGCCGGAAAGGGCAGATCGCCGAAATCGCCCTGGACCAGTTCGACCTTTTCAGGCGGCAGGTTCTGCAATTTGGCCCGCGCTATCCGAAGCATTTCGAGACTCTTGTCGAGCGCGACGATATGGTCCGCACGCGGGGCGAAGAGTTCCGCCATCCGGCCCGTGCCGGTCCCGACATCGAGAAGCCGACCGATCGGCTCCTCCTGAAGAGCGTCGGACAGCGCCTGCTCGACCTTTCTGTCGGAGGAATGAAGGCTGCGCAACTCGTCCCAGTCGGCGGCATGACGTTCGAAATAGGCGTCGGCGCTCGCTTCGCGGGATCGCCTGATCGCATTGAGCTTGCGCCGATCGCTTTCACACAAAGAGCCGAACTCGGCATCCTCGCGCTCGGCATGGACGAGCAACCGCGCTACCCCATCGAGCAGGGGCGAACGGTTTTCCATGACCGGATGCGCGCGAAGGAAAACCCAGCTGCCCTCGCGCCGACGCTCCGCCAGTCCGGCATCGCACAGGATGGCGACGTGACGCGACACGCGCGGCTGGCTCTGGCCCAGAACCTGCGCAAGTTCGCCGACAGCCAGTTCCATTTCGCCCAGCAGGCGCAAGATGCGCAACCTTGTCGCATCGGCAAGTGCGCGAAAGATCGTTTCGGTCAGCATGGTTCGGCGACCAGGATATAAAGATATTTTTATATGTGTAAATCGGTTTTCCTCGCATGGTTCGGGGCGACGAGACCGAAACTTCGTTCAAGGAAAAATTAACCTTTTTCGTTCAGCATTTCTCAAACGCGTTCGAAAGGTACCGGAACAAGCTCGTCATGCGGGAATGCCGCTCATCCTATGCACAGACGCAGACTGGCGGAATGACTTTTCCGGCGGTCAGGAACTGTGGGTATCGCGGCGATGTTTGACCGGACAGGCCGACTGATCGCCGAACGCACGAGACTGGTCGACGATCTTGTCGCGATGATGAGTATCGAGGAATTGCTCGGCCAGCTCGTTATTTACGATTTGTCGAAGGAAAACTCGAAAAACAGCCTTTCGGATAGCCTTGTCGCCGCACTCGAACGCGGCGAGGTCGGCACTTTGTGGCTCGACCGGAAAGTCGCGGGGGATCCGCGCCCAATCATTGCGGCAGCCAGCGATGTTGCGGTTGGCAGAAGCAGGCTCGGCCTGCCGCTTCTGACTGCCTGTAGCCTCGAAGGCGGTCATTGGACAGCCTTCCCCTCTTCCCTCGCAGCAGCCGCCAGCTGGGATCCGGAAACGATTGCGCGAATGGATCGGATCGCCACGATCGAAGCCACCGCAGACGGGGCGAACTGGGCCTTCGGGCCGAGCATCACGGCGCGGGGCGCGCGCGAACTGGCGGCGGAAGAGCCGACCCTGGCCGCGCGCATCGTCGCGGCCCGTATTCGCGGCATTCAAGGGGACCGTCTCATTCGTCCCGATACGATGCTGGCTTCACTCGAATGCCGCATGGCGCGCAATTCGGTGCATGGAGAAGATACTGCAGCGATCGACGACTTCCTGCCTGCCTATCTCGCGGCTGCGCGCGACGGGAGGGTAGCCAGCGTTACGTTCGAAAAGAAGGAAGAGGGACAGGAGTTTCCGATCGATCCGCTTGGCGTCAATTGGGATTTCGGCGCGATAGTGCTGTCGAAATGGTCGGAGATCGTGCGACGCGCACTCGGCGATGCGTTCGATGGCGAGCGCTCTCACACCTTCCCGGTCGCCGCCGTAGCAGAGGCAGCACGCGACGGACAGGTTCCGCTCATCGAGATCGAGGATGCCGCACGCCGCGTTCTTGGGGCCAAGTTCGATCTCGGCCTGTTCCGCGACCCTTCGCTCTATCTGCGACGCGAGCGGAGCGGCAGCGCGGGTTTGCCCGACATCCATCGCGAAGTTGCACGCGACATTGCACGCAAATCCGTCGTGCTGCTCAAGAACAACGATGCGATCTTGCCGCTCGACACGACTGTCGATCGCTCGATCCTGCTTCTGGGACCGCTGGCGGAAGACAAACACTTCGCGTTAGGCGGCAATGCCCGCTCCGTTGCCGCAACCTCCCTGCACGAGGGGCTGCTGAAGCAGGGATGCTTCGTACGCCAGTTACGCGGCCTTGGACAAGGCGCGGCCGACGAAGAGGATCGGGAGGGCAATCTCAGCCGCGCGGACCGCATGGCGATCGGCCTCGCTTGCGACGCCGCCGGGAGGGCCAGCCGGATCGTCATCGCCATTGCCGCCGATGCGGACGACCCGGCCAGCCTGCGGCGTGAGAAGCAATTGGTGCTCGCCGTTGCCAAGACCAATCCGAAGGTTGTGCTCGTCGTCCTCAATGACGGGCGCGCCGATCTCGGCTGGGCTGCACCATTCGTCGCCTCGATCGTCTTTGCCGGTCGCCTCGGCGTTGCAAGCGGCGAGGCGCTTGCCGAGATCCTCTGCGGAACCTTCAATCCCTCCGGGAAGCTGCCCGTTGCGCTCACGACCTTTGACTTGCGCGACGAACGCGAAAAGGTGCTGTTCCCCCTCGGACACGGTCTCGCCTATACCGCCTTCACATATAGCGACGTTTCACTGGAACTGGCGCAGGATCGCGTCATCGCGTCCTTCGCCCTGCGCAACACCGGGACAATGGCAGGCACCGAGACGGCGCAATTGTATCTCAGGCCATGCAATCCCGACGGCGAAGCCCGTCCGCTCCGACTGAAATGTTTTGCCCGCGTGGCTCTCGAACCCGGCGAAATGCGCAAGATGACGTTCGACCTCGCGGCGGGCGAGTTCGGTCGTTATCGTGCGGACGGTCGCCTCGCGCTCGATCCGGGTCGCTACGAAATTGCGATCGGCACGAGCAGCCAGCGAACCATTTCCCGCGAAATCGAACTGCCAGCCGATCTTGCCCAGGCCATGCTGCGCTTTGCCGGAAGCCGTTCGAGCGAACGAGGCGCACTTGCCTCGGAAAAGCCGGAAAGCATTTCGAGGCTGACGGGCTGAGGAGACAAAGCCGTCAATCCCCGCTTGTGCCAAATCTCCTGATCGCGCAGAGGCAGCGCCCATGACGAGCGTTTCCGGCAAACCTGACAAATCCGGAGACGGGCTTCGGCTCCGCCGAGGCCTGCTCGCCAACGCTCTCTCGCTCATTCTCAGGATTGCGACGCAGCTGGGGCTGTTGCCGCTCCTTTTCCTGTTCTGGTCGGAGGCGATGATCGGGCGATGGCTGATGCTGTTTTCCCTACCGATGATCTTTCAGACGGTTTCGACGGTGTTCTTCGCCGCCGCATCCAACCACGTCCTTTCGGAAAAGAGCGATCCTGCGGTTTTCAGACCGATTTTCCGGTCGAGCATCGTGCTGGCGGCCACTGCGACGCTGCTGCTCCTGTTGCTCGCAGTAGCTTCGATCCTCGCCCTGCCGTTCGCCGGGATCGTAATCGACTGGTCGCCGGAAATGCTCACTGCACTCGGCATCTTCGCGGGCTACGTCGTCGCGACCCTGCCCCTCTCGGCGATGGAAGTGCCGCTGCGCAATGCGGGCCGCTATCCCGACCACGTCGTTCTACAAGCGACGGCAACGGCGGCCGAGGCGATTGCGATCGCTGTTTGCGTCGTGTTGGGAGGGGCCATCGTCGAAGCGGCTTTGGCCATGCTGGGAGCACGTATCGCCTTCTCCGTTATCGCGTGGCTCTTTGCCCGCCCCGCACGGTCCATGCGAAGCGAGGCCGGTTCGTCGTCAGTTGGGCAAAGCTGGCGCGCGATCGTCCCACCGGCGCTCGGTTTCATGGCCCTTCCGGCCGTACATGCCCTCAACCTGTCGGGCTATACGCTCCTCATTGGCTTCGCCTTCAGCCCCATTGTGCTGGCAGGCTTTGTCGCGACGCGCACCATCGTCAGGCTCTTGGATCTGGCAACGAACTTCCTGTTCGCCTCGCAATATTACGAGGCGGCGCATTTTGCCGGTTCCCCGATCGATCGAAGCGATCTCTTGCGGCGGCTGTTCGCGACGACGACGTCGATCACGATCATCGCGGCGAGCGGTTTCGCAGCCCTGCTCTGGCTTACAGGCCCCATGCTTCAGGATTGGCTGACATCCGGAAAGACCGAATTCGACCGACCTGTCGCAATGATGCTATGTCTTGCCGCATCATTGCGCCTGTTGTCAGCCAGCCCCACTGCTTTGCTGTCCGCCGTCAACCGGCACGTTGCGTTCGCCAGCATCTATCTGGCCTTCTCGATCACCGCTTTCCTCATTGCGGTTGCCTTGGCCTTCGGCGGAGCCAGCCTTTTCACGGTCTGCGTTCTGCTCGTCGTAGCAGAGCTCGGCCAGTTCGTGCCCGCCCTCCTCAGCGCGACCAAGGCCGCCAATACGTCGCCCGGAGCCTTCGTGGCTTCGCTTTTCTCGGGGCAAAGATTTGGTGACATGCAGCTTTTCATCAAAGGCCTGAAACGGCGCAAAACTTAATCGGCGGTCTGTTCCTTCTTCGCTCGCGCGATTAACCATCACTATTGTCATGGACGCGCTCTACCCTACGACCCTGGCGGCAGCGTTGCTTGTTTTCCTGGCGACCTGCGTCATCTATTTCCGGCAGGAACAGGCCTCGGTTGCGCACCCGGCCACCTTATACCTTGCCTTTCACGGTTTCGTTTTCGTCTTTCGCCCGATCATCGCCTGGCTATACGACTTCGATTTCGTCTATCGGCTTTACGAATTCCGCCCCTCCATCGGGGACAAGCTGACCGTCGTCGTCGGAGCAACGTTGGCCATGCTCGTCTTCGTCACGGCCAGTCTTGCGTTCTGTCGGAGAAACGTTCCGGAAGTCGCTGCAGAGAGGTTCGCGGCGGCACGCGCGATGTTCGCCAAGCCTGTCCTGCTCACGACCGTGCTGCTGGCCCCAGCCGCAATCTATTCGCAGATCGGCAACTGGTCGCGCCGCGCGAACGAGTTCGACACCATGGTTCGCGACGCGGCGACCGGCGTGCAGGTCAATACGGTCAATGTTGGATGGCTCACCGATCTGGGCCTCATCCTCGCGCCCCTCTCGGTGATGGTCTTGTGGCAAAGCCGCTATCGCTGGTGGGGCTGGCTGTTCTTCGCCGGTTTCGCCCTCCTCCAGTCGGGCAGCGGTACGCGCGGTCCGCTCGTCTATGCGGTTCTGGCGATAGGCATGCTCTATCTGCTGGAACGCGGTCGCCGCTGGGTCGATCCGCGCAGCTTCGCGCTGCTCGCCATGACGGCTCTAGCTTTCAACGTCATCGTGATCGACCGCGGCAGCGCAGTGCGACAGATCTTCGTCGACGAACCGCAATCGAGGCTCACCAATCTGCGCGACCTGCAGCCCCTCGAACACATGGACTTCGCGAACATGGAGTATTTCGAGTATGTCGTTCACGCGGTTCCGCAACGCACCGGCAGCTACGACTACTTCGCGAACAATCTGCAGATTTTCACCGAACCCGTCCCGCGTGCGCTTTGGAAGCACAAGCCGGTGGGATCTCCGGTGCAGTTCTTCAATTTGTGGGATTACGGCAAGCCCATCGGCATCACCGTTTCGATGCCAGGCATCGGCTGGATGTCGCTCGGCTGGATCGGCATCGTCATTCAGTCGCTCGTCACGGCTCTCGCCTATGGTCTCGCCTATCGCTGGCTGGCTGTCAGACGTGCTGGTCCGGTCGCGTTTTTGAGCTACGTCCTCGTCGCCGCGACTGCGATCGTTGTCTTTCGCGACGGAGCGCTGGTTTCGGTCATGCGGGTCGTGCCGTTCTATCTCGGACCGCTGGTCGTCGTCCTGCTGCTGGCGAGGCTCTATGGCTGGCGCCAGTCCCCGACAGTCCAAATCAACATGGCAGCACCGGACCCCGAAGCGTCACCGCGCGCACGGCGGGAGCGGCTCGCCGAAATGGTGGCCGAGCGCTAGCGCCGGTCGAGGTCCATCCTGATACCCACCCAGAAGGTGCGCGGCGCCCCGAGGTCGAGCGAGCCCCCCGAATTGCGCATCACAACTCTCTCGTCCGTCAAGTTCTCGCCGCGGAAGACGAGTTGCAGATTATCCGTGACGGGGATATGGGCATAGATGCCGAGTGTCGTTGCTGCGGGCAGCGGATCCGTTTCGAGGTCACCCTCGAATTGCTCCGCGACGTGCCGAAGGGTGAGCGCGACGTTCCAGTCTTTTGCCGGACGATAGGACAGCGCCGCTGCCGCCGAGAAACTGGGAACCTGTGGCGGCCTGTTCCCGTCGAGAGCAAGGGACGGTCCACGTCCCTCAATCTGCGCATCGGTATAGGACAGTGTTCCGTCGAAAGCGATCCGACCGAGATCGATGCCGAGATCGAATTCCAGACCACGCGCCTCGATCGCGGGCAGGTTCTGCCGCTGCCTGAGATTCTCCTCCAGCGTGACATTGGCGATCGCATCCTCGACGCGGTTGTCGAACGCGGTCAGTGCCAATTCGACGCCGGTTTGCGGAACGATGTCGAAGCCTACCTCGAACCCTTCCAGACGCTCGTTCGTGAGATCGGGATTGGCGAGCGTTTCCACCGGAAAGACGACGAAGGGCCGGTACAACTCGTTCAGTGTGGGGACGCGCTCTCCGCTATAGGCGGCAGCGCGCAAAGCGAAGGCGTCGGTCACACGGTAGAGCACGCCGGCACGATAGGTCGCGGACCAGTCGCTGCGGTCGGGCGCATCGAGCCTTTCGGTCACGACGTTTGCCGGATCGCGCCGAACGAAGAAGCCGCCCGTGACGCGTGTCAGGCTGGCGCGGATGCCGCCGCTCAGCACCAGTTTCCCGTCGAGCGCTCGCGGTGTCCAGTCGTCTTCCAGGAAGAACCCGAGATCGGACGTCGCACCTCCTGCGCTCCGTCGTTCGGTCAGCGCACCGCTGAACGCGCTATAGGCATCTTCCGATAGCGTGCCGCTCGCGCGCCGGTAATCCGTCCCGATCCTGAGAACATGCGTTTCGGCGACCGGCGGTTGCAATTCGATCTTCCCCCCGATGCCCGTCGATGGGGTGGACCGTTGGTCGAGAACGCGCGTGAACCGGGTCGAGGAGATCACGACGTTCGAGAAGTCGCGTGCTTGAATATAGGCAAGCGCATCGAACGCCCATCCGCCGCGTCCCACCAGTCTCAGCGACGCATTCTGTCCTTCATTCGTGCTGTCTGCCCCCTCGAAACGCAGCGTTCGCCGGTCGTCGTAAACCAGCGCATTGGCCTGCAATTCGATGTCCGAAGTGACGGGTGCGACGCCGCGCAGAGAGAGCGACCAGTTGTCGAAAGATGCTCGCGCCGAGGCGGGAACACGCTGATCCTCGGGCGTCGTGAAGAAGCCCTTGCCCCGGTCCCATCGTCCGCTCGCGGTGACGAAGCCTGCGCCGAGACGAGAAGACAGGATCGCGCTGCTTTCGGTTTCACCACGATCGTTCGCAAGGATGCGCCCTTCGAACGGTGCAAGCTCGCTATAGCCTGCACTTTCGAGCGCGATCGTTCCCGCCAAGGCGCCCGAACCGAACGGTCCCGACCCGCCGCCGCGGGTCACCGTGATCGATCCGAGCCGCTCGGGCGCGACGGAGTTGAAGGGGACGTAACCGAAGAAAGGGTCGGCAATCGGTACGCCGTCAAGCGTGACGAGCGCGCGGCTCGTTGCATTGCCGCCCAGTGCTCGCAAGGTTGCTCCCTGCGCAGTCGGATTGGCAGAGCGGCTGTCGGACCTCCTGAATTGCTGGAAGCCGGCGACCGCGCCCAAGACATCTTCCAGCCGACCGGACGGCGTGGCGATGATTTGCGCGCGTTCCAAGGTGATCGAGGAATAGGCGGGAGCGGCGGGCGTTTCGTCCAGCCCCTCGCCTGTGACGACAATGACGTTCTGCGGCTCGACCGGCGTTGCGGTTTCGGAACTTTGCTCGTCATCCTGCGCGGCGGCGGGGGCCAGCGGCAGCAGGATTGATGAGGCGATAAGCGGCAAAATCGTGCGAATGGTCGGTTTTATCGGGGGCATGGGACAAGCGCCTCAAACAATAGGCGCAGGATTGCAAGCCGTTTGCCTCGACGCGGACCCGTGCTTGTGCGAAGGACAGTTGCAAATTACAATCGATCTGATCATTATTGCTGTAGGGAGAGACAGGCAATGGGTCGCGAGAACAACCAGTCCGGCGCGGACGAAAGCCAGAGCCATTTCGACGTTCTCATCGTCGGGGCGGGCATTTCGGGCATCGGCATGGCGGCGCATCTGCTCGAAAAATGCCCCGGCAAGAGCTACGCGATCCTCGAACAGCGCGAGAAGCTCGGCGGAACGTGGGACCTCTTCCGCTATCCCGGCGTCCGCTCGGACAGCGACATGCACACACTGGGTTTCGAATTCGAACCCTGGCGGCACGAACGCAGCATCGCCGAAGGCTCGACGATCCTCTCCTATCTCGAGCGCATCGTGGACGAGCGCGGCATCCGCCCTCACATCCGTTTCTCGCACAAGGTCCTGAAAGCCGATTTCGACAGCGCAAGAGCCCGCTGGAACGTGACGATCGATTGCGATGGCGACCGTCGGCGGTTGACAGCGAGCTGGCTCTATCTCGGATCGGGCTATTATGATTACGACACGCCCTACGACCCGGGGTTCGCTCTCGGCGAGTTCGAAGGGGAGGTGCTGCATCCCCAGTTCTGGCCTGAAGATCTCGATTATGCGGGCAAGCGCGTCGTGGTCATCGGATCGGGCGCGACGGCGGTTACCATCGTTCCCTCGATGGCCGACAAGGCGGCGAAAGTGACGATGCTTCAGCGAACCCCGACATGGATGTTCGCCCGACCGGCGAAGGATCGCATCGCCAACTTCCTGCGGCGCGTCCTGCCGATCGAAACGGCTTACAAGCTGACGCGATGGAAGAACATCCGCTTCCAGGACTACGCCTTCAAGATGGCGCAGAACAAGCCGGAGAAGGTCAAGGAAAACCTGAAGAAGCGCATCGAGGAACTGCTCGGCGACAAATATGACGAGGCGACCTTCACCGCGCCTTACAATCCGTGGGACCAGCGCCTTTGCCTGGTGCCTGACGACGACCTCTTTGTTGCCATGAAGGAGGGCAAGGCCGACATCGTCACGGGCCGCATCAAGGCGTTCGAAAAGGACGGCATAAGACTGGAAGACGGATCGTTTCTCCCCGCCGACATCATTGTGACGGCGACCGGGCTGCAACTTGCCATAGCGGGGAAGATCGACGTCGCGATCGACGGTGAACCGGTCGATTTTGCCGAGCGCTTCTACTACAAGGGTTGCATGTTCTCGAACGTGCCGAACCTCGCGGTAGTGTTCGGCTATCTCAATGCTAGCTGGACCCTGCGGGCGGATATCAACGCCGATTACGTCTGCCGCATCCTCAAGAAGATGGACGAAAGGAAAGCGAACATCGCTTACCCCCGCCTGACTGCGAGCGAGGAAAACCAGCTGGAAGAGGACGACGTCTTCGACTTCTCGAGCGGATATATCCAGCGATCCAAGCATATCATGCCGAAAAACGCGGTTTCCTATCCCTGGCGGCTCAATCAGGAATACATTCTCGACAAGAAGCGCATGGAACGCGACCCGGTCGATGACGGCATACTTACCTTCACCACCGAGTTTCAGCGCGAGACGTCGGACAGCACATCATTCGAGGCGGTCGATTGAGAAACGCCTTTCGTTCGTGCGGGCATTTGCCTAAACGGCAAGCCTGATGACCGACGGCGCTTCGACCCCTTCCGCAGAACGTATCTATACCGCCGGCCTCGTCATTATCGGCGACGAAATCCTGTCGGGGCGGACACACGACAAGAACATCGCGCAGGTCGCGTCCTGGCTTCAGGTGCAGGGGATCCGCCTGGCCGAGGTGCGCGTCGTGCCCGATGTGGAGACCCGCATCGTCGAGGCCGTCAACGCCCTTCGTGCCTCGAACGACTACCTCTTCACGACCGGCGGCATCGGCCCGACCCATGACGATATCACCGTGGATGCGGTCGCCGCAGCGCTCGGCGTCGAGGTCATCGTGCATCCCGAAGCGCGCGCAATCCTCGAGCGCTATTATGCGGACAAGGGCGGCCTCAACGAAGGGCGGCTGCGCATGGCGCGGACGCCGGAAGGCGCCGAACTCATCGCCAATCGCAAGTCGGGCGCGCCGGGCATCAAGATCGGCAATCTGTTCATGATGGCAGGCGTTCCGCACATAGCCGCGGGAATGCTCGATGCGCTCACCGGAACGCTCGAAGGTGGAGCGCCGCTCGTCAGCGAAACGGTCGGCGGCTTCATTCCGGAAAGCGAGGTCGCCGGCATTCTGCGCGAGATCGAAAAAACCCACGAAAACTGCCAGATCGGCAGCTACCCCTTCTTCCGCGAAGGGCGCGTCGGCGCGAACTTCGTCATCCGTTCGACCAGCAAGTCAGACGCGGAAAGCTGCCTTCACAGCCTCTGCGACGCCCTTTCAGCCGCGGGTTTCGACTTTACGCCGGGCGGTATTTGACCGGCTTTTCACAATGGCACCTAAGAGGGGTCTAACGGCACCGAACGCCTGATATCGGTCGGCGAGCCTGTTCTCAGCCGCGCTCGTCCTCTTCCAGTTCGTGCCGCAATTCGCGTGCCCCGCGTTCGCCCTCGACTTCCTCCCGGCGAGAGGTCGAGCGGCTGCGAATGAATGCGTAGACGATCGCGGCGATTAGCAGGACCGGCCCGAGGATCGTGACGAGTGTCCAGATGGATTCCATGATTAGCTCCGGCAAAAATAAAGAGGTTTCGCTCGATCAACGCACGAGAGGCCTTTGCTTTCCGCCTTCATGGGTTCGCCGACGCGAAGGTCATCGACATTTAACCCCGCCGCGCTAGAATTCGCCGCAGAACCATGCGCAGGGTCGGGGGGCCGCGTGACCGAATTCGTCGTCTTCTGCCTGATCGTCGCGGTCATCGTTCTTTACGCGGAGCTGGAGAAGGCGAAGCGGCAGCTGTCCGCCCACGAAGAGCGGCTCGACGCGAATGCCAGCGCCCTTTCCGAATTGTGGCGGCGCAGCGCAGAAGCCGAAAGCTTTTCGGCTCAGGAAGATCGTCCCATCGCGGCCGTTCCCGGAAGCGAGCCGCAGGACGAAGTTCCGCCAGAAGAACCCGTAGCCGAAGACTTCCCGGAAGAAACCCTGCCCGCCGGAGAACCGGTCATCGCCGCGCCCCCGCCCGAAAGCGCGGACCGGGTCGGACGGTCCGACTTGCCCACCCCCATCTATGTCGATGCGCGCCGCACCGAGGCCGAAACGGACGCACTCTCCGGCGAAGCGACCGGACCAAGCTGGCGCAACTTTTCCTTCGATTTCGAGGATTTGTTCGGCCGCCGCCTGTCCATCTGGGCGGGCGGCGTCACGCTTGCGATTGCAGGCATATTGCTCGTGCTCTTTTCAATCGAACAAGGCCTGCTGTCGCCCGGCGTAAGGGTCGCATTGAGCTTCTTGTTCGGCGCAGCCCTCCTCGCGGCGGCGGAACTCGCTCACCGGTTCGAGGCGCGCCTCGCCGATCCCCGCGTGCGTCAGGCCCTCGCCGGGGCGGGCATCGCGACGCTTTATGCCGCCTTCTATCTCGCAGGAACGACATACGCCCTGATCGGAGCAGGCATCGCCTTTGCCGGTCTCGCCGCGGTCACGGCTGGCGCCATCGCACTATCCTATCGCTATGGTTTGCCCTGCGCGGTTCTCGGCCTCGTCGGCGGCTTCGCTGCCCCGGCCCTCGTCGAGAGCGATTCGCCCAACATCCCCCTGCTGACGGTCTACCTGACGCTGGTCGTGGCCGGTCTCGCCTATACTTCGCGCCGCCAGCATCGCCCGTGGCTCGGCCTGGCGGCGCTGGGCGGCGGCTTCGTCTGGGCGTTCTTCCTGCTCGCCGCAGGTATCGAGGAGACCAGTTCCTTCGCGGCAGTGGGGTTCTACCTCATCGGTCTCGGCGCTCTCCTGCCGCTCCTGCTGGCGAGCATGTCGGCGAAGGTCTGGCAGCGGATTGTCGCCGCCGCGCTCGCAAGTTTCCAGATGGCCGCGCTGATCGTGCAGGGCGGTTTCGATACGCTGACCTGGAGCCTCTATTTGTTGCTCGCGGCGGCCATCGCCTTCCTCGGTTGGCGCGACAGAAAATTGCGCGAAGCGAGCGGTGTGGTCGCGATGATCGCGGTTGCCCTGCTGCTGTTCTGGACCGATCCGTCAGGCGCGACCTTCGTCCTTATCGCAGCCATCGTCGCCGCGATCACGGTCGGCGTTCCGCTCGCAGCAATTTGGCTGGACCGGCAGGTTTCTGTCGATCTGTGGCAGGTCGCGGCAATCCCGCTGGGCATTGCCGTTGCAGCGTTCGACCAGTTCGGCTGGTCGCCGGACGATAACACGCGCTTTTACCTGACGGCGGGTATCGCCACCCTCGCCGTGCCGCCCGCTCTTGCCGCCTTCCGCCTCTGGGCTGCGGAACCGGCACGCACCTTGGACCGCCCGCTGGTCGAGCGGTTCCACGCGCCTGTCGCCAGCGCCTCGCTCCTGGTGATCGGCGCAGGGATGATCGCCCTGCCCGGCTGGAGCTGGCCCTTCGTCGCAGCACCGGTGGCGATGGTCGTCATCGCACTGGAACGTCGGCGCAGCGCGGCATCGCTCGTCCCGCTGTCGATCGCCGCGGTCGCGTTGAGCGTCTTCCTGCTGTTTACGGATAACACCGCGTTTCAGGAAATGGACCGCTTGGGCGGTTACGAGCCTGCTGATCCCGACCTTGCCGCATGGCTTGCAGCATTGCGCTGGCTCGCGACGCTCGCTCCCCTCGCTTTCCTCATCCATGTCACCGCAGGAGGAGCGACCCGCACAGTCCGCACGACCGGGCGAGCAGCACAAATAGTGGCGGCCGGTATCGCTTACGGAGCGCTGGCGCAGGTCGTTCCCTTCGATGCGCTGTTCTGGGTTCTCGCGGCTTTGGCGGCGACCGTCCTGTACTTCCAGCCGCGCCTCGTTCCCGCATCGTTGGCAGCGCTCGGCATCGCCGTCCTTGCCGCCATCGACCCTGCCGGACACTGGATCGGAAAGGGGATGCGCGCGCTGATGGGCCTCGAATGGCTGCTCGAAGCGCCGGAATCGTGGCGCGCAGCGGTCTTGCGCATCCTTCCCGTGGCGGCCCTTTCGGGGTTCCTCGTCTGGCGCCCGACCGCGCTCGACAGGTTCTCGCGGCACGGTCTTGCTATCCTGAGCGGGATTGCCGGGACGATTGTCGCCCACACGCTCTACAAGCACCTTTTCGTCATCGAGACCGCCTCCCGGTTCGTCACGCTGGGCCTGCCGGAGCGGATGGTCTGGGAAGCGGCACTCGCCGTTGGAGGCTTTGCCCTCATGCAGCGAAACCGCGCCAGCTTGCGCAATGCGGGCGCTGCGTTGCTGGCCGCGGCAACGCTGCACTACCTCTATTTCACCATCCTGCTGCACAACCCCCTGTGGGATGCGCAGGCGGTCGGGAGCATCCCGGTCGTCAATCTGCTCCTGCCGATGTATGCCATCGGCCTCGTCCTGGCGTGGCGGGCCGTGCGGTCCTTCCCGGAGTTCGGCAGCGGGGTGCGCCGCGTCGCCGATACGGCGCGCATGGCGCTGATCGTGCTGCTCGGCCTGTCGCTGCTGCGTCAGATCTTCGCCGGTTCCCTGCTGACGAGCGCGCCGATGGGCGGGACGGAGGACCTGCTGCGGTCCCTGCTCGGCATCGTCCTTGCCATCGCGTTCCTGTTATGGGGCGCACGCACCGGAACGCGCAGCTGGCGCATCGGATCGCTGGTCGTAATGCTGGCGTCGGTCGCCAAGGTGTTCCTCGTCGATGCGGCGGGGCTCGAAGGGTTGCTGCGGATCGCCAGCTTCATGGCGCTGGGCTTCAGCCTCATTGGGATCGGCTGGCTTTACTCGCGGCAGTTGAAGAGCCAGTTGCCGCCGCCGGAAGAGCAAGACGCTACGCCGCAGGCTGCATAGAAAAAGCCGGAGACCATCGCTGCTCCCCGGCTCTTCATGTCATTGTCGCAGCCGAAAGGGGACTGCGGTCACGCCCGCGCCGGCGCTTCAGGCCAAATGAACTACGCCCCTTCGACCTCGGACAGGTCCATCTTGAGGCCCGGTCCATGCGTCGAGGTCAGCGAAATCTTGCGGACATACTTGCCCTTCGCGCCGCTCGGCTTCGCCTTGACGATCGCATCGGTGATCGCCTTGAAGTTGGCTTTGATGTCCTCGTCCTTGAAGCTCATCTTGCCGATGGCGGAATGGATGATGCCCTGCTTTTCGACGCGGAATTCGACCTGGCCGCCCTTGGCGTCCTTCACGGCCTGTTCCACGTTCGGCGTGACCGTGCCGAGCTTCGGGTTC
This sequence comes from Parapontixanthobacter aurantiacus, assembly GCF_009827635.1. Lineage (GTDB taxonomy): Bacteria > Pseudomonadota > Alphaproteobacteria > Sphingomonadales > Sphingomonadaceae > Parapontixanthobacter > Parapontixanthobacter aurantiacus. The sequence continues at coordinate 67,960 of NZ_WTYW01000005.1, read as the reverse complement.
GGCATCAGGCCCTTGGGGCCCAGCACCTTGCCGAGACGACCGACGACGCCCATCATGTCGGGGGTCGCGATGACGCGGTCGTAATCCAGATTGCCGTTCTGCATATCTTCCATGAGGTCTTCGGCACCGACCTTGTCAGCTCCGGCAGCGGTCGCCTTCTCGGCATTCTCGCCGCGTGCGAAGACCGCGACGCGCACTTCCTTGCCCGTGCCGCTCGGCAGCGAGACCATGCCGCGCACCATCTGGTCGGCGTGACGTGGATCGACGCCGAGGTTCATGGCGACTTCGAGCGTTTCGTCGAACTTCTTGGAAGCGTGCTCGCGCAGGGTCGAGAGAGCCTCGTCCATGGTGTAGAGCTTCTCGTTGTCGAGCTGCTGGCGCTGCTGCTGCTTTTTCGTCTGCTTTGCCATGGTCTCAGCCCTCCACCACTTCGAGACCCATCGAACGCGCGGAGCCTTCGATGATCTTCATTGCCTGGTCGATGTCGTGCGCGTTGAGGTCGGCCATCTTGGCTTCCGCGATTTCCTTCACCGCGCTCGCCTTGATCGTTCCGACGCTGACCTTGCCCGGTTCCTTGGAGCCGGACTTCAGCTTGGCGGCCTTCTTCAGATAGTAGCTCGCCGGCGGGGTCTTCGTCACGAACGTGAAGGAGCGGTCGGCATAGACGGTGATGACCGTCGGGATCGGTGCGCTCTTTTCGAGGTCCTGCGTCGCGGCGTTGAACGCCTTGCAAAATTCCATGATGTTGACGCCGCGCTGGCCCAGAGCCGGGCCGATTGGCGGAGAGGGATTGGCGGTGCCGGCGGGCACCTGCAGCTTGATGTAACCTTCGATCTTCTTGGCCACGGATGGCCTCCTTTCACACTGTCGGACAGCCCCGGCGAGAACCTCGCCTTACTGGGGCCACCTCATGTTGAGCGGTCGGCGGCATCTTTCGCGAAGGAAAGACGCCTCCCGCAGGGATTTCCCGAACATTGCTGGGAAGGTTGGCCACATAGCGAATTTCCCGCGCTTTGCAAGCGGTGTGGCGCGGCGTCGCTATCGCTCGCAGCGGCGGCGCCAGACGGAGTAGCTACGCACATCGCCGACTTTCTCGTAACAGCGCCAGGCCGACAAAAAGGCGGCGTCCGACTTGAGGAACGGTATGTAGGCGAAGGCAACATTGCCGAAGTAGGATTTGCGTGATCGCTCGTCCACGAACACAAGTTCGGGTTGGTTACGCAAGAAGTCTGCAACCATCGTATCGCGGGCGAAATCGAGTACTTCCCGCGTTTTCGTACAGGTTGGCGTTTCAAGGTGGCATTCTTCGCTTGCCAAACGCGTGACGGCACCTGGAACGAGCCACTGTGCTGGATAGCGGCTCGTCCACACGCCATTCACTTCGTTCACGAATGGAAACGCAGCCCAGACGTTGGTGCTGAGAACAAGGATCGGTGTGTTCTCCTGCGTAACATATGAAGCGAAGACTTCCGTCGTGGCCGACTGGTATGCGCCGCGTTGGAGTTGTCTGCCCAGTGTCGTCACGAGACAAAGGGAGATGATGGCGAAAAGCGTGATGCGCCCAAACTGCTTGCCTAAGTCCTTTACCGCCGAGGCGCAGCACAACAGAATGAAGGCGGAGGCAGGAAGGATGTGGTAGTCCCATCCCTTGAATTGCAGCAGGTAGCTCAGAAGCGCGCCAGCAGCCGCTGCCCATAAGGCGAGTGTTCTTGTAGTAACCGCGCGCCTCCGCAACAGAACGAACACGGAGAGAACCGCGAATGCTGCAATCTCGAGGCGCAGCCAAACCGCGAGCGGGTCGACCCCGTAGGAATCATAGACAAGCCGCGCCTTCGGCACGACATCCTGCAAATAGAGCGGGTGAACCGCGATGATGAACAAGACGTAAGCGACAAGTAACGCTGCAACGACCCAGTTGGGCCACGCAAGGAACGGCTTTAGCGAACGCTCTCTGAAAGCTACGACTAACATCAGCAAAGCCGGTATCGCCAAGAAGTAAGGCTTTAACGCTAAACCGAGGAAAGCGAATATGCCGAGGGCTATCGCCTCGAACCGAGTGGTTTGCTGTGCACTATCTCTGACCGAAAGATACAGAAGATAAGGAAGGGCGAAGATCAGAAGAAGGTGTTCGCGCTGACCAAATTCGGCTACCGGAAGAATGAACAGTATCAGTAGTACCGTGATGAATAGCGCAAGGGAATTCGGCGGATATTCCCCGCTCGATCGTAGCAATCTTCCACACCAGAGTGCCGATACGACACTCAGCGAGATGCAATACAAGAAGTATGCGTCGGTAGCATTCAGGTCGAGCTTGTTCGCCAGAATAACGGCGGGCGCCGTGAGATAGAACGCCAGCGGCGGATTGATCTCGTAGATATCTGCATAAAGCTCGCCCCCCTCCAGGAACATCGCTGTTGCAACGAGATACCAGCTTGCATCGTGCGTCAGCGAATGGCGGGGATAGAAAAACGCACTGCCAACTGCGAAAGCGAGCAGGAGAATAAACTGAACGGTTCGCTGGCGGCCTTGACCAGATATCGCGCTTTTCACTGTCCCCCCCCCCCGGGCATTAAAAAAAAATTAACGAAAAACGGTAAGAAAGTGATCTGGACAAGTGCGGTCCTAACGACAAGCGCTTAACGGAGACTTTCGTTCGATGCTCGAGAACCAGGCATTTAGCAAAGAGATATCGGGCCAGCGACCCCGGTTGCTTTCGATAGTCGTTCCGGTGTTCAACGAATGTCAGAGTGTCGGCCCGTTTCTCTCAGCGATCGACGAACTTCTGCTCAACGACGAACTGGTGCGTTCAACTGGACTGAATTACGAAGTCATCTTTGTGGACGACGGCAGCCAGGACGGGACCGCCGCGGCACTTCACGAGCTGTGCCGGTTGAACGCCCACGTCAAGGTTCTCAAACTATCGAGAAACTTCGGCAAGGAAGCAGCGCTCAGCGCTGGGCTCGATGCCAGTTCGGGCGACGCGGTCATCCCCATGGACGTCGATTTGCAGGATCCTCCCGAACTCGTCGTCCCGATGATCGCGAAATGGCTCGGCGGTGCCAAGATCGTCAATGCAAAGCGCATCGACCGTAGAAGCGATACGTTTTTCAAGCGAACCAGCGCCAGCGCCTTCTATCGGATCGTCAATAAAATCGCCGATCATCCGATCGACGATAACGTCGGTGACTTTCGACTGCTCGATCGAGATGCAGTCAATATCCTCAATCGCATGACCGAACATTCCCGCTTCAACAAGGGGCTGTTCTCGTGGATCGGCTTCGCGACGGAGACAGTCGAGTACTCAAGGCCGCAACGCGACCGCGGCGACAGCAAATGGCGGCCAGCTGCATTATTCAATCTGGCGTTGGACGGCATCACTTCCACTACGACCCTTCCACTGCGCATCTGGTCACTCGTTGGGGCGGCGATCGCCATACTCGCCTTTTTCTATGCTGCCGGCCTCGTCGCCTACACCCTTTTTACGGGTGGAGACGCTCCGGGCTATGCATCGATCATGGTCGCGGTGCTTTTTCTTGGCGGCCTCAACCTCCTCAGCCTGGGCATGATGGGTGAATATCTCGGTCGAATTGCGATCCAGGTTCGAAACCGCCCTCTTTACGTCATCGATTCCAAGGAGGGTTTTTAATGGACGCCGCCGCATTCGAGTCTCTCCGAACGAGCCAGCAGGAACATTGGTGGTTCCGTGGCCGTCGCGCCGTCGTTCGCAGCCTGATTGCGAACAATGTCGAGCTTTCCGCCGACGCGGAGATCCTCGAAGCGGGCTGCGGTTATGGTGGAAACCTCGAAATGCTTTCGGAATTCGGCCGGGTGCAGGCCTTCGAATATAGCGAAGAAGCTAGAGCTTATTCCGACAGCACCTTTTCGGGTAACGTAGCATGGGGTCGGCTTCCCGACAGGATCGGTTTTGCCGAGAAGAGTTTCGATCTGATCGCCTTGCTGGACGTTCTCGAACACATCGAAGATGATCGCAGCGCCCTTTCGGCTCTCGCAGGGCGACTGTCTCCCGCCGGCAAGATCGTGCTGACCGTTCCCGCGCTCCCGTGGTTGTGGTCGGAACACGACGAAATGCATCATCACTTCAGGCGGTACACGCAGTCTGGTCTGGAAAGTCGCATTCGTGAGGCTGGGCTCGTTCCTTCGCGGATTGGCTATTTCAACAGTCTTCTTTTCCCATTGGCTCTTGCGCAACGCGGATTGGCGAAGTTCGGGATAGGAAAAGGCGTCGATAAGGAAACGCCAGACGCGCTTCTAAATGGGATACTTACGAGCGTATTCTCCAGTGAAGCCTCGCTTGTGAACAGAATGAAGCTGCCGATCGGATTGTCTCTCTATGCGGTCCTCGAAAGAAAAAACGCTTCATGCCACGTATCCTGAGACAACTACTTTCGTTCGGAGCAGTCGGAATCGCCGCAACCGTCGCACATGTTGGCGTTGCATTTATCCTTATTGGCCTTGAATACTGCCCGCCGCTTCGAGCGAACCTTTTTGGCGCAGGAGCGGCGTATTTCGTTTCATTCTTCGGAAATGCCGCCTTTACCTTCCGACTACGTTCCGAATTTGCCTCGGCCGCATTCCGCTACGCAATCATAACTGTTTTTAGTGCGATATTGACAAGCGCAATCCTTCTGCTGGTCCAATCGGCAGGTCTGCCGATCTTCGTTTACCTCGCGCTAGTTCTGGTTATCGCGCCGCCAGCGACTTTTGCGTTTTCCAAATTTTGGGCCTTTCGGACTGCAGACAGGGCGGATGCGTTGCGCGACATCGCACCTCCGCACGGGCAAGAGAAATCCAAGCATCAGACTATTTGAACAGCTTCGCGCTAAACCGAGAGATCCACCGCGCGCTTCTTTCTTCCCCCAACGCGTTTCGCTGACTGGGCAAATCGCGTTTGCCGTTCCGCAACCGGGGTGGTAGCCCTTTCCCGTCACGCAGTGCGAGGAAGGACGAGTGTAAATGCCGCCAGCCAGTTCGAACGGAGCCGACGACCTCATCGAGGAAACCGGTCTCGCATCGCTGGCCAAACGCCTTGCGCGGCACGGTGACAGTTCTCCTGCCGAATTCCTCGACCCGCCCTGGGAAGCCGCGCCGTCTGCCCGGCGGGAGCGCGGCGACATCATCTACCGCGAGGGCGCGGACGAAGAGCATTTCTACGTCCTCGAGGAAGGCTGGGCAATCGGCTGGGTGGCGCTGCGCCATTCGCGCCGCTTCATCCATCGCATCTATCAGCGCGGCGATCTTGTCGGGCTGGAGGACATCAACTGGTCCTACGCGACGACGACGGCAGAGGCGCTCACCGACATCAGGACGTCGCGCATCCACAAGGCGGAATTGAACGAAGCGATCCGCAAGCACGCGCATTTCGGCACGGCGCTGCTCGGCATGGCGATGCTCGATCAGGTGGTGGCGATGGACCGCGCGCGCTCCAACAGCCGGTCCTATGGCGCCAGGCGGCTTGCGCATCTGCTCCTTCAAATAGAAGCGCGCAGCGCAGTGACCGACGATCTGGAAAACGGCTGCTTCCTGTTCCCGCTGGCGCAATACGAGATTGCCGATGCGCTGGGCCTGACGCCGATCCACACCAACCGTTCGATGCAGCAATTGCTTCAGGGCGGGCTGATCTCGCGCGACAAGAAGCTCTACAAGATCGAGGACCGCAAGGCGATGAACGACCTTGCCGAGTTTACGAACCGCTACATCGTAACCCGTCCGAACAGGTAAACCGGCAAGCGGGGCGGCTGGCCATTACGCCATGCTGCAACCCGCGGCTTACTTGACGAGTTCGACCTGCTCGAAATCGAGTTCGACCGGTGTCGCCCGGCCGAAGATCGAGACGGACACCTTGACCTTCGCCTTGTCGAAATCGAGTTCCTCGACGACGCCGTTGAAGCTCGCGAAGGGACCGTCGAGAACCTTGACCGAATCGCCGATCTCGTAATCGACATTGATGTCCTTCTTCGGAGCGGACTTGGCTTCCTCGACCCCGCCGAAATAACGGGCGGCTTCCTTTTCGCTGATCGCCTGCGGCTTGTTGTTGTTGCCGAGGAAACCGGTCACCTTGGGGGTGTTCTTGACGAGGTGATAGATGTCGTCGGTCATGTTCAGCTTGGCCAGCACGTAGCCGGGCATGAACTTGCGCTCGGTCTGCACCTTCTTGCCGCGCTTGATCTCGGTAATCGTTTCGGTCGGAACCTCGACTTCCTCGACGCCTTCGGAAAGGCCGAGCCGCTCGGCTTCGGAAAGGATCGCGTCGCGAACCTTGTTCTCGAATCCGGAATAAGCGTGGATGATGTACCAGCGTGCCATGTGATTGAAATCCGTTTGAAACTGTTTGGATCAGGCCAGCGTGAGCAGCCAGGAGACGATCGCTCCGAACACGGTGTCAATGCCGAGGAAGAACAGCGAGAGGATCACCATCATGATGAACACGAAGATCGCCGTGCGGATCGTTTCCTCGCGCGTCGGCCAGACGACCTTGCCCGCTTCGGTGCGGACTTGCCGGATGAATTCGCCCGGATTGACTTTGGCCATGCTGCGTATCGCTTTCCCGTATTGCGTTCAGGTTGTCCTTGCGCGTTTCCAACATCGGCTCCGCGCCGCCCCGGTTCAAGTCCGGGAGGGGCGAAAACGCTGAATTGTCGGAAAGACGGTCAGCCGTTTACGCGCGCTCCTGCGCAAAAGCAAGCACGCGGCGGTGGGAAAAGGGCAAAGAGGCTGGCCAAGCGAATGATCGCAAACTAGCACTGTGCGGCGCGCGCAAGTTTCACGGGACGCATGAGGGGTAGATAATGGCAGCAGCCCAACCGCAGACGCTGGGCGACAGGCTCGTCCAGCCGGTCACGAACATTTCCGACTTCATTTGGGGCGGGACCTGGAACGGCGAAGCGGTCATCCCCTTCCCGCCACTCGCCATTATCCTTTTGGGGGTCGGCGCGTGGATCATGATCGGCCTGCGCTTCTACCCGATCGTCAAGCTGGGCAGCGCCTTCGCCGGACTGTTCAAGGGCCGCAAGGGCGCGGGCGCAGGTGAAATCTCGCCCTTCGCCGCGCTTTCGACCGCCCTGTCGGGACAGGTCGGCACGGGCAATCTCGCCGGCGTCGCCACGGCCATCGCGCTGGGCGGACCCGGCGCGGTCTTCTGGATGTGGGTGACCGCCTTGTTCGGCATGGCGCTGGGCTTTGCCGAAGGCTCGCTCGCTATCCGCTACCGCGAAAAGACCAGCGACGGCGTCTATCGCGGCGGACCGATGACCTACATCATGATGGGCCTGGGCCCGAAATGGACCTGGCTCGCCATCCTCTTCTGCCTCGGCACGCTGTTCTCCGCGCTCGTCACGGGTAATTCCATCCAGGCGAACGAGGTTGCGAGCGGTCTCAACGAGTTGTTCGGCTGGGAACGCTGGCTGGGCGGCCTCATCGTCGCCATCGCGGTGTTCGTCGTCATTATCGGCGGCATCAAGTCGATCGGCCGCGTCGCCGAAAGCGTCGTGCCGTTCATGGCGGCCGCCTATATCGTCATGGCGCTTATCGCACTGATCCTCAATTTCGGCGATCTGCCCGAAACGTTCAGCCGCATATTCAGCGGTGCCTTCAATGCGCAGAGCGCCAGCGGCGGGTTCGCCGGGGCGGCGATCATCCTCGCTATCAGGGCAGGTGTCGCACGCGGCCTGTTCTCCAACGAGAGCGGACAGGGCTCGACCCCGATCGCGCACGCGGTGGCGCAGACCAACGATCCGCAACAGCAGGGCCGCATGGCGATGCTGGGCACGTTCATCGACACGATCATCATCTGCACGATGACCGCGCTGGTCATCCTGACGGTCGAAGGCAACTTCACCTACGAGGGCGAGGCGGTCCGCCATGTCTGGCAATCCGATCTCGGCACGACCGCCCAAAGCGGCTTCGTCACGACGAGCGGCGCCTTCGCAGCGGCCTTCCCCTTCGAGATCGCGAGCATCCCGCTGGGCACTCTGGTCGCCAGCATCGCGCTGATCCTGTTCGTGTTCACGACCTTGCTTACCTGGAGCTACTACGGGGAACGCGCAATCACCTTCATCTACGACCGCGTTCCGGGATCGAGCCGGAGCGGCGAGAAGAAGCTGCATATCGCCTGGCGGGTGATCTGGTGCATCGCGATCTATGTCGGGGCAACGCAACCCTCTCAGCTGGTCTGGAGGCTCGGCGACATCTCGAATGCGGCGATGGCGCTGCCCAACCTGCTGGCACTCGCGCTACTGTCGGGCGTGGTGTTCAAGCTCGCTCGCGGAGACAAGACCGCCGGACCGACGCATACCGCGGACACGCCGGAGGAACCGAACGAGTACTGATGCGCAAGCGTCGGGGCGTTAGCCTACCCCGGTTAATTCCCCGCCGCCGCTCCCCTTAGCGATGCGCACAAAAAAGGTCGGCACCCGAGACCAGGGGTGCCGACCTCATTCGATCGGGTATCGAAATTCAGTGCGCGGTCAGCGGCGACCGAAGACGCGGGCCAGGAATCCCGGTTCTTCCATCGGACGGATTGCGCCATGTTTCATGTAGCGCAGCGAGGCGTCGCGGTAAGCGCGAGGCTGGACCCACTGGTCCGGGCGGCTGCTGCGAAACGACAGACTGGACATGATGTCTTCTCCAAAAAAAAACTGAAACTAACCAGCTCCCGTCGACAATAATGCACAGTTGGCCGCTGCGGTTCCAACGCATTAAGTATGAAAAATGATAGTTCGTGGGGGATGTGCCGCGGCGAGACGATAATTGGTTAAGTTAACCATATCGGCTTACCACGGCCCGAACGGCTTCATCGGAGTCCGCATCGGGCAAGGCTTGAACAGGTCCAAAGACCGGTAAAAAACCTCGGATTTCGCTTAGAGCAGTTCGCCTTGCGCGGCACCGTCGTCGGGTTCGAAAGCATCGCCGCTTCGCCGTTCCACCTCTTTCCGGGCTGAAAAGCGTACGTCCTCGTTGCGGTCCGACGTGTAGCGTTTCAGCAAATTATCATCGAGTTCGTGCCAGTAGCTCCCGCGGTCGGCTCCGTACGGCACGCGCGGCAGTAAGCCCGGTTCCGCACTCCAAGCCAGCAACTGGTCGAGACCGGCTTCGTTCAATTGATCGCGCAGGTGGTGGGCCGTCACGTAAGCATCCGGAAAGGCCCGATGGACCGGCAGGCCCCTCGCATGGTCCAAACCTTCCGGCATGCGCCAGTATCGGAGCACCTGATTTGAGAAGCTCGGACTGTCCGGCCATAGCCGCAAAGCGCACTTCCACGTGCAGATCCACGGCGCGCCGCCCGACAGCTTCGGCGTGCAAAAGCGCTGCTCGAAAGAGGCGCGGTGCGCGGCGAGTGCGGCAACGCCTTTTTCCGGGCGAAGAATGGACGGTGCGATCTCGGGCCAGAACGGCGCGCCTGCAACGTCTTCGTCCATGATATGATGCACGGCCATCGTTACCGGCGGGATCGACCTGCCCGGATCGACGAAGGAGGCTCCGTGTCCGGCATCGAGGGACCAACGCCCGTCGTCTCCAAGCACGACGTCCTGCCAGCCAATCTCGCAAACAGCGTGGGCCGGCGGGTTCGAGCCAGTGGTTTCCAGATCGATGACGCGAACGCGAGTGGTAGGTTTCATGACCTCCAAGTAGGAAGCCTTGCCGTGTTCTGCACGTGTTCTATCGACTCCAACATGCGAAGGGCGCGACAGACATTTTTCGCAGGATGGTCAGCTTTCTCCGGCTTGCCCCTCGTCCAAACACCCCAATTTGCGCAAATCGACGTTGCGGAGACGTCGTGAGAGCAGCGAATAGCAGACCGTCAGCCGACCTCGAAGGTCACGTTCTCAAACGTTTCGTCTATTCCGGAAAAATGGCAGGGGTGACAGGATTCGAACCCGTGGCCCTCGGTTTTGGAGACCGATGCTCTACCAACTGAGCTACACCCCTGCATGGGAGCGGTGCGTTTAAGCTCTCGCCGGAATGATGGCAACATGATTCTGGAACGGCGCGGCCAAGCAGCCAGCCCTGCCAATCAAGCCTTGCCCTGCCCCCGGACCGCGCCCACAATATGGTCCATCATGCAGGCGACCCGCTCCGCTCGAACAATCAGTACCGGCTGCACCGGTCGCGCCCCGCCCTTGCCGCGAGCCTGAGCATGCAGGCGCCGACTTACTCGCAGCGCGACGAGATCATCGATCCCAAGCTCCTTCTGCTGGCCTATTCCCAAGGGGTCTTCCCCATGGCCGAAGGGCGCGAGGACCCGGACATATTCTGGGTCGAGCCGCGCGAACGTGCAATAATTCCGCTCGACGAGTTTCGCTGTTCGCGCTCACTCGCCAAGACCCTGAAGCGCGGCACTTACCGCGTCACCTGCAACCGGGCGTTCGGCCGGGTCGTCGGCGAGTGTGCCGCCCCGCGCCCCGCCCCGGACGGCTCGGACGAAGGTAGCTGGATCAGCCACCGGATCGAGCGCAGCTATCTCGCGCTTCATCGGGCGGGCTTTGCGCATTCGATCGAATGCTGGCGCGTCCCTGCAGCAGGGGAATACCCAGAGGCGGCAGGCGAAGCGAATGGCGGGGAACCATCCCTCGTAGGAGGTTTATACGGTGTTTCCTTCGACCGGGTATTCTGCGGAGAGAGCATGTTCTCGCGCGCGGACAACGCCAGCAAGGTGGCGCTCGCCTGGCTGGTCGCGGCCATGCGGAGAGGCGGCTACCGGGTGCTGGACTGCCAGTTCATGACCGACCATCTCGCAAGCCTCGGCGCTGTGGCTCTACCGCAGGCGGACTATCTTGCGGCGATCGGCGAGGCGGCAGGCCCGCCGGAAATGGATATCTGCGAGGCGATCGCGCGGTTCGAAGAGTGCGATCAGGCTTCCTCGCCCGGAAAGCTCATCGCACAGTCCTTGACCCAGACGTCGTAGATCGGGTGCTCGACCACGTTGAGCGAGGGCGAGTTCTTGAACAGCCAGCCTGAAAAGATGCGCTGGAAGTCGGTGTTCTCCGCGTTCGGATTGCGCACCATGACCTGCACGAACGCGCCCGTTTCCTTCTGCGTTTCCCACGGCGCGGTCCGCTCGCAGGCGGACAGGCCGACGATGATGTTACCGAGCCGTTGCTGCTCGCCCGGCGTCAGCTCGATGTCACGCGTCGCATTGTTGCGCTTGTTGAGCACACCGATCGTCGCCACGCGCTCTTCCATCGGGGTCGCGCCTTCGACCTGACCCTCGGGCTGGACAGCGCGATTGGAGGTCTCGCGAATTTCCTCGGGAATTTCGGTTTCCTCGCCCGTTTCGGCTGGCGGAACATCGTCCGAGCAACCTGCGAGCATCGCCAGGCAGGCAGCGCCGACCGGCAGTAACAGACCCCGGCGAACCTTCATTATTCGGGCGTCCAAGCCTCGTAATCGCCGACCGCCTTCACCCGCTTGCCGCCCCGTTCGAGCGCGCCTTGCGGGCGATAGGCATCGGCGGTGCCCGTCGCATTGGGGACGTATTCGGTTTCCCAGATCTTTGCAGGCGGCAGATAGCTTTCGGGAACATCGTCGAACGAGCCATGCAGCCAGCCATGCCATTCGGGCGGGACGCGGCTCGCATCGTTGGCGCCTTCGTAGATGACCCAGCGCCGTTCCGCCCCGATATAAGAGCCGGCGGTGGTCATATCGCGCTTGTTGCGTGACCGGTAATAGGTATTGCCCTGCGCATCGGTGCCGACCTTCTCGCCGCGCCGCATCGTGAACAGCGATGTGCCGATGGTGGCACCGTTCCACCAGGTAAAGATTTTGCCGAGGAAGCTCATAGGGCTTCGCGGTTAGACGATTCCCCGCTTACCGCCAAGACCCATTTGTGCTGGCTGTCCAGCGCCTACCAGGTGACGCGGTCACCCGGTTCGATGCCGAGTTCGGCGGATCGGCCACCCCTGATTTCTAGGACGAGACTGGCCGGACCGGCCGATGGCAGCGACTCCTCGGACAGCGGCTCGGTATTCTCGTAGATGTTGATGATCCGCTCGTCCGGGCCGACATAGATGATGTCGAGCGAACTCGGCGTGTTCTTCATCCAGAAGCTTTGCACGCCCGGCGGATTGTAGGGAAAGATCATTCCCTCATTGTCGCCCAGCGGAGGGCGCTCCATCAGCCCGCGGCGTTGCTGATCGAAGGTGCGTGCCACCTCGACTGCGAAAACGTGCTCTTCCTCACCCGATTCGATGGTCAGAGGGACGACTTCGAGGCCCGATACGGGATGGCGTTCCGGCATGGCCGCTTCTGCGCGAACGTCCTGCTGCTGCGTCGAGGCGGCCTGCGGCGAACAGGCGCCCAGCCAAGCCGCACCAAGGATCAGCGTCAGCGCACGCTTCCCGAATTTATGCATCGTCGTCTCCTCGCGCCCATTCCTCCGCTTCGGCCTCGTTGCGGAAATCGAGAATGGCGCTGGCATCGGCGAATTCATGCCCTGCCCGGAGCATTGCCGCAAGCTGCTTGTCGCGCAATTTGCGGCGTTCCTCGTTCGCGGCGAAATCGCGATCTTCGGGCAACAGTCCGTCCTCGATATCGCCGTTCGGCCCGCCCCGCGCGAACGGTCCGAAGCGCCGCTTGCGCGCCAGGGCCAGTGCCGCCTGCCGTGCTTCCGCGCGCTGGGGTGCATGGGCATCCCTTACTTCCTCGGCTATCCCGTCATGCCGCAGGGTTTGTTCGATCCGCCGGGCGCCGTAGCCACGCGACAAGAGGCTTCCTGCACGGCTCCGCGCGAACTGGTCGTCATCGACATAGCCCTTTTCCACGAACCGCTCGACGAGTTCCCCAATTCTGGCGCGTCCTGCCTCGAGCGATGCCTCGTCGCTTGCCCTTGCAGCATCCTCCGCGAGCCAGTTTTCGGAAGCATCGGGGGTGTATCCACGCTCGCGCAGCTTGCGCAGAAGATATTTTTCGAGCTTCGCAGCGCTCGTTGCAAAGCGCGCGACATAGGCGACCGCGAATTCTTCGAGACGCGCCGGATCGAGCGGTTTTAGGGGCTTTCGCGGCCGTCTTCCACGAGGCTTGCGATTGGGATAACGCGGCATTGCGCCTTATTCGTGCCACACTCCTTATCAAATGGAAAACTTTGCAACCGGGGATTTGAGCGTTAACGGTTCATCCGCGGATCATGTGGGGGTGCAAGAAGGCGCAAATCTTATGATCAAGAGTTGCGACAGAACATAATCATGCAGGAAGCAGCTATCCAGCCGACGCCGAACGATTGCGCGTTACCGCGCCGTCGCGCCGATTTCGCCACCTTCGTCGAGGCGATCGATTACGCCGCGAGAAGCGAAAAGGGCCTGAATTTCCACGATATGCGGGGCGCGTTGGAGCGTGCCTACACGTTTCGGGAAATGCGAGAGGACGCCTTGGCGCAAGCGCGCCGCCTCGTCGCCAGCGGCGTCGAGAAGGGCGACCGCATTGCGCTGATCGCGGAAACCTCGCCGGAGTTCGCCGCGCTGTTCTGCGCCTGCGTCATAGTCGGCGCCTGGCCTGTGCCGTTGCCTTTGCCTACCGGATTCGGCGGCAAGGAAAGCTACATCGACCAGCTTTCGGTGCAGTTGCAGTCGAGCGATCCCAAGTTCCTGCTCTACCCTGCGGAAATCGACGAGATGGGTGCCGCCGCGGCGGCGCGTCAGGGTTGCGAGGGCGTGAACTGGGACGATTTCGCCGAGCGCGACGGCCCGGAATGCACCTTTGCCAAGGCCGAGCCCGAAGACATCTGCTACCTCCAGTATTCCAGCGGCTCGACGCGCTTCCCGACCGGTGTCGCAGTCACGCACGAGGCCTTGCTTCACAACCTCTACGGCCACGCGACGACGATGAATGTCGGCTCGAACGAGCGCGTGGTGAGCTGGCTGCCTTGGTATCACGACATGGGCCTCGTCGGATGCTTCCTGTCACTGATCGCGAACCAGATGTCGGTCGACTACCTCAAGACGGAGCATTTCGCGCGCCGCCCGCTGGCCTGGCTCGACCTCATCAGCCGCAATCAGGGCACGACGCTCTCCTATTCGCCGACCTTCGGCTACGATATCTGCGCCCGCCGCATCTCCAGCCAGAGCAATGTCGGCGAGCGGTTCGACCTGTCGCGCTGGCGCGTCGCCGGAAACGGGGCGGACATGATCCGGCCTGACGTGATGCAGAACTTCGTCAACGCCTTTGCCGGTGCGGGCTTCAAGGCCAATGCCTTCACCCCCTCCTACGGTCTCGCCGAAGCGACGCTGGCAGTGACGGTCATGCCGCCTGGCGAAGGCATTCGCATCGAACTGGTCGAGGAAGAGCGCCTTTCGGGTACGCAGCGCGACCTCTCGCGCCCCGCCCGCTACCGCGCGATCGTCAATTGCGGCAAGGCCCTGCCCGACATGCAGGTCGAGATTCGGGGCGAGAACGAAGAGGCGAAGGGCGATCGCCAGATCGGCAAGGTCTGGTGTCGCGGTCCCTCGGTCATGCATTCCTATTTCCGCAACGAGGAGGCGACGAACGACTGCCTCGTTGCCAAGGAAAACGGGGAGTTGTGGCTCGATACCGGTGACATGGGCTATCTCGCGGACGGGTATCTGTTCATCGTCGGACGGGCGAAGGACATGATCATCATCAACGGCAAGAACCACTGGCCGCAGGATATCGAGTGGGCCGTCGAGCAGCTTCCGGGCTTCAATCACGGCGATATCGCGGCCTTTTCGGTCGAAACCGAAGCGGGCGACGAAGCCCCGGCGGTCCTCGTCCATTGCCGGGTTTCCGATCCTCAGGAACGCATCAAGCTGCACCAGCAAATCCGCGACAAGGTTCACTCGGTTACCGGGATGAACTGTGTCGTCGAGCTCGTTCCGCCGCGCACGCTGCCGCGCACCTCCAGCGGCAAGCTGAGCCGCGCAAAGGCCAAGAAACTCTACCTTTCCGGGGAGATACAGCCCCTCGACCTGGCCGCCTGACGCCTCTCCCGCGCAAAGTCCACAAGTGCACCTGAAGCGCCCTCAATGATGTCGAGGGCGGATCGACGGTCGTCTTACTCTACGGGAGCGGTCCAGCGCGGCACGACGCGAAGGCCGCCCGGCACGATCTCGCTCGGCGCCAGTTCGATGCCCTGCCGGCGCAAGCGATCCTCGACGATTGCGACCAGTCTTTCGGGTCCGGTAAGCGCGATAGGCGCATCGACCCGCGCCCCGGCCCAGCCGACCAGTGCGAGCGCCGTCGCGCCCTCCTCCGTCGGCACGAATTGCACCTCGCCAGCCGCGCCGTCGGCGTCGACCTCCTCTTCGGGCAAGCGAGCCTCGAACGCGATCGGAGGCAGCGCGCGCAATGGCGGGCGCAGTTCGATCCGCCAGCCATCGACGCCATCGGCGATGCGCCGTTCGAGCGTCCGGTAGGCAGCGAGCGTCGCCCCGTCGAGCGGATTAGCGCGCACCGTCGCCCGGCGATTCTGCCGGTCCACCAGCACCTCGCTACGAGGCACACCGGCGACGAGCGCCAGATTGGCGGCGATCGCTTCGGCGCGGGCCGCGTCCGCCTCTTCCGCGCGCGCATCGGCTGCCGCAATCTCGGCCGCTTCGGCTTCGGCCTGGGTGCCGACGCGGAACTGCGTCAGCCGCAGATCGACCGGACGACCGAGCAGGACGGCGAGCGACCCCTCACCGTCGCGCTCTGCCAAGGCCATCGTGCGCGGCGTCAGGACGGTGGCATCGACCGTCACCGGCTCCGCCTCCAGATCGAAACTGAGTTGCGAGATGCGCGCATCTCCGTCAAAACTTTCGAGGACCGTGCTGCGGATCTGCCGCGCGGCGTTGGTTTCCCAGGCGATCTGGCGCAGCGAGAGGAATAGCGGGATGGCGAGCGCGACGAAGATCGTGACGATCAGGATCGTCTGGAACCGCGTCTGGCGCTCCGACAGTTCCGCGCTGAAGCCATAGATGCGCGCCATGATCGTGGCGACCAGCGCGATCGTCATGAGGTTGGTCACGAACAGGAGAAGCGCGCCGGAGAACACGGTCCAGTTCGTCGTCGCGAGGCCGAAGCCCGCCACGGCAAGCGGCGGCATCAGGGCGGTAGCGATGGCGACCCCGACGATCGTGCCCTCGCGTCCCCTTATCATCGAATAGGCACCGGCCAGCGCCGAGAATACCGCAACACCGAGGTCGAACAGGTTGGGCCGCGTGCGCGCCGCGATCTCGGGCGTGACCGTCTGCAAGGGCGAAACGAAGACGATCAGCGCGCATAGCGCGACCGCCAGGACTGTCCCGGAGACCAGCGCCCTTACCGAGCCGCGCAGCCACTTGTAATCGCCAATGGCGAGCGCGAAGCCCGCGCCGATGATCGGGCCCATGAGCGGCGCGATGAGCATGGCGCCGATGACCACGGCGGGCGAAGACAGGAGAAGGCCAAGCACCGCGATCCCCGCCGACATGGCGAGCATGAACAGGTAACGGGGCGAGGTATAGGCTTCCTCGCGCCGCTTCTCGATGACGCTCGCCTGATCGACCGTGCCGATGACGGCGTCACGCCACCAACGACGCCAGGACAGCATGACGCTGGCGAAGCTGTCAGGACCGAAGATCGGCGTATTCCCGGCGGCGGTGTCGCCGGGCGCGCCGACGTGCCGCTGCGATCCGCGTTGCGCCGCGCCCTCGCCGTTCGCCGCTGTCTCGTTCGCCAAAAAGTCGTCCTCCTCGCCCCGGCCCCTCATGGACCGCGGGTTCGGCCTATGTCGATAGCCGTTCGCCCGCTGCCGTCAAACGTGCATTCGTCGCAGATTGCTATTGCATAGAGGGCGCAAAGCCCCCGATACTGCTTGAACAGTGTGTTGTATGACACTAATACACTAGGCGAACCTCAACGCCGTCACAGATTGGAGCGACTGTCCGACATGGCCGAGAACCTGACAACGACTCAGACCAAGACCAAGACTGACGATTTCGAGCTGACCCCGCCCGACCCCGTGCCCGCCGTGTCGGCGGAAAAGGCGGCCGGCCTCGTGCCCGTCAGCGACGAGGTGAAGACCAAGTTGCAGAGCAAGGTCGAGGGCTTCGTCGAGGCGTTGGTGGCAGAAGATGCCAATTCCCCCGAATTCGGCAAGAAGGTCGATCAGCTCACCAATATGGGCCGCAAGGAAATCGCGGCGGCTTCGCAGATGTCGAACCGTTTCCTCGACCGCCCGGTGCGCGCGATGGACAAGGACGAAGGGGTCGGCGCGAACCTGTCGGAACTGCGGCGCACGGTGGAGGATCTCGACCCGTCGAAGCGCGGCAAGCTGACGACGGGTCGCAAGATCCTCGGCATCATTCCCTTCGGCAACAAGCTGAAGAACTATTTCGAATCCTATCAGAGCGCGCAGACGCACATCCAAGCGATCCTGACCAAGCTGGCCGACGGCAAGGACGAGCTCTTGATGGACAATGCCGCCATCGACGTCGAACGGCAGAAGCTGTGGGAGGCGATGGGCAATCTCGAACAGATGATCCACATCTCCCGCGCGCTCGACGAAAGGCTCGAGGAAAAGGCGGAGGAGCTGGATTCCACCGATCCCGCCAAGGCGAAGGCGATCCGCGAAACCGCCCTGTTCTATGTCCGCCAGCGCACGCAGGACCTGCTGACGCAGATGGCGGTCAGCGTGCAGGGCTATCTTGCGCTCGATCTCGTCAAGAAGAACAATGTCGAACTGGTGAAGGGCGTCGATCGCGCCAGCACGACGACGGTCGGTGCGTTGCGCACCGCTGTCACGGTGAGCGAGGCGATGACCAACCAGCGCCTCGTCCTCGGCCAGATCACCGCCCTCAACGACACGACGGCAGGCATCATCGATTCCACCGGCAAGATGCTGCGCGAGCAGACCGGCAAGATCCACGAGCAGGCGGCGGCCAGCACAATCCCGCTGGAAACGCTGCAACGCGCCTTCCAGAACATCTACGACACGATGGACGAGGTGGACGAGTTCAAGCTGCGCGCGCTCGACAGCATGAAGCAGACCGTCACCGTGCTTACCGACGAGGTCGAGAAGTCCAAGGGCTATATCGCGCGCGCCGAGGGGCAGGCGCAGGCACAGGGCAAGCTGGCGAAGGAGGAACCCTCGCTTCTGGAACTCGATAGCTGATGGGCGATCTGACGACTCATAGCGACCGGATCATCGAGGAAGGCCGCCGCGTTCGCGACGATAATCGCGCTGGCGGGCGGCATCGTGCGACGGGTTCGATCGGCAAGGGCTCCTCGCAACTGAAGACGCAGCATTATCTGCGCAAGGTCATTCGCGTCGCGATGGCGATCGGGGCGATCCTCGTCGCGGCGATCGCTGCCGGAATGATCATCGGCGGAATCGGCTTTGTCGGCGTGATGCTGACCTTCCTCGCGATCATCGCGGCGATCATCGCCTTTAGCATCTTTCCGAAGATGAAGGTGCCTGCCCGCGCCGACCTGACGAAGGGCGATGCGAAGACGATGGTGGCGCGCACCGAATTGTGGCTGGAGCATCAGCGCGCCGCGCTACCCGCGCCCGCTGCCGCGCTGCTCGACGACATGGGCGTGCAGCTCGATACGCTCGGCATCCAGCTGGAGACCGCGGACCCCAACCATCCCGCGACCCGCGACATCCGCAAGCTGGTCGGCGAAATCCTGCCCGAAACGGTCGAGAGCTATCGCCGCATCCCGCAGCACATGCGGTCCGATGCGAGCGCCGGTTCGACCCCGAACGAGCAATTGACGCAGAGCCTCACCAACATCTCTCGCGAACTCGACGGCATCAACCGGCAGCTATCGACCGGCGCGATGGACGACCTTGCCATCAAGCACCGCTATATCGATTACAAATACGGCAAGGGGCAGGATGCCGCCCTCACCGACGGGCGCGCGCAGCGCGAGGGAGAGGAAGCCTGATGCGCGTCGCCATTCCCCACAATCTTGACAAGGCGGAAGTGCGGCGGCGCCTCCGCGAACGCAGCGGCGAGATCGCCGATCACATTCCCGGCGGCATGGCGCACGTGACGACGAACTGGCGCAGCGAGGACGAGATGGCGATGTCGGTCGCGGCTCTGGGCCAGTCGGTCGATGGGAGCGTTCTGGTCGAGGATCAGCAGGTCGTGTTCGTCGTGACCCTGCCCCCTGCCCTCTCTTTCTTCGAGCCGATCGTGGCCGGCGCGATCCGCGACAAGGGCGTGAAGCTGCTGACGTGACCTGACGCGGTCCCGCCTTTCAGCAGGCTGCTAGAGGTCGCGGTCGAGTTCCAGAAAGTCCTTCGGGATGCGCAGCGCCTCGGAAGCCGCCCGCGTCTCGCGCAGGAACAGGACGAGCGCCCACATCAAGAGGGCGACGGCGAGGATGAAGAACGTCGCCACCACCGGTTGGAGGGCGAGATTGGCGAATTCCTCAACGAACAGCAGGACCACGGTCACGCCGATGCTGAGGCCACTCAGCACCATCCGGAGGATCGCATGGCCGATCAGTTCGATGCGGCGGTCGATGATGCGGATTTCGCGCACGACGATGTCGTGCTCCGCGCCGCTGGTTTCGCGGTGCCGCTCCTGCAACTGGCGCGAGCGATCGACCACCCGCCCGAGCCTGCTGGACAGCAGGTTCATGATGTTGCCGATCGCCACGAGGACGAAAACTGGCGCGAGCGCAAGCTGGATGGTCTGGGCAATCATGAACCGGGCCTGTCCTTCGTCACAATGCGAAATTAACTCACTAAGGATACACGGGAAACCGGATGCCGGACCGGAACGAAACCGGTTCTGGCACGTAGTATGACGATTGAATTTTCGCACGCTCCCGATCGCATTAAGGCAATAACGGGAGAGAGGTTCGTGCGAAAGCCTGATTTTACGTGAGGGCGGGCACGAAAGAGTAATGGGAACGCATTCGGACAAGAATAAGGACACCTTGCGGGCAAAGCTTCGTAGGGCGACATCCGATTTGCACGACCGGCTCGACCGTCAGCTCGGCAATCTCGATCTGACCAATCCCGTTCAGTATGCCCGGTTCCTGCGCGTGCAGCTGGCCGCGCGCCGCCCCATCGAATTGTGGCTGGCCGTACGTGAACTCGACGGCATCGGGCTGCCGCCGCGGCAATCGGGCATCATCGAGCGCGACATCATGATTACCGGGGCCTCCCCCCGGCTTCATTCGACGCGGGTGAAGCCGTTCGACGTGCCCGGGGCCGACCGGCCGGACGATGCGGCGCTCGGCGTGGCGTGGGTGCTGGCAGGCTCCGCGCTCGGCAACCAGATGATGCTGTTGCGCTTGAAACGAGCAATGCCCGTGAGTACACAGCCGCACGCTTTTCTGGCCGATAACTCGATGAAGGATTACTGGAACGTGCTTCGCCCGCATCTCGAACGCCCTCGGTCGCAGGAGACCGAGAGAAATGCGATCGAGGGGGCGACCGCCGCTTTCTCGCTGTTCCTGCACATTGCCGATGGCGAACTCGCCATGGTGGCCGCATGACGCTCGCGAAGACCGTTACCGACATAACCGATTGCGACCGCGAGCCAATCCATCAGCTCGGGCAGGTGCAGTCCTTCGGCGCGCTCGTCGCGGTCAACAGCGACTGGATCGTGACGCAATATTCGGAAAACCTGTCCGAAATACTTGGCAAGGACATCGGCAACCCGCGCGGGCATCGGCTCGACGAATTCTTCGACGGCGCCGCGATGAAGGAATTGCGCCGGGTCTCGCGCGACTGTTTCGAGAACGAGCAGGTCGAGCGTTGCTTCGGCATGAGGCTGACCGCTGCCGACACGACGTTCGACGTCGCGCTGCACAGCACGGGCAAGACGCTCGTCATCGAGTTCGAGCCGCACGACGGCACCGATCACAACAGCCGGATTGCGGCGCTCGGTCCGCTGATCACCAGGCTCCCGAACGAGCAGGACATTGTCGAGCTGTGCAACATCACCGTGGCAGAGGTCCGCAAGCTGATCGGCTTCGACCGCGTGATGGTCTACAAGTTCCATGAGGACGGCACGGGCGAAGTCATCGCAGAGGATCACAAGGCCGAAGTCGAAAGCTATTTCGGTCTGCGCTATCCCAAGACAGACATTCCCGAACAGGCGCGCGAGCTTTACCTGAAGAACCGCTTTCGCATCATCGCCGATGTGCGCGACGAGGGCGTGCCGATCGTGCCCGGCATCACGACGAGCGGCGAACCGCTCGACCTGTCGCTGTCCATCCTGCGCTCGGTCTCGCTCGTCCATCTCGAATATCTGCGCAATATGGGCGTCATGGCCTCGCTGTCGATTTCGATCGTGGTCGAGGGCAAGCTGTGGGGCCTCGTCGCCTGCCATCATTACGAGCCTGCGAAGCTGTCCTATTCCGAGCGGACGGCAGCGGAACTCGTCTCGGCCATCATTTCGATCAATATCGAGCGCGCCCTCAACGCGCAGCGCGCGGCAAACGAGATCGATTCCTTCAAGCTGCACGACCAGCTGATGCGCGGCTTCGCCGCCGGCACCTCGATTGCGGAAAGTCTCGACGAGATTGCTCCGATGCTCGAACGGGTGATCGATTTCGACGGCGTCAGCGTGTGGCTCGACGGCGTCTACCGGACCTATGGGATGGCGCCCGACAAGGAAGAATTCGGACAGATCCAGCCGATCCTCAACACGCTCGAGACGAGCACGATCACTGCCACGGAATCGCTCGAACAGCTGATCCCGGAAGCGCAGCAATTTGCCGACCGGGTGGTAGGCGCAATCATCATTCCGATCTCGCGAAGCCCGCGCGACTACGTCATCTTGTGGCGCCGCGAACTCGTGCGGATCGTGTCGTGGGCCGGCGATCCGAGCAAGGCGAAGGAAACGGGCGACCGGCTGACCCCGCGCAAGAGTTTCGCCGCATGGCAGGACACCGTCCGCGGTCGCAGCGCCCCATGGACAAGGCGGGAGCGCGACGCAGCCGTGGCGATCCGCACCAGCCTGCTCGAAGTGATCCTGCGCGTGACCGACGAAGCCGTGCAGGAACGCGCCCGGTCGCAGGCGCAGCAGGAATTGCTGATCGCGGAACTGAACCACCGCGTGCGCAACATCCTCAACCTTATTCGCAGCCTCGTCAGCCAGTCGCGCAGTCAGGCGGAGACGATCGACGAATTTTCGGACCTGATTGCCGGACGCATCGGTGCCCTCTCCAACGCGCATGACAATATCACGCGCCAGAACTGGACCGCGGCGGCCTTTCGCGATCTGCTCGCTTCCGAGGCGGAAGCCTATCTCGCGGGCAAGACCGACCGGGTGAAGATTTGCGGACCGCGCGTCATGATTGCGCCCGAGGCGTTCACGGTCCTTGCCCTCGTGATGCACGAGATGATTACCAATGCCGCGAAATATGGTTCGCTTTGCGACAGTCGTGGTAAGCTGCTAGTCAATCTGTCGATCAGGGATAATGGCGATCTGCAGATCGACTGGCGCGAGGAAGACGGGCCCGAAGTTACCAAGCCCAAGCGCCGCGGTTTCGGTTCGACGATCATCGAAAAGTCGATCCCGTTCGAACTGGGGGGAGAGAGCGAAGTGGCATATAAGAAGGACGGTCTCGAAGCGACCTTCGTCATACCTGCGGCGCATGTCACCGTAACGGATGAAGAGGTCGAGGAAACCCTTCCGCGCAGCGAACGGGAACCGCGCACCGAAACCGGCGCGAGCGAAATACCCGACAGCGTGCTGCTCGTCGAAGACAGCATGCTGATCGCGCTCGACGTGCAGGATTGCCTGGAAGAAGCGGGCGTCGCCCGCGTCGAAGTCGCCAGCACGGTGACGCAGGCGCTCGGTATGCTGAAGGATCACGAGTTCCAGTTCGCGATCCTCGACTTCAATCTCGGCAGCACGTCGAGCGAACCGGTCGCCAAGGCCTTGCGAGAAAAAGGCGTGCCGTTCGTGCTCGCGACGGGCTATGGCGATCTCGACGAGAAGCTGAAGGAACTCGGCGCGAAGAAACTCCTGACGAAGCCTTACGGCAAGCAGGAAGTTACCCAGCTTCTCGAAGAGTGGAGCAGCTACTGATTTCGGCGGCTGCCGGCTTTACTGGTCGGCGGCACCGGGAAGTTTCCCGACCTTCTGCGCCCCTTCGCGGGTCGTGACCAGCACCTCGCCCTTGTCCACGACCACGATGAGGTCGCACGCACCCACGATGGATACGCGTGGCCCATCGCTTTCGACCATGACGTTGCGACAATCGACGAGGTCGGCCTGACCGCGTGCGTGGTTGCCGTCCCCATCGCTGTCCCGCGCTTCGGCAAGCGCGTCCCAGTTGCCGATGTCCGACCACCCCATGTCCGCCGAGACGGTGGCCGCTCGATCCGTATGCTCCATGACCGCATAATCGACCGATTCCCCGGTGATTTGCGCGAATGGCTCTCCTGCGGGGTAGAAAACGCGCCCCTCGCTGCGCCCCTCCTCGACCGCGCGCAGGGCCGCTGACGCCATCTCGGGCCGGGTCCGCTGCAATTCCTCGAGATAGCGACCGGCAGCGAATGCGAAGATGCCCCCGTTCCAGATGTAGCCGCCCTCCGCCAGGAAGGTTTCGGCTCGCTCGGCATCGGGCTTTTCGACGAAGCGTTCGATGCGGTGTCCTTCGCCGAGCGGCTCTCCGGTCTTGATGTAGCCATAGCCCGTCTCGGGCCGGGTCGGCGCGACGCCGAACGCGACGAGCCACCCTTCTGCCGCCAGATCGCGCGCCTTTGCCACGCCCGCCCTGAAGGCCGCACCATCGCCGATGTGATGGTCGGACGGGCAGACGAGCATGATGTCCTCGGGCTCCAGTCGTGCAGCGGCCAGCGCGATAGCCGGGGCGGTGTTGCGCGCCGCCGGTTCGACGATGAGACGCGCTTCCTCGCCCGCTTGCTCCATCACAAATTGCTGGTGCGCCTCGCCCGCAACGACGATGGGCGGTGCGAACAGCGAAGGGTCGCGAGTCCGCTCGAGCGATTGCTGGAACAGCGTACGCTCTCCGACGAGGGGAAGGAAAGGCTTGGGTGCGGCGATCCGGCTTCGTGGCCAAAGACGCGTGCCGCCGCCACCGCACAGGATAACCGGGTGTATGAGGCTCATATCACTTCCAAATTCGCGAACGGGCAATCGGGTCCGCCTTGTCGATAAAAGGTCTTCCCGCCACGCCTAGGCCGGATCGAAAGTCTGCTCCCACCCGTAACGCGCGGGCACCGGATTGCCCGCCGCATCGCGGGCCGGGTTGAAACGGATGCGCTCGATGACGAGCGGGCATAGGGCGGCGTTCGCCCGAGGATCGGGGCCGGGGCGGATGACGCTGCAATTGGAGGCGCGACCGTCGACGCCGACGGTAAAAGCGACGACGATGCGCGTGCCGAAGCGGGTTGCGCGGCCGCCTTCCGGTATGGGAAAGTCGCGCGCGGCATCGATCCGGCCGGACCGGACCGAGGGGCGCGTGACGGCTCCACCGCCGCCCTGCCCGCTTCCGGCATTGCCTGATCCCGTGCCCAGGCCCTCGCCGGCTGCGCCCGTGCCGCTGCCTTCCTCGCGCGCTCCCGATGTCGTGTCGCGGCCTTCGGCGCTCGCGCGCGGTATGGGGCGATCCTGCCGGATGACGACTTCGGGTTCGGGCGCGGTCTCGGGCCGCGGGATGGCTTCGCGTCCCGGTTCTCCTGCCGCACCGTCGTCGGGTGCGGCATCGGGTGGAGGGGCCGGTTCGGGAGGGGCGGTCGGAATGGAAAAGGTGGACAGCACTTCGCGCTCCACCCCCGCAACCATGTCCGGCGCGAACAGTCGTGCCAATCCGTAAAGTGCGCCGAGGTGAAGCAGCACGAGAAGCAGTATCAGGCCGACGCGCGGCCGCCGGCGCGCGTTGCCGTATCCACCCGATGATCTACCGGCCCGGTTCGCATTGCTCCCGGCCCTCTCGCTCGTGTCCATGCCGCGTTCCTGCCAGCTTTCGGGAAGTCCGCGCAAGCCTTTGCAGCGGGCGAAGCGACGAGATGGATTACAGCGCCGCGAATGACGCAAAGAAAAAGGGGCGGCACCCTCCCGGATACCGCCCCGTTCTCTTGTCTGGCTGCCTATCGCTTAGAATTCGTAGCGAACGCCAAGCTGGATCTTCCACAGCGAGGAGCTCGGCTGGATTTCCGGAGCACCGAGGCCGCTATAGTTCGAATAGACGTAACGGCCCGAGGAATCGAAGTTCGCCTGGATCGGGGCTTCCGTATAACGGTAGCGCTCGAACACATTGGCATCGCTGTCGATGAGGTTCAGGAAGTTGTCGAAATCGACGAACAGTTCCAGCTTGTCCTCGGTGACACCGAACAGGCTTGCCGGTCCGGGCAGTTCCTGTGCGAAACGCACGTCGAGGTCGTAGAACCACGGGTTGTTGCAGCTGTTGCGAGCGATCGTACGACCGCGATATTCGCTAATGCAGTCATTCTCGTTGATGAATGCATCGAGCCCCTGCGCAGCCTGTTCCGCCGTCTGGACAACCGCGCCGTTGAACGTCGTATCGCGATAGACGACGTTCGGATCGTCGATACCCGTCGGGATGTACAAGAGCGAGTTGAAGTCGCCGCTGGCACTGTCGTTGAACACGCTGCTCGAGATGTTGTCCTGCACGATGGAGTAAGGACGGCCCGAGCGCGCGATGAACACGAAACCGAAGCTAGTATCGTTGTCGCCGAAGAACTGCTCGCGGAAGTTCAGACCAAGCGAGAAGTTATGCCGCGACTGATATTCCGCCGTGGCGACATCGACGTTCTGACGATCGAAAGCAGCCACGATGTCGAAGCTCGACGTTGCCGTGGAGCTGTTAGCATAGCGGTTGTTCTCGGCATCGGTGTAAGCATAGCCGAGGTTGAAGTTGATGGCGCCGGTTTCCGTGAAGATACCGCGATACCAGTTCTTCGTCAGGATGGCCGAAGCGATCTTGCTCTCGTAGCTCTTGCCGTTGGTCAGCTGGATTTCGTCATCGCGGCTGGTGTTGAAACAGGCCGGAGTGACGTTGGTGTAGGTCGGCGAGAGACCGCCCTGGTTCTGCAACTGCGCGGAGCAGCCGTCAGCCGTGGGGTCGATCGCCCGGTAGATCGGACGCCCGTCGACCGTGAAACCGTCGAGGCCGAGGTCGGTATTCACGACCTGCGACAGATCGACGAAATCGACCGGATTGACGAACTTGCTGTAGATGAAGTCAAGATCGAGCTGCCAGTCGCTGAGCAGGCCCGTTCCCGTGCCGAAGCCGGTCGAGATACCGAAGTTCGCGCGCCATACGGTCGGCGCCTTGAAATCGGGATCGGTCGACTGCGTGTCGGCCGTACCACCTGCTGACGATGCCGACGCGGCGGCAATGACGCAGGCCGGAACGCCAGTGAACTGGCCGTTCTCGACGACATCGACCTGCGTCCCCTCAGGACCGCAATTCGCCCGCCCCGTTCGGCCGAAGCCAACAGCAAAGCCGTTGTTGGAGAACGCGTTCGAGAAATACACGGCCGGGTCGCCGCCCGTGAACCGGCCCACGCCGCCACGGATCGCCGTGCTGTAGAAGAAGCCTTCATTGTCGAAGTCGTAGGTCAGGCCGAGACGCGGCAGAATGACCGGATCGACCTTGCCGAAGCTGTTCGCGTTGGTGAAGCCGTAACGGTCGAGGAAGGCTGGGTTTGCTTCGGGCGCATCTCCCGAAAGCCACTCGACGCGAACGCCGGCGACGATGTTCAGCTGATCGGAGGCCTGCCAGTCGTCCTGCGCATAGATCGAGAAGGTCTTGCGCTTCCAGTCGGCAGCAGCATCGTTGATGTCACCGCTTGCCGTAAAGTTGCCGTAAGCACCTGCTGCATCGCCATCAGCGATATCGGCACCGCTCGGGAAAGTGTTGGTGCCGCTGGAAAGCAGACCGGCTTCGAAATCGTCGAGATCGATGAACGTCAGCGTCCCGGTGGAGTTCTGTGCGAACAGGTTGAAGACGTCGAGTTCGTTATACTCGGCACCGATCGTGACCGTGTGGCTGTCCGCGTTGATCCGTCCGAGCGCCTTCAGCTGTGTAACCGTCGTGTTCAGCTCGTTCGAGGTGCGCGAGAAACCGGGGCCGGCTACGATCGAACCGAGGTTCGTTCCGTTCGAGACGCCGACCACGATGCGCGGAATGGGGTTGCCGGATTGGGCTTCGCCGCCGCCAACTGGACCCTGGACGTCCTGAACGTCTGCACGCGATGCGCGCAGTTCGGTCGAGAAGATGTCGGACCAGTCGGAATAGACGCGAACCGAGTAATAGTCGCTGACCGTTCCCTCTTCCTCGAACGAGTTGAGGCCGGTAAATACGCGCGACTGCCGGCTGAAATCGTCGGGCTCGACATTTTCTTCCTCGAGCCGCTGATACGTCGCTTCGAGACGGTGATTGTCGTTGATGATGGCGTCGATACGACCGAAATAGCGCACGTCTCCTTGCGCAAGATCGGTTGCGATGCCGCCGCTGTCGATGCCGTAGGTATCGCTCAGGATATTGGAGAAGCGATTGAACTGTTCGGTCGTGACGAAGTCCAGTTCGGTGGGGAAGCCGAGGCCGGGAGGGCCCTCGAGCTGGCTGTCACCGAGATCGGTTTCCTCGTAGCCGACGAAGAAGAAGAGGCGGTCGGGAATGATGGGACCGCTCAGCGTGGCACCCCAGCGCTTTTCCTTATAGGGCTGTCCGGCGAAGTCGAGATCGCCAGCCTGATCACCCTGCAAGCTGTCATCGGCGTAAGTGAAGAAGGCAGAGCCGTGGAAGTCATTGCCGCCGGACTTGGTGACGACGTTGATGGCGCAGCCGGTGAACTGGCCGTATTGTACATCGAACGGGGCGAATTCGACCGACGTCTCGCGAATGGCATCGTAAGGCAGCGGCAACGAATTGCGGCTTGCGAAGGGCGTTCCGTTCAGGCCGAAAAGGTCGGATTGAGCGATGCCGTCGACGGTGAATGCGTTGGTGCGCTCGTTGCCGCCGAGGCACGAGACCCGGTCGACTTCGTTCGAACGATCGAGGCTGACGCGAGGGTCGAGCCGGATGATGTCGCGGACGTCGCGGCTGATCGAGGGGAATGCGTCGATCGTTTCGGCACCGAAGGACTGACCCGGACCAATGGCACGCTGCGTCAGTTGGACGCGCGAACCGGTCACGACGATGACATCGCTGCTCGCGACGGACGCATCGGAAAGCGAGAATGTCAGCTGCGCATTACCCTGCAAGTTGATGAAGACGTTCTCGACGGTCTGGCCTTCGAAACCGGGAAGGGTCGCGGTGACAGTGTAGGGTCCGCCGGTGATAAGACTGTCGGCGCGGAAAGAGCCCTGCTGCCCGGTCGTAATCGTCTGCTGCTGACCGGTCCGGGTATCGGTGATGACGACGGTTGCCCCGGCGAGCGGAGTGCCGTCCGTGCTCTCGACGAATCCCTCGATGCCCGAGGTGATCTGCTGAGCGGCGAGAGGTGCCGGCACGATGGCTGCGGCGGAAAGGCTGACCACGCTGGCCGCCAGCAAGTACTTGAGTTTCATTCAGAACCCCTATGTCCAAATAGCAATGACTAGAAACGCGAAGTTTGTGTTCGACAATCGCCGCCTCTCCCGTGGCGATATGCCGCTGCCCTAAGCGGGAGCTTTATTACCACTTCGTGACAGTTTTGCAGCCCCCTCGCCTTTCGGCTTATCCACTGGGGTCTGAAACCGAAGAATCATACAAATCAATGACATAGCATCGTTGCAAAAATAGCGCAGTAACCGGATTTTTTTACCGTCGGGCGGGCGCTGACGCCTGCCCCAAATTCGTTTCCGCGCGCCGCGCCGACATGCCCGATAATGATTCTCTCTCGAGGGCTTTATGTTCGAGACCCTCAAACACGCAGAATTGCGCGGTTTGAGTTACTGTCGCGAAATTTGGCGCGCCGCGTTTTTCTAATGACGGGTTTGGTATCCTAATTGAAACTTATGTTTCCAAGCGGCCCGCTTATCGCAAGATTGTTCTTGACGGGCACCGGCATTTTATAAATCATTCCTAGCGACGGTATGGAAAAACACCGCGATAGATGGGAGAGAGATTATGGCCGGTCCACAGGACGGATATATTTCGCGTTTTCAGTTTTCAGTTTCGACCTCGGCGCTTGCATTGAGCCTGATGGCGGCTCCCGCCTTCGCGCAGCAAAGCGCGACGGATCCCGGCGTCCTCGCCGCGCAAGACGACGAGGTTATTGAAAACCAGATCGTCGTCACCGGAACGCTGATCCGCGGTACGCCGGAAGATACGGCTCTTCCCGTCGAGGTGTTCTCATCCGAGGAATTGACGGCCGAAGGTCAGACATCGCCCCTCGATTTCATCAAGGACATCCCGGCAGTCGGATCCGTACTCGGCGACTCCAACCAGTTTGCTCAGGGCGCACAGGGCCTTAACGGCGTCGGCACGATCAACCTTCGCAACCTCGGACCGCAACGTACGCTCGTCCTTCTCAATGGTCATCGCACGATCCAGGCGGCCGGAGCAGGTATCAGCGATACGAACCTTCTTCCCCTATTTGCGCTGGAGCGCGTCGAACTCCTCAAGGACGGCGCTGCCGTGACCTACGGCTCTGACGCGGTCGCAGGTGTCGCCAACTTCATCACGCGCGACAATTTCGAAGGTGTCGAAGTTCAGGCCGACTACACGTTCATCGATGATAGCGATGGTGACTGGACCGCATCCATCTTGGGGGGCATCAATCTCGGTGCAGATGCCAATATCCTTGCTGGCTTCGGCTATCGCCATCGTTCGCCGCTCAACGCCATCGATCGTGATTTCGCTAACCAGCCCTTCGAAGTGAACCCGGCGGGTTATTCCGGCATCTCCAGCATCGGGACTTATATCCCGCTTGGCTTCATCGGCGGAGCGGTCAGGCCGATCGCCGGACCACAGCGCGATGCCAACTGCGAACCGCTCGGCGGGGTAGAAGGCACGCTCGGTTCAGGCCTTGCGACCTGTTATTACCAATATACCGATTACAACAATCTCGTGGAAGATCAGGACTTCTATCAAGCGTTCGCGTCCATGAACGTCGATCTGAGCGATGATTTTCGCTTCAATGCCGACGCTTTATGGGCTCGCAGCAAGACCCTGACCGTTCTTTCCCCGTCCTACCTGACGTCCAAGGGGCCGCGCGGCATCGGGCTGGGCACGCCATATCTTATTCCGCGCAACAATCCGGGCTTCGATGATTACATTGCGCAGACCGGCAATACCGATACAGCGATCGGCGCACTTGTCGGCGTCTATCGCCCGCTTTCGCTGGGCGGCAACCCGATTTACGGAGAACCGTTCGGCGGCCAGGGCGAGGCGGTCGCCAACAGCTGGCGCGTTTCTGCAGGCTTCGAGCATGATCTGGGCGATACGATCGTTGCTTCCTTGCAAGGAACCTACATCGATTCCGGATCGAGAGACTTCTCTCGCGATTACCTCTCGTTCCGTCTGCAGAACGCCATCAACGGGTTCGGCGGACCGGATTGCGACATTGCCACAGGCTCGCCGGGCGTGGGCAACT
This sequence comes from Parapontixanthobacter aurantiacus, assembly GCF_009827635.1. GTDB lineage: Bacteria > Pseudomonadota > Alphaproteobacteria > Sphingomonadales > Sphingomonadaceae > Parapontixanthobacter > Parapontixanthobacter aurantiacus. Next base: position 37,491 of record NZ_WTYW01000005.1, on the reverse strand, counting down.
GCTACTTCTTCAATCCTTTCTCGAACGCGATACCGGTCAATCCCCAAACCGGTCAGGTAAATCCGGGCTACGTGCCAGGTAACGAGAACCGCGAAGACGTAATTGCTGCCCTGTTCGAAGAGAGCGGCGTGATCGACAACGAAACACAATACGTCGTCGACGCTCTGGTCAGCGGCAGCCTTCCGGGCTTCGACTTGGGGGCAGGCCCCGTCGCGTTCGGTGTCGGAGCGCAGTATCGCAAGTCCACCTTCCGATCCCGTCCGATAAGCGTGTTCTCGGATGAAGCGCAATTCCCTTGCCCAAGCCCGGGCCAAGAGCTCGGCGAAACCAACTCCAGCGGCTATACCTGTAACACGCCCGTTGGTCCGTTTGCGTTCCTCGGCTCGTTCAACGATGTCGAGGTCGAGCAGGATATCTACGCAGTGTTCGGCGAAGTGCTGGTCCCTGTCTTCGATCGCCTCGAAGTGACGCTTGCATTGCGATACGAAGATTACGGCGAACCCGTCGGTTCGACGCTCGATCCGAAGGCATCTTTCCGCTTCGAACCGCTCGACTGGCTGGTCCTGCGCGGCTCGGTCGGTACGACATTCCGCGGTCCGCTGGCCGGACAGGTAACGACGAACAGCGTGACGGCCCTCCAGTCCATCACAGCTGCCGGCAGCAACTTCCTGTCCGTCGATACTCGCGGCAATCCGGATCTCAGCCCGGAAACCGCTTTTACCTATAACGTTGGGGCAGTCATCCAAACTGGCGGGTTCAATGCTTCGATCGATTACTGGAGCTACGATTTCGAGGACCAGATCATCAACCAAAGCGCCAACGCGATCGCGGACACGATCGCTCCGGGACCATCCCGTTTAGCAGATTGCGACAGCCCGCTTCGTCCCCTGATCACGTTCGAAAGCGGCACGTGTGTCACCGGCACGACCAGCGGGGCCAATATCGTCCGAATCGCGACGCAAACCGTAAACGGGCCGCCGGTCGAAACGCGAGGTGTCGATTTCGAGGCCGACTACACGAGCGATCTCAGCGCCAATCTGGTTGCAACGATCGGTATCGCGGGCACGTGGACAATCGATTACAAGGTCGATCCCTTCTTCGTGAATGGAGTTCAAGTAGCAGAGGCTTTCAACGGCGTCGGCTTTAGCAACTTCGATCGGACAGCCCCGGCTATCTCCGAATTGCGAGCCAATGCCTTCGCAAACTTCAATTTCGGCGGTTTGAATGCTCGCTACATCGTACGCTACGGTAGCGGCGTCGATGATGACCGGTACGACGATCCGCTCTTCGCCGATTTGCCGCAGGCACGCGCTGCGCCGGAACCGCGGCCGGAATCGTTCTACGGACGCGACGGGGAGGATTCCTGGCAGCACGACCTAACGCTGCTTTACGATCTGCCGTTCGATTTCGCGCAGGTGCAGTTGCAGGGTTCGGTGAACAATATCTTCGACGAAGATCCGCCCGTTGCGCGGCTGGAACTGGGCTACAACCCGTTCCTCGGCACGCCGCTCGGTCGGACCTATCGTCTAGGCATCAAGGCCGGCTTCTGAGCTAAAGTAGAATGACAAAGAACGCGATATCTTGAAGATATTCGCCACATGACGGACGGTGCGTCGGGGCAAACCGCCTTGGCGCACCGTCACTTTTCCTGAAGCCCGCATCCGATGCCGAAGACGGCACGAAAACGGGTCACGCGGTTCGGCGACTTTCCGCTCAAGCAAAAGGTGACTCAATTACGATGTCCAGCACGGTCGCAAACAAGTTCGATGCCGCAGACGGCGAAGTGAGCGCGAGAGCGCGGCGCGTCACCCTGACCCTGCTGACGGTCACCTATTTCTTCAGCTACATGGACCGGCAGATCCTTGCGATCCTGCTCGAGGACATCAAGGCCGACCTGCTCCTGAACGACACGCAGCTCGGACTTCTGTCCGGACTCGCCTTCGCGCTGTTCTACGCCACCCTCGGCATTCCCGTCGCGGCGCTCGCCGACCGGATGAACCGGGTCAACATCATCTCGATCGCGCTCGCCCTGTGGAGCGGCATGACCGCCGCCTGCGGTCTGGCGCAAAATTTCTTCCAATTGCTGCTCGCGCGGATCGGTGTCGGTGTCGGCGAAGCCGGGTCCTCGCCGCCGAGCCATTCGATCATCGCCGACCTTTATCCGGCAGAAAAGCGGGCGCTCGCCCTGTCGATCTATTCGCTGGGGGTGACGCTGGGCGCGGCGGCCGGGCAGATCTTCGGCGGGAACCTTACCTATTTCTTCGACTGGCGCGTGGCCTTCATCGCCATCGGCCTGCCGGGCGTCATTCTCGCGATCGTCGTCAAGGTCTTCGCGACCGAACCCATGCGCAAGGCGGAGCCGGGCGCGGTCGCGGAGACGGAAACTCCGTCCATCGCGGCAGGATTTCGTTCGATCTTTGCCAATCGCGCGGCGGTCTGGCTGGTCGCCGGAGTAACGCTTACGTCGATGATTGGCTACGCGCTCACGGGCTGGACGCCGGCCTATCTCATCCGTTCCTTCGGCCTCAACACGCTCGAAGTCGGCAACATCGTCGCTCCCTTATTGGCTATTGCCGGGGTCGCGAGCGGGCTTGGCAGCGGCTGGCTGGCGAACCGGCTGTCGGAACGCTACGGCCTCAAGGCGCAGCCCTATATGGTCGCCGGTCTCAAGACGATCGCCCTACCCTTCCTCATCTGGTTCTACGTCGCGGAGAGCGCCCCCCTTGCGGTCGGCGTCTACTTCATCGCAGTGCTGTTCCAGTCCTGCTATCTAGGGCCGACCTTTGCGCTCATTCAGACGCTGGCTCCCCTGCGCATGAGAGCAGTGTGGGCGGCCATTACGCTTCTCGTCATCAACCTGATCGGTCTCGGTTTAGGCCCGACCATGGTGGGCGTCCTGTCCGACATCTTCGCCGATCAATATGGCGAGGAGTCGCTGCGACAGGCACTGCTGGTCATCGCGCTGGCGACCCCGCTCGCGATCTTCTGCTACTGGCGCGCAGGGCGCTGCCTCGAAGCGATGAAGAAAGCCGAGACGCCGCGCACCGCTTAATTGCCAGGGCGAAACCGGCTCAGAGAGCCTTTCGCCAGCGTGCGACGAAGAAACCGTCGAGTCCGCCTTTCTCCGCCATCATGCCTGGGTGGGTGCGCACCCGGCCATCTTGCAAGGCGTCGGACGCTAGGATCGCAGGCAACTCTTCGGGTCGCACCTTGTCGGGCTTCAACAACCCCTTCTCGTCGAACAGCGCAGCCTGCGCTTCGCCCTCTTCGGCTTCGAGCGAGCATACCGCGTAAACGAGAACGCCGCCCGGCTTCAGCCACGCCGCGGCCCGTTCGAGCATAGCCGCCTGCAATTCGGCGAGTTCTACGATCTGCCGCTCTCCGATCCGGTGGATCACGTCGGGATGACGGCGCAGCGTTCCCGTCGCGGTGCAGGGCGCATCGAGAAGGATGGCATCGAAAACCGCTTCCGACCCATCGACGAGCCGCGGCCGCCACTTCAGCACGTCCGCCCGCACGATGTCCGCGGCCAACCCTGTTCGTTCGCAATTTTCCGCAACGCGCTCCAGCCGGCGCTTCGAGATGTCGAGCGCCGTGACGCGCCACCCCGCCGCCGCCAGTTGCAGCGTCTTGCTTCCGGGTGCCGCGCATAGATCGAGCGCAGCACGACCCGCCCCCGCCCCTATCAACCGCGCAGGTATCGCGGCGGCGAAATCCTGCGCCCACCAATGCCCGTCTTCATAACCAGCAATCCGCTCGACGGCCTGCCCGCGATGCAGACGAAGCGATCCTGGCGCCATGACTTGTGCGTTCAGCCGATCGGCCCACGCCTCGGTCGCGGTCTCGTCCTTCAGCGTCAGATCGAGCGGCGGCGGAACGGCAAGGCCAGCCGCGATCTCGTCCGAACGCGTACCCCAGCGCCGTTGGGCACGCTCCGGCAAGGTCGGCTTCTCGGGCAATGCGGCCTTACGTTTTGCCAAGGTCGAGAACACGCCATGCGCCAGCCGTCGCGGTCCGCCGTCGAGCAAGGGGAGCGCGGTCGCAATGACCGCATGGGGGGGCGTTTCGAGCCGCAGCCAGCTCGCCAGCATGATACGCAACACGCTGCGCGCCTTGGCGTCGTCCGGCAGGTTTCGCTTCGTGGCGCTGTCGATCAGGGCGTCGAGATCAACGAGCCAGCGCAGCACCTCGCTCGCCAGCGCGCGGGCCAATGCCTTGTCGGCGAATTCCGTCAGTTGGCCGGTCGCGCTGCCGAAAGCCTGATCGAGGGTTTCGCCGCGACGCAGCACGGCGTCCAGCAGGCGGAGCGCTGCCTTGCGCGCAGGGTATCCGGAAATTTCGGCCATTATCGGCGCGCCCTATCCGCGATTGAAACCAAGCGCCAGTCCGACCATTTGATAGGGTGTCATGAAACGTTCGACGAAACGCCCCGAAAACTTCCGAAAACCGGCGCACTGGACCAACGATCCGCCGCCCGAGCCCAAGCCGATGGAAAAGACCGACGACCCGCAAGGCCTGTCGCCGACGCGCTATGGTGATTGGGTGAAGGACGGCATCGCCATCGATTTCAGCTAGGCGCTCACTCGCCCTGTAGCGGCGTAAGCGTCACCCTCAGTCCATCTTTCGGCTTCGGGATCGGCCAGGCCTGCCAGTCGGGTTCGTAGCCTTCTGCAATTTCGATCCGGTAACGGGTCAGCAGATGCGCGGTCAGGATCTTCACCTGCATGTAGGCAAAATGCAGGCCGAGGCACATATGCGCGCCGCCACCGAACGGCACCCAGGCGTATTTGTGGCGTCCCTTCACTGCTTCCGGCGTGAAGCGCATCGGATCGAACTTTTCGGGTTCCGGCCAGATTTCCTCCATCCAGTGCGTCGCTCCGGGACTGACCGAAACCTGCGTGCCCGCCGGGATCGTATAGCCGCCATATTCGAAGTCGCGCAGCGCGCGGCGTGGGATCGACGGGACGGGCGGCATGAAGCGAAGCGCTTCCTTGAACGCCATTTCCGTCAGTTCCATCTTGCCGAGCGCCGCTTCGGGCAAGCTGCCATCATCGTCCATCAGCCCCAACGCTTCCTCGCGCAGCTTTTCCTGCCACTCGGGATGTTCGGCGAGCTTCCAGACGAGCGTCGTCGCGCTGCTGGTAATGGTGTCGTGCGCCGCCATCATGAGGAAGTTCATGTGATCGGTCACTTCGTCGACCGTCATCAGTTCGCCGTCCTCGCGCCGCGCACGAGCGAACTGGCTGAAAAGGTCGGGCCCTTCCTCGCCCTCGCGGCGACGCAGCGTCTCGCGCCCGAACCACTCCTTCAGGAACTTGCGGCCTTTCACGCCCCGACCCATCGCGGTGAAGGGCAATGGCTTTCTGATCGGGGCGACGGAGGCCTGCACCATGTCGACAAAGGCGGTGTTGATCGCATCGGCCTCTGGCCCGAACGGCAGGCCGACGAAACTGTCTGCGGCGAGTTCCAGCGTCAGGGACTTGATGGCGGGATAGAACTCCATCGGCCCCGCGCCCCAGGCGGTCACGCCCTGAGCCATCCCGCGATCGAGCGCCTCCGCGTAATGCCGCATCGGCGCAGGCTTAAAAGCAATGGACAAAGCGCGCCGGTCGGCCCGGTGGCGCTCGAAATCCATCAGCATCAGGCCATGCGGAAACAACTGGTCGAGCACCGGACCCCAGCCCGCTTCGCTTGAGAACAGCTTGTTCTTGTCGAACAGGACGAGCTCATTCGCCTCCGGTCCGATCATGCTGACCGTGTAGTAGCCGAAGCTGTTGACCTTGTAGACCCTGCCGTAGCGAGCCTGCATCCGGCGCGCGAATTCGGGAGGGTCGCTCAGCACCGCGAAGGTCGTTCCCACCAGCGGCAGGCCGTCTGCGCCGGGAATATGCTCCAGCTGCGAACCGGAAGTCGGGGGTCCGCTCAAATCATGCGCTGGGGTTTGCGGATCTGCAAGCTGGGTGGCCATCGCTCTTGTCTCCGGGCTGGAGGTAACATCGGTTTCGTTTCGCTACGTATCTGCCTAACGTAACCGTTGCGTTAAATCCAGCCGAAGAGTTCGCGCCGCACGATCGTTTCGAGCATCTCCATGCCGGGAGCGCCCGCATTGAGGCAGGACAGGACAGCAAAATTGTCGCCGCCCGCATCTGTAAACTGTCGCTTGCCCTCGATCGCCAGTTCCTCCAGCGTTTCGACACAATCGGCGGCGAAACCGGGCGCGGCGATGGCGATGCGCTTCGTCCCACGTTCCGCTTCGGCCTCGAGCGTCGCATCGGTTGCCGGTTCAAGCCATTTCGCCGGTCCGAAACGCGACTGAAAGCTGGTTTGCACGCGCCAGTCAGGCGCGATGACGCCTTTCCCTCGCAGGCTGTCTTCGAGCAGGCGCGCGGTCTTGCGACAGTGGCAGTGATACGGATCGCCGAGTTCCAGCGTGCGCTTCGGCATTCCGTGAAAGGACAAAAGCAGCACCTCGGGGGCGAAGGACAGGCCTTGCAGTTGCGCACCGATGTCCTGCGTCAGCGCCGCGATGTAAGCCGGATCGTCGTGATAGGGCGGCATGGTCCGGATGGATGGCTGCCAGCGCATCTTCGCGAGCACCTGTCCCACCTTGTCGACGACCGTCGCCGTGGTCGCCGCGCAATATTGCGGATAGAGCGGCGCGACGAGGATGCGCTCGCACCCTGCCTCCTTCATCGCGACGAGCCGGCTCTCGATCGACGGATTGCCGTAGCGCATCGCGTAATCGACCGTGAGACCCGTGCCGAGCCGTTCGCGGAGCGCCTCCGCCTGATCGGCGGTGATGGTTGCCAGCGGCGATCCGCGTTCGCCCCACACCTTTGCGTAGGCGCGCGCAGACTTCTTCGGCCGGGTGTTGAGGATGATGCCGCGCAGGATCGGCTGCCAGGCGATCGGCGGAATTTCGATCACCCGCCCGTCGGACAGGAACTCGGCGAGATAGCGCCGCACGGACTTCGCGTCCGGCTCGTCGGGCGTGCCGAGATTGACGAGCAGTACGCCGATCCCGCCCGATCGCACCGACGGATGATCTTCGGGAAGACGCTGTTTCTGCCAGGTCATATCGGCTCCGTGCTGTCGGCGGCGAAACCGCCTTCGTTTAGTGCATCGAGTTCCTCGACCGACATCGTATCTTCGTCGGGCGGTATCTCGGCCGGTTCTTCCCCGTTGGTCGCATCGGCGGGTTCGGGCTGAGGCTCGGGCTCCGGCGCAAATTCCGCCAAATTGCGGGTCAGCGGCAGGCTCCGCAACCGCGTGCCGGTGGCGGCATACATCGCATTCGCGATTGCCGGGGCGACGACGCCGACGCCAAGTTCGCCGGGGTCGAAGGCAGGCGCATCGCTGGCAACGAAGATGACGTCGATAGTAGGACTGTTTGCAAGCCGCGGGACGTCGAGTTCACTCAGCGTCGTTTGTTGCGGCACCGAATTGCGGATTTCCGGTGCGCAGCCGACGGCCAGCCCCATGCCGAACAGCAACCCGCCCTCGATCTGCTGGCGGGCAATGTCGATATTCACGATCCGCCCGATATCGACCGCTGCGAAAAGTTGCGCCACCTCGATACCGCCCGGACCGGGACGCGCCTCCGCAATGCAGGCGATCCGCCCTTCGCTAAGCCCCTGTTCGCTCGCCAGCTCCATCCTGAAACAGGCAAGCCCCTGACCGTGGCTGCGCGGCTCGCCAGCGCGCCTGCCGCCATCCCACTGTGCCAACCCCGCCACCTCGCGCAGCAGCCGGGCCATGCGCGGATCGCCGCCAAGCATGGCGACACGGAAGGACAGCGGTTCGCGCCCCTCGCGCCCGGCCAGTTCGTCGATGACGCATTCGGTGGCGAAGTTCGTGATCGCGCCGGTCCCGCCGCGCATCGGCCCGCAGGAGAGCGGCAGCGTTACGGGCACGTGATCGATGGCGATTTCCGGTATGGCGTAAGGCGGAATGGCTGCACGACACATGATGGCGTCCGCCTCGCCGCCTGCCTCCGCGATCGCCGCTTCGGGCGTTTTGTTCTCGAAGAGCCGTGCGCCGAACTCGTGATGCACCGAAGGCATCGCGACCCGCTCGTACCAGGACGCGATGCGGCCCCCATCCGTGCCGGTCATGCCCACCGCGATGTCGATGAGCGCGGGCGGACGCATCGGTATGCCCAGCACGTCCTGCCGCCGCGGCCAGGTCAGCTGGACCGGCTTGCCGACTGCCTGGGCCAGTTGGGCCGCCTCGATCGCCTGGATATGCGTGAGCCTCGCATCGAAGCTGCCGCCGGCGGGCATCGGATAGAGCACGACATCGGTCAGCGGCAGATCGATCGCTTTCGCCGCCGCGCGCCGGGCCGCTTCGGGGGCCTGTGCCGCCATCCAAAGTTCGAGCCGTCCCTGCCGATAGCGCGCCGTGACGCTCGTCGTTTCCAGCGTGGCGTGAACGGCGGGTTCGATCTCGAAGCGCGCCGTATATTCGCTCGGTCTGAGAAACTCGCCTTCGCCCAGCCGGATGACTTCGAGCGGCTCTTCGGTTTCCATCGCGGTCGCCAGCATCTCGCGGTTGCGCTCGCTATCGACCGGGTCGGGTCCGCTGAAGCGCGGGTTCATGACCGCGAGTGCGCTTTCCGCTGCCCACCAGTTCGTGGCGACCGCCGCCAGCCAGCGCTTCGAGCGGACGACGCCGACCAGCCCGCGCACCGACGCGGTATTCTCCTCTTCGAAACTTTCGAGGATCGGACGACCGAGCAAACCGTGACGGATGCTCGCATGGACCATTCCCGGCAGGCGCACGTCGGCGGCGAACTGGAACGTGCCATCGACCTTGGCGGGCGCATCGAGGCGGGGAAAGGCAGACGGCTCGACCGGGCCGAGCGCCACGGGCCGCTCCTGTGCCGGCATGGAGCGGAGCGGAGGCGGATCGGGCGGGGAGAAGGTTGCCGCTTCCTCCGCCAGTTCGCCGAACGAAAGGCGTCGATCGCCATGGATGATGAAACCGTTCTCGGCTTCGAGTTCCTCCCAGGTGACGTCCCAGCGCTCCGCCGCCGCCATGGCGAGCATCGCCCGCGCCGCAGCAGCCGCTTCGCGCGCGGGCATTTCGTAGGCGTCGAGGCTGGTCCCCGATGCGGTCGCTGCGAAGGCTTCGGAACGCGCCCAGCGCCCCGCGATAAGGCTGTCGGGCCATGATGAGGGATCGCTCGCCAGCGACGCCGCGAACGGCATCCATAGCGGTGCCCATTGTGCGGCCAAGGGCACGTTGGGATAGGCCCCGCTCGGCGGCGTCGGCTGAACCGCGACCTGTCGCCAGTCCGCCCCCAGTTCGACGGCGGCGATCTGCGGCAATATCGTCGTGATGCCCTGCCCCATCTCGAGCTGCGGGACGGCGACCGTAACCACGCCGTTCGCGGCGATCTTGAGCCAGGCGCCGAAGCCGTATTCGCCCGGCCCCGGCGCCAGCGGAACCTCGTAGTCGCGCGGCAAGGCCATCCAGGCAACGATCAGGCCACCGCCCAACGCCGCCCCGACGAGCAGCCCGCGACGGCTCAGTTTCGGACCATGTTCGCCAATCTTGTTCATGGGTCCGGCGGTCTTATCCGCGCTTGTCGAGCCACGCAGCAAGTTTTTGCGCGATCGCGGCGAAAGCCCTGCCGTCGGGCGTATCGCCGAGCGCGGGGGGCGAGCCGGCGTCACTGTCCTTGCGAATGGCGATGGAGAGCGGAATGCGTCCGAGGAAGGGCAGGTCGAGCCGCTCAGCGGCTGCCTCGATCCCGCCGCTGCCGAACGGGTCGCTGACTTCGCCGCAATTCGGGCAGACATAGCTGGCCATGTTCTCGACGAGACCGATAATCGGAATGTCGCCCTGGTCGAACAGCTGCCCCGCCCGCACCGCATCGATCAATGCAAGATCCTGCGGCGTGGATACTATGATCGCACCGTCGGGCCGGAAATGCTGGAGCATCGAGATTTGCACATCGCCTGTGCCGGGCGGCAGATCGACGAGCACGACGTCGGCATCCCAATGCGCATCGATAAGTTGTGCGAGCGCCTTGCCCGCCATCGGCCCGCGCCAGGCGAGCGCCTTGCCCTGCGCGACCAGATGACCCATCGAGAGGAGCGAGACACCGTGCTCGCTCGCGATCGGCACAAGCTTTTCGTCCCGAGCTTCAGGTTTCTCTCCGGTCGTGCCGAACAACATCGGTTGCGAAGGACCGTAGATATCGGCATCGACGACCCCTACCGAGACGCCACTTTTCGCCAGTGCCACCGCGAGATTCGCAGTCAGGGTCGACTTGCCGACCCCGCCCTTGCCCGAACCGACCGCGATCATCACCGGTTTGTGCATCGACGCCGGGGCCGTGCGCTCGCTCGTCGCAATGATCTGCACGTCGCCCGGCGCACCGGCGAGCGACAGGATCGCAGCGCGAACGTCGCCCATGGCCGCGTCGCGCTCCGCTCCGCCCAGCGCGGCAACGTCGAGCACGGCTACCCAGCGCTCCTTTCCGGCGGTCAGGGACTGGAGCCGTTCGGCCAGTTCGGCAGGCAGTTTCTGCCGGGCCTGTTCCAAAATCGAGACATCGTTCATGCGCGCGGACCGTTTCACCATTAAAAAGCGAATGCCAACCCTGTTTTTCCCCGTATCCGCGCCTATAAAGAAGGCATGACACTGTTTGGCGGGTTCGGAAGAACGATCGGGCTGGCGATGGCCGGCAAGAACAATCCCTGGGGGAAACCATCCGGCGGCGACGGCTCGTCGGGCGATGGCTCGGACAGCGAGGGCAAGTCCGGCGGCAAAAGCGGCGGACCGCGCAATCCTTGGCTCCCCCCGGCAGGTGGCAGCGGCGAGACCAAGGGGCCGCGCCGTTCCGCCAGTATCGAGGATATCTTCAAGAACCGCGGACCCGAAGGGCCGCGCCGCGTCGGCGGTGGAGGCGGCGGGCCGAATTTTCGCCTGCCCGAACGCCCCGACGGCAAGAGCTGGGTTCCGCTGATCGTGGTCGCTCTGGTAGTCGGCTGGTTCCTTTTGTCGAGCGTTCACCAGGTCGGTCCGAAGGAACGAGGCATCGTCACGACGTTCGGCAAATATACCAACACCCTGTCGCCGGGCCTCAATTTCACCGCGCCCTGGCCGTTCCAGAATGTCGACATAATGGACGTATCGACATTCCGGTCCGAGCGGGTTCCCGGCAACAATAACACCGAAAAGCTTATCCTGACGGGCGATCAGAACCTCGTCGACCTGTCCTACGTCGTGCGCTGGAACATCGCCAATCTTCAGCAATACAAGTTCCAGCTCGCCGAACCTGAAGAGACGGTTCGCGAAGTGGCCGAAGCAGCCATGCGCGCATCGGTCGCGGAACAGGAACTCGACAGCATTCTGTCGGGTGCGGGACGCGCCGAGGTCGAGCAGCAGGTCCGTATGCGGATGCAGGCGCTGCTCGATGCCTATCGTTCCGGCATTGCTGTGCAGGGCGTCGAAATCGAGAAGACCGACCCGCCTGCGCGCGTCGTCGAAGCCTTCAAGGACGTCTCGGCTGCTCAGCAGAACGCCGAAACGGAAGTTAATCGTGCGCGCGCCTATGCTCAGCAGGTCCTGGCTCAGGCAGAGGGCGGCGCGGCGGCGTTCGACAAGATTTACGAGGAATACCGGCTCGCTCCTGAAGTGACGCGTCGCCGCCTCTATTACGAAACAATGGAACAGGTTCTCGCCAATACCGACAAGACGATCGTCGAGTCGGACGGAGTGCAGACGTATCTGCCGCTGCCCGAGGTTCAGCGCCGCGCGCAGCAGAACCGCAACGCTCAAGCCGGCGAGGCAGGACAGTAAGATGGAACGTATCTGGGATCAGTACAAACTCGTCATCATCGCGGTCATCGCGGCGATCATCGCGCTCTTTTCGGTCATCATCATCGTTCCCGAGACGCAGCAGGCGGTCGTCATTCGCACGGGTGAGCCGGTGCGCAAGATCAACACCTTCAAGCCGGGCGTGCCTTACGGCCAGACCGGCGCGGGTATCGGCTGGCGCATTCCGCTGCTGGAAACGGTCCAGTATATCGACAAGCGCGTGCTCGACCTCGACATGGAGCGCCAGCAGGTGCTGTCGAACGACCAGCAGCGTTTGCAGGTTGACGCCTATGCCCGCTTCCGGATCATCGACCCGGTCCGCATGGTTCAGACCGCCGGAACGGAAGAAGCCGTAACGACGCAGCTTACCCCCATTCTGACCTCCGTCCTTCGCCAGGAACTTGGCCGCCGCCCCTTCGCGGCCCTGCTGACGGCGGAGCGCGGCACGGCGATGGCGAATATCCGCCAGGCGCTCGACCGGCAGGCGCGCGAATACGGCGCGCAGGTCATCGACGTGCGCATCAAGCGGGCCGACCTGCCCGAAGGACTGCCGCTTGAAGCAGCCTTCCAGCGGATGGAAGCCGACCGGCAGGAAGAGGCTGAAACGATCCGCGCACAAGGCCGCAAGAACGCGCAGATCATTCGCGCCGAAGCCGAAGCGGCAGCCGCCAACACCTATGCCTCGGCATTCGGGAAGGATCCGGAATTCTACGACTTCTACCGCGCGATGGAGAGCTATCGCCGGACGTTCAACCAGGGCGAGGCCGACAGCAACGTCATTCTGTCGCCCGACAACGAATATCTGCGGCAGTTCCGCGGGAGCCGTTGATCGGTTCGTTCCCGCTCGCCCGGAAATCCGCCGTGAAGCCCGACAAACGGCGCATGGCGGTCGACCGGCGGCGCTGCCGTTCAATGGCAGTTAAGCGGTTTTGCGGTGTAACCGGTCGCGTTCTGCCGCCTCCCCGGCGGCTTTACCGACACTATCGAGAAGAGGATTTGAAACCAGTGCGATATGCTTACGGTTTGACAGGTGCCCTGCTGGTCGGCGGCGCCGCTATTTCTTTGGCGACCGGCTATCCCGCCGGCGCGCAAGTCGCCCAGAACGACGACAGCCGGATGGCGCAGGTCGTCCCGCGCGCAGGTGCGCCTGCCAGTTTCGCCGAGCTGACCGAGCAGTTGCAGCCGTCGGTCGTCAACATCTCCACCCGGCAGCGGGTCGAGATCCCGACCAACCCGCTCGCCGAGTTCTTCAACCGCCGCCGTGGCGGTCCGGACGAGCCGCAGTTCCGTGAGGGCACTTCGCTCGGCTCGGGTTTCATCATCAGCGCCGACGGCTATGTCGTGACCAATAATCACGTCGTCAGCCCCGACCGTCGCGGTACCGTGGAAGAAATCACGGTGACCATGCCCGACGGCACGGAATATCCCGCCGAACTGGTCGGCGCGGACGCCGCATCGGACCTTGCCGTCCTCAAGATCGAGCGGGGCGAGCCCTTCCCCTTCGTTGAGTTCGGCAATTCGAGCCAGGCGCGACCGGGTGACTGGGTCATTGCGATCGGCAACCCGTTCAACCTCGGCGGGACGGTGACCTCCGGCATCATTTCCGCGATTGCGCGCACGACCGGCCAGGGCGGCGCCTATGACCGCTACATCCAGACGGATGCGAGCATCAATCGCGGCAATTCCGGCGGTCCACTGTTCGACATGCAGGGCAACGTCATCGGCATCAACAACGCCATCTTTTCGCCTTCCGGCGGCAGCGTTGGCATCGGTTTCGCAATCCCTGCAGAAACGGCCGCTCCGATCGTTGCCGAACTCATGGAGGGTCGCGCGATCGAGCGCGGCTATCTCGGCGTGCGGATCGAGCCGGTCGTCGGCGATCTGGCCGACTCGCTGGGCCTGCCGCCCAATCGCGGCGAGTTCATCCAGTCGACCGAGGACGATTCCCCGGCGGCACGCGCGGGCATTCGTGCGGGCGATGTCGTGGTCAGCGTCAACAACCGTGCGGTGACGTCGGACCAGACGTTGTCCTTCCTCGTCGCCAATATCGAACCCGGCACGACCATTCCGGTCGAACTCATCCGCAATGGCGAACGTCGCCGCGTCGATGTGACCGTCGCGCGCCGTCCGAGCGACGAAGAACTGACCCAGCGCCAGATGTTCGAAGGCGATGACGAAAGCAGCGACCCCCCGGTCGAATCGAGCGACATCGTGAGCGAGCGGCTCGGCATCCAGGTCGTCGAACTGACGCCGCAGATCAATGCGCAACTCGGTATCGACAGCGACACGACCGGCGTCGCCATCCTGTCGGTCAATCCGAACAGCGATGCGGCACGCAAGGGATTGCAGCGGCGGGACGTTATCCTGCAGGCGAACTACCGCCCGCTCGACGGCATTGCCGGGCTTGAAGCAGCCATCGCCGCAGCCGAGGAAGAAAACCGCGAAGCCGTGCTGCTGCGCGTTCAGCGCCGCGGAGTGCCCCCGCAATCGGTGGCCGTCCGGCTCCGGTAAAACTCCTTGAAGAGAAACGAGGAACCGCCCGCGCCGATAGATGGCGCGGGCGGTTTTTCTTTGTCTCGTTCCAAGTGAGAGGCTCGTTCGCGTGAGCTAGGGCGGCTGGCCTAGGGCTACCCTATCAGCCGTGCCGTCATTCCTGACCGGCGGGCGAGCGGGTCGAGCGGATCGGCTCGCCGCGAACCGAGCCGCTGGGTGCGCGTGTATTGCCGGCTGGCTGCTCGGGTATTTCCCGCCCCGTGGCTTCTTCGAGGAAGTCCTCGTCGACCGCTCGCGGCAGACGCCGTTGCCGCGGTTCAGGCGACTGGTTGCCGCTCCGCACATCGACCTCGCCATCCTGACGCAGCGGATCGTCGCCGAACTCCCCGTCGATCGCGAAGGGGTTCTCGCCGGGACCTTCGTCGCGCATCCCCGGTTCGATCAGGTTGCCCTGTTCGTCGATGAAGTAATAATCGTCGGGATCGCCGAAGAAGTACTCGTCATCGGGTTCGAGCTGCCATTCGGGCAACTGCACCTGTGTATCGAATTCCTCGACCGGCCGGTCGCGCACCGCGACTTTCATAAAGTCGGCAAAGGCGCGCGCCGGAGCACGCCCACCCTGCAATCCGCCGACAGGCTTCGCATCGTCGCGGCCCATCCACACGCCCGTCGTTATGCCGCTCGAGAAGCCGAGGAACCAGCCATCCTTGTTGGAATTGGTCGTGCCGGTCTTGCCCGCGACGGGCCGCCCGATCTGCGCCGCACGCCCCGTCCCCGTATTGACGGCAGTCTGCAACAGGTCCGTGATGCCCGCCGCCACATAATCCGGGACGAGCTGCGAAGTCCGCCGCCGTTCATGCTGGTAGAGGACATCACCACTCGCGGTCGTCACCCGGATGATCCCGTAAGGCTGGACGGATTCGCCCTTGGCGGAGATCGCGGCAAAGGCCTGCGTCATGTCGATGACGCGCGTCTCGTTCGTGCCGAGGACCATCGAAGGGTAGGTCGAAACTGGCGTCGTGATGCCCAGCCGCCGGGCCATGCGGGCGACCGTGCCGAAGCCGACCTCGTTGCCTAGTTGCGCAGCCACGGTGTTTTTCGAATAGGCAAAAGCGGTGCGCACGTCGATCTCGCCGGCATAACCGCCGCCCGAGTTGCGCGGCGTCCAGCCCTCGATCGTAGTCGGCGTATCCTTGACCCGATCCTCCGGCGTGTAGCCCGCTTCCAGCGCGGCGAGATAGACGAACAGCTTCCACGCGCTGCCGGGCTGACGCACCGACTGGACGGCGCGATTGTAGTTCGATTCGACGTAATCGGTCCCGCCGATCATCGCGAGGATGGCCCCGTCGCGGTCGAGGCTGACCAGCGCGCCTTGCGCGCCCTTGGGTGCGTTCGCCTTAATGGCAGCGGCGGCGGCATCCTGCAGTTTCGGGTCGAGCGTCGTCCAGACCTCGATCGGCTCGAAGGTTTCGGGCAGCAGGAGGTCGAGCTGTGGCAAGGCCCAGTCGGTGAAGTAGCGCACCGAGTTCTGGCTGCGATCCTGCTTCAGCCGGACGGTCGAAACGTCGATGGAGGCTTGCGAGGGGCTGATGACGCCCTGCTCGCGCATCAGGCGCAGAACGACTTTCGCGCGATCGACCGCGCGGTCGACATCGGCAGTCGGCGAATAGCGCGAGGGCGCTTTGACCATGCCGGCGATAATGGCAGCTTCCGCCACGGACAGCTCGGTCCCGGAATGGCTGAAGAACTTCCAGCTGGCGCTGTCGATGCCGTATGCGCCGCCGCCGAAATAGACCTTGTTAAGATAAAGCTCGAGGATCTCGTCCTTCGTGAACTTCGTCTCCAGCGCCATGGCCAGGACCGCCTCGCGCAGCTTGCGGTCGACAGTCCGGTTGGAATTGAGGAACAGGTTGCGTGCAAGCTGCTGCGTGATGGTCGAGGTTGCGCCAATGCGCTTGTCGCCCGTCGCCCATTCATAGACCGCTCGCGCAAGGCCGATCGGGTCGACGCCCGGATGCATCCGGAACCGCCGGTCCTCCACGGCGACCATCGCTTCCTTCATGGCATCGGGGATTTCTTCGCTGTCGAGCCACACGCCGAAGCTCGGTCCGAGTTCGACCAGTTGCGACCCGTCGCGCGCGCGCACGATAATCGTCTGGCCGTGCTGGCTCGCCTTCAACTGGTAATAGCTGGGGATGCTGCGCGCTGCGAACAGGACCGCGATGGCGAGCGCAATGCATCCGAGCAGGGCAAGACCGCCTCCCCACAGGAAAAGACGCTTCATCCAGCGACCGAACGCGCTGCCCTCGTCGGAGCGGCGCGGTTTGCGGGAATTGCGCTTGCCGACGGTTCTGGTCCGGGCATTGCGCGAAACATGCGCTCGTTCCTTACGAGGCATCGTTCCGGCCACACCCCAAATTATAGACCTTCATGGTCGAACCCGATCCCTGTCCAAGCCGAAGCCCACCGCCCCCGCAATTCATGGCGAATATGCGCGTCGAGGTCATAACCCAAGGTGAACGGGCCGGACAGGGAAAGTTGCTTTGGCCACCCTGCCATGAGTTCGGCGGCGTCAGTCCTCCGGCTCGAACTCCAGCGCGAGGCTGTTGATGCAATAGCGCAGGCCGTGGGGACCGGGGCCGTCGGGAAAGACGTGGCCGAGATGTCCCTCGCAATTCGAGCAGGTCACCTCGGTGCGGATCATGCCATGCGAGGTATCGCGATGTTCGGCGACCGCGGACTGCTCTGCCGGCTCGGTGAAGCTGGGCCAGCCCGACCCACTGTCGAACTTGTCGTCGCTTTCGAACAGGATCTGCCCGCAGCCGGCACAGCGATATTCGCCCTCGGCCTTGTTCTGATCGTACTTGCCGGCAAAGGCGCGCTCCGTGCCTTTTTCGCGCAGGACATGGAACTGTTCAGGGGTCAGACGCTCGCGCCATTCGGCTTCGCTCAAATTCTTGGGATCGGTCATCGTTTCAACGCTCCTTCGGCATCGATATGGTGCCTCTCGGTGCCATTGTGAACCCGCTCGACATCAGTCTAGATGTCGACTTTCGCATAGTGAGCGGGCGGGTGGATGCCCTCCATCTTCTCCGACAGCATGGGGCGAAAGCTGGGCCTGCTCTTGAAGACGGAGTACCAGCGCTGGGTCGGACCGTGATCCTTCCAGTCGATGCCACCGAGATAATCCGCTACGGAAATCTGGGCTGCGGCGGCCAGATCGGCAAGGCTCATCGTCGCTCCGGCAACCCAGGCACGATTGTCGATCAGCCAGTCGATATAGTCGAGATGCGCGTGCGCGTTCTTCATCGCCTGCCGCAATACGCGCGAATCCGGGGGTTCGCGCAGGACGAGCCGTTTCCTCATCCGTTCCTGCAGGAGTGGCGCTGTCACATCGGCATAGAAGTTCTCGTCGAACAACGCGACCAAACGGCGGATTTCCGCCCTTCCCACAGCCGTTCCGTTAATCATGGGAGACCGCTCGACCGTTTCTTCCAGGTATTCGCAGATCGCCCGACTGTCGCACAGCGTCAGGTTCTTGTCCGGATCGTGAAGAACCGGGGTCCGGCCCGCCGGATTGAGCGCCCATAACTCGTCGCTCTCTTCCCACGGATTTTCGCGCTTCAACTCGTAGGAGACGCCCTTTTCCCCCATGAGCAGACGCAGCTTCCGACTGAACGGACACAGGGGAAATTGATGAAGTTGCCACATCTCGCGGCTGTCCATGCCGCAATGGTTAATCTACGTCCATAGCAGCAAGCACGCTCGTCTGATTTTGGCACTCGCTATCTTATGTCGCGGCCCGCCTGCCCGACCTGTGCGCCGAGTTCACGCAGCCTCGGCATCATCGTTTCAAGCGCCTGCGCCATGCCGGCAATCGCGCCCATCGCGCGTGGGACCTGCGTTCCCACCTGCTCGGGGATTGCGCTGCTTCCCGGCGCGATGCTGCGCAGGATCAGGTTCGGATCGACCTCGGCAAGTTCCTCTCCAGCCATTTCGGCAGCAGCCTCGGCAAGCGGCGCGAGCGGAATATCGAGCAGGATTTCGGTGACCGTCTGCAGCATCATTCCGACTTCGCGTTGCCTGTCCGAATCGTCCATCGCCTCGACCAAGCCCGAAAGGTTCCGGTCTTCGACCTCATAGCCTTGAACGGTATCGTCGACCGCGTCCTGCGCCAGCGACGGGGTCGCCAAACTCGCGGTCGCCAAGGCAGCCAGAGAAATTATCGAAAAGCGCATCGGATTGCTCGCCAAATCAGTCGAAGAAATAGACCGTGATAGTCCGACAGCAAGCGTGAGCGGACGATGAACGGCAGTCAGAGACGTCTTACAGGCCGGACACTTCGAGCAGGGACAGGCAGGGCGGAACCATCTCGTCGAGCGCTTGCCCATTGTCCCACAATGCCTGTGCCTGCGCGGAGAGGAGCCGACTGACTGTCGCCCTGTCGAGCCCTTCTTCGTCCATCAGCCGTGCCATGCTGCGCACCATGTATTCGCGGCCCCTCGTCGCCACGTCGGGATAGGCGAGCGCCTCTGCATTGCCGTTTGCCTGCTGCCGGGCAACGATCGCGAAGAGGGCCGAGCAGCGCAGTGCCGTCTGTTGCTCCATCGTCAGGCGATCGGCCATCGCTGCGGTCGCCGGATCGACCATCGGCATGGGTTCGCTTTGCGCGAGAGCGGGGCCGCTCGCGGACAAGGCGATTGCAGCGGAAACGGGAAACCACATCTTCATGCAGACGCTCTTAATTCCGCTTGCCTGAACGAGAAGCAACGCACCGCCGACCGAGAAGCCGGGTTCTCAGCGCGCCAAATGAAATACCGCGAATTCGGCGCGCAGATTGGCTGCCGTCGCCGACAGCGAACGCTCACCGGCAAAGAACCAGCACCCCCGAATGTCGCAACCCTTGAGGCGTGTGAGTTCGCGGAAATCGTCGACGGTGACGTGATGGATGTTGCGCGTCTCGTACCATGTCAGCGGAAGGGCGCGGGTCACTGGCATCCGCCCACCGAGGAGCAGCGCCGCCCGCGTGCGCCAGTGCGCGAAATTGGGGAAGCTGACGAAAGCCTCCCGCCCAACCCGCAGCAACTCGTCGAGCATGAGGTCGGGCCGCTTCGCCATTGGTAGCGTCTGGCTGAGCACCGCGTAATCGAACGAAGCGTCGGGATAGTCGGTAAGGTCGCGATTGGCGTCACCCTGAACGACGGACAGCCCGTGAGCGACGCAGCCAGCCACTTGTTCGGCGTCGATGTCCATGCCCCTCGCATCGACACCCTTGCTGTCACGCAGCGTCTTCAGAAGCGCACCATCGCCGCATCCGATGTCGAGAACGCGCGCGCCCGGTGCGATCGCTTCGGCGATCACGGCGAGATCGGGACGAAGATGCTGGCTCATTGCGACAGAAAACCTGCGACCACGCGGTCGAGCGCCGGCACGTCGAGCAGGAAGCTGTCATGGCCGAAGGGTGCCGAGAGTTCGACGAAGCTGACCGCTGCCCCCGCCGCATTCAGGGCATGGACGATATGGCGGCTTTCCGCCGTCGGATAGAGCCAATCGGTATCGAAGCTAACGATACAGAAGCGCGCTTCGCTGCCCCCGAATGCCTGTGCGAGCTTGCCTCCATGCTCTTCGGCGAGGTCGAAGTAATCCATCGCGCGCGTGATATAGAGATAGCTGTTCGCATCGAAGCGGCGCGTGAAGCCGCTTCCCTGATACCGCAGATAGGATTCCACCTGAAAGTCGGCATCGAAGCCGAAGCTCTTGGCCCCCGGCGCGCCGTCCGGGCGATCCTGAAAGCGGCGACCGAACTTCTCCGTCAGGCCGTCCTCGGAGAGATAGGTGATGTGCGCCGCCATGCGCGCCACGGCGAGCCCGGCATCCGGGCTGGTCTCGCTTGCGTAATAGTCACCGTTCGACCAGGCTGGGTCGGCCATGATCGCCTGCCGCCCGACCTCGTGAAAGGCAATGTTCTGGGCAGAATGGCGGGCCGTGGTAGCGATGGCCAACACGCGACCTGCGCGCTCCGGGAAATTGGCGGCGAGCGAAAGCGCCTGCATTCCTCCCATCGAGCCGCCGATCACGCAATGCAGCCGCTCGATCGCCAGTTCATCGAGCAATCCG
This sequence comes from Parapontixanthobacter aurantiacus, assembly GCF_009827635.1. Lineage (GTDB taxonomy): Bacteria > Pseudomonadota > Alphaproteobacteria > Sphingomonadales > Sphingomonadaceae > Parapontixanthobacter > Parapontixanthobacter aurantiacus. The sequence goes on along the minus strand of NZ_WTYW01000005.1, from coordinate 17,052 downwards.
ACGAGGCCGCGCACCATGTCGCGAATGGTGATGACTGGGAAGCGCATGGCATAAGGCTGGCCGTCGCTGGCCATGCTGGCCGGGCCGGTCGAACCGAGGCAGCTGCCGATGACATTGGCGCAGATGACGTGGAAACGATCGGTATCGACCGGCTTGCCCGGTCCCACCATCCGATCCCACCAGCCGGGTTTGCCGGTCACGGGATGCTCGCTCGCAACGAACTGATCGCCGGTCAGCGCGTGGCATATGAGGATTGCATTGTCGCGCGCTTCGTTGAGGACGCCATAGGACTCGTACGCGATCTCCGCATCGGACAGCACCTGTCCGCTGTCGAGCGGCAGGTCATGGGGCAAACGGATGCTGGAAACGGGGTAATCGCGTGTCATGTCTCGGCTTCGCCTTACGGGGCGGCGGCAAGCTGTCAATTCTCTGTTGCTTGCCGGCCAAAGCGGCTATGCGCCCCCCGTTATGCAAGAACAGCGTCCGTCAGCACCGCAGGCCAAGGCATGGATCGAGGCGATCCACCCTTACGTTCCGGGCAAGGCGAAGGCGGCGGACGGGCGCAAACTCGTCAAGCTTTCGGCCAACGAGAACCCGCTGGGATGCAGCAAGGAAGCTCTTTCGGAATTGTCGCGGGCGCATGATCCGGCGACTTACCCCGATCCCGATGCGACCGCTCTACGCGAAGCCATTTCCGAAGTTCACGGTCTTGCGGCGGAACTGATCGTTTGCGGAACAGGCTCGGACGAGTTGCTCAATCTGGCCGCGCAGGCTTACGCCGGGCCGGGTGACGAAGTGCTCTTCTCACGTCACAGCTTTTCGGTCTACGAAATTGCCGCGCGGCGGGGCGGTGCGAAACCCGTCGAAGCCCCCGATCGCGATTTCGGTGCGGATGTGGACGCGCTGCTCGACCATGTGAGCGAGAGGACGCGCGTCGTCTTTCTTGCCAATCCAAACAATCCCACGGGAAGCTATCTGCCCCCAACCGAAGTATCGCGGCTGCGCGAAGGACTGCCACCCGATGTCCTCCTCGTCCTCGACCAGGCCTATGCCGAATATGTCGATCCGGCCGAAGCCGAAGCGGGATTGGCCTTGGCGGGCAAGCACGACAACGTCCTCGTCACCCGAACTTTCAGCAAGATCTACGGCCTTGCCGCAGAGCGCATCGGCTGGGCGACCGGCTCTGCCGAAATCGTTACCAACCTCAATCGCATTCGCGGGCCGTTCAACGTAACGAGCAGCGGACAGGCCGCGGCAAAGGCGGCAGTGCGCGACCAAGCCTTCGTCGAGGCAACCCGCGAACACAACAGGAAAGAGCGCGAACGCTTCGTCAGCATGATCGAGCGGCTGGGCAATCACGGATTGCGCCCCCTGCCCAGCGCCGCGAATTTCGTGATGATCCTGTTCGAGGGTCGCCTCACCGCCAAAGCCGCGCATGACGGTATTGCAGAGGCCGGCTTTGCCGTTCGCCATTTCTCCGGGGGCGGGCTCGAGAACGCGCTTCGCATTACGATCGGGCGGGCGGATGATATGGACGTCATCGCCGACGTGCTCCGCCGAATGGCAGAAGACGCATGACCATCCGGCGCGTTGCGATCGTAGGCCTCGGTCTCCTCGGCGGGTCGCTGGGGCTCGCCATTCGGGAGCGGCTGAGCGAGGTGAAGACGCTCGGCTTCGACCATTCCGAAGAAACGCGCCGCCGCGCCGCCGAACGCGGGCTGGCGGATACGGTTTGCGACACTCTCGCAGAGGTCGTCCGCGAGGCGGATCTCGTACTGCTGTGCGTGCCCGTAGGAGCGATGAAGGCCGTCGCGAGCGATCTGGCGGCTCTCGTCCCGGCGGATTGCATCGTCAGCGATGTCGGTTCCTCGAAGCAGAGCGTGATGCGCGACTTGCTCGCCGCCTTACCGGGAAAGACCGTTATCCCCGCCCATCCCGTCGCCGGAACCGAGGAAAGCGGCCCGGACGCAGGATTTCCCGGCCTGTTTGCAGGGCGCTGGTGCATCCTGACCCCTCCTAGCGATGCACCGCCTGACAGGGTGGCCGAACTTCGCACATTCTGGGAAGCACTCGGCGCCACAGTCGAGATCATGGATGCCGAACATCACGACCTCGTCCTGGCGGTAACCAGTCACATACCGCATCTCATCGCCTTCACCATCGTGGGAACCGCGTCCGACATGGAGGAAGTGACCCGCAGCGAAGTCATCAAATATTCGGCCGGCGGCTTTCGCGATTTTACCCGCATCGCGGCTTCGGACCCGACCATGTGGCGCGACGTGTTCCTTCACAACCGGGACGCCGTGCTGGAAATGCTCGGGCGCTTTTCCGAGGATCTCACGGCCATGCAGCGCGCGATCAGATCGGGCGACGGAGACACGCTGTTCGAAATGTTCAGTCGAACCCGCGCCATTCGCCGCTCGATCATCGAAGAGGGCCAGGACGATGCCGCGCCCGATTTCGGCCGACGGCACTAAGGCGTTTCGCTCGCCCCGTTCAGCGCATTGATCTCCTCGACCACCCGCCGCTCGACTTCCTCGCGTTCGAGCCCCGCCGGAATTTCCGATCCGAACCGGTAAATGATGGTGCCCGGCTGCTTCAGCCAGCGGTGATAGACCGGACCGCTATTAACGGCGACAGGGACGACGGGCAGCTTCAGCATCTTATAGAGGCCCGCGAAACCGGAACGCAGCGGAGCGATTTCGCCGTGCGGAATGCGCGTGCCTTCCGGAAAGATGACGAGCGGTCGCCCCGCTGCCGCCATCCCGCGTGCTTCCCTGATCATCGCCATCAACGCCTTTGCGCCCGCATTGCGGGAAACCGGTATCAAACCGTAGGCCGACGCGGCGCGCCCCCAGCCAGGCAGCCTGAACAGTTCCTCCTTTGCAAACACGCTCGGCGTATCGAGGAGGTTGGGCGCGTCGATCGCCTCGAAGAAGCTCTCGTGCTTGAAGGCATAGAGAACCGGCTTCGATGCGCGGCTCCCCTCGATGCGGACGTCGCAGCCGATGATGTTCCGGAGGCACCACCGCTGATATCGGCCCCATTGCCGCACCAGTCGCCGGAACGCCTTCTCGTCGAACAGCATCAGGACGAGCGAACCGAAAGTGATCGCGATCGATCCGGCATAGAACAGCGGGTAGAAGACGATGTTCTTCAGGATGAGGACGAAGGTTTTCATAAGCCGGTGTAATAGGCGATGCGGCTAGCGAGGAACTTGTGATATTCGAGGAAGAGAGTGGACAGGCTCGGGCTGCCGACCGTCGCATCCTGCACGATCGTGATCTCGCTCGGAATGACGCTGCGAAATTCCGCATAGACGCGCGGCATATGCCAGTCGCTGGTCACAAGGCGAACGCTGCGCACTCCGCGCTGTTCGAGCCAGTTCGCCGCTTCCCTCGCATTGCTGCGCGTGTCGACGGCATCGAAGCCGAGTGTGACGCAGCAATCCATTTCCTGCGCGCTGACATCGAACTGCTCGGCGAATTCTTCCGCCCGCACTTCAGGATCGACCCCGGACACGAACAATTCTCGCGCATAGCCCCGGTCGATCACTTCGAGCCCTCGCTCGATCCGACCTGCCCCGCCGGTCGGCACGATGACGACATCGCTGACCCCGTTTTCTAGCGGACGCGGCAGGGTCACGGCGAACAGGACGAAGCCGAGCAGCCACACGACGAGCATTGCCGATACGATCCGCCAGATCATACCGGGCGCCGCAACAGCAAGAGGACGGTGAAACGTGCGGTCAGCAACGCGATTGCGCAGGCAGCGACGGGGACGAGCACGATCGCGAGCCAGTCCAGCCAGATCAGCCCGCCTCCCGCGACGAGTCCGGATTCGAGCGCCGCGAATTGCGAGCCGAGCAGCCATAGCGCGAGCAGGCCAAGGACGAAGCCTGCCACGCTGCCGACCACCGCATCCGTCCTCATCGCCCGTTGCACCACGCGCGCGATCTGGTGGTCGTCGCCGCCGAGCAAATGGATGACTTCGATGGTCTTTGCATTGATCGAGAGGGCGTTGCGCGATGCGAGCCAGACCGCAGTGATGCCCGTGAAGGCAAGCATCGCCACCAGTACGAGGGCAAGCCATTGCAAGGAGGCAATGGCGGCGAAAACCGGTCCGAGCCAGTCGGCCTGTGCATCGAGCCGCGCATCGGGCGCGTCGCGTTTCAGGAGGCTTTCGAGGCGCAGGAGTTCCGCCTCGCTCGCCGGTCCGACAAGCCGCGCATCGACGAGGGCTGGGATCGGCACGGAAGGCGCCGCCGGGTCGATTTCCCCAAGCCATGGTTCGAGCAGGGCATCGAGTTCGCTCTGCGGAACGGCCCTGACCGCGGCGACACGCCGGTCTGCTTCCAGCAGGCGGACGGTTGCCTCGGTCTGACGTTCGCGTTCGGCGGGGTCGGCTTCGACGATCTGCACGGTGATCGAACCGGCGAGGTCGTCATTCGCCGTGCTTGCGAGCCGATTGAGGGACAGGGCGCCGCCGGTCGCCAGCACGACCAGAGCGACCATGATTGCGATGATCCACGGCATCGGCCCGCCCATGCGCGTTTGCGGCAGGAGCTGCGTCGCCTGCTTGCGATGCAACGGAGTAAGGCCTCGCTTTACGGCGTCGGATATGACGGGAGGACGCTTCACGGCATTTCCCAGCCGCGCTTCTCCGCAGCCTCGACGTCTGCCGCTACACTGTCATCGCCACTGTCGTGCTCGTCAGCCTTAACGAAGCCGATGGTTGGACGCATTGCCCGGTCGTACAGTTCCCTCTTGCCGGCAGGGCGCTCTGCGCGCGGCGGATAACGAAGCGCCCCGGTCGGGTCCATCAGGCGTCCCTTGTCCAGCCGCATGATGGTCGCATCGGGCATCTGCCGCACGAGATTGAGGTCGTGGGTCGCGACGACGATGGTCGTGCCGAGGCGATTGAGGGCGTAGAACAGGCTCAGCAGTTTCATGGCCATGTCCGGATCGACATTGCCCGTCGGTTCGTCGGCGACGAGCATGTCGGGCCGGGAAATGACGGCCCGCGCGATCGCCACTCGCTGCTGCTCGCCGCCAGACAAGGTCGCAGGCTTCGCCCGGGCGCGATGCTCCAAGCCGACCCAGGACAGCATATCCTCGACCGGTTCCGCCAGATCGCGCTCCCGCACGCCGGCCACGCGCAGCGGCAAAGCGATGTTGTCATAGGCGCTCATATGCTCAACGAGGCGGAAGTCCTGGAAGACGACGCCCAGCCGCCGCCTGAATTCGGGAAGGCGCGACTGGGGGATGGTCAGCATGTCGGTGCCGAACATCCGCATCGCTCCGCGTGAGGGCGTTTGAGCCAAGTAGAGGATCTTCAGCAGCGACGTCTTTCCCGCGCCGCTCGCCCCCGTCAGAAAGTAGAAGCGGCCCGCATCGAGCGAGCAACTGACGCCGGACAGAACTTCCTTGTCGGTTCCGTAACGCAGTCCGACATTGTCGAGATGGACGATCGGATCGTCACTATCCATCATATCCGATAATCGTCCAATAACCGCCGACGCCGTAGGATTACCGCGTTTCCCCGAAGTCCTATAACGTGCCTCCAGTGTGGAAAAAAGGCATCATTGGCAAGAGGGGGCGGCACCCAAGCCTTGTTGATGGCGAATCGGCGTTCTAAGACGCTTAACCATGATTATCGCCTGTCCTGCCTGCAAGACGCGTTACGTCGTACCCGACGACGCGGTCGGTATCGAGGGGCGGACGGTACGATGCGCCAAATGCAAACACAGCTGGTTTCAGGAAGGGCCCGAACTCGCTCCGCGCGATGAGGCGCTTTCGGAAAGCCGCGCACCACAAGCTGAAGATGCGCCAAGCGAACCGGTCAGAGAGGCAACGGCGCTATCGTCCTCGCATGAAGATGACGCGGCGGGCGAGGTTGCAGCGCGACGGGACGAGCGCGACGAGGCGGTTCCTGCAACAGCACCACCGCCCGAGGAAACTTCGCGCGACGCAACTGCCGATGCACCGGGCGGGGACGCGGCATATGCGGAAACGCCTGACGAGGATGCGTCCCGCGACGACGAGCGAGACTTTTCACGCGAGCACGAAGCCGCCGCACCGCGCGAGGCGTCGATGGTCGATCCGGCGCCGGGCTATATATCCGCCCCCGCCGAAGATCCTCACGACAGCTATGCAGACGAGCACGCGGACGACGTGGCCGGCGGACGTGTCGAATATGCCGATACCGACTACGCACCGCCGGCGCGGTCTCGGCGTAACCCTCTGAAGCTGTTCACGATCGCCGCCGCAGCCTTCGCCATTCTCGCCCTTGCGGCAATCGCGGCGATCCAGGTGTGGGGCTTGCCCGACTGGGCGACGAGCGGGCCGCAATTCGCCGAGGACCAGCCGGACTTGAAGCTCGATTTCCCCATACAGGACCAGCAGCGCCGCACCCTTTCCGACAACACCGAGTATTTCGGTGCGCGCGGGACGATCACCAATGTCGGGACGGAAACGCGACGGGTTCCGCCCGTACTCATCGTGCTGCGCGACGAGAACCTCAAGATCGTGTATAGCTTTGAAGCTCAGCCGCCCAAGGACGAACTCGCTCCGGGCGAAAGCATGGTCATCAGCGAGGCGGTTGCCGACTTCCCCCGATCCGCGCGTTACGCCGATTTCGGCTGGTCGACGAGCTAATCTCGTACTTCGCTGGCGAGCGCAGGAGATTGTTTGAGCGCGGGACGGTCAAAACACTTGCAGCCATCGTGGCGCGTTGCTAGTGGCGCGCTCCTACCATGCGGGCACGGCCTCGGGCCGACCTCGCAATCTGACTGTGTGCGGTCGTGGCGGAACTGGTAGACGCGCAACGTTGAGGTCGTTGTGGGTGAATAACCCGTGGAAGTTCGAGTCTTCTCGACCGCACCATTCAGTCCATATCTCCTGATCAAATTTCTCATAGAGGACCGGGAAGGAGTTTCCCCGTTTCCGGTCCAGCATTGCTGCCAAAATGTTCAGGACGGTCCTTTTTCTTCCATCTTCTGGTTTGTGCGCTCGACCACCTCGTCCTTTTTCTTTCGCGCTTGTTCGCCAGCCTGTTTCGCCGTCTCTTCGGCCTTGTCCAACGCTCGCGCACCTTGCGGACCGAGTTTCTCCCGTTCGGTTTGCGACGCGGGGATGACGGATCCGGCGATGGCGCCGACGATTGCAGCGGCCAGACCGCCCACCAGGGGGTTGCTGTAGTAGGCATCCCGCCCCTTTTCCGCCGTTCGTTGGCCTCGTCGTGCTAGGTCGGTGCGGGTCTGCCGTGCGCTATCTGCGAAGCGGTCACGCTTTTCGCGCATCCGTCCCGTCGCATCATCAAGCCGTTGGCGATAGGACTTGTCATCTTCGTCGTGGCCACGTTCGATCATCAGATAAGTTCCGCGGTGCTCGTCGCGGCGGCGATAGTAAAACTGGTCTTCCTCGTCCGGTCGCCGCTCTATCCGAGACATGTGTTCGATATAGGCTCGGTGATCGGGATCGTAGTCGTGAGCGTTGGCCGATACTCCGTTGCTGCCGGAATCTGACGTGAATGCGGAGGGTTTGGCATCGTAGTCGCTTATCAGCCAAATGCCGCCCGCCGAGATGAGTCCCAAGGCAAGCGGGTTGCGCCGGGCGCCGTCGAGGATGTAACGGGCGTCGATCCCGTTCTCGTCAGCTTTGTCCAGTAAGGCATTGAACAGGTTGCGGGGCGACATCTGATCACCGATCCTGTCGACGGTTCTGCTCATGTCTTCCTGGGTGCGCCGGATATCGGCTTCAATCGTATCGGGGTCGCGCGTGTCGTTATGGTTCATCGTGTTGCTCCGGAATGGGTAAGCTCGCCGCGGGCGGCATCGGGCGTCCGTTCGACGGTGTCGATCGTGCGCTCTGGCTTGAGGTGCGTATCCTTCATCTTGCCGCGGGCTACCGCATAAAGAATGGCCGCTATGATTAACGTCGCAATGCCAACCAGCAGCGTGGCAAGATCGCGGTCACCAATCGCATCGCCGATAAGATAGGCGATGCCCATCAGGGTGACGCCGAGGCCGGAAATACCGAACACCGCCGCGCCCAACAGGCTGGCAATCGATTTCTGAATGTCGCTTACAGATTCGCGCATTTCGGCTTGGACGAGATTGACCTGCTGCTGAGCGAGATGGGCGCTCTGGCTAGTCAGATGGCTTAGCAGATCGACCACATTCTCGTCGCTGCGGGTACCCGCAGAAGAGGGATCCATTTTGTCGCTGTTCGGTGTCATCATACGCCTCCAGTCGACCGTGTGGTGGCAGCATTAGCTCTCGCCTGAGCGACCGTCTGATCGCGATTGCCGGTACCTGTGGCTGCCGTCGGACTTGCTGGAGACGAACCGATGCCCTCTGGCGTGTGCGAAGAATCGTATCTTCGGTCCCGCTGATTATTCTTCACATCGTAATCGTCATGATATTCCGCACCTGCTCTGAGGAACCGGGCAGCGGCGAAGCCGGCAATCGCGGAGGCGCCGAGGAACGCCGATGGATTGTCGCGAGCGAAGCGGCGCGTTTCACTGGCAAGCTCGCGTGGCGACTTGTCCTGCAGGCGTGACGCAAGCCCGTCCACTTCGCGCGCAATGCTACTAAACGCGGAAGCGAGCCAATCGGGCGCCTGATCGTCGTTACGCAGTTCGTCAGCCGCGGTCTGCATAGCTGACGAAGCCGATTGAGCTGTGCGCCCGACGCGATCTTTCTCCTGTGCTGCTTTTGCTTCACCCTGCTCGACCGCAGTGTCTTTGAGGTCGCGGGCGTCGTTCTTAATTTCGCCGGCTACGTCACTTTTTCGTGTCGTCTGTGATGTACTTGATGGTGTTTCGGCCATGTTCAATCTCCTCAACGATTGAGGATTAAGCCGGTGGTACAAAAGATAGTTCCTAGAAAGGTCAAAGCCTTAACATAGATTGATACTGGTCCAATCAGGCTCAGATACGACCTCTTTCAGAAAACTCATTTCAATAACGGTCATAAGATTGAGCATCCAATCAGATCACCAAAGCCATGAACCTAAAAGCGGACTGACGGCCCGGTATCAGCGTTCGAAGATTGAGAACACCGTTCGCTATATCGGCGCGAACATAGAAGTTGCCCTCAGTCTGGCTGAGAACGCAGATATCTGGCCGTAGTTGGCGCCCGAGTTGGTCGAGGCTAACGTCCGCCTCTGGGATGATTAGCAGATGATCTCTCTATAACACTGCCAAGCGATCGCAACACAGTTCGCTTGCCGAGGATACCGATACGAGCGTCAGCTACGCAATATGCGAGGGCCCATCTAGGTCTTGTTCGCTGACTGTACCAAAGACGCGTCTGACGGTGCTGCGGAACATTGCTAGTAACGTGCCATTGCATGAATATGGGAAGTCTCCGTCGAGAACCAGTCTGGTGGCGTGATGAAACCATCTACCAAATCTACCCCCGTTCCTATCAGGACTGCGACGCGGACGGCGTAGGGGATTTGCCCGGCATCCTTGCCCGACTCCCCTACATCGCCGAACTTGGAGTCGACTGCTTCTGGCTTTCGCCAATCTTCGCTTCTCCGATGGATGATTTCGGATACGATGTAGCGGATTATCGCAGCATCGATCCGCTTTTCGGGACGATGGACGACTTCGACGCCTTACTGAACGCGGCCCATTCTCATGGGTTGAAGCTAGTGTTAGATTTCGTGCCCAATCACACGTCCGACAGGCACGAGTGGTTCAGGGAAAGCCGGGGTTCGCGAACCAACGCCAAGCGCAACTGGTACATTTGGAAAGACCCGGCCCCCGACGGCGGCCCGCCGAACAACTGGATCAGCAACTTCGGCGGTTCTGCTTGGGAGTTTGACGAACGCACGGGGCAATATTACTATCACGCATTCCTCGCCTCGCAGCCCGATCTCAACTGGCGCAATCCCGAGGTTCGCTCCGCTATGTTCGACGTCCTTAGATTTTGGCTCGACAAGGGGGTGGACGGGTTCCGCGTTGACGTCATCTGGCATCTCATCAAGGATGCAGAGTTCCGCGACAATCCGCCGAACCCCGAGTACCGTCCCGGTCAGCCGGAGATCGAGAAGAACCTGCAGGTCCACTCGGCAGACCAGCCCGAAATCCACGACCTGGTGGCGCAGATGCGCGACGTGATCGAGGAGTACGACAATCGTCTGATGATCGGAGAAATCTACCTGCCGCTGGAGCGGATGGTGCGATACTACGGCGAGAGCGGAGAGAGCGGCGTGCACCTGCCGTTCAATTTCCAGCTACTGCAATGCCAGTGGGAACCCAAGAAGATTGCCGGTCTGGTGAAGGAGTACGAGGCGGCGCTGCCCGAAGGGGGCTGGCCGAACTGGGTGCTGAGCAACCACGACCAGCCGCGCATCGCCGCGCGGGCAGGCGCGCGGCAGGCGGGGATCGCCGCCATGCTGCTGCTAACCCTGCGCGGCACTCCGACGCTTTATTACGGCGATGAGATCGGTCTCGCCGAAGTGGATATCCCACCCGACCGCATACAGGATCCCTGGGCAAGGCAGGAGCCGGATGCCAGCTTCAACCGAGACAAGGCGCGTACGCCGATGCAATGGTCGAGCAAGGAGAACGCGGGCTTTTCCGGAACCCAACCCTGGTTGCCGCTGTCGCAGGACTGGCGTGAGCGCAATGTCGCTCAACTGGACGAGCAGCCGGGCTCCCTTCTGCGCCTATACAAGCGGTTGCTTGCCTTCCGGAAGAACGAGCCGGCGCTGCGCGACGGTGCATATCGCGAAATCCACGTGGGCGAAACGATGTTTGCATACGAGCGTGTACTGGACAAGGAGCGACTGCTTGTGCTGCTGAACTTTTCCGACGATCCCGTAGCCGCTCCCCCTCTCCCTGATTCCTACCGCGGTGGCACGGTGGTCTTCTCGTCGGAAGAGGTTGACAACCCGCCAGAGCAGGATGCCGCCGCTATTACACTAAGGCCCGGCGCGGGCGTGATCGTGCGGGGTGGGGAGAACCGCTCGTGATTGAGGATCGCTGGTACAAGAACGCCATCATCTATTCGCTCTCGCTCGATAGCTATCTCGATTCGAACGGTGACGGCGTTGGGGATTTCGCCGGACTGCTGGACCGGGTGGACTATCTGCAGGGTCTAGGAGTCTCGGCGATCTGGCTTATGCCGTTCCACCCTTCTCCCCGCCGCGACCACGGATACGATGTGGCCGACTACTACGGTGTCGATCCGCGCTACGGCACGCTGGGTGATTTCGTGGAGTTTACCCAAGCGTGCCGCCAGCGCGGAATTCGGGTAATGATGGACCTGGTGCTCAACCACACCTCCACCGATCATCCATGGTTCAAAGCGGCGATTACCGACAAGGAATGCAAGTACCGCGATTTCTACATTTGGGCGAAGGAAAGACCGGCGAATGCCGACCGTGGAATGATCTTTCCCGGCGTGCAGGAAACGACCTGGACGTGGAACCGCCATGCACAGGCATACTACTTTCACAAATTCTACGATTTTCAGCCGGACCTGAACCTCGCCAATCCCGAGGTGCGGGCGGAATTACTGAAAATTGTCGGCTTCTGGTTGGAGCTGGGAATATCGGGCTTCCGCGTCGATGCCGTGCCTTTCCTGATCGCGGAGGACGGCATCAACGTTAAGGACCCAGAACCGGCCTTCGAATTCCTCCGGCGGCTGCGCGAATTCGCCCAATGGCGCAAGGGGGACGCGGTGTTCCTGGCAGAGGCGAACATTCCGCCGCAGGATTGCCAGCGCTATTTCGGGAAGGCAGGCGACCGGTTGCAGATGATGTTCAACTTCCCGGTCAACCAGACGCTGTTCTATGCGCTGGCCAGCGCGGACACCATGCCGCTGCGGGAAAAGCTGAAAGCATCGCGCGACGTTCCGGCAACGGCGCAGTGGGCGCACTTCCTTCGCAATCACGACGAACTCGATATCGGCAGACTGCCCGACAATCAGAGGGAAGCCGTGTTCGCCGCTTTCGGTCCGGAAGAGGACATGCAGCTATACGAGCGAGGTATCCGCCGCAGGCTGGCGCCCATGCTGGGCGGCAATCGGGCGAAGCTGGAACTTGCCTATTCGCTGATGCTGACAATGCCGGGCACTCCGGTAATCCGTTATGGCGACGAGATCGGCATGGGCGAGGACCTGTCGCTGCCCGAGCGCGAGGCGGCGCGTACGCCGATGCAATGGTCGGCGGAAAAAAACGCCGGCTTCACGGCCAACGACGACCCTGTTCGTCCGGTGATCGACCATGGGCCGTATGGCTACCGCAAGGTAAATGTGGCGATGCAACGGGCGAGCGAGAGCTCCTTCCTGCGCTGGACCGAACGCATACTGAGAATGCGCAAGGAACTGACCGAGATCGGCCACGGCAGCTTCTCCATCCTCGATACGGAAGGCCACATCCTCGCCATGCGCTACGCCCACGAAGGTCGCATCTCAGTGTTCACGCACAACGTCTCCGACCGGAAAGTGGAGTTCTCCATCGACGTTCACGACGGCGAGGCAGCGGGTCGTGCCCTGGTGTGCCTGCAAACCAACCGCACCATTTCGCCGGACGAGGATGGCAGTTTCGATCTGGTGCTGGAGCCGTACGGCTATCGCTGGTTCCGTCTGGGCGGACTTGAGGACATGATTGCAGAGGACGGCCCGGCAGCCGACGTTCCGCAGCGTTCGGCCGACTGATCGTTCACCCGTTGCCGATGAACCCCGGATAGAGCGTCATACCGCCATCGACGTAGAGCGTGGTCCCGGTGACGTAGTCCGCCTCGTCGCTGCACAGCCAGCCGACCGGCTTCGCCACATCCTCCACCTCGCCGATTCGTCCGTAGGGTATCAATTCGCGAAGCTTTGCCGCCTGCCCCGCGTCGCTCCAGACCTGGCGGTTGATGTCGGTCTTGATCGCACCTGGCGAGATGCCGACCACACGAATGCGGTGCTCGGCGAATTCCTGCGCCAGCGTCTTCATCAGCATGTTCACACCCCCCTTGGCAGCGGCATAGTTGGCGTGACCGGCCCACGGCACCGTATCGTGCACCGAGCTCATGCACACGATCACGCCGGCATTGCATCGGCCTTCGTCCACGCCCTGTTCGATGAAATGCTTCGCCGCCGTGCGGGCGACCAGGAATTGCCCCGTCAGGTTCACTTCAATGACCTTGCGGAACTCGTCCGCCTTCATCTCCAGCGCAGGGGCATCGATCTGGATGCCCGCGTTGGAAACGAGGATGTCGATCCTTCCGAGGCGGGCCACGGTTTCCTCCACGAGCCGGGAGGCGTCCTCCTCCCTGGAAACGTCGCCACCGATGCCGAAGGCCTTGGTGCCGCCGCGGGAGATTTCGTCCGCCAGCTCCTCGGCGGGTCCGGCTTCGCTGTGCCAATTGATCGCCACGTTAGCGCCGCGCGTCGCCAATTCGCGCGAGATCGCTTCACCGATGCCGGTATCACCGCCCGTGACCAGCGCCGCGCGACCCGTGAGATTACCGCTCATGAGCCGAACGCCATTGTCGAGAGCAGTGCGACCTCGCTGCGCCGGCAATCGAGCCGCGTATGCTGGACGACGATTGGCATGTCGGATTCGACCACACTGGCGTAATCGGTGTCGCGCGGGACTGGTTCCTTGAGGTCCTTGAAACGAAGGTGCAGGGTGCGACGCGCACCCACGACCAGCCTGTAGGGGCCCGCAGGTTCACGATCCTTGCAATAGATGGTCACGCTTACGTTGGCATCCTCGTCGCCGGTGTTGAGGATACAGGCGGTTTCGTGGCTCACCAGGGCGGGGTCGTCGGGGTCCGCGCTGCCGGGGGGAATGTATCCTTCCGCGATGGCCCAGCGTCTTTTGCCAATCTCGGTCATCTTTGTCGAGCGCATCATGTGGGCAATAGTTCCGCAAACTTTGAAACACTTCGGCGTGCAGGCGATTGACCTGTAGAACAACATGGGAGCGCAGCAGTTGGGCGACACGCAGCAAACCGACGCAAGCGAGGGGAAACCCCTGCTCCTCATCACCGGGGCGGACGGCAACATCGGGCGTTCACTGGGCAAGGCCTTTTCCAGGGATTTTACCGTGGTGGGGCTGGATCGCTCCAAAGACCATGAGGATGGCCCGCCCATCGTCGAGATCGACATAACGTCGCCACAGTCGATGAAGACCGCGCTCGAGAAGATCGGCGACAAGCATGGACGAAAGGTGGCCGCGGTGATCCACCTCGTCGCCTTCTTCGATTTTTCCGGGGAACCCAGCCCGAAGTACGATCAGGTGAACGTGGAAGGTACGCGCCAACTGCTGAATGCTCTCGGCGGATTCGAGGTCGAGCGGTTCATCTACGCCAGCACCATGCTGGTGCACGAACCGCAGGATCCGGGCGAACGCATCGACGAGCAAACCCTTTTCGATCCGCGCTGGCAATACCCCAGGTCCAAGAAGAAGGTGGAGGACCTGATCCGCGCCGAGGCGCAGATGCCCTACGCCATCCTGCGCCTTGCCGGCATCTACGACAGCGAGCGCGCCGTCCCGACGCTTTCCCACCAAATCGCTCGAATCTACGAGCGCAGCCTGCAGTCCCATTTCTATTCCGGGCCGCTGAACGCCGGGCAATCGATGCTTCACCGCGACGACATGGTCGACGCGATGCAGCGCGCGGTTGAACGGCGCAGCACGCTGCCGCCCGACGCCGAGATCCTCGTCGGCGAACCTTTCGCGCCGGGCTACGACACCTTGCAGGACCGTATCGGCGAACTGATCCACGGCGCAAGCGAATGGGAGACCATAAAGCTGCCCGCACCCGTCGCCAAGGTCGGTGCCGCGGCGCAGAACGCTGCCGAGCCGATTGTCCCCGATGCCATCGACCAGGGCGAGAAGCCGTTTATTCAGCCGTTCATGATCTCGATGGCGGACGATCACTACGCACTCGACATAAAGCGCGCGGAAGACTGGCTCGGCTGGCATCCCAAGCACCGTCTGGAAGACGAACTTCCGGCGATGGTGGCCAATCTAAAGCGCGATCCGGTCTCCTGGTACGAGCGCAACGGCATTACCCCGCCGCAATGGCTGCAGGATGCGCAGGATGAGGACGTGCAGCAGCCCGAGGTCATGCGCGAGGAGATCGAGGCGACGCGCATCGCCCAGCACCGCGCCAGCCGCTGGACCCATTTCGTCAACATCGCGCTGGCCTTCTGGCTGATGACGCAGCCGCCGCTGATCGGCATCGAGAACCCTCTCTACGCCTGGGCCGAAGTCGGCGCCGGCGCAATGCTGCTGGTGACCGCGATCGCTTCGCTCAGCTGGCGCCTCGCCATCACGCGCTGGCTGTCTGCGGGTATCGGGATGGTGGTAATGGCGCTGCCCGTGTTGTTCGTCACGCCCAACGCCACCGCCTATCTTTCGGATACGCTCGTCGGCGCGCTGGTCTTCGGCATGGCCATTGCCGCCCGGCCGGAAGTGGGAACGGCGCTCGTGGCGCGCAGAAGAGAGCCCGAAATCCCGCCGGGGTGGAGCTTCAACCCTTCATCTTGGACCCAGCGCCTGCCGATCATCGCGCTCGCTATCATCGGCCTGTTGTTTTCGCGCTACCTGGCGGCCTACCAGATGGGCCACGTCGACGGCGTTTGGGAGCCGTTCTTCGCCGGCTCCGCGGCGGACCCGCAGAACGGCACGGAGGAGATCATCACCTCCAGCGTTTCCGAGGCTTGGCCCGTCCCCGACGGCGCCGTGGGGGCCTATATTTACATGCTGGAAATCCTTACCGGCATCGTCGGCAGCAGGGCGCGCTGGCGCACCATGCCGTGGCTGGTGATGGCCTTCGGTCTGATGATCGTGCCGCTCGGCATCGTTTCCATCGGCTTCATCATCATCCAGCCCATCGTGATCGGCACTTGGTCAACGCTGGCCCTGATCGGCGCAGCGGCGATGCTGATCCAGATCCCCTATTCGGTGGACGAACTGGCCGCGAGCATGAGTTTCATACGGCGCCGGGTAAAGGCCGGAAAGAGCCTGCTGCGCGTCGTGCTGTTCGGCGACACCGACGACGGCGACAGGCTCACTCCGGTCGAACATGAATTCGAACGCGGCCCCATGACGATCCTGAAGGAGATGTGGGCGGGCGCGGTCAACCTGCCGTGGAACCTGTGCTTGGCGGGCGTCATCGGCCTGTCGTTCCTGTTCACCCGTCTGACGCTGGAAGCCGAAGGTTCGTTGGCCGACGCGGACCATCTGCTCGGCTCGCTGGTAATTACCGTGATGGCGATTGCAGCGGCGGAGGTGTGCCGGGCGGCGCGCTACGCGCTCGTCCCGCTCGGATTGGCGCTGGCAGCAGCTCCGTTCTTCTACGACGGGTCGATGGCACATATGGCTGTCAGCGTTGCTGGAGGGCTCGCCATCACCGCGCTGAGCTTCCCACGCGGACGGATTGTCGAAAGCTACGGTTCGCTGGACCGGATCATTCGCTAGTCATGGGCGAGGGCGAGATTGCCCTTGGCAAGATTTTGCTGCTTTCATTCCTTCCGGTCGTCCGCAACGCGCTAGGCGGAGCCGTGGCGGATTGGAAGCAACTGCCACGATGAGTGACCGACCGGACGATGAACACCGTCGCCGAGGTTTGTGTCGCAGTTGCCGCGCTCGAACTGATTCAGAAAGTCCAGTAAGGGGTCGATATCGAAGTACTCGCCCTGACGATCCGGCCTAGCAACATCACCCCTATGGGACTTTCCTAGCTTACCCGCTATGCCAAGGCCAAGCTGGCGACCCAGGCAGGGCGCTACGACCTGTGGAGCGTATGCTGCGGTCGGCGTGGACTTGATCTGCACAGAGTTCAGAAAAAATCATAGGCTCAGAAGCATGCATGACTTCGGCTCGCGCCGACGCCTTGCGCCAGTCCTTCTCGACGAGACTGATCAATCCTGCTTGACGCTCTCGCGGTTCCAGAAGCGTAACTTGCCGCAGCTTTCTATGAACTGCTTTGCTGCGTTCTTGCCGCTCGACACATCGATGAAACCATCATCCATCCAATCCCAGATACCCGCCGTTTCAAACAGGGGCTTTACCTCCGGCACGTAAGCAACGAACT
>NZ_WTYW01000004.1 GCF_009827635.1 Parapontixanthobacter aurantiacus | reverse complement strand
ACCCTCGTGTCACACGTAATTGTCGAGAATGCTCCATCAGAACAATCGTTTAGAGCGTCCTGAGAGGGGGTCTTGTGTGACACACTTGTGCTACACGTCGAGCCACGAGCGTCCTTAAGATGCTGTGTTTCCAACGATTTTTGGAGAATGGCGCACCCGACAGGATTCGAACCTGTGACCTCTGCCTTCGGAGGGCAGCGCTCTATCCAGCTGAGCTACGGGTGCACGAAAAGCGTTCTGCGCCCTAGCAAGCCTTCGAACGGCGCGCCAGCCTCTTATCGCGCGACCGCTCGGCGCCTCGTTTGGGTCTTATGCTTTTGGCAAGTTTCTGCGGCTATAGCGCCTTTTCCTATGGCAGCATCTTCCGACAATATGGCCGTGGCTCTTGCCCAAGAACCGGACACGGCGACCGGCCTCGCGGCGATCGAGGAGCGTTTGGCGAGCCATTGGAGCGCCATTCGCGAAGCGGCCATGGTACTCGCCGAATTCGGCGCGATCGACGATGACGATATATCCGACGTGCTGATGGATACTCCGGACTTCGCGTCTTTTCGCGCGGGCGAAAATCTACGCCTCGCCTCATTTATGATCAGCGATTGCGCCGCCGCGCTCGAACCGGGACTGCGCGCTTTGCAGGCGGTGCGCTCGGAAGGCCGGGAAACTCGCGTCGCCGCGCGGGCCTTGTTCGGCGAACTTACCCGCGCGCACGATTCGCTGATAAGGTTGTGCGGCATCCGCCTGACTGTCTGAGCGTAGGCTCGGCAGGATGTAAGCTTCTCCCGATAATCGTCGTCGACTTCCGATTGGCCGGTTGACGAAGTTCCCTTTCTGTTCCAGCAAGCAGGCATGTCGAACAAAGCGTCCGCCGCCCTTCTCGCCGATTCGTCCAGCAGCTGGGACAAGGGCGATTGCACGTCGGTCGATCCTGGCGTTTGCGACGCGCTTGCCGTGGCGAGGGGAATCAAGCGGTTGTTCGCGCGCAACGGCATCTGGTGCCTTGCCGAGATGCCGCTGCGCAACGGACGACGAGCGGATCTGATGGGTATCGACGACAAGGGGCGCGTCGTGATCGTCGAGATCAAGGTGCAACGCGGCGACCTGCTGGGTGATGGCAAATGGCCCGACTATCTCGATCATTGCGACCGGTTCTATTGGGGGATCGCGCCGCATCTCGACCGCTCGGTGCTCGATACCGAGGCCTATCTTCCGGAGCGGTGCGGGGTCATCGTCGGCGACGCCTACGATGCCGAGATCGTTCGGCCTGCCGCGTCGGACCCGTTGGCCGCGGCTCGGCGCAAGGTGGAAGTCGAGCGGTTGGCGCGCGTCGCCATGAGGCGGCTCTGTCAGGCGGAGGACGAGGAATGCGCCCAGTGGGGAACTGGGGAATAGCTGCCCGACGACGGCGGATTCAGAATCAACTCGCGACATCGACTGTTTCCGCGATGCAACGCGCATCGCCAGACGGACAAGAATGTCGAGATTTTTCATCGTAATGTCAGTCGCCGCGCGATAGTCTCGGCGAATGTTTTTCGGAATCCTCGTCTCCGCTCTTGCCATGAGCGCGATTGTCGCGCTGCGTTACGCGCTGACGAGCGGTTTCTTCGCGTGGGCGACGGAGCGGAAGATACCGGGCCGCCATGCCGCCCTCAAAAACCAGATCGGCCGGGAAATCCGGTGGTCGCTGCTGGCGGCACTGATCTACGGGGTGCCAGCCGGTATCGTCGCATGGGGTTGGGAAGAACGCGGCTGGACGCAGATCTATTCCGACTGGTCCGCCTATCCATTCTGGTATGCGCCGGTTTCTTTGCTGGCTTACCTGTTTCTTCACGATACGTGGTTCTACTGGACGCATCGCGCGATGCACGACCCGCGCCTGTTCAAGCGAATGCACGCCGTTCATCACGCCAGTCGTCCGCCAACGGCCTGGGCGGCTATGAGCTTTCATCCGAGCGAGGCTTTGACCGGGGCGATCGTCATTCCGCTGCTCGTCTTCATCATCCCCATCCATATCGCGGTCCTCGGCCTCGTTCTTTTGGTCATGACCGTCATGGGCGTGACGAACCACATGGGCTGGGAAATCTTCCCGCGGCGCTTCGTCCGTTCGCGTATGGGAAGCTGGTTCATCACCGCGAGCCACCATCAGCGTCATCATGAACAATATCTTTGCAATTATGGCCTATATTTCCGCATCTGGGATCGCCTGTGCGGCACGGACAAGGGGTTGTCCGGCAAAATCTGACTTCGGAGGGAATGATCGGAATGCGCTTGAATACGGGATTTTCGCTGGGCCTTGCCGCCCTGTCGCTGACGATGCTGACCGGCGCGACGGCACCGGCAAAGGAAAGCGGTGGCATTCATGTATCGATCACCGACCTGCGCTCGCATGACGGTGTCGTCCGGGCCTGCCTGACCGCGCGCCCGGAAGCCTTCCCCAAATGCGACAAGGACCCTGCCGCCCTGCGCAAGGTCGTCGATGCCGGCGAGAGGGCGGACTTCTGGTTCAAGGGCGTTGCCGCGGGCCGCTATGCCATCGCGGTGCTGCATGACGAAAACGACAACGGCAAGGCGGACCGCGCCATTACGATGATTCCGACCGAAGGTTTTGGCTTTTCGCGCGATGCGAAGGTTCGTTTCGGCCCGCCCAAATTCGAGGAAGCGGCGTTCGAACTTGATCGCGGCAACAAGCAGATGCCGATCAGGATGCGCTACATTCTCTGACCACGCGCCGAACCGCCCGATCAAGGTCAAACTTGAACGTCGTGCTTAAGAATATGTTTACCATGCTCTTGCACATAGGTCCTCAAGGAAAAGACCTTTGGGGGGCATCAGCCACATGGATACGCTTCGCGGCCAGTTCGACAATGACGATTTGCTCGGGAATCTACCCGAAGGTCTGGCAACCGAACTAGAGGAAGAAGGCTTCGGCGTGGATGGCGAGATTGCCGAAGCGCCGCCCTCCCCCGTCGGTCAGGACGAACGGCGCATGCAGGTTCGCGCCTACAATCACTGGGCGGAATTGCTCGGCGACCAGAACTTTCCCGCGATCGAGGATCTCGACCCGGCCTCGCTCGAGGATTTCGGGCCCTACAGCGTCCTTCTCGACTTTACCTCCGGAATCGAAAGCCCCGGCATCCAGTTTCTCGGTGCGCGGCTGGCCGAGGAATGCGGTGCCGACACTGCCATCAAAAATCTCGATGACGTGCCGAGCCTGTCGCTGCTCAGCCGGATCACCGATCACTACATGCAGATTCTCGCGAATCAGGCACCGATCGGATTCGAAGCGGAGTTCGTCAATCAGCGCAACGTGACCGTGATGTATCGCGGTATCCTGCTGCCCTATTCGAGCGATGATGAGACGATCGACTTCATCTACGGCGTCATCAACTGGAAGGAAGTGGCGGACGACCGGACTGCCGATGAGTTGCTGCTCGAAATCGATCAGGCGCTCGCCGTGGACGACGCGAACGAGGATGACGCGGATGACGGCATCCTCGATCTCGCACTGGTCGGCGTGATGACGGGCGACGATACGCCAGCCGAAGAGGCGCTTGCGCAGGATGAGACGGCGCTTCCCGAGCCCGCCTTCGGCGTCGTCGAGGAACAGGACGAGACGGAGGATGCCGTCGAATTTGACGAAGACGATCTCGGTTATGAGGACGACGAAGAAGAGGATAACGACGACGCGATCTTCCTGCAGCCCGATTTCGGCGACGACGATGTCGACGAGGAAGGCGAGGAAATCATCGTCGACGATTCGGCGCTTCCCAGCCTGATGGGCATCAGCATCGGCAAGACCGAAACGAAGGTCGCGATCGACCTGTCCGATTATTCGCCCGGCAAGCAGGACAGCTTCCCGTTCCGCGACGAAGACGATCTGTTCGCGCAGGATGAACCGGTCGAGGCGGCGATCGACAGCGACACCGCTTACACAAGCGAGACCAGCGATCATGATGGAGGTTTCGCGCCCTTCGTCGAGTTCGGCGAAGACGAAGACGAAGCACCTTTGGCGTTCGATGACGAGCAGCCTGCGGACCAAGCAGTCGACGAAACTGAACCGGCAACACCGCGCGAGCTGTCCATTCCGGCGATCGCCGATAAATTCGAAGACACCGCGCCCGAAGGCCTGCACGAGTGCCTCGCGGTGGCACGCGAATTCGCCTACACCGCCCGTAACAGTGAGGATCGCAGCCGTGCTGCCCTCTACGAAGCGGTAGGCCGAGCCTACGACGTCAGCATCGAGGCCGCCAACGCCCCGGAAGATTTCGCCGAATTGCTCGAAGACAATGGCATGAGCGCGCAGGATCGCGCGCCCATGACGCCGGTCGTGAAGCTCGTATTCGGCGCCGATTACGACAAGACGCGGCTTACCGAATATGCCACCGTTCTTGCCCATGCGCACCGTGTGGGAGTGGAACGCGGCAAACTCGGCGGGTTCCTTTCGGAAACGCGCGGCGGCCTCAAGGAAGTGGTCCGGACCGAACGCAAGCTGCGGCGAGAGGAAAAAGGCGAGACCGTCGCGGAACGCATCGAACCACGCCCGGCAATTGCAAACAAGCTGCGGGCCTTGCCGGAAACATCGCTCGAAGACCTGCCGATCGACGGCGCGGAATTCGCCCTCGTCATGGTGCGACGCACGGAGGAAGGCGAGCTGGTCGTCCTGGGAGAAGTGCCTCAGGACATACCCATGATCGAAAAGGCAGCGAAAAAGCTTATCGGATAGGGCGTTTGCTATGCGCGGGGCGACATTGTAGCGCCCCGGCATCATGCAATTCCTGTTCAGCCATCCCGTCCGCATCCAGCCCTATTTCGGGTATCGCAATCGCGAGCGCCTGCGCATCTCCGTCCGCGCCTTGCGGCAGAAGCGGCGCGAATTCAACGCGTCGGGCAAATGGCAGGCGATGCGCACCATGTTGTCGCAATTCGCCTCTAAGGAAGCGATGGAAGTAAGTGTTGCGCTGGAAATCGAGCATGGCGGTGAGACAACCCTGCACGATGGCGTCACCGACAAGGAAGGGTTCGTACATTTCGATGTCGCACTCGAACCCGCAGCGGAGCTTCCCGAACGGACAAGCTGGGAATCGGTGGTCATTCGATGGTCGAATAGCGACGGCGAGCAGGAAGCGACTGGCCAGGTACTCGTTCCCGGACGCCATGCCGGGCTCGGCGTCATTTCCGACATAGACGACACGATCATCGAGACCGGCATTACCGGGAACTGGCGTGACGTCGCGCGAAACTGGCGGCGCGTGCTGGCGCAGATGCCCGACGAACGCTTGCTCGTTCCAGGCGCGGACATCTTCTACCAGGCGATGGGCGGCGGCGAAGTCCTGCCCGCCGGATCGGCCCACGCCGGCGAACGGCACAGGGCAACGGCCAATCCCTTCTTCTACGTCTCGTCCAGCCCGTGGAACCTGTTTTCCTACCTCGTTGCATTCCAGAAAGGGCGCGGATTGCCACTGGGCCCGATCGCCTTGCGCGATTGGGGCTTCAATCGCGAGACTTTGGGAAAGGCCAGTCACGGCGCGCATAAGCTGGCTGCCATGGATACCATCCTCGGTACCTATCCCGAAATGCAGTTTGCACTGATGGGAGACGACACGCAGGGCGATCTTGTCGCATTCGGCAAGATGGTTGAAAGCCACCCGGGTCGGATCAGAGCCGTACTTATCCGCCAGGCCGGTGAAGCCATGAGCAGCGAGGAACTTGCCGCCAAGGCAACGATCGAGGCGGCCCGCGTTCCGCTCTGGTTGGGCAGTGATTACAGCACGGGCGCCGCTTTTCTCGAAGAGATCGGACTAAGGGGGGAAAGCGCTGCCGAAGAACTGGCAAAGACGATCGAGACCAAGGGCAAGGCGCCTCCCGGCGATCCCGCTCCTCCAACAGGGAAGGCGAGCAGCAGCTAGGGTCGATCGAGCCATCATTCGAGCGGGCGATGGCTAAGCCGCCTCCATGCAAAGCTTCAGTTCCGGTTCAGGCGAAAATGCGCTATCGCTTCGAACCATGCCAACCCGTCCGGCCCGTCTTTCCGCAAGAGCTTTCGCGCGCATCGCGGCCCTGCTCGCCATGTTCACCTGGGCCGCGCAGCCAGCGCTGGCACAATCGGTGCTGCGCGATGCCGAGACCGAGGCGCTGCTGGACGATATGGCGGCGCCGCTCGCCGAGGCCGCTGGGCTCGATCCGTCCAATCTCGACATCGTTCTCATCAACGATCCGACCATCAACGCCTTCGTTGCGGGCGGGCAGGTCGTCTATATCCATAGCGGTCTGATCGACGCCGCCGATACGGCGAACGAAGTCCAGGGCGTCATCGCGCACGAACTCGGCCACATTACCGGCGGTCACATCAACCGCTATAGCGAGGGTGCCGGGAATGCGACGAACATCACGATCCTGTCCATGTTGCTGGGTGCGGCCGCTGCTGCGGCAGGCGGCGGCGGAGAAGCCCTCACCGGCATCATGATGGCCGGTCAGCGGGCCGCCTTAGGCAATTTCCTCGCTTTCAGCAGGGTTCAGGAAGCATCGGCTGATGCCGCCGGGGCCAAGTACTTGTCGGAAGCGGGAATTTCCGGTCGCGGATCGCTGTCCTTCTTCAACAAGCTGGAAAACCAGGAACTGCGCCGCGGCATTCCGCGCAATGCAGAAACCGAATTCATCCGCTCACACCCCCTCTCCAGCGACCGCATCTTCCGCCTGCGCGAGGACTACATGCGCGATCCTGCCTGGGACGCGCCCGACGATGCCGATCTGCAGCAAAGGTTCGAGCGGGTGAAAGCGAAACTCGCGGGCTATCTCGATCCACCCGATCGTACCTTGCTCGACTATCCGGAAAGCGACCAGAGCGTCGCTGCCCGTTACGCCCGCGCCTATGCCTATCACAAGCACGCCTACATGGATAAGGCGCTGGCCGAGACGACAGCCCTTATCGAGAGCGACCCCGCCAATCCCTATTTCCTCGAACTGAAGGGGCAGGTTCTGCTCGAATCCGGGCAGCCGGAAGAGGCGCTTGCGCCGCTTCGCCAAGCGACCGAACTGACGGGCAACCATCCGCTGATCGGCGCGGTCTTCGGCCATGCCCTGATCGCGACGGAGAACGACGCGAATTACGAGGAGGCGGAG
This sequence comes from Parapontixanthobacter aurantiacus, assembly GCF_009827635.1. GTDB lineage: Bacteria > Pseudomonadota > Alphaproteobacteria > Sphingomonadales > Sphingomonadaceae > Parapontixanthobacter > Parapontixanthobacter aurantiacus. The sequence goes on along the minus strand of NZ_WTYW01000004.1, from coordinate 150,494 downwards.
CGCGTTCTTCGCGCCGCGGTCGCGCGTGACCGGGCCAACCCCTTTGCCTGGTATCAGTTGGGCATCGTCTATGCCGCACGCGGTGACGAGGCGCGCGCCATGCTTGCGAGCGCCGAACAGCAGGTGTTGCGGCGCGATTATCTGTCCGCACTCCGCAGCGCACAGGCCGCGGAAGGGCGCTTGCCGATGGAAACGCCGGATTGGATTCGCGCGCAAGACATCGTATTGCAAGCCCGCGCCGCGCTCGAGGAAGCCCGGGACCGTTAAGCGCGCAATCGATCCACGCAAATTCAGACGAGGGAAGTACATGCGGCAATATCTGGTGACGGCGATCGTCGCACTCGTGGCGGGGTTTGCCGGGGCGGCATTGTGGTCCTTCAGCGGCCTCGGCGATGCCAATACGCGCGAATACCTCGTCGCCAATCCCGAGATACTGCCGGAAATGGCGGAAGCCTATCAGGCAGCGCAGATGGAGGAGCGGCTGGGTTCGATCCAGTCGCAGGTGACCACCGCCTTTCCCGGCGCGGTGTTAGGTAACCCCGACGGTTCGAAGACACTCGTTAAATTTACCGATTATGCCTGTGGCTATTGTCGGGCGAGCACCGAGGATATCGATCGGCTCGTCGCACAGGATCCGGACCTGAAGGTCGTCGTGCGCGAGTATCCCATTTTTCCGGGCAGCGACCAGGCTGCTCGCATGGCCTTGGCTGCGGCGCGGCAGGGTAAATACCCCGCCTTCTACCACGCGATGTTCGAAGCCGGATCGACCGACGAAGCGAGCATCCTTGCCGCTGCGCAGAAGGCAGGGCTCGACATGGATCAGGCAAACGCTTTCGCCTCATCCGAAGAGGCGGCACGCGAACTGGCGCAAAACATCGGTTTCGCCCGAGAACTCGGTTTTTCCGGGACGCCGAGCTGGGTGGTCAACGGGCAGCTGATCGAAGGTGCCGTCGGCTACGAGCAGTTGAAGAGCGCCATCGACGCCCCGCAGGCCGGCTGACGATGATATTGCTGCGGCTAGCGATCGCCGCAATGCTTGCTCTCGCGCCTGTCGCAGCGAGCGCGCAGGCACCAGCGAAACAGGCCGATACGCAGGCTGCAGTAACCACCTGGCAGGCGCGGGAAGCGCGCCTGTTCTCGATCGGGTGGAAGCTCGTCACCGGCAATGCCGCCTTTTGCGAGAATGCGGAGCCCGCCGCGGGATTCCTGCTGCACGATGCGGCTACCTATAGCGACGCCGATGGCGTCAGGCGCGCGCTGGGCCTCTCGGGCGACATCGCGGTACAGGCTGTCGCTGCCGGATCGCCCGCCGACCGAGCGGGTCTGCAACCGAACGATACCATCCACTCGATCAACGAAGTCATGGTGGAGCGCGACTTTCCCTTTACCGAACCAGCTTGGCAGCGGCTCGAAGACGTACGCGCAGCAATCGGGGAGGAACTCGCCCTGTCGCGCCCCGCGATCATCGGCTGGCAGCAGCCTGACGGGACGCCGCGCGGCGAAGCGCTGTCGCCGGTTCAGGCCTGCCCGACCTGGTTCGAATTGCGCGGCAAGGGAACGGATGCGATGGCAGAAGGAAGGCGCGTGATCTTCGGGTACGAGTTTCCCGGCTTCGCCTACGCGGAACCCGAGCTCGCGGCAGCTATCGCGCATGAACTCGCACATAATCTGCTCGGCCATCGCAAGTGGCTCGATGCCGCGGGGCGGAAGAGGAGCAATGTCAGGGCGACCGAGCGGGAAGCGGATCGGCTGATGCCCTGGCTGCTCGCAAATGCAGGTTATTCCCCACGCGCAGCACAGGAATTTATGACCCGCTGGGGGCCACGGCATGATGGCGGGCTATTGCGCAAGCGAACGCATGACGGCTGGGACGAACGGGCGAAATTCATCGCTGCCGAAATAGCGCTTATCGAACCGCTGCTTGCCGAAACCGGCTCGGCCGACTGGCGCTGGCATTTCCGGCGGGATGTCGCGCCTTTGCGCGCCAACTAGGCAGCTTCGGCGTTCTCCGCAGCCTTGGCGTACATCGATTTGAGCGGTCGGGCCATGACCCGTCGAACCATCGGCTCGAAAAATTCGAGGCTTTCGCTTTCGTAATCGGGGTCGAAGGCGGCCTGGTCGTATTTCTCGCAGAACTCCGCGCAGGCATCGAAATGTTCGTGGTCGCGGAACTGCTCGCGCACGTTTTGGTCCATGCCGAGAAAATGGAAGTAGTAATAGCCCTGAAACGCACCGTGGTTCTGGCAAATCCAGTGAATTTCTTCCGAGACGAAGGGCTTGATGATCGAGGCCGCGACCTCGGGATGATTGTAGGTTCCCAGCGTATCGCCGATGTCATGCAGCAGCGCCATGACGACATACTGCTCGTCCCGCCCGTCGCGATAGGCGCGTGTGGCGGTCTGCAACGAATGTTCGAGGCGGCAGACCGGGAAGCCGCCGAAATCTCCGTCGAGCAGGCGCAGATGGTCGAGCACGCGGTCGGGCAGGTCCTTGGCAAAAGCCATGTATTGCGATCCGATCTTGGCCCAGTCTTCCTTCGTGCCTTCCTTCATCTCCCGAAACTTCGCCCGCTCCATCGCATCATGGGCGAGGGCCGCTTCTGTCCTTGTCTCGTTGCTCATTCGTCTCTCCTGCGTGCCGGAACAATCCTAGCCGCTGGCAAGACATAGCACAATTCGGCTAAGGGAGGCGAATAATGGCCGTGTTGCCGATCAAACCGACGCCGTTCTTCGACAACAAGAACCGGGCATTCTGGAACCTCCAGTTCATCGGCTGGGGCGGGGCCTTCATCCTGCGCTCCGCATCGGCGCTGTCGGGCGGGCAGGAACTGAGCTTTCTCGTCGTCACGCTGATCGAGATGATTACCGGTTTCTCGATCAGTCTCGTCCTTTCGGTCATCTATCGCCAGTTGCTGCACCGCCGACCGCTTATCGCCTGGGGTCTGAGCGGCGTCGCACTAGCCTTCGCCGTCCTCCTGTTCGCCTTCATCAACAGCTGGGTCATCACGCTTTACCGCCCTGGCGCGGAAGGGGCGTTCGGACCCTTGCTCATCGGCATCTTCTTCTTCGACCTGACCTTGCTCGGCGCATGGTCCGCGCTCTACTACGCCATCAATTTCTACCTGCAAATCGAGCAGCAGGCCGACCGAATGCTGCGCCTCGAGGCGCAGGCGGCAAGCGCGCAACTCGACATGCTGCGTTATCAGCTCAATCCGCACTTCCTGTTCAACACGTTGAATTCGATCAGCACGCTCGTTCTCCTGAAGCAGACGGAGCCCGCCAATGCGATGCTGACGCGGCTTTCGTCCTTCCTTCGCCACACGCTCATCACCCAGCCGAGCGGCAAGGTAACGCTCGATCAGGAAATCGAGACCCTGAAACTCTATCTCGACATCGAACGGATGCGTTTCGAAGAACGCTTGCGCACGTCGTTCCGCGTCCAGCACGAGGCGGCGGTCGCCTGCCTGCCGTCTCTCCTGCTGCAGCCGCTGGTCGAGAACGCAATCAAATACGCCGTTTCGCCGCAAGAGGAAGGCGCCAAGATCAGTCTCGTCGCACAGCGCATGGGCGACCGCTTGCGCATTGCCGTAAGCGACACCGGACCGGGACTTCGTCGCGAGCAAGACTGGGCGACGGCCCGGGGCGCACCGGCCCGCGGGGGCGCTCGTCCCGTTTCTACGGGCGTTGGTCTCGCGAATATTCGTAATCGGCTCGCTCAGGCCTATGGCGAAGATCACAGATTCGAAATCAGAACCCCCATCGATGGCGGCTTCATGGTCGTCATCGAAATCCCCTATGAGGTGGACGAAACGGAAGCAGCGAAGCTGGCCGCAGCCAAGCGACGCGGAGAGACGGCGAAACCCTCGCTGGCGACCAGCGTTGTATCCGAATTCGCCACCCCGAAAACTGGAAGTTGACCCCAATGACCATTCGAACACTTCTCGTCGATGACGAAAAACTGGCGATCCAGGGTCTTCAGCTGAGGCTGGAGCCGCACAAGGACATCGAGATCATCGGAACCTGCGCCAATGGACGCGAAGCGATCCGGGCGATCAAGACGCAAAAGCCCGATCTCGTCTTCCTCGACATTCAGATGCCCGGTTTCGACGGCTTTAGTGTTGTCCAAGGCGTCATGGAAATCGAACCGCCGCTCTTCGTGTTCGTCACCGCGTTCGAGGAGCACGCCATCCGCGCCTTCGAAGCGAATGCGGTGAACTATCTCATGAAGCCCGTCGACGAGGACAAGCTGGCCGACACGATCGAGCGCGTGCGGCATCGTTTGTCGGAGAAACGGTCCGCAGAAGAGGCGGAAAAGCTGAAGAACGTGCTCGCCGACGTGGCCCCCGGCGTCGCTGAGGAATTCGGCGAGCAGCAGGGCGAAAGCAGCGATCGCTTCGAGAAACTGATCAATGTGAAGGATCGCGGCCAGATCTTCCGCGTAGAGGTCGACAGCATCGAGCACATCGAGGCCGCAGGCGACTACATGTGCATCTACACGGGCGACAATTCGCTGATCCTGCGCGAAACGATGAAGGATCTCGAACGGCGGCTCGACCCGCGGACATTCCAGCGGGTCCACCGCTCGACCATCGTCAATCTCGATCAGGTCCGGCAGGTCAAGCCGCATACCAATGGCGAATGCTTCCTCGTGCTGGATTCGGGTGCCGAGGTGAAGGTTTCGCGCTCTTACCGCGACGTCGTCGCCCGCTTCGTGCATTGATCCGCGACTCGGTATAGCATTTGAGCGGCTTTCAACTTCCCGGCTTCGACCTCGAGCAATTCGTTCGCGATACGCTTGCGGAGGACCTCGGCGCGGGCCTGCCCGGCGGTGGTCGCGACGTGACGAGCGAGAGCGTCATTCCCGCCGATGCGCGCTTTTCCGGGGTCATGGACAGCCGCGATGCCATCACGGTGGCCGGCCTGCCGATAGCGGAAGCACTCTTTCGCGAACTCGATCCGCACATTGATGTCGAGATGCTGGTCAAGGATGGTGAGCGGGTGCCTGCGGGTACCGATCTCCTGCATGTCGAGGGCAAGGCGCGAGCCCTGCTGACGGCGGAGCGAAGCGCTCTGAACACCGTGCAGCATCTCTCGGGAATTGCGACCATGGTTCGGCAGTATGTCGATGCGATGGACAATCCCGGCTGCACCCTGCTCGATACGCGCAAGACCATACCTGGCCTGCGCCATCTCGAAAAGTATGCGGTTCGCATGGGCGGCGGCAGCAATCACCGCATGGGATTGTGGGATGCGGCGATGATCAAGGACAACCATGTCGCGGTTGCCGGCGATGTGGGAACGGCGGTTTCCCGGGCTCGCGATGCAGGCGTGGCGAAGATCATCTGCGAAGTGGACCGGCTCGACCAGATCGAACCGGCGATCATGGCCGGAGCCGACCACCTCCTCCTCGACAATATGCCGCCCGAGATGCTGCGCGAAGCCGTGGACATCGTGAACGGCCGCGTCCCGACCGAGGCGAGCGGCGGCATCGATCTCGACACGATCAGGGCGAAAGCTGCGACAGGCGTCGATTACGTCAGCGTCGGCCGCCTGACGCAAAGCGCCCCTGCGGCGGATATCGGCCTCGACTTCAAGCCGCTTCGCTCGCCTTCCGCGGGATAAGCCTTGCGCTCCTTGCCGGGGGCGCACACACTGGCCTTTCCAATTTCGGGAGGGGGCAAACAATGACGCGACCAGATTCAATACGAATGTTCGAGAAACTGTTCCTGGCGAGCATTGCGCTAGGGATCGTCAACATGATCATCTCCTTCGGCGATACGCAGGCGACGCTCGCGGACGACCCGGCAACCGCACAGCTCGGTTCCGGATTCGCCATTTTCATCGGCTTGTTCGTGCTCGGGGTGAACCTGCTCTTCTGGTTCTTCATCGCACGCAAGGCGAGCAACATCGCCAAGTGGATCCTCGTTGTCTTCACCGTCCTCGGCCTCGTCATGCTGCCTGGGACGCTCGCTACGCTGAGCGGCTTCGCGCTGATCCTTTCCCTGCTTGTGACGGCGCTGCAACTCGCGGCCATCGTTTTCTTGTTCAAGCAGGATGCGAAAGAGTGGTTTGCCGGCAAGAGGCGCCCGAAGCGCGAGCACGATACCGACGTTCGCATGCGGTAATGCGGCGGACAGCGCGCCTCATCGCGCCGCTGCTGTGCCTTGTCGCGCCTGCTGCGGGGCTTGCCCAGGCCTATCAGTGCCGCATCCCGCCCAAGGTCAGCGTCCCGCAGGTTCGCCCCGACGGACCGTCGCGCCCTCTCGCCGTGACCGGCTACACGCTCGCGCTTTCGTGGTCGCCCGAATATTGCAAGGGCCGCGAAGCCGCCGCCGCGCAGCGGTTTCAATGTTCCGGCAGTAGCGGAACCTTCGGTTTCGTCGTGCACGGGTTATGGCCAGAAAGCAGGGGCAACAGCTGGCCCCAATGGTGCGCGACGCGCCGCGAACCGACGCCCGCGACGATCCGCAGGAACCTGTGCACTGTGCCCTCCGCCGCCCTCATCGCGCGTCAGTGGGCAAAGCATGGTGCGTGCATGACGAGGCGGCCCGAAACCTATTTCAACATTACCCGCATCCTCTACGATTCGCTCGCGTGGCCAGACTTCGACGCGCTTTCGCACAAGCCCGACCTGACGGCGGGGGATGTGCGGAGCCTGTTCGCGGCGGCGAATAAAGGCTGGAGCGAAGCTGCGGTCGGCGTGAAACTGAACGAGCGTGGCTGGCTTCAGGAGCTACGCCTTTGCTACGACCGGCGCTTCCGTCCGAAAGCCTGCGATCGGCGGCGCTTCGGCGCGGGGAACGAGCAAGCTGCGAAGATCTGGCGCGGGCTGTAGGAGATGGGCCCCTGTCGTGCGCCCTGCGACGCCCAGCACTGATTACACAGCTGAGCTAATCTGCCTGACGGTCAGCTTCCTCGGCAACGAAGTCCGCAAGCAGATGTCTGACATGAGAGACAGGCTTGCCATCGCTCCCCTGCCTGACTGGAAATTGGAGAAGTCCGGCTTGGGAGCAAGCTATTTCGGTGAGAGGGGTATCCGCCCCTTCCTCGCCCATGCAATCAGCGATTGCTCCGTTTTCATCCATCAGGACCACGAGCGAGACCCTGGATCGCTCGGCGTCGTCCGGTAGGCGCTTAACCGAAATTTCGAAATCGCTTTTGAACTGGAAACTTGGCCGCTCGCCTCGTTCGACACGCATCAGGAGAATTTCCCCATGGACGGGATCGCTTCCCACATTTCTGGCGGGTTCTTCCACGATACGCCCGATAACCGGATCGCAGGTGCGTTGCACTTCGCGCTCGCTCGCAGCAGGATAAAGGACGTCGCATTGGAGAATTTCGCCGGCCGGATCGACAAACAGTTCGATTGCTGTTGTCGAGCCGAGAAGGCGAATGGCCCTGAAAGTGCCGCTATCGATCTCGGGCAGGCTTATCGCCGCTGCTCCACTCAAAATCAGTTCAAGCATAGGTTATCGTCGCAGACGACGTGCAGCGGGACAATCCAAAAGTTCAGAAGTGACGGGACACTATCGCCGCCGCCTGAAGAATTCGGTCAGGAGGTCCGTCGCCTGTCCCGCCCCGATCCCCGAATACACCTCCGGCCGGTGCAGCGTCTGCGGCTGCTCGAACAATTTGGCGCCATGCTCGATCGCGCCGCCTTTCGGATCGCTCGCGCCGTAATAAAGCCGCGCAATCCGGGCATGAGATATGGCTCCTGCGCACATCGCGCAGGGCTCCAGCGTGACCCAGAGATCGCACCCTTCGAGGCGCTCTCTGCCGAGCGCGGCGGCGGCAGCGCGGATCGCGACAATCTCCGCATGGGCTGTCGGGTCGAACGTTCCACGTGGAGCATTGTGACCTTCGCCGATAACCTGCCCGTCCTTGACGACGACCGCCCCCACCGGAACTTCGCCGGTCGCCGCCGCTGCCTCGGCCAATCTCAGCGCATGCGCCATCGGTTCGGGTAGAGACCATTTCGCCATCCTGCGCAGCGTGCTAACGAACCCATGGGGCGGCGGCAATGATGCATGGAGCCGCTTGACGAAACGGCGGCCGGCGGTTAAGCGCGCGCCTTTCCGAACAACATCGGCATCCTGGCCGAATCAATTCGAGACGAGATCAATCATGTCGCGCATTTGCGAACTTACGGGCAAGGGTCGTCTGACCGGCCACAATGTCAGCCACGCCAACAACCGCACGAAGCGCGTGTTCCTGCCGAATCTGCAGAACGTCACGCTGCTTTCCGAGAAGCTGGACCGCGCATTCAAGTTCCGCGTGTCCACCCACGGCCTGCGCTCGGTCGAGCACAATGGCGGTCTCGACAACTGGCTGCGCAAGACGAAGGATGAGAAGCTGTCCGCCAATGCCCGCAAGGTGAAGCGCGAACTGCTGAAGGCCGACAAGGCCGCCTGACGGTCTGCTATCTGGCTAAAGATCGGGGCGTCGGACGAGAGTCCGGCGCCTTTTCATTTGGGCAATTGCCTCGCGGATAGCCGCAGCTTGTAAAGCAGGGTCCGCTGATTCGCGCTGAAATTGTCGTCGGCGATCAGCCAGACGATCACCGATCCGTCCGCGTCGCGGCGGGTTGCGAGCCCTTCGAAATTCTCGCTCGGCAAGGGCGGTTCGATCCGCGCGAGCACTGCGCCGCTCCACTCACCCGACCGGTCGATGTTATCGAGGCTGGCGACCAGCAATGCGGAGCGAAAGCGCGGCGGCAGGGCCGGAACGAAATCGCGCAACAGGATAAGGACATGATCCTCCGTCAGCATGGCCGCATCGACGGGGCGGTATTCGGGCGGGCTACGAAAGACCGTCTCGCGCGTTTCGGGTTCTTTGAGCGGGTCGCCCGCGAAAACCGCCGCGCGATGCGCGGTCACATCTCCCAACAGCCCGAACAGCCAGCCGCTGCCCCCCTCGGCAATGGCCAGGAACCTGCCGTCCGGCAGGCGCAGCAGGGTTTCCGGTCCCGAATTGAAGTTCCAGTCGGACAGAGCCTCGGGCGCGATCCGGCCGGTCCGCTTCAGATCGGGGTCGTAGCGCTCGATCGTGTTTGTCTGCTCGTATGCCGCCCAGATGGTCCCGGTGTCAGGGTCGCGGGTCAGCGCTTCCAGATCGACATCGCGCTTGTCCTGCTCCGGTCCGGGGGCGAACTGCCCGATCTGCGCCGCCTCGATCAGCGCGGAAGCACCCGGTTCGGGCGGCGTGAAGACCAGGATGTTCCCGGCATCGCTCCCGGCGATGAGGCGGCCGTCTGGCAGGAAGGTCAGCGCGGAATACCCGCCGAAGCGATCGTTGCCGCTCGACAACTCCCGCAGCCCGTCGATCGCAAAGCTTCCGACCGTCCCGCCTTCGGGTATGGGAAGGGGGGAGACCGCGACCGGCGAAGTGACGTCGCGCGGCGGCTTCGGCGTCCTGACGAACGTGCCGGGCGCGAGTGCAATCGCTACGCATAATCCTAGGAACAGGCGAAATTTCCGCATAGACGAATGCTTCGCCTCGCTTCAGTCGAGGATCAGTCCATCGGCCCCGTGAACAGGAGCGGGTCGAGCCGCGCATCCTTCCATTTCAGGCTCCAGTGCAGATGTGCCCCGCGCGCGCTGCCGGTATCGCCGACGAGGCCGAGCGGCTCACCCTGCTTCACCCGCTGCCCTTCGCTTACCAGCAGGCGCGAGGAATGGAGGAACGCGCTGTTGAGGCCCTGACCGTGATCCATGATGATGAGCCCGCCTTCGAGGCTGAACCCCTCGCGCGCAAGCGTCACGACGCCGTCCGCCGGCGCGACGTAGGCGACGCCCGCCCCCGGCGCGATGTCGATCCCGCTGTGATAGCTTCCCGCTTCGCCGCGATAATATCGCTGCGAGCCGAACCGGCCCGAAATGCGCCCCTTGACCGGCCAGACGAAATCCTGCCGCCAGCCCTCGCTGCCCGTCTCGTTCGCCCGTGCCGTGCCGATCGCTTCGAGTTCGGGGCGGCGGCGGTCGAGAAAGGCCTGCGAGGGATTGCTGATATTCCGCGCGAGATCGACATGCTCGATGTTCCAGTCGCGCGGCGAGACAGCGATCGGGCTCTCGATCGTCTTTCCGTCGGCCCGTGTCGCGACCAGCCGGATCGCCGGCCCCTGATCGCGGTCGAAGGCAGCGAAGAACCGGCCTTTCGCATCCAGCGTCAGCTCCTGCTCGCCAAGGCGCGCGCTGCGCGTTCCCGCCGGCGCCTGTCCCCTGATCCAGCCGCCTTGCGTCAACTCACCGTCATAGACGAACGTCGTCGGTCCGGCAGGCTCGGGTTCGGGTTCGGGCAGAACCTGTTCTACCGCGATCGGCTCGACCACCTCGCGGTCCTGGGCGGGATTGGCGGAATTGCGGCTATCGGCTTGCGGGGAGGGGACGCAGGCTGCGCAAAGCCCGGCCAGGCCCAGCATCGCGGCTCGCCGCATCACGTGCCCTCGGTCAGGCGCTGCGTGGCAAGCTGCGCGCTGGCATAGGCCTCCTGGTGCTCGACGCTCCAGTAGCGCAGCTCTTCCAGCGGAATGGCAACGCCCGACATGGCGCAATAAACGTGGTTCCCGGTCCGCAGCACGCGAAAGCCGTTGGGGCCGTATTGGAGTTTCGCTCCATCATCACTCGAAGACATCAACATAGTCGATGCCTCTAACACAGATGGGATTAACCGAACAAATCCTGTTGGCCGCGATTTTCCGGCGGACCGTCCTTCTTTGGCGTACGGGGCTTCGTTCGCGGGGCAGGCGTCGTCGGGCGGGAAGATTGTTGCCCCACGCGAAGCGTGCCGTCCTTGAACTCGATCGCGAGCGCATCGGCCTGCACCGCCTGTTGCTCGCTCGTCAGCAGCGTGCCCTCCCCGTCGCGCACGAGCGCAAAGCCGCGCTGCAGGGGCGCCTTGGGATCGAGCGAGGCGAAGATGCGGCTCTGATTGTCGAGCAATTCGCCCTTCCGCGCGATGCGCTGGACGATGAGGCGTGGGGCGAGCCGTGTATTGGCAAGCGCGGTTCGGGCTTCCCGAAAGCGCTGGCGCAATAGCGGGGCGGACAGTCGCGCCGCATCGGACTGAAGCCGTTCGCGAGCCTCCACCGCGCGATCCTGCAGGCCGCAACGCAGGGCTTCGGACGCCTCGTCGAGGCGCTGCATCTGCGGTTGCAGGAGGCTGCCGGGCTGCGGCAAGCGCTCCGATCGTGCAGCCAGCCGCTCGCGCCCGAGCGATACCGGGCGCATCGCGCATTTCTGCTGGCGATGGGCGAGGTCGGCAATGAAACCCGCCAGATCGATACGCACCGGAACCGCCATCTCCGCCGCTGCCGTCGGGGTAGGTGCGCGGCGGTCCGCGGCAAAATCGGCAAGCGTCGTGTCGGTTTCGTGCCCGACCGCGCTGATGACCGGAACCGGCGATTCGGCGATTGCGCGGACCACGCTTTCCTCGTTGAAGGACCACAGATCCTCGATCGAGCCTCCGCCCCTGGCGACGATCAGCAAGTCGGGGCGCCGCATCGGGCCGCTTTCCGGAAGCGCGCCGAAACCGCGGACGGCTTCCGACACCTGCCGCGCCGCATCCTGCCCCTGCACGAGGACCGGCCAGACCAGCACCTCGCTCGGGAAGCGGTCGGCCAGACGGTGCAGGATATCGCGGATGACCGCCCCGGTCGGTGACGTGACGACACCGATACGGTCGGGCAAAAAGGGCAAGGGGCGCTTGCGCGAGGCAGCGAACAGCCCCTCCCCCTCAAGCCGCGCCTTGGTCTTTTCGAGAAGGGCGAGCAGCGCGCCCTCGCCGGCAAGTTCCATCGTGTCGATGACGATCTGATATTTCGAGCGGCCGGCATAGGTCGTCAGCTTGCCGCTCGCGATCACTTCCAGCCCGTCCTCCGGGCGAAAGGCAAGATTTCCTGCATTACCGCGCCACATGACGCCGTCGATGACCGCCTTCTCGTCCTTCAGCGCGCAATAGAGATGACCCGAGGCCGCCCGCTTCACGCCCGACAGCTCGCCGCGCAGGCGGACATGACCGAAGCGATCCTCCACGACCCGCTTGAGCGCGTTCGATATCTCGCTGACGGAATAGGCGTGCGCGTTGTCGCCTGCCGCTTCGCGCGCTAGGAGGCCGCTGTCATTCCCGGATTGCGAAGGTGAAGCCATGAATATCCTGTTGATCGGCAGCGGTGGTCGCGAACATGCGCTATGCTGGAAACTGATGCAATCCAGCCTGCTCGCGGGGGACGGGGATACGCTGTTCGCCAGTCCGGGCAACCCCGGAATGGCGGAAGAAGGGGCGCGCTGCGTGCCGCTCGACACTGCCGATCATGGCGCTGTCGTCCAATTCTGCCGCGACAATAAGGTCGAGTTCGTCGTCATCGGTCCGGAAGCACCGCTGGTCGATGGTCTGGCCGACAGTCTGCGTACTGCGAACATGGCGGTTTTCGGCCCTTCGGCAGATGCAGCGCAGCTCGAGGGCAGCAAGTCCTTCACTAAGGAGTTGTGCGACCGGGCGAGCATCCCCACGGCGCGGTATATCCGGACCTCTTCGCTCGAACAGGCATGGGGCGCGCTGAAGCAGTTCGATCCGCCGTTCGTGCTCAAGGCTGACGGACTGGCGGCAGGCAAGGGCGTCATCATCGCGGAAACCCGCGAGGAAGCGCAGGAAGCACTGGCAGAAATGTTCGACGGCAAGTTCGGTTCGGCAGGGGCCGAAGTCGTCATCGAGGAATATCTCGAGGGCGAGGAAGTCAGTTATTTCGCGCTAACCGACGGAAATGACATCGTTTTTCTCGCCAGTGCGCAGGATCACAAGCGCGTCGGCGGGGGCGATACCGGACCCAATACCGGCGGCATGGGCGCCTATTCCCCCGCCCCCGTCCTGACAAAATCCTTGGAAAACAAGGTGATGGACGAGATCATCAGGCCGACCGTCACGACCATGGCAGCCGAAGGTCGTCCCTATTCGGGCGTTCTCTTCGCAGGGCTCATGCTGACCGAAAAAGGCCCGCAACTCATTGAATACAATGCCCGCTTCGGCGATCCGGAGTGCCAGGCGATCCTGTCGCGGATGACTTCGGATCTCGGCGAACTGCTCCATGCCTGCGCCACCGGTTCGCTCGGCAAGACGGCGCCCGAACTCGCGCAAGACACTGTTATCACTGTCGTTCTCGCCGCAAACGGCTATCCCGGAACGCCGGAAAAGGGCGGCACGATAAGCGGCCTCAAGGATGCCGAGAACATCCACACAGGCACCAAGATCTTCCACGCGGGCACCAAACGAGGCGACGATGGCGGATTGGTCGCGAATGGCGGGCGCGTCCTCAATGTCACCGCTCGCGGAGCCGATATCGGCGCGGCACGGGACAAGGCTTACGCGGCTATCGATGCCATTCATTTTCCAACCGGCTTCTGCCGACGCGACATCGGCCATCGTGCCCTCGCGCGGGAAAACGCGGCCGAGTAAGCCTCTCAGGTTTCGAGAGCGCGCAGATCCTCGATGATGTCGCGCGTCCATTCGGCGACATTGTCCTCGCGAACGCTGTCGTTCAGCCGCTCCCACCGCTCCTTGCGTTCGTCGAGCGGCATGTCCATCGCCTGCCTTATGCCATGCGCGATGTCGTCGGCGCTGTGCGGATTGATGAGGATCGCATCCTGCATCTGCAACGCGGCCCCGGCAAAGCGCGAGAGGATGAGGACGCCGGGGTCTTCCGGATCCTGCGCCGCGACATATTCCTTCGCGACGAGGTTCATGCCGTCGCGCAGCGGCGTCACGAGGCCAATCTTCGAGGCGCGATAGATGCCGAACAGTTCGGCCATCGAATGACCCTGATTGACGTAGCGGATCGGCACGAGATCGACGCAGGACAGCGCACCGTTGATCTGGCCCGTCTTGCGTTCCAGCGTCTCGCGAATGTCCTGGTAGGAATCGATGCTTTCCCGGCTCGGCGGAGCAATCTGGATATAGACGAGATCGCGCACCTTTTCGGGATAGCGGTCGAAGAAGCGGGCGATGCCGTCCATGCGTTCGGGCAGGCCCTTGGAATAGTCGAGCCGGTCGACACCGATCATCGAGATACGCTTGCGCGTGCTGGCAACGACGCTGTCATAGGCCTGCCGGGCTTCGTCCGTGTCGCCCTGCGCCATGAAATGATCGTAGTCGATGCCGATCGGATAGGCGCGAGCAATCGTCGTCCGCTCGCCGAGCGAGACGCGTCCCGTTTCCTCGTCCACGTCCGCGCCCAGTTCCTTGCGACAGAAATGCAGGAAGCTTTCCAGCCATTCCTCGCTCTGGAAGCCGACGAGGTCGTATTCCAGCATCGTTCGCACCAGCCGCTCGTGATAGGGTAGCGAGACGAGCAACCGCGTCGGCGGCCAGGGAATGTGAAGGAAGAATGCGAGTTTGTTCTTCAGCCCCTTCGCGCGCAGCCGCTCGCCCAACGGAATGAAGTGATAGTCGTGGACCCAGATGAGGTCGTCTTCCTCGATGAGGTCGGCGGCGGCATTGGCGAACAGGTCGTTGACCCGCTCGTAACCCTTGCCGAACTCGCGCTCATATTCGGTGAGGTCGATGCGGTAGTGGAACAGCGGCCACAGCGTCGAATTGGCGTAGCCGTTGTAATATTCCTCAACGTCCTGCGGCGCGAGGTCGATGGTCGCGGTGGTCACGCCCTGGTTGGTCTGGATATGCGGCTCGCGCTCCGGATCTTCGCTTTCCTCGCCCGACCAGCCGAGCCAGATGCCGTCATGTTTCTTGAGCGCAGCTTGCAACGCGCCGGCCAGTCCACCCTGCGCACCGGCCGCGCCGCGCGCATTGGGGATGGCGACGCGGTTCGATATGACGACGAGGCGGCTCATGCCAAACCAACCAAGCTCAACGCACGGCGTTCCATTTGCGCGACAGGAGGCCGGCACAGTTGATGATCCCGACCAGCGAGTAGGTCTGCGGGAAATTCCCCCACAATTCGCCCGTTTCGAAATCGAGGTCTTCGGATAGCAGCCCCGAGGGCGTGCGGTGGGCCAGCATCGCTTCGAACAGCTGGCGCGCTTCCTCGTCCCGCCCGACGAGGTGCAATGCCTCGATCAGCCAGAAGGTGCAGATGTTGAAGGCCGTTTCTGGCGCGCCGAAATCGTCCTCCGCCGCATAGCGCAGCATGTGTTCGCCGCGCCGCAACTCCTTCTCGATCATCGCGAAGGTCGAGAGGAACCGTTCGTCGGACGGATCGATGAAGCGCAGTTCGACGAGTTGCAGCAGGCTCGCATCGAGATAGTCGCTTTCGAAGGAAGCGGTGTAATGGCCGCCCTGCCCGTTTTCCTTCCAGGCGTTCTTGTCGATCGTCTCGCGGATGCGGTTGGCCCGGTCCTGCCAGAATTCGTAGCGGTCCGTCTTGCCGAGGCGCTCGGCCACATTCGCCAGCCGGTCGCAGGCGGCCCAGCTCATCACGGCGGAATAGGTATGGACTTCCTGCCGCGTGCGAAATTCCCACAGGCCGGCATCGGGCTGGTCGTGCATCTTCCAGGCCATGTCCCCGACCTGTTCGAGGCTTTCGAAATCGCCCTCATCCGCCATCCGCAACAGCCGCCGGTCGAAGAACGCCTGCGCCGTCGGCAGGACGATCTGCCCGTAGCAATCGTGCTGAACCTGTTCGTAGGCGGCATTGCCGATCCTGACCGGACCCATGCCGCGATAACCGGCAAGGTCGCCCGCCATGCCTTCCTCGAGCTGCGCCGCGCCCATGACCGAATAGAGCGGCTGGATCTGGCCGCCCGCCGCCTGGTCGACGAGATTGCGCAGATAGGCGAGGTATTTCTCGAGAACGTCGAGCGCGCCGAGGCGGTTCAACGCCTGCACCGTGTAATAGCTGTCGCGGATCCAGCAGAAGCGGTAGTCCCAGTTGCGCTGCGAACCCGGTGCCTCCGGGATGGAGGTGGTGAGCGCGGCGACGATCGCGCCCGTTTCCTCGTGCTGGCATAGCTTCAGCGTGATCGCGCAGCGGATCACCTCGTCCTGCCATTCCATCGGCGTCGCGAGGCCGCGCACCCACAACTGCCAGTATTTGCGCGTCAGTTCGAGCATCCGGCGCACTTCGGAGCGGACGTTGCCGGAAAAGGGTTCGTCCGGGCCGAGGAAGAAATGCTGGTCCGCTTCGACGCGGTAGCTGCGCTCTTCGAGAATGTAGCCGACCGGTGCATCGGTCGAGAGGCGCATTGCCTGGTCGCCTACGAGATAGCGCACATGGTTCGTGCCATGCGTGGTCGCGGCAAGGTGAGAGCCGTAATTGCGCATCGGGGCAAGGCGCACCCGCAGGCGTGGTGCTCCTGCGACCGGGCGCACGATCCGCGCGACGGCGACGGGCCGATACATCCGCCCCGCATTCTCGTAGCGCGGGCAGAAGTCGCGGATTTCGACGGCGCTGCCATCCTCGGCGGTCAGTTTCGTAACGAGGACCGCCGTGTTGCGCTCGTAATGCTGCTCCGCAGAAACCTGTCCTTCGAGTTCGAAGCGCCACACGCCGACCTCGTCGTTCTCGCCGTTCAGCAGCGCGCAGAACACCGGATCGCCGTCGACACGCGGGACGCAGCCCCACACGATCCCCGCGCGCTCGTCGATGAGGGTGCTGATCTGGCAATTCCCGATCGGCCACAGCCTCAGGTTCTGCGTGTGTCCGCCTGCCTCGCCGGGCTCGCTCGCCCCGTTCGTTTCGGTCATCCGTTCAATTCCAGTTGGAGCCAGTCATGCACCGCCGCCGGGTCGGGCAATGCGTATCTGGCTGCGGTTTCGCCGCGGTCCCCGACACATATGCCGAAGCCGCCGGCCTTCGTTGCCGCCTTGAAGCCATCCTCGTCCGTTACATCGTCACCGATAAAGACCGGCAGCGCACCTTGGAAGGGGGCAATTGCGAGAAAGGCCGCGACCGCCCCGCCCTTGTCCGCGCCGGGCCGCACCAGTTCGACGACGCATTTGCCGCGCTTGACGGCGAGGTCGTTGGCGCGCGCCGTCTCTTCCATGAAGGCGATTACCTGCGGCTCGCTCGCCGGATTGCCGCGATAGTGCAGCGCGCCGCCATGCTCCTTCGTCTCCTTTAGCACACCGTCGGTTGCCGCGGCGAACTCCGCCAGGGCGGCGACGACTGCGGGATCGAGCGGACGGGGCCGGTCGCCCAGCACCTCGCCCGTCGCCGTGACCCGGTGTGCGCCGTGCGAGCCGGCCTGCGCCAGTGCGAGGGGGCCGAGATGCTTCGCCAGATCATCGAGCGCCCGGCCGCTGATGAGTGCGAGCCGCCCCGCCAGCCGCTCGGACGAGGCTTCGAGAGCGCGGGCCAGCCCGTCCGGCACGACGATCGCATCGGGTCCGTCGGCAATGGCGACAAGGGTTCCGTCGAAGTCGAGGAACAGGGCGACGGGCCGCGCTTCGGCGAGGTCGGCGAGCGGGGGCGGCGGGGGCAGGTCACTGGCAGCGGTCATCTCGCCCTGCCCCTTGCCCAAACATCGCGCGTCTTTGAAGGGGCTTTGCCTTTCGGATGCGCAAAAATTCGCGGAAATGCTAACGACTCGCAACAAGGGGATTTGCGTTGAAAGGGCGTTTTGGCGCTCTTACGTGCAATTCGGAACGATCCTGTCCGATTTGGAGCTCAACGGCCCGCCATGCGCCTTTCGAACCTAGCCGATTACGCCGTCGTGACGATGTGCGCCGCGGCCCGCCATTGCGGCGGGGGGCGGGTTTCGGCCAGCGAACTGGCGCGCGAGACCGCCCTGCCCGCCCCGACCGTGCAGAAGATCGTCAGCAAGCTGTCGGGCGCGGGCCTGCTCCGCTCGGAGCGCGGGGCGAAGGGCGGACTGCAACTTGGCCGGCCCGCCGCGGCGATCACGCTGACCGACATCGTCGAGGCGGTCGAGGGGCCGATCGCGCTCACCGCCTGCGTCGACGAAACCAAGGCCGACTGCTCTCTTCATGACAGTTGCAGCGTCAAGCCGCACTGGCCCCTCGTCAACGAGGCGATGCGCGGCGCGCTTTCCGAAATCACTCTCGACCGGCTCGCGCGGCTCCCCGCTGCGGCTGTGCCGACGCCCGAACTTATCTCTACGATGGAACCTGCATGACCGACCAGATCGACACGAAACCGGAAATCGACCGGGACGAAATGGACCGAGAGGCGAGGGAAGCGGTCGCCCGCTCCTCCGAATACGAGCATGGCTGGGCGAGCGACATTGAGCAGGATTTCGCCCCCAAGGGTCTGAACGAGGACACCGTCCGCTTCATCTCCGCCAAGAAGAAGGAGCCCGAGTGGATGCTCGAATGGCGCCTCAAGGCGTTCCGCCTGTGGCTGGACATGAAGGAGCCGGACTGGGCCAAGATCGGCTATCCCGCGATCGACTATCAGGACGCCTATTACTACGCCGAACCCAAGGCCAAGCCGAAGCTCGAATCGCTCGACGAACTCGACCCGGAGATCAAGCGAGTCTACGACAAGCTCGGCATTCCCATCGCGGAGCAGGAAGTGCTTGCCGGGGTCGAGGGCGCGCGAAAGGTTGCCGTCGATGCGGTCTTCGACAGCGTGTCGGTGGCGACGACTTTCCGGAAAGAGCTGGAAAGCGCCGGAGTGATCTTCCGCAGCATTTCGGAAGCGATCCGCGAATATCCCGACCTCGTGAAGAAGTGGCTCGGCAAGGTCGTGCCGCAGCGCGACAACTATTTCGCGACCTTGAACAGCGCGGTCTTCTCGGACGGCACCTTCGTCTACATCCCCGAGGGCGTGCGCTGCCCGATGGAACTGAGCACCTATTTCCGCATCAATGCGGAAAATACCGGCCAGTTCGAGCGCACGCTGATCGTCGCCGAAAAAGGCAGCTATGTCAGCTATCTGGAAGGCTGCACCGCGCCCATGCGCGACGAGAACCAGCTGCACGCAGCGGTCGTCGAACTGGTCGCGATGGAAGATGCCGAGATCAAATATTCGACCGTCCAGAACTGGTATCCCGGCGATGCGAACGGCAAGGGCGGCATCTACAACTTCGTCACGAAGCGCGGGCTGTGTCAGGGTGCGCGCAGCAAGATCAGCTGGACCCAGGTCGAAACCGGCAGCGCGGTGACCTGGAAATATCCGTCCTGCGTGCTGAACGGCGAGGACAGCGTGGGCGAGTTCTACTCGGTCGCGGTGACGAACAATCACCAGCAGGCCGATACCGGCACCAAGATGATCCATAACGGCAAGGGCAGCCGCTCGACGATCATTTCCAAGGGCATTTCGGCAGGCAAGTCGGACAATACCTATCGCGGCCTCGTCCGCGTCGGGCCGAACGCCGACAATGTCCGCAACTTCACGCAGTGCGACAGCCTGCTGCTCGGCAGCGAATGCGGGGCGCATACCGTCCCCTATATCGAGGTGAAGAACCCGACCGCGACCATCGAGCACGAGGCGACGACGTCCAAGATTTCCGAGGACCAGCTGTTCTACGCGATGCAGCGCGGACTGGACGAGGAAGAGGCAGTGGCCCTCATCGTCAACGGCTTCGCCAAGGACGTGATGAAGCAGCTGCCGATGGAGTTCGCGGTCGAGGCGCAGAAGCTGCTCGCGATCAGTCTGGAAGGCTCGGTCGGATGAGCAATTTTGCCCCATCCTCAACCGTCACCCCGGCACAGGCCGGGGTCCAGGGCAACTCGGGGCAGTGCTCCGCAGCTTTCGATTCCGGCCTCCGCCGGAATGACCGGGCAGCAATCTTACGCGAAAGGAATTCGGCATGACGATGACGACGATTTTTGGCGCGGCCCTCATCACCGGCGCGCAGCTTTCGGGTAGCCCCGTCCTGCCGCCCGATGGCGATGTCGTGACCGGTCCACCCGAGCAACTGCTTCTCGCGCAATATGAGCAGTGCCTGTCCTTCGAGATCGAGGCGCGCATCGAAACCGACCTGTCCGCCGATGTGGTGTTCGACGAGAGCCACGCCGCCTGCGCCCCGTTCTTCGATGCGTTTGCGGACATTGCCCAGTCGCGCGTGCTGCTGGCCGATTTCGACTATCGTGCCGAGCGCGCCGCCCTTCTCACGGCGATCCGCAATGTCTCGGTCCGCATCATCGATGCCCGCCAGGGCGGCGACCTGACCCGCGACCGCCTCCCCCTCGAACTGCCGAGCGTCATTACATGAGCGAACGCAAGAAACTTTCCCTCGGTTCGTCCGCAGCCGAGAAGGCGGACAAAACCTCCGCCTGGAACGTGTCCGAGGCGCGCAAGGACAAGCTGCACGACCGCGCCCGCTACAATCGCCGCAATCCGAGCGAGGCGGAGGAGCGGATGTGGTCGATCCTGAAGGATAAGGGGATTGGCAATTTTGCCTTCACCCGGCAGGTCGTCATGGGTTCCTCGATTGTCGACTTCGCCTGCAAGGCGCGCTGGCTGGTGATCGAGATTTCCTCCGGCGGCGAGGCGGAGCGCAAGATCGCGGAATTGAGCGACCGCAAGCTTGCCGATGTCGGCGTGCGCGTCCTGCGCTTTACCGAGGAAGAGGTCATGGGCGACCTCGAACCGATCAAACAGACGATCTTTGCCGAATTGCAGAAACCCTTCGACAAGCCGCGCCGCGAACGCGCCGCTCCGCAGCAGCGCAGCGGCACCACACGCGAATTTCACCGCCAAGGATCAATTCGCTAGCCAATGCCAATGATGAATCCAAAAGCTGTAAGGACGCACTATGGGTGACTTGAGCACCGGCCAGACACTCCTGTTTTGGATCGCCGTATTTCTCGCAATTTGGGGCGGCTATCTATTCACGAAAAAGAAGAAATAACGATGCTTGAAATCGAAAACCTACATACGAAAGTCGGCGAAACCGAGATCCTCAAGGGTCTCGACCTCGAAGTGAACGCGGGCGAGATCCACGCGATCATGGGGCCGAACGGCGCGGGCAAGTCCACGCTGTCCTATGCGCTCGGCGGCCGGCCCGGCTACGAGGTGACCGCCGGCTCGGTTACGTTCGAGGGACAGGACCTGCTCGACATGGAACCGCATGAGCGCGCCGCGGCGGGCCTGTTCCTGGGCTTTCAGTATCCGGTCGAGATCCCCGGCATCTCCAACGTCCAGTTCCTGCGCGAAGCCCTGAACTCCCAGCGCAAGGCGCGGGGCGAGGAGCCGCTGTCGGGCGGCGAGTTCCTCAAACACGCAAAGGAACAGGCCGCGCTTCTGAAACTCGACATGGACATGCTCAAGCGGCAGGTGAATGTCGGCTTCTCGGGCGGCGAGAAGAAGCGCGCGGAAATGGTCCAGATGGGCATTCTCGATCCGAAATTCGCAGTGCTCGACGAGACCGACAGCGGCCTCGACATCGACGCCCTGCGCATCGTCGGCGAAGGCATCAACGCGATCATGCGCAAGCCCGACAAGGGCGTGCTCATCATCACGCACTATCAGCGCCTGCTCGACTATGTCCGCCCCGATTACGTCCATATCCTCAGTCGCGGACAGATCGTGAAGACCGGCGGCCCCGATCTTGCGAAACAACTCGAAGAGCAGGGCTATGACGAGGTGATGGCAGCATGAGCATCGCGATAATCTCCAGCCTGTTGCTGATGCAGGCGGCCCCCGCCGACACCGCCGAACCGATGCTCGAGGACGTCCAGCAGGAAATCGTCGTCATCGCCGAGCGGCTGAAGGACTGGAAGGGACGCCTCGGCAAGGACGATACGGGCCTGTCCTGCGAGACGACGAAGTCGAGCGGCGATGCTCAAGTCGATGCGATCCGCTGCGACGCGATGATCGCCTGCTTTACTCCGATCGAGGACGCGATGGACGCAGCCTACGCCTCCGACGATGCTGCACCGGAACGACGTGCGCGGATCAATGCCCTCGTCGAGACGACGGTGCCCTGCATCAGCGACTACGAACGGCAGGCAGCGATCGCCCTCGCCGAGGAAAGGGCTGGCGTATGAGCGAAAGCGTGATTCTTCCGACCAGCAAGGACGAGGCCTGGCGCTATTCCGACATCGACGCGCTCGAGGGAATGGACCTCGGCACCTTCGATGCCTGGCGCGACATCACCGTTCCCCCCGGCGAGACCTATCGCGAGTGCTTCGTCGTGCCCGATGACGACAAGGTCGAACTCACCCGCCTGCGCATCCGCATCGGCAAGGGCGCGCGCTGCGAGATCTTCGCGGTCAATGGCGGCGGGCTCTTCAGTCGCATAGAAATCGTCGCAATGCTGGAAGAGGCTGCGCATTTCGAACTCGGCGGCGTGACTTTGGGCGGGCGCGAGACGACCCGCGAATTCGTCGTGCGGGTGGCGCATGAGGAACCCCGCGCCACTTCGAACCAGACCGTGCGGAGCGTTCACTGGGGCCGCGGGACCGGCAATTTTCTCGGCCGGATCGACGTCGTCCGCGATGCGCAGAAGACCGATGCGGCGCAGAGCTTCAAGGGGCTGCTGCTCGACAAGGGCGCGAGCGCCAACGCCGTGCCGCAGCTCGAAATCTATGCCGACGACGTGAAGTGCGAGCACGGCGCGACCGTCGGGCAGATGGACGAAATGGCGCGGTATTACATGGCGGCGCGCGGCATTCCTCCCGAAGACGCACGCAAGCTGCTCGTCCGGGCGTTTCTCGCCGATGCCTTCGTCGCACTGGATGACGAGGCGGAACGGGAAAGGATGATGGATGCCGCCATCGCCAAGCTGGACAAGCATCTGTGAACGAAACCGAGACCCTTTCGCGCAAGGCGGACTTTCCGGGGCTGGTGACCGCGGACGGCGATCCGTGGCATTACCTCGACACGGCAGCGACCGCACAAAAGCCGCGGGCCGTGATCGACGCGATGGCGCGGGCCCTGGGCGAAGACTATGCCACGGTCCATCGCGGCGTCTACGGGCGCAGCGCGAACATGACGCTGGGCTTCGAGGCGGCGCGCAAGCGGGTTGCGCGATTTATCGGCGCGGCAAGCGAGAACGAGGTCGTCTTCGTGCGCGGCGCGACCGAGGGCATCAACCTCGTCGCGCAAAGCTGGGGCGCAGCGAACCTCAAGGAAGGCGACCGGATCGTCCTGTCGCAACTCGAACACCATTCCAACATCGTCCCCTGGCAACTCATCGCCGAGCGGACCGGCGCGGCAATCGACGTCTGCCCGCTGACCGAGAACGGGCTGATCGATCTCGACGCGTTGGAAGCGATGCTGACCGAGCGGCACAAGATCGTCGCGCTGGCCCATGTATCCAATGTCCTAGGCTCGATCCTCGGCGCACAGCGCGCGGCACGCGCGGCGCACTCGGTCGGCGCGAAGCTGCTGCTCGACGGCTGCCAGTCCGCCCCGCGTATGCGGCTCGACATGGACGAACTCGATTGCGATTTCTTCGTCTTTTCGGGTCACAAGCTCTACGGTCCGACGGGCATCGGAGTATTGTGGGCGCGCGAGAAGCTGCTCGATGCGATGCCGCCATGGCAGGGCGGGGGCGCGATGATCGAGCAGGTGGCCTTCGAGCAATCGACCTATGCGCCGCCGCCGCAACGCTTCGAGGCGGGCACGCCGATGATCTGCGAGGCGATCGCGCTTCACGCGGCCATCGACTATGTCGAGAAGGTCGCCGGCCCCGGCGGCATGGAAGGGCTTTTCGCGCATGAAAGCGCGCTTGCAGCCAAGACCCGCGCGGCCCTGCAGAGTGTCAATTCTGTGCGGCTGCTGGGACCGGAAAAATCTGCCGGAATCGTCTCTTTCGTAATGGAAGGGGTTCATCCGCACGACCTCGGCACCATATTGGACGAGGAAAACGTGGCGATCAGGGCCGGTCATCACTGCGCGCAGCCGCTCATGGCGCATCTGGGCGTTCCCGCGACGGCGCGGGCGAGTTTCGGCCTCTACAGCGACGAAAGCGATATCGACGCGCTCCTGCGCGGTATCGAACGGACGCAGAAGATTTTCGCCTGAGGATAAGCATGATGAGCGAAGAACAGGAAAAGGATTTCATCGCGGCGCCCGCGCCCAACGAGCAGGTGGTGGATACGCTGGCCAAGCCGCCGCGCGCCCGCGTGTCGGATGCGCCGCTGGAGGACAGCGAAAGCGCCTCGGCCAAGCTCGAACGGAAGCGCGACTATCTCGAAGGCTTCCTTGCCAAAAAGCCCGAGGAAACGGCGGTTAGCGGACCCGGCGGCGAATTGCAGCAGGCCGTGATCGACGCGCTGAAGGAAATCTACGACCCGGAAATTCCGGTCAACATCTACGATCTCGGCCTCATCTACGGCGTGGAAGTCGACGAGGAAAAGGACGTCACCGTCACCATGACGCTGACCACCCCGCATTGCCCCGTCGCCGAAACCATGCCGGGCGAGGTCGAGTTGCGCGCCGCCAGCGTGCCGGGCGTGCGCGATGCGGAGGTCAACCTCGTCTGGGACCCGCCCTGGGGCCCCGACAAGATGACCGACGAGGCGCGCCTCGAACTGGGAATGCTGTGATGAGCGATACGAAAACGAGACAGCGCCCGGCCGCCGTCAACCTCACCCAAAGCGCGGAGCAGCGCATCGCGGACCTGATGGCGAAGGCGCCGGAGGATGCGATCGGCGTCAAGCTGTCGACGCCGCGCCGCGGCTGTTCGGGGCTCGCTTATTCGGTCGATTACGTCACGTCAGAAGATAAGTTCGACGAGAAGATCGAGACGCCCGGCGGCACGTTCTACATCGATGGTGCCTCGGTCCTCTATCTCGTCGGTTCGACGATGGACTGGCGCGAGGACGACTTCACTGCCGGCTTCGTGTTCGACAATCCCAACGCCAAGGGCGCCTGCGGCTGCGGCGAAAGCTTCATGGTATAGCGGCCTCGTGCCGAACGTCTTGCGCGACTAGTTGCGCCTGAGGGCGCGCACGCAGCTTGCCCTGTCGACCTCCGCACCGTCGCTCGCCCGGCGCGCCTCGGTATGCGTTGCTACCGCCTCGGCTCCCGGTCGCAGCGGATAGAGGTAGATGTCGAGCACGCACGGCTCGCCTGTGAATTGCAGCTTCATCGCGTCGCCTTCGGGCGTGCGGAGGCGCGGCTGCCCGAACAATCGTTGCAGCCCGGCGGCATCGCGTCCGATCACGTCCTCCAGTCCGCGCATGCGCTGGATTTGCGGGGGGATGAAGCCGACCGAAGGCGGAGCGGGATCGGTCCGCGGAACGCTCTGCTGCGGCGGTGCCGGGGTGGGCCGCTGCACGGGGGCGGGCGCGGTCGAGGGGACGCAGGCTGCCAGCGACACGGTGGCCGCGAGCAGGGACATTCGGGAATAGAGTTTCATCGTCTGGATACTCCGCGATGGACGAGATGCGTTGCACTCGCCGCGCCGATGACCGGCGCAAGCAGGTTGAGGAAAGGTATTGCGAGAAGGGCGACGATCGCCCCGCCGAGCAGGAAGCGGGTAAGGAACCCGATGGGCGCAATCTTGGCCGCGTTCGTGGCATGGGCGGCGGGGTGGCGCTGCCAGACTATGTCCCGCAATTCGCGCCCGAGCAGCACGGCATTGACGAGAGCGAAGACGATGGCCGGACCGATCGCGGTGAACAGCAGCAGGAGCGCCACCGGCAAGGCCAGCGCATTGAGCGCCAGCGCCCGCACCGTTGCCCGTGTCGAATTGCGCATTTCACGCGCGAAGGGCAGCGAGCGCATCTGTTCGGCGGCTTCGGGATAATGGCGCTCTTCGACGGCGCGCACGACATCGTCGGCGAAGAACTGGATGACGGCGAGCGCCACGATGCGGAACAGGAACCAGCTGCCGATGATCACGATGAGCAAGGTGACGAGACCCGTCCACTCGCTCGCTTGCCCCGCGCCCCAGCGCGTGAACAGCCCATCGAGGGCGTAATATAGTGCGATACCCAGCCCTGCGAAGATCGCCAGCGTCCAGCCGAGCGACTTCGCGAGTACGGCAAGGATACGCCTGTCCGAAAGCTGGGCGAAGGAGAGGGAAAGGGCGCGGAGAAGTTCGGTCATGGCAAGGTCGCTCGCGATGCTGCCCGGCCCCGCCAGCGTCAAGCCCGCAAATCTTGGCGGGACCGCTGGGGCTTGGCCGATGCGGCGCAAGAAGCTAACGCGCGCCAAGCAATCGTCCAACCGACCTTAATCCAGCCTGTCAGGAGCCTCCATGTCCGAACCCCGCTACGACGTCATCGCCATCGGCAACGCCATCGTCGACGTCATCGCCTCCTGCGAGGACGATTTGATCGAGGAACTCGGCCTCAATCGCGGCGGCATGACCCTCGTCGATACGGAGCGTGCGACCGAACTCTACGATGCGATGGGTCCGGCGCGGGAGATCTCGGGCGGTTCGGCGGCGAACACGCTGGCGGGTCTCGCTTCGCTCGGCGCGCAATGCGCGTTCATCGGGCAGGTTGCCGACGACCAGCTGGGCGAGGTCTTCGCGCACGACATTCGCGCGGCCGGCATCGACTTCGACACCGAGGCGCGCGAGGGCGAGCCGCCCACCGGACGCTGCCTCATCTTCGTGACCCCCGACGGGGAGCGCACGATGAACACCTTTCTGGGCGCGTCGCAGTTTCTGCCTGAGGCGGCGCTGACCGAAGAGGCCATCCGCTCCGCGTCCATCCTCTATCTCGAAGGCTATCTCTGGGATCCGGAAGAACCGCGCGGAGCCATGCGGCGGGCAATCTCCGTCGCGCGCGGTGCGGGGCGCAAGGTCGCGTTCACCGCCAGCGAGAGCTTTGTCATCGACCGGCACGGCGACGATTTTCGCGCGCTGATCGAGGAAGGGATGATCGACATCCTCTTCGTCAATGAAGGCGAACTGGCGACGCTGACCGGCGAGACAGAATTCGAGGACGGCATCGCCGCGCTGAAGGACAAGCTACCGGTCCTCGTCGCCACGCGCGGTCCCAACGGCGCGGTCGCGCTTGCCGGTGGAGAGCGGGCGGAAGTGGCCGCCGAACCGGTCGCGAAGGTCGTCGATACGACCGGCGCGGGCGATCAGTTCGCGGCCGGCTTCCTGTCGGGCCACGTAAAAGGCGAACCGCTCGAGCGCTGCCTTCGACGGGGCGCGCTCGCCGCCGCCGAAGTCATCGCGCATTACGGCCCGCGGCCCGAAACCGACCTTGCACAGCTGATCGCCGGCAAGATCGATTGATCGGAGCGGCGGACGGCGGTTCGACCGCCTCAGCCGCCCGCCATTGCGAGTTCGTCGCGAATATAGGCGTCGACGTTCTCTTCCAGGATCGACAGAGGCACGGGGCCGCTCGTCAGGACGACGTCGTGGAATTCGCGAATGTCGAAGGCCGGCCCGAGCGAAGTCCGGGCGCGTTCGCGCAGCTCCATGATCTTGAGCTTGCCGATCATGTAGGCGGTCGCCTGTCCCGGATAGACGACATAGCGCTCGATCGCCTTGCGAATGTCGCCGTCGGGATTGGGCGTGTTGTCCTTCAGATACTGGATGGCTTCCTCGCGGCTCCACCGCTTGTGGTGAAGCCCCGTATCGACGACGAGCCGCGCCGCACGCCATAGCTCCATGCCGAGCCGTCCGAAGTCGGAATACGGATCGGTGTAGAAACCCATGTCCTTGCCCAGTTCCTCGGAATAGAGCCCCCAGCCCTCGGTATAGGCGGTCACGCCGCCGAACCGGCGGAAGGGCGGCAGGTCGCCGAGATCGGTCTGGATCGCCAGCTGCAGGTGATGACCCGGAATGCCCTCGTGATAGGCGAGCGCCTCCAGCTCGTTCTTGCTCATGTCCTTCAGATTGTAGAGATTGACGTAATAGGTTCCGGGCCGCGAACCGTCGGGGGCGGGGCGCGAATAGAACGCCTTGCCGGCGGACTGCTCACGAAATTCCTCGACCGGTTTGATCGTCAGTTCCTTGTCGGGAAGGACGCCGAAATATTCCGGCAGTTTCTGCTCGATCCGGGCGATCGCCGCCTCGGCATCGCGCAGGTAATCCTCGCGATTGTCGTAATAGAACCGGTCGTCGGTGCGGGTGTATTCGAAAAAGTCCTGCAGATCGCCCTCGAACCCGACCTCCTCCATGATGTCCCGCATCTCTCCGTGGATACGGTCCACTTCGCGCAGGCCGATCGCGTGAATCTCGTCAGCGGTGAGGTCGGTGGTGGTATAGTTGGACAGGAGCGCCTGATAATAGGCCGCACCTTCGGGGAAGCGCCAGACGCCGTCCTGTGTCGGAGCGTTCGCCTGTTGCCGCTGCATTTCGGCGAGCAATCGCTCATAGGCCGGGCGGGCCGAGCTATCCCAAGCGCTCACCGCATTCGCCTTCAGCGTGGCCTTTT
The DNA here is from genome assembly GCF_009827635.1 of Parapontixanthobacter aurantiacus. Taxonomy (GTDB): domain Bacteria; phylum Pseudomonadota; class Alphaproteobacteria; order Sphingomonadales; family Sphingomonadaceae; genus Parapontixanthobacter; species Parapontixanthobacter aurantiacus. The sequence continues at coordinate 122,289 of NZ_WTYW01000004.1, read as the reverse complement.
CCGCCTCAGGCACCTCGAGCGCATCCACCTTGCCGGCGAAATCCTCGAGGACTGCGTTGTCGTCGCCTGCCGATAGCAGGTTCCCGATGTCGGAGATGACATAGGGATAGACCCAGTCGGGCGGCATCACCCCGTCATTCGCACGCTCGCGCGATTCGGCGATCAGCGTGTCGAGGCCGGGTCCGATCCCTTGGATGCGGGAAATGTAGTCGCGTGCCTGATCCGCATTATCGACCGAGTGGATGTTGATGAGGAAGGCGGGAAGCTGGCTTTGCGCCCCGTTCATCTGATCGAAGATGTAGCCGTAGTCGCGATAAGGGAACAGCGAGGCAGAGCGCTTCGCCATCGCGTCGAACAGGCGATAGGACAGCGCGTCGCTTTCATCGAGCGCGGATGGGCTGAAATTCTCGCGCATCGCCTCGGCGGTCGATTGCAGCAGCGCCTCGGACCGGACTTCGGCAGCATCGCTGAAATCGCCCCAACGTCCGTAATCCTCGTCGCGGATACCGCGATAGGACTTGGAAATCGGAGAAAGTTCGAGCGAGGCCTCGTCATATTCGGCGAACAGCGTGTCGATGTCCTCTGCCGTAGCAATGCTTTGCGGCGCTTCGGCTGCGGCGACGCGTGGCGCCTGAACACCGACGGTTTCGGCGGTGGCGACATCGCCGCGATAGGTCGAGCAGGCGGAAAGGGCCGTTCCTGCAAGGGCGCAGGCGAGAACGGTACGAATGGATGACATCGGCTTACTCCGGCATGATTGAAACATTGCCGGATTATGTGGCCGCTGCCGCGAGGAAAAGCCACCCCTGCCCTGCGGGGAGCAACCGCCACGCGATGAAAAAGCTCAACCCTCGAAAAGAAATGGGCGACTTCCCGAAACCGGGAAGCCGCCTCAAAAGTCTAAGAACTCGGAACATGGATGCTCGAGCTCTTCGGGTCGCAGTTTGTCCCTAGCAAGTTTCTGACACAGCGATTGTAAGGATACGACACGCACCCCCCTCTTTCGCTCTTATTGTTTCAATCTGATACGCTCGCGACGATTCGAGGAACCCGAGGAAAACCGCTCGACGCAGGGCTTTTTGGGCAGGTAAGAGCACCGTCATGCTGTTCGACATCGCCCGCCCGCTTCTCTTCGCAATCGAACCAGAACGGGCACATCGCCTCACGATTCGCGGACTGGCCCTTGCGCCTGCCCTGCCCCGATCGCGGCCCGGACCGCTGGCGATTCGCGTGGCGGGGATCGACTTTCCCAATCCGGTCGGGGTGGCCGCCGGGGTCGACAAGAATGCGGAAGTGCCCGACGCGCTGCTCGGTCTCGGCTTCGGCTTTACCGAGATCGGCTCGATCACGCCCCTGCCGCAGGCGGGCAATCCGAAGCCGCGGCTGTTTCGGCTGAAGGAAGATCACGGCGTCATCAATCGCATGGGGTTCAACAATGACGGGGCTGCGGTCGCCCGCAAACGCCTTGCCGCGCGTAGCGAGAAGGGCGGCATCGTCGGCGTCAATATCGGCGCGAACAAGGATTCCGCGGATCGCATTACCGACTACGCCGTGCTCGCGGAAATGATGGCGCCGCTCGCATCCTATCTCGTCGTCAACATCTCCAGCCCCAACACGCCGGGGCTGCGCGCCTTGCAGGACGAAGGCGCGCTCGTCGCGCTGCTCGACGCGGTCAGCGAAGCGCGCGAGCGAGCAACTGCCGCCCCGCCCGTTTTCCTGAAGGTCGCGCCCGATCTCGAACCGGCGGATGTCGATGCCATCGCCCGCATCGCGATCGACAAGGGGCTGGATGCCTTGATCGTCAGCAATACGACCATTTCGCGCCCCGCTTTGCAAAGCGGCAATCGCAGTGAGGCGGGCGGCCTTTCCGGTGCGCCATTGCGCGATTTCGCGCTTACCCGACTGCGCGACTTTCGCACGGCGACAGGCGAGGCGCTCCCCCTGATCGGGGTCGGCGGCATTGCGAGTGCAGAGGATGCCTGGCAGCGTATTCGTGCCGGGGCGAGCCTCGTCCAGCTTTACAGCGCGCTCATCTACGAGGGGCCCGGCCTCGCCCGCCGGATCGTCAAGCAGCTCGAAGACCTCATGCGGCGCGACGGGTTTGCGAGCATTGAAGAAGCGGTCGGGACCGAGTAGCCGGACGGCATGACGATGCGACCGTTGCTTATCGCGCTGCCCGCCGCGCTTGTCCTGTCGGGCTGCGCCACTCTCGAAAAACCGGGTGAGCCTGCCCTTTCGCCGCCACAGGCCCAAGCGAGGACCGGCGCCGTCAGCGCCGCCGACCCGCGCGCACAGGCCGCGGGCGAAGCAATCCTCGCAAAGGGCGGAAACGCCACGGATGCAGCCATCGCGGTAATGCTCGCCCTGACGGTGGTCGAGCCGCAATCCTCCGGCATAGGCGGCGGCGGCTTTCTCGTTCACGGAAGCGCGGACGGCACGGTCGTGACTTTCGATGGCCGCGAAACCGCCCCGGCAGCCGCCGGGCCGAACTGGTTTCTCGGGAAAGAAGGCGACCCGCTATCCTATCGCGAAGTGGTGACGACCGGCCTCAGCGTCGGCGTTCCGGGCAACATCGCGCTGGCGGCAAAGGCTCACGCGGCAAACGGTTCATTGGCCTGGGAAGAGCTGTTCCAGCCCGCTATCGTGCTTGCCCGTGACGGCTTCCTTGCGAACCGGCGGCTTCACCAGTCGCTGGAGGGACAGATCGATCGGGCCGGCGTCACCGAGTTCGGGCGCTCGCTCTATTACACCGCCGATGGCGCGCCGGTCGCGGCTGGCACGCGCATCGTCAATCCCGCGCTTGCCGAAACGCTGGAGCGGATTGCCGCGCTCGGTCCTGACCATTTCTACAAGGGACAATATGCCGATAAACTCGCCGCGACGGTCGCCGCCGCGACTCCCGGCGGAATTGGCATGACGCGGGACGATGTGACGTCTTACGAAGCGCCCATGCGTAATGCGGTCTGCGGTTCCTATCGCGACTACCGGATTTGCGGAATGGGACCGCCATCGTCGGGAGGGATCGCGGTGATCCAGATTTTGGGGCAACTCGAACGCTTCGACCTCGCTGCACTGGGCGCGGACAACCCGGTGACCTGGCATTTGTTCGTCGAATCGCAGCGGCTCGCCTATGCCGACCGCGAACTCTACGCCGCCGACGCCGATTTCGTGTCCGTGCCGGTGAGGGGACTGGTGGCGCGCGATTATCTGGCCGAGCGCAGCGCGCTCATCTCGCCCGATACCGCGCTCGATGACGTCGCCGCCGGGCGGCCTCGCGGCGTCGTCACGGTGGCAAGCGACGGCGACGAACCGCCGGAGAATGGCACGTCCCATTTCGCCGTCGTCGATGCGGAAGGCGCGATGGTCAGCTACACCTCGACCATCGAGGGGCCGTTCGGCTCGGGCCTCACTTATGGCGGTTTCTTCCTCAATAACGAACTGACCGATTTCAGCTTCTCGCCGATGCGCGACGGAGTGCCGGTCGCGAACCGTGTCGAGGGCGGCAAGCGCCCGCGCAGTTCGATGGCTCCGATGGTCGTCTACGATCCGCAGGGTGAGCCGGTTCTCGCGATCGGCGCGGCCGGCGGCAGCACCATCCCGGTGCAGACCGCGCGCAGCATCATCGGCATCATCGATTTCGGTCTGGACATCGAAGATGCGCTCGGCCTGCCCTTCATCATGGCGTTCGGGGACCGCCTCCTTCTGGAAGAGAGCAGCTGGCTGGCGGACCGCAAGGCGGCGTTCGCGGCGCTCGGCCATGACGACATCGCAACCGCCAGTCCGCCACTGAAGGCTGGCGGCGTTTATCGCACGCAAACTGGCTGGGTCGCGGCGCGCGATCCGCGGCTCGACGGATTGCTCGAAACGCAGGAATAGGGACGACTTGCCGCGAGGGGGCTTCGCGGCCTAAACAAACCTCAAGACCCGCGGCAATTCGATTTGCGGGCAATGGGAGAGCGCCACGCATGGTCCTCGATGATATCGACACGGCAAACAATCTGGTCGAGTTGTTCTTCAAACGCGCCGATGCCCGCGCCGACCGCCCCTTTTTGGGTGCCAAGCGCAACGGCGAATGGCAGACGATAAGCTGGGGCGAAACGGCGGAACGGGTCTGTCTTCTGGCGGAGAACTTGCGGAAGCTGGGCCTTGGCGATGGCGACCGCGTCGTCCTCGTCAGCGAGAACCGGCCCGAATGGTGCATCGCCGACCTCGCGATCATGGCGGCGGGATGCATCACCGTGCCGACCTACATCACCAATACCGAGCGCGACCACGTCCACATCCTCGACAATTCGGGGGCACGCGCGGCGATCGTCTCCACCGAAAAGCTGCTCGGACCGCTTCACGGAGCCTTGCAGGCGAGCGGCGTCACCGAGCACGTCATCGGGATTGAGGACCTGCACCGCAAGCAGTCGAGCGGCTTCGAATATCACAGTTGGGACGCGATGCTCGAAGGCGATGCCGAGGCAGCCCGGGCGGCTGCGGAAGAGCGGATCGCGAGTATCGGGCGAAACGACACCGCCTGCATCATCTATACCAGCGGCACGGGCGGCGCCCCGCGCGGCGTCAAGCAGCATCACGGCGCCATCCTGTGCAACGTCGCGGGCGCGGCGGAAATCCTGAACGAGGACTTCGGGATCGAGGACGAGCGGTTCCTGTCCTTCCTCCCGCTCTCCCACGCCTATGAACATTCCGGCGGCCAATTCCTGCCGATCGGGGTGGGGGCGGAAATCTATTATTCCGAAGGGCTGGAGAAACTCGCGGGCAATATCGAGGAAGTCCGGCCCACGCTGATGGTGGTCGTCCCCCGCCTGTTCGAGGTGCTGCGTACGCGGATCATGAAACAGGTGGCAAAGCAGGGCAAGCTCGCCAATTTCATGATGGACCGCGCGCTCGAGATCGGAGAGCGCAAGCAGGATGGCCGCGTCCGCCTTGCCGACCGGCCGATGGACTTCGTGCTCGACAAGGCGCTGCGCCCGAAGATCAGGCAGAAATTCGGGGGTCGGATCAAGGCGATGGTGTCGGGCGGCGCGCCGCTCAATCCCGAGGTCGGGCTGTTCTTCGACGCGATGGGCCTCACTATGCTGCAAGGCTATGGCCAGACCGAGGCCGGTCCGGTCATCAGCTGCAATCGCCCGCGCGCCAGTATCGGCATGGACACTGTCGGGCCGCCGATGAAGGGGGTCGAGGTGCGGATTGCTGAGGATGGTGAAATCCTGTGCCGCGGCGAACTCGTCATGCAGGGCTATTGGCGCAACGAAGCGGAAACGCAGCGCACCATCCAGGACGGCTGGCTGCATACGGGCGATATCGGCCATCTCGACGAGAAGGGCCGGATCGTCATCACCGATCGCAAGAAGGACATGATCGTCAACGACAAGGGCGACAATGTCGCGCCGCAGAAGCTCGAGGGGATGCTGACGCTGCAACCCGAGATCGCGCAGGCGATGGTCTCGGGCGACCGGCGTCCCTACGTCGTCGGGCTGATCGTGCCGGATGCCGAGTGGCAGCTCGAATGGTGCCGGGCGCAGGGCAAGGAGTTCGACTGCAAGCAGTTGCAAGATCTTCCCGCTTTCAAGAACGCCGTGCGCGCCGCGGTCGACCGGGTGAACCAGGACCTCTCGATTACCGAGAAGGTGCGGCAGTTCACCTTCGCCGACGAACCGTTTTCGATCGAAAACGGGGAAATGACCCCGAGCATGAAGATCAGGCGGCACAAGATTAAGGAGCGCTACGGCGACCGGCTCGACGGTCTCTATCGTAGCTGAGGGGGGTTATGATGCGACCTAAATCGATTTTCCAAATTGGCACGGCGGTAAGCTTGGGCGTTCTCAGCGCAGCATTGGGCGCTGCGGCGCTAGCGGACGAATCCGCTACGGGTAAGGATATTATCGACAAAGGCAGCCAGACGCAGCGCATGGGCCCTTCGGGGGCGCGTCCGATCGACTACAATGCAACTGCTATGGCGATTATCATGGACTACCCATCCGAAGCGATCAGGCTCGGGCAGCAAGGTAGAGTGAAGGTCAGGTTGACCATCGATCCGACCGGCCGGACTTCCGATTGCGACGTGATTGATTCAAGCGGCCACGCAATACTTGATCAGGCAGCGTGTGATGGTCTTGCGACGCATGCTCGGTTCGAACCCGCAATCGATGAGCAGGGCAATCCGACCGAAGGGCGCTGGACGATGACAATTGTGTACCAAATGGAGATGATCGGTCCATAGACCTAATTTCGTTCAGCAACTATCGAGTGCGAACATTGCACAGCCAAGGCTGCAATAATCGTTGAAGTTGAATGTCCGTCCGAGCTTTCGGAAGTAAGGCACTGACGAGGCGCCGCTCGGGTCAGCCGTGGCTCTCTTCCGGCATGGAGCGGCCTGGATAGATATGTGCGCGTCGTTCCTTGCATACGCCGCAGCGCAACCGGCGCTCGACATGGTGCACGAGGAGGCCGACGCCCGTCTTCGCGCAATGTTTTCGCAAAGCCACCGGATGCAATTCGGACTTGTGTCCGCAGGCGGTGCAATGGGCCTGCACCATGATGGCGTGGCCCTGAAAATCGGAGATGGTGCGCAGGCGAATCGATGACATGCGCGTGAGAAGAACACTTCGCGAACATGTAGGAAAATGCTTTGGCCTGTCGCGTGCTTTCACGAAGCGGAAAAGATGAACCCCGGCCGGGGGACTGGGCCGGCCGGGGTTCGGGCTAGCCGGGAAATTCAGCCGCCCAAACGGTGATCGGCCACGAGGGCGGCATGCCGCTCCATCGCGGTCGCCATGGCCATCTTGTAGCAAGCCTGTGTTTTCTGATCGACGATCCGGCTGCCGGTGCGCTGCTGGTCGAGGCCGCAGACTTCACGCGCGGCTTTCTTCAGGCGGCGTTCGAGCCGGTCCTGACCTTTCTGCGATGCGAGGTTCAGGTCGGTGTATTCGACTTCGATCTGCGCCTGTTCGACCATCTGCGCCGAAGCGGGCATGGCAACGGCAAGGGCGCTGGCGGCGGCGAAAAGGGTAAATGCTGTCTTCATAAAATCCTCCATATCTGTATCGTTTATCCGAACCCTCGGGGACTTGGGCCGGGCGTTGTTCGCAGTTATGAAAGTAGCGGGATCGAAGGCACGCGCATCACGCCGTCGACCGGCGGACAGTCGATTGGACAAATGGACGAAATGACCGGACGAACAGCCAATCGCCATCGACCAAAGATGAGGTTCGACGCTTGTCGGTCGCAATAATCGCCCTGTTTCTCCTCGGAATCGGTAATTTTGCGATTCTCAAGGCGTTTCTCGCAAGCGGCCATCCCGCGCTTCGCCACGTTCCGCGATTCCTGCGCGACAATGGCGGGCGCGGCAGCCTCATCCTCGAGTTCATCCTGCTGGTCTCGGCGATGGTCCTCACGAGCGAGGGGCATGGTGCCGCTGGCATCGCATACGGCATCTATGCGATGCTGAACGGCGCGACCTTCATTTTTGTAGTCTGGAACGACGGCTGAGAATCCACGGCTGAAATAAGGGATGCTGCGCGGGAACGTTCGCATATTCGCCGCGCTGTCATGCATATGGGAGAGCCTGCGAACCGATCGCGAAGACGCTGGCTGATGGTGAACGAGACAAGCGGGAGCCATCAGGAAGAGCTGATCGCCGAATTGCGCACCATGCTGGGCGAAGGCAATGCCGATGCCGTAAACGTCATTGACTGCAAGGCCGATGGTCAGCCCAGCCGCGGCGACCTGGAGCGGGCGGGGGTCGATCACTTCGTCGTGCATGGCGGCGACGGCTCGCTCAACTATGCGACGCGCGAACTGGAAGGCTGGGGCGGCGCGCTGCTTGCCCTGCCCGGCGGCACGGCGAACCTGCTTTGCCACAGGCTCTACGACGAATGCGACAGCCGCGACATCGTGCAACGGTACATGAACGGCCAGTTCGAACCCTGCCGCATCCGGTGCGTCAGAGGCAGTTCGGTCTTCGGTCTGTCCGAAGTGCTGGCGGGGCCGGGTGCGAAATGGGCCGATGTGCGCGAGGACTTGCGCGACAACGACTTTACCGACGCGGCGAGCGAGGCGGCGGAAGCGATTGCGGAAAGCTGGGGCGGGCCGAAGATTCTGTTGCGCGATCCGGCTTGCGGCAAGGAAGATGGCTATGCCGGCGTTCGCTTGTCGCCGATGCCTTCGGGCATTCGGATCCAAGGGTATACCGCCGATACGGTCGGCGACTTTCTCGGACAGGGGCTTGCCATCCTGAAGCATAATTTCCGCGACGGACCGCATGACGATCTCGAACCCGTTGCCGCTATCACCTGCGCGAGCGAAGACGACAGCCCCATTCCCCTGATGGTCGATGGCGAGCGGTTCGAAGGAAAGTCACGCGAGCGGTTTTCCCTTGCCACCCTCGATCTCGATCTGCTTTGCCCGCTTGCATGACGACCGACAACGCCCTGCTCTTTCATCTCAGCGACATCCATTTCGGGCTGGAGGACAACCAGGCGCTCGACTGGGTCGCGCAGGAAATCGCCACCCGCAAGCCCGACGCGGTCGCCATTACCGGCGATCTGACGATGCGCGCACGCCACCGCGAATTCGATGCTGCGCGTGACTGGATCCTGTCGCTCGAGGTGCCGGTAACGGTCGAAGTCGGCAATCACGACATGCCCTATTTCAATCCGATCGAGCGGTTCTTCGATCCCTACAAGCGGTTCAAGGGGATGGAAGAACTGGTCGAGAAGGAAATCGACCTGCCGGGCATCGCCATCGTCCCGCTGAAGACGGCGGTTCGGGCGCAGTGGCGCTTCAACTGGTCGAAGGGCTGGGTGACGGACGACGCTCTCGGCAAGACACTGGCCGCGATCGACGCCTTGCCGAAAGGGACGAGGGTGCTCGTCGCCGTGCATCACCCCTTGCGCGAAGTCGGGACCGAGGGGACGGCGCTGACCAAGAACGGCAACAAGGCCCTGGCCGAACTCGCCAAGCGTAACGTGACCGCAGTCCTGTCGGGCCATGTCCATGACGCGTTCGATCTGACGCAGGAAACGGTCCACGGCCCGGTGCGGATGATCGGGGCGGGGACGTTATCGAAGCGGACCCGTTCGACTCCGCCGAGCTTCAATGAACTGCATTTCGAGAATGGCGAACTCAAGGTCGAGGTACGCAACCTCGAAAGCGTGCCCAGCGAAGCGATGCGGATCGACGATGTGCCGGAGGATGCGACACCGCCGCGCAAGCCGGGCGAGCCGGTCGCCCCTGTCGGCGACGTTCCAAGGACCGATCCCCCGGTCCGCTAAGCTGATTGGAATGCGCAATGAAAAAGGGCGGCCCGCAAGGACCGCCCTTTTCGCATGGGATGACAGTTTTCGAAGTCGATCAGCGCTTCGAGAACTGGAAGCTGCGACGAGCCTTCGCCCGGCCGTACTTCTTACGCTCGACCACGCGGCTGTCGCGGGTGAGGAAGCCTGCGGCCTTGACCGTGGAGCGCAGTTCCGGCTCGAACTTGGACAATGCCTGGCTGATGCCGTGCTTCACTGCCCCGGCCTGTCCCGAGAGACCGCCGCCGCGAACGGTTGCGATGACGTCGTACTGGCCTTCGCGGCTGGTGATGCCGAAGGGCTGGTTGATGATAAGGCGCAGCGTCGGGCGTGCGAAATACTGTTCCTGGTCACGACCGTTGATGGTAATCTTGCCCTTGCCCGGCTTGATCCAGACGCGCGCGGTGGCGTCCTTGCGGCGGCCGGTGGCATAGGCGCGGCCCTGTGCGTCGAGCTCCTGCTCGCGCAGCGGGGCGGAAGGCGACTGCGCAATGGCAGCGGCGTCGGCATCGGGCGCATCGCCAGCAATGTCCTTGAGATCGCCGAGATCGGAAACGCTCTTCGTGTCCGTCTTCTCTTCGGCTTTCTCGTCGGCCTTGGCGTCCGCCTTCGTCGCGGTTTCGTCCTTGCCTTCGGTCGCTGCCGTATCGGCAGTCGCGGCGTTCGTTTCCTCCGCCTTGTTCTCGGCGGCGTTGTCGGTGTTCTTCTCGTCGGCCATTATGCGGAGACCTTGTTCTTGCGGTTCATCGAAGCGACATCGAGCGTTTCGGGGTTCTGCCCGCCATGCGGATGATCGGTTCCGTTATAGAGGTGAAGGGCGCGCATCTGGTCGCGACCCAGCGGCCCGCGCGGGATCATCCGCTGCACGGCCTTTTCGAGGACGCGCTCCGGGAAGCGGCCTTCCAAGACCTTCGCCGGAGTGGTTTCCTTGATGCCGCCGACATGGCCGGTATGCTTGTAATAGACCTTCGTCTGCGCCTTGTTGCCGGTGAACTTCACCTTGTCGGCATTGATGACGATCACGTGGTCGCCGCAATCGACATGCGGGGTGTAGCTCGGCTTGTGCTTGCCGCGCAGGATGTTGGCGATGATCGCGGCGAGGCGGCCGACGACCAGTCCCTCGGCATCGATGATGTGCCATTTCTTCTCGACTTCGGCCGGCTTGATCGACCGCGTCACCTTGCTGATAGCCTTCATGGGCTCGTATCTCTCTATCGACGTTCGGATGGGATCTGCCGTGATCCGGGCCGTACGGGAATCGATGATGATCCCGGACGGACGGCGGCAAAGCTGGCGCGCATTTGGGCGCAATCGGCTGCCAAGTCAAGCGTCGTGCGGCTCTCGGGAGAGGTAAAATAATACCGTATTGCCCCGCAGCGTCCCGCAGCTGGCACTCGGTAGCCCGGAGGTCAGGCGGCGGCGGGCGCCGGTATCCGGGCCGCTGTCGCTGCGCGGACCCGGCCAAGCACATGCGCGCCCCAGGCAAGGCTGGCGACCAGCAGCGCGCCGACCAGCTGATGCGCGACCGCCACCCACAATTCGACGCCGCTCAGCACGGTCCCGATGCCGAGCAGGATCATCGTGCCAAAGGCCACATGGATCGCGACCGACGCACCGCGCGCGAAGGGCTTCACCCGGCGGGCGAACAGGACGAGCGCGACGACCGCCACCCAAGCCCACCAGCGGTGAAGAAAGTGAAGGAGGAAGGGATCATGCGTCGCCGCCCACCAGAAACCGCGGCTCGTGTCGTATTCCGGCACAAGCTGTCCCTGCATCAGAGGCCAGCTGTCGCTCGCATGACCAGCATCCAATCCGGCGACCCATGCGCCGAGCAGCAACTGGACGAACACGATTGCACCCACGACTATGGTCGCACGGGTCAGGCGCGCCGGGCGAGCGCTCGGAACGGCGGCGAGGCGGCGCAGGTCGAGCGCCGTCCAGACCAGTCCCGTCAGCGTGAACAACGCGGTCAGCAAGTGGATCGACAGCCAGAAATGGCTCACGTCGGTCATCTCGCCCGACAATCCACTGCGCACCATGAACCAGCCGAACGCTCCTTGCAGACCGCCGAGTGCGAGCAGCGCCACGAGCCGAGGCTTGTAGCCGGCAGGGATCGCCCCGCGAATCCAGAACCACGCTAGCGGCAGGGCGAAGGCCAGGCCTATGACCCGGCCGAGGAACCTGTGCGCCCACTCCCAGAAATAGATGAACTTGAACGCGGCAAGATCCATCCCCGCCGGGCCGGTGACCTGCCGGTATTCGGGTATCTGCTTGTAGAGTTCGAACTCGGCGCGCCAGTCGGCTTCGCTGAGCGGCGGGATCGCCCCGGTAATCGGCTTCCACTCGGTAATCGACAGCCCGCTTTCGGTGAGGCGCGTGATGCCGCCGACGGTCACCATCACCACGACCAGCGCCGCGACGACGAACAGCCAGATCGCCAGCGCGCCCGGCCTCGTGCGTCCCATCGATCCGGGCACGGAAACGGTTGCAGACGATGAAGGAGAAAGGCTGGCCATGACGATCTTTCTAGTGGGGAAGCACGCCGCCGGACGCAAGACCGGACAGGTTGCAAATTAGGAAGCTACCATGCGGTTTTTCGCCACGCAGGGGGAACCTGTGCTTGTGAAATGTTATTGTATAACATATATGGCCCCAAGACCATGACTTCCCTGATTCCCTCCATTCGCCGCCGGCTGGACCGGGTCGGCATCGTCCTTTCCGGACTGTGCGCCGCGCATTGCCTTGCGACGATCGTGATTATTTCCTCGCTCGGCATCGGCGGCAACATCCTGCTCGACCCGTTCTGGCACCGGGCGGGCCTCGTCGTCGCGCTGATCGTCGCGGCGGTCGCGATCGGCTGGGGAGCGTTGCAGCACCGCCGTCCCGTACCCTTCGTCGTCGCGATGAGCGGCCTCAGCTTCATGGGCGGCGCCCTTGCCGTTCCGCACGGCATGCACGAGGCGGTGTTGACCATCATCGGCGTAGCGCTCGTATCGCTCGGTCACGTCCTCAATATCCGCCACACCCATTCCTCCGCTTGCACGGAGCGCTGCGGCGACTAAGTGCAGGTCGTCATGACCGCACCCATCAACGTTACCGTCAACGGCGACAGCCGCCGCACTTCCGCCTCCACCATTGCCGAGCTCGTCCGCGAACTCGAACTCGAACCGGCGAAGGTCGCGGTCGAGCACAATCGCGCGATCGCACCGCGCAGCGAGCTGGACACGATAACCCTTGCCGAGGGCGACAAGCTGGAGATCGTGCATTTCGTGGGCGGCGGAGAAGACCCGGCGTCCGGCGACGACAGCTGGACGGTCGCCGGCAGGACGTTCCGCAGCCGCCTGATCGTGGGAACCGGCAAGTACAAGGATTTCGAGCAGAACGCCGCCGCCCTCGAGGCAAGCGGCGCGGAAATCGTCACCGTGGCGGTCCGCCGCGTCAATGTCAGCGATCCGAAACAGCCGATGCTGACAGACTTCATAGATCCCAAGAAAGTGACCTATCTTCCCAATACCGCGGGCTGCTTCAATGCGGACGAGGCGATTCGCACGCTGCGCCTCGCACGCGAGGCTGGCGGCTGGGATCTCGTCAAACTCGAGGTGCTGGGAGAGGCGCGCACGCTCTATCCGGATATGCGCGAGACGCTGAAGGCGACCGAGATTCTGGCGAAGGAGGGCTTTCACCCGATGGTCTATTGCGCGGATGATCCCATCGCGGCGCAACAGCTAGAGCAGGCGGGCGCGGTCGCAATCATGCCGCTCGGCGCACCGATCGGCAGCGGGCTCGGCATCCAGAACCGGGTAACGATTCGCCTGATCGTCGAAGGGGCGAAAGTCCCCGTCCTCGTCGATGCGGGTGTCGGAACGGCGAGCGATGCGGCCATCGCCATGGAACTGGGCTGCGACGGCGCGCTGATGAACACCGCCATCGCCGAAGCGAAAGACCCGATTCGCATGGCCCGCGCAATGAAGCTGGCGGTCGAGGCCGGACGCGAAGCCTATCTGTCGGGGCGCATGGCGACCCGCAAATATGCCGACCCCTCGAGTCCGCTCGCCGGACTGATCTGAAAACCGGCTCCGGAAGCTTTCAGTAACAGAAAAATCGTCGCCCGATTACGGCGTGTTAACCATCTCGGGCGCAAACCTGTCTGCAAGGATTTGGACAGGGGTAATCACGATGACAACCGCTCGCACCGCTTCGGTCACGATCGCCGAAATGCGCGAATTCGCCAGCTTTACCGCAGCCGAACAGCGTTACATCCGGCGCAGTCTCGACATCGGTCTGGCGCGGAGCGACGCCTTCAAGCTGTGGGCCCGCGATTCGCAGGAGAACGCTTCGATCCGGCGGCAATACGTCATCTACCAGGACCTCAAGAACTTCCGGGTCGAACTGCCCGACGACGTCTCGACCGGCGCGCTCGAAGCGATGATGAGCAAGCTCATTCGCCTCGTCGCCTTCGACCTGTCGCAGGAGCGGATCGAGTCGTTCTCCGCCATCCGCTTCCTCTACGAACGCCTGCTCGGACCGGGCATCCGGCCGTGGCTGCCGAGCGCTTTCTGCGCCGCCGCCGCGCTGCCGCAGATCAGGCCCGAACGGCGCAAGAACCTGCTGCAATCCTTGAGCGAAGCAGCGGCCACGGCGCCCGGCTGGTCCGATCGCGCGCCGCGCTTCTATCCCGAGCACGTCGCGCTCGAAGTCGCTGCCTGATATCTCGCGCTTCGGGATGCTGGTCTGTCAGCGGCCCGCCATCGCCTTGACCTTCGGAAGATAGGTCCGCCCGATCCTTAGCGCCTCGCCGTCCTCCAGTTCCGCCGACCAGACGCCGAGCCCGTCGTGGCGCAGGCCGCGAATATGGTCCTTGCGCAGGATGGTCGAGCGATGGATGCGGATGAAATGCGTCGGATCGAGCCGTTCTTCCAGCCCGGCAATCGTCTGCAAGAGCAGATAGGATCGCTCGCCGACATGCAGGCGGACATAGTCACGCTCTGCATCGATGCGGCTGACATCGGACGTCTCGATCCGGATGAGTTCGCTGCGATGGGGAATCCATAATTCTTCCAGCCATTCGCTGTTGCGGCCCGTCCCCGTTCCGCGGCGGTCGAGCGCCCGGCGGATCGCGCGATCGAGCCGTTCCGCCTTCACCGGCTTCAAAACGTAATCGACCGCTTCGAGATCGAAGGCATCGACCGCATATTCGTCATGCGCGGTCACGAACACGACGGCGGGCCGTTCGGCTTTCTTCGACAGCTTGCGCGCGACCGACAACCCGTCGACCTCGGGCATCGTCATGTCGAGCAGGATGAGATCGGGCTTCAACGCATCGACGAGGCGCAGCGCCGCCGCGCCGTCGCTCGCCGTGCCGACCACGGCAAGCTGGTCGATCTTCGCGCAGATGACCTGCATCCGCTCGACCGCCAGCGGCTCGTCGTCGACGATGAGGGTCCGCAGCACGGGCGCGTCGGTTTCCTGTTCAGCCATGTGTCACCAGCGGCATCCTGATCTCCGTTTCGTATCCGTCGAGAGTTGGGCCAGAGGTCAGGCTCGCCCGGTCGCCGAAGCGCGCGGCGAGCCGGTCGCGGACATTGGCGAGCCCTATGCCGAACCCGTTCTTGGGCGACCTGTCCCCCGCTTCCGCTTCGGCACCACCGCCGACCTCCTTTACCTTGTGTCCGCCATCGTCAGAAACGCTGAGCACCAGCCGGTCGAATTCCTCGCGCGCGGCAATGGTTATGGTGGTCGGCGTCGAATTGGCGGCCACGGCATATTTGACGGAGTTCTCCACCAGTGGCTGGAGGATCATGCCGGGAACCTTGAGTTCGCCGAGTTCCTGGGGGTATTCGAACCGCGTCCGCAGGCGACTGGGGAAACGCACCGCCTCGACTTCGAGGTAATGGCGTTGCAGCGCGATCTCCTCGTCGAGCGGCACGTCCATCGTCGGCTCGTCGGTAAGCGAATGGCGATAGAAGCTCGACAGCGCCTGGATCATTTCCTCAGCAGCCTCGGTCTTGCCGGTCATGACAAGCGAGGACAGCGAGTTCAGCGTATTGAACAGGAAATGCGGATTGACCTGATATCGCAGGGAGCGCAGCTCAGCCGCCTTGGCCGCCCGGCGAAATTCGCCCTCGCGTCGCTCCGCCGCCTTGGCCTGTGCCCCGGCGAGCAGCGCGAAATAGATGGCGGACCACGCGATGAGCAGGAAATACTGGCTGAGTGCCAGTTCGATGAGGCGCGTCCACTGATCGCGCGACGTCTCTCCCGGCAGGACCACCCTGCCCTGCGACGCGGAAGTGCCCCCCGGAATCGCATCGTCGATACTGCCCTCGCCCCCGTTCGGTGTTTCGATGATGATATTGCCGTTCTCGTCCCGCCGCAGCGAAAAGCCGCGATCCTGCGCCATTTTCGATTCGAGCTCAGTTGCAAGATCGGCGAAGATGAACTGGTTCGCCTGCGCAATGAGCATAGCGGTCGGCATGGCGAGGATGATCGCGGCGGTCACCTGAATGGCGAGCGGGCGCGGGTCGAACAGCCGCAGAACCAGCCACAGGCCGAACGTCGCTCCGGCCCCGGCGAGCATGACCGCCCCGCGCCGCAGCATGAGCTCGCCTTGTACGTCGAGACCCACGACCCAGCCGCGCAGGGTGAAGATGATGAAATAGCTGACCCACAAACCGATGATTGAGGCCAGGACGATCTTCAGTGGCACACGTTCGGTCGGTTCGGCGGTGATGGACTCGCGCGACGTCTTGTTCATATGGCAGACAGCTTTACGCGACAGGCGCTTCGCTGGCCAGTACGGCGGTCGATGCCAGCCGACGCTTGGTCGAAACGCGTCGCCGACCCTTGACTGGTGCTCGACATCATTAAGGGGCGGTTAGGTGCGGTTGTAAAAGCGGCTCAGGAAACGGGCAGAAGTCCCTCGTTTCTGATGCGTTCGCGCCATTCCTGCGGTGCTACCTTGTGCACGTTGTTGCCCGCCGCATCGACGGCGACGGTGACGGGCATGTTCTCGACCGTGAACTCGTAGATCGCTTCCATGCCGAGATCCTCGAATGCGACGACTTCCGCACCCTTGATCGCCCGGCTGACGAGATAGGCCGCTCCGCCCGTTGCCATAAGGTAAGCGGTCTTGAAGCGGCTGATGACGTCCACCGCATCGGGTCCGCGCTCTGCCTTGCCGATCATCGCGAGAAGGCCGAGATCGAGCATCATTTCGGTGAACTTGTCCATCCGCGTTGCCGTGGTCGGTCCAGCGGGTCCGACGACCTCGTCCATCACCGGGTCGACGGGACCGACATAATAGATTGCCCTGCCCTTGAAATCGACGGGCAGCTCCTCGCCCCTTTCGAGCATGTCCTTGATGCGCTTGTGCGCCGCGTCGCGCCCGGTCAGCATCTTGCCGGAAAGAAGCAGCCGGTCGCCGATTTCCCAGCTCGACACTTCTTCCGGAGTGAGGTTGTCGAGATCGACGCGCTTCGCCTCTGCATCGGGCTGCCAGTTGACGTCGGGCCAGCGGTCGAGATCGGGCTGCTCGAGATAGGCCGGCCCCGATCCGTCGAGCGTTACATGCGCATGGCGGGTCGCCGCGCAGTTGGGAATCATGCCGACCGGCTTGCCCGCCGCGTGGCACGGCCATTCCAGAATCTTGACGTCGAGCACGGTGGACAGGCCGCCCAGCCCTTGCGCGCCGATTCCCATCGCATTGACCGCGTCATAAATGTCGATCCGCAATTGCTCGATGTCGGATTGCGGACCGCGCTCCTTCAACTGGGCCATGTCGATCGGGTCCATGAGCGACTGCTTCGCAAGCTTCATGCAATGTTCGGCCGTTCCGCCGATACCGATGCCGAGCATTCCCGGCGGACACCAGCCTGCGCCCATCGAGGGTATCTGTTCGACCACCCATTCGACGATGTTATCGGACGGGTTCATCATTTTGAACTTCGATTTGTTCTCGCTGCCCCCGCCCTTCGCGGCGACGTCGATCCCGACCGTATTGCCCGGAACCATCTCGACCGAGAGAACGCAGGGCGTGTTGTCGCGGGTATTGCGCCGGGTGAAAGCGGGGTCTGCGAGGATCGAGGCGCGCAGCTTGTTGTCGGGATGGGTGTAGGCGCGCCGGACGCCCTCATCGACAACCTCCTGCAAGGAGCGCGTCGATTGCAGACGGCAACTCTGCCCCCAGCGGATAAAGACGTTCACGATCCCGGTATCCTGACAGATCGGGCGATGACCTTCGGCGCACATCCGGCTGTTCGTCAGGATTTGCGCGATGGCATCCTTCGCCGCGGCGCCCTTCTCGGCTTCGTAGGCTTTGCCGAGCGCCTGGATGTAATCCATCGGATGATAGTAGCTGATGAACTGAAGCGCATCGGCGACCGTCTCGATAAGGTCGTCCTCACGAATGATGGTCTCGGTCGTGCTCGTCATGTCGTTCATCGATTTGTTCCCTTTGCCAGCCGATTGGCCATAGGCATTGTGCCGTATCCGCCCCACCGCCCTAGCTATATTTTCAACATGGCGTCAAAGACCTTGGACGCAATCGAACTTGCACATAAAGCAAACGGGATTGACGAACTGTCTTATATGTTTAACACACTAGAAATGCTGCAAGGGGCTTTGCGATGACCGCCGAAACCGCGGACCGGACCTCCAATACCGATCATATCGCTGCGCGCAGAGCGATGATCGACAGTCAGTTGCGCACCAGCGGCGTCAATGATGGGCCGGCGCTTCGCCGCATGGGCGAAGTTCCCCGCGAGGAATTCGTGCCCGACAGCTATCGCGCGCTCGCCTACATGGACCGCTCGATCCCGCTGGGCGACGGTCGCGCTCTCGCCAGCCCGCTGTTCCACGGAACGATGCTGCAGGAAGCGCGACCCCGCGAAGCCGATCGCACGCTGATCGTCGACGGCGGCAGTGGCTATCTTCCCGCTTTGGTCGAACCGATGGTCGGTTCCATGACGGTCGTCTCGCCCGAAGAGGCGGTGTCCGGCAAAGTTCCCGAAGGCGAATACGATCTCTTGCTGATCGACGGCGCCGCTGAGCAAGTGCCTCCTGCCCTCGTCGACCGGCTGACAGAAGATGGCCGCCTCGTGACCGGTCTCTTGTCCAAGGGCGTGACCCGCATCGCCGGCGGTCGCAAGACGAGGGGTCACGTCGCGCTCATGACCCTGCTCGACACGGGCATTCCCGTCCTGCACGCTTTCGACGTCAGGAAGGAATGGCGGTTCTGAACATGGCGGGGGGAAAGCGCAGACTTCTGGCCGGTGCGGCCCTCGCCTCGCTGTGGTCGACGCCCGCACATGCGGACACGCTGCGAGAGGCGCTGGCCGAGGCATATATTAATAATCCGACGCTGTTGTCGGCGCGGGCGCAACAGCGTGCCGTCGACGAGAACGTGCCGATCGAGAAGGCCGCCGGTCGGCCAAGCGTGACGGCTGACGCGCAATATATCGAGTTCGTTCAGGACAAGCCTGCGCGGGTCAACGGACCTGACCGGACGCTCGGTGCGGGCATCGATCTGGGCGTGCCCGTCTATTCCGGCGGCGCGGTCAAGAACTCCGTGCGCGCCGCAGAGGAGCGCGTGCAGGCCGGGCAAGCCGATTTGAGAGGCACGGAAAGCGCGATCTTCAGCCGGGTCGTCGCAGCTTACATGGACGTGCTGCGGTTCGAGGCGATCTACGAGTTGTCGGCCAATCAGGTCGATGTCCTGGGCGTCAATCTGCAGGCAACCAGCGACCGGTTCGAAATCGGGATTCTGACCCGGACCGATGTCGCGCAGTCGCAGGCGCGCCTCGCTCTTGCCCAGTCCGACCTGCGCGCAGCGGCGGCCAATCTCATCGCCGCGCGCGAAACCTACGTCCAGCTGGTCGGCGAAGCGCCGCAGGATCTGCAACCGCCGCCGCCGCTCCCCAATTTGCCCGACAGCGTCGGCGTCGCGGTCGCCACCGCGCTCGAGAATAATCCCGACCTCATTGCGGAGCGCGAACGTGCTCAGGCGGCAGGCTACGATATCGAAGTCGCCGGAGCCAGCAGGCTGCCGCGCGTCAGCGTCTTCACCGGCGGTTCCTACGCCAATTATCTGGGATCGCTGGACGGGTCGACCGGCGTCATCCTTGATCCAACCGATCCCGTTCCGTCTCCGGTCCAGCCGACTATCGGCCAGACCACGACTTCGGTCCAAGTCGGTGTGCAGCTTTCGCTTCCGCTGTTCCAAGGGGGCCGCCCCGCTGCCCTGCGGCGGCAGGCACAGCAGCGCGCCTTGTCGCAATACGAGTTCGTAACCGCGGTCGAGCGCGACGTCATCGCGCAGGTCCGCTCCGCCTGGGCCAACCTTGCAGCAGCAAACGCCATTATCGAGAGCAGCCAGGAAGCGATCGCCGCCGCCGAACTCAGTCTCGAAGGCGTGCGTGCCGAAAACTCGATCGGCAACCGCACAATCCTCGACGTTCTCAATGCCGAGCAGGAATTGCTGGTGGCGCGGGTCGATCTGGTTACTGCGCGACGCAACGCCTACGTTGCAGGGTTCACGCTGCTCGCCGCCATGGGTCTTGCCGAGGCCCGCGATCTGTCGCTCGACGTGACCGGTCCGCTGTACGATCCGACGATCAATTATGAGCGCGTTCGTGGCAAGTTCTTCGACTTCGACGACGACCCTGCACCCGTTCCGCAAGCGTCGCGGACGGTCGACGTTCCCCCTGCCGACATCCTCATCGGGCCCGTCGACGATGAGTTTTACGGGGCGAACGACGAATAAAACGGTTAATCCGGTTTATAGTTAGCGCGAAATCAAGCATAACGGCTGGTCAGAGAGCAAATACGTCATTCGAGGGGCCTCATGCACCAGCCGGGCGAACCATCCGTCGAGGAAATTCTCGACTCGATCAAGAAAGTGATTGCGCGCGACACGCGGGCAGCGACGATGGATCGCGAGGACGAGCGTATCGAACCGTCGGACGAGGACGAGGCTGACGAAGTTCTCGAACTTGCGGAGGACGAGATGATTTCTCCGCCCGAAGACTATTCCTTCGAAAACGAACATTCGCTGATCGAAGGAAGCGAGCAGCAGGAAGAATACGGACCGTGGTTCGAACCGCGTGCGGATGATGAAGGGCGCGATGATCGAGACAGCTATGCGCTCGACGACAGCACCGACGAAGGTCTGACAAGCGCAGAGGTTCGCAGTTCGCTGCAACAGAACTTCGCGACCCTGGCGATGTTGTCCGAGCCCGGCCAGACCGCCCACATCACGCGTTCCGGCGAGACTTCGCTCGAAGGCCTCACCCGCGAATTGCTGCGACCGATGCTGGCGCAATGGCTCGACGAGAACCTGCCGGGAATGGTTGAGAAGCTGGTCAAGGCCGAGATTGCCCGCATCGCTGGCAAAAGAGGATAACGGCGCCTCCGACGAAATGCTTGGCGCTGGCCCGGCAATTGGTTAATCGGGCCGAATGAAGAACACATTCGGGTCCGCTTCGCTTTCCCTCATTCTTGCCGCGCTTTCCGCCCCGGCCGCATCACAGGAAACCGCGCCGCCGATGACGGCGCAGGATCTCGTCACGATGCCCCGCGTCGGCGCGCCGATCGTCGCCGATGACGGCGATCAGATCGTCTATACGGTGACAAGGACGGATCCGCAGACTTACGAACGCTCGAGTACTGTTTACTGGCGCAGACTGGCCGATCTGGATGGCGAGGCTGTCGTGCTCGACCTCGGGGGCGAGGCGTCGAGCCTGTCCTTCGCGAATGACGGACATCTCTATTTCCTCGCGACGCGCGGCGAAAGCCCCACTCGTCAGCTATATCGCGTTGGGATCGACGATGGCGAGACGACGGGCGAACCGCAGCAGGTCACGTCTTTCGTTGCCCCGATCAGCGGCTATTCCGTATCCCCCGACGGCGCTCGCCTGGCCGTATGGGGCGAGATCGGGCGGAATTGCGACAGCTTCGGATGCGAAGGTGACGGTACGGCGCATCTTCCTGGCCCCGGCGATGGGCGGCTTTATGATGCAAAAGACGGCTTCTATCGCCACTGGGACGAATGGGAAACGCCGGGTACGTATAGCCGCGCATTCGTGTTCGACCTCGTCGATGGGATGGTGAGCGGCGAGCCCGTCGCCATCGATACGCCGCGCACCGGCGACCCGTTCACCGGCGATACGCCGACGAAGCCGTTCGGCGGCGGCGAGGAAATTGCCTGGAGCGCCGATGGCGAAACCGTGTTCTTTACCGCGCGCGCTGCCGACAAGGCAGAGCCGACTTCGACCAATACGGACATCTTTGCCGCGGACATCTCGGCTGGAACTTTGTCGAACCTGACGGACGAGAACGAAGCAGCCGATACGCTGCCCACGCCCTCGCCCGATGGTCGTTATCTCGCCTATCTCGCTATGGAGCGGCCCAATTACGAATCGGATCGGCTCGTCGTCCATCTGCGCAACTTGCGCAGCGGCGAAACGCGGGCATTGACCGAAGGGTTCGACCGCAGCTTCGGCTCGCTCGACTGGACGCCGGACGGACGGTATCTCATCGCTACGGCGCAGGACGTCCTCGATACGCCCGCCTTCCGCATCGACATCGCTAGCGGATCGGTTGAGCGGCTCGACCTGATGGCCGGAAACGAAGCGCATATCGCCAATATCGAGGCGCTTTCGGACAACCGCTTGCTCTTCACGCAGGATTCGATTGGCGCGCCAAGCGAAATCTATCTCTCGCGCGATTACGAACAGGCAGTTCCCGTTACGAGCATCGCCAACATGGCGGTTGGCCAGTTGGCATCGGTCGTCACCTCGCGCTTCAATTTTGCGGGCGCAAATGGCGATACGGTTTGGGGACAGATAACCAAACTGGAAAATTACGACGGGGCGATGCCCGCAATCCTCTACGTTCATGGGGGACCGCAAGGCTCGTTCAACGACGGCTGGTCGAGCCGCTGGAACCCCCGCGTTCTCGCAAGTCAGGGCTATGCTGTCATCTCCGTCGATTTCCACGGAAGCACCGGATACGGGCAGGACTTCACCGATTCCATCAATCAGGACTGGGGCGGGAAGCCATTGCAGGATCTGCAGCTCGGGCTCGAGGCTGCCCTAGCGAAGGATTCGCAGATCGACGGCTCGAAAGCGTGCGCCATGGGTGCATCCTATGGCGGTTACATGATGAACTGGATCGCCGGACGTTGGCCGGACCGCTTCGATTGTCTCGTCCAGCATGACGGTCTCTTCGATCTCAGAAGTTTCTACTACACGACCGAAGAGCTGTGGTTTCCCCGATGGGATTTCGGCGGCACTTACGCCGAACAGTCGCAGCTCTACGAGCAGTGGAACCCGGTGAACTATGTCGAGAACTGGCAGACACCGATGCTCGTCGTGACGGGCGAGCAAGATTTTCGCGTCCCCTACACGCAGGGACTGGCATCGTTCACCGCCCTTCAGGAGCGTGACATTCCCGCACAATTGCTGGTATTTCCGGGCGAGAACCACTGGGTGCTCGATCCGAAGAACTCGGTCCAGTGGCACGAGACGGTCTTTGCCTGGCTCGATCGCTGGCTGAAGCCGCAAGACGGAAGCGAATGAGCGACAAGGCGCTCGACAAGGCGCAACGTGCTTTCAGAAAAATCGGCGCTGGGCAGTTATCGCGTCACATTTTCCTTTGCGCCGTGTCGGACAAGCAGAAATGCTGCTCCCGCAAGGAGGGCGAGGAAAGCTGGAAGTTCCTGAAATCGAGGCTGAAGGACCTGGGACTGGCTTCCGGCGGCAGCGACGGGCCGGTCGTGGGTCGCACGAAAGCGGACTGTCTGCAAATCTGCGCGAAGGGTCCGATCGCCGTCGTCTGGCCCGACAATGTCTGGTATCACTCCTGCACGCCGAAGGTGCTGGAGCGGATTATCGATGAACACCTCGTCGGGGGCAGCATTGTCGAGGATTACAGGCTGCAATCGCCCGATTGACGCTTAATCCTTCCAGTGGTCGGTCTCGTCATTCGCGCGATCTTCCACCGCCTCGTCATGACCCGTTCCGTTTGACAGGAAGACGAGCCCCATCAGCGCGCCTGTCAGCAGCATGGTGAAGACGATGGCGAGCCCCACAGCGATGTAGAAATGGACGGAAACCGGCTCCCCGCCCTTGTAGATCAGGGCAAAGGCGATGAGCACGACGCCGACCGCCAGCATGAACATCAGGCGCATCAAACGCCGATAGCGGGCCCATGCGAAGGCCGCGTTTTCAGGATCGTCGAGCGGGGATTTCTTGACCATGCCAGCGTCCATGCACCCCCGCGCCTCGACTGGCAATGGCACGCGACTGGTCACTCCGGCCAATTCATGACATACTCGCGTGCAAGCAGAAGGAGGAATAGTCGATGCAGATTGCGCACCTTGTCGCGAGCCGCAATGTCGACGACATCGTTTCGTGCACCCCCGAAATGTCCGTCATCGATGCTGTCGCGAGACTTGCCGAACGACGTATTGGGGCGATGCCCGTAATCGATAACGGCACGGTCGTCGGCATATTTTCGGAGCGCGACGTAATCTACCGGCTCGCGCAGGAGGGCAAGGGCTGCATCGATACGACAGTCGGCGCAATCATGTCGACTCCGGCCATCACGGTCTCCCGCTCGACGAGCGTCGATGATGCTCTCGCCTTGATGACGCGCCGGCGCATTCGGCATCTTCCCGTGCTCAATGGCGATGCGATGTGCGGCTTCATCTCGATCGGCGATCTGGTGAAGGAACGCTATGCCGAGGTCGAACACGAAGCCCAGGCGATGCGGCAATATATCCAGACGTAAGGACGGCGAACCGCCTCACTCTCTCTTGGAACCTTCCGCGACCGATCCTACATTCGTGACATGAGCCAGACCCCGACCCTCAGCCCGGCAGCCGCAGAGCGTGTTCGCTGGATCGCACAGCGGCAGGACAAGCCTGCCATCCTGCGCCTTTCGGTCGAAGGGGGCGGATGTTCTGGTTTCCAGTACAAGTTCGATCTGGCTGACGCGCCGGACGGTGACGATACCGTCACGGAAACGGACGGCGCACGGCTCGTGATCGATCCCATCAGTCTCGACCTCGTCGCGGGCAGCACCGTCGACTTCGTCGAATCGCTGGGCGGCGCCGCTTTCCGGGTCGAGAACCCGCAAGCGGCGGCCGGTTGTGGCTGCGGTTCGAGTTTCGGGATCTAGCCCGCTCAAGGCAGTGGTCATTCCCGCGCGTCCGTCATAGAACAGCGCGGTCATGAAAATCGCTACTTTCAACATTAACGGGATAAAGGCTCGCCTGCCTCGCCTTCTCGAATGGCTCGAGGAAACGCGGCCGAGCGTCGCGTGCCTTCAGGAAATCAAGACGCAGGATGAGGGATTTCCCGCCGATGCGTTCGAGAAGATCGGCTATCACGCAATCTGGCACGGGCAGAAGAGCTTCAACGGCGTGGCGATCCTCGCCGACGGCGTTAAGCCTGTCGAAACGCAGCGCGGACTGCCGGGCGACGAGGATGACGACCAGGCCCGTTATCTCGAAGCGGATATTGCCGGGGTGCGAGTTGCATCGATCTATCTGCCCAACGGCAATCCGCAGCCGGGACCGAAGTTCGACTACAAGCTGTCGTGGATGGAACGCTTGCGCCGCCATGCGAAGAGCCTCTGGGACGCCGAAATTCCGACCGCTCTGGTGGGCGACTATAACGTTATACCCGAAGACAAGGATGTCTGGTCACCCAAGGCCATGGCAAGCGACGCGCTCATGCAACCCGCCTCGCGCGATGCCTATGGCAGGATGCTCGCCGATGGATGGGTCGACGCGATCGACACGCTCAATCCGCGCGGCGGCATCTGGACCTTCTGGGACTATCAGGCAGGCGCCTGGCAGCGCGATCACGGCTTTCGGATCGATCACCTGCTGCTGTCACCCGAACTGGCCGACCGAATGGTCGGGGCCGGCGTCGACAAGGAGTATCGGGGCAGGGAGAAATCGAGCGACCACACCCCGGTATGGGTGGAACTGCGCGACCGCAACTGAACGACAGCCCGTTATAGCTCCGGCTTACCGCCTATCAGCGATAGAAAACGTGGCTATTGATGACGGCCCGGCTCGTCTTGCGCTTCGCCCAGCGCGGGCTGACATGCTTTGCGTGGAAATAGAGGCTGTCTCCCGCCTCGCTCTCCCACAGGCCCTGATGCGCGATATGGGCGATCGCCTTGGCCTTGCGCCAGGCTGCGGACCCGGTCTTGATGCGCGGCATGGAACCGCCGCGAACGAAGGAGAACTGCGCGCGCTGATAAACCACGCCGCAATAATCGGACGGGAAGCGCCCGCTTTCGGTCCGGTTCACGATGACCTGACCCACGGCAAGCTGTCCGGCAAGGGGCTCGCCGCGCGATTCGAAATAGATCGCTCCGGCGAGGCAGTGCATATCCTCGGAAAGATCGTCGCCGATCTTCGTCGCTGCGACCAGTTCGTTGAGGCTGCCGGCAGACTCTGCGAAACCTTCAGGAGCTTCCTCGACAGGTTCGGGAATGTCCTGGACCACTTCTTTCTCCACGAATACCGGAACCAGTTCTTCCGCCTCTGCGGAGATGTCCGGTGTGGAGGCCTCGTTTGCGGTCTCGATGCCCTGATCCTGCGCGATGGCATCGGAACTTTCGGCAAAGGCAACCGTAAAGAGGCTGGCTCCGGCAATCGCCGCAGCCGTAAAGGAGTAAGTCTTTCGCTTCATCAAACCGTCAGTCTTGGCGGTGGACGGACCTGACGCAGGGGTTCGAATGTCTTGCGCCTCGTATTGAAGCGTTATCCCGTTCGAAGGTGACCTGCCGGCCGCCCCCCGTCTACGCGCTGATACCTTACGGCCCGAGGGTCGTGCGATATCGCCTGCGTCTATTGGAGGTGGGGGCCATGTAGATGGCGTCGGCTAATAGTCAACTCGGTTAACCCTGTTCGCCATGAAGCCTGCGGCGTCGTCGATTTCGACCTCAATCACCCAGAGATCGCTGTCCTGCGCACTTCGCCTTTCGATATATTCGAAAATATCTGAAGGTTTTTCAATATCTTGTTCGCGAATAATGGTGAAGAGGCGGGGGCCGTCGAGGCTCGGCATCCGCTCCCACAGCGCATACCCAGTGCCCCGCCGGGTCGTGAGCACAAGGATGGTTCCGGCGTCCTTTTCCCCCTTGGAAAGGATCGTGGCGAAACCTCCATCAGCCTGCGCCTGCCGCAGAATTGCGCCGATTTCGAGATGCGAAGGAAGACGGGCCTGTGTCATCGATGCCGCAGATTCTGCTAAAATAGTTTCATTTGCGATTAAATGAGCGTTCAATGCGACGAGCGGGGGATCGTGCTCGAAACGCTCATTCGCAATCAGACGTGATAACCATCGAGACTCGAAAGCGGAATGCGCGATCGCATGAAGGTTCCTGTTCCGCGTCCGATCTCCTCTCCTTCGCTATCGATCAGCCTGCTCTCCGCGACGAGAACCCTGCGCCGACCGCTCACCCATTTCCCTTCCGCCGTAACGGAGCCCGTGCGGACTGGCTTGGTGAAGTGCAGGTTGAACGAGGTGGTCAGGAGAAACCGGTCGGTCGCCAGCGTATTGGCGGCATAAAAGGCGGCATCGTCCAGCATCTTGAAATAGACCGTGCCATGCGCTGCGCCGGCTGCGTGATACAGGTCGTCGGTAATGCGAAACGTAATGTGCGCCCGTCCCTCCTCCGTGATCGTCAGTTCCGAGGCGAACAGCCGATTGATCGGCGCGGCACGATAAAGGTTTTCGAGCGAGCGATAATGCGACGCCGCGCCCGCGACACTGACGTCGTTTTGCTGGCTCTCAGGCTGCGTCACGATCCGACACGTTCGTGAGCAGCGCATAGACCGCGTCGGGACTTTGCGCGCTGCGCAATTGCCGCAGTCGATCGGTATCTCTCATGGTCCTCGATATGGCGGCGAGAGCGTGAAGGTGCGTCACTCCGCAATCGGACGGCGATAACAGCCCGAAGGCCATGTCGACCGGGCGGCCATCCGCGGCTTCGTACTCCACCGGGTGATCGAGCTTGACGAAGGCGGCCAGCGGCCTTTTCAAACCGTCGAAGCGCGCATGGGGAAGGGCGACGCGTCGTCCGAAACCGGTGCTGCCCAGCTGCTCGCGTTGCAGCAGCGCAGCTTCGATCGAAGGCGCATCAAGATCGTAGCTGTCCGCGAAGAGCCCGGCGATGAAGGACAACGCCTCGGCCTTTCCGGGCGCGTCGGTGAAGGCGACGGCCGAAGGGGTAAGATGAAAATTGGCGTCCATGGCGATCGAAAAACTGCTCGCTGTCAAATACCGTTCACATTCGCGACGTCCGGCAAGGATCGATGCCGGAAGCCGTGCGATGCCTAGAACCAATGTCCTGAGGCTTTCCTAATGGATTGCGATCGAATCCGGACCGCGACCGATAAGGATCAGCCCTGGCCCGAATTGTCCTGTCGCGGCTCGACCCATCCGACCGAGCCGTCGCGGCGGCGGTAAACCATATTATGCCGCCCCGTGCCAGCATTTTTGAAGAACAGCGCGCTCGTATCGCGGAGGTCGAGCATCATCACCGCATCCGCGACGCTCGCTTCGGGGATATCCGCAGTGGTCTCCGCAATGATCGGCGGAGCGTCCTCGCCGACTTCCTCGTCCTCGCTATCGGGTTCAGCCGCTGCGAAGATGCGATAGGCCGCTTCCTCTTCCTTCACCGCATGAGCCGCCTGGCTGTGCCGGTCGGTAAGGCGGCGCTTGTATCGGCGTAACTGCTTCTCGATCTTCGCGATCGCCTGATCCGCCGCCTGATGTGCATCATGCGCCTCGCTTTGCGCCTTGAGGACGAGGCCCTGCATCACATGCATCACCACATCGCAGGAAAAGGCATTGCCCGGCGCCTTGCCGAAGGTCACATTGGAAGAGATCGCGCGATTGAAGTATTTCTCGATCACTCCGTCCAAACGATCCTCGACATGCTCCTGCAGAGCGGAACCTGTTTCGACCTGGTGGCCGGATACGCGAATATCCATGTGAGCCCTTCCTTTCAGTTGGTTGTAGCCAGACAACGTACCGTATGCGCTAAAGTGCCGCTACCGCCACCCCAAAGCGTAGCGAACCGAACGAAGTTTCCAACGCTCCATCGCGTGGCGGCCTTGTGTCAGCGTCGATTCCAGAGCGGCTCGGTAATCGTTTCGAGGAAACTCGCATGAGCTGCAAGTTCCTCCGCCGTCGCGCTATGCGGACGGGGCGCGCGGCGCGGACGATCGGACTGGCGGCTCAGCCCGGTAAAAGAGCGGTCGCCTAGCGAGTCGCCCGCTGTTTCGGCAGCCAGTTCGAGGCCGATCTGCCGCCCGCCCGTCAGCTCGATATAGACCTGTGCCAGCAGTTCCGCATCCAGCAGCGCGCCGTGCTTCACGCGGTGGCTGCGGTCGATGCCATATCGCGTGCAAAGCGCGTCGAGCGACAGCTTCGCGCCCGGATGCTTTCGCCGGGCGATCGCGACGGTATCGATCATCCGTTCGAGCGAGATGATCGGCGAGCCGCACAATGTGAGTTCGTTGTTCAGAAATCCGAAGTCGAAGCCCGCATTATGCGCGACCAGCGGCGAATCCTCGAGAAAATCGAGCAATTCCTGAAAACTGTCGCGAAAACAGGGCTTGTCGGAAAGGAAAATGGCGGAGAGGCCATGCACCGCCTCCGCCCCGGCAGGCATGTCGCGTTCCGGATTGAAATAGGCGTGAAAGGTC
This sequence comes from Parapontixanthobacter aurantiacus, assembly GCF_009827635.1. Lineage (GTDB taxonomy): Bacteria > Pseudomonadota > Alphaproteobacteria > Sphingomonadales > Sphingomonadaceae > Parapontixanthobacter > Parapontixanthobacter aurantiacus. Next base: position 93,258 of record NZ_WTYW01000004.1, on the reverse strand, counting down.
TTTCCTGTCGGCACGCGGCCGATCATTTCGACGCAGCCAATCTCGACCATCCGGTCGCCCGTGTGTGGGTCGAGGCCAGTCGTTTCCGTATCGAAGATGATTTCCCTCATGCTTCGTTTATCGCGAGGCCGAACCGGCGACGCAAGCCTTCCGCAGCGCCGAATTCAGGAAAATCTTTTCTGCAGCACAGCGATGAGTTCGATCACCGCATCCTCCGTTTCGGAAAGCGGCAGGCCAGTATCGATGACGTAATCCGCCTTTTCCCTTTTTTCGGTATCGGGCGTCTGCAAGGAAAGGATATGTGCGAACTTGTCCGGCGTCATGCCGGGCCGGGCAAGGACGCGGCGGCGCTGAACCTCCGCAGGGGCGGACACGACAACGACCGCATCGACATTTTCCTGACCACCTTTCTCGAACAGCAACGGTATGTCGAACAGGACGAGCGGTGCATTGCCATGCTCGATGAGAAATTCCTGCCGCGCGCGGGCCACGGCAGGGTGAACGATCGCTTCCAACCGGGCGAGGGCCTCCTTGTCGCCGAAGACCATCTGCCCGAGCGCGTCTCGATCGACGCCGCCGGGACCGGTCGAACCCGGAAAGGCCGCTTCGATCGGTTCGATGAGATCGCCCCTCGGCTGCTGCAAACGTCGCACTTCGGCATCGGCATCGAACACCGGAATACCGGCGCCTTCGAACATGGCGGCGACCGTGGACTTGCCCATTCCGATGGAACCGGTGAGCGCGATGATGGCGGGCCTCTTCATCGGGTGAGCAAGTCGCGCAGTTCCGCGTCATGCTCACGCGGTGCGGGCTGCCCAAAGAACAGGGCGAAGGCAGCAGCTGCCTGACCGATGAGCATGGAAAGACCGTCTATAGTGCGGAAACCAGCATCCTTTGCCTCATTTAGAAAGTCGGTTTCGACCGGATCGGTGACGATGTCATAGGCGATCGAGCCGGGAGGAGCATGGCTCCAGTCGAAGGCCAGCGGCGGCTGACCGCGCATCCCCAATGGCGAGGCGTTGATTACGAGATCGCAGCAGCCTTCGCGATCGTCGAAGGCGAAATCGGTCGCCGCGGCAAAATGGGAGAGCGGCGGTGTATGGTGGTCTCCCTCCGGCGCGAGTTCGTCGAGCAGGGCTCGTGCCTTCGCCGGGTCACGTGCTGCAACGACCAGAGTGAAGTTCTCGGCCGCAAGCGCGTGGATGATTGCCTGCGCGGCGCCGCCAGCGCCCATTATGCGTGCCATCCGGAAAAGATGGGTCCCGCGAAGCAGCGGCAAGAGCGGTTCCAGAAAGCCGGCAGCATCGGTGTTCGTTCCGACGAGGCGTTTGTCCAACGCCCGATAGATCGTGTTGACCGCGCCAATTTCCTTTGCAGGCGTTTCAATATGTTCGAGATGTTCGCGCACCGCCAGCTTGTGCGGCATCGTCACGTTGCAGCCACGCCAATCAGGATCGTTTGTTCGCTTAGCAAGATAGTCGGCCAGTTCCGGCGGTTTGACGTGGGTGGCACGGTATTCGGCTTCGATTCCGAGCTTATTTAGCCAGAAGTTGTGGATCGCCGGGCTTTTCGACTGCGCGATGGGATCACCGATCACTTCGGCATAAGGCCTGCTCATCGTAGCAGCCCCCTGCCGCTCGCGCCGTGCTGTCGCAGTGCGACCAGTACCTCGAGCAATGGCATTCCGAGCACCGTGAACTGGTCCCCCTCGATGCTTTCAAACAGGTGGACGCCGCGCCCTTCGATCCGGAACACGCCTACGCAATGGCCGACCTCGGGCCATTCCGCGTCGAGATATGCCTCGATGAAAGCCTCGTCGAGCCTGCGCACTGCCAGTCGCGCGACCTTGCTGACCCGCCAGAGCACTTCGCCGCCCCGAACGAGGGCCGCGCCGCTGTGGAGTTCCATCGTCCTGCCGGAGAAGAACCGCAAATGTTCGACTGCCTCTTCGCGCGAGTCCGGCTTGTCGAAGCGCCGACCATCGACCACGACAAGGGAATCGCTGCCCAGCACCAGATCATCGGGATAGTCCCTCGCAACGGCCAGCGCCTTGGCGACGCTCAGGCCTTCGGCGACCTTAGCCGCGCTTTCATCGGCCAGTTTGCGCTCGATCGCCCGTTCGTCGAGGTCCGCTGGAACGGCCTCGAAGGCAATCCCGGCGGCAGTCAGCATCGCCTTGCGCGAGGCGCTTTTGGAAGCGAGGACGAGGGTCATGCCGCTCCGCCCGGACTGGTCGCCTGGACGAGGTCGCGCTCGTTATAAAGCTTGATGATGGCAGCGGCGGTTTCCTCGATCGACCGGCGCGTCACGTCGATGATCGGCCAACCCCGGTCGGCAAAGATGCGCCGGGCAAACACGACTTCCTCGCGAACCCGGTCCTGATCCGCATAGGCGGTCTCGTTCTTCTCATTGAGCGCGAGCAACCGATTCCGCCGGATTTGCACGAGCCTTTCCGGGGTGCTGGTCAGTCCGACGATGAGGGGATTCTTGAGCTGATAGAGCTTTTCGGGCGGGGGACTCTCGACCACCAGCGGAATGTTGGCAACCTTGTACCCGCGATTGGCGAGATAGATGCTGGTCGGTGTCTTGGACGAACGCGACACGCCGGCGAGAAGGATGTCGGCTTCCTCCCAGTCCTCGTGCGAAATGCCGTCGTCATGGGCGATCGTGAACTGGATTGCCTCGACCCGGTCGAAATAGGCCTTGTCCATAATGTGTTGCCGCCCTGGCTTGCTCTGCTGGGCTTCCAGCCCGAGCTTCGCCTCGAGTGCGGCGGTCACCTGATCGAGCACGGGGACCGCGGTCAGCCCGCTTTCCCGGCATCTTTCCTCGAGGCGGGCGCGTGTCTGCGGATTGATGAGTGTGAACAGAACGAGCCCGGCTTTCTCCTCGAGCGTCGGCATGATCCGGTCGAGATGCTGCCGCGAGCGGACCATCGGCCAGAAATGCCGCACGACATCGGCATCCTCGAACTGCGCGAGCGCGGCCTTGGCGAACATCTCCAGCGTTTCGCCGGTGGAATCCGATACGAGATGGAGGTGAAGTCGCGGCATGAAAAATGGCCTTCGGGCGGCTGTGGAAAGAAGCCGGCATAAACCACGGCACAAAGCTGGCGACAAGTTTCGAAGCCTTTTCCATCCTCGATACGAGTCCGTCCCACCGCTCTTTATCGCCAGCTACGGGCACTTATCGGCAGCCTGTGGGTAAGGCGAACAGCTTTCGTTTGACTCAAGCCGGTGGGCGAGTCGATTGGGCGGTGGCAACTGGCCTTGCCGGGAAAAATCGGGCAGGGCGTCGTTGTCCCCGTTCTCCACAGGGCCAACTACCTTCATCATCTTATATATAATAATTATATTGATTGGATACGCGCGCGATGCCCGGTTTGCTCCTCGACACGTTGAACGGCGCGATGCCGAGTGTACCGCCTCTCTGGCTGATGCGCCAAGCGGGCCGCTATCTCCCGGAATACCGCGAGCTTCGGGCGGAAAAGGGCGGCTTCCTCGAACTCGTTTACGATACCGATGCGGCTGCCGAGGTCACGGTTCAGCCGATCGAGCGCTTCGGTTTCGACGGCGCGATCCTGTTCTCCGATATCCTCATCGTGCCCCATGCGATGGGTCAGCATCTCGAATTTCTGGCGGGCGAGGGGCCCAAACTATCGCCGCGGCTTGTCGATAGTTCGCTCGAGGCGCTGGAGGCCGTCCCTGAGCGCCTGACACCGATCTACGAGACCGTTGCCAAGGTCCGCAGCCGCCTCGATGACGAAACGACGCTGCTGGGCTTTGCAGGAAGCCCCTGGACCGTCGCTACCTACATGATCGCGGGCGAGGGCAGCCGGGACCAGCACGAGGCTCGTGCGCTCGCCTATCGCGATCCTGCGGCGATGCAGGCGATCTGCGATGCGATCGGCGCTGTGACGGTGGACTACCTCTCCGGGCAGATCGAGGCGGGGGCGGAAGCTGTCCAGCTGTTCGACAGCTGGGCGGGTAGCCTCGCGCCCGACGAATTCGAGCGCTGGGTCATTGCCCCCAACGCGCGGATCGTCGCCGCGCTTGCCGCAAAACATCCCGATACGCCGGTCATTGGCTTTCCGAAGGGGGCAGGCGAGAAACTGCCGGCCTATGCCCGTGAAACCGGCGTGAAGGCACTGGGCGTCGATGAAACGCTCGATCCCGAATGGGTCGATCGCAAATTGCCGGAAGGCCTGCCGGTTCAGGGCAATCTCGACCCGCTTCTGCTGCTTGCCGGGACCGACCGGCTCGAGGACCGGGTACGTACCATTCGCGAGGCTTTCGCCGGACGGCCGCACGTCTTCAATCTGGGTCACGGGATCGACCGCCGCACGCCCATCGGCCATGTCGAGCGACTGATCGCGGCGGTACGGTCGGCGAATTTTTAACCGGGGCGAGGGGTGACGCCGGCCCCCGTCTTTCCTAGATAGCGGCCTATGCAGGAAGTGCTTTCGATGACCTATCTCTGGCTCAAGGCCGGCCATATCATCTTCATCATCTTCTGGATGGCGGGCCTGTTCATGCTCCCGCGCTTCTACGTCTATCATCAAGAGGCGACCGAGGGCTCTGCAGAAGCGGAGCAATGGGTCGAGCGCGAGAACAAGCTGCGCAAGATTATTCTGCTTCCCTCGATCATCATCGTCTGGGTTCTCGGCCTGCTGCTGGCCTCGACGATCGGCGCCTGGAGCCAGGGTTGGTTCCACGCAAAGCTGCTATTCGTCGTCCTCTTGTCGGCCTATCACATGTGGCTGATCGGCTATGGCAAGAAACTGGCGAGGGGCGAGCGGCCATTGAAGGGCAAGACGCTGCGCCTCCTCAACGAAGTGCCCGGCCTGACGGTCGCGATCATCGTCATTCTCGTCATCGTCAAACCGTTTTGACGGCGCGCCGCGTCGGCCAAATCCCCGATTGACGAACTGATCGGCCAGGCGTAACTGCTTCGCCAACCGGTACGAGGCGGCTCCCAAACCCGCCGTTCGATGGCCCAGCTGTCTCCCAGCCCAACGGCCCGCCGACCCTTATTCCAATCCAGCGACAGTGCATTGCGACCTGTCGTGCAATCGTGACGGACATTCCGAGATGCATCTCAAGGAACTCAAGACCAAAGCCCCTGCCGACCTCGTCAGTATGGCGGAAGAACTGGGCGTCGAAGGCGCCTCCACCATGCGGCGGCAGGACCTGATGTTCTGCATCCTGCGCGAACTTGCCGAAGACGAGGACTATAGCGAGGAAATCATGGGCATCGGCACCATCGAGGTGCTGCAGGACGGCTTCGGCTTCCTGCGCTCGCCCGAAGCGAACTACCTCGCCGGACCAGACGACATCTACGTCTCGCCCAACCAGGTGCGCAAATGGGGCCTCAGGACCGGCGACACGGTCGAAGGCGAAATCCGCGCGCCCCGCGAAGGAGAACGCTATTTCGCGCTGACGAAGCTGACTTCGGTCAATTTCGAGGATCCCGAACAAGTCCGGATGCGGACCAATTTCGACAATCTTACGCCGCTTTACCCTGAGGAAAAGCTGTCGCTCGACAATCTCGATCCGACGGTGAAGGACAAGTCGGCGCGCGTCATCGACATCATCTCGCCGCAGGGCAAGGGCCAGCGCGCCCTTATCGTTGCGCCGCCGCGCACCGGTAAGACCGTGCTGCTTCAGAACATCGCCAAGGCGATCACCGACAACCATCCCGAAGTATTCCTGCTGGTTCTGCTCGTCGATGAGCGGCCCGAGGAAGTCACCGACATGCAGCGCAGCGTCAATGGGGAGGTGATCTCCTCGACCTTCGACGAACCCGCGCAGCGGCACGTGCAGGTCGCCGAAATGGTGATCGAGAAGGCAAAACGCCTCGTCGAGCACAAGAAGGATGTCGTCATCCTGCTCGATTCGATCACGCGTCTCGGCCGCGCCTACAACACCGTCGTACCGTCCTCGGGCAAGGTGCTGACCGGCGGCGTCGACGCGAACGCCCTGCAACGGCCCAAGCGGTTCTTCGGTGCGGCCCGCAACATCGAGGAAGGCGGCTCGCTCTCGATCATCGCGACCGCCCTCATCGATACCGGCAGCCGCATGGACGAAGTCATCTTCGAAGAGTTCAAAGGCACGGGTAACAGCGAAATCGTCCTCGACCGGAAGGTTGCCGACAAGCGCATCTTCCCGGCTCTGGACGTCGGCAAGTCGGGGACCCGCAAGGAAGAGCTGCTGGTCGAGAAGGACAAGCTGTCGAAGATGTGGGTCTTGCGCCGCATTCTCATGCAGATGGGCACGGTCGACGCGATGGAATTCCTCCTCGACAAGATGAAGGATTCCAAGACGAACGAGGACTTCTTCGAAACGATGAACCAGTAGGGTGGCCCGTTCCGCGCCCCTTCGAGCCGCCGTTACCGGCGCTCCGGGGGCGGGGAAGTCGACGCTGCTCGACCATCTCGCGGGTCATGGTATCGCGACCGGACCGGAGGTTGCGCGGACAATCCTGCAGCAACCCGGCGGAATGGAGCTACGCGCATCCGATCCGCACGGCTTTGCATTCGCCATGCTCGAAGCGCAGCTTGCCAGTTGGCACGAACCGCGAAACGGCGCCGAAACGGTCGTATTCGACCGAGGCTTTCCGGATATCATCGGTTTTCTGCGGGTAGAAGGCTTGGCGGTTCCCGGCGAGATCGACCGGGTTTGCCGCGAGCTTCGCTACGACGGCCCGATCTTTCACGCGCCCGCCTGGGCGGACATCTATCGCCAGGACGCCGAACGCATTCAGAACTGGGACGAGGCTGTTGCCAGCGACAATGCGGTCGTCTCCGCCTGGCGCGACTACGGATATGCGCCGGTTTTGCTGCCTCTTGCCTCACCCGAAAAGCGAGCGGCTTTCGTCCGCGACCATCTGCCGGATTGAGCGCAGGTGTTTCCGGCCACGCTCTGCCGAGCGCCCCTTGTCGCTCGCAATCAGTCTCAGCTGACTAGGTCAGGTGATCCTTGAAGAATTGCGCCGTGCGCTGGTCGGCCAATTTCGCGCCTTCCTCGTCTCGCCGCTTGCCGAATTCGGTAGCGAAGCCGTGATCGAGGCCAGGGTAGTCGTAGAGAGTGACCTTCGGGTGGTCGTCGAGACCCTCGTGCATGGCCTTCTGCGCCTCCTTGTCGACGAACCCGTCTTCTTCCGGAACATGCAGCAATAGCGGATTGGCGATCGCCTTGGCCTCGTCGAGCATCTCGTTCACGCCGACCGCATAATAGCCGACGGTGGCGTCGACATCCGTGCGCGCCGCGGTCATGTAGGCCATCTTGCCGCCTAGGCAGTAGCCCACCGCGCCGACCTTGGAGACGCCCATTTCGCGCCGGATATGGTGGATGGTCGCCTCGATATCGCGCACGCCTTCGTCGGGATTGTATTTCCCCATGAGGTCGAGCGCCCGCTGGAACTCCGGCTCGATGTCGGGGTCCAGCTCCACCCCCGGTTCGAGCCGCCAGAACAGGTCGGGTGCGACCGCGAGATAGCCTTCTTCGGCGAATGTGTCGCACTTGCGCCTGATGCCGGCATTGATGCCGAAAATTTCCTGAATGACGAGGATTGCCGCCTTCGCTTCCCCCTCGGGCTCGGCCACATAGGCCTTGAAACTGCCATCGCCGTCGAGGGTGGAAATATCGACCGTTTTCGTCATCTGGTAAGGCTCCCTTGCATGTGACGGGCGTCATAAGGCTTGCAAGCGCCTCGCGACAGACCCAAATGGTGTGGGACACCAACGGAGAAACTGCCATGAAGGTCCATGTCGAGATAGATTGTACGCCTGAAGAGGCGCGGAGCTTCATGGGCCTGCCGGATGTCGGCAAGGCGAACGACATGTATGTGGACATGATGACGAAGGCGATGAAGGGCGTCTCCAACCCCGACCAGCTCAACGAATATGCGCGCAATCTCGCGCCTATGGGGCAGATGGGATTGAAATTGTTTCAGAATTTCGTCGAGGGATCGATGAAGGCGAACGGCACCAAGACGGGCCCTAAAGGCACCGACAACGACTGAACGGTCGTCGGGCGCGGCTTCGCGCGTACTTTTGAAGCAATGGACACGATTTTCGCCTTGTCGAGCGGTTCACCTCCCGCCGCGATCGGAGTGATCAGGGTCAGCGGCCCCGCTGCCCGGCAGGTCGGCATCCGCCTCGCAGGTTCGTTGCCCGCCCCCCGCGAAGCTGCGTTGAGGAGCCTGCGAGGCGACGACGGCCAACTTCTGGACAAGGCACTCGTCCTGTTCTTCGACGGACCCCGGACGGCGACGGGCGAGGACCTTCTCGAACTGCATTGCCACGGGGGCAGGGCGGTCATTGCCGCAGTCCAGCAAGCGCTCTCCCGGTTCGAGGGGGTGCGCGCCGCGGTGCCGGGCGAGTTCACCCGCCGTGCCTTCGCCAATGGCCGGATAGATCTCGCCGAAGCCGAGGGGTTGTCCGAACTCCTCTCCGCCGAGACCGAATTGCAGCGGCGCTCCGCCATAGCGCTCACCTCCGGCGCGTTGTCCCGCCAAGTCGAGCAGTGGCGTAGCGCAATCCTCAACCTGTCCGCATCGGTCGAAAGCGTCCTCGATTTTGGAGACGAGGACGATGTGGCCGAACTTCCCCCGGACTTCACCGATCGGGTCGCCGCGCTGGCAGCCGAGATGACCCGCTGGCTCGATCGTCCCCGCGCGGAAAAGCTGCGCGAGGGCTTCCGCATCGTCCTTGCCGGCCCGCCCAATAGCGGCAAGTCCACCTTGTTCAACGCGCTCCTGGAAGAGGCGGTCGCGATCACTTCGGCCGAAGCAGGCACGACGCGCGACGTCATCGAACGCCCGGTTTCGCTCGATGGCATGCCGCTTGTCCTTATCGACACGGCGGGCCTGCGGGACGAGGGCGCGGGCGAGATAGAAGTCATCGGCATCGGCAAGGCGCAGGAACAGATCGAGCGCGCGGATTGCGTCCTCTGGCTCGGACCCGAGGGAGAAGGGCCGGATGGCGCGATCGAGCTGGAGTCGCGTATCGACGACGCGTCCACCGTTAGAAAGACCAATCCCGCCTTTCGCGTATCCGCCGTGACGGGGGAGGGCGTCGACGCTCTGCGCAGCGGCCTTCTGAACATAGCGCGCGACACATTGCCCAAACCGGGCGACGTCGCGCTCAATGTAAGGCAGGCGGGCCTTATCCGCGAAGCAAGCGAAGCACTCGAACAGATCGAAAGAGTATGCGACCCCCTGCTCGTCGCCGAGCATCTGCGCCTTGCGCGAGCCGCGATGGATTCGCTTACCGGGCGCGCTTCGACCGAGGACATGCTCGACAATCTGTTCGGGCGCTTTTGCATCGGCAAGTGAAGTTCCACGTGGAACATCCGGTGGGAAAGCTGTGGACGAGGCGAGTGCAAACCCCTAAATCGGCCACATGTCACAATTCGATGTCCTTGTAGTCGGCGGCGGCCATGCCGGCGTGGAAGCGGCTGCGGCGGCCGCGCGAATGGGTGTGCGCGTCGGGCTGGTCACTTTCTCTCGCGACACCGTCGGCGCGATGAGCTGCAATCCGGCCATCGGAGGATTGGGCAAAGGCCATCTCGTGCGCGAAGTCGATGCGTTCGACGGGATCATCGGGCGTGCCGCGGATGCCGCCGCGATTCATTACCGGATGCTCAACCGCTCGAAAGGTTCGGCCGTTTGGGGGCCACGTATCCAGGCAGACAGGCGCCTGTTCAAGGCGGCCGTGCACCGCATGTTGGAAGTTCAAGGCGATCTTACCGTGATCGAAGGCGAAGCGACGGCGCTCGATTTGCAAGGGGAGCGGGTTGCGGGCCTCGTTCTCGCCGACGGCACGACCATCGCGGCGCAGGCCGTTATTCTATGCACCGGGACGTTTCTCGGAGGAACGTTGTTCCGCGGCGAGGAGCGGCTGACGGGCGGACGGATCGGCGAGAATTCCGCGCAGCGGCTGGCCGCTCAGATGCGGGAGGCAAGTCTGCCTCTCGCGCGGCTCAAGACCGGAACGCCGCCTCGGCTCGACGGCCGCACGATCGACTGGGCACGCCTCGCCGAGCAACCGAGCGATGCCGATCAATGGACGATGTCGCCATTGACGAAGCAACGCTGCAACCCGCAGGTCTTCTGCGCCGTGACCCGGACCAACGAAGCGGCGCATGATGTCATTCGTGCCAATCTCGATCGTTCGCCGCTCTTCAGCGGTGCGATCGGCGGGCAGGGTCCGCGCTATTGTCCTTCGATCGAGGACAAGATCCACCGCTTCGGGGATCGTGACGGTCACCAGGTCTTCCTCGAACCCGAAGGGCTCGATACCAATCTGGTTTATCCCAACGGCATCAGCACTTCGCTGCCCGTCGATGTTCAACTTGCCATGTTGCGCTGCATGGAGGGGCTTGAGAATGTCGAAATGGCCGTGCCCGGCTATGCCGTGGAATATGACCACATCGATCCGCGATCGCTGAACCGCGGATTGGAAATGGAAACCATATCGGGGCTGTATTGCGCCGGTCAGATAAACGGCACGACCGGCTATGAGGAAGCGGCGGCGCAAGGGCTGATCGCAGGATTGACCGCAGCTTCGAAAATTCAGGAGCGGCCCGCACCGGCGATCGATCGCAGCAATTCTTACATGGCCGTCATGATCGACGATCTGACGTTGCACGGCGTGAGCGAGCCTTACCGGATGCTGACCGCGCGAGCCGAATATCGATTGCGGCTGCGCGCAGGTAATGCTGCGACCCGCCTGTCCCCGCTTGCGCTGGAACTGGGCTGCGTTGGTGAGGAACGGCAGTCATGGTGGGAACGCCGGATCAAGCAACGTTCCACGTGGAACAAGGAACTTGAGAGACCAATTTCTGCGAGGAAACTCAGCGAACAGGGGTTCCACGTGAAACGCGATGCGGGAACGAAATCACTGGGAGAGTGGGCGTCCATCGGAAAAATTCCGGAAGATGCCATGTCGCACTTCGCTCAGATCGAGCCCGACGATAACCCAGAACTTCTGACGGAGATGATCGAGGATATCGCTTACGCGCCCTACCTTGCACGGCAAGAGAACGAGCTACGCGATTTGCAGGCGAGTGACGCTGTGCTGCTCGGAAGCGGTTTCCCGTATGACAAGGTTCCGGGCCTTTCAAATGAAATGATCGAACGATTGTCGAAGGCCAAGCCTGCCACCTTGGCTGATGCGCGGCGCGTCGCGGGGATAACGCCAGCAGCGCTCGCTGCCCTTTTGGTTCATGCCCGGCGCGAAAAGGTTGCCGCTTGATCCTTGCCAGCGAAGCGGAAGCGAAGGCTTACGTCGCGAGTCTGTGCGAAGATACGGCACTGGAGCGGCTTGAGCTATTGGCGCATTTGCTCAAGGAAGAGAATGAGCGGCAGAACCTCGTGTCGCGCGGAAGCCTGGCCGAAGTGTGGCTTCGCCATATTGCAGATTCTGCCCAATTGCTGAGTTTTGTTCCACGTGGAACACATTGGGTGGATCTGGGCAGCGGAGCGGGATTTCCCGGACTGGTTCTCGCCATAATGCGTCCTGACGACAAATTCTCGCTGGTCGAATCGCGGACAAAGCGCGTTGAATGGTTAGAGCGAGCGACTGAACAGCTAACTCTCGCGAATTGCAAGGTGTTTGGTCAGCGTCTTGAGATGGTCGAGACCTTCGCCGCAGGTGCAATTACCGCGCGCGCCTTTGCTCCATTGCCTCGATTGGTCGAACTTGCGAAACGCTTCTCCACAAAAGACACCGTGTGGGTCTTGCCGAAAGGCCGATCCGCGATAGAAGAAGTAAATGGCCTTCCCAGAAAGCTCCGTTCTGTGTTTCACGTGGAACAATCCCGAACAAGTAGCGAAGCCGGAATACTTGTCGGCACAGGCCTGTAACGCCCGGATTATCGAGGCTTTTCAATGATTACCATTGCAATTGCAAATCAGAAGGGCGGGGTCGGCAAGACCACGACAGCCATCAACATCGCCACCGCCATGGCGGCGACGGGTTGGCGCACCTTGTTGATCGACCTTGACCCGCAAGGCAATGCATCGACGGGTCTCGGCGTCGCCGCGGAGAGTCGCGAAATTTCCAGTTACGATTTGTTGGTCGATGGGGCGAAACTTGCGGATGCGGCCCATCCTTCGGAAATTCCGGGGCTCGACGTGGTGCCGGCAACGGTCGATTTGAGCGGAGCCGAAGTCGAACTCGTGACGGTGGAGGATCGCACGTCCCGGCTAAAGGATGCTTTGGGTTCGGCGGCGAACCTGCCTTACGACGTTTGTTTCATCGACTGCCCGCCATCGCTCGGCCTGCTGACGCTCAATGCGCTGGGTGCGGCCGATACGCTGCTCGTGCCGTTGCAATGCGAGTTTTTCGCGCTTGAGGGTCTCAGTCAGCTGTTGCAGACGGTGGAGCGGGTGCAGCAGCGGTTCAATCCCGATCTCGGCATCGTCGGAGTGGTCCTGACCATGTTCGACAAGCGCAACCGGCTGACCGACCAGGTCGCCGAGGACGTGCGCGATTGCCTCGGCAAGCTGGTATTCGAGGCGGTAATTCCGCGCAATGTGCGGCTGTCCGAAGCGCCGAGCCACGGCCTTCCCGCGCTGATCTACGATCACAATTGCACCGGCAGCCGTGCTTACATGGCGCTCGCGCGCGAACTGATCACCCGCTTGCCAATGAAGAGGAAAGCCGCATGAGCAATGCCCACGAACCGATCCGCCTTTCTGCGGTGAAGGGCGGGACGATCGACCGCAAGCGCAAGCTGGGCAAGGGCCTGGGTGCCTTGCTGGGCGAAACGCGGCGCGAAGAGCCGCTGGCGCAGCAGACGATTGGTGGCGAGGGCGGCGATGCGGGATCGCAACCTGCGGAAGGCGCGCTCATTCGCGTTCCCGTCGCGGATATTTCGCCCCTGCCGGGACAACCACGGACCCGCTTCGACGAGGATGCGCTGAACGAGCTGGCCTCTTCGATCGCGACGCGTGGCGTCATTCAGCCGATCCTCGTAACCCCGAAGACGAACGGGAAGTATCAGCTCGTCGCGGGGGAAAGGCGCTGGCGTGCGGCGCAACGGGCGAAATTGCACGAAATCCCGGCAGTCGTGCGATCGCTTGATACGCGTGAGGTCATGGCGCTGGCCCTGATCGAGAACCTCCAGCGCGAGGACCTCAACCCGATGGAAGAGGCGCGGGCCTATAACCGCCTTGCGGACGAAGACGGCCTCACGCAATCCGACATCGCCAAGCTGGTGGACAAGTCGCGCAGCCATGTCGCCAACATCCAACGACTGACCGCCCTGCCGCGCGACGTGCAGAAACTCGTCGCCGATGGCGCGCTCTCGATGGGCCATGCACGGGCCTTGATCGGTCATGACGAGGCGAGTTCGCTAGCCCGGCTCGCGGTCGAGGAAAACCTGTCCGTGCGCGATATTGAGAAGCGGGTGCGCCAAGAACGCGACGGCGGCGAGAACGATGCTCCGCGCCGGAAGAAAGCGTCGGCGCGCGGCGAAATGCCCGAGAATGCGGATATTGCCGCCGTGCAGTCGCATCTCGAGGAGTTTCTCGGCCTCAATGTGAGGATCAAGACGGACGAGGACCCGAGCAAGGGTTCGGTCTCCATTTCCTACCGCACGCTCGACCAGCTCGATCTCATTTGTCAGCGCCTGACCGGCGGAAACCTCTGATACGCGGCAGTTAACGGCAAATTAGGCATATTACGGCACACCCCGACCGTTCGCGGCGATCTTCGCCCGAAAGCAATGGTCCGGTTTGGGGAAATGCCGCACAGTGCCGATACGTCCGCCAGCATTATTGCCAGCAGGCTCGGAGCAGGCGCGCGCGCTGACGCTGGCGGTCGTCGTCGCGGCGGCAATTGCGGGGCTTTTGACGCTCGCGAGCGCAACCATGCCGTTTCGCGTGCTGGACGGATTGTGGTTCGACGCCGCGGCAACCCGAACTGCGGCGCGGCCACCGAAAGTCATCCTGATCGAGCAGGACGATGCCTTTCGCGCGCTGGGACCGAAGCGTTACGCGGCCCTTATCGCGGAAGCGGAGAATGCAGGCCTCGCCGCGATCGGCTTCCCCCAGAGACCGGACGATCTTTCCGATGACCTGACGCCGGGCAGCCTGCCAATCGTCACGGGCGCCTCGCTCACCCGCGATGCGACCGGCGGGGGCTGGCATTGGTTGGACGAAGACGCTCCGGGCAATTCGGCTGAGCCATTTGACATGGCCGCGAGCATGATCGCGCCAGCGGAATACGGCCTTTATCGTGCGCAGCACGCCGCACTTCCTACGGCTGAGGGACGGATCGCATCCTTCGAGCACGCGCTTTCCCGAAAGCCGCTCACTCCCCGCCTCTTCTATCCGCGGATGGCGCGGGATCAGAACATTCCCGAGGCGAGGGCATCGCAACTGCTCGCCGGTCACTTTTCCGCCGCGCGACTGGACGGAATGATCGCCATCGTCCGGCCCGATGCGAGCCAGCGCGAGAGACGGTTCGCCACTGCCTTGCAGCCAGCGGACGGGGGGATGCTCGCAAGCGATCTTAGTGCCAGAATGGTTCAAAGTTTGCTCGACAATCGCGCGGCTTACAGGATGCAGCCCTGGTGGGTTTTCGCCACCCTGCTCGCTATCGCACTAGCCGTTCCGCTGGTTCTTGCGAAGTCGGACGCGAAGCGCGCTGCGCTCCCAACGATCGTCGTAGGAACCTTGCTGATCGTCCTGATCGCATGGTCAATACTCGCAGTGTTTTCGCTGATCGCTCCGCTGAGCGCCATGCTGGTAACGCTTTTCCTGGCGGTGGTAACCTTTATCCTGTTCCAGGAATTCCGGGCCGATCGCGCACTTCAGAGGATTCTCGATCGTGCCGTCGACTATACGCATCAGCGCAGCATCCTGAACGAAAAGGCAAACCTGCCCCAATATCTGACCGCGGCAGCAAAAAGTCTCGGTTTGCCCGTGAGTGCGGTTCTCGAACCGGGGGAGAACGGCAAGGCGGCCTATCGCGACGGGTTCGGGTTCACCGCCGAGGATGTTTCCTTCGAACCTGCAATGCGCGAGACACTTCCTTCGTCAGATATAACCGGAACGGTTCACCCAATCGTCACGGCTCAGCAGGGCGACGCGACCAGTCATCGCTATCTGGCTCGTATCGGTACGGCGGATCGACCGGGCTGGTGGTTGTTCGACCTGACGCCGCAACAGGCGAAGGAGCGGGCGGGCGAGCTGCTCGATCAGGTGGGGCGGATCGCCGCCGTCTATGCGCGGCTCGACCTCTGGCGCTCCGACCTCGCAACGAACGAGGAGGATGGCCGCGTTCGCCCGTTGGAGCAGCGTATCGGTAGTGCCGCATCGCTCATCGAGACCCAGTCGGAGCAGCTTCGCAGCGGCATCGACCAGCTGGATACCGCCGTCGCCATCTATCACTTCGGCGGGTTTCCGGTGCACGCAAATAGCGCGATGGAGCGGCTTTACGGCGAAGCGGAGCTGAACCTCTCACGCGCGACGCTGGAACAGGCGCTGGTCGGTCTCACCGCCCTTGAGGAGGAAGCGGCTGGACAATTGATTGGCGAACTCGTCCGCCAACGCCGCCCGATCACGGTTCCTGCGCGCGAGTTTGCCGCACGCCAGCGAATCCTGCGGATTGCTGCGCTTCGGGAAGAAGCCAATGCGGGCAATAACGACCTTATCGTGGTCGAGGCGCTGGATATCTCCGAGCTGAACCGTCTCGCCAATTTGCGGCACGCGGTCGGCAATTTCATCGACAAGCAGCTGCGCAACGATCTGGAGGCGCTGGAATTCGGAACCGACGTCGCCATGGCGCAGGCAGGCGCGCAGCCGGCGCTCGTCAGGACGCTCGAACGCTTGCGCGACGTCTCGCGCCGCGCAGTCGGGCGGCTCGAACACGTGGCCGATCTGATCGACGATACGAAGGGCGCGATCATCGATGTCTGCTATCCGATCGATGCCCGCCGCGTCGTCGAGGACGCCTATCGCCGGGTGAAGCCGAAGGCCGACGATTTCGAGGTCGCCGTCGAACTCGACCTGCCCGGTATTGGCGGGTTCACCATGGCCGAGCCGCTGGCGCTGTTGGAAACGGTCGAGGCGATGATGGCCGTGGCGATTGCCGATACGCCGCATGGCGGGACGATCCGCGTGTCGCTGCGCGAGGAACGCGACACTTCGCGGCTGGAGATCAGCGGCGGCTTCGGCATTCCCTTCGAGCGGCTGGTCGCCGCCTTCGACGAGGAACGCGGCGACGTGCCGCAGGAATTTGCGACGATTGCACGCGGTATCGCCCGCGCCGTGAGCTGGAAGGGGCAGGTCAGTTACTGGAGCTCCGTCGGCAAGGGTTATCGCTTCGTCGTCAAGCTGAAACGGGTCGGGTGAGGGACATGCGAATACTGATCGTCGATGACGACGAATTGCTGTGCGAGATGCTGCAATCCCTGCTGGAGATGCACGGCTACGAAGTGCTGCTGGCGGCGCATGGCGAGGCCGGGCTCGCCGTGCTGCGCGACGAGCGGGTCGACCTCGTCATTCTCGACCTCGTCATGCCGCGCATGGACGGCATCCGTTTCCTCAACCTGTTGCCGCAGACCATTGCCGAGCCGCCGCCCGTCATCATGGCCTCGGCCTCCGCGACGCCCGAGTTCATGGCGCTGCACGGGAAGAACGGGGTGGCCGGCATCATTCGCAAGCCGGTCAAGCCGCAACTGCTGCTCGAAACGATCGCGACCGCACTCGCCGGCGGCGGGCGGTAGCGGTCAGGGTACGGGCGGCGCGACGGCCATGACGATACCCCTCTTCCCGGAAGGCGGCCTTGCCAGTTCGGTCATCACGACCGTCTGGGTCGGGGTGTTCGTGCTGTGCTTTTTCAACCTGCGCTTCGGCTGGGTCCTGTCGGGCCTCGTCGTGCCGGGCTATCTGGTGCCGCTGATCATCGTCAAGCCGATCGCCGCAGGTGTGATCGTTATCGAGGCCGTTCTCACCTATTGCATTGTCTGGTTCTTCTCGGAAAAGGCGGGGCCGGGGCGCTGGCCGGCCCTGTTCGGACGCGACCGGTTCATGGGCCTCATCCTCGTCAGCATCGCAGTGCGCCTGACGCTGGACGGTTACGTGCTGCCCGCCCTGTCGCAGCAGCTCGCCGCCAACGGCATGGCCCGGTTCGACTGGCAAAGCGACCTGCAGAGCTTCGGCCTCGTCATCATCTCGCTTCTTGCGAACCAGTTCTGGAAGCCGGGGCTGGCGCGCGGATTGTTCGCGATGGTCGTCACGGTCGGCCTCACCTGGGCGATCGTCCGCTTCGGCCTCATGGAACTCACAAATTTCCGGATCAGCGGCGTCTCCTACCTTTATGAGGGGCTGGCCAGCTCGATCCTCGCCAGTCCCAAGGCCTACATGATTCTCGTGCTGACGGCGCTTTACGCCAGTCACATGAACGTCAAATACGGGTGGGACTTTTCCGGCATCCTGATCCCTGCGCTGATCGCGTTGCAATGGTATCAGCCGACCAAAATCCTCACTTCCTTCGTCGAGGCGGGGATCATCTACCTTATCGCGATCGCCGTCCTGAAATTGCCGATGCTGGCGAATACGACGATCGAAGGGGGGCGCAAGCTGCTGCTCTTCTTCAATATCAGCTTCGCCTACAAGCTGGTGCTCGGCCATTTGCTCGTGCTGTTCTCGGTCGAGGTGAAGACCACGGACGTCTATGGGTTCGGCTATCTCCTCGCCACGCTCATCGCGATCAAGGCGCATGACAAGCAAATCTTTCCACGCCTGATGCGGACGACCTTGCAGGTGTCGCTGGTGGGCGCGGTCGCCGGCAACCTCGTCGGGTTCGTCCTTTCGACCGCCTTGCCGCTGGCCGGGGGAGTGGCCGCTTCGGCAGCCATGACCAACTCTTCGGTCGCGGCGAGCGTCGAACGGCGGCTCGCGGTCTCGGCCATCGGAAACGCCTATCTTCAGGAATGGCGGGGCGGGGCGCAGGCGCTCGACCGGCAGGCTGCGGAAACGTTGAGCGACCTCATCCGCCTGCTGGAAGCGGGGCTGCCGCCGCTCGAAGCGGATATGCGCGCAAGTGCCGGAGGATGGCGCGTAGAGACGCTGCCCGGCGGGGCGGTGGCGCTGCTGCGCGCGGACAGGAAGGGTGGCGACCTGCTGCTCCATTATCCCGAAGCGAGCCGGGGGATCAGCGTCGTCGTGCCGCACCCAACCGACGAGCATGGAGCGGCGCTGGCAGGCCTCGCATTGCGCGAGACGCAGGATGCCCGTTGGCTCGTCATCGCCGCCCCGTTGCAAGTCGAAGCGATCGGTCAGGCCAGCGTCTTGCAGGTCTTTCGTGCGGCAAGCGCCCTGCCGGAACTGGCGGTGCAAGGCGTCGGGGATGGAGGCGAGGAGTCGGTCGCCTATCTCGCCGGGCGCGCAGCGACGGACATCGATCTCGATGCAATGACGCGCGCGGTTCCGGGGCTCGCAATGCGCTTCGCCGCCAGCGACAATGGCGGAAGCGGCGTTGACGGGGCGCGAATCGAACTGACGCGATCGGGTATCGACCGGATTGCGGCGCGCCTGATCAACGAACCTGCCGAAGCGCGCCGCTGCACCGTCGAACCCGCGATGCCCGGGGCAACCCCGGTCACCGACATGGCGGAACTCGCTTTCCTTCGTGGGGCCATCATCGAGCCGGTGCTCGAGGCAATGCCGCGCGGCTCGCTGCCGCTCGACGTTCGACTTGCCGCCGAATGGCTCGGCCTCACGCTTGCGCCGTGCATCGACGCGGATGGGGGCGAGATATGGCATCTTGCATCTGGCCGACGGATAGCCGGACAAGCCATGTTCGACCCGACGCGCGAGCCCGCGCGGGTCGTGCACGGCTTTGCGAGCGTGGCGAACGGGGAGGGGGTAGCGGCAGACGGCGGTGCGCGGCAGGCGATCGCCGATGCGATGACGATGCGCAGGGCGTGGGGGGCGGGCATCCTGCTGATCGCGCCCGACGAAGAGGCTTACGGGGGAGCGCAACTGAGCCCGTTCGGCGTCGCGAACCAGACGGTCGTCAGGCATCTGGGCAACCGGCCCGGCTATGTCGCGCAGATCAGGCCGAAACCTGCCGAACTGGGTGTATCTGCGCAGCGCACTGCGTTCGTCGTGCCGGACCGGATCAGCTTCGGCGGCCTCGGGAACGGCGATGCGCTGGCGGGGCTGATCGAAGCCGTCGGTGAGGCCGGATACGATCCGGTCGTCGCCAGCCGCGATGCGGGCACCGCCACGATCGAAGGTCGTCCGGAAAATTCGCTGCGATATTTCGACCAGTCGCAGAACAAGCGTTACGCGATCGTCATGATCGACGCAGGGGGCGCGCGATGACCCTGTCCAGCCTGTTGCGAGCCATCTGCCTTTCGCTCGTCGCCACTGCGGCGGCGCTGGCAGCGTGGTCTTTGTCGCCGCAGACGACGGGCACTGCCGGTGCGGGCGCCGTCGGGCCTGAGGGAATGCATCTGCGTAGCAGGGCGCTGGTCTATCGCCTCGATGAACGGCGAGCGACGCGCTTCGTCTTCTCGCAGCCGGTCACGCTGGCGCGCGTTCTTTCGACGCCTTTGATCGAGCCGAGCGAATGGGAAGCGGGTGCGGCGTGGTCCTATGGCTACCGGGTCACGCTGTTCGACGACGGCGGCGTGGTCGTGGGGTCGCGTGACATCTATTCGACGGGGGCGAACCCTGCAAAGCTGGAGCGTCCGATCGATCTTGTCCGCTATATCCGCGGCTTCGGCAACAGCATCGCGACGCAGGATCAGGCAGTCTTCGAAAGTGCAATACCCTTTACCGCGATGGACATCGTCGGCCTCTCGCCAGCTGAGGGTGTCGCGGCGATTGATGTGCGCGCCTATGAGTTGCGCCCCGTGCTGAACGATGCCGCGGCCATTGCCACCTATCGCCGCCGCAGCGATGCAGAGCGCCGCGATCTCGTGCGCGCCAATGCATTTCCCGAAGAATACATAACCGATATGGAACGCCGGAACGTCGTAATAAACCAATGGCGGCCTATCGGACCATCCGGCATCCTCGGCCAGGATTACGATATGAGCGTCCTTTATACAGGCGTCATGCACCCTGCGGCGAACGATCCGGGCGCAGATGCAGGCGAGCAGTGAGCAGGCGCACGAAGATAGCCGTCATTGCGGGGTTCGTGCTATTGGCGGTGCTCGTGATGACATCCCTCTTTCCGCCGCTGCGCATGGCCTCGGGTTTCGACCGGCTGTCGACCAGCGAAATGCGTCGGGCAGAGCGTATGTTCGAGGAAGCAGTCGCCAGTCCTTCGGAAGCGTCCTGGCAGCAGCCCGCCCGATCGAGCGGCTTCCAGATCGACCGCCACAGTGATTTCACCGCATTGACGGAGACGGAGGGCGATTGCCGGGGGCGCGGCATCTACCTCCTGCGGAATCAGGGCGCCTCCTCGCCCGTCGCCGTGACCGCACCGCATCGCGGTTCCGATCGGCATACCGGAACGCTTGCGGAAATGCTGTTTCGCGAGGGCGGGCTGGCAGCAGCGGGCTGGAACTCCGCCCCCCGCCGCAAATCCGCGGAATGTTCCGCTCATGGCGATCTTGCAAAGGCACGCCGGCACTTCTTCACAGCCTTCACTACTGGTTTTGCACAAGTCTATCCCCAGGGACGCGTCGTGCAGCTGCACGGCTTCGACCGCCAGCGCCGATCCAGCGGAGCCGGACGCGCCGCGGACTTCATCGTCAGCGACGGCACCGACCGGCCCGGCGACCGTCTGCTTGCCCTGTCCGAATGTCTGACCTTCGCGCTGCCCGAGTGGAACGTGCGGGTCTATCCCCTCGACGCCGCAGAACTCGGCGGGCTCAGCAACGTACAGGGCGAAGCCTTGCGCGAGATCGGCTTCGCTGGTTTCGTACATGTGGAAATAAGCCTCGCGGCACGCCGCGCATTGCTCGAAAAGGAGGACATGCGCCGGCATTTCGTGCAATGCCTGATGGCATGACGCCACCGGACATGCTGCTTGCCACGCCGTGCGGCATCGTCGCTGCTCTCGAGCAGGGTTTGCCGCCGCGCCTGTGCGGGACCTATTCCGATATCCACACCGCGATCGAGCAGTTCGCGACGACGTCCGAGGAATTCGCCGCAGAGGGCAATTTCGTCGATCACGTGAAGGCGGTCTTCGCCTTCGTCCGGGCGCGGATGCAGTATCTGACCGATCTCCACGATGCCGCTGCGCTGTTCAATGCACGCTATGCCAGCGCCCTCGACGAAGCGGCGCAACATTCTGCGATCCTCGATTTCGCGGAGCGGCTTGGGGCCGACGAGCAGCAGCTCGCGAGCGACCGCAAGGCGCTTGCCGATTATTTCGACAATGACGCGGTCATGGAACGCTATCGCCGCCGCGCCGGCGAAGCGGAGCGCGCGATCGCCCACGCCTTCGAACGGCTGGGCCAGCTTGCCGGCGAGGCCCTGCGTCGCGGAGAAATGGACAGCGATGACGAATTGCTGTCGGTGAAGCTGGCCGGATTGCTGGTCGATGGTCGCGGCTGGCGCGGTGATCCCCGGGTTCGCCGGGCGAGTTTCGCAGCGTTGAAGCAGATCGGCGCCAGCGCCCGGATCTTGCCGAGCGGCTTCTGGGTGGACATCGCCGTACGCGATGCGCGGCGCATGGCGCTCGATGCGAGCGAGGATTGCTGGACGCAGTGCGAGGCCTTCGCCGTGCTGAAAGTCATGTCGCCGGGTTCGCTCGCGCCGGTCCTCGAAAAGCGGCTGGCCCCTGCCGCGGACAGCGATACGCCAGTGCGACAGGATAACGCCATGTTCGTCCGCCGCCACCTCGCCGGGTTCCTGGCCGAGGCGGTCGGCGCGTATCCGAAACTCGCGAAATATCTGAAAGACCTGTCCAACGATCGCAGCGGTGCCGTGCGGCAGGCGCTCGCGCGACATTTGCCGAAGATACCGCGCGAGGAAGCGCAACCCCTGTTCTCGCGGTTAAGGATCGATCAGGACCCGCAGGTGCGCGCCATGCTGTTCGCGGACCCGGAAGCGATGGCGGAAGCGATCGGCAGCGAGCTGTTCCGTTCGCACATCGTGCGCATCCTGCAACGCGATACGAACAAGCACGTCCTGCGCATGGGCATGGAGGCTGCGGCGCGTCTCGTCGCGCTCGAAGGACGCACCGACCCGCGCGAACAGGCGCGCAGCGCCGAGCATTTCGAAAACGTCCTGAACGACCTGAGAAAGCGCGCGCCGACGCCGAACTTGCGCCGCTGGGCCGGTGAAGCGATCGAACGCATCTGGCTGCACTGCGATGCCGATGCGCTGGACATTGCCGAGCATATCCGTTTCCAAATGGGCCTTATTCCCGAGGGCAAGCGTCGCAAGCTGCCCGATCTTGCGAATATCGCCGCCCACGATCCGGCCTATGTCGGGCGCATCATGGCAGTGTTGGCGCAGGACGGTTTCGGGCTGGAACTGATCGAGGGGCGCATCCCGCACATGCAGAAGGGGGAACTGTTCTCCCGGCGGCTCTGGCGCATCCTGTTCGAGGGGAAGATTTCCGCGACGGACAAACGGCAGGCGTTCCTCCACACGGTCGGCCGGTCGCTGCCGGGCACGATCTCCGCACCGCCTGCCCACATGGCGGAACTGGCCCCGACCAAGGTGCCGGGCGAACCGTTGCATTTTGCGGATGAGGGCGGCTGGCGCAATTATCTGCCGCTGCTCGATCATGTGCTCGCCGCAATCGACCGGGGCAAGCCGACGCGGATCTTCACGAGCGAGGGCATCACGACCGTCACTCCGCCCAAAGGGATCGGGCGGCGCGTCGGCACCTATTGGCGCATCAGTCGCGATTTCGCGAAGCTTGCGAGCCTGCGCAACAAGGGCGGCAGCGCGGACTATGTCGAGGCGCTGCGCAGCTACGGTCTCGGCATCGATTTCACGCAATATGATGCAACGCCGACCGAAGCGGCAATGCTGGAGGAACAAGTCGCGATCGTTTCGCCGAAAGAGGCGCGGCGCGTGGCCGATCCCGAAGTGCTGCAGCTCTTCGAACTGGGCGGCGTTCTGATCGCGGTACCCGTGCTCATCAAGAGCGCGGCGGCGTATTTCGCGACGGTCTTCGCCAACACACTGGCGCAGCTGGCGCTGTTCGTCGTGCTGGCCGGCGCCTGGTTCTTCGGCCGCCATCTCTACCTCGCGCGCAAGGCGCGGCAATATCGCGCGGCCATCCCGCTGTCGCTCGGCGGCTGGGGCACCCGTGGCAAGTCCGGAACGGAGCGGCTGAAAGCGGGCCTCATCAACGCGCTGGGGCATCCGCTCGTATCCAAGACCACGGGCTGCGAGGCGATGTTCCTGCGCGGCGAACCGTTCGGTGATCTTACCGAGATGTTCCTTTTCCGCCCCTACGACAAGGCGACGATCTGGGAGCAGTTCAACCTGATCCGCATTTCGGTCGGGCTCAAGGCGCGGGTCTTCCTGTGGGAGTGCATGGGACTAAACCCTGCGTACGTCCGCGTGCTTCAGCAGGACTGGATGCGCGACGACATTGGAACGATCACCAATACCTATCCCGATCACGAGGACGTGCAGGGACCGGCCGGGCGCAACATTCCCGATGTCATGTGCGAGTTCATCCCGCATGATTCGGTCCTGCTGACGACCGAGGAGGAAATGCTGCCGATCCTCGAGGAAGGGGCGCGCAAGGCGCGGACGCGCATCCGGACGGTCGACTGGCGCGAAGCGGGCCTCGTTCACGAGGCGTTGCTGGCGCGCTTTCCCTATGCCGAGCACCCTTACAACATCGCACTGGTGGCGGCGATGGGCGACGAATTGGGGCTGGGCGAGGACTATTGCATCAAGGAAATGTCCGACCGGGTCGTCGCGGATCTCGGCGTGCTCAAGATCTACCCGCATTCCAAAGTCGAGGGCCGGACGCTCGAATTCGTCATGGGCATGAGCGCCAACGAACGGTTCGGCGCGCTCGGCAACTGGGACCGGATGGGATTTGCCGAGCACGACCTTGCCCGCGACCCGGAAATCTTCGTCAGCACGGTCGTCAACAACCGTGCCGACCGGGTGCCGCGCTCGCGCGTCTTTGCGCGCATGCTGGTGAACGACGTATCGGCGGACCGTCATTTCCTTATCGGTTCGAATATCGACGGCCTGATCGGCTTCATCGAAGACGAATGGGCGGCCTATGCCGACAAGCTGACGCTCGACAGCGAGAAAGGCCTGTCGCAAGCCGAAGTGTTCGAGGGACTAGCGCGGAAAATGCGTATCCCCACGACGCGCGAACAACTGGAAAACCGGCTGGCGGCGATGCTCGCTTCCTTCGTCGAACCGGATGCCGCATCGCAGCTGGTCGTCGAGGCGCGCAATGGCAGGCTGGACGCTGCGTTGACGGCGGCGAACGTGAACCATGGCGAAGCGATCGCTGCTAATTTCACCGAAATGGCGAAAGACCTGGAACAATATCAAGCCATTTCCAACAATCTACATGGCGGTCGCGGCGAAGACGTCGCGGCAATCCGCAGCTTCCTGCGCAGCGTGTTCATGCGCAAGCTCGTCCCAGTCCGCGATTTCTACATGTCGGGCGAAAACATCATCCGCCTGATTGCGCGCAACTCCCCGCCCGGCCTCGTCAATCGCATCATGGGAATGCAGAACATCAAGGGGACGGGCCTGGACTTCGTCTATCGCTGGCAGGCCTGGGAGGCGGTGTACCGGGCCTGTGTGCAGGCGCGCGACGCCGATCCGGTGACTGCCGAAAAGGGCCTTGTCACCCTCGCCGGATTTCAGGAATACGGCGTGCTGAGCGAAAAGGAAGTGCAGCATACGATCACCGCATTGAAAGCTGCCGACAGCTTGCCGCCATCCTTCACCCCGGCGCAGCTCGATGCGATCCTCGCGCGGCTCGATGCGCAGCTGAAGGAACTCGGCGAGGAAGAGCCGAGCGCCGGAAAGGGAGAGGATAGCGGAAGCTGGCGATCGAAACTCGGCGCCTGGCTGCTCGAAATCACCGAATCCTTCCTCGATGCCGGCGATGCCGTGAGGCGCCGGAGACAGGCGGATCGCATCTATACCGCGATGATTGCCGAGCAGATTAGCAGCCAGCGCGCTGCGCTCGAACTCAAGAAACTGACCAAGCGCCAAAAGGGCGGCTGGCTGGCCGAAACGATCGCGAGCGGCCAGGGCCGACTGCTCACCATGTTCGGCAGGACCGGCTAGAACCGATAACCGACATCCAGCGTGAAGCGCGGCGCATTCTCGCCGAAGCGTTCGTCGTTCGACTTGCGAAATTCGTATTCGGCCGTGCCATTGAGGAAAAAGCCGCGCGTCTTCCCATAGGCGATGCCAATTTCCGGATTGATCAGGCTGTCGCGGCGCAACTCGTCATTCATGTCGCCGCGAGCGATGCGGCTGTCATAGCGCCACTGCCTGTATTCGAGCGCCGGTCGCAATCGCAGGCGTTTGGCGACAGGCAGGCTATACTCGGCCCGGACCCGTTCCCGTTCGTAGCTGCGTCGTTCGTTGTCGCTCTCGATCGCATCGTGGCGAGCCGAAAGGCGCAGCCAGTGATACGGGCCGAGCCGCCGGTTGTATTGCACCTCGACAAGCGGGCCTTCGCCTTCGCTTTGTTCCGCATCGTCATAGTCGCGCATCCGATATTCGCCGCGCAATCTGAGGCGGTCGTTGCCTTTTTCCCATTCGACCTCGCCGCGCAGCGAACGCTGGTCGGCGCTGCGCGATTCGAGCGTGACAATGTTCGAGACGCGGCGCGACCGCACCGACAATTTGAGGGTCTCGCCGATCCTCTGGCTCAGTTCGATGCCAATGCCGAGGCTCTTGCGGGTTCCGCGTGTTTCGTCGCTGAATTCGAAGACCGTCGGATCGACGCTGATTTCAAGGCGGGTTTCGCCTTCAACGAAAGTCACGGAACTGTCCGCGCTGATGCCGACACCCGAACTTTCCACATCGTCGCCCTGGAACACGCCCCGTTCGGATTGAACCGCGCTGAGCGTGGTGCGCAGGTCGAACTCGATGTCGTCGAGCGCGGCGGCAGGGCTCGCGAGAAGCATGGCGCTTAATACGCCGAGCAGACGCGGGAAAATCTTGCCCATCTGATTTAAGGTCATGCCGCGGCTTGTCGAAACGCGCCGAGCACCGCAGGAAGTTCTGCAGGGGCGCTGTGCGACAGGCGGGTTTCGCATTCCGCCGCAAGCGTGCTGAGCCGCTCTTCGCCGAACGAACCAGCAATCCCCGCCAGCTTGTGCAGCATGTCGCGTAGCTCGCGTATGGTCTCGCGGGTTATCGGTGCGCCTTCGCCGATCGCGTCGATCCGATCGAACAATTCGCGTTTGCGCGTCTCGTACCGCTCGGTCAGCGATCGAGCCGGTTCGTCACGCTCGACGTCGTTCGCGTCGAGCAAATCCGGGGCCCATGCGCGGATGGCGGCTGCGAGGCTGGCGCTGGAAACGGGCTTGGGGAGGTAAGCCTGCATCCCGGCAGCGAGATAGGCCTTGACCTCGTCCGTTGCCGAGGCAGCCGTAACCGCGACCACGGGCAGCGTTTCGTCATCGAATCCAGCACGGCGCAGGCGTTTGACGACCTCGATGCCGTGCAGCACCGGCATCATCGCATCGACGAGCAAGAGGGAATAGGGGCGACCGGCGAGAGCGGCCGTGCGCACCATCTCGATCGCTTCAGCGCCGTCGCTTGCCAGTGCGATGGGCAGGCCGAGGCGGTGACCCATCATAGCGATCAATTCCGCAGCGATGATGTTGTCTTCGGCGAGGAGGATCCGGGCGTTCTCGCTCGCTCTTTCGAACGGGCGCACAACAACGGGCTCGGCGACGCCGATGCGCAATCCGGTCATGTTCGCCACGTCCATGACGACCTGTATCGCAGGATATGGTTAAAACTGTGCTAAACGGCAGCGGGAGGCGTCGTCACCTGCGCAAAGTCGCGCGGCGCAACTTTGCGGCGACCCGGTCAGATACGCGCTGCGATGGCTGCGGCCAGTCTTTCGAAACCGGCCCGATCATCTTCGTCGAAGCGATTCTTGGTCGGGCTGTCGCAATCGATGACCGCAACGACCTTGCCCTCGCGCAGGACCGGCACGACCAGTTCCGAGGCGCTGGCTGCATCGCAGGCAATATGCCCGGGAAAAGCGTGAACGTCCGGGACGAGCTGCGAGCGAGCTTCTTCCGCTGCCGTTCCGCATACGCCCTGGCCCAGCGGAATGCGGATGCAGGCTGGCTTGCCGATGAACGGGCCGAGTACGAGCTCGTTTTCCACCAGCCGGTAGAAGCCAGCCCAGTTGAGATCGGGAACGAAGCTCCAGATGAGCGCGGCGAGGTTGGCCATGTTGGCGACCGCATCGCTCTCGCTGTCGGTCAGGGCGAGCGCGGCGTCGCATAGCTGGCGATAGCGTTCGGGTTTGGGCAGGTCGTCGTCGGGCGTAAATTCGAACATGACGCGCCCCTATCGCCGAATGCGCCATTGCCGCAACCGCCGCCGCGCACTATTTCTTGAAGAATATGAGCAAATCGAAAAAGATCGCCCTGTGGGTGGTGGCCATTCTCGCCGTCCTGTTTCTCATCGGCTGGTTCCTGACACGCGGCGACACCGCCGAATTGAGCGTCGAGGAAGTCGCCGGAACCGACCCGACCCTTCAGGCGCCCGACGCCGAATTCATTCCGACGGTTAACATCGCAGAGCCGATCGGCTGGGCCGATGGCGAGCGTCCCGTTGCCGCAGAAGGGCTGTCGGTCAATGCCTTTGCCACCGGTCTCGATCACCCGCGCGTCATCTATGCGCTGCCCAATGGCGATGTTCTCGTCACCCTGACCCGTGCGCCGGAGAGCGAGGAGGATGGCGGCATCGTCGGCTGGATCACCAACCTGCTGATGAGCCGGGCCGGGGCGGCGGGCACTTCGGCCGATACGCTGATGCTGCTGCGCGATACCGATGAGGACGGGGTTGCGGATCGGCGGATCGTGCTGACTGACGATCTCGCTTCGCCTTCGGGCATCGCCTGGGCGGACGGCACGCTCTACGTCGCCAATCACGACGCGCTTTTGAGCTTCCCTTATACGCTGGGTTCGGAACGGCTCGGCGGCTCTGCGACGAAGCTGATGGACTTGCCCGCAGGCGGCGGCCACTGGATGCGCAACATCCTGCTCAGCCCCGACAATTCGAAGATCTACGTGGCGGTCGGCTCGGTCTCGAACATCGGCGAAGAAGGCATGGCCGCCGAGGAAGGCCGGGCGATGATCTGGGAATACGATCTCGAGGCAGGGCGCCAGCGCCCCTTCGCCGCCGGGCTCCGAAACCCCAATGGCCTAGCCTGGAGCCCCTGGTCGGGAGAATTGTGGACGACGGTCAATGAGCGCGACATGCTCGGCTCCGACCTCGTACCGGACTATCTGACGAATGTCCCGGTTGGTGCGCAATATGGCTGGCCCTGGGTTTACTGGAAGGACAATTTCGACGATCGCGTCGAGACCGCCGCACCCCAGTTCCTGACCGAATATACGCGCAGGCCCGAATATGCGCTCGGCCCGCACGTCGCGGCGCTCGGGTTGCAATTCACCGAAGAAGGCGCGCGTTTGGGCGAGCGTTTCGGGTCGGGCGCAGTCATTGCGCGCCATGGTTCGTGGAACCGCAAGCCAGCCTCGGGCTACGACGTCGTTTATGTCGACTTCGATGATAACGGGAACCCGGTCGGCAAGCCCGTGCCGATCCTGACCGGCTTCCTTGCCGGGGACGAGACGACGCGGGGCCGTCCCACCTGGGTCGAATGGGCGGGCGATGGAGCCCTGCTCGTCAGCGACGATACCGCCGGGATTATCTGGCGCGTCGTCGACAGAAATGCCGCGCCCGCGTCTGCGATAGAGCCGCTATCCGGGGGAGGGCTTCCCCCGCAACGTCAATTGTCGGGCGAGGCCTCGGCCAGCTTCGAAGACGACTTCATGCGGCGATAGAACGCGCTCGTCGATCTACGACGCGAGCATTTCCGCTTCGATCACGTAAAGCGGGTCGGCCCCGGCCATTGCGGATGCCTTGAGACCGCTCGCTTCCGGAACGATCCGATCGAGGAAAAAGCGAACCGTAACCGGTTTGGTGTCTTTCAGCGACGGAGCTGCGCCGTTCTCTACCGCTTCGGCCTGTTTCGTCAGCTGCCAACCCGCTACGGCGACGGCGAACATCGTACAGAAGGGGACCGAGCCCGCCAGCTTGTCGTCGAGGCTCGCTTCGTCGCGCATCCATTTCGCAACGCTGGCGCAATCGTTCGCCAGCTGGAACAGGGCCGACTCCTGCGCGCTGTCCTGCGCAATGTCGGCTAGCAGGTCTACGACTGCCTCGCCGCCTGCAAGGGCCAGCTTGCGCGTGACGAGGTCGGCTGCCTGAATGCCGTTTGTCCCTTCGTAGATCGGCGCAATCCGCGCATCGCGCCAGTGCTGCGCCGCGCCGGTTTCCTCGACGAAGCCCATACCGCCATGCACCTGGATGCCGAGCGAGGCGACCTCGATGCCGATATCGGTCGCCCAGGCCTTCAGCAGCGGGACGAGGACCTCGCTGCGCATCTTTGCCTGCTCGTCGCCCAGCGTGCCGCGATCGGTCTGGCCGCCGGTGTAGTAGAGAAGCGCGCGGCTGCCTTCGGTCAAAGCCTTCATGCGCAGGAGCATCCGCCGCACATCGGGGTGGTCGATGATCGAAACCGCGGATTTGTCAGGCGATCCCGCCCGCGCGGACTGGACGCGCTCCCTTGCATAGGCGAGTGCCTGCTGCGTCGCGCGCTCGGCGATCTGCGTGCCCTGATTGCCGACATTGATCCGCGCATTGTTCATCATGGTGAACATGGCCGCGAGACCGCGATGCTCCGCGCCGACCAGTTCGCCGATGCACTCGTCATTGTCGCCATAGGACATGACGCAGGTGGGCGAAGCGTTGATGCCGACCTTGTGCTCGATGCTGACGCAGCGCAGGTCATTGCGCTTGCCGAGCGAACCGTCCGCCTCGACATGGTATTTCGGCACGACGAACAGCGAAATGCCCCGGCTGCCCGCCGGCGCATCCGGGGTGCGCGCGAGGACGAGGTGAACGATGTTCTCGGCCAGTTCGTGCTCGCCCCAAGTGATGTAGATCTTCTGACCCTTGATGAGATACTTGCCAGCATGTTCGCCGCTTTCGATCGGCACGGCTGTCGTGCGCAGAGCGCCAACATCGCTGCCCGCCTGCGGCTCCGTCAGGTTCATCGTTCCCGACCATGCGCCGCTGACCAGGTTCGGAAGATAGGTTGCCTGCTGCGCGGGGGTTCCGTGATGGGCCAGCGCCTCGATCGCGCCGACCGACAGGATCGGCAGCAGGGTGAAGGCCATGTTCGCCGTGCCGAGATTTTCGATGACGGCGCAGGACAGCGTAAAGGGCAAGCCCTGACCGCCGTGCTCGACCGGACCCGAGATCGCGTTCCAGCCTTGTTCGACATAGTGGGAATAGGCTTCGGCGTATCCGTCAGGCAGCCGCACGACGCCGTTCTCCAGCCGCGCCCCTTCGGTATCGCCAACGCGGTTGAGCGGTGCGAATTCCCCGGCTGCGAACGCGCCCACTCCCTCGACGATGGCTTCGACCATATCCTCTTCCGCCGCGGCGAAGCGTTCGCTCTGCGCAAGTTCGGCAATCCCGGCATTCACCCGGATGGCGAGCAACTGGTCCTGGGTGGCGGGGGAGTAGGGTATCACGGGCGAGTTTCCTTGGGATTTGGGTGTCTCTTATCTATAGGCGCACGCCATGGTGGGCAAGAACGCTACGGAAATACTGGCGGCGGACGCGGCAGGGATTGCCGAGGCCGCGCGCCGTCTCGCGCTTGGCGGGCTCGTCGCCCTGCCGACCGAAACCGTCTACGGTCTGGCTGCCCGCGCCGATGCCATGGCGGCGGTTGCGCGTATTTACGAAGCCAAGGGGCGGCCGAGCTTCAACCCCCTCATCGTTCACGTCGCTTCGCTGGAGCAAGCCGAAACGCTGGCGCTGTTCGACGAAGCGGCGCGCATTTTGGCGAGCAGGTTCTGGCCCGGACCGCTGACAATGGTGCTGCCGCTTCGGGACGCCGCCGGACTGGCACCGGCCGTGACGGCGGGACTCGAAACGGTTGCCATTCGCGTTCCCGCTCATCCCGTCATGCGCGCCGTTCTTTCCGAGGTCGACTTTCCGATCGCGGCGCCTTCCGCCAATCGCAGCGGCTTCATCAGCCCGACTTCGCCCGAACACGTGCTGGCCTCCCTCAACGGGAGGATCGACGCGATCCTCGGCGGTGGCGAATGCCGGCAAGGTCTGGAATCGACGATCGTCGCGCGGGTGGCCGATGGCTGGCGCGTCCTGCGTCCCGGCCCGATCGATATCGGCGAAAAGTTGCGCCAGACGACTTTTCAGGACGGCGAGGCCATTACTGCTCCTGGACAACTGGCGCAGCATTATGCGCCCGGCAAGCCCGTTCGACTGAATGCCGAGGCACCGCATGCGGACGAATTCATGATCGGGTTCGGCTCGGTCGCAGGTGATTGCACGCTATCGCAGAAAGGCGATCTTACCGAGGCCGCTGCAGGGCTCTATGCTTGCCTGCATCTCGCCACGAAGTCGGCGAAACCGCGGATCGCCGTGGCCGAGGTTCCGGAAGAGGGGATCGGAGAGGCGATCAACGACAGGTTGCGCCGGGCCGCTGCTTAGGCTGGCCGCTATCGATCGTAATCGGGTAAAGGCGCAGGAATCGTCGGACGCAGGAGCGCGATTTCTTCGTAAGCCTCGCGTGCATCGTCGCAGGCACCGTCATTGCCGTCCTCGCAATCTTCCATGCGCTCGAAATAGCGTCGCTCGAGCTTGCCCAGCCGTTCCTCGCGCTTGCGCAACTCGCGTCCGCGCTTCTCGTCCGATTCGGACTGGCTGGTGGTTGCCAGATCGACCGCCTTGCTCGCGACCCGCACCGGTGCCGTCGCGACGTCGAACGCCGTTCGCGCGAGACATCCGCCGAGCAGGGGCGCGGTTGAGATAAGCAGGATCAGGCCGACTTTACGCGACGCGATTGGCATGGGTGATTCGTCCTCTTCACCGCCCAATCTGCCTGCAAATGTTTAGCCGGTCATGAATTTTCGTCGGGCTCGGCCTTTTTCGCTGCCGACGTTCGCTCGGCGCAAGTCAGCGTGCCGGAGCCTGCCGCGCTGACCGTGCAACGCGCGCGGCCATACACCCTGACATCGCCCGAGCCGGCGATGCTGGCTTTTACCGTACCGTCCGAAGAGAAGCTGCCGTTGCCGGAGCCCATGATATTGATGTCGGCATCGTCCACTTCGAGGCGATCGAGGCGGGCATCGCCCGAACCGGCGATGTTCAGTTTGAGGCTGCGCGCAGTTCCATCGGCCATGACTTCGCCCGAACCGGCGATACTTACGCCAAGCTGCTCTGCTCGGAGGTTTCGCGCGGCAACGCTACCCGAACCGGCGATCGACAGCTCGGCCTCGCTCGCCAGCTCATCCGTCTCGACTGCGCCCGAACCAGCGACAGCGATGCTAACAGGGGAGGCCATGGTGACGCGGATTGTCGCCCTGCCCTTGGTCGAGGTCATGCTACGCTCGCGCGAAATCTCGAGCTTATCGCCCCGCCGATCGAAGCGCAGCAATTCGCGGACGTCAGGGTCGCCCTCGACCTCGATCGCCAGCCTTTCTCCGCGTTGCAGGATGACGCGATCCGACCCTGCGAGCGAGAGGCGAGTGGGCGCGTCACCGCTCATGTCGAGCTCGCTCAAGGGAACGCCCGAACTGGAACTCATGCCGTAGCCACCCGCATTGCTGCAACCGGCGATGGCCATTCCCAGGGCCGTGGCGGCAAGCGGTGCGAAACTGCGAAAGAACGGTTTGAACGACATGGACGGTCTCCTCGAATGTGCGTATTACCGTTATAATACAGCGCGAGGGCGACGCCAATCCCCCAAACGAAAAGGGCCGCCCGTTCGGGCGACCCTCGTCGTTCCTCATCGAGTGTTCGTCGATCAGTCTTCGTCGTTATTGTCGTAATATTGCGGAGCATGTTCCCGCAGGACGTCGAGGATCTTTTCGAGCGCCGTCGGCTCGTCGGTCTTTTCCATCGCGGCAAGTTCGCGCGCCAGTCGGCTCGAGGCGGCTTCGAAAATCTGTCGTTCGGAATAGCTCTGTTCGGGCTGATCGTCGGGACGGAACAGATCGCGCGTGACCTCGGCGATCGACACGAGATCGCCGGAATTGATCTTCGCTTCGTATTCCTGCGCACGGCGGGACCACATGGTCCGCTTGACCTTCGGCTTGCCCTTCAGCGTTTCCATCGCTTCCTTGAGCGTCTTGTCGCTGGACAGTTTGCGCATGCCGATCGATTCGATCTTGTTGGTCGGAACGCGCAGAGTCATCCGTTCCTTCTCGAAGCGCAGCACATAGAGTTCGAGTTGCATCCCGGCGATTTCTTCGTTCTGCAATTCGATGACGCGCCCGACGCCATGCTTGGGGTACACTACGTAATCGCCAACATCGAAGGCCGTTGCTTCGCCTGCCATACCAATTTCCTTATCCAATCGAGACTTTTCGCCTGAATTTATCGATTTTCCGGTCATTGGGGGGCCGCCGCGCTCTCGCATGGGAGCGCGCACGGAACGACCGGAAAGGCGGATAACGGCTTTATAAGCCTTTCGAAATAAACGCACGCTGACCGAAAAGCCGGTCAGACGAACAGTTGTTTACCACAACTGAAACAAAATTGCCAGTCGTCAACATATCAGGTTAGCTGAGAAGACCGACCGGTCGGCGCTAGTTCCGCTGAACGAATGCGTTAGTCGCCTTCGCCTGGGGCGTCGGTGAAGTACTTCTCGAACTTGTTCTCTTCGCCCTTGTGCTCGTCGGCGTCGGCCGGCGGCTCTTTCTGCTGCGTGATGTTCGGCCATTCCGCAGACAGCTTCGTGTTGAGTTCGAGCCACTTCTCGAGCCCGTCCTCGGTATCGGGCAGGATGGCTTCCGCCGGGCATTCGGGTTCGCAAACGCCGCAATCGATACATTCGCTCGGATTGATGACGAGCATCGTTTCGCCCTCGTAGAAACAATCGACCGGGCATACCTCGACGCAGTCGGTGTATTTGCATTTGATGCAGGCATCGGTGACGACGTAAGTCATTGCGGCTAAGTCCTTTGGCTCGTGCGAACGCTCGAAAATCCGGCTGCTATGGCGGAAACATGTGCCCGGTCAAGAGTGCGCGTCGATCGCGCGGTAATGGCGATGCGCCTCGACGGCGGAGCCTCTGCGCTCCGGCAGGGCGATAACCTCTATGGTGCGTACTTCGTTCCCGATCGGCAGGGTAAGGATGTCTCCCGCCCTGACGCATGCGCTCGACCGCGTGATGCGCTGCCGGTTACAGCGGATATGGCCCTGTTCGACGAGCGTTTGCGCTATGCTACGGGTGCGGCAAAAGCGCAGGTAACAAAGCAGCCTGTCGATCCGCAGGCTTTCCGGACCGCAGTCGCCGATCAACGAACGAGATCGGCCAACGCGCCGAACGGATTGCCTTCGCCGACGGTCTTCGGTTTGCCTTTGCCTCGCGCGGGCTTTCTCCCCTGCGGTTTGCGGCGGGACGGGCGCCATCCCCAGCGATCCGGGGCGGGCGGACCGAAGGCTGCTTCGGGGAGGGCTCGGCCTTGCGAGATACGGAACCCGCCGGCCTGCATCAGGCGACGGAAACTGCTCTCTTCGAGGCCGATGGAGATAGCGAGAGCCGAGTCGAAGGCAAATTTCTGCGACTGCGTCTTGCCGCGCGCATCATGCGCAGCGCGGAGAATCTTTTCGGCGAGGTCGATGCGGATCGCCTGATCGCCTGCCGGACGGTAACCGCTCGGCAGCTTGCGGATCGTCTTCAGCACCGGAAGCATATCGGCCTGGAGCGGTCTGCGGTCGATGCCGAGGTCGTGCAACAGGCGGCGCGGTGCAGGCTTCAGCAGGGAAACCACAAAGATGTCGAGCGCGCCAAAAGTGACACCAAGACGTCGCAGAAAGGGGCGGAGCTCTTTCGGCAGGTGGTCGAGCCCGGCATTTTCTCGCGAAACGAAACCGTGGCCTGCCACGAGCTTGTGCAAGAGCGCCCGTGCCTGCGATCCCGCTTGCGGATCGCGGGTCGCTTCCTGCAGTTTCTCGAGGGGGGCAAGCGGCTCGAGTTTCTTCGAGAGCCACGCTTCCAGTGCTTCGGTCAGCCGCGTCCTGCTCGCATCGGGCAGCAGGGACAGATCGCGGCCAAGAACGACATCGGGCCGCACCTGTCCGTCGCGCAATTCGAGAAGCGCAAGCTTGCGCCCCTGCCAGATAATCGCGCCCTGTTCGATCGAGGCGCCAGCGAACTCGCTGTCGATCAGCTTCGTCGCCCGTTCGGCGAGGATGCGGGGAAGTGCCTTTTCCGCGGCGGCAACAAGCATCCGGTGATCCTCATGCCCGGCCGCGGGATCGACGACGAAGCGAAAGCCCTCGATTCGCCCGATCTCCTCGTCCTCGACGAGGACTACGCCGTCATCGTTCAGCGAGATCGGCAACAGTCCCGCATCCTGTCCGACTGTCTTCATGAGGATTGCTGTCCTTCGATTAACGAATCGCTCGGTAAGGCGCGCATGCAAGGCATCCGACAATTTCGCCTCGGCCGCGCGGGCTCGCGCCGCCATCTCGTCGCGCGCCATGACCCAGTCGGGGCGCTGACAGATATACGCCCAGCTCCTGATCGCGGCAATGCGTCCCTGCAGGGTGTCGATGTCGCCCTGCACATTGTCGAGTTCGGAAATGCGCGCCGCGACGTAGTCGGCTCCGAGATAGCCTTCGCGCAAATCCTGCCACAAGCGCCCGACGAAACGAGCGTGCATGTCGGTGCCCTGGCTGCGAAAGTCCGGCAGGGAGCAGGCTTCCCAGAAACGCCTTATCGAAGCCGAACCTCTAACCGAAGAGGTTAAGCCATCCTCGTGCAACCGCTTGAGAACGGCTAAGTCCAGCGCTTCGGGCGCGGCGGCGAGTGCCGGGTTCTCGGGCGACGCTTCCAGGTCGGCGATCAGCATTTCCACTGTGTCGAAGCGCGGCTCGGCCTCGCGCCAGAACAGGCGCGTCAGCGGCGCGAAACGATGCTCCTCGATCGCGAAAATCTCATCTTCGGTGAATTCGGGTGGCGAGGCGGCGGACCGGCCCTTGCCGGACGCTCCCGTCAGAACGCCGAACGTGCCGTCGCGCTGATGCCGCCCGGCCCGTCCGGCAATCTGCGCCATTTCTGCAGGGAGCAGGCGGCGCTGCCGGATACCGTCGAATTTCGTGAGGCCGGCAAAGGCGACATGGTTGAGGTCGAGATTGAGGCCCATGCCGATCGCATCGGTCGCGACGATGTAATCAACTTCGCCCGACTGGAACAGCTCGACCTGGCGATTTCGGGTTTCCGGGCTGAGCGCGCCCATTACCACCGCCGAACCGCCCCGAAAGCGGCGCAGCATCTCGGCTACGCCATAGACCTGCTCCGCGGAGAAGGCGACGATCGCGCTGCGCGGCGGCAGGCGTGAAAGTTTGCGTGCGCCAATATGTTTGAGCGTCGAAAAGCGCGGTCGCTCGATCATTTCCGCCTGGGGCTCGAGCTGCTTCACGAGAGGCTCCAGCGTTGCCGAGCCGAGCAGCATGGTTTCCTCGCGCCCGCGGAAATGCAGCAGGCGGTCGGTAAAGATATGACCGCGTTCGCGATCGGCGGCGAGTTGCGCTTCGTCCAAAGCCACGAAGGCGAAATCGCCCTCCGGCCCGCCGCCGCCACCCGGCCGGCGATAGGGCATCGCCTCGACCGTACACAGGAAGTAGCGGGCAGTGGGCGGTTCGATCCGCTGTTCGCCGGTGATGAGGGCAACTTGCGCCTCACCCTTGATGGCGACCACCCGATCATAGACTTCGCGTGCAAGCAACCGCAGGGGAAAGCCGATCGCTCCGCTCGAATGGGCGCACATCCGCTCGATCGCGAGGTGGGTCTTGCCGGTATTGGTCGGCCCGAGCACCGCTTTCAGATTGTTGCCTTCCACGCAGATGAAGATGGCATCGCACAAGTCGAGCCGCAACCACCGCGCCAACCGTTCCAACAGTTTGCCTCGTTCCTCGCGCCTTTCGTCGACGAGTTAATGCGAATTTAACTTTGATTTTGGATACGATTTGGGCATTTGCCGCTGGGAGCGGGGTTATCGAAGGGGCGGAATTGGATCAGCCGCGAGCATTTTCGAACGCCATCGAAGACGAGGTAGAAACGGCCGAGACCGTCGAACACGGTCCCGTCAGTCGCGCCGTCGTCGAGCGTGACGGTGCGAGTGGTCGCGCGCGGCGCAGGAAAGGCGCTCGCGGCGCTGGTTTCCTGCGGCGGCTGAAGCTCTCGCGCACGAAGGTCGAGCGAAAGCTGGCGGATATCGAATTTGCACCGGACCTCGCGGAAGGCATCGGCAGCCGCAAGTGGTTCCGCGGTGCCGGTACGATGGTTGCGCTGATCGCGGTATCGGTTGCCCTGTGGCCTGAATTCGCGCCTCTCGAAGCGGCGACCATCGCGGAACTCGATGAAGAAACACATGACGAGTTTCGCAGCCAGATGATCATGCCGCTGGCGCTCGGCGGCGATACGGGGCGGCGCATGGCGGCGACCGATGCGGTCCGGCTGCTGCGCGCGGCCCCGGAACGCCCGCAATTGCAATTGCTTGCGACCTACGGCCAGGGCGACAGCCTGACGTCGATGCTTCGCCGGTCCGGGCTCGAACCGTTTCAGGCGGCGGAAGTCGAAGCGATGATCGGGCGAGCCTTCCCGCTGGAGGACATCGAGCCCGGCACGCAGTTCGCCATCACCCTGGGGCGCCGGCCGGCTGCGGATGAGCCTCGCCCGCTCGACAATCTCAGCTTCCGGGCGCGCTTCGATCTCGAAATGGCGCTCAATCGCACGGACGGACAACTTGCCGTCGAAAAGCAGGTCATCCGCGTCGATGACACGCCCCTACGGATTCGCGGTGAAGTGGGTGGCAGCCTTTATCGAAGCGCGCGTGCCGCGGGCGCGCCCGCCAGCGCCATCCAGGCCTATCTGAAAGCGATGGGCGATCACATGGATCTCGGCTCGATCGGGTCATCCGACACGTTCGACATGATCCTGTCCTACAGGCGCGCGGAAACCGGCGAGCGTCAGGCCGGCAAGCTGTTATTCGCCGGGATCGAGCGCGGCGGGCAGGCGAAAGCGCAGCTGATGCGCTTCGGCGACAAGGATGAATTTTTCGATGCTTCGGGTACGGGAGAGCAGCGCAGCGGATTGATCGCGCCGGTTCCCGGCTCGATGTCGTCGCGTTACGGCATGCGCCGCCACCCGATCCTGGGCTACAAGCGGATGCATGCGGGCCTCGATTTCCGCGGTCGCCATGGAACACCGATCGTCGCAGTCACCGACGGCACGGTAAGCGGTGCCGGTCGCATGGGCGGTTGCGGCATTGCTGTGCGCTTGAATCATGCAGGCGGTCTGTCGACCCGCTATTGCCACATGAGCCGGATGGCGGTCAGTCGCGGCCAACGCGTCCGGCGCGGTCAGGTCATCGGCTATATCGGCTCCACCGGCCTTTCGACCGGTCCGCACCTTCACTACGAGATGTATCGCGGCAACCGGCACGTCGATCCGGCCTCGGTGAAATATGTGACGCGGCAGCAACTCACCCGCGCACAGCTCGCGCAGTTCCGGGAGAACCTTGCCCGGCTGAAGCGCGTGGCTCCGGGAGAAGCGCTGGCCGAACTTGCCCCGCAGACCGACGAAGCGCCGAAGCCCATGCGCGAAATTGACCGGCTGAACCAGAACCAGGTTCAGCGCGTCGACTAGACCTCTTGCGCAGCGCCATGCGAAGGGCCATCACGCCTTCGCATGATACCCAGCTATCCAGCATTGCGGATGCGCCGCACCCGGTCCAGTTCGTGGAGCCGGGCGATGCATCGCGAAACGACGCTTTTGCCGAGCGACCTGATCTGGCCGCTCTTCGTGACGGACGGGAACGAAGTCGAGCAGCCGATCGAAAGCCTGCCGGGCGTCTCGCGCTGGTCGGTGGACCGGATCGTGGAGCGGGCGCGGGAAGCGGCTTCGCTCGGTATTCCGTGCCTTGCACTGTTTCCCAATACACAGGGGGACAAGCGTAGCGACGACGGGGCGGAAGCGCACAATCCCGACAATCTGATGTGCCGTGCGATCCGGGCGATAAAGGATGCCTGCGGCGAGGATATCGGGGTTCTGACCGACGTCGCGCTCGACCCCTATACCAGTCACGGACAGGACGGACTGATCGACGATCGCGGATACGTGGTGAACGACGCGACGGTCGAGGCGCTCGTCGCGCAGGCGCTCAATCAGGCCGCAGCGGGGGCGGACGTCATCGCACCCTCGGACATGATGGACGGGCGCATCGGCGCAATTCGCACAGCGCTGGAGGCGGAAGGCCACGTCAATATCCAGATCATGTCCTATGCCGCGAAATACGCTTCGGCCTTTTACGGTCCGTTCCGCGACGCAGTGGGTTCGGGCGGGCTTCTGAAAGGCGATAAAAAAAGCTATCAGATGGATCCGGCCAATGCGGAAGAGGCACTGCGCGAAGTGGCTCTCGATCTGGCTGAGGGCGCGGACAGCGTGATGGTGAAGCCGGGACTCGCCTATCTCGACATTGTCTATCGGGTAAAGCAGCGCTTCGAAGTCCCGGTCTTCGCCTATCAGGTGAGCGGGGAATATGCTCTCATCGAGTTCGGTGCGAAGGCTGGCGTCGGCGATCGCGATGCGCTGATGATGGAGAAGTTGCTGGCGTTCAAGCGGGCGGGATGCAGCGGCGTCCTGAGCTATCATGCGGCGGACGCCGCCCGCCTCCTCAATGGATGATAGCGCCCGTCCTTTCCGCCATGAAACCGAGCGGCTCATCCTGCGCGACTGGCGCGAGGAGGACTGGCACGAGTTCTGGCGCGTCACCAATACCCCCGCGGTCATGCGTTATCTCGGCGACGAACTGGACGAGGCGGGCATGGCGGCGGCCTGGCAGCGACTTCAGGGCTATGCACGCGATTATGGCCACACCTTCTGGCTGCTCGAGCGCAAGCCGGACGGAGGACACTTGTCCGGCGAGGTTCTCGGCTTCTGCGGATTGAAACGGTCGAATGTCGAGGGCGAAACGGTCTTCGGCATGATGGAAGTCGGCTGGCGCCTGCGCGAAGATGCGTGGGGCCGGGGTTATGCCAGGGAAGCGGCGATCGCTTCGCTCAATCTCGGCTTCGATCGCTTCGGGGGTGAAGAAATCGTCGCGCTGACCGTACCCGACAACAAGGCAAGCTGGGGGCTGATGGAGCGGCTCGGCATGAAACGAAGGCCCGATCTCGACTTCGTCGACCAGCGTTACGGCCCCGAACTCAATCCGCACATCGTCTATGCGATCGAACGCGCAGACTGGCAGGAGCAACGACAATGACCAAACACCGACCGGGCGTGAACATCGTCCCGATCCACGGCAAGACCCCGCAAATCCACGACAGTGCCTTCATCGCGCCGGGCTGTACGATCATCGGGGACGTGACCATCGGCGCGGCTTCGTCCGTCTGGTACAATTGCGTGCTGCGCGCCGATGTCAGCCGTATCGTCATCGGCGAGCGGACCAACATCCAAGACGGCAGCATCGTCCATTGCGACCCCGAACGGCCCGGAGATCCCGAAGGCTCGCCCTGCCTGATCGGTGACGACGTGCTGATCGGGCATCTTGCGATGGTCCATGGTTGCATCATCGCGGATCGCGGCTTCATGGGGCTCGGCGCGATCGCGATGAATAAGGCCTTCATCGCGAGCGATGCGATGCTGGCGGCGGGAGCCATGCTGACCGAAGGAAAGCGCATGGGCGAGCGCGAATTGTGGGGCGGGCGGCCGGCGCGCAAGATGCGGGATCTGGACGATGCCGCGATCGCCGGGATGCGCATGGGTGTTGCGCATTACGCCGAGAATGCGAAGGCGCATGCCAAAGCGGTCGCGGAGGCCGATCTCAGCTGAGCGAAGTTGCGCCGCGCAACTTTACAGGTGCGGTCAGTCGCGGACCATCGCCAGCAAGGTCTCAATCCGGTCGGCTTCGTGGGCGGGCTTGTCCCACCTGATCCGGTGAATGCGGGGGAAGCGCATCGCCAGCCCGGACTTGTGTCGCTTGCTCGCATGAATGCTGTCGAACGCGACTTCGAAGACAAGTTCCTTTTCCGTCTCGCGCACGGGCCCGAACCGGTTGATCGTGTTTTGCCGCACATGCCGGTCGATCTTCTTCAGTTCCTCGTCGGTGAAGCCCGAATAGGCCTTGCCGACCGGCAGGAGATCGGCACCCTTGTCGGGATCGCCGTCCCAGCACCCGAAGGTGTAGTCAGAGAAGAAGCTGGAGCGTTTGCCCGAACCGCGCTGCGCATACATTAGGACGCAATCGACAAGCAGCGGGTCGCGCTTCCACTTGTACCACAGGCCCGTCTTGCGTCCGGCGATATAGGGGCTGTCCCGCCGCTTCAGCATCAGCCCCTCGATGGCATCGCCACGGCTCGATTCGCGGATCGCGGCAAGTTCTTCGAAGGTTTTCGCCTCGACCACCCGGCTGAGATCGAAATGCGTCTCGGGTAATTCGCCGATCAATTTCTCGAGCCGCGCGCGCCGCTTCGACCAGGGAAGGGCGCGCAAATCTTCCCCGCGCCATTGCAGCACGTCGTAGAGCCGGACGAAAGCGGGGGCCTCGCGCAGCATCTTCTTCGAAACGGTCTTGCGGCCCAGGCGCTGCTGCAACGCATTGAAGCTCGCAGCGCCACCTTCCTCGCCGCCCTGATGCGTTCCGCGTACCAGCAATTCGCCGTCGAGGACCGCCTGTATGTCGAGCGCGTCGACCATCTCCGGGAAGGTCGCGGAAATATCGTCACCGCTGCGCGAATAGACCCTCGTTTCCGCATCCTCGCCGACACCGGCATGGACGAGTTGGACCCGAATGCCGTCCCATTTCCACTCCGCCGCATAGTCGTCCATCGAGACGACCGTTTCCTCAAGAGGATGCGCGAGCATGAAGGGGCGGAACAGGGGAAGGTTCTCTGTATCGGGGGGATCTCCGCCCTTGGCTGCCCAGTCGAACAGTTCGGGATAGGGCGGGGCGAGGCCGTGCCAATACTCCTCTACTTCGTCGACCGAAACGTCGAAGGCCTGCGCGAAAGCGGTCTTTGCGAGGCGCGCCGAAACGCCGATGCGCATCGCGCCGGTTGCCATTTTGAGAAGGGCATAGCGGCCTGACGGATCGAGTCGGTCGAGTAGACGCCCAAGTTCACCAATCGCCGTCTTGCGCGTCATGGCGGACAGCGCCTCGACCGCTTCGGCGACGCTTGGCGGGTGGCGGGTCTCGTCCTCGGGAGCAGGCCATAGCAGGCTGGCACATTCCGCCGTGTCCCCGACGAAATCCCGCGAGAGGGTCCAGAGGATAGGGTCGACCCTTTCCTTGAGGAGGTTGCGGATCGTCGAACTCTTCACGGCCGGAAAGTCGAGCCCATCGGACAGGGCAGCGAGAGCCCAGCCGCGATCGGGATCGGGCGTTTCGCGCAGATATTCGGCAATCAGCGCGAGCTTCGTATTCCGGCTGCGCGTATAGA
The DNA here is from genome assembly GCF_009827635.1 of Parapontixanthobacter aurantiacus. Taxonomy (GTDB): domain Bacteria; phylum Pseudomonadota; class Alphaproteobacteria; order Sphingomonadales; family Sphingomonadaceae; genus Parapontixanthobacter; species Parapontixanthobacter aurantiacus. Next base: position 50,586 of record NZ_WTYW01000004.1, on the reverse strand, counting down.
CGAGCGTATCGATGAGAGCCGCGAACCGCTCCACTCAATCGTCCTCGTCGTCATAGCCGACCAGCGCGAGTGCGCGTGCGCGTCGCTGCGTCAGCTGATGCCAGCGAAGCAGGGCTTCCTCTCGGCCATGCGTGATCCAGCTTTCATAAGGGTTCACCTCTTCGACCGTGCGAATGAGCTCGTCCCAATCCGCATGGTCCGAGATGATGAGCGGCAGTTCGACATTGCGCTGCCGGGCGCGCTGGCGGACGCGCATCCAGCCGCTCGCCATCGCCGTGATCGGCTCGGGCAGGCGGCGCGACCAGCGGTCGTTCAGCGCCGATGGCGGGCAGACAACGATATGTCCGCGCATATCGTCTTTCTTGTAGTCCGAGACCAGGCGCAATTCGCCGAGATCGACGCCGTGCTCTTCATAGAGGCGACACATCTTCTCCATCGCTCCATGCAGATAGATCGGCGCAACATGGCCCGCGCGGCGCAGTTCGGCGATGACTCGCTGCGCCTTTCCCAACGCATAGGCACCGACGAGCACGCAGCGGTCGGGTTCGTCGGCCAGCCGCTTCAGCAGCTTGGCGATTTCGTCCTCAATTGGGGGATGGGTGAAGATCGGCAGGCCGAACGTCGCCTCCGTCACGAGGATGTCGCACGGGGTGACCTGGAACGGGGGGCAGGTCGGATCGGGTCGCCGCTTGTAATCGCCGGTCACGATGACCTTCTCGCCCGCATGTTCGAGTAAGATTTGCGCACTGCCCAGCACGTGACCTGCCGGGATATATGTCGCATCGACGCCGCCCTTCAGGCGGATGGTTTCGCCATAGGCGACCGGTACGGCCTTGTGCGAAATTTCCCCTAAGTCGTCCTCTGCACCGGTGCGATAGCGCAGTTCCATGATTGCCAGCGTTTCGGGGGTGGCGACCGTCTCGCCATGCCCGCCGCGTGCATGATCGGCATGGCCATGCGTAACGAGTGCATGGGGGACCGCGCGCGAAGGATCGACCCAGCTATCGGCGGGAAGGATATGGATGCCGTGCGGCTCGGGCTTTATCCAGGAGAAGGGCTGCGCCATCCCTTGCAAAACCGAAACGGGGTGCGAACCGTTCCCGCCGATCCGCACCCCGCTTTCATGTCTTGCGCCGAAGAAGCGCCACGTCAGCTTTTGCTGTCGCCGCCTTCCGCATTATCGCTCGCATCGGCTTCGGGCTTCGCGTTGCCGGCATCCTTCTTCGAGGTCGACTTCTTCCGCGAGGCCTTCTGCTTGGTCGCCTTGGGAGCGGCAGGCGTAATCTCGAAGGACGGCTTGTCGTCCTTGATCGAAACCTGCACTTCGCCGCCCTCGGCCAGCTTGCCGAACAGCAGTTCCTCGGCGAGGGGTTGCTTGATCCGCTCCTGGATCAGGCGGCCCATCGGGCGCGCACCGTACAGACGGTCATAGCCGCGATCGCCCATCCACTTGCGCGCATCGGCATCGAACTGGATGTCGACATTCTGCTCCGCCAGTTGCAGCTCGAGCTGCAGGATGAACTTGTCGACGACCCGTGCGACCGTATCCTTGCCGAGATAGCCGAACGGTACGATCGCATCGAGGCGGTTGCGGAATTCGGGGGTGAACATCTTCTTCACCGCTTCCTCGCTCGCGTCTTCCTTCGACACGTCACCGAAGCCGATGCCCTGTCGCGCCATGTCGGCAGCGCCGGCGTTGGTCGTCATGATGAGCACGACGTTGCGGAAATCCACCGTCTTGCCGTGATGATCGGTCAGGCGTCCGTTATCCATCACCTGCAACAGGATGTTGAAGAGGTCGGGATGTGCTTTCTCGATCTCGTCGAGCAGCAGGACGCAATGCGGGTTCTGGTCGATCGCATCGGTGAGGAGACCGCCCTGATCGTAGCCAACATAGCCCGGAGGCGCGCCGATGAGCCGCGAGACGGAGTGCCGCTCCATGTATTCGGACATGTCGAAGCGCTTCAGTTCGATGCCCATGATGCTGGCAAGCTGACGCGCGACTTCGGTCTTGCCGACGCCGGTCGGGCCGGAGAAAAGGAAGCTGCCGATCGGCTTGTCCGGATCGCGCAGACCGGCCCGCGACAGCTTCATCGCGGTCGAAAGCTTCTGCACTGCGGGGTCCTGCCCGAAAACGACGTGCTTCAGGTCGCGTTCGAGGTTCTCGAGCGCCTTCTTGTCGTCCTTCGAGACCGATTTCGGCGGGATGCGTGCCATCGTCGCGATGACGGCTTCGATCTCGCGCGCGGTGATCTTCTTCTTGCGGCGGCTGGGCGCGACTAGCATCTGCATCGCGCCGACCTCGTCGATCACGTCGATCGCCTTGTCGGGCAGCTTGCGGTCGTTGATATAGCGCGCCGAGAGTTCGACGGCGGTCTTGATCGCGTCGGGAGTGTACTTGACCTTGTGGTGTTCCTCGAAGGCTGAGCGCAGACCCTTCAGGATCTTCACCGTATCCTCGATCGTCGGCTCGTTCACGTCGATCTTCTGGAACCGCCGCAGGAGGGCGCGATCCTTTTCGAAGTGATTGCGGAATTCCTTGTAGGTCGTCGAGCCGATGCAGCGAATGGTCCCGCCCGACAATGCGGGCTTCAACAGGTTCGAGGCATCCATCGCCCCGCCGCTGGTCGCGCCGGCACCGATAACGGTGTGGATTTCATCGATGAAGAGGATCGCGTGTGGCAGCTTTTCGAGTTCCGTGACCACCTGCTTCAGGCGTTCCTCGAAATCGCCGCGATACCGCGTTCCGGCGAGCAGCGCGCCCATGTCGAGCGAATAGATGACCGCTTCCGACAGGACTTCTGGGACGTCGCCTTCCACGATTTTGCGCGCGAGGCCTTCGGCGATAGCGGTCTTGCCCACGCCGGGATCGCCGACATAGAGGGGGTTGTTCTTCGAGCGGCGACACAGGATCTGCACGGTCCGGTCGACTTCGGGACCGCGTCCGATCAGCGGGTCGACGCGCCCGTCTTCGGCCTTCTTGTTGAGGTCGACCGTGAACTGGTCGAGCGCCGATTCCTTCTTGTTCGGTTCGGCGGATTTCTCGGTCGCGGCGGCAGCGCCTTCTTCGCCCTCGGCTGCCTTGGATTCGATCTGCTTGCCGCCCTTGCCGATGCCGTGGCTGATGAAGCTGACGGCATCGAGCCGACTCATGTCCTGCTGCTGCAGGAAGTAGACGGCATAGCTGTCGCGTTCGGAGAACAGCGCGACGAGGACGTTTGCCCCGGTGACGGTGTCCTTGCCCGACGACTGGACGTGCAGGATCGCGCGCTGGATCACGCGCTGGAAACCGGCGGTCGGCTGGGGATCGTCTTCGCCCTGACTTTTCAGCGACTGGTATTCCTGATCGAGATATTGCTTCACCGCCTCTCCGAGTTCGGTGAGATCGACCCCGCAGGAAACCATGACCTGCGCCGCGTCCTCATCGTCGATCAGGGCGAGCAGCAGATGTTCCAGCGTCGCATATTCGTGACGTCGCTGTCCGGCATCGTTCAGTGCCGAATGGAGGGTCTTTTCGAGATTTTGGGCAAAGCTTGGCATTCAGACGTCTCTTCGTAGGGAAGGAAGGGGAACAGTCGAGCTACAGGTTAGCGCAAGAACCTTAGCCAATACTGTATATGGAGCGGATATAGGCACGCCCGGCGCGATTTTGAGTCCGCAAGGCGCGAGGGCGTTCAAGAAGAACCGCCGCTCACGTTCGTCGGCCGAACAGGGCGTCTGCCGCCTGCCTGTGGGAAGCGGCCTTGTCGCGATGCTGTTCGACCCGTGCGATTTCGGCTTTGAGCAGATCAATCCGCTCGGCAAGTTCGGCCTGCGAAAGCGGCCCGAGGTCTTCGCCTGCGAGCCGCGCGGCCGCATCGTCTTTCGGGCGGGGAAGATCGTCGTCCATGCCGCTTGCCTCGTTCCTGAAGCGCAACATCGCTTGCGCCCGTGCTTGCTGTCAATAAGTCACTTGGCTAGGAAGATCGCAAATCGAACAGTGTGCCGCTCTTGCAACAAGCGGCAAGGTTACGGGGCAGTAGGGTATGGCTGGCAAGTCCGATGACAGGAGGCAGGCTGGCGTGCCCGCGACGATGACGGCAGTCGGTTTCGACGAACCCGGCGGCGCGGACGTTCTGAAACCCGAAACCATCGACGTGCCGGAACCGTCCGAAGACGAAGTTCTGGTCCGTGTCGCCTATGCGGGGGTAAATCGCCCGGACGTCATCCAGCGCCAAGGTCTTTATCCGCCGCCGCGCGGTGCTTCGCCGATCCCCGGACTCGAAATTTCGGGCGAGGTCGTCGCGCTTGGCAGCAATGTTCCACGTGAAATGCTCGGACAACAGGTCTGCGCGCTCGTGACCGGCGGAGGTTACGCCGAGTATTGCACTGCCCATGCGCGGCACTGCCTGACGCTGCCGCGGAAGATGGCGCTGGAAGAAGCGGCCGCTCTCCCCGAAACGCTGTTTACCGTCTGGCACAATGTTTTCGAGCGGGGTTGGGCGAAAGCAGGCGAGACGCTGCTCGTTCACGGCGGAACGAGCGGCATCGGAACCATGGCGATCATGCTCGGCAAGGCGTTTGATCTGACCGTCGTAACGACAGCGGGCAGCGACGAGAAATGCGAGGCCGCCCGGCGGGTCGGGGCCGATCTCGCCATCAATTACAAGGAGCTGGACTTCGTCGAGGAGATCAAGTCCTTCACCCACGGCAAAGGCGTCGACGTTGTGCTCGACATGGTATCGGGCGATTATGTTGCGCGCAATATCGCCTGTCTGAAAACGGAAGGGCGGCACGTGACGATTGCCGTGCTCGGCGGGCCGAAGGCGGAAATCAACATGGCGCAGGTCATGACGAAGCGGCTGACCCTGACCGGTTCGACGCTGCGCGCCCGGTCCGACAACTTCAAAGCCCTGCTGGCGGACGAGATTGCGGAGAATGCCTGGCCCTTGTTCGAAAACGGTCGCATCCGGCCGGTGATGGACGAAATCTTTCCGCTCGAACGCGCGGCGGACGCCCACGCCCGGATGGAGGCAGGCGAGCATATCGGGAAGATCGTGCTGCGCGTCGCCTCGCGCTGAACATGCTTGCCGTTTGCGGCGTTCGGGCCTAAACAGACGCCCGCAATGGCCGTCTCGAGAGGGGCGGCCCTTCTGTTTCGGAATACCGAACCCACGACAAGATGCCCTTCCCGATGTGTCGAGGGGCAAGAAGAGAACCGACATGGCCGATCAAGCGAAACCCCTCATGCCCCACGCGACCGCTACCTGGCTGGTCGACCACACCGGCCTCAGCTTTCAGCAGATTGCGGCGTTTTGCGGGCTGCACATTCTGGAAGTGCAGGCGATGGCCGATGACCTCGCGGGCAGCAAATATACCGGGCGCGATCCTCTTCATGCAGGCGAACTGACGCAGGACGAGATCGCCAAGGGCGAGGCGGATTCCTCCTATGCGCTGAAGATGCAACGCGCTCCGGTCGCGGTCAATCGCACCAAGGGACCGCGCTATACGCCGGTGTCGAAGCGGCAGGACAAGCCCGACGGGATCGCTTGGCTCCTGCGCAATCATCCCGAGATGAGCGACGCGCAGATTTCCAAGCTGATCGGCACGACGCGCAACACGATCAACGCGATCCGCGACCGTTCGCACTGGAACATGCAGAACATCCAGCCGAAGGATCCCGTGACGCTCGGCCTGTGTTCGCAGCGCGAACTCGACGCGGTCGTCTCGAAGGCGGCGAAGAAGGCGGGCATCGATCAGGAAGCGGCGGCAGCTGCATCCTCGGACAATGTAAGCGATCGCGAGCGGCTGATCGAGGAACTTCGGGCGGAGCGCGAGGCTGCGGTGAAGGAAGCGGCGGAAGCTGCCCAGGAAGCCGAAGCCGCCGCATGGCTCGAGAACAAGCGGGCATCCGAAGACAGCGAGTAGCCGCTTTCGCTTCCCGCGGTGGTGTTCGCACCGTGGGACAGGGCGGGCAAAACTGCTTGCTCTTTCGGGGGTGAGGCGGCATCTCAGCTGACATGGATGTCAATAGAGAAGCCGTCGCCTTCCCCGCAACCGAGCAGGCGGCGCGTGCGCCCTATCATCATCCCCGGCCCTGGGATGTGCCGCTCGAAAAGATGGCGCTGATCGAGGCGTTTGCGAAGGCCTCGGCCACGCACCCCGACCGGACGCTCGCCGCGTTCCTCGGTGCGAACTATTCCTATCGCGACCTGTATGAAGAGGCCGCCCGGTTCGCCGCCGGGCTGAAGGCGCACGGTATTGCGCCCGGCGACCGGGTCGGCCTGTTCCTGCCGAACGTGCCGATCTATGTCGCCGCCTACTACGGAGCGATGATGGCCGGCGCGGTGGTCGTCAATTTCTCGCCGCTCTATACCGTGGACGAACTGTCCCATCAGGTCGAGGATTCCGGGACGCGCCTCCTCGTCACGCTGGACGTGGCAAGCCTTTTGCCGACCGCCCTTAAGGTGTTGGGCGGCTCGGCGCTGGAAACGCTGGTGGTCGGCAAGCTCGGTGCCATGCTGCCGCTATCGAAGCGTGTTGCGCTCAAGATATTGGGACGCGGCAAGATTGCGAAGAGCCCGCGCCGGTCGGATGTCGTCGACTGGTCCGATTTTCTGAAGGACGAGATCAGCCCGCCTGTTGCCGCCCATGCGGACGATCTCGCGCTCCTTCAATATACCGGCGGTACGACCGGAAGGCCGAAGGGGGCGATGCTCACGCATGGCAATCTCGCCTTCAACGCGCAGCAGGTGAACGCCATCGATCCGTTCGACCGGAGCGAGCCCGATCGCGTGCTCGGAGCTTTGCCGCTGTTCCACGTATTCGCCAATACCTGCGTTCTCAATCGCACGATTCTGCGCGGCGGAACGATCGTCATGCTGCCGCGCTTCGAGCCGGATCAGGTGTTGGCCACCATCGCCAAGGCCAAGCCGACGGCGTTTCCCGGCGTTCCGACCATGTATCAAGCGCTGCTCGATCACCAGGATTTCGCCAAAACCGACTGTTCCTCGATGAAGATCTGCATCTCCGGCGGGGCGCCAATGCCGGCCCCCGTTCAGAAGGCGTTCGAGGAGAAAACGGGCGTTCGCATCGTCGAGGGCTACGGCCTCACGGAAAGCAGCGGCGTCGTCTCCGTCAATCCCTACACGGCGGCTCGCAAGCCGGGGACGATCGGACAGCTCGTACCGGGCACGCAGGCCATCCTTCTCGACAAGGAAGACCCGACGCGCCTCGTCGGAACGGACGAACCGGGCGAACTCGCGCTGGCAGGGCCGCAGATAATGAAGGGCTACTGGAACCGGCCGGATACGCAGGCCGCCACCTTCGCCCAGCATTTCGGCAAGGCATGGCTAAGGACCGGCGATGTCGCAACCGTCGATGCCGACGGGTTCATCGAGATCGTCGATCGGATCAAGGACATGATTGCGGTCGGCGGGTTCAAGGTCTTTCCGAGCCAGGTAGAGGACGTCCTGCTCGATAACCCCGCCATCAAGGAGGCGCTCGTCATCGGTGCGCCCGACGATTATCGCGGCGAATGCGTTCACGCCTATGTGACGTTGAACGACCGTTCGGCCGATGCCGAGACACTGAAGGATTGGGCGAACGCCCGGCTCGGCAAGCACGAGCGGCTCGAGAAACTCGTGATTCGCGACGAACTGCCGAAAACGATGATCGGCAAGCTGGACCGCAAGGCGTTGCGTGCCGAGGTGCTGTACTGACTTGTCGTTCCTGACCCGTCGTTACCGGGCGACGGCGAGCTTGGGTTCGTCGTTCGCGCCGACCTGCTGCGCCTGCTTGGCTGCCGGCTTGTCCATCTTGGGTGCGAACCGGCCCTCGACCTGAGCTCCTTGCTCGATGGTCAGCGCGTCATACTGGACGTCACCGGTTATGCGCGCGGTCTGGAGAACGACGAGCTCTTTGGCGGCGATCGATCCGTTGACCGTGCCGGACAGGCGTGCACGGTCCGCCTTGACATTACCGTGGATGACGCTGGTTTCGCCCTGCACGAGCGAGGAGCAGGCAATGTCGCCTTCGACCTTCCCATCGATATGCAGATCGGCAGATGCCGCGATGTCGCCGGTGATGACGATGTCGGAGCCGATGACGCTGAAGGTCGAGCGGCCGTTGCCGGAATTGTTCTTAGCCATCGGTACGCTCGCCGGTGCCGGGGAAGGATCGGATTTCTTCGAGAACATTGGGAGCGGTCTCCAGGAATGGGCGGGGATTGACGGCCCGGTTGTTGATCCGGACCTCGAAATGAAGATGCGGCCCGGTGGAGCGGCCGGTATTGCCGATCGCGCCAATCACGTCGCCGGCAGCGACACGCTGCCCGACCTTGGCCGAAAAGCGGGACATATGGGCATAGCGCGTCATCAGACCGTTGCCGTGCGTGACCTCGACGACTTTTCCGTAACCGCCCTTGCGACCGACGAAAGTCACCTTGCCGGCAGCGGCGGAGTGGATCGGCGTGCCGATGCGGCCGCGGAAATCGAGGCCCTTGTGCATGGCGCCCGTTCCCTTGAAGGGGTCGCGGCGGAAACCGAAGCCCGACGTGATCGAATCGATACTGGCGGGAAGAACCTGCGGAACGCCGTCCAGAACTCGCTCTAGCGCAGTCATGCGCGCCAGGCTGAGACCCATCCGTTCGAAGCGGGGATCGAGCGATCCGTCATCGCTGGTCGCGAGTTGCTCCAAAGGACCACCCATGGCCTCCCGCTCGGCCTTGCGAAGGACAGAGGAAGGATCGAGCCCGAGCTTGATGAGCGCTTCTTCCGCGCGGCTGGCGCGATAATCGGCGTAGCGGGTGAGCTTCTCGACGAAGACCAGTTGCCGTGCTTCGATCCGCGCAAGAGCAGCTGCTTCCGGCAGGACGGCGCTCACCTTGGAGACGGTCTTTTCCGCTTCGCTAGCCGAATCGGTAAGCTGAGATTCGGTGACGATGTCCGAGGGCAGGGTGGGGACCATTTCCTCGATGAATTTCTGCCGCTGTTCGAGATCGGAGGCGACCTTGCCGATGTCGTCGCGATAGGCCTCCACCCGTTCCTGCGCCGTGGCGACGCGAGCCTCGCGGGCATTCAGCAAGGCAAGGTCGGACTGCGCGCGGTACTGCGTCCAAGTCATCACTGCCATCGTCAGCGCCCAGCCGATAAGTGCCAGTGCGACAAGCGCCGCGGCGATCATCTGCATTCGCGAGGTTACGGTGATAAACCGCACCTGCCCTTGCGAGCGCATGAAGAATTCCCGGTCAGGAAAATATCCTTTGATCCGGTTCGACAAACCCGTAGCATTGCTTTTGTTAGCCAAAGCGACCCCGCCTGGTTGTTTCCGACCCGGGCCATTTGGTAGGGGCGAAAGTTAACAGAATCGATGCCGAGGCGGTTTCAAAGGGATGAACGGAACCATCGGCGGGATGAACTGATGAATTATTGCCAAGATATGCAATTTTCTCGGGAACCATTTTGCGATCGGACAAATCGAAGGTTCGAAAATACGCCTTTCGCGACATCGTTCGAGGGCTGGCCAACAGGAAAGATCGAAGAATGACCGGCGAGACCACACGATCGACATCCGACTGCATCGCTCAGATGGCTCGCGACGCTCGCGAGGCGCAGCGCGAAGTCGCTTTGCTCGACGACGCGGCGAAGTCCGCTGCTCTGCGTGAAATTGCCAACGTGTTGCGAGCGTCCGGCGAAGCGATCCTGTCCGCCAATGCAAAAGATTTGGCAAGCGGGCGGGATGGCGGTCTTGCCGAGGCAATGCTCGACAGACTGGCACTCGACGAAGGGCGTTTGGAGGGTATCGCCGGAGCGCTCGAGAACGTTGCGCAGCTTCCCGATCCCGTCGGCGAAGTGATTTCCCGCGACGACCGCCCCAACGGGCTCGAACTCAGCCGCGTCCGCATTCCGATCGGCGTCATCGGCATCATCTACGAGAGCCGCCCCAACGTCACGATCGACGCGGCGGCGCTGTGCTTCAAGTCGGGCAATGCTGCCATCCTACGCGGAGGCAGCGAGGCCGTCCATTCCAACCGCGCCTTGATGCAAGCCTTCGGCGAGGGGCTCGAGAAAGCAGGAATTCCGCGACAAATCGTCCAGCTCGTCCCGACGCAGGACCGGGCCGCCGTCGGGGCGATGTTGCAGGCCAGTGGGCTGATCGACATGATCGTACCGCGCGGGGGCAAGAGCCTTGTCGAGCGAGTACAGCGCGATGCCCGCGTCCCCGTGCTCGCCCATCTCGATGGTATTTGTCACACCTATGTCGATCGCTCCGCCGATCCGGAGACCGCGAAGCAGGTGGCCGTCAATGCGAAGATGCGCAGACCGGGCATTTGCGGAGCCATGGAAACGCTCCTTATCGATTCCGCATATCCCGCAGCGGCTGAATTGTGCACGGCTTTGGCCGACAGCGGTTGCGAACTTGTTGGGGACGGGCGGGCAAGGGCTCTCGACCCGCGTATCGAAGAGGCGAATGAAGAAGACTGGGACACCGAATATCTCGCGCCCAAGCTCTCGATCGCGATCGTCGATGGTCTTGATGCGGCGTTGGGGCACATCGCACGTCACAGTTCCGGGCACACCGATGCGGTTATCGCTACGGATGAAAACGTGACGGAGAGGTTTCTTTCCGAAGTCGATTCGGCAATCGTTATGGCGAATGCGTCGAGCCAGTTCGCCGATGGCGGCGAGTTCGGCCTTGGGGCTGAGATCGGCATCGCGACGGGGAGGCTCCATGCGCGTGGCCCAGTCGCGTTGGAGGGGCTCACGACCTACAAATGGCAGGTTCGCGGCAGCGGCCAGACGCGTTCTTGAAGCGATCGCGCACGAACCGGATCGGATTGCTCGGGGGCAGCTTCAATCCTGCGCATGGCGGGCATCGCCGCATATCCCTGTTTGCGATGAAGGCACTGATGCTGGGCGAGGTGTGGTGGCTCGTCTCGCCCGGCAACCCGCTGAAACCGCGGGAAGGCATGGCGGACCTCGCCTCTCGGCTCACTTCGGCGAAAGCCCAGGCGCGGCGTGCCCCGATCAGGCCGACAGCGATCGAACGTGATCTGGGAACACGCTATACGGTCGATACGCTACGCGCGCTTAAGCGACGTTATCCGAAGCGCAACTTCGTCTGGTTGATGGGGTCGGACAATCTTGCACAGTTCCATCGCTGGCGGCAGTGGCGTGTGATCGCTCGCACGATGCCGATCGCCGTGATCGCGCGACCCGGCTACAATCTCGCGGCGATGCGCAGTCCGGCGATGCTGTGGCTCCGCCGCTTTCGCGTTTCGCGAGATGCCGACCTCGCTTCGCTTGCCCCGCCGGCGCTCCTCATCCTGCGCTTCGATCCCGACGAGCGGTCGGCCACGAAACTGCGCGCTGCCAATCCCGACTGGGAGAATGATTTTGCGAATCGCCCGGTGCGCGATACACTGACGCACAAGCTGGTTGCGCCCGATAAGCTCTCGTAAAACGCGATCCGCGCCATTACATGTTCGTAAGCGAACCTAACGAGGAGTAGAATTTCCGCCCATGACAGAGGCGCATACCGATCCGGCCAAGGCCGGTCAGAACGGAACGAACCCGGCGACGCAGCGCGACGATGCCTTGCACGAGCTGGTCATGTCGCAACTGGACGAAAACCAGGCGCAGGAAGTCGTTTCGATCCCGCTCGAGGGCAAATCCTCCATTGCCGACCACATGGTGATCGCGTCGGGTCGATCGACCCGGCAGGTCGCCGCAATCGCACAGAAGCTGAGCGAGACGATCAAGCAGGCGGGCCTCGGCCCGGTGCGGATCGAAGGCTTGCCGGCAGCCGACTGGGTGCTCGTCGATGCAGGCGATGTGGTCGTGCACCTGTTCCGGCCCGAAGTGCGCAGCTTCTACAACCTAGAGCGGATGTGGGCCTTTGGCGACGCTCCTCCGGTAGCTGCCGGCTCGGCCTGACGCGCCTGCGTTCGGGAGGCGGCAATCCTCTTTCACATCATTGCGCGCGGCAAAATCGGCCGCTCGCCGGAACGTGAACTTGTCGAGCGCTACGAAAAACGCCTCGGCGATGCGCTGCGTGTGACCGAACTGCCGGAAACGGGCGGGCGCATTCCTGAAGCGCTGACGCCGTGTCGAACTATACTGCTCGACGAGAGGGGTAAGAACCTCTCGTCCGAAGAGCTGGCGGATTTGTTGGGGCGCTGGCGAGAGGACGGCATTCGCGAGACGCGCTTCATGATCGGAGCGGCCGACGGCCATTCGGCTGAGGACCGTTCCGACGCCTATATGCTCATTTCGTTCGGCAAGGCGACCTGGCCGCATCTGATGGTGCGCGCGATGCTCGCCGAGCAGATCTACCGCGCGACGACGATCCTTGCCGGCCATCCCTACCATCGCAGCGGATAATGGGGCATAGGAGCGCCATGTCCCGCCCGTCGCCCACCATGTCCGTGATACTTGCCACAACGGTCTGCGCCGCGTTGCTCGTTTTCGCTCGCAACCCGCTGGGTGCGCAGGACGATCGGTCAGATAGCGGCTTGTCCACGACCCAAAGCTTGCGCGAGGCACGACAGCAATACGCCGCCGCGCAGGATCGCGCGCGGGTTGCAAGGGAAAGAGAACAGGAGCTTCTCCGGCAAGCGGAAGATGCAGAGTTTGCAGCGGAGAAAGCGCAGAGCGAAGTGGCCCTGCTGGCAGCGCAGATCCAGACGGTCGAGGCGAGCCTTGCATCGGCGCGCTCCCGGCTGAACCTTATCCGCAAGGAGCGCCGCACGCTGGAGCGGCAACTGGGCGACAAGCGCGAGCCTGTCGTGCAGCTGACCGCCGCCTTGCAGCGACTGACGGCCCGGCCGCTCGCGCTGTCCGCGCTTCAACCAGGCTCGTTGCGCGAGACGGTTTATCTGCGTGCTGTGCTCGACCAGACAATTCCCGCCATTCGCGAAAAGACGACAAGCCTGCGCGACCAGCGCGAGCGTGTACGCCAATTGTCTCGCGAATCGGTGCAGACTTTGGCCGCACTCGCAAAGAACGAGACCGTGCTGGCACGGCGGCGTGCACAACTCATTGCGTCCACCCGGCGGCAGCGCCTGGCCTCAGAACGTGCGTTTGGCGATGCGCAACTGGAAGCGGAGAAGGCGGCGCGTTTTGCCGAACAAGCAAGCAGTCTCGACGGTCTTATCGCCCGGCTCGACCGGGCCGGGGAGGAGGAAGCCGAACTGGCGCGGCTCTCTGGTCCGATCATGCGACCCGCTGACCCCACGACGCAGCGCATTGCCGCGTCGATGAAGGGGAGCGGCGCATCGCGAATCGAGGCGGCTGCGACCGCAGGTCCGCGCGCCTATCGCTTGCCGGTCGTGGGAAGGGTTACTGGCGAATTCGGCGAACGCGGGCGGGGCGGCTTGCGCCGGTCGGGCATCGTCCTCGAACCCGCTGCAGAAGCACAGGTCGTCGCCCCGGCGGCAGGCAGGGTCGTCTTTGCCGGACCATACCGCGGCTATGGCCGGATCGCGATCATCGAGCATGGCGCAGGCTGGACCAGTCTCGTTACCGGTCTCGAAAGCCTCGACGTTGCCATCGGCGATCTGCTCGCCAGCGGAGGCCCCATCGGCCGCGCTTCTGCCGCCGAACCGGAAGTGCTGCTCGAGTTGCGCCGCGCCGGCAAACCCGTCGACCCGCTGGATTATGTCGCGGATTAAGTCTGCGCCGCCGCTTGTCCTTGAATGGGGCGCGGGGCGTTGTCATCTGGTATTAAGGGGTAATGAGCGATAGTGTGACGAAGTTACTCCAGGAGTATATCGCGTTATGAAATCTGCAGCAGTTCGCCCGGCATTGACGGCGGCGGCTCTCGCCACGGCCCTTACCCTTATCCCCGCCACGACTTCGGTGATGGCGCAGGTTGACGGGCGAGCGGGTGCGGAGTTCGCGAAACTGTTTGCCACCTATGAGCGGATCAAGGCCAGTTATGTCGAGGATGTCGACGACGAAAAGCTGATCCGCGGCGCGATCGACGGAATGCTCGCATCGCTCGATCCTCACTCTGCCTATCTCGACGGATCGGATCTCGAACGGATCAATACGCTTATTGACGGCAATTACTCCGGTCTCGGTCTGTCGGTCGTCCAGGAAGACGGCGCCGTGAAGATCATTTCGCCCTTCCGCGGCAGCCCCGCGGACGAAGCCGGATTGAAGGCAGGCGATTACATCACTCATCTGGACGGCGAACTGATCTATGGCCGGGACTTGGATGAAGCGGTCAACATGATGCGTGGACAGGCGGGGACCTCGATCGAACTGACGGTCTTCCGCCCCGGACGCGACGAGCCGTTCGAAGTCAATGTGACGCGCGGTGTCATCGAACTGGAGCCGGTGACTTATTCGCTCGAAAGCGGCAATATCGGCGTCATCACCATCAATGAATTCTCGCGCGATGTCGGCAGCGATGTCTACGCCGCCTGGAAAAGCATCCAGGCCGAGGCAGCCGGGCGAGTCGGTGGCCTGATCCTCGACCTGCGTTCCAATCCCGGCGGATCGCTCGACGAAGCCGTCGCCCTGTCCGATCTGTTCCTCGACAAGGGACGCATCGTGTCGCAGCGCGGACGCGCACGCGGCGAGACGATCCTCTACGACGCGGAAACCGTGTTTCGCGGCGACATTGCCGGCGACGTTCCGATGATCGTGCTGATCGATGCCGGTTCCGCTTCCGCTTCGGAAATCGTGGCAGGCGCGTTGCAGGATCACCGCCGGGCGGTCGTCATGGGTCAGCGCAGCTTCGGCAAGGGCAGCGTGCAGTCGCTGCTTCCGCTGAGCCGCGACTCCGCTCTCAAGCTGACGACCGCGCGCTACTACACGCCATCGGGTCATTCGGTGCAGGAAGGCGGCATCAAACCGGATATCGCGGTTCCGCAACTCAGCGATCCGGACTTCGCCCTGCGCGCCAAATATTCGATGCGCGAATCGGACCTGCGCGGCCATCTCATCAACGAGCTCGGCATCAAGGACGAGGAACTCGAAGTGGATACGCTCGACGATCCGCGCTTCCAGCTTACCTCGGAAGAGCTGAAAGAGCAGGGAATCGAGGATTTCCAGCTCGATTACGCGTTGAAGACGCTCCGCCGTACGAACACGAACGCCGTGGCGCATCGCAAGTAACAGGTCTGCAGTAGTTCCGAAGCTTTATGGCCAAGATTGGCGTCCCTGGTGATGTAACTCCGCAAGTGCGTCTGGCGCGGCAGATCGCGCTGGGCGTCCCTGCGCTGCTGATCGCGGGCGCCTACATTTCGCAATACGGCTTCGGCCTTTATCCTTGCGAGATGTGCTGGTGGCAGCGTTATCCGCATTTCGCAGCCATTCTCTTCGCACTGCTCAGCTACGTTCTCGCGCCCAAACGCCTGTGGATCTCGCTCGCGGCAGGGGGCATTCTCACCTCGGGGCTGATCGGCGGCTTTCATGCCGGGGTCGAGTATGGCTGGTGGGAGGGGATTACCGGTTGTTCGGGGGCCTTGGTTCGCGAACCCGGTACGAGCGCCATGGACGCCATCACCAGCGCTCCGCTCATTCGCTGCGACCGGGCACCTTGGCATTTCCTGGGCGTTTCTCTTGCGGGATGGAATTTCATCGTCTCCGGGATCGCAGGACTGGCCGTATTCGTCCTGCTGGCGAAAGGCAGAACACGATGAGGAAAACGCGAACGGACCGGATGATCAGGGTCGATCAGGCTGGCGAGTTCGGCGCGACCCGCATCTATGAAGGGCAACTGGCTGTGATGGGCGACCGGGCGCCAGACAGCGCGGAAATTCGTCACATGGCAGCGCAGGAGGCTGTCCATCGCGCGGAGTTCGATGCGCTTATCGCGCGTCGCGGCGTAAGACCGACTGCCTTGCAGCCGTTCTGGAACGTCGCAGGTTACGCTTTGGGCGCGGCGACCGCTCTGATGGGACCGAAGGCGGCCATGGCCTGTACTGCCGCGGTCGAAACCGAGATCGACAAGCACTATTCCGATCAGCTCGAAGCCTTGGAGAAAGACGGCGACGACCCCGAACTCGCCGCCATGATCGAGCGTTTCCGCGAGGAAGAACGCGAACATCATGACACCGCTATCGCCAGCGGTGCGGAACAGGCGACGGCCTATCCCGTCCTCTCGGGTTTGATCCGCCTCGGCTGCAAGGCCGCGATCAAGATATCCGAGCGCATCTGATCCGATCCATCGGGAACCGGAAGGCCCGCCGAACCGCTTCATTGGCAGTTCAGCGCATCGCGGTGTATGAACGACACATCCGCCCTGCGCGCCCGAAAACTGCCGACTGGAACGCAATATGAAACGTCTCATCGCCCCGACCGCCATTCTCGCCGCCTGCCTTGCAGCGCCGGTTGCAGCGCAGGACGAGGATTACGCTGTCAATCAGGTCTATATTACGGAGGGCGAGGAATGCCCTGCTTCGACCGAAGATGTGATTACCGTTTGCGGCGTTCTCGAAGAACCCTACCGCATTCCCAAAGCTCTGCGTCATAGCGACGATCCTGCCAATATGAGCTGGGCAGAGCGTGTGGAGCGGCTGGAAACGGTCGGCGATTTCGGGATCATGTCCTGCTCTCCGGCTGGGGCCGGCGGTTTGACCGGCTGCACCCAGCAACTGATCCGCGCCGCTTACGAGGATCGGGCGAATGCGCCGGGCGTACGAATGGGACAGCTCATTCAGGAAGCGCGCGAGGAACGCCTTTCGACGATCGACGAGGATGCTGCCGCCGAGCAGGAACGCGTCGAGCAGATCGAGCGCGAATATATGGAGCGCCTCGAGCGGGAACGCGAACAGCCCGTCGAGGGCGAGGTGGATGAGACGCCGCCCCCGATCGGACCGCAGGTCGATCCGGGCAATTGAAGCTTCTGAAATAGCGAGAGACTTTCCGGCGAACCTGTTTTACGCCGCGACTGAATGGGCCGGGTTCGCAAGATATTGACGATTTTCGGCACGCGACCCGAAGCGATCAAGCTGTTCCCGATCCTCCACGCACTGGAAGGCGATGCGCGCTTTACCTCGTGCATATGCGTCACCGGGCAGCATCGTGGATTGCTCGATCAAGTGCTCGAATTTGCGAAGATTAGACCGCATCACGACTGTGACGTGATGACGGACGACCAGTCGCTGGACGAACTTACTGCGACGCTGCTGACCTGTGTCGGTCATGTTCTCGACGAAGAAAAGCCCGACCTTGTCGTCGTTCAGGGCGATACGACGACAGCGATGGTATCCGCGCTCGCCGCGCATTATCGAAAGATCGCAATCGTCCATGTCGAGGCTGGGCTCAGAAGCGGGAGTCTGGCCCACCCGTGGCCCGAAGAAGCGAACCGTTCGATCATCACACGGCTTGCTACCATACATTGCTGCCCTACCCGGCGCGCGGCGGACGCCCTGCGATCGGAAAATGTCCCGCACCAGACCATTCACCTGACCGGCAACACCGTCATCGACGCACTCTATTGGACGCAAGACCGATTGGCTGGCCGGGGCGGTTCGTCCGATGCGTTCCGCGAGGCGCTACAACGCTTCGCCGGTCGCCGCCACATCGGCGTGACCTGCCATCGGCGCGAAAGTTTCGCAGAGGGCATAGTTCGGGTCGTCGAGGCCGTCGGGCAACTCGCCCATCGCCCGGATGTCGGCATTCTCTTTCCTGTCCACCCGAACCCCAATGTGCGCGGCATCGTGAGGGAGCGGCTTTCTCCATGCGAGAACGTCGCCTTGCTGGAGCCGCTGGATTACCCAGACTTCTGCCGATTGCTCGACGCATGCGACCTGATGCTATCGGACAGCGGAGGGGTGCAGGAGGAAGCGCCCGCCCTCGGTACGCCCGTTCTCGTATTGCGTGAAACCACCGAACGGCCCGAAGCGATCGAGGCAGGGGGCGCAATCCTCGTAGGAACCGATACGCAACGGATCGTGGCGGAAACGAACCGCTTGCTGGATGACCGTTCGGCCTATGCTGCGATGGCGCGAGCCGTCAGTCCGTTCGGCGACGGCCGGGCCGCCCAAAGGATCGTCGAACTCCTCGCCACAGCGTGACGACTATACGTCGTAATAATCCCGATACCACGCGACGAAGCGGGCGATGCCGTCGCGGTAATCGGTTTTCGGGCGAAAGCCGGTAAGATCGTTCAGCAAGCTCGTATCCGCCCAGGTTGCCGGGACGTCGCCCGTCTGCATCGGCATCAGGTTCCGGATCGCCTTCTTCCCGACCGCTTCCTCGATGGCGTCGATATAGTCGGTGAGCTTGACCCTGTCGCTGTTGCCGATATTGACCACGCGATAAGGTGCGGCAGGGGAAAGGCTGTCATTTGCGGCAATCTCGTCGCGGCTGGCAGGCCGCTCGGGCGGGACGTCGATGAGCAGCCGAATGGCGCGAACCAGATCCTCGACATAGGTGAAGTCGCGAAACATCTCGCCATTGTTGTAGATGTCGATCGGATGGCCTTCGAGGATACCCTTCGTGAATTTGAAAAGCGCCATGTCCGGCCGCCCCCACGGACCATAGACGGTGAAGAACCGGAACATCGTCGTCGGCAGGTCCCACAAATGCGCATAGCTATGCGCCATCGCTTCGTTCGCCCGCTTCGTGGCGGCATAGATCGTAAGCGGCGTATCGACCTTCTCGCGCTCGTTGAACGGCATGTCCTCGTTCGCGCCATAGACCGAGCTGGTCGAAGCCATGAGCAGATGATCGACTTGAAGCTCGCGCGCGGATTCCATTACGTTGAACGTGCCGACGATATTGGCGTCGATATAGGCGCGCGGGTTTTCGAGGCTGTACCGCACCCCCGCCTGCGCCGCCAAGTGAACGATGACGTCCGGTTCCTCGGCAAGCGCCAGTTCGCGCAAGGTTTCGAAATCTTCCAGCATCGCAGTGCGGGCCGAGAAATGCTGGTTTTGGAGCAGCATGCGGTGCCGCCGCTCCTTCAGTCGTACGTCGTAATAGTCAGTCAGGCCGTCGTAACCGACGACGGCGAAGCCCTCTGCCAGAAGCAATCTGGCAAGATGAAATCCGACGAAGCCGGCCGTGCCGGTGACGAGAACCTTTCGCACAACCGCTCTCGCGCTATCCGGCGACGACTTTGCGGAAATAGGCGATCGTCCGGTCGAGCCCTTCGTCGAGTTCCACCGTCGGCTGCCAGTTGAGCAGTTCGCGCGCTTTCGAAATATCTGGCTTGCGCTGCATCGGATCGTCCTGAGGCAGCGGTTTCTCGATCAGTTTCGACGATCCACCAACCTTCTCGATGACCTTTTCGGCCAGCTGGCGAATCGTGAACTCGTTCGGATTGCCGATGTTGATCGGCCCGTGGACGTCGTCGCCCGCGTCCATGAACCGCAGGAACCCGTCGACCAGGTCGTCGACGTAACAGAAGCTGCGCGTCTGCGAACCGTCGCCGTAGATCGTGATATCCTCGCCCTGCAAAGCCTGCACGATGAAGTTCGATACGACCCGTCCGTCGGCCGCATTCATGCGCGGGCCATAGGTATTGAAGATGCGCGCGACCTTTACATCGAGGCCGTGCTGCCGGTGATAATCGAAAAACAGGGTTTCCGCGCAGCGCTTGCCTTCGTCGTAGCAGGAACGGATGCCGATGGGATTGACGTTGCCCCAGTAGCTTTCCGGCTGCGGATGGACGCTGGGATCGCCATAGACTTCGCTCGTGGAGGCCTGAAAGATCGGCACGCGCAGCCGTTTGGCGAGGCCCAGCATGTTGATCGCGCCATGCACGCTCGTCTTGGTCGTCTGGACCGGATCGTGCTGATAATGGATCGGCGAAGCGGGGCAGGCAAGATTGTAGATCGCATCCACCTCGACAAACAGCGGCAGGCAGACGTCGTGCCGCATGAATTCGAAGCGGGGATTGCCTGCAAGGTGATCGATGTTGCTCTTGTCGCCGGTGAACAGATTGTCGACGCAGAGCACTTCGCTGCCGCGGTCGAGCAGCCGGTCGATCAGATGCGATCCCAGGAAGCCCGCGCCTCCGGTGACGAGTACGCGATTTCGGCGGTAATTGCTTTGGGGCAATGCACTTCCTTGTTGTCAGCTATCGAGAATTCGAATGAGCCATCTTACAGGATGAAGGCTTTAGAAACCCGTTATCAAAGTGTCCATGCGGCAGGTTCGGACAACGCATTTTTCAGATCGGCGAGAACGCCCCCCGGTTTCAAAAGCGCGTCGAAGGTTTCGACCCCCATGTCGATATACTCTTCATGCGGGACGGCCAGCAGGACCATGTCGTAGGAGCTGCCGAAAGCGTCCGGGTCCAGCGTGATGCCATATTCATCCCTTGCTTCCTCACTGTTTGCAAGGGGGTCATGGACGGTTACAGAATGTCCGAATTTCTTCAATTCCGCTACAAGGTCGGCCACCTTGCTATTGCGGAGATCGGGTACGTTCTCTTTGAAAGTCAGACCGAGCACGAGGATCGAACTTGTTTCGCCATTAAGTTTGTCATTAAGCCGCCGGGCAATTGACATGGCCATTGCATCATTCACGTTGCGGCCGGCCAGAATGACCTTCGGATCCATGCCCAGTTCGCTGGCGCGATGAGCTAGGTAATACGGATCGACGCCGATACAGTGGCCTCCGACCAGTCCCGGGGCAAACGGCAGGAAGTTCCATTTCGTACGAGCCGCTTCCAGAACATCCCAAACAGACAAGTCGAGTTCCCCGAAAATAAGGGCAATCTCGTTCATGAAGGCGATGTTGATATCGCGCTGCGCGTTCTCGATTACCTTGGCGGCTTCGGCCGTCTTGATCGACGCTGCCCGAAACACCCCGCCGGATGTAACGGCATCGTAGAGCGCTGCGACCTTCTCGAGCGTTTCGGGAGTATCCCCGGACACGACCTTGGTAATCTTGTCGACGGTATGCTCTCGATCGCCGGGATTGATTCGCTCAGGACTGTAAGCGACGAAGAAGTCCGATTTCCATTTCAGGCCCGACATTTCTTCGAGCAACGGTACGCAAATTTCTTCCGTAACCCCGGGATAGACAGTGCTTTCGTAGATCACGATGGGCTTCTTGCCCTGCTCGGCGGATCGCGCGATAGCGCTTCCGACAGTCCGGCTTGCCGCCTCTACGATCGAAAGGTCCGGCTTCCGTTCGGCATCGATTGGTGTCGGCACGGTGACTATGAAGAAGTCCGAAGCGGGCAGATCACCGGGGTCGCTCGACAATGCGAGCGTGCACGCTTCCAGCCTTTTGCTATCGATTTCCCCGGTACGATCGTGGTTCCGTCTCAGTTCGTCGATCCGCGACTGGTCGAGGTCGAACCCGAGGCACGAGTAATAGCGCGCGAGGGCAACCGCGAGAGGAAGGCCAACGTAACCAAGGCCAATCAGACTAATCTGCGCATGCGACATTATTGATATGATCCGAAATCGAGAAGGAGTTGGAAGCGGGGAAGACTGAACCCAATTGACGCTAAATGAAGAACCTCACTGCCTGTCGATCTGCAGTTCGCGACCTTCATTGTATTTGACTGCCGCGCATCTGGTAATCGCTGCTTGCACATTAGCCGGCAGGCGGTCCCATAGATCGGATTTCACGGGCAGTTGGTCATCGGAAATACTGCCGAGTAGGCCAAGTTGATCGACAATGCCGAGGATTCGATCGCATTCCTCGACCAGAGCCTCGTCCTGAGTGAGGCTTTCTTGACCAATCTCGTCAAGTTGTTCGAGGCTCCCGTCAAATCGGAACAGCTCAGAATTCCAGCCGAAGATGCCGACCAGACCAAGAGCGAGGGTCAACATGATCGGCCGCAGCAAATCCGGACGCCAGATCAAGGCACCGAAGGTTACGCCGGTCAGGACCAGTTGCAGGATTATCAAAAGCACCATATTGCGTTTACATCGTCGCGCTTGTCGGGACCAGGAGAGCCCCTAGCAGATTGCTGCTGCGATGATAGGCGCAATCGGGTCTTCCGGGCAATCGCCGAGAACGTAAGGAATTTGAGCGCCAATATCGCTCCCCATTCGTGATGCCACAGAAAACAGGCTCGAAATCGACTGGTCAACCACGTCTGGCTTTGATCGTGACCGACGTATATGCTTTCAACGTACTTGGCCGTGGACAGCTCGAGTTCTTCAGGAATCAAGGGGTCATGCTTGACCTTTATTGTGGGGGTTCGAAAGAAGGTCTTGCGGAACTGAAGCGGCGGAACTTGGGCCGTGTTTTTGCCATCGCCCTTCGTCGCGAACCGCGGCCATTCTGGGATTTATTAGCACTCGTTCAGCTTGTCTTCTTTCTGACGGTCAATCGCTACGACAGTGTGGTCTGTTCGACGCCCAAGGCCATGCTCCTCGGTTCTATTGCGGGTGCGATGGGCCGCCAGAAATATCGCGTCGCGCTTATTCGCGGGCGAGCTTACGAAAATTACGTCGGTTTCAAACGCTGGATCTTCGTCACGCTGGATCGGCTGGCACTCGCCTCGGCTCATCGCACGATTTTCATAAGTCACTCGCAACACGAGGCCTTCATGAAGGACGGACTTTCGAAAAAAATTCTGCCTGAAGACGCTGTGCCAGGCCATGGCTCGTCCAATGGCGTCGATACGAGCCGGTTCAAACCCCGTGAACCTTCCGAGAAAGCGGCCCTTAGGCAGCAGGCCGGTCTGTCCGAAGATAGTTTCGTTATCGTCGTAGTCGGTCGCATCGCGCCCGACAAAGGAACGAGACTGGCTTTGAAGCTTATGAGGGCGCTTCGCGATTTGCCCAACGTCGTCTGCGTTTTTGTTGGTAATTTTGAAGACGATGCATTGCGCGCCGAGTTGGAGGATGCAGATGATGCTAGGGTCAGGCATCAACCGGCTTGCAGCAATGTAGAGGACTGGTTCGCGCTCGCCGACCTGAATCTCATGCCAAGTTCGCGCGAGGGGTTCGGCAACGTCGCGATCGAAGCGGCAGCGAGCGGCGTCCTGACGGTGGCCTTCGACGTCGTGGGGCTGCGCGATAGCGTCAGCGACGGCATCTCAGGTCACTTGTTCACATACGGAGACATCAAAGCGGTAGAACGGCAGGTACGCAGTATGATTTTGCGACGCCAAGATTTACATGCGGAAGGCGAGACGGCGCGTCGATGGGCGGTCGAGCATTTCGACCAGCAAACGGTCTGGTCAAATTATTTAAGTCTTTTCCTACCGCGACACTTTGGCTAGTTCACCGCATCCGCGTTCGGTAGGCGCGATGACCCTTAGGTACCGCGAACCAAGGAAAACGTTTCGAGCAATCGCACGGTTGGGAGCCAGGTTGCCGAGCACCACGAATGTCTTTGAGGATGGAACGCAGAGCGATGCAAGGTTCCCGTGATTTCGGCGGCATACGTATTGCCTTGGCAATCTATGTCCTGCTTACGGGGGACCTTCTCAAACTTCTGAAAGCGGCTCTGTTCGGGGCGGACAGTTCGGTCGGACTTGCGTTTGCTTTTACGGCATTCGCGTCAATTTGTCTCGATCTTCTGCGTCTCAGCCCCCTGTTCTTCCTGAACAATAGAAAAGAAGGCATTCTGCACCCCTTGATCATTACGGTCGTTCTCTGGCCGGTTCTCCTTCAACTGCCTTATCTCGTCGAAACGCTGTTCAGCAATTTAGGCGGGTTAACTGGCGGCCCCGTCCGGACCCCTATTTTTGCCGCGCTTCCGGCGGCAAGCCGGGCGGATGTGTGGTGGGGCGAAGGTATATTTATCGTCTTGCAGATTCTCTCTCTACTGGCTTTGTTTGTCGGTTGGCGCCTGGCTTCGAATAAGCAGGGTGAGACCTTCGAAGCTCGATACATTTGGAATGAGCAAACCTTACGCACGATAGCGGTGTCCTTCATTTTGCTCATTATCGGTGGGTTGATCGTGTTCCTCGTGCTTCGTGGCGGATTGCAGGCACACATTGCCGACCTTTCTCGTGGACGCGCCCGCGCTCTCGAAGGACTGGGACCGGTAGTCGCATTGTTCGATGCCAGTACATTATGCCTCATGCTGTGGGTTGCGATCCGGCCGAAAGACGTCCGCTCGCCGTTCTTTATTGCTCTCCTCATCAGCGTTGTAGCGGTGCAGTTCATCAGCGACGGATCCCGCTCGTCGGCCATTCTTGTGATGGCCAAGGTGGGATTGGTGTGGGCGTTGAGAAGCGGCAGGTTGCCCTTACGGCTGGCTGTGTTCCTTCTGCCCATCGGATTGTCGCTCTTTGGCGCTCTCGCCATCATCAGGAGTTCCGGACAAACTGGAGACACCGCGGTGCAGGCCTTGATGTCGGCTCGGGCCGATCAGGTTTTCGAAGCAGTGCAAACGGAGCTGGAAGGGCGCCGCTATCTGAGCGGTTCTTCTGCGATCGTTCTGGAAGGCCATGAAGTTCTCGACGGACCGCTTCTGGGAAGGACTTATCTGGCCGCGATCTTCGTCTTCGTGCCGAGACCGCTATGGGAAGACAAGCCGCGCGGAGCAGGCTCCCTGTTCGCCCAAACGTTCCTCGGCACCACACGTGACGGATTTGCCGTTCCGATCGGGGCCGTTGCGGAAGCGTACTGGAATTTTAACGTGCCCGGTGTGATCGTCCTGTTCGCCCTCTATGGTCTTTTGCTTCGACGCGTCCACGGCCTCTATCTGAGAAGGTATTCGGATCCTTTCGTGACCACTTTCTATGTGCTTTTCCTCAGCGACTTTCAGCCAGGCACCGACAGCATCGTTCCGTTCATGCAGCAGGCGACAGCACTGATACTCATTTATTTGGCTGCCCTTGCCGTCGGCGCCCGGAAGCCTGTGACCACGAAACAAAATTCGCCAAGCGCGGTCGCCGCTTCGCGGAGCCGTCACCGCCGACCTTTACCGCAATGATCGATCTTTCCGAAAATCAAAGTTCTCGCCGCAAACGCGTGACTTTCGTGACGTTTCAGCTTGGTGGTGGTGGCGCAGAAATGCAGTTGTTGCGACTGGCAAACACCCTCGACCGCAAAACGTTCGAAGTATCCGTCATCGTCTTTCGCTCTGGCGGAAGCTACGAGCCTTTGCTGCGCGATGACGTGACACTGGTTAGTCTGAACAATCCCTCCAAGGTGTCCCTCATTCACAAGATGGCACAAGCTTTAAGAAGGCTTGATGCGGATCTAGTGTGCGCCTTCCTCGACATTCCAATGGCGACCGTTTTTCTTGCGAGACCATTGCTATCTCGCCGTCCCGTACTCGTCGGATGCGTTCAGGCCCCTCCGACGATCGTCTACGGTTCCGATCAGCCCCGAAAGTTGCAGATGTTCCTGCGATTTTACGGCCGCATATTGCCAAAGATTGATCACGTGATCGCCATATCTGAAGGGGTTAAGGACGATATTCGATCCTTCGCTCCTTCTGCGCTGCCCCAAACGGAAGTGATCTATAATATCGGCGTGGATGATCGATTGCGAAAAGCGGCGGAAGAACCCGTGACCGAAGTCATGCCTTCACGCCCGTTGATCGTCGCTTGCGGTCGCTTGAACTACCAAAAGGCTTTCGACGTTCTCATTCGTTCATTCGCTTTAGTGCGAAAAGAAATCGATGCCGAGCTGTGGATAATCGGCGAAGGAGAAAAGCGCGGGGAACTGGAAGCTCTGATCGACAAACTGAACTTGTCAGCATCAGTACGTCTTATCGGTTTTAGGCAAAATCCTTATCAAATCTTTGCCAGCGCGGACCTATTCGTTCTGTCGTCGATTTTTGAAGGGTTCGGCAATGTTCTTGTCGAGGCAATGGCCTGCGGAACACCCGTCCTTTCGACGATCTGCCCCCATGGCCCGTCAGAGATAATTACCGATCAAGAGAGCGGCATTCTCGTACCTGTCGGCGATGTGCCTGCGATAGCGGAAGGGATAATCAAGATATTGACCGACCGAAAACTGTCGGCGCGATTGGCGGCGGCAGGCAAACAGCGCGCGGAAGATTTCAGTCCCGCTGTTATTACGGCACAATATAGCCAGACATTTGAGCAGCTTATCGAAGGCGATGCACGATGACGGGCACGCTGTTCGGAATTGTGTCCGTCAGCTATGACGAACTTCCGTTCGACATGCCGCGATCGGGGTCATGACACTCAAGCGAATGCTGCGGAAAACCGGCCTGTTCCTGCGGCGCCCATCCCTTGCAGGCGTCATTAAGAATATCAGCTGGCTGATGGTCGAACGTGTCATTTTGCTTTTGACCAATCTCGCCGTTTCCATCGTAGTGGCCCGCTATCTCGGACCGGCCGAGTTCGGTATCTTCCAATACGCCTTGGCCTTCGTCGCACTGTTTGGTTTTCTGCCCTATCTCGGCTTGGACAGCCTGGTGACACGACATCTGGTCGAGGAGCCCGAAGCTCAGGCGGAGCTTGTCGGAACGACGCTTGCACTGCGCGTCGCAGGAGGTGCCGCCGCGGCAGCACTGGCAATCGGTGCGTCCTTCCTGTTCGTCGAGGATGCCCTCGACAGAATTATGATTGCAATCATCGCCTGTGGCATGATCTTCGACGCGACGTTGGCGTTCGATTTGTTTTTTCAATCCAGACTGCAGTCGCGTCACGCTGCCGTTGCGCGCACGATCGGTGTCGGCACCGGCGCGATACTGAAAATTGCCTGCGTTCTGATTGCAGCACCCTTGGAGGCGTTTGCCGGAGCGACACTGGTGCAACAGATCATACAAGCCGGCGCGCTTGTTAGTATATTCGGAAAACATGGCCTCTCGCCGCGGTCGTTGACCTACAGTCGGGAGAGGGCCCGAAGCTTGTTGTCGGCTTCTTGGCCGCTCATGATATCATCCCTAGGAGGGGTGGTCTTTCTGAAGATCGATCAGGTCATGCTGAAGGAAATTTCCGGGAATGCGGAAAACGGCATCTACGCAGTCGCCGCTCGGCTTTCCGAAGTCTGGTGGTTCCTGCCAACCGCGATAGGTCTTTCCTTGTATCCGATGCTTGTCCGTGCGCGGGGAGAATCCTCGGATCGGTATGCCGCTGTCCAACAAGGTGGCTATGATCTGATGTTCTGGATAGGTACGGCAATCGCGGTAGCGGTTTCACTGGTAGCGGGGCCTGCCATCGCACTACTCTATGGAAACGACTATGTCCGCGCAGCAGATGTCCTCATAATTCATATTTGGATTTCTCCGATCATGTTCATGGGCGCCATTACTAGCCGCTGGCTGGTACTCGAAGGACTTCAGATGGTCGCTCTTTCGCGCAGCATAGTGGGTGCTGTCGTGAATGTCGGTTTGAACTTGTGGCTGATCCCCCTTTACGGGGCGGTAGGGGCGGCAATCGCGACCGTCGCATCTTACAGTCTGCTGACGTACGGCGCCTGCCTGCTGAACCGTGCCACATGGCCCGTATTCGTCAAAATGTCGCGTGCTCCGCTTGCCCCCTTCCGCCTTATTTCGGGATTGCGACGGTGAAAGAAGGGCGTCCCTTGAAAATAATGATCGCTACGGGAATATTCTGGCCCTCGGTTGGCGGACCTGCGCAGCAGACAGAACTTTATCGCCGGGCTTTCGAACGGGAAGGGCACGTCGTTCGCATTGTCACTTATGCGATTGCCGGGTCCGATCGCGAGGATGGCTCGGTTTCCTATCTCGACGGATCGCGGTCGACCAACCCGTTGTCCAAGCTCGTTCGACAATTCGCGCTGCTATGGAGGCTATGGCAGATCTTCTCTCGGTTTCGCCCGGATGTCATTCATTCGCAAACGGCAAGCGGACCGCTTCCTTTTCTGGTGGGGCTGGTCGCTCGGATCAGAGGCGTTCCGTCCTGGGTCAAGATCGCCAATGATCCGGAGTTTGACCATAGCGGTCGCGCCGGTCTTTCCTCCAACGACATCGTGGCGACCCGCCGTCCGCGCCGAACGGCCGCTCAGATCGCCAATGCCGCGCTTACCCGGACAATGCTGAAGCTGTATCGCTTCGTATGGGTGACCACACCGACCCTGGCAGATCGTATGAACGAGCGATGGAATGTTTCGCGGTCCCGTATTCACGTCGAAAGCAATCGCTTTGACTTTCATAAATTGAGCGATGTAGCGGAAGCACGTAAGCTACGTTGCGTCGCCCGCCCGGCCTCGTTGCTGATTGTTTCCCGATTAGAGCCGATCAAGGGGATCGATATCGCGTTGGAGGCCATTGCGTTGGTCGAGGAAAGCGTGACGCTGCGTGTACTCGGGGACGGTTCGCCAGAAAATCGGGCGTTTCTCGAAGATTTTTCCCGCGAATTGGGACTTGAAAATCGCGTTCACTGGCTGGGTGCGGTCGAACCCGACTACGTGGCCGATCATTTTCGTGATGCCGACATACTGATCGTGCCCAGTCGGTTCGAAGCTTTCGGAAACGTCATCGTTGAGGCGATGGCCGCCGGCACGCCCGTCATTGCGTCGGATGTAGGAGGCATTCCCTTCGTCACGCAGGGCGATACTTGCGCAACCTTGGTTCCGCCTGATAATCCCGCCAAGTTGGCCGATGCAATCGAATGGCTTTTACGTCACGACGAAATCAGGCAGCAGCGCATCGAGGCGGGGCGACGTCGCGTCAGAGACTTTTCGATTGAAGCCGGGGTTGACCGATGGGCCGACTTATTCGAAGCGAACCTGAAAGCAAGAACCTGTCCATAATTCGCATGCCGAGACCCTCCACGGCTTCGAAAGAATAGAAAGATCGACGTGAGACATTCGTCAGCACGAAGAAGATCGCGCAAATCGAAATCGACCGCTAGCTGGCAAAAGTTCGTAGATTCGACTGGCCAACTCTGGTCACGTTCCGGTTACGCGAGCGACAAGACGTGGCTTTTTACTATCATTCTGCTCGTTCTTGTCGCGCTCATGGGCGGCAGTTCGCGAATGGACGTGTCTTCCCTTATCGTTTTGCGTCCGGTCACGTTCATCGCTTTGCTGATCGCCTGCGTCGCCAGCACCCGGATGTCGGTCAGCCAAGCGCGTATCCCGATCGCACTCGGTCTGACTGGTCTAGTGCTTGCAGCCACGCAACTCGTGCCAATTCCGTATGACATATGGGCGGGACTGCCCGGCCGTTCGGCCTATGCGCAAGCAGCAAGCATCGCGGGCATCGACGATGGCTGGCGCTTCGTCACGATGTCCCCGGCTCGTACTGTGAATGCCCTAGCGGCGCTCGCGCTTCCCGTCGCGGTTCTATTGCTGATCGCACGTGCCCTGCCCGAGCGCAGCGATGGCACGGTCCGGATCATCTGCCTCATCGCCTTTGCTTCAGCAATACTGGCGCTTCTGCAGTTATCCGGCGATCCTCGGGGTCCCCTCTACACCTATCGCCTCACCACCGTGGGCGCGCCGGTCGGATTGTTTGCAAACCGCAACCATCAGGCCGTATTCCTCGCCGCGATATTACCGTTCGTCGCCCAGCTTGTCGTTGCCAGATACAAGAAGAAGAAAGCGCTGGACAGCATTGCACTGTCAATGATCGGTGCGGCCGCTCTCTTTGCTTTCGTTTGCGTAATAACCGGTTCTCGCGCCGGTTTCCTCGCTCTCGTCATCAGCGCCGGGTTCAGTGCCTGGATCGTTCAAGCAAATCGTGCGCCTGTGCCGGCCAAAGGAAAGGCCTCGAAAAGATATGCCGGCTTAATTGGGGCTGCGGCCCTCGGCGGGATAGCAGTCGTAGCCTGGCTTGTGACTTCAACGGATACACTCTTATGGCGACGGTTCCAGTCAAGTTCGCTCGCCGACGAAGAGCGAGCAACTCTGTTGCCGACTACCTGGCAGATGGTTCAGGACTTCTTCCCTGTCGGATCCGGTTTTGGTTCCTTCGAGCAAACATATTACCGTTACGAAGGGCTCGACAATCTATCCCGCTATTATGTGAACCAAGCGCATATGGATTGGCTTCAGTTCGCTCTCGAAGGAGGAGTGGTTGCCATTGCAATGATGCTCATCTTCAGTTTCTGGGTCGTCGCACGCGGCGTAGCGTTGCTCCGTGCCGAGACGAAAGGCAATCAGTGGTCAAGGCAAGTTGCCGCCCTGTCCTTCATCCTCGTGTTCGGTATGGGCAGCCTCTTCGACTATCCCCTGCGTGTACCTTTGGCCGCGGCCATTTTTGCAGTTTGCTGTGCGCTACTGGCTCAGCCGAAGCGCACGTGACCCCACTCGAGTGTCTTTCCCTTTCTTCAGCGTAGTGATTCCGCTTTATAATAAAGGCACAACAATCGCGGAAACCCTTGCAAGTTTACTCCAACAGATCGATGCGTCTTTCGAAATAATAGTCGTAGACGATGGCTCGAGTGATGGCGGCGATACAGTCGCGAGGAACATCGACGACAACAGGATTAGATTGTTGAGGCAGGACAATGCCGGACCGGGAGCTGCGCGCAACCGTGGTATTCGCGCCGCCCGGGGAAAGTGGATCGCCTTTCTCGACGCTGATGATCTCGTTGCGGCGAACCACCTCGCCGAACTCGAAGCCATCGCGAGCGCGCATCCGGACGCTGGATTGATCGGCACCGCCTTCGAGGAAGTACGAAGCGCCGAAGTCGATCTCAGCCCGCGAAAACCGGGCTGCATTCGTACCATCGATTTCTTCGCAGCTGTGGCAAATGGCAGCAATCCTCTTTGTTCCAGTTCTGCTGCGATCAGGTCGGACGTACCGGACACCATCGGTTACTTCGGATCGGCGAGGCTCGGCGAGGATCGCGAATACTGGGCGCGGGTTGCGCTCTCTTACCCGGTTGCCGTGTCAGACCGCGTAACGAGCTATTATCGCAGAGATGTCGAGGGGGTCACCAATGCATCGCGGCACAGATGGCGGGGGAAGCATTTTCGAACGGCGGGCGATATCGCCCCTGCGGCCGCCATTGCAGAGGCAGCGCTCGCTGATGAAACTCACGGGGATAAATCAGAAAGTCTCGAGCGATTTATCGATGCATACGTTGGATATTGCCTCCACTCCGCGGTGGTGAATGGCGATGTTACGACGATACGACGACTGGCGAGCCTTTATCGTCGCGGCCCGCCAGCGCGGGATGCGATTTGGTTTCACGCTTCACGATTTCCCCGCCCGCTTGCGCGTATTGCGCTCGCCTGTTTCCGCTTGGTTCGGTCCGCTTTATATCGACCCTCGCGGTTTCTGCTTCGCAGATAAAAACGGTTTTAGTGCGCTCCCGCATCGATAGCCCGGAGCATCGGTCTGAAATAATTATGAGAACAGGTTCAAATTCAATGCGCAAGAACTGGCGGGAATACAAACGGCGGCGAGATGCGCAGACGGCTTTTCGCTATCTGCATGAACAACGCGAGGAATTTCTCGCAAAATATCCTCAGATGTGTTGCTTAAGTTTCGACCACATCTCGATCGTTCTGAACGTCCTTGGCCGAATGGACGAAGGACAGCTCGAGTGGTTCGACAGCTGCTTCGGCTCCTATCTCGCAGACAAGGTCGTGTGCGATGTCGGGGCAAATCTCGGGAACCACAGCCTGTTCTTCGCCGGTATCAGCGACAAGGTTCTGTCCTTCGAGCCGAACACGATCATTTATGAATTACTCGCGATTAATGCGCGCGCGATGCCCAATATTTCGGTAAACAATGTGGGCATTTCGAACGAGGCGCGAACGGTTCAAGCGGCAATGAAGCGCTCGGCCTATGGCAGCGCTAGAATTACCGATTCTCCTGAGGACGACGAATTACCTTTCAGTTTCGAGACGCGGCCGCTCGACTCGTTCGAAGCGGTTCAATCGAGCGATGTCGGACTGATAAAGATCGATGTAGAAGGACATGAAGCGCAGGCAATCGAAGGTGCCGAAAACACCATTCGCCGCACGATGCCGCTCATTCTTTTCGAACAGAATTCGGACGCAATAGAGGAGGGAACTTCAGTTTCGCTCGAAATGCTGAGGAGTTTCGGCTACAAGAAGTTCGTCGAACCCGTAACCGCTCCCTCAGGCCGTTTGTCCGACAAGCTCAGTGGCAGGGTGGCACGTCTGTCGCGGGGTGTAGAGGCACTAATGCAAGGTCCGCCCGAGAAGATTTGGGAAGCGCGCGAGATCGCGTCCTTGTCTGCGAGGCATTATCCTTGGATCGTGGCCATTCCCCCGGCGCTCGAATTGCTCGAGGCGTAGAATATATTTGTCAGAACGGGCCTTATCCGCCATATGCCAGCGCGCGTTAATAACGCCTTCCCCATGATAGTTGAAAGCCGCAACCCCTAGAGTACGTATGATGTTGTCGTCATTTTCTTCGATTGCCCTGAACGCAGTGCGGGTAATGCTCGGTGCGATTCTTGCCGTGTCGTTGGCGGCTTGCTCTAGCGGACCGGTAGGGCAGGATCCGTCGATCAACTCGGTCACCTACGAGAGCCTCCCACCGCCCGAGCGTGTGGATTTGACTGCAGCGGAACGTCCTTACTATTTGGGCCCGTTCGACAAACTGGCGATCGAGGTCTTCGGCCTGTCCGACATGCGACGGGTGGTTCAGGTCGATGCTAGCGGCCGGATATCCTATCCGCTGGCTGGCACGATCGAGGTTGCCGGCCGGACCCCGACGGAACTTTCACGTCTGTTGGAGGAGCGCCTGCGCGCCGCTTATGTTCGCGATCCGGAAGTTACCGTGAACCTCGAGGACGCGCTCAGTCAAACTGTAACCGTCGGTGGTCAGGTGGCCGCACCAGGAGCGTTTCCGGTGATTGGCACGATGACCTTGAGCCGGGCCATAGCGCGTGCGGGCGGGCTGACCGAATTGGCCAAGAAAAGCGACGTGGTCGTCTTTCGCACGGTGGGGGGTGACCGATATGCCGGCCTCTACAATTTGCAGGCCATCCATCGAGGAAATTATCAAGATCCCGAAATTTTTGCCAACGACGTCATAATCGTCGGTGAATCGGCATCACGGCGCCTGTTCCGTGACGCGTTGGGCGCGACTGGTCTTTTGTCGCCGGTCATCTTGCTGACCGGGCGTGGGGGCTGACCGGGCATGACGTATAACGATGCATCCCTGGTCGACAGAAGTGAACTCTTTTCGTCGCAGGAGACAGTGGCTCAAGGTTCGAAGACGCCTCTCCTTCTGAATTACTGGCGTGCCTTTCAGCGGCACAAGCTCGTAATTGCGGTGATCATGATCGCGTGTCTGATTCTCGGGTTTCTGGCAACTTCGCTGGCGGAACGGCAGTTCACTGCGACGGCGACGATCGAGATTAGTCGCCAACAGCAAAATGTCGCGAATGTCGAAGCGGTCCAGCCGGAGGACGCGGGCGAAACGGCAGAGTTCTATCAGACGCAATATGGACTGCTGCGGTCACGCTCGCTTGCCGACCGGGTAACGCGGCGCCTGAATCTCACATCCGACCCCGTCTTCCTGTCCGCTTTCGATCTGAACGTAGCCGACGAAAACGGAAACGAGGTCGATAATGCGGAATTGCGACGCCGGACAGCAAACCTTCTCTTGAGCCAGCTTCAAGTCGAACCGCTCCGGGGTTCGGGTCTCGTCGATATCGAGTTCGAAAGCCCTGATCCGGAATTGTCCTATCGCATCGCCAATTCTTGGGCCGACGAGTTCATTGCATCGAACCAGGACCGCCGGTTCGCCTCCACCTCGGGCGCGCGCGAATTTCTCGAGCAGCGGCTTGCCGATCTGCGTTCGCGACTGGAAGATTCCGAACGTCAACTCGTGACCTATGCCCGCCAGCGCGAAATCATCAATGTTTCGAGCGAGCGCGATGGCGAAGGTAATGCGACGTCAGAGCGTTCGTTGATTTCGGCCGAACTCGAAGCCTTGAACAACGAACTTGGCAGGGCGACCGCTGCGCGGATCGCTGCGCGTAGTGAAATGAGTGCGGGTCCCAGCCGCGCCGTAGTCGAGAACTCTGCCCTGAACTCGCTACGTCAGCGGCGCGCGGAACTGGCAGCGGAATATGCCAACTTATTGACGCGTTTCGAACCCGAATATCCCGATGCGAGGGCTTTGAAGTCGCAGATCGACGAACTGGACAGTGCCATTGCAAGTGGCGAACGTCGGGTGACGCAGGTGTCCGCGACGAACTACGAACAAGCCTTGCAGCGCGAGCGGGCTTTGCAGGCACAACTTCAGGACGTGAAGGAGCAACTTCTCCAGCAACAGTCCGATCGTATCCAGTACAACATCTTTCAGCGCGATGCGGACACCAATCGGCAGCTCTACGACGCACTGTTGCAGCGATATAAAGAAATCGGCGTCGCCGGTGTCGGCGTAAGTTCGATCGCGATCGTCGATCGTGCCGAAATACCGCGCGGACCATCGTCGCCGAACCTGTTGCTCAATATGCTGCTGGCTACCCTGGTGGGATCTGTCCTGTCCGGGCTGACCGTCCTGGCGTTGGAGCAAATCGATCAGACGTTGAAGACGCCAGAGGATGCTCGGGATGCATTGAACCTTCCAATACTCGGGGCGATCCCGGAACTGGACGGCGATCCAATCGAAGCGCTGGAGGACGTGAAATCCGTTCAATCCGAAGCCTACCTCAATGCGCGAACGAATCTTTCTCTGGCGACGGAACACGGAATACCGAAAGCGTTCACGGTGACGAGTACGCGCCAGAGCGAGGGTAAGAGCACCTCGGCAATGGCCCTTTGCCATAGTATTGCGAAGCTCGGCCGGAGGGCGGTCCTCATTGATGCCGACATGCGCAACCCTTCTATTCACCGAATGTTCGGCGGCGAAAACGTTCACGGACTTTCATCATATCTGGCGGGCGACAATGAAGTGGACGCCCATATCAAGCCCTCCCCCATAGGCGACTGGGATATGTTCTATGCCGGCCCGATCCCGCCGAACCCATCCGACCTGTTGAGTGGCGAGCGGCTTTCCATGCTCGTGTCCTATCTTTCCAAAAGATATGACCATGTAATCATCGACGGCCCGCCGCTGCTTGGTTTCGCCGACGGTCTGCTCATCGCGCAGGTAGTCGAGGGAGTGGTTTATATTCTGGAAGCAGGCGGCGCGAAATCGGGAGCTATCCAGTCGTCACTGGACAGATTGTATCAAGCGCGTGCCACGGTTTTCGGGGCGATCATGACCAAACTGAACATGGATTCGAGCGACTATTCCTATCAGTATACGTACGGTTCGGATGCAGAACGCGACTGAAATCCGTAGTCTTTCGGTTACGAACGAAGTGCCGTGATGCTCAGACGCATATTCCTCTTTGTTGGCATAGCACTTACCGTGTCTGCGGTACTTGTTTCGGTACCGTTCTATTCGACCACGATTGCACGGCAGAATGTCAGTCCGACCGCAAACCATGCACCGGCATTATTCGCGGGGGTTCCAGAGCTTCTGCAAAGCGTATCGCGAGGCAATCTGCGCCCCGACTTTTCCAATTTGACGCCAGCAGATCGTTCAAGGGTAGTCGACTTGGCCCATCTCGCTTTGCGCCTCGATCCCACCTCCCCTTCCGCCTTGAGGGTGCTTGGCCAAGTCAGTGCAACCGATGGAAATGAAGAAAAAGCGCGGCAACTGATTTTGGCGGGCAACTCGCTAAATCGCCGCGACCGCCAATCCACGCTATGGTTGATCGACGACAGCGTGCAAAGCGGCGATATCGACCGCGGCATGTCGTATTTCGATCAGCTGCTCAGAACCCTCGGGGACGACCGCGGGTCGGTTATCGCGCTGCTGACGGAACTCTTGTCAGATCCGCGTGCAATCGCGCCGATGGAGCGTATTCTCAGGCGGCGGCCGAACTGGTCCGAACAATTCTGGCTGTTCGTCCCCGGTAACGCGCAGGCATTGGAGAACGCAGCGACGTTACGCGTGCGGCTCGACAAATCGATGACGCCCGAAGACAAGAAGTCGGATAGCGCCTTGATCGCTTCCTTAGCTGACGCGGGCTACTACGCGGCAGGCTTCCGCGTGGCTCGGGCGGTTCACCCGGAATTGAACGAAGTCGGAATCAACAATCCGGAATTTTCTTCGTCCGCCGATGTCGCGCCGTATAATTGGCAAGCCACCGGCTCGAACGCCTTCGCAGTAAATATAAGCGAGCGCACCGATACTTTGGAGATCAGTTCTTCACCTGGTTCTTCGGGCGATATCATCAGGCAATTGGTACGGCTGAACCCTGGCACTTATCGGCCAGTAATCATGTTATCGGGAGATTATCAGGATCAGTCGCTTCCGGAACTTACTCTTTCGCTGCAATGTGCAGGTTCCGACGAGCGGCAAAATGCAAGGCTCAATTTGCCGAGACAAAGGAGCGAAGAGCGCCAGACGCTCACTGCGTCGGCGAATTGCGAGCGATATTGGCTCACCCTGTCGACCGGATACTCGATGAGCGCTTACGATATCTCGATCGATCGTATCGACCTCGTCCGGTAGGCCCGTCGCCCGGTCCACTGACAAACTATTCGCTCATGAACCTGCTTTTCGCTCACGATCACCGGTTTCTTGTCGATGCTGCCGGCCGACATTTCACGACAGGTTCTTTTCCTGCCTATGTCTGGCAGCGTTATCTGAAAGTCTTCGATACGATAACCGTGCTGGCGCGGATTGGCGACGCCCCGGAAGGGCATAATCACGCAATTTCTTCGCATCCTGGTGTCGATTTTGAGAAGTGTGCAGACCTCAACAATCTCTCCAGCTTACTGAAATTGGCCCAACGCGACAGGCGGGCGATCGAAGATCAGGTTGCCAAAGCAGATGCCGTCATTGCGCGGTTACCCAGCGAAATAGGCAATGCAGTGGCAAAAGCTTGCCAGCGTCAAGGCAAGCCTTACCTTATTGAAGTCGTGGGTTGCGCGTGGGACGCTTACGTCAACCATGGCCGCCTTGCCGGAAGAATGTTTGCCCCTCTGGCAGTACGCCGCATGCGGCAGACGATCGACGAAGCACCGCTTGCCATCTACGTTACCAAGGATTGGTTACAGTCGCGCTATCCGACGCGTGGGGTCAGCGACCACGTATCGAACGTCGAGATACCAGTTCCCGACGAAGATGTCCTTGCGTTGCGAATGCATCGTATCGCATCGCTTCGTGACGGGCGACCCGCCGTTGCAGGTACGATCGCATCGCTAAAAGTCCGCTACAAGGGGCTTCAGACTGCCATTCCGGCAATCGCGAAGCTTCGCTTGGAGGGGCAGGACATTCGCTTTCGGATCCTTGGATCAGGCGATCAACAACCGTGGCGTCGATTGGCCGAGGAACATGGCGTGTCCGATCTCGTCACCTTCGACGGAAGCCGTCCAGCCGGAGCCGCCGTTTTCGAATGGCTGGATGAAATCGATATCTATCTGCAGCCTAGTTTTCAGGAGGGTCTGCCAAGATCCACGATCGAAGCAATGAGCAGAGGATGTGCGTGCGTCGGTTCGACCGCTGGTGGAATACCCGAACTGTTGCCTGCCGAAAGAACCCATGCTCCCGGTGACACCGGTTCGCTCGCCCGAGTGATCGAGGGGTTGGCTCGCTCACCATCAAAGATCGAACAGGCCGCCCGGCGAGACATTGCCGTGTCGCAGCAATATACCGGAGACCTTCTGCAAGAGCGGCGCGAGCGAATGCTGCGTCGCTTGCGAGATGCCGCCGCGTCGAACGGCTCTTCCTGATGTGCGGGTTTGCCGGTTTCTTCGATCCGAGCGTCGGCGGATCGTCCGAGGAACAAGCTCAACAAATATCGGCGATGGTCGAACCACTGATCCATCGCGGACCCGATGGATCAGGCATCTGGGTCGATAGCTGTTCTGGTATCGCGCTCGGCCATCGGCGTCTTTCCATTCTCGAACTGAGTCCTGCCGGGGCGCAACCGTTCCAATCCTCGAATGGCCGCTACGTCATCACGTTCAACGGTGAAATCTACAACCACCTCGATCTGCGTCGCAGGTTGACCCAATTCGGACGGCAGGTTCTGTGGCGGGGCCATTCCGATACCGAAACGCTCGTAGAAACGATTGCTTACTTCGGCATCGAAAGTACCTTGCGGGAGGCTCAGGGCATGTTCGGTTTTGCGCTGTGGGACAAGCGCGAACGGAGTTTGACGCTCGCCCGCGACCGGATGGGCGAGAAGCCATTGTATTTCGGTTGGCAAGGCTGCGAAGGGTCGCAACGTGTCCTGCTGTTCGGATCGGAATTGAAGGCATTGAAAGCTCATCGGGCTTTCCGAAACGAGATCGACCGGAAGGTGGTGCGGCAATATCTCCAGCACGGCTACGTGCCTGCACCGGCGAGCATCTATAAAGGCGTACGAAAACTAGCACCCGGAACTTACGCTACCTTTCGATCTGACGGCGAGGCCGAGTACACGCGATATTGGTCGCAGCCCGTTCCAGCGGGCGAAAGCGAATGTCCCCGACCACTGGAAGAGTGGGTCGGCGAAGTCGACTCCGTGCTTGGCGCCGCTGTTAAGAAACAGATGTTGAGCGACGTACCCTTGGGCGCCTTTCTTTCCGGCGGTATCGATTCTTCGACGATCGTGGCCTTGATGCAAAAGCACACATCGCATCCGGTGAAAACGTTCACGATCGGTAGCGAGAATGCTTCGCTCGACGAGGCACATGATGCACTCGCCGTTGCGAAAGCCCTCGGCACCGAGCATGCTTCCCTAATTGCGACCGATGCGGACGCAAGGAAGATCATCCCGCTCTTGCCACAAGTTTATGACGAACCGTTCGCCGACTCGTCTCAGATACCCACCATTCTCGTATCCCAACTCGCAAGCCGCTCTGTGAAGGTGGTGCTATCGGGGGATGGAGGCGATGAACTGTTCGCAGGGTATGAGCGCTATCACTTGGCACAGAAGACATTTGGCCTGATCGCTGCCTTACCGTTACCGGCGCGCAAAACGATAGCGAAGCTCTTGCGAGCCGATCGCACGGGACGTGTTGCGGCGAGGCTCGCGAACATGGGGCGTTTTCGGGATGGCCGGAAGAATCTGCACGATTTGATAATCCGGGCCGCACAATTGATGGATGCGCCATCTGCGGTAGCCGTCAATCAACGCCTCGGTTTCAGATGGCAACCCTATGAAAATCCGGCCTTGCCGGCGGAAGACTGCACAACCTCCGAAGTCGTCCGTGCACGTATCACAGATAGCTTGGCGGAAATGACATTCGATGATCTAACCGGTTACCTCATCGATGATATCCTCGTGAAAGTCGATCGCGCGGCGATGTCCCAGTCGATCGAAACGCGCGTTCCAATGCTCGATCCCGATGTCGTCGCCCTGGCGGCTAGGATACCGATGCAGCATAAAGTCACACCGGACGGGAATAAGCGTGTTCTGCGCGAGGTTCTGTACAGATATGTCCCAAAAGCACTCGTGGACCGGCCAAAGCGCGGCTTTGCCGTACCGTTGCATGACTGGTTGCGAGGTCCGCTGCGCGAATGGGCGGATGATCTTCTCTCGCCCGATCGGTTGGCGCGTGAAGGATATTTCGATCCCGTTGCAATCGACCAGGTGTGGCGCGAGCATCGCTCCGGCTCGGCGAACCATCAGTGGAAGTTGTGGCCTGTGTTGATGTTTCAGGCCTGGCTCGACGATCAGGACGTCATGCCGAGCGCCGTTTAGGTGACGGCTATGCCCGCCTTTCGGTAACGAAATCCTCCTGCGGATTGAGCGTGGGAACGACAGTTCGCAACAATCGGCGGCATTGGTCGTGACTGTTATCGTTTATCGTCCGCTCGAGCTCATCGAGGATCGGCGTGAGTTCATCCAGCCGGATAAAGTCTTCGTCTGCTCTGAAAATGCGCGGATGTTCTGTCGCGGATGATGCTTCTCCGATGAGAAGTTCTTCGTGCAATTTCTCTCCGGAGCGCAGACCCACTTCCCGAATCTCGATATGATCACCATGCGGACCATCGCCATGAAGATCGAAGCCGGCCAACTGGATCATCGTTCGGGCGAGGTCCCAGATCTTTATCGGAGCGCCCATATCGAGAAGATATACTTCGCCTCCTTCAGCCATTCCCGCAGATTGAATGACAAGTTGTGCGGCCTCCGGAATGGTCATGAAAAAGCGCGTGACGTCGCGGTGCGTTACCGTGACCGGACCTCCTGCCTCGATTTGCTCGCGAAAGGTCGGAACGACCGATCCGCTTGACCCTAGAACATTGCCGAAGCGAACCATCGAGAAGATCGTCCCCTTCGCCCGCCGCTCCTGCGCCAGGGACTGAAGGTAAAGTTCGCACAAGCGTTTGCTGGCACCCATTACGTTGGGAGGGCGAACCGCCTTGTCGGTACTGATAAGGATCATCCGCTCGACGCCGGATGCCAAGGCTTGGTCGGCGACGTTCTTCGTGCCGAACACGTTGTTGTACACGCCCGAGAGGGAGTTCTCTTCGAGCAGCGGCACGTGTTTATAGGCGGCGGCGTGATAAACGGTATCGATCTTGTTTGCGCCGAAGAGATGTCTGACTTGGTTGGCGTCGGCGACATTGATCAGATCATAGCTTATGGCTGGAAGCTCGCGCGTCTTCTCGAAGAAGACGTCTTTCCGGTACTGCTGCTCGAACATCTGTCGAAGGTGAAACAGACCAAATTCGTTCATGTCGGCAACGAGGATCCGTTTCGGCTCCAGCAGAGCGATCTGCCTGCATATTTCGCTTCCGATGGAGCCTCCACCCCCTGTCACCAGCACGGTTTTGCCCGTTACCGAAGCCCGCAACAATTTCTCATTCGGTTCGACCGGAGCTCGTCCGAGCAAGTCTTCCACCTGGATTGGCCGGATCGCGCTTGCATTTACGCGGCCCTCGATCACTGCGCGAACGGCGGGCAAAATCTGGACGTTGACGGGAAGATCCTTGAGCTCTTCGAGTATCTCCCTGCGACGTTGCTGTTTGGCGGTCCGCATAGCCAGGACGATGTCGGTGGAGCCGGTTTGTTCGATAGTCGCAGCAATATCTTCCGGATGATAGATACGCGTCTGGTTGACGTATTTGCCATGCTTCGTTCGATCGTCGTCGATGAAGCCCATGACCTGCATACCGCGCTCGGATGTAAGGGAATTGGCCAGTTGCAACCCGGTCGCGCCCGCCCCGTAGATCAGCACTCGCCGGTGGTCAGCCTCGCCGCTGCTGCGATTGAGCAGATCTACCAGAATATATCGCCCGATAATCCGGGCGGTTGCCATCAGAATAAGGAACAAGATGGGCGCAAGGATCGCAATGGTGCGCGGCACGCCGGGATAAGTGTACACCATGTAGTACGTGATGAGGGGGATGGTCGTCAGAAATACGGTGACGAACAGGGATACGACCGAACCACGCCCGGTATACCGGAAGATAGTGTTGTAGTTCTGACGGATCAGAGCGAGCAGGTACCAGATCAGGATCAGACTTCCGGCGAACCGGATGACCGGCCAGTCGAACAAACGCCATTCTCCGAGCCTGAGCGAGAAAGCTATCCAGGTCGCGACGACCGCCAGCACTCCATCGAGGATCGCGACGAACAACTGCTTGATCCAGCGAGGCCAATCCGTGACACGGCTCGCTATCCCGAGGATCTTGAGCAATCCTCGATTAAGCATTCGCTCCGGTAGCCTTGCGAGTCTGGCGATCATCGTCGGTGTCGTATGTAAGAATTGAATGTCATGCGAAACGTCAGTGCGAGACACCTTTTCGGGTCAGAACTTTAGCGACGGTCATCCAGATGATTTGCAAGTCCAACGCTAGGCTGCTCCTTGATAGATATTCCTTCTCGAACGCAACCTTGCGCGCAAGGCTGAGTTCGTCCCGACCGTTCACCTGCGCCCAGCCCGTTATCCCGGGACGCAGCACGTCGACACCAGCTTCGCGGCGCATGCCCATCAGGTCGTGCTGGTTAAACAGCGCGGGTCGGGGGCCCACCAGAGACATGTCGCCTTTCAGAACAGACCAGAGCTGCGGCAGTTCATCGAGACTGCTGCGCCGAAGAAATCCGCCGATACGCGTGAGATGAATGCGCCCATCTCCGAGCAAGTGCGTTGGCAATTGAGGCGTATCGACCTTCATCGTGCGAAATTTGGGCATCAAGAAAATTACGCCATCCTTGCCGAAACGCTCCGATCTGAAGATGACCGGACCTTTGGATTCCAGCCTCACCGCTATCGCGACCAAGGCGCAAATGGGCAGAAGGATAGTGAGCGCAACGGCGCTGGCCAGAACATCGAAAGCGCGCTTCAGCATCGCGAACCCGCAATAGTTCCCTCAAGAGAACGCTCGAAAGCGACCGGCGGCGACCAGTCGAACTGGTGGGCGAACCGTGTGCCGTCAAAGGCAGCATTGCCGAGCAGGCTCTCGCTTCGTCTGCCAAGAGCTGCTGCTGCGGCCAGACGAACTGGCGCGGCGGGCCAGTTCCAGACACGATCGCGAAAGCCAAAGCCCTTCAACAACCGACGGTATAGTTCGCCTGTGCTGACAGGCTGGCTGTCCGTTACGATAAAGGCGCCAGATGTTTCCGCGGTTGCGGCCGTTAGCGCCGCATCAGCGAGGTTTTCGACCGCAATGAAGTTTCGCCGATTGTCGATCGAGCCGAGCGGCAGAGGCAAGCCCCTGGCAGCCGCCTTCAAGAGCAACGCGAACCAGGCTCCGACACCCGGACCGATCACCGCCGGTGGGCGCAGGCAGGTAACCACGAACTCGTTCGTAGCGAGGGCGAGAAGGGCTTCGTCGGCCGCCAGCTTGGATTTTCCATAAGGGGTCGCCGGACGAGGCTGCGTATGGTCGCCGTAAACCATTCCGACCGGAGTCGAGGAGGCGAGAGCTGCGACCGAACTGATCTGGACGAAGTTTCGTACCCCATGTGCGCGTGCGGCTTTCGCAAGGCGGACGGGTAGATCGACATTCATGCTTTTATACGAAGACACACCGGCCGCCCGATCTTCTCGCCGCGTTCGGTGAACGCGCGCGGCGCAGTGAATGACGGCTTCGCAACCATGGACCAGCGGGACAGGATCTGCAGTCAACAGATCTCCGCACGCCACATATTCATCAGCGTGACCTGCCGGATGAGTGTCACGGACGATCGCACGAACTTTCAGTCCGCTTGTGACTGCCTGCTCGACTATCGCTCCGCCCACAAACCCGGCCGCTCCGGTTACGGCAATGCGCATGGGTAATGCTCAATCCAGCGCGATGTCGGGCGCGTCTTCCTGCTTCATGCCGACGACGTGATAGCCGGCGTCAACGTGGTGCGTCTCGCCGGTAACGCCGGAGGAAAGGTCCGACAAGAGGTAAAGGCCCGCGCCGCCGACGTCCTCGATCGTCACGTTGCGGCGTAACGGCGAATTCAGCTCGTTCCATTTCAGGATGTAGCGAAAGTCGCCGATGCCGCTTGCCGCGAGCGTCTTGATGGGCCCCGCGCTGATCGCATTGACCCGGATGTTCGCCGGGCCGAGATCGTTGGCGAGGTACTGGACGCTCGTCTCCAGCGCGGCCTTGGCGACGCCCATGACGTTGTAGTGCGGGATGACCTTTTCCGCTCCGTAATAGGTGAGCGTGAGAATGCTTCCGCCGCCCGTGCCGTCACCCTTGAGCGGCGGCATCATGGCTGAGGCGCGGTTTGCGACCGCCACGAGCGAATAGGCGGAAATGTTCATCGTCATCAGAAAGTTGTCGAGGCTCGTATCGACATATTTCCCGCGAAGCTCGTTCTTGTCGGAAAAGCCGATCGCGTGAACGACGAAATCGATCGTTTCCCACCGGGCCTTAAGCGTCGCGAACGCCTCGTCGAGCGCATCCATGTCCGACACGTCGCAGGGGAAGGTGAAGTCGGAGCCCAGCTGCTCTGCAAGCGGCTTCACTCGCTTCGCCAGCGCCTCTCCCTGATAGGTGAAGGCCAGCTCCGCGCCGTGCGCACTCAACTGCTTCGCAATTCCCCAAGCTAGCGACTTGTCGTTCGCGAGGCCCATGATCAGCCCGCGTTTCCCCGCCATCAACCCGCTCATACAGATCCTTCCGCTGCTTTGTTCTGCGCCAACTCGGCCGCCTGCTCCTCTTCGGGCGTTTCGGCCAGGGCGGCGTTCAGTTCGGCACCGACGACCATCCCTAGTCCAACGAGGTAGAAAAAGAAAAGGGTAACCATGATGCCGGCAAGGCTGCCGTAGGTCAGGTCGTAGCTGAAGAAGCTGGAAAGGACCTGCGGCATCAGGACGGTGACACCGATCCACCACAGCGTCACGACCAGCGCGCCGGGCCATTTGGGATAGCGCTTCTGCCGGTAGAAGTGCGGCGTCAGCGTGTAGAAGATCATGTAGAGCGAACCGAACAGCCCGAGCCCGGGAACGATGCGCGACAGCGCCAGCCCGGAAATGACGTCGTTCAATGTCGGCAGGTAGGCCTCGATCACCTGCTGCGCGGCGGTAATCATCAGCTGCGCGATGAGGGACAGCAGGAGAAGGACGACCGCGACGATAATGATCCCGGTGGAGAACAGCCGGTATTTCCAGAAGGAATAGGTCGCCTCGGTGCCGTAGGCGCGGCGCAGCATTTCGCGGATCGTCTCGATCAGGCTGCCCACGGTCCACAGGGCGACCGCCGCG
Source organism: Parapontixanthobacter aurantiacus (assembly GCF_009827635.1). GTDB lineage: Bacteria > Pseudomonadota > Alphaproteobacteria > Sphingomonadales > Sphingomonadaceae > Parapontixanthobacter > Parapontixanthobacter aurantiacus. The sequence continues at coordinate 6,206 of NZ_WTYW01000004.1, read as the reverse complement.
CCCGCCCATAACAGCCACCCGCTACGCGCCTGGACCACGTCGCGGGCGACCGGACCGATGGTTTCGCGAACCGTAGGCGGAAGGGCGATCAGGATGGTATTGATGGTGGCGGCGCGCTCGCTTTCCTCGCCGATCGCGGAGAAGACGGCTGCCCCGAGGATGAAGAACGGGAAGATCGCGAGCATCGACATGTATGCGAGATTGCCCGCATGGATGAACCCCTCGTTATAGGTGCCGACGAATACGCGCTTCGTGATTTCGAAGAAGCGGGTGCCCGGACCCATGCGGCTCGCCACGCGGTCGCGAAAATGAAAGGCCGCCTTGCGCCGTTCTTCGGGAGAAAGCGAGCGGACCTGGCGCTTGTCGGGATCGGACAGCTCGGTTTCCGCCACGTCTCTGTCTCTCCCGCCTAGCGCCTGTTGTATCGCCCCTTCTGCCGGAGGCGGTTCTGCTTCAGCTCATGCCCTTACGCGGATCGCTGTCGTCTTTCCACCCGTCGAGTCGTCGCTGCAATTCGGCAAGATCGTCGGGCAGCTGTATCTCGAGCGTCACGAGCTGGTCCCCGCGATTGCCGTCCTTCTTCGAAAAGCCCTTTCCCTTGAGACGCAGCACGGTTCCGCCATCGGTGCCGGGCTTAATGGTCATCATGACCGCTCCGTCGACCGTGGGAACGCGGACCTTCGCGCCGTTCACCGCTTCATCGAGCGTGATCGGCAGGTCGAAGCGAACGTCGTCGCCATCCCGCTTGAAGAAGGCGTGGCCCTCGATCTGGATTTTGACGATGCCGTCGCCTGCGCCGCCCGGACCCTGTTCGCCCTTGCCCTTGAGCCGCATCTGCGTGCCGTCCTCGACGCCGGCGGGCAGTTTCAAGTCGATCGTCTTGCCGTCGGACAGGGTTATGCGCTGGTCGGCGCGCGTCGCCGCGTCCGTGAAGGGAACGCGCAGGCGATAGAGAATGTCAGAGCCCTTCTGTGGCGGGGGCGGAGGGCGTCTGCCACCGCCGAAGCCGGCAGCGCCTCCGCGTCGCGCGCCGCCGCCGAACAGCCCTTCGAAGATGTCGCCGATATCGGCCTGGTTGCCGAACCCCTCGAAATCGCTCGCGGAATAGCCGCCCTGGCCGCCGCCACGGCCGGGACCGCCACCGCCGTAGGAGCCGCCAAAGCCTCCGCCCCGACCGCCGCCCATGCCTGCGAACGGGTTGGTCGGATTGCCCTCTGCGTCGATCTCCCCGCGATCGAAACGCGCTCGCTTGTCCTTGTCGCTGAGCAGATCATAGGCCTGCGTGGCCTGACTGAAGCGCTCCGCCGCTTGCGGGTTGTCCTTGTTCCGGTCGGGATGGAGTTCCTTCGCCAATTTGCGATAGGCGCTCTTGATGTCTTTCTCGGACGCGCTGCGCGAGATACCGAGGGTGGAATAGGGGTCGGCCATGCGCATTTAGTTAGGTGCGGCGCCGCGCGCTGGCAAGCGGGGCGTGGGTAGCCTTGAAAGCGCCATCATACCCGGCAATGTCCGGAGGGTGCGCTACGGGAAGACTGCACTTCCCTACGCGGGGGTGCAGGGCTAGAACGCCGGCGATGAGCTGGACTATCGCCCTCCGCACGATGCCTCGTGGTTTACCCTTGGGCGGCGGCTCGCGCACGGCGTCGTTTCTATCGCCAGAACCGTGTTCCATGTGTTCCATCTGTTCAGGTAAGTGCGATGAAAGCTGAAGAAAGCGTGATCCCGACGGGCGATCCCTTTGGCCTGTTCGATGCATGGCTCGACGAAGCGAAGGTAAGCGAACCCAACGATCCCAACGCGATGGCGCTGGCGACGGCGACGTCGGGCGGATTACCGTCCGTGCGGATGGTTCTGCTGAAGGGGCACGGCCCCAATGAGGGACCAAAAGGCGGCTTTGTCTTTTATACGAACGAAGAGAGCCGCAAGGGCGAAGAGGTGCTAGCCAATCCTCATGCCGCGTTGCTGTTCCACTGGAAGAGCCTGCGCCGGCAGATCAGGATAGAAGGACCGCTCGAAAAGGTCTCGGACGAACAGGCGGACGCCTATTTCGCCAGCCGTTCGCGGCAATCGCAGCTGGGCGCAGTCGCATCGGCGCAATCGCGGCCCATGGCTTCTCGCAGCGAGTTCGTCGAACGCTATGACGCAGCCGAACGGCGCTTTGCAGGCGGCGAAGTCGAGCGGCCGTCCTACTGGAACGGGTTCCGCGTGACGCCGCTCGCGATGGAGTTCTGGATCGACCGGCCGGGACGCCTTCACGACCGTCGCCGTTTCACTCGCACGGACGGCAGCGCGTCGTGGCAGTCGAGCCTTCTCTTCCCGTGACGAAGGTGGCCGTCTCGACCCAGGCGGAACGGGATCGTGCGCGCCTGACGCGCAGCGCGGCGATCGCCTCGATCGCGACGGCGGCCTTCCTCCTAGTGCTGAAAGTCTGGGCGAGCTGGCGGACGGGTTCGACCGCGATGCTGGGCAGCCTCGCCGATACGGCACTCGACCTTGTCGCCAGTCTGGCAACGCTCGTAAGCGTTTGGATTGCCGCGCAGCCCGCGGATCACAACCATCGCTTCGGTCATGGCAAGGCAGAGGCTCTCTCGGCGGTCTTTCAGGTTCTGCTCATTGGATTGTCGGCGGTGGGCATCGCCTGGCGGGCAATCTCGGCGCTCGTGTCCGGTGACCGAACAGCGGCGGCGGCGGAAGGCATCGCGGTAAGCATCGTCGCGATCCTCGTCACGCTCGCACTGCTCGGCTGGCAACGCTACGTCATTTCGCGCACCCGCTCCGTGGCTATTTCCGCCGACCATGTGCATTATCAATCCGACCTCCTGCTCAATCTCGCGGTCATCGCCGCGCTCGCCCTCGACCAGTATCTCGGCTTCGGTATGGCCGATCCCGTATTCGGCATAGCAATCGCCCTTTGGTTGGCCTGGGGCGCATGGTCGGCCGGCAACGAGGCGGTCCACCAGCTGATGGATCACGAATGGCCCGAAGAGAAGCGCCAGCAATTCGTCGAGGTTGCCGCCCGCCATCCCGAACTCAGCAATCTGCACGATCTGCGCACGCGGACGAGTGGCCACAAGGATTTCGCTCAATTCCACGTCGATCTGCCCGGCGACATGTCGGTCGCCCGCGCGCACGACATCATCGAATCGGTCGAGCGGGATCTGTGTGCGCAGTTCCCCCATCTGGAACTGCTCATCCATATCGACCCGGAAGGGCATGTGGACGAACCCGAGAACCCGCTCGTCGAGGAAGACGAGTTCGCCAAGCTGGAGAACAACACACCGTCATGAAAGCCTTGCCCTATTTCCATGTCGATGCCTTTGCCGATGCGCCGTTCAAGGGGAACCAGGCAGCGGTGATGCCGCTCGACGAATGGCTTTCGGATGAAGCGATGCAGGCGATCGGGGCGGAGAACAACTTCGCGGAGACGGCCTTCTATGTGCCCGATGAAACAGGGGCGGCGGATTACGAACTTCGCTGGTACACGCCGACGCACGAAGTCGCCCTGTGCGGCCATGCGACATTGGCAAGCGGTCATGTCGCATTGTCGCATAGCGGTTCGGAGCACATGACCTTTCGCACGCGCAAGGCCGGCATCCTCGAAGTGCGGCGAAGCGAAAGCGGCTATGAACTCGCCCTTCCGGTAGCTCATGTCGAAGAGCGCGCAATGCCGGAACTGATGGCTGCGCTCGGTGCTTCGGGCACCTGTTACGATGCTGTCGCCGGGGTCGAGGAAACCACCATCGTCCTGCTCGATGACGAAGCGGCGGTTCGCGCGCTGGAGCCCGATATGCGGGCGCTCGAAAAGATCGACCGCATGGCAATCTGCACGGCACGCGGTAGCGAGACCGACATTGTGAGCCGCGTCTTCGTGCCGGCCTGGGGCGTTCCTGAAGACAGCGTGACCGGCTCTGCGCATGCCGTGCTCGCGCCGTTCTGGGCGGAAAAGCTTGGAAAGACGCAATTCACGGCGCATCAGGCAAGCGAGCGTGGCGGCCTCCTCGATTGCCGGATGGATGGCGAGCGTGTCTGGCTTGGCGGACCGTGCGTGACGGTCGTGCAGGGCGTGTTCCGCCTACCTGACCAGGCCTAACGTTCGGGGTAAAGCTCCAGGACATCCGCCATTTGCGGCATGAGCGCGGCGCGTTCGGCCTCGTCAGAATGGCCGAGCCTCACCATCGTCACGCGCTGCTCTGGCGAAACCATGACGTATTGTCCCATATGGCCGATGAGAGAAAAGAGCGTAGCCGGGGCGCGGTCCGGAAACAGCGGGTGGCGCCGTTCCTCGCCCGGTTCGCGGAACTCGCGATTGAGCCAAGTCTGAAAGCCGTATTGGGGCGATGCGGGGCTCGACGTCGTCATTGCCCTGACCCAGGCGCGCGGAAGGATCTGCGCACCATCGACCCGTCCCTCATTGCGCAGGAACTCTCCGAATTTCGCCCAGTTGCGGGCGGTCCCGTGAATGAGGCTGCCCCCGATGAGCGTCCCGCTCGCGTCGAATTCCGGCACCATCGATTCCATGCCGAGAGGACCGAACAGGCGTCGCTGCAAGTAGTTTGCGACGGCCGCGCGACGGGTCTCCGGATCGCTGCTGTCGGTCAGTGCACGGGCAGCGATGTCGGCCAGGATAACACTCGTATTGCTCGAATATTCGAACTGTTCGCCCGGTTCGGCTTCGAGCGGCTGTTCTTCCGCCCAGCGGGCCATGTCGTCGCGGCCGTCCAGAAACAGCATCCGGACTTCGGATGATTCATACGGTATCTCTCCCGCTTCCGTATGATCGAGGCCGCTGCGCATTTGCAACAGGTGCCGAAGCGTGATGTCGCTCCTGGCATCTCCCGGCCGCTGCCATTTGGGGATCGGGGCAGGTGCGTCGACATGAAGCAGTCCATCGGCCACGAGAAGACCGATCATTGCGGCGGTCACGGTCTTCGCCATGGACCAGCTTACAAAGCGGGTGTCCGCATCGTAGCCCGGCGCATAACGTTCGGCGGCGATCTCGCCGTCGTAAAGAAGGACGAGTGCGCGCGTTTCGCCGACGTCTTCACTCGTGAACAATTCGTCGACCTGCCGCGCAACCTGCTCCGTCGGAGCGCCGGGCGCGTCCGAGACGGCGGCGAGGGCGGTCTCCGAAAGCGGCGCAGGTTCGCTTTCTTCCGAGCCGCATGCACCAAGGGTTGGCAAGAGAGCGACAGCGGCAATATGGGTTATCGAACGGCGCAACATCGCGCTCTCACTCGCGCAAGGAAAACGATTCTTCAATGGCTAAAGGTAAGGCGGGCAAGCAGTCGAACAGGCTGAAGGGGAAGGTCTTCATCATAGGCGCCGTCCTGATCGCGATCGTCCTTGCCGTGATATGGTTCTATCGCGCCCCCATCGAAGGCTATGCGGCGGCCGGAACCGCTTACAGCGCCCGGGTTGCATGTTCGTGCCGGTTCGTTGCCGGACGAGCCCTCGAAGATTGCGAAAAGGATAAGCTGGCCGGAATGGGACTGGTCCGCTTGTCGGAAAACGTCGAGGAGCGAAGTGTCACGGCGTCTTTCCCGCTCATATATTCCGATACCGCCGAATACCGGGAAGGGTATGGCTGCGTCCTGCGGAGTTGGCGCGGCTAGGCTGAGACGAACTGCGCCATTCGGGAAAAAGGGGCCCCCGAATAGCGCGGGGACCCCTCTTCAAATCGTAAAGACGCGTTATCAGAAGCCGAAGGCGACCCCGACGCGACCGCCGGTCGTGTCCGAGGCAGTCGATCCGGCAATACCGCCCGAAACGTAGATACGCGGAGCGACGCGTGCCGAAACCGTACCGGCAAAGCCCTGCTCCCCGCCGTAGGTCGAGGCATTGAGGCTGACGCTGATCGAGCTGTCGGGAACGATCATCGTGCCGCCGAATGCCATCGCTGCAGCAATGCCGCCGCTGGTCGACTCGTCCAGTTCATCGAGACGAAAATCGAGGCCGGTCACGCGGTCGCTCAGAGCATTGAACTGCGCATCGGAGATTTCCGCGATTGCGTCCATCGCGACGCGTACGTTCTGGACGGAGGCGGCGGTGGCGATGGCGGTGGTGCCGAGCGTGCCGTTGCCATCGACGGTGACGGCTTCGACCGGCCCTTCCTGGGCGGCGGTAGAAGCGGCAATGTCGCCGATGCGGACCGAGGAACCGGTCCCGCCGAGCGTCACCTGGTTCGCAGCCGTGGCGGTGGCGTTCGT
>NZ_WTYW01000003.1 GCF_009827635.1 Parapontixanthobacter aurantiacus | reverse complement strand
CGCATTCGTTCCAAGCGCCGTCGTCCGGTTGCCCCCCGATACCGCATTCGTTCCAAGCGCCACAACGTTCGCCGTCAACGCTCGCGCACCAGAACCAATCGCCAAGGCGTTGTCGGCCAATGCCTTTGCTTCCGCTCCGATGGCAATGGTATTTGCTCCGGTCGCCTCGGCCCCCTGGCCATCTGCATCGTTGGTATCGGTACCCAAGGCGATCGAATATTGGCCCGATGCCGTCGATCCGCGACCGAACGCGGTGGAGCGATCTCCGGAAGCGAGGGAATTGTCGCCAAGCGCGGTTGCGAACTGGTTCGTTGCCCGAGCCGAAGTGCCGACAGCTGTCGCATTGTTGCTCGTAGCTTGAGCGCCGCCGCCAATTGCAACTGTCAAAGCTTGCGTCGCATCGGCATCACCCAACGCCACCGAGTTCGAACCGGTGCTTTGCGCGCCGTAACCAATCGCGAGCGAGCGCGTGTTGGTCGCATCTGTTTCCGCGCCAATCGCAGTCGACTGCGGTCCGGTTGCGGTCGCATTCTGCCCACATGCCAGCTGCGAGGCCGAATCTTCGCCATTTGCGCCGAGAACGCCATCGACGCCGTCCGTGGCGGTGCCGTTGTTGTTGGTGTCGATCAGGCACTCGTCGGCCTGTGCGGCCGGAACGATAGCGATATTCGCGATTGCCGCAGCGCCGGCAAGCCCGAGCGCGCGGATGGATAGCTTACAAACATTCATGATAATTCCCCAAACACAATGGACATCGTGAGCAACCCTTGCCCCGTCCTCACTGGAGAATGACCGAAAGACCAATCGTTTCCACCCCAAACAAAGAAATATTTTGGGCAGCCTGTCGATTTTCTGTTTTATTTTGGTGCGTTAACCATCGAACTTCGCAAGAAAGTCACTGTAAGCGCTCGCTATTCCTTCTCGGAGCGAAATTGTCGCCAACCAGCCGAGACCGTTTATCATGCTGGTATCGAGCAGTTTGCGCGGGGTGCCGTCGGGCTTGTTGCTGTCGCAGACAATTGCCCCTCCGAAGCCGACCACTTCCGCGACAAGCCGGGCCAGTTCGACGATCGCAATCTCCTGACCTGACCCGACATTGACGTGTCGCTCGCCGGAGTAGTGGCGGAGCAGAAAGACGCACGCGTCCGCCAGATCGTCCACGTGGAGAAATTCTCGCAAGGGTGTGCCGCTTCCCCAGACGACGAGTCGCTCGGCTTCGTCGCGCTTTGCCTCATGCGCTTTGCGGATGAGAGCAGGCAGGACATGGCTGTTTTGAAGGTCGTAATTATCGCCCGGTCCGTAGAGATTGGTCGGCATTGCACTGATGAAGTCCGAACCATATTCGCGGCGATAAGCCTCGCAGAGTTTCACCCCTGCGATCTTCGCAATTGCGTATGGTTCGTTGGTCGGCTCCAGAGGCCCCGTCAGCAGCACCTCTTCGGACATTGGCTGCGGAGCCTCGCGCGGATAGATGCAGGACGAACCGAGAAACAGAAGCTTGCCGGTTTTTGTGCGATGGGCGGCTTCTACCGTATTGGCCGCAATTGTCAGATTGTCGTAGAGGAATTGAGCGGGATATGTGCTGTTCGCGAGTATTCCGCCGACCTTCGCTGCCGCGATGATCGCGGCATCCGGGCGGTTCTCTTCGAACCAGCGAAAGACGGCGTCTTGCGCGCGAAGATCTAAGGAACGCGGGGACGTCAGCACTTCGCAGTCTTCGCTTTCCAGACGGCGCAGCAACGCTGAGCCGACCATGCCGCGATGGCCAGCGACGTAAATACGCTTTCCGGACAGATCGTATTGCTCAGGCATCAGACCGAGCCGATGCTGGAGGAAGCAGCCGCCTCTTCTCCCATGGCAACGAGATCGGCCTGGACCATCTCGCGGACAAGGTCGCGCACATCGGTCTCATGTTCCCAGCCAAGCTTTTCGCGCGCTTTCGTTGGGTCGCCAAGGAGCAGGTCAACTTCGGTCGGACGAAAATAACGGGGGTCGACCTCGACCAAAACCTCACCAGACGAAAGACAGCGAGCGACTTCCTCGACGCCTTCGCCAGAGAACTCCACCGGGCGCCCTATATCCTCGAATGCCCAACGCACGAACTCGCGGACGGAAGTGGTCTTGCCAGTGGCAAGCACATAATCGTCCGGCTCGTCTTGTTGGAGGATAAGATGCATACCCCGCACATATTCGCGCGCGTGACCCCAGTCGCGTTTTGCATCGAGATTGCCGAGATAAAGCTTGTCCTGCAGGCCAAGCTTTATTGCCGCTGCCGCGCGCGTAATCTTGCGGGTGACGAAGGTTTCGCCTCGTAGCGGGCTCTCGTGATTGAACGCGATGCCGTTGCTCGCGTGCAATCCGTATGCCTCGCGATAATTGATCGTGATCCAGTAGGCGTAAAGCTTGGCCACGGCATATGGGCTGCGCGGATAGAAGGGCGTCGTCTCCGACTGGGGAAACTCGCAAGCCTTGCCGTAAAGTTCGGATGTAGAAGCCTGAAAGAACCTCGTCTTTCGCGTCAGGTCGAGGATCCGCATGGCTTCTAGCAGCCGCAGCGGCCCGATCGCATCGCTATTAGCCGTATATTCCGGGGTCTCGAAACTCACCTGAACGTGGCTTTGTGCAGCGAGGTTGTAGATTTCGTCAGGCTGCGTTTCCTGCAGGATGCGAATGATGTTCGTCGCATCGGTCAGATCGCCGTAGTGCAGTGTCAGGCGCGGATCGGCCTCGTGCGGATCCTGATAGATTCCTTCAATACGCCCCGTATTGAAGGACGAACTGCGCCGCTTGATGCCGTGGACGATATAGCCTTTTTCGAGGAGGTAACGCGCCAGATAGGCGCCGTCCTGCCCGGTGATGCCAGTGATGAGAGCGGTTTTGGCCATGACCGGCTTGGACCATGTTTGCTCCTCAAATGGCAAGCCGGGAGCAAAGTTATTCGACGGGGAAAATCCTAGCCGTCCTTCAGCGTCGAATCGATCCAGCCACCGCCCACGACCCTGTCGCCGTCATAGATGACGGCAGCCTGGCCCGGTGCGACGCCGAGTTCGGGCTGCTCGAAACGAAGCAGGGTATCGGCGTTGTCGCCAAACGGCCCGTCGATCCGAACGGGGACGGGCTTCGACAGCGAGCGAACCTTGGCAATAAGGTGGCCGTCCGCAGGCATCGGACCGATACGGTTGGTTTCGATGATGCGCGCCGCATCGACCGCCAGCATCGCGCGCGGTCCGACCTTGACGTGGCGCTGTTCGGCATCGATGCCGACGACATAGAGCGGCTCTGCCAACCCGCCGAGGTCGAGGCCACGACGTTGTCCGACGGTATAATGGATGACGCCGCGATGCCGACCGAGCACTTCGCCGCTTTTGGCATGGACGATATCTCCAGGTTCGCCGCCTTCCGGTCTCAGTTTGCGGACGATCTTCGCGTAATCGCCGTCCGGGACGAAGCAGATATCCTGACTGTCCGGCTTGGCTGCGTTTCTCAGGCCCGCGGCGTCCGCAAGTTCCCGTACCCGCGCCTTCGGCATTCCGCCGAGGGGGAAGCGAAGATATTCGAGCTGCGCGTCGGTAGTCGCATAGAGGAAATAGGACTGGTCGCGTGCCGGATCGAGCGCGCGATGCAGTTCGGGGCCAGCCTCGCCATGCACGCGGCGGACATAATGGCCGGTAGCAAGGCAGTCTGCGCCGAGCTCCCTCGCCATCGCGAACAGGTCGGTGAATTTCGGACCCATATTGCACCTGATGCAGGGGACCGGCGTGCGACCCGAAAGATAGTCGTCCGCGAACTGCTCCACGACGCTGTCGCGAAAGGCGCTTTCGTGATCGAAGACATAATGCGCTATACCGAGCCGGTCCGCGACCGCCCTCGCATCCGCAATATCATCGCCGGCACAGCATGCGCCCTTGCGACCCGTGGCTGCCCCGTAGTCGTAAAGCTGCAAGGTGATGCCGATCGTCTCGGCGCCTGTAGCCGCCGCCAGCGCTGCCACGACGGAGGAATCGACGCCGCCGGACATGGCAACCACGATGCGGCAGTCCGCCGCCGCGCGCGGAAGATCGAACAACGCGGCGGCTTCGCTCGCGTCGAAAAGCCGCACGTCGTCCGCGGGATCGAGGGTAGCTGTCGATGTCATGATCGTTTGCCCCATACACGTTTGTGTGCGCGCTTCAAAGTCCTGTCGGCCCCGGGTGAAGCGGTGGCCGGATAAGGGCGGGTCGCCTCCAAAGGTTAATTTCACGGATTTTTTACCTGCGCTGCCGTAACCCCCTGACCATGTTCGAGGGCGATATAAAGAAATCCGACATGCCGACGAGTGGCGAGGGGGAAGCCCTTCGTCGCCTTCGCTGGCACGAATTGGTCGCGCAACTGGCCGCGACGCGAGATCTGCGCAACGAGCTTGCCCAGTCGAGCCTGGCGGAACTCGCCAATCGTGGGCGGTTCTCCTCGCTCAGCCTGTTTGGCATTGAGCATGGTCAACCAGTCGTTAACCACGATGGTTTATCCCATGGCAAAGCCGCCTTCGTAAAGGACGGGAACACCGCTTACGACGCAGCAGCCAGTGGCCGAGGAAATTCGTGATGGAACATCAGAATATTCGACCTGATCAAGTGATCGGTCCACTCGGCGAACCTTTGACGTTGGCGGATCTGCCGCCCGCCTCGACGAAGCGCTGGGTCGTTCGCCGCAAGGCCGAGGTCGTGGCTGCCGTGAACGGCGGTTTGCTGACCGTGGACGAGGTCCTCGAACGCTACACGCTTACACTCGAGGAATTCGCGTCATGGCAGCGCGCTGTCGATCGGTCCGGGATGCAGGGTCTGCGCGTCACGCGCATCCAGCATTATCGCGACCTTTACGAACGGCAGCTGAAATACTGACGCACGGGGCGCGCTTTGCGCTCCTGAACCTCCTATTCGGCAAACCTTTCTCCCGATCTGGGCCGCGCGCTATTTGCCTGCGGTCAGGGAACTATTTTCCATTCATATTTGTTTGTTTCTGCAAGGTCGCATTTGACCGAATAACAGGCAGGAGAACACGAATGGGATGGATTATCGCAATTATCGTAGGGGGTGTGGCCGGATGGCTTGCCAGCCTCGTGATGAACCGCGATGCCTCGATGGGCATTTTCTGGAACATCGTGGTCGGCATCATCGGCGCGCTTATCGGTAACTTCCTCGCAAGCGCATTGTTCGGTGTCGAGGGAACCATCCAGAGCTTCAACCTCACCGGATTCATTATCGCCATCATCGGTGCGATCGTGCTTCTCGGCATCATCAACCTCGTACAGCGTGGCCGCGTACGGTAAGCGCCGCTTTTACAACACTGTTCGAAAGAAATAACTGGGCGGAGCGACTTAGGATCGCTTCGCCCTTTTCTTATTCCGGAAACTGCGGCACGGAAATTTGGTCGGACATATATGTCGTCCGTCGAAGGGGCGATTGCAGGGGGCGGGAAGCCGGATTACGCGGCTCTTAAGGACTTGCACCCAGTGACATATGTGACTAATACACCAGCCGGAAAGTCGAGCGAGGCGTGGCCATGAACTACAATTCCCGCGTGGGATCGGACAGTGCTGAACCACTGAACAGGGAAATCGGTCTCGACGGAGAACCGCGCGAGACCTCTCGCCGCAAATTGTGGATCGGACTCGCCATCCTCCTCCTGGCTGCCATCGCGGCAGCCTATTATTTCGTGTCGAGCGGCGATGCTGCGCCTGCGGAAGAGGGCAATAGCGAGCAGGCACCGTCGATAACGGTCATTTCTCCGGGCCGCGGTACGGTTGAGGGCGTCATCAATGCGCCCGGCACGCTATTCGCGCGGCGCGAACTCCCGGTCGGCGTCGTGGGTGAAGGTGGCCGCGTCGTATCCGTTCCGGTCGATGCCGGCGAATGGGTGAGGCAGGGACAGGTCTTGGCGGTGATCGATCGCTCGGTTCAGAACGAACAAGCCCGAAGCGCCCGGGCCCAGATTGACGTCGCGCAAGCCGATGCCAACCTTGCGCAAAGCAATCTCGACCGCGCCCGCCAGCTCGTCGATCGCGGATTCATCTCGACCGCCGAAATCGACCGTTTGACTGCCACCCGGGACAGTGCGGTCGCGCGCGTCCAGGTGGCCCGCGCCCAGTACAACGAATTGCAGGCCCGCAATGCTCGGCTGAACATCACCGCCCCTGCCGCTGGCCTTCTGCTCGAACGCAATGTCGAGCCCGGTGCGACGGTGTCCGGCGGTTCGGGTGTCCTGTTTCGTATCGCTCGTGGCGGCGAAATGGAATTGCAGGCCGAAGTCGGCGAATCCGAGCTTGCGCGGATATCGGTCGGCACGAGCGCCGAGGTAACGCCCGCCGGAACGGACCAGACTTTTGATGGCCAGGTGTGGCAGGTCGCGCCGACCATCGATCAGCAGAACCGGCAGGGACGCGTGCGCATCGCCCTCTCCTATGCTCCGGAATTGCGACCCGGCGGCTTTGCCACTGCGCGTATCCTCAGCGGAACGACCAACGCACCGTTGCTTCCCGAAAGCGCGGTCCTTTCCGATCGCGAAGGCAGCTACGTCTATATCGTCGGCGAGAACAATACGGTGGAGCGGCGCGCGATCACCCTCGGACGCGTAACGGCCGACGGCGTGACAGTGACCGAAGGCCTTACCGGAAGCGAACGCATCGTGCTGCGCGCAGGCGGCTTCCTGACGCCGGGCGAAACGGTCAATCCGGTCGCCGCCGACACGCAATGAGCGCTGCCATTCACGGTAGCGCAAGTCGCAATACCCTGGAGAGGTCCCGTATCGACGCGGCGGCCTTCCTCGATACCGTCTTCAATACCGACGAGCGGCTGAGCCGTACGTCCTGAAACTGGCAGATCCGTAATGGACTTTAACAAGATATCCGCGTGGTCGATCCGCAATCCGGTCATTCCGATCGTGATTTTCACGGCCCTGCTGCTCGCCGGGTTGCTGAGCTTCAATCGCATGGATGTCGTCAACAATCCGGACGTGGAATTTCCTGCCGTCAACGTTTCCATCTCGCAGCCGGGGGCGGCACCGACCGAGATCGAGAACCAGATCACGCAGCTCGTCGAATCTGCCGTTCGCTCGATCAACGGAGTGAAGACCATCACCTCCTCCGCGAGCGAGGGCAATTCGAACACCACCGTCGAGTTCGAGATCGGCACCGACGTCAATGATGCCGTGATCGAGGTCGACAACGCGATCGGCACGATCCGGGGCAGCCTGCCCGATGGCATTCTCGAGCCGCGGATCAACAAGATCGAAATTTCGGGCGGCTTCCTCGGCATCTACGCGGTCGAGGCCGCCGACATGACCATCGAGCAGCTGAGCTGGTTCATCGACGACACGGTGGCCAAGCGCCTTCTCGCGGTCGAGGGCATGGCGCAGGTCGATCGGTTCGGGGGCGTCGACCGGGAGATCGAGGTGATCCTCGACCTGCCCAGGATGCAGGCGCTGGGCGTGACTGCGGGGCAGATCAATTCCGTCCTGCGGCAGAACAATATCGACGCCGCCGGCGGCGCTGCGGAAGTGGGGGGAACGCGCCAGTCCATTCGCGTCCTCGGCAATACCGACACGGCGTTTGAACTTTCGCAGCGTCAGATCCAGCTCGGTAACGGCGCGACCGTTCGGCTGGGCGACGTCGCGACGGTCCGCGACGGTTACAGCGAGCGCACTTCCATCAGCAAGGTGCGCGATACCGAAGTCGTCAACTTCGCGATGTCCCGCGCAAAGGGAGCATCCGACGTCACCGTCTTCGATGCGGCGAAGGAAACGATCGCGGAACTCGAGGCAGAGAACCCCGGCGTTCGCTTCATTCCGCTGTTCAACACGGTCCAATATACCGAAAGCCAGTACGAAAGCTCGATCGCCGCCATGATCGAGGGTGCGGTGCTGGCGGTCGTCGTCGTCTTCTTCTTCCTGCGCGACTGGCGGGCGACGATCATCTCCGCAATCGCCATTCCGCTGTCCGCGATCCCGACCTTCTGGTTCATGGACCTGCTCGGCTTCAACCTGAACTTCCTCTCGCTCTTAGCACTGGGCCTTGTTGCCGGGGTGCTCGTCGACGATGCCATCGTGGAGATCGAGAACATCGTGCGCCATATGAGGATGGGCAAATCCGCCTATCAGGCGTCCATCGACGCGGCCGACGAGATCGGTCTCGCGGTCGTCGCGACGTCCTTCTGCATCGTGGCGGTCTTCCTTCCGGTGGGCTTGATGCCCGGCATTTCCGGTCAGTTCTTCAAAAATTTCGGCCTGACGGTGGTCGTCTCCGTCCTGATGAGCCTCGCGGTCGCTCGTATGATCACGCCGATGATCGCGGCCTACTACCTCAAGGCCAAGGGCCACACCGCCCATGGTGAGGGCAAGTGGATGGACCGCTACATGAACGTCCTGCGCTGGTCGCTCGATCGGACGGACATGAATCGTGCACGCGAGGGTCATGCGCGCCCGAAGCACGGCTTCCTCTACGTCACGTCGGGCATTCTTCTGCTGATCGCCGCGATGGCCGTGCCAGCCTTCGTCGTGTTTGGGTCGTTCAATCTCCTGTCCGCGATCGATATTCCGGGAACGCTAGCCGCAGCAGTTTCTGCCGATCCTGCCGGGTGGCTGCACGGCCTCGTCCGGAAGACACTTCAGATTATCCAGCTGCTGTTCGTGATTGCTCTGGCAGGTCTTTCTCTGCGGTTCCTGTTGCCGCTGATCGGTTTGCCGGTTTCCCTGTTGGGCTCCCGTGCACGTGCTTCCTGGCAGTATCTTTCCGCGCGGTTCCTCGATCACCGGGTATGGATGCTCGGTATCGGCTACGTCGCATTCCTTGTCACCATCGTCCTGTTCATGAACACGCCGGGGCAGTTCCAACCGGACATCAACACCGACAACAGCCAGGTTCAGATCGACATGGTGCCGGGCACGACGCTGGAAACGACGGAGCGGGTGGCCGACTACGTCGCCGAGATCCTTTACGAACAGCCTGAGGTAGAGCGAGCGCTGGAGCGTGTGCGCGAAGGCAATGCGACGATCTACATCACTCTGAAGCCTGACCGCGAAAAGACCTCAATCGAGTTCGAGCGCGACCTTGCGCCCCGGCTGGCGCAGATCGCCGATGCTCGCGTTCGCTTTCAGTCGCAGAATGGCGGCGGTGGCGGTGGTTCGGGCCGCGACATCACGGTCATGCTGGCTGGTTCGGACCCTGAACTGCTCAATGAAACCGCGGCTACGCTGGTCGAGCAGATGCGCGGGCTCGACACCCTCGTTGCACCGCGCATCGATGCCGACGTCAACCGGCCCGAGATCCTCATCGAACCGCGCGAGGAACTGGCTGCATCGCTTGGCGTATCCACCGTCGCGCTGAGCCAGGCCATCCGCATTGCGACCCTTGGCGAGATCGAGCAGAACGCAGCCAAGTTCTCGCTCTCCGATCGCCAGATACCGATCACGGTAAAACTGCCCGAGAGTTCGCGGCAGGATCTCGATACGCTGCGCAACCTGCCGGTTCCGACGATCAATGGCGGTTCCGTGCCCTTGAGCCGCGTTGCGGACATTTCGCTCAGTTCCGGCCCCACGACCATCCAGCGCTATAATCAGAGCCGCCGTATCTTTGTCGGGGCCGACCTCGCGCAGAACGTGTTGCAGGGCGTGGCGCAGGAGCAGGTCGACGCTTTGCCGGTCCTTCAGGATCTGCCGCAGGGCGTCATCCGCGACGCCGTCGGTCAGGACGAAATCCAGCAGGAACTGATGGGGAATTTCGCGGTCGCACTGCCTACGGGCGTCCTGCTGGTCTTCGCCGTGCTGGTCCTCCTTTATAAGCGCGTGATGAGTCCGCTGGTGAACATGTGTTCGCTCGCGCTTGCACCATTGGGCGGTATCTTCCTTGTCTGGCTCGTAGGTCAGCCGGTTTCCATGCCGGTCCTTATCGGGATGCTCCTGCTATTAGGAATCGTGTCGAAAAACTCGATCCTGCTCATCGATTTCGCGATCGAGGCAATGAAGGACGGGGTCGCGAAAACCGAAGCGATCATCGATGCGGGTCACAAGCGCGCGCAGCCGATCGTGATGACTACGGTCGCCATGACCGCCGGGATGGTGCCGACCGCCGTTTCCCTGTCGGGCGATGGTGCATGGCGGGCCCCGATGGGCACGATGGTCATCGGCGGCCTGATAGTCTCGACCCTCCTCACGCTCCTTATCGTGCCGGCCGGTTTCAGCCTCGCGGACAGTGTCGAGCGCCGCACGGGACCATGGATGCGCAACAAGTTCCTGACCTATCGACCGGGAGACGAGAACCGTCCCGCGACCGTGCGCGAGGGTGAAGGAAGCAACCTTCCTGCCGAATAGCAGCGGACGAACCCCCGTGCGCGGTGTCCTCTTGTCAGGGGCACTAGCACGCGGCGGATTGTCTCTCGCCGTTCCTTCCCTTAGCTTTACAGGCGAAAAGACAGGGGCGCGACGATAGCGATTACCGATCAGAACGACCGCATCAGGCGCATGAGGATAACCGCGACCGGTCTGCTCGTCCTGATGGGTGCGCTGTTCCTTTTGTCGGGGCGATATCTCGATTGGCATCCTGCCTGGGGTTACCTCCATGCCTTCAGCGAAGCGGCAATGGTCGGCGGGCTGGCCGACTGGTTCGCGGTGACCGCCCTGTTCCGTCGGCCGTTGGGCCTGCCGATTCCGCACACTGCCATCATCCCGGAAAACAAGAACCGCATCGCCGACACGATGGCGGGGTTCCTGCGCGATAACTTCCTGACGCCGACGGTCGTCGCACGGCGCATGCGCACGATGAACTTCGCTCGCGGCGTGGGCAATTACCTCTCCCATCCCGATTCCGAGCAGACCTCGCGTATCAGGGCGGGTGCGGGCGAACTGTTCGTGGAAGTGCTCGAATCGCTCGACCCCGACAGGTTGGGGGGACAGGTGAAGGCTGGTCTCGCCGCGCAGCTCGAAAAACTGGAGGTCGCACCGCTGCTCGGCCAGATGCTGTCTGCGGTGGTGGCGGACGGACGCCATCGGCCGCTCATCGACAACATCATCCGCTGGGCGGGCCTCGTGGTGGAAGACAATGAGGACATGATCCGCGCGATGATCCACGAGCGGGCGAATGCCCTCTTGCGGTTTACCGGTCTCGACGAGCGTCTCGCGAATTCGGTGCTGGACGGGCTCTATCGCCTGCTCGCCGAAGTGCTGGTCGATCCGGCTCATCCGCTTCGCCGCAAGGTCGAGGAGGGGCTCGAGGACCTCGCCACGAAATTGCGCCAAGACCCGGAAACGCAGGCCAAGGTAGAGCGGATTAAGAACGACCTGCTTGCCAATCCTGCGCTCGCCGACTGGTGGCAGGGCGTCTGGGAACGGATGCGCGCCGGTTTGATCGCAAGCGTTCGTGGCGGTGGGGGCACGGGCAACGCGAAAGGCGGGTTCGGTCAGTTCGCGAGCAGCCTGGCGGAACTCGGCAAGGCGCTGGAGGACGATCCGCGGTTGCAATTACAGGTGAACCGCTTCGCGCGGCGAACGGCCGTCGGCATCGCAACCCGCTATGGCGGGCAGATCGTACAGCTGGTCTCTGAAACCGTGCGTCGCTGGGATGCGCGGACCGTGACCGATCGCATCGAGAGCGCGGTTGGCCGCGACCTGCAGTTCATCCGCATCAACGGAACGATGGTCGGCGGGCTGGTGGGCCTGACCATACACTTCCTTTCGTCAATTCTCTAAAGGGCGAGAGAGCAGCGAGGCGATTGCCCGGCGATGGGGGCTGGGTATTTACCCGTAGCTGCGCCCTAGCGATTTGGTTGGACGAAGCCCGCTAATTCTCTCCTCAAGGAACCGGACGCGAAGCGCGAACGGCAGAATTGAGGAGAGTGTGATGAGTTACCGTATGGAAGCGATCGAGGACGTCGTTGCAAGCATTCACCGCTCGCAGAACGGAAGCGCGACCAAGGACGAGGACGACCGTCTGTTTGGAATGTTGCTCGGCTTGCTCGGCGGGCAGATGCGCTACTTCATCCAGCTATACGGCATGGAGGGCCGCAATGACGAAGCGCGCCGCATCTGCATCGGGGCTATCCGCGCAGCAATCGCCGAACACAGACGCAGTGGTGGAGCGTTCATCAATCATGCGAGCATCATGCTGCGCCAGTCCCTGTACGGCATGACGGCGGACGGCCAGCGCGCGCTCGCCGCCTAAGGTGGGGGCTTGATTGTTCGGACCGCTGTGCCGAGCTTGAATTAGTGCATGATAAACGAAACGCTCGTACGCCAAACGCCTCGTATCGGATCGCCCGACGCGTTTTTGGCCGGGTCGAAACGTGCGTGACGTTTGACCACTTCGCACACTTCATTCGCAAAATCCAACGGCGCAGAACTCGGAAGGATCATGCATCGCTCGACACGTTGGTCCGTTCCAACGATCAACACAATGGGGACATAGCGCCTTTCGTCGCTTGTAAAACCCCCCCAAGGTAGCACGTTAGAAAAAGCGCGAAACAAGGCCCTTTCCTTGACCAGAGCGACAGGTTGCGCAGCTTCCTCGACACCCCAGCTTTGGTGTAGATTGGCTATGCAATCGCGCATCACGTTCATGGCGGAGTGAAGAGGGCCTGTTTGGAGCAAGAGATCGTTTTCGAATGCATCCTTCACTGAAAGACTTTTTATTGCCTCTTCTCGCGAAGCGCGTTCCTCCATGCTGATTGGCGCAGGCTGGGCTCCAGCGATTTCTTCGCCATCCTGCAGAATCTCCTCGCTATTGTTTGAGGATCCGCTTTTCTCGTAGATCAAAGCCTCACCCATGATCCCCCAATAACCATCGTCGGCTTTCAGCGTATGAAACTCGGACTGCTCAGAGGGGAAAGCCGCTGGAAGAAACTGAAACGAAGATTCACCCTTTTTTGCCTTGCGCGGCTCCAAACCCTCTACGAGGATTGTCATGTTCAGCTTCTCGTCCGCAACGCTTTGCGAAGCCCGCATCAATAAATTGTGCTCACCGTCCGAAAAGGCCCGCTGGAGAGCGCATTCATATTCCGCGTAATCGACGTTCCATTGCGACGTGGGTTCAAATACCAGCGGCTCTTCGTCGTTTGCGAGAGCAGCGCCCGGCAGGCACAAGGCAATCGGCGCTAACAGCGATACGGCGAATTTCATGGCGCTCCCCCTTCTGAAGGCCGCGCAATTCCCGCTGCGTCCCATGCGACACGCTGAACGAATAGAGTGTCGCGCAAGCGAAGACGGCCCCCCAATCACACCATGCTAGGTGCGAAAGAGAGGCCGTGCAAGTTGCCGGTCGGTAGAGCCGGTTCGGTGCTGTGCCGAAACCGGACCGGATCGCGCCAGAGTTTCAGATCGCTATTGAAGGATCGTCTCGCGGGTAAAGAAAAGTTCATAGACCACTGTCGTTTGCCAAATGCCTCTAATCGCCTCACCCGCCTCATTTCGTGCAGGAGCGAACTTCGCGTACCGCTTGAGGTTTTTGCACGTTTCTTCCTGGAGGGTCTGCGAAGCCGGAGAGGAAGGCACGATGCAATTTTCGATGCTGCCGTCGGTTCCGATGACCAAGATGACCGGCAGATTGCCGATTTCCCGATTTCGCAACGATTTTGCAGGATAAGCGGCGATAATGCGCTTTAACCAAATACGTTCGTCTACCGGTTCGGGTGGATACGCCGCCTCCTCCTCGACACCCCATGCTTTCGGGAGGGTGCTTGCGCAGTCTCGCAAGACATTCATTGCCGCGCGCATGGCCCCGGTTTTTATAAGAAGGTCCTTTTCGAACGCTCCTTCGACCAATAATCCGGTTACTTCCTTCTCGCGTTTCGCTTCTTCCTCTTCGAGAACAGCCAGTAACTTTTCGGCAGCTTCGCGATCGTCATTCGCAAGTAATTCCTCGTATCTTTTTCCCGTTTCCGTCTGTTTATGAATTTCCGCCGGGGTATATAGTCCCCAAAAGTCGACTTCGGTCTCGAGCGTATAATGCGGTTGTTCCTCAGTCGTCCCTACTGCCGGAAGAAATTCGACCGTGCTTTCGCCTTGCGCCGAACCCTTGGATTTCAGTCCCTCGACCAGAATTGTCATCCATCGTTCGCCAGATGTAGCCGTTCCGGGTATTTTCAGGATAAGCTGATGTGTGCCGTCGGAAAACAGCCGTCGCAATTCGCAATTCTGCGCACCGTAATCGACGTTCCATTGCGACGTGGGTTCAAATACCAGCGGCTCTTCGTCGTTTGCGAGAGCAGCGCCCGGCAGGCACAAGGCAATCGGCGCTAACAGCGATACGGCGAATTTCATGGCGCTCCCCCTTCTGAAGGCCGCGCAATTCCCGCTGCGTCCCATGCGACACGCTGAACGAATAGAGTGTCGCGCAAGCGAAGACGGCCCCCCAATCACACCATGCTAGGTGCGAAAGAGAGGCCGTGCAAGTTGCCGGTCGGTAGAGCCGGTTCGGTGCTGTGCCGAAACCGGACCGAATCGCGTCAGAGCTTCTCGGTCAGCTCCGGCACCGCCTTGTACAGGTCGGCGACGAGGCCGATGTCCGCCACCTGGAAGATCGGCGCATCCTCATCCTTGTTGATGGCGATGATGGTCTTGGAATCCTTCATCCCGGCAAGGTGCTGGATCGCGCCCGAAATACCGATCGCGATATAGACTTCCGGTGCGACGATCTTTCCGGTCTGCCCGACCTGATAGTCGTTGGGAACGTAGCCCGCATCCACCGCCGCGCGGCTGGCACCGATTCCGGCACCCAGCTTGTCGGCGAGCGGCGTGATGATCTTCTCGAACGTCTCGCCATCCTTCAGCGCACGTCCGCCCGATACGATGATGTTGGCGCTGGTCAGCTCGGGACGATCGCCGCCCTCGGCAAGATCGGCACTGACGAAGGACGACACGCCCGCATCGCCCGGTCCGCCGATCGCTTCGATTTCGGCAGAGCCTCCCTCGGCCTCGGCCTTGTCGAAGGCCGTTCCGCGGACGGTGATGACGAGCTTATCGTCGGAGGATTCGACGGTCGCGATGGCGTTTCCGGCATAGATCGGACGCGTGAACGTCTTCTCGCCCTCGACCGAGAGAATGTCCGAAATCTGCATCACGTCGAGCATCGCGGCGACGCGCGGCGCGATGTTCTTGCCGGTCGTGGTGGCTGGCGCGAGGAAGGCGTCATGGTGGTCCATGAGACCTGCGATCAGCGGCGCGACGTTTTCGGCGAGGCCGTGTTCGTATGCGGGGTCGTCGGCGACATGGACCTTGCCCACGCCAGCGACCTTGGCGGCTTCCTGAGCCACCGCGTCGCAGGACGAACCCGCAACGAGGAGGTGAACTTCGCCGAGCTTGCTCGCCGCTGTGACGACGCTCAGCGTTGCGTCCTTCATGGACTGGTTGTCGTGTTCGACGAGTACGAGAGTCTTCATTTCTGGCGTTCCTTACAATCTTGTCCGTCCGGGACGGGGTCCATGCTGGGGGGGGAAGCACGGACCCGCAAAGGCGGCGGTCAGGCGATACCCAAGGCCTTCATCTTCATGACCAGCGCGTCGACGTCCTCGACCTTTTCGCCGGCCTGGCGAACAGGCGGTTCCGCGACGTTGGTGGTGGTGAGGCGTTTCGCTGTATCGACACCGTAATCGGCCGGCGTCTTCACATCGAGCGACTTCTTCTTCGCCTTCATGATGTTCGGCAGCGAAGCATAGCGCGGTTCGTTGAGGCGCAGGTCGGTCGTAACGATGGCGGGCATCGTCAGCTTCACCGTTTCGAGGCCGCCGTCGATCTCGCGCTTCACGATCACGCTGTCGCCGTCGATTTCGACCGTGTTCGCAAAGGTGCCTTGCGGACGCTGCATGAGCGCGGCCAGCATCTGTCCGGTCTGGTTGGAATCGTCGTCGATCGCCTGCTTGCCGAGCATTACGAGGCCCGGCTGTTCTTCTTCCGCGATGGCTTTCAGGATTTTGGCGACGGCGAGCGGTTCGACTTCATCGTCGGTTTCGACGAGGATGGCGCGGTCTGCGCCCATGGCAAGCGCGGTGCGCAAGGTTTCCTGCGCCTTGGCCGGGCCGACCGAGATCGCGACGATCTCTTCCGCCTTGCCCGCTTCCTTCAACCGGATCGCTTCTTCGACGGCGATCTCGTCGAAGGGGTTCATGCTCATCTTGACGTTGGCGAGATCGACGCCCGACCCATCGGCCTTGACGCGCGGCTTCACATTGTAGTCGATAACCCGTTTGACGGGTACGAGGATTTTCATGGAATGCCTTTCTTCCAAAGAATTTCTGCCCTCCGCCTAGCTTGCGCTTACGTAAACGTCAAGTCGCGCCCCGGCGGCGTTCATCTGCTGAACGCACGACCGGCACACAATATCCGCGCTGGCATTCGCGCCGGCGGGGCGCGCAGGGGCTCGGCCCGTCAGGCGGCCTCTTTGACTTCGGCGACGATCTTCTTCGCGGCATCGCCGAGGTCGTCAGCGCTGACGATGGGAAGGCCGGAATTCTCGAGGATTTCCTTGCCCTTTTCGACATTTGTTCCCTCGAGGCGGACGACCAGCGGAACCGACAGGTTCACTTCCTTCGCCGCCGCGACGATCCCGTCGGCGATGATGTCGCACTTCATGATCCCGCCGAAGATGTTGACGAGAATGCCTTCGACCGCATCGTCCTTGAGGATGATCTTGAAGGCCGCCGTCACCTTCTCCTTCGTCGCGCCGCCGCCGACGTCGAGGAAGTTCGCGGGGAAGGCGCCGTTCAGCTTGATGATGTCCATCGTCGCCATGGCGAGGCCGGCCCCGTTGACCATGCAGCCGATGTTCCCGTCCAGCTTGATATAGGCAAGATCGTATTCGCTCGCCTCGACTTCAGCCGGGTCTTCCTCGGTCTCGTCGCGCATCTTCTCGATGTCGGGATGGCGATAGAGCGCGTTGCCGTCGAAGCTCATCTTCGTGTCGAGGACCAGCAGCTCCGCATTGCCGTCGCCGTCCGGCTTCGTCTCGACCAGCGGATTGATCTCCAGCATCTCGCAATCCATCTCGATGAACGCGTCGTAGAGCTTTTTCGCCAGCTTCTGGCACTGCTTGTTGAGGTCGCCGGAAAGTTTCAGCGCGAAAGCCACCGCGCGGCCATGATGCGGCATGAATCCCTGCGCCGGATCGACGGTGATCGTCGTGATGCGCTCGGGCGTTTCGTGCGCGACGTCCTCGATATCCATGCCGCCTTCGGTCGATGCGACCATCGCGACCTGTCCGCTTGCCCGGTCGACGAGCAGCGCGAGATAATATTCCTGAGCGATGTCGACGCCGTCGGTCACGTAAAGGCGATTGACCTGCTTGCCCTCGTCGCCGGTCTGCACCGTGACGAGCGTATTGCCGAGCATTTCCTTCGCGGCTTCCTCGACCGCATCGACCGATTCGGCGAGGCGGACGCCGCCTTTCGCATTCGCGTCCAGCTCCTTGAACTTGCCCTTGCCCCGGCCACCGGCATGGATCTGCGCCTTCACCACATAAAGCGGTCCCGGCAGCTTCTTGGCGGCAGCGACGGCTTCCTCGACGCTCATCGCGGCATGGCCTGACGGGACGGCGACGCCGTGTTTCGCAAGCAGTTCCTTGGCCTGATATTCGTGGATGTTCATGAGGCTGATGTCCTTCGTCGCTGATTGGGCACGGCGGTCGCCATGCGCGAGGGGGCGTTTGGCCGACGCATAAGCATGTATCGCGGGTCTTGAAAAGTGGCAGCTTGCACCACAGTGCCTATCTTCATTCTCGCATAGACCGGGTTTCCTGATGATCGACCGTCCCCGCCTCGAACAGATCGTCGCCGAAGCGGCGCGCATCGCCCACGACCAGTGGCCGGGGGCGGGCCATGACGTCGAGATATGGGAGAAGGGGCCGGGCAATCCCGTCTGCGCCGCCGACCTGGCGGTGGACCGCTTCCTGAAGCGCGAATTGTCGGCTTTGTTGCCGAGTGCCGGCTGGTTGTCGGAGGAAACGGCGGACGATGCCGCCCGGCTGACGCGCGGGCTCGTCTGGGTGGTCGATCCGATCGACGGCACGCGCGATTTCATTCGCGGACGCACCGGCTGGGCGGTGTCGGTCGCGCTGATCAGCGAACGCCGCCCGCTGCTCGGCTATCTGGCAGCTCCTGCGAGGGACGAATTCTGGCAGGCCGAAGCGGGCCGCGGGGCCTTCCGTAACAAGGAGCGGCTTGCCGCATCGAACGCCACGTCCTTTGCGGGTGCGAGGATACCGTCCGACGGCCTTCCGAAGATCGACCGCATCCTGTCGCCGGTCGCCAAGCCCAACTCGATCGCGCTGCGCATCGCGATGGTGGCGGCGGGCGAGGCGGACATCGTGCCGACTCTGCGCTGGGGATTCGAGTGGGACGTTGCCGCGGCGACGCTTATCGCGCGGGAAGCGGGGGCGGCGGTCAGCGACGCCTTCGGACAGCCGCTCGCCTACAACCAGCGCGACCCGCGCTCCTTCGGCCTGCTGGTAAGCGCGCCCGCCATTCACGGCGATGCGGTGGCGCATGTCGCGGAGCGGGCGGCTGAATATGCGCGACGGAAGTAAGCGCCAGCCAAGCGCCCAAAACTGGCTTCGGCAATAAAGAAGGGGGCGCTCCCGGTTAAAGGAACGCCCCCTCACGGTTTTGCAACCCTGCCACGACCTTAAGAGGTCGCAGCCTTACTGCGGCTTCTTTTTTATTGCGCTCTCGCGGCGGCCACATCTTCCTGACTGATCGGCGTGATCTTGATTTCCACGCGGCGGTTCAGCGCACGCCCTTCCGGCGTGTCGTTGCTGGCGCGGAAATATTCCGGGTTCTCGCCATAGCCCTGCGTCGCCATGCGCGAGCGGGCGACGCCCTGCATCGCGAGATAGTCGGCCACGGCCTGCGCCCGGCGCTGCGACAATTCGAGATTATAGGCTTCGGAGCCGGTGCTGTCGGTAAAGCCGTACACGTCGATCAGGCTGTTGGGATAGTTCTTCAGCGTCTGCGCGACCGAATCGAGCGTAGTGCGGAAGGACGGGCTGATCGTCGCCGAATTCACCGCGAAGGTGACGCCGTCGGGCAGTTTCAGCAGGATCGCCTCCTGATCGCCGATTTCCTCGACCTCGACGCCCGTTCCTTGCGTCGCTTCGTCGAGTTCGCGGATCTGGTCGTCGAACTGCTTGCCGATGACCGCGCCCGCGCTGCCGCCGATGCCCGCGCCGATGATGCGCGCGGTCGAGCCGCCGATGACGTCGCCCAGCAGATAGCCGGCCGTGCCGCCCAGAACCGCTCCGATGCCGGTGCGGGAAATCTTGCGCTCGCCGGTGTTGGGGTCGGTGACGCAGGCCGACAGTCCCAGCAGAGAAATGCTGGAGAGTGCGGCCACGAGAACTTTCGATGTCTTCATTAACTTTCCTCCTCGAACAAGGCGCTTTCCCGCCACCGGCCCGGACGGTTTCATACCGTCATTCTGGTGCCTTGGCGGGATCGAACCGGTTGGGACGCGCCGACCAGCGCCTTGATGCACACAACACTGCTCGCACGAAGCCGTTCCGCACGAACGAGAAAAGGCGTGCGCGCCCGTCGATGCGGCTGGCATCGAGTGCGATTTCTGCTAGCGAGACCCAATCGTGACCCCGTTTCCCTGGACAGACCTGTTCATCATCGCCGGGCTGATCTTGCTCAACGGCGTCTTCGCCATGTCAGAGCTGGCGATCGTTTCGGCCCGCACCTCGCGGCTGCGTTCGGCTGCCAAGAAGGGGCGTGCGGGCGCGCAAACCGCGCTCGACCTTGCGGCGGATCCGGGCAAATTTCTCTCCACCGTGCAGATCGGGATTACGCTTATCGCGATCCTCACCGGAGCTTTTTCGGGGGCCAGCCTCGAAGGTCCGGTGGGCGAACGACTCGCTGCGATCGGAATTCCGGCGGACATCTCGCGTGAGGTAGCCTTCGTGGTCGTAATCAGCCTGACCACCTATTTCAGCGTGGTGGTGGGCGAACTCGTGCCGAAGCAGCTTGCCCTGCGGCTCGCCGGGCCGATTGCCATCTTCATGGCGGCGCCCATGGCCCTGCTCGCAAAGATCGCCGCGCCGGTCGTCTGGTTGCTCGACAAATCCTCCGGCGTCCTCATCCGCCTGCTCGGCGTCAGGCCGAGCGGGCAGGCCAGTGTCACGGCGGAAGAACTGCACATGATCTTCGCTGACGCCACCCGCTCGGGCGTCATCGAGACCGAGCAGCACCAGATGCTCGCTGGCGTCGTGCGCCTCGCCGAACGGCCCGTGCGCGAACTCATGACGCCGCGCACCGAACTCGACTGGCTCGATCTGAGCGCCGACCCCGAGACAATCCGCGAGACGATCTTCTCCTCCTCCCACTCGCTCCTGCCGGTGGGCGACGGCACGGCGGACAAGGTGGTGGGAGTCGTCAAGGTCCGCGACATGCTCGCCGAGTGGGTGAAGGGAAACGATGCGCCCGTTGCCCAGATGATGAAGCGAGCCGAGATCGTCCCGGACCAGCTCGATGCCGTCGATGCCCTGCGCGTCCTTCAGCAGGGCGAAGTGGCGATAGCGATGGTGCATGACGAATACGGCCATCTCGACGGGATCATCACGCCTGCAGACCTGCTGACCGCGATGGTCGGCAGTTTCGCGAGCGACAGCGACGACGGCGAAGTGCCGACGATCGTCGAGCGGGCCGACGGCTCCCTTCTCGTTTCGGGCGGTCTTCCGGCCGATACGCTCGCGAACCGGCTCGACATCGAATATGGCGAGGACCGCGAATTCGCGACCGCGGCGGGCTTCGTCCTCGCCGTCCTCAAGAAACTGCCGCAGGAAGGCGAATCGTTCGAGCAGCATGGCTGGCGCTTCGAGGTGGTGGACATGGACGGTCGCCGGATCGACAAGCTACTGGTGAGCCCGGTCGACGCTTCGGAGGACTGACGCTGCACAAAGTGTCGCACAAGGCAATTCGCGCTCGCTCGAAGTGATGGATTGCGAACTCGACTGAGCGCCGGACCGCCAGACAGGACGCAACATCAATCAATAAAAATCAGCGCCCCGTCAGGGGATTTGATCGAGATCAAAGAGCCGGGTTCGCGAAGGGCCTAACGATGCTCCTGCAAACGAAGGAGCACAGGCCATGTCCAGATATCTCGTCCGCGAACGCATTGCCCAGCATGCGAAGATCCTGCCCGCGATCGAGGTCGCGCCGCAGCCAGCCCTGCCGGAGGTCGATCGTAGTTTCGAAATGCCGCGCGCACTCTACGGTGCGATGGTGGCAGCGTTTCTCGGCTTCATCGGCGTGCTCGGCATCGGCCTGCAAAGTCCCGGTCTCGTCATCCCGATGGCGATCTTCGCTTTCTTCATCATCGCGGGGTTCGCCGTTCCGGCCATCTGGACCCGCCTCGCCCCCGATAGCGGCCAGAAGGCCATGACCGTCGAGCAGCTGATGCGCCGCGGCATCGCGACCCATACCGGGCGCTGCGAAGGTCTCGATGCGGCGGTCCAGATGCTGGTCCTGCCCGTCCTCATCCTCGGCTGGGCCATCGCTATTGTCATCATCGCGGCAACCGTCTGAGGCGGCAACTCAGTCGAACAGGTGGGAGAGGCGCGCGGGGTCGAGCAATTCGATCCCGCGTTTGCCCTCGCGCCTTATCGCGCCTTCCTGTTCGAGTGCGGTCAGCTGGCGGCTGACGGTCTCGATGGTGAGGCCGAGCATGTCGGCCATCTCGCCCCGCGATAGCGGCAATTCGAACCTCGCCGCCGGGTGACACGGCGAGTCGCTGGCGCTCTCGGCAAATTTCCAGAGCAGCGCGGCGACCCGCGCCTTGCCCGATCCGGCCATCACCAGCGATTGCATGGCCCGGCTGGCGTGCAGTTCCTCCTGCGTGCGCCGCAGCAATGCCCGCGCGAGTTCCGGATGCGCGGCAATCGCCGCGTCGAAGTCGCGATCGGCAAAGACGCACAAGCGGCACTCAGTCAGGGCCACCACGTCAAAATCGCTGAACGGCTGGAACAACTCGCCCACGAAGCCCGCCGGATGAACGAGGGCAAGGATCGTCTCGTGCCCCTCCGCATCGAAGCGCGTGACCTTCAGCGCTCCGTCGATCAGCGTGGCACAGACATCGGTGGCTTCGCCCGCGGCGAACAGTGTCTCTCCGGCGCGCAGCGTGCGATGCCTGCCGATGCGGGACAGTTCGTCGCGCCCGGCCTCGTCGAGGACGGAACAGGCGGCCCGGTCGCGGACCGGACAGGTTTCGCAGGCAAGGCTCACCGCCGGTCCACCTGCGCACCGGCGGCGCGGGGGGTCGGTGTCCTTACCATGCGCCCTATTGCGGGATGACTGCCTGCGCGAACTGGCCGTTGCCCGAAGGGGCGGCGATGATGTCGCGCGTCACCGTGCCCTTGGCGACGGTGTTGGTTTCCGGATCGCCGACGGAGGACCGGATGCCCGCTTCCGCTGCACCGGCGCGGTCGAGCGCGCTGGTTTCCACGCCGCTGCGCGGTGCGGTTCCGCCGAACAATGCCTCGAGCGTCTGCTCCGCTGCCGAATCGGCAGGGCGCGGCGCACCCTGGGAGGGCGGAACGACGTTGAAGTCCGGCGGCACGACGAGCGGCGCCTGACGCTGCACGGCGAATTCGTCGGGCCGTTCGCGCTCGAGAAAGCCGGTGCTGCCGCAGGCGGCAAGGCCGAGGGAAAGAGCGCCCGCAAGCGCGAATTTGCTCATATTCGTCATATCAGTTCTCCGCGCCACGGGGCGCATGGGTCGGCGTGTCGTCTTTCGCGGACGCCTTCGCAACGTCGTCATTCTGACGGACGAAGAAGGCGCGCACAAGGATGATTACGACGCCGATGGTAATGGCGGCATCGGCCAGGTTGAAGATCAGGAAGGGGCGGAACTCGCCGAAATGCAGATCGGCATAATCGATGACGTAGCCGAGCGAATAGCGATCGACGATATTGCCGAGCGCGCCGCCCAAGATCATGGCGAGCGCGATGATATCGCCGAGCAGCTTCTCGCGCAGCATCCAGACCGTCACGACGCAAGCGATCGCGGCGGTGACAAGGACGAGCGCCCAGCGCATCTCGATGCTGGTCGCCTCGAACATGCCGAGCGAGACGCCGTAATTCTGCGTCCAGCGCAGATCGAAGAACGGGATCAGTTCGATGACCCGCTCCTCGCGCAGATTGAGCGGTCCCGTGACATAGGCCTTCAACCCCTGGTCGAGGATGAAGATAATCGCTGCCAAAGCGAGGCCATAGACGCGATATTTGGCGATGCGTGTCATGCCGCTTCGTCCAGCTGCGCGACGACGTCCTCGCAGCGGTCGCACAGCGCCCCGTCCTCGGGAACGCTGGGCAGCAAGCGCCAGCAGCGGCCGCATTTGTGATTGTCGGTCTTCGTCACGGCGATTTCCTGCCCCCGCTCGACTGACGCGGTGATGAACAGTTCGGCAAGTTCCGCATCGTCGAAGCCTGCGGGAACGGCGCTTTCGGGCACGGTGACTTCGGCTTCCAGCCCGGACCGGATGATCTTCTCGCGGCGCAGCGGCTCGATCGCTTCCATCACGTCCTCGCGCAATGCGCGCAGAGCTTCCC
Source organism: Parapontixanthobacter aurantiacus (assembly GCF_009827635.1). Taxonomy (GTDB): domain Bacteria; phylum Pseudomonadota; class Alphaproteobacteria; order Sphingomonadales; family Sphingomonadaceae; genus Parapontixanthobacter; species Parapontixanthobacter aurantiacus. The sequence goes on along the minus strand of NZ_WTYW01000003.1, from coordinate 335,621 downwards.
AGCGGGCGGTGTCCATGCCGCTGACGTCGGGCAAAACCGGCCATTCGAGCAGGTGAACGCTGCCGCCTTCATCGACGGTTTGCGGATAGCGCGTCGTCCAGACTTCCTCGGCCGTGAAGACGAGGACCGGCGCGGCATAGCGGACGAGCGCGTGAAACAGCACGTCGAGCACCGCGAGATAGGCCTCGCGCTTGGGATCCGCGGGGCCGTCGCAATAGAGGCAGTCCTTGCGGATGTCGAAATAGAAGGCGGAAAGATCTTCGCTCGCGAATTCGGTCAGCGCGCGGACATAGGCTCCGAAATCGTAATCGGCGACGGCCTGGCGAAGGCGTTCGTCGAGGGCTGCCAGTTCGCCGAGCATATAGCGTTCGAGTTCGGGTAGCTCACCGACCGCGATGGGGGCGTAGGTGCCGCTAGACCCCTTCTCGGTGCCATTGTGCAATTCGTCCCGTTCGGGCAGCGCACCGAGCAAATAACGGAACGTATTCCGTAACTTGCGGTACTGATCGCCGACGCCTTTCAGGATTTCCTCGCCGATCCGGTGGTCTTCTGTGTAATCGACGGTCAATGCCCAGAGGCGGATGATATCGGCGCCGTATTGCTCCATGACGGTGAGCGGATTGACGGTGTTGCCGAGCGACTTGGACATTTTCATGCCCTTCGCATCCATCGTGAAACCGTGCGTTAACAAGGACTTGTATGGCGCGTGGCCGCGCGTCCCGCAGCTTTCGAGGAGGGAGGACTGGAACCAGCCGCGATGCTGGTCGGAGCCTTCGAGGTAAAGGTCAGCCGGGCTCGACAATTCGGGCCACTCCTCGCTTTCAAGGACGAAGGCATGGGTCGATCCGGAATCAAACCACACGTCGAGGATGTCCGTAACCATCTCGAATTCCTCGGGATTTCGGTCCGGTCCGAGAAATTCCGCGGCGCTGTTCTCGTGCCAGGCGTCGACTGTTTCACGTGAAATAGCTGCGGCGATGCGCTCGTTCACTTCCCGATCGACGAGCAGTTTGCCCGTTTCGCGGTGAACGAACAGGGCGATGGGAACGCCCCAGGCCCGTTGCCGACTGATGAGCCAGTCGGGCCTGCCCTCGACCATCGAAGCCAGCCGATTGCGCCCTTTTGCCGGGATGAAGCGGGTATCCGCTATCGCCTGCATCGCTGTTTCGCGAAGGGATTTGCCGTCCAGATGTTCCTTCGGCTCGTCGATGGCGATGAACCATTGCGGCGTGCAGCGATAGACGACCTTGGCCTTGGAGCGCCAGGAATGGGGATAGGAATGGCGGTAATCCGCGCTTGCCGAGAGCAGCGCACCTGCTTCGCGAAGGTCGCTGCAGATCGGTCCGTCGGGCGCGTTGAAGGGTTTGTTGATGACGCTGCGTCGCCGTTCGTCATCGCCGCCGAGCCAAGGCCAGTCGTCGCGATAGCGCCCGTCCGCCATGACCGCGAAAACGGGGTCGATGCCGTGCTTGCGGCACAGTTCGAAGTCGTCCTCGCCATGATCGGGGGACATATGGACGAGGCCTGTGCCGCTGTCGGTCGTGACGAAATCGCCCGCGAGCAAGGGCCGCGGCGTCGCGTAGAACCCGCCGAGATGCTGCATCGGATGGCGAACCATAGTTCCGGCAAGGTCGGAGCCGCTGCCCTGCCAATCGGTCAGGACGTCCCTAGCATCGATTCCAAGACGGCCCAAAGTCGCTGCTTTCAGGTCGGAAGCGACGAGAATATGACTGATTCCGAACCGTTTCTCTTTCGGCAAACGATTGAGATGGAGAAGCTCGTACTCGACATCCCGCCCATAGGCCAAAGCCTGGTTGACCGGGATCGTCCACGGCGTCGTCGTCCAGATCACCGCATGCGCGCCGACCAGCTCCGCAATGGGCGACTCCATGATCTCGAAGGCGACGTCGATCTGCGGGCTGTCGGTCAGGTCGTGATATTCGACCTCGGCATCGGCCAGCGCGGTTTCCTCGACCGGCGACCACATGACCGGCTTCGCACCGCGATAGAGCTGCCCTGTCTCTGCGAATTTGTGGAGTTCGCGCACGATCTGCGCCTCTGCCTCGGGGCGCATGGTGAGGTAGGGCTTGTCCCAGCGCCCGCCAATGCCGAGCCGCTTCAGCTGCTCCTTCTGGACCTCGACCCAATGCGCTGCATATTGTCGGCATTCGGCGCGGAATTCCGCGGGCGGCACGTCCTTCTTGTCGCGCTTCTTTTTGCGATACTGCTCCTCGACCTTCCACTCGATCGGCAAGCCGTGACAGTCCCAGCCCGGCACGTAAGGCGCATCCTTGCCGAGCAGCGTCTGCGTGCGAACGACGGCGTCCTTCAGCACGTGATTGAGCGCATGGCCGATATGCATGTCGCCATTGGCGTAGGGCGGACCGTCATGGAGAATGAACTTCTCGCGGGCTGTTCGCGCCTCGCGCAGCCGCTCATACATGCCGATCTCGTCCCAACGCTCGGCGATGCCCGGCTCCTTCTGCGGCAGGCCGGCCTTCATCGGAAAGTCGGTCTTCGGCAGGAAGACGGTGTCCTTGTAATCGCGCTTCGTATTCTCGGTCATGCTGGCCCTAATTCGCTTGGGCGCCGCTTAGAGCCCTTCGCGCATCCTCGCAATCCTTCTCCATCTGCGCGACGAGCTCGTCCAGGCTGTCGAATTTCGCCTCTGGCCGGATGAAGCGGTGGAAGGCCACCTCGATTTCCTGCCCGTAGAGATCGCCCGTAAAATCGAAGAAATAAGGCTCAAGCAGCTCCTTGGGCGGTTCGAACTGCGGACGAATGCCGATATTGGCCGCACCGTTCAGCCGCTCGCCTGTGGCGAGGATCCGCCCCGTCACCGCATAGATGCCGAAGCGCGGGCGCAGATAGTTCTCGATGGTAAGGTTCGCCGTGGGATAGCCGATTTCGCGGCCACGCTTGTCGCCATGTTCGACGATCCCGCGAATGGCGAAAGGGCGGGTGAGGAGGCGGGTCGCTTCCTCGCAATTCCCTTCGCGCAGGGCCGCCCTGATACGGCTGGAGGAGATGATCTCCTCCTCCGACTTCACTGCTCCGACGGTGCGTGTTTCGAGGCCCAGCCTGCCGCCGAGGTCGCGCAGCATGGCGACATTGCCCCTGGCGCCCTTGCCGAAGGTAAAGTCCTCGCCGGTCACGATGCCATGCGCGCCGAACCGTTCGACGAGGATATCGGCGATGAAATCCTCTGCACTCGTTCCTGCCAACTGCCCGTCGAAGTGAAAGACGAGCATCGCGCTTGCCCCGGCGGCGAGGTAAAGTTCCTGCCGCTGCTCCAGCGTGGTCAGGCGAAAGGGCGGTACGTCGGGCTTGAAGAAGCGGACGGGATGAGGGTCGAACGTCGCGATGATGGCGGGTCGTCCCTCGGCCCGCGCCCACTCGATGGCCTCTCCCGCGACCGCTTGGTGCCCCTTGTGGAAACCGTCGAAGTTGCCGAGCGCGATGATCGCGCCGCGCAGGGATGCCGGAATCGGCTCGCGATGATCGAGCCAGCGCATCAGGAATTGCGTTCCGCGCCGGCCCGGCCATAGGTCAGGAAGGAGAAGGCCGGCTTGTCGCTCTCTGCCTCAAAATCCTCGCGTCCGACAATTTCCCATTCGGCCCCAAGCGGCGGCATGAAGACGTCGCCGTCGAAGTCGGCATGGATCTGTGTCAGTTCGACGCGGTCGGCGCGAGGCAGGAAGACGTCGAAGATGGCGGCACCGCCGATGACGGCAATCTCCTCACCATGATTGGAGGCGAGAGCCAGGGCCTCCTCCAGCGACTGGGCGCGTTCGCAGCCTTCCGTTTTCCAGCTTGTCCGGCGGGTCAGCACAATATGGGGACGGCCGGGCAACAGCCCCGGCAGGCTTTGAAAGGTCTTGCGCCCCATGATCATCGGCTTACCCATCGTCAGCGCCTTGAACCGCTTCAGGTCGGCGGGCAGATGCCAGGGCAGGCGTCCCTCCTTGCCGATCGCCCCATTTGCGGAGCGCGCATAGACGAGAAAGATGGAGCGGCTCATGCACCCGCCCCGTTGCGCTCGAGCCGGGTGACGTGGCCCATCTTGCGGCCCTCTCGCGCTTCGCTCTTGCCGTAGAGATGCAGGTGGCAGTCGCGTGTCCCGAGGCAGCTCGTCGCATCCGCGAACCCGTCGCCGATGATGTTGTCCATCACGATGCGCGCTGCCGTCAGCGCGGTATCGCCCAGGGGCAGGCCGCAGATCGCGCGGATATGGTTTTCGAACTGGCTCGCGACGGCTCCCTCGATCGACCAGTGGCCCGAATTGTGAACGCGCGGGGCCATCTCGTTGAAGACCGGACCGTCGGCAGTCGCGAAGAATTCGAGCGTCAGGACGCCGACATATTGGAGGGCATCGGCGATCTTCCTGGCGAGTGCGCGCGCTTCGTCGATCTGTCCGGCAATCGCAGCGGGTGGGGGCAGGGTGGAGCGGGCGAGAATGCCGGAGCGATGCTCGTTGGCGGCGCTGTCGTAGAAGCGGACTTCGCCATCCTTGCCGCGCACCAGAATGACGGAGAATTCCGCTTCGAAAACCACGAAACCTTCGTAAATGAGCGGGTCCATCGGCAGATTGAGCGAGGACAGCGAAGTGCCCGCATCGATGCGCCACTGCCCCTTGCCGTCATAACCGTCGCGCCGCGTCTTCACGATGCCGGGCGTGCCGATCCGTTCGAGCGCGCCGCGAAGATCGTCATGTTCCTCCAGCGCAACATAAGGTGCTGGCCGACCGCCGAGTTCTTCGACGAATTGTTTTTCGAGCAGGCGATCCTGCGCCACTTCCAGCGCGCGGACCGGCGTGACGAGCTTGTCCGCGATCGCGTTCAGCGGGGCGGTCGGCACGTTCTCGAATTCCCAGGTCACGACGTCGCATCGGGCCGCGAAGTCCGCCATCGCTTCGGCATCGTCCCACGGTTTCGCGATCCAGTCCGCACTGAGTTCGGCGGCAACGCTGTCGGCTTCCGGCGAATAGGTGACGACGCGATAGCCGAACTGCGTCGCGGGTACGGCGAGCATTCGCCCAAGCTGTCCTCCGCCGAGGATGCCGATGGTACTGCCGACGGCGAGCATCAGTCTGTCGGACGCTCCGCCACGCCTTGCGTTTTCGCCTCGCGATAGGCCTTCAGTCGTTCGGCGAGCGCCGCATCGGAAAGCGCGAGGATCGAGGCGGCAAGGATACCGGCATTGGTCGCGCCGGCCTCTCCGATTGCCAGCGTTCCGGTGGGAACGCCGCCGGGCATCTGAACAATGGAGAGAAGGCTGTCGAGGCCGGACAGGGCCTTGGAACGTACCGGAACGCCGAGCACGGGCAGGTGAGTAAGCGCAGCGATCATGCCGGGCAAATGGGCCGCGCCGCCCGCCCCTGCGATCACGACATGGAAGCCCTCATCCGCCGCCCCCTTGCCGAATGCATGAAGGCGGTCGGGCGTCCTGTGAGCGGATACGATGCGCGCATCGTAGGCGACGTCCAGCTCGCCCAGCACCTCGGCAGCGCAGCGCATGGTCGGCCAGTCGGACTGGCTGCCCATCACGATCGCGATTTTCGCCTCTCCGCCGTTCATTCAGCCGTCCTTGAGATAATAGCGTTCGCCGGGCTTCATCGCATCGTCGAACTCGTAGACGATCGGCTGACCGGTCGGAATCTCGAGGCCGGTGATGTCGTCGTCCGAAATGTTCGAGAGGTGTTTTACGAGCGCACGCAGGCTGTTGCCATGCGCCGAGACGATGACCGTCTCCCCGGCAGAAAGCATCGGCAGGATCGAACTGGTAAAATAGGGCAGGACCCGCTCGATGGTCAGCTTCAGGCTTTCCGCCTTCGGCACAGGAATGCCGGCATAACGCGAATCGTTCGATAGGTCGTAGCCGCTGCCCTCCTCGATGTCAGGCGGCGGCACGTCGAAGCTGCGCCGCCAGATATGGACCTGTTCGTCGCCATGCCGGTCGCGCGTCTCCTGTTTGTCGAGACCCGTCAGTCCGCCATAGTGCCGCTCGTTCAGGCGCCAGTCCTTCGTCTCGGGAATCCAGAGACGGTCGGCCTTGTGAAGTGCGATGTGCAGGGTCCGGATCGCCCGCGTCTGGAAGGAGGTGAAGGCGACAGTCGGCAGGACGCCGCGCTCCTTCAGCAACTCTCCGGCAGCGGCGGCTTCCGCCTCGCCCTTTTCGGTGAGATCGACGTCCCACCAACCGGTAAAGCGGTTTTCCAGGTTCCATTGGCTCTGGCCGTGCCGGACAAGGATCAGTTTCGCCATGGGTTCGGGCCTGCCTTCATGCGTCGTTCGTGTTCGGGTCGGGCGCTTGCGTTACAATCGGCAGACCAATTTGCAAGGTCTATGGCGACCGTTCACGAGCATCGCCGTCTTCCGCTTCGCTCAAAGTCGCATCGTCCATCGCACGGGCCTGTGCCTTGCGCCGCTTCAGATTGGCACGAAGCTGCGCGGCAAGGCGTTCTTCGCGTTCGTTCCTGTCCGCCGGTTTGGTCATGCATCATTCCTAGGCGATCAGGTGGCCGCATCCAAGCTTTGCTTGACATTGTCCGCCATGCTGACAATAGCGCAGCCGCTCCGATTGAAGCGGGATATGCTGCTGTAGCTCAGTGGTAGAGCGCACCCTTGGTAAGGGTGAGGTCGGGAGTTCAATTCTCCCTAGCAGCACCATTCTCCCGCCCATCGGCCTTTCCCTTTTGCAGACAGCGCAACGCGGCCGGCTTCGATTCGCGGATCGGGCCAAACCGCTTGCACCATCGCGTCGAGTCAATAAGACGGACCCGCCGACAGGTCTCGAAACGCAATCGAACGGAGCCTCAACCATGGCCACTGCCGCCTCCGATCCTTCCGCGCAAGGGCGCGCCGACCCGGGCTCCGCGGTGCGAACGATCGATCCCGCCGACGAGCAGGCTTTCCTCGATGCGATCGAGACATGGGTCGCGCGCGAAGTGGTGCCATCGGTCAAGCGCTACGACCATGCCGACGAATGGCCCGGTCCGCTCGTCGAACAGATGGCGGAAATGGGGCTGTTCGGAGCGACGATTTCAAGCGAATATGGCGGCCTCGGCCTGCCCGCGACGACCTATGCCAAGATCGTGATGGCCATTTCGAGCCGCTGGATGGCGGTCACCGGCATCATCAATTCGCACCTCATCATGGCTGCGGCGATCGAACGGTTCGGGACTGAGGACCAGAAGCGAAAATGGCTGCCGAAACTGGCGAGCGGCGAATTGCGCGGCGGTCTAGCGCTGACCGAACCCAATGCCGGAACCGATCTTCAGGCGATCCGCACGGTCGCTGCGCAGCAAGCAGATGGCAGCTATCGCCTCAACGGCACCAAAACCTGGATCACCAACGCCATTCACGGCTCCTGCTTCGCCCTTCTCGCCAAGACCGATCCCGCCGCCGATCCTCGCTATCGCGGCATCAGCCTGTTCATTGTCGACAAGCGGGAGGGCGAAAGTGGACTGTCCACGGGCAAGAAGTTCGACAAGCTCGGCTACAAGTCGATCGATACGGCGGAATTGATTCTCGACGATTATCTCGTGCCGCAGGACCACTTGATCGGCGGGGTAGAGGGGCAGGGCTTCTTCCAGGCGACCGGCGGCCTCGAACTCGGGCGGATCAACGTCGCAGCGCGCGGAGCGGGGGTGGCTGAAGGCACGCTGAAACTCGCGGCAGACTACGCGCAGCAGCGCGAGACGATGGGCAAGCCGATCGCACAGCATCAGGCGATCCAGCTGAAGCTCGGAGAAATGGCGACCCGCGCACGTGCGGCGAAGCTGCTGACGCTCGACGCTGCCGAAGCTTACGACAAGGGTGAGCGGTGCGACATGGAGGCGGGCATGGCGAAATATTTCGCGTCCGAGGCGGCAGTGAAGAACAGCGAGGAAGCCATGCGCGTCTTCGGCGGATACTCCTATTCGAAGGAATATGACGTCGAGCGGTTCTATCGCGACTCGCTGTTCATGTGCATCGCGGAGGGGACGAACGAGATGCAGCGCATGATCATCGCGAAACAGTATCTGAAAGCCAATCCGGCATGATGCCGGGCTGTTACCGTCCATGACCGGCAAGCTCTCCGGCCTGACGGTCGTCGATCTGACCCAGTTCCTGCCGGGTCCGATGATGACGATGATGATGGCGGAGCAGGGCGCACGCGTCGTGAAGATCGAGCCGCCCGGCGGCGACCCTGCCAGAATGCAGGAGCCGTTCGAGAACGGCCATTCCATCTGGTTCGCAAACTGCAACCGCGGCAAGGAAGCGCGGATCCTCGACCTCAAGACCGGGGCCGGGAAGGACGCACTTGCACAGTTAATTCGCGAGGCGGACGTGTTCGTCGAGGGGTTCCGGCCCGGCACCATGGCGCGGCTGGGGTTCGGATACGAGGCGGTTCGCGAACTGCGCCCGGACATCGTCTATTGCTCGATCTCGGCCTTCGGACAGGACGGCACTTTGTCGCAGCATCCCGCGCACGATCTGGCGGTTCAGGCGCTGGCAGGCTTCCTCGCGGTCAATGACGACGATGAAGGTCGCCCGGTCGTGCCGGGGGTCGCAGCGTCGGACATGGCGGCCGGACTGACGGCGCTTGCTGCGGTAACGATGGCGCTGTTCGGCAGGGAGCGCAGCGGCGAGGGCGCCTATATCGATTGCGCCATGTTCGACGCGCTTCTGCCGTGGTGCGCGCATACTGCGGGCAGCGCGATCGCCGGCGGCGCGGCTCCGCAATCGACTAATCAGCGATCGCTCGGCGGTGCGGCACTGTATCGCGTCTACGAGACGAAGGACGCGCAACACATCGTGCTCGGCGGACGCGAGCTGAAATTCGCGCGCAACCTGCTAACCGCTCTGGAGCGAACCGATCTCCTTCCGTTTGCAGAGGCGCCTGCAGGGCAGCAGGGGCCTTTGATCACGTTTCTCGAAGAGACCTTCGCCCAGCAGACCCGTGCCGAATGGATCCGCTGGTTCGCCGACAAGGATGTCGCCTTCGCCCCGGTCCTCGATTTTCGCGAGGCGTTCGACGAGCCCCATGTCGCGGAACGGGGCCTGCTGTCGCGCTCGCAGGACGGAAGTCATAACATCGCACCGGCCATTCGCTTTGCCGGGCAGGATTGGAAACCGGGCGACGTTCCACAGATGGACGACCGATGAGCGATACGATGCTGGCCGCAATCGTCGCTCGACTGTCGCCTGAACCGGGCGAGGAAGAACGCCGCATTGCCCGCATCCTGCTGCTCGACTGGCTGGCCTGCCTTGCCGGTGCGCGGACCCACGAGGCGGGTGCGCTGGGCGGAGCGATCTCGTCTGCGGCGTGGGAGAAAGCGACCTATCCCGGCAATGCGCTCGGCCTGTCCGACCGCCACCCGGCGAGCGGTATCAGTCCCGGCCCGTTCATCTGGCCAGCCGCGATAAGCCTGCCGAGTGCAGGAATGCAGCAACGCCTCGACGCCGCGATCCGCGGCTACGAGGCGAGCATTGCTATTGCCGCGCTGTTCGACGGGCGCGACACAGGCTCCTGGAACGTGTCTGCCGCCGCGGGAATGTTCGGCACGGCAGCGGCTTTCGGTTCGCTCATCGGATTTGCCGGCATCGAGTATCGCAATGCCTTGGGCAATGTCGCCGCCGTTGCCGGATTGCTCGCTCCCGCCCGGACAAGAGACGTGCTCACCGAGCAATGGCAGACCTACCATGCCGTGCGCACCGGGCGCGATGCAGCGCTGCACGTCCATTACGGCGCGACCGGCTCCGACACGTTGCTCGACGGCGAATTCGGCCTCATTGCGGCTATGTCGGGATCCGAGGAGGCGTTGCCGGAAACCATAAGCGATTGGGCGATTGCCGGCGTCGGAGTGTTGCCGGTCATGGCGCTTCAGGACGCAGAAAACCTCGCTGACCGACCGGACGCGGCCTCGGTATCCGACAAGGTTCGGCACCTGACGAAATTCGGCGAATTGCCGGACGAGGAGGCGGACAAGGCGATCGGTCTGGCGTTGGAGAGCGACGATGTTGCAGCGCTCGACAATCTGTTGCAACGCTGGCTCTCATGACGGTCCGGCTCGAACTCGACGGCGATTGCGCGCACCTGCTGATCGATCGGCCGGAGCGGCGCAACGCGATCGACCTTGCCATGTGGGAAGAGGCTTTCATCCTCTTGCGGCAAGTCGAGGCGAACGACCGGCTCCGCCTCCTCGTCCTGCGCTCCGCGAATGGCGGGACCTTCAGCGCGGGTGCCGATCTGAAGCAGATGCGCGAGCATCGCGGCGATCCGGAGTGGGCGGCGGCGAACCAGGCGGCCATCAATCGCGTGCAGAGCAAGCTCGCGCGGGCCCGCTGCGCGACACTAGCCTTTGTCGAGGGCGACTGCATGGGCGGAGGATGCGGGCTGGCGCTTGCCTGCGATCTGCGCATAGCGACATCGGCGGCACGGTTCGCGATCACGCCGGCGCGGCTCGGTCTCGTCTATCCGCTGCATGACGTGAAGCTGCTGACCGATCTGGTCGGACCGGGTCATGCGCGGCGGCTGCTCTTCACCGGCATGGCGGTCGATGCCGACGAAGCGCTCCGCATCGGGCTCGTCGAGATGGTGGCCGAGGATTACGTCGAAGTCGCAGAGGCTATCCGTGCGGCCAGTCCGCGCTCCGTCCAGGCGATGAAGCGCTTCGTGCAGCGCGTGCTCGACGGCGAAGGGGCGGAAGACCGGCAAAGCCTCGACATCTTCGCGCAGGCATTCTCCGGACCCGATTTTGCGGAAGGCGCACGCGCTTTCGCCGAGAAGAGACCGCCGAAATTCTCCGACTGATCCGCCGGGCCGGGAAGGCTTCGCTCTTGCCAAAACTGCCGCCTTTTATCAGACAGGCGGGCATGGACGAAGCAGGCGCAATAGAGGGCGGCGCAATACCGCACGAAGGGGCGGTAGTCGAGCGACAGGATGAGCTGACGCCTTTGCATCCCGACCACGTCAAGGTGCTGCGGATTTCCGCTCTATTCTATCTCGTTCCCCTGCTCATCGCCGCCATCGTGTTTGAGCTGATCGGCTTTGCCCCGGCCGGGATATTCGTCGTGCCAGTGCTGGTCCTCGCGGTGTTGATCCTCTGGAGAGTGCCGCTGCGCCGCTATCACGCGAAAGGCTATGCGATGGGCAGCGACCGGTTGCGGGTCGTGCGTGGGCTGTGGTTTCGGAGCGACACGGTCGTCCCCTTCGGCCGGGTCCAGCATATCGACGTGCATCAGGGTCCGGTCGAGCGGCATTACGACCTCGCAACGCTCGTTCTACACACGGCGGGAACGCATAATTCGTCCGTTGCATTGCCGGGCCTGCTGAACGAGACTGCACTGGAGATGCGCGAGACGATCCGAGAGCGCATCAAGCGGGACACGATGTGATCGGGCCGGACGAGGAAGCCCGACCTGATCCGCTTGCCGGGGGCGATCAAGCCCGCGTCATCAAACTCGACGGCACGGCCCCGTCGCGCGCCGCCACGATCGCAAATGACGGCGAGGAGCAGCGCACCGACCCCAAGGGCTTCATCGCCAGTGGAGCGAGCCTTTCCTCAAACATGCTCCTGCCGCTTCTCGCTCTTGGCTACACGTTCAGTTCGGACGGCATCTCGATACCCTTCATCCTTTCGATGTTCGGTATTTTCCTCTGCGCGGCCATGGCGCTCGCCTATCTGAGCTGGCGGCGCCTTACGTACCGGGTCGGAGAGACCGATATCCGCGTGACGAGCGGCATCCTTTCGCGGCAGGCGCGGTCGGTCCCTTACGAGCGAATTCAGGACGTCAGCGTGGAGCAGTCGCTGGTCCCGCGACTGCTCGGCCTCGTCGCGATCAAGTTCGAGACGGGCGCCGGCGGCAAGGACGAACTGGCGCTCGCCTATCTGGGCGAGGCCGAAGGAGAGCGGCTGCGCGAACTCGTGCGCGAACGCCGCGACGGGCAGGCCACTGCTGCCCTAGCGAGCGCCGATGGTGATGCCGAGGCCGTGCCGGGTGACGCGGGCGAAGTCATCTTCGCGATGGACAGGCGGCGCGTGCTGACATTCGGCTTCTTCGAGTTCTCGCTGGCCGTCGTTGCGGCTGCCTTCGCAGCTGTGCAGCAATTCGATTTCGCCTTGCCTTTCGACATTTACGACTTCGATGCCTGGCAGGATCTTCTCGCAGGACCGGGCGCGGCACTTTATGGAATGGGGGCGATGGCGCAGGTCGTCGGCGGGATCGTGGCGGTCCTCAGCCTCGTCCTAATTGGCCTCGTCACGGGGCTCGTCCGCACGGTGCTGCGCGAATGGGACTTCACCCTGCTGCGAACCCCGAAGGGCTTCCGCCGGCGGCGCGGGCTCCTGACGCGGACCGACGTCGTCATGCCCGTCCACCGCGTACAAGCTCTGAAGATCGCGACCGGCGTCATCCGGCGGCGGTTCGGCTGGCATTCGCTGAAACTGGTCAGCCTCGCGCAGGATAGCGGCGGGGCGAGCCACGACGCTGCCCCCTTCGCCAGAATGGAAGAGATCGAACCGATCGTGCGCGCGGCGGGCTTCGATCCGGTTCCGGCAGCGACCGAATGGCGCCGCGGCAGTCTCAATCACGCCAAGGATGCGGCGTTCGTTACGGCTTTGCTGCTCCTGTCGATCGCCGGCGCAATTGCCGTTTTCCTGTTGTTCGGCGGGCAGGACATTGCGCGCGGATACTGGCTCGTTCCCTTCGGCCTCCTGTGTCTTTCAGGAGTGCTTGCCGCCTGGGAGATACTTGGCTGGTCGAAGCGGTTGAACGCTCTGGACGATCACCAGCTATATTTCAGACGCGGCATTCTTGCGGGCAAGACGGACATCGCAGATCGGGCCAAGCTGCAATCGGTCGAGATCTCGCGCGGTCCCATTGCGCAACGGCGCGGCTATGCCACCTTGAAGCTGGGTCTCGCGGGAGGCTCCTTCGTGCTCGAAGGCCTGCCGGTCGAACGGGCGCATGAATTGCGCGAGGCTTTGCTCGAAAGCATGACCAGAAGCGATTTTTCGGTCGTGGTCGCCGCCTAGAGCGCCCGAAGATCGCTCCATTCTGGATGCTCGTCGAACTTCTTTTCGACATAGGAGCACTGCGGAACGATCTTGAAGCCTTCCTGCCGTGCGTCTTTGATCAGCGCGTCGACCAGGGCGGCGGCAATGCCCCGACCTCCGATCTCCTTGGGAACGAGCGTGTGGTCGGCCACGCGGACATTCTCTCCGCGCTTCTTCCAAGTCAGGCGGCCGATTTTGTCGCTATTCGACAGATGAGCGCGATATTCGCCCTGCGATCCCTCGTCGTGATGCCGGATTTCAAGTCCTTCGTTGCTCATGCAGAAAATCTCCTTCTTGCCAAGAACGCCGCGCCCTCTACAGCCGTTCCGCCATGAGCGCCGATCGCCCCAAGCTGTTCCTCTCCGACAATTCCGCCAGTGTCCATCCCGCCATCTGGGAGGCGCTGCGGCGCGCCGACGAGGCCGATACGCCCTATGACGGCGATGCCGTTTCGACCGGGCTGGACGAGCGCATGGGGGAAGTGTTCGGGTGCGAGGTCGCGGTCCTCTGGGTGGCGACCGGAACGGCTGCAAACTGCCTTGCCCTTGCCACGATGGTACAGCCGCATGGCGGCGTGGTATGTCACGAGGAAGCGCATATCGAGATGGACGAAGGCGGCGCGCCCGGTTTCTACCTTCACGGTGCGAAGCTGCTGACCGTTCCGGGCGAGGGCGCGAAACTGGCGGTAGCGGATGTCGCGGCCCGGCTCGATGCGATCCGCGATGATGTTCACCAGGTGCAGCCACACGCGCTTTCCGTGACGCAGGCGAGCGAATATGGCCGCGTCTATCGGCCCGAGGAACTGATGGCGCTCGGCGAACTGGCACGGACGCGGGGACTGGGCTTTCATGTCGACGGTGCGCGCTTCGCCAATGCCGTCGCGCATCTCGATTGCGAGCCGATCGACGCCGTGGGCGCGGCGCAGGCTTTGTCCTTCGGCTTCGTCAAAAATGGCGGAATGACGGCGGAAGCCATCGTCTTCTTCGATACCGGCCTTGCCGACGTCGCCCGCTATCGCCGCAAGCGAGCGGGGCACCTGCAATCCAAGGGACGGTTCCTCGCCGCGCAGATCATGGCCATGCTGGAGGACGACATCTGGCTTGCCAATGCGCACCATGCGAACGCCGCCGCACAGGAAATCGCCGGAGCGTGCGGTAATCGGCTGCTGCACCCGGTCGAGGCGAACGAGATCTTCGTGACGACCACGCAGGAAGAGCGAGACGCGATCCGCAGGCAGGGCTTCGACTTTTACGACTGGGGCCGGGACGCTGCCCGGTTCGTCACCGCCTGGAACACACGCGATGAGGACGCGCGCGGTCTTGCCAAGGCCATCGCCAATCTATGACGGACGACACCGCCGAGCAAAGCCTGCTCCGACCGCGCATCGTCGTACCTTTTATCCTCACGGGCATCATCTGGGGTTCGACCTGGTGGGTCATTACCGACCAGATTGCCGGAATGCCGCCGAGCTGGTCGGTCGCGATCCGCTTTGCCGTCGCCACGCCCGCGATGTTCGTCCTCGCAAAACTCATGCGGCGCAATCTTGCCATCGGGCTCAGCGGACAGTTGCTCGCGCTCGCCATCGGCATCACGCAGTTCTGCGGCAATTTCAATTTCGTCTACCGTGCCGAGCAGCATCTGACCTCGGGCATCGTGGCCGTGATGTTCACCATGCTTATCGTCAGCAACGCCGCGTTCGGCTGGTGGCTGCTGGGCCAAAGAATCACCCGCAACTTCGTCCTCGGAACGCTGGTCGCGCTCGCCGGTATCTCGCTACTGCTGATCCACGAGGCGCGCCTGTCGCCGCTGGGCGGCAGCATCCCGCTCGGCATCCTTTGGGCCGTTCTCGGCATCCTTGCGGCCAGTATCGCCAACGTCGTGCAGGCGAACCAGACCGGGCGCGCGCTGCCGATGGTCAGCCTGCTGGCATGGTCAATGCTCTACGGCACCATTGCCGATTTCGCGCTCGCCTGGCTGACCGCCGGTCCGCCCGTGCTGCCTGACCGTGCCACGTTCTGGCTCGGTATCGGCTGGCTGGCGCTCGCAGGAAGCGTCGTGACCTTCCCGCTACACTACACCCTCGTTCGCGAGATCGGCGCGGGGCGGGCAGCCTATAATGGCATCGTGACGGTCATCGTCGCCATGCTGCTGTCCACCCTGTTCGAGAATTATCGCTGGAACCCACTGACGATCCTCGGAGCGCTGCTCGCGCTTGCCGGCCTCGTCATCGCACTGCGCGCCCGGCAGACCCCGCCGCCCGCACTAAAGCAGGCTGCGTAGCCCCTCGCGATAGGTCCTGTAGCGCGGACGCCAGCCGAGCACCCGCTTCGCCTTGCCGTTCGCTACCCGGCGGTTTTCGGCATAGAAGCGGCGAGCCATATCGCTGAGGCCCGCCTTGTCCATCGTCTGCAGCGGCGGGGGCGCCATGCCGAGCAGGCGGCAGGCTTCCTCGACCACCCTGTTCTGGCTCGTCGGCAGGTCGTCGGCGATGTTGTAGGCGCCTGACGGAGCGGCAACACCCGCAATCACTGCCGATACGATATCGTCCACATGGATGCGACTGAAGACGTGGCCGGGCAAGTCGATCCGGTGTGCGCTTCCGTTAGCGACGCGATCGAGGATGCTGCGGCCCGGACCGTAGATACCCGGCAGGCGGAAGACGTGCGCACCCAGCTTCACCCATAAAGCATCGGCTTCCGACCGAGCAGAGCGGCGGCCCGTTCCTGTCGGGCTGGCTTCGTCGACCCAGGCACCCTGCTGGTCGCCATAGACCCCGGTGGAAGATAGATAACCGTACCATGCCCGGCCGAAATCCCGGCCATAAGTGCTGAGGACGGGATCGAGGCCGCTCTCCCGGTCGGGCGGAACGCTGGAGAGAACATGCGTTGCCTGCGCCAGTTGCTCACGCACCGCCTCGGCATTCTCGAAGTCGATGTCGCCGTCGCTGCCGGTGGCGGCTACCGTCCAGCCATCTTTCCTCAGCGCTGCGGCAATGCGCTTCGCCGTATATCCGAGGCCGAAAATGAACATCTGCGCCATCGCCGCGTTGTTACTCACAAAGGCTTCGCTGGTAAACAGCGACCGGACAGATCAAAGGCATCACATGGATATTGCACGCACCCCCTCGACCCCTCCCGGCAACCCCCAGATGGCAGATGCCGCGCGCGAACCGAAGGCACCGCCGATCATTTATCGCAAGGATTACAAGCCCTATCCCTGGCTCCTCCCCTCCGTGCGGCTCGAATTCGACCTCGCGCTCGAAAGAACGCGGGTGGTCAACACGATGGAGGTGCGCCGCAACCCGGCGGGTGAGGCGACGCCGGTGCTGCGCCTCGATGGCGATAATCTCGAACCGCTCGAGGTCAGGATCGACGGCGAGGCAACGCAAAGCTGGACGATGGACGGACCCGCGCTGCTCGTCACTGTGCCGGGCGACGAGCATAGCGTCTCGATCGTCACCGAATTCGATCCCTCGGCCAATACCGTCCTGATGGGTCTTTACGCATCGAACGGGATGCTCTGCACGCAATGCGAGGCGGAGGGCTTCCGCCGCATCACCTTCTTCCCCGACCGGCCCGACGTTCTTTCGACCTACACGGTCAGAATGGAAGCCGAGAAGGAAAGCTTTCCGGTCCTCCTGTCGAACGGCAACCGGACGGATGCGGGCGACCTCACAGATGGCCGGCACTATGCCGAATGGCACGACCCGTGGCCCAAGCCGTCCTATCTCTTCGCCCTCGTCGTCGGTGATCTGGTCGCGAATTCGGACAGCTTCACCACGATGAGCGGTCGCGAAGTCGCCCTCAACATCTACGTGCGCGACGGGGATCTGGAGCGGACGCATCACGCGATGAGTTCGCTAAAGGCAAGCATGAAGTGGGACGAGGAAGCCTTCGGGCGCGAATACGATCTCGACCTGTTCAACATCGTCGCCGTGAGCGATTTCAACATGGGCGCGATGGAGAACAAGGGGCTGAACGTCTTCAACACGAAATACGTTCTCGCCGACCCGGAAACTGCCACGGACGGCGATTTCGACGGTGTCGAGGGCGTCATCGCTCACGAATACTTCCACAATTGGTCGGGCAATCGCGTGACGTGCCGCGACTGGTTCCAGCTGTCCTTGAAGGAAGGCTTCACCGTATTGCGCGACCAGCTGTTCAGCCAGGACATGCAGGGCGAGGCGGTCAAGCGGATCGAGGATGTGCGCGTCCTTCGCGGGGCGCAATTTCCGGAGGATAGCGGGCCGCTCGCGCATCCTATTCGCCCCGATTCCTATCGCGAGATCAGCAATTTCTACACCGCGACGATCTACAACAAGGGGGCCGAGGTCATCCGCATGATGCGCACCATGGCGGGGCCGCAGGCGTTCCGCAAAGGATGCGACCTCTATTTCGAGCGGCATGACGGCGAAGCGGCGACTTGCGAGGATTTCGTGAAAGCGATGGAAGACGGGGCCGGTCTCGACCTCACGCAATTTCGCCGCTGGTACGAGCAGGCGGGCACGCCGACGGTGACGGTACGGCTCGACCATTCGGGTGACGAGGCGACGCTCTCGCTGCGCCAGGACGTGCCGCCCACGCCCGGCCAGCCCGCCAAACACCCGATGCCGATCCCGCTGCGCATCGCGCTGTTCGACCGTGACGAGGGAACGCATCAGGGGGAGCAGCTGGTGATGCTCACCGAAAACGAGAAGACCATCACCTTCGACGGTTTCGCGAAAAAGCCCGTTCTGTCGATCAACCGCAATTTTTCAGCGCCGGTCATCATCGAGCGCAAGACCCCCCGCGACAAGCTCGTATTTCTTGCAGCGCGCGACGACGATCCCTTCGCCCGTTCCGAAGCGATGCAGGATCTCGTGGTCGGCCATCTGCTCGACGACGTGTCCGAAAAGCTGACCGACAGCGAGAGGGATGGGGTCCGTGCGGACATCGCGCAGGCCTATGCCGCGGTGATCGCGGACGAGGCGCTCGACGATCAGATGCGCGGCGAACTCATGCTGTTGCCGACCCAGACCTATCTCATGGAAAAGATGCGGATTGCCGATCCGGGCAGAATCTTTGCCGCTCGCGAAGGGCTGAAGGCCTATCTCGGCAAGGAATTGCAGGAGCAGTTCCATCGCCTTTACGAGCGCGTCGAACAGGTGCTCTTCTCGCTCGATCGCGAGGCGAAGGGTGCGCGCAAGGTCAAGAACCTCATCCTGACCTTCGCGGCGGCAAGCGACCCATCGAAAGCATCGGAACTCGCCGCCCACCAGTATAACCGCGCGGACAACATGACCGACCGGCAGGGAGCGCTCATGGTGCTGGCCGGCCTCGACGGGGTGGAGCGAACCAACGCGCTGATCGATTTCTACAACCGCTACGAGGACAATCCGCTGGTCATCGACAAATGGTTCTCGTTGCAGGCGATCTCCCTGCACCCCAATGCGATAGAACACGTGAAGGCATTGGCCGCGCACAAGGACTTTACCCTGCGCAATCCCAACCGGGTCCGCGCGCTTTACGGCTCCTTCACCGGCAATCCCCATGCGTTCCACGCGGAAAGCGGCGAAGGCTATCGTTTGATCGCGGACTGTATCCTCGCGCTCGATCCGCTCAATCCGCAGATTGCTGCGCGCTTCGTCCCGGCGCTCGGTCGATGGCGCAAGATGGAGCCGAAGCGTGCGAAGATGATGCGCAAGGAACTCGAGCGAATTTCGGAAGCCGACGCGCTTTCCCGCGATACGTTCGAGCAGGTGACCCGCTCTCTTGTCTGAACCGCTGCGTTCAGACCTCTTGAGTGCGGTTCCGCACGGCTTCTTCGGGTGGTGTAAACCCTCCGGCGAGGCGGGCGAGTTCGATGCCCGGCAGGCGGCGAATCGCGTCGTTGCCGCCGAGCAGGTCTCGCCGAAAGGCCGCCTCGCGACGGTGACGCAGGTCCATTCGGCGCGCACCGTGATCGTCGAGCAACCCTTCGCACCGGACGCCGCGCCGGAAGCCGATGCGTTGGTCACCGCTACGCCGCAAGTCCTGCTCGGAATCGTGACCGCCGATTGCGCGCCCGTGCTGCTGGCGGACGTCGAAGCGCGAGTGATCGGTGCCGCTCATGCAGGATGGCGCGGCGCGCATGGCGGGGTTCTCGAAAGCTGCGTCGAGGCAATGATCGAATGTGGAGCGCGGCGCGAGAGCATCGCCGCGGCCATCGGCCCGACCATAGCGCAGGAAAGCTACGAGGTGGACGATGACTTTCGCGCCCGCTTCGACGAGGTCGACGAGGCATTCTTCCGGCGCAGCCGCGAAGGGCACTGGCAATTCGACCTGCCGCATTACGTCGCCGCGCGCTTGCGAAGGGCGGGCGTCTTCGCGGTAGACGTGACCGGCAAGAACACTTTTGCGGAAGCAGACCGCTATTATTCCTATCGCCGCGCTTCGCAGACCGGCGAAGCGAACGACATGCGACAGATCAGCATTATCGGCCTGCCCGTCGATTAGTTGCCGCGCGTTTTTGCGCGGGCTTTGCAGTTGCACAAAAGCGTACCGGGTTTGCCAAAATGTCGGTTGGCAATCTTCGGCTTTGCGGCTATCAGCGCGCCCAAACGGGCCGTACCGTCGTGTGGCGGCCTCATAGCGAAACTGGCGATACCGCGCCTCTTCACGGCCTTGTGGCTTGCGGGGAGCGGATCGGGGCAAGGCAAAGGCAATGGCTGAATTACGCACTGAACCTACTGTCGGAACGACGCAGGAAACCGACGCCAAGGATGGCGTGCGCCGTCGCGACTTCATCGACATCGCCGCGCTCAGCGCTGGCGGCGTCGGAGCGCTGGCCGTTCTGTATCCGCTGATTTCGCAGATGGCCCCGTCGGAAGACGTACTCGCCGAGAGCACGACCGACGTCGATGTCAGCGCGATCGAGCCGGGACAGGCGATCAAGGACGTCTTCCGCAAGCAGCCGCTTTTCATCCGCCGCCTGACCGACGCGGAAATTGCGGAGGCGAACTCCACGCCGATCGGCGCCTTGCGCGATCCCGAAACGCTCGACGATCGCACGCTGGAGGGGCATCGCGACCTCCTCGTCACGATGGGCGTCTGCACCCATCTGGGCTGTGTTCCGCTGGGCGTCGCCGAGGGCGAAAATCGCGGTGATTACAACGGCTATTTCTGCCCCTGCCACGGTTCGCACTATGATGTCGCAGGCCGTATCCGCAAGGGCCCGGCACCGACCAATCTTCTCGTGCCGGAATACAATTTCACGTCCGACACGGTCATCCGCGTAGGCTGAGAATACGAAAGAGACGACGATGAGTTTTGCCTGGGCCAGACAGTACGAACCGAAGAACGGGTTCACCAAGTGGGTGGACGAGAAGCTGCCCTTGCCGCGCCTCGTCTACAACGCGGTGGGCGCCGGCTATCCGGTTCCGCGCAACCTCAACTACATGTGGAACTTCGGCGTCCTCGCCGGTTTCGCGCTCCTCCTTCAGATCGTCACCGGCGTCATCCTCGCGATGCATTACGCCGCGAATGCGGAAGTCGCCTTCGCCAGCACCGAACACATCATGCGCGACGTCAACTGGGGCTGGCTGATGCGCTATGCCCATGCGAACGGCGCCAGCTTCTTCTTCGTCGTCATCTACCTGCACATCTTCCGCGGCCTGTTCTATTCGTCCTACAAGGCGCCGCGCGAGATGATCTGGCTGCTCGGCGTGGTCATCTTCCTCCTCGTGATGGCGACCGCCTTTATGGGCTACGTCCTTCCGTGGGGTCAGATGAGCTTCTGGGGCGCGAAGGTCATCACCGGACTGTTCGGCGCGATCCCGCTGGTCGGCGAAAGCATCCAGGTCTGGCTGCTCGGCGGTTTCGCCCCCGACAATGCCGCCCTCAATCGCTTCTTCTCGCTGCACTTCCTGCTGCCCTTCGTGACGGCGGGCGTCGTCATCCTGCACATCTGGGCGCTGCACATTCCCGGATCGTCCAATCCGACCGGCGTCGAGGTGAAGAGCGAGAGCGACACGGTCCCGTTCCACCCCTATTACACGGCGAAGGACGGCTTCGGGCTGGGTATCTTCCTGCTCGCCTATTTCGCAATGGTCTTCTTCCTGCCGAACTTCCTCGGCCATGCGGACAATTACATCGAGGCGAACCCGCTCGCGACACCTGCGAACATCGTTCCGGAATGGTATTTCTGGCCGTTCTACGCGATCCTTCGAGCATTCACCTTCGACTTCATCCTGCCGGCTAAACTGTGGGGCGTCCTCGCGATGTTCGCGTCGATCCTGCTATGGTTCTTCCTGCCATGGCTCGACAAGTCGCCGGTCCGCAGCGGCCATTATCGTCCGCTGTTCCGCAAATTCTTCTGGTTCGGCCTCATTCCGTGCATCCTCGTGCTCGGCTATTGCGGCGGCGCGCACCTGTCCCCGATCACGATTGCGCTGAGCCAGATCGCAACGGCGTATTACTTCCTTCACTTCCTGGTGATCCTGCCGATCATCTCCTCCGTCGAGAAGCCGGAGCCGCTGCCGTATTCGATCACCGACGCGGTCCTTGGATCGGACAAGAAACCGGTCCTCGGCGAAAATACGACGCCTGCGGTTTAAGACGAGAGAGAAAGCACTCAGAACATGGTTCGTATTATCGGAATTCTCACCGGCCTCGTCTTCACGCTGGCCGTCCTCATTTCATTCGGCGTTGATACCTACAGCAATCTGACCACCGAGGCGGAGGAAACGGCGGAGCATCACTTCCACGCAGAGCCGCTTGACGTCTCGTTCCCGCATGACGGTCCCTTCGGCAAATGGGACACCGCGCAGTTGCAGCGCGGCTACGTTGTGTACAAGGAAGTGTGCTCGGCCTGTCACAGCCTGAAATACGTCGCCTTCCGCGACCTTGCGGACCTCGGCTATACCGAGGCCGAAGTGCAGGCATTGGCTGCAGAATGGCAAGTTCCCGGGATCGATCCGCGTACCGGCGAAACGGTGATGCGCGCGGCCGAGCCGACCGACTATTTCCCCTCGCCCTATCCGAACGATGTCGCCGCGGCGGCAGCGAACAACAATGCCATTCCGCCCGACCTCTCGCTGATGACGAAGGCGCGGCATGGCGGTGCGCCCTATGTGTATTCGCTGCTGACGGGCTACGAGGATCCGGCCACCTACTCGCATGACGGAGAGCGCCTGCTTGAAGCCTATCCCGATTTCGAGGTTCCGACCGGTCTCTACTTCAACCCGTATTTCCCGAACCTCAACCTCGCCATGGCCCCGCCGCTGACGACGACTGGCCAGGTGACGTATGAGGACGGAACCGAAGCGACCATCGCCCAAATGTCGAAGGACGTCAGTGCGTTCCTCAGCTGGACGGCCGAGCCGACGATGGACGATCGCAAGCAGACCGGCTGGCCGGTACTGGGCTTCGTCCTGTTCGCGACCATCCTCGCCTATCTGTCGAAAAAGCAGATTTGGGCGGCGGTGAAGCCGGCGAAGCGCAAGCACTGATCGCTGATAGCGGGAGCGCGGCGGCGGTGACACCGGATCGGCTGAAAGAGCTGGTCCGGACCGTGCCCGACTTCCCGGCGCGGGGCGTACAGTTCCGCGACATTACGACGCTCATCAATCACGGCGAGGGGTTCGCGGCGACAGTCGCCATGCTCTCCGATACCGTCGAAGGCAGCAAGGCTGCGCGGATCGTCGGAATGGAGGCACGCGGCTTCATCTTCGGAGCGGCGGTCGCAGCGCGCCTCTCTCTTCCCTTCGTTCCCATTCGCAAACCCGGCAAACTGCCAATCGACGCGCTGGGCGTGGATTACGCGCTCGAATACGGGACCGACAGGCTCGAACTCGACCCCGGCGCCTTTGAGGAAGGAGAGCGGGTCGCCATCGTCGACGACCTGATCGCGACCGGCGGCACGGCGCTGGCGGCGGCACAATTGCTGCGTCAGGCGGAAGTCGAGCCGGTTTGCGCCGCCTTCGTTATCGACCTGCCCGACCTTGGCGGAGCAGCGCGGCTCCGCGAGGCGGACGTTCCGGTCAGCGCGATCATGTCGTTCCCCGGGGACTGATCCTTAAGCGGTCCGGCTTCATCGCAGGCCAAACCGGAACCCCGTCAGCCATCGCTCATTCTGTTACTCGGACGTCCCCTCGCGACATTGGCGGTGGCGGTCCGGGGCACAAGCTGACATAAAAGGCGGTAATGGAAGCACAGGCACTCGTTATTGCGCTGGTCGGCGTCCTCGGCATCGGCGCGCAATGGCTCGCATGGCGGACGGGATGGCCGGCCATCGTCCTGATGCTTGCCGCCGGTTTCCTCGCCGGACCCGTCCTCGGCATCTTCGACCCCGAACTGACTTTCGGCCCGATGATGGAGCCGATGGTCGCCATCGGCGTCGCGCTTATCCTGTTCGAGGGCGGATTGAGCCTCGATTTCCGCGAATTACGCCATGCCGGCGACGGCGTGTGGCGGCTGGCGACGATCGGCGTGGCGCTGGGCTGGCTGTTCGGCTCGCTCGCCGGGAACTACATTGCCGGGCTGAGCTGGCCGGTCGCCGTGCTGTTCGGCGGCATCCTTATCGTGACCGGGCCGACCGTCGTCATCCCCTTGCTGCGCCAGTCCTCGATTCAGTCGCGCCCCGCTTCGATCCTGAAATGGGAAGCGATCGTCAACGATCCGACCGGTGCGCTGTGCGCAGTCATCGCTTACGAGTATTTCCGCAAGCTCGGTGAAGTGCCCGATGCCACCCTGTTCGCCGTCGTTCCGCCGCTGATCATCGCTGCCGTCATCGCCGGCCTCATCGGCTACGCCGCGGCGGTCGTCATTGCCTGGGCGTTCCCGCGCGGCCTCATTCCCGAATATCTCAAGGTACCCGTCCTGCTGGTCGTGGTAATCGGCGTGTTCGTACTGTCGAACCTCATCGAACACGAAGCCGGATTGGTCGCGGTGACGGTGATGGGCGTCGCGCTTGCGAACATGAACGTCTCCAGCCTCAGGAGCATCCACCCGTTCAAGCAGAACATCGCTGTGCTGCTCGTCTCGGGCATCTTCATCCTGCTGTCTGCCTCGCTCAATTATTCCGACATGGCGTTCTTCAACTGGCGCTTCGCCGCGTTCCTGCTGGCGCTGCTGTTCATTGTGCGCCCGGCGACGGTCCTCATCAGCCTTCTCGGCAGCAGCGTTCCGTGGAACGAGCGGTTGCTGCTCGCCTGGATCGCGCCGCGCGGTATCGTCCTCGTCGCCATTTCCGGTCTGTTCGCGATCCGCCTCACTGAACTCGGCTATGAGGGCGGCAACGTGCTGATCGGATTGAGCTTTGCCGTGGTCGTCGTGACGATCGTGGCGCATGGCTTTTCCATCGATCTCGTCGCACGCCTGCTCAAGGTGAAGGGCAATACGCGGCCCGGCCTCCTGATCGTGGGCAGCACGCCGTTCTCCATCGACCTCGCGGAAAAGATGCAGGCGCTGAAAACGCCCGTGATGATCGTCGATGCCAGCTGGCAACGCCTTGCCGCCGCGAGGCGCAAGGGTTTGCCCTTCTATCACGGCGAAATCCTGAACGAGGCGACGGAGCACAATCTCGACCTCTCGCCCTATCACGTGCTGGTCGCGGCGACCGACAACGAGGCCTACAACGCACTCGTCTGCAACGAATTCGCCTACGAGATCGGGCGCGATTCGGTTTATCAGCTGGGCGATGCCGGGGATGACGAGAACCGTCATGCAATCCCGCTGTCGATCCGGGGAAGGGCGCTTTTCGAAAGTGGCTTCGGCGTCGCGGAAGTGACCGATCTGTCGAAACAGGGCTGGGTGCTGCGCAAGACGAAGCTGTCGGAGGAGTTCACCTTCGAGAACGCGCTCGAAAAGCTGCCGCCCGATACGCATTACCTGTTGCTGCTGCGCGAAGAGGGGCGGATGCGCTTCTTCACCCATGCCGCGCGGCCGGAGCCGAGAGCGGGCGACACCATCGTCAGCTTCTCCCCGCCCCATACCAAGACCCCGGAAGAGAAGGCCGCCAAGCGCGAAAGCAAGAGCGGCGGCAATCCCCAGCCGGCTCAATGACGAAGAGGTTTTCCATGCGCTCCCGCGCCGCCACTGCCCTGATTCTGACCACCGCATTTTCCCTGTCGCTGTCCGCGTGCAATCGCGACCGGGAACGGGACGGACCGCTGATCGGCGGCGAGGAGCAGATCGAGGAAGAGCCGGTGCCGGAGGATCAGCCGCGCAAGTCCATCTTTCGTGACGACCTGCAGCAGCCCGAACTCGAACCCGAATTGCTGGAGCCGCTGACGGTCACCGTTCCGTTCGGCGATGCCGATGCCGCGATGTCGGAAGAGGCGCTGACCGAGCTTCGCCAGGCGCTCGACTCGGAACAGTTCGAAAGTGGCGGCACGATCGTCCTGCGCGGGCACACGGACAGCGCCGGTCGCGACGCGGCCAATCTGCGCGCAAGTCAGCGCCGGGCAGAGCGCGTTGGCGAGTGGCTCATCGACAGCGGCGTCGATGCGGAGCGCATCACCATCATCGCGATGGGCGAGCAGAACCCCGTCGAACCCAATGCGTTGCCCGACGGAACGCCGAACGAGGAAGGGCGGGCGGCCAACCGCCGGGTCGAAGTGACGTTCGAAGTCCCGGAAGGTGCGCGGGTCCGCCAGGACGAGCCGCAAGTGGGCGACGCGCCCGCGCTGATGCAGGATCAGGCGCTCTAGCCTAGCTTTCGCTCGCCGCCTCTTCGCGCAGCCCAGCAAGCATTTCCAGGATCGGCGCTGCCAGTTCCTGACGGCAGATGAGCAGGTCGGGCAGGTAAACGTCTTCCCGGTTGTAGCGCATCGGCGATCCGTCGAGGCGGCTGCAATGGAGGCCATGCGCGGTGGCCACCGCGATCGGCGCACAACTGTCCCATTCGTACTGACCGCCCGAGTGTAGATAGATTTCCGCTTCGCCTCTCACCACCGCCATCGCCTTGGCGCCCGCCGAGCCCATCGGCAGGAGATCGGCGCCGATACTTTCCGCCACTGCCAGCGCTTCCTTTGCGGGGCGGGTCCGGCTGACCACCATGCGCGGCGTATCGGGTGCAGGCGGCAGATCGCGCGGCTCGTCGCTGCGAAGCACGGTTCCCCCGGCCAATCCCGGCAGGCCGACCGCGCCCGTTACCGCTTCGCCGCCAACCGCCAGGCCGACATGCACGGCCCAGTCGCTGCGGCGCTCTCCGAATTCGCGCGTGCCATCGACCGGATCGATGATCCATACACGCTCATATTCGAGGCGCTCCTTCGTGTCCTTGCTCTCCTCGGACAGATAGCCGTCGCCGGGGCGCGCTTCCCTGATCAGGGGCATCAGCAGGCGGTTTGCGGCAGCATCGCCTTCATTGCCGAGGTCCTTGCCCGACAGGCTCGACCGCTCGCGCAGTTCGAGCAGCAATTCGCCCGCGCGCTGCGCCAGTTCGGCGGCCAGTGCGCCGTCGCTCAGTTTTGCAAGATCGCTCATTTGAGGGGGAGGATCTTCTCGATGATCGCGGCAGCGGCCTCGTCCGCGGTCATCGCGACGGTATTGACCGTTATCTCGGGATTTTCGGGCGGTTCGTAGGGGCTGTCGATGCCGGTGAAGTTCTTCAGTTCGCCCGCCCGGGCTTTCTTGTAGAGGCCCTTCACGTCGCGTTCCTCGGCCACTTCAAGCGGCGTATCGACGAAGATCTCGATGAACTCGCCCTCCGGCATCATGTCGCGGACCATCTGCCGTTCCGCGCGGAAGGGCGAGATGAACGCAGTCAGCACGATGAGGCCGGCATCGGTCATCAGCTTGGCGACCTCGCCGATGCGCCGGATGTTCTCGATCCGGTCGGCCTCGGTGAAGCCGAGATCGCGGTTGAGACCGTGGCGCACATTGTCCCCGTCAAGGAGGAAGGTATGCCGGTTCATCACCGACAGCCGCTTTTCGACAGCATTGGCGATGGTCGACTTGCCCGAACCCGACAGGCCGGTGAACCACAGCACACGCGGCTGCTGGTTCTTCATCGCGGCGTGATCGGCGCGCGAAATCTCGAGCGGTTGCCAATGGACGTTGTTGGCCCGCCGCAGGCTGAAATTGAGCATGCCGGCCCCGACGGTCGCATTGGTCAGCTTGTCGATCAGGACGAAACCGCCCATCTGCCGGTTCTCGGCATAGGGTTCGAAGGTGATCGGCTTCTCGGTATGCAGTTCCGCGACGCCGATGGCATTGAGCGCCAGCGTCTTTGCCGCCAGCTTCGCCCGCGTATCCACGTTGATCTCGTATTTGGGCTGCTGCACCTTTGCCGTGACCGTCTGCGTGCCGAGCTTCAGCCAGTATCCGCGACCCGGCTTCATCGCCTCCTCGCCCATCCAGACGATCGTCGCTTCGAACTGGTCGGAGGTCTCCGGCGGGTCGTCCGATGCAGCGATCACGTCGCCGCGGCTGCAATCGACTTCGTCTTCCAGCACCAAGGTGACCGATTGGGCTACCTGCGCCTCCTCGCGGTCGCCGTCGAAGGTTGAGATGGTCTTGATCACGGAGGTGCGTCCCGACGGCACGATCCGCACCGTGTCGCCGATTTTGACGACGCCGCTGGCGATCTGGCCGGAGAAGCCGCGGAAGTCGAGATTGGGGCGATTGACCCATTGCACCGCCATGCGGAAAGGCTCTTCGCCAGCCGATGCACCGCGTACCTCGACCTGTTCGAGATGGCTCATCAGGCTTGGCCCGGTGTACCAGCTCGTATTGTCCGAGGGCGCCTGCGTGATGTTGTCGCCCCTGAAGCCCGAGAGGGGGATCGGCACGAAGTCCGTTATCCCGATGTCGCTCGCGAATTCGCGGTAATCCTCGACGATTTTGTCGAAGACGTCCTGCGAATAATCGACGAGGTCCATCTTGTTCACCGCCAGCACGACGTTTTTGATGCCGAGCAGGTGGACGATGTAGGAATGGCGGCGCGTCTGGGGGAGGACGCCCTTTCGCGCATCGATCAGGATGACGGCGAGATCGGCGGTCGATGCGCCCGTCACCATGTTGCGCGTATATTGCTCGTGACCCGGCGTGTCGGCGACGATGAACTTGCGCGCCGTGGTCGAGAAGAAGCGATAGGCGACGTCGATCGTGATGCCCTGCTCGCGCTCTGCCGAAAGCCCGTCGACGAGCAGCGCAAAATCGAGCTCGCCGCCTTGCGTGCCGACTGACTTGCTGTCCGCCTCCAACTGGCCGAGCTGGTCCTCGAACACCATCTTGGAATCGTAGAGGAGGCGTCCGATCAGGGTGGACTTGCCGTCGTCCACGCTGCCGCAGGTGATGAAGCGCAACAGGCTCTTGTCCTGATGCTGCGCGAGGTAATGCTCGATATTCTCGGCGATGAGAGCGTCGGGCTGGTAGGCGTTGTCGGATAGCTCGTTCATCAGAAATAGCCCTCCTGTTTCTTCTTCTCCATCCCGGCACCGCCTTCGTCCCGGTCGATGACGCGGCCCTGCCGCTCGCTCGTCGTCGTCAGCAGCATTTCCTGCACCACTTCGGCGAGCGTCGACGCCTCGCTTTCCACGGCCCCCGTCAGCGGAAAGCAGCCGAGCGTGCGGAACCTGACGGAGCGCGTGGTGATTTCGGGACGGCGCCCCATCACCCGCTCCAGCCGCTCGACGTCGTCGGCCATCAAAAGCTGCCCCTCATGCACGAAGGTCGGGCGGGGCGCGGCAAGGTAGAGCGGCACGATGTCGATCCCCTCGCCCATGATGTATTGCCAGATATCGAGTTCGGTCCAGTTGGACAGCGGAAAGACGCGCATCGATTCGCCCTTGGACAGGCGCGTATTGTAGACGTTCCACAATTCGGGCCGCTGCGCCTTCGGGTTCCAGCCGTGGCTCGCATTGCGGATCGAGATGACGCGCTCCTTCGCGCGGGATTTCTCCTCGTCGCGGCGCGCCCCGCCAAAGGCCGCATCGAAGCCGTAATGGTCGAGCGCCTGTTTCAGCCCCTGCGTCTTCCACATGTCGGTATGGAGCGAGCCATGATCGAACGGGTTGATGCCCTGTTCCTTCGCTTCCTCATTCTGCCAGACGAGCAGCTCCATCCCGCTCGTCTCGGCCATGCGGTCGCGCATCGCGTACATGTCTCGGAACTTCCACGTCGTATCCACGTGGAGCAGCGGAAAGGGCGGGGCGGAAGGATGGAACGCCTTGCGCGCCAGATGCAGCATCACCGCGCTGTCCTTGCCCACGGAATAGAGCATGACGGGCTTGTGCGCGGTGGCGACGACCTCGCGCATGATATGGATGCTTTCGGCTTCGAGCCGTTCGAGATGGGTAAGGGTGCGGGGCATGAGGCTCGCTGCTAGGGGATGGGCGGCGCGATGAAAACATAGAATGCGTTGCGCTAAGGAAAGGTCCGAGCGCTGCCGGTGACCGCAATCGGACAAGCCAATTCGCGTGTTGACGGATGGGGGCAAGCCGCAGTATCGGCGCTTCATGCGGCCTCGTGCAAAGCACGCGAGCGGGTATAGCATAGTGGTAATGCTCTAGCCTTCCAAGCTAGCTAGAGGGGTTCGATTCCCCTTACCCGCTCCAGCCGCTTCTCCGGTTCCATCATCGAACGTCGCGTCGCCTTGACGATGTCTTAGCGATTGCGCGCCTATGAGCGGGCGCAGCGATGCGGCACGATCCTTCCCTGCACCCGGCGACCCACACCGCCATTTCGCGCAGCGAGTTGCTCGGCGCGTTCAGCTATGCGCTCGACATGACGGAGGGGCAGCCCGCCGGACACTCGCTGCGCTGTTCCTATATCGCCCTGCGCCTCGCCGATCTGCTCGGGCTGGAGCGGGAAGAGCGGGCGGAGCTGCGCTATGCCGTGCTGCTGAAGGATCTGGGCTGTTCGAGCAATTCGGCACGCATCGCGGAACTCTATCTGACCGACGACCGCGCCTTCAAGCAGAGCTGGAAGACCATCGCCCCCGGCCTTCCTGCAACCTTGCGGTTCGTGTTCGAACAGACCGGACGCGAGGCGTCGCTCGGCAGGCGCATTTCGGCGGTGAAGCACATCCTGACGCATGGCGACGACGTGGCGCAGGAGATGATCGAAAGCCGCTGCACGCGCGGCGCGGCGATCGCCCGCGACCTGCGCTTTCCGGAAGTCGTCGCGACCGCGATCTTTCACCTCGACGAGCGGTGGGACGGTTCGGGCCGACCCGACCGGCTGGCAAGTGACGCAATTCCGCTTTATTCCCGCATCGCGCTGCTCGCGCAGGTGGTGGACGTCTTTTACCGGCAGGGCGGCAAGGAGGCGGCCTGCTTCGAAATTTCCCGGCGTTCGGGCAGCTGGTTCGATCCCCGCCTTGCCGCCACGTTCGCGCGGCTGGCGGAGGAACCCGGCTTCTGGATCAATCTGTCCTCTCCCTTCCTCGAAGCAAAGCTGGCGGGCGAAGCCGACGACGCGCAGGAACCGGTCGACGAGGACTATCTCGATGCCGTCGCCGCTGCTTTCGGCAAGGTGATCGACGCGAAAAGCCCCTTCACTTCCGGTCATTCGGAGCGGGTGGCCGACTATGCGGAGCGGATGGCGAGCGGAATGGGCCTCGTCCCCTCGCGCGTGCGCCAGTTGCGCCGGGCCGCGGCATTGCACGATGTCGGCAAGCTCGGCGTGTCGAGCACGATCCTGGAAAAACCGGGGCGTCTCGATGCGGAGGAATGGTCGGAAATGCGCGACCATGCCGTCCATACTCACGCGATCCTGTCGCATATCGGCGCTTTTTCGGAGATGGCGCGGATTGCCGCCTCGCATCACGAGAAGCTCGACGGAACGGGCTATCCGTTGGGGCTCGCCGATCAGAACATCGTGCGAGAGACGCGGATCATCACGACTTGCGACTTCTACGACGCGCTCACGGCCGACCGCCCCTATCGCGCGGCGATGCCGCAGGAAAAGGCGCTGGCGATCATCGGCAGCGAGGTCGGCACCGCGCTCGATGCGGAATGTTTCGAAATGCTCAAGCAGATCGTCTGCGACTAGCTTATCGTCTGGTTCGCAATGGCCGCGGCGGGGGTGATCTCGCGCGGCGATCGGCTAGAGACGCGGGATGCCCGTCATCGGTTGCCTGCTGCTGATCGTCCTGCCGCTGCTCGGCGTGATTGTCGGCAGTGCGATCGGCGGCGACACGGCCATGACGATCGGCGCACTTGCCGGTGTCGCCCTCGCTCTCGGTTTCTTCGTGGCGAGCGCCATTGCGCTCAAACGCGCGCGCAAGTGACGCCAGCCGCCTAGCGCGGCAACTCGCTCTTGCCCATCAGCGCCTCGTCCACCGCGCGGGCGGCCTGCCGTCCCTCGCGAATGGCCCAGACGACGAGGCTCTGTCCGCGCCGCATGTCGCCGCAGGCATAGACCCCCGGCTCGCTGGTTGCGTAGAGCAATTCGTCGGCTTTCACATTGCCCCGCTCGCATAGTTCGACATTCGCCTTGTCGAGCAAGCCGCGCTTGGTCGGGCCGGTAAAGCCCATCGCCAGCAGGATGAGGTCGGCGGGAAGGGTGAATTCGCTGCCCGGAATTTCCTGCTTCTGCCGGTCCTTCCACTCGACGCGGACGCATTCGAGGCCGGTGACGTTGGTGCCGTCGCCTACCACGCGCTTCGTCAGGATCGACCAGTCGCGATTGGCGCCTTCCTCGTGGCTGGAGGACGTACGCAGCTTCAGCGGCCAGTCCGGCCAGGTCAGCGCCTTGTCTTCCTTTTCCGGCGGCTTGGGCATGATTTCCAGCTGTGTGACGCTTTTCGCGCCCTGCCGGTTGGAGGTGCCGACGCAATCCGAGCCCGTGTCGCCGCCGCCGATGACGATGACGTCCTTGCCCTTCGCCGATAGCGTGCCGCGCGGGGCGGCGCGGACTTCGTCATCGCCCGCATTGCGCTTGTTCTGCTGCGTCAGGAATTCCATCGCCAGCCTGACGCCCGAGAGTTCCGCACCGGGGATGTCGAGCTGCCGCGCTTCCTCGGCTCCGCCCGCCATGACGATGGCGTCGAAATTGTCCTTCAGCGCCGACCAGGAGACATCGACGCCGACTTCCGCGCTCGTCTTGAAGGTGACGCCCTCGGCTTCCATCTGCACGCAGCGCCGGTTAATGAGGTGCTTTTCCATCTTGAAGTCGGGAATGCCGTAGCGCAGCAGGCCGCCGATCCGGTCGTTCTTCTCGAAGACCGTGACGGCGTGACCGGCCCTCGCAAGTTGCTGAGCACAGGCGAGGCCCGCCGGGCCGGAGCCGACGACCGCGACCGACTTGCCGGTGGCTTTCTGCGGGATCTGCGGCTTGACCCAGCCCTCGTCCCAGCCGCGATCAATGATCGCCGCCTCGATGCTCTTGATGGTCACCGGCGAATCGATGATGTTGAGCGTGCAGGCCGCTTCGCACGGCGCGGGGCATATGCGGCCCGTGAACTCCGGGAAGTTGTTGGTCGAATGCAGGATGTCGAGCGCGTTCTTCCAGTCGCCTTCATAGACGAGGTGGTTCCAGTCCGGGATGATGTTGTTCACCGGGCAGCCATTGTGGCAGTATGGAATGCCGCAATTCATGCAGCGCGAGGCCTGTTCCCGCAGCACCGGCTCGTCGGGGGTGTGGATGAACTCCTTGTAATGCTTCAGCCGTTCCTCGGGCGCGACGTAATCGCGCTCGCGCCGGTCGACTTCGAGGAAACCCGTTTCCTTACCCATTATTCCGCA
The DNA here is from genome assembly GCF_009827635.1 of Parapontixanthobacter aurantiacus. Lineage (GTDB taxonomy): Bacteria > Pseudomonadota > Alphaproteobacteria > Sphingomonadales > Sphingomonadaceae > Parapontixanthobacter > Parapontixanthobacter aurantiacus. The sequence goes on along the minus strand of NZ_WTYW01000003.1, from coordinate 302,928 downwards.
GCCTCCATTGCCGCCTCGTCGCGTTCCGCCTCGAGCGCCTTCAGCGCCTCGCGATAGTCGCGCGGCATCACCTTGACGAATTTGCCGAGCGCCGTGTCCCAGTCATCGAGCAATTCGCTCGCCCGTTTGCTGCCGGTATGCAGCTGATGGCGTTCCACGAGGATGCGCAGGCGCTCTGCATCGTGGCGCAGCATGTCGCCCATTCCCGCATTGTCGACCGAGATGCCGCGCTGTTGCGGCCTGCCGAGGCCCACATCCTCTACATTGCCCGGCGTCACGGGTTCGAGATCGACCTGCGCCATGTTGCACAGCTTCTCGAAATCGCCGTCCGGGTCATAGACATAGGCGACCCCGCCACTCATCCCGGCGGCAAAGTTGCGGCCGGTCTTACCGAGGATGCAGACGACCCCGCCGGTCATGTATTCGCAGGCGTGATCGCCCGTTCCCTCGACCACCGCGACCGCGCCCGAATTGCGGACCGCGAACCGCTCTCCCGCGACGCCCTCGAAATAGGCCTCGCCCGCGATTGCGCCGTAAAGGACGGTATTACCCGCGATGATGTTGTTCGTCGGATCGAGCCGCGAGCCTTCCGGCTGGCGCACGATGATCCGCCCGCCCGACAGGCCCTTGCCGACATAGTCGTTCGCATCGCCCGTCAGTTCGAGGGTGAGGCCATGTGCCGCCCATGCGCCGAAGCTTTGCCCGGCGACCCCTTTGAGGCGGATGCGGATAGTGTCGGCGGGCAGGCCCTGATGTCCGTACCGCTCCGCGATCCGGCCCGACAGCATCGTGCCGACCGTGCGATTGACGTTGCGGATCGGGAAGTCGAGTTGGACCGCCTCGCTATTTTCCAGCGCCGGCTGGCAGGCTGCGATGAGCTCGTTGTCGAGCGCCGCTTCGAGGCCGTGCTGCTGCACCTCGGTATGGCGAAGCGAGGCGCGTCCTTCGCTCGCGCTGCGGTCGAGGATACGCGAGAGATCGACGCCGTTCGCCTTCCAGTGGCGCTTTACCCGGCGCATGTCGATGAGATCGACCCGGCCGACCATGTCCTTGACGCGGGCGACGCCCATCTCGGCCATGATGCCGCGCAGTTCCTCGGCGACGTAGAAGAAGTAGTTGATGACGTGTTCCGGCGTGCCGGTGAAGCGGGCCCGCAAGACGGGGTCCTGCGTCGCGACCCCGACGGGGCAGGTGTTGAGGTGGCACTTCCTCATCATGATGCACCCTGCTGCGATCAGCGGGGCGGTGGCGAAGCCGAACTCGTCCGCGCCCAGCAGCGCGCCGATGGCGACGTCGCGCCCGGTTCTGAGGCCGCCATCGACCTGCACGGCAATCCGGTTGCGCAGATCGTTGAGAAGCAGCGTCTGCTGCGTTTCGGCAAGGCCGATTTCCCACGGGCTGCCCGCATGGGTGAGGCTGGTCAGCGGGGACGCGCCGGTGCCGCCCTCATAGCCCGAAATGGTGACGTGATCGGCGCGCGCCTTCGACACGCCCGCGGCGACCGTGCCGACGCCCACTTCGGAGACGAGCTTCACCGAGATGCGCGCCTTGGGCTGCACGTTCTTCAAATCGTGAATCAGCTGCGCAAGATCCTCGATCGAATAGATGTCGTGATGCGGCGGGGGCGAGATGAGACCGACGCCCGGCGTCGAATGACGCACCGCGCCGATCCGCTTGTCCACCTTGTGGCCGGGCAGCTGGCCGCCTTCGCCGGGTTTCGCGCCCTGCGCCATCTTGATCTGGATGTCGTCGGAATTGACGAGATATTCGGTCGTGACGCCGAACCGCCCGCTGGCAACCTGCTTGATGCGACTGCGCATGGAATCGCCGTTTTCGAGCGGCACGAAGCGCGCCGGTTCCTCGCCGCCTTCGCCCGTGTTGGAGCGTCCGCCGATGCGGTTCATCGCGATGGCGAGCGTCGAATGCGCCTCGTGGCTGATGGAGCCGAAGCTCATCGCGCCGGTGGAGAAGCGCTTCACGATTTCCGAAGCCGGCTCCACCTCGTCGAGCGGGAGGGGCGTCTCCGCCTTCCTGAAATCCATCAGCCCGCGGATGGTCAGCAGCCGCTCGGACTGCTCGTTCACGCTTTTCGCGAACTCCTCGTAATTCGCATGACCGCCATTTTCCGGCCCGCCGCGCACCGCGTGCTGCAGATTGGCGACGTTGGCAGGCGTCCAGGCATGGTCCTCACCGCGCAGGCGGAACTGGTAGATACCCCCGACATCGAGCATGTTGCGATAGAGCGGATCGTCACCATAGGCATTCGCGTGGCGGCGCACCGCCTCTTCGGCCACTTCGTCGAGGCCGATCCCCTCGATCGTCGTCGCCGTGCCCTTGAAATAGGCATCGATGAATGCGCTCGACAATCCGACCGCGTCGAAGATCTGCGCGCCGCAATAGGACTGGTAAGTGGAAATGCCCATCTTGGACATGACCTTCAGGATGCCCTTGCCGACGGCCTTTACGTAATTCGCCTCGACCGTCGCGGGATCGAGGTCGGGGAATTTCGATGCGCGCAGCGCCTCCATCGTTTCGAACGCGATGTAAGGGTTGATCGCTTCCGCGCCGTAGCCCGCCAGCACGCAGAAATGATGCACTTCGCGCGGCTCGCCGCTTTCCACGACGAGGCCGGTCTGCATCCGCAGGCCCTGCCGGACGAGGTGCTGGTGCACGGCGGCGGTCGCCAGCAGCATGGGCATCGGCACGCGGTCGGCGTCCTGCTTCCTGTCGGACAGGATGAGGATGTTGTGATCCTGCAGCACCGCCTCGGTCGCGGCCCAGCACATTTCCTTCAGCGCCATGGCAAGGCCGTCCGCCCCGGTGGAGGCTTCCCAGGTGCAGTCGATCGTTTCGGTCCGGAACGCGCCGTCCAGCGATTGCTCGACGGAGCGGATCTTCGCGAGGTCCGCGCTGGTCAGGATCGGCTGCATCATTTCGAGCCGCTTGTGAAGGCCCGCGTCGCGTCCCAGAAGGTTGGGGCGCGGCCCGATCATCGACAGCAGGCTCATCACCAGTTCCTCGCGGATCGGGTCGATCGGCGGGTTAGTCACCTGCGCGAAGTTCTGCTTGAAATAATCGTAGAGGAGGCGCGCCTTGCTCGACAGCACGGCGAGCGGCGTATCCGTCCCCATCGAGCCGATCGGATCGCCCCCTTCTTTCGCCATCGGTTCGAGGAAGCGGGTAATGTCCTCCTGCGTGTAGCCGAAGGTCTGCTGCGCTTCGAGCAGGGTAGGGGTCTCGAGATTCTCGTCCTGCGGCAGATTGTCGAATTCCGGCTCGATCAGTTCGAGGTCGGCAAGCTTGTATTGCGCTTGTTCCAGCCACTTCTCGTAAGGATGCGCATTGGCGAGACCGGCCTTCAATTCGCCGTCCTCGATGATGCGGCCTTCCTCGAGATCGATGAGCAGCATCTTGCCCGGTTGCAGACGCCACTTCCGGGTGATGTCTTCTTCCGCGAACGGCAGGACGCCGCTTTCGGAGGCGAGCAGGATGAGATCGTCCTTCGTCGTGCAATAACGCGCCGGCCTCAGGCCATTGCGGTCGAGGGTCGCACCGATCTGCCGCCCGTCGGTGAAGGCGACCGCCGCCGGGCCGTCCCACGGCTCCATCAAGGCAGCGTGATATTCGTAGAAAGCGCGCCGGGCCGGGTCCATCAGCGCATTCTTCGCCCATGCCTCGGGCATCAGCATCATCATCGCATGGGCAAGGCTGTAACCGCCCGCCAGCAGCAATTCGAGCGCGTTGTCGAGGCAGGCGGTGTCGGACTGGCCGTGCGGAATGAGCGGCCACATCTTGTCGAGGTCGGACCCCAGTAATTCGCTTTCCATCGTGCGGCGGCGCGCATTCATCCAGTTCACATTGCCGCGCACCGTATTGATTTCGCCATTATGCGCCATGAAGCGATAGGGGTGGGCGAGCCGCCAGCTCGGGAAGGTGTTGGTCGAGAACCGCTGGTGAACGAGGCCGAGCGCGGAAATGCAGTCGGGGTCGCGCAGATCGTCGTAGAAGCTGCCGACCTGGTTCGCGAGCAGCAGCCCCTTGTAGACGATGGTGCGGCTGGAAAAGCTCGGGATGTAGGTCGTCGTGAGCGCGGGAAGGTCGTGCTTTTCCGCCAGCTTCGCGAGCGGATTGAGCGTTTGCTTGCGAATGACGATCAGCTTGCGCTCGAACGCGTCCTGATCGGCACATTCCTCGCCCCGTGCGATGATGCATTGCCGGATGACCGGCATGGAATCGACGACCGCCTTGCCGAGCCCGTCGAGCGTGGTCGGCACGTCGCGCCAGCCGATGACCCGCTGCCCTTCCTTGACGACGAACTTTTCGAGTTGCTGCGTGACGAAGTCGCGGGCGGCCTCGTCCTGCGGCATGAAGCACATGGCAACCGCATAGTGGCCCGGTTCGGGCAGCGCATGGCCTTCATTGTCCGCCCATTTGCGGAACAGGGGATCGGGAACCTGCAACAGGATGCCCGCCCCGTCACCCAGCAGCGGGTCCGCGCCGACCGCGCCGCGATGGTCGAGATTGGCGAGGATCTCCAGCGCCTGCCCGACGATGGCATGGCTTTTCTCGCCCTTGATATGCGCGATGAAGCCGACGCCGCAGGCATCGTGTTCGTTCGCTGGATCGTAGAGGCCGGTGGCTGCTGGAAGACCCATTCACATTCCTCGAATACTTCGCGCGGGGCATTCTGGATCGCGCGACGTCCGCCGTGCCGGTGGCGGGGAACTGGCCGTCCGACGGTTACGCGCTACGATCCTGTCTCGAAATGCCATTGTGCAGTTTCGAAAGATATTTTGCAACTGCGAGCAAGTGAAGGAATCTTTCACACTCGTAAAGCGCCAGGCGCTTTTCCCGTGCCGCCGGGCGCAGGCGAGGCGCTATTTCTTGCGCCGGGCCTCTTCGAGCCGCTCGATCGCCGCGCGCAGGCGGTCGCTGAGAACGGGTTCGTCACCGGCTGCCATGTTGGATGTCTGGGACGGCGTTGGAGATGGGGCCGGGGAGGGCGGTGGTGAAGGGGGCGCGGACGCGGGACGCTCCGGACGATCGGGCGGGGCGACCTCGCGCTTCGCCGCATCGAGCCGCTGAAGGAGGCTTTCGAGCGACCCGTCCTCCTTCAGCGGATGGCGGATCGTTTCCGAGGGGATTGCATCGGTATCGACGAATTTCGCAAAGCTGGTCGGCGGGCCGACATCCCGGTCCGGTTCCTCCGGTGCGGGTTCTTCTTGCGCGGGTTCGGGAGCGGGTTCGGGATCGGGGGGCGTCGCGTCGCTTTCGTCTGCGGGGTCGGAGGGGTCTTCGGGCAGAGTATCGGTGGGCGGCGCGACGTCGGCATCGCTGCTTTCGGCATCGGCATCGCTTGCGTCGGGCTCGACATCATTGAGGGTGTCTTGTCCATCCTTGTGCGTCGCTGCGTCGGCAGCCGGCTGATTGGTTGCCTCTCCGCCATAGGATACTGAAATGCTTGGCTCATTCGTTCCTTGTTCGGCTTCCGAGGGGGCCGCATCGCTGTGATCGAGCGGTACGGTTGCGATGGCGGGGCCGGGGGTTGGCTCCGGTTCGATTTCGCCTTCCGCTTCCTCGCTCAGGTCGAAAATGGCATCTTCAGCTTCCGCGAAATCGGGGGCGACGAGCGGATCGTCCTCATACTCTTCGGTAATTTCTTCAACGGATACAACGTCTTCGTACTCCGCGTCTTCCGTGTAGGTTTCCCGTGAAACATTCACGCCGAACTCGCTCTGGGGGATCGGATCGAAGCTGTAGCGCTGCATCTTCTTGCGCCGCCGCCACCTCAGGAACCGTGCCAGCAGCAGGCCTAGTGCGATACCGACGACCAGCCCGATGATGATGCAGAGAATTCTGCCCGCTATTCCCGTTTCGGCGCCGCCCCGCGTCAGGGCGCGCAGCCCGATCTGCGCAAGGAACGCGGCATTGTAGCTTGACGGCACGACCGCCGCGAGACCGCTGAAAAGCGTCGCGAACCACAGCGCAAGTGTCGCGGGAAAGCCGCGATGCGCGATCAGGGAAGTGCCGTCCTTCGTCACCGCTTTCTTGTCAAACTCGCGCTCTGGGCCAATCGTGGTGCGACACGCCGCGACCCTCTTCGCAAGGCAGACGATGCGAAGGGCCGAAGCGTTTGCGCCGCTTTCCTATCATGCGGGTGGTAAACGTTAAGATAATCGTCCGAGTCGCGGGTCTTTCTCGGCGAAACCCGCCATCGCCCGCACCCCGGCGGACCTGCGCCGTCTGCCTTGCCGTAGGGTCGCCGGCGCTGCCATTGCGCTCATCCGCCAGTTCCGTCATTACACGCAGCAAGAAGTCCGGCACGAAGCCGCACCCCCCGAAGGAGAGCCTATGACCCCCCAGGAAATTGCAGCGAAGAAAGGCGAGACCATCGGCACGTCCGAATGGGTCGAAATGAGCCAGGAACGCATCAACCAGTTCGCCGATGCGACCGGCGATCACCAGTTCATCCATATCGACGAGGAAAAGGCGAAGATGACGCCGTTCGGCGGGACCATCGCCCACGGCTTTTTGACGCTCTCGATGATCCCCTATCTCACCGCGAACAGCGATGTTCCGCGGGTCGAGGGCATCAAGATGGCCGTCAATTACGGCGGCAACAAGACGCGCTTCATCAACCCCGTGCGGTCGGGTAAGCGCATCCGTTCACAGATGAAACTGCTCGACATGACCGAGAAGCGTTCCGGCCAGTGGCAGCAGACGATGGAAATCACGATCGAGATCGAGGGCGAGGACAAGCCCGCACTGATCTGCGAATGGATCACCATGTATTTCGTCTGAGCGCCGCGTTCCGACACTCCCCCAAGAAATCCGTCCCCGTTCGATCGCGGGACTTAGCAAGAGGTTCCTTAAATTATGCGTGATGCAGTCATCGTTTCCACCGCCCGCACCGGCATGGGCAAGGCCTATAAGGGTGCGTTCAATTCCACGCCGGGCGCGACGCTCGGCTCCTATGCGCTGAAGCCCGCCATCGAGCGGGCCGGGATCGAGCCGGGCGAAGTGGACGACGTGTTGTGGGGCGCGGCCCTTCAGCAGGGCGCGCAGTCCGGCAATTTGGGACGCCAGGTGGCGCTTCGGTCCGGCTGTCCCATCGGCGTGTCGGGAATGACGATCGACCGGCAGTGCTCCTCCGGCCTCATGACCGTCGCGACCGCGGCCAAGCAGGTCATTGTCGACCGCATGAACGTCGTCGCTGCCGGCGGACAGGAATCGATCAGCATGGTGCAGACGCCGGAAATGCGCGTCATGCCCGATCCCGAATTGATCGCGATGCACGGCGCTATCTACATGCCCATGCTGCAGACCGCCGAGACCGTCGCCAAGCGTTACGGCATCAGCCGCGAGGCGCAGGACGAATACGCGCTCCAGTCGCAGCAGCGTACGGCAGCGGCGCAGGAAGCGGGCAAGTTCGACGACGAGATCGTCTCCGTCTCGACCAAGCACAAGGTCAAGAACAAGGAGACGGGTGAGGTTACGGACGAGGACGTCACCATCGCCAAGGACGAGGGCAACCGCCCCTCCACCACCCTGGAAGGCCTCTCGCAGTTGCAGCCGGTTCTCGGCCCCGACACGACGATCACCGCCGGCAATGCGAGCCAGCTGTCGGACGGTTCAGCCGCAGTCGTCGTGATGGAAGCCAAGGAAGCGGAGAAGCGCGGTCTCAACCCGCTCGGCCGCTATATCGGCATGGCCGTCGCCGGGACCGAACCTGACGAGATGGGCATCGGCCCGATCTTCGCCATTCCCAAGCTGCTCGAGCGGTTCGACATGAAGGTCGACGACATCGACCTGTGGGAATTGAACGAGGCGTTCGCGGTGCAGGTCCTGTATTGCCGCGACAAGCTCGGCATCGACAACGACAAGCTGAACGTGAACGGCGGCTCCATCTCGATCGGCCACCCCTACGGCATGACCGGCGCCCGCTGCGTCGGCCACATCCTGCGCGAAGGACAGCGTCGCAAGGCGAAATACGGCGTCGTCACCATGTGCGTGGGCGGCGGCATGGGCGCTGCCGGGCTGTTCGAAATCTTCTGATCGGCCCGCCGGAAACGGCATCGCATCGAAAAAGGGCGGCGTCGGCATCGGTCGGCGCCGCCCTTTTCATTGAGCGGCTTTAAAAGCCCCTCAGCGTCGGCGAGACCTCCTGCTTGCCGCAAAACCGCTTTGCGCGCATGATCGGGCGCATGGGCATTGTCGAACTTCTGGGCATTGCAGGCAGTATCAGCCTGCTATCGGGCTGGCGGCTCTATCTCTCCATCGCCGCGACCGGGCTTGCGATGCGGTTCGGGGCGATTCCGCTGCCCGAGCAACTGGCAGCCCTCGACGCGCTCGCCAATCCATGGATCATCGGGATTGCCCTGTTCGGGGCGGGGGCGGAGTTCTTCGCCGACAAGGTCATGTGGCTCGATACGCTATGGGACAGCGTTCATACGCTGATCCGGCCGGTCGGCGGCGCATTGCTCGCGCTTGCTATCGTCGATCCGGGCGATCCTGCGTGGCAGGTCATCGCGTTCCTGCTCGGCGGCGGCGGTGCGCTGCTCGCGCATGGCGGTAAGGCGGGCGCGCGCGCCGTGGTCAACGCCAGCCCCGAGCCGGTCAGCAACATCGCCGTGTCGAGTATGGAGGACATTGCGAGCGTGGGTGCGCTGTGGATCGTCTACGAGTACCCTTACGTGGCCGCTGTCGTCGCGGTCATTCTCCTGGCGATAGCGGTCGGATTGCTGCTGATCGCGCGCCGCCTCGTCCGGCGGCTGTTTCGCCGCGACCCGGTTCGGGACGGCAGTCCGCCCTGACGCCGCGCCAGCGGCTCAGGCGTGCGCTGCGAAGAACTCCTCCAGCACCGGGGCAACCTTCGAACGCCAGCGCGATCCGTTGAAGATGCCGTAATGCCCGGCACCTTCTGCCATCAGGTACTGCTTCTTCTCGGGCGACAATCCGGTTGCGAGATTGAGAGCCGCCTTCGTTTGGCCGAGGCCCGAAATGTCGTCCCGCTCGCCCTCGACCGCCAGAATCGCGGTATCGGTAATCGCACCGAGATCGACGATCTGCCCGCGATGAGTGAACTCTCCCTTCGGAAGAGAATGCTTCTGGAACACTTCCTCGACGGTCTGGAGGTAGAACTCCGCCGTCATGTCGCAGACGCTGCGATATTCCTCGTAGAAATCCTTCGTCGCCTGCGCGCTTTCATTGTCGCCCTCGGTCAGATGCTTGAACATCTCGTAATGGCTGAGGATGTGATTGCCGAGGTTCATCGTCATGAAGCCGGCGAGCTGCATGAAGCCGGGATAGACCCGCCGCCCTGCGCCGCGATATTGCATTGGCACGGTGGCGATGACGTTCTGCCTGAACCAACTTAGCGGCCTGTCCATGGCGAGGTCGTTGACGGATGTCGGCGATTGCCGCGTATCGATCGGTCCGCCCATCATGGTAAGCGTCTTCGGTCGGGCAGGGTTCTCGCGCGCATTCATATAGGCGGTGGCAGCCAGCGCCGGGACCGAAGGCTGGCAGACCGCGACCATGTGCAATCCGCCCGTTCCCGTGCCGTTCTCGTGAATGAACTCGAGATAAGCGATCAGATAGTCGATGTAATCGTCGAGGTCGAAGCGGCCGGCTTCGGTTGGCACCTGCTTCGCATCGTGCCAGTCCGTGATGTAGACCTCGCAGGTCTGGACGAGACGCTCCACCGTTCCGCGAAGAAGCGTGGCAAAATGGCCGCTCATCGGTGCGACGAGGAGAACGCGCGGCGCATCCTCGGGCAGGGCATCGTGCGTGAACCGCACGAGATCGCCGAAGTCACGGTTGAGGACGATGCTTTCGACGACCTGATGCTGGGTGCCTTCGACTTCGACGCTATCGATCCCGAAGGCGGGCTTGCCGCGCGGCGCGGCGGCATGGGCGAAGACTTCGAGCGCGGATGCAGCGGCCGGTCCCATGCCTGAATAGGCGAATGGATTGACCGGGTTGGTCAGCATCTCGGCGCCGATGCTGGCCCAAGCGCTGGCACTGCTGAGCCAGGATTTCTGCATCTCGTGCGCGTGATAGAGCAAATGGACGTCCTTCCTGCAAACCCTCTTCGGGCATACTTCATCTTTGAATGTCGGGCTCACCCCCGATCTTTGAACGGTACGATGTGCACTCAAAGTTCCAATTGTGCAATGCACACAGCCCCGGACGGTTTCGAAACGATACGGACCATTGCGCGTCTGTCACAGTGGATTTCGGGGCGCGATCCGCCTACATGGTTCTCATGGCACAAGGCGATGCGACACCAACCGCGGGCGATGGGAGCGGCGATGCTCCGGCGCAGCGCGAGATCCGGCGTCCGACGAAACTGCGACGGCGCAATGCGGAGCCCAAGGCGCGCTCGTTGAAGCCCTTGCGGATGGTGGCCGAGGCGCTGTCCAACTACCCGACGCAGATGGCCTTGGCTGCCATCGCCCTGCTGATCACCGCGGCCGCGACGCTGGCAATTCCGGCAGGCTTCAAGATGATCATCGACCGCGGGTTTTCCGCCGGCGGGGATGCCGCCGATATCGGACGCTGGTTCCGGTATCTCTTGATGATCGTCGTCGTCCTCGCTGCGGGTACGGCGATGCGCTTTTACTATGTCAGTTGGCTCGGCGAGCGGGTCGTCGCCGATATCCGGCGGCGGGTGCACGAGAATTTGCTACGACTTGCCCCAGCCTTCTACGAAGAGAACAGCCCGAAGGAGATTTCCAGCAGGATGACCTCCGATACGGCGCTGATCGAGCAGGTCGTCGGCACGACCGTATCGGTCGCGCTCAGGAACACGCTGATGGCGATCGGGGGAACGGCCTATCTGTTCTTTCTCGCCCCGCAGCTGACGCTCGGGCTTTTGCTGGTCATCCCGGCGATTATCATCCCGATCACGATCTTCGGCAAGCGCCTGCGCGCCATTTCCCGCACTAGCCAGGACCGGGTTGCCGATGTCGGCGCGATGGTGACTGAAGTTCTCTCGTCCATGAAGATCGTGCAGGCCTTCAATCAGGAGGGACGAGAGACCACGCGCTTCGCCGACAAGGTCGAGCAGACCTTCGATGTGGCGAAGCGGCGCATTCTCATTCGCGCGGCCATGACGTCGATCATCATCATGCTGGTATTTGGCTCGATCACCGCGCTGATGTGGCGCGGCGCGATCGGCGTGGCCGAGGGAACGATCAGCGGCGGGACTATCGCGGCTTTCGTTCTGACAGGTGGCCTCGTTGCCGGTGCGTTCGGCGCGCTGACCGAGGTATATGGCGATCTTCTGCGCGGGGCGGGGGCGGCCAGTCGCCTCTCCGAACTCCTCGAAGAACAGCCGACCATCGCCATCCCTTCGCGACCCGAGACGCTGCCGACGCCGGCGCGTGGCAGCCTGTCCTTTCGCAACGTCACGTTCCGCTATCCGACGCGCCCCGATACGGCTGCGTTGCAGGACTTCACGCTGGAAATCGAAGCGGGCGAGACGGTCGCCATTGTCGGACCGTCAGGTGCTGGCAAAAGTACGATCTTTCAGCTGGCGGAGCGGTTCTACGATCCGCAGGCGGGCACAGTGCGCCTCGACGGCGTTCCGCTAACGAGTGTCGATCCCGCCGCGATCCGCTCGCGCATGGCGCTCGTCCCTCAGGACGGGGTGCTGTTCAGCGCCAATGCGCGCGACAATTTGCGCTACGGGAACTGGCAAGCGAGCGATGCGGAGATCTGGGAAGCTGCGAAAGCGGCCAATGCGGAAGATTTTCTGAGGGCGCTGCCGGAAGGTCTCGACACTTTTCTGGGCGAAAGCGGCACGCGCCTGTCGGGCGGGCAGCAACAGCGCATGGCGATTGCCCGCGCCATCCTGCGCGATGCCCCGATCCTTCTGCTGGACGAAGCGACCAGCGCGCTCGATGCGCAGTCGGAACGGCTGGTGCAGGACGCGCTCGAACGCCTGATGATCGGCCGGACCACGCTGGTCATCGCGCACCGCCTCGCGACGGTTCGTGCAGCCGATCGCATCATCGTGATGGAGGACGGCCGCATCGTCGAGCAGGGTTCGCACAACACGCTGACGAAAGCGGGCGGATTGTATGCGGAACTGGCCGCGCTTCAGTTCACGAGCGAAGCCGCCTGAGTAACCGGCACGGTCGCGCAGCGACTAAGTATCGGATATTCGTTCAGCTTTTCGACAAACGACATCTGCTATTCGGCAAGCGTATTCGCCTCCGCGCGTTCTGCGCGTATCTGAAGGCGAGCAATACCGAATTGAGGACTGTATTCTATGAACAAGCGGATATTGACCGGCGCGGCAAGCGTGCTGGCCCTTCTTTGCAGCACGCCCGCCCTGGCTGACGACCACAACGAAACCGACATGGCGCAGGAAAGCGAAACGCCGACGATGACCTTCGGGACGTGGGGCGTCGATCCGTCGCTGCTCGACCAGTCCGTCGATCCGGGCGACAATTTCTTCGAATACGTCAACGGCAAGTGGGTCGCTGCGAACGTACTACCGGGCGAATACGGCCGCTTCGGAGCGTTCAACGTGCTCGGCGAAAAATCGCGCAGCGACGTGCGCGCATTGATCGACGAACTCGTCGCATCCAACCCGGCCCCCGGATCGGCGGAAGCGCGCATCGTCGATTCCTACAACGCCTATCTCGATACGGCAGCGATCGATGCAGCCGGCATGGCGCCGGCGCAGCGTTATCTCGGCGAAATCTACGGCGCGGAAAACCTCGAGGAACTGGCACGGCTGTTCCCGCAGGCGGGCTATCCCGGCCTCATCTCGATGGGCGTCACCGTCGATTCCAAGAACCCGGACAGTTACGTCGTCTCGACGGGCTTCAGCGGAATGGGCCTGCCCGATCGCGACTATTACCTGGTCGATAACGAGCAGAACACAAAGATCCGCGCAGCCTACATGGATTACCTGACTTTTCTGCTCGATCAGGCGGGATATGACGACCCGGCGCAGGTCGCACAGACGGTCTATGCTTTCGAGCGCGACGTTGCCGAACTGGAATGGGACCGCACCGCGATCCGCAACAGCGACCTGACTTACAACAAGCTGTCGAAAGCCGAGCTGATGCAGCTTTCCGGCGATTTCCCCATTGCCGCCCTGATGCAGCAGACAGGTTTCGACGATCAGGACACGTTCCTCATGTCGCAGCTTCCGCCGACCGACGAGGAACTGGCAGCCGCGGGCATTGACCCTGCCGACGCGCCGGGGATGATTGGCGGCGGAACGCCTGCCATGATGAAGCTGCTGACGGAAACCCCGCTGGCGACGATCAAGGCGTATATGGCGACCCGCTTCCTGTCGGATAACGCATCCGTTCTGCCCAGCGAGATCGATCAGGCGAAATTCAACTTCTATGGGAAGACCCTGTCAGGCACTGAAATGCAGGAGCCGCGCTGGAAACGCGCGATCGGCAATACGCAGGGCGAACTCGGCGAAGTTCTCGGCAAGCTGTATGTCGAGCGCTACTTCCCCGAGGAAAGCAAGGCGGCGATGGACGACCTCGTCAAGAACCTGCGCGTCGCCATGCGCGAAAGCATCGCGCAGAACGACTGGATGACGGAAGAAACGAAGGAGCAGGCCTACGCCAAGCTCGATTCCTTCAATCCGAAGATCGGTTATCCCGACGAGTTCGAAACCTATGAGGGGCTGGCAATTTCCGGCGACGATCCGCTCGCAAACCGGATTGCCGCGACCCAGTGGCAGATCGAGGACAACCGCTCCAAGCTCGGAACAAATGTCGACAAGACCGAATGGTTCATGCTGCCGCAGACGGTGAATGCCTATTACAACCCGGTATTCAACGAAATCGTCTTCCCGGCGGCTATCCTTCAGCAGCCCTTCTTCGGACCGAATGCCGATCCGGCCGTCAATTACGGCGGCATTGGCGCGGTCATCGGTCACGAAATGGGTCACGGCTTCGACGATCAGGGCGCGAAATATGATGCGACCGGAACGCTGCGCAACTGGTGGGCTGAAAGCGATCTCGAAAAGTTCACTGAACTCGGCAACATGCTGGCCGAGCAGTATGACAGCTATTGCCCGTACGACGAGGGCGAGACCTGCGTGAACGGACGCTTCACTCTCGGCGAGAATATCGGCGATGTCGGCGGCCTTTCGATGGCATACCGCGCCTATCGTCTTTCGCTCGACGGCAAGGAAGCGCCAGTGATTGATGGGTTGACCGGCGACCAGCGGTTCTTCCTCGCCTGGGCGCAGGTCTGGCGTTCGATGCAGCGCGAGGAAACGGGGCGTCAGCGTCTGCTCACCGATCCCCACTCGCCGGAGACGTACCGGGTGAACGGCGCCGTGCGTAATCACGATGCCTGGTACAAGGCATTCAACGTGACGCCGGACGACGAATTGTACCTCCCGCCCGAAGAGCGTGTCTCGATCTGGTAAGTACCTGCTCGAACAACAGAAAGAACTGAGCCCGTTCCGTCTTCAAGTCGGGACGGGCTTTCTTTTGCTGCGGATCGTCGTGTTTCGCGTTGACTGTTCTCCGTAACACCGCTTGAGCGCCAGCTATGAACCTGACGCTGACCGCCTTCCTGCTCGGCATTCTCGAGGGACTGACCGAGTTCCTCCCGGTATCGAGCACGGGCCATCTTATCCTTGCAACCGAACTGTTCGGCTACGACCCCGCCCAGTGGGCGCAATTCAACATCGTCATTCAGTTGGGCGCGGTGCTGGCGGTGGTCGTGTCATACTGGTCGCTGTTCTTGGACATGGGGCGCGGCCTCCTGCGCCGCGAGACGGAGGCGTTGCGCTTCACACGCAATATCCTGCTCGGCTTCTTGCCGGCGGCAGTCATCGGCGTCTTCGCCAAGGATGCGATCGACATCATGCTGCAATCGCCGTTGGTCGTAGCGGTCGCGCTGGTCATCGGCGGAATAGCGATTTTGCTGGTCGAGCGCATGATCAAGCCGAGAGAGGATACAGGCGTCGCCGCGCTTTCGATGAAGACGGCGCTGGGCGTCGGCTTCGTTCAATGCCTCGCGATGATCCCGGGAACCAGTCGCTCCGCATCGACCATACTCGGGGCGCTCGCCTTGGGGGTTGGTAGAAAGACGGCAGCCGAATTTTCTTTCTTCCTTGCCGTTCCCACCATGCTGGGAGCTGCGACTTACAAGATATTGTCCGAACCCGACGCCCTTTTGTCGGGGACAAGTGCGGTGGGATGGGATGAGATCGCCATCGGGTTCTTCACCAGCTTCGTCGTCGCGCTGCTCGTGATCAGGGCGTTCGTCGCTTATATTTCCAAGCACGGTTTCGCTCCGTTTGCATGGTATCGCATTGTTCTCGGAAGCTTCGCCTTCCTGTGGCTAATGGGTAACTGACGCCGACATCGGGACCGTTTCATTATGACAAAGCGATGAAACGAAGCGTCGAGATCGGAACCTAATCGCGCGCACCCCCGTTCAACTTCCAAACGTGATTACAGGAAGTACTATGGGTGTTCTTGTTCTGATGATCGTCGGAGCAGTCCTCGGTTGGCTGTTCTCCATCATCGTAGATTTATCGGATACGCGGCGCATCGCACTCAACGTGGGTGCGGGAATGGTCGGTTCGTTGATCGTGGGAAGTGCGGTCGGCGGACGCATTGCTATGAACGGTCTGACGACGACGGCGCTGCTCCTCGCCTGTATTGGCGCGGTGGCACTCGTGACGACAGCGAATTACGTGGGGAAACACGCGCTGGACTGATTTCGGGTTCGATAATTGGGGCTTATCATTAATCAAGGCTCATGGTATCCGGGCCGCTCGTTGAAAGGGGAATGCAATGAAAAAGATCTTTACTCTCGCATCCGTTGCCGTTCTCGGCCTGTCGATCGCTGCATGCGATGGCCCGACCGAAGAAGCCATGGAAGATGAAGGCGAAGCCATGGAAGCTCAGATGGACGAGCAGGCAGAAGCTCTCGACGCGCAGGGCATGGAAGCTGAATCGGACATGATGGAAGATCGTGCCGACGCCGTCGAAGATACGATGGAAGAGCAGGCCGATACCGTTGGCGAGGAAATGGACGGCAACGAAATCTGATTTCGTCTACGTTTACGAACAATCGAAGCGGCCTCGGAGCAATCCGGGGCCGTTTTGTTCTGGCGTTTTATGGAGCGGTGCGCGTCCGATCTACGCGCTTAGGGGCGGCTTGCTATTCAGACAGGTTTCGCGCCACTCCCGCGACCACCCCGCAGCAAATATTCCTGCGTGCCCAGATGGACGACATTGTCCACGTCGATCACTGCGGAATTTGCGTAGGTGAAGGATGGCGACAAGCTGCGATAGAGGCGGTCGAAGTCCCGCTCCACGGTCTTGCGGTAGAGGTCTTCGTAGCTTTCGATCACGAAATAGGTCGGTTGCAGATCGCTGATTACGTAGTCCGTCCGCATGACGCGATCGACATTCAGCATGATGCGATTGGGGCTTTCCGCCTCGGTTGCGAAAACCGCCTCGGTCGGCCCTGAAAGGATACCAGCTCCATAAGCGCGAATTTCGCCCTCTTCCTGAATGAGGCCGAATTCGACCGTGTACCAGTAGAGCGCGCCAAGGGCTTTCAGACGGTTGTAGCGCATCGCCTTCCACCCGGCTTTCCCGTATTCCTGCATGTAGTCGGCGTAGACCGGATCGGTCAGCATCGGCACATGGCCGAACACGTCATGAAAAACGTCGGGTTCCTGGATGTAATCGAAAGTCTCGCGCGTCCGGATGAAGTTGCCCGCAGGGAAACGACGATTGGCAAGATGCCAGAAGAACACGTGATCCGGTATCAGCATCGGGACTGGAACGACGCTCCAGCCCGTCATCCGGTCGAGCTCTTCGGATATCGCCTTAAATTCCGGCACGCCGCCACGCCCGAGGTCGAGTTTTTCCAGCCCTGCGAGAAACGCGCTCGCCGCTCGGCCAGGCAGGACGCCCATCTGCCGGGCGAAGAGATCGTCCCAGATGGCGTCATCCTCGGTGTCGTAATGCGTCTGCTCGGGTTCGAGCCAGTCGTCACCCAGATGATCGGGCTTCTTGAGAGGGGCCGTAAAGACGTCGGCGGGCATGTCCGGCAGGACGGTAAAATCCTGCGTCGATGCTTCGAAAATGGTTTGATCGTGTGTATTCATATGCTTGGCGAAGATGATACCACGCGCGACCGCTTCTTCCAAATGGCGTCAGCGTTTGGCGGAGAAGCGAGATGGAAAAGTTGAAGCGCAAGCAATACGAGCGGTTGCTTGAACCGATGAACATCGGACTGATGGCTATGGCCCGCTGGGTAAGAGAAACCGGCGCAAGAGTCTGCGTCCTTTTCGAGGGGCGCGACACGGCAGGCAAGGGCGGTGCAATTCGGACTGTCTCGCGATACCTCAATCCGCGCGAATGTCGCATCGTCGCCTTGCCCAAACCAACCGATCGCGAGCGCACGCAATGGTATTTCCAGCGTTATGCCGCGCATCTTCCTGCAGCCGGAGAAATCGTGCTGTTCGATCGCAGCTGGTATAATCGCGCCGGTGTCGAGGCGGTGATGGGCTATGCAAGCGAGGATGAGGTGGGCAGGTTCCTGGAAGAAGCGCCGGTCTTCGAGAAGATGCTGACCGATGACGGGATGCTGCTCGTCAAATACTGGCTGACGACCGATCAGAAGCAGCAGGAAGATCGTCTGAAAGAGCGAAGCGAAGACCCGCTCAAGCGATGGAAGCTGTCGCCGATCGATCTGGCCGCGCGCGAGCAATACGATGCGTACACGCACGCGCGGGAGCGGATGCTGCGCGCCACCGACACGCCGCACGCGCCATGGACGCTGGTCGATTTCAACGATCAGAAGCGCGGACGACTGACCCTCGTTCGCGATTTGCTGGACCGCATCCCGGCTACGCGGGTCGCGACGCCGCAGTTCGATCTTCCGCCGCTGGATCATGTGCCCGCAGCCGAGAGCTACTCCGTCAAACGGCCGATATCCGACTTTCCGGTCGAATAATCGTTCGCGAATAGCCCGACTTATATCATGAGGCGCGCTTCGGCCTTCGTCACTTGTCGTCCGTCCCCGGCGAAGGCCGCGAGCTCGATGGTATCCTCACCTGTTCGCCGTAACACCAAGTGAAGTTCTTCCCCGGCGATCGCCGGGGACAATCCCCGGAATGAAAATTCGGAAAGCGTGTTATCGCCGAATTTTGACTGCGCGAGATCGAGCAGCATTGTCGCAATCAGGGGACCGTGCACGACGAGCCCGCGATAACGCTCGACGTCCTCGGCATAGGGCCTGTCATAGTGAATGCGATGTGTATTGAAGGTCAGTGCAGAATAGCGAAACAGCAAACGCTCGTCGGGAGTGATGACATGATGCGCGTCCCAGACCGCTTCATCGAAGTTAGCGTCGTTGACTATCGCAGGCGACAAGGGGGCATCGGATGGCGCAGCCTCGCGATAGACGAGCGTTTGTCTCTCTCTCACGGCAAGTTCGGCATCGGCGAGCGTGTCATGCTCGATTTCGACGAAAACAAGAGGTCCAGTCGCACCGGACTTTTTCTCGATCGAAACAATGTGTGAAACGCGTTCGATCTGCGCTCCGATGGTCAGGGGCGAATGAAATTGAAACCGGCTGCCGGCCCACATCCTGCGCGGCATCGGAATCGCCGGCAGAAACGAGCTACCATCCTCAGTCCGACGCGGATGCCCGTCATCGCCAAGTTCCGCCGTCCTGGCGTCCGGCGTCGCAAGACACAGGTGAATGCCTTGGGGCATCGTGCCCTCGCTACGAGCATCCTTGTCGAATGTCGCGAGCCAGCGCGCTGCCAGTTCCGTCGTCAAACGGTCGCGGCGAACTTCCCTGCGGCCGATCCAGTCTTTCCAACCGGGCATGGCGCTTGTCAGACGGCGCGCTCGAAGACGGCGGCCATGCCCTGACCACCGCCGATGCACATGGTTTCGAGCCCGAAGCGAACGTCGCGCCGCTTCATCTCATGCGCCATGTCGGCAAGAATACGAATGCCAGTGGCACCGATCGGATGGCCGAGGGAAATTCCCGACCCGTTCACGTTCAGCATCTCGCGACGGCTATCGTCATCCGACCAGCCCCAGCCTTTCAGCACGGCAAGAACCTGCGGCGCGAAGGCCTCGTTCAGTTCGACGAGCCCGATATCGTCCCAGCTCATTCCGCTGCGATGGAACAGGCGGTCGACAGCGGGTACGGGACCGATTCCCATGCGCGAAGGATCGCAACCGGCCGCTGCCCAGCCATTGAGCCACAGCATGGGTTCGAGGCCGAACTCCGCCAGCTTGTCCTCGGCCACGATCAGGCAGGCTGCCGCGGCATCGTTCTGCTGGCTGGCATTGCCGGCGGTGACGACCGCATCGGGATTGTCCTTGCCCTCGATCGCGCGAAGGCTGCTCAGGGTCTCCATGCTCGCATCCTCGCGGAACCCTTCGTCCTTTGCGAACATCAGGGGATCGCCCTTGCGCTGCGGGACGGGGACCGGAACGATATGCTCGTCGAACTTCCCTGCTTCCCAGGCCGCCGCGGCGTTGCGGTGCGAGCGGACGGCGTAGGCATCGCTCGCTTCCCGGCTGATGCCGTAATCGCGCGCAAGGTTCTCGGCCGTTTCGATCATTCCGCTGATGACGCCGAACCGCTCGATGGGCTGGCTCATCAGCCGTCCACGCGTAAGCCGGTCATGCAATACGAGATCGCCGAAGCGCGCTCCCTTGCGAATGTCGGTAGAGTAATGCTCGACATTCGACATGGACTCGACGCCGCCCGCCAGCACCATGTCCGCCGCGCCCGTCTGGACCATCATCGCCGCGCTCGCGACGGCCTGCAGGCCCGAACCGCACCGCCGATCGAGCTGGTAGCCCGGTACCGAAATCGGCATTCCCGCGGCCAGCCATGACCAGCGCCCGATAGCCGGCGCTTCACCGCTGCCGTAACCTTGGCTGAAAACGACGTCGTCGACGCGTTCGGGATGGATACCCGTCCTCTCCACCAGAGCCTTGATGATGATCGCACCGAGCTCGCCTGCTTCGAGCGGGGCGAGCGTCCCCAGGAACTTGCCTACCGGGGTACGCAGGGGAGAAACGATTGCAGCGCGGCGTAGATTCATCGATTGTCCTCGAAATTATGCTCGTCGCTCTTCGCGACCAGTTTCCTGTCGATCAGTCGGGCGATTTCTCCCGACGCCAGTCCCAGACGCTCTGCGAGAACTTCCTCGCTGTGCTGGCCAAGGAAGGGCGCTGGCTCGGGCGGTTGGCGTTCCTGCGAAGGCAGGTTCGCCATCGATCCGGCGGCGGGATATTCGAACCCGCTCGGATTTCGGGGCGAGGGACCGAAAAGCGGGTTGTCTTCGACCAGCCGCTTGTCGCTCGCAGCTTCATGCATCGTGCGATACTTCTCGAAGGTCGCACCCGCTTTTGTGAGGCGGTGAGCCAGCTCGGCATAATCGAAGCGATCGGCGGCGTTCTGAAATATCGCGAACAGGGCATCGCGATTGCTGAACCGGTTATGGTCGCTCTTCGCGAAGGATACGCCGCGTTCCGCCTCGAGCGCCGCAATATCGTCCGCGACGTCGAACGCCTCGATCATGGCGCGCCATTGCTTGTTCGTCAGCGCCGCGACCATCATGCGCTCGCCGTCGCGCGTTTTGAAATCGCGGCCCAGCGCGCCCCAGATCGAATTGCCGAGCCGTTCGCGGTTCTCCCCACGGTAGAGCATCTCGGCCATCGCGCCGCTATTCGCGACCGTTGCCATCATGACGTCGCCGAGCGGGACACGTACGTGATTGCCCTCGCCCGTCCTTTCGCGATGCCGCAGCGCCGTCATCAGCGCGAATGCGCTATAAGCGCCCGTCAGGAAGTCCCAGGCCGGCAGGATCTGGTTGACCGGCGGCGCGGTGTCGCGATCCCACTCGTCAGGACCGGTCATGAGGGGATAGCCACTCGCCGCGTGCACGGTGAAGTCCATCGCCTGCCGCCCGTCATACCAGCCCATAACGCGCAAGGTGATCATGTCCGGTCGCCCTTCGACAATACGCTCATGCGAGAGAAAACTCTTTTCGGGGACATTGGTGATAAGCTGGCCGGTTTTGCGCGCCAGTTCGACGACGAGTTCGCGCCCCTCTTCGCTGCGCATGTCAATCGCGACCGACTTCTTCGCGCGATTGAGATTCTCCCAGGTGAGCGAACGGCCTTCCTCCGTCACCTGATAGCGATTGTAGTCGAGCCCCCCGCCAATCTGGTCGATGCGGATGACCTCGGCTCCCATCTGCGCACAATAAAGGCCGGCAGTCGGCGACGCGATGAAACTCGGCACCTCGATGATCGAGAGATCGGGCAGCAGATTATACATTCAGCAGCACCCGTACGCGCACTGCCGGTCCCGAGCGGCGTCCGCGATCGCCATTACATATTGGCATATTCGCGCAACATCCGCTTGGCGATCTGCAACTGCAGGATCTGCGTCGTGCCTTCGTAGATGCGATAGATGCGGGCATCGCGGAAGAAGCGTTCCGCATCATATTCGGCAAGATAGCCGGCCCCACCATAAATTTGGACGACGCGGTCCACGACCCGCCCGCACATTTCAGAAGCGAACGCCTTGAATGCCGCGGCGTGCTTGATCGTATCCTCGCCCCGGTCCACGCGGGCTGTGACGTCCGCCATCATCGCTTCGGCAGCGTAGATTTCGGTCCAGCTTTCCGCCAGCATTTGCTGGATAAGCTGGAAGTTGGCGATCGGCTCTCCGAAAGCCTGCCGCTCGTTCGCATATTTAAGCGCGCTGTCGAGGGCGCGGCGCGCATAGCCGGTCGACGCTGCGCCGACCGAAATGCGGCCGTTATCGAGGCTCTGCATCGCAAAGCGGAAACCCTGCCCCGTCTCCCCGCCGAGCAGGGCATCGCCCGGAACGTGGACGTCGTCGAGCATGACGTCGGCCACGTGGCTGCCCGCCTGGCCCATCTTCTCATCGGCGCTGCCGACCGAGACGCCGGGCGTGTCCATCGGCACGATGAAGGCGCTGACATGCGCGTTTTTGGGTAGCGCGTCCTTTTCGGTGCGTGCCATGATGAGCCCGACATCGGCATGAGGCGCATTGGTGATGTAACGCTTCGTACCGTTCAAGATCCAGCCATTGCCGTCCGGGTCGGGCTTGGCGAAAGTCTGCATCGCCGCGCTGTCGGAACCGCTGCCAGGTTCGGTCAAACCGAAACACGCGACTTCGCCTGCCGCGATGCGCGGCCACCATTCCGCCTTCTGTTCGTCCGTCCCGCCATTCTTGATGGCGGAATTGAACATGCCGACATTGATCGAGAAGATCGAACGGAAGGCAGGCGCTGCATAGGCAATCGTCCTGACGACTTGCGCATATTGCCGCGTATTGAGGCCCGCGCCTCCGTAGTCTTCCGGCACGGTCAGGCCGAACAGACCCATATCCTTCATTTCCGAGAGAATATCCTCGGGCACCCGATCGTTTGCGATGACTTCCTTTTCCGCGGGCAGGAGACGCTCGCGCACATAGCGTTCGAGCTGGTCGATGAACTGGTCGAAAGTCTCGCTGTCCATGCCGTTCGCGCTGACGGTCTCGCTCATGCGGGGTGCACCTTCTTCTTGCTACTCGGTTTCTTCGTCGCCTGCCGTAGCAGGGGCGGCTTCTGCGGCTTCGTCGGCGGCGTCGCTCGCTTCGGCGTCGGTGGCTTCTGCGCCCTCTTCGCCTTCTTCGACTTCGCCCTCGTCGACACCTAGATCGGTGTTTGCCTCAGGGTCCGCGACCGGTAATTCATCCACGTTCGACAGCGCGTCGAAGGCGGGAATTTCGACCGTATCGGCTTCGGCCTCCGTGGAAGCGTCTTCCGAATTGGCGCAGGCACCCAAGGCGAGGACCAGCGGCAGCGAAAGCGCAGGGATCATGTTGAAACGCATTAATATTGCTCCGTCGAACGGGACTACCTGAAAACTGGGTATGCAGGCAATCCTCTAGGTGAGGGGGATAGCGGCTGCGCAAGGCACGTGCAATGCGCCGCCGGGTTGAAAGTTGCTTCGAACAGACGGCATGGTCCACTTGTCATCGCGAAGCCTCATTGGTGCCGAAAGCTGCCGGAAAGGAAACTTTCCCACGGGGTGGTTCGCCCGACAGGACGAGGCACTGAAAATAACGCGGCTCAGGTCCAGGATAGCGAAGTTCGGGATCGTGCTCGAAACCGAAGCGCGCATAATAGTCGGGGTCGCCGAGGAGCACGATACCGTTCGCCCCATCCTGTCGCATACGCGCGATCCCGCGCAGGATAAGCGCGTTGCCGATGCCCGTGCGTTGGAGATCGGGCTTGACCGAAACCGGACCGAGCGCGAACCACCGCTTGCTTCCGTCGCTGATCGTCACCGGAGAAAAGGCGATATGACCGACGATCCGCTCCGCATCCTCCGCAACGAGCGAAAGCACGAGGTCGCCACTTTCCCGCAGTTCGTCGACGATCCGCGGTTCGTTGCCATCGCTTTGCGGCTGTCCGGCGAAGGCCTTCGCCGTCAGCGCGTGAATTGCCGCGTGGTCGGCAGTATCTTCCGGGCGGATCGTAAAGGCGCTCATGTCAGCAAATGTCCCGCTCTGTCGCGTTTCGTCGCCAGATACCGTTCGTTGTGCGGATTTGCAGGCAACTGGTGCGCGATGCGTTCTATCACGCGGATGCCGCATTCTTCCAGCGCGACGACCTTCGCCAGGTTGTTGGTCAGGAGACGAACGGACGACACGCCGAGCAGGTCGAGCATCCGGGCGGCAACCGGAAAGTCGCGCGATTCGTCCGGCAGACCGAGGCGGTTGTTCGCATCCACGGTGTCGAAGCCCTGATCCTGCAGGCGATAGGCGCGCATCTTGTTGATCAGCCCGATGCCGCGACCCTCCTGCCGCAAATACAAAAGGATGCCCCACCCGTTTTGAGCTCCGGCTTCGCTGGCCATTGCGTGAAGCGCCGCGTCGAGCTGCGGCCCGCAATCGCATTTGAGACTGCCCAGGATGTCGCCGGTCAGACATTCCGAATGAACCCTGACGAGCGGCGGGCGGTTCGCATTGCGCTCTCCGATGACGAGCGCGACATGCTCGCGCAGGTCATGCGCGCTGCGAAACGCGATGATTTCAGCATTGTCGGTCGCCGCTATGGGAAGGTGCGCACGAGCCGCGATCCGAAGCGTATCGAGGTTGTGCCAGGCGGCAAGGTCCGATGCCGATAGCGATACCGCTTCACCTTCCGGTTCCGGTTCGATCAGAAAGGCCGGGAGGATGCCGGCAATGCGTGCAAGTTCGAGGGCCGCCTGCGCCTCTTCAGCCCAGTCGATGGAAAGCGCCTTGAACGGACCTTTCAGCGGATTGGCAAGGTCAGCGGAAGGGTCGGCAATGGCGAGCGCCTGCGCCAGCAACAGCGGTTCGGCGGCGCGCATGGCGACGGGCGCCTCCGGGACCGCGGCGGCGCTCTGATTGGCGAGTTTGAGAGTTACGCCGCGCGCATGCGAAATGAGCATTCGATCGGCGCGTACGTCGCCGGAGGCCGTCTCTGCCGCGAGCAGGGGCGGCGCCCGCCCGATCCGGATCGGCCAACCGTGCCGCAGGGCATCGACGCCCTGTGCCGCCCGGCGGGCGGGGGAGGGCGGTGCTTCGCTCAGAGCGAGAACTCCGTCGTCAGCGGAATATGGTCGCTCGGCTTCTCCCAGCTTCGAGGGTTCTCGTGAATGTGGTGGCCGGTTACCTGCCGCGCGAGTTCGGGCGATGCCCACATGTGATCGAGCCGCCGCCCGCGATCGCCCTTCGTCCAGTCCTTGGCGCGATAGCTCCACCAGCTGTAGTAGCGTTCCGGTGCCGGAACTTGTTCGCGCCCGATGTCGCTCCATCCGTGCGCGTCCATGAACCGCTGGAGGCTGTCCACCTCGACCGGAGTGTGGCTGACGACCTTCAGGAGTTGCTTATGGCTCCACACGTCGCTTTCCAAGGGAGCGATATTGAAATCGCCGACGATCAGCGAAGGTCGATCAACGGTCTCGGCCCACCGCGTCATGCGCTCGATGAAATCGAGCTTCTGCCCGAATTTCAGGTTCTGCTCACGGTCGGGAATGTCTCCCCCGGCAGGCACATAGACGTTCTCGACGATCATTCCCCTGCCCGGTCCGAGCAGTTCGACACCGATATGACGGGCCTCGCCATTGTCCTGCCAATCGTGGCGCGAGAATTCGCGAAACGGTATGCGGCTGACCGTCGCGACCCCGTGATAGCCCTTCTGCCCGTGCACCGCGATATGCTCGTAACCGAGATCGCGAAACGCCTCGAACGGGAAGAACTTCTCCTCCGTCTTGATCTCCTGCAGGCACAGGACGTCGGGCGACTGCTCCTTCAGGAACCGCTCGACAATGGGCATGCGCAGGCGGACCGAATTGATATTCCAGGTAGTGACAGAAACCATAGGCCGGGCGTTAAAGACTGCACAACGCCCTGTCCATCGAAGGCGTCCATCGAAGGCGCGGCTGCCGAGAGAAATTTGGTCGCCGAACGAAAAAAGCCCCCGCTCCGGGGGCAAGTGGAGCGAGGACTTTCTATCTAGCGTTCGTCACGCTGTACAACTCGGCTGGTGATGAAATCGGATAACAGGGGAACCCGATCCATCGCGTCGTTGCAGGTATCAATCTAGGCATCAATCCCTGTCTGATAAGTGAATGACTCACGTATCTCGTCGCAGGGAAAGCACCGTTTGTGCCCCGTGCGTTTACCTTGGTCGACGAGAGGAACGGCGGGGATCGCGGAAGGTAAAGGCGTTGTCGTTAACGGCGACCCCATAGCGGTGATTGCGCAACCGGACAGTGGTCCTGTGATTCTGCGCATCGAGCGCGACCCAATGAGTCAGCTTGAGGCCGCCCGGTGACTTTGCATCGCGCACGAAGATCATGGTGATGGCGCCGAATTCGGGGCGATCCTTGTCGCGCACTTCGATGCTGACCACGTCCGGATTGCCGGTGCTGACGACCTTCCCGTATTGCTTGACGTCGCGCGAGGGATCTAGCAGCGCGCCGAGCGGAGATTTGCTGATCGGCCAGCGCTGGACCTGATCGACGTCGTAATCGACGAGGTAGAGCGACTTGCCGTTCGATACGACCAGCATGTTCGTGCCGCGTTCGTATTCGAAGCGGATCTTGCCACCGCGTTTCAGGGTCAGGACGCCGTTCACGCTTGCGCCGCTGCGGTCGGTCTGGCTGAAATCGGCCTTCATCGTGGTGATGCCGCGCAGGGCCGTGACAGCGCGATCGAGATCGCTCGACTGCGCATGCACCGCAGTTGCAGGCAGGGCGACGACTGCGGGAGTGCCGAGAACGAGAAGCGCGGCCATCGCCGCGCGCGACGGTTTGAGGAAGATCGAAGGCAAGTGTTTCATGCTCCAATTACTATGGCTGGAGCGTTGAACCATCCGTGAACCGGGCGGGTTCCGACGGTTCATCGAGTGGAAGCGCCGACCGCCCCGATTGGGGGCGATCCGGCGAAGCGATCACTTGATCTTAGCTTCCTTGAACTCGACGTGCTTGCGCGCGACGGGATCGTATTTGCGGAACGTCATCTTCTCGGTGATGTTGCGCGGGTTCTTCTTCGTCGTGTAGAAATAACCCGTATCCGCGGTCGAGACGAGCTTGATCTTGACGGTTGCTGACTTCGCCATGGCGTATTCCCAGATTTGAGCAAATAAGGCGACGAGCGCCGGAAAAAATTCAAGCGGCACAATCGCGCCGCTCCCAAGGTCTGGGCCATTGCGGCAACAGCGCCGCCGAGTCAAGCGGTTTGCAGAAGGCAGGCAGGCTACCAGTCGACCTTGCCGCGCTTCGCCTTGACCTCGCCGCGTGCCTTCTTCTCCTTCAGCCGCTTCGTCTTGCCCAGCCGGTTGATCCGCGTCTTCGCACGGCGCGGAGGTTGCTTGTGCGCTTCCTCGAGCAGTTCCTGCAACTTCTCGCGCGCCTCGGTGCGGTTCGCCTCCTGCGTGCGATGCCGGCTGGCTTTGACCAGCAGGTCCCCGCTCGCAGTCAATTTGCTACCGGCGAGATCGCGAAGTCGCGCGAAGACACGCGGCGGCAGGCGCAGCTTGTAGATGTTGACGCGCAGCTGGACGTTGGTCGCGACCTTGTTGGCGTTCTGTCCGCCCGGACCGCTGCCGGCGGTGAACTGCTCCTCTGCGAGGGCATGGGCACGATCCGTCAGGCTGCGGTCCATCGGTCCATGTCCGTAAGGCCCGCCGCGCGGCATACATTGAGAAAATCGGCGGGAAGCGGAGCGGAAGCATGGATCGGCGGCTTCTTTTCCCGTGTCACGGTGAGCGCACGCGCATGGAGCATGGTTCGCTTCGCCGCCCCTTCCGAAACGCCGTAGACGGGATCGCCGACGAGCCCGGCACCGAACCCTTCGAGCGCATGAATGCGTATCTGGTGGGTGCGTCCGGTCACGGGTCTGAAGGCGAGGGCCGTAATGCCGTCGCCGCGCTCAAGCACTTCCCACCGCGTGACAGACGGTTTGCCACTCGCACTGCCGACCATGCGCCAACCGCGCTCCGCCGTGCTGGTTTTCGCCAACGGTATCTCGACCGAACCGTAATCGTCCTCGACCTCACCGGCGAGCAGGCCGAAGTAAAGCTTCTCGACCCGCCGTTCCTCGAAGGCGAGGGCGAAGCGTTTCAGTGCCTTGGGATTGCGCGCGAGCAAAAGGCAGCCGCTCGTATCGGTGTCGAGCCGATGGACGGGGGCGGGCTGACGCTGAAAACCGAGCCGCAAATGGTCGAGGTGTTCCGCGAGGCTCGGGCCGCCCTTGCGCGGAGGATCGACTGGCAGGCCCGCCGGCTTGTCGATGATCAGCGCCTCTCCATCCTCGAACAGGATGGGCAGTTCGGTTTGCGCGGTCACGATGTCATCAGCCTGGCGCGCATCAAGCCGCGCAGCGCGTTGCCAAGAAAGAAACCGTCCGCCAGATCCTCGATCCGCACTTCTTGTTCTCGCGCTTCGCCCTTTTCGATGAGGCTGCGGCGCAAAATGCCTGGCAGCAGGCCGAGACGGGTGGGCGGCGTACCGAGAACGTCGTCCTCGCCGCGCACGAAAAGGTTCGTGATGCTTCCCTCGGTCAGCAATCCGTCCTCGCGCACGAACAGCGCCTCCTGAGCGCCGCAGTCTTCCGCGATCTGGCGGGCTTCGTCGTAGAAGCCGCGATCGCTCGTCTTGTGACGCAGGCGCCAATCGTTCGGATCGACGGGCAGGGGCAGGACGATGCACTTCACGGGATCGGGCCATTCGCGCGCTTCGCTCAGCGGGCGCGCTTCCAGCGCCATCGTGCCCGGTCGGCCAGCGAGCAGCCGGATGCGGCAGGGTTCGTCGAGATCGAAACTCAGGGCCTG
Source organism: Parapontixanthobacter aurantiacus (assembly GCF_009827635.1). GTDB lineage: Bacteria > Pseudomonadota > Alphaproteobacteria > Sphingomonadales > Sphingomonadaceae > Parapontixanthobacter > Parapontixanthobacter aurantiacus. The sequence continues at coordinate 274,550 of NZ_WTYW01000003.1, read as the reverse complement.
TATCTGGTTGCGTCCCTCGTGGCGGTCGAACGCAATGCCCAGTTGCGTCGCGCTCTCTTTCATGCGGTCGAGGTGCATCTGAAGATTGGCGATGCCGACATCGGGGTCGAACCGCATGGTTTCGATGAGGTCGACGTGCGGGGCGCAGAATTCCGGCGAACTGGCCCGTGCGAACTCGCCCTTTACCAGACACTCACGCCATTCGGTCAGCGGATCGCTGTCCGCAAGGATCGCGGAACCGACGCCGAGGACCGCCTTGCCGCGATGGTTCTCGACCGGGGTGAGACGCAGGGTACGGATCGCGACATTGAAAGCCGCGCTCTGCCCCTTGCCATCTTGCGCAGCGTCGATCCGTCCGATGGCCCCGCAATAAGGGCCGCGGGCGTCCCGTTCCACCTCGGCGATCAATTCCATCGCGCGAATCTTCGGAGCGCCCGTGATCGAGCCACAGGGAAACAGCGCGCGGACGAGGTCGAGGGCGGACGTGCCCTGCTCCAGATCGGCGTGCACGGTCGTCACCATCTGGTGCACCGTGGGATAGCTTTCGACGGAGAAGGCGTCCGTGACCTCTACGCTGCCCGCATGCGCCACCCGAGAGAGATCGTTCCGCAAGAGATCGACGATCATCAGGTTCTCGGCGCGATCCTTCTCGGAAGCGGCTAGCTCCTGCCGCATCGCTTCGTCCGCTTCAGGATCTTGCGAGCGCGGCCGCGTGCCTTTCATCGGCTTCGCCTTGATCTGCCTATCCTTCAAGGAGACGAACAGTTCGGGTGACAAGCTTAGGATCCAGTGCGTTCCGTCGAAGATCAGGCCGCCATAGCCCGCTTCGGAGGGCGGGCGCAGCGCACGGTACAAGGCAACGGGATCGCCGGTATAGCCACCCACGAGGGGGAAGGTCAGGTTGGCCTGATAGATTTCACCCGTGCGGATCGCATCCTGCAATCGGGCGACATTTTCGCGATACGCGCCCATCGAGATTTGCGGCTCGAGCGGTCCGACGCTCGGCAGGATGGCATCGTGATCGCAGCGCGCGAACAGCCAGTCCTGCATCTGCGCGGCTGGTATCCGTTCTGGTTCTGCAAACAGGCCCAGCCACACTAGCGGACCAGCCCCGCCGGTGCGTTTCTCGGCCAGCGGGCGCAGCCGCTCTTCGAGAGCGAGCCCCGCTTCATAGGAGATATAGCCGGCCAGCGAGCCACCCTGTTTCGCCAAGGCCTCGTCCGCTTGCGCCAGTACGGAAGCGACCTCGTCCGGACGACGCGCGACGAAGACCCGTTCGGGATCGCTGTAGAACAGCGCGTCGCTTGCCCTTGCGCTGCGCGCATCGTCGAGCAGGACCATGGGTGTCGTGACCGGCATTGCCCCATGCCATACCGACCATGCGCCGAATTGGAAGCAGGCAATTCCGCAAGCGAAGCGGTCCCGCTTGACCGGTCAGAGGGGCTTGCGCCAAGAGATGCGAGGAGACGAGCGAAGCTGGACGAAGGGGGCTAACGCCGAGATGACGCAGATTTTCCTTGGAGCCGCTGCAAATGGCGAGAGGCAGGTCCTGGACCTTTCGCGCGCGAACCGCCACGGCCTCGTCGCAGGGGCAACCGGAACCGGCAAGACCGTTACCTTGCAGGGGTTGGCCGAGAGCTTCTCCGCAAGCGGCGTTCCCGTATTCGTGGCCGACGTGAAGGGCGATCTGTCGGGTATTGCCATGCCCGGATCGCCGACGTTCAAACACGCCGACAAGCTGGAAGAACGCGCCGCCGAACTCGGCATGGATGACTATGCCTATTCCGACAATCCCGCGATTTTCTGGGATTTGTACGGAGAGCAGGGCCACCCGATCCGCACCACGGTAAGCGAGATGGGACCGCTGCTCCTGTCGCGTCTGCTCGATCTCAACGACACGCAGGAAGGCGTGTTGCAAATCGTCTTTCGCTATGCGGACGAGAACGGCCTGCTGCTGCTGGACTTTGCAGATTTGCAGGCGCTCCTCCTTCATACGGGGCAGAACGCGAAAGAGTTGTCGGCCCAATACGGCAACGTCTCGAAGCAGTCGGTCGGTGCCATCCAGCGGCAATTGCTGTCCTTCGAAGCGCAGGGTGCCGATCGCTTCTTCGGCGAACCGGCGCTCGAGATCGCCGATTTCCTGAAAACGGACGAGCAGGGGCGCGGCTATGTCAACGTCCTTGCGGCAGACAGACTGATGCGCAGTCCCAAGCTCTATGCGACCTTCCTGCTATGGCTGCTCGCCGAATTGTTCGAGAGCCTGCCCGAAGTCGGCGATCCGGAAAAGCCCAAGCTGGTCTTCTTCTTCGACGAGGCGCACCTGCTGTTCGACGACGCGCCCAAGGCGTTGCAGGACAAGATCGAACAGGTTGTCCGCCTCATTCGCTCCAAGGGCGTCGGCGTCTATTTCGTGACGCAGAACCCGATCGACATTCCCGAGGAAGTGGCAGGCCAGCTTGGCAACCGGGTGCAACATGCGCTGCGCGCCTTCACGCCCCGTGACAAGAAGGCGATCCGTGCGGCGGCGGAGACTTTTCGGATCAATCCCGAACTCGACGTCGAGGAAGCGATCACGCAACTGCGCGTCGGGGAAGCGCTGGTTTCGACACTGATGGAGGATGGTGCGCCTTCGATCGTCCAGCGCACCCTCATCAAGCCGCCGCGTTCGCGCCTCGGCCCGGTGACGGCGAAGGAGCGGGCGATCATCCAGTCGATCTCTCCCCTGGAAGGCAAATACGATACGCCGGTCGATCGCGAAAGCGCGGCGGAGGTTCTTGCCGCCAAGGCCGCCGATGCGGAGGCGACCGCGAAGGAGGTCGAGGCGAAGGGCAAGGCCGAAGTGGAAAAGCGCGAGCGAAAATCGCCCTCGCTCTGGGAAAAGGCGGGCAAGGGTGCAGCGCGGGCGGCTGCTGGATCGGTCGCATCGATCGCGGTCGCCGCCGTGCTGGGCAAGAAATCGAGCGCCGACCCCATCCGTACCGGTGCGACGGCGTTCGTTCGCAACCTGCTCGGCGGGCTGATGCGTTAGGCTTCAGGTTCGTCCGGCATCGGCGTTCTGGCAGGCGCCGTGAAGCGGACCGTCAATTGCCCGTCTGGTAGCAGAAGACGTTGAGCTTGTTGCCGTCGCGGTCGCGGAAATAGGCTGCGTAGAAGCCGTCATCGCCGCGTGGTCCAGGTGCTCCTTCGTCGGTCCCGCCCAGTTCCAGCGCCTGGGCATGAACCCGGCGGACCTGCTCGGCGTCCTTGGCCAGAAGCGCGACCATCGTGCCATTGCCCACGCTTGCCTCGCCTCCGTCGAAGGGCTTCGTCAAGGCAAGCCCGGCCTGCTCGCTCGTCATGTCGCCCCAAGCGATGAAACTGTCGAATTCCATCATGCGTCCGAAACCGAGTTCCTTGGCTATGGGATCATAGAATTCGGCCGCGCGTTCGAGGTCGTTCGTTCCGAGCGTGACATATCCGATCATGTTGAAGGCTTCCTTGCTAAACGAATCGCGACCGATGGGAACATTACAGGAACACGCCGTGTCCGCCAAGCTGTCGCTCAGCGGGGGCGGGCTCGCTCATATCGGCGCGCATTGGTCCTTCAGCCAGTCCTTCACCGCGCCGTCCAGCTGCGGCGAAAGGATGTCCCATACCTTGCGATGGTAATCGTCGAGCCAGTTCCGCTCGGCTTCGGTCAGCATTTCTGGCTCGATCAGTCGCCGCTCGATCGGCGCATAGGTCAGCGTCTCGAAGCCGAGGTAATCGCCTTCCGCCCCGTCGATCTCGCGCGGTTCGATCAGCACCAGATTCTCAATCCGGATGCCGAATTCGCCTGCCTTGTAATAGCCCGGCTCGTTGGAGCAGATCATTCCGGCGCGCAGCGGTTCGCCGGTCCCCGCCTGTCCGCCGTTCGGCTTGGCAATGCGCTGCGGTCCTTCATGGACGCAGAGGAACGCGCCGACGCCATGACCCGTGCCGTGGGCGTAATCGACTCCTGCGGCCCATAGGAACTGCCGGGCAAGCGCGTCGATCTGGCCGCCCGTCGTGCGATCCGGGAAGACCGCCTCGGCGAACGCGATATGACCTTTCAGGACGCGGGTGAAGCGGTCCTTGTGCTCGGCGGTGGGCTCGCTCCCCTCGGGCGTGTCGATCCAGACGGTGCGCGTTATGTCGGTCGTTCCGTCGAGATACTGCCCGCCCGAATCGCACAGGAAGATGCTGCCGGGGGGGATCGGGATGTTGCTGTCCTCGTCCACCTTGTAGTGCGGCAGCGCGGCATGTCCCGCCGCGGCGGAAATCGTGTCGAAGGAAGTATTTTCGAGCGCGCCCGTCTCCTCGCGGAATTGCTTCAGCTGCGCGGCAGCGCCCAGTTCGTCGAGTTCGCCCTTCGGTCCCTCGACCGAAAGGAAGTGAAGGAACTTGGCGATGGCGGCCCCGTCGCGGGCCTGTGCGTCGCGATGCCCCTGCTGCTCAACCGGGTTCTTCAGCGCCTTGGGCAGGATGGTCGGATCGGTCTTGCGGGCAATGGTCGCGCCAGCCGCTTCGAGCGCGTGGAAGATGCCGGCAACACTACGTTCGGGATCGACGGCGACGGACTTCCCGCCCAGTTCGCGCAAGGCCGGAATGAAGTCGCCCCGGTCGCGCACCCGCACCGCATTGCCGAGATGCTGCGAGAGTTCGCTCGTCACCTTTTCCGGCGCGATGAACAGGTCGGCCGTTCCGTCCTTGTGCGCGATGGCATAGGCGAGGGCGAGCGGTGTGTTGTCGATATCCGCTCCGCGTATGTTCATCAGCCAAGCAACGGAATCGAGCGCCGCGATGACCGTCGCGTCGTGATCGTTGCGCTTCAGCCAGTCGGCGATCTCGGACCGCTTGTCGGCAGAGGAGCGTCCGGCATAGTCGTCCGGCTGCGGCACGGCGGGGGCCATCGAGGTTTCGGGCCGGTCCTCCCAAACGGCATCGACCGGATTGCTTTCTACCGGAACGACCTTTCCGCCCTTCTTCGCGAGCGCGCGTCCCAGCGCATTGGCGAACGCCTTGGTATGCAGCCAGGGGTCATAGCCGATCCGCGCACCTTGGGCGGCGTGCTGCGCGATCCATTTGGCGGGGCTGCCCGCAGGCGTTCCGACGTAGTCGAACAATGCTTCGTCGACCTGCTCGCGGACCTGCACGGTATAGCGGCCATCGACGAAGACGGCGGCACCCTTGCCTTCGTATTCACCGGCGAGGACGACCGCGCTGCCAGCCGATCCGCCGAAGCCGGTCAGCCATTTGAGGCGCTGCGCATAATTGCCGACATATTCGCTCATGTGCTCGTCCGAGATCGGCACGACGAAGCCGTCGAGTTCGCGGGCCGCCAGTTCGCGGCGCAAGGCGGCGAGGCGGGCTTCGTAAGGTTGCATCAGCATATTCGAATGATCCTGCTATGGTTTTACGTCCGCACTTGTCTTATCGGATGCGGAGCCGTGTTGGCGTGCTCCCTCTACCATAGCAGGGGAACGCCTTGTTCAACAGGGGGCGCCGTCCGCATGAAAATCTCCGCCTACGCCCTGCTCGTCGCAGCAGGCCTTTTCGCGGCGCCGCCGCTCACCGCCCAGCCAGCCGAGGATCAGACCGACTTGACCGAGACCCGCGTTTCGCCGCCCGTCGCAGAAAAGCGACCCCATGAATATACGCGCCACGGGATCACCATTTCCGACCCCTATCACTGGATGAAGGACCAGTCCTATCCCACGATCGACGATGCCGACGTCATCGCGCATCTGGAGAAGGAAAACGCCTATTTCGAAGCGCAGATGGCGCCGCACGAACAGCTCGTCGAGACGATTTACGAGGAACTGAAGGGCCGGATGAAGCAGGACGATTCCTCGGTCCCGCAAAAGGATGGCGACTGGCTCTACTGGTCCAGCGTCGAGGAAGGGAAGGAGTATCGCCTCCACTGGAGGAAGCCCGTCGCGGGCGGTCCCGACGAATTGCTGCTCGATCAGAACCAGCTTGCCGAGGGCAAGGATTATTTCCGCCTCGGCGCATTCTCGGTCAGCGACGACGGACGCTATCTCGCCTATTCCTACGACGATAACGGATCGGAGCGGTTCACCGCACGCATCAAGGATCTGCAAACCGGCGAGCTGTTGGACGACGTCATCCCGGAAACCCTGTCCGGCCTCAACTGGGTCGCGAACGACAGTGCCATCCTCTACGGCAAGGCGAACGAGAACTGGCGCGTCGACAATGCGCGGCTTCACCGGATCGGCACCGACGTAGCCGAGGACATCGAGATCTATCGCGAGGAAGACGAGGGCTTTCGCGTCGGAACCGGCCTGACCGCGCAGGAAGACTGGATCGTTATCGCGACCGGCGACAACGAGACGAGCGAAGTCCGCCTCGTGCGCGCCGACGATCCGACCGGCGAGCAGATCCTCGTAAAACCGCGCCGGAAGGGCATCGAATACGATGTCGACGTGCGCGGCGACACGCTGTTCGTCCATACGAATGACGAGCATGTCAATTTCCGCGTCGCCACCGCCCCCCTCGACAAACCGGGCGAATGGACGACGCTGATCCCCGGCTCGGACGAATTCTACCTGACCGATTTCGACCTGTTCAAGGACTTCTACGTCACGGAAGGCCGCCTTAACGGCCTCGACCAGGTGCAGATCCGATCTTACGACGATGCAGGCCGCTTCATTCCGATCACCTTTCCCGAGGCGAGCTACGTGACCGGGCTCAGCAACAACCCTGAATACGACGTATCGAAGCTGCGTCTGTCCTACGAGAGCATGGTTACGCCCGGTTCGGTCTATGATTACGACATGGCGAGCGGCACGCTCGAATTGCTGAAGCAGGACGAAATACCGAGCGGCTACAATGCAGCGGACTACGTCACGGAGCGCCTGACCATCCGAGCCCGCGACGGGGCAATGATCCCGGTCAGCGTCGTCCGAAGGAAGGACACGCCCGGCCCCGACGCAGGGGGCGCCCCGCTGCACCTCTATGCCTATGGCGCCTATGGCTACGCCGTGCCGCCGGGCTTCTCGACTTCGCGCCTGTCGCTGCTAGATCGCGGCATGTCCTATGCCATCGCGCATATTCGCGGCGGCGACGATCTGGGCCGCAACTGGTATCTGCAGGGCAAGATGAACGCGCGGACCAACACGTTCAACGACTTCGTCGACGTGGCGAAGGGCTTGGTCGAGCAAGGCTACACCGCGAAGGGCCGGATCACCGCAAGCGGCGGCAGCGCGGGCGGCGAACTGATGGGCGTAATCGTCAACACCGATCCCGAACTGTGGGGCGCGGTCGCGGCACACGTGCCCTTCGTCGACGTCCTCAACACGATGCTCGACGAGAGTCTCCCGCTGACGCCGGGCGAATGGCCGGAATGGGGCAATCCGATCGAATCGAAGCAGGCCTTCGCCTACATCCTGTCCTACTCCCCCTACGATCAGGTCGTGGCGCAGGACTATCCGCCGATGCTCGTGACTGCCGGGCTCAACGATCCGCGCGTCACTTATTGGGAGCCGATGAAGTGGGTCGCGAAGCTGCGTGAGGTGAAGACGGACGACAACCTCCTCCTGCTCAAGACCAATATGGGCGCAGGTCATGGGGGCAAGTCGGGCCGCTTCCGCCGCCTCTACGAGCAGGCGGAGGAATTCGCCTTCTTCCTGACGCAACTCGGGCTGGAGAAGTGAGCGCGGCGTATACCCGCAACTTCACTGCAGAAACCCGGCACATTGACGAGCTCGGCCATGTGAACAACACGGTCTGGCTCCAATGGGTGCAGGATATCGCGACCGAGCACTGGAATGCCGTCGCCGACCCCGAACACCGCGACCGCTTCGTCTGGGTCGTGACGCGGCACGAGATCGACTATCGCGGCAATGTGCGCGAGGGCGAGCGCGTTGAGGTGACGACCTACATCCCCGATCCGCCCAAGGGGGCGCGGTTCGACCGCTGCGTCGATTTCCGTGACGAGAGCGGCAAGGTGATCGTCGCCGCGCGCAGCACCTGGGCGATGCTGGAACGCGCCAGCGGGCGGCTCGTGCGGATCCGTCCCGAGGTCGCTGCGCCGTTCATGGCGGAGAGCGACTGAGCGCTCGGCCTCATTCGGCTGCGACGCTATCCTTGTCGGGGAAGGTCTCCAGTTTGAGCACGTCCCAGTTGCGCGCGATCATGCGGTTACGGCCCGACCGCTTGGCTTCGTAGAGAAGCAGGTCAACCCGTGAATAGACGTCCGAAAATTCGAGGCGGTTGTCGGCCTTTTCCGGGAGGGTCACCGTCCCCATGCTCGCCGTTACAGGCATTTCGAGATCGTGCATTTCCTCCGCGACGCGCACGGTGACGCGCCGCCTCAGCAGGTCGGCCCGCGTCACCGCGTCCGAACCGCGCAGCAGGATGAGGAATTCCTCCCCGCCCATGCGAATGGCGATGTTGTCTCGGTCGCCGCGCAGCACCTGGCCGATGATCTTCAGGACCTGGTCGCCGACGATGTGGCCATGCACGTCGTTCACGGTCTTGAAGTGGTCGATGTCGAGAATTGCCACCGTGCGATAGTCGCAGGACTGCAGATCGTGCCAGCGGCTGTCGAGCGCGCGCCGGTTATAGAGGCCGGTCAGCGGATCGCGCTCGCTGCGCCGCGAGAGGACGTCGGCCTCGAGGATGGCGCTGTCGCGTTGCCGCTTCATCACGAAGAATCTATCGGCCACCGCCCAGGAAGAGATGACGACCTGCCAGAGCAGGCTGACATAGAACCACGGAAGGAAGTCCGAATAGGCGTTTGCGCTGCGCATCGCGTTCAATATCTGGAGAAGGAACAGGGAAAGCAGCGGAATCCAAGCGGCGAGCTGGAGGATGACCGAACGGCTCCCGCGCCGATACGCATCGGCCAGCATGGCGCAGACGAGCAGCGCTGCAGGCACCATTCCGATCGTATGGAACGCCGAGCCGAAGGGTTCGAGGAAGGGCGGATCGCCCGCATAGATCACGCTCATCGCGATGGTCCACCCCGCGACATAAGGGGCGATCATACGGAATTGCGGCGTCAGCTTGTCGCGTTCGATGAAGCGGCTGGTTAACATGACGGCGAAGGCGACGACGAGGGCCATGTTGATGATGTTCGCGATGCGCCAGATGTCGACCGGGAGCGGCACGAACACGTTGATGAGGCCACTGCGCAAAAGGACGATGCCGGCAAGGCTGATGCTGAACAGGGCATACCAGATCAGGAAGGTTTCGCTCAGAACGCGGAAGAAGCCGAGATAGATAAGCGCAGGAATGACGACCATTCCCACGAGCGCGGACAACAGCATCAGTTCGATGAGGCGGGTGTCGTATTCCGCCGGATCATTGAGCGTGATGGCGCTTTTGAGGATGGTTGGCGGATGACCGCTTCCCTCGATCGCAGCGATTACCACCCGTGCTTCACCGCCGTCCTGCGGCAGCCCGGCCACCATTTCCGGGCCTTCGTAGCTCGCGGTCAGCTTGTCGCCCGCATAGGTCGTGCGCCGCCATTCCCCCTCGGCATTGCGCGCGGAAACGGCGACGCTATCGACCTTGCCGAGCCGCATCGAAAGATATTCGGCGTTACTGTCCGCCGGGAGCCGGAAGACGACGGTCCAGTCGCCCAGCCCGGAGACTTCCTTCGCCGGTACGCAGTTGCCAGGCTCGGCATCGGCGGCAATGCGCTCGATATCCGCCAGCGATTCGTGCAGTCCGGCAAGAAAACAGTCGGGTTCGACGGTGGCGGCTGAGGCCTGAGTCGCGAACAACCCGCATAGCGCAAGCGCCACGGCAATCGCCGCCTTGCGAAGTGCTGCGGGCACTACTGCAAAACTGTCGAGCGTCGGGCGCATGAGCATTTCATAGCGCCGATTCCCTAGGTTTGAGTTAAATTTCTAAAATTGTATGAATGCGACAAGTTAATCCGTCGGGATTAGAGAAGCGACGCAACGGGAACGTAGTCGTAACCCTGTTCCTGCGCGACCGCTTCATAGGTCACGTGTCCTTCATGGACGTTGAGACCCGCGGCGAGATGCGGATTTTCGCGCATCGCGTCCTTCCAGCCCGACCGCGCAATGTGCAGGGCATGGGGCAGGGTGACGTTGTTCAGGGCATAGGTGCTCGTCCGGGCGACGGCGCCCGGCATGTTCGCGACGCAGTAATGCACGATCTCGTCAACGACATAGGTCGGCTCGGCATGGGTCGTGGGCCTGGAGGTTTCGAAACAACCGCCCTGGTCGATCGCAACGTCGACCAGCACGGCGCCCGGCTTCATCGAGCCGAGCAGTTCGCGCGTGACGAGCTTGGGCGCGGACGCGCCCGGAATGAGGACCGCCCCGATCACGAGGTCGGCTTCCGCGATCGCTTCCTCCAGATTGGCGCGGTTGGAAAAGCGCGTGCTGGCACGGTTCTCGAAAAAGGTGCCGACCTTGTCGAGCACTTCGGGATCGCGGTCCATGATGACGACCTGCGCGCCGAGACCCACGGCCATCTGCGCGGCGTTGAAGCCGACGACCCCGCCGCCGATGACGACGACCTTGCCGGGCATCACTCCCGGAACCCCGCCGAGCAGGACGCCGCGTCCGCCATGCGCCTTTTCCAGCGCGGTTGCGCCTGCCTGCACGCTCATGCGGCCGGCCACCTGGCTCATCGGTTTCAACAGGGGCAGCGTTCCGCCCGGTCCGGTGACGGTCTCGTAGGCGATCGCGGTGACGCCTGAATCGACGAGATCCTTCGTCTGGGGCTCGTCGGGAGCAAGATGGAGGTAGGTATAGAGGATCTGGCCGCGGCGCAGCATGGCGCGCTCCTCGGCCTGAGGTTCCTTCACTTTCACGACCATCTCGCACTCGGCGAAGATGCGCTCCGGACCCTCGACGATCGTCGCACCCGTCGCGCGATATTGAGCGTCGGTCGCCCCGATGCCGAGCCCCGCCCCGCTCTCGATCCAGACATCGCTGCCATTCGCGACAAGTTCGCGCGCGCTTTCCGGGGTCAGCCCGACGCGATATTCGTGGTTCTTGATTTCCTTGGGGCAACCGATCAGCATGACGTCTCTCTTTCGGGGGAGGCCAAGCCGTTACAGGTGAAACGAACCCGCTTCAATGGGCAACATCATCTGTGGCGCAATAGGCGCAGATCGCCCCTAAAGCGCTGGCGTTTACCTTGTCCTTCAATATTCGGGGGAGAAACGACGCGCCAATTTCCGCCATTTCGTCATCTGTTTACTTGGTTGACTCCCGTAATGAAACAGGAAGCCTTCACTATCTCTATTGTCGGTATTGCGAAGTAGAAGTAAACAAATCCTTACGAGAGAACCGTCTCGATGAAGGGAACCAACCTGATGAAAAACCTCAGCCTAGCCTTGCTGAGCGCCCCGGCAGCCATCGCGATGATGGTCCCGGCCAGCGCTGCCAATGCTGCAGAAATCGTCCTGACGGGCGACGACACGCAGCTAAGCGGTAAATTCTCCGGCGTCGTGAAGGGCGCGGGCGAATTCACCCGTGAATTCACGTTCGAATTGCCGACCGACGGAATTACCAGCACTTCGATCACCTCGATCGCCGTCAACATGATGACCAATCTCGACTTCACGTCGGTCCTGCTGAACGGCACGCCGTTCATCATGTCCGCCAACGACACGTTCGAGTTCGGCGGCCTGACGCTTGCCACGCTCGCCGGAACGCAGACGCTGACCGTCAACGGTATCAGCGGCGGCAATGCGAGCTTTGCGGGCACAATCAGCTTCGCATCGACCGCTGCCGTGCCGGAACCGGGCACCTGGGCACTGCTACTCGTCGGCTTCGCAGCCGTGGGCGGAGCGATGCGGCGCCGCAAGCCGACCGTCGTTAATACGGGTCTCGCCTACGCCTGAGGTTGTTTCGAGCCCGATATATAGGGAAAGGGCGCCATCGCGGCGCCCTTTTTCATATCTGCTATCGGTCGCTGGAAGCGTCAGTTGCCGCGCAGTTCAGCCCGGCGCATGAGCAGGCGCTGCACGTCCCGCTCCAGTTCGGCGATGTCCTTCACGGTGCGCGCCATGTCCTCGCGCTCGTCCTCCAGCTTGTCGCGCGCGTCCTCGAAATCCTCTTCGGCTTCCTCGACGTCATGCTCGTCATCGGCCAGCTCCTCGCGGAGTTTCTCGCGCCGCTCGCTCAGCTTGCGCGCCTCGTTGTTGAGCTTTTCCCATTGCCGCAACTGCTTGTCGTCCAGTCCCTTGGGTGCCTTCGCCGTGACGACGATCGCTGTTTCGCCCTCGGCGGGCTGGGCGGCGGTGAGAGCACTCGTCGCGAGGAGCGGGGCAGCAAGAAGATACGTCGAAAGTCGCATGATGTCTCCGGTGAGGTGGTGGGAATGGCCGAGATGGAACCCGGCCGCGTAGCACCCGCGCTGGACGGGGCACTGCCGAAATAGGAACCGAACCCGCCATTTTCAAATTGCAGGCCGGTTTCAAACGCCTCGCCCGGAACGAAGCGGCCCGCGACCCGCTTTGTCTGACGATGATCATCGAAAACGAAGTGCTGGATGCCATGCTGCGCGGCGTAGTGCTCGCCATGGTCGCCCTGTTATGGGTCGTTTGCCTCGTCCGGATCGTCGGCCTGCGCTCCTTGTCCAAGATGACGAGCTTCGATTTCGTCATGACGGTCGCGCTCGGCAGCCTCGTTGCAGGTGCCTCGCAGGCGAGCGACTGGCTGGCCTTCCTTCAGCCCCTGACCGGGATGGTTGGCCTGTTCCTGATGCAGTGGGCGACCGCCTGGGTCCGCAAGCGTTCGGACGGGTTCGAACAATTCATTCAGAACGAGCCCGTCCTGCTGATGCGGAACGGCGAGTTCAATCGCGATGCGCTCAAACGGACTCGCGTCGCCGAAAGCGACTTGCGGGCCAAACTGCGCGAGGCGAACGTGCTCAGGCTGGAAGACGTTCGCGCGGTCGTGCTCGAAACGACGGGTGACGTTTCCGTCCTGCACGGCGACAATCTGGAGGACACCCTGCTCGAAGGGGTCAGGTGCGACGTCTGACAGGCCGGTGCGCGGCCCGCGCGTGCCACGAAAAAGGGGCGGACCAAGCGGCCCGCCCCTTTCGTTGTTCGCAGTGCTGAACGCTCGGCGGCTTACAGCCCGTCGACACTTTTGCTGACGAGGATGTTGACGGCCACGCGGCGGTTCTGCGCCTTGCCTTCCTCGGTCTCGTTATCGGCCATCGGATCGGCCTCGGCCATGCCGGTCGGGGTGAGCATCCGGTAGGGCTCCCACCCGCACGCCTGCTGCAGGTAGTTGACGACCCGCGCCGCGCGTCGCTCGCTCAGCTGCTGGTTGTACTCGTAATCACCAACCGAATCGGTGTAGCCGACGACCAGCATCAGTGCGTTCTCGGTCGCATCGGCTTCCGCAGCGGCGGAGCAAAGATCGGCCTGCGCTTCGCTCGACAGGTTCGCCTTGCCCGTATCGAAGAACACGTTGGTCGTGCCCTTCACGTTGTATTTGTCGATATTGGCGACGCGTCCGCGCAATGCTTCGGTCGCGGCGGTCTGCTCGGCAAAGCCCTGCGCCGTGCCCTGATTGATCATCGCGGCGGTGCGCAGATCCTTGGACTTCAAGTCCACCCGGCTGGCGATGAGACTGCGCGCCCAGGCGACCGTCTCGACTTCGACCGGCAGGCCGTTCATCAACTGGTCGGCGGTGAGCGTGTCGCGGCCAAGACCGAGGAAGCCGCCGCTCGACTTGATTTCCGTGCCGTCGCTCAGCGAAACGACCGCGGTGGAACCATCGGAACTCGTGATCTGGATCTTGTTGTCGTTGCGGGCGGAGATGATGCCCTCGATCGTCGGGCCTTCCGGATAGCCCGACAGGTCGGCAGGAACCGCGCCATAGACGGTTCCGAGCACTTCGCCGTCCTGCGACTGCGCTTCGTAATCGTCTTGCGCGTCGTAACCGTCCTGCTGGGCGGAAAGGCCGGCGGGCAATGCAACCGCGAGCGCGGCCAGCGGAACCAATGCCCGGTGATATTTCGATGTCATTGTCATAAAGCTACTCCTTCAATCGGTCACAGCCGGTCGAGCGAACTCGCACCGTCAGTCCCTTGGCCGCCTCAGGCGTCGCCGACTGTCACCCCTTCTCAAATGACGATGCACGCGACCCCGGCGGGACCGCGTGCGAACAACTCACCGCTCTGCTGTTCAGCTTAACCTGTCGGTCGCATGAACGCTCCCCCGAGGGGGCAATGGGCTCGGTATGTCGGGCAATTCGCGCGGCGAACCGTTCAACACGCTTTCGGGCGGAAATGTGGCAGAAGTGGATTCGCTAGAGGACGTTGCCGTCCTGATCGCGATAGATTTCGCGGCGACCGACATGGTTCGCCGGGCCCACGAGACCTTCTTCCTCCATGCGCTCGATCCATTTTGCCGCCGTGTTGTAGCCGACGCCCATCTGGCGTTGCAGCCACGAACCGCTGGCCTTCTGGTTCTCGATCACGATCTGGCAGGCCTGCCGGTACTTGCGCTCATTGGGATCGTCGGACGCGGTCAGTTCGTCCTCGAAGCCGAGCATTCCGCCATCCTCGGGTTCCTCGGTGACGGCATCGACATATTCGGGCTTGCCCTGAGCCCGCCAGAAATCGGCCACCCGCTCGACTTCCTCGTCGGACACGAACGGACCGTGGACGCGCACGGTTGCGCCGGTGTTGGGCTTGTAGAGCATGTCGCCCTTCCCGAGCAGCTGTTCCGCGCCCTGTTCGCCCAGGATCGTGCGGCTGTCGATGCGGCTCGTCACCTTGAAGCTGATGCGGGTCGGCAGGTTCGCCTTGATGACGCCGGTGATGACATCGACGCTCGGCCGCTGTGTCGCCATGATGAGGTGGATCCCCGCGGCGCGCGATTTCTGGCTGAGCCGCTGGATCAGCACCTCGATCTCCTTGCCGACCGTCACCATGAGGTCGGCGAGTTCGTCGACGATCAGCACAATCTGCGGCAGCGCCTGGTAGTCGAGCTGTTCCTCTTCGTAGAGTTCCTCGCCCGTTTCCGGGTCGAACCCGGTCTGGACCCGGCGTCCCAGCGGCTTGCCCTTGGCCGCGGCGGCCTTCACCTTCTCGTTGAAGGAGTGGAGGTTGCGCGAATTGACGCTCGACATCATCCGATAGCGGCGTTCCATTTCCTCAACCGCCCATTTGAGCGCGCGCACCGATTTCGCAGGTTCGGTGACGACCGGCGAAAGCAGGTGCGGAATGTCGTCATATGTCTTAAGTTCGAGCACCTTCGGGTCGATCAGGATGAGGCGACATTCCTCGGGCGTGAAGCGATAGAGCAGCGAGAGCAGGATGGCATTGAGCCCGACCGACTTGCCCGAGCCGGTGGTCCCGGCAACCAGCAGATGCGGCATGGCGGCAAGATCGGCGATGATCGGCTCGCCCGCGATGTCCTTGCCCAGAATGATCGGCAGGCCGCCCTTCGCCTCGACGAAATCGGCGCAGGCCGCGAGTTCGCGATAGGCGACCGTTTGCCGGTCGGCATTGGGCAGTTCGATGCCCATCACGGTCTTGCCCGGTATGGGGGATACGCGCGCGGATATCGCGCTCATGTTGCGGGCGATGTCCTCGGCCAGCCCGACGACGCGGCTCGCCTTGATGCCGGGGGCAGGCTCCAGTTCGTACATCGTGACGACCGGGCCGGTTCGAACGGCGGTGATCTCCCCCTTCACGTTGAAGTCGTCGAGCACGTTCTCGAGCAGGCGGGCGTTACGCTCCAGCGCCATCTTGTCGAGCTTCTTCGCCGATTGCTTCGGCACTTCGGCCAGCAGATCGAGGCCCGGCAATTCGTAGTCGGCGAACATATCGCGCTTCGTCTGGACCGGTTTGACGGGGGCGCGGGGCGGGGCCGACGGGTCGGAAATTTCCGGCGCGCGGCGCGGCGCGGGCGGGGCGA
Source organism: Parapontixanthobacter aurantiacus (assembly GCF_009827635.1). GTDB lineage: Bacteria > Pseudomonadota > Alphaproteobacteria > Sphingomonadales > Sphingomonadaceae > Parapontixanthobacter > Parapontixanthobacter aurantiacus. Next base: position 258,658 of record NZ_WTYW01000003.1, on the reverse strand, counting down.
GCGATGCCTCATCGTCCTTCTCCGCCACTCGCTGCTGTCGCCGGGCGGGGCGGACCGGCGAGCGGTCCTCTGCATCATCCTCGTCGAAAACGGGAAGGCTCTCGCGTTTCAGGAAGCCGGGCAGGGTAAGCCACTGGGCCCAGTCGATGGCGAAGACACGCGTGACGAGGGCGAGTGCGCCGGCAAGGCTCGCAAGGCCCAGACCGCCGATGATCCAGACCCGTGCGCCATCGGGAAAGCGACCGGCGATCGCTTCGAAGCCCGCCGCGCCGAGCAATCCGGTCAATCCGCCGAGACCCGCGGGCAGCCCCCATCCGCTCGCATCGGACAAGAGCGAGAGGACGATGCCGAACAGCGCGACGGCGAGCAGCAGCATGAGGAAGGGGCGCCACCACGAGCCGTGCGTCGCGCTCTCGTCGTCGCCATCCGTCTCGACCGCGCGCCATAGCCGCCGCGCGGCGACATAGATGAGCGGCAACAGGAGGATGGCGGGCCAGCCGAAGACGAGCAGGATGCGCTCTGAGGCCCACGCGCCGCTCGCACCCATCCAGTTCGCGATGGCGGTATCGGCGGCGGCGGTCGATCCGCTCGGGTCCGTCTGGGTGTAGCTGGCGAGCGACAGCGTCAGGAAGGCGAGGAGCAGGGCGAGCAGGCCCGCTCCGATCATCTGCATCGCGCGCGCCGCCGAGCGGCGGAACGCTGCCCGCCAGTCGGTCTGCTTTCGTGTCGTCATCGCCCGCGAGGCCATGTTCAATTTCTCGCCGTCCGTCCTTGTAGTGTCCCCGCCCCGGACAATGCACCGCGGGCGGGCGATGCGTCAAGGAAATGGCACGGCCAGCCCGTCGATCGCGCCCCACCTGCGGCATTTCATCGCGGCTGCCCGCTCTCGCGTCATCCCGCCGAGCGCGATGGCCGGCATCGTGGCCTTTGCCGCCAGTTTTGCGAAGCCCTCGGGACCGAGGACGGTGCTGCCCGGATGCGATCGGGTGGCGAAGACCGGCGAGATGAAAACGGCGGCGGCTCCGTCCGAATTCGCAGCTTCCATTTCGGCCTCGTCATGGGCTGTCGCGAGATAGGGAAAGGCGGGTAGCTTGCCGGTCGCTCGCACACCGTAAACGCCGTCCAGACATCCTTGAGGGGCATCTTGGTGCCATTGTGGATCATCGAGGATCTTCGCGGAAACGGCGATGAAATGACCATGCTTTCGAGCAATTTTCGCCAGTATTTCAAAGCGCTGGCGCCGTGCCTTAGGCTCCAGATGGTAGTGCCGGAAGACGAAGCCGGAGTGGCACGGCAGGTTCGCCAAGGCCTGTTCGAGCGCGGCGTCGTTGCGCTCGTCGGAGAACAGCCAGAGGTCGGGAAGGGTCTGGATTGCCATGGCGTTGCCGCTATAGCCCTCATCCCATGGAAAAGCAGCAAAACCCGCTAGAAACCGTGCATGCGAACATCGCAAAGGCCTGCAAGATTGCGCGCCGCGATCCGGACGAAGTGACGCTCGTTGCCGTGAGCAAGAAGCACGATGCCGCCGCGATCCGCCCTTTGCTCGAGGCGGGGCAGCGCGTCTTCGGCGAGAACCGCGTACAGGAAGCGCAAGCCAAGTGGCCGGAATTACAGGAAAACTTTGCTGACACGAAGCTGCATCTCGTCGGGCAACTGCAGTCGAACAAAGCGGAGGACGCCGTCGATCTGTTCGATTGTATCCATTCGCTTGACCGGATGAGCCTCGTCAAGGCACTGGCCAAGGCCTTCGACAAGAAACACAAGCGAATAGAATGCTTTATCCAGGTCAATATCGGTAGCGAAGAACAGAAAGGCGGCTGCACCATTGCCGATTTGCCGAAGCTCGTCGCAGCCGCGCGCAATTCCGACATTCCCCTCGCCGGGCTGATGTGTATTCCCCCGCAAGATATTGAACCTGCGCCTTTTTTCGCGCTGCTCGACAAGCTGGCCGAGGATAATGGCCTGTCCGGGCGCAGCATGGGGATGAGCGGCGACTACGAAACCGCGATCATGCTCGGCGCGACGCATATCAGGGTCGGCACCGCGCTTTTCGGCCAGCGCGCCTGATTGCACGCCCTGATTGCACGTAAAGAAAAAGGGCGCCCCGAAGAGCGCCCTTTCCCGATTTCTATGTCTCGTCAGATGCTTAGAAGCGTCCGCGAACCGTCACTCCGTAGGTGCGCGGCTCGGCGAGATAGGCCGAGTAGGTTTGCTGCGGGGCGACGAACGGCGTGTTGAACGCGACCTGCGTGTAGTCGACGTCGAACATGTTCTGCACCCAGCCCTCGATCGCGAACCGGTCGGCGATGTTGGTGATGCCAATGCGGCCGTTGACCAGCACGTAACCGTCCTGTTCCTTGCCATAGAGGAGGTCGGAACCGGTGTTGTAGTCGCTCGTCAGGCGGGCGTTCAGATAAACGAGACCGCGCAGACCGCTCGTGCCGATTTCCGGCGTCCAGGTGAAGGACGAGGTACCCACGATTTCCGGCGCGTTCGACAGGTTGTCACCCGGCAGCAGACGCAGGGCCGGATCGAGCGGAACGCCCGTGTCGTTGCCGACCAGATCGTTCTCGTAAGCCGTGTCGGAGTAGGTCAGGCCGAACGTTACCGCGACTGCGCGGACCGGGTTCAGCGTTGCTTCCATTTCGACGCCCTGCGCGATGACGCCGGGAACCGTGTCGTCGGCGGCGCAGGCACCGGTCGTCGGGCTGGCATCTTGGTCGCCGCCACCCAGATCTGTGCCGCAGGCATTGACGTTCTGCACGAGGAAGACCGATCCGTTGAAGGTGTTCAACTGGAAGTTCGAGAATTCCTGCCGGAACGCCGCGACGCTGAGGCCGAATTCACGGGTCGAGTACTTCATCCCGATTTCATAGGCGCTCACCGTTTCCTCTTCGAACTGCAGGTTTGCAGGATCAAGAGCGGCGACGTTGAAGGTGACCGGGTCCGACAGAGCTGAACGGTCGAGGTTGAAACCGCCCGCCTTGTAGCCTCGCGAATAGCTGCCGTAGAAAAGGAGGTCGGGGTTCGGCTTCCAGCTCAGGATACCCGTGCCGGTAAACTCGTCCTCGTCCCGCGTGTCGGACAGCGAAACGCCGTTCAACTCGGAGGTGGAGTTACCCTGGCACGACAGGGAGAGAATGCCCTGGAAGAATGCGGATGCGCTCAGGATCGGGTTCAGCAGCGCGCGGTTCGTGGCGCAAACCGTGTTGTCGTTCCCGAACGTTGCATCGAAGTCCTTGGTTTCGTTGGTGTAACGAAGGCCAAGGGTCAGGTCGACGGTATCGGTAATGTGGAAGATGTTGTGCGTGAAGAACGCGAAGTTCTCGCTCGTTTGGTTGTAGACATCACCCGTGCTGCCTGCATCACTGATCGAGGCAAGGTTGTTCAGCGCCGGAACGACGAGCGGCGTTGCCGCTCCGAAGACGCCACCGGCCTGAATCGCGCCGAAAGCGACCGGATCGAAGCAGTTTGCCTGTGACGGATCGGCGACCGTGCGACCGATTGCAGCGCCCAGCGTGGGCTGAAGTGCGATGGCAAGACGACACGAGACGAACTGTCCATACTGCTCACCGAAGCGCAGATTGTCGCGGACCTGCAGGTCCTCGTTCGCGTAGTATCCGCCGACGAGCCAGTCGAGCCGGTCGTTGAAAGCGGTGCCGTTCAGGCGAACTTCCTGCGTGAAGGTCTTGAACTGGCGCGCTCCTGCGAAATCGCCGGGTGCGCGGTAAAGGATGTCGACCTGCGTGTAGTCGGTATCCGAGCCCTGCGTATTCTCGTATTCGCGATAGCCTGTGATCGAGGTGAGGGTGACGTTTCCGAATTCCCAGTTCAGCTCGCCGGAAATACCGTAATCTTCCGTGCTGCCTTCGTAGGAGCGCCCGGGTGTCACGTAGATGTCGCGGTTGAAGGTCGATTGCGTCAGCGCGCGCTGATCCTGACCGAGGCCGATCAGGACCGGAACGATCGGATTGCTCGTGCTCGTCAGGGCAGGGGCTCCGGGCTGAGGCCGCGTGAAGGGGTCGAGACCCGGCGAAACACGCGCAAGCGGTGCGAATTCCGGCTGCACGAAGGTCGCGGCGCAGCACGCCTCGTCCTTCTTCGAATAGTCGCCGACGAGGCGGAAGGAGAGGTCGTCGGTCGGTTCGAACAGCAACTGTCCGCGAACGAGGTAGCGATCGCGATTATTGATGTCGGTGTCGTTCACGACATCGTTGTAGAAGCCGTCGCGCTTGAAATAGACGCCGTCGATACGCGCGGCCACCGTGTCACCGATCGGAGCGTTGATGCCGGCTTCGGCGCGGATCGCGTCGTAATTGCCGTAGGTGAACGCGCCATAGGCTTCGAAGGAAAATTCGGGCTGCGCGGTATAGACGTTGATAAGACCGGCGGAGGAGTTACGGCCGCCCAGCGTACCCTGCGGGCCGCGCAGGATCTCGACCCGGTCGAGCGGGCCGAGTTCGGATAGCGCATTGCCCGAACGCGAGCGATAAACGCCGTCAACGAACACCGCGACCGAGCTTTCGAGGCCGGGGTTGTCGCCGACCGTGCCGATGCCGCGGATACGGGCCGAACCGTTCGCTTCGTTACCGGTCGAGGAGACGAGCAGCGACGGCGCGACCTGGTTGAGTTCGCGGATGTCGCTCGTGCCTGAATTCTCCAGCGTTTCTGCCGAGACCGCGGAAATGGCGACCGGCACGTCGGCCAGCACCTGTTCGCGGCCCTGTGCGGTCACGACGATGACGTTTTCCGTATTGACGCTCGCATTGTCGACGAGGTTTTCGTCGGCGGCGGGTTCGGCATCCTGCGCGAAAGCAGGGGTGGCGACAAAAGCCATGCCCGCTCCCAGAACGGCGAGCGCACGCAGGAACAAACTGAACGATTCATACTCAAACTCTCCCAAAAAAGTCGTGCGCCCACTAGGCGGTAAAGCGAGGGCTGAACAGGTGGAGTTTGCAGGATTTTCGTGGGGTGTGGCGCTTTTGCGTCAGGCGGATTCCAGCTCTCGCTGACGCTTGTCGCTGGCCGCTTCGAGCAGCGCGGCCTCGATATCGGCAAGGCGTTTCTTGTCGACGATCTTGTCGCCCACGAGATCCGTAACGTAAAACGTATCGACCGCTCGCTCGCCATAGGCTGTGATGTGGGCCGACTGCACGATGAGATTGCCCTCGAACAGCGCGCGGGCAAGGCGGTTGAGAAGCGCGGACCGGTCGCGCGCATTGACTTCGATGACGGTAAAACGACGCGACGCCGTGTTGTCGAAGAAGACCTGTGGGTTCACGTCGAATGCCGCGGCTCGGGTCCGGGGAAGCGGGCGTTGAGCGAGCTTCGGCGCCAGTTCGATGCGATTGGCGAGCGCATCGCCGATGGCCGTCTCGATCCGCTCGAGCTGGTCGTCCTCGCCGAATGGCTGGCCGAGCGGGTCCTGCACGAGGAAATTGTCGATCGCCCAACCCTTGCGCGTCGTATGAATGCGCGCGTCGATGATGTTCGCTCCTGCAAGGTGAATGCCGCCCGCGATCCGGTAGAACAGGCCGGGATGGTCGGCGGCGATGACCGTGACGAGGGTCGCGCCGCGCGCTTCGTAGAATTCGCAATGGACCGACAGCTTGTGTCCCGCTGCCTTCGCCGCATCGAAATGCACGAGGTTGAGGGCGATCACGTCGTCCGGCTCCGCGATCCAGTAGGCATCGTCCAGTTGCGCGGCGGATTGCTCGATAAGGGCGCTGCGATCCCCCAAAATTTCGGCGACTGCCTCCTTTTTCGCATCCACCTGGAGATCGCGCCCGTCGCGCTTGTGGCCGAGGCGGAGCCGCTCCTGCGCGCTGTCGAACAGCTGGCCCAAAAGCTGCCCTTTCCAGCTGTTCCAGGTTCCCGGCCCGACCGCGCGGATATCAACGGAAGTCAAGATCGCCAGCTGACGCAGCCGTTCGATGCCCTGAACCTTCGCAACGAAATCCTCGATCGTCTTGGGATCGGTCAAGTCGCGTTTGAATGCGGTCGCGCTCATCAACAGATGCTCCCGCACGAGCCAGCTGACCAGTTCCGTCTCAGAAGCGGTCAGGCCAAAACGCGGGCATAGCTTTTGCGCCACCTCCGCGCCGAGCACGGAATGATCACCCCCACGCCCCTTGGCGATGTCGTGCAGCAGTACCGCGACGTAGGCCGCACGGCGGGAGCCGACCTTGTGGATGAGCTTCGTGCTGCGCGGGTGATCCTTGCTGAGATCGCCCTTCTCGATGCGGTTCAAAAGACCGATCGCCCGGATCGTGTGCTCGTCGACGGTATAGTGGTGATACATGTCGAACTGCATCTGCGCATTGACCCGGCCAAAATCGGGGACGAAGCGACCGAAGACGCCGGTTTCGTTCATCCAGCGCAAGACGGTTTCTGGATCGTTGCGGCCAGTCAGGAGGTCGATGAAAAGGGCATTGGCGCGCGGGTCCTTGCCCACCTCCTGCTTGATGAGGCCGTTGTCCCGATCGATGAGGCGCATCGTGTCGGGATGAATTTCGAGCCCCTCGGCTTCGGCCAGCTGGAATATCTCGATAAGCCGCACCGGGTCCCTCTCGAACCAGTCGTCGCCCGGTGCCGCGATCCTGCCGCCGAAAACCCGGTAGCCTTTGAGCATTCGCGGCTTGGGACTGAAACCGGCGAGAAGGCCGGTGCGACGCCGCTTCTGCGCGAGTTCGTCGTCGATATGCGCGAGGAAGACGCCCGTCAGGCTGCCCACCCGCTTCGCCTGGAGGAAATAGAATTGCATGAACCGCTCGACCGGTGCCTTGCCGGGGCGTTCCGCGAAATTCATGCGTTCGGCGATCTGCCGCTGGAAATCGAAGGTCAGCCGGTCCTCGGCGCGGCCCGTCAGCGTATGCAGGTGACAGCGTACCGCGAGCAGGAAGTTTTCCGCCCGGCGGAAGCTGCGATATTCCTCGCGCGTGAGCAGCCCGACATCGACCAGTTCGGACGCACTGCGGACGTTATGGATGTATTTGCCGATCCAGTAGAGCGTCTGCAAATCGCGCAGACCGCCCTTGCCGTCCTTCACATTGGGTTCGACGACATAGCGGCTGTCGCCCATGCGCTTGTGCCGTTCGTTGCGCTCTTCCAGCTTTTCCGAGACGAACTGCCGCGCCGTTCCGCGCACCACTTCGCTGCGAAAGCGCCGCGCCCCCTCATCGTAAAGCGCTTGGTCGCCCCACAGATAGCGCCCCTCCAGCATGGCTGTTCGCACCGTAAGGTCCTGCTTCGACATGGTGATCATCTCGTCGACCGTGCGGCTCGAATGTCCGACCTTCAGTCCGAGATCCCACAGCAGATAGAGCATCGTCTCGATGACCTGCTCACACCACGGCGTGCGCCGCTGCGGGGTAACGAAGGCGATGTCCACGTCCGATTGCGGCGCCATCTCCGCCCGCCCGTAACCCCCCACCGCAAGCAGGGTAAGGCGCTCGCCCGGCGTCGGATTGGACTGCGGCAAAAGGTCGCCCGTCACATGATCGTAGATGACCCGGATAAGCTGATCGATGAGGAAGCTATGGCCGCCAGCACATTCGTGCCCCGCCGAAGGCTTGTCCAGCAGCCGCTCGGCCAGTTCCTCGCGCCCCTTTTCCAGCGCTTCCTTCAGCCGTTCGACGATCGCGGGCCGCGCATCCTTGCCGTCCTCCGAGTGGAGGCGACCGATCTCTTCGGCAAGCGCGCGCCGGTCGATGATGCGGCGCTGATTGGGGATGCGAGTACGGTTCATCGTTCTTCAGACAGGGTCAGGTCGGCGCATAACGCTTGCGCACGCTGATCTTGTCGATCTTCTGCGTGCCGAGCCGCGGCAGGGCGCTTTCGGACCGCCAAATCTTCGCAGGCAGTTTGAATTTCGCGATGCGTCCTTCGAGGAAGGCGAGCAACTCGTCGGGCGACAGGTCGCTGCCGTCCGCCGCGTAATAGACCGCCGCCGGGACTTCGCCGAACTTCTCGTCCGGCAGGCCGAAGACCGAACATTCCGCAACGTCCTCGTGCGCGTAGATGGCGTCCTCGACCTCGATGCAGGCGATGTTCTCGCCGCCGCGAATGATGATGTCCTTCTTGCGATCTACGATGAACAGGTAATTGTCCTCGTCTAGATAGCCGAGGTCGCCGGTACGGAAATACATGTCGTCGGTGAACGCTGCTTCGGTTGCCTCCTCGTTATCCCAATAGCCGAGGAAGTTGGCCGTGCTGCGGATGCAGACCTCTCCCACCTTTCCGTGCCCAAGCGGTTTGCCGTCATCGTCCAGGATCGCCAGATCGACGATCGGCCGGCTCGGCTGTCCGGTGCTGCCGGGCTTGGCGAGGTAATTCTCGTTGAGATTGCCGCAGCCCACCGCATTGGTTTCGGTCAGGCCATAGCCCAGCAACGGGAAGCCTTCGGGGAATGCGTTCTTGATCTTCGTCACGTGCTCGGGCGGACGCGGCGAGCCGCCCGCCGCGAACGATTTGCAGGACGACAGATCGAACTGGTCCCGGTCGGGATGGTTCGCCATTTCGTAGCTCATGAGGGGCACGCCGACGAAGTAGCTGATCTGCTCTTCCTCGATCAGCCGCATGGCCTCGCGCGCATCCCATTTCGGCATGAAGACAAGCTTGCGCCCGATCGCGATGCTTTGCAGGAATAGCGGTATCTCGCCGGTCACGTGGAACAGCGGGACGGCGACCAGCGAACTCGGCGGAGAGGTAGGGGCCTCGTCGCGATGTTCGAGCACCTGCAGCATCATTGCCGTCTGCGCGATGTAGCTCATAATGCCGTGCAGCACGCCGCGGTGATCCGAATAGGCTCCCTTGGACGTGCCCGTCGATCCCGAAGTATAAAGGATCGTCGCCAGATCGTCCTGCGTCAGGTCGGGCAGGGCGACCTCGTCCTCGGACCATATTTCCGACAGGCCTTCAGCAGGGGAACCGCCGTGTCCAAGGCTCACGATCTTCGCCGAATGCTCGGTCCCTTCGAGGCGTTCGATCCGCGCGTCGTCCGCGAGGACGATGCTGCATCCGGCGAGCCGTATGCCATAGGCAAGCTCGTCGCCTTCCCAGAACCCGTTGAGAAGGGTCGCGCACCCTCCGGCCATCACGATGCCCATATAGGCGAGCGCCCAGTTTGCGGAATTGCGCGCCGCCAGGCCGATGCGATCCCCCTTGGCGACGCCCTGCTTCGCGACGAGCCCGCGGGCGACCCGCAACGCCGCGCCATAGGCTTCGCCGAAAGTGAGGCGGACATCGCCATCGACAAGGAAGGTCGCGTCCTTGTGCTCGTTGCAGTAATGGGCGAAGTAATGCGCCAGGCTTGGCGGGGCGTTCTTGAAGGACGGCATCGCCACGCCACCGCGCTCGAACGGGACCGTTTCGAAAATCTGCCCCGGTGCGGTCAGTCCGTCGGCGATCCGGTCCATGAGCTGGTCGAGTTCTGTACGCATCGTTCTGGCAATTCCTCTCCGAATTACCGGGCGGCGCGAAACTTCGTGGCTTTCGTCGCTACCCGGCGCAATAAAGGTTTTTTCCCGCGGCGCCCTATGCAATAGGCCGTCAGACCCGATTGCCGCCCCGGCTCGTTACCGACCATCTAGGGATTGAATACCGTGCTGTCACTATTGGCCGACGCTTCCGCCGCGCAGCCCATCATGTGGGAGAATCTCGGTCTGACGAACGGCATCGATCTCGGCTTCTTCACGCTCCGCTTCTATTCGCTGGCCTATCTTGCCGGCATCCTGCTCGGCTACTGGCATCTTTCCAGGATGATCAAGGCACCCGGCGCCCCGATGGCGCAGGTCCATGTCGACGACCTGTTCTTCTATTGCACGCTCGGCATTATCCTTGGTGGCAGGCTCGGCTATGCGGCTTTCTACAAGCCCGAACTGTTCACCGGGTTCACGCAAAGCGAGTTCGTCAGCTGGGATCTCCTGCGCCTTTGGGACGGCGGGATGAGCTTTCACGGCGGGGTCATCGGCGTACTCGTCGCGATTACCTGGGTCGCACTTCGCAACCGGCTCCCGTGGCTGCGCGTCTGCGACTATATCGCGGTGAACGTGCCGTTCGGAATGTTCTTCGGGCGACTGGCGAATTTCGTGAATGGCGAGCTTTATGGCCGTCCTGTCGAGGGCAGCTTGCCCTGGGCGATGATCTTTCCGACCGACCCCGACCAGGTCGCCCGCCATCCCTCGCAGCTTTATCAGGCAGGGCTCGAAGGCCTCCTGCTCATGATCGTAATGCTGCTGGTGTTCTGGAAAACGCGGGCGCGATATCGTCCCGGTCTGCTTGTCGGGCTGTTTACCGTCGGCATCGGCATAGCCCGCTTCATCACCGAGTTCTTCCGCGCGCCCGACGCGCATCTCGTCCAGGTCGTCGAGGAAACGGGGCTATCACGCGGGCAGTGGCTGTCCTTCCCGATGATCGGGGTTGGTCTCGCCGTCATGGTCTTCGCCCTTGCTCGCCCGCCGGTTGCCGGTTCAAGGGTCTCGGGCAAGCCGCGAACGGCATGAGCGAAGACGATCCGCGGGATCTTACACGGCGTTTCGCCCGGCTCATAAGGCGGTCCGGACCGCTCTCTGTCTCGCAATATTTCGGAGAGGCGAACGCGCGCTACTATGCTTCGCGCGATCCGCTGGGGGGCGAAGGCGACTTCATCACGGCCCCGGAGATCAGCCAGATGTTCGGCGAAATGATCGGGCTGTGGTGCGCCGATCTATGGCAACGTAGCGGAAGTCCCGAGAAGATCGCCTATGTCGAGCTCGGACCGGGGCGCGGCACGCTGGCCCGCGATGCGTTGCGAGTGATGGAGCGGTTCGGGCTCGTCCCCGACATTCACCTTGTCGAAGGTTCACCCCATTTTCGAAAAACCCTGCTGGAAAATGTTCCACGGGCAACATTGCACGAGGGTCTGGACGACTTGCCCCATGACCGCCCTATCCTATTGATAGCGAACGAGTTCTTCGACGCTCTGCCCATTCGACAACTGGTGCGCACGCCCAAGGGGTGGCGCGAGCGGATGATCGGCCTCGAAGGCGAGAAGTTCGCCTTCGTCGCCGGGGACCAGCCCCTAGAAGCGGCCATGCCCGAATCCCTGAAAGCCGCAGAAAACGGGGCGATATTGGAGGTTTGCCCCGCAGCGACCTCTTGGATGCGAGAGATCGCGGACCGCCTCGATACGCAAGGGGGCGCGGCTCTCGTCATCGACTACGGCTATGACGCGCCGCAGTTCGGTTCCACCCTGCAAGCGATCCGCAAACACGGGAAAGTCGACCCGCTCGAGGCCCCCGGAACGGCGGATTTGACAGCTTTGGTGGACTTTTCCGCGCTCCGCGAGGCAGTCGGCCACAATGGCACCGAGAAGGGGTCAAGCGATGCCGAGAGCGAGACAAAGGTCAGCAAGCGGTGTTTCACGACCACCCAGGGCGCCTTTCTCGAGCGGCTCGGCATAACTGCGCGGGCAAATGCGCTGGCGAAAGCCGATCCAACACGCGCGCAAACCATCGCTGCCGCCCATCGGCGATTGTGCTCGCCTGACGAGATGGGCGAGCTGTTTAAGGTGATGGCGGTGGTCTCTCGTTGGGAGGAATGGGCCGACCCCGCGGGCTTTGCCTAAAGCCCGATCTTCTGCGCCAGAGCCTGCGCCGCCTCAGCGGGGGTGCGCTTGTCGTCCTGCCGGTCGACCGAGTAGTTCGCCTCCCGCATAGCCGCCACGTCGATCGCCCCGATCAGCGGCTCCAATGCTGCGACCAGCCGCGCATCGTCCCTGCGCTGCGGCGAGAGCAGCACGATCGCGTCGTAATTGGGGAACGCTCCGCGCGGATCGTCGAGAATGACGAGGTTGTCCGCCGCGATCCGCCCGTCCGAGGTGTAGGCGCCGATCACGTCGACATCGCGCGAGCGCAGCGCATTGTACATGAAGGTGGGAGAAAAGGTGCGCTGCTCCATCGGCGGCAAGCCGTAGGCATCGCGCACCGCCACCCATTCGGGCCGCTCGAAGAATTCGGGGTCGCCGCCGATCGCCAGTCCCCTGCCACCCGCGGCGAGATCCGCGATGGAGGTGAAGCCGCGCGCCGCCGCCTCGTCGCTGCGCATCGCGAGGCCATAGGCGTTCTCGAAGCCGAGCCGCCCCAAAACGCGCGTGCCGCTGGTTTCCTCTTCCCACCGGACGATCGCATCGTACATTTCCTCGCGCGGGGGATTGTCCTGCCGCTCCATCATGTTCGCCCAGATCGTCCCGGTATAATCGACCAGCACGTCGATCTCGCCCGATGTGAGCGCGTTGTGCGCGACCGCCGAACCCAGTCCGTCGCGATATTCGACGGCATAGCCCGCTTCCTCTGCCCGGTCGCCGATCAGGCGAGCGAGGATATATTGCTCCGAAAAGCCCTTCGCGCCGATGACGATGCGCCGGTCTCCATCCGAGCCGCCCAAGGGAGCGAATTGCGCGAACAGGGCGAGGGCCACCCCGGCGAGCACGACGGCAAGCCCACCGCCCCACATCGCCCTGCTGCGGCGCGCGAACCCCTTCTCGATGAGGCCGAGCAGCCCGTCCGCCAGCAAAGCGAGACCCGCCGATGCGATACAGCCCGCCAGCACGAGCACCCAGTTCTGCGTCTGCAATCCGGCGAAGATCGGATCGCCGAGGCTCTTCTGCCCGATCGTCGTCGCCAGCGTCGCCGCGCCGATGGTCCAGACCGCGGCGGTGCGGATGCCGCCCATGATGTAGGGCGCGGCCAGCGGTGCCTCGACCAGCCGCAATTTCTGCCAGGCGTTCATGCCCACGCCGTCGGCTGCTTCGACGACGCCCGGATCGAGATTGGCCTGCGCCGTCACTGCATTGCGCAGGATCGGCAGCAGCGCATAAAGCGCGAGCGCCAGCAGTGCCGGCAGGAAGCCCAGCGTCGGCAGACCTTCGCCGAACAGGGCGCGCAGGCTCAGCAGGACGGGAAAGAACAGGGCGAGCAGGGCAAGCGCGGGAATGGTCTGGACGAGGCTTGCGAACCCCAGCGTCACGCGGGAGACGGTGGCGGAGCGGGATGCCCAGACGGCGAGCGGCAAGGCGACCGCTATCCCCGAAGCGAGGGCCGCGGCGCACAGGACGACATGGGCGGCGAACTCGTCGGTCAGGTTGGCGAGGGCATCGAGGATGGCGTTCATCGCGCTATGCTCGTCCCGACAATTCGGCCAGCTGGCGGGCTTGAGCGCGCGGCACGGCGACAAGGGCCTGCGCGATGTCGCCGCCCTCTCCGGCAAGCAGCGCGGCGGGCATTTCGTCGGCCACGATCCGACCGGCATCCATCACGACCACGCGATCTGCGAGCAGCAGGGCTTCCGCCATGTCGTGCGTGACCATCACGCTGGTAAGGCCGAGCCGATCGTGCAGCGCGCGGACCCGTTCGCCCAGCGCGTCGCGCGTGATCGGATCGAGCGCACCGAAGGGTTCGTCCATCAAGAGCAGTTCGGGATCGTTCGCCAGAGCCCGCGCGACGCCCACCCGCTGGCGCTGACCGCCGGACAGCGCGTCGGGCATTCGCTTCGCCATTGCAGGATCGAGTTCGACGAGTTCGAGCAGTTCCCGCGTTCTTTCCGCCCCCAGCCGCTCCCCCGACAGGCGCGGACCGATGCCGATATTCTCGGCAACGCTCATATGCGGGAACAGGCCGATCTGCTGGAAGACATAGCCGATGCGCCGCCGCAGGATCGCCGGCGGCAGCCCGGCGACGTCCTCCCCGGCCAGCAGCACTTCTCCTTCGCCCGGAATAATCAGGCGATTGACGGTTTTGAGAAGCGTGGATTTGCCGGAACCGGATGCACCGACCAGCGCGACGTATTGTCCTTTCGCGATGGCGAGCGAGACGGCATCGACCGCCCGCACCTCACCGAAATCGCGCGTGACGTCCCGCCATTCGAGCACGGGCGGCGGGGCGTCCGGCTCGCTCAGGAGGTTTCCGCCGCTTCGCCGCCGCCGTCCTCCTCGCCCGTATCGGGCGCAGCGTAATCCACCCGTTCGAGTTCGATGCGAAACTCGTCGCGCACGCGTGTCGCGGACAGGGTGTCGCCGCGCAGCGCGCCGGTGTTCCAGCAATCGCCGCGATTGCCCTCTTCCTCGGGGAAAAAACACAGCGTTTCACCATCGCTGAATTCCCAGGTCCCCGTCTGATAAGGGTCGCCGTTCCTCAGGTCGCGATAGGTTCCGTCGGGATCGAAATAGGTCGTGAAACGCGCCCCGTCCTCTGAAATGCTGCGCCATGCCGTATTCTGGAATTGCGTCACGCTTTCCGCTTCCTCGACCGGCGCGGCGTTTTGCCCGGAACCGGCGACGGCTGCTGCCGGGGTTGCGGGCACGGGCGGTTCGCTCGCTTCATCTTCCTCGACCGCGCAGGCACCGATGCTCAGGGACAAGGGCAGCAACAGGGCTGCTGCCGCGCTGCGCAAAGGCTGGCGGGAGTTACTTGGGCGCAATGGACGCTGCCGGAAGCACGAGTTTCACGTCGAGGCCGTTCTCGTCGAAGATGCGGGTCATGCGGCCGCGCAACTGTCCCTCGACCGAGGTCCTCAGCAGCCGAGAGCCGAAGCCTTCGCGCGGGTTATCCTCCGCACCGCCGGGGGCGATGCCCGGTTCGCTCCAGCGCAGGACGACGGCGTCCTCGCGCCCGATCGTCATGCCCTCGACATCGTCGTCCTCGGCGCCGCGCACGTCCAGCGTCACCTTGCCGCCCTCGTTCGACAGGGCGCCGTATTTGGCGGAATTGGTGGCGAGTTCGTGAAAGATGAGGGCGAGCGGCGTTGCGGCTTCCGGCCCGATCGGCAAGTCTTCCTCGCTGGCGAAGACGATCGCCGGTTCGCCCGCGCTTTCGTAGGGGGCGAGCAGGTCGGTCAGCAATTCGCGCAGGCTGTCGCCCTTTCGCCCGGCGACCGGATTGACGTAGTCATGCGCCCGGCCGAGCGACTTGATCGTGCCGGTCAGTTCGCCCGCGAAATCGCCGAGGTCGTCCCGGCCTCGCGTGCGCAGGGCAATAAGGCCGGAGATGACGGCAAAGATGTTCTTGATCCGGTGCGACAATTCGCGGGCGAGCAAATCGCGCTGATCGGATTCGCGCTTGGACGCATCGATGTCCGTCAGCGTCCCGAACCAGCGTTCGGCATGGCCGGCGGAGTTGTAGACGGGAACGCCGCGCACCAGCATCCAGCGATATTCGCCGTCGGCGCGCTTCAGCCGGTATTCTGTCTCGTAAGGTTGGGCCTCGCGCCGTGCCTCTTCCCATTTGTCGAGCCAGGCGTGCTTGTCGTCCGGATGGAACAGGTCGTGGCGCGGGACGTGGCGCGTCTTGTCCGACAGGCCGATGAAATCGTACCAGCGCTGGTTGAAATAGTCGAAGCTGCCATCGGGGCGGGCGGACCAGGCGATGTCAGGGATCGAATCGGCAAGCGTCTGGAGCTGTTTCTCGCTCCGCTTCAGTTCCGCCTGCTGGGCGAGTGCTTCGCGCCGATGACGCAGCCGCCGCATCACGGACGCGGCCATCACGAGCAGTCCTTCCTTCTGAAGGTCGGTAAGGCCCTGCGGACGCGGTTCGGTGTCGATGACGCACAGGCTGCCGAGCGGCGCGCCCTCGTGACTGATGAGCGGCGCCCCGGCATAGAAGCGGATATGCGGATGGCCGGTGACGAGCGGGTTCGTCTCGAAGCGTTCGTCCTCGCGCGCATCGGGCACCACCATCACGTCGGACAGCAGCATTGCATGGGCGCAGAAGGAGGTCGGGCGGGGCGTCTCGTTTTCTTCCAGTCCTTCGCGGGCGAGGAACCGCTGCCGCTCCTCCTCGACGAGGCTGACGAGGCAGATCGGCGCGCCGCACAATCTTGCCGTGAAATGCGTGATCTGGACGAGTTCCGGGTCGTCCTCCAGCGCATCGAGTCCATAGAGCTCGAGCACGGCCTTGCGCTTCGCCTCCACCGTTTGCTCGGGATCGGGCGCCTTGCCCTGGGGCCAGGGTAGGAGGGTTTCGTTCAGCATATAACGCACGGGCGCTTCCATAGCGCCTGCATCGGGCGGCGCAAAGGTTTTGCCGATGCGCACCGCCGCCGCAGGGCACGAGAGGCGGTTCAAGCGAGCCGCGGGCGGGGCGGACCGCATTGCGGGCGGGGCGTAGCGCGCGTCGAACGATGCGAAACATCTCGCTATTTTCCCGCCATGTCCTTAATTGCCGGGGCTTCATGCCGGAACCTGCCGACCCCTCCCGTGACCGTTCGCCGAGCCTCGTCTCGCGGCTTGTAAAGCAAGTCATTCTCGGCCTCTTTCGCCTGAAGGGCTGGCGCGCCGTGGGCAGCGGGCCGAGCGTCGCGAAGGGCGTCATCATCGCGGTGCCGCACACCTCGAACTGGGATTTCGTCTATTATCTCGGGCTTACGCATTCGCTCGGCATCAGGGCGCGCTTCATGGCGAAGGATTCGCTGTTCACCGGCGCGATGGGCGGGTTCATGCGCGATATGGGCGGCGTGCCCGTCGAGCGGGCGAGCAAGCGCAACATGGTCGAGCAGATGGTGGCGGAGTTCGCTGCGCGCGACCGCTTCCTGTTGACGATCGCCCCCGAAGGCACGCGCAGCAGCGTCCTGCAATGGAAGACCGGCTTCTACCATATTGCCGTGCAGGCGGGCGTGCCGCTCATCCCCGGCTTCGTCGATTATCGCCGGCGCGTCGGAGGGCTGGGCGAGCCGATCGCGGTGACCGGCGACTACGCTGCGGACATGGCGAAGGTGCGTGCCTTCTACGAGCGCGAGGTGCCTTACCATCCGCTCTATCCGGGGGATGGACGGTGACGGGTGCACTCGTCGTCACGACCATTTCCCCGCCCAATGTCGTCCTTCGCGCTCTGGCGAAGGGAGCAGGCGACGCAGGCATGCCCTTCATCGCCATCGGAGATGCGAAGAGCCCCGGTGATTTCGCGCTGGAGGGCTGCGACTATCACTCGCTCGAACGGCAGAGGACGCTCGACTTCGCCACCGCGGTGCTCGCCCCGACGGGCCATTATGCGCGCAAGAACATCGGCTATCTCGTGGCGATGGCGGGCGGAGCTGACCACATCGTCGAGACCGACGACGACAATTTCCCCCTCGCTGCCTTTTTCGAACCGCTGCCCGAACATTGCGAGACCGGCGTGCTGGCGGGAACCGGCTGGACGAATATCTACGGCGCATTCGGGCGGAGCGATGTCTGGCCGCGCGGCTTCCCGCTCGATGCACTGGCCGGCTCGCAACCTGTCTGGCCGAAGGACAGCTGCACCGTTCACGCGCCCATTCAGCAGGCGCTGGCGCAGGACAATCCCGATGTCGATGCGATCTATCGCCTGACGCGGGCGCTGCCGGTCGCCTTCGATGAGGGGGAGCGGCGGATCGCCTTGGGCAAGGGTAGCTGGTGCCCCTTCAACAGTCAGGCGACCGTCCATCACCGTCCCGCCTTTCCGCTTCTCTATCTGCCGGCCCATTGCAGTTTTCGCATGACCGACATCTGGCGCAGCTTCGTCGCGCAGCGCATCGCGTGGGAGAACGGTTGGCACGTCCTGTTCCGCGAGCCGACCGTCCGGCAGGAACGCAACGAACACGATCTGATGCGCGATTTTGCCGACGAGATACCGGGCTACCTCGCCAATCGGGCGATCGCGACGATGCTCGAGCAATTGCCGCTCGAACAAGGAGGGGCCGCCATCCCGACAAATCTGCGGCGCTGCTACGGCGCATTGATCGAGGCGGGCCATGTCGGCGAGGCGGAGATGCCGCTGCTCGATGCCTGGCTCGATGATTGTGCAGGGCTGTCGCAAGGATGACGGGCGCAAGCCGGATCTGCCTCATCCACCTGTTCAATCACCGTTTCGAGCGGGTCCTTCCCGTCCTCGACCGGATATATGGTGAGCGTTTCTCCCACCGCCACGCGATCATGCCGTTTGCCCGCGAGCCGAGCGAGAACGTCACGCGTGTCTATGAACTGGGGCGCAATTTCAGCGGACATATCGCGCAGGCCGCCCGTGATTTCATCGAACCCTCCTTCACCCACTATGTCATCATGGGCGACGATTTGCTGCTGAACCCGGTGCTCGACGAAGCCAATCTGCTGGAGCAGTTGGGGCTCGAACCGGGCGAGGGATACATCAAGAATTTGCGCGCCGCCGATGCGCTGCGCAACGAATGGATCTGGCCGGGGGAGGCAGCGGCCAAGTTCCGCCGCAATGCGGTCGCGCTAGACTGGCAGGACCTGCTACCTTCGCCTGCCGAGGCACGTGCGAAGTTCGCGGCGCTCGGCGTAAGCGTGCCGAACGGACCGCCGGGCGGCGTTCTCGACGCAGTGAAGGCTCATGCCCGCTTTGCCGCGAAGAGCAAGTGGGCGATGCTCGAAAGCGCGACCATGCGGCATGGCGCTGCGGATTACCCGCTCCTGTCGGGATATTCCGACTTCATCGTCGTTCCGGCTGAGGCCATGGAGACGTTCGCCCATGTGTGCGGCGTCTTTGCCGCGATGGAGATCTTCGCGGAAATCGCGGTCCCGACCGCGCTCGCCCTCGCTTGCGGAGAAGTCCGCACCGAACTCGTCCCGAATTATCATTTCCATGATCGCAGCGCGCCGTTGCGGCGACCCGATGCGATGAGAGGTGTGGAATTGTGGACCGACGAGGATTCCGCTGGATTCGCGTCTCTGCTATCCGCTCCGCTGGAACGGATTTTGGCCGGGTTTCCAGTGGATTGTCTTTATATCCATCCGGTGAAGCTCAGCCGTTTTGCCTGAAGGCGGGGGGTCGAATACCGCACGGGCGCCGAGGCAGGAGTCGCAGAACAACCCATGTTGTATGATCCGGACATCGCCGCCGCCGCACCGATGCGGCGCGCCGCCCCGCGCCGGAAGCCGGTTTCGCTGCTCGTCTTCGGCCTAAATTACACACCCGAACTGATCGGGATCGGACCCTATACGACGGGCCTCGCCGAAGAGATGGCGCAGCGCGGCCACTGCGTGCGCGTGGTCGCAGGCCAGCCCTACTACCCGCGCTGGCGGGTGGAGCGGCAACTCGACGGCGCCTGGGAAACGAGCGAGCGACGCGGGGTCGAGGTAACGCATTGTCCGCTCTACGTTCCCAACCGGCCCAATGCGGTGCGCCGCCTGCGCCATTATGCGAGCTTCGCCGCCGGTGCCTTCGTGCCGATGATGCGCGCGATCAAGCGGGAACGGCCCGATGCCGTGTTCGCCGTCGCACCGTCGCTCGCGGCCTTCCCCGTCGCCTGGATCGCGGCGCGGCTGCGCGGTGCGTCGCTCTGGCTGCACATTCAGGACTTCGAAGTGGACATGGCCTTTGCCACCGGTCTTCTTCACTATCGCAAACCGCTCGGAAGGATGGCGCGCGCTTTCGAACGCTTCATGATCGGACGCGCCGACGTGGTTTCCTCGATCAGCCCCAAGATGTGCGAGCGGCTCGTCAAGATGGGCCTGCCACAGGACCGGGTCGTCGAACTGAGGAACTGGGCGAACCATGCCGCCGCGATCGAGCGGGCCGACGGCTCGCGCCTGCGCCGCGAATGGCGGCTGGAGGGCAAGACCGTCGCACTCTATTCCGGCAATATCGGCGCGAAGCAGGGGCTGGAACTGGTCGTCGAGGCGGCACGCGCCCTGCAGGACAGGACCGACATCGTCATCCTCGTCTGCGGGGAAGGGCCGAACCGTTCCGCCCTGAAGCAGAAGGCGCATGGCCTTGCGAACATTATCTTCAAGCCGTTGCAGTCGCCCGCAGGCTTTGCGGAAATGATGGCGATGGCGGACATTCACCTTCTGCCGCAGGTGGCCGATGCCGCCGACCTCGTCCTGCCATCGAAGCTGCCCAACATCCTCGCCTCTGGCAGGCCGGTGGTGGCGACCGCGGCGGCGGGGACGGGCCTTGCAAGCGAGACGCTGGGCTGCGGCCTCGTCGTGCCGCCGGGACGCGCGGGCGCGATCGCCGATGCGGTGCGGCGGTTGGCCGACGATCCCGAATTGTCGGAGGCGCTGGGCGCCGAGGGCAAGCGGCGCGCGGGCCTTCGCTGGTCGCTCGGCCATGTCGCGGAGCGGTTCGAAAAGCGCTTGCTGCGCGAGGCGCGCCGCCGCGATCAGGCGAGTGTTTCGGCGAGCAGCGCGGCGATCCCGGCGCAGTAATTGTCGAAGGAATAGCGGCGCGCATCGTCGGGTGCCGCTTTCCGAAGGGATTGGAGGCGCGCGCGGTCATGGACGAGCGAGAGGATGGCTTCGCGCAGCGCGTCCGTATCAGGTTTGTCGAGGACGATGCCGCTGCGCTCGGTCGCGCCGAGACCCGCTGCCCGCGTCTGGATCACGGCGAGGCCGCTCGCCAGCGCTTCGAGGAGGACGATGGCCGACCCTTCGAAATAGCTCGGCAGGACGAGGACATCGTGCCGCTGCATGATGCCGGGGATTTGCGTGCGCGGAAGCGAGGGGATGTGGGTGAAGCGATCCGCATGGCGCGCGACCATGCGCGGCGGCAATTGCATGGCGCCGACCATCGTCAGGCTGGCCTCGGACGCGGGAATGTCGGCCAGCGCCTCGAGGAGGAGATGTGCGCCTTTCCTGACGCCGATCTGTCCGACGAATAGCAGTCTCATGGGCGCGTCAGTGGCTGGGGCGGCAATCGCGGGGGCCGGGGCGAAGAGGTTGCCGTCATAACAATAGGGCAGGAGGCTAGTTTTTGGGGCTATGCCGGGAACGGGGGAATGGCGGGCGAGCGAAGCCGCGACATGGGGGCTACCGCAAAGGATTGCGTCGGCGGCGTCGTATTCGGCATCGTTGCGCGCGATCGTCTCAGGCGAGACAGGCCGGTCGGTAGCCGCGAGCCAATCGCCGTGACGCTCCGCAATCTGGGCAAGGAGCGCATTCCACTCGCGCCAGTCGGCAATCGTGCGATCGAGAATCCGATACGTGGAGCGCGCCGCAGGGCTTGCGAACACTTCCGCAGAGCAACCGTCAAAGCCCCAGACGGCATCGATCGGTTCGCGGGAAAGCCACTCGATAACCGATTCGGCAAATCGCTGATTGCCCCGCCTGTCGATCCGATGCGCCAGTTCCCCCAGCCCTGCCCGCCGCGCTGCACGTTCCGCCCATTCGTGCCAACCGGCGGTTCTGACCAGCGTATCATCGAGTTCGGGATGCTGAAGCCGCGCAAGTTCCGCTTCGAGACGCGATCCAAGGCCGGGCGGCGCAAGGCGAATCATTCGTTCGAGCATGCCGCCCTTCCGCGCATACAGGCCGGTCGCATACCAGGCGAGGGACCCCAGCCGCTGAAGCGCGAGCGCGGTCGTCCTGCTGTGCTGGGTGCCGGGATGGAAAAGGGCAATGCGCGACATCGGGCACGACCATAGTCGGGCGATACGCGCGGACCTATGGCGAAGAATTCGTTTTCCTACACGGCGGTTCCAGATTAACCGGATTGGCTCTTTAGAACGTCAGGAGCCAACCAGATGCTTGATAAAACCCCCGTGAAGGCACCCGGCGGCTTCGCCCCGGCCTTCGCCCTCGGCCAGGCCGATGCTGCCGGCAATCTCGTCCTCATCTCCGCCGACAATCCCCTGCCCGTCGCCGGAGCGAGCGGTCCGGCCGCGACCCCGCCACCGCCCGCACTCGAAGGCGAAACCTCGCAATCGCTGCTCGCCGGACCGTTCGATCCCGCACCCGGTCGCCCGGTCTATCTCCAGCTGGACGGACAGTGGACGGGCACGGTACGCCTGTCGCGTTCGGTTGACGGCGGAGCCAGCCGACACCCGCTCACCCTCGCCGGAGCCGATTGGGGCGTGTTCGTTGACAATGCCTGCGAGCCGGCATGGGAGGAGTATGAGGCAAGTGCCGCCCTTTATCTCGACATTGTGCTCAACAGCGGCGCGCTTGCTTATCGGGTGTCGCAATGAGCGCGCTCGCACTGCCCGCGCTCGGTCTGGCGCAGCGTGCCGTCACCGCGATCCCGGCGCTCTATGCCGATCTGGCCCGGCGAGCGCCCGACGCGTCGATCACCACGCTCGACAGCACCGGGCATAGCGTCGCGGGACGGGGCGCGGCGCGCTACATAGCGGACGCGCTGTGCACCGAAGAGTTGCTGGCTGCGCATCCCCGCTTCGTCTTTCGCACAGCGAATGGGCGCATTTTCCGCCTGCTTCCCGAAATCGGTGGGCTCTCGGTCGAACAAGGGGGTGCAACGGGCGACGGCGTCACCGACGACCAGCCGGCGATCCAGGCAACCATCGCCTATGCCGAAGCAGTGGAAGCAGGCGAAGTCCGGTTCGAAAGCAAGCGTTACGCGGTCCATTGCCCGGTGCGAACCAGCCCGGTTTCCCGAACCCACGCGGCGGACGGCCATCCCTTGGTCGTAAGCCGCTCGCTCGCCCTGCGAGGAGTAGCCGCGCAGCGCAGCGTTCTCGATTTCAAAGGCGTCGATGGCGCGGACCCCGAAACCGCCTGGCAGTCCGTCCCGACCAGCGACGGCGATCCGACCCTTGCCGTGTGGCGGGGCGGCGGCCTGTTCGTGGCGGGCGATGTCGGCTATCCGGCCCCGGCCGAGCGCAAGGTCGCCCGGCTCGAACTTTCGCGCCTCGTCTTTCAGGGAAATCGGCGGCATACCGGGCAGTATGCGTTCCCCGCCGATCCGGCGACGGGCGACGGCTGGGACGTGACCGACCGCGCCGTGTGGGTGCAGGATTGCTACGTCGGTGAGATCATCGCGCGCGATTTCGACTGCATCGGCTGGAAGGGCGAGATGTTCTATCTTGCCGGGGAACTCGATGCAGTGGAACGGGTCGAGCTCGATCGCTGCCGCTTCGTCACCGGCAATGCGAGCGGCTTCAACCCCGGAGTCAACGCGGCCGTCCTGGCGCGCGATTGCGAATTCGGCGACTGCTTTCAGGCGCAGGAGGATACGGGCAAGCTGTCGGCGCGCTATGTCGGATGCGTCTGGCGCGACTGCGACCATATCGGCCTCGGCAGCGGCCCGACGAGCGTAGCGCGCTACAACTACCTCTATCCGACGCGCGACGAGAGCGGCGCGATGCCGCTGACGGTGCTGGACAATTGCGAGTTCCGCAACATCAATCAGGTCATCCTGCGCAGCTGGCTGCATGGCCGCGTGCGCTCGGTCGATACGGGAATAGCCGTCGATGCGAACCAGTCGATGGACGTGTTCGACATCGACCTTGAAGTGGATGCGTGGCTCGACCAGGGCAATATCCTCACCGCCTTCACTCTGATCGGGCTCGACAGCCTGACGCAAGCGGTTCCCGGCGCGCCCGAGGGCACGTTCAGGCAGCCGCCGGCTCATATCCGGGCGAGGGTAAGGCATTTTCGCACGGCGCTCGCCGCGCGCGAAGGCCGCCAGTGGCGCGCGCCCTATTGGTCGGGCTATGTCGGCAAGGCCTGCCGACTGGAAGTGGAAGGCGATTTCGCCAGCCAGACGACGCCCAACGGCGGGCAGGCACCGCTTTCGATGCCTTACGTCGTGCTGCAACCGGGAGAGCCGACGACTGCCTATACCAGCCACGCCTATTTCATCGCCGATCCGATTGCCGCCAATGGCGAGATCGTCCCGTCAGGACCGGTCATTGCGGTTGCTGCCGCCAGCGATGCGACGTTCGAGATGAGCCTTGCGCGTTGGCCGGTCGCGGGGCCGGATTACGGCTATTACGAGGGGCAGAAGCTGCGCCTCGTCAAGAATGACGGGCAGGGCGTCATCCGTTTCCTGAAGGGAGCGGCTCCGGCGAATTTTGCCGTCAATGCGACGCGCGACCTAGTCGCCGCGCATGACTGGATCGAATTCGTCTACAATGCGGGCATCCGCCGGTGGGAGGAAGCGGGCTTCTTCTCCGCAGCCTGAGGCTCGGGTGGGGCGGCTGGCATCGTGCGAGCCGCCCCATTCTCCACCGACCTATTTCATCACCCAGCCATGGCTGACGAGGATGGACTGGCCCGTCAGCGCGTTGCTGTCGAACCCGGCGAGGAAGATCGCGACGTCGGCGACGTCCTTTACCGTCGTGAACTCCTGATCGACCGTGTTGCCGAGCATGATGCGGTTGACGACCTCCTCTTCGGAAATGCCGAGATCCTTCGCCTGCTCGGGTATCTGCTTCTCTACCAGCGGCGTCTTCACGAAACCGGGGCAGATCACGTTGGAGCGAACGCCGTGCTTCGCGCCCTCCTTCGCCATGACACGGGCAAGACCGAGGATGCCGTGCTTCGCCGCGACATAGGCGGATTTGAGCGGGCTCGCCTCGTGACTGTGGACCGAACCCATATAGATGAGCGAGCCCGAGCCCTGCTCGTACATATGGCGAACCGCCGCCTTGGTCGTCAGAAACGAGCCGGTGAGATGAATGTCCACGACCTTGCGGAACTGATCGAGCGGAAAATCCTCAATCGGGTGGACGATCTGGATGCCGGCATTGGATACGAGGCTGTCGAGACGGCCAAAGGTCTCCGCCATCTTGTCGGTCGCTTCGTTCACCTGCGCCTCGTCGATGACGTTCATTTCGAAGGCAGCCGCATCGCCGGCGCCCTCCTGCTTGATCGTCTCGACCGTTTCGGCGGCCCCGTCCATGTCGATGTCGCAAATACCGACCTTCGCGCCTTCGCGGGCCATCGCGCAGGCGATCTCGCGACCGATCCCGGAGCCTGCTCCGGTGACGAGGGCGACGTGCCCGTCCAGTTTCGCGTGATGGCTCATGTGCTTTGGTCTCCTGCCTTGCTGGTTTGCTTGTGGTGGATCGGGATGCCCTCCACCCCGTGCCGGGCCTTTATGCGCCGGGCCCGGTCGAGGTCGTAGATGGCGATCGCCTCATCCTTCGTCGGCGGCTCGCGCCAGTCGTTATTGGCGAGAACCTCGCTCGCATCGTCATGCCCCTGCTGCCAATGGCGCAGCATCGAGGTGCGCGAGAACTCGTAATCCTTCGACGCGCCGATGAACCCCTCGTGCCGGTAGATGAGATGGACGAGGGTGACGCGGTGATCGGCGGCGAACGCTTCCGCCTGCCGTACTTCGGGCGTATCGCGAGCCTCGGGCGGCAGCTTGTCGATGACCTGGCGCAGCACCGTCTTCAACGCGTGCCTTTCGCGAAAGGCATCAGTGTTCATGCGCGTCCGGCTGGAATAGGTGATGTCCTTGCGCCGCTCCTCCACGTCGATGAGCGTCTGCGGCAGCGGACCGCGAGCGGGGAACAGGTCCACTTCGAAGACCAGCGTATCGCCCTCGCATTCGCGCAGGACATGGGCGAGCGGCGTATTGGATACGAGCCCGCCGTCCCAGTATTTGCGTCCCTCGATCTCGATCCAGGGCAGGCCCGGCGGCAAGGCGCCCGATGCCATGATATGCTCAGGCCCGATGGTCATTTCGCGATTGTCGAAATAGGTGAAATTGCCGGTCTCGACATCGACGGCGCCAAGGCTGATCCGCGCGCTGCCGGGTGCATTGAGCAGGTCGAAATCGATATGCTGGCAAAGCGTCTCGACGAGCGGGCCGGTATCGTAGATACTCGTCGCCTCAGCGCTACCGGGAAGGGCGGACAGGTTCAGTGGCCAGCGCGGCGCGAAGAAGCCGGGCGCACCGCCCGTCAGGCTGGCTGCCGTGCCGAGGACGGAGGCGGCCTTGACCCCGAATATGCCGCCGAGACCCATGCCCCAGTCGACATCGCCGTCCGGCGGGCCGCTGGTGATAAGGTTCCAGAAACTGCGCAGCTTGTCGCAGCGTTCCTCGGGCCGGTTGCCCGCGATGATCGCGCAATTGACGGCGCCGATCGAGATACCGGCATACCAGCCGGGTTCGACGTCGAATTCGTGAAAGGCCTCATACGCCCCGGCCTGGAACGCGCCCAGTGCTCCGCCGCCCTGAAAGACGAGCGCAGTCTTGTCGTAGGCGCTGTTGGGATGATGGTGGGGCAAGTCGGTTGTCTCTCCGGCAAGGGGGCTGCAATCGGGTCTGTGTCACCGCGCCGTCGCGCGTGCAAGCGCCTCGCGCCATCCTGCTCCGCCCGCTCGAACGGATGGTGCGCGGTCGGCGTTCCCGAACGGTTCGTCCTTTAGAGCGCCTCCGCCGCCGCCGCGGCGCTCGCCCATGCCCATTGGAAATTATAGCCGCCCAGCCAGCCCGTCACATCGACCGCCTCGCCGATGGCGTAAAGGCCGGGCACACGTTTCGCTTCCATGGTTTGAGAAGACAGTTCCGCCGTGGCGATGCCGCCCGCGGTGACTTCGGCTTTCGCGAACCCTTCGGTCCCGTTCGGGCGGAATTCCCAGCGTGCGAGCCGTTCTTCGGCAGCGCGCAGCACCTTGTCCGGCACGTTGCCGAGTTCGCGCTCGATCCCAAGCCGTTCGGCAAGAATGGCGGCGAGGCGTTCGGGCAGGGCCTCGCGCAGGATCGCCTTCATGCCGACGCGCGGGTTGTCCTGCTTCGCCTCGATCAGCCAGCCGCGTGGCCGGTCGGGCAGGAAATCGACCGCGACGGCTTCGCCGCTGCGCCAATAGGAACTGATCTGCAACATCGCCGGACCGGACAACCCCCGATGCGTGAACAGCGCCGCCTCGCGGAAGCGCACCTTGCCGGACCATGCGTCGATATCGGCGGAGACGCCCGATAATTCGCGGAAGAGAATGTCCTCGCCGCCGAGGGTAAAGGGGACGAGGGCGGGGCGCGGTTCGACCACCTTGAGGCCGAACTGGCGGGCAAGGCCGTAGGCGAAGCCGCTCGCGCCCATCTTCGGTATCGAGGGACCGCCGGTCGCGATGACCAGTGCGCGGCCCGCGTGATGGCCGGCATCGCTTTCGACGAGGAAACCGCCATCCTCGCGCGTGACGCGCTCGATCTGTTGATCGTAGAGTATGTCGACCGAGCCGCCCGCCACCTGGGCTTTCTCGCATTCCGCAAGCAGCATTTCGACGATGGCCTTCGCCGAGCCGTCGCAGAACAGCTGGCCCAGCGTTTTCTCGTGATAGGCGATGCCGTAACGCTCGACCAATGCCACGAAATCGCGCGGGCCGTAGCGCGACAGCGCCGACTTCGCGAAATGCGGGTTGGCGGAAATGAAGCGCTCCGCCCCCTTGGCGCCGCCGGCGTTGAGATTGGTGAAGTTGCACCGCCCGCCACCGGAAATGAGGATCTTGCGGCCCGGCACGCTGGCTCGCTCGAGCACCAGCACGCGCTTTCCGCGCTGCCCGGCGCGCGCCGCACAGAAGAGTCCGGCGGCTCCGGCGCCCAATACGATAGCGTCATAGATCATCGATTTGCCGGGACGACTTCGGAACTAGCCACCTCTTCCGCAATGGTCAGCGGAACGCCCTGATATTGCGCGCGTTCAGCCATGCGGGAGAGGTTAGAAGTCGGTAGAGGTGGAAAATCATGCAACAGGAACAAATCCTCGTCATTGCGGCCGTCATCGCCGTCATCGTGTTAGCCATCGTCATCTGGTATGTCTTGAAGAAACGCCGGACAGAAGCGCTGCGCGACCGGTTCGGAGAAGAATACGACCACGCGGTGCACGATCGCGGACGGCGCGAGGCGGAGGAGAACCTCGCCGAACGCGAACGCCGTGTATCGCAGCTCGACATCCGCCCCCTGACCGCGGACGAGCGCGACCGCTACACGCATGAGTGGAAGGAAACCAAGAGCCTGTTCGTCGACAGTCCGGCCGAAGCGGTACTGCGCGCCGACCGCTCGCTTGCCGACATGATGAAGACGCGGGGCTTCCCGATGGGCGACTTCGATCGCCGTTACGAAGATCTGAGCGTCGATCATCCCGATGTGGCGCGCCACTATCGCGAAGGCCATGCGCTCACGGTCCGGCACAATGAGGGCAATGCCTCGACCGAAGATCTGCGTCAGGCGATCAAGCATTACGAACTCCTGTTCGAGGAACTGGTGCGCGACGCGGGCACGGACCACGATCACGATCATGACCGTCACGCCGTCGAGCATCACGACCACGACCTCGACCATGATGACCGCCCGCGGGAAGGCGTATCGACGCGCGACATGGCGCATGACCGGCACGACGGCGTTTCGCGCCGCGTCGGCGATGGCGTTGACCGGCCGCGCGACCTCGACGAGCCGCGCCCGACCGTGCCGGCACGACCGCGCAACTAAAAAGCAGTGAACGGGACGAGGGGCGGCAAGCGCTGCCCCCTTTCCCTCCGGTTGCGGACACGGTTACTGATGCGGCAGGGGGCGAACCGTCGCGCCGCGTTCCTCCTTCAGGATAGTCCAGCCTGCGATGAACAGGCCGGCCAGTAGCGGCCCGGCGATAATGCCGATAAGGCCCATCGTGGCGATGCCGCCCAATGTCGTGACGAGGATGATCCAGTCGGGGATCCCCGTATCCCTGCCCACAAGTATCGGGCGCAGGATGTTGTCGGACAGGCCGATGACGAAAATGCCCGACCCGATCACGACCAGCCCCTGCCAGATCCCGCCCGTCGCCAGCAGCCATATGGCTACCGGGAGCCAGACGATCGCCGGACCCAGGGCAGGCAGCAGCGAAAAGAGCGCCATCAGAACGCCGAACAGGATGGCCGAGGGCACACCGACGATCCAGAAGGTGATTGCGCCAAGCGCGCCTTGCACCATGCCAACCACGATCGAACCCTTGATGGTCGCGCGCACGATGGTCATGAACTTTTCGAGCAGCCGCAACGCGATATCCTCGTCGATCGGCAGGGCCGCCACCACCTTGGGTGCGATTTCGTGTCCGTCGCGCAGCAGGAAATAGGTAACGTAGAGCCCGACGCCGAAGGCGAGGACGAAGCCGAACGCCCCGCCGCCGATCGCGACCGCATAGCCCGCTATCGCCCCCGCACTGGCGCTGACAAATTCCTGCAACCGCTGTTGCAAGGCCGCGGTATCGCCCCATCCCGAACTGTCGAGCTGAGCCTGGATGCTGGCGGGAAGAGCGCCCTGTATCTGATTGATGAAAGCGAAGACGTCGATATCGCCGCGGCGAAAGGCGAGATAGATGTTCACCGCCTGATCGAGGACGATGCTGCCGATGACAAGCAGCGGCAGCAGGATCGCGAAGAAGATGATCGCCAGCGTCGCCAGTGCCGCCTGGTTCGGCCAGGACGGCCTTTGCCTAAGGATGCGCTGGAACAGGGGTTGAAACATGATCGCCGCCAGCGCCGCCCACAGGATCGCGCCGAGGAACGGCCCGACGACATACAGAAGGCCGACGGTGACCAGCGCCAGAAACAGGAAGAACCCGCCCCGCTCGATCCGCTCGCGTTCCGCCCTCATCTTTCCCCCGGTCGCAGGCCGGATGCAGCAGTCAAATCCATCGCCACCCCTTCTCGCGGCTCTCCATAACGGTTTGCAGCGGGCAAGGGAAAGCAAAGTTGCAGTTGCCGACCGCGAAGGACGGCGACGAAAGCAATCTCAGGCTATACGCTCATAAGTGAACGCAGGGCTGTCGGCTGAAGCCTATTCCCGTGCCGAGCGGCCCTCCGCCCAGGCCGCATACTGCCGCTCGGTCAAGGCGACGAGATCGCCCATCACGACCGGCATGTCGATCAAATGGAGCCCCCAGTCGGGCAGGCGCTGACCAGCGACGATAACGTCTCCGGCAATCGTGTCGGTTCGCGGGTCGGCGGGGTCGGCATTGACGTTCATCGCCAAATAGGAGGCACCGTTCTCGTTCACGCAGCGCGTGCCGACGAGCCCCGGCACGGAAACGAAATTGGTGGTCGGTTGCGGTTCGCCCTCGACCCAGTCCGCCTGCGGGTTGCTGGAACTGCTGATGCCGTTGGCGGCGAGGATCGCGTTCGCACTTTCCGCATGACCGAGCAACGCGGCCGGATTGACGCAAAGGACATTCATTCCTTCGCCCGTAGCACGGCCGAAGCGCGTCTGCGCAGGCGGCGGCATCTCCTCGCGGAACGTGACGTAGCCAATGACGCAACCCGCCTGATCGGCGCTGGTGCAGGCCGGCATCCAGGGATAGTCGCCCCTCGTCCCGTCGGCGCTGCGTTCGACGTTATAACCGATCGGCATGGCCGAGATAATCAGGTCGCGCTGCGCCGGGTCGGTCATCTCATTGAGTAGCTGGCCGAGCATCCGGCTGCCCTGGCTATGGCCGATAAGGACGACACCGGGACCCTCATTGTCGTTGGCGAGGTAATGCTCCCACGCCGCCTTGACGTCGCCATAGGCCATCGCCCCGTCGGCAGTGAGCGGCTTCCCGGCCATCACGTCGCGCAGTGCAGCAAGGGTAACCTGCCGATAGAGCGGAGCGTAGACCTTGCAATGTTGCCGGAAACGGGCGGCCTGCGCATGGGCGACGCTCATTTCCTCCGCGCCGGCGATCATGTCGCTATTGGGTGTCGGATCGAGCGAGACCGTCGGATAGACATAGAAGCAGTCGAAAGCCGGGTCGGCGTCGGGAACCAGCGGCTCGACGCGCGAGGCTCCGTCCGCCTCGATGACCGTGACGCTCTGGTCGCTCGCACAGGCATCGAACCGGTCCGGCAAGCAGAGCCAATTGGCATTATTTGCGTAGTCCACCGGGACGGCAGGCGCTGCAGAGGGTTGCTGCGCATGGGCCGACATGGCCAGTCCGGCCGTCATCAGCATGGACGCCAAGGCATATTTCATCGAACTCTCTCCCGAACCGTTTTGAAAGCGCAGTATGCGCGGAGGTTACGGGGAAATAAAGTCCGAATTCGAAGGACGGTATGGGCGTGCGTCAGACCTCGCCTTAGGCGGCGCACACCCGAATTACCCTGCAATCAGCTGGTCGGTTGGTCCGGCGCGCACTCAGATGTCGAGATTGGCCACGTTCAAAGCGTTGTTCTGGATGAACTCGCGGCGCGGCTCGACCACATCGCCCATCAGGCGGGTGAAGATCTCGTCCGTGACGTCTGCATCCTCCACTTCGACCTGCAACAGCGCGCGGTTCTCCGGATGAAGGGTCGTTTCCCAAAGCTGATCGGGGTTCATCTCGCCCAGACCCTTGTAGCGTTGGACACTGAGACCCTTGCGCCCTGCGGCCAGCACGTTGTCGAGCAGACGCGTCGGGCGCGTGATGGCATCCTCGTCGCTCGCGGCGGAAGCAGCCCCCGTCGGACCGTCGCTTTCCTCGGCGGGCGTCTGGGTGCCCCCGTCTTCGGCCTGTTGCTCGACTTCGCTCGCCTTCACGAGACGTATGGGCTGCGCATAGACATCCGCGAATTCGCTCGCGATCCGGTGCAGCTTGCGCGCCTCCGCGCTGGCGAAGAAGGACGCTTCGATGTCGAAGACGTCGGTGACGCCGCGCCACTTGCGATGAAACTGCACAAGGCCGCTGTCGCGAATGTCGACCGACCATTGCGCGTCGTCATCCGACATGGCGAGCCGCCGCGCTGCCGCTTCGAGCGCGCCACGCCGTCCGTCGTCGGTCAGTTCGGGATCGAAGGCGCCGGCCAGCGCCGTCTGTTCGATGATGGCGGTGTCGTATTTGCGTGGCACGAAGCCGAGGATGCCGCGCATCTGCAGCGCATGATCGACCAGGCCGCGCAATTCGCCTTCGCCGCGGGGTTCGCCGCCCACTTCGAGGATGCGACCCTGTAGCCCCGCATCGACGAGATAGCGGTCGAGCGCCGGGTTGTCCTTCAGATACATCTCGCTGCGGCCCTTGCCGACCTTGTAGAGCGGCGGCTGCGCGATGAAGAGATGACCTGCCTTGACGATCTCCGGCATTTGCCGGTGGAAGAAGGTCAGCAAAAGCGTGCGAATATGCGCGCCGTCGACGTCGGCGTCGGTCATGATGACGATCTTGTGATAGCGCAGCTTCTCGATATCGAACTCGTCGCGAATGCCCGTTCCCATCGCCTGGATGAGCGTGCCGACTTCCTTCGATGAGATGATCCGGTCGAAGCGAGCGCGCTCGACGTTCAAAATCTTGCCCTTGAGCGGCAGGATGGCCTGCGTCTTGCGGTCGCGGCCCTGCTTTGCCGAACCACCAGCCGAATCGCCCTCGACGAGGAACAGTTCGCATTTGGAGGGATCGCGCTCCTGGCAATCGGCCAGCTTGCCGGGCAGGGAAGCGACGCTCATCGCACCTTTGCGGCTCATTTCGCGGGCGCGTTTTGCCGCTTCGCGTGCCGCGGCTGCGTCGATCACCTTCTGCACGATCGTTTTCGCGTCAGCCGGATTTTCTTCCAGCCATTCGGTCATCTTGTCGCTCATCAGGCTTTCGAGCGGCTGGCGCACTTCGGAGGAAACGAGCTTGTCCTTCGTCTGGCTGCCGAACTTGGGGTCGGGCAGCTTGACAGACACGATCGCCGTCAGGCCTTCGCGCATGTCCTCGCCGGAGAGGCTGACCTTCTCCTTCTTCAACAGGCCCGCGCTGTTCGCATAATTGTTGAGCGTGCGGGTCAGCGCGGTGCGGAACGCGGCGAGATGCGTGCCGCCATCGCGCTGCGGAATGTTGTTCGTGAAACACAGCACGTTCTCGTAATAGCTGTCGTTCCATTCGAGCGCGACGTCGATGCCGATCCCGTCCTTCTCGGCAGCAATGGCGATCGGCTCGGCGATCAGCGCTTCCTTGTTGCGATCGAGATAGCGCACGAAGGCCGCGATCCCGCCCTCGTAGAACATGTCGATTTCCTGGACATCCTCGTGCCGCCGGTCGCGCAGCAGTATGTGGACGCCGGAATTCAGGAAGGCGAGTTCGCGATAGCGATGCTCGAGCTTCTCGAAATCGAATTCGATGACGTTCTTGAATGTGTCTTCCGACGCCTTGAAGGTAACGCGCGTGCCTTTCTTGAGGCCGTTCTCGTCGCCATTGTCCGCGACCGGCGGGGCATCGCCAACCACGCGCAGCGATTCGACGGCATTGCCGTGCTCGAAACGCATCCAGTGTTCCTTGCCGTCGCGCCAGATGACGAGTTCGAGCCATTCCGACAGCGCGTTGACGACGCTCACGCCGACCCCGTGCAGGCCGCCCGATACCTTGTAGGCATTGTCGTCGCTCGTATTCTCGAACTTTCCGCCCGCGTGAAGTTGCGTCATGATGACCTCGGCAGCCGAGACGCCTTCTTCCTTGTGCATGTCGACGGGAATGCCGCGGCCATTGTCTTCGACCGACACGCTGCCATCGGCATTGAGTTCGATGAGGACGAGGTCGCAATGCCCGGCCAACGCCTCGTCGATGGCGTTGTCCGAGACCTCGAACACCATGTGGTGCAGGCCCGAACCGTCATCGGTATCGCCGATGTACATACCGGGGCGCTTGCGTACGGCGTCGAGCCCCTTCAGCACCTTGATGGAATCTGCGCCATAAAGGTTGGCGTTCGCCGCTTTTTTCGGCGGCTGTTCGGGGGCAGGTTGCGTGTTCTCGTCCATGTCCACGATATAGGCATTTTTCCGCGAATTCCCAACATAATGCGGGCTTTTTCCACCACCGGACATCGTGCGACTTCGCTTGACGCAAGTGACCCGGTCAGCGCAAGGACATTGTCATGCTTTCGATCCTCGACATCTTCCGCATCGGCATCGGCCCATCGAGTTCGCACACCGTCGGACCCATGCGAATCGCGGCGATGTTCGTACGGTTTCTCAAGAAATCCGGCAGGTTCGACGCGACTGCCCGCATTGCCGTCGAATTGCAGGGCTCGCTTGCATTGACGGGTGCCGGGCACGGCACGATCGGCGCATCAGCGCTCGGCCTGATGGGCCATCGCCCCGACCGGCTCGACCCCGACAAGGGCGAGGCGGACCTTGCGGCAATGAAAGCCAGCGGAAAGCTGATGCTCGGCGGAACGCGCGAGATCGCCTTCGACATGGCGCGCGACATAGACCTGGCCGGACACATCGTGCCGGATCTGCATCCCAATGGCATGCAGCTGCGCGCCTTCGATGAGGCGGGCGAAATTCTTGCCGACCGCCAGTACTTCTCGACCGGGGGCGGGTTCGTCGCCACCGAAAGACAGTTGCGCGAACCTGCCAAGGGCGACCGCATCGCGAGCAAGATCGATGTGCCGTTTCCCTTCGTCTCTGCGGAGAAGCTGCTCTCGCTATGCGCCGAACACGACCTTGCAATCCACGAGATCGTGCTGGCGAACGAGGATGCCTATCGACCGCGCGAAAAGACGATAGCAGGTCTCGATGCGATTGCCCGCGCGATGGAGGACTGCATCGACCGCGGCCTCGAACGGACCGGCATCCTGCCGGGAGGGCTGAAGGTGCATCGCCGTGCTCCCGGCCTGTGGGCGCGTTTGCAGGAAGCACCGCAATCCAACGAGCGCGAGCAACTGTTCGACTGGCTCAATTGCTATGCAATGGCGGTGAACGAGGAGAACGCCGCCGGGGGCAGGGTCGTGACGGCACCGACGAACGGAGCCGCCGGTATTTTGCCGGCGGTCATGCGCTTCTACTGCGTGAACGAGACCGACGGACCCTGCCGCGAGAGCCGTCGCAAGTTCCTTCTGACGGCGGGCGCGATCGCGCTTCTCTACAAGCAGCGAGCGAGCATTTCCGGTGCGGAGATGGGGTGCCAGGGCGAAGTGGGCGTTGCCTGTTCGATGGCGGCCGGCGGGCTGGCGGCGCTGTGGGGCGCGACGCCGACGCAGGTCGCCAGCGCGGCGGAGATCGGCATGGAGCACAATCTCGGCCTGACCTGCGATCCGGTCGGCGGACTGGTGCAGGTGCCGTGCATCGAGCGCAATGCGATCGGCGCTGTGAAGGCGGTGAATGCAGCGCGGCTTGCCCTGCATCGGGAGGAAGCGGAAACCTGCGTCAGCCTCGATCAGGTAATCGAGACGATGCGCCAGACCGGTCTCGACATGTCCACCAAGTACAAGGAGACGAGCCAGGGCGGGCTCGCCGTCAACGTGATCGAATGTTGAGGTGAAAGGGCAGGGTTGAAAGCGGGCGCAGCCGGCGGGATGAGGACTAAATCCGGCTGCGCCTCGCCCTCATTCGCGTGGGGCGGGGGTCGTGCCCCTGACGCGTGTCAGACGATTGCGGGACTGAGCAACGTCAGACTGATCGCAATGGCAGCCGCAGCGGCCAAAGCGTGAATTGCAAGGTTTCGCATCTTGCTTCTCCTGCAAAAATGAAGCGTCCTTCGGGTCGGATCGCTTTTGATGGCGCTGAAATAATGTTGCGTTCTTTTGAACACAAATGACAAAATGGCGACATATGTTGCTAAAAGCGCAATTCACTCCGCGGCCGACTGGATGGCGTTCTCCCCCTCGCAAGTCCGTGCCTTGCTTGTCTCGGCGAAAGGGTCATTCTATCGCGCGGCCATGCAGCAAGAACACCTTCCCGATTCCATCCTGATCGTCGATTTCGGCAGCCAGGTGACGCAGTTGATCGCCCGGCGGGTGCGCGAGGCGGGCGTCTATTCGGAAATCGCGCCGTTCTCCATGGCGGAAGAGGCGTTCGATCGCCTGCAACCCAAGGGCATCATCCTGTCGGGTTCGCCCGCCGGAGTGCCCGATGAGGGGAGCCCGCGCGCGCCGACAAAACTGTTCGAAGCGGGCGTTCCGATCCTCGGCATCTGCTACGGTCAGCAAGTGATGACGCACCAGCTCGGCGGGGAAGTCCGCCCCGGTCACGAAACCGGCGAGGGCGGCGAGTTCGGTCGGGCGTTCCTCACCGTGACGAAGGATTGTGCCCTGTTCGACGGTCTGTGGACGGTCGGCGAGCGACATCAGGTCTGGATGAGCCATGGCGACAAGGTCACGCGCTTTGCTGACGGCTTCGAGATCGTCGCCACCAGCGATGGTGCGCCCTTCGCGGTGATCGCCGACGAGAGCCGCAAGTTCTACGGCACGCAATTCCATCCCGAGGTCGTGCACACACCCGACGGCGCGCGGCTCCTCGGCAATTTCGCGCGCCATGTCTGCGGCCTTGCGGGCGACTGGACGATGGCTGAGTTCCGCGAGACTAAAATTGCCGAAATCCGCGAACAGGTTGGTGACGGGAAGGTCATCTGCGGCCTGTCCGGCGGCGTCGACAGCGCGGTGGCCGCCGTGCTCATTCACGAGGCGATCGGCGACCAGCTCACCTGCGTCTTCGTCGATCACGGGCTGATGCGCATGAACGAGGCGGAACAGGTCGTGACGCTGTTCCGCGACCATTACAACATCCCGCTCGTCCACGTCGACGCCGAGGAGAAGTTTCTTGCCGGCCTCGCAGGCGAAACCGATCCCGAAAAGAAGCGCAAGTTCATCGGGGGGGCTTTCATCGACTTGTTCGAGGAGGAGGCGCGCAAGATCGGCGGGGCGGATTTCCTGGCGCAGGGGACGCTCTATCCCGACGTCATCGAAAGCGTATCCTTTACCGGCGGGCCGAGCGTCACGATCAAGAGCCACCACAATGTCGGCGGGCTACCCGAGCGCATGAACATGAAGCTCGTCGAACCCTTGCGCGAATTGTTCAAGGACGAGGTCCGCGATCTCGGGCGCGAACTCGGCCTGCCCGACATCTTCGTCGGGCGGCATCCGTTCCCCGGTCCCGGTCTTGCCATTCGCATACCGGGCGAGGTGACGAAGGAGCGGTGCGACATATTGCGCAAGGCCGATGCGATCTATCTCGAGGAGATTCGCCGGGCAGGCCTTTACGATGCGATCTGGCAGGCCTTTGCCGTGCTCCTGCCCGTCAAGACGGTGGGCGTGATGGGTGACCACCGCACCTATGACAGCGTCTGCGGATTACGCGCCGTGACCAGCACGGATGGCATGACGGCGGACGTCTATCCGTTCGATGCAGGCTTCCTCTCGAACGTCGCGACCCGCATCGTCAACGAAGTGAAGGGCATCAATCGCGTGGTTTACGACTATACCTCGAAACCGCCCGGAACCATCGAATGGGAATAGGGCGATGACGCCGCGTGCCATCTGCATCCCGGTTAAGATGCCGCGGGAGCTCTGCGCCATCGATGACGAGTTGAAGGCGATCTATCACGGGCCGGACAGCGTTTGCGTGTGGGTGTTCGAAAGCCGCACCGACCGCAACCGCTTCGTCGAGGAAACGGCGGGCATGATGAAAGCCGAACGCGAGGCGCATTTCGAAGGCTTTTACCGTTGAACAAGTGAGTGACTGACTCGTTGGAGCCATAAGTCGCAACAACGGAGCCAGTTTCATGAAAGCCGTCAAAGTCCGCAATCCCGCCTCGCTCGACAGCCTCGAGATCGTCGAACTCGACGATCCCGGCGAACCGGGACCGGGCGAAATTCGGGTGCGGTTGCATGCATCCTCGCTTAACTTTCACGATTACGCCGTCGTATCCGGCAAAATCGAAACCCAGGACGGTCGCATCCCGCTTTCCGACGGTGCCGGGGAAGTAACCGCTGTCGGCGACGGGGTCACGTCGTTCCGACCGGGCGATCGCGTGGTTTCGACCTTCTTCCCGCAATGGGATGACGGCGATCCTCCGATGGGCAGTTTCGAGCAGACGCCGGGCGACGGCATCGACGGCTACGCCCGCGAGCACGTCGTCAAACCGGCGAACGCCTTCGTCCATGCACCGGAGACGCTTGATTACGTGGAGAGCGCGACGCTGACGACGGCCGGCCTTACGGCCTGGCGCGCCTTGGTGGAGGACGGAAAGCTGAAACCCGGCCAGACCGTGCTCGTCCAGGGAACCGGCGGCGTGTCGCTGTTCGCTCTGCTCTTCGCCAAAGTTGCAGGAGCGCGCGTCATCGCCACATCGAGCAGCGACGAGAAGCTCGAAAAGGTCCGCTCGCTCGGCGCCGACCACACCATCAATTACAAATCCTGCGAGACGTGGGGCGATGCAGCGTTCGACTGGACGGACGGTATAGGCGTCGATCATGTCGTCGAGGTCGGCGGACCCGGCACCGTAAACCAGTCGATTGCCGCGATCAGGCCGGGTGGTCATATCCACCTGATCGGGGTGCTTACCGGCAGGTCGGGCGAAGTGCAGACGGCAGCGCTCTTGAAAAAGATGGGCCGGTTGCAGGGACTGACGGTCGGCAGCCATGCGATGATGCGGCGTATGATCGCGGCTATCGATGCGAACGGCATAAAGCCGCAAATAAGCGACCGCTTTTCGCTCGACGATCTGGCCGATGCCTTCCGGCACGAAGAAAGCGGCGGGCATCTCGGCAAGATTGCCATCGAGATCTGATACGCAGGGCGCCATGGAGCTCCCGTTCGGTCCCGATCCGAGCACGGAAGTCCTGCGTCGGCTTCAGCCGCTTCTCGTACAGCGTTTCGGGCGTATCGAACGGGCCGCTGCCGCATGGCGCAAGCCCGAATGGGTATTGGTCCAAGGCGTCATCGGCGCCCGAACGAAGTCGCCCGTCTCCAACGCCGCAACCGACCGCCTCCTCACCCGCTACGGATCGTGGGAAGCGGTGGCTGCCGCTCCGCTCGAGGCATTGCAACGCGAACTATCCACCCAGACCTATCCCAACATCGCGGCGGAACGATTGAAAGCCAGCCTCACCGCGCTGGTCGAACGACGCGGCGCAGTCGACCTGTCGCACCTTGCAGACATGGAGACGAAGGAGGCGATGGACTGGCTCGAACGATTGCCGGGCGTCGGGCGCAAGATTGCCGCGGGGGTGATGAACGCCTCGACCCTCGACCGGCGGGCGATCGTCCTCGATTCGCACCATACCCGCATCCTCCGGCGCATGGGACTGGTCCCGGCAAAGGCTGACACGGCGCGGGCGTTCGATGCAATCATGCCGGTCATGCCGCCCGAATGGAGCGCGGCGGACTTCGACGAACATCATCTGCTGATGAAGAAACTCGGCCAGACATGGTGCCGCCCCGCGACGCCGCATTGTCCTGATTGTCCGGCGCTTGCGCTGTGCGAAACCGGAACCGCGCGGACCGCCGCTCGCTCCTCATAGGATGTTGGACGAAAGCCAGGTCGAGGAAGTCTATCGCCGCCTTGCCAAGGCGATGCCGGGCAGGACCGCGAACGCGAAAGGGCCGAAGGGTCAGCCCGACGCCTTCCGCTCCTGCATATCGTGTATGCTATCGGCGCAATCGCTCGACCGGAACACGGCGAAGGCGGTTAAGGCGCTGTTCGCGCTCGCCCGAACGCCCGAGGCTATGCTGGCACTAAATGACGAGCGGATCGCCGCGGCGATCAAGCCATGCGGTCTTTACAACATGAAGACGCGCAACATTCGCAGTTTCTGCACTGCCTTGCTGGAGGAGCACGGAGGAATCGTGCCGGATACGCGCGAGGGACTGCTTTCCCTTCCCGGTATCGGTCGCAAATGCGCGGATATCGTGCTCAGCTTCACCTTCGGGAAGGACGTCATCGCGGTCGACACGCATGTGCATAGGGTCGCCAACCGCATCGGGCTGACCGAGGCGAAGACCGCCGACAGGACGGCACAACAGCTCGAAGCACGCAGCCCCAACTGGGCCATGCGCGACGGGCATTTCTGGCTGATCCAATTTGGCAAGCGCGTATGCGTGGTGCGTCGTCCGAAATGCGAGGTCTGTCCGGTCTCGGACCTGTGCGAATATTACGCGGCGAACGTGCAGGACGCGGCTACCAACTGAAGCCTTCTTCGATGGCGCGTTTCTCGGCAGGCGTCGAAGTCCGCCCCAGCACGGCATTGCGGTGAGGGAACCGCCCGAAGCGCGCGATCATGGCGTGATGATCGCGGGCGAACGAAAGCTGCCGGGGAAGGTATTGGGCGAAATAGGCGACGCAAAACCGCTGATCCGCGATGTCCTCGCTATGCATGAAGGGCATGACGGCGAACAACCGCTGCTGTTCGGGTAGACCGCGGTCCAGCCCGGCGCCGAGAAATGCTTTCGCGATCGAAAGAGCGAGGGGATCGCTCGCAAATGCCCTAGGGCTGCCGCGAAAGATGTTGCGGGGGACCTGATCGAAGAGGAGGATCGCCGCGCGGGCGGTTGCAGATGACGTCAGGAACGACCCGGCGGGTTCGCTCCGCATGCGCCGCCAATCTGCTTCGAAGCGTCTTGCGAGTTCCGCATCGATCGCATCGCTGCCGCCGAAGCGGTCGCCCGGACCGAGTTTTGCAAACCAGAAATGCAGCAATTCGCGCGCCCAGGGACGCGCGGCGGCGGTCACCGCCTAGCCGTCGAATTCCGTCTCCTCGACCTCGCGATAGGGAATGAAGTCCTCGAGGAAAACATTGCCGGAATAGAAGTTCGAACCGCGGTCGCGTGTCGTCACATTGTCGAGTCGGCAGAGGCGATTCGGGCTCGTACCGAACTTGCGGATCACGAGATAGTCGTTCTCGTCGAGCGAGCGCGGATTGCGCGTGAAGTTCACCCAGATCGTGCCGCCTTCGCGAATGACGAGCGCGGTCTTGTCGATCACTTCGAAACCGCGGCTGGCAAAGGTCCGCACGCAGCTTTGCGGTTCGCCCGGAACGCGGCCTTCCAGCATTTCTGCCAATTCGCGTTCGCCCTCGGTCATTTCGGGCGTGTCGCTATCTTCGTCCTGAGCGATGGCGGGGGCCGCCAGGCCAAGTGTCGCGGCGACGCCGAACGTCGCGGCAAGATGTGCAAATCGTGTCATCGTCTGTCTCCTGCTCCCCCCCAATTGTGATGCCATCTATAGCATATCGAGATGAATGAGCGAAAAACGAATTTGTAGCCCGGTCGCCCGAACGTAGCCGCCGGATGGTCCGCTTACCGGTGGCCGGGATCGGCTCCTTCCGAAATGTCCCGCAAGGCTGCCTGATCGACGCCGTCCGCCGGCCCGCCTACGAGGACGAAGCGGCGGTCGCAGTAACCGCAATCGACGTAACCGTGTTCGTCGATCTCCAGCCAGATGCGCGGGTGGCCGAGCGCAGCCGGACGAAAGGCCGCGCCCCCGCGAATGTTGCTGGCGCCGTCGCAACTGACGCGGCGCTGGTCGGTCCTAATGACTTCGGGTGGCGGTATGTTCATGGGTGAGGGGCGATACTGCGATGCGCGAGGCGAGGCAAGCGGTTCACGCGCCTCGCCAAGACGCTTGATGCCGGGCGGGGCCATGCCTAAGCGCTTCGTTCATGACCGACTCCAAGCTGCACCAGCCCGCAATCCGCATCGACAATCTGGTCAAGCGCTACGCCGGGCAGCAGGGCGAGGAAGGCAAGCTCGCGTTGAAGGGCGTCAGCTTCGACGTTCCGCAGGGCGGTGTCTTCGGGCTGCTCGGCCCGAACGGAGCCGGCAAATCGACGCTCATCAACATCTTGTCCGGTCTCGTGAACAAGACCGGCGGCTCGGCCAGCGTATGGGGTTTCGACATCGACAGCCATACGCGCAATGCGAAACGCTCCATCGGTATCGTCCCGCAGGAAATCGTCTTCGACCCCTTCTTTACGCCCTACGAGGTGCTGGAAAACCAGGCGGGTTTTTACGGCATACCGAAAGCCGATCGGCGCAGCGAGGAACTGCTCGAGGCGGTGCGCCTGTCGGACAAGCGCGATGCCTATGCCCGCACGCTGTCGGGCGGGATGAAGCGTCGCCTGCTCATCGCCAAGGCGATGGTCCACTCGCCGCCCATCCTCGTGCTCGACGAACCGACGGCAGGCGTCGATGTCGAGTTGCGACGGCAATTGTGGGAGCTGGTCAACGATCTCAACGCGCGCGGAGTCACCATCGTCCTTACGACGCATTATCTCGAAGAGGCCGAGCAGCTATGCGACCGCATCGCGATCATCAATCACGGCGAACTCATCGCGAACAAGCCGACGCGCGAGCTCGTCGAGATGGCGCGGGAGAAGATCGTGGTCGTGACGGCAGATAGCGACATTGCGACAACGCCGCAGGACGCAGCCTTTTCGAAGGTCGAGCAGACGACGCCGCGCACGCTTGAGATTACGTACGACAAGGACCGCACGAGCGCCGGGCAGGTGCTCGCGCGCCTGCAGGAAAAAGGGGTCGTGGTCGAGGACGTTACGACCCGCGAGGCGGATCTCGAGGACGTGTTCGTCTCGCTGACCAGCGCGGGCGACAGCGAATGAGCGGGGCGCCGCACGATGTCCTTGTCATCGGCTCGGGCGCCGCGGGGCTGACTGCGGCGCTCGAACTGGCGCAGCACAAGAAGGTTCTCGTGCTTGCCAAGGGCTCCCTTACCGGCGGCAGCACGGCCTGGGCGCAGGGCGGCATCGCGGCGGTGCTCGATGCGGGCGACACGTTCGAAGATCATATCCGCGACACGATGGTCGCCGGGGCGGGTCTCAACCGGCGCGAGACGGTGGAATTCGTCATCGAACACGCGCCCGAGGCAATCGCGCGCCTCATCGAACTGGGTGTCCCGTTCAACGAGGATTCGGGCGATCTACACCTGACCCGCGAAGGGGGCCATTCGCACCGCCGGATCGTCCATGTGAACGATGCGACGGGCTGGGCCGTGCAGGAGGCCCTGCTGAAGGCGGCCGAGGCCAATCCGAACATTACCCTGCTGCCGGGGCGGACCTGCATCGACCTTATCACGGGACGCAACGGCGAGACCTATTCGGGTTCCGGCCGGGTCTGGGGCGCTTATGCGCTCGACGAGGCAAGCGGGAAGGTCGAGGCCCATGTCGCAAAGGCGACAATCCTTGCGGCGGGCGGGGCGGGGCGCTGCTATCTCTTCTCGACCGCGCCGCGCGGCGCGACGGGCGATGGCATCGCGATGGCCTGGCGCGCGGGCTGCCGCGTCTCGAACATGGAGATGATGCAGTTCCACCCGACCTGCCTTTACAATCTCGAGGTCAAGAACTTCCTGATTACGGAGGCCGTGCGCGGTGAGGGCGGGCGGCTCTATCACCCCGAAACGGGGCACCGCTTCATGGCAGATTACGATGCCGAGCGCATGGAACTTGCACCGCGCGACGTCGTCGCCCGCGCGATCGACGACCAGATCAAGCGTTACGGCCTCGATTTCGTGCATCTCGACATCACGCATGAGAGCCCGGAATTCGTGAAGACGCACTTCCCGACAATTCATGAGAAGCTCTCGGGCCTCGGCATAGACATGACGAAGGAGCCGATTCCCGTGGTTCCGGCGCAGCATTATACTTGCGGCGGCGTACTGGTCGGGCTCAATGCACGCACGGACCTGCCCGGCCTGTGGGCGGCTGGGGAGTGCACCGAAAGCGGCTTGCACGGGGCGAACCGGCTCGCTTCCAACTCTCTGCTTGAATGTT
Source organism: Parapontixanthobacter aurantiacus (assembly GCF_009827635.1). Lineage (GTDB taxonomy): Bacteria > Pseudomonadota > Alphaproteobacteria > Sphingomonadales > Sphingomonadaceae > Parapontixanthobacter > Parapontixanthobacter aurantiacus. The sequence continues at coordinate 215,568 of NZ_WTYW01000003.1, read as the reverse complement.
TCGTCTTCGGCGAAGCCGCGGCGCAGGACATCCTTTCCTGCTGGGACGAGATGGACGAACCGCCGGCCATCCGTGAGTGGGACGAAAGCCGCGTGACCGATTCCGACGAAGAAGTCGTCATCAAGCAGAACTGGACCGAAATCCGGCGGTTCATGTGGAACTATGTCGGGATCGTGAGGACGACAAAGCGGCTCGAACGGGCGGCGCACCGGATCGAATTGCTGAGCAACGAGATCGAGGATTATTATGGCAGTTTCCGCGTCACGACCGATCTCATCGAATTGCGCAATCTCCTTCAGGCAGCGGACCTGATCGTGAAATCGGCGCTTCGTCGGCATGAAAGCCGCGGACTGCATTTCACGCTCGATTACCCCGAAACCCTGCCGGTTGCCGAGGATACGGTGCTCGTTCCGTAAAACTTTGCGGCGAAATTATGGCTAAAGTTGGAACGCGATGGTTGTCCGCGGGTTTCCTTTTCGATAGCCGTACGAATTCCGGTGCGCTTTCAACACTATGCCGGAACCGCGAAGACCGCGACAACAAGGCGGCCCAACAGGAGAAACATTTTGAAACGTCTGATCACACTTTCCGCCCTTCCCGCGCTTGCCCTCGTTGCCGCGTGTGGCCAGGACAGCGCAGTCGAGGAAACGGGCGATGCGCTCGAAGAACGCGCTGACGCCGTCGAGAACATTGGTGACGACCGTGCAGGTATGCTCGAAGAGCGTGCCGACGAAGCAGCTACCGATGCGCGCGAAGATGCACTGAACGCCCGCGCTGAAGAAATCGACGACATCGGTGACGAGCGCGCCGACGCGATCAACGAAGTCGCCGACGAAATGGAATAAGCAATCGCGCTTCGCGATTATCGCGAAACGTTGATGAGCTGACGGAGGCCTCGCCCGTGATGGGCGGGGCCTTTGCTGTTTGGGGCGCGATACGAGGCGCTAATCGGGACGAGCGAACCCGAGTCGCAAAACGGGACAATTGGCGTTGTTAGTGATGTTGCCAGCGCCGGAACGATTGTTCCTCTCGATTGGCATGACTCCCGACAGGTTCGCAATGGACGTTGCCAAACCGGCTTCGAATGTTGCGAATGTTCGCTCTGCCATCGCAAATTGTTCTAAATTGTGTATTTACTCTGGTCACCGCGAAAGTGTCATCCGACCGCAGCAGGCGAGACCTTTCCCGCAACGATGCGTCTGAAAACGCTTGGGAACAGGAGGATATGCCATGAAGATCTTTGCGCCGCCCGGCTAACGCCAACGAGTTTGCCGTCGCGCTTCTCGAAAAAAATGTGCGAACCATGACGCCCGTCACGGCGGCGGGCACCCAACCAGACTAACAATGCTCCCCGTGCAATGATGCACGAACAAACCAAAGGGATGATGCGCGGTCCGCAGACGTGCGCTGTTCCGATCGGCCTTTACCGGCCTTCGCATTCTTTCGGTCGCATCTCGCGAAGATGCTTTTTGGACAAGGTCGATCATCCACTCAAAGAAGGATGATCAAAATGAAGAATGTACTTACTGCGGCAACCATTTCCGCCATCGCCTTGATTGCTACCCCGCTCGCTGCACAGAACGTGCAGGTAGGAGAGCCGATCGTCGTTTCCTCAAACATGACCCTCGACCAGTGGGCCGAGATCGTGTCGCAGGATCTGGCAGAGCAGCTCGACCGCATGAGCACGCTTCCCTTGCGCGATCAGCCCAACGGCGTCGTCCAGGTGCGCTTTACCTGTGACGAAGACGGCAAGCCTGCCAATATCGCCGTCTATCGCAGCTCGGGCGAGCATGGCATCGAACGGCTTGGCAAGCGCGCCGTGAAGCGCCTGAAGGCATTGCACCCGATGCCGGAGGTAGCGAAGAACGGTCAGCCCTTCCTCGCGAATATCGTGTTCGCCGATAGCTACGAACAGGAACGCGAGCTGTTCGCGAAGCTGGCTGATATGGAAACCGAGCGGCTCGCCTCCAATGGCGAAGCGCGCACTTACATCGCGCTGAAGTAAACCGCCCCTCTTCCGGTCGAACATGACCGGCAAGGGCACGGCGCCGACCGTCTTTCTCGCTGCGGGAGAGGGATGGCGGCGCCGTGTTGCGTTTGAGGGTAGGCGGGTTTTGCCAGCATGGGAAGCGTTAATTCCAGCAAGAACAATCGCTTGCCGCGCCGAGCGCTCAAATCCGTGGTTTCCGGGCGCGTTTCGGCCCTGAAGCGGAACGCAAGGGATGGCGGGGGATTGGTTCGATCGTAACCCCTTGAAAAGAAATGCGCCGCCGACTGCCTGACGTTTCGCGCGCCGCCCGCCCCGGAGACACCGCAAATGCCGAACATTTTCCCCAAGCTCGCCGCTGCTTTCGCTGCGTCCGCCCTCGCTGCAGCGCCGCTGGCCGCACAGGACTACGATTTCGATCGCGATGACGATGATGGTATCGGAGCCGAGGAAGTGATCGCCGGCGCCGTGATCCTCGGCGGTCTGGCCGCGATTCTTGGCGGAGGCGACGACGATGACGATTATCGCGACGACTATTACTATGACGACCGCTATGACGGGCGCTACTACAACAGTGAATATCGCGGCGACTATACGCGCGAGCTGATCGAACGCTGCGTTTATGTAGCCGAGAACGAGGCACGGCGCTGGGGTCCGGCCAACGTCACGCAGATCGAGGACGTCGACCGCGACGGGCGCTATCTCAAGGTAGAGGGTGATATCAGCATCGCCGGCACCTACGATCGGCGCGGCTGGAACGACTATGATTACGACGAGGGTGAAGAGGGCGAGTTCGAATGCATCATCGACCGCCGCGGCCGGGTCACGGACATCGATTTCGATGGCCTCTGATTCTTTGTAAGGGGGAGGGGCGCGCGCGGGTCTCGCCGCGACTTATCCCCCTGTCGAAAATTTTATTTTTTGCCTTGCCTTTTGGGTAAAGCCAGCAGCGTCCACGCGTCGCACCGTCATGCCTTCGCAACACGGCGAGCAGCCTGTCGACATTTATGGTTGAGGCATCGTTCACCCTCTTGCATCCGTTCTCAAGCTGATTCATGATTTAGTGGTGACCTGAGGGGGGTCACACAAATCCTTGTGGTTTGTCGCGGAAATCCTGCATTCTCGCGGCGGTTGCAGGGACAGGTGCGTGTATCGGGACGGGTGGCCGGTCTGACCGGAAGAATATCCTGAACGATGTGCGCGAAGCGGGCACACAGGCGTCGAGACGGCGGCTTGCGCGACGAGAACAAAATTGGAACAAATGGGCTTGGCACGACTCGTCGGCCCGTGTCAGAAGGATGGGGCGACAAGGCATGGATTTCAGAAGCGGGGACGAGGCGAACATGGACGTTGGCAGTGGCGAGGACCTGACGATCCAGGATCGCGGCGATGCGTCCGCGACCCCCCAAAGCGATAAGAAGAAGGCGGCAGTTGGCATGGAAACGGAAGACAGGGGCAGCGAAGAACTGCTCTCGGAAAAGGCGAATGCGGCGCTGGCCGACGCGGTATCTGCCGCAGCCAAGGCGAATGCGGCAAAGGACGACAGCAAGAAGATCAACGATCGCCGCTTCGATGTCACGACCGACGCGTCCCGCGACGACCTGCTCACGGAGTTCGGCAAGGACACGCTGATCGACCGCTATCTCTTGCCGGGCGAATCCTTTCAGGATCTCTTCGCGCGCGTCGCCGATGCCTATGCCGACGATGCCGACCATGCGCAGCGGCTCTACGACTATATCTCGAAGCTGTGGTTCATGCCTGCGACGCCGGTCCTGTCGAATGGCGGCACCAATCGCGGCCTGCCGATCTCCTGCTATCTCAATTCCGTATCCGACAGCCTCGACGGGATCGTCGGCACGTGGAACGAGAATGTCTGGCTCGCTTCCAAGGGCGGCGGCATCGGCACCTATTGGGGCAATGTGCGCGGCATCGGCGAACCCGTCGGTTTGAACGGCAAGACCAGCGGCATCATTCCCTTCGTACGCGTGATGGACAGCCTGACGCTCGCGATTTCGCAAGGCTCGCTCCGGCGCGGTTCGGCCGCGTGTTACCTCGACGTCTCGCATCCCGAGATCGAGGAGTTCCTCGAAATCCGCAAGCCGTCGGGCGATTTCAACCGCAAGGCGCTGAACCTGCATCACGGCGTCCTGCTGACCGACGAATTCATGGAAGCGGTCCGTGCGGGCGAGAAGTTCGACCTCAAATCGCCCAAGACGGGCGAGGTGCGCGGCACGGTCGACGCGCGCAGCCTGTTCCAGAAGCTCGTCGAGACGCGATTGGCGACGGGTGAGCCCTATATCGTCTTTTCCGACACGGTGAACCGCATGATGCCCAAGCATCATCGCGATCTCGGCCTGAAGGTCTCCACCTCGAACCTGTGCAGCGAAATCACGCTGCCGACCGGCATCGACCACCGCGGCGAGGATCGCACGGCGGTCTGCTGTCTCTCCTCGCTCAACCTCGAGAAGTGGGACGAGTGGAACGGCGACAAGCAGTTCGTCGAGGACGTCATGCGCTTTCTCGACAACGTCCTTCAGGATTATATCGACCGCGCTCCCGAAGAGATGGCCCGGGCGAAATATTCCGCCATGCGCGAGCGCAGCGTCGGTCTCGGCGTGATGGGCTTCCATTCCTTCCTGCAATCGAAGAACCTGCCGCTCGAAGGGCCGATGGCGAAGGTGTGGAACCTCAAGATGTTCAAACACATCCAGTCGCGCGCGTCGGAGGCGTCCATGCTGCTCGCGCAGGAGCGCGGCGCCTGTCCCGATGCCGAGGAAATGGGCGCGATGGAGCGGTTCTCCTGCAAGATGGCGATTGCGCCGACGGCCTCGATCTCGATCATTTGCGGCGGCACAAGCGCCTGCATCGAGCCCATTCCGGCGAACATCTATACGCACAAGACGCTGTCGGGCAGCTTCGTCGTGAAGAACCCCTATCTCGAGAAATTGCTGCGCGAGAAATCGAAGGATTCCAACAATGTCTGGAACTCGATCCTCGAAAACGGCGGCAGCGTGGGGCATCTCGACTTCCTCTCGGCAGAGGAAAAGGCGGTCTTCAAGACCAGCTTCGAGATCGATCAGCGTTACCTGCTCGAATTCGCCGCCGACCGCGCGCCCTATATCGATCAGGCGCAGTCGCTGAACCTGTTCATTCCCGCCGATGTCGACAAGTGGGACCTGATGATGCTTCACTTCCAGGCTTGGGAGAAGGGCATCAAGTCGCTCTATTATCTCCGCTCGAAATCGGTGCAGCGCGCCGGGTTCGCCGGCGGGGTCGAGGCCGACAATACGAAGGAAGCCACCAAGTTCGAGCTGGCCGCCGGGGCCGGCGAGCAGACCGATTACGAGGAATGTCTGAGTTGTCAGTAGGGTAGCCGCCCGATGGACTTACGCCTGATCGTAACGATCATCGTGGCCATTGCGGCGCTGGCTTTCGTCGTGCGCGGGGCGCTGTCGATAAAGGCTGGTCATCGCGAGCGGGCGGGCAAATACATGATGCTGGGCGCAAGCCTGCTCATGCTCATGACGGTGATCCTGCTGCTATCGCAGGATTGAATCTACGAACGCGCGGGTCTGGAAGGCAAAAAGGAGAAGAACGCATCATGCTGACAGTTGCCGTCGTCCTCATGCTGGTCGCCGCCGTGCTGATGGGAGCGGCTGCGAAGAAGCAGCCCGATCCGGCGCGCCAGAAAACGTTTCGTCGGCTCTCGCTTGCCCTAGCGATCGGCGGTCTGGCCTTGGCTCTCGTCGATCTGACCGATACGATCGACGACCATTCGGACAACCCGGAAGAAGCAGTCGGCGAACTCGCTCGCTAAGCCGAACTGCAATGCTCCGACCTTCTGGCCGGCAGGCGGCATCTTCCTTTCGGTAACCTGTTCGCCCTATAGCGGCGGGATGACGAATACCCGGTCCCCCGATACGAGCGACATGACGCCTGCGACCGGCGCAGCCGAGGCGACTGACGCGCCGAAGCGCGACATGGTGTTCCCGGTCGATGGGCGAAGCGCCAGGGCGAGCAGCCATCTTGCGATCCTCGACGGGTGGCGCGCGCTCTGCATCCTGCTGGTCATCGCCGGACACCAACTGCCTCTCAACGCAATCCTGCCAGGCGCGAACGACGCCGCCGGGGCGGGCGGCATGGCGATCTTCTTCACCCTTTCCGGTTTTCTCATCACGCGCTTCCTGTGGCAGCGCCCGCAGGTAAAACCGTTCCTCATCCGGCGCGTTTTGCGGATCCTTCCGCTGGCCTATCTCGCGATGGCGATCCTCTATTTCGCGGAAGGCGCCGATCGCAGCGTGTCCGAACTGATCGCCAATCTCCTTTTCTACATGAACCTGCCGCCCTCGCAGCTGATGACGGGCGGGGCACATCTGTGGAGCCTTGCGGTCGAGATGCAGTTCTACGTTGCGGTCGCGCTGATCGCCGCGCTGGCAGGCAAGCGCGGGCTCTACGTGCTCCCCATCCTCGCCCTGTGCGTGACGGGTGCGCGCATTGCCGCCGGGGAGACGACCAGTATCGTCACCTGGCACAGGGTCGACGAGATCCTGGCCGGTGCGACGCTCGCATTGCTATACCTCGGTGCATTCGGCGAACGAGCGCAACGACTCTTTGCGAAGAACAATTTCTACGTGCTGGCGGCGTTCGCATTGGTCTGCACCTTCTTTCACGAGACGCCGCTTGCCTACGCCCGGCCCTATACGGTGGCGGCAATGGTCGGCATCACCCTTTATCACGCACCGCGCTGGCTCGACCGGGTGTTCTCATCCCGCCCGGCCGCCTACATCGCCAAGATATCCTATGCGCTTTACGTGTTTCACGTAATGCTCGATCACACATGGCTGGGTTCGGGCGACGTCACGGAGAAATACCTGAAACGCCCGCTCCTGTTCGCGGCAACCTGGGCGGCGGCGCACCTCTCCACCTTCTATTGGGAGCAACGCTTCATCGATCTGGCCAAGCGTTGGAGCACGCCCGCCAAGCGGAGTTGAAGAACGGCGGCAGGCGCCGAGGATATTCGTTAAATCTCAAGCACGCGCATTAATTGGTTGGCATGATGTTTTCCCGTAATGGAGCAATTACTTATTTACTGACGTCGCGACTTTGATCTACGCTCCCATTCGTGCTTCATCGTCGGACCCGGACAGCAGGCGACGAGGGAGGCGGGGAAACGATGAGCAATGCGCTACGGCAAATGGACACCGTTGAGGATGCGAGGGTAGTCATGCGCCCCAATTCGGCCATGCGGTTCCTGAGGTCGGCACAGACCCATTTCCCGGCCATCCGCACGGCGAAATTCGGGGCCTATAATTTCGGAATGCGGCATTTCGGCTGGCGCATCCCGCCCGAGTTCAAGATCCTGGACCGGCTCGGCCCGATCGGCCTCGCACTCGATATCGGCGGGAATTGGGGACAGAGCATCCTCGCGCTGAAACGATGCGCCCGGCCCGAAAAGATCGTCTCTTTCGAGCCCAATCGCGATCTGGCGATCCGTTTGCAGGTGCAGTTCGAGGCCGATCCTTCGGTCGAAGTGCGCCCCCATGCCCTGTCCGATCGGCCAGGCCGGTTCGAGCTCTATGTCCCGCGCTATCGCAATTACGTCTATGACGGCCTTGCCTCGCTGAAACAGCAGGAAGCGCTCGAATGGCTGAACGAAGAACGCATGATGGGCTTCGATCGTTCTAAATTGTCGGTCGAGAGGCAGGACGTCGTCGTCGAACGGCTCGATGCACTGGACCTCGCGCCCGATGTCGTGAAGATCGACGTGCAGGGGGCGGAAGAACTGGTCGTGCGCGGCGGGATGCAGATGTTCGCCGCATGCCGACCGCTAACCATCATCGAGGCGCCGAGTGCATCGCTCGTCGAAGTCATGGCTGATTTCGGCCTTGCTGCGTTCACCTCCGACGGTCGTAATCTGACCAGCGGCTTCGAGGAAGGCGCGGACGTCGTTTTCGCCAGCGATGAGCATCTTCGCCGCATCCAGGGTGCATGACGACCAGCCGTCAATCGACCGGGCGTTCGGGACACGATTTAAAGGCGCCTGACGAAAAACCCCGCCCCTCGCTTCGCCTGTGACGAGAACGCGGGCCGGGGTTCGAGGTTGTCGCTACGGTTTCTTGCGATCTCGCAGCATGCTTGTCGACTTCGCTTCCATCGCCTGGACAAGTCATCCTTCAACCCGCAGCCTGCCCCGCAGTTCCGAAAGGGGGGCGGACGAGGTCCGAATTTGCAAACGTTGGACAAAAGAAAAGCCCCGAACCGCAATTGGTCCGGGGCTTTCTGGGGCAATTTACGTCAGATCAGGTCGTTGCCTTGTTCCCCAAGCCTTCGGGAATGCGTGCACCCTGCTTGAGATAAATACGGTTGTCGTCGATCTTCTCGACGCTGTCGAGCGGGATCATGTGGTGCATGGAATCCGCGCTATCGGACTTCGTCAGCTTGATTGTGTCGTTCTCGACGCCATCGACAGTTCCGACGTGCTGACCATTGGCATCGGCGACTTCCATGTGTTCCTTGATTCTCATCTTCTCGAACATGCTATTCCTTCCTTTGATTGCGGTTACACATAGTTAACGGCGCAGAAGGGGCAGCGTTCCGGGGTCTTGCGCGTCATGCCGCAGCTATCGCACGGCTTGTGAGAAAGCGGTCCTTCGAGCCATTGCAAGAGGGAAAATGGGAACGATGGGACGGGTCGGAACGCGCGGATTGCGTCGGACACTGAACGCCTCGTTCTGTCGAACTTCGGTGAGCAGCGCAGCTTAGATCGTCTGGTCAGTTTTCGGTCAAAGAACGAACGGTGCGTTAACGACTCCATTGCTGTCATTTGATCAACCCGCCATGCTGTTGTAATGGTGAGTCACTTCACGAACATATTAGCGGAACTGAACGCTGCCCGACCTCCCGCCACAATCGAACTGATGAAGCAAATAGGATGCATGGACTTCGCTTCAGTTTACGCTCAAGAACCGGAACTCGTTCTTGATGTCATTCTCCGGATTACCGCCGATAGCGCTGTGGCAAGCCACGATCTTTGAGATCCGAACCGAGCAAGTTATCTTGAAGCACTAAAGGTGATCTCTCGGAAATTGAACGAATTGAGCGGCAGTGCGTCAATCAATGCCGAACTCAGCAAATACCTGAGAAAGTTCGACCGCCAGCTTGCCGAGTTCGGCTAAAGTTCGCTTTCCTACTCCATGATCCGACATTCGCGGCGTTTGTACTTCCTTCCAATAGCGGACCGGCCTCTTCCGCTCTTCCTGGCCCGAAAGCGGACTGACGGCTAGCGACCCCATTGCGGACAATTGGCCAATCGTGTGATTAATGGCAAAATCATGTCGCGGGCTGGGGGTCGATTGGAAGGCAGGAGATCGAAGGATGGGAAGTTCACCCGAAGACCAATTGGCCACGATGCTGGCAAACATTCCCGATAAAACCGGGAAGTCTCTTCCCGAGTGGATCGAGATTATTGAGGAAAGCGGCCACGAAAAGCATGGAGCCATCCTCAAGTTTCTGAAGGCAGAGCATGGTGTAAGTCATGGCTTCGCTAACCTGATCGCATCGAGAGCGCGAGAGACAGGGGAGGAAGTGGATCTCGTGGCAGCCCAATATTCAGGCGCGAAAGAGTCGCTGCGACCGATCTATGAGGAAGTCATCACATTCGCCCAATCTCTGGGCCCTGATGTCGAAATTGCGCCCAAGAAAGCGAGCGTCAGTCTTCGACGGAAAAAGCAGTTTGCACTCATTACGCCAGCGACGAAGTCGCGGATCGATCTGGGAGTAGCACTGAAGGGCAACGAGCTGACTGATCGCTTGGAGACTTACAATGCGATGTGCAGTCACCGGGTGCGACTTGAGACAATTTCTGACTTTGATGACGAAGCGAAAGACTGGGTGAGGGAAGCCTATTCTCGTTCTGGCTGAACTCGCTAGTTGCGCGTCCGCTTTCCACCCCTATCAGGACGTTCGCAGGCGATGCGCTGCGCCCGAAAGCGGACTGCCCGTGGATGCTCCGACGATACTTAAGATCGAACAGGCGGGTTACGACCCAATCGCGGGCGAACGTTTCAATTCGCCGGGCGGGGCGCGCCATCATATTCGAAAGCTGACGCCTTCATTGCGATCGATCCGCTTTTGCTACAACCTCAGCGAATGCGACCTGCAAAACAAGCGCTCGTCTTCATGACCATTATGGCGGTTGCTTCTTGCGACGAAGCAAGCGGGGACGCATCCGAGGCGTCCTCAGTCGATTTGCCCTACTATGCGGAAGCTCCGATAACTCCAATCCCACAGAATGTCCGTTTCTTCGAGCGCCCGCAAATGCTTGCAGAAATGCGGCGAAGCAAAGGACCCACACCAGAGGTCGTTCTTCTGGAAAGCGACCCATGGGGGAAGGTTTTGGGATCGGAGTCGCCGCGATTTGCGCTCTATAGCGATGGCCAGGTGATCTATCGAACCGAAGCTGGCTTCCACTCGGTCCGCTTGAATGAAACAGACTTACTCTCGATCAGGAACTCTCTTTCAAACTAGATTCCCCCGAACTCTATGGGGAGTACAAAGTGGTTGGATCGACTGATCAACCAGACAACAGCCTGCTTATATATGGCAATCCGCCCGTATTTCTTACTGTCTACGGCTCGCTCGATGACAAGCAAGTCACTTCGCGACTTCCGGCAGCGGTAGTCAAAGCATTTAGCACGATAAGATCTTTCGAGTCCGCGCGATCAGAACCGTGGATGCCAGCAGAGATCGAGGTGATGATCTGGCCATACGAATACGCGCCCGAACCATCGATCCATTGGAAAGAGGACTGGCCCGACTTGTCTGGACCTTCGACTGTGCAGCGCGGAAACACTTATAGTCTGTTCCTGCCTTCCTCGGAGTTAGCCGAGATCGAAAGCTTTCTCGCTTCACGAAACCCGAAAGGAGCCATTGAGATAAACGGTCGAAAGTGGGCTGCTTCCTACCGCATGCCATTCCCACGAGAACGGCTTTGGATGGCCCCAAACCCTGAGGCTGAAGACTGATCAGCAAAAGCGATTGAAAGCCGCCTGTTGCCTTAATCAGACGTTCGCAGGTGAGGCGCTGCGCCTATAGCGGACTGCCTGTGAACGCTCTGCTGAGGCTGATGACATGATCGTATTTCAATAAAGCATCGTTGCATTTCCAGCGCCACTAGTGCCTAGGGCCACGTCGCTTTCTTAGTTCGCGTCCATTATAATCTATGCGGCGGAGCATTACGAAACCGCTTCCTGCCGCTTTCGATTGCGCGTATTCGGAACGGCGTCGGCCAAGGTCTCTATCGGGAGGCCAGCCGCAACAGGGGTCCGCAGATGATTTCGACGCTTTCTCGCTATTTCTCCCGCAATTCTTTCGCTCTGGCGGCGGCAGTGCTGCTCGCTTCCTGCGCCTATGGTCCGGTCGTCGTCGACGACTACGCCGAGGCCGCGTCCTACGAGGAACTCATCGCCGGCGTTCCCGACGATAGCGAGCTCAACGCCGCGATCGACAAGAACGTGCTGCGCGTCATGACTCCCGGCGAGCAGGTCGCCGGCTGGAGCACCAGCGGAACCGACCTCGACACCGTGGTCGAGGCAGCCTCCGGCGGGTGGGACGGCAACGTGCTGCGCTTCACCCGCGCGAACGAAGTGTCCTACGGCTCCGATCGCGACTTCGCGCAATATTTCGGCGACGGATATACGGTCTATCCGGTTCTCGGCCCGCAGACGGCGTTCGATCAAAGAGGTGACGGGCTTGTGTTCGGCCTGATCCGCATCGGCGAAGGGGTCTGGTTCGAGTCGGTGAAACGCGAAGAGAAACAGGGAAATGCCGGGTGTTCTTCTACGGGCGCGCAGTCGGCACGGCTGTTTGCGAACCGTCCCTATGCGAGCCTCAGCAAGCTGGAAAAAAGTTTGCTCGCTGCCTTCGTCGCTGCGGCGGGTCGCGACGACGTGACCGTTTGCTCGCTCGGCGAAGAGGTTGGCGAGGGTCGTTACCGCTCGCGCTATTTCATGCCCGATGGGCGGCGCCTTCCCGTGTTCGACCGTGAAGCCCCGCAGGTCGGTATCGTCGCGCGCAGCGAACTCGCTCGCTCAATCGGCAGCTGATCGCGCGCTCGGTCGCGGAGCCACTCCGATAGCGCGCAAGAAAAACGCCCCGTCCGTCGAAGGGCGGGGCGCCGGGGGTGCGAGGGTTTCCCCGCGAAAAGGGAAGGAAAGCGGGAAGCGCCCCGCAAATCCCCCCTAACCGTTCATCATTCTTCTTCGTCCATTATGACAGGATTGGCATCGGCTATGGCCCGCTTGTCGGGTTGCGAGGAAATCTCGCCGGGGATGGCGCGCTCTTCGTCCGGCATGTCGTGACTGACCTGCGGCGGCGAGGCGCTTTGCGGATCGCGGCGATCGCCGGGTGCCTGCCGCCCCTGCTGCTTCTGCTGTTGCATCTGGGTATAGCCTGACGGGGTTTTCTTGACCTCGTCCTGCTCCTCACGACCGTCCGCATCGCGCGAATTGCCGTAGCCGGACTGGGCAGGGCCGTTCTCGGTCATCGGTTCGCGCGACTTGTCGCCGGATTGCTGCTGTTGCTGCTGCATCGGCTGCGTATCGCTTTGTGCTTCGCCATTGATGCTGCCGGGCTGGTTGACTTCGTACTGGTCATAGACTGGACGCGACACGCCGACATCGTTCTTGATCGCCTGCGGCTCGTTCGTCTGCGTCTGGTCATAGTCCGACTGCTCGGCCTGCCTGGTCTGCTCGCGCCGCTCCTTTTCCTGAGCGTCCTGCTGTGCCTTGCGGCGCACCTCGTCCTCCTTGGGACCGGTGCGTTCGGGCTCAATGCCGCTGCCGCTGCGGTTCGGGTTCTGCGTGACGTTGCGCGAGTCGTTGGGTTCGTATTCGCCCATGATGGGTATCCTTTCCGGGCCATGATGAGGCCCTCTTCATTAACCCAACGGACCGGACGCGAGCATCGTTCCGCCGCGATCAACCGGCGAAGGACGACCCGCCCCGCCCCTGCGGCGAAACCCGTTCGCGTTTTATCCCCGCCAAAAACACGACCCTTGCTATCGAATCGCAGCGATGTTTTCCTATGTTGGACGTTCGCCCGCACGGATCGCCCGGCAATACCAGATTTCGTTGCCCGACCCGGCGGAGGCGGCTAAACCGCCACAATATGTTGATCGCTGCCCACGGGAGTTTCCACCAATGTCGCTGACCGAAGCCCGCAAGACCTACAAGCCCTTCGAATATCCGTGGGCCTACGACTTCTGGAAGCGCCAGCAGCAGATCCACTGGATGCCGGAGGAAGTGCCGCTGGGCGAGGATTGCCGCGACTGGGCGCAGAACCTGTCCGCGCACGAGCGCAACCTGCTCACCCAGATCTTCCGCTTCTTCACCCAGGCCGATGTCGAGGTGCAGGACTGCTATCACGAGAAATACGGCCGCGTCTTCAAGCCTACGGAAGTGAAGATGATGCTGGCTGCCTTCTCCAACATGGAGACCGTGCACATCGCCGCCTATTCGCACCTCCTCGACACGATCGGGATGCCGGAAAGCGAATACGGCATGTTCCTCGAATATGAGGAGATGAAAGCCAAGCACGACTATCTGCAGGATTTCGGCGTCGACACGGACGAGGACATCGCCCGCACGCTCGCCATGTTCGGCGGCTTCACCGAGGGGCTGCAGCTGTTCGCCAGCTTCGCCATGCTGATGAACTTCCCGCGCTTCAACAAGATGAAGGGTATGGGCCAGATCGTCAGCTGGTCAGTGCGCGACGAAAGTCTGCATTGCGAGGGCATCACCCGCCTGTTCCACGCCTTCTGCGAGGAGCGCGGCTGCCTGACCAAGGCGGTGAAGGAAGACATCATGGACGCCTGTCAGAAGACGGTGCGGCTGGAGGATGCCTTCATCGACCTCGCCTTCGAGGACGGGCCCGTGCCCGGCATGACCGCGAAGGAGATCAAGAAATACATCCGCTACATCGCCGACTGGCGGTTGCAGCAGCTGGGCCTGCCCGCGATCTACATGGTGGAGGATCACCCGCTGCCCTGGCTCACCCCGCTGCTGAATGGCGTGGAGCACGCGAACTTCTTCGAGACGCGCGCGACCGAGTATTCCAAGGGCGCGACGAAGGGCAACTGGCAGGATGTCTGGTCGAGCTTCGACAAGCGCCGCAATGTCAAGGCCGCGAACGAGGAAGCCGCCGAGGATGACGGTCCGGGACTGTTTGGGGATGATGCGGGGGCCGTCGCGGCGGAGTAACGGCGTGATGGATTACCGGGCTGCCGCTTTTGAGGACTTAGGATTAAAAATTGTTAGCCAATTTACTAGCGCCAGCTAATCAAAGTTACATTTCACTCGCGTCGTTAATATTGACGCTGCTTGGTTTGCTGGCTGCTTTTTATGGGATTAGGCAAACTTACTTACAAGCAGTAGCTGCGAAAGAAAATTCAAAAGCAGCAACTGATGCTGTCGATACATTTCGACTACAATTAACGCTTTACGATGCCTCACGCGATTTAGCCGAGGCGAACTACGCGTTGGAGACAACAAAGAAGCATATTTATGCTCAATCATGGCGTTATGCAAATGACGCTTACGAAGATGCGCGAATAGCCTTTATACGGATCCACCGAGGCCTTCCTAGAATTTCTGATGAACTAGCAGAAGAGCTAAAAAATTCGATTAAACAGATGGAGTCATTTTGTGACAAGGTAGACGCTGCTCTAATAAATAAGGGAACCTACCCTCAGCAGAACAAGGCAATAGCAGTCATAAGGAAGAACTACAATCTTATCGCGGATCTGCAAAATCAAATAGCGAATGAGGCAAAAGATGTCTGATGAGTCTGACAAATACAATATTTTAGTAGACAAACTTCTAAATAAGACTGAAGAAGGCTCGCTTGATTGGGGCATAGTGCGGGATGAGCAACCTCAGACTAAACTCGGCGATTACATTATTCGCCTCCGCGCCGACGAAACCGCTGAGGGTGAGCCTGTCGAGGTAGTTTTATTATATCGTAACAATAACGAGCTAATTGACCAATTCAACGACAATGATCTGCGGGGTTCGTATTGGGCTAAAATGACGAAGCTAAGAGAGTTGGCTTTGCGAAAAGCCCGCGGTGTAGATAAAATTTTAGATGAAATTCTTAAGAACCTTTAGATCTTATAGTATTTTAATTAAGGTTGACTGCAGAATAGCGTGACGCTCGATGTCTTGGAGATTAAAAGACTGGTATGTTCTGAGCGAGCAAACACTCTCGCGTGAGCGCGATGACAGAACCGTCGCGAAGAGCGAATGGCACGCTTTGTCGGATGCTTGGAGGCAAGTCTTTACTAACAAAGAAGATAAAGCGCTTCACGATATTTGGAACGCCGTTTACGTAATCTGGATAAGCATTCCGCTCACGTTTGACTATGGCGCACTAACGAATCCGACCGCCTATATCGGTAAAGGCATGGCCCATGCCCGTTTCCGCGATCATATTGATAGCAAGCTAATGCCGACGCTCGATCTACTCAAAGGTGCGAAGTTCGACTTTTGGGTGCTCGAATGCGCCAGTGACGATATCGCACGTTCAAGCGAAGCGAAGATGCTCCAGTTCTTCGAAGAGACCTATGGACGGCTGCCGATCTTCAACAAGAGTAGACCTTCGCCCACAGCCGCCAAGCCGCATCCCGATTGTTGGAAGCCGCTCGACAGGCGTCGCGCCGGTCGACAGCGGACTTGGGCGGTTCGGCCTATCTAAATTGCGCTACCTTATCCCCCTCCCCGTGGGTAGGGGTAAGGGGTGGGGGCGGCGGAGCCGTTCCGGGACCAGCCCACACTGCTGCGACTAGCTTCGCCTTCGGCTCGCAAGCCTCGCTTCCCTCCCTGAAGGAAGGGACCGGCGCCGCGCTCAAATCCCCCTCCTGTTTAGGAGGGGTTAGGGGTGGTCCTGCAAATCTTGCAGCCGCTTCACCTCGGCCCAGATCGCGGCGACCACGCCTTCGACATTCCCCAACACCTCTGCATTGGTGAAGCGCAGCACCGTATAGCCTTCCCCGCGCATCCACGCGTCGCGGCGCGCATCGGCCTGCCATGTTCGATCGTGGCTGATGCCGTCGATTTCCACGACCAGCTTCAAACTGCGGCACACGAAATCCGCGAAGAACGGTCCGACCGGCATCTGGCGGTTGAACTTCGCGCCGGTCCGGCTGCCCGCGAGGTAGCGCCAGAGCAAGCGCTCCGCCGGGGTCGCCGCATTGCGCAACGCCCGGGCGCGCTGCGTCGTTCGAGAACGGGGTTGAAGCATTGCGGGGGTTTAGAGGGGGGCAGTTAAAGAAAGTCCCACCCCCAACCCCTCCCTGAAAGAAGGGGAGTTCTAACCCACCCCCGACCCCACCCGTGTGAAGGGAGTTCGCGATCTCAACTAACCATCTGTAAGACAATCATTAACAATGACACCAGGGTGGTGCGCTGTACGCCAATTGTACGAAGGGCCGCCAAAACCATCCTATCATATCACGGCTCGGGTCCACCAACGCTGAAACGAAAAACCGCCGGAAGGGCTGGCACCCTTCCCGGCGGCAAATTTCATAGCGTCACGGCTATTCCTTCTTCCTACGCGATGCTCGAATCGCGTGCAAGGGCAAACCTTGCCGGAGGTGCCAAATGAGCATCCCCCTCACTCACGGAGGCCTGCCTGACGGTGTGACGCCCTTTAAGCTCTGTGACCTCGTCGCTGAGATTGCGCCCGGCACCTGCAAAAAAGAGCGGCTCTCGGCAACGGCAGTTCGCATTCTGCAATACTTCATTCGGGCATGCCGACAATCCGACTTCGAACGCGGCAAGATCTGCGGCACTTGGGAGCAGCCGCAAACAATGGCAGGCGAACTCAGGATCTCGACCAAGGTCCTGCACAATGCCGAAGCGGAACTGCTCGAAGCCGGTTTAATAGAGCGCACTCACACTCCGCATGCCAGACGCAGCGGCAAGCGTCACAATGGTAATATCGTCGCGCTTGCGGGGATCAGTCTTCGCCCGCTGATCGATGGCTGGGCCAAATGGCAGGCACGGCGCGAAGCGATCGAACTGCAGGCTAGTGCGGTATTCTGCCTCAAGCAGGAAGTTGCGGCGCTCAATCGAGAAGTCCGGGCCTCTGATAATCGTGGCGCAATCGAGCGGGCAGGCGAAATCCTGCCGCGCGGCCGCGTCTCACGCATCAACGATGTCGAGAAGCTGGAAGCGTTGAAGGATGCGCTCGAAGCTCTCTTGGTGCTGCTGGAAGTTCCCTCTGGTGCAACGAAATCTTCCGACCAGACGGAAGAAATCGTTCCACCCAATATACCTGAATCAAACTCATCGAAAAACTGTAGCGGCGCTCGTTGCGGCAGAGGTGATGATGATCGTGCGACGGTGGTCACGCCGGCAGCGGTCGCTGGAATTGCTAGTTCTGACTATCAAAGCCTCTTGCCCGAAGGACGCCCGCCAAGCTGGCGCGATCTTGTTGATGCGTCAGAAACGGCACGCCGCTGGCATGGCATTTCAGAGGCTACGTTCGGCGAAGCATGCGAGCGATTGGGGCGCGAGCGTGCAGCGGTCTGCGTCGTGGTCATCGATCGCAATGCCCGATTGCCTGGTGAGCACCGCTATCGAGCACGATCAGGTCGAAGATGCCTGACTGGACTGCTGCGAAATCCTAAGGGCCTTTTGCCGATGTTTAGGGCAGCACAGGGCTATCCAGAGGGGAAAGTGGGCGAAGGTTCGTTCACACCAGAACCGTCGAGCCAAGATAGCCGCGGTAGCTTCGGGAATCTTGCTTCTGCCTCTTTGGCAAAGCTAGCAAGGGAGCGCATCATATGACCCCCGCGATGAGCGAAGGTCTCTGGCATGCCTTGCAAGACGGCAATCGGTGGTGGCCAACATACCATCCCCGGCGAACAGATGTTCTGAGCTGGCGGCATGCTGCGGCGATCCTGCTGCGCGAGGTCGATCCGGAACCGATTTTTGCAGCACTGCCCGATTTGTTCGAGGCGATCTACGATCAAAGTGCTGACGCCATTTGTGATCGGTTGTCAGGCACTGAAAGACTCACTTGGGCGATCTGGTTCGACATCTGGTTAGAGCATTTCGACCATTGGAATGACCCCGTTCGGCAGCTGGTCGAGCAGCATTGCATCGGCCCTGATGCTAAGCATCTGGCTGAAATGCTCACTCGTCTTGATGGAGCATCTTTCTGTGATTTCGTGCTTGATGCCTACGATCAGGACGTCATCAACCGCGCCGCATTCCAAACTGCTTTGAACGGGGAGCAGCTGCCGATCCTCAAACTCAGCGGGACGGGGTGGCCTTTTGAGCGGCTCGCCTTTTCATATTACGAGCGCTTCTGTGTCGAACTCGATCAGGAACCCGACGCGGCGCCTCAGCCGATGTCGGCTCTCGACTTCAATCGAGCAGGTCATCCGAATGTCTATCGCGAGGATGCCGCGTGAGCCTGATCAGCGAAGCCCCACCTCTGTTCCGGCCTTTCGGCCGGTCGCGTCCCACTGGAAATCCAGGAAGACTTCGAAATCCCCCAATCTCGCTCGCCCGGACTCTGGAGGACGAAAATAGAATTTCACACTTCATGCAGGTGGCCTGCTCTCGGTGGAGCGGACAAACCCCCGGAAAACGGTACCATACGGGGCAAGTACCGTTTTGTAGTTGGTTGCGGAAAGCTGGCTCTGTCGCACTTGCGGTCTGTAGGCGGCCTGTAGAACCGCCATATTTCAGAGACTTAAGAACTACGAAGATCTTGCGGTCATCCCTCTCGCCGGGAGGTCGTCATGGCGAAGACTGAACAGCTCCACACCTCTGTTTCCGCTCAAATTTATACCCGCTTCTCCGGAATCGCCGCCGAGCGCAATCTCTCGAACGCGGCTTTACTTCGCGACCTCGCCGAGGAGCTGGTTGAGGCTTATGACGCCGGACGCGCGATCTTCCAGAAGGACGCTGGACCGCGGCTCGACACCACCGTCAGCGGTTTGGTGCACCAGCTCAAAGAGCTCGTAATCGAAATGGACCGGGCACAGGCCGACAACGTCCGGATGCAGCATAAACTTCACGAGAAATGGAACGGTGGTGAAGAAGCCAACCGGCTCGCACAGCAGCGGCTCATTGCCGAGTTTCGAAAGCAGGACGAAGCCAGTCTTTCACCTTTCCTGACAATGACCGAAGAGTTGCTGACCGCATTCGAAACGCTGGAGCCGAAACTTTTCGAAGCGCTTGAAACGCGCCTAGCCCAGATTTCCGAGCAATTGGCCAAGACGATAGAGCTGGCAAGCGAGCCCCGGGAAATGCGGGGACTCTACTTGGGTGACAATCGAATGTTGTCGCTCAAATTTCTCAGCGCATGCGGAGGACTGCTGCTCTCGCTTGGAATACTGACGGGGCTTGTATTGCCCGGGCTGTTTAGTGGGTGGTCCGTCTGGCAGGCTTCAAAGCTGATCGACAGTCCCGCACAAATGTGCCGTTTGATCGAGCGCGAATACGGCCGCGCCGACTGCCACCTTCCTGAACCGGAGCGCGAACTCGGTCTTCGCGTCATCGCTCATGAGGATGAGCGATGATCCATGTAAATGCAGTCACGTCAGGTGCGGGGACCGTCGAGTACCTAACACAGGATAACTATTACACCTCTGACCAGGCGCTCGATTCCTCTGAGTGGTTAGGCAAGGGTGCCGCAGCGCTGGGGCTGAGCGGTTCCGTCGACAAGGACATGTTCGCCGCCGTCATCGAGGGCAAGCTGCCCGACGGTTCGGAGATCCAAGGCAAGGATGGCGTGCGCCGCTTCGGCGATGAACTCCACTTCAGCGTCTCGAAGTCGGTGTCATTGCTGGCGCTGGTTGGAGGCGACAAGCGCCTGATCGAGGCGTTCACGGAGTCGGCGAAAGTGGCCCTGAAATGGGCCGAAAAGAACGTCGTTGAAGCGCGGGTCTGGGACAAGGAATTGGGCACCGCTGTGCCCGAGCGCACGGGCAACCTCCTTGTGGCCAGTTTTCTGCACGATGTGAACCGGAATCTGGAACCCCATCTCCATATTCACGCGGTCGGCATCAATGCGACCCAGACCGCTGATGGCAAATGGCGAGCGGTCCACAATCCAGAATTCTACCGCGCTCAGCACGCGATGAGCGCGGTGCACAACTCCGAAATGCGCGCGCGGGTCGAGGCGCTCGGCTATGAAACTGTCCCGGCTCGGGAGGCGGTCGATGGCGCATTCGAAATCAGAGGTGTTTCCCGCGAGGTGATCGAAGCCTTTTCGACCCGGCGCGCTGAGGTGGTGGCCGAAGCCGCAAAAGATGGACGGAGCAGCGCAAGAGAACTGGAACTTGCCGCTCTCGCGACGCGCAAGGGCAAGGAAATGGACCCGGACATAGCGGGTCAGAAAGAGCGGTGGCAGGAAACAGCAAAGCGTGTGGGCTTTGACCATAAACCTCTGATCGACAAAGCTCTGGCGCGATCCAGCGCCGAGCAGACTGTCTGGACCCGGCTTGTGGCCGGCATTCGCGGGATCGGCGCCAAGGGCATGGCGATTGCCAGCGCCATAGGGCTGACCCCGAAGGATAAAGACCCATTGGTCCCGGAACGCCTCGGCCGTCTGGAACCCAAGGCATTTGCAGCCGCACAAGCGGTCGCCTCCGCTGCGAGAGAACTTGGCGAGCGCGAGGCGGCCTTCAGCCGCAATGATCTCATCCGCCATTCGCTCGAGCGCCAAGGACCATTCACGGTCGAAGCCATTGAGGCGCGTATCGAGCAACTTCAGCAACGGGGACTTCTGATTGGCAGTGGCCCGGCCGATCGCGACCGGATGCTGACCACGCAGCAGGCCGTAGCGATGGAGAACAAGGTCGTTGCTCTGGCGCTTGCAGGAAAGGACAGTGTTGAGCCCATCGCAGAACGGGACGGTGTGGTTGCGCGCCTGCAAGAACAGGCGCGGGCCATAGGCCTGCGGCGCCTCAATCAGGGACAGGAAAAGGCTGGAGCCGACATTCTGACGAGCCGGGACCGCATCCATCTCGTTCAGGGCGGCGCTGGCGTTGGGAAGTCAGCCGCATTGGCCCCGGTGGCTGCCATTGCGCGGGAGGAAGGGCGCAATGTGGTCGCGCTGTCTCACGTCGGGCGCATTGCGCGTGAGTTTGGGGAGAAGACCGCAGCGCCGGCTTCCACGGTGGATGGCTTTCTGGCCCGGTATGCGCGGGTTCTGGGCGGCAGTGCCAGCGCGGAACGGGTGGCTGAGGCGCGGGAAGAGCTCAGCGGCGCGCTGGTGATGGTGGACGAAGCGAGCCAGATCGGAACCGACCGGCTCGCACGTCTGATCGACCTCGCTAACCAGATGCATGTCGGGCGGCTCGTCCTCGCGGGCGATATCAAGCAGCTACCTGCAATCGAGGCGGGCAAGCCGTTTGCCCAGCTTCAGGGCCAGGATCTTGGCAGGAGCGACATCGCTGAAAACCTGCGTGCGCAGACGCCGCAGATGCAAGCGCTCAATCGTGCGCTGGGGGACGGTGACATCGATCAGGCGTTCAAGGAGCTCAAGGCGGCGACCACCGAGGTCGCGCCGGGCGAAATACCGAAGACTGCTGCGAACATATGGGTCGATCTACCGAAGGACCAGCGCGACAGCACTGTCCTCCTTGCCGCAGGTCGAGCGATGCGCAGCGCGGGCAATGCGGAGGCGCAGAAGGCATTGGCTGCGCGGGGCGAGCTCGGTGCGAACAGTATCCGCCTCGATGTACTCGACCGGGTAACCATCACCCGCGAAGGCGCACGCCAACTCAAAGGCTATCACGAAGGTCGCGTGGTCGCATTCCAGACGAACTTGCCGAGCCAAAAGTTCCAGCGCGGTGAGCGCGGCGAGGTCGTCGACGTCTCAGATGGCAAGGTCGAGCTGCATATGGGCGATGGCGAGCTCAGGACACTCGATCCCTCGCGACTTCCGGCTAATCTCAAGCATGATGCCGTCACCATTTTCGAGCGCAAGAGCATCGGCCTCCACGAACAAGACCGGATTCGCTGGACCGCGAAGGACGGCGAACGTGGGTTGCTCAACGGCGATATTGCCCATGTCGAGCGCATCGATGGCGGCAAGGTCACGATAAAGGCGGGCGATGGCAAGCTGCACGAACTGCCGCAAGGCGACTCGATGCTCGAGCGGCTCGATCTCGCCTATGCAATCAACGTGCATGTCGCACAGGGCATGACCGCCAAGGATGGCATCATCATGATGTCGGAGCGCGAACGGGCGCTCAACAGCACCGCCTCTTTTCTGGTCGCTGTCACCCGCATCGCCGAGCACGCCACGTTGGTGACCGACAATCCCGATCGTGTGCAGCGCCAGGTCGAGACCAGGACCGGCGAAAAAACCAGCGCGATGGATGTCTCGCAGGCCAAGACCAAATCGCCCGACCACTATCCCGGCTTCAAGGAAGACCTTCAGAAGCTCTCCGACAAACTCGGCCCCGAATATGCGATGGCCGTCCTCCAGAACCGCGAGCGCGATATCACGCTCGAAAAGCCCGCCTCGCGCAGCGGCATCAGCCGCAGCCAAGACGAGCTGGCACGCGACCGCGAGCGCGACCTGGAGCGCGCCCGCGATTTGGAGCGCGGACGCTGAACATGGCCACATCCCAACATCCCCACACTCTCACATGTGAACATGAGGACCATCGCGCATGAACACGAATCCACATCCCCACACCCGCACCGTCGCGATTGTCAGTCAGAAAGGCGGTGCCGGAAAAACCACGCTTGCGATCCACCTTTCCGCCGCTGCGACCAGAACAGGTCAGATCAGCCTTGTGATCGATACCGACCCGCAGGCCAGCGCCTCGCAATGGGCCGAATGGCGACGCGGCGCGCCACCCGAGGTCATCGACAGCGCGCCGCCGCGCATCGCCGCCAAGATCCAAGCGGCGTCTGCTCAGGGCGCCGAACTGATCGTGATCGACACGCCGCCCCATGCCGACCTTGCGGCCAGCAAAGCGGTCGAATGCGCAGATCTCGTGCTGATCCCCTGTCGCCCGAGCGCGTTTGATCTTGCCGCCATGCGCACAACCATCCGCCTGGTCGAACTGTTCGCCAAGCCGGCCTTCGTTGTGTTCACCGCCGGTCCACCCAACGCTCAGCTGATTTACGCTGACGCGATGGAATTGGTCACCGGGTTTGGTGCGCAGACCTGCCCTGTTATCCTGCCCGACCGCGCAACCTATCGCCATGCAGTTGCAGGCGGGCAGACCATCTTCGATCTTGATCCGGCAAGCAAGGCGGCGTGCGAGATCGAACAGCTTCACATGTGGGCGTGTGAACAGCTAAATATGTCCATACGCGAACAGGAAAGGATGTCCGCATGAACCGCTTCGCTAACCTCGCTGACAAGCAAGCGAAGGACAATGCGACGACCGAACCCATATCGCTTGCAGCTCCCCCACAAACCACGCCAAGCCGTGTGGGTCGTAAAGCGATTTCGGGCTACTTCTCGCCCGAGCTCTCGCTGGCCATGCATACCTGCGCGCGGCGCAATGGTCTCAGTCTGCAGGACCTGATGGCCGAAGCTTTCGACGATGTCCTGCGCAAATATGGCGAAAGCCCGATCGGATCGTGAAAGGAGAGATCATGAGCACCCCTAAAAAATTGCTGTGCGTCGCGCGCATCGAGTTCCTGATGCTCCGATACCAGCTCGCGGCGCTCCTGGTCACCTCGGCCCTTCTGCTCAGCCCACTTGCGATATTGCCATTGATCGGCGGCGCGGCGGCATCGGCTATCTTCGCATCCGGTACGGTTGCCTTGGCGTTCCTTGCCCAATGGCAAATCGCAAAACGTCTGTTTATGGGTCCACCCGCCAGTGCAGCGCTGATTCGTGTAGCGCGTAACATGCTGCCGTTGGCCTGTCGCGCCAAGTTCGACCACGAGGTTGTCGGCGAGCTTGAGAAATGCCGGACGCCGCTTTCGGCCTGGCGGATTGTCGACCTGCATCGATCCGTTCGGCGGAAGTGGTGCAACACGCGCAACAGTGATGTGGATCTTCTCGAGCAACATCTCGCTGCGCAGTTCGCGGAGGTATGTGACTGAAAGTGGGCCGGAAGCCGACCAACCGGTATCTGCGACAATGACCCGAAAGCTGCCCTCATCGCACGGGTGAACGTACCGGTAATAGCAGCGAGGTCAGACGCGCTGCAGAGAATGGCTGTCTAAGGTCAAAACCCTCCTTGTATCTTCCACTGGCCGCGTTGGCAGCACCTTCTGTGGACGAAACCGGAACGAACCTATTGCATTTTCGTCCACTCCGTGGCCTTAATAATCGAAAGAAAATCAAGCACCACGGGGCACAAATGGAAGAAAATGAAAAAATAAGGGAAAATTTCGTCCACTTGGCGCGAATCGCATTGTCTGAGCGCCAGCAAGACGTACACAGCTTTTTGCATCGGATCGTAAGGCGTTCCGATGATGCCAAGCTTTCGCAGGAGCTGGTCGAACTCTTGCGCCAGAAACCAACCCGATCGTCTCCCCTGCGCAAGAAGCAAGAGATGGCGCTACCGGTGGATGCAGACTCCCGGTTTCAACTCCTCCGAGTGGAAGAACATCCGGAGCTCCCACATGAGCCGGTGTATACCGATGCACTCAAGGGCACGATCGACCGCCTTATCGATGAAAGAAAGAACTCCGGCGCGCTTTTCGATGTCGGCCTCGAGCCGACACGAACCATCCTCTTCACCGGCCCACCGGGGGTCGGAAAAACAATGACGGCGCGGTGGATCGCGCGACGCCTCGGAGTACCGCTTCTAACTCTGGACCTGTCGGCGGTGATGAGTAGCTACCTTGGCCGGACCGGCTCAAATCTTCGGCATGTCCTTGATTTTGCGAAATCGATGGAGTGCGTATTGCTCTTGGACGAGCTCGATGCAGTTGCGAAGCGGCGCGACGACAGCGGGGAGATTGGCGAGCTCAAGCGCCTCGTTACCGTACTCCTTCAGCAACTCGATGATTGGCCCTCCTCGGGCATGCTCATCGCTGCCACCAATCACGAAGAGCTTCTCGATCCGGCTGTCTGGAGACGGTTCGAAGAGGTCGTCCATTTCGACGTGCCGAGCGCGGACGCGGCGGAAGCCTTTATTTCATCCCTTCTCAAAGGATTCATGCCGAAGGCTGATGCATGGTCTGAAGTCTTGGCGCTTTCGCTGTTGGAACAATCTTACAGTGATATCGAGCGCAAAATTACCGGGGCCCGCCGTGGGGCGGCACTGAACGGAAAGAAGCTCAGCGATCATCTCGTTCCACTCATCGCGGTCGATTCACAAACCAAGCAGCAAAAGATCGAACTTGCGGTGAAGCTGTATGCCGAAAAGCTGGTGTCGCAACGCCGAGCCCAGGAACTCACAGGCGTTGCGCGCGACACAATACGCGATCGCCTTAATGCGGACAACGAAAGCTAAAACATCATGGCACAGAATTTCCTTCTCGGTCGCGGCGAGCGCCTAACCAAAGACGTTATCGTGCGTTCTGGCGGCGGCCCTAAAGATGCGCCCTATAGCTTCGGCGAAGCACGGCGGCGCCTTACCCCGATGATTTCCGAGACGGTGCAAAAGATCGAGAACCTGCCCGACGATGCATGTCCGAATGATCGCGCGATCATATCTCTCACGCTCAACCCAGAATATATCGCGAAGTCGTATTTCCCGTTCGAACTGATGCGCGATGTTGGGATGGAAGTGGTCGGCAGTCGGCCCGCTAGAGTCAAACCCGAAAAGCGCTCCCGCAATCGGCCGCCTGTAGAAACCATTTCCACACAGCTCTTCGCGCGCGCGACGCGTTCAGCTTTGCGAAGCTGGGAAAATGCGCTGCCCGACTGGCCCGCTACGTCGGGCCGGGAAAAGGAACTTCCTTCGATCGAGGAGATTTCTGCGCCTATTCCGAGCAGCAAGATCAAGGGCGTGCTTCCTGAGACAGGCACGTTCCCGTTGGAAATCGTCCTTCACGCAGGAGAGCTTGAAGGCGAGATGGTGCTGCTGGATCAATTCGGAGATTTTCTCGAGGCTCGCGGCATTGAGCGGAACTTCGGCCGCCGGTTTTACGCGAAAGGTCTGTGTTTTCTCGAACTTGATGCCGAGTCCGAGCGGGCTGAAGAGATCGCTGTGTTCTCAAGCGTGCGCGCGCTGCGCAAGATGCCCGAGCTGAGGGTTCTTCGCCCGACGATTCGTTCGGCGGGCATCCCGACGGCCATGCCCGATCTCCCCGATGAGCCGCCCATATCGCGTGAGACACGCGTCGCCATTTTCGATGGTGGTGTGCCGCCCGGGCACCCTCTCACGGAGTGGGTAACGCCTTACGAGCTTCCCGACATGTTGCCAGCGACACAGGATCTGTACGAGCACGGCGTGGCGGTGACGTCGGCCGCGTTGTTCGGCCACATTGATCCGAAAAAACCAATCCCGCGCCCCTTCGCAGCAATCGATCATTATCGCGTGTTGGACGAGGATCCGGCTCAGAACCTTCACGAGCTATATGAAGTGCTCGAGCGAATCGACGGGGTGCTTTCGGGCCAGCATTACGACTTCATCAACCTCAGCATCGGTCCTTGCCTGCCGATTGAAGACGACGACGTCCATGCATGGACGGCAGTACTTGACGATCGACTCTCGAGAACTTCGACCTTGGCCGGTATCGCCGTGGGCAATGACGGCGAAGGCGATGCGCTAGCAGGCCTCAACCGGGTTCAGGTGCCAGCCGATTGTGTAAATGCGCTTGCGGTCGGTGCCTGCGATACCATGGACGATGACTGGCAACGCGCCTCATATAGTTCGGTCGGGCCGGGGCGAAGCCCCGGGATAATAAAGCCCGATCTGGTCGGATTTGGAGGCTCGGTTGCGCGACCTTTCGTGGTGGTGAGCCATGAAATGAGCCCTCAGCTGAACACGACCGGTGGGACATCGTTTGCGACACCCGCAGTTGTTCGGATGGCTTCGGGAGTTCGCGCGCACTTCGGCGGCAATCTGAACGATCTCGCGATACGCGCGCTGCTAGTTCATACAGCCGAGGGGACCGACATCGACGCCAAGGAGGTTGGTTGGGGTCGCGCGGCGCAGGACATCAATAGCATCGTCCTTTGCGCTGACGATGAGGTGCGGATTGTCTACCAGGGCGAAATTTCTCCGGCAAAGTACATTCGCGCTGCGATCCCGATGCCCGACGAAGAAATCTCTGGCATGGTGAATATGAAAGCGACGGTCTGCTACAAATCGAACACCGATCCGCATCATCCGGGCAATTACACGCAGGCCGGTCTGGAGCTCACCTTCCGTCCGCATGACGGGAAGTTTTCACGAGACAACCAGCTGCATGCTGATACGAGGTCGTTCTTCGGCACATCTCAGGCCGGCGCGACAGAGGAAGAACTGCGCCGCGACGCCTGGAAGTGGGAGAATTGTTTGCACGGCAAGATTCGGATGCAAGGTCGCTCGCTGAGTAACCCTGTGTTCGACATTCACTACAATTCACGGCTTGAAGGGCGTAATTTTTCGCCCGACGAGAAGCTGCGATATGCTTTGGTCGTGTCGGTCCAGGCAAAGGCAATCGCCGATCTTTATAACCAGATCGTCCGACGCTACGCAGCACGCCTTGAGCCGCTGCGGCCTGTGCTGGAGGTGCCAATTCGCACTTGAGTTCAAAATCTGTAGTCGCTTCTTTCGATGCGGTGATGCCGGTCGCCAAAGCTATTTGTCTAGCAGTCCACAACCTGGACGCGTTGTACGCACAAGCAGCGACATTAGCTTGCAGGGTAAGCAACCGGAATATTGGCATCTAGCCGACCTAATACGTCCTCGAACGAATGACTGCTTCAGGCGAACGGAATCAATCGGCGGAATGATCGAGATCAGGGCGCAAAGCTGCCGATAGGAAGGCCCAGTTCCAGCGTACCGCGACCTGCGAAAAGATCTGACAGTTCAAAGATTAGTCGCTCAGTTTCCCGCCCGACTCGGGATCGAGAAACCACGATGCACCGAGTTCGAAATCGGGGTTGGCTGCTGCAATTGGGCCATCAGGCTCATCGCCAATGTATGGCGAGCGAGCGGTTTGCACATTACCGCCATGCCGAAGCAACTCGGCTGAGATTTTGGCCCTTCCGCTAAGGATATGGAGCAGCCACTCCAGATCCGCGAGCATTTGCACCACCCCGCGGCCGGCGAGCGAATAATACAAGCAGCGCTGGAAATCGTCGCAACGGGTCGACAGGATACGCGCCAGCTTCGCTTTAGCATCTGCGTATTCCTCATGAACCGCCTGTAGCGCTTCAAAGAGTTCGAGCGAGGCATAGTAGGCATCGAATGGATCTACACCGATGCAGGCGTTCGCCAATATGCGTCGGGTAGGACGGTTCGCCTCATCCAGCGCCGCCTCTGTGAGCGTGATTTCGAGATCGAAAGGACCGATGTCGAATGACCCAGGATTGAATGATGCAGGCATCGCTTGCCCCTTTCGTGGACAGATTATGGAGAAGGAGCCCTTCGGGCAATCACCACAATCGGTTTGCGCATATAATCGGGAATTGGCCGGGGTAAAAAAGAGGAGGGGGAGGGGCGGCATCGAACGAAGGAGAAGTTCGATGTGCAACAATTCGCTCGAAATTGGTCACGATCTTGAGGACCGGATGAACGAAGTAGCGACGCAATTTGCGCAGGCCGCCGATGGAGCCCCATACGTAGTCTACGCTATTCTCGATCCCACCAAGACCGATCCGAGAAGCCGATACCAAGCGCTACCTTTTTACGTGGGGGAAACGAAAAACCCGCATGGTCGAGCGATCGATCATATTCGTCGAGCTCTTGCGCAAAAGGACAAGTATCAGTCCGCTAGATCAGAAATCTATCGTTTGATGCTGGCCAACCAACTACCGCGATTCATTGTGCTCGAACGATGTTCGACGCGCGCTCAAAGCCTGGAGGCGGAATTGCGCTGGTCGCAACAACTCCTGAAGTGGAGCTACTCTCTGTCCAATTGCCTCCCGGGCCAGTCGCGCATCATCAACAAGCTCCACTATGAAAGGCTCATCGCCAACCGCCTATGGAAACTGACTATGGTTGAAGCCCATGCCGCAGGGATCACTATAACGGAGTCGTGCCCATCTGGATGCTACCGGAAGGTAGTGGAGCTGAGTGCTTGCGCGGCTTCCGAGAACTCGGGGCGAAAACTGGCATCTCTCAAGGAAACGATCACAGCTTGCAGCAGGTGCCAATCAGAGCCGACCATCGCGATTGCGGAGCAGAACGGCTCTCAGACATCCTGGAAACGGCCATCGCACAATGCTATTGATCTACCTCGACTGCTATCACCGCATCGCCAGTGACGAGAAGTGACGACACGATGAAGCCGGCGCCGATCGGCATCGGGGCAAGGCGTACATTCAGAATGGCGTTTGCACCGAGATCTTTCGCACTCTCGCACATTTCCAACATGACTTCTTCGTAGACTTGTCCTGCGTCTTTGCGCGGATCAAGCAGCCCCACCTTGATGTTTCGCGACGATCCGACAATCGCCAGGTGCTTCGAGATCGTCCAACCGGGAAGTGATGGGGCCGAAGTCACCATGTGGGTTGGAATGGCGAGCTCTCTTGTGCCTCCGCCAAAAACATCGCGCATACCCATCAGCGCGGATCTCTTTCAGATACGAAGCGTGCCGGGCCATCGGCGGCGATTTCCAGCGCTCGTTCCATGACGGCGAAAAGTACTCGTCGTTCTTCGACGCTATCTGCTGGGCTCCCGAGCAAAGTCACCGTCTGATGTCCGCCTACAGTCGCGTTGGTCTCGCGATTTGCGAGGGTCACGAGCGCCCACGCATAAGCTCTGTCTTCTAGGATGCCGCTGGTACCTCGCAGATCGACGTATAAATTCTGTGCTTCGAGGAAGGCGCATAATTCCTCGTATTGATCGAGGTTTGAGAGCGCTGACTCAACAGCCTCCTTATACGCAGGGTCGTACTCGATAATGATTTGGCAGGCACTTTGTGGATCGGGTAGCGCGTCGGCCGCAAAGAGCGCGGTGTGCGCGGACCACAAGAAAAACGGTGTTGCCCAGAGATTTCGTGCGGTCTTCACTTTGGCGCCTCCAAATTAACTGAGAGGCGGACCCGAGCCGGGTGTTAGTAACCTGGACTTGCGCACAGGCGCTGCCGCCTTTGGGCAGAACCTTGGACATGCGCGACAGCCACCCGGCCGAAACTGGTTCGACCGGTCGCAAGATTGCGAGGTTACTAAGCCTCACCCGCGGGACTGACCGACGGGCGTGTTCCAATTATCCGAGATCGTCGTTTAGGTGAAGGCTGTTATGCGACGGTAGTATCCGGACAGGTTCCAGTCTGAGTGAGCGCGAAGCGCGATGTCTGAGAGTGGGTTGAATGCAGACTGGCAGCTTTCGAATGGAAACGTCATATTGGCGGACATGAGGTTGTGGCGGCTAACACGATTAGGTCATCAGACGTTGGATGGAAAAGGTGCCGAGCTGTCGGGCGGGCGATACTCTTCTCCGGGTCTGCCAGTAGTCAGCCTTGCCAGTGAAGCCGGGGCTGCGGTCTTGATCGCTCTTAGGTATTGGCTTGATCGCCTCGACGAAGCACCGAACGATCTCACTCTTGGTTGGACGAATATTGACTCAAGACCGGAGCGCGCGCCCGATGGTTTGGCCGAGGGTGAGATTAAGACGCTTGTTGATGATTGGATCGTCAATCGCAACTCACTGCTATTGGCAGTTCGATCCAAAGTTCTCCCCGAAGCAGATGTCGTTCTCCTGAACCCGGCGCATGAGGATGCTAGAAGCGTTTCCCCCTTACAAACTCGACCGTTCCGCTTTGATGAGTGCCTCCATCGGCCCCCGATGCTTGACGCATTCCGCGAAAGAAGAGGCTCAGACTAACCTTGGCAGTCCGATCGTCTCAGGCTTCCTTCTATAACGGCGGCGATTGCTGCAATCGGATCGGAAGCTGAAATATGATCTGATTAGAATACTCCGCACCATGTGTGCCGGACCCGAGCAAGTCCGGCACACCTTTCCGCCAAGTCCTATCGGACTTGTGGTGGGCTTCCTGCGGGTTCGCCGCCATTCCCAACGCCGCGCTCGATCCGCCCCACAGTGCGGCGTCTCCTGCGGTCCCCGCGCTTGTCGGGTCCGGGTCCCCATCGTGCTAGGTCGCACGGCCAGTCGCTGTCGATTGGTCAAGCGAAGTTGCCTGAACAACTGACCTGAAATTCTCCAAGATTTCGGGGTGGCGAGTTTCGAGAAACCGCTCGATCTCGCGCTTGCCAAGCAGGCGTTCGAGGAACCCCGATGCCACGACCAGCACGAGCATGTCGTCGCCGTAGGACATCTCCAGTTCCTTATAGTCGGTACTGAGCTCGGACATTTCCCGCTCCAATCGCTCCATCTGTTCGGTCGATAGGCCCGTCGCCTTGCGCTGTTCGTCAGGATTGAGGAGGTCTTCCGGTTTGGTCGTTGCGAGCAGGGCCTTCGCATAGGAGGAGGTGAAGTTGTTCGCAGAGACCATCAGCTCCGCCACTTCAAGCTGGCGGAGTGGTTTCATCTTGCGCAGCTTCTGGAAAGCGACGTGGCCAACCTGCTTGTCCTTCAGCAACTCGGCGACGTCGTCGCTTATGCCTCGCAAGAGATGGCGCCGGTTGCGGATCACCTTGATGTCGACATTGAGTGCGCGCGCGAGCTTCTCCTCTGAAACACCGCGATCGAGCGCGCGGACGATCATGTAATGCTCCTGGATCACCGCAAGCCGATTGACCCGCTTGTTATAGGTGAAGGATTCGTCGTCATGCGCGATGATGCAGGGCACCTCGCTAATCCCCTGTTCGCGCAAGGCCGCGAGCCGCACGTGTCCGTCGAGAAGGAGATAGGCTCCACCCTTCTGACGCGCGACCGATAACGGCTCGATGATACCGACTTCGCTGATCGAAGCGGAAATACGGCTGTATTTGACGCTCTGCTGAAGTGTCTTCGGCAGCGCCTTTGTTGGCAACAGCTTCTCGATCGGAAGGGTGATCACATCCTGATCGAATGCGATCTTGATCGGCTTGGTCATGGGGAAATCCCTGTACCAACACGCTCGGCCAGTGCTTCGGGCAACGAGGTGATGCCTTCTGCTCGCATCAGGGTCACGAAGTGCTCATCCGCAAGCAGGCGGCGAAGAGCATTGGACACGAACAGCAGGCGGCTGCGTGCCAGCAAAGCGCGCTTGATCAGGAGCTTCTGGCGTTCGGTTTCGCGCTGGTAGGAGCGGATCAGGGTTTCCGAACTGACCCGCCGCGTTCGCACATCCTTGCCCGAGCCGCGATGGACCTGCTTGCCGCTCACCTTACGCTGCTCGATGATCTGCCGGATCGCGAGGACCTGATTTCCAGGCAACTTGTTCTGCTCGTAGGCTTCGGCGAGCGCCTTCTGGACCTCGCCTTCCTTGGCTCTCGCGATCTCCATCGCGATCGAATGCGGAATGGTGCCGCGCTCGACCGCGTTGATCAGTTTTTCTTCACCTTGCTCGAGCAGAACACAGATGGCAGCGACATAGTCGACCGAGAACCCGACTTTCTTGGCAATTTCTGCGTGCGAATAGCCGCGCTGAGACAGCTCTCCGATCCCGTGGACCAGTTCGAGCGGGCTGTGCTGGCGCCGTGCCAAATTCTCGACCAAGCTCATGACAAAGCAATCCTCTTCGCTCGCTTCGACGATCATGGCCGGGATTTCCGAGGCGCCGAGGGCGATGAATGCTTCGAGCCTGCCTTGACCACAGACCAGATCGTAGCGGTTCTTTCCGGGTCGCTGGCTGACGGTGATTGGCTTCTTGAGGCCAAGAGAGGCGATGGAGTCGACCAGTTCCTGAAACACGCGCTTGTTGCGCACACGTGGATTGAGCACGGTGATGAGGTCGATCGGAACTTGACGAATTTCGGTGCTTGCGTCGCTCATGCCGCCTTCCTCAGCGATGTGCGACGAGTCAGTTCGACGAAAGCGTCGAGGCTATCGTAGCGGAAAGCATCGAGAAGGATGCCATTGTCGGGCGCGAGGCGTAGCTTCGGGGTTCGGTTGAGGTCCAGCCACGGGAATAGATAATAATCGCGCACCGTCTGGTTGTCGTCCTCCATCCGGATGGCGATAGTAAGATCGGGACGAAGACCGCTATCGAAACGAACCTGCCAGCGCATACCGCCTGACGGTGAGACGTGGCAGCGGGCGATAACGAGTGCGACGGTGAACTCCTCGTTGATCCGCAGGAGATCCGATACGGGATCGTGGTCGACAATGCCGCCCTGCTTCTCGATCTCACCGATCACCGACGCGACAATTTCGGGGTGCATGGCACGCAGCGCTCGATTGATCTCGATGTAGCTGTAATCGCGCGATGGTGTGTAGCCGACGAGTTCATAGGCGCGGGTCAGGCTTCCAAAGCGATGCCGGAATGTCGAGCTCGACGGCATGTCCTCCATCTCGTCGATAACCACGCCCGACAGCCACCCCTTGTCGGCAAACAATTGTGACAGGCGGTCGAGCAATTCCTGATCGGTGAACCGGCGCGAGCGCTCCTGAATGATGCGTTGGGCTGCGTCGAAGAAATCCTGCTCGACGATCGGCTCGAAAGCGCCATCCTGCCGCACCCACATGTCGGGCGGATTGGCGACACGCTTTGCTTTCAGCTTGTAGGAAATACGGTTGTAGACATTGTTGCCGATGTATTTCTCGTTGGTCAGGATCTGGTGGACGGTCCCGCGTGTCCATTCTCTCCCAAGGTCGGTCCGGAGTCCCTCGGCGTTGAGTACATCGGCGATCTCGCTTTCACTACGCTGCTGCACGACGAACATGCGGTATAGACGACGCACCGTCTCGACCTCCTCCGGCGGTCCGGGTTGAAGAATCACCCGGTCGGTCTGCAGGCTCTTGTGCTCGCCGCGAGCGAGTTCGGCCTTCACCCGGCCATGCTCGTCGACCAGTACGCGTCTGAGGCCGAAGCCGGCCGGGCCACCCTGTCGATAGCCAAGCCGTATTAACCGGCATTGTCCGGTAAAGACCTTGGCGGACAGCTCCCGGCTGTATTCGCCGGCCATCGCGCGCTTCATGCTCTTGATGATGGTAGCACTAAGGCTTCCGTCATTCTCGAACTGTTCCGCGCAATAGTGAACTGTAATCCCGCCCTCACGGCAGATGAACTCATAATAGGCGCTTTCGTCGGCGTCCTGAAACCGGCCCCAGCGGCTCACATCATAAACGAGCACAGCCTCGAAATCGGCTGCCCCGCATCGGACATCCTCGATCAGTTGCTGCAGCGCCAAACGCCCTTCGAGCTTCAGCCCGCTTTTGCCGGAATCCTCATAGGTCTTGACGATCTCAAAGCCGCGCCGCGCGGCATATTGCGCAATGATCTCTGCCTGGTTCTCGGTCGAGTATTTCTGATGCTCGGTCGACATGCGCACATATTGCGCGGCTCGAACTAGCGATCCTTCGTGGTCTTTGTCTTGTCCTTCTTCGGCCGCCTGCATCTGCCAGATACTTTCATTTTCTCACGGAATGACACCCTTCGATTCCCTCGAATATCTATTGGGAGTTCAGTGGTATGTCGTTCACGAAGAAGGACCGAAGTCTTCAGTCGAAATCAGGAAAGACTTTTCCGGAATTGTCGCCATCGGCATTGAGCGGGGCGCTTGCACTTGCGCTCAAACAGGAATTTGGTGAGCTGCCATCGTCGGTCAAAACCGTCGCGAAGCTGACCAACTCCAACGAGCGGGCGGTGCGAAA
Organism: Parapontixanthobacter aurantiacus; assembly: GCF_009827635.1. Taxonomy (GTDB): domain Bacteria; phylum Pseudomonadota; class Alphaproteobacteria; order Sphingomonadales; family Sphingomonadaceae; genus Parapontixanthobacter; species Parapontixanthobacter aurantiacus. The sequence continues at coordinate 180,787 of NZ_WTYW01000003.1, read as the reverse complement.
CTGGTTCGATGGAAAGAACAGCCCAAGCGCGGACAATCTTGTCATCCTGATGAGGCATTCCGACCAGATTTTGCGGACCGTGCTTGAACTGGCGGATCGGCGCGATCTTATGCTTGCAGTTGGCCTTTCGAGCCTTCGCGCTCAACTCGTGGACGTACTATCGGCGATCGATGAGGTGCAGGGTAGTTGATCTGGCATGAGCCAACGATCGCCTAGTCGTTAAGTTCGATCGGAAGCTGGCGCGCCGAATTATGCTAGATCCCACCATTAGCTTCGATGTGGGGCCTTACGCCAATCCAGTGTATCGAGGTTAGCTCGAACCCATTGGTCTGCCTACTAGTTTTGCCGCATCCGGATCGTAGGAAAATTGAGTGATCGAGCCGTCTTTGATCTTCTCTACGGCCTCATCGATGACGAAGAGCGGGACAAGAAACCATTCGCGCGGGGTGACCTGATGGCCGAAGCGATCCTGAATCTCGATGTTCAGCCTGGCTCGACCGAACAGTCGGTGGATCAGCTTTTCCAGCTTTGAGCGGTTGATGTTGAACAGCTCATAGGTGGCGATGATTTCGACATCGGCCATCAGGAATGTCGGATCCAGCTTTGCATTGGCGATCCGCTTATCGACCTGGCCACCAGTCACCCCAATCTTGTGAAGCACGTTCCGATGCTGTGCGACGCGAGGGTCGTCTGATTTGCTCCGCAGAACGTAGATTGTCCCGCTGGCTAAATCCTCCTCGTCGTTTTCGCTGGCGAAAAGCGGGCCGGCAGTTGGTTCGGTGATGCGGCGACCAGCTTCGTCCTTGTAAAGTGCCCGCTGCAGTGAACGAAGTAGCAGGTCGCTCTCGGTCTCGTTGGAATAGATCACACGCAACCGCGCATCGGCCTCACCATTGGGAGCTTTGATAGGCTCACCGACGTTGGCGACATAGGCAATCTGGCCGCCGAGGATGAAGAACTGCCCCTGGCCGATATCTGCCTTCAGGAACCCGGAATCCTTGACGAAGGGGCGCGTGGTTCTGGTCCCGGAATCAAGATCGGCCTGCACAGCATCGAATAGCGGCTTGAACTGGTCGAAGTCTTCGCACCGTTCGCGGTTGGCAATCTCCTCGGCGGCGCGTTTTTCTGTCGCGGAGCGGACATGGCGTAGCTGTGTGATATCGGAGCTGCCCGCCGCGCCATCGAGTTCGGCAAGCAGTTCATCATCGTCCATGTCTTCTGCTGGAGCCGATGGGGTGGGTTCTGCTGCCGCCAAAAGACCCTGATGATCGAGGGGCGTCAGGAGGTCGTGATATTCGCACAGGCCGCGCAGGCGATCCAGGCGGACCGCGTAGAGCCGCTCGAAAATATCCCGCTGCTCGCCATGCTGCGGTGCGCGGCCGTTCTGATCGACGAAACGCTGGATCTCCTCGAAACCCGCGATGACTCGCTCTTCCTTGGCTGAACGCTGAACCTTCTTTTCGGGCTGGGCAAAATCCGCCAACTCATTGCGCAGGTCGTTGAGATCGAGGTCACTCATAGCGGCCCTCATCCTTGAACCGGACAAATGCTGCTGCGCCTTCGGCCATTCGCTTTTCCCAGGCGTCGGCCGAGCTGATCGACGGCAGGCGCCCGCGTTCCTTCTTGAAGCGGACCGCACGCACTGCCAATTCCTTCGCCTCTTCAGGCGTCAGGCTGGTGCGCTTGGCGGAAATGGCTGCGGCGACCTGCTTCAGGCTGTCCTCGCTCATGGTTTTGGCGAGGATGGCGTAGGCTTCGCCGAACGGGTTGATCCGGTCGATCAGATCGATGTCGAGCTCACGCACATCCATCGCGAATTTGCGCACACCGTCGATCAGGGCGGTATTGGCTCCCTGTTCCTTGTCATCGCCAGCGGCAATACGCGCTGCCTGCTGAGTGAGATTCAGAGCAGCGATGGCGTGCTGGCGTACCGCTTCCTGATCTTCGTCATCCAGCTCCGGGTACTTGTCCTTGATGATCTTGCCCAAACGCACCTGCGTGAGTTCCTCAGGAACCAGCTCCTCATCGAACAGGCCACGCTCGATCGAGCGTTTGTCATGCACGAAGGTGGCGATCACCTCATTCAGATCCTCCCGGCAAATGCGTTCTGCTTCGGGGCTCTTGGGTTCGGCCAGCCCCTTGATTTCGATCTGGTAAGTGCCGCGCTCCTCGTTGAAGCCGACATTGCAGCGATCCTTGTCGTATCCGGCTTCGCCATAGTCGAAATCGGGGTCTGCCTGGCTGGTCGGGGTCTTGGGCTTGAACTCGAAACGCGGGGCAAGAACCTGTTCCATCAGCAGGCTGGCAGCGATGGCTTTCAGTGTGTCGTTGATCGCCTCAGTCACCACGGATTCCGCAGCATCAGGTTCGGCGATCAGGTTTGTGAAGCGGGCGCGCGCCTTGCCCGGCGCATCGCGGGTGGCGCGGCCGATGATCTGGACGATTTCGGTCAGGCTGGCCCGATAGCCAACAGTCAGAGCGTGCTGGCACCAGATCCAGTCGAAACCCTCCTTAGCCATGCCCAGCGCGATGATGATGTCGACATGATCGCGGTTGTTCTTCTGGCTGGCGTCCTTCAGCGCCGCCGATACGCGATCGCGCTTGCCCGGATCGTCGTCGACTAGGTCGGCAATCCGCAAGGTGCGCCCGTCTGCCGTCCTGACCAGCTGGAACCCGGTCGCATCGTCGGTGCCCAGCCAATCGCCCAACTCCTCGATGATATGCTCCACTTCCCGATGCTTGTCCTTAGTGCTTTCGCGCGAAGTGACGCTGGGGATGTGGATGATGGTCTTTTCCGCCGGGTCGAGCACCTCCAGGATGCTGTCGGAATAGGGGCCGGAATAGAAGAAATAGCCGATATCGAGGCTTTTCAGATGCTCATAGCCGTTGAGCTGCTCGTAATAGGTGTAGGTCACGCTGTCGAAACGCGCCTCGTCCTGCGGGGCCAGCACGGCTTCTGCGTCGCCGCGAAAGTACGAGCCGGTCATGGCGACGATATGCACCTTGTCGCGCGCAATCAGTTCGCCCAGATGCGTGCCCAGCCTGTTGTCCGGATTGGCGGAGACGTGGTGGAATTCGTCCACTGCGATCAGGCGATTGTCGAAGGCTTCCACCCCGAATTTATCGACAGCAAACCGGAAGGTCGCATGGGTGCAGACCAGCACCTTGTCATCGCTTTCCAGAAAGCTGCCCAGCGCATTGACCTTGCCGCCATCGGTGCCCGGCGCGTTGCACAGGTTCCAGCGGGGTTCCACATGCCAGTCCGTCCAGAAGCCATACTGCCTGAGCGGTTCGTCATTGAAGCTGGAGCCGATGCTTTTTTCCGGCACCACGATGATTGCTTGGCGCAGATCCTGATTGGTCAGCTTGTCGAGCGCGATGAACATGAGCGCGCGGCTCTTGCCCGATGCCGGCGGCGACTTAATCAGCAGATATTGCTCGCCCCGCTTCTCGAAGGCGCGTTCCTGCATCGGGCGCATGCCCAGTTCGTTCGATTTGGTGGAGGCACCATTCTGCGCATAGCTGACAGAAACGGAAGGGACGGTCTTGGTCATTTATCGGGCATCCCTTTTGATCTTTCTGCCATCGCACGGGCCAGATCGCGCGCGCCGTGGAAGACGGCGAGCACGGTCACCGTCTCGGCGGAAACTTCATAGACGACGATATAGGGCAGGCCCGTCACGGAAAGCTCGCGCGTATCGGGGATCCGGCCGACATGGCCCATGTTGGGGTAATCCCCCAGTCTGTCGACGCTATCGGAAATCGCATGGAAAACCCGTTCGGCCGCAGCCCGGTCTTCAAGCGAGATGTAGTCGATAATCGCATCAAGATCGCGCCGCGCGGCACTCGCATAAGTGACCCGCATCAGCGGCCAAAGCCGTGTTTCGCGGCGATTTCAGCATGGACATCATCGGCGGGGTGGACGCGGCCAGCGCGCGCGTCCGCAATCCCTTCCTTGATCCGCTCCACCTGCCAGGCATTGGCTTCCAGATATTGCTGCAGCGCCTGATTGATGACGTAATTGCGCGACCGGTCTAGCGCATGGGCGATGGAATCGATCTCGCTCACCATCTCCTTCGCCGCGCGAATGGTGATGGGGGAAGTGGCCGGTTCATGTCCCATAGCTGGCTCCTGATGCAGATGTAATCACCTGTAATCATAATTCGCAGTCGTCCGGCATACAAGCCAATTCCATGATGGCGTTTTACGTCCTTCAACCTCCGAATTCGGTGGCCGCCGATTTCCCCCGCTTCCATGCCTTATTGAGGTGGTCGTCATTGGCGAGGAAGAATTCCCCGCCCATTGAATCTGCCTTCTTGTGAAGGAACCGAACCATTTCCTGCTCGCCGCTTTTGGCATGATGAGACGATGGGAAAGGCGGGAGGCCTTCGACGAAGGTGGACTTTAAAATGCGCCATTCAAACTGCTTGCCTGGCAAGGCGCTGTTGAAGCTTTTGCAGCGCACTTCGGGGCTTTTGGAAAAACCCACCTTCACGATTCTACGCTTCCTTATTGGGCCACGCACGAAAGAACCAATGTCGTCACCGACAAGTTCAAGCATATAAAGGTGCTTCGGACCTTCGCTTTCGGACACATGAAAGCCGCTCTGAGAAACGGGTCCCGGCCGACTTGGTCGCATCAGGTCTTGCCCATCAGCGAACTCCGCGTGCTCGATCTCTCGCCCTCCAAAAACAGGGCCTTCGTACATTTGGAGGGCGAGAACCTTTCTCGCTTCTGCGCTGGTCAGTCGTTTGCAATACCTGCCGATGGAACGCCCAGCTCCAGCTGACCACGTTTCATCAGCAAAGTCTTCCACCCTTGGGCGATCCTCAGGGACCACGTGCCAGGCCCGCGTTGATTGTACTCCAAACAGCCATCGGCTCCTGTTTCGCGGGCTGGCTTGCTTCTCGGCCCATGCCTGCGGTGAGATGAATTGTTCGGACGGTCCGGCCAGATGTGACACTTGCTGCACACCGAGTACTCGGCCGGCCAGATCGGAGCGGAGACTTTTTGTGCCGTAGACGACGACAAGTGCGCCCGGCTCGCTTTCACGCAGGAACTTCGCTCTGTCGCTTTCGGATCCAAAGGCGAGCAAGCCCCAATTTTCCGGATCGTATCCGTAATAGCTAGTCAGCCACACGTTTGGCGGATCGGAATTGATCGCAGCCATGGGATCAACCAGACCATTGCCTGCAAGGCCATTTTCATGAGCTCGCTCAAAGGCAGCAACGCTTCCGTAAGTTGCCTTCACATGGGAAGGAGCGATCTGGCCAAAAGTCCGGTCAAGTTTATACCAGCCATGGGCGTCAAACATCTCAGCAAGCCCGCCATAATGTTTTTTAGCGATCCCATTGACTGCTTGTTTATCCCAACCACGCGGACGTTTCGCCATCACGCGGCCTTCTTGCCGGTCATCTTAGTGTAGAGCTCGAACAGTTTTTCGAGGCGTTCGGTGTCGTTCTTGAAGCGGCGGCCGATGTAGATGCGTTCCAGCACCTCGTCATTGGCGGCATGAGCATCACGCAATTCCGGGAACTGCTCATCCATCTTCTCGGCATCGTAGAGTTCGGCGATTGTGGCCGGGAAATACGCTTCCCTCGCCAGCAAGATTTTCTCCGCGCAATAGCTGAGATCGGCCTTGTTCTTCTCGGTGAGCGGGGGAACCGGAAGGGTGTTCCAACCCAAGGTGTTCGAGAATCGATAGTCAGTCTTAATCTTACCGCAAACCGTTGCGATCCAAGACAGTGCGACCTTTGAAACGAGCACTGCTATGTTCCACAATGGTGGATCGAAGAACGCAAAACCCCCATCACCAACAATCGCGCCTTTCGGCAAGGTGGCCACTGGGAAGAATTCTCTTTCCTCCGAAGAGTGCCGGGGGATCTGGAAGACAGTCTCATTGCCGCGCTGTCGAACTTGTTGGAATGCGTACGGGCTATCGGCACCAGCCTTCGTCAGCTCTTTGTCGCTTTCGTTTCTCATCTCCGCGACAATGTCGAAACGCTTTTGAAAGCCCGGTAGATCCTTGAGGGCCTCGTACTGCGCCTTTGAAGCCCAAATGCAGTAACGCCCTTCACCGTGCGTTGCGTCGTGTGCCCCAAAGAATGGCCGAATTACCTGAAATTCTTCGCCAGCCTCCGAGCGCAATTGGTGTGCAATATCGGCATCAAAAATCAGCCCGCCCCCGTCAGCCGGTTTGCTGCCATTCACAACGGCTTGAAGCCCTTGAATGGGCTTGGACTTATTCTCGACGTAGACGTCGTGATACGGCACTAGATAAGCGTTGATGTTTGGGACATCACGGACCGTGTCGTCTTTGCCGCTATACAGCTTCGCCATCCCTGACTGTCGCGAAATCCCGACAATGCAAACTGTGACACCGGCATTCTTGGCGGCAAGGTTTTTCCAGCTGAAGGACGTGACAGCGAAATTGATCCTCAGCTGATCTTTGATGATGCTTGGCCAAAACCGAAATACCTGCTCGCCTTGGCAGATGGAGTTTGTCGAAACGAACGCTGCTGCGGAATTCTCCACCTTCCCGTAATCGGCAGCTTTCATTAGCCAACCGCAAACGTAGTCCAGCGACTTCCATGCGTCGATCCTGCCGCGAAACACTGCTTCCAAATCGGCTTTGCGCATTTCGGCTTCGCGCTTGAGACGTGCCTTCGTTTCCTTGCTCGCACCTTTTGGAGCCTTGGTCGTTGCGCCAATATATGGCGGGTTCCCGCAGATATATGTCTCACCACCTTCGTTCTCGAAGTCGATCTTGGCCTGATCCAGCGGCGCGCCATAAAGATCGTCGGCGAAGATCTTCCCGCCGCCTTTCCCGGTCGGCTCACAGACCGTCAGCCAGTCGAGCCGCAGGGCATTGCCCTGGACGATCCAGTTCTGTGCATCGAGCGGCAGAAATTCCGCCAGAGCCAGCTTCTGCCCGCGATAGAGCACGTCGGACTGAAATTCCGCAATGATGAGCGCGAGCCGGGCGATCTCCGCCGGAAAATCGCGCAGTTCGATCCCGCGAAAATTGGTCAGCGGAATGTCCGATGCGCGATCGGTCTCATCGCGGCGCTGATTGATCTCCGCCTCGATCTTGCGCATTTCCTTGTAAGCGATGACGAGGAAATTGCCCGATCCACAGGCCGGATCGAACACGCGGATTTTCGCCATCCGCTTGCGCAGGTTGAGCAGCTTTACCTTGTTGTCGCCCGCTTCCTCCAGCTTGGCGCGCAGGTCGTCGAGGAACAGCGGGTTCAGCACCTTCAGGATGTTGGGCACGCTGGTGTAATGCATGCCCAGCGCGCCGCGCTCCTCATCATCGGCTACGGCCTGGATCATGCTGCCGAAAATATCGGGGTTGATCTTCGTCCAGTTCAGCCCGCCGATATGGATCAGGTAATTGCGCGCCGACTTGTTGAAGCGCGGCACATCCAGCGATCCACCAAACAGCCCGCCATTCACATAGGGGAAGGGCCGCGCCCAGCTCTTGATGCCTTGCGCCTCGTGGTTCTCCTTGCGCGTATTCATCGCGCGGAACAGTTCGGCAATCACCTCATGCGTGTTCGAACTGTCCCGCTCGCTCATCTTCTCGACCGTCCCGGTGAAGGGATAGCTGGGGTGGAAGATGCTGGTATCCTCCGCATAAAAGCAGAAGATCAGCCGGGCCATGAAATGGTTCATATCCGCGCGGCGGGCGGCGGTATCCCAATCGGGATTGTCCTGCAGCAGCTCCAGATAAAGCTTGTTGAACAGGCGGGTGGCGCGAATGTCGAACGAACTTTCGCGCAGCTGGGGAATGGTGGTGATGCCCGCCAGCGGCAGGAAGAAGCCGAACTTTTCGGCAAATTCAGGATAGGGGCAGGAAAGGATGTCCCCGCTCGCCAGATCCTGTGCTTCGAGCATGTCGCCATCGGTGGCGAGGATGAACTTGGCCTTGGCCTTTGCGGTAGCCGGGCTGTCGCGCAGGGCGGTGAGGGTATGCGTGACCTCACCCGGCGCCGTGACGGCGATGTGGATGTGGTTGCGCTGAAGAACGCCGCCCAGATCGGACTTGTTGGTGTTGCCAGAACGCAGCCGCTTGATCTCGGTGGGCTTGCGCCCAAAAGCCTCCAGAAAGGCGTAGGGGAATTCGGCAGCGTCAAACGGCTGCTCCGCCAGTATCTCTATGGCTTCAGCTATTTCGGTGGCGTTCATTCAGACCTCTCGCGGGATGCCCGACGGTCGTGCGAGTAGCGGTGAATTTGCGGATTGAAATCAATCATCGATCTGGTTGAGCGAAATGGGAGTCGATTTCACATCACCCAATAGAAGTAACCGTGCGACACGGTGTCCGGCATATCCCAAGGCCACGCCTGAAGCTGCCAAACAGCCCAAGACAAGATGATAGAGTCCTAGATCGCCGCCAAGTACACTGCGATCCGTCGCGGCAGCAATAATCGCAATTCCCAGGAAACTTATGGCCGTGACACGGAGGAAATTCGCCAATCGACTAAGCTGCCTCTCGAGTTCCTCATGATCCGATAGACGCGCCATCAATCCTCTCCCATCAGTTCAAATACCGCCGCGACTTCCTGGTTGGGTGAGGTCCGGTTCGTGTGACATGTCTTGAAGATGTAAGCACCGATCTTGCCAGCCTGCGTGGGGGTCAGTTGCAAACCTCTTTTTGAGGACTCGGCGAAGATCTCCGAAACCAGTTCGCCGACGGCCACGCCGACATCGTCAGGATGAAGGCAATCCGTTCCTGTGACGAGCCATGAGAATGAAATGCCGAAACGTTCGCAGAAAGCCAGAGCGACGGAGAGCGGTATCTCGCGTTTGCCGGTCTCATAATTTTTGTATCCGCGATCTGAGATATGCAGCAACGCCGCTACCTTACTCTGCGGAAGATCGTGATCTTTCCGGGTCTCCAACATTCGACCACCGATGGCAGCTGCATTTATCAACTGGACAAATGTTCCCTTTTTATGCACAAATGTTCACTAATGACGATTCGCGTTCCTATTTATACCGCTTTGTGCACCAGGAGGTCCAAATGTCTACGCTTGACGCTGTTGAACTGATCAGTCCGCGGCAACTGGCGCGACGGACCGGATGGGCCGAGAAACGCATCCGAACCCTAATCGACAACCGGCACCTCAGGTACATTCGGATCGGCACCAGGTACCTCCTCCCGGTGAATGCCGTGGACGAATACATTGCTCGCGAGATGGTCGAACCAGTCTCTGAAGTGAAAGCGCGGGGCGAGGGCGATGATTGAATCCTGCCCAAATTTGAGCCGCGCGCTTACCGCCGAAGAATGGGTGGAAAAACTCGCCGAGCGAGGCATCAAGATATCGGCTCGGTGGCTGAGGGAGCGAGCCGTCGAGCTTGGTACCTTCCGGAAGATGGGCCGGACTGTCTTGATCACACCGGAAAATTTGGATCTTATCTCTGAAAGTTCAAACCGATGCCGCTCGAGGTCTATAAGCGTAAAGGGAAATGGTGGGTCCGGGGAACGATCGAATACGGTGGTACCGCGATCTCAGGCTACTACCGCAAAAGCACTAGAGCATCTGAAGAGGCAGGCGCGTGGGAATGGTGTCGTGAGGAAGAAAAACGAGTCCTGAACCGCCATCTGAATGGCGAAACCGCTGGGGAAGAGGAGCTTGGTCCGAAGGCGCCCGATCTGACGTTCGCAGATGCAGTCTTAAAATACACTGCGAAGCCAAAGGAAGCGACCTACCTCATCCCCATCCTTACAGAAATTGGCGCGATCCAGATAAAGAACCTAAAACCATCGCTAGTCCGCAAGCTGGGAGAGAAGATCTATCCGATGGCATCGACGGCGACCTGGACGCGCCAGATAATCACGCCCGTGCGCGCTGTCGTTAATAACTTATATGATGACAGCGACGGAACAGTGTATCGGATTCGCGGTTACACTAAGGCTGAGAAGGTCGCCCAGGATAAAAAGCGGGGTAGCACGGGCCGAAAGAAATATCCTCCGGCAGATTGGGATTGGCTGCTTCAATTCCGAGAACATGCCCCACCAAAAATCGCAACTCTTGCGTTGATGATGTTCGCGACCGCCGGGCGGATTTCACAAACAATTTCAATGCATCCACACAAGCATGTGGATGCTGCTGAAGGAAAAGTTTGCATCCCAGCAGCGAAAGGGACCGAAGATCGATGGATTGCCGTTCCGCCCGAATTGATGGAAGAGCTGCTGGCGCTAACTCCAGAATATCCTCGCGGTTGGCCAAGGGTACCAGAAAATCTTCGCCTGTTCGGATACGCGGGCCGGTCAGGCCCCTTGAAATTATGGAGAAAGGCCTGCGCTGATGCGGGAATTCGCTTCATCCCATTTCATACTGCGGGTCGGCATGCATTTGGCCAGGAGATGAATGTTCGAGAAGGTGTAGATGCCAATGCGGCCGCCCATCACGGTGGCTGGGAAGACATCAACCTGATGCGAAAGGCGTACACCCACGTGGAAGAGGCTGAAGACAAGATCAATCGCGCGCTCCGTCGCGGCCAACGGAAGGCTGAACGGCGGACCAAACTCAAGCTGAAAAAGGAGGGCTGACAGTGTACGACATTTGTACGAAGCCAGGTCGCAACGAGCCGCATTTTCCCGCAATGTTCCGCGGGAATGGGTCGCGGACGAAAAATCGGCTCCAAAAATTCCCTATATTTCAAGGACATTTATGGTGGGCGCGGCAAGGATTGAACTTGCGACCCCACCCGTGTGAAGGGTGGGGGAAAGACCGGGTCATAAACCTCGGCCACTCACGTGAGGGAACGGAGCGATCGCGGCTCACGCCCCGTCTCCGACAGCAGCCGCTCTTGATAGATTTTAAGCCGAAGCCCATCTCCAGTGAAAGAGAGATTAAGGAGAGGAATTCCATGCGCAGCCAATCTGAAGTATCCGCCATGCAGTGTCCCGTGTGCAGCGTTCCCCTGGCCATGAGCGACCGGCAGGGGATCGAGATCGACTACTGCCCGCAGTGCCGCGGCGTATGGCTCGACCGCGGCGAACTCGACAAGATTATCGAGCGCAGCGTGCCTGAGCCCGGCCCCCGGCAAGCCGCCGCGCCCAGCCACGCGCAGCAAGGCGGCCACGGTCACTCGGGCTACGGCCATGGCTATCGCAAGCCGCACAAGCGCAAGAAGAGCTTTTTCGAAGAACTGTTCGATTAGGGGGGCGAGTGCCCCGCCGGATCAGTTTATCTGGCCCCCCGCGGGCGGCGGTGCGGCCATTGGCTCGCTTGCATCGAACTCCACCCGGAACAGCCGCGTCGGGTCGTTTCGGCGCGTCAGTTGGTAGGCGAACATTGCTCCCGGCGCACTTGCCGGGGAAACCTCTACGCGCCAGACGTTGGTGAGCGATTGGTCCAGTCCCTCGCGCTCGAACAGGGCGTGCGAGAAGGCGTCCACCGGAAAGTCCCGTATGCGTGCGGTTCCGGTCGAAAGCGTGTCTCCGCCATATCGCGTCACCGCATCCTCGCTGCCGTCCGCGTGGCGATGGTCGTGCTTCAAGCGCAGGCCGTCCGCGCTGCGCGTGATGATCCAGGTGCGGCTGCGATCCCAGCCGCCGGGTGCGTCGTCGTCCTCGACATGGAAGGCAATGGCGACGCGGTTGCCGCTGCACTCCGCCCAATGGGCGAACATCCGCCGCCCTTCGAAATTCACGTCGCGCTGATCGGAACTGGCGAGGCCGCCCGCGTAGGTACTGCCGCAGTGGCTCGTCAGATTGTCCCAGAACGACTCCTGCGAGGCAGGCAGGGTCGGCGAACCGTCCATGGTTGCACAGGCCGAAAGGAGGACGGAGACGAACGCCGCTGATGCGGCGGGAAGGGCGGGTTTGCGCATTGCGCCATTCTTAACATCACGGATGCTGTGCGCTACTCCTTTCCTACACGCCCGGCGCGCGGCATCGTGTTTCGCTTGCCATGAAACGCTATCCGCCCCCGTTGCCGCCGCCCTTTCCGATCCGCCGCCGCCGTATCCCCGCCTTCCATCCGGTCCCGGTGAGCGGGCGCAAGGATGGCTGGACGCATGAGCGGCAGGCCGCCTTTATCGGCTATCTGGCCGAGACGCGCTCGGTCGCGGCAGCGGCGCAGGCGGTCTCGATGGCGCGAGAAGGCGCCTATCGCCTGCGGGCGCGCGAGGGGGCGGCGAGTTTCGCGCGGGCATGGGATGCGGCGCTCGGCAAACGCCCGAAGTCTTGCGATCCTGCGCAGGAGGCGTCACCGAAAGTCACGGACCTGCCTGCCCGCTATCGCGCGGAACACGGGCTGATCGTCACCATCATGTATCGCGGGCGTTACGTGAAGAGCGCGCGAAGACCCGACAATTCCGCGCTTCTCCAGCATCTCGCGCAGCTCGACCGGGCCTTGCGCATGGCGGATGCGGAGGATGGCGGGTGGGACGAAGGTCACAGGTGATAGAGCGCCGTTCTGCGTTCCACCGCAGCGGGGGGCGTCGCGGGAGCTTTGGGGGCGATGGCCGAAAGCTGCAAACAGGTAACGAATTGAAAGAACGAACAAAATATCTTGATATAAGTTATTATATGGGAACGGGGCATGGTGGCTACCCCTTGGTTTGACAGGCGGCATGCATGCGCCGCGACGTCAAAACAGGAGGACATTCGGTGGCGGAAATTCCCGTAGAAAAGAAATCGAACAGCTGGATCTGGTGGCTCTTGCTGCTGGCCGGCATCATTGCGCTCATCTGGTGGCTGGTCTCGGAAGCCGATGAAGAAGAAGTGGAGCCGCTCGAGACGGACATCGTGGCGACCGATACGGTCGACGTGGCCGAAGGACCGCTCGGCATGGCCGCACTGGGTACGCTCGGCACGCGGATCGGCGAGGAAATTCAGCTCGACGGTGTCGAAGTGAACCGTCTCGTGGGCGACATGGGCTTCACCATCGGCGAAGGCGCAGAGGAAACGCTCGTGCGCTTCGACCAGGTACCGACGCCCGATACGCCGACGGAAGGGCGCATCGACGTGAACCCCGGCTCGACCGTGTCGCTGACGGGTGATGTACGCTCGCTCGACCTGTCGGAAATGCCGGAAGGCGTGCGTGAAGATCTCGAAGGCACGAACGAGGCCTATATCTATGCAAGCCGCGTAAGCGTAGCGGACGGAGGAGTTGTATCGTGAAGCACGACAAGAGATTCGAAGAACTGGATTCGCTCGACAAGTGGCATCTCGTCCATGACAATCAGGACATTCGCGGCTGGCCCGTGCGCTCCGCGACCGGCGACGAATATGGCCGGATCGAGGATATGCTGGTCGATCGCGAGGCGGAGCATGTGCTCGCCGTGAGGATGGATGACGGCCGGCTCGTTTCGGTCGACCATCTCGACCTGCAGGACGGTCACGCGATCTATCGCGAGGACCGGGCAGCGTCGTCGACCAACTACACGAAGGTCCATCAACGACGATAGTTCGACGCGGGCAGGCCAAGTGCCTGCCCAGCGCCCGTGGGCCGGTCAGGGTTTTTGCGAGAGGCCCTGCCGGCCCGTTTGCGCCTCCGCGATCGGGGGAAGCGGAACGGGGCGGCTCGCATCGAAGGTAATGCGATAGGGACGACCGGGCGCGTCCGCCAATTCATAGGCGATCTGTGCGTCGTCCTTACCTGCCGGATCGACCGCGATGCGCCAGCTATTGGCTGCCCTTTCGGACCAGCCACGCCGCTCGAAAACCGCGGCGTTGCCGGAGGCCTCGGCGGCGTCGAACAGGGTGACGGTATCGCCCGAGCGATCCTGTCGCCGGCGTTCGTAGCGCATGGCGAGGCCGCCCGTCTCGTCGCGGGCGAAGATCCATTGCCGGGCGCGTAGCCAGTCGCCCCTTTCGTCCTGCGTGTAAAACGGCATGACGATCCGGGTATCACTGCATTGCGTGATGCTCATCAGCATGTCGCCTTGCGTGACCGGTGCCTCGATCGTCGGAGACGCCTGCGCCATCTGGCTGGAATAGGTGCGCCCGCAATGGCTGGAAAGTGCTGTCCAGAAGCCCGGCGCGTCGACCTCTTCCTCGGCGGGCATGCCGGTCTCAGCTTGCTCCGCTGGCTCGCTGCACGATGCGGCAAGCAGCAGAAGAGCGGGAGAAAGCAGGGCCGGGGGGATGCGGAACGTCATCGAGGGGTCTCTTGCCCACTTCCTAACGCGAAGCCAAGCCGCTATGCGCCGGGCGCATGACTGGCAAGCCCGAAACCCCGTTGCGCTCGAAGGCCGAAGTGCTGATCGAGGCGCTGCCCTATTTTCAGCGTTATGCGGGGCGCACCTTCGTCGTGAAATATGGCGGCCACGCGATGGGCGATGCGCGGGCGGCGCGCGACTTCGCCGAGGATATCGTGTTGTTGAAAGCGGTCGGCATCAATCCCGTCGTGGTTCATGGCGGAGGACCTCAGATCGGCGCGATGCTGAAGAAGCTCGGCGTCGAAAGCGAGTTCGTCGATGGCTTGCGGGTTACCGACAAGCAGACGGCGGAAATTGCGGAAATGGTCCTGTCGGGGGCGATCAACAAGCAACTGGTTGGCTGGATCGCACAGGCGGGCGGCAAGGCGATCGGCATATCGGGCAAGGATGGCAATCTCGTTCGCGCCGAAAAGGTCGAGCGCACGGTGAAGGACCCGGACAGTCTCATCGAACAGGCGATCGACCTGGGCTTCGTGGGAAAACCTGCCGAAGTCGATACGACACTGCTGGAAACGGCGAGTGCCAGCGGCATGATCCCGGTCGTTGCGCCGATCGGCGCCGATGGCGAAGGACATACCTACAACATCAATGCAGATACGATGGCAGGCGCCATCGCCGGAGCATTGGGGGCTGCGCGCCTGTTCCTGTTGACCGACGTTCCCGGAGTGCTCGACGGGGACGGCAATCTCCTCAGCGATCTGACGCCGAGCGACATCCGCAAGCTGACGGATGACGGCATCGTCAAGGGCGGCATGATCCCGAAGCTCGAAACCTGTATCGAGGCGGTCGATGCGGGTTGTGAGGCTGCGGTCGTGCTCGATGGCCGCGTGGCCCATGCCATGCTGCTCGAGTTCTTTACTTCGCGGGGGGCGGGTACCCTTATCCGGGCGGAAAACACGTAAGGTTCGATTTGGCAAACTTGCGAAAGCGTCTTATATCCTCAACACACCATTTCCCGTACCCCTCCATCGACCGGTCGCCATCGTCACCTGCTGCGACCGGTTCGCAATCATACCAATCGAGGCAAGTCGTTCATGATCGCACTCATCAGTATTCTCAACATGATCATCAACGTGATCGTCATGCTGGTCATCATCCAGTTCGTGATCGGCCTGTTGTTTGCTTTCAACGTCATCAATCGCAGCAACGAGTTTCTTGCGCAGGTCTTCAATTCGATCAACGCGCTGCTGGAGCCGCTATTGAAACCCATAAGGCGGTTCTTGCCCGCAACGGGATCGATCGATTTCTCGCCGCTGGTGCTGATCCTGCTGCTGAATGGTATCGTCATCATCCTCTCGAGCCTGGCGTAGCCGATACATGAGCAAGGCAGAGCGGATCGACGGAAAGGCTTTTGCAGCCGATCTGCGCGAGCGGGTCGGTGCACTCGCCGTGACATTCGAGCAGCAGGCGGGACGCAAGGCCGGGCTGGCCGTCGTTCTCGTGGGTGAGGACCCGGCGAGCGAGGTTTACGTCCGGTCCAAGGGCAAGGCGACGGTAGCCGCCAATATGAACAGCTTCGAGCATCGGCTGCCTGCAGATGTCGATGAGAAGACGCTTCTCGAACTTGTCGAGCGGCTGAACGAGGACGAAGCCGTCGATGGCATCCTCGTCCAGCTTCCCTTGCCGGATCACCTCGACGAGCAGGCGGTCATTGCTGCGATAGATCCGGACAAGGATGTCGACGGGTTTCATGTCATCAATGCCGGGCGGCTGTCCGTCGGGCAGCCGGGCTTCGTACCGTGCACTCCGCTGGGCTGCATGATGATGCTGATCGATCGATTGGGAGACGATCTGTCCGGCCTCGACGCGGTCGTGATCGGTCGGTCGAACATCGTCGGCAAGCCGATGGCGCAAATGCTACTCGATGCGAATGCGACCGTGACGATCGCGCACAGCCGAACCAAAAACCTACCCGAAGTCGTACGCCGGGCGGACATCGTCGTGGCTGCCGTCGGGCGACCCGAGATGGTCAAAGGCGATTGGCTGAAGGAGGGCTCAACCGTGATCGATGTCGGGATCAATCGCCTTGCGCCGGAGCCCGGTATGACGAAGGGACGACTGGTCGGCGACGTCGCCTATGACGAAGCAGCGGAAAAGGTTGCCGCGATCACTCCCGTTCCCGGCGGTGTCGGACCGATGACCATAGCCGTCCTGCTGCGCAACACGCTGGTCGCCGCGCATCGCAATGCCGGTCTGGATGTTCCTGGCGACCTTTGACGACATCGCCTTCGACAAGGTGGGGGCGAGGGGCTAGGGACGGTCCATGATCAAGCACTATTTCGCACTTCTTTCGCTGGCCTTTGCCCTGTCGGCCTGCGCCGGAAGTCGCGAGCCGCGCATACCCGACCGCGTCATCAACCGCGCCCTGGCCGGTGCGACCGGAGAAGCGCAGCCGAGCCGCATTATCGCCCGCGAAATCGCCTTTGCCCGCGCCGCACGCGACGATGGACAGTGGACGGCTTTCCGGGAATTCGCTGCGCCCAATGCCCTTATCCATGGGCGAAACGGACCGATCGTGGCCGAGCCATGGCTAGCCAGTCAGGACGACCCGGACGAAGCGGTGCGGTGGGAGCCGCGCGCGATCTGGATGAGCTGCGACGGATCGCTTGCAGTAAGCCAAGGGCGTTTTCGCGAGCCGGGCGGCATCGTAGGCGACTTCGTCACCGTCTGGGAGCGGCAGCCCAACGGAGAATATCTCTACACCTACGATTTCGGAGCGCCGGACAATCCCCAACCTGTCGCTCCCCCCAAACAGCCGGCCATCGGCGAAAACGACATCGTGGTTACGGCAATGAACATGGTCGAGGGCAATGTCAGCCAATGCGCGACGCGCGGCACGACGATACCTGCGCCGCCCGCGCTGACAACGCCCGCAAACGCGCAAGTCAGCTCTACCCTGTCCGACGACCGGACGCTTCGCTGGACCTGGCAGCACGGACCGGCTCAGCAACGCAGCGTTACCGTCGACTGGATCGTCGATGGCGCATGGCAGCAGGCGCTGTCATTCACCGCGCCAGAGCCGCTTGAGAATTGACGCGATACCCGCAATGCTCGAACTCTTCATCTCCGCTTTCGTCACGCTGTTCGTGGTCATCGATCCGCCCGGCTGCGCGCCAATCTATGCCGGGCTGACCAAGGATGCGAGCGCGGCCGAAGCGCGCAGCATGGCGATCCGCGCCTGCCTTATCGCGAGCGCTATCCTGCTGGGCTTTGCCCTGTTCGGAGAGCAACTCCTGTCGGCATTGCACATCGAACTCGACAGTTTCCGGATTGCGGGCGGCCTCATGCTATTCTTTATCGCGTTCGAAATGGTTTTCGAAAAACGCACGCAGCGGCGGGAAGAACGGGCCGAAAGAGTAGCGGCAACGCCCGAGGTAGAGGACGTTTCGGTCTTTCCGATGGCGATGCCGATGCTGGCCGGTCCTGGCGCGATCGCCGCGATCATGCTGCTGATGAACAATGCCCGCGGGACCGAGCAATCCCTCGCAGTGCTCGGGGCGCTGGCCTCCGTCCTGATCCTGACGATGCTGGCGCTCATTGCTGCCGGACCACTGATGCGGATTTTCGGCGATCGGGTGGAAGCGGTCATCACGCGCCTGCTCGGCGTGCTTCTCGCAGCCTTGGCGGCACAATATGTGATCGATGGTCTGCGGGGCAGTTTCGGCGTCTGACGAGGACGAAATGATGCGAGACGCCGGTCGCTACTGCAAGGTGACGCGGCCCTCGTCGTCACCGTCATGCAGTCCGAAGAATTGCATGAGCTGGACCAGCAACTCGCAACGCGCCGCGAGATCCGGCGCCTCCAGCAGTGCCTGCTTTGACGCGGCATCGAACGGCGCGATCTGCGCGATGCCGTTCACCATTGTCATGTCGTCAAGCCGGGTGACGGAGTCCCAGTCGACACGGTAACCCTGCGCTTCGGCGAAGAGCCGCGCCTCGCTTTCGAGGCCCGCCCGCTCGACGCTGGACAAGGCCTCGTCGTGATCGTCTTCCAGCAGGTCTGCATCGACCTGCCGGAACGGCGTCGTCACATCGAGCTCACGATTGATGCGAAAGCGGCTCTCTCCCTGTAGGACGATATTGTACCTGCCGTCGTCCATTGCCTCGAACTCGCCGATCCGCCCGACGCATCCCACGGAATAGAGGGGCGCGCCTTCCTGCCGTGCCTGCGGCTGGATCATCGCAATTCGCCGGTCGCGCGCAAGGGCATCGCTGACGAGAGCGCGATAGCGCGGTTCGAACAGATGAAGCGGCAATTGCAATCCGGGAAACAGGATCGCGCCCGTGAGTGGGAAGATCGACAGTCGCACCGCTTATCCGAACAGGATGCGCGACAGCCGACGCCGGTTCTCCACCGTCCAGGGGTCTTCCAGCCCAGCGGCCTCGAAGAACTGCAACAGCTTCGCCTTGGCGGCTCCCTCGTTCCACTCGCGGTCGGCCCGGATCATGGAGAGAAGCTTGTCGGCGGCCTCGTTGCGCTTGCCCGCTGCGAAGGCGGCCTCGGCGTAGGCTAGGCCTTTATCCATGTCGTCCGGATTGGCTTCGGCTTCTTCGCGGAGCCGGGCAAACTCGCCTTCGTCGGGCTTGTTGTCGGCGAACTCGAGCGCGGTGCGGGCCTGCTGGATGGCCGGATCGGTCGCAACCGCCGGGTTCGTCTCTGCCTGTTCGAGAATCGCGCGGGCTTCATCGAGACGCTCGGCAAGGACCAGCGCCCGAATGAGGCCGGCATGGGCAGAAGCGTTGTCTGCCGCCATGTCGACCACTTGGGCGAAGATGCCTGCGGCCCGCTCGGCATCGCCATCGGCCAGGACCTGCTCGCCCATGGTGACGAAGCGGTCGATATCTTCCTTGCTCGGTTGTCCGGGTGCTGCGCCGTTGCCCGAGCCGCCGTCGATGGGCAGCTTTTCGAGCAACTGATCGAGCACTTGCTTCAGTTGCGATTCGGACCGCGCCTGCGTCAGGTCGGCGACGGGCTGGCCCTGGAACATCGCGTAGATCGTCGGGATGGATTGAACCTGGAACTGCGAAGCGATGAACTGTTCGGCATCGACGTCGATCTTCTTGAGGACCACGCCCTTGTCGGCGTAGTCGGTCGCGACCTTTTCGAGCATCGGCGCGATCGCTTTGCACGGGCCGCACCAGTCGGCATAGAAGTCGAGGATGACGAGGTTCGTCATCGAGGGTTCGACCACCTCGGTCTTGAACTTCTCTACCGCCTTTTGCTCGTCGAGATTGAGGCCCATGCTTGCCAAGTGCTGCTCCTGTCGTGTCTTTGTCCGGATGCGTCCTATGTGGGCGTTCGGGCGGATATGTGAAGGGCGCGGATAGCATGCATGGCGGCGCGCGCGAAAAGCCAATTTTGTCCTTGCCGCATATACGCCTCGCTGCTAATTGCCCGCTTCCTCACCGGGACTTCGCCGATTCATAGCGGCCCGGTTGCGTCAGTGAGCGGGCGTAGCTCAGGGGTAGAGCACAACCTTGCCAAGGTTGGGGTCGGGCGTTCGAATCGCCTCGCCCGCTCCATTTTTCTTTAGAAAATTGAACCGCTTAAGCGGATCGCAAGTTGGCGAATTCTGCTTCCCCGCTCTGTCGGTTGCTCCGGGGAAGCGCGGGGGAAGCACAAATCGGAGTTTCGTGGCGCACTCTGGCGTTTGCATTGCGACACACTGAACCTCCCGATTCCAAGGTGCAAGGATTGGTTTGGCGTGTGTCCAGCTTGGAGTGCGATCAGTGAAGGTGTCCAATCTGATTACCCAATTCGCTTGTAATTTGAAGCGGCGGAATTGGGGCCGATTTCGGACTGACCGGTTTTGGCAGCGGAATGGACTTAGCGGACGTTCATTTGCGGCATCGCGCTGAATGTGATCGCCCTTATGTCCGTGATTGCAGTGACCTCCGCGCCGGTTCTAAGCGCAGTGCGGGTTGCCGACACTGAACCCCCGTTTTCAAAATGCATGGTCGGCGCGCGGGCCCCTTTCGACCTACTTGTTCGTTATAGCGTTGGCCGACTTACCCGGCCGCACCATCTAGGAGGTGATCATGCCCAAACTAGCTCTTTACGTGCCTTTGAAGGCCAAACCCGGCAGGGAGAGTGACATCGCTGCTTTCCTCAAGTCGGCACTCCCGCTCGTGCAAGACGAGCCCGGCACGCTGACATGGTATGCGATCGAAGAAGGCCCCGGCGCTTACGCCATCTTCGATACCTTTGACACTGAGGAGGATCGACAGGCTCATCTCGACGGTAAAGTGGCTGCTGCACTAATGGAAAAGGCGGAAGATTTGTTCGCCGAGCCGCCTCAGATCCATAAGCTCACGCTTCTAGCCGCGAAATAGGGCGCGCCCGCCGGTCCTGTCATTTCGATTTGATGTCGAAGCAACGGCTGCTTGTGGGTTTAACCGCTTCTGCCGAGTGTAACTGCTGTAAAGGCACGTTGATGGCCAGCCATTTTTGGGCCGTTTCCGGAATGTCGGCTGTGAAGCTCCGGACAGGGCAAAGCTGACGGTCCGTTGGGTTTCTGCCTCGGCCAGTAGCCTCTCTTATTTTACACCAGACATGCCCCGCCACATTGCCGGCAAAATTCGCCGGTCATTTGTGCGGCGTCGATGCGATTTACACGGATGCCCTTCTGCAATATCCAGCAGTATATGAGCAAACGCGACCCTAACCTTGTCACTTCCGGCCTATCGGGTAGCCAATCGAAAGATGGGGTTTCTGTCGAGGTGAACATTTTTCGTCTGGAGGACGAAGGTCAATGGACCCTCGAAGTCGTCAATGAGAAGGGTACCTCGATCGTTTGGGATGCCCAGTTCGCAGATGATGACGCGGCATTCAGGGCGTTCGAGCAGGTAGTCGCTGATGAAGGTATGGCGACCTTTCTTGATAGCGCCAATGTCATCCCATTTCCCGGCCAGTGAAAGTGACCAGAATTCCCGTGAACCAATCCGACGTATGAATCGTCTGACCGGCTTGGTTTCGGGCGCCGGTAGTTTAGCTGCCATATCGTGGCGAGTTCTGGGCCGCTTCGAGACAGTCTGGTTTCGGGAGCTTTCCTAAGAAAACGGACAATCCGGTCGCGATTCAAATCGCGGCGCCGTGTCCCATCCACATCGCATTCAAAGACAAGCCCACCAGCTAGCGACATAACTCACGTTCCCTGCCATTTCGAAGACAATGCCTGTCGCAATGAGGTGCAAGCGATCGCTGCCTTACTGATTTTTATCGGAATGGTTGCGCCTATCCGGTTTCGGCCTGTGCGTTACGGGCAGCAGCAATCGCCGCTGCAAGCTCTTTTGCTGGACCCACTCCCCAGTAGTGGAGGAAGTAAAACATCGGTTCACCGCCGATCATGTGGTTATGCAATGCTACGATATGGATATCCCGCTCGCGCAGTGCGCGGAGCACGGGCTGGACTTCGTCCTCGGTCATGATGAAGTCACCATCCACGGCGGCAAGGTCGTTGGTGCCCGAGAACGCCGCCCAGGTCGTAAGCCCCATCGAACCACCGATCTCAACGCCGTGCATGCGGCCTTGGCGAGCGAAGGTGTATTTCACGACACCATCGGCGATGCTTGGCTCGGTGCCCAAGATTTCGCTCAGCGCCAGGGCTTCGATCGTGCCGTTTGCATCCGGCGTCATGCCACCGAAACTGCGCTGCGGCGTCGGCGAGGCGGCGCGCACTTCCTTGATGGCATCCCAGACGGCTTTTACACCCGCTGCCATCTTGGCGGTTTCCCCATGCCCGCCGATATGCATAAAATAGACCGGCGGATCGTCGAATATGAAATGATTGTGCAGCGCGGTGACGGTCAACCCGTTGGCGAGGGCAGCGTCCATCGCGGCTGTTATCTCATCCTCGAATACGACCGTGTCGCCCATGACCATCACTCCGCCATCGACGGGTTTGAAGGCAGCCCATGAGCCGAGACCTGCCGGGGGATCGAGGCGCATGCCGTCGACCATCACCGGCACGTCGGCGCGCGTCCAACCGATGCGTGCGACCCCATCGTCGGTCATGGTGACCTCCGAGTGCGATGCCTCGAAAATCAGTGCCTCGAGATTGCCGAGATTATCCTGCGCGTGAAGAGCCGCCGACATCGCTGATAGCGATAGAGCCAAGCCGCCGACGAACAATGTTCTGCGTAATTGCTTCATCTTAGTTCTCCTTGGATGTGATTTCAGGTGCCAGCCATCATTGCGAGGTAATACAGCGACCCAATGAGTGCGCTCACGAAGAGAACGAGCAACATCCCGATCTTGAAGCGCAGCATGGCGATCAGGGCCGCAGCGGCAATGACGACGGAGGCGACGTCGATCGTGGCGAAGTCCGGCACGAGCAGGCGTGCGCCGTAACCTCGAACCTCGTCAAGCCGTGCGAAGGCAACGTGCAGCGCAAACCAGATGGCAAGGTTTAGGATCACACCGACGACTGCTGCCGTCACCGCCGAAAGCGCCGCTGTCAGAAGCTTCACGCCGCGCAGTTTTTCGATAAATGGCGCACCAAGGAAAATCCATAGGAAGCACGGCACGAACGTGACCCACGTGACGATGACCGAAGCCGCGATGCCCGAAACCACCGGGCCTAACATGTCTGCTTCGCGATATCCCCCCATGAACCCCACGAATTGGACGACCTGGATCAGTGGACCCGGCGTGGTCTCCGCCATGCCCAACCCATCGAGCATTTCACCGGGGGCAAGCCAGCCATGCGTCTGCACGGCTTCCTGCGCCATATAGGCCAGCACGGCATACGCGCCCCCGAATGTCACGACCGCGAGCTTGGAGAAGAAAACCGCCAGTTCCGTGAACACGTGATTTGGGCCAACAAGAAGGATCAGCGCAATTATGGGAGCTGCCCAGATGCTGCCCCAGATCAAGGCCGTGCGGACTGCTCCGCGCCATGTAGGCTGCGCTTTCGCCATACCGCCTGTATGAAGCACGGCTTCCGGCTCGCTCTCCCCGTCCTCGGTCGTTTCACGGGCGCGAATGACCAGAAACCGTGCAGGATCGAAATGCCCTCCAAGAAAACCGACCAGCGCGGCGGCCGCGATAATCAGCGGGAAAGGTGCATTGAATGCGAATATCGCCACGAAGGCTGCGGCGGCAATCAGATACATGGGCCAAGTTTTCAATGCCCTTTTCCCGATGCGCAGCAGGGCCTCGATGACTATGGCGAGCACCGCCGCCTTAATGCCGAAGAAAATCGCCTGGACGAAGCTGGCCTCCTGAAAACTGGCATAGAGCACGCTAAGCGCCATAATGCTGAGGAAGCCGGGAAGGACGAACAGGCATCCTGCGACGAGGCCACCGCGAACGCCGTGGAGCAACCAGCCAATATAGGTGGCAAGCTGCATGGCTTCCGGTCCGGGCAGGAGCATGCAGTAATTGAGCGCATGCAGGAACCGGTTCTCCCCGATCCAGCGCTTTTCATCGACTAGAATGCGGTGCATCACCGCGATCTGGCCCGCTGGTCCACCAAAGCTCAACGCGGCCACGCGCGCCCAGACACGCACCCCTTCGGAAAACGGGATCGGAGTTTGTTCTACGGAACCTGAATTAGCGGGAGAATTCATCAACGCGTCCTTCGCACACAGCTCATCGAGCCGGACTTGGGCGCATTGCCTTACCGGGCGCCGGAATAAGTGCCCGAAGTCAAACTGCTAGATCATTGATCTGGTGTTGTCAAAAGCCTTACGCGAACAGTCTGCCTTGCACTTGGAGAATGTCGGCTTTCGAGATCGGCATTTGTATCTCCGATTTCCGAATTGAGGGCACGAAGCCGCCCTCAGCTACTACCTAGTCCAGTGGCAGGTTTCAGGATCGCGACGAGACCGATCAAATGTCCAATATTGGGGCGCGTAGCTGCCATAGCCAGAGAGCCTAGGATCGCTGCGAAAGCGCAATCACCAATCTGGCGGCCAGCGCTTCTTCTGCGTTTGCACGCCGCGCTTTGATCTTCGAGACCAGCTGACGTTTGGAATGATCTGGCATGCTCACGATTGCGGCAAGCACCACAGCTTTCAGCAAGTCAGGATGCGCCGTAATCATATAGCGGTCCCCGGTACCTGATCGGCAGGACGACGTAGCCGCTCAACCAGCGAGCGCAGGCTGGCTGTGAGCACGAGGGTTGCGCTCCCCATCTTGATGATCTCGATCTCGTCTCTGGAAATGAGCACATAGAGTGTGCTGCGTCCGATCCCGAGATAGCGAAAGGCTTCGGGTACGCGCATGGCGATCGGTTCGATGGCCTGGGGCCCGCATTGCTCGCAAGGATGCTCTGTCGTGCTCGCAGATGGCATAGCCGTCGATCCTTTCATCTTTCGGGTGATGACGGACCGACCTTGGGAAGCATGGAGGGAACAGGCCGGCCCGCCATCAGCACTGAGTATCGATCGATTAGGGCACCCTGCGCCACATGACGTTCCTACGCCGCAGCTGTCGTTCTTTCGCCGCAGCGCAGAGGCGTGGGGGCAAGCACTCCAGTCAAATGCACCGATGCTCATCGGGACGGCGAAGGACGTCCGGGCGAAAGCGGGTTACCGAACGAAAACAGCGCAGAACGCCAAGCGCCGTCGCCAATCTGTTTGATAGCAAAGAACTTTTTGAAATGAGCGCCGCAGGGGCAATATGGGTGCCGTCGCATATTACTGAACGAAACCAACCACCTGCGCCCCGACCGACGGCGGCGCTTTTATCTCGCCCTCATTTTCTTTCTTCAAATCAGACGCTTACGGACAAATACCCCACGCCGATTACGCCTGCAAGCGGAGTGCATCGCGACTGTATCCGGCGCTGCCAGCGACCTGCAGTGATAGCGTTGCGAGTGTGCTTCTGATTAGCAACCAAGCTGCAAAGTTTCTGTAGCGGCAGTGTCTAAGAGCGTCGCTAAATGATGCAACGCCAAGGCAGCGCAACGACGCGATCATCGCACACCAAGCGCCAGATATTCGGATTACGAGCGCACACGGGATACTCGACGATTGGTTGCAGCCACGCTCGTGGACGGCCTATGTGTCAGCTTCTGGGTCAATAATGTTGACGCTTTAATGTCGTGGTTTAGGGTGGGTGTGCGACGGTCGGCTTTTAGGCCGCGCATTCAATATAGAGGACATTGAACCGGCGACGAAGTTGGACCGTATGCGATCTGTCCGGCTTGCGCATTAGAAACTAAAATGCTGCCGTACGGCTTCCGACACCATTCGCGATATTTAAGAAAGGG
Source organism: Parapontixanthobacter aurantiacus (assembly GCF_009827635.1). GTDB lineage: Bacteria > Pseudomonadota > Alphaproteobacteria > Sphingomonadales > Sphingomonadaceae > Parapontixanthobacter > Parapontixanthobacter aurantiacus. The sequence goes on along the minus strand of NZ_WTYW01000003.1, from coordinate 155,390 downwards.
TTGAGAATCGATCTCAGACGAAAGCGAAAGCTGGTGCCAATCCAAAGGTCGACGGATCAACATCTGGGCATTTCAGTTGGTGACCTAAACAGATACGATGGATTAAGTTCACCTACCCCCTAAAACGGCGACCATCGTCTTGCTGCGTTGCTCTGGAACTGCGCGCTTGCCGCTCATTCGACCAAAGTCTATGAGACGAGCGTCGGCAGAATCAAATGTCGATAAAGCGTGCCGGTAACGGGAACGCAGTGAGGTCTCGATAGGCCAATTCTGCGGCTGTCCCTGCAACTGTAAGCGGCGAGCGCGTAACATGGGTGGGGTTGGCTCCACAACCACTGGGCGGCAATTGTCGTCTGGGAAGGTATGTTTCGTGCGACAACCCGTGAGCCAGGAGACCGACCGGCGCGTGTCGCTCTTGCCGGGCTCATGGGATTGGCCAGGCGCGAAACGAATTTCGTCCGGGCGACGAGTAGCGGTTGGAGCCGCATCGGCAGGACTGCCGGGGGATGCACGCGTCCGTCCCTAGCAGTCTCGTCGACCGCACTCGTGCGGACGCTCCGGCCAAGTCGCCCGGCGCCCCGGAAATTCGTTCTCATGAAATACATTCACCTGTCGCTTCTGTCTTCCGTGCTTCTGCCGGCTCCATCGCTCGCTCAGACCATCGATCCCGCTGCCGATCCAGAGACATCCAACACCTCGATCGTCGTCACCGGGAACCGCGCCACCGATCCCATGCCGCTCGACCGGATCGGCGGATCGGTCACCGTCCTCGACGAGCAAATCCTCGACCGGAGGCAAGTCCGCGAGGTGTCCGACGTGCTCCGCGACGTCCCAGGGGTCGCGGTCGGACGGGTTCCCGGTCAGACACAGCTTCGGTTGCGCGGTGCTGAAGCCAACCATACGCTCGTCCTCGTTGACGGGATCGAGGTGTCGGATCCCTATGCCGGCGAGTTCGATTTCGGAACGCTTATCGCCGACGAGGCTTCGCGGATCGAGGTGCTGCGCGGACAGCAGAGCGCGATCTACGGGTCGGACGCGATCGGCGGCGTCATCCAGTACATCACTCTCGACGGCCGCGATGCGCCCGGGGCGGTCGCGCGGATCGAAGCCGGTTCGTTCGGCATGGTGAACGGTGCTGCCCGGATCGCTGGATATAGTGGCGATCTCGACTACGCGCTGTCCGCCACACTCAATACCACCGATGGCACGCCAGGCGCCCGGAACGGCACGCGCGATCTTGCGAACGACAGTGGTGCGGTGTCGCTGAAGACGACGTTCGCGCCATCAACCAATGCACGCCTCACTGGTGTATTACGCTACGCGCGCACCAATGCCGAATTCAACGACAGCGATTCCGATCCGGGAAGTCCGACCTTCGGATTCCAGGTCGATAGCCCCGGCAACCGCTTCGAGAACGAGGCTATCTATGTGCTCATCAGGGGCGAGCTAGACTTGCTCGACGATCGCTGGACCCAAGCGTTTTCGGCCCAGATCGCGGATACCCGGCGCGACGGTTTCGCTTCGACTGGACGCAGCTATGGCAGCGAGGGCCAGAGGTTGAAAGGGTCCTACGATACGACGTTGCGTATCGAGGCTGGCGGTCTGACCCACCGGGTCACGGCGGCTCTCGATGTCGAACGCGAACGCTTCCGTAACACCGATCCGACCGGCTTCGCATTCACCGGTCGCCGACAGATCGACAATGTCGGTCTCGTCGGCCAGTATGCGATCGATCTCGGAGACCGAGCGAGCGCGTCCGCATCCATCCGCAGGGACTGGAACGACCAGTTCGCCGATACAACCACGTACAGGCTTCAGGCGAGCTATCGGATCGCTGCGGCTACGCGAGTGCGCGGGGCCGTCGGATCGGGGGTGAAGAACCCCTCGTTCTACGAACTATATGGGTTCGTGGACGGCCGTTTCATCGGCAATCCCGACCTCAGGCCCGAGAAGTCGAGCGGATGGGAGATCGGGATCGACCAGTCGCTGTTCGGTGAGCGCGCTTCAATCGGGGTCACCTATTTCGAGAGCGAACTGGACGAAGAGATCTTCACTTCTTTTCCGCCCCCGAACTTCGTCGCCAGCCCTGGCAATCGCGATACCGTATCCAAGAGAAACGGCGTCGAAGTGTTCGGCGAGGCGCGCTTCGCGGAAGCTTGGCGCGTCAATGGAGCCTACACCTATCTGCGTTCCCACGAGGATGGCGCGCGCGAAGTGCGGCGGCCCTCCCATACCGCCAGCCTGGCTGTCGACTGGCGCGCTCCCAAGGATGCCGGAGGGGTCACGCTCGTTGCGCGCTACAATGGAGAGACGATCGACAGCGCTTTCATCGATCCCTCGTTCGTGCCGGTTCGCGTGCAACTGGACGACTACTTTCTGCTGAACGTCAACGCCGACGTGAGGGTGATGGATAATGTCGAGCTGTTCGGCCGAGTCGAGAATTTGACGGCCGCCGATTACGAGGATGTCTTCAGTTTCGCGACGCCCGGACGCTCGTTCGCCATTGGCGCGCGCGCGCGTTTCTAAGGAGAATTTCGATGACGGATGAAATGATAGCAAAGTCCGACATTGCGAGGTTCGCATGGCCTGTCACACTTGCCTTGGCGACGGTGGGCGGATCGCTGGTTGCCGCCTGCATGATGCCGTTCGTGGCTGTTACGATCGTGACCGCCGCGACCATGCGCCGCTCGCTCGCGTTAACGACGATCCTCGCGATCTGGGCGACCAACCAGTTGCTGGGGTTCACCGTCCTCGGCTACCCGCACACGGGATATGCGTTCGCCTGGGGCGGTGCGCTGGGCATCGCATCTATTCTCGCCATGCTCGCCGGTGCCATCATCATGGGAGAACAAAACGAGCTGAGCACCCTTCGGACATTTGGCGCCTTTCTGATCGGCTTCGCTGTTTACGAGGCTGCGCTATTCGGGTTTGCTTTGGTGGTAGGCGGGACAGAGACTTTCACGATGGCGATCGTGGGACAGATCTTCGCGAACGATGCATTATGGTTCGCAGGACTGTTGTTGGCGTCCTGGCTCCTCGCCAGAGCCGCTCCCACGCTATTCGGACCTTCTCCGCGAATACGGTTCGCCTGACATGGCGCAGCCGCGCATCGTGTCCCTCCTGCCGAGCGCGACCGAAATCGCCGTCGCACTCGGATTGGGAGAGAGCCTCGTCGGTCGCTCGCACGAATGCGATTATCCGCTTTTCGTAAAGGCATTGCCGGTCGTCACGTCGACCAGACTCGAGAAAGGACTGACGTCGCGGCAGATCGACGACCGGATCCAGGAAATCGTGAGGCAAGGACTGTCGGTATACGAAGTCGATACCGCGCTTCTGCGGGACTTGCGGCCCGACCTCATCTTGACCCAATCGCAATGCGCGGTCTGCGCGGTCACCCCTGCCGATCTGGAAGAAGCACTCGGCGACTGGATCGGAACCGCCCCGACGCTGCTGTCGCTGGCACCCGATACATTGGAAGATGTATGGAGCGATTTCGCTAAGGTCGCCGAAGCGGCGGGAATTCCCGAGCGTGCATCATCGGTCGTCGGTGACTTGAAGGAGCGGATGTCAGGGCTATCCCGAAGTAGCGCGGAGAGGATGGATCGCCCGCGTGTCGCCGCGATCGAATGGATCGATCCGCTGATGGCCGCAGGAAACTGGGTACCCGAACTAATCGAGGCGGCCGGCGGTCACCCATTGTTCGCGCGAGCCGGAGAACATTCCTCGTGGCTGAATTGGGACGACTTGATTGCCGCCGATCCCGATCTGATCGTTGCGATGCCCTGCGGATATCTGTTGCCACAAACGCTCGCCGATCTGGGGTCGCTCGTCGACCACTTCGGTTGGAAAGACCTTACCGCGGTTCGCAAAGGGAAGGTCTTTGCCGTTGATGGCCACCATCTTTTCAATCGTCCTGGCCCACGACTCGTCGAGTCGGCTGAACTGATCGCGCAGTTGGTTGGGGCGACGCCAACACAGGCATTGGAGATGGGACGGGATTGGATCTCCATCGATGGGGTTTGACGATGTTTTTCGCGCTATTCGACGCGAAACGAGCGCATCAGCCCTTGTTTTCAAAGCTGCGTACCGATACTCAAAATCAGCTGCATGCAAAGTTGCGCGCATTCAGCTTCAAGTTCGCACCGGTAACGGGAACACAGTGAGGCCCTCCAAGGTCAAATCTGCGGCTGTCCCTGCAACTGTAAGCGGCGAGCGAGAAATACTGGCGGGTCACTCCGCAACCACTGGACTGATTGTTTGGTTCGGGAAGGTGTATTTCAAGTGATGACCCGCGAGCCAGGAGACCGACCGGAGCGAGTCGCTCTTGCCTGATTCATGGGATTGGTCGGGCGCGGAATCATTTTCATCGGAGCGACGATAAGCGGCTTGGATTGCTCCGAGCACGCCCGGTCGGCGTATCGCGTCCGTTGACCAGGCTGCTCGGCCGAGGTCCGGAGATCCAAGCCACTATATCGGCGTGAAGGGCTCAGAGCCCACGGAGAAAATGCCATGTTCAAAACTAGGGTCCGGACTCATTAGAGCCACCATGTGACGAATGCTGCGATGGCGATGGTGGCCATGAAGGTCTTGATATTGCGGTCGAAGCGGGTGGCGACGCGGCGCCAGTCCTTGAAGCGGCAGAACATGCGTTCGACGACATTGCGCTGGCGGTATATCTGCCGGTCATGCTCGATCTGCACCTTGCGGTTGGACTTCGACGGGATGACCGGGGTGGTGCCGCGTTCGATCAGCCAGGAACGCAAAGCGTTGCTGTCATAGCCCTTGTCGGCGACCAGATAGTCGGATGGCGGTACGGCATTGATCGTCTGGATAGCGACCTTGGCATCGTGCGTGTTGCCCGGCGTCAGCAGGAGGACGTGCGGGCGGCCCTTCTCGTCGCAGACGGCATGGAGCTTGGTGTTGCGTCCGCCTTTGGTGATGCCGATACCATGAGCCAAGGCCCCCCTTTTGCGCCGCCGGCGGTGCGGTGGAACTTGATGCAGCTGCTGTCGATGAAGAGCCTTTCAGGGACGCCATCGACCCCGGCGAGCTGGGCGAAGATCCGTTCCCACACGCCGCGTTCGGCCCAGCGCCGGAAGCGGTTGTAGAGCGTCTTCTTCGGACCGTAGACATGTTCCGGGCAATCGCCCCAGCGACCGCCGCTCTTCAGAGCATGGACAATCCCGGAGAGCACCCGACGGTCATCGACCCTCGGCATACCACGCGTATCCTGCGGCAGAAGCGGTTCAATCCGCGCCCACTGCTCATCCGAAAACCAGAAGAAATCCGCCATCCACCACACCTCCTCACTGGAGGCAGGTGAATCACATCTCGATGCTGCTGTGAATCCCGTTTATGGGTCCGGACCCTAAAACGAAGGTTCTGGCACTCTCGGCTGCAATCGCATTTGGCTCTTCTGCCGCGGTTGCTCAGCAAACGGATATCGGGCCATTTCTACCCGAAGTGGGACAGGCCATAGCTGCGGCCGAGCAAGGTGCGCAAAACATCTGTGCTTCGAATGGCGGTCTGGCATCTTTCAACGTCATTCGCATAATCCAGAACGCCGGTTATTTCGCGGCGCAATTTGAGTATTCATGCAACGGTTGATTCTCAGGCCACTTCGCATTGAATGAGAACGATGAACGGCGCTGGCTTAAACCCGGCGCCGTTTTCGACTGCGGTTCGCGACCGCCCTTTTGTCGACCGCTGACATTCTGAATTTTTCGCGACGATTTGTTGTGTCTCGGAGAGTGTAGCGCGTAGCTGCCGCTATACGATCAACTGTTTTTGGGCGTTCAGATCTCGTACCAGAATGGCTGGGATTGAGGCGCGTTACCAACGACAACCGGTTCTTCATGAACGACCGCTTTTGGCGATAGGTCGAATGCGCTGCTACCACCGAAATGGGGTCGATAGCCGAAGGTCTGCTTCCGGCAAGCCAGATCGATAAGCTGCCGGCCAATCAAATCGGCGTCTACTGCTTATCCGGGCACGATTTGGCATCGGCTTGAAGCTTTTCGAGGCGTTCTGTGCATACATCGTGGACGACGCGACCCAGCTCTTCGACTTGCTCACCGAGCCAATCGAGTTCTTCCTTGTTGATGCGGTAGTGCTTCGAGTAGCGCGCCTTCACGTAAGCTTCCTTGAGCTTCTCGAAGCGTGCGCGATCACGCTTCGTTTCACGCGGCCAGACGTAAGTAAGACGCGGGTCGATCCGTTCAGCCTGGGTGCGCAGGAATGCAAGATTGTGGTTATGCGGCGTATAGAAGGTGCAAACGAGCAGAACGCAGTGATAAAGGCGCTCAGCCGCTTGGTGCAGTTCAAACGCTGCTTTCTTGTTCCAGCCTCTTTTCGTGGCCTCGTTCCCCTGGATGAGAAACTGCTCGGCTGACGGCATCCACTCGTCAAAATACTCCTGAGCCATCGCCAGCGCCTGTTCCAGCGTCTTCGGCTTGGGCGTATGCAGGTCGGTGTCGTCGGATTGGTAGAGCGCAACCCCGTCCTCCTTCACATCCATGAAGAAGTAGCGCCCATGTGCCAGCCCGTTATTCACCTCTTGCAGGGTATGCACGATAAAATTGACCGGCGTCTGGAGCGTACCGGTAACGCCATATTCGCGCATTAGCCGGTCATCGAGCTTCGCCCAGTACTTCACCCTGTCAGTGAGTCGCTTGTCGTTGACGATGATCAGAAGATCAAAGTCGGAGCGGTATCCCTTGGCCGTGTGAGGCTCGTCGACCCAGGTCCCGCGAGCATAGCTGCCGTAAAGAATGACCTTAAGTATCCGCCCGGCCTTCTTCCACTCATGCTTAGCGAGCGCGAAGGCATCGTCGAATTCTTCGAAGATAAGCTGCACGACGCGCTCGATCTCGCGCTGCTTTTGCGGGGGAAGATGATCGAGGTCGGTCTTCATCGTTTAATCTCTAGCAAGCAGCCGCGAAGCTTGCACCTGCCGAGTGCATAAGGCGCGCAGTGACGGCGCACCCCAAAGCGCTGAGGAGCCGCGCGCCGCTGTGCCTAGTGTTAGCAACAATCCGAGAAGGATTGTCGTTAGCATTGTTAAGGGATGCTGGAGCCAAGCATTTCTGCGGGTTTGAGGCCTGTTTCGGTTCCTGATAGTCCGAGCTTTGGGTTCCTGATAGTCCGTGAATCCCGGTTCCTGATAGTCCGAACAGACCACAGGCTTATCCACAAGGCCCATCCCCATTTCTGGAGACGGGCTTTGATTTGGAGCGCTATCCACGAGCTACCGCAGTTTTTCAATCTGACTTTTGGGCAATCTTAGCCAAGTAGGCGTCATGCAACTGCACGCAAAGCTGCCAGTGTGCGCGCTTGCTTGATCTCCCGCACGCTCCGCAACTCGCCACCGTCCAATAGTCGCGCAATCTCTGCCGCCACTTGATCCGCCGCGATGATGAGCGCGGTATCCAGGTGCACATAGCGCTGGGTTACGCCGCGCGGGGCGTGACCGAGTAGGCCCGAGATGGTCAGTTCACTGAAACCTTGCGCCGCTGCCATGCTGGCAAAGCTGTGGCGCAGGGTGTGCGGTGTCACTTTGTCCAGGCCTGCACGCGCGCAGACTCGGCCCAGCACCCGAACGACGCCTACGAAATGCCCATCGCCCCAATCCGCCGGGAAGATGAAGGGCGAATGACTGGACAAAGCCTGAGCCTCCAGCACGTGCATTGCTGAGTCTCCGGCCACGCGGATCTGCGGACCGGACTTGGTATCCGGAAAACGGACGAGATTGTCGTCGGGCTGAACCCATGCCTTGCGCATTGCCAGCACTTCCGTGCGGCGAAAACCGGTGAGAAGCATGACGCGGATCGCAGCGAGGCCGGCCGGGTGTTCGCCCTCGCGTTCCATCTGCGTCATCACCTTGCCAAGGTGACGGATTTCGCCAGCGCTCAGATATCGCTTCACCTTCTGCGAGGCCATGATGCGCACGCCTGTTGCCGGACTAACCTCAATAATGCCGAGGCGGCGGGCGTGATTGAGTAGAGCGCGAAGCGTGCTGATGGCGCGGGCAGCAACGCCTGAGCCGCCGGCCGTTTGCCCACCTCGGCTTGTGCGCCTCGCTCGGGCGGTTCGACCAGCCGCAATATCACCTTGCAAGCGTTCAATATCTGCCAATTTCAATTGGCTGACCACGCGATTGCCGATCAGCGGCTTAATGTGGAGTTCAATACGGCTTCGATCACCTGCGACCGATGACGCCTTGATGGGGCGGCGGTTTCGTCCGATCAGCCGACCGGATTCGGCCTCGGCAAGATACCAATCGCAAACTGCTGCGATTGTCAGCCCCGTACGGACCGAGTGCCGTTCGGCGGATGGGTCGGCCCCGTCGATCACAGCGGCGAGCTTCTTTTGGGCGAGGTCGCGGGCTTGCTCGACAGTCAGAACACCATATTGGCCTATAACACAGCGACGGGTCCTCGCCTCTTGGTTTCGATATTGGATGATAAATGTTTTGGTGCCGCTGGGTTTAACGCGAACGCCAAAACCGCGCAGTTCGCTGTCCCAAAGAAAGGTGTCGCGCTCTCGGTTGGATTTGAGCGCCTCGACGGTGCGTTTAGTTAGTCTGGTCATGCGATTTGTCCTTGATTTGAGTTGTCATTCCTTTCGAAGTTGCTCCTGCGCTCCGGTGGCCCACGCGCTTGATATTTGCTTCCCCACACAGGTGCAGCATGGCCGGGGAAGCAGGGGGGAAGCAGTAGGAGGGAAACCGCCGGAAATCGCAGCGTACCAATGGGGACTCGATGTGAGAAACAAGCAATTGATATTGCCTGGAATATCGTAGATTTTACTGAATACGAAAACGATAGCGAAAATGCCGAGAGGCAGTTGCCAAGGTTGGGGTCGGGCGTTCGAATCGCCTCGCCCGCTCCAGACATTCTTCGATACCATCGGTTTGTCGTTCCGTCTGTTGCAGCACATCAGATCGTGCCTGCGATTTGCCGCGCGATGTCGGCGTTTGATCGATTTCCAAGTCTTTTATCAGAAAACTGCTGTTGCGCGGCCGGCAAAGATCGGTATGAGGCGCGTTATGTTGTATCATCATTTCACATTCAAGGTCGCCCTTCTCGCCGCAGTCTCGGCAGCCAGCATGGCATTCGCCGGACCTGCCCAAGCCCAGGAAACTGAGGAGCCCATCAGCACTCCCTCCGAGGATGCAGGCGATGAAGAGCCGCTCGACGATGACTTTCACAACCGGCGCATCGATCCCTTGAACCGGATCGTCGTGACCGCCGCGGGTCTGCGCCAACTCGACCTTCTTGCCGGTACGACCGTCGTCGAAGGCGAAGAATTGCAACGCAATCTCGACGGTCAGCTCGGCGAAGTCCTTGCCAGCCAGCCCGGCGTTTCCGCATCCGGTTTCGCACCCGGTGCCTCGCGACCGATCCTGCGCGGGTTCTCGGGCGAGCGCGTCAAGGTTCTGATTGACGGGATCGGCGCGATCGATGCCTCCAACACTTCGGACGACCACGCCGTATCCATCGATCCCCTAACAACCGAAGCGATCGAGGTTCTTCGTGGTCCCGCCGTCCTTCTATACGGCAGCCAGGCCATCGGCGGCGCAGTGAACGTCATCGACAAGCGCATTCCCCGCCGCTTCACGGACGAACCCTTTCACGTAGATTTCCTTGCGGGAACTGATTCCGCCACCGATCTGCGCGAATTCGGCGGCTCGGTCGATGCGATCCTGGGCGGCGGTTTCATCGGCCATGTCGATGGCTCATGGCGCAAGACCGACGACCTTGAGGTTCCCGGTTTTACAGTGGCGCCGGAGTTGCGGGCGGATCTGCTCGCCGACGCTGCCGAGGAACAAGAGGAAGGCAATTTCGAAGAGGCCGACGAGCTGCGCGAGGCAGCCGACCAGCGCGGTTTCCTGCCGAACAGCGCGACCGAAACCTGGAGCGCGAACGGCGGCATCGCCTTCTTCCGCGGCGATAGCAACATGGGCGTTTCGTTCGGAGTCTATGACACGATGTACGGCGTTCCGGGTCGACCGGGAGCGGGGCATCATCATGGCGAGGAAGAGGGCGAAGAGGAAGAAACCGGCGAAGAGGAAGGTGAAGAGCGCGTAAGCATAGGTCTTCGCCAGTATCGCGCCGATTTTCGCGGCGACATTGCGCTAGGAAACGGGCTGTTCGACCGGCTGAAGCTGAGGGCGGGATATTCCGACTACACGCATACGGAATTCGAAGGCGACGAGGTGGGCACGGTGTTCGATGTCAGCGGCATCGAGGCCCGGGCGGAACTGGTGCAGAACCCGTTCGGCGCGTTGCGAGGTTCGCTGGGCTTCCAATACTATACCCGCGATTTCGAAGCGATCGGCGAGGAGGCATTCGTCGCCCCGAACGAGACCGAGCAATTCGCACTGTTCGCCTTGCAGGAATATGGGAATGGACCAATCCAGCTCGAAGGGTCGGTCCGTTACGAGAACACTTCGGTCGACAGCATGACTTTGGGTATCGAACGCGATTTCGATACGATATCCGGGGCAATCGGCGTCGCCTACGAAGCGGACGATGCCTTCCGGACCGGCGTCAATGTCTCTCGCGTGGCGCGCGCGCCCGCCGGGGAAGAGCTGTTCGCCAACGGCCCCCACATCGCCACGCAGGCCTTCGAAATAGGCGATCCCGATCTCGAAAGCGAAAAGGCATGGGGCGTCGAACTGTTCGCCCGTGGTCGTCGGGGCGATGCCGAATTCAGCGTCGCTGCCTTTCGTAACTGGTTCGACGATTACATCTATCTCGCCCAGACCGGGGAAGAGGAAGACGATCTGCCCGTCTATGCCTTTCTTCAGCAGGGTGCGACCTATACCGGGATAGAGGGGCAGTTGATCTACGACTTCGTCGATACGGACGATCTGCGTCTCGGTACCGATCTGAGGGCGGAATATGTCCGCGCCGAACTGGACGACGATACCGACGTCCCGCGCATCCCCCCGCTCGGCCTGTCCGCCGCGCTGTTCGCGGAGATGGGGCAATTCGATGCGCGCGGCGAAGTCGAATGGTATGAAGATCAGACGCGAGTCGCGCCGTTCGAAACGACGACCGACGGATATACGTTCGTCAATGCCTCGCTCGCATGGCGTCCGTTCGAAGATAACGACGCGATCCGCCTGCTGGTGTCCGTCGACAATATCTTCGACGTCACCGGTCGGCGGGCGACGAGCTTTACCAAGGATTTCGTGCCGCTCGCCGGACGCAATTTCAAGGCGAGCATTCGGGCAAGTTTCTAGCTGGCCCGGCGGAGAGTTCGAAGGAGTACCTTTTTGCTCCTCAGCTCTCCGCTTCGAAAGTCAGGGCAGCATGCTCGCGCAACCGCTCGACCAGCGCCTCGCCGAGGAACGCTCCGGGTGTGCCGATCCCGCCCTCGGCATCGCAGTCGAGCAGCGCCATTCCGGTCTCGGCAAGCATTCGGCTGGTCGAACCATATCCCGGATCGTAGCGTCCCTTGACCGCATAGCGTAGCTTTTGCCCATCGGGCATCTCGCCGATGAAGAGTACGTCGTAGTAGCCGTTCTCTCGCTGCTCCGGCGTCGGACCTTCGCCCGGCTTTGGCCCGCCTTCGCCCGAAACCATGCTCTTCAGACCCGAAGCGATCGTTTCGGCCGCTTTCTTTCCCATCTCGCCCGGCGAAGTCAGCACCATTTCGTCATAGCGAAAATCTTTGCCGTAAGGATGGCCGCGCAGGAAGTTGGTGCGGTGGACGTTCTTCGTGTTGATGCCCGCCATGACGAAGGGGGCGGCCCATTTGCCCAGATCCTCCTCGTGCCGCGGGATCATGCCGCCGGGCTGTTCCGGCCCTTCGAAGCCGGGCGTCAGAGCGAACGGATTGCTCATCAGCTTGAAGAGCTTCGGGTTCTTCATCATGGTCTGCATGACGACCTTCATGCTCGCCGCAGTCCCGCCCGACCAGGTCCCCTCCATCGCGCGGACCCGTCCGCGAACCCTCGGGGCAGGCGCGCCGAACCGCTCCTTAGCTTCCTTCTGCAGCATGAGGACGCCGAGATCGAATGGAATGGAATCGAAGCCGGACGAGAAGCAGATGCGCGCACCGGTCGCCTTGGCCAGCGCGTCGTACTTGCCGATCATGTCGTAGATCCAGGTAGGCTCGCCTGTCAGATCGGCATAATCCGTGCCCGCGTCGCAGCAGGCTTTCACAAGCGGTTCGCCGTAGAGCGTATAGGGCCCGACGGTGGTGAGGACGACGCGAGTGCGTTCGCACATCGCGGCAAGCGTGTCGGGCTCGTCGGCATCGGCTACGATCAGCGGGACGGTCGCGGGCGCGCCGATTTCCTCGCGGACGGCTTCGAGTTTGCTGAGGGTCCGTCCCGCCATCGCCCATTTGGGGCCGTTGGCGGCCTCGCCATATTCGCGCACGAAATGCTCGGCGACGAGCCGCCCTGTATAACCGGTGGCGCCATAGACGACGATATCGAATTCCCGCGAGGATGCGTTGCCCATCAGTTCCTACTCCTTTGTGAGGAGGAATGTGCGCCTGGCAGGTCGCGAAGTCAAAGCCGCTACGGAACGGGGAAGCCGCTTACTGGCAGCCTAGAGGCGCGGCAGGGTGACGCCCTTTTGGCCCATATATTTGCCTGCCCGGTCGGCATAGGTGACTTCAGGTCGCTCGTTGCCTTGCAGGAACAGGAACTGGCACGCGCCTTCATTGGCGTAGATTTTCGCTGGCAAGGGTGTCGTATTCGAAAATTCGAGCGTGACGTGCCCCTCCCAACCCGGCTCCAGCGGAGTGACGTTCACGATGATGCCGCAGCGGGCATACGTCGACTTGCCGAGGCAGATGACGAGCACGTCCTCGGGCACGCGGAAATATTCGACGGTGCGCGCAAGGGCGAAGGAATTGGGCGGAATGACGCAGACATCCGTCTGGCGATCGACGAAGCTGGTCGCGGCGAAATCCTTGGGATCGACCACGGCATTGTCGACATTGGTGAAGATCTTGAACTCGTCGGCGACGCGCGCGTCATACCCGTAGGAGGAGAGGCCGTAGGAAATGCAGCCGTCGCGCCGCTGCGCTTCCACGAACGGTTCGATCATGCCGCGGTTCTGCGCCGCTTCGCGAATCCACTTGTCGCTCAGTATCGCCATGCAAGCCGTGATTCCCGAGCGTCGGGCTTCGCGCAAGATGCGTGGCGACAATGTTCCCCCGTTAGTCGATCGTCCTCGCGCCGAGCGAGGGATTGAGCATCGTCACGTGATTGAGCCATTTCTTGGGTCGACGCAGCATGTCGTCGGGATATTCGACGCTCAGTCCGACGATCTCGGCTATCCGCCCGACGAAGTGGATGCAGTTGCGAGTGTCGAGATCGTAATACTTGCCCGGCGCATCACGCCATGCGCGCATTTCCGCGACGATCGCGCGATATTGCGCATCGCTGATCGGAACGGAGAAATGGCGGTTCGTCTTGTCGATATATTTCGGCTCCTCGATCATGATGTCGTGCACGACCGGACCGCGCAAAACCGCCATCGTGGCGCGCTTGGCAGTGAAACCGTAATTCTCGTCGATTGCCTCGCCCGTTTCATCTAGCGTGCCGCGCATGACGATGAAAGTGTGCGGGTAGCGCCCGAACAGGACCGAGCCGTTAAAGCTGTGAAAGCTCAGCGTGACTTCGGCGCTCGCCGCCTGCGCCCAGAGGCAGGCGAGTAGAAGCACCGTCAATCTGGCAAGGCGTCTCATCGCGCTAGTTTCTAGCGAATCAGACCATCGGTGCAACGTCTTCCTAGCTGGCGAGGAGGCTGGCATTGCCACCCGCCGCCGTCGTATCGACGCAGACAACCTTTTCGGTGGCGAAGCGCGCGACGTAATGCGGACCCCCGGCCTTGGGGCCCGTGCCAGACAATCCATGGCCGCCGAAGGGCTGGCTTTCGACGACCGCGCCGATCTGATTGCGGTTGACGTAGAAATTGCCGACCTTGATGCGGCTTTCCACGAAGCGGCGCACATCGTCGATCCGGCTGTGCAGACCGCAGGTGAGGCCATAGCCGGTTGCATTGATATCCTCGACGACCTGTCCGAGTTCTTCGGCCTTGAAGCGGACGAAATGCAGGATCGGTCCGAAATTTTCGCGCTTCAGGTCGAGGATCGAGTTCATCTCGATAATAGTGGGTGCGACGAAGCATCCTTTCGACAAGCCATCGGGCAGTTCGCGCCGCCACATCGTGCGACCGTTCTTCCGCCGCCTTGCGACGTGCCGTTCGAGTGCCGCCTTCGCATCGGGATCGATGACCGGACCCACATCGACCGAAAGGTCAGCCGGGTCGCCGATGTTGAGCGTCTCGAACGCGCCGCGGATCATCGTCAGCAATTCATCTGCGACGTCGTCCTGCACGTAAAGGACGCGCAATGCGGAGCAGCGCTGCCCGGCGCTCTGGAACGCGCCAGCGACGACGTCCCGCGTGACCTGCTCGGGCAGGGCGGAACTGTCGACAATCATCGCGTTCTGCCCGCCCGTTTCCGCAATTAGCGTGGCGATAGGCGCATCGCGTGCAGCGAGGCTCTGGTTTATCCGGCGGGCCGTATCGCTGGAACCGGTAAAGGCAACGCCAGCGATGCGCGGGTCGGAGGTGATCGCTTCGCCGACATCGCCTGCCCCCGGCAAGAGCTGGAACACCTCTTCGGGAATGCCTGCCGCGTGACAAAGCTCGACCGCGAGGGCAGCAATGAGCGGCGTCTGCTCGGCAGGTTTTGCGACGACGGTATTGCCTGCCGCAAGGGCAGCTGCAGCAGGACCGATGAAGATTGCGAGCGGGAAGTTCCACGGACTGATCGTGGCGAAAACGCCGCGTCCACCGAGAGTGAGGTAGTTCTCTTCGCCGGTCGGTCCGGGCAGCATCGTCGGGCTCGTAAACTGCCGCCGTGCCTCGGCTGCATAATAGCGCAGGAAGTCGACCGCCTCACGCAGTTCGAGAACCGCATCGGCCAGGGTCTTGCCCGCTTCGCGCTGGCAGAGTGAAAGAAATTCGTCGCTGTGTTCCTCGAAAAGATCGGCCGCCGCCTCAAGCAGCAAGGCCCGCTTTTCTCCGCCCAACCGGTCCCAACCCGGCTGGATCGCCGCGGCACGGCCGATGGCCTCCGCCACTTCTTCGGGCAGGGTATCGCGGCGCGTGCCGACTTCGCGAGTAAGGTCGTGAGGCTTCGTGATCGGCGCCGTCTCGCCTTCCTCGTCGGAGCGGAAGGTCGGCTCGGCATGCCAGTGGCGGCTGCGCAAGGCGTCGAGCCGCTCGAGCAGCGGTTCACGGACCAGCGGGTCGGACAAGTCTATGCCTGCGCTGTTGCAACGTCCGGGAAAGATATCGCGGGGCAGCGGGATGTTCGGATTGCGCTTTGGCTCGAGCGCCGTCAGTTCGGCCACCGGATCGCCGGTCAGTTCGGCAACCGGGACTTCGGCATCGGCCATGCGGTTGACGAAGGAACTGTTTGCGCCGTTCTCAAGCAGGCGCCGCACGAGGTAGGCGAGGAGGTCCTTGTGTACGCCGACAGGCGCGTAGATGCGTACCGGGGTCTTGCGATTGCCTTCGCTTGCGGCGAGTTCCGCGTAGATTTCCTCGCCCATGCCGTGCAGTCGCTGAAATTCGAAGTCCGGCCCGTTATTCTCGGCTGCCAGTGCCTTGATCGCGCCGATGGTCTGCGCGTTATGTGTGGCGAAGGCAGGATAGACCGCATCGCCTGCCGCCAGCAGCTTCGCGGCACATGCAAGATAGGACACATCGGTCGCTACCTTGCGCGTAAAGACGGGATAATCGCTGAAGCCGCCGACCTGGCTCGCCTTAATCTCGGTGTCCCAATAGGCGCCCTTGACGAGCCGGACGAACAGCTTGCGGTCGTGTCTGCGCGCCAGTTTCACGACCCAGTCGCACAATGGCGCGGCACGCTTCTGATAGGCCTGGACGGCGAGGCCGAACCCTTCCCAACCCTGACCGGTACCGTTCTCGAACAGGCTGTCGTCGCTGCAGAGTGCTTCGAGAATGTCGAGCGACAATTCGAGGCGATCCGCTTCCTCGGCGTCGATGGTAAAGTGAATGTTCCCGTCGCGCGCCTTTCCGGCCAGATCGCGCAGCATCGGGACGAGCGCCGCCTTCGCCTCTTCGGCGTGCAAGAAGTTGTATTGCGGATAGAGTGCGGACAGCTTGACCGAGATGCCCGGCGCCTGTGCCATGTCGCGCGCTTTCTCGCGGGTCAGCCGCTCGATGGCACGCTCGTAAGCCGTGCGGTAGCGTTCGGCATCGGCGAACGTCATCGCCGCTTCGCCCAGCATGTCGAAGGAATGGGTAAGACCGCGGGCGCGTTCGGGCGCGGCGCGTTTCAAGGCTTCGTCGATCGTCCGGCCGAAGACGAACTGGCCGCCGAGGATACGCATCGCCTGCAAGGTCGCCTTGCGGATGACGGGCTCGCCTAACCGGTTGACCGTGCGCTTCAGCGTCTTTCCCATGCCGCGCTGATGTTCTTCGGGGCGTTCCAGCACTTCGCCCGTCAGCATGAGCGAGAAGGTCGCGGCGTTGACGAAGGTCGAACTGGATTCGCCCAGATGCTCGCTCCACTCGATATGGCCGAGCTTGTCCCTGATAAGGGCATCCGCCGTGCGCGCGTCGGGAACGCGCAGCAAAGCCTCGGCAAGGCACATCAGCGCGATGCCTTCCTCGGTGTCGAGCCCGAATTGCTGAAGGAACGCATCGATCCCGCTGGCTTTACGCCGGCGTGCGCCGGCGATCAGCCGCCCGGCAATGTCCGCCGCCGGTTCGTGAAGACGCGAAGTAATGGCAGCTTGCGCGATCCGCTCCTCGCAGCAGCTTTCCTCTTCCTGCCGATAGGCGATGCGAATTTTCGAGCGGTCGAGAAGTTTGGGACGCGTGCCCTCGGTCGCATGGGATGCGGGGCGCGGCGGGAATGCGATAGTTGCCATTGACGGCAATTACGCCTCGGCGGTTTCCGATGCAACCAGACCGTGAGGTCGTCCGTCGGAAGATGCGCTATCCCCCCGTCAGCAACCGTCCGGCCACCGCGTCGAGCCTGTCGAGCAGCGCCTTGTCGTGCTTGTCGGGCGCAGTGATGACTGCATCGTCGAGGGCGAAATCGATCGGCGAGGGCGTGCGATGTTCGGGCAGCGTGCGCACGAATTGCTCGATGGTCTTGCGCGCCATGTCGCTGTTCTTCTGCAACTGCTCGACGACCTGATCGACGCTGACCGGCTCCTCGTCCTCTCGCCAGCCATCGAAGTCGGTGACCAGCGTCATCAGCGCATAGGGCAGTTCCGCCTCACGTGCGAGCCGCGCCTCCGGCATCGCGGTCATGCCGATGACATCCGCGCCCCATTGCCGATAAAGGCGGCTTTCGGCGCGGGTCGAGAATTGCGGACCCTCGATCGCGATATAGGTCGCCCCGACGCTGACGTCGCTTCCAGCCATCTCAACCGCGTCGGCGCACCATTGCGACAGACGCGCGCAGGTTGGGTCGGCCATCGAGACATGCGCAACCAGTCCGCTGCCGAAGAAGCTCGCTGGTCGACCCTTCGTGTGATCGATGAACTGTTCCACCATGACCGCACGGCCCGGCGGCAATTCCTCGTTAAGCGAACCCACGGCGGAAACGGCGAGGATGTCAGTGCAGCCAGCCCGTTTCAGTGCGTCGATATTGGCGCGCGCATCGACCTCGCCGGGCGCAATGCGGTGACCGCGACCGTGGCGGGGAAGGAAGCGGACCTTCACGTTGCCGATCCGCCCGCACAGGATTTCGTCCGACACCTTGCCCCATGGCGAGCCGACCTCGATCCACTGCCGGTCTTCGATCGAATCCATCTGATAGAGACCCGATCCGCCGATGATGCCGATCACCCATTCGCCGCTCATTTGCCGTAAGTTCCCGTTCCGCCACGCCGTTTCAGCTTCAATGCCATAGCGCGAAGCGACTATCGAGCGGTTAATGACGACGAGTGCGATGCTCGCCCGGCCAGACGCAGCCGATAGAGGCTCGTTTGTCGTTTGTCGGAACGCTTGCTGACACGCGAGGGAAGCGCGGGTTAGGACTTGGCAGGATGTCGTGCATCGATAATACTGCATGGCAGGGACAGGGGGGGAAATTCAATGCTGGTTCTCGAAGGCGTAAGCCACGTCTATCCGAACGGAACGCGCGCGCTCGACGATGTCGGCCTGACCATTCCGACGGGAATGTTCGGCCTGCTCGGGCCCAATGGCGCGGGCAAGTCGACCCTCATGCGGACCATCGCCACCCTCCAGACCCCGACGCAGGGGCAGATCCGCTTCGGCGAGATCGACGTCATCGCGCAGCCCGAGCGGCTGCGGGAGAAGCTGGGTTACCTGCCGCAGGATTTCGGCGTCTACCCGCGCGTTTCCGCCTATGACATGCTCGACCACATGGCGGTGCTGAAGGGCATCGCGCGCAAGGGCGAGCGTAAGACCGTAGTCGAGACTCTGCTCAATCAGGTCAATTTGTGGGATGCGCGCAAGAAGGCCATCGCCGGGTTCTCGGGCGGGATGCGGCAACGCTTCGGCATCGCGCAGGCCCTGATCGGACAGCCCGAACTCATCATCGTCGACGAACCGACCGCCGGGCTCGACCCGGAAGAGCGCAATCGCTTCCTGAACCTGCTCGCCGCGATCGGAGAGAACGTGGTCGTCATCCTCTCGACGCATATCGTCGACGACGTGACCGACCTCTGCCCCCGCATGGCTATCCTCGCCGATGGCCGGATCATGCGCGAAGGCGCGCCGACCGACCTCATAGGCGAAACGCAGGGCGAGGTCTGGGCCAAGACCGTGGCGAGCGACGAGGTGGACGATCTGCGCGCGGCGCATCAGGTCATTTCGACGCGCCTGTCCGCGGGACGGACCATCGTGCACGTCCTCTCGCCCGACGATCCGGGCAATGGCTTCCGCCTCGCCACCGCCGATCTAGAGGACGTCTATTTCGCGACGCTTGCCCGCTCGCGCAACGCGGCTGCCACCCAGCGGGCGGCGGCTTAAATGTTCGCCAAGATCGCGCAGTTCGAGGCGCGTTACCAGCTCGGCGGCCCGGTCTTCTGGGTCGTAGCCATCCTGTTCTTCCTGCTGACCTTCGGCGCGACGAGCATCGATGAAATCCAGATCGGCGGGGGCGGCAACGTCAACGTCAATTCGCCGAGCGCGATCCACCTCGTCACCCTCGTCATGTCGATCTTCTTCGTGATGGTGACGACGGCGTTCGTCGCCAACGTCATCGTACGGGACGACGAAAGCGGCTTTGGCCCGATGGTCCGTTCGACAAGGGTGGGCAAGGTATCCTACCTGATGGGGCGCTTCACCGGAGCGTTCCTGGCGGCAGCGATAGCCTTTATCTTCGTGCCGCTCGGAATCTTCCTCGGCTCGATCATGCCGTGGCTCGACAGCGAGACTGTGGGGCCGAACCGCCTCGCCTATTACGCCAACGCCTACTTCCTGTTCGGCCTCGTCAACGTGTTCATCACCTCAGCCCTGTTCTTCGCCGTGGCGACCTTCACCCGCTCGATGATGCTGACCTATGTGGCAGTGCTCGCTTTCCTCGTCCTCTATTTCGTGAGCCAGGGCATCATCGGCAGCGATCCGGAATTGCGCGACCTCGGCGCGTGGATGGACCCGTTCGGCATCGGCGCCCTGGGCGAATCGATGCGCTACTGGACGGCCGCGGACAGCAACACGCGCCTGCCGCCGATCTCCGACCTCTTGCTCGGCAACCGCCTGTTGTGGATCGGCATCAGCATCGCCGCGCTCGCGCTCGCCGTCTGGCGGTTCAGCTTCACGCAGAAGGGCGCGTCGAAGCGGCAGGTCAGAAAGCAGCAGAAGCGCGCCGCGAAACTCGCCGCCGTCGAACCGCAGATCGCGGAAACGCTGGCCGCTCCCGATCCCTCGGGCGCGAAGTGGGCTAGGTTCTGGAGCCGGATGAAGTTCGAGGCGCGCCAAATCATGCGCAGCCCCGCTTTCTTCGTCCTGCTGATCATCGGCCTGCTCAATTCGCTGGGCGGCCTCTATGGCGCCAACCAGACCTACGGCACGGCCTCTTTGCCGACGACTTTCGTCGTCGTGCCGGTCCTGTTTGGTGCCTTCGCCCTCATCCCCATCATCATCGCCATCTATTATGCCGGCGAGCTCGTCTGGCGGGACAAGGACTTGAAGTTCGGGGAAATCGTCGATGCGACGTCCTTACCCAACTGGGCGTTTCTGTTGCCCAAGATGATCGCACTTTCGGTCGTGCTGATCGCGACGCTGACCGTCGGGATGCTCGGCGCGATCCTTATCCAGCTGGTGCGCGGCTACACCGAAATTGCCCTCGGCGACTACTTTGCCTGGTATGTCCTGCCCCTGTCGGTGGACATGATCATCCTCGCCGCGCTCGCCATTCTCGTGCAGGCGATCTCGCCGCACAAATATGTCGGGTGGGGCATCATGCTCGTTTACACCATCGCGACGATCACGCTGACGACCATCGGGTTCGAGCATCCGCTCTACAATTACGGTTCGACCGGCACGCCGCTGATCTCCGGCATGAACAGCGATGCGGTCGGCGCGGACAAGGCGTGGTGGCTGCGTCTTTACTGGGGCGGGGTGGCGCTCATCCTAGCCGTGCTGGCGCATCTTCTGTGGCGAAGGGGAAGCGATACGCGCCTCATGCCCCGGCTGAAGCGGATGCCGCGACGCCTCGTCGGAATGCCCGGCATCGTCGCGCTCGGCGGGCTGATCGTATCGGGCATCACCGGCATCTGGCTGTATCAGAACATGAACGTCGCCAACGTCTATCTCACGAGCGACCAGCAGGAAGAGCGACTGGCCGACTTCGAGAAGAAGTATCTGCGTTACGAGAACCTTCCGCAACCGGCGCTGTCGCATGTCGAACTGAACGTCGATCTCGATCCCGACCGCCTCGGCGTCGTCGTCGATGGCCGCTACGAACTCGTCAACGATACCGACGCGCCGATCGAGACGCTCCACGTCATCATGGCGAATTACGTGACGGAACTGACCGATGTCGATGTAGAAGGCGCGCGTCTCGAGACCGACGACGAAGAGTTCAACTATCGCATCTTCCGCTTCGCCGAACCGTTGCAGCCCGGCGAGCGGACGCAGATGACCTGGCGGACCGTGCGCGAGCGCAAGGGAATTACCGCGGGCACGGGCGATACGCGCCTCGTCGAGAACGGCACCTTCCTCAACAATAGCGAGTTCGCGCCAACCATCGGAATGAGCCAGGCGTTCCTGCTGACCGACCGGCAGACGCGCCGCGAATACGACCTGCCGCCTGAATTGCGTCCCGCCAAGCTAGGCGACGAGGACGCGCAGGATGCCAATTACGTCGGCGTGGACTGGGTGACGTCGGACATCACGATGACGACGAGCGCGGACCAGACCCCGATCGCTCCGGGCAGCCGTGTGTCCGACGTGACCGAGAATGGCCGGCGCACCGCGCGCTTCGTCGCGGACGAGCCGATCCTCGCCTTCTTCTCCATTCAGTCGGCTGATTACGAGGTGGCTCGCTCGACCAGCGACGGGGTGACGCTCGAAGTCTATTACGATGCCGATCACGCCTACAACGTCGAACGGATGCTCACGGCGATGGACATCTCGCTCGACTATTACCGCGAGAATTTCGGACCGTATCAGTTCGATTACGCGCGCATCGTCGAGTTCCCCGCCTACGCGACCTTTGCGCAGGCCTTCGCGGGAACGATGCCCTATTCCGAAAGCATCGGCTTCATCGCCGACTTCTCGGAAGAGATGGACATCGATTACGTCACCTATGTCGTGGCGCATGAAATGGCGCATCAGTACTGGGCGCACCAGCTCGTCGGCGCGAACATGCAGGGTGCGACCGCGCTTTCGGAAACGCTGGCCCAATACAGCGCGCTGATGGTGATGAAGGAGCTGTATGGCGAGGACAAGATCAGGCGCTTCCTGAAATACGAACTCGACAACTATCTGTCCGCGCGCGGCAGCGAGGCGCTGGAGGAACTGCCGCTGATGACCAATGAGGGGCAGGGCTACATCCATTACCGCAAGGGTTCGCTCGTCATGTATCTGATGCAGGACCGGTTCGGAGAGGATCGGGTCAATGCCGCCCTGTCCGACATGCTGGAACGCTGGCGCTTTGCCGGACCGCTCTATCCGATGGCGACCGAACTGACTTCGCGGATGCTGCGTCTCGCCGAAACCGACGCCGATCGTGAACTCGTGAAGGATCTATTCGCGCGCATCACTTTGTGGGATCTGAAAGTCGAAGACGCCGAAACCCGCAAATTGCCCGACGGGCAGTTCGAGACCACGGTGACGACGCAATCCGCGAAATACTATGCCGATGGCGAGGGGGCGGAGCGTGAGGCGCCGCTCGATGATCGGATTGGCATCGGCCTCTTCACCGAGCGACCCGGCTATGGCGAGTTCGATGCGGAAGACGTCATCGGCATCGCCCGGCGCGACATCGAAAGCGGCACGCAGACGTTCACTTTCGTGACCCGCGAGCGGCCCGCCTTCGTCGGGATCGACCCCTACAACAAATATATCGATCGCAATTCGGAGGACAACGTCTTCGCCCTCGAAACCAGCTGAGGGGGCAGCGTGGCCGGGCGATAGGTTTCCCTGCCGGGACCGATATTGTCATCGCTTGCCTCGCATGGCATTATTGCCTGCGGGCAACGAGGGGTCGCTGCCATTCAGGGCACGGGGCGGGCGATGGATCGCAAATACAGCGCATTTATCAGCTACAGCCATGCCGATGCGTCCTTCGCGCGCTGGCTGCATGGCAAGCTCGAGACCTTCCGCTTTCCGCCGCGGCTCGTCGGCCGGACGACCGAAGCCGGGACGGTCCCGCGCAAGCTCGGCCCCGTCTTCCGCGATCGCGAGGAACTGGCCGCCAGTCCCAGCCTGCCCGACCGGGTGCGCGAGGCGCTTGCCTCGTCCGACGCGCTGATCGTCATCTGTTCGCCCCGGGCGGCCGCCTCTCCGTGGGTCAACCGCGAAATCGAGGAGTTCCGCAAGCTCCGCCCGGATGCGCCGATCCTTCCCGCCCTGATCGAGGGAACGCCCGCCGATGCCTTTCCGCCGGCCCTGAAACTGGCGAGCGACACGCGCGAGGAAGCCGAGCCACTGGCCGCCGACTTCGCGAAGCACGCCGACGGGCGGCGCCTCGGCCTCCTCAAACTGCTCGCCGGTTTGTCAGGGGTTGCGCTCGCCGATCTCGTACAGCGCGATGCCCAGCGACGGATGCGCCGCGTGATGGCCGTCACGGCGGGCTCTATCCTCGTCATGCTAGGGCTGGGCGCAATGGCATATCTCGCAATTCAGAGTCGCAACGAGGCAGAGCGGCAGCGCAACCAGGCTGAGGGTCTCGTCGAATTCATGCTGACCGACCTTCGCGAGGAATTGCGCGGCGTCGGACGGCTCGACGTCATGACCGACGTCAACCGCCGGGCGATGGCCTATTACCGGGCACAGGGCGATCTCGAGCGCCTCTCGCCGGAAAGCCTGGAACGGCGCGCGCGCATCCTGCTCGCGATGGGGGAGGACGACAACAAGCGCCAGAACCGGGAGCTCGCGCGCCAGCGTTTTGCCGAGGCGCACCGCACCACGCAGGAGCAACTGCGGCGCGATCCGACCAATCCCGACCGGATGTTCGCTCATGGCCAGAGCGAGTACTGGCTCGGCTATTTCGCCTATGAGGACGAGGATTTTGAGACGGCGGAAGATCACTGGCGCGTCTATGCCGCATTGTCCGACAGGCTCGCCGAACTTGCCCCCGACAACGCGGAATACATGACCGAGGCGGGATACGCGCAGGGCAATCTGTGCACCATCTTCCTCGCACAGGACAAGCCGGCCCTGCCCGCCTGCGAAGCGGCCCTTGCACGAATGGAGGCGGTTGCCGCGCGCAATCCCGCCGACGCCAAAGCTAAGGAAAACGTCGCCAACCGGCACGCCTGGCTCGCCGATGCATGGGAAGCGGCAGGCAATCCGGAAAAGCGCGTCGCACACCGCTTGCGGCAGGCTGCGATCGTAGAGAGCCTGACCCGCGCGGAACCGGAAAACATCGATTACCGCGAGTTCTGGATGCTGACGCTCATCGGGCTGTCGGAAACGCTTCTGGAAACGGGCGACAGGCAAGAAGCGCAGCGGCGCGTCGCACAAGCACTGGCAATCGCGAACGATCTCCTCGCGCACGATCCCGCGAACAGTTTCTGGGAAGGCAAAAGGGTCGACATTCTGGCGCTGTCGCGGCGCATCGAGAGGGAAGGAAACGTCTCATGACCATTGACTTGAAGCGCGCGGGCCTCGCCGTTCCGACGGGCGATTTCGCCGCCGTCGAACCGCAATATGCCAGCTATCGCCGGCTCGAACGCAATGCGGCGACGGGCGCGTGGTATCTCGTCGCGCCGTTCAAGAACCGCAAGCTCGAAGAATGCGACTGGAAGGATGTCGTCGCCAGTTTCGCGAGCGACCCGGTCGAAGAGGTCTGCCGCACGGGCGACTTCGACTTCACCATCGAGAAAGGGCAGCCGCCGCTCAACCCCCTGTCGATCAACCTTTCCCGCCCGCAGATCCTCGTCCTGCATCTGCACGACAGCAGCGCCCTCCAATTCAGCGCAGCGGGCTCGGGCATCACCGTCAGCGAAAGCGATGCCGAACTGACCGCCTTGTCCGGCAAGCTCGTCACCTCGCAAGGGGAAACCCGGATCGTCCTGACGCCGGAACTGCCGGGCGAGGGAAGCGCATCGT
Organism: Parapontixanthobacter aurantiacus; assembly: GCF_009827635.1. Taxonomy (GTDB): domain Bacteria; phylum Pseudomonadota; class Alphaproteobacteria; order Sphingomonadales; family Sphingomonadaceae; genus Parapontixanthobacter; species Parapontixanthobacter aurantiacus. Next base: position 130,626 of record NZ_WTYW01000003.1, on the reverse strand, counting down.
TCGAAGGCTGTCGCATCGCCTTCTTCGCGGTCAAGCCGCCCAGCTCGGGCGCGCCCTTCGTCGTTCCGTTCAACCTCCATGTGGAACAGGCGGGCGAGATTGACGGTGCACCCTACAGTTTCCCCATTGTCATCGATCCGGACGTGCGCCACCCCGGCGGAAGCATGGCGCTGAGTTCCTGAGCCAAGGGACTTAGCGCCCGACCCCGTCAACGATCATCGTGACCAAGGACATGCGACGATCATCCAACCGCTCCGCCATTCTCTCGGTCGTCGCACTGGCGCGGGCCGGGGCGCTCGATCATGCGTGGGCGACGTTCGAGGAAGCGGGCCTCGACGAGGTGCGCGACGATCCCCGCGTGCTGACGGTGAAGGGGCGCCTGCTGAAGGACCGCGCGCGGATGCTCGAAGCGCATGGGCAAACGGACGACGCAAGACAGACTTTCTCGCAAGCCGCCGATGCCTACCAGATGGCCGCTTCGCTCGACCCGGCGACTTATCCGCTGATCAACGCCGCGACCCTGCGGCTCCTTGCCGGCGACGAGGCCCAGTCGCGCGAGCTTGCGCGGACGGTGCTCGACCGGATTGCGGACAACCCTGACGAGCCGGAAACCCCGTTCTACAAATCCGCCACGCGGGCCGAGGCGCGGCTGCTCGTCGGGGATACGTCGGCGGCGCTCGATGATCTGAGCGAAGCCGTCTCGCTTGCGCCGAGGGCATGGGAAGATCATGCCGTCACGCTGCGCCAGTTCGAGATGATCATGGCGATGCGCGGAGAGGATACCGGCCCGCTCGACCCACTTAAGCCGCCGCGCACGCTTCATTTCGCGGGGCATATCCGGTTCGGCGGGGCGATCGACGAGGATGCGCTCTGCAAGCAGGTACGCGCCTATCTGGAACGCGCGAATATCGGCTTCGCCTTCGGCGCGCTCGCGGCAGGGGCGGACATCATCATTGCAGAGCAGGTCGTGGCGCATGGCGCGGAGCTTCATGCGGTCCTGCCCGGTGGTCGGCGGGCCTTTGGCGAGATGTCGGTCGTACCGTCCGATGAGGACTGGGAGGACCGCTTCGAAAGGCTTCTCTCCAAAGCGGATACGGTGCGCGAGATCGAGCCGGTCGGCGATCCGCCCGATGCGGCGATGATCGCACTCGGCAATCTCGTCGCGATGGGCTGCGCCACGATGCTGGCCGAACGCTATGCAACGCAAAGCTGCCAATTGCTGCTGATGCGCGACGGAAATCACGAAGCGGTGCAGGCCGCAAGTGCAACGGGCGAGGCGGGGGCAATCTGGCGCGGCGGCGGGCGACCTCAGGAAATCATCACCGTAGATGCCCCTGCCGCCGTCACGGCCCCGTGCGAGGAGACGCGCGACCACCGGATGCAGCATCCGGTCGTCTGCCTCGCCGTCGCGCCTGCCGACGAGGATGCGAGGCTCGCTGCCCGACCCGACCTGCTCGACGCGCTGCATCGGGCATGCGGCAGCCACAGCTACAAACTTCCGCCGCGGTGGTCTGACGGAAAAATCGTCTTGTCTTTCGGCGACGTCGAGGAAGCGCTGGCGCTGGGAATGACGCTGGCCGGGGAAGGATGGCGGATCGGGGGCGATCTCGTGGCGGCGCAACCCTTTGCCGATCCGTTCACCGGGACGAGAATGCTGGGGGATGCCCCGCTGGCTCCGCTCGCCGGAACCGTTCGTTCCGCCCTTTCGCGCCAGTTCATCGCGACGGAGAACCTCGCGGCGGCGGCCCGCGCCCTTGCGCCACATGCGGCGCGGATGGAACCGATCGGCGAACTCGAAGAGCGACCCGGTGCGACCCCGCTGGCGCTTTACTCCGTACGCGCGGCCTGACTAGTAGATCGCTTCCTCCAGGCGGCGCGGCGCCAGGATCGTCCAGCTTCCATCGGAGCGTTCGATGATGCCGCGTCTTTCCAGCGCGTTGATTGCGCGCGAGGCGGTTTCGCGGGTCGTGCCGACGCGTACGGCCAGATCGGTTACGATGGGCGGCGGCCTGATCGAGAGGGTGTCGCCATCGGCAAGGCGGCGCAGTTCGGCATAGACGCGCCCCTGCGCGCTGAGTGCGGTGCGCTCGTACAGGCGGACGGTTGCCTCGCGCAGCCGCGTCATCAGCATCCGCGACAGGGCAAGACCGATTTCCCCGTGCCGCTGGGCGATCGTCGCCAGCGCTGCGGCCTCGATGATGAGCGAGGACACCTTGCGCACGGCCACAATGTCGGCTTCCTGTTCGGCCGGACCATCGCCTCCCAGAGCTCCGAAGAGGTCGCCCGGTCGGTATTCCTGCGCCACGACCAGCGCGCCCTCGCGCGAATAGACGACGCCGCGTGCCTGTCCCATGACCATGAAGAATGCATCGGCAATGTGGTCGCCGCGATGGACGATGACCGCTTCCTCGTCGAAGTCGCGGGCGCGGGCCGCGGCGATGATCTTGTGGGCGACCGCGCCGTCGCAGCCGAAGGTCCGGCACAACAGGGATTCGACTCCGCCAGATGCTGTCGCGATATCGGCCATGTTATGGTTGTTAAACTTCCGCCCTGTCTCTGCGCAATGAACAAATGATAGTTTGCGGTGTGGGTGAAATAATAGAAACCAGTGCCATCACCGCGCATTAGGTGAAGGATCGGCCTTTTACCGGCTGCCGCGAAAGACTACGAACGGCCTCCATGACCTCCGAACCTGAACGCGACATCAGCGCGCTGGCCAAGCGTTTCGAGCGCTGGATGTACGAGAAGTCGCTGCCCTTCTGGGCCGATCACGCGCCTGATCCCGAAGGTGGCTTTTACGAGCGGCTGGACCTCGATGGCCAACCGATCCTCGGCGAGGACAGCCGCGTCCGGGTCCAGGCGCGCATGGGCTATTGCTTTGCACTAGGGGCGGAGAATGGCTGGGAACCGGAGCGAGCGCGGCAACTGGCGAACCGGTCTCTCGATACGTTGCTCAACGATTGCCGCCGCGCCGACGGGCTGTACGGCAAGATGGTCGATACCGGGCGGGGCCGCACCGACGATACGCCCGAACTGTACGACAATGCTTTCGCCCTTCTGGCCTTCGCAACGATCGGCCGCGTGTTCGGCGATGTGCGAGCCTTGACAGCGGCGGGCGAACTGCACGAGGCGATCGAGCGGTTGATGCGCCGCAACGCAGGCGAAGGGTCTCAGGCGGGCGGCTATCGGGAGCGACTGCCCGCCCCTGACCGACGTGAACAGAACCCGCACATGCATCTGACTGAAGCCTCGCTCGCTTGGTACGAGGCGTCGGGCGACCGCACTGCGCTGCAGCGGGCCGAACGCATCGCGCATTTCGTTGCGGAGAGGTTCTTCGATGCGGATGCGGGGCTGCTCCTCGAATTCGCCGGCGTCGGTACGGAGGCGAACCATGTCGAGGCGGGGCACCAGTTCGAATGGGTCTGGCTGCTCGACCGGCTCGCTCAGAACGGCGGCGCCGTGCTAAAAGGATTGGCGGGCACGTTGCATGATGGCGGGATGCGGCTTCTCGAAGGGCTCGATTACCTGCCGCTCTCGCAGGAGGTGGACGGTAGCATTCGGCAGGCGAAGCAGCGCACCTGGACCCTGACCGAAAAGATGAAGGGTCATATCGCTCTTTACCGGATGCAGTCGCGGGACGATCTTCTGCCCTTGATCCTGGCAACCGGCAACTCGCTGTGGAACGATCACATCGCACCGGGCTTGCCGGGGGCATGGATCGACGCCATCGACCCCGACGGTCGCTCGCTCGTCGAGGACATCACGCCCGCGACGGGCTATCACCTCTACCTCGCGCTCGACGAATTGAGCAGCTTCGCCAAGAGCCTTGACCAATGGTCGAAAGTGCCGCGCTAAAGCCCGGCAGAGCGGGTCTCGGCATCCTTGAGGGCCTCCTAGACATCATTGTGCGTTGCCAATGTGCAACGATAAAAAGCCAGTGAATCCAGACGTTTTTTCTAGACAAGGCAGAATCTACCATTCAAAACAGGAACTTAATCTTTGTGTAAAAGATTGGCTAACGGAGCGGGTCTTTTTTAAGTAGATCTTGATGGAACCCGACTAAAACTCGAACGTCGTTTCCAAACGGAAAGAGAGGACCCCGGATTGTCTAAACTCGTACTGGTAGTGGATGACGAGGCGCTGATTGCGCTTGATATAGCAGACACGGTGGAGTCGTCGGGTTGCCGCGTGCTGGGTCCGGCCTTCTCTCTGAACGAGGCGGGCGCCCTGATCGACGCGGAAACGCCCGAAGTCGCGCTGCTAGATATCGACGTTGCCGGAATGCTGGTCTGGCCGCTTGCCCGCCGGCTCAAGCAGATGGGATGCCGCCCGGTTTTCGTCAGCGCAAACCATACGCACGAGGAACTGCGAAGCGAATTTGCCGATTGCCTCTCCGTCGACAAGCCCGCATCGGGGGCCGACATCCTTCAGGTTCTCAACGTAGGCGTGGCCGCCTAACCTGCTGACTTATCGACTGAATTGACGGGGAAGACGAAGGTTCTCTCATATCCGTCGGCAGTTGCTCCGCCTTCGATTTCGCCTCTCAATTGTTGCGCCGTCGCCGAGACCAGCTTCGTTCCGAAGCCGGCCTCGTTCTCGATATCCTGGCTTTTTCCGGTCTCTTTCCACTTCAGCGCCAACCGGCCGTCAGCCACGGCCCAGGTCACGTCGATCCGGCCCCCATCTACCGATAGCGCGCCGTATTTGGCCGAATTGGTCGCCCATTCGTGCAGGATCAGCGCGAGCGAAGTGAGCTGGCTTTCCGCAATCGCGACGTCCTCTCCTTCGACATGGATGGTCTGACCCGCTTTCGATGGCGCAGTCACTGTTTCGACGAGCGCTCTCAAATCGGTGCCTTGCGAGCCGGGATTGTTGTGCGAGAGGGCATGGCTTCGCGCCAGGGCATGGATGCGAGAACGCAGGTTTTCCGCAAAATCGTCGACCCCGTCCGCACTTCGGCGACAGATCGAGACCATTGCGGCGATGACCGCGAAGAGGTTTTTGATGCGGTGGTTCATCTCGCGAACCATCAGTTCGCGTTGCTCGATAATGCGCTGTTCCGAGGTCACGTCATAGGTCACGCCGATGAACTTGCGTTCGTTCCCGGTGACGATCCGCCGACCGAGCCCGTGCAGCCAGCGCTCGCTGCCGTCGCGCAAGGGAATGCGGAACGTCTCGTCGAAATTATGTTCGCCATCCATCGCCCGGCGCAGCGAATTGTTGATCCTGTCGCGATCTTCGGCTGGCATCTTGGCCAGAATGGGTTCGAGACGCGCGCCGTCCTCATCCTCGTCCATGTCGAACAGTCGTCGTTCGGTCTCGTCGAGCCGCGTCCTGTCGGTCGTCGGTTCGTATTCCCAGATGCCGATCTTCGCGACTTCCAGCGCGAGACGCAATCGCTCGCGCTCTTCGCGCAATTCGCGCTCGAGTTGAAGGGCGTCGGTCACGTCGGTGAAGACGAGTGTCGCGCCGTCGACAGAACCGTCCATCCGCCGATAAGGGATCACGCGGCCGATATACTCGCGCCCGGTTTCCTTAGAATAGGCGCGATATTCGCTGGAGCTACCGTTTTCCGCGGCCTTGCGTGCGAGGTCGACGAAAGTCGCGTCTTCGAGGCTATGCGGCAAGCTGCTCAGCGGTCGGCCGACATCGCGTTCGGATATGGGGAAGAGGGCCTGCGCCGCCTCGGTAAAGCTGCGAAGCTGTAGATTGCCCTCGACCACCAGTACGATCAATTCGGTCGTGTCGAAGAAGTTCTTGAGATCGGAGTGTGCGACAGTGACCTGATCGACCTTCGTCTTCAGCTCGTCATTGACCGTGGTCAATTCCTCGTTCGTCGACTGAAGCTCCTCGTTCATCGACATCATTTCTTCGTTGCTGCTTTTCAGCTCTTCGTTCGTCGTCTCCAGTTCTTCGACAGTCGTGCGAAGCCGGTATCGTGTTTCCTGCAACTCTTCTTCGAGAAAATGGAGTTGCCCGTCAGCCGCATCGAATTCTTCGTAATCCTCTTCGGAAAACTGCTGAAGCGCGCCGTTTTCGCGCACGATTATAAGGTAGTTCGCCGTATCGATCGGCTCGCAAATGACGGTGCAGGGCAGTATCCCGAACTCCGTCTGCACGCCGACATCGCGGGTGATGTTGCGATCGCCGCTTTCGATTGTCTTGCGCAGGATCGGTCCGATGACTTCCCGCAGTCCCGGTAAAGCAAGACTGGGCGCATGAAGATTGCGCTCCTTCCGGTCGGGGAAGGTCAGGAATTTGCCCGTGCTGCCCCACCTGTCGAGGAGAAATCCCTCGTCATCCACCAGCAGCGTCGCCGGAGCGTAGCGATTGGCAATCCGGTTCAGCACGGCTTCGCGCGTATCCGGTCTTTGCGGCTTGCTTTTGCCCGACGCGTTACCCGAACGCCGATTGACCGGCTGTTTGGGTCTGATCGCCTCGATATTGGGCGTGTAACGGCTCTTCACTTCATTGCGCATGAAGATCCGGTGTTTCTGATCGACTGTCTTAAATAGATCCTCGAAGCGCCCGATGGTCTCGGACGATCCGAGAAACAAATAACCCCCCTTGGTCAGTGCGAAGTGGAACAGGGGAAGGACGTGCTTCTGCAACGTATCGTCGAAATAGATCAGCAGGTTGCGGCAGGAGATTAGGTTGATCTTGGCGAAGGGCGGATCGCGCACGAGGTTGTGCAGACTGAACCGCACCATGTCGCGGATTTGCGGCACGACGATGAAGTGATCGCTGCTGCCGATGGTGTAGCGATCCTGCAGGCCCTGCGGAATGTCCTTCAGAGCCGACAACGGATAGACCGCCTCCCTCGCGATCGCGAGCATCTTGTCATCGATGTCGGTCGCGAACACGTTCACGTAGGGGCGTTTCTTGTGCCGACGCATGGCCTCGGCGAACATCATAGCGATGGTATAGGCCTCTTCGCCACTCGAGCATCCCGGCACCCAGACACGGATTTCCTCGGAATCCTGACTGTGCGAGACGAGTCGGTCGATGACCTGCTCGTCCAGCGCCTCGAACTCGTCGACATCGCGATAGAAGCGCGTGACGTTGATCAGCAGATCGCGAAATAGCGCCTCGCATTCGTCCGAATCCGAACGGATACGCTCGACATACTCACCGGCATCCTCGATCGAGAGAACCTGCATCCGGCGAGAGATGCGGCGAATGAGTGTCGCCCGCTTGTAGCGCGAGAAATCGTGGCCGACCGCTTCCTTCATCGCATCGCATAAATTGTCGATGTGGTCGGTGACGTTCTCCGCTTCCTGGCTGAACTCTTCCGATTTGATCCGCCGGTCGAAGAAATTGCCGAGCGCCTCGATAATTTCGGATGGAGCAAGGACAAGATCGACAAGGCCCGTTCCGACGGCGGAAACCGGCATCCCGTCATAGCGGGCCGTCTCCGGCTCCTGAGCGATGGCGAGCCCCCCGAACTCCTTCACCGCCCGTAAGCCGCGACTTCCGTCGGCGCCGGTTCCGGAAAGGATCACGCATGAACTGAGCGATTGCCGGTCGTGTGCAAGGCTCTCGAAGAAGTCGTCGATCGGGCGGCGCATCCCGCGCGGATCGGCAAATTCCGTCAGTTCGAGATAATTGTCCGTGACCGCGATGCCGTGCCCTGGCGGGATGACGTAGATATGGTCCGGTTCGAGAGCTTCGCCGCCCTCGATCTGCTTGACCTTCATCGTCGTGTATCGCTCGATGAGTTGCGCCATGAGCGATTCATGCGTCGGATCAAGGTGCTGAACGACGACGAAAGCCATTCCGGTGCGCCCGTCATGACCCGCAAACATCTCGCGAATTGCTTCCAGACCGCCCGCCGACGCACCCACGCCGATGACTGGAACGCTTCCCTCATCCATGAGCCGGTTCGCTAAAGAATTACGGCTGTTCGTCAAGTCGCAACTGGGCGATCAGAGTATGGCTCGAAGCGAGCTGATCGTAGGTACCGATCAATACGAGGCCGTTTTCTTGTGCTGCGAACCGAAGTTGGCGAATATCTTCTTTCAAAGCCTGTTCGTAGACTTCCAGGTTGTCCGTCGTGCTCTTCGTAATATCGAACTGCGAACCCATGATGAAGGCGACCTCATCGTTACGGGTGAGTTTCGACATATAGACGAGATTGATGAATTCTTCCCCGTTGGACCGCACGTTGGGAACCACGAAGCGACTGTTCGTGTCGCTATCGTCATGAATGAAGGCGTGCATCCGTTCGCGCACCGGCCCCGCCCCGCCCGAGGGCTGGAGGAAACGGCAATTCTTTCCGAGAACCGCTTCGTTGGTATAGCCGGTCATCTTGGTGAAGGCGTCGTTGATGGCGATCAGCGGACAATCGGGAGCCTGCGCATCTGCGATCGAAAGCGAGATATTGCTCGACTTCATCAGTCGCAAAATCCCATCGGGCAGTTTGGCTCTTTCGGGGTACGTATTCACCGCCCGCTCTTAGACCCGCCACCGGCCCGGCGGCAAGCATAGTCTCCCCTTCAGTCGCTCGTTTCGGCGAGTGGTCGGCAAGCCTGTTGTAGCTTAGGGAAAACCTTTGACCGGCTTCCTTCGCCTACTATGCTGAGAAACCGAAAGAAACGTGCGTCGGCATGGTAAGGCCGGACCACGGCAGAAGAGGAAGCAGCGATGAACGGATTTGTCCAACGCATTGAGCAGAACCGCGAGACGCACTGCTCCGCCGAGGAATACCAGCACCTCTATCGCCGCTCGCTCGAACAGCCGGACGCTTTCTGGCTTGACCAGGCGCAGCGCCTCGACTGGTTCGAGGCTCCGACGAAAGCGGGCGAATGGTCCTTCGATCCGGTCGACATCCGCTGGTTCGCAGATGGCACGCTCAACCTGTGCCACAACGCAGTGGACCGCCATCTGGCCGAGCGAGGAGATACGACCGCGCTCATTTTCGAGCCGGACGACCCTGCCGACGACGGGCGAAAGCTGACCTACAGCGAGTTGCATTCCGAAGTCGTCGGGATGGCAAATGCATTGAAGGCGATGGGCGTTCGGAAGGGCGACCGTGTCACCATTTATATGCCGATGATCGTCGAGGGTGTGCTCGCCATGCTGGCCTGTGCGCGGATCGGCGCGGTTCACTCGGTCGTGTTCGGCGGGTTCAGTCCCGAAGCGCTCGCTGGCAGGCTCGTAGATTGCGAAAGCCGCTTCGTCGTCACTGCCGATGGCGGGAAGCGCGGGACGAAACCGATCCCCCTCAAGACGAATGTCGATGCCGCCCTGGAGCTGGAGGGGGTAACGGTCGAAAAGGTGTTGGTCGTTCGTCATACCGCCGAAGATACGGCGATGAAGGAGGGGCGGGACGTCTGGTATCACGAGGCTGTTTCGGACGCCGACTGCCCGTGCGAACCGATGAAGGCGGAGGATCCGCTTTTCATTCTCTACACCTCAGGCTCGACCGGCAAGCCCAAGGGCGTGCTGCACGCGACCGGCGGCTACGGCGTGTGGACGGCCACGACCTTCCATTACGTATTCGATTACGAGCCCGGCGAAATCTACTGGTGCACGGCCGATATCGGTTGGGTGACGGGTCACAGCTACATCGTTTACGGCCCGCTCATCAACGGCGCGACGAGCCTCGTCTTCGAAGGCGTGCCCAACTATCCCGATCACGGGCGCCTGTGGGATGTCGTGGACAAGCATGGCGTCAACATCCTCTACACCGCGCCCACGGCGATCCGGGCATTGATGCGCGAGGGCAATGGCTTCGTGACGAGCCGCGACAGGTCTTCCCTGCGTCTGCTCGGGACGGTCGGCGAGCCGATCAACCCGGAGGCCTGGCGCTGGTATTTCGACGTGGTGGGCGAGGAACGTGCGCCGGTCGTGGATACGTGGTGGCAGACCGAGACGGGCGGTGTGATGATCACGACGCTGCCCGCCGCCCACGACATGAAGCCGGGCAGCGCCGGCAAGCCCTTCTTCGGAGTGGTCCTTGAGCTCGTGGACAATGACGGCGAAGTGCTGGACGGTGAAGCTGCCGGAAACCTCTGCATCACGCAGAGCTGGCCCGGACAGGCGCGCACCGTCTATGGCGACCACGACCGGTTCGTGCAGACCTATTTCAGCACTTACAGGGGCAAGTACTTCACCGGAGATGGCTGCCGCCGCGACGAGGACGGCTATTACTGGATCACGGGCCGGGTGGACGACGTCATCAACGTCTCGGGCCATCGCATGGGCACGGCGGAAGTGGAGAGCGCGCTAGTCCTGCACGACAAGGTCGCGGAGGCGGCTGTCGTCGGCTACCCGCACGACATCAAGGGGCAGGGCATATATTGCTATGTCACCCTCAATGCGGGCGAAGAAGGCTCTGATGCCTTGCATGACGAGCTGCGCGTTCACGTGCGCAAGGAGATCGGACCAATCGCGACCCCGGATCACATCCAGTTCACCGGTGGACTGCCCAAGACCCGCTCCGGCAAGATCATGCGCCGCATTCTGAGAAAGATTGCGGAGAACGACTTCGGCGCGCTCGGCGATACCTCGACGCTGGCCGACCCGTCTCTCGTCGATCGCCTGATCGAGGGACGGCAGAACCGCTAGTTTTCCGGCCGGTCTGGCCTGCTTACACCGCTCGCACGATACCGGCGACGTTTCGCAGGTCGCCGTCGCAGGCCATTGACGAGTCCGCTTTCGCACGCCTAAAAATGGAACAAACAAAGAACATAAGCGTAGCGGATTTCATGGATGAGCCTCGTTTCAAACACGATATATCACTGGTATCGAACGATAATTTTCGCGATGCGCGCGATCTTGTCGACGACTCGATTGGCGACTCGACCGCTCGACCGATTCTTCCGTTCAAGCCGCAACTGGTCGAATTGTTCGGCCATTTTCGCGATGCCGGCGTGGCAGGTTTCGCCCTTGCGCAAATCCCTGCCGGAGGGCGCGTCCTCTGGGTGCAGGAGCGTATGGTCGCGCTCGAAACCGGACGTCCGTTCGGTCAGGCGTTTGCGCGCTTTCGCGGCGATCCCGACAACCTCGTGCTCGCCTGTTCGCGCAACACGACCGACCTCTTGTGGACGATGGAAGAGGGGCTGAAAAATTGTTCGCTCTCGGCCATCATCGGAGAAATATGGGGCGACCCGCGGGTCCTCGACTTCACGGCGACGAAGCGTCTCGCCATGCGGGCCGAGCGGCGCGGCGTGCGCGTTTTCCTGATCCGGTTCCAGGGGCATCCCGATCTGTCGGCCGCCCGGCAGAGGTGGAACATTCACTCGCTTCCCTCCGCTCCACATCCCTACGATGCAAAGGCGCCCGGCGCCCCGCGCTGGAACGCCGAACTGTTTCGGGCACGAACCATCAGGCCGAGCACCTGGCAGGCGCAATATGACCGGGCGGCGCATCGCCTCGATCTGGTTCCCGCATTTCCCGATGGAGCGATGGACCCGTCGCAACCGGCGGCCCTTCGCCGGTGGCGCGGACGATAAAGACGATGGTTCACCTGATCCGATAGTGCTCGCCATCGAAGGACGGCATGGCCCCGTCATTCACGATGCCAACGAGGCCGCCTTGCGGATCGGAATGAAGCGCGGCGCGCGCATAGTCGATATGCGGGCGCTGGTTCCCTCCCTGCGCGTGGAACAGGCTTCTCCCGCAAACGACGCCGCCGACCTGGCGATGCTGGCCGACTGGTCCCGGCGCTGGTGCCCGTGGACGCAGGTGGACGGGATCGACGGATTGCTGCTCGATACCACGGGCAGCGACCATCTCCACGGCAGCGAGCAGGCGTTGCTCAAGGAAATGCAGGACGCCTTTCGCAAGCTCGACCTTACTCCGCGTCTCGCCATTGCGCCGACGATCGGGGCGGCCTGGGCACTCGCCCGTTACGGGGCCGAGGATACCGACAGTTGCACGCCCGGCAAGTTGACGGCGAAGCTCGATCCCCTGCCGGTGGCGGCGCTGCGGCTGGAGCGCGATACCGTGCAACTGCTCAACCGTCTGGGCATCAAGACCATCGCCGAACTTGCCGGTCTGCCCCGCGAGGCACTCGTCCGGCGCTTCCGCAAGATCGAGGAGAAGAATGCCAATCCCGTCATCCGGCTGGATCAGGCGGTGGGCCGGCAACCGGAATTGCTGATCGCGCGGCAGGCGAGGCCGCCCTTGCGCGTCATGCGCAGGCTGGCCGAACCGCTGCTCGACATTACCGGTCTGACGCAGATCCTGCGCGATCTGTGCGGCGACCTGAAACCCGTTCTGGAAAGGGCGCATAAAGGGGCGCGGGGGCTGGCTTTCACAGTCTATCGGGTGGATGGGCGCACCTGCTCCAGTGAAGCGAGGACAAGCCGGGCAACCCGCGACCCGGACCATCTCGCATCGCTGTTCGACGGCAAGCTCGAGCGGATCGATCCCGGTTTCGGCATAGAAGCGGCAACGCTCGAAACCGTCGATGGCGAGGAACTAGGCGCCATGCAGGACGGCCTTACGGAGCAGGCCGAGGACGAACTCGCTTTCAGTCAGTTAATCGACCGGCTGGTCGCCCGGCTCGGCATGACCTCGGTCCTGCGACCCGCGAGGCGGGGCAGTTACCTTCCCGAACGGGGGGAGGCCTGGGTTCCGGCCAGCGAGGAAGATGCGCCCGTCGCCCATGCCGTCGATCGGTCGGCTGCTACGCCGCTGCGCCTGCTCGAGCGCCCCGAGGAAGCCGAAGTCGTCCACGCCGTACCCGACGGTCCGCCAGCACTGTTTCGGTGGCGCCACCAGCAGCACGATGTCGCGCGCAGCCAGGGACCGGAAAGGATCGCGCCGGAATGGTGGCGGGAAAAATCGACCGCTCGCCTGCGCGACTATTATCACATCGAGGACAGCCAGGGCCGTCGCTTCTGGCTGTTCCGGGAAGGTCTTGCCGATGACGGGCGGGGCAGCAATCCGCGCTGGTTCGTCCACGGGCTGGATGCGTGAGGGGCGCTCGCAATGCCCGAAGCCCCTCTCACGCCGGACAAGCGAACGCTCGCCAATCCTGAGGATTACCGGCCCAACCCGCCCGCACCCTATGTCGAACTGGGCGTGACGACCTGTTACAGTTTCCTGCACGGAGCCTCGCAGCCCATCGATCTCGTCACGACGGCTCATGAACTGGGGCACCACGCGCTGGGCATAGCCGATCGCAATACGCTGGCAGGTATCGTGAGGCTGCACACGGAAGCGACGAAGGCGAAGCTGACGCCGGTCATCGGTTGCCGGCTCGATCTTCTGGATGCGCCCTCGCTCTACGCCTACCCTCGCACGCGAAATGCCTATGGCGAATTATGCACCCTGCTTTCGGCGGGAAAGATGGAGGATGCCGAAGGCAAGTGGCAGGCGAAGGGCGCGTGTCACCTGACGCTAGCCGATGTCGCGCGCACCCTCGGCGAGGAATTCTTTCTCATCGCCATACCGCAAGCGGACATTGCCGCCTTCTCCGCAAAGCTAAAAGACATGGCGCGAATGCTTCCGGCGCTTAGCCATGTCGCGGTATCGCGGCTTTATCGTGGTGATGACCGGGCGCGGATCAACCGGTTGCAGGAACTGGCGAAGCGGCACGATCTCGCCCTCCTCGCCACCAATGACGTGCATTACCATGCTCCGACGCATCGTCCCTTGCAGGACGTGATGACTTGCATCCGGGAGAAGACCACGATCTTCGATGCTGGCGGGCTGCTCGATGCGAATGCGGAAAGGCATCTGAAATCACCGGCAGAAATGCAGCGCCTGTTTGCCGACTGGCCCGACGCCATCGCGCAGACGCGGATCGTCGCCGATGCGTGTTCCTTCTCGCTCGACGAACTGCGTTACGAATACCCCCATGAGACCGTGCCAGAGGGCAAGGATGCCGACGAATATCTGGCTGAATTGACGTGGCAGGGTGCGAAGGAGCGCTATCCGGACGGCATACCGGACCGCATCCACGCGGTCTTGCACAAGGAACTCGCGCTGATCGCGAAGATGGAGTTCGCGCGCTACTTCCTCACCATTCACGGCATCGTCCGCTTCGCTCGCAGTCAGGATATCCTGTGTCAGGGGCGGGGCTCTGCGGCGAACAGCGCGGTCTGCTACTGTCTGCAGATCACCGCGGTCGATCCGGCGACCTGCGACCTGTTGTTCGAGCGCTTCATCTCCGAGGAGCGCAAGGAGCCGCCGGACATCGACGTCGATTTCGAGCATGAGCGGCGCGAGGAAGTCATTCAGCATATCTACGCCAAATATGGCCGCGCCCGTGCCGGCCTGTGCGCGACGGTGGTTCATTACCGCCCCCGCATGGCAGTGCGCGAGGTGGGCAAGGCGATGGGGCTGTCGGAAGACGTGACGAGCGCGCTCGCCAAGACGGTGTGGGGTAGCTGGGGTTCCGAAGTCGACGATCTCAACATCCATGAGGCCGGTCTAGACCTCACTGACGCCCATCTGCGCCGCGTCATAACCATCGCAAATCAGCTGATCGGCCTGCCGCGCCATCTCTCGCAGCATGTCGGCGGTTTCATCCTGACGCAGCGTCCGCTTACGGAAACCGTGCCGGTAGGGAATGGCGCGATGCCCGAGCGCAGCTTCATAGAATGGGACAAGGACGATATCGAGGCTCTGGGTATCCTTAAGGTCGACGTTCTGGCGCTGGGAATGCTCACCTGTATCCGCAAATGCTTTGCACTCGTCGAGGCGCATTGCGAACGCCGACTGACGCTCGCCAATATCGAGCAGGAGGATCCGGCAGTTTACGCGATGCTGCAGAAAGGGGATTCGCTGGGCGTCTTCCAGGTCGAAAGCCGGGCGCAGATGAACATGCTGCCGCGTCTGAAACCCAAGACCTTCTACGATCTCGTCATCCAGGTCGCGATCGTTCGGCCCGGCCCGATCCAGGGCGACATGGTCCACCCCTATCTGAAGCGGCGACAAGGGCGCGAGGCTCCTTTTTATCCTTCGCCAGGACCGGAACACGGGCCGCCGGACGAATTGAAAAAAATTCTGAAACGAACGCTCGGCGTTCCGATATTTCAGGAGCAGGCGATGAAGATCGCCATGGTGGCGGCCCGCTTCTCGCCTTCCGAAGCGAACAAATTGCGCAAGGCAATGGCCACTTTCCGCTCGCGCGGGATGGTTTCCGAACACAAGGAAAAGATGGTCGGCCGGATGGTCGAGCGCGGCTACGATCCGGAGTTCTCGGCCCGCTGTTTCAGCCAGATCGAAGGGTTCGGGGAATACGGCTTTCCCGAAAGCCATGCGGCAAGTTTTGCCCATCTCGTTTACGTGTCCAGCTGGATCAAGCATTACTATCCGGCCATTTTTGCTGCCGGGCTTCTCAATTCGCAGCCTATGGGCTTCTATGCCCCGGCGCAAATCGTGCGCGATGCCCGCGAGCACGGCGTGAGCGTCTATCCGCCGGACGTGAATTACAGCGAGTGGGACAATACCGTCGAATGGCAGGTAATCGACGGTAAGCGGCAACTCGCCCTGCGCCTAGGGCTAAGACAGGTGGATGGGCTGTTGCAGGAGGATGCGGCGCGGCTCCTCGCCCGACGCGACGAGCCCTATCAGACGGTCGAGGATTTGCGCAGCCGGGCGAAGGTCGGCGCACGATCGATCCAGATACTTGCCGCTGCCGACGCCTATCGCTCGATGGGGAAGGATCGCCGGGCGGCCCTGTGGGATGCCCGCGCAATCAAGAATGCGCCCGACCTGCCCCTTTTCACCTACGCCCGGGAGCGCGACGAGGGGTCCGACGTCCCGGCCATATTGCCGGCCATGCCGCTCAGCGAACACGTCGTTGCGGATTACCAGACCTTGCGGTTCTCGTTGAAGGAGCATCCCATGAGCTTTCTTCGCGGCAGTTATCAAAGCCGAAGCTTCACGAAAGCGGCTGATCTCAGGGGATGCCGCTTCAATCAGCGCGTCTCGGTTGCCGGACTGGTACTCATCCGACAGAGGCCGGGAAGCGCTAAGGGGGTCGTTTTCATCACGCTGGAAGATGAGAGCGGAGTAGCCAATCTCGTCATCTGGCCCGATGTGCTGAAACGCTTTCGCAAGACGATCATGAGCGCGCGTCTGATGGCGGTGGAAGGGACCGTGCAGATGGACGACGACGTCATCCATGTCGTGGCGCAGCGTATTCATGACGACAGCGACCGGCTGTCCTTCCTGTCGGACGACCTCCTGAGGCACGATGTCGCACGCGCCGATCACGTCAATTCACCGCTCCCTTCCAAACTAGGAACGGGCAGTCACGCACATCATCCACGCAATGTCAGCGTGATACCGAAATCGCGTGATTTTCACTGATACCAGCAAACATAAACTAAGTTTAACATTCGATTGATTTGAAACGAATGACCGCCCGAAGGATTGGTTTTTGCGGAGTAGGAAACAGAAAGGCTTCGATTTGCATATCCTGTCGATCGCCTTGGGTGGGTGCATTCGAGGCGAACCAGTACAATACGGGATTACCGAGGATACCGGCGGGCACATAACCTACATACTCGGAGAGATGGAGGCATTGTCCCGGCGGGACGATGTCGATCGTGCCGAAATCGTCACCCGACTGTTCGATGACGAGAGGCTGGGCAGGGAACATGCAATCGCCGAGGAATATCTCAATCCAAAGCTGGCCATAACCCGGATCGACAGCGGCAATCGCAAATATCTCGCCAAGGAACAACTGGCCGCTGACCGGGCCGCTTTCGTTGCAGCGCTAATAAAGAATCTGCGCCAGCGAGATCGGTTGCCCGACATCGTGCATGCACATTTCGCCGATGCCGCGGATGTCGCAAGGCAGATCAAGGACGCGCTCTCCATCCCCTTTATCTATACTCCCCATTCGCTCGGCCTCGACAAGCTCGAAGCCGGGGCGGAGCGCAATATCGGCCTCGTCGACAGGATTGCTGAGGAAGACGCGGCGATCGGGCATGCCGCCGGAATAATCGCCTCGTCGCGCGATGAATGCGAACGCCAACTGACCGCCTATCCCTCTGTCCGGATAGACCGCATTCATCGGATCACGCCGGGTGTCTGCGCTGAGCCTGCGACCCGTTCGGATATCGATGCGGCACGACAACTTGTTGCGCCCTTCCTGAAAGATGAAGCCAAACCCGTGATCCTCGCCGTTGCGCGAGCAGTTCGCAAAAAGAACCTCATCGGCCTCGTCGAAGCCTTCGGTCGCAGCGAAGAACTACGCGGCAGGGCGAACCTGGTACTTCTCGCCGGCCAGCGGAAAGGTTTGCTTGAGGGCGAAGCCGAGCAAAACGAGGTCATTAGCGAAATTATCGACGCAATCGACCAGCACGAACTCTACGGCTCGATTGCCTACCCGCCACACCATTCGCGCAGGGAAGTCCGCGGCCTTTACGCGCTTGCGGCAGAGGGCCGGGGCGTGTTCGTCAATCCGGCGCTGATCGAGCCTTACGGCCTTACTCTAGTCGAGGCTGCATTTTACGGCGTGCCGGTCGTCGCGACCAAAGTTGGTGGGCCGTGCGATATCGTTAGAGAACTGCAACACGGAACGCTCGTCGATCCGACAAACATAGGCGAGATCGAAGCGGCTATCATCGATTTGCTTGACGATAAGGATAAGTGGAACGCGGCTGCTATTAACGGTCACTCGGGCGCGCATAGCATGACCTGGGATCGGTACGCGGAGAAGTTCATGATGCTGGCCGAGGAAGTCGTCGATCCACAAATGCGATCAAAGCTATCGCAAAGTTACCACCATCTCGTCGTCAGCGATCTTGATAATACCTTGACCGGGTGCCGCGAGGGCGCACGCCGCATTGCACGGTTCTTCGCTCGCCGAGACGATGATGCTTTTGCGATCGCGACCGGGCGCTCCATCATCGAAGCGCAGCGCATCGTTCGCGAGTGGAATTTGCCGCAGCCGACCGTCTGGATCACCTCCGTCGGATCGGAAATCTATTGGTCTGGCAACGATGGACTGACCCTTGACACCGACTTCGCCGACCAGATCGAACGAGATTGGCGGCCCCAGGAAGTCGAACGGGCTCTCGACGACGTGCCCGGGTTGGAGCCGCAAGCTAATTACGAGCAACGTCGGTTCAAGCGCAGCTATTTCGTCGGAGAGGAGGGCGTCGTCGACGAGGTTCGTCGGCGTCTCGAAGAGGACAAGCTGGAAGCGCGCGTGATCCTGAGCCACGGACACCTGCTCGACGTGTTGCCAGCGAGTGCCGGCAAGGGAGCTGCCATGCTTCACGTCGCCAGACGGCTCCGCGTTCCCGTCGAACGATTGATAGCCATCGGCGACAGCGGGAACGATCACGACATGCTCAGTATCTGTGAGAATTCCGTTATGGTCGCCAATTATTCGGGTGAACTTTCCGATCTCGTGGGACAGCGCGGGCTGTACGTCGCGCAGCGAAGGCACGCTGCCGGTGCTCTCGAAGGGATCGTGGCGTATCATGCCCGTTCGCGCCGCAACTCGTCAGAACGCAAGGCAGCGTGAGCGTGGCCGGACCCGTCGGATATTTCGTCCATCATCAGGGGCGGGGCCATGCGGAACGCGCTGCCGCCATCGCCAACGAACTCGTATCGCGCAGGCCGGTAACGCTCTTCTCTGCTCGGACCGACATCTTTCCGGCTCTGGACGAGCGCATAGAACTGACGCTCATACCGTCGCTCTTCGAGCCAACGGGAGATGAGAACGATCGCCTCGCTGATCTGTCGACGCCCGAAACGATGCATTGCGCGCCATGTGGATGGCCGAGCATTCGCAGCGCCATGGCAATTCTCGCTGGGTGGTTCGACGAAGCGAAGCCCAGCCTCTTCGTAACGGATGTCTCTGCTGAGCTCGGACAATTCGCCAGGCTCTGTTCGGTGCCTCACGTCGCGGTTCTGCAACATGGCGAGCGCGGGGATGCGGGGCATATGGCAAGTTATGAGGCGGCCATCGGACTGCTGGCGCCTTATCATCGATCGCTTGAACAGTCAGACAGGCCGGACTGGATGCTGCGTAAGACCTTCCATGCTGCCGGTGTGGGACTAGATGTAGCGAACCTGCCTTCACGCGACGAAGCGCGCAGGCGGTTGGATATTCCTACCCACGAAGATGTCGTGGTCGTCATTGGCGGAGGGGGCGGAAGCGGCTTGCCGACGGCCCCATTGACGCTCGGTGCGAGAGGCGAACCGGAAACTCGATGGTTCACCATCGGCAAGGTTACGAGCGAGTGGCACGAGACGCCCCCGGTCAACCTCGAACATAAAGGCTGGGTCGATAACCCCCGCGAGTGGATAGCGGCTGCCGACCGGATCGTGTCCTCGTGCGGGAATACGACGGTGCATGAGATACTTGCCGCCCGCAAACCGTGGATCGTCGTTCCCGAATGGCGTTATTTCGACGAGCAACAATGCAAGGCTGAGGTTCTAGAGCGTGAAGGACTGGCTGCAGTATCGCGGACCTGGCCGTCGCACCGCGGCGCCTGGACAGGTCTGTGGGTCAGGGCCCGTTCGCTCGAATTGAAACATCGACCGGTCATCATCGACGAAAATGCCGCCTCGCATGCCGCCGAGTGGTTGAACGGTCTTGCCCTCAGGGGAGATACCTCTTCCCGACCGGGCATGGAACGACTGGAGGTCGTCGGTTGAAGATTTCAGTTTGTACGCTCGGTCACGGTAGAGCGGACCATCTGCGCAATCTGGTGCGAGGGCTCCAAGCGCAAACCGAGCAGCCGCACGAACTCGTCATCGGTGTGATGCAGGACGAGCGATACGACGTGCCTCAGACGGAATTTCCCGTTCGTCAGATCCTACTCGAAGGAAGCGACATGCCGCTTGCCGCTGCCCGCAATGCAGCAGGGTCGCAAGCTTCGGGCGAACTTCTGATCTTCCTCGACATCGACTGCATCCCGAGCCCGTCGCTGGTAGCGGATTACCGGCGCGGTGCATCCACGGCGGGAGGGCTGCTGATGGGTGAAGTCGGCTATCTTCCGAAAGGGATAGCAGGAAGCTGTCTGGACTTCGACCTCTTCGAACGCGTCGCGGTTCGTCATTCGGAGCGTCCGGGGCCGCCGGCGGGTCCGATTGGCGCGTGCAGCGACTACCGGTGCTTCTGGTCGCTCAATTTCGCATTACCGAAAGCTGTCTTCACGTCACTTGGCGGCTTCGACGAGCGTTATCGGGGCTATGGCGGAGAAGACACGGATTTCGGACGCATGCTCTGGGAGGCCGGGACCGACCTATGGTGGGTAAGAGGGGCAAAGGCGTTTCATCAATATCATCCGCATCATATGCCCCCCGTCCATCATCTCGACAGCATCCTTGCCAATACGAAGGTATTTCAGGAGAAGTGGGGCGAGCCGACCATGCAGCATTGGCTGCGTGCGTTTCGCCTGATGGGCTTGATCGACAGGGACGGCGACGACTGGATAAAATTGCGCGACCCAACGCCCGCGCATCTGCAACTCACCCGCCAGCAGGAGCACGAACCTTACGCGAGCAGTTCCGCCGTGCTGGAAACGCTCGAACGCGAGGCCGACGCTTTTGCTTCGGCGGAACGATCGACCCGTTTGCCCGAGAAAACCGAAGCGTAGCAGTCCTCGTAGCCTTCGATCATCGCGTCGATCGAAAGGTGTCGCTCCGCATGACGGCGACACTCCTGACGTGAGATCGTTTCGATCGAAGCCATAGCCCGAGCCATCGCGCCGACATCGCCGCGGGGTACGACAGTGCCGCAGGATGCGACGACTTCTCGCATGGCACCGCGATCGAAAGCAATGACGGGCGTCCCGCAAGCGAGCGCTTCCGCCGCGACGAGCCCGAATGGTTCGTCCCACATCGGCGTCAGGAGCATGCCCTTCGCGCGCGCGAATTCTCGAGCGAGCAAATCCCGGTCCCGATGACCGCAATAGGCGATTGCGTCGGTCAGGTTCGGTGCGATCATGGTGTTGTAGTAAGTTTTGTCCTCGATCGGGCCGAAGATGCGTAACTGCGCATTCGCTTCTCCGGCGGCGGCCACTGCTTCGGCCAACCCTTTGTTCGGCGTAATCCTGCCGGCCCAAACGAAGTGGTTACCGACTTCGCTTGCAGGCTTCCAGAACGCGCAGTCCACGCCGTTAGCAACGACACGGATCTTGTCGAGGCAATCCGCCGGCCAGAGCGGCCTCTGACTTTGGGAGGTCACAGTGAAGAGCGAAGTAGGCGAGCGAGCGGCGCAGACCTGCTCGCTCATCAATCGAAACGGCGGAACGTGCTGCGACGTAACGCAAGGGAAGCCGGTGCGGTCGGCCCATTCGATGACTTCGACGAACAACGAGTTGTTGTGAACTACATCGAAGTCTCCGGCCTCGATTTCTCGCCATGCATTGGCAAACGCTTTCGCCTGATAATCGTATAGTTCCGGTGTTCCGCGAAACTCATCCCAGGGAAGGACGTCGTCGTAGGGGAAATCGCAGATCGGGAATAAGTGCGGATCTTCAGAACCGGAGCTTGCGAAGAGGACGACATCATGTCCCTTTCGGCGCAAGCCGTCGCATAACGAACGGCAGTGCGCTTCCATCCCTCCCTTAAACGGCTCCGATATTGGATTTCGAATATGTGCCAATACGGCAATACGCATGGAAGGGCTTTCTCGTACTGGAACTTATTGTGAAGCGCAGAGAAAACCTGACCGTTCCATCATTCGGGAAATAAGGTGCTCAGTGTGGCATTGATCGATGCGAACTTCTTTATGCAAAAAGGTAGGGATGTGAATGACGGTAGCCGGGGATGAGATGAAAACAAGACGGTCGGCTGCTAAAGCGAAACTGCCTCACCGTTACTTGTTCGTCGGCGGGCTCCATCGCAGCGGCACGAGCCTGCTAGCACGAAGCATAGCCGCCCATCCCGACATTGCTGCAATAAAGGGCGCCCCGGTTCCGGAAAACGAGGGGTGCTATCTTCAGGGCGCCATTCCCCACACTGCCAAACATGGCGTTCCCGGCGAGTTTGGCTGCAATCCTCACGAACATCTTACCGAAGACAGTTTTCTCAATTCCCTCGAAACGCAGATGCGGATCGAACGGGACTGGGCACATTGGTTCGACAAATCCCATCAGTGGCGGATCGAAAAATCGCCAGTCAATCTCGTGCACGCCAGATTGCTGCAGGCGTTGTTTCCGCTCGCAAACTTCGTAATCCTGGTCCGACACCCGCAAATCGTCGCCGCTGCGACCGAAAAGTGGTCGAGCAAGTCGCAGTCCGCGCTTACCAAATATGTGTGCAATTCGTACCGACAGATGCTCGGCGATCTGCCGTACCTCCATCGCGTCATGGTGTTGCGCTACGAAGATTTCGTAGAGGATCCGAAGCGATGTTTGAGCGCCGTGTGGCGATTTTGCGAATTGCCTGAAGTTGCCGTCGAAATGGAAGTACGGGACGGGAATAGAGATTACGTGCGTCCTGCCACGACATTCGACGATAAGCACGATGTTGCAAAGCGCCTCGGTTATTCTGCGGAGGGCGTAACACTTTCCTATCGGCCGCTTGTCAGCCACGCATTGCGATCGGTGAGGGAAGAAGTCGAAGGCATTCTGGAAGGTCGGTAAAGCGCAACCGAAAAATTTCTGCTAATATAACATAGGTTTATAGACGACGGACGGTCCGATTGCTTTAGCGACTCACGCTTTATGATTGCAGTGGATTGGTACTGATGGACTTTCCGTTGACCGGAAAATTTCTGGCCGGACGTCGTCGCGAAGTACTGCAAGACGAGGACTGGCATCTTCTCGAAGAGGCCTTTGACCAGGTTCTCGAATTTCCTGACGCGACAAAGATTCAATCAGGGGCAGGGAATGAAAACCGATGCTGCCTTGTCGTCGAAGGGTTCGTCTTCAAGATTAGATGGACGGGCCAGCAGCGCTGTATCGTTGGAGTTGCGGTACCCGGCGACTTCATCGACTTGCCGAATTACACTCTCGCTTATCTCGACTACGAAGTAGTTGCAGCCGGCCCGGTAAAGCTCGCTACCCTGCCGCATTACGAAATTGATCGGATCGCGCAAACCTCGCCGCCGATCGCACGTGCGCTCTGGCTGGCCACGCTCATCGACGCAAGCATCCATCGGCAATGGATCGAAATCCTGGAGCGGCTCGACGCGCCGCGCCGCATCATCCATATCTACACTGAACTTTCTTCTCGCCTCGGGCTCGACGATTGCGGCATCATCCACTGCCTGCGGACGCCATTCAAGCAAAGGGATTTGGCTGACATGTGCGGCCTGAGCGCCATTCACGTCAATCGCGCGATCGCCAAACTCCGAGCCGACGAAATAGCCGATATCAGGCGCGGCGATCTTTATACGAGCGACTGGGACAAGCTGCGCAAGTTCGCGCGGTTCGATCCACGCTATCTGTATATGTCGGAAAACATCCTGCGAGACGGCGTGCTGGGTGGCTCGCAAGCGTAGAGTTGAAGCGGTCAAAGGCCTGTTCTTATTCAGGACGGTGTAGCGATTACCGGAACCCGTTCGCCGATGCCGGGTTGCACTGTCCGGCGCGCACCATTCGCTCGCCCGGCGGCCTGCCCGTCGCAACCAGTCGAGGGAATGACATGGTAGAAGAACGCAGAACGGTTCACGAAGCACCGGCCGACGGTGTGGAGCGCACTACGATCGTCGAACGGCGTAGCAGCTCGAGCGCATGGGTGTGGCTTATCATCGCACTGATTGTCGTTGGGGCGGCGGTTTATTTCCTGACGCAGATGTCAGGCGCGGAGGTAGCCAAGGATAACGCTATCGCAGAAGCAGCGAACGATGTCGGCGAAGCTGCCCAAGATGTCGGCAACGCGGCGCAGGATGCAGCCGATAACATTCAGCAGTAGATGAAACTAAGCTCCTGAAAGTCATGTAGCCCCGGAAGCACCCGGTCCGGTTCGTCAGCGCTTCTCCTTGGGAAGCGAAGGCGCGAGCTGTTCTGTTGGCGTAGCTTTCGGCTGTGCCTCAGTCGCTTCGAGTTCGGCATCGATTAACTGCGCCTTGGTCTCGATTTCCTCGCGCGCGGCCTCGTAGCGTTCATCGAAATCGGGTTCGTCGCTGCAACCGCCGAGCAGAAGAAGTGGCGCGGCAATGGCGAACCCGTATCTCCTCATCAGTAATTGATCCGGTAACGCACATTCACATCCGTTCCGTTTGCCCCGCCCGCCTGACTGAGGATCGACAAGGCCGGCGTCAGACTTACCTCGATCTGCGTTGCCGTGAAGCCACGCGCGTCGGTCACGAGTTCGATATAGATGTCGTCGGTCAGATACTGCCCGGCTGCCAGTGCCGTCCCGCGACCGCTCGCCTCGTCCGCCCCCAAAATCCGCAGCCGATCAACGCCAGTCGCCGAACGCAATTTACCAAGTGGATTGAGGCCTCCGCCGCTTCCGCGCAGCGAGTTGAGCGAGGTCGCAAGCTGTACGGCCTGGATGGCTGACAGGTTGCCGACCGAATTTCCAAAGAGGATGCGCGAGACGATTTCGTCCTGCGGCAATCCGGGAGTGCTCGAGAAGGTTATTTGCGGATTCATCGCGCGACCACCGACATTCACATTGACGGTCACGTCATCGATATCTTCCTGAGCGACCAGATCGATGACCGGATTGATCGTTTGCCCGCCCGTGAACTGAATGCGTCCTTCTACCAGTTCGAAACTACGTCCGGCAAAGCCCAGCGTACCCCGGATGAGTTCCACTTCTCCCGACATGCTTGGGTTTGAGCTGGTCCCGGACACGTTCAGATCCGCGCTCCACTCGGATTCGAGACCCATTCCCGAGACGTAGAGGCGTTCCGGCGCCTGAAGATCTATGTCGAGGCGAAGCTGTCCGAGGATGCCGGGCTGCGGCTCGGCGACCTCGTCCCCGCTGATCCTTGCAGGGCCGCGCGGCGGCTTGAAGCGGACGCCGGTCAGTTCGGGAACTTCGGCTGCCCCTTCGCGCACGATTTCGTAGCGGGTCTCTGGCAGCAGGATGCGACCGGACAATTCGGCAATGCTGCCGGCGGTCTTTCTCAATCGCAATTCGCCGGTAGCAGTCGCATCGAGCCCGTCGCTTCGGGCAAGGCGCGCATCGTCGAGGTCGACCTGTATGTCGATCGGATATCCACTATCGGCTGCGAGCGAAACGAAGCCCGAAGCTGAGACCGATCCATCGCCTGCGGTTGCCTCCAGTTGCTGAATTTCCAACCGGTCATCGTCGAACCGACCGTTCAGCGTCATGTTGGAAAGTCGCGTGCCGTAAGTCTGGTTTTCGTATGTAAGGTTACGTCCACGCACGATTCCGGACAGGCAGGGCTGCGATACGCGGCAGGAAAAATCGGCGGCGACGCCAATCGGGCCGGAGAGCCGCTGATCGGGTTGTCCTGCAAGGGAGAACAGCGTGTCGGCAGGCCCGTTATACCTGATCCCTCCGCCAAGCGGTGCTTCGAGCAGCCGCTCCGTCCAAGGTCCGGCGCCGGGCGGAAGTGGATTGAGGCTCGCACGCATCCGGCCGATCACGCTTCCGCGCCGACGAATGACGGCGCGCGCTTCGCCGCCGTCTGCCAGTAGCTTGCCGACGAAATTGACGTCGACGGACTGGCTGACCGATGCCGCGGTGGTGCGGGTAAGATTACGCAGGCGCAGCCTGGCATCGGCCCGGGGAAATGCGTCTGGCGAGCTTTGTGCAAAATCAAGGCTGCCGCTGGCGCTACCATTGATGCCGAGGCCGGGGACAAAGGTGTTGACGAGGGCAAGGTCCACGCCCTCCAAGCGGCTTTGCAGCTTGAGTGTGTCCCCGTAAGTGCCGGCGAGACGGATGTTGCCGCGCCCGAAATCGATCGTCGTCGGAAGAAGCCGATATCCCGCATCACCCGGAACGATCCTTGCAGGGCTTTCGGTCCGGAACTCGATGCCGCGAACCCTGCCGTTCAGGGCGGCCCGCCACAATTCCGGTTCGAGCTGGGCATTCGCGGCAATGCGGAACGGCACGCCGCTCGTTCCTTCGGCGACGATCCGCGCAGAGCCGCTTCCGTCGCGATAGTTGATCTTGGCGCGTGCCGCCGTTAGATCGAGGCTTCCCAATCGGGCGCGGGTCAGTTCGGCATCCGCAACGACATAGGGGGTATCGTAAAGTACGATGCGAGCATCGACGATTGCCGAGCCGATGGTAAGCTGCGCCGGACCGGGCAGTGAGGCATCTCGCGCGCGAAGGTTGATCAGAGCCTGCTGGTACTGGCCCTCCGCCCCGAGCCGAACAATCCCGTCGATCCCGCGACCATTTGCATCCAGCCTGCCGGCGAAGGGCCCGGCGGGCGTCTGGCGCAAGGAACC
Organism: Parapontixanthobacter aurantiacus; assembly: GCF_009827635.1. GTDB lineage: Bacteria > Pseudomonadota > Alphaproteobacteria > Sphingomonadales > Sphingomonadaceae > Parapontixanthobacter > Parapontixanthobacter aurantiacus. Next base: position 104,371 of record NZ_WTYW01000003.1, on the reverse strand, counting down.
GGAGAAATCTATTCCGCCGAGGTTGGCGCTATTGATGTCGAGCGAGAGGACGTCTCCCGTTCCCAGAACGACGTCCGCGGTCAGTGGCCCGTAATCCGTATCGCCGGAGGCGTCGAGGCGATAGCCGTTCGGCGCCCCGGTAATGTCAGCCTCCAGATTAGCCAGACCAATCCCCAGGTCGGGCCGTTCGGCCGTGATCGAGGCCCGCGGGTCGGCAATCGTCCCGGCGAGCCTGACACCCACTGCGCCGTATTGATCGGTGATTGCGTCGGCATTGAAGACAATTCTGCCGTCTGGCGAATAGCTGCCGCTACCGCCGGTGACGCGAACTTGCGGCGAGCGCAAAGTGAGATTGCGGAACTGCACCAACCCGTTCGAACCGTAGCGTATGTCGGCGCCTGCCACGGCATTCCCGCCGAGGAAGTCACGAACGCTCTCGTTTTCGATCTGTTGCGAGCGCACGCCGACCCGTCCTGCAAGGGCGAACCCTTGGTTCTCGGTCTGGAGATCGATGTCGGTGGTGATGTCGAAGATGCCGACGCTTTCCACGCGATAATTGTCGATGCGACCATCGATTGCACCCGTGTAAAGACCGGTCGACGTATCTGCGAGCAGTACCACTTCGGCATCGATGCGATCAGAGTTGATCCTCATATTGTCCGAGAGGATGCGCGGACCTTCGATTGCGACATCCCCGGCCAGCGTCACGTTGGTCAGAGTGCCGCCAGCGACGCTGTCGAGGCCGGTGATGCGACCGACGCGGGCGGAAACAGGAATGAGGATGCGATCCGCATTGATTTCCGCTTCGCCTTCGGCGGTGAAGTTCACAAGGCCCATGTCGTTCATCACGAGCCGATTGGCGTTGATCGCATAATCCACGACCGGCGTAGCGAATGGCCCGGTTAGCGCCACGCTGCCTCGTAAGCCGCTGCCGGAGAGGTTTTCGGCCAGCGCAGAGGGCCGCAACAGGACGAAAGAGGCGCGAAAATCATCGAAGGCGCTTTCCCCCAGATCGATGATGCCGTTGGTGTTGAGGCGGAATGCGTCGCTCGTGATATTGCCGGCAAGATCGACCCGCCGTTCTTCCGCCGTCGCGGTCAGGTCGATATTCATGACGGGGCCGAGCAGGGCTGCCGTTGGTCCTTCTACAAGTCGGGCCACTCTCGTCGGTCCCTGGACGCGGAAGGTGCCGTCTCGTGCGGTTATGTCGAGGCGTGCGAATTCGCTTCCGGCCAGATCGGCGTTCAGACGACCGTTCCAGGATGCCCAGTCGCCGCTTCCGCCCGCATCGATCGAAAGGGGGTCTTCAAGTCCCGCAAGGGCGAGGATGACCCCGCCGGCAGGAGCTTGCAGATCGAGATCGAAATCGAGCTGGTTCTCTTCAGGAACTGCATCGAGAACGAGTGCGAGCCTGTCGCCTCCGCCGCTATCCTGCGTACCGATGGTCACGCCGTTGAACGCCACTTGCGCACGGCCGTCGGAGATATGGGCTTCGCCGGCAAGGCTTGCGACACGGCGCGTACCGGTAACCGGCTCTTCCACGACGAAGCGGTCTATTCGCAATTCGCCAATATCAATGTCGAGGTCGGGCAGTAATGGCTCGTCGGAAGGCGGCGTTTCGTTGAATTCCGGCAAGCGAAGCAGAGTCATTCGCTCCGCCGTCGCACTGCGAATGTCGACATGGTTGTTGACGAAGGCGAACGGTCGCCAATCGATATCGATCTGCGGCGATGTCAGGAAAACGCCCTGCGGGTCGCTCACGGCAAGGTCGTGCAGGACCATCTCGCCATAGATCGATCCGTCGATCCGACCGATGTCGATCTCCATGCCGTTTTCGAATTCGAGTCCGGCGATCTGGTCTGCGATGAACCGCTTGCCGGGCCCGGTATTGAGCCCGAGCAGCAGCAGGGCGACCAGTGCAACGAGCGAAAGCAGTACGATGCCGACCCATTTTGCGATTGTCTTCGGATAGGAGCGGCGCTGCGGTTCGTCGGCCGCGCGTTCCTGCTCTTCCTCAACCATGGGTTCGGCAGCTTCGACCATCAGAACGCCTGTCCGATCGAGACGTAGACGTTGATCAGGGACTCGCCTTCCTGTCGATTGATAGGCGTTGCGATGTCGATGCGAAGCGGACCGAAATTGGTGTAATAGCGTCCGCCGATACCGGCGCCGAAGCGCAGATCGTCGAATTCCGGAAACTCGCTTTCATAGACCTGCCCGACATCGACAAAACCGACGACGCCGAAATTCCCGAACCGGTAGCGCACTTCCGCTGCGGCCTCGTTGAGGCTGCGACCGCCGATCGGGCGAGAGATGAACGGATCGTCCTCCTCGTCGGGATCGTCCGGATCGAAGTTCGGATTGGGCTCGACGGTCTGGGGGCCGAGCGCCTGGAAACTGAAACCACGCACCGATCCCCCGCCGCCAGCATAGAACCGACGCGACGGTGCGAGGTCGAAGCGCTCGATTCCCTGGATCGTGCCGAGGCGGACACGTCCGGCGAGAACGATGGAATCCCCAACAGGATAATAGCCGGACGCATCCACGCGCGCGCGGACATAAGGGGTGAACCCGTCCTGCAACGAGCCCTCCGGTTCCACGAGCGCCGTCACGCGGAAACCTTTGGTCGGATCGAGCAGGCTTTCGGTAAAATCAAGTCCGAACTGCGAAGTCAGCCCGCCAATGAAGAACGTTCTGTTCTGGCGTTCCTGAAACTCGGGGAAGTAATCGTCCTCGACCGTGCCGATCAGCTGCGCGCCGTATGCGTAAGTGATCCGCTTTTGCCAGATCGGCGTCGAATCGTAGCTGACGCGAGCAGACAGCCGTCCGGTAAACGCCTCGAACGCGTCGTAATCCGTGTGCAACGCCTCTGCGACGGCTTCGAAGCTGCGATCGCGCCTCCCAGCATTGGAGCGTCGAAACGTGCCGCTCAATCCTTGTTCGCGTGTTCCGAGTGTCGCGCTCGCAATGACGGCACCCTCGGGTGGGAACAGGTTGCGGTGGCTCCAGCTTCCCGAAACCCGCAGACCCTGCCCGGTGCCGTAACCGGCACTGGCAGCCAATGTCCGCGGCGGGCCGGCCTGCTGCTCGACCAGCATCGTGACGAACTCGGTTCCTTCCCCCGCATCCTCTCCGGTACGTTCCGGCTCGACCGTAACGGTATTGAAAAGGCCGGTGGCAATCAGCGCCTGCCGCAGATCGTCCACTAGGCGGCTGTCGTAGAGTTCACCGCGCTCGAACCGGGCAAGAAGGGCGACGTGTTCTGCATCGAAGGCCAGATCGCCGGTAGTTACGATCCCGCCAAAGCGCGAACGGGGGCCGGTTTCCACGGGAAGGGTATAGACCCCATCCTCCGTTTCCGGGTCGAGCAGAATGTCACGTTGTCCCACATCGACGAACGGATAGCCTTCTTGCGGTAACGTGACGGCAATGAGGGCTTCCGCGGCCTGAACACGAGTGGCGATGATGGGTTCGCCGACTTCGAGCGGAAAGTTGTCGCGGATGAGGTCGGGAGGTTCGGTCGGGCCGGCTTCTATGTTGATCTCGGCAAAGCTGTAGCGCGGCCCCGGAGCGACATCGAGCACAGCCGTCAGTGGCTGTCCGTTGGGCTCCTCTGACCGGTCGATACGTGCCTCGACGGTTGCCCCGTACCAGCCTTCCGCCGCAAGGATGCGTTCGATGAGGCGGCTGTCTTCCTCGAGCCGCGCCGATACTTGTGCGACGTTGGCGGCATCACCGTCCCCATCGCGCAAGGCGGAGAGGTCGTTGAACATGTCCCGAATGTTCGCATCTGTCGCTTCGTCGATTTCGTCGATGCCGTTGAGTTCAACTTCGTAGGCGATCTCGACCACTTCTTCGTCGCTTTCCGCTTCGGCGAATTCGACGGGCTCGACCTCGAAACTATCGATCGGCGGAAGCGGGGCGACGAGCTCGGCATCGCGGATAGGAGCATCGCCGATCTCTTCGCTCGTATCGCCATCCGCAAGCGCAGGCTCATTGAGAGGCGCTTCGCTTGCCAGAACTTCTTCGCCGTCTTCTGCCGCTTCCTCCGCGGCGAGGCGACGCTCGAAGTCCTCGATGGATTCCAGTTCTCGATCGAGTTCGGCATCATCGTCGACACCGAGATCGGGGACGCGCTCGGCAAATTCCTCGTCGGTAATGACGCGTTCGATTTCGGGCAGGCTGGCGCCAGCAGGTGGCGGCGGAACGGGCAAAGCGTCCTGCTCGTCGGCAGGCTGATCTGCCTGTTCCTCGGTCGTATCGGCAGGCTGTTCGGCCTCCTGCGAGAATGCGGGAGACGATACGAGGGCAAACGTCGCTGCGCCGACGAGCAAGGCGTATCGCGCCTTTCTGACCCCGCTGCTCGTTCGCCAAGCCTGCATTGAAAACGACCCTTACTCGTGTAACGAAGCCTGATGCACGATAACGACCAGCCTTCGGCGTCCGAAACGCAATTCAATCCTTCGCCCACTCCGGATCAGGACACTTCCTCGCTGATCGAAGCGCCCGGCGCAAGAGCGAAGTCGCCCTGGTCCATGCCTCGCAAGGCTTGGGTGCAGGTATTCAAGCGTGTCTGGGCAATGATCGGCTTCCATAATTTGAACCTGCTGGCGGCGGGCGTCGCCTTCTTCACGTTCCTCGCCATCACGCCCCTCTTGGCCGCGACGGTCATGACCTACGGTCTTGTCGGCGATATCGAGACGGTCCAGTCACAGATGCAGACCGTCTCCGAATTGCTTCCCGCCGATGCAGCAAGCATAGTCGAGGAACAGCTATTGGCCGTGGTTTCCACGAGCGCCGGTGTGAAAGGCGTATCGCTTGCTCTCGCCCTGTCGTTTGCAATTTACGGGGCGATGCGCGCAGCAAACGGGATGCTGGCTGCTCTCAATGTCATCTATGAAGAGCATGAGAGCCGGAACATCCTGCAGACGAGCCTTCAGGCCTTATGGCTGACCTTGGCTGCGATCGGCATTGCGCTGACCGGCGTTCTTACGAGCACCGTCTTCGCGTGGTTGCAGACCGCATCCTCTGACGTTCTAGGCCCGACGGCAGACCGCCTCGTTTCGGTACTGACCTGGGCGGTTGCCTTTCTGCTGGCGAGCATCGGCTTCGCGATGATCATGCGGTTCGGACCGGATCGCCGCGCCGCACGCTGGCTCTGGCTGACGCCGGGAGCGGTCATGGCGACCACCTTGTTCGTCCTGATTTCCTTCGGTTTTTCGGGCTATGTCGCCTACATATCGGATTATAGCGCCACTTACGGGTCGCTTGCGGCCATCGTGGTCTTCCTTATGTGGCTCTTTCTCTCGGCTTACAGCGTGCTGCTCGGAGCGGTCGTCAATGCCGAGATCGAACGCCAGACACTCGAAGATTCGACGGTCGGGCCGGAGCGACCACTGGGCGAGCGAGGGGCCGTCATGGCCGACAGTACCCTTGCAAAAGGCCACAGCCTCGAATTACAGGAAAAGCGCCGTCGTCAAGGCGCGGAACGGCTGGCGCGCAAGTCGAGCCAGTAAGCCTGTCGAAAAGACTTCGGCGCGGAGCGAAGTCTAACCTCCGATCGGCTCCATGTCTTGGCGTTCGAGCGCTTTCCTCACCCCCTCATCCTGCTCCATGCGTTCGCGATGCTTCTGCAGGTTCGGGTAGTCCGCGATATCGAGCGGGGTCTGTGCGATCCACCTGGTGAGCACATAGAGGAAAGCGTCGGCGAACGAGCGCTCTCCGAGGTACCATTCGCCGCCGGCGTCGCCCAGGATGCCGTCCATTCGTTCGAACTGCTTGCCAAGGTTCTCATACGCCTTTTCCTTGACCGCATCCTGACAATCCTCGTCATCGACCGAGCGTTCGACGGCGAAGTGCGGTCCGAACGTCGCGTGAACTTCCGACGTCATGTAGGACAGCGCCTCCGCCTCGCGATAGCCGAGCATCTTGTCGCGGGCATATGCTTCTCCGCCATAGGTCGCGCCGAGCCATGTGAGAATGGCGGCCGCTTCCGTGAGGCTCGAACCGTCGTCGAGCTTTACTGCGGGCACTTTCGCCTTGTCGTTAATTTGGCGAAATGCGTCTTTCTTGTGATCGCCATAGGCCATGTTGACGATTTCGACGGGTGCGTCGATCCATGCGACCGCGATATTGCATGCGAGCGAGCAGGTTCCGGGCATCGTGTAAAGCTGGGGCAAGGGGGATCTCCTGATTGAATTGCAACGTTCGTCGTCGTTTCGAACGTCGCAAGGCTGCGATCTTTCCCGAAGCGGTCAGCGCGTTAGGGTCGCCGTTAACCGAGCAACCAACTGCGCAGGATGAAGGCGACGGTTCCGAGAACGGCCACGCTGCCCGCCCAGATGAGCGCCATCCAGCCTAGCCGATTCCACAAGGGGCGTTCTTCGGGAGACTTGCTCAATGATAGCCCTCGTGCCCGACCTTGCCGCGGAATACCCAATAGGCCCACGCGGTATAGGCAATGATGAGCGGCATCGTGATCGCGACGCCGACGAGCATGAAGATCTGGCTGCGCTCGGGCGCGGCAGCGTCCCAGATCGTGAGATCGGGCGGAACGATGAAGGGCCACATGGTCACGCCGAGGCCTGCCATTCCGAAAAAGAAGAGCGCGAGGCTCAGCCAGAAGGGTTTGCTGTGCCGCTCGACCGACAGCGCACGCAACAATGCGACCGCCACGAGCGCGGTCAGAACGGGGACGGGCGCCGCATAGTAGATTTCCGGCTCGGTCAGCCATCTGGCTGCATATTCCGCATTGAGGAAGATATTGTAGAGACTGACCCCGCCCATCAGCACCAGTGTCGCCCACGCTGCTCGCTTGCCGAGATTGCGCGCATGATGCTGGCTTTCCCCATCGAGTTTCCACACAAGCCACGTCGCACCGAGGAGCGCGTAGCCCGCTACGGTGCCGAGGCCGGTCAACAGCGTGTAGGGCGTAAGCCAGTCGAACCAGCTTCCTGAATAAGCGCGACCGGTCACTTCGATGCCCTGCAACAATGCACCCAGCGTCATGCCCTGCGCCATGGCAGCGACGAAGCTGCCGCCCGTGAATGCTGCGTCCCAGTACCGGCGATGCGCGGGGTCGCGCCAGCGATACTCGAAGGCAACGCCGCGGAATACGAGGCCGAGCAGCATGGCGATGATGAGCGGGTAGGTCGCTGGCAGAATGACGGCATAGGCGAGCGGAAAGGCCGCAAACAGGCCGCCGCCGCCAAGGACGAGCCATGTCTCGTTCCCGTCCCATACCGGTGCGATCGAGTTCATGGCCCGATCGCGCTCCGGGCCGACCTCGAAAGTCGGGAAGAGAATGCCGATGCCGAGATCAAAGCCGTCCATCACGACATATGCGAAGACGGCGAAGGCGATGATGAAGGCCCAGATCGTCGTGAGATCGTAAGCAATCGTCATGACAGCGTCTCCGGCTCGCGCTTGTCGCGGGACAGGTTCCTGCGGCTCTCGTCGGTCGGGTCCTGCGTCGGCCCCGGCGTAATCCCGGCGGTGCGGATCGGACCCTTGTCGCCCCGTTTTACGCCGTATTCGCCGGGATGCGGGGGTTTGTGCATCAGGTGCAAAATGTACCATACCCCTGCGCCGAAGACGGCGAAATAGACGATGACGAACGCAAGCAGCGAGGCCCCCACCGCCGGGGCATCGAGCGGACTGGCGGCATCCGCTGTCCGCATCAAATTGTAGATCACATAGGGCTGACGACCGACTTCGGTCGTGATCCAGCCAGCGATGACCGCGACGAAACCGGACGGAGCCATGACCAGCGCCGCCTTGTGCAGCCACGGCCAGTCGTAGAGCCGACCGCGCCAGCGAGCGAGCAGGCTCCACAGGCCGACCCCGAGCATCGCAAAGCCGAGCCCGACCATGACGCGAAACGACCAGAAGACCACGGCGACCGGTGGCTGTTCGTCGTCCGGGATGGTGTCGAGACCGGCCAGCGGCGCGTCGAGATCGTGCTTCAGGATAAGCGAAGAGACCTTGGGTATGCCGATCGCGTAGTCGAGGCGTTGCTCTTCGTCGTTGGGAATGCCGAAGATATAGAGCGGCGCGCCATCCGGGTGACTTTCGTAATGCCCCTCCATCGCCATGACCTTTTGCGGCTGATGCTCAAGGGTGTTGAGCCCATGCAAGTCGCCTGCGAAAATCTGAACCGGAACGACGAGAGCCGCCATCCACATCGCCATCGAGAACATCTTCCGGGCGTGCGCATTCGTGCGGTCCTTCAGCAGGTGCCACGCTCCGACCCCGCCGACGACGAAGGCCGTGGTGATGTAGGCGGCAAGCACCGTATGGACGAGCCGATAGGGGAAGCTGGGGTTGAAGATAATCGCCAGCCAGCTGTCGCCCGGCAGATACTGCCCGTTCGCACCAATTTCGTAGCCGGTCGGGGTGTGCATCCAGCTGTTCACGCTCAAGATCCAGAAGGCGCTGATGAATGTTCCGACCGCGACCATGAGGGTTGCCGCGAAATGCAGCTTCCTGCCGACGCGCTCCATCCCGAACAGCATGACGCCGAGGAAGCCGGCTTCGAGGAAGAAGGCCGTCAGCACCTCGTAAGCCATCAGCGGACCGATGACGGGACCGGCGACGTCGGAGAAAACCGACCAGTTCGTTCCGAACTGATAGCTCATGACGATGCCTGACACGACACCCATAGCAAAGGCGATCGCGAAGATCTTGAGCCAGTATTTGAAAAGATCGAGATACAGCGGCTTGCCGGTCTTAAGCCACAGCCCTTCCAGCACTGCCAGATAGCTTGCCAGCCCGATCGAGAAGGCCGGAAAGATGAAATGGAAGCTCACCGTAAAGGCGAACTGGATGCGAGCGAGCAACAGGGCGTCGAACTGGTCGAACATGATGTTGACCAAGCTAGCTCTCTTCGCCGCTTCGTTCCAATGTCTTTATTGCAAGACCACTTGCAGGGACGCAGTTCTGCGGAAGAGCAACTATTCGATGATCCTGGCGGGCGGGGCAGTCTCTTCGTGCGGAACCTTCGCCCGGTCGATCACTCTGCTCAATGTAGCGCGTTGCACGAGAACGCTGAACAGGACGGCTGCGAATGTCGCCGCCAGGAGCAGGTTGCGCGTCTCGCCTTCGGGCAGGGAAAGGGCAAGCGCGATGGAAATGCCTCCGCGAAGTCCGCCCCACCACAGGACGCTCCACGCGCCCTTCGCCTTGGGCCGGGCGGCAGGTACGACCTTGGTTGACACTGTCACGGCAACGGCACGGACCGCCAGGACGACCGGGATTGCGGCAAGCCCGAGAAGGGCATGGGGAATGCCGGGGACAAGTGCGATCATTTCCAGCCCTATCAGCAGGAACAGGACCGAATTCAGAAGCTCGTCCAGCACTTCCCAGAACTTGATGACATAGTCCCGTGTAATGTCGCTCATGGCGAAGGTGACGCCGTGATTGCCGATCAGGAGGCCTGCGACCGCCATCGCCAGCGGACCCGAGATGTGAAGTGCCGTACAAAGGGCATATCCGCCCATGACGACCGCGAGCGTGATCGTAACTTCGAGAGCGTATTCGTCCATCGAACGCATCGCGCGAAAGCCGAGCCAGCCGAACAGCAGACCGACGATCAGGCCTCCGCCCGCCTCGATGACGAACAGGCGGGCACCTTCGCTAACGGAAAAGTCCGTGCCCGTAACGGCTGCTCCGAGGAGGATGGTGAAAACGACGATGCCGACGCCGTCGTTGAACAGGCTTTCGCCCGCTACGGCGGCTTGCAAACTTTCCTCGACCTGCTCCTCCTTCAGCACACCGAGGACGGAAACGGGATCGGTCGGCGCAATCAGGGCACCGAAGACGAAATACCAGATCGGGGCAATGACAACGCCGATGAGCGAACCGACGCCCCACATCGCGAGGCCCGTGAGTACGGTCGATAATACGACGCCTACCGTCGACAAGAGCAGCACCGGCAGCCAGTCGGACTTCAACCGGTCGAGATCGACATGGAGCGCTCCGGCGAAGAGGAGAAAGCTCAGCATCCCTTCGAGCAGCGTATCGGTAAAGTTCATCTCTTCCAGCAATCGGGCGACCGTATCGTCGAGCGTGATTGCAGGGACGAAGGCGTCGGCGAGCAACAGGACGATGGCGGCCACGGCACCCATTACGGTCAGGCCGATGACGTGCGGCAGCTTGATGAAGTGATGATTGACCCAGCCAAGGAACGCGGATGCCACCACGAGCATGGCGGCGATGTCGAAGGGTGAAAGTCCGGCCTGGGCTGCGGGCATGAACAGGCGATAGCTTTCGCGGGAGGAATAGCAAAGCGTCTTGTCGCGATGGCATTGCTCGGCAAAGCAGTTGAATAACCATTGCAAATAGGCTGAAAGGCGACCCGAACCGGGGAGCATTCATGAACGACAGGTCGGCAAATCCGCTCGAGAACCGGCTCGGCCAGTATCTCGACCTGACCTATTCGGAACGTGATGCGCTTCGGATGCTCGAACGGCACGAACGGGTCTATCCGGCCGGGACCGCCGTCATACGGGAAGGGGAGCCGACGTCGGACGTCCACCTCGTTCGTTCAGGCTGGCTGCATGGTTCGACCAGCCTGCGCGACGGTGGGCGGCAAATTCTCCGCTTCTATTTCGTCGGCGATCTGACCACGACCTTCTCGATCGCATGGGGGATGAGCGCGGCGACGCTGACCGCAGTCAGCGAGTGCTCGCTTTACCACTTTCCGAGAGAAGCCCTCGGGCGCCTGTTCGCTAGCCAACCGCGACTGGGAGCGCTTCTTTACGGGGTCGCTGCGTCCGAGCATGTCGCGATGGCGGATCGCCTGACCTCCGTCGGCAGGACCGACGGCATGACGCGGATCGCGACGCTATTGCTCGACATCCGGTCGCGCCTGCGAATTATCGACGGGGTCGAAGGCGCGACCTTCGAACTGCCGCTGACCCAGCAGGATCTGGGCGATGCGGTCGGGCTCACAAAAGCGCATGTGAACAGGACGCTGAAAGCGCTGGAAAATACGGGCCTTGTCGAGCGCGACGGAAAGGTGATCCGCATCACCGATGTCGAGCGCCTCGGCAAGATGGTCGATTTTCGCGATCGCCATAGCCACGTCGCGATCGATTGGCTCCCCGAGGGCGGTAAGTGATATAAGTCACTGAAATATCCGCCGCGATGCATCTATGTAACGCGGCCTGCTATTATAAATTAGTTTGTCGCGAAATAAGCGAACCTCCGGAACGACCTCCCGTTGAGCTTCAAGCCGCCGCGCATGTCTGCCGGTGGACGAGGAGATAATCATGGCAGAGCGTTTGGGAGTAGCTGTAATCGGAGTGGGGGGCGCTGTTTCGACTACCGCGATTGCCGGGATAGAAATGATCAAGGCGGGGTCGAACGATCTATCGGGACTGCCGCTTGCTGACCGGGACATTTCCGGTATGGCCTCCTACCGCGACATCGAGTTTGGCGGCTGGGACCTCTCGGACGATGACCTTGGCACCTGTGCGACTCGCCACGGAGTGATCGGCGAAAAGGAATTGTCGAACGGCGCATCGGCGCTGAAGGATATGAAGCCGTGGCCTGCCGTCGGCAGCACGGCTCATTGCGCCAATATCGACGGAAGTAACAAGATGGCGAACGGTCACCGCGCCGCCATCGGACAAATTCAGGACGACCTCGAACAATTTCGCGAAGAGAGGAACCTGGACCGCGTCGTGGTTCTCAACCTCGCCTCGACCGAAAGAACGCCCAGCGCAGATGCCGAGTGCATGAAGGATCGCGGTTCGTTCGAGAAGGGGCTCGACGGAGACGACCCCGAAATCAGCCCCGCCATGCTTTATGCCTATGCGGCCATCGACGCCGATACGCCCTATGGCAACTTCACGCCTTCCGTCGCAGCGGATGTCGCTCCGCTTGCCGAATTCGCTGCCGAGCGGGGCGTGCCGATTGCCGGGAAGGACGGCAAGACGGGCCAGACTTTCATGAAAACGGTCATCGCACCGGCGCTTCGCGATCGCTCGCTTCACGTAGATGGCTGGTTCTCGACGAACATTCTCGGCAACTCAGACGGCCTCGCGCTCGACGATCCGCAGTCCTTGCAATCGAAACTCGGAACGAAGGGCAGCGTGCTCGACCAGATCCTCGGCTACAAGGTCGAGAACCACATCATCATGATCCATTACTATCCCCCGCGCGGCGACGACAAGGAGGCTTGGGACAACGTCGATCTCACGGGGTTTATGGGGCAGAAGATGCAGCTTAAGCTGAATTTCCTCTGCAAGGACTCCATCCTCGCCGCGCCTCTCGCCATCGAGATTGCCCGCTGCCTCGATCTTGCAGCCAAGCGCGGCGATGGCGGAGTGCGCGAGGAACTCGGCCTTTTCTTCAAGCTTCCGCAGACAAGCAACGGCACAATGCCCATTCACGGCTTTGCAGAACAGCAGGCGCAACTCGATCGCTGGCTCGAAGAAACCGTCCCGTCATGAGTTTGTCCTCTGAGGCGCTCCCGCTTTTCCGAGAGCTGGGCGATCTCAAACGCATTCATTCCGCCGACCGCTCCGGCTCGATAGCAGAGCGACTATTTGTCTCGGTCTGGTCGGGGCTGGTGTCGGGAATGGCTGCCGAGGAAGTCTGCAACCGGGTCACGGCGGCAGCCCTTGCGGCCGCTCGCCTCGGCGATCTCGACCTGCGAAAGCTTCGCCAGCTGGGCCTTGAGGAACCTGAAGCGGTAGCGGTCCTCGAAAAGTCGTTCGATGAGATAGCCGGGCCAATCGACGATGGGCTTGCAGCGGAATTGCGCGAGCATCTGGCGAGGGGCGCTCCGACGATCGGGAACGTGCCGCCCTTCGTCGATGCCCTGGTCCGGCAGCCCCGCGCCGGTGTCACCTGTCCCGGCAAGCCGCGGATCATGTTGGCCCCGACGGAAAACCATGCAGAGCATAGTCTCGTCGTCGCCGTCTATGGCGTCATCGCAGCGGGATGGGAGGATGCGGACCACGTCCCGGTCTTCCTCGCCGGAATGGCCCATCACCTGCACAGTGCCGCCATGCCCGACAGTGGTTATTCGGGTGAGATCTTGCTCGGCGACGCGCTCGACAGGGTGATCGAACATTCACGCGAAATGGCGTTCGCGCAGCTTGGTGACGGGTTGCAGGGACAGATGCGTGAGGCAATCGAACCGATCGGCGGCAGCGAAACCGCCGAAGCCCACGCCTTCCACGTGGGAGACGTCATCGACCGCGTGCTGGAGATCGAACAGCACGTAATTAGCGCGCAAGTCACGATGGACACAGTCATCGAGGAATATGGCCTCGTTCATGACGGTCCGGTCAAACCGCTGCACGACGAGATCCTGACGCAGGCGGGTCTCGCATGAACCTGCTGTCTCCGACGAGCGGAACCTTCCTGGCGCAAGATACGCCGCACTCGCTCGCTGCATCGGGAGAACGCTGGCCGATTGTCGGCGGAATTCCCTATCTTCGCCGTGACCGGCAGGAGCTCGTCGGAAAGGTTCTCGCATCACTCGACGCCGGTGATGCTGATGAAGCGACTGCGCAGCTTCTGACCGATCAGGACGAATGGTGGACCGGTCCTGTCGCCAGCATCGAGGACTGTCGACAACTGGTTCGCATGCGGGACGAACTGACGCTGCGCGAGGCGATGGCACTTCTCAAGCTCGGACCGGTGGCTGATTACTTCGCCTATCGCTGGAGCGATCCGACCTATCTTGCCGGGCTGGCGCTAATCGAGGCGCACTGGAACTCGCCCGACACGGCTTTCGAACTCGCCTGCGGAATCGGTCATTACTTGCGCGAACTCGGACGGCTGGGTGTGCATTGCACGGGAGCCGACATCGTGTTCGCGAAATGCTGGCTCGCAAAGCAATGGATTGCGCCCGAAGCCAGTTACCTCGTTTTCGATGCTGCTAGCGAGTGGCCGGTTTGCGACGAGCGCTACGACCTCGTGATGTGCCACGATGCCTTCTACTTCCTGCCGGAGCAGGAGAAGGTCGCTGCTGCGATGCGGGCAATTACGGCGGACGAAGGCGTGCTGACGGTCGGCCACCTGCACAATGCCGACGTAGCTGGCGGGGCGCTGGGACCGGCCCGATCGGCCGAAGAATGGCAGCAGCTTTTCAGCGATGCACGGGTCTATGACGAGCGGGAACTTTTGCGGGCTTTCCATACCGCAGAGGCTCCTGCAAACTGCGACTGGGCGGAAGACGGCAGGCTCGAAGCATGGTCGGTCGTCGAGGGCTACTCCGGCGATGATGCCAGGTCTCTTGCAAATGGCCTGACGATGCCGCCGAACGATGCTCAACTTGTGGCCAACCCATTGCTGTCGGAAACAGAGGGGAAGGCGAACTGGCCTTCGTCGCGTTACGAGCAGGAATATGCCCGTGCTTCCTTGTGGGCGAAGCGGGACGAGGACGTTCCGTACAGCGATCCCGTACGGCTCCGTCGGCTCGTCGATTTGCCGGAGCGGTGGTAATGCGTTGGGGTATCGTCGGCTATGGCTGGGTCGCACGGGACTTCATGGTCCCGGCTATCCGGGAGGCCGGCGGAACGCTGGTCGCGGTCGCCGACCCGGCGATGACGGGCGATGAAGCGTCCGAAGACGATGGCATATCCGTTTATTCGAATGTCGAGCAACTCCTCGAAGCCGAGGAATGCGACATCATTTACGTCGCTACTCCGAACGATGCTCACGCGGATGCGGTTATCGCCGCTGCGGAGGCGGGGGTGGCGGTGTTATGCGAGAAACCCATCGCCGCCAGCCTTGAGGATGCAGAGCGCATGGCGGAGGCGGTCGAGAGGTCGGGCATCGTCTACGGCACGGCGTTCGATCAACGCCATCATCCTGCTCATAAATGTATCGCCGAACTCGTCGAAAAGGGGGAACTCGGTCGCCCCATTGCCATCCGTATCCTTTACGCCTGCTGGGTCGATCCGCTGTGGAATGCAAACGGGCGAGCAGCCGAGAACTGGCGAGCCGATCCCGCTCGCGCTGGCGGAGGGGCGGTCATCGACCTGGCGCTTCATGGCCTTGACCCGCTATCGCGAAGTCGTCGCATCGCTCGATTTCGAAGCGGTCCTGACGCCGTTCGAGCATGCCCCCGAAATCGGTACGGCGAAGGCCGTCGAGATACTGGACGAGGCCTTGTCGCGCCCGCCCGAGGTAAGGAGACACCCCCTATGAACCGTAATGGCCTGCCCGCAGACCTGCCGGACGCCGCCCGCGCCTATCTCGATGCCTTTCCGAAGGGAGAGATCGTCGCCTTTCCCATCGACCCCATCGATCGCGTTGGAATACCTGTCTGGATCGTCGCTCTCTTCCCCGAAAACGAGCCGCTGCTCGATGGCATCATGCCATACGGCGTTGGGTACGGAGTGGATGAGGGGCAGGCGATCCTCGGCGCGATGGGCGAGATCGCGGAGATGGCGTTCCCCGCCCTTTCGCTTTCGCAGCGCAAGAAGACACGCGGTTCCTATAACGAGATACTCGTTTCGGTGGGTGAGCGGGCTATCGCCGATCCGCTGACACTATGCCTGCCCGCAGGCTCGCCCGTCGATCGCGATACGAGGCTCGAATGGGTCGAGGCCATCCGTCACGCAGACGGGACGGGCGTGCTCGTTCCGATCGACCTCGCAGCCTATAATTCGACTGAGCTATCGGATGGTTACAAGCCCTTCACGACGATCATCTCGAACGGGATGGGGGCAGGGCCGGACCGCGATTTCGCCGTTGGTCATGGGCTGTGCGAAATCCTTCAGCGGGATGGAAACGGATTGCTCTTCCGCGCGCTCGACCGCGGCATAGCCCTCGATCTTCCCGATGAGCTTTCCGACGATGCTGCGAACCTCCTGGCGAAATACGAAGCGGCGGGTATTCGTCCGATCCCCAAATTCGCGACGGACGAATTCGGGCTTACGAACATCTACTGCGTCGGCGTGGACGAAGGCGGTGAACCGGCGGAACCGATCATGGTTTCGAGTTGCGGCGAAGCCTGCCACCCGGACCGCATGGCGGCGCTGGAAAAGGCGCTGGCCGAATATGCGGCCAGTCGTGCTCGCAAGGCCTATGCACATGGGAACGATGCGAATACGCGCAGCCTCAGTCCCAAGGGCTATGTCGACCGCTTCCTTGGCCAAAGCGGCGGAGCGGCAAAGAGTTCGGACCGCCGCGCGCTCGACGCGATGATCGACTGGCAATCGCGCGAAGCAGCGGACATTCGCGGCTGGCTGTCGGACAACATGCTATCCGAGAACAGGCGCAAGCCGTTCGACACGCTTCCGAACACCCCGTGCGAGGGTTTTCGCGACCGTGGGGAAATCGCGATAGAGAAGGTGCAGGATGCGGGCTTCGACGTTCTGTATGTCGACATGACGCCTAGCGAATGCCCGGTCGCGACAGTCAAGCTGATCGTTCCGGGCATGGAAGTCGAGACGATGAGCTACTACCGGATAGGCGAACGCGGCACGCGCAAGCTGATGGAAATGGACAGCCCGCTCATTCGTTTTGACGGCGATGGCGAGGGGTTGGAGCCGGTTCGCCTGACACCCGAAGCCCTCGACCGGTTCGGCGGCCAGCCCATGTTCGATACAGAACTAGCCGACAGGCTCGTCGGACCGCTCTATCCGCTCTACCGTGAACCAGAAGCGCATCATGCTGCGGCAGCCTCGGAAAGGAAGGCGGCGTGACCCTGCGCTTTGCCTACAACACCAATGGTGCAGCCAATCACCGGCTCGACGATGCCATCAGGCTGATCGCGGATAGCGGCTATGATGGCGTCGCCATAACGCTCGACCATCATCACTGTGACCCGTTCGCAGCGAACTGGCAGGGCGAAGCGGAACGCGTGGGGCGGCTGCTCGACGATTTGCAACTGGGCGCTATCATCGAGACGGGCGCGCGTTTCCTGCTCGACCCTCGCGACAAGCATGAACCGACCCTGTTGTCTCCGGACGCAGAAGGGCGAGGCCGACGGATCGCATTTCTTAAGCGCGCCTTGGACATCGCTGCAATCTGGGATGCCGAGGCGGTAAGTTTCTGGACCGGTGTTCTCAAAGAGCAGGTTTCGAAGGAGCAGGCGTTCGATTGGCTGCACGAGGCGCTGAGCGAGGTTCTGGATCACGCGGAAGATGTCGGTGTCGATGCCGCGTTCGAGCCGGAGCCGGGAATGCTCGTCGAGACTTGCGGCGAATGGGAGGCGGTGCAGGCCCGGCACCCCCGGCTCAAGCTCGCCCTCGATACCGGCCATTGCATCGTCAGTCAGGATATCGATCCCGCCGACGCGGTGCGCCAATATTCCGAACATCTGGGCACCGTCGCGATCGAGGATATGAAGACGGGCGTTCACGTCCATTTGCCGTTCGGCGAAGGCGACATGGATGTGCGAAGCGTCCTTCATGCACTGGAAGAGGTCGGCTTCGATCGTCTCGTATCCGTCGAATTGTCGCGGGAAAGCCCCCGGGCCCATCAAGCGGTTCCGGAAAGCATCGCCTTTCTGAAGGAGCTTGTCCCGGCATGAGGGTATGTTTCGTCAGCCGCCGTTTCTTCCCGGCAATCAGTGGCATGTCGATCTACGCCATCAATCTCTTGCGGCAACTCGTCGCGCAAGAACACGACGTGACGATGATCAGCCAGTATCGCAGCGATGCTTTCGGAAAAGGCGTTTACGGGGGCGGTCCGCCTCCGGAGGTGCTAGGCGTGCGCGTCATCGGCCTCGAGCAGACCGGCGAGCAGGAGAACGGGGACTTCGAGCGCGACATCGTCACGATGGTCGATACGATCGTGGTGGAACACGAGCGAACGCCCTTCGACGTGATCCACGCCCAATATGGCTATCCGACGGGTTGGGCTGCCCTGCTGGCGGGTCGGAAGCTGGGCTTGCCGGTCGTCGTCTCCATTCAGGGCGGCGACGGTCACTGGGTCGGCTCGTGCTGCGAAACGCATCGGCAGGCGATGATTCGCGTTCTCGATCATGCCGATGCGGTGCTGATCGGAGGGCAATCGTTCGCGGAAGAAGTGCATGAGCGCCTCGGTACCTCGCTCGATCGCTTTACCTTCGTGCCGGGGGCCGTCGACACGACCCGCTTCACGCCCGGAACTCTGGGCGAAGGGAAAACCGTCCGTATCCTTTACCACGGACGCGTCGACAGCCGGAAGGGCGTGCTGGACTTCATCGAGGCCGCCAGCGGGCTGACCGGCTCTTGGAGCGCAACGATCTCCGGCATCGGGCCGGATCTCCAGCCAGCCAAGGATTTGGTCCGCGAAAAGGGTTTGTCGGACCACATCGTCTTTACCGGCTATGCAGAATATGAGGACGTGCCGCAGATCTACCGGGAGCATCAAATCTTCGTTTCGCCGACATACGCCGAAGGGTTTTCCAACACGATCCTCGAAGCGATGGCGAGCGGACTTGCGATCGTCTCCTGCCACGCCGTCGGCGTATCCGACTGCCTGCGCGACGGTGAGAACGGACTTCTGGTCGAGCCCGGCGATGTCGCGGCGCAGGCGCGGGCGCTCCAAAAGCTGATCGATGATCGCGGCGCGCGCCAGCATCTCGCCGACGCGGCGCTTGCCGAATGCCGCGCGACCTATAGTTGGACCGTTGTCGGCCGGATGATTACAGAGATTTATGCGGAGGTCTCCGGCTCCCGTGCGCCCGAACCGTTCGACCCCGATCTGCCAATCTACGACAATTGCCGTTTTCGGACAGAGCCGCACCTCCTGTGACGCGTGTCCTGGCGATCTCTCCGCATCTCGACGACGCGGTCTTTTCGGCAGGCGGATGCCTCTACTGTCATAGCGAAGCAGGCGACGCCGTTGCAGTGGCGACATGCTTTACCGGGAATACCGCCGAGCCGAGAGGCTTCGCTCTCGCATGCCAACTGGACAAGGGGCTGGGTCCGGAGATCGACTACATGGCGCTACGCCGTGCGGAGGACCAAGCCGCCTGCGCAATCCTGAACGTCAAAGCCATCCATCTCGATTTCCTCGAAGCGCCCCATCGTGGGTACGAAAGCGCCGAAGCTCTGTTCGACGGGCGCCTCCTGACAGACGACGTCGTCATGCCGCTTGTAAAGGAACTGGCCGCACTGGTCGCGTCCTACAGGCCCGACCTCGTATATGGTCCCATCGGAATAGGCGGGCATGTCGATCATCTCGTTGTGCGCGAGGCACTGGAGGCGATTTCAACGAACCAGACGCTCATTCTGTGGGAGGATTATCCCTACGCGCAGAAAGAGAAGAAAGCGCCTCCCTGCGTCCATCGGGTCGCGCTGGACGAGGAAGCTCATGCACGCAAGCTGGAAGCTACCCTCGCCTATGAAAGCCAGATCGGCTTTCAGTTCGGAGGGGTAGAGGCGGCGCGCAACGCGCTATCCTCCTGGCGTCACGAGGGGTTTGTTCGCGAGACCTCTTGAGAACCGCGCCTAAACGTCAGCCGCCATTCTGTTCGACGAGCCCCAGGTTCAATTCCTCGGCATCGGCATTGGTGAATTGCGGCGTCGGACGTTCCATCGCTCCCGGCCCTTCATAGCTTATCCGGTAGATTATCCCGTTATCGTCGTCGGATAGATACATTGCACCATCAGGCCCCTGCGCGAGTCCGGCAAGGCGGCCCATATGGCCCCAGCCGGTCGGGCTCTCTTCGTCTTCCATCAGGAAGCCGGTAAGGAACGGCTCCATGCCGACCGGTCGACCGGTCTCGAAATCGACGCGCAGCACTTCGTAGCCCGACGGAGGCTGCCGGTTCCACGATCCGCGCAATGCGATAAAGGCGTCGCCCTGATATTGCGCGGGCAAAGCGCGCCTGTTGTCGAACGCCAGCTGCATCGGCGCAGAATGCGGCGTATGCAGACCGATCGGCTCGACGCTGCCCGCTGCGTATTCCGAAAAGCTGCTGTCGGGCGGAGTGTCCTGCGGGTTGAATCGGGAGAGCGCATAGACATAGGGCCAGCCATAACGCTCGCCGTCCATCAGCCGGTTGAATTCCTCGTGCTGCTCGTTGTCGCCTAGCCAGTCGATCCCGTGATCAAAGCCATAGGCCGCGCCGGTCGTTGGCTCGAAGCCATAGCCGATGGTATTGCGCAGGCCCGATGCGAAGATGCGCCGGTCCGAGCCATCAGGGTTCATCGATACGATGGTGGCGTTCTCCTTGTCGGTCTCGCCGCACGCATTGCACGTCGAACCGACCGAGATGTAAAGCCTTCCGTCCGGTCCCATGACGACCATCCGGTTGGGATGCTGGCCGGCTTCGGGGAAACCATCGGCGACGAGTTCGAGCTCGCCCAGCGTGCCATCGTCCATGCGCGTCGCACGGTACAGCTCGTTCACCGTCATCAGGTAGACCGCATCGCCTGCGATCTCGATGCCGTGCATCCCCTCCTTCTGCGCGACGACCTGACGCTTGTCCGCTATCCCGTCGCCATCGGTGTCGCGGAGCATCATCACGTCGCCCTGCGCCCGGCGCGTCAGATAGACCGTTCCGTCGTCGGCGACTCGCATCATGCGGGCATTCTGAAGGTCCTTGGCAAAGACGTTCATCGCGAAGCCCGCGGGCAGCGCCAGGCTGTCCATGCGCTCCTGCGTCCAATCAAGCGGTGTCGGTTTAAGGACGTGACCGACGATCTCGACGCCCTTTCGCCCACGATCCTCCTCGGCAGAAGGTTCGCTGCTGCCCGCACCCGCTTGGGCGAGGGCCGCGGCGGGCGTGAGCAGGGCAAGAAGCGCGAGGGTGATGCGCATGGGGAACTCTCCGGACATTGGGACTGTTACCTTGCTCGAACAACGCCGCGCCGGGGCTTGTTCCGGCAAAGCAAGGACCGTTAACAAGAGTTAGCGCGATTGGCCGAGCACACCGGTTTCGACGTCAGGCGATCTCGCCGAACTTGCCTGCCTGATAATCGCGAATGGCTTCCATAATTTCGTCGCGCGTGTTCATCACGAACGGCCCGTGCGAGACGACCGGCTCGTCGATCGGCTTTGCATGACCAAAAAGGATCAGGCAGCCGTTTTCGCTCGAAATTTCGATTGTTTCGCCGTCGTCAAAGCGCGCAAGATGATGTTCCGGGATGGTGCCGCCGCCCGCATCTAACGAACCTCGCACGACGTAGAAGAAGACGGTGTGCCCACCAGGCGCATTAAGCGACGCGTTGCTGCCGGCCTCCATAGCCACGGTCGCCAGCGTTATGTCCATGAGCGACCGGATTGGCGCGCCTTCCGTTCCGGAAACCGGTCGCATAACGACGCCCGAAGATATGTGCTTCTCCGGTATCTCCGTCGCTTCGATGCCCTGATAGCGGGGTTCCGTCATCTTGAGCCGCGAAGGCAGGTTCACCCAGAGTTGCAGGATTTCGAGCGGCCCGCCCGAGCTTTTGAAACTGTCGGGTGAGATCTCTGCATGAACGAGGCCGCGCCCCGCCGTCATCCATTGCACGCCGCCCGCCTCGATGACGCTTTCGCCGCCGCTGCTGTCGAGATGCGCGAGATTGCCGTCCAGAATGAACGTGACGGTTTCGAACCCGCGATGCGGATGAGGGCCGAACGGCAATCCGTTATTGTTCGGCGGATAGGTCTGCGGGCCGTGGTGGTTGAGGAACAGGAACGGGTCGATCTGCTCTAGGCCTGGTCCGGGCAAGGGGCGGCGCGTCACGAGATCGCCGATGTCCTCGCGATAGGCCTTATGCACCGATAGCAGCCGTCGTTCGCTCATTGAGCCGGCTCCGGCACGAGGGGTTCCGGCCCCGCCGGCACGATGCCGTTCGGATTGAGCTGCTTGTGGCTTTCGTAATAATGGCGCCGGATATGTTCGAAATTGACGGTTTCCTCGACCCCGTCGAGAGCCAGTAGACGCTGTGTGAAGGCAGCGAGGTTCGGGTAATCCCGGATGCGCCGGACATTGCACTTGAAATGGACGTAATAGACCGGGTCGAACCGGATCAGGGTCGTCCATAGCCTTATATCCGCTTCCGTCAGCCGGTCGCCGACCAGCCATTCCTTTCCGTTCAGCCGTCCTTCCAGTTCGTCGAGCATATCAAAGAGCGGACCCACCGCCTCGTCATAGGCCTCCTGCGTGGTCGCGAAGCCAGCCTTGTAGACACCGTTATTCACCGTGTCGTACACGCGCTCGTTCAGACGATCGATCTCGTCACGCAGACCTTCAGGGTACAGGTCGAGATCGTTTGCCCCGCAATCGTCGAAGGCGCTTCCGAACATCCGCAGAATGTCCGCGCTTTCGTTGTTGACGATCGTTTTGCGCTTCGTGTCCCAAAGGACGGGGACGGTCACATGACCCGAATAGTCGGGTTTGGCATGGGTATAGAGCTGATGCAGAAAATCTGCGTCGATTTCCGGCTCTTTCGTCACGCAACTGCCGTCCCGGAACGACCAGCCTCCATCGACCATCAGCCAGTGAACGACGGCGAGATCGATGATGCCGGTCAGCCCTTTCAGATGGCGGGCGACGTTCGCGCGGTGCGCCCACGGACAGGCGAGGCTGATATATAGACGATACCGGCCCGGCTCCGCGCGAAAATCTCCATCGCCCGTCGGACCCGCCGAACCATCGGGCGTCACCCAGTTGCGAAAGGCGCTTTCGTCCCGCTCGAACGCGCCCGTGTCCTCGTCATTGTGATCCCATTCGTCGTGCCAGACGCCGTCTTTCAAGAAACCCATTTCCGGTTATCTCCTCACAAATCGTCGGCGCTGAAGGGGAATTTCCGCTGCTCGTGCTGCGTCGAGATCCAGCGCGTCGTCGTGAATGCCTCGATCGCCCAGCGTCCGTTGAACCTGCCGATACCGGAGTTCTTTACACCGCCGAACGGCGAGAACGGACTGTCGTTCACCGGCTGATCGTTGATGTGGGTGACGCCCGCCTGCATCCGTTTGGCAAAGGCCAGCGCCCGCCCTTCGTCCTGCGAAAAGACCGAGCTGGAGAGGCCATAAGTCGTCGCATTGGCAAATTCGAGCGCCTGTTCCTCGTCCTTCGCGCGCTGGATCGGTGCGACCGGCCCGAAGATTTCCGTCGTCAGCAAGCAATTGTCCGGATCGAGATCGGTAAAAACATGCGGCGGAACGACCAGGCCGTCAGGTTCTCCGCCGAGGGCGCAGTTCGCGCCCTGCTGCTTCGCTTGCTCGATCAGTCGCGTGACCTTTTCGAACTGGTCGCGATTGACGATCGGACCGATGAAGCAAGCCGGATCGTCGCGCTTGCCTACAGGCAGTTGCCGGGTTCGTTCGACGAAGGCCTCGACGAAATCGTCGTACATGGCATCCTCGACGATGATGCGGTTCGCGATCATGCAGATCTCGCCCTGATGCATGAACTTGCCCCAGACACTTGCCTCGACGGCATATTCGAGATCGGCGTCCGACAGCACCACGATGGGGCTGTTGCCGCCGAGTTCGAGCTCGACGGGCTTGATGATGTTCGCATCGAGCGCCGACTTTCCTACGCCCCGGCCGACTTCGGTCGAACCTGTAAATGATACGACAGAAGTAAGGTCGTGTTCGATAAGAGCGGTACCGATTTCCGAGCCCGAGCCGGGCAGGACGCTGACGAGGCCGGGCGGTATGCCGGCCTCTTCGCAAATGGCAGCGAAGATGGTGCCGCCCGTCACGATGGAATCGCTGGCAGGCTTGATGACGACGGCGTTCCCGATACTGAGGGCCGGGAAGAGCGTTCGCGCAGTAAGTTGCAGCGGGAAATTCCAGGGGCTGATCAAGCCAACGACCCCGACCGGCGTACGATAGACGCGAGATTCTTTGCCCGGAATGTCTTCCGGCAAGATCGCGCCTTCCACCATGAACGGCCAGACCGCTCCCTTCCGCGCGAAGTCGGTCGCCAGTTGCAATTCGAGCGCCGCCTTCACCTGCGTGCCGCCGACTTCCCGGACGATCCAGTCGGCGATTTCTTCGCGCCTTTCGTCGAGGATTTCGGCAATGCGGCTCATCTTGGCCGCGCGGGCGGACGGCGGCAGGGCGCCCCATTCGCGCTGGGCCTCGGCCGCGGCGGCGAGCGCTTCGTCGACATCGTCCTTCGTCGCTGCCGCCATCTCGAAAATGGTGCTTTCGTCCCATGGGGAGATGTTCTTCAGAGCGTCTCCGTTGCCGTCCTTCCAGGATCCGGCAACGAACACGCGATCGAGCTTGCTGTATGTTGTCGGCATAATCTTCGAACGTAGATAAGCCGCGTTCGTTTCACCGGTCATCGTGCGCGCGTGGCATGGGCCCGCCTTCCGAACTGGTTCCTCGACGATGTTGCGAGACCATCCTGAATAATGGACAATTAGCAATTTCGGGTTTCCGGTCTGGACTTTGTCTCGCGTCGAACCCAGTAGGAAGGCGCTTGGCGGCGGGTCCATGGAACGACCGGTACGTCGATGTAACGATAATTGATGAAGGGAGGGCATCGCATGGACGCAGAAACGAACGACGCTTCTGGTAACAGGAACGAGGAGCAGAACGTCCGTGAATTCGTCGATCTCCTGAGCGTTGAGCGGATCGACGCGAACCTGTTCGAGGGGCGTCGCCTGTCCGTTAAGATCGGCCGGGTTTTCGGCGGGCAGGTCGTGGCGCAAGCGCTGTCGGCAACGGAAGGGACGGTCGAGGACGATCGTATTCCGCATTCCATGCATGCCTATTTCATGCGGCCCGGCGATGAGAACAAACCGATCCTCTACCGTGTGGAGCGGGAGCGGGACGGCCGCAGTTTCTCGACCCGCCGCGTTGTCGCGGAGCAGCACGGCAAGCCGATCCTCAGCGCCAGCATCAACTTTCAGGTCCCGGAAGAAGGCTTATCGCACCAGATCGAAATGCCTGATGTCCCCCCTCCTGAAGACGTTGCGCCCATTCCGCGCGGTTCCTTCCCGAGGCCGATCGAAATGCGCCCCATATTCGGGTTCGGCGATGTCAGGGGAGGCGAGAAGGGGGACCCTGCCATGCAGTTATGGTTCAAGCCTACCGCACCTCTGCCCGACGATGCTGCCATTCATCGCTGGGTGTTGGGACACACTTCGGACTCGAACCTGCTCGGCCCGGCCATGCGACCGCATGGCGTCAGCTGGCAGACGCCGGGCTATCAGAACACGAGCCTCGATCACTCGCTGTGGTTCCACCACGATTTCCGCGTCGATGACTGGCTACTCTATGTCGCGGAGAGCCCATGGTCGGGAAGCGCCCGGGGGCTGTCGTTCGGACGGTTTTTTACGCGGGACGGAAAGCTGATCGCGAGTGCAGCGCAGGAAGGGCTGATCCGACAGGTCGGCCAAAAGGGCTGACCGGGTCCCGCGTCTTGTAAATGGTGAGCCCTGCTGGGTTCGAACCAGCGACCTACTGATTAAAAGTCAATTCTATCGCGCTTCTACGACTTGCTCTGAATTTACCCGTCGCTCTACATCTCATTATAATTACAGGCAAAAAAACGGAGTCAGGATCGACTATCGTACTCTAGCCTTCTACTGAATTCTATCTGTTGTGGTTGCTACCTGGTTGCCAGAATGGTACCGGAAGGACATAGGATTGAAGGAGATGTGGCATGCCGAAGCTTACGAAAACTCAGGTCGAGAAGGTCATGGCTCCATCGCAATCTCCGTTATATCTTTGGGATGATCGCATTGCAGGGTTTGGACTAAAGGTGCTTCCATCTGGCAAACGTAAATATGTATTCAAATATAGGTTCGGACATGGGCCCAATCGCATACAAAAATGGATGCAGCTAGGAAGTCATGGCGTCCTTTCGACTGATGATGCTCGCAGATTGGCGCAGCAAGCCACGGCATGTTTAGCGCGAGGCGTCGATCCAAGGGCGGCCAACGGTAAAAGCGAGCAGCCACCATCATTGTCCGAAGCTTGGGATCGGTTCGCCAGTGACTACCTGCCGCAAAAGAAGAGTACGACCAAGCGGGACTATCAAGCTGCCTGGGAAACTCTGATTAAACCGCGGCTCGGTACTTCACTCGTTGACGAAATTACGACAGATGATGTTGAGAAACTGCACAAATCCCTTAGTCAGACACCTTATCGAGCGAACCGAACGCTTGCATTACTTTCTCGCATATTCAATTTGGCGGAACGGTGGGGTTGGAGATCGTCAGGGACAAACCCATGTAAAGCGGTCGAAAAGTTTAAGGAAATTGCACGCCAGCGCTTTCTTTCGAAAGAAGAGTTAGGAAGACTTTACGCGTCGTTAAATGAACTACAAAGCCGCCAACTTATTTCGGTGAGCGCGGCAAACGCAATTCAACTCCTACTCCATACAGGCGCTAGATCGAGAGAAATTACGACTGCGGAATGGTCGTGGTTAAGCGAAGAACGGAAGACGCTCGCTTTACCTGATAGCAAGTCCGGAGCTAAGTTAATTTATTTATCTGAAGCAGCTTTGGAGATCTGTCGTTCGCAGCGAAAGTCTACTGGTAAAACGCGGTTTATGTTCCCTGGTAGCGATCTTGATAAGCCCATCGTTAATTTACGTAAGCCTTGGCTACGCGTTTGCGAGCACGCCCGTCTAGATGGTGTGCGCATTCATGATTTACGACACACTGCTGCAAGCATAGCGATAGGTGCGGGAGCTTCGCTGACTATTGTCGGAAAATTGCTTGGCCATACGCAAGCTCAAACAACGCTTCGCTACGCTCACTTGGAAGCAGATCCTGCTCTTGTTGCAGCGAATTTGCTTGGTGCCGCGATCGAATCGTCAAGCGGTAAAGTGTGAGCTTGCAAGAAAAGCCTATTCGTTGTCGTTAGGTAAAAGCCTGCATCGTCCATCACTATTCGACTGCATCAAGACAGCTTTTGAGAAAGCTGAATGTAAGCTAAATGATTTCAATCGGCCGAAGCCGGAGTGTCTACTATTGCATACCCCGAGTTGGAACCGGATTGGAAGTGGGTTCTCGACTTCCGCAGCAATTCTCGAGCTTTTCCCTGTATTCCCGAGCCTTTTCCTACGACGCCGTAATGGCGAACCGCTATTGCCTCACATTCTTCCGCACAGGCGAGTTCGGTTCGTTCTTCAACAGCAGGTCTTCCGCGACGACCTGCTCGAACATCTCTCCGATACGCGCGCAGCCATCGCACCCTAGATCGACAGCTTAATACGGCGAGCCAGTGCGAGCGGCTGATATTCAAACCGGACAGCTTCTAATTTATTGCTTCACGAATTTCATGACCGGATTGATCTCCGATGACTTCGGCCTTGTCACCAGACAATCTAACGATTGCCTTCCACCCATATTAGGACACTTGCGACGGTTAGCACTGTCCACTAGCGAATCGG
Organism: Parapontixanthobacter aurantiacus; assembly: GCF_009827635.1. Classification (GTDB taxonomy): domain Bacteria; phylum Pseudomonadota; class Alphaproteobacteria; order Sphingomonadales; family Sphingomonadaceae; genus Parapontixanthobacter; species Parapontixanthobacter aurantiacus. Next base: position 77,124 of record NZ_WTYW01000003.1, on the reverse strand, counting down.
CTGCTTCCGCTATTGCGAGCTCAAACGCGGGTTAGTCAGTAACGACTCTAGTGCTGTCGTGTAGCCTTCTATAGAATTCTGGTATGTGGGCAAATGGAGCACCGGTCTTGTTAATGATTTGCAAAAGAATGACTTGGGATTCAGCGGAGCGACAAGCTTGGACTTGCGCGAAGCAAGGTTGCCTCCCGGATCCGACCGCGGTGTGAGAAACGTCCTTCTAGGAAGAGACTGAAATTCTAGCGCCCGCACTAAATCGGTTTAAGGGCGCGCTCGGGCATGGTAGCAGCCCGAGTATTCCTAGTATCGTTGCCAAGCCATTTCTGGACTTGCTTGTTGGTGCGCCAGAACCGCTGGCCATGGCAACCATTCGTACGGTACTGGAAGAGGTGGGCTATAAGCATGCGATAAGGGCTGGCGCGCCAGAACATGAGTTGTTCGACAAAGGCGAGCCTCTTACCGGCCATCCGTGTAAGGGTCGGCTTATCGAGAGGGGGGGGGAAGCCCCCCCCTCCCGCCCTAATCAGAGTTTCGCCCTGATGCCGGCAGTGTAACGACGACCGAAAAGATCGAAATCAGGTGCGGTCTCCAAGCCAGTTGGCGTACCGAAAGGAGTCCCTGGCAGGTACTGCGGCTTTGTATCGAAAATATTATCCACATTAAAATAGAATGTTATGTTCTCGTTCGGATCGAACGAGATCTGCGCATTGTGCAAGAAATAATCATCGATATCATTGAGCGCAACCACGTCCGGATTGTTACTTATGAAGTTGTCCGGATTAATATACGGCGCTCCGCTCAAGAAAGTGGTTTGCCAGCTCAAGCTGATACCTTCTACTCCATACGTAGCCCGGGCAGACGCGCGATGCGTAGAGAATGACGCGCCGAATGTACCTGCATTATCGACCGGGTCCGAAGATGGATCACTTTGCGTGATGAAATCGATCAGGTATGTGTAATTAATATTAGCCGAAAAGAAATCGTCGTCAGCGAAACCAGGAGCGGTTTGATAGCGCAGTTGCGCATCGACACCGCGAACATCAAAACCAGCGATGTTGATGAGCTGCGAATTCACAGTCTGCAATCTTCCAGTAGGAAAGCGAATAACCTGGTCGCAGAAGACGGGTTCATTGGTAAGCAAACACTCTTGAATCGTAAAGTTGCGTCCGACCGTACTAACGGCGTCTTCGATACTGATATCGAAGTAATCGACGCTCAGCGACAGACCACGTACGAGATTCGGAGCAACCACGACGCCAGCTGTGATCGTTGTGCTGGTTTCTTCTTGGAGATTGATGTTACCCCCGATGAAACCGTTCACGCCTTGCGTATCGGCAAGCGTGTAGGTGAATGCCTGCCCCGGGTTCGCTGCTAAGAACGAGTTGATCGCTGGGATTGCGCGGCACGCGGCATCAAATTCGCCGGTGGAAGTTGCCGTCACACCGTCGCAGGGATCAATTACGGAAGCGAAGGTTTCCGACGGCTGGCTGAACAGTTCGGAATTGTTAGGCGCCCGGTTGGATACTGCATAGCGTCCCCGGAACTTAAGGCCAGATACTGGCTCCCATTCAGCGCCGGCATTCCAGCTGAAAACACTGCCGATAGTGGAGTAGTCGGAATATCTCGCTGCACCGTTCAGTCCCAAGTAGTGAAAGAACGGAGCATCGCTGATGAGGGGAACGCTTACCTCACCAAAGACTTCGAAAACATCTTGGCTGCCGACAAGGTCGGGCAGGGTGTTTCCGGAATTCCCGCCGGTATTGGTGAGAATGTCCAGATCATCCACCGTCGAATCGTAGCGGTATTCGATCCCTAAGGCCGCGCCGACTCCCCCAGCACCCCACAAATCGAACAAATCTGCAGAAGAAAGCACCGCCGTTGCGACATGTTGCTCGTTAGTAATCTCCTGAGACTTGGGCACCACAGCCTGGACGTAGGCTGCCGCGGCGGGATCGACCGTGTTGAAACCGAACAAATCGATTGGAACGCAGCCTTCCGCGCGCGCTTCCTCGCTCCGGCAGACAATGTCAACGCCAACGACATCGCCGGAGCCTAACCGGATCGAGTCGAGGGCATTGCGGTAGCGATTGTTGTCAATGTCTTCGCTAGCGTTGAAGTCAACGAGATGACCGTACACATAGCTGACGTCGAAACCGATCCGGTCGGTAAAATCGCCGCGTATTCCGAGGACGGCCCTCCACGTCTCGCGCTTCACGGTATTGCTACGGTCAAATACATCGTTTTGACGCCGCCGGCCGCCAATCGCGTCTACGTCGTTCGAAGGATCGGCGTCCGAATTGGCCGCTTCAATTGCCGCGGCAATATCGTCGGGTATAAACGCATTCGTAATCGGAATACCAAATGGATCTTGCGGTCTGAAGTAAATGTCGCCGAGCAGATCGAGCGCGAACGGTTCGAGACGCGAGTTGGACAACACCCGCGCATAGGTCGCTTCGCCGTAAAGCTCGGCCGCGTTTCCAAGGTCGTAATTGGCAACAGCGTAGGCGAGGTACCGTTCAATTGGCACGGAAATGTAGCGCTCGTTGTTCCGATTGAATCCGTAACCCGGTGCGCCCAGATTGGAGATGTAGGCAAGGCTGTTATCGCGGTTGAATGAGAAGGTACTGACGTCGCCGGGTAATATCGGGACCGGCGTGCCGCCGGCATCAACCAGCTGGAACTGACCCTGCGGCGCGAACGAACTGTATGAGGCAGGTCCGCAAATTAGATTGGCGCAATCCTCATCCGAAATATCGCGGTTCCTTGAACGCAGTCCTTCGTCTTGGTCATATTGAAAATTGAGTATGATATTGCCTTGGCTATCGTTGCCCCAGGTCGTCCCCCCCATAGCGCTGAGTAGATAGCGAGGATTATCGCCGGCCTCGGTTATTCCCGCTTGAGCGCGAACCTGGAAGCCGTCGAATTCATCGCGCAAAATGAAATTGACGACGCCGGCCACTGCATCGGACCCATAAACTGCGGAAGATCCGCCCGTAACGACCTCGAAACGTTCAATCAGATCGATTGGGATGTTGTTGAGATCCACAGCGGAATCGCCAGCGAATCCGCTGATGAAGCGCCGGCCATTGACGAGCGTTAAGGTGCGGCTGGATCCGAGGGCACGGAGGTTCACGGTCGCAATTCCGGTGCCAGACGTAAGGAAGTTCGTGTTAGTCCGCGTCGATCCGATTCCGACTTGGGGCAATTCGTTAATTACGTCAGAGACGTTGCCCGCCGCGTCTCGCAGGATCTGCTCGCTATCGACGATCGCAACCGGCACTTCCGATTCGACCTCTGGCCGGGGAATGCGAGAACCGGTCACCACGATCGGCGCCCCTTCTACCTCACTACCGGTCTGTTCTTCGGGCAGCTCCTGCGCCGTTAGCGAAGATGCTTGAACGGCTATCGCCAGCGCTGTCCCGGCCAATAGTCCAGGACGGCCGAATATCTTGCGAATATACATAAGTCTGAGAATCCTTACCTGTTGAGTGGTCAAGGTCCTATCTCAAACTCGCAAAGAGCCAAACCCCCTTATAGTTCGATTCGTACTAATGCGAGGAAAGGTGTGGCTTCTTGGTTACACGCGCGTTTACGGTTTATCCGGATTTTGGTTAGGTTCATCCGTCAAGGTGCGCGCTATTAAACGATCGATCCAGATCGTGCGAGCATCGCTCGTTAACCGAGCGTTCTCCAGGGCATCCAATTCGAACCGGTCGGTTGCAATCTCTATTCGGGCCAGAATGCGGTCTAGTTCGACCGCGACGGCAGAACGCATCGCCAGCAGCCAAAGCCGCCGGTCATGAAGCGTCAGACCTTCTGACAGGAGTACTCGGGTGCGCCAGGGATCTTCGGGCAGGAGATCAGAATGAACAATAGTCGTGATCCAAGTTTGCGCCGCTTCCTCGCCTTGTGCCGTACAGGAGAGCAGTTCTGACTTCCGTGCGTTTTCTGGCCCCGGTTCGGTATCGATAAGCTCCCTTTTCTTCAGCCGTTCGATCGCGGGATAAATGCTTCCCGGACTGTCAGAAAAAGTCGTTGCCAAACTGCGAGGAATTGCCTTGCGCACGAAATAAGCGGTTACCGGCTGCCACTTACGAATGATCGCCAGAATATGGCTTTCATGATGAGTGAGCGGACTAGGCATTCACGAGAACTCCCTGGCTTGATGCGGCCTCTGCGCTGCGGGCATGCACTCTCGCTAAGCGTATGTCTCTCGAAACATTTGCGCGATCGCGAACGCACCCGTCGAAATCCCCGAAACTAACACCGATAAATAGCCTTGCGTAGTACGTTGCGTACTATTAAATGTGGTTTATGACGTTGATGCATAGGATTTTGGATAGCCGGGCTGTACTTCCGAGTTCCGATGCACGGGTATCCCGTAGAGACGCCGTGCGCTTGGCCGCATGTCCGCTGCGCTACGTTCTTGATATTGACGCGTCGCTGCAGTGCGCTGACCTCATCCGGGACTGTCCGGAGTTGATGTCTCTCGAGAAAGACGTGCTCCGTTTGCCGGCGTCGGATTTTTGGCTGGAATGGTTTTGCGAACCGGAAGAGCCAGGATCTGAAATCAGCGGGCTTAGATTAGGCTGCCTCGCTCGCGCTACCGAGGATGGGCGTAGCGGTACATTGGTGCCATTTTACGCTGCGGCCGATGGTGCAGCGAAACGGCTCCCAGGGACCATCGAATTCGATCTCGATCGCGACGTACCGCGATCGGCGTTGGGTAGTCGAAACTTCACCCACCGGCTGTTTCCCCATCTCGACCACATTCTGCGACATGCCTTCATCGTAATGGACGAGCGATGGGTCGCGAAGGCGTCTAAAAAAGGTCTGGCGACGCTGCAAAACATGCTGACGCTCGAGGCCGAAGGTACGTGGTTTTACCTTCCTTATCTGCTTACGTTTTCGCTGTTGCTGAACAGTCCTAATGTTGTGCAAACCCGAAATGGCGTATCAGCCTCTGTCGGTTCTGGCGCGCCAATCAAAGCGGTTACCGATCATATTGAAGTCAGTATGCATCTTGGCGAGACTCGACGACAAAGCAACGCCGGTGAATGGGCTAGTTCGCGCGCCAGCCGCGAGACGCCAAGGCTACATCTGGTTCGCGGCCATTACGTATCGAGAGGGGAAAAGACTTTTTGGCGCACGTCCCATCTACGTGGTAACGGCGAATGGGCGGGCTTCTACAAGACCGTGAACGTCAAGGCCGGTCGCGCTTTGCCGTGATATCTGTGTCTATGGCCGCAGAACCGAAACCCGAACGCCGCTTATTGCTCGATTGCAAATTATCGGCACCGTCTGGCTCGGTTTTGTAATAGGCCTGAGCGGGCCCCGTACCCACGGCTCGAACTTTATTGAGGAGTTATACGCGCAGGATACATGCCAAGTGTAAAGCGCCCGACCTGTGAACATCAACTTAGGGCAATAACATGCACAACATATCTGCCGTAAGACGGCGCGCAGAATCGTAGTCTCGACGTTCGAACCAAACGGCAATCTGTTGGCTAAGGCGCTTTCTCTCCTCTCTGGACGAACTACGCGTAGCTCCAACGCACTCCACAAAGCGGTCGAGCTCGCTATTGATTCCAAGGACCGTGTCCCCGGAGTTCAAGATGGCCTGCGTTATCCGCTGGATCGTATTTTTGATACAAGTTCGCTGGTATAAGGAATCATGCTTATAGGAAGGGCTTCCTAGCTCATGCGCATTGGCAGCCGAAAGCAAGTTTGATCGCCGTACAGCTTCTTCTTTCCGGTCGGCCGCCATCAGGATCACAGACATTTTTTATAAGAGCGCGGTGCAAGGCACAGCGAGCGGTCAATTTGGGATTTAGCAAAAACTAGGTCCGCGTTTGTCTGAAGCGCAGTCCGCTTACGGTCTTCTCTGACGTTGCTGGCACGAGTAACGTTACGCATCTGGCGAGGTCTCGAACATGCGGTCGACGCTGTATCGTCCCGCCCCGCGAACGCCGAAATAGAGGCCCAGAAACACAAGAATTGCCGCCGGCCAAATCTGGGGCACATCCTGCCCCCAATGCACCATGAAAACAGCAACGGAAAAATTAAACGCGGTAATCAGACCGAGCCAGCGGGTTAGAGCCCCGACAATGAAGCAAATTCCGGCAATGAATTGAGCGTACACCGATAACGGTGCCAAGACTGCCGTGTTCGAAAATCCGAATTGATCCATGAACGACTCAAATTCGGCCATTCGCTCTGTGCTGAAAATGTTGTCATGACTCTGATAGATCAGGAAGCTTCCCACCGCGCAGCGCAGCACCAGAAGCCCGAAATCGGAATAGTCTTCGAGGCCGCTTAATAATATGAGGCGCCTCTTGAATGTGGTGTCGTTGGGCATCGTACTTCTCCCGCAACGCCCAAATAACGCGGATGCGTCCTGGTCAATACGGGCAGAAAGACGAATGACCCGTGAGAACGATGAACGTCCCCAAACGCACAATTATCTGAAGTTTAAAGGCGCTCCCTTAGTTCGCGCAGTCCGCGAGAATAGCTTCGGCCTACCGCGACATCCGATCCGTTTTTCAAAGTGAGGCTGATGGATCCACTCGGCCGCCTGACAACAGAAGCGATAGCCGCACGGCGAACAAGCGCGGAACGATGGACCCGGATAAAAGCCGAGCCGAGATCGCCTTCCAGTTTCGCCAAAGTGCTCCGTATCATCCCGCCGATATCGTCGGTGTGAAGGACGACGTAGTCACCGTTGGCCTGAACCCATTGAATGTCGCTGGCCTCGATCTTGACGTGCTTCGTGCCGTTTGCCGCCCAAAATGTTAGTCGCTCGCGATCCTCCTCAGCCTCGACCTTGCATGTGTCGCCTGTATCCAAGGTCCTTGCGTGAAAGTCGCTCCGGCGCAGGGCCAGGCGTACGTCGGACAACTCCTTATGATTGGCCAAGGCAAAATGCGCTGCAATCCATGCAGCGAAATAACCCGTCATTATGAGCGCTTGCACGACGCATTCGCTCCAACTCATAGGTGCCACGCCTTCGATAGGCGCCACCGAACAGCTCAGCTTGAGAAAAAAAGAATGCGCAAACGGCATGATGGCAAGCGCGAGCAATGCATAAATGATGCGTGTTCGCGAACCGCTTGCCCTGGCCAAAATTTCAGCAAGCAAAAACGACATCAGTCCCGCGAAACTGAAGGCCGCTATCCTGTGACCCCCAGCCAGATGGAATGGAAGTTCGTCCATTGCGTAGGCACGGATGGAATTTATAACGAAGGCAACGATCCAGAAAAGGATCATCGCTTTCACGTCGACGCGCTGAAACAGGCTTACTTCGTGCCTAGACCGAAACATATTCGCGTCGTGACTCAGGTTCACGTCTGATCCTTAATTGTTCTAACCTCCGGCACACGCCTTATGCGACAGCAGCGTGCCGATTGCCAAGGGCGGTCTTCGAAAGAAGGATTATACCGTTCAGACATTCGATTTTTCGAGCCAAAATACACTGTACGCACCCTTAGACCAACCGGGGACGGGTTGCGCCGGATCATCATTTCGAAACCTGCGTTCGAGCAGTGGGAGGGCGACTGAACGTTGTTCAGGCTTTACCTAGTTGTATATACTCGGTTGAGATCGGGCGCCACCAGTGAAACACGCGCCGATTGTAGCGGTGGATGACCTGCGGTTTCTGGCCGGCGCGGGTCAAGCAAGCGGGTGCGCCACAACTTGCCGCTGGACCGAAAGCGACACAACTCAACCGTAAGTTCACCGTGAAATATGCCATGGATAAAAACGCTGAACTCCTTCAAGGTTGCTTGGTCGATCCCTTCGAGAGACATCTCTTCGTACTTCAGGACCTCGCTAAAAATCCAAAGCAGATGTTCAGCCTCGCCGCCTTCCCATCCCACACTGATGTCCCAAGGTATTCCCGGCTGTTCCCGAAGCGTCACGAAGATCATAAGGTCACGGCGATCTACCGTATATCGCAACTGTGCCGGCAACGCTTCAACGATCGCCTGCTCGACGGCCTGGGGTGTAACCTTTGTCAAGACGCAGTTCCCGATACGAGAGGTGTTCGGAGCGACCCGCTGGCAAGCGTTAGCGTTTATTTGTTCAAGCAGCAAAGCCGATATAGGCGATTAAACCTTCAACGGTGGCTGGCAGAATTCCGCTTGCTTCGGTCTCACCAAGGAGAATTTTGCCCGATTGGGCCTTGTGACGCCGCGCAGTCAGGATAGCTTGAGCAGAATACTGGAGCCACCGAAGGACAATTGCACGACCGTCCGGAAAGTCTTCGTACCTCCTTACGATTACGTCCCGGCCGTCGATACCCAAAGTCACTTTTTGCCCGTCCGCCGTGAGCACAAACCCCTGGTCTTCCTTTACCCACCACGGTTCTACGTATCTGCAGGCCTCACCGGCACTACGAAACAAGGTAACATCCCCAGCATTGGCAATCCCTCGGCTGTCATTGATCACAATGATGTCGCGAAGCCACTTGCAATCTGCCATTTGGTCTTGTTATCACGGCCGCGGCAGGACCTGCAATATTAATGCTGGCGTGTCGGCTCGCGTTCTGCAACTTATTCGCGACGCGTGCGCTGTTCAAACTGCACAGAAATGAATTGGGTCGTTCAGCTCACCGTTGGAACTGTTCACTGCGAGGGCAGGCGGCGCATGACGGAGATCAAGCTCAGAATTAGGGCAACAGCTGCACTCGCATTCCCGACGCAGGCGGTGGGAAGCCGCCCTGCCGCAACGCATCGCTCGATATTTGGTTGCATACATCACGCCCAGCGCCATTATGCTTTCAATCCGGCATCCGCGAAATGTTCATAAGCCTGCAAGGCCGCCGTTCAGGCCCGGCCTGCCCTCGTCTAAGCGACATCAAGATCTCTAAATCAATCCGCCATACTCGGTTTCGTATCTGACCGTGGCGCGCGCTTCCGCTGCCGCAACAGCATCACGCATTTGACTTAGAATGAACGTATAAAAGGGATGAGCAGGATACTTGATTAGCGCGCGGGGACCCTTGTGCTACACGAGTAAAGTGTGTGACCATGCGCGCAGCATGTAGACGAACAGCAGCCTTGGCGCGCATAAGACGTGTCGAGCAAATGACCAATCCATTACTGCTTTTCGTTGACAATGACATGCAGGACACTCAATCATGCGCAGCTTGATACTCGTAGTCCTGAGCGGTCTCCTTGCTACGCTGACTTCAACTGCGCTCTCTACTAAAGCGACTGCTATCTATCCTGAAATAATGGGATGCGAGGGGGGTGCGACGTAGCCGGGGCGGGGTGGCCTTTTCCTTACATCGTCGATTATCCGGGAGTTTCCGTAGCTGGTGCGGCTGGTTTGATTGGCCTACTTGTCGGAGAGGACCAATTCCGATGGCTACCCTTTGTCCTCACGACGCTGTTCTGGACGCTCTTAACCACGATAACGGCGCTGTGCTGGCGGCGTTTTCGGACGCGGTGAGAGAGCTAGAACCTTTGCGTCATTCTCATCGATTCCGCACCGACTTCGATCACGAACGAACTTCTCTTCTCGCAGACCGGCAAGTTTGCTTATTCCAGATGCCCTTGCTGCAGCGCTTTTAGAGCAGCACGAGTTCGATCGCGGGCATCAAGCTTAAGCAGAAGATTGGAAACGTGGTTCTTAACGGTCCCCTCTGCCAGCACCAGCAGATCTGCGATCTCTTTGTTGCTATAGCCTCCGCAGATCAGCTGAAGTACTTCGCGTTCGCGAACGGTCAGCGTATCGGCGACTATTTCGTCCGGCATGGGCGCAGGACCCCGGCGGATCGCGGCCATCAAACTATCGGTCATGGCAGGCTGAAATGCCGTTCCGTTATTGGCCAGCGACCGAATGGCATCCGCCAAATCCTCAAGTGAAACGTCCTTGAGCATCAAGCCCTTCGCGCCTGCCTTGATCGCTGCAACGGCGGCGTCGCCGTCATCGAAAGTCGTCAAGACCAATGTTGGCGGTAACGCGTTCGCTGCGTTAAGTGCCGTCAATACCGCGACGCCGTCCATTCGGGGCATGCGAATGTCCAAAAGAAGCACGTCCGGTGCCAAGTCCGGGATCTTGTCCAATGCCTCTTTTCCGTCGCTCGCCTCTCCCACGACTTCGATGTCTGGTAAAAGCTCGAGCAGTCCACGCACGCCCTGGCGAACCAGCGTCTGGTCATCGACTATCATAACCCTGATCATGCGAGCTGAGGTGTCACGGACGGTAGCCACGCGTCGACTATGAAGCCCAGTTCGCTTCCCGGCCTTATCGCCAGCTGTCCGCCGAGACTCTCAAGCCGCTCACGCATACCGAGGAGCCCCGAGCCGGGATCGGACGTCACGGGTCTCCTGAGACCGTCATTCCTAGCTACCAGCCGCACGCCTTCCTCATCGGCGGTTACCTGGAGCCACAGATTGGATCCCTGGGAATGCCGGATCGCATTGGTAACGGCTTCCTGCGCACAACGCATCAAGGCATGGGCCTGCTCGGGACTTACCTGAACATCGGGATCAAAGGCCACGTGGACGGTTGGTCTAGGGATGGCGCGCGCCAGCGTCTCCAAGGCCTCCTTCAGGCCGGATCGTTCAACCTCATGCAGTGTAGCGACGACATCGCGCACTTTGCCGAGGAGGTCGCGAGCCAAGTTTTTCGCCTGCATGACATGGTGCTTCGCGCGATCGGCATCGGAAACATGGCTCGCGATCTCGAGTTGCAGGCCAAGGGCGGTCAGTTCGTGGCCCCAGGCATCATGCAATTCGCGCGAGACCCGCAACCGTTCCGCATTGCGGGCATTCTTTGAAATTATCGCTTGTGCGAAACGCAGCTCCCGGTTCGCTTGCGCAAAAGCTCGAGCCGTTTCTTCCTCTCTTCGCAGAGTTTGTGCCGCAAAGACGAGTAGCAGCTGCAGTGCAAGCGCCTTGCCGATCACCCAGCACAAATCGGGAAAAGGCGTTAGAGCGAGCGCTCCGACAACCGTCAGCGTCTGAAATGCGACCCAGCTCAGCGCTATCGTAGGGCCCGTCGTCACCGCAACTTGCCACGCTACGATGATGAGGAACGCCGTCATCATGGGCGCCGACGAGGTAAAAGCCATTGCTGCGACCGAAGCGACCTGGATGCACAATAGGCCCCACCGGATGCTCGAGCAAACCTTCAGGACTGTCGCACCGATTGTGGCTGCGACAAAAACGATGAACGCGACGATCCAGGCTTCTGAGACTGCGGACTGGCCGGATAGCAACCTCTGAAGCACCGGCCAGCCCAGGGTCAGCGCCACAGCCAGCGCTGCCCCGGTAAAAACCCACTTGTGCCGTTCGCCCTCATAGCCGTCTTGATGAAGCGAAAGAGCACCGGCCTGGCGGGATGGGGCGCCCTGATAATCGTCGCAGAAACTGTTGTTTTCCTTGCCACACTCGGCCTCCCGCAGAGTGGCGACGACGTCGCGCACCTTGTTCAGAAGAACCCGCGAGATGGCTTTCGCCTTCATGACGTGATCCATGGCTCGTCGCGGCTCGCCGACATTGTTGGCGATCTCTAGCTGCAGCGCAAGCGCCGTCAGTTCGTGGCCCCATGCGTCGTTCAATTCGTTCGAGATGCGCAGGCGCTCGGTATCCCGAACCCTGTTGGCGATAATGGCTTGTGCGGACCTTAGTTCCTCGTTCGCGCTTGCCATCGCTCGCGCCGTTTCCGACTCCCTCTTGAGCGCCTGTACCGTGAGAACACAGCAGAGCTGCAGCACGAAGGACAAAACCATTATGTAGGACAAGCGGGTATCGGAAGCCTGAGAGATCACCCCGATGATCGCCAGCGTCTGCAAAGCTATCCAGCCAAGCGTTTTGGCAGGTGTAGTTACGATCGCCACCTGCCAGGCGATTATAACGAGGAATATTGACATCAGATCCTTCGGATGCATCGCGGTCATGGCCACGACCGCTGCGAATTGCGCACACATCAATGTCCATGGCGCTCTCGTCCGCGAACTCCGCGTCGCTGAGCCGACGACAGTCACTCCGAATATGGCGTAGGGCACCAGCCAGAGGGGCGGCACGGGAAAAGAGCCCCGCATCTTTCCTGTCGTCAGTTCCTCCAGGAACGGCCAACCCATCGCGAGCCAGACCGCGAGTGCCGCGGCGGCGAAGATCCAGTAACGCTGGTTGCTGCAGTAGCCTGCCATGGACCAGATTTTGCCACAGCTTGAGGCCTCTTACTATAGGTCAAAAGTCATGGTCGGCGCATGTGACCTACGGCACTTATGCAAAGGGCAGAAGAACGGCATCAAGTTAGGACCCATTGGAGGGAATTGCCATGATCAAGTTCGCCAGCCTTACCGCTGCTCTGCTTGCCTCGGCTGCGCATGCTCAAGTGACCCCACCCGGTACGCAGCCACCTGTCGTTACACCGCCGACAGCCACCCCAACGCAGCGGACCACCGTGTACGAAGCGGCTTTCTTCGAAACCTTCGCTCCAAGCACGGCGCTCGACATCGTACGTCGCGTGCCGGGCTTTTCTTTAGAGGAGGGTGATGCCGATGTTCGCGGCTTCGCTGGCGCGGCGGGAAACGTGGTCATCAACGGCGTCAGGCCAAGCTCGAAGGCTGCGACTCTCGAAACCACTCTAGCGCGGATCCCGGCAAACAGCGTCCTCCGGGTGGAGGTTGGTCCAGGTGATCTTTTCGGCGCCGAGTATTCTGGTAAGAGCCAGGTTATTAACGTGATTCTGTCCGGGGTTGGTGGAACCAGCGGCAACGTCACCTTGTCGGCCCGTCGTGTGTATACCGGGCGCATCACCCCCAATGCAGCCGGTTCGGTGATAATCCAGCGGGGAGCATCGACTATCAACCTGGCAGTGGCCAGCGAACGCAATTACATCGCGGACGCAGGGACCGACGAGCTTAGCAATTTCGTCACAGGCGATCTTCGCGAATCCCGCCGCAAGTTCATTATATACCATGACAACGATACCTACGTGTCCGGTAGCTGGGCCATCGAGCATGCCGCCGACAAGGCGATCCGCCTTAATGCCCGGTGGGAGCCGAGTATCTACGAGGTAGAACAGGATGTGCGCGTCGTTCCAGTCAGCGGCGCGCCGCGCGATGAACGGCTGCTTCAGTACAATGACGAACCGTCCTATGAGATTGGCGGCGACATCACCCGGCCTCTCGCCGGCGGGGCCATCAAGCTGGTCGCGCTCGCTACCCATGCGAAAAAGGACAATTTTTCCGCCTCGCAGCGATACGACGGGCTGCTGAGCGAGGATGCGGAGCTGATCGGCGGCTTCGAACAAACGCAGCAGGCCCAGTTCGACGAACGGATCGGCCGCATAAGCTGGTCGCATCAGGACCTTGCCGGACTCTCTTTCGAAGCGGGCGCGGAAGCCGTAGTGAATACGCTCGACAGTAACGTCGAATTGTTCGTCCTTAATCCGGCTGGCGGGCGGACGCGGATCGATTTGCCGATCGACAACGCAATCGTGAAAGAAACCAGAGGCGAAGCTTTCGTCAACGTCGGCCGCTCGATCAGCCCCGCCTTGCGCGTCGATGCCGGCTTGAACTACGAATATTCGCGGTTGAAGGTGCGCGGCGATGCGATCGCCGACCGGACGCTGCGCTTCCTGAAGCCGAATGCGACCATCGACTGGAAGCCGGGCGGCGATTGGCACACTCAGCTTACCGTACGGCGCAACGTGGCGCAACTGGACTTCTACGACTTCATCAGTGCGGCCGAACTGTCGAATGACCGGGTCAATGCGGGCAACGAGAATCTCTTGCCGCAACGTACTTGGGAATTTCGCCTCACGGTCGATCGGCCAATCCTGGAAGAGGGCATTGTCAGGCTGGATGCCGGCCACGATCTTGTCAGCCTGCTTCAGGACCGGGTGCTCGTTTTCGACGATGAAGGCGAAGGCTTTGACGCTCCGGGCAATATCGGCACGGGCAAGCGCTATTTCGCCAAACTCACTCTGGATGCACCACTCGTCAAGCTTTGGAGCGGTTTGCGCGTTAAGTTCACCGGACAGATACAGCGAACCCGCGTTGAAGATCCGATTAGCGGCGAACTGCGCAACTTCAGCGGGGGTTTTCGGGACTGGGAATGGAGCCTCGACGTTCGGCGGGATGCCGGCGCGTTCTCTTACGGTCTGGAGGTCGCTGACGGGGACGAGTTCACTTTCTTCCGCACGGACGAATTTGACTCCAGCTTCAACGGCGGACCGTTTGGAGAGGCTTTCGTCGAATACCGGGCAGATGCGCGTACGGCCATAGCATTGGAGGTCGACAATCTGTTTAATACGGGGAGCAAGCGTGAGCGGCTAATATTTTCTCCTAATCGGGCTGTACCGCAGTCATCCTTCAGAGAGTTTCGCGAACGAAACCGCCATCTGAACTTCGGGCTCACACTGAAGCGCAGCTTTGGCGGGGTCACTGCCGGCAGCTAAGAAAGGCTGCCTGGCACTAGAGCTCCCGGAAGGATTGTCCGATAATCGGGACCCGCATTAGAGCGTGATGTAGATTCGAAGCGACCATTGTGGGATAATATGCTGAACAAACACCGAAACGGTAGAATGCCAATTGTAACGGGCGAGAAGACTTGCATGAATTCAGACAAATCTCATACAATTTTTTGAGACGCCTTGCATATCGGCGAACCAGACAGACGATTGATTGGCTGCCATCAGCTTCATGCAGCGGGCGCGCCGGAATTGGAGCTTGCTAATCTCGATGTTACCGATCCCAAAATTTGCTCTGAGTCAAAAGCGCATCAGCTTAGCAAGCTGCAGTTTCACAAAAACCTGCAAAAGTAGACGCTAACTTTAATTCAGCGACTTCTTAGGCGGCTCGGCAGACGCATGCAGGTGGACGATCTTCCACCCATTGCCTTCTCTGTGCAGGATAAGGGTTCGTCGCCCTAAATTATCGCCGGCTTTAAGGTGGAAGGTAACTACTGCGATCGTGTCATAGTCGTGAACCTTAAGGTCGGCGGGTTCTATATTGAGGTTCCCGGTGCGCTCGCGCATCGCGTCGAAGAATTTGCCGAACCAAGCGAGCACCGCCGGCTTGCCCTCTACGCGCTGAATGTCAAAAGGTGCACTCGGGAAGAACACCGTCACGTCATCGGCAAATAGTGGATCGAAGCGGGTACGATCCAGCGCATTGAACGCGCTTACGAATTCAGCCGCTGCGGCTTCAGCACTCGGGGCGCTGATCGATTGCGAAGATGCTGATGCGGGTAGAGCAAACGTAGCGAGCATAAGAGCGGCACCACAACAAGCGAACGGAACCAATTTCATTGGTGAAATCCTTGGGTAAAGGGCAAGCCTGAAAGCAGGCGCCAAGGACTTTATGTAATAGTTAAAGCTCCGATGCAAGCAATTTAGGTTTCTTTTGAAGATTCAGGGGGCGGCAAGTCACCGGTATCCGGTTGATAGTCGAGCAAGTCGCCCGGTAGGCAGCGTAGAACGGCGCACATCCGAGCAAGGGTTGAGAACCGCAGCCCCCGCACTTTGCCTGAGCGAAACAGGCTCATTTGCGTCTCGCTGATGCCTATTCGGGAAGCGACTTCCCGCGCCGTCATTTTGCGGTGAGCAAGCACGGCATCAAGGGTAATCTTGATCGGCATCAGAGAAATTCGCCCAACTCCGTTTCCAGGCGATTAGCGCGCTCATGTTCGTTTGCTGCAGCCGCAATAAGCCTTGAAAGCAGGAGCAGTGCGAGTGCGGTCAGGATCAGCATAATATAGGCCGGATCAAACTTTAACCCCCGGAATGCGTGCGTTTCGCCCGTCGAGAATCCGTCGGGAACGTAAGCGCTTTGGACAACATGGATGATAATTGAATTGATGGTTCCGCCCATCAACAACGCCCAACCGACGTGGCGCAGACCGCGGGCAATGGTCGACCCGAACAGCGAGCCTTGTCCGATATCGCGGAAGGTTTTCCTAATGGCTGTCAGCGCCCACAGGTAAAAGAGAGTTGGAAACCAGTATACTAAGTACAAGACCGGCAATTCAGGTCGGTCGGCGGCCGGTCCGGTGAAGGCGCTCGCCATTGTAATCGCGAACGCCGCGATAATGATCAGCGCCAGTCCGGCGGTGATTACTGCAAACTGGCGGCTTCGGCGCTGTATTTCGATGTTGGCTAAGGGCGCCAAAGTTCTGCTCCTGCTTGAAGTGTAAACTAATGAAGCAGACCCGAAAATCTGTCTAGTATTATGGCGTTAGCGGCAGCGCGAATTTCGACTTACGCGACGTTCGCGTTAGGATGGCGCTCTGGGAGATGCACGCCTTGCGATTTGCGAGCCTTTGCCTGCCGCTGAGCGGCGGACCATCGACCCTCAACCCGAAAGCCAAACGCAGCGTTACCATATTCGAAGCCCTAAAAGGGCGGGGCGCGGTTCTGTGCAGTAGTAAGAACATCCCGGCTGGAGCGGGTTCGCGATGGTGTAATGCTAAACGCTTTATCCGCCAGACCCACGCCAGCCAGGCTTTGCATTTGACCTAGTAGCGTGTTTCTAAAATCGTGATGCGAACGAGCAACCGCTGGCTGCTTGAACCGGCGTTATGGACATATGACATTTCGCCACTTTCCTCATGACTGACTTTCGCGTGCTCGAATGAAACTGTATCATTTCCGTCGAAGCCGTCGAGCCTAGCGTTTGTATTGCTACGCTGGACGGCCACGCTCCGCGAACAGTGATGCCCATTGTCGCTTGGCGTCGCAGCTCGTTCGATAAGTCAAACCAAGCGTCCTATTCGCAGCCTATCCCATCGCGGTCGCGATCGAGATGGACGCCATATCCTGGCTGACCGCGCTTGACCGGAGCCGCCCCGGCTTTTCGCGCAGCATCGCAATTGCGAAAGTACACTCCGCCTTGACTTGCAGTGGCGGCCAGCTGGCTAGCTGGCGGGGCCCGATGACAATGTCGTCCGCCATTCTTTCGATCATTATGGCACCCGTCTTTGGCCAGTCCGCCTGGATGCGCGTTCGCCGGTGCGGACACCATGCCATGGACTATTCCGCCCAGCACCAGCATGTATAGCACCAAGAGCACACCAAACTCGATACGCATGCTGAGCGCTGATCGGTGGCGACTGTTCCGAAGTCTCAAGTCTTTCCTCCACGTTGGTTGGCGCTGCGATCTTGAACGACGCAATCGTTCGCGAAACCTTGTCAATATGACCGGCGTCCGCCGATGTTCGTAGCGCATGAATAGCATGATGGCGTGTGCGCTGTGCTATGGAACATCGTTAAGAAATTGGTTTCCGCCAGTTTCTGTCAGTCCCGCTTCGCGTCTCGTCGTATCGACCAGATCAGTGAGGAAAGCGCAGTAACCAGGGCGGCAAGAGCGGCAATGAAAGCAGAATCGATAGGCATGGGGAAATGTCCTTTCGCTAGCACTGAACCAAATAGGTTCGCCGTAGGAAAGTTTTTTGTAAGCCGTTCCGGCTCACGGCCTATTCCGAAACAAACCCCACAGGCTGCATTGAAGCTTAGCCGCTGGACATTTTAACCCTGTCATCTAGCGGGTAACAGGTATTCGCTGCATCAAGGATTCCTATGCGACGTCATTTTGCAATACTCGCGACCATCGTGGTTCTTGGCACTCCGTCGGTAGCCCATGCTTGGGGGCAGACCGGCCATCGGGTCATCGGAGAAATCGCGCAACAGAATGTCAGCGGCAAGACACGCGCCGAGATCGAACTGATACTTGGCAACGAAGACCTCGCCGAAGCTTCGACCTGGGCCGATGAGGAACGTTCGAACCCTGACGTCTTTTGGCAGCGGGAAGCAGGGCCCTATCATTATGTCACCGTGCCAACGGGCAAAGCCTATACCGACGTCGAAACACCGGATGAGGGCGATGCCCTAAGCGCCCTCGAGCGGTTCACGCAAGTGTTGCGCGACCCCGCTGCTACGCGCGAAGACAAAGCGCTCGCATTGCGGTTCGTTGTCCATATCGTGGGAGATGTCCACCAACCGCTCCATGCAGGCAATGGCGATGACCGCGGCGGCAATGACGTTACTGTCTCATGGTTCGGCGAAGAGACGAACTTGCATTCTGTCTGGGATAGTAAACTGATCGATAGTCGCAATTTATCCTACACAGAATACGCCAATTGGCTCATGCGCAGCATTGAGCCAGCCCAAACCATCACATGGTGGACGGCTGACCCGCTTGTCTGGATTGCGGAAAGCACGCGCATTCGCGACGACATCTATCCGAGCGAGGAAGCTGTCAATTTGGGCTATGCGTATCAGTACGAGCATTTGAACACGGCTGAAGCCAGGCTCCAGCAAGGCGGCATCAGGCTCGCAGCCTATCTCGACTACGTGTTCGCGAATGACGCCTTATGATGCCGTATTTGCAGTTATAGTGCCTTTCACGACCCGTTGCTTGCTGTCGGCTCGTCTCACCACAGCGCGCGAATATAATGCATTTCGCTTACGAGTGTCCGGAACTCGCTGGGATAGGTGATGTCGGAGTAGGCAACGAACCCGCTATAGCTTAACGCGTCATCGATCAGGCATGTCTCCAACTCCCTCGGAAGCTCCTCGACCCGGAACATCGACAAGTTGGGAACGGGCAGGAACGTAAATTCCCTGACCACTTCGACATTGCCATCGAGCCTGCGCGCAAGTTCGCGCCAAGGCAGTTTGGGGCTGTCGTAGATCCCGAAAAATTCACCGCGCGCGCCCAAGGCGTGGGCCATTGCCGCGAGTTCCGGTTCGTAATTATCATCGATGGTCGAGGGCGGAAGCTGCATGTGGTCGATGAACAGCAGCAATTCGCACTCGCTGCGCGTCGCGCGATAGTTACCGTCGTGATCGATGGTGAAGCTTGCCGGATCGTCCAGGTCCATCACCGCCCCTTTCGGTTGTCGAGTGCGTAAATATGGTATCGCATGCCGTCGCTATCATCGACATAGTCGAGGCGCTTTTCGTGTCGCATTCCCAGCTTCCGGGCGAGCCGCCAGCTAGCACGATTATCTGCCGCGATGCGCGCTACGAGCCTTTCTTCGGCAAGCGTCGCGCGCGCAAGCTGTATCACACCCGTCGCCGCTTCAAACGCGTAGCCACGCCGCCACATATCGCTCCGGATACGCCAGCCTATTTCGAGTTCGCCATACACCGCGCTGCCTTGGTCCGGCACGCGAATGATGCCGCAAAAGCCGAGCAGCGCTTTATCCCGCTTCCGCTCGACGACCCAGAACGTGAAGCCGCGTGAGCGTTGATGCCAGCGGAACCAGGCGACTTCGTCGCGCACGTGCCGCTTCGATGTCGGACCGCCCAAATAGTGAAGGACGGCGTCCGTGTTGCAATGTCGGTGATAGGCGGTGACGTCGCTCATGCGCCATTCGCGCAAGCGTAATCTTCGGGTTGTTAGAATGGTTTGTCGTGTCATGATAGGACTCGCTGTAGAAGGGCGGCAGTCGCTTCGATCGCTGGCGGCAGCGAAACGAAAAACGCCGCGGCAAGGAATAAGCGGGGGGTGCCGAGAGCGGCGAAGATCAGGCTTCCATATTGCGCCGCCGATCCGTCGACGAAGATGCGTTACTTTAGAACCGGGGCAAGCGGGGCATTCGGGGCGCGGGCTCTCTGATCGTCCGGAACGAGACCGCATCGCTCGTCATCCACTGCTCTATAATAGCGGGGCTATCGGGGCGCACGGGGCGCGCCGCCGATGCTTGATCATCAATATTCGCTGGGGAGCATCACTGTGAGGACGCGCTGCGTCACCGCATTGTCGCTTGGATCCGGCGACGCGTACAGCATGTCCGCATCATAATAGTCGATCTTCCATAAGAGTTCGGCGCCAGAATATCGAACGTCGCCAAAGTCATGTTCGCCGTAGGGATCGTTGTCGTCATCGAACGCGTCATAGCGCGCCAGCGCGGCCATCAACGATATGCCTGCGTTTCTCTACCTGTTCGATCACTCCTATCCCGCTGCCGACAAGCTCGGCCTGCCCGCCTTCCATGGCGCCGAACTGCCCTACATGTTCGGGACGATCGAACAGACGGCCCGCAACTGGCCTCGCATTCCCCGCAACCGGGACGAGCGGGCTTTCTCTGACGCGATGGTCGATTACTGGGCCTCATTTGCGCACTCCGGTCAGCCCATTTCCGCCGGTAACCCGGCTTGGCCGGAGTATTCAAACGAACAAAGCTGGATGGTGTTCGGCGACACGCCGCAGGTGGTCGAAGATGTCCTTAGCTACCGATACGACCTTGTCGAACATGTTGTCTGTCGCCGACGTGCGGCGGGGAACCAGCAATGGAACTGGAACGTCGGTCTTGGCGCGCCGGTTCTCCCTCAGCGTGAGAGCGATTGCCAATGATCGACGGAACGATGCAGGATTTCACGCTGACGCTGGACAAATTCCTCGATCACGCGGCGAAATGGCACCCGAACGCAGAGGTCGTCACGGCGAGAGAAGCGGGCGAGACTTCGCGCATTGGCTACGCGGCGCTTAACGACCGTGCCCGTCAGGTAACGAGCGCATTGCGAAGCCTAGGCGTTAAACAGGGCGATCGGGTTGCTACGCTCGCGTGGAACACTCAAGAGCATATGGAAGCCTGGTTCGGGATCATGGGAATGGGCGCGGTGTGCCACACGCTCAATCCGCGCCTGACCCCCGAACAGCTCGCTTGGATGATCGATCAGTCGAGCGCGACATTGCTGCTGGTGAGCGAAGACCTAGTGGACTTGGCCCAGCGGATCGTCGCCGCGGCCGAACGGACTTCCTGCCGCGTTCTTGTGTTGGGGCCGGATGCCGGGAGCGGGTATAGCCTCTCCGCCATCATGAAAACCGCGCCAACCGATGCGGCCTGGGGCGATTTCGACGAAAAGAGCCCGAGCGGCTTATGCTTCACTTCCGGCACGACCGGCGCACCAAAAGGGGTGACCTACACCCATCGGGCGAACTATCTTCACACGCTCAAGCTCCTCCAGGCGGATGTGACGGCGATCACCGCAAGTGATACCGTCATGCCGGTCGTACCAATGTTCCACGCCAATGCCTGGGGCCTGCCTTTCGCCTGCCCGGCGGTAGGGGCCAGGCTGGTGCTGCCGGGGCGACAGGCCGATGGCGAGAACCTGGCGCGACTGATCGCCGACGAAGGCGTAACCATCGCGGTGGGCGTTCCGACGGTCTGGCTCGGTCTGCTTGATTACCTTGATGCAAATGGCGATGATTTGCCCAACTTGAAGCGCATTATGGTCGGCGGTGCGCCAATGGCACAGGCGCTGATGGACCGTATCGAAGCGCGCGGCATCGAAGTGCAGACGACCTGGGGAATGACCGAACTTTCGCCGCTCGGCACGGCGACGCCCCCGAGCGCTCATAATCGCGATCCGCGCAGTTCTGGGCGCCCGGCGATGGGGGTCGATTTGCGGTTAAGCGATCCCGAAGGTACCCCCCTATCGCAGCAGCGAGAGGTCGAGGGTCATCTCTGGGTGCGCGGCGCTGCAGTGGTCGAACGTTATTTTGGACAGGACGAACCCGCGACAGTGGATGGATGGTTCGATACCGGCGATCTCGCCTGCATCGAGAGCGATGGGACTGTCAGGATCACCGGGCGTTCGAAGGATCTGATCAAATCGGGTGGCGAATGGATCAATCCCGGCGAGATCGAGACGATCATCTCGGCATTGCCTTGCGTATCGCAATCCGCGGTCATCGGACGCTCGGACCCGAAATGGGGAGAACGCCCCTTGCTCCTGGTCGAATTTCGCGAGGGTTTCGCGCCCAGCGACGAGGACCTGCTTGCCGCATTGGAAGGCAAGGTCGCCGCCTGGTGCATTCCGCAGGAGGTTGTGCGCCTGCGCGCAATGCCACTCGCCCCGACGGGGAAGATCGACAAGTTGCGCTTGCGAGACGAATATTGCAGAGCATGAGCGTTCCATCGACCATTGAAGCCGTTCATGCGGCGACCTTGCGGAAGAGTAAGCGCGTGCCGGCAGCTAGAAAAACCACTAAGACTTCGCTCAGTAAGGCGGAACGGCGTGCGGAAACGACCGAGCAGATCCTCGACGAAGCCGAATACCTGTTTTCCAAGCACGGGCTTTATGGCGTCACGCTCAAAGATGTCGCCAAGCGCGCCGGCGTCCATCACACGCTCGTGAACTATTATTTTAACGACAAAGACACACTGTTCGAGGCGGTGTTCGAGCGCCGCGCCGAAGTGACCCGCGATTTGCGGATGAAGGCCCTTGAAGAATACGAAACGGCTAACGCGGACAATCTGACCGTCGAAGGTGCGCTTCACACTTTCCTCGACACTGATCTCAATCTCTACGGGTCCGGAGGGGAGGGCTGGCGCAATTACGGCGCGCTCGCCTCGCAAGTCGCGAACACGCCCGAATGGGGCGCCAAGCTAATGGACAAGAATTTCGATCCGGTAGTACTCAAGTTGGTCGACATCATAAACCGCGCGCTGCCTGAAGCGAACAAGGTCGATATCTTTTGGGGGTACCACTTTGTATCCGGTGCCCTGCTCCTTACACTGGCCCGCACTGGCCGCATCGACAAGCTGTCCGATGGTCTGTGCAAGTCCGACGATTTCGAAGCCGTCAAACAGCGCATGGCCGATTTCATGGCGGCCGGTTTTAAAGCCATCTGTACCTGAAATGTGCGGATCGGAATGGATGTCGAAGGTCCGCTTTGAGCAACTTGCGGATCAGAACCGGCCAGTCTGCAATCGGCCCAGTAACCGCCATTCAATATGTTTGCGGGTATCAACCTAGTTCTAGAGTTCGATGCCGTTCTGCTCTGTGTCGCGCGCGCTGCACGTGCGCCGACGGGCTGAGGAATCCTGCTCATCTCAGCTATTTCGCAGACCAGCCTGGAAGCAAAGAAGGGCGGGGAAAGGTCCGCATCCGTCACAGCGACAGAGAGTTAAGGCCATGTCGTTACTCGCCTTTCGACAGTCAAAAACCGGAAGAAATTAGACAGCTGCTGGGTCGCACCGGACGACGTCGAACACGCACTATTTCTGGCTGTCGAAGGTCACGGTACGAACGTTGTCGCTTGACCCTGCCTCAAGCAACCGGTCGACCTTAGTATCTTTCAGATAGATCGAGCGTTTGGCTTCAAAATTCTTCCGTAGCCGCAGCATTGGCTTTTCTATCGTAACCCGGACTAGCTGACTGATCGCCAAGGAAACAACCAAGGCAACAATAATCGAAAGGACTGGGTGCTCCACCAACATTTGCGTTGCCCCTAAAACGGGGAGATGCACTAAATAAAGCGTATAAGAAATGAACGCGAGCCATCGCAGCGGCACGCTTCCCAGAATGCCTGAAATCCATCCCCGATCTTGTATGCAATACGTAAAAGCAAAGAAGAGACCTAAACCTTGCATCGAATGCCGAACGGTTTCGCGGAAAAACTCGTCGCGATAGAGCAGCGTCGGCAATATCAAAACCGCGGCTAAAAGCAGGTTTGCGAAGTGACGCCCCCGGGACGGTGGTTCGGCGTCAATCGGGTTGCGCCACAGGGCCAGGATGCAGCCGAAGAGGATGCTATCGATCCGCGTGTGCGTTCCATAGTAGGTAGGTACCCCCTCGAGGGCGAGCGCTATGCGAAGAAGGAGCACGACAACACAAATCGAGGCGAGAATCAAAACAGGCTGCCGCCTGAAAGTCGCGAGAAGCAGCAGGGGAAAGAACAGGTAGAAGTGCTCTTCCACATCAAGCGACCATAGCGGAATCATCGTGCCGCTAAACATACCGAACGACCCAGCGTAGTTCGTTAGGAAGAGCAAGTCGGTCCAAAGGTACTCGGGTTCTAGCGGTCGTGACTGCAACCCCAGGCTCGTAAGCGCTAGTCCAAATAAAATGGCGAACCACATTGGCGGTATAATTCGCACGACGCGTCGCAAGTAGAATTGCCGAAAATCAACAGAACCTGTCTTGACCAGTTCATCCCGCAAGATGGTCGTGATTAGATAGCCGCTCAAGACAAAGAATACGGTGACACCGAAGCCGCCCGGAACCACGTGCCCTAAGCCAAAATGCGAGACGAGAACAATCGCAATAGCGACTGCTCTTAATCCATCGAGCGCGGGAATATGCTTCACTAGTCGCCCCTTTCGCCACCCCTTTGCTCGTTTGCTCCTCGTTTTACCGAATATCAACCATCTCGTGGAAAGGTGGTTAGAAATGAGACGGATTTTCTTATGCGCAAAATGACAATCATGCTGCTGCCGCTAGTATTTAGCGGGTGTACACTCGACGGGCAGCCCAAGGTGGTTGAAGATCCTGCGCCAATACTTGTTGTCCAGGAGCCGGTTGGTACGCCTTCACCCTCCCCGGCACCAACTCCTTCGCCCGAGCCGCAACCTGCCCCTGCCCCTGCGCCTGAACCAGCGCCCACGCCGGGTATTCTTGACGACGGAAAAACGGTGATTGTCGCGGAAGGCGATAGCATCACCTCGCCGAACTCGAGCGGAGTTTACTCGGGTGGCTTTGCTGCAAAGTATCCGAATATCGAGTACCACATCACCGCTGTGGGCGGCTCCGGCTTGGGCGGGGTCATCAGCCGGTCGGAAACCGATATGGAACTCAAACCCGATATTCTGACGGTTTTTATCGGTGCAAACGACTTCGGCGATAATGCAAAAGGTTATGCCGATAAGGTCTTCGCTTATGTGAAGCCTTTTCGCGAAATGGGCACAAAGGTCTACATTGGCACGATCCTGCCGAAGCTGAAAGCGACGACCAAGATGCCCGACCCCGTTCGCAATGAAGCGCGCCGGGAATACGCTCAGATCATGCAAGACGCGGTCGGTACGAAGATTGACGGCGTTTTTGATTTCGGCGGCCATCCGATCATCGGGCAGGACGGAGCGCCCTTGAATTTGCAGCTCTTCAAGGACGGACTTCATCCAACCTGGAGAAACCATGGGGGCGGCTACGGTGGCCACGACTATCTGTTCGAGGTTTACGAAAAGACGATGCTCGAAGCTCTGGAACAGCTAGAGCGGGAACAGCAGTAGCATCGCCGCAGTGACGGCTAGCGAGTAGAGAATGACAATACTCAAGGTTCGCAGTGTTTCGCGCATCGACTGAGCAATTCCGATTACTTCGAAAGTGCGAAGGCTCAAAACACCATTGATTACGGGACGTGAACCGCCCCGTCGATAAAGCGCGCAAACAGCTTATTTCCTTCGGCCGTCAAATGAATTGAATCGAGCATCGCCCCTTCGAGGTTCCGCCCAATCGGGTCATAGCAGAATGTTGGTACGTCGAGCCACACCGGCAGCCACGAGCACGAACTACCGCTCGACGCGCCACTTTCATAACCGATGACATACACCGGAACGTCAACCGATGCCGCGAATTCCTCCCACTCGCTCTTGAGGTCAGCTGGGCGCACCGGCAGCTCTTTCTCCGGAGGTCGCAAAAAGGGGTAAAGGCGCTGCAGCGAATAGAGGAGATACGATGGGGGCCGGGAACGGGGCAGAACGTACTCGCTGTTCCAGTGCGAGGGCTGGCCAACATCGGCAGAGTTTAAGACGAAGATAATTGCGTCGGTTCCCTCCAGCGGCACGCGTTTAAGGTAGCGCAGTTCATTGGCAAGGCTCCAGCTCCCGGTTGCGAGCGGCCACACCTTCCAGCCCGTCACCCTCTGGAGCTGCGGCCCAAGCCGTTCTTCCTGTTGATGCGCAGATGTCCCCCATACGACACTATCGCCAACGAGGAGCACGTCAGTTCCGTTAGTCGTTCTGAACTCGTCCGCGACCCCGAAGCCGTCCGAGTTGAAGGCGTACGACCCTGTCAGGAGAGAGCCGCCGCTCTGCCCCGGCTTGAACCAGTAACCGACCTCGGTATCGCGCTCGAAAAGTTTAATGTCGACCATCGCTCGCACAGCCAGTTCCGAAAGCAGAACCAGAATGATTGAGGAAGGAAGAACGAACCTTATAAATGCCTTACTGTTTTGCATCGCTTCCCCTGCCAAACCCGGTGTTTAGTACGCTGATAGGATGCCGCCTACGTCAAGTTTTCGGCTAGTGAATAGCACGCAGGGGAAACACGAACGGCAGACGCGACGTTCAATGCCGTGAACGAAATGGACTGACTTGGGGGGTTCGACCGATGCTGATGGTTTTAATACCGAGCTGATTGTCGTTACGTTGAAGGGGCTTGCACATTCGCTCTGCTCACTGGGAACGGTACCCTTTTAAATGACCGGTTCGAGCGATCAGTGACGACGGCTCCGTCGAATACCGTTTTCCATATCGTCGCTCTCCAACGTTCGATCTACAATCGGTTGCGAGTTCTGTTCTCGCACATGTCTGTTCGTTCGGCGAATTTTAGCGGAGGAAGGTTTCAGGTCGTCAGAAGTCAGCGGCGATCCAAAACTGAGGGCGCCGTTCTTCGTTGAATTCAAATGATGCGTTGGAGGAAGCATTCCAAGCATAGACGTCGAACAAGTCGGTGGTCTGTGCGCGGAAGGTGCGACCCGACTTTCTGAGGGTGAAAAGGTGGGCTGTTGTCCTTCCCTAATGGCGACAGCCCTTTTTTCGCGATGAGCTGACTTGTTCGCGCATGAAGCTTGCCGTACCGTCAAAGGGTTATTCGGGTCGCCAGGATGGTCTCCATCCTGCCTGATGGCAGAGCCGTCGTGCGCCAATCGGTCGCGGCGGCTTTCTTTTATGTAGACGCCAGATTGATGACTGCAACGATGTTAGTTGGTCGTTGCCTCGCTCGAACGTCATATCTAGCGGGACGAGCATAATTCTTCGCTCTGAGCGTCGCAGCGATCAGGAAGAAACCAATCAATAGCATCATCCATGTTGCAGGCTCCGGCACGGCGGCGATTGCTTCGAAATTGTAGCTGTCAATCTTAGCGCCCCGATGAAGCTGAATATTGTCTGCAAAGGCGTTGTAGCCATTGCCGGCTTTTGCACCTGCCCCGACGCTGATCGCTGTGACGAACGCATTCGAAGACAGGCCTTCGATCCAGTTTCCGAGCGGGAGGAGTTTGAGCTGGCCAGCGTCGAGCGTGTCGCCTTCTTTGTAGGTCCATTGCCAGAACAGATCATTCGTCGTGCTCGAATACCAGTTATCGAGCGGGTTACTCGCAACGCCATTATACTTGCCGTTCCAACCGTAGACCGAGAGTTGTTCGCCATCGTGAACGAGTAAGCGAAGCGTCGGCGTGTAGTCGAGGTTGCTACTCTCCGACGCCACTCTCCAGTCAAATGTCAGTCCGGTTACTTTATGGACCGAACCGAAATTAGTGCGCTGCGATCCCAACTGATAGCCCAATTGCACCCGTGTCATGTCCCCGGACAGTTTCAAGGATCCGTTGCCGGTATTAGGTGCGTCGGTCGTGATGATCGCGTTGCCCGTATTGTATGCGTCGAGCTTGCCCCAATGCTCGTGATCGGGTTGCGCTGCATCAATATCAGTTACGATGAAGGTCGCTGCAGTCGCCGTGTAAGCGCTAATGCCAAGCGACGCGGCGAAGATCAGTCTGGCAAAACGGAAGGCGAACATGCTTTGCTATTCCTTCAAAACCGTCTGGTTGCGAGATCGGAGGAAGGCGCATACTCTGATGATTATTAAGAAGTTCTCTCGGCGTCGATCTTTATCTGCTCTCTTAAATTGAAACGCCAAACGACAGACCTCAGTCTCCAAGAGAGAACAATATGCCAAAGAACATTTGCAGCAGCATATAACAGAGGGGCACGATGATTAGAAGCGCTAGCATCGTGAATTCGATTTGTTCTTTGGAAGGTCGCATAAGGCGATCTATGCCGACAAGATGCAAGTAGGAAAATCGTGGGCCGGCGGGGTGCGCATCGCCGACCCACGAAGCCATTAACAGGGAGGTCGCTGGCCTGCGCCTCCCGTTAAACGTTCATGGTAAAAAATTCGTAAAAAGCCGCTTTGAAAAGCTCAGGATCGTTTCTTCATGGCTGGCATACCGGATGCTGGGCGGCGAATTTTGGCCAAACAAGCGCGGTGCCGGACTTTATCATCGCGCAGTTGATCTCGACCCCGCCCTCGTTCTGGCAGATTGCCGCCTTTCGTCCGTAGGTTTCTCCGGTCTGAACACAATCGAGCGCTTGACCACTTGCCAATCCAATAAGAGCGGCTGTTGCTGCCGCAGCTGATGCTTCGGGGCATGGATGCCCAGCGGGGCAGGTTCCATCCGTTTCGCGCGCTGCTACAGCATGCAGTCGAACCCTTGTGCCATCTTTACAGCGCAGTGTGTCGCCATCGGTAATCGATGATACGACACAGGTGAATGTCGGTAAGTCCGTCCGAGCTACCCGCGTTTCGCCTGAATGATAGACGTAGATGCCGCCGATCCCCAGAGCCGACAGGATGCTAACGCTAAGAAGAGCCTGTGTGAGTTGCATGATCCTGCCTTAAAAAGGGCCGCCCGTACGGACGGCCCCGAAAATTAAAAGCGGAATCCAACACCGGCCACAATCTGGTGACGTTCCAGATCGATTCCATCGAGTTCATCTCCAATATCAACCGACGTTCCGTCATAGTCCACGTGTCCGTCTGAGTAGCTCGTATATCGATATTCGAGCTTGCCATACGCACGGCCGAAAGATTGTTCGACGCCCGCGCCCAGTCGGATGCCGCCGAAATTGATGTCGATGTCTGCCGAGCCTGGCTCGCCGTCGACCGTTCCCTCCAGATCGAGGTCAAGTGTCGTGCTGGCGTAACCAGCCTTTGCGTAGAAGAGAGTGCGGTCGAAGGCGACGGTGCCGATGCGACCACCTACATACCAGTTCAAGCCATCCGAGAGGCTGATCGTGCCATTCACTTCCTGACCGTCGATCACGTCGAAATAAGGTTCTTCGGCATCATGGCCGGACGTGCCAATTTCGCCCTCGACGCCCAACAAAAATCCGTTTGTGACAATGTCGTAGCCAATTGCGCCGCCATAGTAGATGTCATCCGTATTGCCGTCAGCGTCAGCTTCCTCGTCAATGCTCAGGTCGATCCGGTCGTAGCCGACCAGCGCTTCGGCGCGAAATCCTTCCATCGCCTCATGCTCTTGTGCGAGCGCAGGCGTAGATGCAAGGCACAAGCCTGCACCGATAAGTATGCGTTTCATCAGTAATTCCCTCCGCCCGTTATTGGGCGAAATTGGCCTTACTCGCGTGTGTTAGGGCGAGGCAAATACTGTGTGCATAAGCTGTACAGTATTATCGACGAACAACTTTCGCGACCTGTGTAAAAGCTCGGAGAAATTTGCTCTTCGTCTGATTACCGAAACCAGAGCCTCGCTTTACCAGGCTGTCTTGAGAAGGCCGCCGGCAGCGCGAACCGTTTACTCGCTCTTAAGCACGTATCTTTACGACAAGATTTGCCATGAGTACCGAACTTCTCTGCAAACGAACGGCAATGCGGTCGAGCCTATTTCTCATGGCTACGATTGCGTCGGAAACGTTGTCCGGGCCGGTTCGCGTTCGTAATCTGTCGAACGATGGCGCGATGATTGAAGGGGCCGAACTTCCCCCTGTAGGAAAGGAATGCAGGTTGCGCAGAGCCGACTTGTCGGCGAGCGGCTCAATTGTCTGGAACAGCGGACGCAGCGCAGGCATCCGGTTCGATCGACCGATTAACGTTATGCAATGGATGCCCGCCAAATCCGGAGGGCAGCAGCAGGTTGACGCTGTCGTACATCAGCAGCGAACTTCACCTGCGGGCTCCGCGGCAGCGGACGCTTCTTCAGGATTCTTAAAAAAGTCCGAAGAACTCAGTGGCCTGGCAGATATGATCGATGCTTTGGCAGACGCGCTTTCCAAAGATGAAGCGATCGTGGCGCGTCATCTCGAGAGATTGCAGGTCCTCGACATCGCCGCGCAAAAGTTGCGGAAGCTTGCCGCAGAATAACTCTCTACGGCGAGCACCTCATTCGATCCTTGGAAGCGCAGCAAGCTGCTTCATTCGTGGCGCAGTCCACCGATGCCGCCTATAGGTGCTTACGCCGTAACAGAGCGAAGGCCAGAATATGGTCAGAGCGATATCGCTACTGGTATCGGGCCAGTTCCAGGTTCCCTTCGCCAGACGATTCATGACCTCGTTAAAAAGCTCCAGCTGCAGAACGGCAATCAACGCAAACAACGATCCTCGCCTATCCCTCAAAGCGAACTGCGTAGTGAGATAAATGGCCATACCTGCATGAATATGCAGCATCGGACGGGACATGCCGGTAAGATCGACAATTCCTTGAGTAAGCTGTGCATAAGCGTCGACAATGTTCATGAAGAGCTTTTCACAGACACATCTTTCGGAAGCCGGAAAAGGCACGGTAAATGGAGAGTAAATGCCTGAATAATTTGAACTTTATGCGAATATTTGGTCTTGCCTTTTGCCGTTTTTGTGAAGAACGATCTGTGGGCAATGAGGCTTATTAAATAAGATCGCGCATGGGCCAGATTCGGAACACCCTCTGACGCCATGGCTTGGACTTCTTTTAATGCATTCAATGACTCGAAGCCGGGAATCGCTCTACGAATCATCGTTTGGTTGCGGTTCAATTTACCAATTTTGGCCTGCGGGCGGTCATAATCGTTAAAATCGTTAAGGACTGATTTTGCGTTCGCAAGGTTTGCGCGGTTCGCGATGGTTAATTCGCTGTTACACCAAGCTACGAAGTCTTAAGCGTCTCGGAAATAAAAGCTCGTCGCTGAAAGAGCGGGAACAATCGCTCCTTCCAACAGACGGGATCAATGAATGAAAAAGCTTATTGTTCTTTTGATCGGCTTTGCCGGACTCTTCGCATTTCCGGTCAGTGCTTCAGCTGCCGAACTCTTGTTCGAATTCGTGGGCAAAAACGAGCAGGACAGTTTTTCCTTCGTTCTCGACCCGGATCTCGGTCCCGACAAGATCAAGGGCAATACCTTTACCTTCAAGAAAGTCGATGTTGTGACGAACACCGGGACGAAGGCGCAGACGGTTAACTTCTATGCAACTGCAACTGGAACTGTTTTAGACTTCAACCAGGCTCACAAGTTTGCGCTCGAAACAACAAATCTCTTTACCGGCACGATCGCAGATCCGGTCTTTTTCACCGGCACGTACACCATGCGTAAAACCTTCAACGGCGTGGCGCTGGGAACCATGAACGTATCCAAGGTAGCTTCGTCCGTTCCGGAACCGGCGACCTGGGCGATGATTCTGGTTGGCTTCGCCGGCCTCGGCGGAATGATGCGCCGCAGGCCAGCGAAGGAAGATCGCCGCTTTCGGCCCTATCGCCATTGCCAGGATTTTAAGGCGTAAGAGTCAAAGCGACTGCACTTCAATTCCAGTATCCTCTCTTCCGACCGGTAACCAGCTGTTGGACCGCAGTGATTGGCATGAGAACACATGCCAATCCTGCGTACACTATCAGCAGACCACCTCCGACGATGCCGAGCATCGGGTTATGCGAGCGGATGGTGGGTCGGTTCGAAGACGGTTTCATATCGGTAAATAATGATCTTTCATGATTAGTTGGCCGCGATAGCCGCTCGTGCCGAAGTAGCCAATCGATAGCTGTGATTTGTGAAGCAGGATTTCCGGACTTCAGAAGCCGAGCATCGCATCGATCTTCAGCAGCATGGACTTCGACTCACGGTACTGCGCCTGATCGCTCGCGCGGTTTGGCTCGTAGCTTTGCAAATCGCGAAGGCAAGCGGTACGGATCGCGCTCAAATGAGCCGGAGGCATGCCGAGTAGATCCGTCTGCGAAAGTGTGGAACCGATGAACATTTTGAATTCTCCTAACCAGCGAGAAGAGCCGACATCTGATCGATGCGAAGGGGGTTGGGGGTAGTGAAGCCGAACTGGTTGCGATTGGACCATTTCAGAGTAGCCGCCTCAATCGCGTTCCTACCTGACTTCAGGGTTGCGAGCGTTCCGGGTTCAGGTCGTTCCTGAAGGAGCACGCAGAACCCGCGTTGCGACACGTTTATAAGTTCCGCGCTCTCACGGATGCCGCGGATGAATATATCGACCGGTCGCGACGTAGGGATGCGAACCGATCTGTAATTGAATGGTTTGCGCTCCGCGAATTCGTATTTGCCGCGTAAATCCTCGACGCCGAACCGGTGTCCTTTGATCCAGGTAACTTTGGCATTGTAGAAGTCCTCGTTTCCCCAGCGATAACGCAGGGGCTGACCGAGCATAAGATCAAGATCGCCCTCGAACCCTGCACCCATTTCCGAGCAGTCTCGGATGAGCACGGCATGAGATTCATCCTCAATTTCGATGCAGGCCGGCTGGAACATCGTTCGCTTGCGACCTGAGAGTCTGCGTTCTTCCAATCTTTGTCTCCCCGTTTTTTTGAGACCGGACGCTCTCTTGCTTCGAATCAGCGAGTGCGATCCGGCAACTCGATGGAATGATCCTGCTGAAAGCGCATTCAAACGGGGAGTTCGGAACAGCAATTGCAACGTTTGGAACGATGCAACGTGTTGCAACGACTACGTTTTTTCTAGTTTCAAGTGAAACGTTATCCGATTGGTTTACGGGTCATTTACTACTTCGAAGCTAGAGCGGTTGCAACTCAACGTAGGATGGGTCGCACCATGCAGTACGAAGAAGGGTTGGCGGCAGAAGTTACTGAAATTCTTGCAAGCGCAGCATTTCAGCGCGCACCCCGCCAGGCCAAACTACTCGATTATCTGGCTCAACGCGCAGCTAGCGGCGATACCCGCATTTCGCAGTATGACATCGCGATAAATGCACTTGGAAAGCCCGCAGACTTCGATGAAAGTTCCGACAGCTCTGTCCGTTCATCGATGGTCAGATTACGCCGCTCGCTAAAGACCTACTATAGCGAGTTTGCTCCCATGAAGGGCCTGTGTGCCTACAATCGACCGGGCGAGTACTTCCTTAGGATGGCCTCACTCGAGATCGCGTACCCAGAACTGGTGAAGCTCCACAATGAAGGTCGGAAGCCGTCTGCGTTTGCGTCCAATGACTGGAAGCATGAAGATAGCAATTCGTTTGCCGCGGCTCCCGTTCAACAGGTCAGTCTTCACAGTCTGCTTACAAAGGAGCGCCTCAATCTCGCAAGCAGGGTAGCGAATTTGCCCGAACCTCCAAAAAAAGGATTTGCTGCCCTAAAACGCAAGGCGTGGTTACTCCTCTTGCCGCTAGCCGTCTGCGCAGGAATATTTTTGGCTCAGAGCCAGAATGCTATCACGGCTTCTGAACAGGTCGGAATCGCCCGGCCATCCGTAAAGCTGGAAGCATCTTCCTTGGGTGACGCAGCGTTCCAAAGCAGCCATAGCGGATTGCTTGGAGCGGCCCGAAGCGACACATCAGCCCTCATCGCCAGTTCGTTTGTAGCAAGGGGATTGAATCCCGGAACTGTCGATAGCGACTTTACTATCACCATTCTGCTTCAGCGAAATTTGGACGATAAGCCGGCAGCTTCGCTTTTCCTGCGAGACCGTTCCGGTGAAAGTCTTTTTGAACAGGAACTCGAGCTGTCGAACGACTTCAGTCGCGATCGTCAATTAATCTATGACAATATCGTGGAGTTATTAGCTCCTGCTGGGCGCATCAGCCAGAACCTGGCCAAGCGTATTCCGTTGACAGCGCGCAACGATTTCGAATGCTTTGTTCTCAGCGAGAATGCCCAAGGGAAAGGGCTGCTGACCAGCGACGTCGTCGAGACGTGCATGTCGAGCTATTCTGATTCAGAGTACGAGCCGTTCTTCCGCGCTAGAAAAATTTGGATGGACATCCAGACGCGTGCGATGAGCGGTACGGCGATCGACGTAGATCGACGGACTTGGGGCGAGATCGGCCAAGCAATTAATGAGCATCCTGACAACCCGTATCTAAACCTCATAGCTGCCAAAATCATGACGGCGCGTGGAGATTGCGCGAGAGCTGAACCCTTCGCAAACCGAGCTTACCAAAACGGAAAGACCTTTCCCGCCATTGAACTCGCTTTGCTCGTTGAGACTTACGGTTGCGAGGAGGGGGCCAAACTGGATCCCGAACGGCGTAAGCGAATAAAAGAAATTGCCGATGCGAATCCGATCCCGGACGATTTGCTCAAGCTCTATATTTTGTTGGCGTTACTCATATCGAATCAGGAGCCATCGGATGAACTGATGGCTCTGAATGATTTCGATCACTTGTCAAAATCCCGCTTCGATCATTCGAACGCGCTTTTGGCCGAAGCGCTGACGGGGAAACTAAGTCGCACAAAGCACGAGCAATTGCGTCAATTTTTACCGTCGGTCGTATTTAGCAGTAGGGTTCGCGAGAATCTGCTTAAAGCGACCGAAACATAGGACGACCAAGGTCGTGCATGCCGCTTACTGGTAAGGAATGATTGTCGGAAGATCCCAATCGGAAGGTCGTTTGCAATGCTCTCGCGCTTCACGGCGTTCCGGTGCGAAAGATTGCATAGACTTCTTTCGCACGAGAAATTTCCTTCGCAGCCATGCGCCAAAGAGCAGGACTGGCGAAAGCCCGAAAATGAGAAGGAAAGTCCCAAGATCCAAAATGTGTTGCCATACAAGGCGACGATAAAATACCGCTGGAGAAAACGCGCATTCTCCAGCTGCGACTTTATCCCGAAATGATTGAACGCGCGACCGCTCCATGTGGTGGCCCTAACGGCTTCGACCCGTAATCGCAATCGGCGAACGGCAAGAGTGACCGCATAGCTTGCCAGTGCTCCAATTTCATCGTTGCAGCATCGTACTGTTCGCATAGCGATCGACATAAAGCGCAATTCGAGCGAGGGCGCTTTTGCTTCACTTCGCCAAGCGTAAGCTAAAGGAAACCTTCTTTCTTCTCTTTTTTCAAAGTCGTTCGAACGTAGAGCCACCTCATGCCGCGATGATGCGGTGATTTGAGGGGGCTACATGTTCAAAGAAATTACCATGACGACTTCGGCGATCCTGTTTGCAGCGACGCCGGTTCTTGCTCAATCGGCTCAGACTGGCCAGATGATCGAAGTTCCGGCGCAAGCTGTCCAACAGGCTGCGCATACCGGTCCGGTTCTTCCCGCCAGCACCGAACTGACGCTGCGCATGGATCAGGAAGTCACGACCAAGGGTCGCACCTGGAAGGAAGGCGACACCTTCCACCTGACCAATGTCGCGGATGTCATCGTTGATGGCTATGTTGCCATTCCGCAAGGCGCACGCGCAACCGGTCGCATCACATGGCTTACCAGCCGGGGTGCATTCGGCAAGTCCGGGAAGATGGACATTGCCATCGAACACATCGAAGTGAACGGCAAGCGTATCCCGCTTGAAGGCACGTTCCGGCAGGAAGGCGAAGGCGCCACCCTCGCAACGATCGGCGGCGTCATCGTCGCGGGCGTATTCGCCGGTTTCATCACGGGCCGCAGCGGTCGCATTCCGCATGGCCGCGAACTGAAGGCCTTCACCAAGGAACCGCTGAAGCTCGCGGTTGCTCCGGTCGTTCAGCCGCAACGCGTCGCGGAAGCCGAGCCTGTGCAACCTGCTCCGAAGCAGCGTGAACTGCCGGGCAATCTGCGCGTCGTCAGCGAGTAACAGTCCCCCGAGGAAGCGTTCAGGCGCATCCTCAACCAACGTGAAAGGCCGCCGGCAGGAGCTAACCACTCTTGTCGGCGTTCTTGTATTGTTCCACTTATGGCCAGCATGGCCGTGGACGATTCGACGCTGACGAAACTCGCGATCCTGACGATCGAGGACGCAGCGCGTTCGGCCATATCGGGTCCGGTCAATCGAACATTTGGCGTTCGCCTGGCACTTGCCTACCTGGCTTCGCGCTACAACTGCGAACGCTGGCCATTCGACTGGTTCTGGCGGTTTTTGCCTGAAGGCGAGCGAAAGGGGCGGACAGCCAACCTGACCGGTGCGTTGAATGCAATCTATCGACAAATCGGCATCGATAAACGGGCTGAGACGATCGCGGCCGAGGTAGAATAAGAATAGCGACGACAGAGTCATCCGCTTCCGCGGCGTGGTTTACTTCTACTGCTCACGATTAAACTTTCTCGGACACTGCCTTCCTTATCATTAGGCTTTTGCATCAGTTAAATGCACGGGCGCGCGACGCAACTGAAGAGCCAGACGTGTGAGAGTTCCATTGCGACACTTTCTGATAGTCACCTCTCATAAGAAGGTGCGCTATCGGTTCTTTTCCCCCTTTCGCTTTTCGCAAACTTAATGATTCCCGAGCTAGCTTAACGCATGTCGATCGTCGATCTTTCCGGAAGCGAAGCTCTCAGACCAAACGCTGTTCCGGGAGATCCGACGCTTCGATATTTGCAGTGGCCAGACGACCTTCGTCATCTCTGGCAGGTTTCGCATCGAGACCGCGTTAAGCGGGAAATTCGGTTCCTGAGTTTGCTGGGGCTTGCGACATGTCTGCTTTGTCTGTTCCTGGACGCGATGGCAGGAATGCTGCAGCTTGGATTATT
This sequence comes from Parapontixanthobacter aurantiacus, assembly GCF_009827635.1. Classification (GTDB taxonomy): domain Bacteria; phylum Pseudomonadota; class Alphaproteobacteria; order Sphingomonadales; family Sphingomonadaceae; genus Parapontixanthobacter; species Parapontixanthobacter aurantiacus. Next base: position 40,751 of record NZ_WTYW01000003.1, on the reverse strand, counting down.
ATTGCGAGTAGGTCTCGTTACCCCCGCCTATCTGTGCAGCCTTTGGCTTTTGAAACGAGATGAGCGCCTTGTCCTGTTCGTAGCCGCAATTATACCGCCGGTGCTGTTTGCCGGAGCTGCGGCGTATCTTGGTATGCGCGCCGAAGCAGAGCATCAGGACAATTACATTATGGCGGGAGCGATGCTCGTTTCCGTTTGCATCATTCTTGGTCCTCTGCGCTTTACCCAGACAATTTTCTTCGCGGTCTCTGGCTTTATCGCGGTGGCGGCTCCAATCTTGGCTTTGTCCGAAAATCTGGCTGGTGACGTTAGCCTCATAGTGTTCGCGTTGTTTTGTTCGACGCTCCCGCTTCTGATAAGTCGCAGAAGCGAACGTCTGAACGACACCAACTTCCTTCTCACCATTCAAAGCCGACAAGCACAGAACTCTTTGCTCGCTGCCAACCGCGAACTGGAGAAACTTTCCGATCAGGATGCTCTTACAGGTGTTCTCAATCGACGTGGGTTCGAAAGGAAATTTCAGGCAGCGTTCCAAGCGGCGCAAGCTTCAGGCGAACCATTAGCTGTCCTGCTTATGGATCTCGATCATTTCAAGCAATTCAACGATACGTACGGTCATCAGCTGGGCGATGAATGCTTAATTCGTGTTGGTAGCTTGTTGGACGAAGAGGTCTCGCGCCATCATGGTATTTCCGGGCGGTATGGCGGGGAAGAGTTTATCGCGGCGCTCAGCGGCAGCGGTAGTGCCAATGCTATCGGTATAGCCGAAAGGCTTCGGAGAAAGATCGTCGATCTCCGCATTCATGATCATGCAGGCGACGAAGTTTCGGTGACTGCAAGCGTCGGCGTTAGGATAGGACGAGTGGCAAATCTCGATCGCGTTCAGTTTGTCCAAGACGCGGACAAAGCGCTTTATAGAGCCAAGAGCGAGGGTAGGAACACCGTAGTCCTATTTAGTGGAAACGACGCCATACAAAACGGCGCCAACTTCATTAGGGAAAATGAACGACCGCGGTATCTAGCACGATCAGCGTAGCGATGTTCTACCATGTCGGCGCGGTGCTCGACCAAAACAACCCTCCCCGCATCAGTTTGAGCGTTCGCGAGAACAGCCGCAATTGTCGATAGTTGTCTTGCCATAAAGAAATCGACGCATGTTGGCGTAAACATGCTGACGGCCATTCAGTACAAAAGTGCGGAAAGGTCATGATAGCTATTGGGCCGGTTGCGGACTGTCCGGTTATCGTCGAAAGCCGAAAGAGCGGCCATCTCGTAATTAGCCTATATCTAAGGTCTGAACAGAAAAATCCCTTGCATTAACCTCAGGATGAGTAGCGTTCATTCTGCGGGTCACATTGCCAACCGTCGAAAAACTTTCGCCATCGAGAAATTCCATTGAAACGATGGTTCTATTTGCGCAATCATCGCTATCGGCTTGGAACTCGCTAGCGACTATCAACCGATGGTTTGAGATATGAAATCTCAAACCGCAGGTTAATACCTTTTGACGACCGGGAAAACGCTCCCCACCGTTCAGCCCATTCCAGTTCAATTCCAGACCGATACAAGATGGCCGACTACGACTTCCAGCAACTTTCGCCGCATGATTTCGAATTGCTCTCGCGCGACGTCGTTCAGGCTCGCGACGGGATCCAGCTAGAATCATTCAAGGCAGGTAGAGACCAAGGCATCGACTTTCGCTACGCTAAAGGGGCCGCAAACCTCATCGTCCAAGCCAAGCACTATGCAGGCACAGGTTTAGCCGGTCTCTTACGCGAATTGCACAAAGAAGCCGTGAAGGCGAAGAAGCTCAATCCAAGCCGCTATATCCTGACGACATCAGTGGGTCTTACCCCCCCCAACAAAACTGAGATCATGGAGATCTTCGGCGGTCTCATCGCCGAACCCGGAGATATTGTAGGACGCGACGATATCAACGGCCTGCTCGAACAGCACGCGGACATTCACCAGCGCCATCACAAGTTATGGCTAACCAGTCGCGCTGTTCTTGATCGCGTTATGCATAATGCGGCGAAGACGCAAAGCGACTTCGATGTCGAACGTGTGCGGCGTGATATTGCACGCTACGTGCAGAACTCGGGGTACCCTCGTGCTGTCGAGATGCTCAACGACGGCCATGTGGCGATCATCTCGGGCGCTCCCGGGGTGGGCAAGACGACGCTGGCGCGCATGCTGCTCTACGCATTCCTCGAGCAGGGCTATGAGGCAATCTCGATCCTCACAGATTTCCAGACAGGGCGCGAACTGTACCAGCCAGGCAAGAAGCAGATCTTCTACTTCGACGACTTCATCGGCGCGACCTTTTTGGGAGAGCGAGCATCCACGTTCACGCGGAATGAGGACCGCGCTATCCTCGACTTCATCGAGATGGTCCGCGGTTCCAAGACCGCCCGTCTCGTGATGACGACTCGCGAGCATATCCTGCAACAGGCGGTCGCCGCCTCGGAGAAACTCAAGCATTCGCATTTGGTCGATCACAAATGTGTGCTCGCGATCCGCGACTACGGCAGGATGCAGCGCGCCGAAATCCTCTACAATCACATTTACTTCAGCGACCTACCCCCTTCCTATCGTGACCAGCTCCTCGCCGACCGCTTCTACCTGGAAATCATCAAGCACTCGAAGTTCAACCCGCGGCTGATCGAGTGGCTGTCAAACTACCGCAGGGTGAAGAATATGAAGCCGGAAAACTACCGCGGTTTCGTGCGCAATCTCCTCGATGATCCTGCGGAGATCTGGCGCCACGCATATCATGAGCAGATCAGCGATTCGGGCAGGAGCATTATGCTCGCACTCTACACCCATCGTGGCGAATGTCATCCGGCAACGCTGGAAAAGACATTCTGGTCAATCCACGAACTGCGCGCGCAAAGATATGGCTTTTCCACTTCGCCTTCCGACTGGCGCATGGGACTAGGCGAACTGGCCGGTTCGTTCGTCCATCCCGGAACCAAGATCGCGGTACTCGACCCTTCTCTCCTCGACATGCTGAACGCGACCGTGCTGGAAGAGCCCCGCAATGCAATTGACATGATCGAAGGGGCGACGCGGTTCGAAGAAGCACACCGTGTCTGGACCTTTGCGAAGCTGCCAGCGAATGCGCCAATCATGCGCTACCTTAGCAAGCCGGATTAGGCGACCTCTGGCATCGAAGCCCATCTGAAGGACGTCGACGCCGTCCGTTGACATCGCTCCCGCGAAGGCCGCCGGCTCACCCTGCTGTGGCACCGCCGGAGGCGCGGCCACCTCGTCCCAGTTGGGCAGCGCCGTTCCGCGGTCGGCGAGAAGTTCGAGCGCGAAGCTCACATCCTCGGGCACGGCCAGAATGTCGTCGCTGGCGAGGGCCCGCTGGGCAAGGAAAGCGATGTTTCCCATGTCGAAGCCAACATCTTCGGCGAAACGTGCTGGCGGTATCGCGGCGGCAAGGTCTGCCAGCTGAGCGGGTGTCGGCAAAGGTGCGGAGGTTGCGGCGATCATCGCCGCGAGCGTGCCGCCAGCCCATTTGTTGAGTTCGGCGAAGACCTCTTTAGTCTCGCCCGAAACTTCCATGTCGCGTTCACGCGCGTCGCGGATAAGCTGCCCCAGGATGATGCCCGTTGGCGCGGTCTGGTCCTGTTGATCGAGGACAGTCCTCCCGATCGCTGTTGCCTCGGCAAGCAGCGCTGCAAGCTGCTCGGGGTCGTCACGGTCGCGCTGGGCCAAGCGCACCTGCAAGGCGAGAAGGTCGAGACGGTGGCCATAGGCCTCTGAAAGCTTCATGCGCCCAAGCAGTTCACGCCCCTTATCGACCATGGTGAGCGCGGCGTCGAACAGGCCGATGTCGCGCAGGAGACGGGTCAGTCCGTATACCTCCTGCCAGAGTTCTTCCTCATCCGCACGATTGTCCGCGGCAAAAGCACACGCGAGCGCCACCAGACCAGTCAGATGGTCGCGGGTCCGGTGATATGTGTCGGCCACGGCGAACCAGGCAAGACGACGGCGCCGCGGCGTTGCGGTCCCGGCCTGGACTGCCGCTTCGACGAGGTCGCGGCCTATCTGGGCGAAGCCGCTGCTCGCAATCTTGCCGGCTGCCAGCCGGTAAAGCCTGAGGTCGATGTCGGGGTCAGCCGAATGCGGCGCGATCGCGGCGGCGAGCGCAAGGTAAAGCTGCACCGAGTGGATGTCGCTGTCATCCGAGATGGGAGCTCGCTCGATATAGGATGACAGCGCCGAGATGGCTTCGTCAGGGCTCTCGGTCAGGAGTTCGGCAGGCAGAGCCAGCTTGCCGATGATGATGGGCTGCTCGACCTGAAGCCAGTTGAGCGCACGATGGAGGAATGGCTTGTGCTCCATCATCCACCCAGCGTTTGCCGAGCCCTCCTTTGCACCCTTATCGACCTTAATGGGCCGACCTGCCAGGTCGAGAACAAGCTTTGCGATCAAGGCGAGCCCCGTCATACCAGCCACATCGGGCTTGAGCAGGCCGACGATGCCGCTGCGCAGGCGCGCGTTCATCGGTTCGCTAGCCAGCCGCTCGATGAGCTTGCCGAGCAGCGCTTCGGTCGCCTCGATCCCGGCAGCAGGCTCGCCGTCCGGCCCAGCCTGGAGAAAGCTGCTTTCGAGAACTTCGATCGCAAGCCCTTCCCAGCGTTCGGCCTGCGCCGGTCCTCTGGGGATGTCGCCGACGAGATCAAACGCATGCCAGATGAGACCGCGCGCAAGGGCATCCACAATGCTAGCGAGCCGATAACCATCCGAGATTTCTGGCGTGTCGCCTGACTGGATGAGGCCAACATAGTCCGGAATGTCGGCGCCAGCGAATGCCTCGGCAAGGCGGGCATGAAAGTCGGCCCGAGCAGCGTCGCTCTCGCGAAGGAAGTCAGCGAGACCAGCATGATCGCGAGCGCGGAGCAGCTGCTGGCGCCGGTGGCGGCGCACGCCCTCAGCTTTGGGAAAGCGAGCCTCGAGCCGAATCGCGATACGCGCCGCAAGTCCATCGTCTCGGTTCTCAAGCGTTCCGAGGGCAGACTCGAGGTCCTCGCGACTCTCTAGCATATCGATGCAGGGCGCGATTAGTTCGGCGGCGAGCTTCGCGGCACCGGCGTCTTCAGCGATACGTCCAAGCCGCACTCGCGTGGACGGGTCAAGGTTGTCGCGAGCCAAGAACTCGCTCCGGATGAGCGCCAGGGCTTCAAGGCGAAGCCCTGCCTTGTGCAACAGCTGAACCCTGAGGAATGCCTTCTGTGGGTCAATCACCTGGGGCAGCGCTTCGACGTCCGCGAGCGCGCGGCCCACCTGACCGACGGCAATCCAACGATCCCACGCATCAACGCGTTTCGCGAGAATGGTCTCGGTGCTCTCGTCCGCGGTCGATCCCATCACGCCGAAGCCATCGACCGACAGGATTAGATCGCCCAGCGTCGGCCGAATTGGCGAATTCTCGTTGACATCCAGTGCGACGTAGAGGTGCCGCTCTTGGGCGATTGGCGCAGCTGCGACCGCGAGCCCGTGAACCTGGGGTGCCCAGACGTCTTCGGAGATCAGTGGAGTTTTGGCGTCCTCGGATACGAAGGGCGGGATCGCGTCATCCCGATACTCCGCCGCCTCGACGACGATGATGGCAGTTCGTGCGGGCTGTTCGGCCATGAGAGCCAGAAGACTGGCATGGCGGCCATCCGTCGCCGCCTGGACGACCAGGCAGTCGCGGAACCATGCTGCCTCATCCGCTTCGAGCGGGCGGCGCGCGAGAATCTCGAAAGATTTTCTGAAGCTTTCCCGAGCGCGCCCGTCAGCCTCCGCGACATCATCTCCGGGTGGAATCACAATGATAATCCGCTGCATCGCCCGCTCCCCGCCCTCGATCGCGATACCAGCGAGGGACGCGGCGACCATGCCTGCCCGCTTGGCAGGCTTACCTCCGGTGATGGTCAGGATGTCACCCCCCCCAATCACGTGCGGGTTCCGGGAGTAAAAATCCGAGATCGCCACAAGCAGTTCCTTGGGGCTGCTTATCCTGCGCTCCGGTGGAGCTGCGATATTGCCTTCTTTATCGAGTTCCTGATTTTCTTTCTCACCGTGCATTTGGAAACGATAGATGCACAGCGGGACAACCTCCAGCGCAATAAGCGACATCAAACTGTGTTTCTAAGTCGAAATAGGAATTTCCGTTCTTGGGAAGGATGGGCGTCTGACGGAATATCCGTTTAGGGGCGCAAAGCTGCCAATTCCACCCTGCTACTCTAAGAAGCTGATCGTATATCGCAGCGCTGAGAGCCGGGGCGGCGTAACCGCCACACTCCGCTAGGATGGAACGGTCAAACGAAATCTAGCGGTCCGCGCTAAGTCAAAACTCGCTAATTTAGAAGCAATCTAGTCCGTCTCAAGTGAGGTGCATTCAAGGCCAACTTTGCATCTGAACATCTTCGAAGGCATTTCGACATCCGATAATTTCCGGAAGCTTTTCATCTGCCATTCTTCTCCCGTTTCTTCTACGAGCAAGGCTATCCCTCGACGCTCGGCCAACGCGAAGAACTGCTCTCGATATCCATCGAACTCGGTGAAGTCCTCACTGTAGTTTTCGCCGGTGAGGTACTCCATCAATAGGACGGGGTAGTGGTCGTCACCGATTACGGCGAAGCGTGGATCTTGGCCCCAGAAGCGAGCTTGTTCATGCGGTTTTTGTTGATCGCTCATATGTCAGGATCTCTTGTTATGTCGAAAGGCTAACGTAACGCTCATTTTGTGTTGTTGCAAAAGTCACAAACTGCCATGATTGACGCAACCCCAGAAGGCCACTCAAAACGAGTGTTCTTCGGCATTGATGCCGTTCGCTTGGCATAGCTCTTTCAGCTCGCTGACCGCGTGAATGCTGCACGACCAGGAATGCTTGACTAGGGCTAGTGCCAAAGCGTCAACATACTCAGACGATACTGTAACCCAGTGCTCATAGTCACGGTCACCGAAAGCCTCTTCCGCAGCGTCACCAATGTCGTGAAAAAACACTTCGAGCGAGCCGTCAGTTTTCAGCGTAGCGTCGATGACAAGCGTGCCGCTTTCGTCTGCCCTCCGGATTAACTCAACACGCTTCTCTGTCATTCACGCCTTCTCGATTAGGCATAGCGCGCCTTAGTGGATGCCACTTCATAAGATGCCTTTGCGAGGCTGTCAGTACGGGCCTTAATGTCAGATTGGTCCCAATCGCTTTGACCAAATTCGGCGACAAACGCCTGCAGATAGCTTGGGACATGTTTTATATTGTTTGGGTACTTATGCGGCTCTGACAGGACTGCCATTTTTTCGGAAAACGATTTGTTGCTCAGTATACCATTGATCTGCTTTGGTATGACAATGAGGTTGCCAATCGAATGGTAGATTTCGGTATCCTGTCCCTCGGCGATCAAGGATTGCGCAGCCAGATGCTCAATGTCGAAACTAGATCTTACGCCATGTTGGGCCGACTTCAGATCGAGTAGGTCTAGCGATTGACCGTCTTTCACTCCCTCGTTAGCGAGACGGTCGAATACGTATCGAATAACGTTCCTGTCCGGCTTATTTTCGTAGGAGAGGCTAGCAAAGCTCGCAGCGAACTCCTCTCGATTAAGCATGTTAGCTTTGAACCATTCGGCAACTTCCGAGAGACTTTCCAACTTTTCCTCTCGATAAATTCTCTCGCCGAACTGGGCATAGGCGTTTTCAGATTCGTTCCCGATCCGGCCTCCAACCTTGTTGTTCACAAAGTGGAAGTACTCGAGACTTCTCAAGAGCGTCAGGACACGCTTGGCTTCCTTCTTATCACCATGGGCAAGCCTGAAAGAACGGCACGTGCTATAGATCAATGGCAGAGGCTGAGTAATGTTGAAGAGCTTCAGGACGCCAACCGAACGACGAAACTCTTCGAGGAGCATATTCTCCTTGGGAAAGCCAATTGAAAGCAACCAGGACCGCATAACGTCTGGATCATCGGAATGAAATGCCTGATAGAAGTCGGCGAAGTCTTTCAATTCTTGAAGAAAGTCATTCACCCCCTTCTTCTCGGCGTACACTCGCAAATTCCGATAGAGTTCTCTCGCATTAACCTTACCAGCTCGAGCAACCCAGAACTGCTTCAGGGCCTTAAGCTGAGACCCACCAAATGACTGAGTTATATCATCCCATAGCTGGTCCAGATCATCCGCGAGAATGTCGTCTTCTTTTGAGAAAATATAATTTTTGAGAAGGTCCGCGACCTCCAATCCTTTCCCACGAGCGTTTGTCCTCTCAAATACTTCGAACGCTTCCGCCCTATCCTCGATCTCGATTTTGATAACAAACGTCTTATCTCTTAGGTGGCGGGCCAAATTTTTGAAACGCAGGGGGTCGGCTTTAGCTATGTCTTCGATTTGTGAGCGGCAGAATTGATAGATCGACTTTACTCTATTCACCTCTCTCTTAATGCCTACTCGCTTACCGGCTTCTAGCACGAACGCGGGAAATTTACCGTCCCACGAATAGTCGCTCATCAGCGGGAAGATTCTTCCGATAACTGGCGATGGTGTGAGCCGATGGCTTGTACCCATAGATAGCGCGTCAGAGTTTGAGATATGCTTTTGAAGCGACTGTGCGACGCTCTCATCGCTGAGATCAATGCGCGCAAAGTCGCGCATAGCCATAAGTAAAATCAGAAGCGTGGTGATCCGTTGCTGACCGTCGATAATCTCGATTTTCGTGGACGCTTTCTCCTCCGAGACGTCAAAAATTACTGGCCCGAGATAGAGGTTATCGTTCGATTTGGATTCTGTAGCGGCGATTAGGTCCTGAATGAGGTCGCTGACCTCAGACTCGCCCTTCCAATCAAACGTACGTTGATAGCGTGGAACGAAATATTCCACGTCCCCGGAGAAGAGTTCACCAACAGTCGACTTTCGCGGCTCTTTCATTTCCTAACCTCTCTGAGGGACATCATTCGTCGACGAGGCCTAAACCGCGCACCGGTCAATCAAAAGCAAGAACCACAGATTCTTGTGGAGGATCCACTTAGGCCAGTGCGTCGCATAGATAAGCAAACAATGCCAAGCGGATAAGGTCAGAAAGCGAATTGAAATAGCGCCACGGCCTGCTAGCCTCTTCGATCTAGACATCCAGTCGCGCCATCCCCTCAGCGTGAGGAGTTTTCATTTTATCAGATTTGAGCGTCCAGCATATCCTAAACAGGCCATGGGACAGTCGGTAAGAAAATCTTTGAATTGTTAAGTCGCTGACTTTCCAACTCAGACCTCTCAATAGCCAAGCTGCACTTAATAAGACGAATTATCAAGTATATTAGTTCTACCAACAATATTACGGAATAGTCATGGCGGAAAACGGCAATTCTTTGAATCTAGGCTTGACCGCCGCCCGGGAAGCTAAAAAAGACGAGTTCTATACTCAGTATGTAGACATTCAGAAGGAGGTTGAAGCCTATCTTGAGTTCGACCCTGATACCTTTCGAGACAAAACGGTTTACTGTAACTGCGATGACCCTTTTGAAAGCAATTTCTTTAAATACTTCGCTGCGAATTTCAATCGTTTAGGTCTACGCAAGCTGATCACAACCAGCTATGACGGATCCTCGATTGCTGGCGGACAAATCACATTTGATGAATACGCCGAGGGAACTGGCGAACGGGGAAAGCCAGCGGCAATCTCGGTTGAGATTGAAGAAGTGACCGACCTTGACGGGGATGGCGCTATTGGAATCGAAGATGTCAAACTGTTCCTTGAGCGTAACCCGCATTCCCATAAGCCGCTATCAGGAGGTGGTGATTTTCGCAGCGATGAGTGCATAGAGCTTTTGCATGAAGCCGACATCATCGTAACCAACCCACCATTTTCTCTTTTCCGGGAATTCATGTCCCTGCTCGTAGAGCACAACAAGAAGTTTCTCGTCATCGGCAACCTGCAAGCGCTAACTTACAAAGAAATCTTTCCTCTTATCGCAGCTGACAAACTTTGGATGGGGGTGACAATCCATAGCGGTGACCGTGAATTTCGTGTGCCGGATCATTACCCACTAAATGCTTCAGGACACCGAACGGACGAGAAGGGTCTCAAATACATCAGAGTGAAGGGGGTTCGCTGGTACACGAATCTGGACCACGGTCGACGGCATCAAGAGCTGCCTCTGATGTCGATGCAAGACAATTTGCGTTTCAATAAGAAAATAAACGGCAAACCAGTATATGAGAAGTACGATAACTATGACGCTATAGAAGTGTCTTACACCGATGCTATCCCCAATGACTACCCAGAAGTTATGGGCGTTCCGATCACATTTCTCGACAAATATAATCCAGAACAATTTGAGATTCTTGGAACCCTTGAGTCGAGCGACCCCAAAAACCCGTACAGGACACGTTGGTATTCCTCACAAGATCAGAAAGATGCCTATTTCCGACGGTTTGGCAAATCAGGTAATATTCCTCTCAACATGTCGGGTGTTATCAACGACGTAAAGGTTTATAAGCGAATCCTTATTAGACATCGCGCCATAAATAATCGCGCTTAAATATAATATGGGGGAATTGGGGTGCAGACGACCCTTGAGAAGGATATGACAGTAGCCCAGCTTTGCGAAGGCTTCGTATATAATCAACTTGAAGGCAAAGGGTTGTTCGGGTTGGCGGGAAAGCTCACGATCCAACCAGAATATCAGCGCAACTACATATATGCTGAGGATAACGGGAAACGAGAGCAAGCAGTCATCGAGTCGTTAATCAGTGGCTATCCTCTGGGACTTCTTTATTTTAATAAACTATCGGCCGAGGAATTTGAAGTACTTGACGGGCAACAGCGGATTACCAGCATTGGACGTTTCGTTACGAACAAGTTCGCCATAATGGATGGCAGCAATCCTAAGCTCTTTAATAGCCTTCCAAAGGATCAACAGGCGAAGATTCTTAATTCAAAGATGCTGATTTACTTCTGTGAAGGCACGGAAACTGAAATAAAGCAGTGGTTTGAAACCATTAATATCGCAGGCGTTCCACTCAAACCCCAAGAGCTGCTGAATGCGATATATTCCGGTCCTTTCGTGTCTCGTGCGAAAGCTGAATTCAGTAACAGCCAAAACGCTAATATACAGAAATGGTCAGCCTACATTCGGGGGAGCGCTAATCGGCAAGACTATCTCGAACGCGCATTGGATTGGGTCAGCAAGGGCGATATCGGCAGCTATATGAGCACCCACCGCACCGACAACAACATCTCCGAACTTAAGAACTATTTTGATAGCGTGATCGATTGGGTCTCCAGCGTCTTTGCAGACGTTGAAAAGGAGATGCAGGGCGTGGAGTGGGGGCGGCTTTATGAAAGCTATCACGAGTTATCTTATGACCCTAAGGCCGTTTCCGCGGAGGTCGTGAGACTTTATGCCGACCCTTTCGTCAAGAACAGGCGCGGTGTGTTTGAGTTCATCCTGGGAGGCTCTCAAGATACCAAGCTGTTGGACATTCGGGTCTTCGACGAAGCTACAAAAAGGTCGGTCTACAACGAGCAGACCAAAGCTGCGCAGACGAAGACCACATCGAATTGCTCTCTTTGCGCCGTAGGCCATGACGCAAACAAAAGTAAGATATGGTCGCTCAAGGAGATGGAAGCCGACCATGTTTCCGCTTGGAGCAAAGGGGGGGCGACCTCCCCTTCAAATTGCGAGATGCTTTGTAAGACACACAACCGGGCCAAGGGGAATCGGTGACCGGCGTACTGCATTCATATATCCTACGGCACAATCCGGCACACTTTTCGGCTTATTTGATCCGCACCCTCGATCGCGACCTTTGGTTGCCCCAAGTTACATGGCCATATTGCACTCAGTACAAAACTGAGAAAATGTCATGACGCGCGTGGCAAGCGAAAGCTACGCAGCGTGTTGTTTGACGCATTAAGCCAAACCATTCGCTGCTGGAACGAACAGCCTGTGCAGCCTATTGCGTCGTCATGACGCTCGATGATCTCCTGCAGCGCTATTTCGGTACGCGCGACATGGCGGCTATCGCTCCGGACGCGGTGCCAGCGGCAGTGGAAAGGATCCGAGTCGATTTTGGAATGGAGTAAGACCGGGGGCGGCGCTTCGCGCTGTGGTCACTGCTTTTTCTGCTCGGTGAGGCGCCTGACCTGGAGACAGCTTTTAAGCTTGAAGAAGACCGCGAAGCAGCGCGCAATCTGATGGACCTAATGGCCGCGGAAAGCAGCAGTTGAATGCGCGCCCAGTGGGTACGTTTTACCCAAAGTGCAATTTGACGCGTGGCCGTAACTTGGCGGTTGGTTAAGCGTCCAACTTGCGGGCAATCGCAACACGAATATCGTCGAACAATTCAGCATCGAACACCCAATTTTTGAACCGCGGGTTCCAGCGTGCTTTGCCTTTGCACGCTCCGCGTACCACCGAGATAAGCTCCTCATTCGTGTCGCTGCGCAGCGCCAGTCGCCCATCCGGCAGTTCGCGAATGGTAATCGCGCCATGAACCGTATCGATGGTGTGCGGGAACGCTGCCGGCATCGGGGCGGGGGAGGGCGTAAGCTCGGCGGCGGGCGCTATCGCCTTTGCCGGAATGCTGAGTTCCTTGCGCCAGTCCCGGACCGCCGGAACGTACGCGTCCGACAGGCGCTGACCGAGCTCCGTTAAATCTTGCGCAGACATTCCATTGGCTAAGTGCCGTCCGAACATGGATAGTGCTGAAACGACGCCAATTTTGTCCGCTTGCTGCAGCCACCACGCGCCAAAATTATCGGACTTCACGACATGCGCATCGCTGGCCAAATGCTTCCTTTTCACGCTTGAAGTTGGCGAAACCAAGACAACCGGGGTGATGGTGCGGACGGTGGTCACCTTTGCTTCGTCAAGCCATTGCCGCAGCAAAATAGCCTGTCGGCGTGCTTGATTGACCGGTGACGCTACCGGGGTAGGCTTTTTGCCGTACCACATTGTCCAGTCACCATGCTCATCGCAGCTAAGCCGCCCTGAATAGCTCTTAGTTTCCAGCAACCATGCCGCTTGCTGAAAGCGGTGAATGATGAGGTGATCGATTTGCGCAACGTCTCCGCCAACTGCGATCCGCACATCATGCACTAAGCCAATGCTTTCGGAATTCCCAAACTCTCGGTTGAGGAAATGCGCTGCACTTCGCTCGCCCGTAGCTCCCTTGCGCAGTCGCACCAAACGTTTGTCAATGGCCGCATGATGGGTATGCGAAGCTGAGGCGCGCAGCTGTTCGAGTTCAGCTATGTCAGCTGCAACCGCACTCGCTTCTTTCAGAATCATCGCAATCGCCCCTGAGCCAAACCATTTCCCAACTTTGCAAAGTATGAGTTATTAAACTTTTTGAGTCAGCAAGCGAAGCCCCGTACTAACCGTCCGTTACCACGCGCAAACAACAATAATGGTCAGTGTCTTATCAAGGGTAATCGCAGTGGACGCGGTGATTAAATTTAGCACCTTCTCGGACGGTCTTATTACCAGCAAACGCGCGCCGAGGAAGGGCTTTGTGCTGAAGCAAGCCGCCAAGTATCGGGATCGAAGGCTTAAAAATTTTTAGCATCGTTAAGGGCGGAAGCAACGAAACGACAGCTTTGCGCCCACATCGGTCATTCGCGGCTTCCGCATTCCTGCTTAGAAGCGGCCAGTCCGCTTCTGACTTCTTGCGCTGAGCTCATTCGCCCTCTTGAGAGAGGCGGGGAGCGAGGACCTCTAGGACGAAATCTCCGTCGAAGTCGTCCGTATTTCCCAGCGCGGCGACGGCGGCACCCGATTGAGGATCGAAGGCAACGAACGCTCCGTATCCGCCGGTGCCGCCTCCGTGCGAGACGATCCAGCGACCGTTCCTCTCTCGCATTTGCCAAAGCATGCCGATCTTCCAAACGCCTTTACCGATGTCACGTTGAGGCAGCTGCGCCGCGCGCATCGACCGTTCCAGATCGCTTCGCGCAGGTCCGATATGCGCATCGAGATAAGTGAGCAGGTCGCCGACCGTCGAGTTCAACCCGCCAGCGCCCGCGAGACCATCCACATTCCAATAGGGGACCGGCTCGCCGTTTTTCGCGTGGCCCACAGACATGCCGCGTTCGGGCCGCTCAAATGAGGTGTTACGCAGTTTTAAGGGCTGTAGGATCCGCTTCTTCACAAGCGTCTTGTAGTCCTTGGCGCCAGCGGCGCGCACTAGGGCCAGGCCGAGAAGGCCAGCGCCGTAGTTCGAGTAGCGTTGCGTGCCGATATCGTGCGCCAGTTCATGGGTCGCCAGAAACTGAAGTATGTCTTCCGGCTGATACGAGGCGTAGGGGTTCTGCGGATCGGGTGCGGTCCATTCATCCGGCATTCGAGGAAGACCCGAGCGGTGCGTCGCAAGGTCAAGCAGGGTTATCTCCTTGCCTCCACGAGTAGGCACGCGGGTGCCGGCCGGCAAGTGTTTCGCGACCGGATCCTCGAGTGCGACCTCACCGCGCCTAATCGCCTCGGCCAGCAGGACACCCGTGAAGGTCTTGGTTATTGAGCCGATCTCGAAGACATGCTCGGGCGCAACTGGGCCGATCTTGTCGCCTGCAGTACCCGCGGTCAGCACCCGACGCGAACCGTCAGGCCGTAGAATGCCGAGCGCCACCCCCTTGGTGCGGCCCGAACTCACGGCTTCATCGAGCAGCACCTGGATTTCGGCGTCCGAGGGAATTTGCTTCTGCGCCATAGCCGGCGAAGACAGGACAAGGCACGCCGCTGCTGCGGCAGAAACAATTCTGCGAAACATTATCTGATTTCCTCTGAGAAGCCGGGTTCCCTCCCGGCGAGCAGGTCCAACTCGGCTGATTTATCCCGTTCGCTCCCGATGGCGGGCGATCGCCGCCAGCAGGAGGATCACCGCGGCGGCGAACCAAGACAGCATCGCCGTGGCCCAACTCCGCAAGCTGGGCAAATCGCGCCATACCGAAACGGTCTGCCCATCAGCACGCATCCATTCATCACTCAGGCTGGACACACCGGCCGTCAACGCGACGTTGTACCCCAGCGAACCGTTCGCTGCGAGGTCCTGCCACCGCATGAGCGACTGCCCGACCGCGCCGCCCGGTGACGCCACAAAGACGATCGCCAGCAACATCGCGCCACCGAACAGCACGACGCCGAGTATTCGGAGCGGATGCCGGAGCCCGAGTAATGCCGCACTTGCCAGAAGATAGACGATCAAAGCGGAGAAGACCGGCACGAACCAAAGCCAGACGGGCGGGCTCCATCTGCGCAACTCGAGTTGCGTGAAAGATGTGCTGGCATCGCCCACCAAGCGCTGTTCGGTCTCGCCCATCGAGCCGCCGCTTCCTAGTGCAAGTGCTGCAATCCAGGCGAATACAAGCAGAACGAGCACGAGCAGCCAGAATGCGCCCGCTACCACCTTTGTCGCCGCCACCCTTTGACGACTAACTGGCATGAACCAGACGAACGCATCGGCGAACGCCGGCTCTGCTCGCCAGATGGCGAAGGGCAGAAGCAGCGCGAGCGGCAGGACGGCCAGGAGAAGCTCGGGATCGGCATTAAGTCCGGCTCCCCCGCGGATCGCTTCGAAGAGGCCGATGGCCGTCAGGACTAGGAGAATGACGATTAGCGCCAGCGCCTCACGCCGAAGGCTTCGGCCGGTAATCCTGATCTGCTCGACAAGCTGGCGGCCAAGGCTCGCGGGATGATCCCGAACTGGGCTCATGACTTCGGCTCCGACCGAAGGCGGGCAACCACTGCCTCGGAGAGATCGAGCCTTCCGGCGTGGCGAATAGTAGCACCCGATTTCGTGATGAGCGGCTGAATCAAAGCGAGTTGGCCCGTCACTAGGAGCGTGGGCGAGCGGCCAATCGCATGGTCTTGCCGCAGGACTGCAGTCTGAAGCTCGGATGGTGCGGACCAGCCGGATGGCGCATCCAGTTCCAGCCGGTGAAGTTCGCCGAGCATGCGCTCGACCGGCTCTTGATGAAGCATGGCGCCGGAGCGCAGGATGGCGACGTGGTCGGCCAGTTGCGCCACTTCGGAAACCAGGTGGGTTGAAACCACTGCGGTACAGCCGGTATCGGCTGTGTGCTCTGTGAAGAGGCGCAGCGTGCGATCACGGACTAGCGGATCAAGCCCGTCCGTCGGCTCGTCGAGGAGGAGAAGCTGTGGTCGGTGCGCCAGCGCGGCGACGATTTGCACGCAGCGCCTCTGGCCCTTCGACAACGCCTTCAGCCGCCGTTCCATGCGGACGTCGAGGATCTGCACGAGATGGAGCGCATATTGGCGATCCCACGAGGGGTAGTAGCTGGCGACGTGGGCCAGCATCTCCCCGACGCGCAGCCAGCCATAGCCCCAATCGGTCGTTTCAGAAACGAACCCGACCTGGGCCCGGACCGCCGCACCGTTGCATGCCGGGTCCAGGCCAAGGACCTCGCAAGCGCCTGTCGTGCGCCGCTCAAGGTTGATTAGAATGCGCAGTAAAGTGGTCTTGCCGGCACCGTTTGTTCCCGCCAGCAAGCACACCGCGCCTTCGGGTACTGAGAAGTCGACATCTGTCAGCGCGCGGTGGTGTCCATAGCGCTTCGTAAGTGCAGAAGTTTTGATCGCGCTGTCCATCTCAGGCTTCCTTCGCCTGCTTTACCAGAGCCTTGGAGGCGGGCTGAGTGGCTTCGATGATGCCGGCGGCGAACTCGTCGGGAGAGATGCCGTTGCGCTGCGCCTCGATCAGGGCCCGGGCGACGACATTGGCCAGGATACGCTTACGCTCTTCGGGCAGCTTCAGTTGCGCCGAGACGAACGTC
Source organism: Parapontixanthobacter aurantiacus (assembly GCF_009827635.1). Classification (GTDB taxonomy): domain Bacteria; phylum Pseudomonadota; class Alphaproteobacteria; order Sphingomonadales; family Sphingomonadaceae; genus Parapontixanthobacter; species Parapontixanthobacter aurantiacus. The sequence continues at coordinate 23,978 of NZ_WTYW01000003.1, read as the reverse complement.
CCATGGCCGCGGCGCACGTAAACGACACCTTCACGCTCGAGCTCGCGATAGGCCTGAACGATCGTGTTGGGGTTCAGACGCAGATCAGCTGCAAGCTGGCGCACGGATGGCAATGGCATGTCGGACTTAAGCTCCCCCAGAACAATCAGCCGTCGCACTTCATCCATGAGCTGGACGTAGATCGGTCGAGGCTGCGATGGATCAATCGTTAGATGCACTGAACTTCCCGAATTGTATCGGTGAACTAGTGCACTAGGATTATTGCGTCAAGGGTTACTTTTCTGTGCCTTAGCAAATCTGGCGCCGAGCGGCTGCAGTAGCCGCGACCGCTGGTCCACTCTCTGCGGGATAACTTTTTAGCGGGGCCAAAGCCGCTCCGCCTGTGGATGTTATATCGAATGGCAGGTTTCTGCCCTCGGGGGATTCAGAGCGTAGTGTCCGCAACCGGCCCAAAATTCAGACATATCGAACTATGTTGAAAGTGATGAATTGTCATGACTGTCGAAACACATCGCTGGTCGCTATACGTAATATGCCGCGCCGCCTCGCAGTGGCGCGGCATTCAACTTCGCGAAGGAAGCCAGCAGAAAATCTGTCCTACCCAAGGAGACGACGAAGGTTGATGCAAACGTAACGATTGCGGTCATCATGCCCGGTGAGCTTGCGCTTGACCGTGTTACGACCCCCTTCATAGAACATGACTTTGCGAACTTCAGGGTCATTCAGCAACGCCGTCCTATCGATGGGTAGACGTGCAATCTGCTCGCGTGTCAGCAGAAATTCGTCCATCCCATAATTCTCTTTGATGATCCCTGACGCCAAATCGATATCTTTCTTGCTAGCCGATGTCAGACTATTGCGAAGGTCGAGCACGTCCTCATCGTCTACGAGCGCTCGAAGCAAATCGATGGGTTCGATAATTTGTTCGCGGGCGCTCAATGTCCGCCGTAAGGCCATGCGTACCGATTTGTTCGGCGTGAAGGAGTTGGGCAGCGCGCCGCTTGCAATAGCTATCTCACCGGCGGCGTAGATCATGGCGAACGAATGCAGAACACGGTCTTCGACGACAATGTTCGGCCAGCGCCTGATGTCTTTTTTAAACTGCGCCGCCTTCTCCCGCACCTGCGCATCTGTCCAACCCGGACCGTGCTTCGCCTCCTGCTCCGTCAAAAAGCTTACAAAATGCGGCAACGCTGTTCCGTGGTTACGCGCTATCGCTTGCGACAGCCGCTGACAGAAATCAGCGACGGTTGAATCCCACGTTACTTTCCGATTGAAGACTCCGCCCTTCTCCTTCCTTCTGACCTTGATGGTCATCATTCGGTCTGCAACGGCGCGCGCAATTTCACTATCCAGCTGCCGCGCATTCTCGTGCCATGGACGGTTGGTCGACATAAGAAACGTGAATTGACCTGCTGCCTTTTCTTCCTGCCCGAGACGCTTTTTCGATCGACCTTCGCTCAACTGGAATATCAGCGAAGCGATATCTCGGCCCCCTTTACTTCCGCTAGCCAGCGTCACGAGGTTGGCTTCGTCAAGCAGAAAAGGCATATGCCGGTATCGCGGCATCATAGCATCAAGCGCGTTGGTCGTTGCATTCATACTGACCACATATCTATTTGGCGGTCCTGCAATTGAAGCCACGCAGTCCAGCAAGGTGGATTTGCCCGTGGCGCGCTCGCCTGCGAACTCAATACCGAAATTCATGTCGCGACTGTCAAATGGCAAAAGCGCAGCGCAGAAGCCCAGCATCATAGCCACTTCCGCGAGATGGTGACTCGAAAGCAAATCTGCGACTTCGGTCTTCCACGTATTGTGGTCACCATTCACGCCCAGTAGTGTCTTGTCTGCTTTGAAAATGGCTATCGGTTTCACATCATCTTTCGAGCCGATCAAATTTCCGTCGGCGAAGGCGAAGAAAGTTCCGTTCCATCCCGGCTGCTCACATACCACAGTTGTTTGAAACCCATCGTACTCAGCAACCTCATCGCTTAGTTGAACATAGCTATCTTTGGCGAGAACGATGTTCTCATTAGCCAAAGCGCGTTTTGCGGCTGTCGAAGAGACAAAGTCGCTGTAATCGTACCACCGGGAAGTAATAACCGCTTTGGACTTCTCGAGCGCTTTGACCTGTATGTATCGCTTGCCGTTCAATCGATTTCGACGGCCGTCAATACGTAACTTTGCGATGTTTGCATCGGATATTGAAAATGAATGTGTCATTAGTATTATTCCTCTGGAGGAGTCCCCGAAGCAGCGCGCAGTTGCTCGCATTGCGTTCTGTCGTTATTCAAAACACGTCCGGGTTTGGATTGAAGCGTTCGCTCCATGGGAGCCTCCGCAGCAGCGAAGACGGTCTATGGGAAGATCAGCGACGCCGTTTGCGCAGAACACAGTAAAGCCAGCGTTGAAGTCAGGTTCAACGCACTTTACACACGGCGAACAGTGTTATTTCCATAAAGAACTAAAAGTGTAGCAATTAGCTAGTATTCATCATGGTATACCTCCTATATGGACACTAAAACTGACAATTAGTGTTCAAACGGTCGTATTATTTTTCGAGTATCTGGCCATTGCGAACGGACAGGCCCATCATCAATGTGATTCTTTGAAGGCGTTGGCGATGCAGCCACAGAAGCGCGCGTACGTGTTCTTGAGGCGGCAGGCGCACGCCGGGGCCGGGGCCGCGCAGCTTCCAGAACGGTTTGAGAATGTAGCCGAGAGCGCTGGGTAGATTGGTCAACGGCTGCCGCGTAATAAGTATGGGGCGCTTGCAGTCCGGAATACCGGGTATTCCTTCCCAAGGTTGGTATGCTTTGCGCTTTCGAAGCTTATCGATGGCGGCACGGTGGCGGTCGGTCGCGACTCCGTGAATGTGAAATTGATAACAGTTGGTTTTCGGATCGAACGACGCTTCAATTGCAGCGAAAAGCCAACCCACGTTATCACCGCGCATTTCATTACGCACATCTTGCCGGAACTGGTCCAGAAGGGATTTGGGATCTACGTCGAAGAGATCACCAGCGTACGTTGCCCATTCCTGCCGAACGACGGTGAACATACCGCAGCTGTCAGGCTCGTTTACGCAAAGAAGCCGGTAAACATTGCCGATTACGCAGTCTCTTCTCTCTCGCATGTACAGCGGGTTGGCAATCGATGGGTATGGGTGCTTCGGGTCCTGAAACTCCAAAATATTGGCTAATTCGTGAGCGTATTGAACCCACAACGATGAGTCGTTTTTTAAACGCAAATCGATTATGCGACGTTGGATTTCCTTGAGCTGCTTGGCTTTTGGATCGAACCCCTCTCCGTTTGTAGAAAGGCGATACTCCATGGGTGGGAGCTTAACGTCGGCTACGCTCGGCCGACCAGGTGATCGCTGTCTGAGCGAATGAGCGGCCTGTTGAACAATGCGCGCAGTCGCCTTGTCCTTGCGGGTTACTAGGGGCGCTAAAGCGTTTAGTTCGCGTTTAAAACTTCGCGATCCTCGCGAGTCTAACATGACGACCGCCCGCTGCGCTCGCTTGAAGAGAGCGAACAATTCTTATCCCCAATTGCTCGACCGATCCTGTTTTGGCTTCGCTGGCTAGTTGTGGTTGCGGCAGGCGAACTGCTTTGGCTTGGCTCGCAGAAGTTGTTTCGCTCAAACTTTTCGATGTCTTCGAGGGCATATCGAACCGCTGAGCCAAATTTTGCATACCTAATTAGTCGCGCGCCGCCGCGATCTTTCTGAAGCCATTTAACGCTCATATTTAAACGAGCAGCAGTCTGTGCTTCCGTGAGCCAACGTGCACCTTCTGGCGTGCTTTCGGTTCTATTTCGTTGTTCAGTCATGCTCGGCGTTTAACCGAAAAAAATACCTTCTCGGACGAGCACTGAGTAACTGAACTCCACCTTCCGAAAAAAGTTTGCAACGCTTTACTCTGCGACGGTCAAGGACTGCACCGTCGCAGAAACGGCTCGCATTTAGATGCGATGCCGAGTAAGTTCGTGCGAGGAGGTATTGGGTCTATGCCAATCTCGAGGATCGGGATCGCAACTGCTAACTTTGAAGATAAAGCTGATCGCATAATTGCAGACGCTTTACGTATCCAAAGAACTGGTGCGGCTAGTCCGTTTGAAAATCGCTTAGGATTCTTTAAAACTGAGGCGTATAAATTACTACGCCGGACAATTACTGCTCAAGGCGGGCACACCATCATAACGAGTATTGTCCGAAAGATGGACGTCGATCCAAGTCACATCTTCTATCGAGGAAACGAATTTCATTACGGCTTGCTTGCGATAGATCCGCATTTCGATGTCATCGATGCTAAGGGTGTGTCGCGTTTCGCAAGGCAGTTCGCGTATGCACACAAGCATGATGTTCCAGCACACCTGCTCATAGGATTTCTTTACCAGTCAGGATCCACCGACGAGATAACTAGAAAACTGCAAAACAACACGTTCGAACCGTGGTTTGGGAAGGTTTAGTCTACCCAAACTTGGCAGCTGTCGCATGATCCGGCAATGGTTGCTATTTGGTTGCCAGCGCAAACCTATGCATTAAGCTACACGACTAACGTATTGAAATATTGGTGAGCCCTGCTGGGTTCGAACCAGCGACCTACTGATTAAAAGTCAGTTGCTCTACCGACTGAGCTAAGGGCCCGCACCAAGGGCGGCAGCGGTCTGTGACCGGCGGCACGCGCGCTCACCTAAGCGCGGGAGCGGGCTTGGTCAAGCGCGCAAGGAGCTGGGCGATCGTGAACCCCGTCACCGGATCGCGCCAATCCCGCGCGACTTCGCTTGCGGGGGTCAGGACGAAGGAACGTTCGCGGAACGCGGGATGGGGGATCAGAAGGTCCTCGGAGGCGAAAATACCGCCGTTCCACAGCACGATGTCGAGGTCAAGCGTGCGTTCGCGCCACCGCTGCCCCCGACGTAACCTGTTGAAATCCTTTTCGATTCGGCGAATTCTCTCGAGCATTCCCTCGGGTTTGAGAGCACTCGCGACGAGGGCGGCAGCATTGGCATAGCGGCGCTGCGAGGGTCCGATGGGGGCGGTATCGTGGATGCGCGAGGCGGAGACAAGCGCCAAGCCATTCAAATCCAAGTATTTCATCGCACGATCGAGTACGGCGCGCGGCCCCCCGATCCGGGCAAGCCTGCGGTTCGAGCCGAGCGCTAGCAGATAGCGATGCGGTAAGGAGGAACACTCGAAAGTCACATGAAAACGTCGATTTCGACCGCTTGCGATCGCGGCGTATCGAGCGCAACTATCCGTTTTCGCTTGATAATGCCGCTCCGCTCCATGCGATAGGGCACAGTGATGTCGAGAGCGTGCTCAAGCGCCCTCAACCGCACCGAGATGGCTGCTACGGGTGTCGATCCGCCGGAAATCGCGCTCGCGAGGTCGACGACGATGGCGCTCGCCGAAATCATGCCGGCAGCGGCACGTTCGCGCATCAGTTCCACATAGTTTTCGACGACGTCCGCTCCCGGTCTCGTCTGCCGCATGTCGAGGACGGCGACCGAGGTGATCGTGCCGGGCGGGCGCATCTCGAACAGAATGGGAAAGAACGACCCGTTCTTTTCGAGCAACGCCGTCGCCGCTTCTATCGCGGCCTCGTACAACCGATTGAGCCGGTCGTTGTGCATGAGGGTCGCGTTACCGATCCTCGCAGATCCGGCCATAAAGCTGCGGGCGGCGGTCGCGGAAGAAGCCCATTCCCGCCCGGTGGCGCGCAGCGGTCGCAAGATCGAGCGTCGCGATCAGCGCCTTCGTCTCGCTTGTGCCCGTTTCCGCGAGGTAATCGCCCCATTCGTTGGTGATGAAGCTGTGGCCGTAGAAGGTCTGCCCGTCTTCCGTCCCGATGCGGTTGCAGGCGACCACCGGCATGCAGTTGGAGACGGCATGGCCGACCATCGCGCGGCGCCACATCCGGCTCGTGTCGAAATCGGCATCATAGGGTTCGGAGCCGATTGCGGTCGGATAGAACAGCACTTCCGCGCCCAGCAGGGCCATGACCCGCGCGGTTTCGGGATACCACTGGTCCCAGCAGATGCCGACGCCGATCGTGGTCCCGCAGACCTGCCACACCTTGAAACCGTCATTGCCGGGGCGGAAGTAGTATTTTTCCTCGTAGCCCGGCCCATCGGGAATATGGCTCTTGCGGTATGTCCCCATGATTTCGCCATCCGGCGCAATCATTGCCAGCGTGTTGTAGTAATGGTGTCCATCGCGTTCGAAGAAGCTCGTCGGGATGGCGACCTTCAGCTTCGCGGCCAGTTTCTGCATGGCAAGGACGCTGGGATGCTCGGCCGTGGGCCGGGCACGCGCGAACAGGGCCTCATCCTCCGTCTTGCAGAAATAGGGACCGGCAAAGAGTTCGGGCGGGCAGACGATCTGCGCACCCTTTGCCGCCGCTTCCTCGACGAGGGCGGAAACGGCACCGATATTATCGGCCTCGTCGGGTGAAGACAATTCGCATTGAAGCGCGGCGACGGTCAGTTCGGTCATGCGGCACGATCTAGGTAGCACGAGCGGACAAGTCCACTTGCCCGTTGCGTGCCGCCGTCATTCACGGCCTTGCTCTGCGCCCGCCACGAAGCGGCCATTCGGCTACCTCGCGGGGAAGGTCTCGCTGCACCTCGTCAGGGACGCTTGCGGAACAACAACGTCATCCGGTCGGATTCGCCCAGATTGCGAAGGTCGTCCCGATCGGTGCGCAGGACCGGCGGCATTTCCCAGACGCCCTGCTCGTGATCCGCCGTGTCGTTCGGGTTGGCGTTGATCTCGCTCGAGCCGACCAGTTCGAAGCCCATGGATTCGACGAAGGAAACGACGTCGTCCTGCCGCAGATAACCCTTGGTGCCATTGGCATATTCGGAAGTGGCGTCAGCCGGGGCGCGATGCTGCACGATGCCGAGCAGCCCGCCGGGCTTCAGCAGCATCCGCATCTTCTTCAATTCGTTGTCCGCGATATTGGCGCGCATCAGATTGTGCATCATCCGGATGACCAGCACGCGGTCGAACGTTCCCGCTTCCTCGTCGGTAATCGTCTCCAGCGTCATGCCGGAAAACCTGTCGGCGGGAAGGCCGGTGAATTCGGCGGCCTGCGCGGGGAAGTTCGCGGCGGCCTGGCGAAAGCCTTCCTGCGCCTCCGCATCGAACGGTCCCGCCATCGGATCGAAGAACAGGCCGACGAGTTGGCCCTCACCGCCGAGATAGTGGCCGAGGACGCGGGTGTACCAGCCGCCGCCAGGGGCATATTCGCCGACTTTCATGTCGGGTTCCACGCGGAAGAAGCTGAGCGTTTCGGACGGGTGGCGATACTGGTCGCGCGCGCGATCCTCGGCACGGCTCGGGTGATTGAGAGCGCCCGACAACGCTTCTGCATATTGTGCTTCGAACGCCGCCGGGTCCGCAAGGTCGGAGGTGGCAGTCTTGTCCTCAGCCATGTGGTGGTCGGCGAGGGCGGGCGTGCCGACGCTACCGAGGCCGATTGCTGCGAGGGAAATCGAAAGGGCTTTGCGCATGGGTCGTTCCTTTGATCGCCAGAAGGGGCGGCAACCCTTCTAAAGCCATCCGGCCCCATGACAAGCGCCGGGCCGGTTCCTATCTGTGCTGCGAAAAGGAGTTTGAGAAGATCATGGCAGACAACAAGCAGGCAATCATCGCGGGCGGATGTTTTTGGTGCACCGAAGCGGTTTTCCGGGACGTGGTCGGGGTGAGCGAAGTCGAAAGCGGCTATATCGGCGGCGAGACGGCAAGCCCTACCTACAAGGAGGTATGCTCGGGCCGCACCGGTCATGCCGAGGCGATCCGGGTGACGTTCGATCCCGATGTCATCAGCACGGACGAAATTTACGACGTGCATCTGGGCACGCATGATCCGACGCAGCTGAACCGGCAGGGCAACGATGTCGGAACGCAGTATCGCTCTGCCATCTTCCCGCTGGACGACGAGCAGCACGAGGCGGCCGAGGCCGCGATCGCCCGCGCGAACGAGGAAAATGACGGCAAGGTCGTCACCACGATCGAGGCGGCGGACAAGTGGTATCCGGCAGAGGATTACCACCAGGAATACTGGGAGGGTGAGGGCAAGCGGAACCCCTATTGCCTCGCCGTGATTCCGCCCAAGCTCATGAAGCTGCGCAAGAGCTTCCAGAACAAGGTCCGCGCCGACTGACGCTGGGAAAGGCTGGGGCGGGGTTGCTCAGGTACTATCTGCGCCGGGTCGCGCAAAGGCAGCTTGGGCAGCCCGGCTAACCGCCCTGAAATTCGTAACGGTCGTGAGCAAGCCCCGCCTTGGTCTTGGCTCGCATGATAAAATCGCGGGCGAGTTCGACCGGGCCGGGCTCGTTGCGCCGCATCCCCTTTTGCGCGCGGGCAATCATCTTCGGAAATCCCTTCGCGTCATGCGCAATCATCGCATAGGCGCGCCGCAAAGGCACGCCGAACCGGCTTTTGCGCCCCTGGTTTTCGAGCAGCCCTTCGATGCGTTCGATAACGTCGAGGCGTGCCGATAATCCCTGTTCCGAAAATCGCTCCCCGCTGAGCGATAACTTTCCTTCCGGAAGGCGCCTGTAGTAAGATGTTCCTCCGGTGGTCCGTATTAAAGGCACCCCCGCTACAAGCGCCCTCATCATGATGTCCCCGTCGTCGTTCTGCCTGCAAGCCGGGTCCCACCCGCCGCTTTTCTCGTAAGCAGGTCGCGACCACAGCACACAACAGGGTGGATGATACCAGCCCGACAGCCATGCAGCGAGAGCGCTCTGTCCCGCCTTGCGGGGAGTGCAGGTGGCCGGGCGCACCTGCCATTCGCCGTCATGGATTTCATAACGTTTCCATTCGCAGGCGGCGATGGCCTCCGGGTAATCGGCCAGCACCTTGGCAAGTTCCTCGAGAACGTTTTCGCCCAAGATGTCGTCGGCATCGAGGAACATGATGGCATCGCCTTTCGCTTCGGCGGCGCCCTTGAGGCGGGCGGCCGATGCGCTCGGAATGGTCTCGTGAAGGACTCGCACCGGTGCCGGACAGGCCGAGGCGATCGCAACGGTATCATCGGTCGAGCCGTTGTCGACGACGAGCAGTTCGAACGGCGGGTGCGTCTGCGCAAGTGCCGAATCGATGGCTTCGGCGATATATGTCTCGCCGTTCAGCACCGGCATGACGATCGAGATATTCATGTCTTCAGTTCCCTTGAAAGGGGTTCAGCGGCGAAGAGCGGCTTCATTTCTCGATCGCTTCGAGAGCCGCGGCGATGGCTTCGGGGTGCACCGTCATGTCACGCTTCAGCGGTTCCGCGTCGCCTTCGCAAACCTCGGCATCGACCAGCGCATATCGCAGGTCCATGGCGCAGGCGAGGGCGTAGAAGTTGGGGTTGGGAAAGCCCAGCCAGGCGATCTCGAGGACGGTCGAACCCGCCGGGCAGAACATCATGTTGGTAAGGCCCGCCCCGTGCGGTCCTGCCAGTATCTCGGTCTGCGACATGAGTTCGATCTGCTCTTCGAAGCCCAGCTCTTCCATGAAGACCCGCTCGAAGCCGGCGGCTTCGAACAGCGGCCAGATGTCATCCTCGTTGGCGAGTTTCCTGATCGCTGCTTTCTTCCGGCTGATGAAGATGCGTCGTGATGCGGGCGCATCGCCGCCGGAAGCGATTGCCTCCCTCACCGGCGCCAGCAATTCGCCGCGGAAGCGATCCGTTTCGAGGACGGTCAGTTCGTCGACCTTCAGGACTTCGCCGACCTCGAAGGTCGGAAAGGCTGCCGGGTCGAGGCCAAGCAGTTCGATCGAGCGCCGCATGACGGGCGTCATCGTCGCGGGCAGGAGTACGTCGTCCAGCCGCCCCAGCTCCTTTAAAAGGACTAGTTTGGGCAGATGGGCGGTCAGCCAGTGCGAGTGGTTGGCATAGGACCGTTCGCAGAACCACGTTGCCTTGCCGATATGTCTCACCCTCGGTGCATTCAGCAGGATTTGCGCATGAAGCGGTCGGAGCACGATTTCGCGCATGTTGATCGCACGATTGTCGTCCGTCAGGATCGCCGGGTAGAAAAGGCCCGTGTCGTCGGTACCGGTAACGACCGTCGCATTTGGCACGACCGTAAAGCGGGTCGGCAAGCTGAGGCGGGTCGGCACGTCGTGCATCGAATAGTGCCACCAGCCGCGATCGCGCGGCAGCCGTTCGCGATCAGCGATGTTGAGCGGCAGGGGGTTGGTTGCGCGTCGTTCGGGATGAACGACCTCCTGCTTCGCGAGGCTGTCGCCCCTCCCCTTCCTGCGCTCATGAAACTCGGTCGGCGTCTCGTTTCTGAGGTTGCGATAGCCGACGCGGGCCGGAGGCACTCCCAGATCGACGAGCAGCCTGCGCAGCGATCCGACAAGGCGCCGAGCGACTTCGCGCAAGCTTCGAGCGATATTCATCCTTCGGCGCTTAGGGGTTCGGTCCATCGCTTGTCCAGCGCAGCAGGCAAGCGGTGTTTTCGTATCGGCATGAGAACCGCTCGATTTCCAGGCCTGTGCCGAACTCGATCACCTGCGCTGCATCGCATTGCAAAACCCTTGGCGGCTGCTAGAGAGTGGCCAATGACGCGGGACCGACCGGATCGACTTTCTCCGGCAACGGAAAAGCTGGCGTCTTACGGAGTTCTCCCGCCCATGACCCCCTGCAATTCGATCCGTCTTGCCGCGCAATAACTTCAGGTAGAATTGCAGCATCATGTCCGGGAAGAAGGGTTCTGTCGTCAAAGGCGTCGCGTGGGTCGGGCTTGGCCGGGCAACCTACGTCATCATTTCCTTCGTCAGCACGATCATCCTCGCCCGCCTTCTGACGCCGGACGATTTCGGCATCGTCGCTATCGCTAGTGCCGCAGCCGCAGTCGTGGCGGTGATGGCGGACCTTCCCTTATCCAAGGCCGTCATCCATCACGACCAGCCCGAAGCCGAGCATTTTCACACGATCTGGACCTTCGGACTGATCAAGGCCGTGGCCATGGTCGTCCTTATCGGAGGCAGCGCGCCCTTCGTCGCGGACTTTTACGGCGATGAGCGCGTCACCGGCCTCCTCATCGCCCTGTCGTTCTCGGCAGCCCTCGGGTCGTTGCAGAACCCCGTTCTCGCCCTGTTCGAGCGCGACCTCGTATTCTGGCAGACGATTGCCCTGTCGCTGGCCGACCGCGTCGCGAATTTCGTCGTCTCGATCTCGGTCGCCTATATCTATCGCTCGTATTGGGCGATCGTGCTCGGCATTCTCGCAGCATCGCTGGTGCGGCTGATACTGTCTTACGTGTTCAGGGCCTACCGACCGCGATTGTCGCTGTCCAAGGCGCGCGAACTGATGTCCTTTTCCATCTGGCTGACACTGGGTAGCTGGGTGCAGGCGTTGAATTCGAAGGCGGACCCGCTCGTCGTCGGCTATTTCGTGCGGACGAACCAACTCGGCATCTATTCGATGAGCCAGCGGCTCGCCAGCATGACCGTCGGCCAGATCCAGTCGCCCATCGCCATGGTCCTTTTCCCGACGCTCGCGCGGATGAAGCACGATCCGGCGCGGCTGCGTTCCGCCTATCTGCGCGTGCAATCGGTTTTCTGCACCGTCGCCTTTCCGGTCGGCGTCGGCTTCGCCGTGCTGGCCGATCCGATCGTGCGGCTGGTCCTCGGGCCGCAATGGATACCCACCATTCCGATCGTGCAGGCGTTCATCCTCATGCAGGCGGCCAATGCCGTGCAGCATGTCGGGCCTATCGCGATGGCGACAGGACATACGCGGGCCCTGTTCTGGCGCGATCTACAGATACTCGTATTGCGGGCGCCATTGCTCGTCGGCGGTATCCTGCTCGGACGCGCGAGCGACATCGGCATGCTTCAGGGCGCGGTCTACGGCCTTGCGTGCAGTCAGGCGATCATGATCGTCTGGTCGATCATGCTGATACGGACTTTGAACGGTATCGGCCTGCGGGACCATTTCGAAGGAGCCTGGCGCCCGCTTCTCGCTTGTGCGGCGATGACCATTGCGGTCCTCGCGGCGGAGCAGGCTTTAATTCCGATCCCGCCTACATTGGAAGGTTATGCCGAAATGATCGCTCTCATCCTGCTGGGTGCGGCAACCTATTTCCTGAGCCTCCTCGTCCTGTGGTACGTCCGGGGCCGTCCGAAGGGACCGGAACAGGAGTTTCTCGATATCGTTGGACCCGCAATAAGCCGCCTTCGCCGCAGCCCCGGCTGATCGAAGACAGAAGGCGGTTCTCGCCCTGAAGGGGCGTCAGCTGGAACGGGGAATTGGATGGCCTATGGCCGATAGTATCGCCGTCATTGTTCCGACCTTCAACGCTGCGACTTTCGTGGAAAGGGCGCTCGCCTCTGCGTTGCAGCAGGAAGAGGTCGCCGAAGTCATCGTGGTGGACGATGCGTCGACGGACCGGACCTGCGAGGTCGTCGAAGCCCTGTCCCGCGAAAATCCCCGCCTCCGTCTCATTCGCAGCACTACGAATGGAGGGCCATCCGTCGCGCGCAACAAGGCGATCGATGCTGCCGGCTCCGACTGGATCGCAATCCTCGATGCCGACGACGCCTATGCGCCTGGCCGCTTCCCCGCGCTGCTTCGGATGGCCGATCGCGAAAATGCCCAGATCGTGAGCGATAACCTTACCTATTACGACTTGCCTAAGGGGGAGATGCTCGGACCCGCCGTCCATCCCGATCCCCCGGTTCAGCAAGTCACGCTGGAGAAGCTGTTTCGCAGCACCCCCGCCGGCGGGTTGGATTATGTGACCCTGAAACCCGTTTTTCGCCGCGCTTTCCTGAACGAGCATGAATTGCGATACGATCCGTCGATCCGCAATGGCGAGGATTTCGACATTCTCGCAAAGGCGCTTCTTGCCGGCGGCGCGTTCTTCGCCGCGCTGGACCGGCCGACCTATTTCTATACGACGCGGGAAAGCGGCACGAGCAAGACGCTGCTGGACGACGAACCCGTCATCGCGCAGAGCGAGGCATGGCTGCGTCATCCGGCCTTTCGAAACGATCCCGGCGTGAAGCGTCTTGCCGAAGCGAGGGTGGACATCCTGCGGCGGCGGCAACTGGACCGGCGAGCGGGGCAGGGCGGCTTCGCCACCCGTCTAGGCACGCTCGGCCTCGCACTGCGAACGCGTGCGGGGCGCGCATGGCTCGGTGACTGGTTGAAGAACCGGTGAGCTGATCGCTTCCTGACCCGTTACAGCCTGGCGAGCATCAGCCCTGCGCTTTGGCGCGCAGCTTCCTAAGTCCTGCCGCCAGCATCCGGGTCGGCCCGAAGCGATCCCACGGACGCGGCGCAATGTCGCTTGCCGAGGAACGCTGCACACCGATCGGCGGCGCCGCAAAATGCGTCGGCGTTTCGGGATGGGCGCGGCGATACCAGACATAGGAGGCATCGATCGGCGGATGAATGCCTTCATATTCGAGATTGTCGAGATATTCGCTGACCAGCCTCGCACCGCGCGCGCTGAAGCCCATCATGTGGGATTCCTGCACATCGCCCAGCCAGGGCTGCTCGACATTCTTGGCGTGGTAGCCGCCATAGAAGATGTCGCAATCCTCCGGCACTTCGTAATCCGCCGCGCGCTCGGTGAACGAACAGTCGTCCTCGAGTATCAGGACCGATTGTCCGGCTTCGACCGCTTCGTGCAGGATTTGCAGATGCCCCTCGAAACAGCCGCGCGCCCCTGCTGAAGAGAAATCTCCGGCAGAAGGGGGCCTGATCGCGGGGAAGAAGGATATGCGAGGATCGTTCTGCAAGCCGACCTTTGCCAGTTCGGCTTCCATCTCGCGCCGTCGGTCGGTCCGCTCGGCGAGATTGATGATGCGGATGATGTCGTAGGAATTGAAAATCGAAGGTACTTTCGATGAGAACGGAACGTGATCCGCCAGCCTGCTTTTGCACCGCTAATGGAACCCCAAGGCCCGATCAAGTTTACATAGGACTATCGGCAATTTTCTCGATCGCATCCTGCACCGCATGGTCGCGGAACTGCGCTCGTATCATCTTTCGTCGCAAAACCGACGGGTCGCAACAAACCTTGGGGGTTCTGCATGACAAGCTTACCGCATCTTCACTCGCTCTGGGTCGGGCCGGAACTGCAATATCTCGAACGGCTCTGCGTCGCTTCGGCGAAGGCCGCCGGTCACGAGTTCACCATATGGAGCTACGAACCCGAAACGCTGAAACATGTGCCGGACGGGATCGAGGTGCGCGATGCGGCCGATGTCATGCCGCGCGATCGCCTGATCTGCTATCGCGGGAGCAATTCCATTGCGCTGGGCGCCAATCTCTGGCGGATCGAACTGCTCGATCAGGGATATGATTGCTGGGTCGACATGGACCTCATCTTTCTCGGCCCGCTCGATTTCGGGGACGATTACATCTTCGCGTGCGAGCACGGAAACCGGATGAACAACGCGATCATGATGGCCCCTGCCGGTTCGCCGCTCGTCGAGGATTTGAAAAGCCTTGCGCGGCCCAACCGGCGGCCACCCTGGTACGGTCCGAAAAAATCGCTGCGTTATTACTGGAAGCGGCTGCGGAACGGGCGGATGGAGCTCGAGGACTATCCGTGGGGCACCTTCAGCGCCGGGATGCTGACCTACGCGATCACGAAGAACGGGCTCGAGCGCTACGCACATCCGATCGAGGTGCTGCATCCCGTGTCATGGGCCGATGCTCGCAAGGTTTACGAGCCTGCCGAGGTTGTCGAGGCGATGCTGACGGACGAGACCCGCACGGTGCATCTGTGGCATTCTCGCCTCGAAGGGTTGCGCGATGCACCGCCGCCCAAAGGCAGTTTCATCGACAAGATGTGCGAGCGGTTCGACATCGATCCGACCTATTGAGCGACGCAGGCCAGCTTTGCCGCCCGATCGCAGTTAGCCCCACCAATTGACTTGACGGGCAAGGGCGGGATGACGAAGGCCGCAGCGTCGATGACGCAGCCAGCACGCCTTTCCGCAACGCAGGAATATCTGCTGGCCCTCGCCGCGGCGGTCGTCACGGCCAACGCCTATTACATCCATCCGATCATCGGCGAAGTCGCCGATCATTTCGGCGTGAGCGCGGCAAGGATCGGCCTCGTCCCGGCATTGAACCAGCTTGCACTCGCCGTCGGCATCCTGCTGCTTTTGCCGCTCGGCGATCGCTACTCCAACCGCTCGCTCACGCTCCTTTTCACCATCGGACAGTGCGTCGGGCTCGGCATCATGACACTCGCCCAGGATTTCGTCCTGTTCACGGCAGGCTCTACGCTGCTCGGCTTCTTCACGATCGCTCCGTATCTGCTGCCGGCCTATGCTTCGAAGCGGGTCGCGCCGGAACGGCTCGGCCACGTGACCGCGATCCTGACGGCGGGCGTTATCTTCGGCATCCTGGTCGCACGGGTCGGCGCGGGCGTCATCGCGGAGCATTTCGGCTGGCGGGCCGTCTACTGGAGCGCGAGCATCGCGATGATCGCGATCACCATTTCGCTGCCGCGCATCATGGAAAAGGGCCAGCGCGACGACAGCGCGGGCGGCCTGCGCTATGGTGCGCTGCTGGGCTCGATGGTTTCTCTGCTGCGACAGGACAAGGAAATCGTTCTGGCAGGAGCGATCCAGGGCATAGGGTTCGGGCAGTTCATCGCCCTGTGGCTAGGGCTGGCGCTGCACCTCACCGGCCCCGAGATGGGTTATGGCACTGACGTTGTCGGGTACCTTGCCGGTTTTGCGGCAATCAGCATCGTCACAACGCCTTATTGGGGAAGGCTTGCGGACCGTATCGGCCCGCGCAAGGCACGTATGGGGTTCGCGCTTATCCAGACGATCGGCATTTCCCTCCTGCTGCCGTTCGGCGGGAATCTCTGGCTGCTCATGATACCGATCCTGATCGGCAATATCGTCGGCCCGGCCATCGACGTGACGAGCCGCATGACGTTTCTGTCGGCCGAACCGAGCCTCAGGACGCGGTTGACGAGCATCTACATCGTCATGATGTTCATCGGGGGGAGTATCGGCAGCGTCGCGGGCACGGCGGTGTTCGATGCCTTCGGATGGAACGGAACCGCGCTCTATATCATCGGCTCGTGCCTTGGGCTGCTGTTTTTTACGGTGCTCGGCTATCGCCTCTACGGCCAGCGCGATCAGCAGAACGCCTGATGCTGAGCAGGACTGTTTGGTGCGCGACGCAGTCCCGAGCGAACCGGTCTCATCACTCGTTTCCCTGTTATCTGGCGATTTACAGGGAAATTCGGCGAATTCGGATATTTTCAAGGGATTTGACGGCAGACAGACGGCGCATTTGCGCGGCTTTCTAAGCAAATTCCTAAGCGAGATAACAGGGAAACGGGCATGCCATATCAGGGTATTGCTACGTAGGTAACAGGGAAGCGCCTGGAACGAACAGGGAGCGGACAACTGCGCTCTATAAAGCCAGCGTAGCGCGGAACCATATCGCATGCTTCGGCAGTGCTTTAGTCCACTCGACCGGGACCGAACAGCGTATCAGCAAGGTCGTCGATCGTGGCCAGCGTATCGAACCGGGCCTTGGGAAGAACGCGAATGTCTTCCCGCTCTGCCTTTTGCCCTTGCCGGTTGCCGCGAGAATCCCGCGCGATGCGGTCGCCGAGCGGCGGCATCGCTGTGCCGGGCTCGCTCCCGAACCAGCGGAACGGTCCGAGCTCGAGCGTGCTGCGGTCGTACAGGTACCAGATCACGCAGCCGCTCGGCTTGGTGGCCAGGCGCGAATGGATGTTCACGCGCGCGGTTCGCGCGTCGCGGTGGCTCGACTTGAGCTGGATGTGCCGCAGTATGCCGCCCGCCTCGATGACAATGTCGTGTCCGAAAGCGTCGACTTCCGCGCGCAGGACCTCGATGTCCCGGAAGCCGCGCCGCCAGAGGCTTGCGGTGAGCGATGCGACGAACTGGTGTTCGAGCAGCTTTTCGAGGATCGACGAGTTGTGGGTTTCGGGAAGGTTATCGGTCATGCGTCCTGATTGCTTCGCGTGGCGTCGAAGTCGAGGACAAAATGAGACTCATCGTCCGTGGACCGATTGTCCGAGTCGATGTGCTGTCGTTCGATGGACGTGCGACAGCTATCCGGTGCCAATGTCAGGCGGCTTCGCCGTGCGAAAGGCTTGTCGCAGGAAGAGTTCGGGTTCCACGCGGGGATCGACCGGACATATGTGTCGGCGGTCGAGCGCGGCGTTGGCAACCCGACAATCATGACCGCGCAACGGTTCGCGGACGGGCTCGGGGCTCCGGTCCACGAACTCTTCATGACTTCCGGAAAGGAGTCCGGATTACGAGCAGTAGATCGCCTTATGACCTCTTTGGCGAAGGGATCCTGCACCTCCTTCGCCATCGGCGCGACAGAGGGGAAGATGTGCTCGCCCGCGATGTTGTCGCTACGATCGAGGCTAATCCGGAGCTGGTCCCCGAAGACGATGTACGCGAACTCGTAGTCAAGGGACTTCGGGGCGAACTGAAGGCTAAGCGTGAAAGGAAGAAAAGTCTGCTCAGGCGAGTAGCCAACGAGCAACTGGTCTTGGCGTACTACGCCCGGATTCGACCGGTAGTCATGAAACTGCGCAAAGGGATGCGCAAGGCTGGCTGGAGAAAGCGACCGGTTGATTACTCTGACATCGAGCTCGTGCACGCAGTCATCGCAAGACGGAACGGATATGCGGTACCGGAAACCGTACGAAACATCATTTCCTCATTCAAAAACCGGTCTAATTCCCAGTAGGTACTTTCGATCGCTCGCATGACATCTGGACCGTTTTTTCAACAAGAGGACGTTCACATGACTGACACGACCATAATAAGACCCGAGAAACTCGAACACCTCGTACCCCAAGAGCGCAACGCGCGGACACATTCCAGGAAACAGCTCAAGCAGATAGCCGAAAGTATCAAGAAATTCGGCTTTACCAACCCGGTCCTCGCAGATGGACAGAACGGTATCATCGCGGGACACGGCCGGTTGGAAGCAGCCAAGCTGCTCGGTTTGATGCGTATTCCTGTCCTGCGCCTGGAACACATGACCGAGGCAGAGAAGCGCGCCTATGTCATCGCCGACAACCGCCTCGCGGAGCTGGCTGGATGGGACAACGAGCTGTTGGCGCTTGAACTCGGGGCCATCCATGAACTCGATAAGGAATTCGAGCTGGCCCTGACCGGTTTTGACACGGCAGAAGTGGAAGCGCTGTTGAACAGCCTGGATGCCGAACCCGCACCGGAGCAGCCGGCACAGATCGACGAGAGTGCGCCTGTAATTTCCCGCGTGGGCGACAAGTGGATCCTTGGCGACCATGCCATAATCTGCGGCGACGCGACCGATCCGGCTGTTTATTCCAAGCTTCTAGGTACGGAAAAGGCGCAAATGGTGTTCACAGACCCGCCGTACAATGTGCCCGTAGGCGGCCACATCTGCGGCCTCGGGAAGGTGCAGCATGAAGAGTTCGTGATGGCATCGGAAGAGATGAGCCAGGAAGAGTTCACCGCCTTTCTCACTTCGGTAACTGCCAATCTCGCCCGCTTCAGCAGCGATGGTTCGATCCACTATGTCTGCATGGACTGGCGCCACATGCAGGAGTTGCTCACCGCTGGCGCGGCCTCCTACACGGAACTCAAGAACCTCGTCTTCGTGTTCAAGCATGGAACCGGGCAAGTCGGGCAGTCCCAGCGGGCGGCCTAGGAAGTTAAAGCCTAAAAAGCCTTGAAGACGCTGCTCGAGGCGGTCGCACGAAGAGATCGAGATGACCGGTGAGACAATGACCATGCTGGAAGTCGAGCTTCGCTCTCTGCAGCGCAAGGCAGCTAAGGGGGACGTTACCGCCAGTCGTCACCTCACCAGCCTTTGCGCGGAAGCCGGCTTTGGCATCTCCCAAACCGCAGCTGGCGTGCTCGTCGTCCCCGGCGTGATCGACCTCGACAAGTGGTCGGCTGCTGCCACGCAGCAGCAGGCGAAATTCCGCAGCGCAGCAGGGAAGGAGGGGCAAGAAGACGACTGACTCTACTGGGAAAGAGGCAATCAAGCAATTCCGCAAAAAACGATATAGAAGGAACTATCCTGACAACTTTGAAGACCGACCCCCGTGAACAGCTTGCCAGGGCTGTTCGTGGCTACAACTTCGCGGCGATAGATGGCTGGGAAGGGCTTGAGCGCCTGGCCGACCGCATGGACATGGTAGCAATTGAAACTGATCTTTCACCCGATGTCTAGGGTAAATGTTTCGCCCGTGGCCACGTGCATTTCAAGCTTTTTAATTGGGACGATGAAGAGTTCGGCAATATCCGTCTGTATCTTGCCGCTTCGGGGAGCGCGCTAGCGCACAACCTGCGTATCGACTGCCTTCTCCTGTCTCCTCACGAACACTAAGGCTGAATTAACGGGAGCTTCCTTGGCAATGGAGCCAGCTGACAAAGCGGCTTAGGTAGCGGATCGCGCGCATAAGCGTGGTCCGCCACCGACTGAGGCAAGCGCAGCGCATTCTGGTGCAGGATGATAATTTGCTTAGAAACTGCCGCTTATGCCGGCGGGCGCAGTCGTAAATAGCGCAATCTATTTAATCTCAGGTACGTGGTTTCATGGATGTCAACGGCGTAGCTCCGAAGCCGCGTAGAAAAGGCATACAAGCTGTCGGACGCCGAAGAAGCTATAGGGCGGAGCGAACCGTTCGAGCCAAGGTGTAACTGTGACCTTCAAACCCCCATCATTCTTCGTCACCACAGGTATCTTTGTCGCTGCCACCGTTGGAACGCATCTTGCGCAAACGGTCGACCGACCAATCACTGCCGTTCTCATTTACTTGACCGGCGTAATCATTATCGCGGTTCATTCGGGCATGCTGGCCGCCATCATGGGAGCGGTAGCGGCTTCCGGAATTTATAACTTCTTTCTCAGCGAGCCACGCTTCGAATTCGGCGTGACGACCGTCGATGAGGCCATCCCGCTTATCGCCTTCAACGCCACAGCCCTTCTTACCGGACTTCTGGTAGGGCGCCTGCGCGACTCCGTCGAACGGGCGCGAACTGCGCAGACGGAAAGTGCATTCCTGCTTACGGTCAGCGATCGATTGCAGAGGGCGCTTCAAGTGAAAGACGTCGAAGGAGCCATGCGCGGTCTTCTTCCCTCGCAGTATATCCAGTCGGTCAAAATCTTTATCGCGGACGGTGACTATTATTTCCGTCCAAGCACTGGCGAGATCGAACTTTGCCCAATGGAACCCCTTCTGGAAGACGTCGGAACGAACGGCAAGAAAGGGGCGATCGTTCTGGAACTCGTCGGCGCGCGGGGACCCCTTGGGATAGTCAAGTTTCGCACGACCGAGGAATACGGTTCGCAATCGAACCTTACGGACCTGCAATCGGTCTCCGCGTTGTTGGCTTTGGCGATAGAACGCTGTCTTTTGCTCGAGGAGGTCGCAGAAACTCAATTGCAAGCCCGTAGCGAGGCGCTGAAAAACTCTTTGTTCTCTTCGATCTCTCACGATTTGAGAACACCGATTACCGTCATGGAAGCGGCTTCAGGTGCGCTGTCTTCTCCCGATGTCGATTTGAGCCAGGAGCAACGCGACAGCCTCCTTTCCTCGATCATCGAGCAATGTCATCGCCTCGATCGCTACACGACCGATCTGCTCGACGTGGGTCGCATTCAAGCCGGTCTCCTGCCGGAAACACAAACGATGGACCTCAGCGAAATCGCCATGTCGGCCATTAGGCAGATACGTGCAGCCCATCCGACGCTCGATGTCAGACGGGAATTTTCGGCCGATCCTGCGATAATTGCCGGAAATCCGACGCTGATCGAACAGGCAATCGCCAACCTTTTGGACAATGCTTCGAAGTTTGCGAACGAAGATCCGGTCACGCTATCGGTGAAGGCCGCCAATCATTTTGTGGAACTGTCGATTACGGACCAGGGAAGCGGAATAAAGATGGCCGATCAAGAAAGGGTTTTCGAACGTTTCTACAAGGGCAGAAACGAGGGCAGCAAGGCCGGCTCCGGTTTGGGACTTTTCATTGCCCGAGGGTTCGTCGAAGCCTGTGCCGGTATGCTGACCGTGCAATCCCCTGTCGAGGGCGGACGCGGTACGCGGTTTACGATGCGGTTCTCGCCCGCCACGGACGCGGTCGACGAACGGGTTGAGGTGTCTTCGTGAACATTCTCATTGTCGACGATGAGCCCTCCATCATCCGGGCTCTTAAGCCGGTTCTCACGGCTCTGTCGCATGACGTATTCGAAGCAGCCACAGGATCTGCCGCACTGCAAATGGTAAGGCAAAGCACGATCGATATCGTACTTCTGGATCTTGGTTTGCCCGATGCAGATGGATCCGAACTCATCGCGCCGTTGAAGGACGAAGCTGGCGCAAGCGTGCTTGTCCTGTCCGCTCGGCATCTGGAAGCTGACAAGGTTCGTGCGCTCGACGAAGGCGCCGACGACTACATCGACAAGCCATTCGGAATGGCGGAGCTTCTGGCTCGTATAAGGGTCATCGAACGCCGTAGGAAGCAGGAGAGCGACGGAACTGCGACAATCTTCCAGTCCGAAAATTTGCGCGTCGATCTCGCTCGAAGACAGGTCACCCTGATGGGCGAACCCATCAATCTCTCTCCGAAGGAATTTGCAATTTTCGGCGCCCTCGTGCGCAACTCCGCTCAGGTAGTCACCCAGCGGCAACTCATGATCGCCGGATGGAATACGCCTTTAGTCGATGGGCAATATCTTCGGAGCTATATCGCGCTTCTGCGCGACAAGCTGGAAGAGGATCCATCTTACCCCGAACTTATCCTGACCGAGAGCGGTGTTGGCTACAGGCTCGCCGAGCAGATGACACCTGTTCGTCGGACGTAAGACTGAAGAGAAATTCGGCTCCCGCCCCGAAATCGGGGCAAGACCTTCATGTCTGCATTTTGTCTTTGAGCGAATGGAAGCGCTTGACCAGCCTTAGGTAGCTGGCGGGGGTGAGACGAGAGAACTGAATCCCGCCAGCTACTGTCGAGCGACGCTTTGGACTGAGGGGGAGCGTCGCAGAATCAGCATATCGGAATACTTCGCGACCAATACCTACGCGATTTTAACGGGGGCGTGAAAACGCCATACATACGCTCCGCCCCGCACCGCGCTATCATTGCCTCCTACCCTTCGCAGAGGGATATTAGGAGTATTGATCCATGAGTTTGAAGCCGAATATCGTACTCGTCGCCGCGCTCGCTCTTAGCGTTGCTGGCTGTGGCAAGAAAGAAGTCGACACGCTTCCCCCGGCACCCGGACCCGCTCCGATCCAGTCGCAGAATCAGGGTTCGCAGACAAGGATTGTACCCGGCAGCCAGGCCGACTTCAGCAACCGGATGGCCGGTCTGGACACGATCTATTTCGACACTGATCAATTCGACATCGACGATGAAGATGCCGTCGCCCTGCGGCGTCAGGCTGAATGGCTGCGCCAATACCCGGCGAAACGTGCTCGGATAGAGGGTTATACCGATGAAAGAGGCACGCGCGAATACAACCTCGCTCTTGGTGAACGACGGGCAACTGCTGCACGCAACTATCTCGTATCGCTGGGCATCGCGGAAAACCGGCTGACGGTCATCAGCTATGGCAAGGAGCGGCCGGCTGTCCTCGATAGCACCGAAGCTGCTTGGGCGAGGAACCGCAGGGCAGTCACACTGACCATCGATTGAGGTGGGAGCGTCCGCTCAGCCTTTCAAAGAAGCCGTTGTTCGAAAAGCGAGGGCAGTCATGCTATTTCACCAACCGACCGAGATATTCTGGTGGAAGGACGTGGTCGTGCGCCGGATTGTTCTGGGCATGTCCCTGATCTTTCTGACGAGTGTCGCTGCTGGCATTCGACTTTCGCTCTCTTGACGATAATCATTGATCGCTGCCAATCTTGCTTTAGCAACGGTCGCTTCGCACGCGACCGTCGTTTCTCTTGGCTGACCGGAGATTACCCTTGAAACTCTGGCGTATCGGCGCTTGCTTCCTATTCATCGGAGCGTGTGCTCCGATGCAGCAGGTTCAGTCGGTCGCTGATATGGGGGGATACCTCGTCGACACTTACCGTGCTAGCCCTGCGACGGCATCGCTGAGCGTCACCGAACTGCGGCTTTTGCAGAGACGCGATTACCGAGTCGACAAGCAGGTCGCATTCGCTGCCACGATGAATGTTCTTCTTGATATGGGCTTGCGCATCGAAACAGCCGATATCGAGAGCGGGTTCATCACCGCCGTCGCTCCGACCCGTCAGCAACGCAAACTGGATTTTGGCGGCGTTCTGCGGGTCTCCAACGTTCAGATGATATCGGCGTTCGTCGAAGCGTCGGGCACTGGCGAAGCCCTTGTGAGACTTGCGATAGCAGATGCCGAAACGACGAACCGCGAAGGCGGCAGGGCAACGGAAACTGCGAATACACAGGCGGAGCTTTATCAGCAGTTCTTCGAACAACTCGGCCACGAAATCATGCGGCGCTCCGCATTGCAGGTGCCAGAGAATGAACCAATTCCCGCCGACACAGATGCCGGGACTGTTGAAGAGTTACAGCTTGAGAACTTAGAATAACCGTTTGGCGGCCGCGGTAATCGTGGCGCCCATTGCGATCGAACTCGGGCACTTCGTGAAACGTCTGTTCCGAGAAGCCAGTCACGCACTACCCGTGAGATGAACATAAAAGCCTAAACTTATTGGGATCGCGGAACTTTGCACGCCTTCAGAGTTCAGTGAAGGAACCGTTTAAAGGAATTGGTCATGACCAAAAAACTCGAACTGTCGAAAGGCGGCGCAAACCATCAGAAGCCTCACGGCCATGATGACGTAATGACGACTGCCCAAGGGCATCCGATTGCCGACGACCAGAATTGGCTCACTGCCGGTCCGCGCGGACCGCAGCTTCTCGAAGACCACATTGCGCGCGAGAAAATATTCCATTTCGATCACGAGCGCATTCCGGAGCGTGTGGTTCATGCCCGCGGCTACGGCGTGCA
>NZ_WTYW01000002.1 GCF_009827635.1 Parapontixanthobacter aurantiacus | reverse complement strand
GACGGATTCGTCGAGATCGGCGAAGGCGCGGTATCCTACGGTGCGATCATCCTGCCTCTGACCGGTATTGGGGAAGTAGGAGCCGACGGCATCCTTGATTACTCACAAACCTTCGATCTGAGCCAGATGGGTATCTTCGCCGACGGGTTCGAGGCTGCCGATCTGTTCCCCCTCGTATTTCGTGAAATTGTGCTTCATGGCGGACCTGTCCCCCTTGGCGCTGGCGCGGGAACAGGCGGCATCATCAATGGAATGCAAGGCTCCTACGTTGTCGGCCTTCCGGTTGCTGCAGGAACGATTTCCGCGCCTGTTCCCGAGCCGGCAACCTGGGCGTTGATGCTTCTCGGCTTTTTCGGGATCGGCGGAATGATGCGGCGAAGTGCTGCCGTTCGGTCGACGCGGGTGACTTTCGCTTAAAGACACAACGTTACTAAAGGACAGGCGCTACCGGCGATAACCGGCAGCGCCTTTCTCTTGTCATCCATCTACGTCGCTGGTCCGCCTTGACTTGGCTCCGCGTCCTGCCACAACCTTCGGGAAAGGGGCCGAAATGTCAGAACGTCGCGAGTTGCTTCTCAAGGCCATAAGTGAGACAGCCGAAGGCGATCGTTCTTCCCTTAAAACCGTCTACGAGATGACGTCCGGCAAAGTATTTGCCACGATTGTGCGGATTGTCCGGGATCGCGAGCGCTCCGAAGATATCCTGCAAGAAGTGTTCGTCAAAGTCTGGAGCCGGGCGGGCCGGTTCGATCCTGCAAAGGGCAGTCCGATAACCTGGCTCTGCACGATCGCGCGCAATACGGCCTTGAACGACATTCGACGCAGCGATCACGTGGTCAGAACGCCCGACGGAGCCTTGCCTGAAATCACGGACGATGAGGCACGGCCTGCAGACGAATGGCTCTGCGCGATGGAAGACAGCGAAGCGCTGGCACGATGTCTTGAAGAATTGCAGGACGATCATCGCAGATCGATCAAACTGGCTTTCTTCGATGGCCTCACGCATAGCCAACTTGCAGATCGCGTGAATGTCCCGTTGGGAACGATGAAAAGCTGGATTAGGCGCGGGCTCGCCGGGCTGAGGAGTTGCCTCGGTGGCTGACGACGCGCTTCCCTTGGACGATGAATCCTTCATGCTCGCTGGCGAACTCGCCTTGGGCGTGCTCGAAGGCGACGAATATGCGATCGCGCAACGGCGCCTTCTCGAAGAACGCGATTTTGCGAGCGCCGTGGAATGGTGGCAGCTTCACCTTGCTTCGATGGCCGAGGCGTCGGGAGAGTTGCAGCCGTCCGACGATGTCTGGCGCGGGATCGAGGCACGCATTTCATCGGAGACAAAGGGCGTCGCCGGCATTCCTCGAACGACTGACCAACGATCTTACTCGAGACTGAGTCTGGCGACCTTTGCCACCGGGCTCGGTCTAGCCGCTGCAGCGCTCGCCTTGTTCATAGCGACTCCGCGCACGGTCGAAGTCGTGCCGACGGACATCACGACTTCACCATCGCCTCAACTTGTCGCGCAGTTGCAAGACCAGGAAACGGGTCGCAGGCTCGCCAGTATAGTCGATGTTCCTAACCAGCGTCTCGCATTGAACATTACCGGTCTGGAGGCCGAACCGGGTCAGACGCCGGAATTATGGGTCATTCCAGAAGGGGGCGCACCATATTCATTGGGAGCAATCCCCGGAAGCGGTCAATTCGAGCGCCAGTTGTCGAACGAGGAAGAGGACCTGTTGAGAGCCGGTGTGACCTTGGCCGTTACCTTCGAGGATGACACCGGCGTGCGGCATGAGGCACCAACCCTTCCGATCCTGCTTTCAGGACCGCTCGATCCGGTCTGAAACTTGTGAAATCGCCATAACAGGCAAATCCGAAAAAGAATTTCTGCCGAGGTGCATCCGAAATGCGCCCCCCTGTGTAGCTGCGCCCGCTCCTTCACTTGAGGGAGTGCCAAGCTTCTGTCGCGGTTGCTCTGTGCAGCCGCCATCGCGTGACACTCACGGCGGAAACTTGGCTTTCTGGTCCGAAAAAGAAGGAAAGCTACATGAACTTCGCAAGCAACAGAAAGCTCATCTCTGTCCTGTTCGCAGGCAGCGCATTCGTAGGTCTCGCGACCGCAGCGCACGCTGACGGAACGCCCGAGTGCAACGATGCGGCAGCAGAAGCCACCGAATGCGGGACCGATGCAACGACCGGAACCGCCGAAGGAGCCACCGCCGTTGGTAATGGCGCTAGTGCGACGGGCACGGATGCCGTGGCAATTGGCGGAGACGACGCGGGCACCGATCCTGCAACGGCCTCTGCCCCTTCGACAGTAGCCGTTGGCGGCGAAAGCGATGCCACAACGCCGGGCGCCACCGCGATCGGCTGGCAGGCTCAAGCTACAGGTGCGATGGGCACAGCCGTTGGACATCAGACGACCGCATCCGGCGATCAGAGCTTCGCCAGCGGCGAAGACGCCGTCGCTTCGGGATCGAATGCGATTGCGATCGGCAACAAGGCGGTCGCCAATGGGGGCGATGCTATCGCGATCGGCGGCGTGCGCGATTTCATCGACGCTAACGGAAATGGCATCGCAGACGTCAATGAAGACGATGATGACACCAATGACATTACAGTAACGACTGCGACAGGTCCCTCGACGACCGTGGTGGGTGGACAGGCTTTCGCCAGTGGGCCGGGCGCGACGGCCTATGGATGGCGCTCGGCTGCTGACGGAGAACGCGCGACGGCGATCGGGCATCTTGCGACGGCTCAAGGTATCAGGTCCTTGGCGGTTGGCGAGAATGCCGATGCGCAAACCGATATGGCGACAGCGATCGGAAACGAGTCGACTGCAAACGGGATCGATGCCTTAGCGATCGGCGATGCTGCAATGGCCATGGGTAACTCGACCACGGCAGTCGGTGGCGAAAGCGTTGCCTCGACGCCGGGAGCAACTGCCCTTGGCTGGCAAGCACGAGCTACCGGAGCAATGGGAACAGCCGTGGGCCATCAGTCGACGGCCAGCGGCGATCAGAGCTTCGCTGGAGGTGAGGATTCTGTCGCGTCCGGCGACAACGCTATTGCCATCGGTAACACGGCCCAGGCGACCGGTGGAGACTCCATCGCGATCGGCGGTAACCGGGATGGCGACAGCGGCGCTTCGACAATCGCGAGCGGACCTTCCACGACGGTCGTCGGTGGTCAGGCATCGGCCATGGGGCCTGGAGCGACCGCGTATGGCTGGCGTTCCAATGCGACAGCTGAACGCGCCACTGCGATCGGTCATCTCGCAACCGCCTCTGGCGTGCGCTCAGTATCACTCGGCGAAGCTGCCACCGCGACAGGTAATGGATCGATCGCGATGGGTAACGAAGCTGTCGCATCGGGAACGAACTCTGTTGCCATCGGCAACGGCGCTGTAGCCGAGAACGATGGACAGGTAGTTGTTGCAGGCCTCGGCACGAGTGTCGCATCGCAAACCGGTCCGCTGGCTTTCGTAACAGCCGACGCGAACGGAACCCTGGGTATGAGCGCAACCGCCGGAACGAGCAACCTTGCCAGCTTCGATGATGTGGCAGCGAACACGGCTGCGATTGGTGCGAACTCCGCGCTCATTGCCGATAATTCGATGGCGATCCTCGATCTGCAGGACCGGCAATCGATGATGTTCGATCTCGCGCAGGAGAATTCCACGCAGATCCGGCGTGCAAACGAGGGTGTCGCTTTGGCGCTCGCGATGGAATCACCGATTATCATGCCGGGCAAGACCATCGGCGTTGCTGGCGGGTTCGGCTATTACAATGATCGCGTCGCAGGCTCGGCGTCGGTCGGATATCGGATCAGCGACAGCACCGTCTTGACCGGCGGCGTGGGCCTCGGGTTCGATTCCGGCGAAGTTGGCGCTCGCGCCGGCTTCCAGGCTTCCTGGTAAGCAGGCCAGTTCGTCTGCAGCAAGATTCCTGCGGACCAGGAAGGGGGCGGAGCGCTTTGGCGCTTCGCCCTTTGCCCTTTGCCCTTTGCCCTTTCGTGGACCGGTGCCTCATAAACCTTAATGGGGCAGGCGATTATATAATTCTGCGTTTTTAGGGTTGGTTCGATTGACCTGCGCAAAAGTCCTGCACTGATATTCAGTAGGAGAATAAACCGTCGATCGCGCCGAAAAAGGCGAACGGCGTGCCACTGTCGGATAGTTACTATTCATCCCATCCCTTTCGGCACAAGATAAAGGCCTGTAGCTGGCGAGGTGATCCGATGAAGATCGTGACGACCGACGAAACAAAGGCATACCAACGCTATTTTCTTCTCGCACCGCCAATTCTGGCGAATGTTCCGGTCGCGCTGTTGGCCAGCTATTTCGCGATATACGCGACCGACGTATTGCTGGTTGCCCCTGCCGCCGTCGGCACGATCCTGCTTGTTGCCCGACTTTTCGACGGAATTACCGATCCAATAATCGGGGTATGGAGCGATCGGCGATCTGCTCCCCGCCGGGTACCCGTGATGATGGCCGGAGTTCTCATCAGTCCTTCGTTGGCGTTTCTGTGGCTGCCGCCGCAAAGCCTTTCCGGAACCCTGCTTTTTGTCTGGATCACCGCCTTTTATTTGCTGTTCGAGCTAGGTCAGACCCTGCGCGCAGTGCCGCTAAGCGCCCTAGGTCTTGAGGTCGCGCGCGATCCACGACAGCGCGTGTTCGTACAGGTCATATTCCGGATTTTCGGTTTCGCGAACTATCTGGTGTCGCTCTGGCTTATGCAATATCTCACGGAACACGAAGCCCCGCGCGCCGCGATTACTCCCTTCATAATCGCATTTACCGCAGCGTATTTGGTCGTTTTCATGACAGCATTAATCTACGTGAAGGAGTTGCCGCAGCCGCAACGAACCGAAGAACGACCGATACTGCGGATGATGAAGGAAGTTCTCGGCAACCGATACCATCGACAATTCCTAGGTATCCAAACAGCCGAGGTCGTGGCCTTCGCGTGCATCGGCTTTGCGGTCCCTTATGTGACACGCTACGTCCTCGACCGCCCGGACATGACCATGTTCGTATTTCTCACGAACGCCGTGACGGCATTGATCGCGTCGTTTGGCTGGTGGCGAATCGTCCCGCGTCTTGGTGTGCGAATATCCTGGTTGATAGGACAGTATTTCTGGGCGGCGGTTCTGGCCGGTTGGATCTTGGTACCAACTCTCGGCATCTGGTTCTTCATGTTCCTCGCCTTTCTTTCAGGCATTGGGGGCGCGGCGGGGAACTGTGTCAGCTACGCCATGCTGGGAGACATCGCCGATTACGATGCACGGGAAAGCGGTCGGCAGAGGCAGGGCATTTACGTGACCATCTACGGCCTGGTCTCGAAACTTGCGCTCGCAATGACTGCCTTCGTGCTCGGTTGGATTCTTCAGCTTTCGGGATACCAACCCAATACAGAGCAGGGTCAGGGATTTTTACTCGGCATTACGCTAATCGTTTCGATCATCCCTCTCCTCGGCATCGGTTGGAGCATAAGTCTTCTACACCGCTATCGTCTTTACGAGGACGAAAGCATCGAAGACGGACGCGCGACCCCTCCAAACCTGGCGCATGATACTGCTTGACGCGACTTGGCGCACGATATTGAGCACACCGCGTAGCGGTGCCATAAATCGCGTGGATGTTTCATGCGCTGTTGCCTGACCCTGCCCTCGCGCAAGATGTACCGATGTATATCGTCAGTGAGGACGCCTACCCGGCAGGTCGGTTTTTGCGTCCAAACGTGTTGTGCTTCTGCCTTGATCCCGACGCGGTCAAGATAGAAGGCAGGCCGGTTCCGGGACTGATCCTTGGCAATTCCTTTAACACGCTTCCGCAGCGTTACGAAAAGCGCTCGGGAACGATCGTGATCGTTCAGATGCTCAGCGGCGCGTGGTTCAGGCTTTTCGACATCGATCCTGCCCGCTTCACCACGATCACAGCCTTGGACGATGACTACTGCAAGGGACTCGAAACGCTGTTTCGACAGCTAAGTTCGGCCCGGCGGGATTTCGTCCGTATTTCCCGCCTGCTCGATAGTTTTCTGTTGGAACGATTGGCTCTTTCTCACCCGCGCGGCCTTGCGGAGAGGTTCCGCGCAGAAGTGATCGAGGATCTCGATCAGACGATAGCTGACATAGCATCGAAGATCGGAGTTACCGAGCGGACGCTTCAAAGGGCGGTGCGGAAGGTTTTCGGGGTCAGTCCAGCGCGGCTGCGCCGAATTATCAGGCTGTATCGATCGGTCGATCAGGGGCGTGGGCTCGAAATCGAATGGCTTCATGTTCCTGCCGACCTCCAGTTTGCGGATCAATCGCACTGGATCAAGGAGTTCAGGAAACTTCAGGGAATGACGCCCGGCGAATATCGGCAGCAACCGTTAGGAAGCTGGCGATATTACAAGCGCGGCATAGCGGATCCGAACGATCCGGCAAGTTTCGGGGCGGAGCCCTCGCAGGAATGGGAAGAACATTTTGCCTCAGGCGCCCCGGCGCTAGATCTTCGGTTTCAACCTTCTTCAAGCAATATTCGCCGTTGAGCTTGATGGCAGCACGCCGGTTTTCCCAACTATCAATGCCGGACCCTATCAGGTCTTGCCCGCCCGACGAGCGGCCTCGCAGCCTATCGGAAAGGCGGTTTATGCGACGCACTAGGCGAACGACTCACGCAATACGGCTCGAGGACGAACCTGCCAAAGTGTTACCGCCGGGCGTTAAGCCAGGCCCGGCGGTATGTAGGTCATCTGCGCGGTATGCTTGGCGTAACCGAGATTGCTGCAATCCCTATCGGCCCGTCTTTGCTTCGTGCCTTCAGAATGGCCGCGTCTCTTAACGGAATGACGCTTGCGAGAGTTTCCTTCTTGCAATGGACGTTCCACCTCCATTCGTAGAAGCCACCCCTCGGAACCCCGCCGCAGACCCTTCGAACGGCTTTCTTGATCCGCGCGTCGAGGGACTTAACTCCAGTGTCCGATCGCAGATCGAGATCCACGAAATAGACGTCTTCGCTGGCTGCCTCTTGTGCTGAAACCGATGCGGATGATGTGCCGATGACGGTTGCAAGGCAGATGGCGAGAAATTGCCGCTTATGCATTTGAGTGTCCTTTCCGGCTGTCTTGTCGATTGCGCGAAGATGACAGGTGGCAACGACCGGCACATCGGACAGATGACCGATGCGAGTTCATTTTTTCGTGGTATTTAGAAAGCTACATTGCCGGGATGTTCTGCCATGCAGCAAAGAGAACGGGATGACTTGATTAGGAGCATCTACGATGCAGCCCTAAACCCTGATGAGTGGCCTGCGATGTTGACCCGCGTTGCGCGCGTCATGCGTTGCGAGCAGTGCAACTTCGTCATGGTTGACCCATCTTGCGGCGACACGCGGGTGATCACCCCGATGTGGCGCGAAGATGATCGCGCTTCCTTCTTTTCGCACTGGCAGAAGGAATTCACTATTGCTCACAAGCTCCGGTCCTACTCTGTCGGGCAAGTGATCGGTTACGACGAACTGTTCGACGTCTCGTGGCTCCAAAAGACCGCGTTTTATAATGAGTGGTGGCTTCCTCAAGGCGTCGGAGGTGGCTCGTTGGCTGCCAACGTGGTTGCAGATAGCGGAGCAACTGCCTCGATAACCGTACACGCCCCCACTACCAAATTGGGGTTTGAACGCGCCGAGAAGGAACGGTTCTCCGAAATAGTCGGGCATCTAGCCCGTTCCGTGACGATCCTGCGTCGTCTGAAGATGGCGCAATTGGTGACCTGCAAGACCGAAGGAGGATTGGCGTCGGGCTTCCTCGTGGTCGACAGGAACGGCTTGGTCCTGCATTCGGACGCAGAGACACTGTCTTGGCTCGAAGCCTTGGATCTCGTTCAAAAACAGACAAGAACGGTCAAGATTGCTCAGGGTAAGGTCAAAGCTTTGCTGCTTCAGGCCATCGAAAAGGCGCACGGTGCTTCGCTCGATCTTCTCGACCGGAACGGCGCGCGTTTCAGGCTGATGGTCATCCCTTGTTCGCCGGGAGAGCATCTCAACCCAGTCATTATCGACCGGCCCGCAGCTCTGATTTGGCTGATATCGACTGAACAACTGAAGAAGGAGCGAATGAAGCGGTTAAGCGACGCTTTCTCCCTGACCCCCGCCGAAGTGAAAATTGCTATCGAAGCATGCGCAGGGGGTGGCAGGGCAGAAATTGCCGAAAGATGCGGACTTTCGCCCAGCACAATCAGGTCACATCTTGAATCGATTTACTCGAAGACTGGCGTCCACAGGCAATCGGAACTGGTACACCTCGTGGAAACGATCTGAACGAGTAACGCCGCAAAATAGTGGATGCCCCGCGAGGATTCGAACCTCGATTGACGGAGTCAGAGTCCGTAGTCTTGCCATTAGACGACGGGGCATCACGCCCCCTCGATCATGCCGCTACGAATGGGCCGATCGACGGAACGGGGAAGCGCGCACTTAATTTGCGCCGGTTCCTGCGTCAAGGTCGCGCATACCTTCTCTTAGCACAACCAGATGCGCCGGCTGTCGCCCGGATGCCTCCCTACCGCCGCCCATCTTGTCTCTTGCGGCAAGTTTGGCTATCCTCGGCCTCAGGTCCCCGCGCTCACTCGCGCGGGAGGATAGAAAGACGATTGTATCATGGCGGATTATTCTCCGCCGGACGAACATAAAGGGACTCGCGCAAGAAGGGGCAACAAGTCCGGCAAGGTAGCCGATTTTCGCTACAAGAAACCCTCGCGAGCACCGACCGAGCGCAGCAGGCCCCCTGTCGGGCCGCTTCACGGCGTTGGCCCGTCCGCGAATGGCCGATCCGATCCTGCCCGGACGGGAACGACACGTCCGCAAGCACGATCCCGCCAGGCATATGCCGCTCTCGACCTCGGCACCAACAACTGCCGCCTCCTGATCGCCAAGCCGGAAGGCGAGAACTTCACCGTCATCGACGCATTCAGCCGTGTCGTCCGCCTCGGCGAAGGCCTTGCCCATACCGGGCGGCTGTCCGACAAGGCGATGGATCGCGCGCTGGCGGCTCTCAAGGTGTGCGCGGACAAGCTGCGCCGCCGCAACGTCTATCTTGCGCGTTCGGTCGCGACGGAGGCCTGCCGCCGGGCGGAGAACGGCGCGGACTTCATCGATCGCGTCCAGCGCGAGACGGGAATTCTGCTCGACATCATTTCCGCTCAGGAGGAAGCACGGCTCGCCGTGCTGGGCTGTCATATCCTGCTGGAACAAGGGCCGGGCCCGGCGGTCATTTTCGACATCGGTGGCGGCTCGACCGAGCTCGTGCTGATCGAGCCCGGCGGACCGGTGCCGCGCATCCTCGACTGGCAGAGCGTGCCGTTCGGCGTCGTCTCGCTGACCGATACGGTCGGTTCGGAAGAGGGCGAGCGGGACGACCGGCTCGCGCGCTATGCCAGGATGCGCAGCCTCGTCTTCGAAAGTTTCGCTCCCTTCGCCGAGCGCATTGCGAGCTATATCGAAAGCCATGACAGTATCCGCCTGCTCGGCACCAGCGGCACGGTCACGACGCTCGCCAGCCTGCATCTCGAACTGCCGCATTACGATCGCAACGCGGTCGACGGCCTGATCCTGAAATCCGAAGCGATGCGCGACGTCAATCTGCGCCTGTCGGGCATGTCGATGGCGGAGCGGGCCGCCCTGCCCTGCATCGGGGAAGACCGCGCTGCGATGGTCGTCGCCGGCTGCGCAATTCTCGATTCCATTCTCGACATTTGGCCTGCGGAGCGTCTGGGCGTGGCGGATCGCGGTATTCGCGAAGGCATCCTGCGCAGCCTGATGGCCGCCGACGTAAAGGGGCAGAATTCAGGCGCACGGCAGAACCCTGCCAGCGGCGCTTGAGAGTGCGCGAACCTAGAGCATGACCCGTTCCCGGAAAGATCCCGATCGCCGCGTTCGCAGCAAGAAAAAGCGCAGCGAATCCTCACGTCAATGGCTCGAGCGGCAGTTGAGCGATCCTTACGTCAAGCGTGCGAAGGACGACGGCTATCGCAGCCGCGCGGCATACAAGCTGATCGAGCTCGACGAGCGGTTCGACATTCTGAAGCACGCCAAGCGCGTGGTCGATCTCGGCATCGCACCGGGCGGCTGGGCGCAGGTGGTCCGGCAGAGGCGACCCAAGGCCGGGATCGTCGGCATCGACCTTCTGGAAACGGAGCCGCTCGACGGCGTCACCATCCTGCAGATGGATTTCATGGACGATGCTGCACCCGAAGCCTTGATTGAAGCGCTCGACGGGTCACCCGACCTCGTCATGTCCGACATGGCGGCTAATACTGTGGGCCACAAGCAGACCGATCACCTGCGCACGATGGGTCTCGTCGAAGCGGCTGCCTGGTTCGCCATCGAAGTGCTCGAAGATGGGGGCACGTTCTTGGCAAAGGTTCTCGCGGGCGGCACAGATGCCGAATTGCTGGCGTTGCTGAAGAAGCATTTCTCCAGCGTCAAACATGCTAAACCCCCGGCAAGCCGTAAGGGCTCGTCGGAGTGGTACGTCGTTGCGCAGGGGTTCAAGGGGCGGAACTGAAACCGCCCCTCTAAACCAAGCAACAAATCAATTTTCCGCTGCGGAGCCCTGGCTCGGGACGGGCTGTTCGTCCCCCATCGCGCCCGCCGCCTCGATGTCGCCGACAGGCTCGCCCTCGGTCACACCCGGACCTTCGCCAGCGCCATCGGTTTCGCCTTCCACGGCGCCTTCCTCGACGATCTCGACGGGTTCGGGGAGCGGCGGGCCGCCGCCATTCTCAACCAGGTAAAGCATGAGGTTGGCACGGTCTTCCGGATTGCCGAGACCGGCGAAGCTCATCTTCGTTCCAGGCGCATAGGCCTTAGGATTCTCAAGCCATGCGTTCATTTCGTCATAGGTCCAGCTGCCGCCCTTTTCCTGAAGCGCGGAGCTATAGGCGAAACCGGGAGCATGACCGCCGATGGCGGCGCCCATCACGCCGTAGAGATTGGGGCCGATACCGTTCGGTCCACCCTGATTGATCGTGTGGCACGCCTGGCACTTCGCAAAGACCTTGGCACCCGCAGCCGCGTCGCCTTCGGCGAGGAAATTCGCGATCGGGATGACCGGACCGTCCCCGCCTTCTGCGGCGACTTCGACCGAATAGGCCATCGTCTCTGGCCGCTCCGGGTCGTCTGCGTGAAAATACATGCCGGACACGATCGACAGGCCGAGGGCGACGATGCCCGCGAACAGGAGCCAGCCGAAAATGGTATTCATGCGATCGGTCATATTGATTCGAACTTTCCGCGAGGAGATCGGTTTCTGTGTCAGGTTCGTCGACCGGAACCGGTCGCGCTTGCGCGCCGCTCTAATGTTTGCTCGTCCGTTTCGCAAGAGCCGCCAGCGATGTCGAACTTGCGAAGATTGCAAGCAAGCATCCCGGTCGGGGCAATTTGCGCTTTGCTTTGGCGGGTGTCAGCGATAACGCCCCGGCGCATGGACAGCTTTCCCGGCCCGGCCCGCAAACTCGTCGAACAGATGCGCCAGAGCGCGGAAAGCGCGCCTGATCGGGCGATCGCCTTTCAGGGTTCGCCGGGTGCCAACTCTCATGCAGCGGCGACACAGTTCGCCCCCGAAGCGCTGCCGCTGCCCTGCTTCAGTTTTTCCGATGCGCTCGATGCGGTGAAGAACGGAAGAGCAGGCTGTGCGATCATCCCGATCGAAAACTCCCAGAACGGCCGCGTCGCCGACATCCATTTCCTGTTGCCGGAAAGCGGACTGTCGATCGTCGCCGAGCATTTTATGCCGATCCGGCACGCTCTGATGGGATTGTCCGAAGGGCCGTTCGAAGTCGCCTACAGCCACCCGCAGGCGCTCGGCCAGTCGCGACGGTTCCTGCGCGAGCGCGGCATCGTGCCTTTGAGCCATGCGGATACGGCGGGGGCGGCGGCGTTCGTCGCGGAATCGAACAATCCGACGCTCTGCGCCATCGCTCCGGCAGTGGCTGCCGACCTCTACGGCCTGAAGATCGTCGAGGAGAATGTGGAGGACGCGGCGGACAACACCACACGCTTCGTCGTGCTGGCGAAGGACGCGCGCGATCCGAGCGAATTGTCGAACACGCAGGCGATGACGACATTTATCTTCGAGGTGAAGAACATCCCCGCCGCCCTCTACAAGGCTATGGGCGGGTTCGCCACCAACGGCGTCAACATGACGAAACTCGAAAGCTATCAGAAGGGCGCGAGTTTCGAAGCGACGATGTTCTACGCCGATATCGTCGGCGCACCGGGCGAACCGGCCGTCGACCGTGCGCTTGAGGAACTGGCTTTCCATTCCAAGGAATTGCGCCTGCTCGGCTCTTACGAACAGGCGATGCGGCGCGGCATGGGCGAAGGCTAGTCGTCCGAACCTTCGAAGATTGCGACTTCGCGCATGCCTGTGCTGGTCGCGCGCCCGCGATACATCCCCGGCGTGTTGAAGCTGAAAAGCGCCTCGCCTTCCGGCGTCACGAGAATGACGCCCCCGTCGCCGCCCAGCTCCTTCACTTCCGCTAGTACAGCGTCAGGTACAAGCTGCTTCATGGCGCGTATTTCTTCCTCCGCCGCCAGCGGTCGTGCTTTATCGAATTTAAGGTAATTAGACGCTTCCAGCATCCTTAAGCGCGAACAGATTTCATGCGCCACTCCGACACGGATGAAATACTCGCCCGCTCCCGTCGCGGACACGGCGCAGGCACGATTGTCGGCATAGGTCCCCGCGCCGATGATCGGCGCATCGCCGATGCGGCCCCACCTCTTGCCGGTCAGCCCGCCTGTCGAGGTGGCAGCGGCCAGATTGCCCTGCTGGTCGAGCGCGACCGCGCCGACCGTGCCGTATTTGTGATCGACGTCCAGCGCGGACAGTTCTCGCTCCTTCAGTCGCTTGAGCGCTTCGAGCCTTTTCTCCGTGCGGAAGTAGGACGGATCGACCGCTTCGATGCCGCGTTCGTTCGCGAAGGTCTCAGCCCCTTCGCCACTCAGGAAGACGTGCCGCCCATCCATCATCACCGCCCTCGCAAGCAGGATGGGGTTCTTGATCGAGGTGACGCCGGTGACGGCTCCAGCCTCCCGGGTCCGGCCGTCCATGATCGCGGCGTCGAGTTCGTTCGCCTCGTCCCAGGTAAAGACCGCGCCCCGCCCGGCATTGAATTTCGGATCGTCTTCCAGCCGGGTCACGACCGCTTCGACAGCATCCAGCGCCGAACCGCCATCGGCCAGGATCGAAGAGCCCGCGTCGAGCGCCGCCGCCAGCGCGGCCTCGTATTCCGCCTCCTGATCGCTCGTCATGTTCTCGCGCAGGATCGTGCCCGCCCCGCCGTGAATGGCGAGCGACCAGCGGCCCTCTCCGCTATCCGGTTGGGCGAGCCCAGCAGTGGCAAAGACCATGGCGAGAAGGCCGGCGACAGCTTTCGAAAAGTGATGAAGCAACACGAATTCCCCTCTGGCGCGCATGATCTCAGGCGGCCAATTTTGCATTGGAACGTATCCTTATGATAAACATAGGGTTCATATAAGCAAAAACGGGGCACGAAACATCATGAGAATAGGAAACTATCGTTTCGACGAAAATCTCTTCGTCGAAATTCTCGAGAAAGTGGCGCTGGCCGCGATCGTTCTACTCATTACCTGGGCGCTGGCGCGCGCGGCGAAATGGGCCTTCGCCAAGCTCGTCGACAACGTCTCTTTCTTTCGCCACCACACTGGCGACGGATCGACACTCGGCGCATCGCTCGGGAAAATCGTCTCCCTTCTCATCTGGCTGTTCGGCCTCATCATCCTCTTGCAGGTTCTCGGCCTCGGCGAAGTCGCCGGTCCGATCGACAATCTCCTCGACAACGTCGTTCGCTACATCCCGAATCTCGTCGGTGCGGGCCTCATCTTCTTCATCGGCCTGATGGTCGCGAAGATCGTGCGCGAACTGACCGTGACTGCCCTTCAGACCGTCGATTTCGATAAGTGGGTCAATCGCGGCGGCGTCTCGGAAGCGACCGGAAACCACGCACTTTCGCGGACGATCGGCACGATCCTCTATGCCATCATCGTCATCTTCGTCGCCATCGCAGCGCTCGAAGTGCTCAACATCCAGTCGATCAGCGAACCTGCCAGCGACATGCTGCAGATCATCTTCGCCGCGATCCCGAATATCATCGCTGCCGCAATCCTGCTGGGCATTGGATATCTCATCAGCCGCTTCGTCGTGCAGATTCTGAAGGAAGTCCTGCCCGGCCTCGGCGTCGATCGCGCCCTGTCGGATAGCGGTATCGTCGGCACGAACACGAAAGCGTCTTCGGTCATCGCCCGGGTCGCGCAGATCGGCATCGTGCTGTTCTTCGCCATCGCGGCGACGCGCATCCTCAATTTCCCCGAACTCACCGCCATCCTCAATGAGGTGCTGGAACTCGGCGGACAGGTCGTCTTCGGAGCAGTCGTGATTGGTATCGGTTTCTTCATCGCCGGTCTTCTCGCCAATCTCATCGGCGGTGCAGGCGAGCAGACGACAGCCGGAACGATCGTCAAATGGGCGACCATCCTGCTCTTCACCTTCATGGGCCTGTTGTTCATGGGCGTCGGCGAAGCCATCGTGCAGACCGCCTTCAGCGCCATCGTGATCGGCGGTGCCGTCGCGGCGGCCCTAGCCTTCGGCCTCGGCGGGCGCGAATGGGCTGGGCGAAAGCTCGAGGAAATGGATAGCGCTGCCAAGAACGGCGCACTGCGCAAGTCCACGACCCCGACGTCCTCGACGACTTCCGCAACCACGACCCGACCGGGTGCGCCGGAAAGCGACAAGCCGCTGCCTCCGGGCGCCTGAGGCTTCAAAACCAGTCGCAAGAACGATAGGGGCGCGGGATGACAATCCTGCGCCCCGCTTCGTTGGAGGATGCCGCGCCGCTTGCCGCACTCGGTCGCGACAGTTTCGTCGCGGCATTCGGCCATGTCTACGATCCCGCGGATCTCGAGGCGTTCCTGAAGGCGGTCTATTCCGTCGAGGCCGTCGGCGAAGAGATTGCCGGGACAAGCTGCACCCATCGCCTCGCATGGGGTGAGGACGGCAGGCTCCTCGGCTATGTGAAACTCATTCAGCCGAGCCCTTACACCGAATATTCCGACGCCATCCGCCCCATCGCTCTCGGCCAGCTCTACACGGACCCGGCGCGCACCGGCGAAGGCATCGGGGCCGCGCTCATGGAGTGGGCGCTGGCCGCCGCTCGCGCTGACGGCCATGATGCCGTCCAATTGTCCGTCTGGAGCGAAAATCCGGGTGCGCAGCGCTTCTATCGCCGCTACGGTTTCGAAAAGATCGCGGATATCGACTTCTATGTCGGCTCGCACCGCGACGACGAATATCTCTACGAATTGCGACTGGAAGAGGACAAAGGCACATGAGCGAATTCGGATTTTCGAGCACCGCGGACGACGTTCTCGAAGGACGTGACCTTTCCGGCAAGCGGGTCTTCGTGACCGGCGGCTATTCCGGTCTGGGCAAGGAAACCGCCCGCGCCATGGCATCGAAAGGCGCAGAGGTCGTGATAGCAGGACGCGACGAGGAGAAGCTCGCGGAGGTCAGGGCAGAACTCGAACGGGAAACGGGCGGCAGGATCGAAACCATTCTCTGCGACCTCGCCTCACTGCAATCGGTGAGGGACTGCGCCGCCGAAGCACGCGAACGGTTCGACCTGATCGACCTTCTCATCAACAATGCCGGGGTCATGGCCTGCCCGAAGGATCGCACCGCCGACGGGTTTGAACGGCAATTCGGCACCAATCACGTCGGCCACTTCCTGCTTACCAATCTCCTCGTCCCGCTGCTGGAGAAAGGCGACAGGCCGCGCATCGTGAACCTGTCGAGCCGCGGCCATCATATCGATGAGGTTCACTTCGACGATCCGCATTTCGAGGACCGGGACTACGACCCCTGGCTGTCCTACGGCCAGTCGAAGACTGCCAATGTCCTGTTCACGGTCGGCCTCGAAGAGCGCCTCAAGGATCGCGGCATCCATGCCTACGCCGTCCATCCGGGCGGCATTCACACCAATCTCGGGCGTCACATGACCGAAGAGGACATGGCGCGGCTATCGAAGCGTATCGCCGCCTCCGCTGCGGAAGACGGCAAGAAGCCCGAAGGGTTCAAGACCATCCCGCAGGGCGCAGCCACGACCTGCTACGCCGCAACCGCCAGCGAGCTCGAAGGACGCGGCGGGCTCTATCTCGAAAACTCGCATGTTGCCGAAGTCGACGACGAAAGCCGCACCGAAGGCGTGCGGTCCTATGCCGTGGACCGCGACAAGGCCAATCGGCTTTGGGCAATGTCGGAAGAGATGACCGGAGAGCGTTTCAGCTACTGATCCGGGCTAGTCAAAGCCATTTCAGCTTTTTGAAGACCAGCAGCAGGATCACGAGAATTCCGGTGCAGAGCGCCGCAACCTCCCAGAAGGCGGAGGGATCGTCGACCCCCGGCATCCCGCCGACATTGATGCCGAGCAGGCCGGTCAGGAACGACAGCGGCAGGAAGATGCCGGCGACGATGGTCAGCATGTAAGTCGCGTGTTCGCTCGATGCGAGACTACGTGCGCGCAAGTCGTCCTGTAATACGACGGCGCTTTCCTTACTGATGTCGATGTCGTCGAGATAGCGGCGGAGGCGATCGATCGTTTCCGCGATCTCGCGGCGGTCGTGCTCCTCGAACCAGGCGGGTGCGTCGCGGCTGATCCGTTCCAAGGCCTCGTGCTGCGGAGACATATGGCGTTGAAGGCCGAGGCAGTTGCGCCTGATGGCGGAGATGCGGCTGACCATCGCTTCGGGATCATCCTCCGGGTCTTCTGCCTCGAGCTCGTCGATGACCTCGTTCATGTCGACGATCGACTGGTTCATGCGGGCCACCATGTATTCCGCGAGCAGCGTAATCGTCGCTCCGGCATCGGGCGGACCCTGTCCGCGATCGACCAGCGCGAGGATGTCGCGCGGCGTCTGCAGCGGGTGGCGACGCAGCGTGACGAGACGCCTTCCGTCGCACCATAATTGCATGGAGATCATGTCCTCGGGCTCTGCCCCGGGATTGAAGTTGATGCCCCGCAATGTGGCGACCAGCGTGCTGCCTTCGCGAAATGCACGTGGCCGGGTCGCGTCGGATACGAGGAGTTCGGCGGTCGGCTCGGGAACGCCGAGCTGTTCCTCCAGCCATTCCTGAACCCCCGGCTTGTTCCGGCACAGATGCACCCACATCACCTCGTGCGGGGCCTGCGGCTGCCAGGTCCGTGCCTCCTCCCAGCCGATCGGTCGTCCGCCGCCCTGCCCGTCTAGGATCCGTCCGAACAGGAGCGGCCCGTCGGGCGCATCGCGTTCCGCATCCTTGATATCCTGGCTTGCCATGGCGATGTTCCCTACCGACCCGAAGACTGCTATTGCCGACGCTATGCCCCGAACCTTCGCCAAATCGCAACATTGCATCCGCACTGGGAAGGCAATCCGGGCAACGGCCAAGCAGAGAGTTTTTGAATGCCAGGACAGTGTTCCATGTGTTCCATCGGTTCAGGAATGACCATTTGAGTATGAACGACATCCGTCCCTGGCGCACGATCGAGCGCCGCCAATCCCGTCAGATCATGGTCGGCAGCGTGCCTGTCGGCGGAGATGCGCCGATCACGGTGCAGACGATGACGAACACGCCCACCTCCGACGCGGCGGCGACGATCGACCAAATCCGCCGCTGCGAGGAAGCAGGCGCCGACATCATCCGCGTCTCCTGCCCCGACACGGACAGCACCGCGGCGTTCAAGCAGATCGCGCGTGCCGCTCAAGTCCCGCTCGTCGCGGACATCCATTTCCACTACAAGCGCGCGCTGGAAGCGGCTGACGCGGGTGCCGCTTGCCTGCGGATTAATCCCGGAAATATCGGCTCCAACGAGCGCGTTGCCGAAGTCGTCCGCGCCGCCAAGGCCAATGGCTGCGCGATCCGCATCGGCGTCAATGCCGGCAGTCTCGAAAAGGACCTGCTGGAGAAATATGGCGAGCCTTGTCCCGAAGCGCTGATCGAAAGCGCGCTCGACCACATCAAGCTGCTGCAGGATCACGACTTTCACGAATACAAGGTGGCGGTCAAAGCCTCCGACGTGTTCCTTGCCGTCGCCGCCTACCACGGGCTGGCGGAAGCAGTCGATTGCCCACTTCACCTCGGCATCACCGAGGCGGGCGGCCTGATCGGCGGAACGGTCAAGTCCTCGATCGGTCTCGGCTCGCTATTGTGGGCGGGGATAGGCGATACTATCCGCGTCAGCCTGTCGGCCGAACCCGAGCAGGAAGTCCGCGTTGGCTTCGAGATATTGAAGGCGCTGGGCCTTCGGACGCGCGGCGTGCGTGTCGTTTCATGCCCTTCTTGCGCGCGGCAGGGCTTCGACGTGATCCGCACCGTCCAGACGCTCGAGGAACGCCTGCAGCACATCAAGACGCCGCTGTCGCTTTCGGTATTGGGCTGCGTCGTCAACGGTCCGGGAGAGGCGCGGGAAACCGACATCGGTCTGACCGGCGGCGGCAACGGCAAGCACATGGTCTATCTTTCCGGGATGAAGGACCATCACATCGAGGATGGCGACATGCTCGACCACATCGTGAAGCTGGTCGAGGAGAAGGCCGCCGCGATCGAGGCCGAAAAGGACGATGCGGGCGAAACTGCCGCGGTCGCAGCGGAATAGCTCGGGCGCGGCGGAGCAGTATCCTTGATCGACGCGGAACATCTTGCCCGGCTGCCGGCGCGCGACGAGAACGGCCTGCTCCACGCCTTCATCGAATGTCCGAAGGGCAATACGCACAAGATCGACCTCGACAAGAATCTCGGGATCTTTCGCTGGGCTATCGAACTACCCGAAGGGCTCGCCTTTCCGGCCAATTTCGGCTTCATTCCGGCGACGCTCGCCGCGGACGGGGATGCGCTGGACGTGATGGTGCTGACCGGCGGGCCGCTGCCGTCGGGTACGGTGGTGGGAATACGTCCCGTCGCGATCCTGCGCATGGAGCAGGAAGAGGGCGGTACAATGGTTCGCAACGACCGTCTGGTCGGCGTACCGCCGCTCAGCCAGACATTCGGCCATATCGAACGCCTCGACGATCTGCGCGAGACCATGATGTGGGAACTTGGCGTGTTCTTCCGAACATATAACGAGCTCATCGACCGGAAGATTTCGATACTGGAACCCGGCGACGAACGGGAAGCTGCGGCGCTCGCGGAAAAAGCGATCGCAGCCAGGGACGATAAGAACGGCTGAGGTCCGGGTGCTCCACGTCGTCCACCACGTCGACTACATGGCGCCGCCGCCGACACGCGGAACGTTCAAGTTCGACAAATATCAGCTCGTGATGATCGTGCTGCGCGAAAGCGGGTATCCGCTGACCGAACACGCGCCCGATCCGATGCCGCGCGAATGGCTCGAGGCGGTGCATGATCCAGAATACGTGGCTCAGGTTTTCGCCGCCGACGTGCCGCGCGAGAAGGAACGGCGCATCGGTTTTCCCGTGACACAGCGGATTGCGAGCCGGGTGCGGCATACGAATGGCGGCACCTATCTCGCCGCGCTTCTCGCCAAGCAGCATGGTTACGCGGCGAACAGCGCGGCGGGCAGTCATCATGCGCTGCACGATACCGGAGCCGGATATTGCGTGTTCAACGATCTCGCGGTCGCCTCCAATCGCCTGATCGCGGAAGGCCATGCGCGCCGCATCCTGATCGTCGATTGCGACGTGCATCAGGGGGACGGGACTGCGAGCCTTACCGCGGGGCGGGAGGATATTTTCACCCTCTCGCTGCACGCGGAGAAGAACTTTCCGGTGCGAAAGGCTCGCTCCAGCGTCGATGTCGCACTGCCCGACGGGACCGGCGATGCGGAATATGTGGCAACGCTGAAGCTGCATCTTCGCCACGTGCTCGACGAGTTCGAGCCCGATCTCGTCCTTTATCAGGC
Organism: Parapontixanthobacter aurantiacus; assembly: GCF_009827635.1. Lineage (GTDB taxonomy): Bacteria > Pseudomonadota > Alphaproteobacteria > Sphingomonadales > Sphingomonadaceae > Parapontixanthobacter > Parapontixanthobacter aurantiacus. Next base: position 449,938 of record NZ_WTYW01000002.1, on the reverse strand, counting down.
GGGTGTCGATCCGCATAAGCGCGACAGGTTGGGTCGGCTTTCTCTCTCGGACGAAGGCCTTGCGGCGCGCGACCGCTTCGTCGTCGGAGAAGTGCGGCGGCGGGGATTGCCGATCGCCAGCGCCCTTGGCGGAGGCTACGGATCGGACCAGCGCGAAGTCGCGACGCGGCACGCCCGTTCGATGCTCGCGATGGCGCGAGAAAACGCAGGCTGTGCGGAGGAGAACTTTACGAGCATTTAAGGAGCATCGGCTAGAACCTGTCGGGTCATGAAGGCCCAGTCGCTCTCCTTCGCCGCAATCGTCATCGGCTCCGTGTGGTTCTGCACGCCGCAAGCGGTGGACGGACCGCGCAGCAGGTCTGCCGAAAAGGTCGCCCTCGCCAGTGAGACGGGGGAAAGCGCTGCATCCGATCGCGTGACATGGGGCGCCGGGCTGACGATCCTGGAGCGGCAGGCGGACGGGCACTTCTACGCGAATGTGGTGGTGTCGGGCGTCGAGACGCAGATGCTGGTGGATACCGGGGCAAGTTTCATCGCTCTGACCGCCGCAGATGCCGAGGCGATCGGCTTGGACTGGAACGAAAGCGACATGACCGTCGTCGCGCACGGGGCGAGCGGCCCGGTTCGCGGGGTTCCCGTATCGCTCGACGAGGTGGAACTGAACGGCCTTCATGTGCGCGACGTGCGCGGCGCGATCATTCCCGAAGGCCTCGGCATCTCGCTGCTCGGACAGACCTTCCTGTCCCAGATCGACCGCGTCAGCATCGAGGACGGGCAGATGGTCCTCGGCGAGTAGGGGCGAACTGGTAGCGGTTCACCTTGGCGTTAACAGACGCTATGTAAGAGGGCGTCATGGCTTCGAGACGCAAATTTCTTGCCGCAGGGCTGCTCGCCGCGGGCGTCGCTTCCGCCTCGCCCCCGCGTGTGTTTGCCGCGGCGAGGGCGGCGAGCGGGCGGGACGAGAAACTGCACGCGATAGCCAGGCGGCAACTCGAGCGCCTCGGCGACGAAATCTGGCTGAAGGACATGGTCGCCATCGTCGATTTCGGCCTGCACAGCCGGGAAAAGCGTATACATTTCATAGATATGGAAGCCGGCAACGTCCGTTCGTTCCACGTCACGCACGGCCAGGGCAGCGATCCCGACAATACCGGCTGGCTGGAGGGATGGTCCAATGTTCCCAATAGCTTAGCGAGCAGCAGGGGCGCTTATCGCACCCGCAACTGGTATGTCGGCAAATACGGCAAGTCGATGCGCCTCGACGGTCTCGATCCGAGCAACGACAACGCATTGTCCCGCGCCATCGTCATGCACCAGGCTGACTATGCGAGCAGCCAAGTGGTTGACAAATATGGAAAACTCGGACGATCCAACGGCTGCTTCGCGATGGCTCCGGGCGAGTTCGACTATGCGCTCGAGCGACTTCATAACGGTCGCCTGTTGTTCGCCGAAAGCCTTGGAATCGACGCGAAGGGCGAGATTGTTGAAACCCCGCCGCAATACGATCTGATGCCCCTTCAACCCGAAAATCCCGATACGTTTCAACGGACTAACCCCGGCGTTTACTGATCGCAGGACCTCGCGACAGGGCGATGCACAATGGCACCAAGAAGGGGTCTAAGCGCACCTAAAGCGCGTGACGCGCCCCTCCCCGTCGTCTAGCAATTCCATCTGCGCTATGAACCGCGACCATCACCTTTTGCCCGTTCTGATGGCGCTTGCGGGGGTCGCATTCCTCTCGCTCATGGACGCTTTCATGAAAGGCGCCGCCCTCGCCATCGGGGCCTATAGCGCGAGCCTGCTGCGGGTGGTTCTGGCTGCTCTCATCGCGGCGCCCGTCTGGCTTGTGCGTGGCGGACGCAGGCCGACCCGGCGAGCGATGCGCTGGCATCTCGCCCGCGGCTTCGTATCCGGCTATATGGCACTCACCTTCTTCTATGCGCTGACGAAGCTCCCCATTGCAGAGGCCATCGCGATTTCGTTCGTCGCGCCGATCCTCGCGCTGTATCTGGCTGCCCTGTTCTTGAAGGAGCGTATCGGGCGAGGCGCGATCGTGGCTGCCCTGCTCGGCTTTGCCGGAACACTCGTCATCGTCGGCGGCAAGATCGGTCGCGGGCGGATGGACGAGGATATCGCGCTGGGCCTTGCCGCGCTGCTTTTCTCTGCCCTGCTCTACGCCCTAAACTTCGTCATAATCAGGCAGCAGAGCCAAGCCGCCCGGCCATTGGAAATCGCCGTCTTCCATAGCGCGATCCAGGTTCTCGCTCTCGTCGTCCTCGCGCCCTTCCTGCTCGAATTTCCCGCCGCGCCGATCTGGTTCGATCTGGGCATTGCCGCGGTCCTGACGATTGCCGGGGCTCTTGCCATCGCTTTCGCCTATGCCCGCGCCGAGGCGCAAAAGCTCATCCCGCTCGAATATACCGGCTTCCTGTGGGCGGCGCTGTTCGGCTGGCTGATGTTTTCCGAACCCGTCACCTGGACGACACTGGCCGGGGCGGCGCTGATCGTCGTGGGATGCTGGATCGCCGCGCGCCGTCCGGCGGAGTTCGCCCATATCTGACGGCGGCGGGCGCTTCGTGCTCGCGATCGGCCCGCCCGCTCGGAACGCCGCCGAAATCCGCGCGTTCGAACCATAGACAAGGCCTGCCGCCCCCTTGACCGGAGCGGTGTTTTTGCGCAGGGCGCAGGCTTGACAAAGGACATGCAAAAGCCGGGCAATCTGCGGCCCGTCGGCACTGCGCATGGCCTCCGGCATTTTGAGAAGGACCGTTTCCCGCAATGACCCAAGTTGGACAAGATACTCTCGGCACCCGTGACACGCTGACCGTCAACGGGAAGGAATACGCTTATTATTCCTTCAAGAAAGCGGCCGAGAAACTGGGCGACGTGTCGCGCCTGCCGTTTTCGTTGAAAGTCCTGCTGGAGAACATGCTGCGCTTCGAGGATGGCGGCTTCACCGTGGGCCGGGAACACGCGCAAGCCATCGTCGACTGGCAGAACAATCCGACGACCGGCAATGAGATCCAGTATCGCCCCGCCCGCGTCCTGTTGCAGGATTTCACGGGCGTTCCCTGCGTCGTCGATCTTGCCGCCATGCGCGACGGGATCGCAGCACTCGGCGGCGACACCGCGAAGATCAATCCGCAGGTTCCCGTCAACCTCGTCATCGACCACTCCGTCATGGTCGACGAGTTCGGCCACCCCAAGGCGATGGAAGCGAACATGGACCTCGAGTACCGCCGCAATGCCGAGCGGTACGACTTCTTGAAATGGGGCAGCAAGAGCTTCGAGAATTTCAGCGCCGTCCCGCCGGGAACGGGTATCTGTCACCAGGTCAATCTCGAACACATCGCCAAGGGCGTTTGGGCAAGCGAAGGCCCGGACGGGCAGCTTGTAGCCTATCCCGATACCTGTGTCGGCACGGACAGCCACACGACGATGATCAACGGCCTCGGCGTCCTTGGCTGGGGCGTTGGCGGCATCGAGGCGGAGGCCGCCATGCTCGGCCAGCCCATTTCCATGCTCATCCCGCAGGTCTGCGGCTTCAAGCTGACCGGCAAGCTCGCGGAGGGCGTAACCGCGACCGACCTCGTCCTGACCTGCGTGCAGATGCTGCGCGAAGTGGGTGTCGTCGGCAACTTCGTCGAATTCTACGGACCTGGCGTTTCGCATCTCAGCCTCGCCGACCGCGCTACGATCGCCAACATGGCGCCGGAATATGGCGCGACCTGCGGCTTCTTCGGGATCGATGACAAGACCATCGACTACATGCGCATGACGGGGCGCGAAGAAGATACGATTGCGCTCGTCGAAGCCTATTCGAAAGAACAGGGCATGTGGTTCACGGGCGAGAACGAGCCGGTCTTCTCGAAGACGCTCGAACTCGACATGAGCTCTGTCGTGCCATCGCTCGCCGGTCCCAAGCGGCCGCAGGACAAGGTCGCGCTGCCGATGGTGGACGAGTTGTTCAACAACGACCTGAAATCGGTTTACAAGAAAGACGCACCGCACCGCGTCGCGGTGGAGGGCACGGATCACGACATCGGGGACGGCGACGTCGTCATCGCCGCGATTACGAGCTGCACCAATACGTCCAACCCGGACGTGCTGATCGCCGCCGGCCTTGTTGCCAAGAAAGCGCGCGAAAAGGGTCTGAAGCCCAAGCCCTGGGTCAAGACCTCGCTCGCACCGGGCAGCCAGGTGGTGACCGATTATCTCATCAAGGCGGGACTGCAGGACGATCTCGACGCGATCGGTTTTGACCTTGTCGGCTATGGCTGCACGACCTGCATCGGCAATTCCGGCCCGCTCGCGCCGCCGATCAGCAATGCGATCAATTCGAACGACCTCGTCGCGGCATCCGTCCTGTCGGGCAACCGCAATTTCGAAGGCCGCGTCTCGCCCGACGTGCGCGCCAACTTCCTCGCATCGCCGCCGCTCGTCGTCGCCTATGCGTTGAAGGGAACGGTGACCGAGGACATCACGGAAACTCCGCTGGGACAGGATCAGGACGGCAACGACGTGATGCTCGCGGATCTGTGGCCGAGCAGCCAGGAAATCGCCGACTTGCGTGCCAGCAGCATCGATCGCTCGATGTTCGAGGCGCGTTATGCCGATGTCTACAAGGGTGACGAGCACTGGCAGGCGATCACGGTCGAGGCGTCCGACACCTATCGCTGGAAGCCGGGCTCGACCTACGTCGCCAACCCGCCCTATTTCGAGGGGATGGGCATGACGCCCGATCCGGTGACCGACATCACCGATGCGAAGCCGCTCGCCATTCTGGGCGATTCGGTGACGACCGATCACATCTCGCCAGCAGGCTCGATCAAGGAAGATTCGCCCGCCGGTCGCTATCTGATGGAGAACCAGGTCGCGAAAGCCGACTTCAATTCCTACGGCTCGCGGCGCGGCAACCACGAAGTCATGATGCGCGGCACTTTCGCCAATATCCGCATCAAGAACGAGATGGTTCCGGGTGTCGAGGGTGGCTACACGACCTATGGCGGCGAGCAGATGGCGATCTACGACGCTGCTATGAAGCACAAGGAAGATGGTACGCCGCTCGTCGTGATCGGCGGCAAGGAATACGGCACCGGCTCGTCACGCGACTGGGCGGCGAAGGGAACCATCCTGCTCGGCGTTCGTGCGACCATCGTGGAAAGCTACGAGCGTATCCATCGCTCGAACCTCATCGGGATGGGCGTTCTGCCCTTGCAGTTCAAGGACGGCGAAAGCCGCGACACCTTCGGCCTCAAGGGCGACGACACCTTCACCATTCGCGGACTGGCCGACCTGACGCCGGGGCAGGACGTGACGGTCGAGGTGACGCGCGCCAACGGCGAGACGCTGAGCTTCACTGCCAAGTGCCGCATCGATACCGCCAACGAGATGGAATATTACAAGCATGGCGGCATCCTGCATTACGTTCTCAGGAACCTTGCAGCCTGATGCGGATCGCGGGCGCTCTTTCCCTTCTGTTGCTGGCCGGGGCCTGTGGTTCCGGCACGCCAGAGGAAGAGCGCCCGACGCAGGAAATGATGGCGGCGGCGAAGCCCGACGTCCACCAGATCGGGGCGCTGGAACTTGCCCGTATGATGGACAATGGCGATGTCGCTGTGATCGACGTGCGTACGGCGGAAGAATTTGCCGAGGGGCATATCAAGGGTGCACTCAATATGCCGCTCGACAGCTTCGATCCCGACGAAGTCATGGCGCTGGAAGCAGACGATGTCGTGCTCTACTGCCGCTCGGACCGGCGCTCCAACATGGCCGCCGCGCAGCTTAGCGATGCGACGGGCGAACCGGTGACCCACCTCGATGGCGGCATCGTCGCCTGGCAGGAAGCGGGCCAGAGCGTCGCGCTCGGGGCATCCTGAGCTTTCAGTCGATAGTGCGCTGCTAAAAAGCGGCGCGCCGCATTACGAGAACTTCGGCACCAAACGAAAAATGCCGCCGGACTTTTGGGTCCAGCGGCACTTTTTCCGTCCACGCGGTAGAGCGCAGGATCAGCTGTAGCGGACGCGCACTTCCTGACGCTGGCGTGGTCGACGCATTGCAGCACCGACGAAGCCGAAGCCAAGCAGCAGCAGCGCCCAAGTGCCGGGTTCCGGAACGGCCGGAACTTCGCGACCGATCGCCGAACCCGTGCCGACGCCATTGAGGCTCTGATAGCGAACGTAGAAGTCGCCAAGCGTCAGCGAATCGAGGCTCTCGTCGAACCCGAGAGTAAAGGTGCCGGTGGCCGCGCTGCCCAACAGTGCTCCGCCCTGTCCCGAACAGCCATTGCCGTTATTGTTGGACAGACACGCATCGACGCCGATCCCGCCAACCGGATAGGTTCCGACGAGGTTGAGGTTGTCGTAAGCACCCATGGCCGAGCCGGAGGTGGCTTGCGGATCCATGTCGAACGCGAAACCAGATACTCGCGAGTCCGGGCCGCCGGACGTCGAGGTGTTGGTCACCGTATATTCGAAGGTGAAAGTGTCCGATCCGACGCCGCTCAGCAGCGTGATGATCAGATTGGCCGAAAGCCCCGGGATCACCGCTTCGGGATCGCCGCCGAAGCCGTCGAAATCGATTTCGAAGCTGTCGCCGTCATCGTCGAAGATGTACTCCGCGGCCGAAGCCGGAGCCGCCATCATGCTTGCCGAAGCAAGCAGACCTGCAATCAGTAATTTACGCATTTTCATTCTCCAAGAAATGACCGATCTGAAAGTGCGACTCGACTATGATTTATCGTCACCTCGATAGCAGGTTAATAAAGAGTAAAAAATGTCGGAGTTCGTGTGTCTCATATCGAGACAGCGGCGCTTGGCTGGCAACCTTTTGAAGCGAAAGGACTCTTCGGGTTGATCTTATTATTTGTTGAAAAGACCACCCTGCGCGTCAGGTGATTTTTTTGGAGCGTCGAGCCCCAGATGACGCCACCCATCCTCGTTCAGCACCCGACCGCGCGCTGTCCGTGCCACCAGTCCGAGCTGGATGAGATAGGGCTCGATCACTTCCTCGACCGTGTCGCGCGGCTCCGACAAGCCAGCCGCCAGCGTCTCGACCCCGACCGGCCCGCCCCTGTAGGTCGTGGCGATCATGGTGAGATAGCGGCGATCCATCGCATCGAGGCCGAGCCTGTCCACTTCGAGCCGGGTGAGGGCATCGTCCGCGACGCTCCGGCTCACCTGCTTGGCGCCGGCCACGCTGGCGAAGTCCCGCACGCGCCGAAGCAGGCGACCCGCAACGCGGGGCGTTCCGCGCGACCGGCGGGCAATCTCGCGCGCACCGCCCTCGTCGATACTCATGTCGAGCAGGCGCGCGCCCCGCATCACGACCTGAAGTAGTTCGTCCTCGGTATAGAAGTTGAGCCGCACCGGAATTCCGAACCGGTCGCGCAGCGGCGTCGTCAGCAGGCCCTGCCGCGTGGTCGCGCCGACGAGCGTGAAGGGCGGCAGGTCGATCCGCACGCTGCGCGCGGACGGCCCCTCTCCGATGATGAGATCCAGCGCGCGGTCCTCCATCGCGGGATAAAGCACTTCCTCCACCACCGGATTGAGGCGGTGGATCTCGTCGATGAAGAGGACGTCGTTCGCCTCGAGATTGGTGAGCAGTGCGGCAAGGTCGCCGGCCTTGGCGATGACCGGCCCGCTGGTGGCGCGAAAACCGACGCCGAGTTCCTTCGCGACGATCTGCGCCAGCGTGGTCTTGCCGAGGCCAGGCGGACCGAAGAACAAGACGTGGTCCATCGCCTCGCCTCTCCCCCTGGCGGCTTCGATGAAGACGCGCAGGTTCTCGCGCGCAGCCTGCTGACCGACGAATTCGGCCAGCGATTTCGGGCGCAGCGCCGCATCCGGATCTTCGGGCTGCCGGTCGGGAGAATGAAGGGGAACGGGATCGGTCATTAATTGCAAGCGCGCCTAGAACGGGTTCAACGTATAGCCGCGTTGTTGCAGCAGCGCGTGAGCCGTCATCGCCGACAGCGCCATCTCGACGCCCGGGATCAGGTCTTCCTGAGCGATGCCCTGCCCGACGGCGCTTTGCCCGCAAACGATGAAGCGGACGCCTGCATCGAGCATTTCGCGCACCATCGCGGCGGAGGCATTGTCCTCGCCATCGAGCAAATCCTTCACCGCGCTGCCATGCACGACGACGGCGAGCCGCATGTTCTCGGGATCGACCCCGTGCGCGGCATGCATATTCATGAATCGCGCCGCGCTTTCGAAGCCGCTATTGCGCTGTCCGTCCGGCGCTTTGCGCGCCACGTCGAAGCTGTGCGCGAACTCCGTATCGGCAGGAACGTCGCCGATACCCTCGACGCTCAGATGCGGGCCGAAATCCTCGAATACCGGGCCATAACGCACGCCCGTATCCTGCGCGCTCAAAGGCGCGGCAATCAGCGCCGCCCCGCCAATCATTATCATCAATTTCATGCCTTACGCTCCTTGAAAAATCGCGACCAGATCCAGACCCCCACAAGCCATATCGCCGAAAATGCAAGTTGATAGAACGGCACGAAGACGAAGATGAGCAGATTGAAGGCATCGGGCTGAGTCAGGAATGTTAGCATGATGTAGAAGCCCGCCCCGGCCAAAGCCGAAAGCACGAGTCCGAGGAGCTTTAGCGGGAGGTTTGGCGTGCCCAAACAGAAAGGAACGAGCGGCGCGAGCGCCCATAATAGAAAAAGACCTCCAACGGTGAAGAAACCTGTTTGGTTCGGTTCGCCCATCCAGAAAAGGCAAATTAGCACCAGAGCCGCGTAGCCCGCGACAATCCACCAAAGCAGTTTCGGCTCCAGCTTCACCCGGCTGCCTTCTTGAGCGCGACGCGGATAAGATCGCTTTCGCTTGCTTCCTCGCCCAGTTCGCCCTGCGCCCGTGCGACCGCCTGCGCGGCGATTGCGGGCTTGAAACCCAAATTCTGCAAGGCCGACACCGCAGCAGAACTCGCGCCGCCTGTTGCCGTCCCAACACTCTGCGATGCGCCGATCTCGCCAGCGGGCAGCGCGCCCGCCTTGTCCTTCAATTCGTTGACGATGCGTCCGGCGAGTTTCGGCCCGACCCCCTGCGCCCGCGCGACGCTGGCCGCATCGCCCGCCGCACAGGCATCGCGCAATTCATTAGCCGACAGAGCGGACAGGATCGCGAGCGCGACCTTGCTGCCCACGCCCTGCACCTGCGTCAGCAGTCGGAACCAGTCGCGCTCCGACGCGGCAGCGAAGCCGAGCAGGCGCATGTCGTTCTCGCTCACCTGCAGGTCGGTGTAGAGCGTGCAGGCCTCCCCCTTTTCGCCCAGTGCCGCGAGCGTCTTGGTCGAACAATGGACGAGATAGCCCACGCCCGACACGTCGATGACGGCCCAGTCCGGCCCGGCATCGTCGAGCACACCTTTCAATTTTGCGATCATTCGAACGTCCCGGCCATGCTTTGTTCTTGCCGCTAAAGAACCTCTTGGTCCAGTCGTTATGGACAGCGAACCACAGTTGCGCAAAAGTGCGCCGCATGAGCATCAATACGTTCGGGCGGGTGTTCCGCTTCACGACATGGGGCGAAAGCCACGGTCCGGCGCTGGGGGCGGTGGTGGACGGATGCCCTCCGGGGCTCGAACTCGACGAAAGCGATATTCAGCCTTTTCTCGATGCGCGGCGTCCCGGGCAGTCGAAATACACGACGCAGCGGCAGGAGGCCGACGCCGTTCGCATCATGTCCGGCGTGTTCGCTGACGGTGGCGGGAAACAGCGTACGACCGGCACACCGATCGCGCTCATGATCGAGAATACCGATCAGCGGTCGAAAGATTATTCGGAGATTGCGCAGACCTATCGCCCGGGCCATGCCGACTATGCCTATGACGCGAAATACGGCTTTCGCGATTACCGCGGCGGCGGACGTTCGAGTGCGCGGGAAACCGCCGCAAGAGTGGCGGCGGGCGCCATCGCGCGGCTCATCATTCCAGAGGTGACGCTTGCTGCCTATGTCTGCGAACTGGGCGGTGATGCGATCGACCGCGAGGCGATGGATCTCTCCACGATCGGCGACAATCCGTTCTTCTGTCCGGACCCCGCCGCCGCCAGCCGGTGGGAGGGTCTCGTGGACAAGGCGCGCAAGGACGGCTCATCGCTGGGCGCGGTCGTGGAGTGCGTCGCAAGCGGCGTTCCCGCAGGCTGGGGCGCGCCGGTCTATGCGAAGCTCGACGCGGAACTTGCCGCCGCGATGATGGGCATCAACGCGGTGAAAGGCGTCGAGATCGGAGACGGCTTCGCCGCAGCGCGCCTGTCGGGCGAAGAGAATGCCGATCCCATGCAACCCGGTACGCAGGATGCAGGTCCGGCTTTCGCGGCCAACCATGCAGGCGGTATCGCGGGCGGTATTTCCACCGGACAGCCGATCGTCTGCCGGGTCGCCTTCAAGCCAACCAGTTCGATCCTCACGCCGGTCGACAGCATCACGCGCGACGGTGCGGCGACCAAGGTGCGCACGAAGGGGCGGCACGATCCATGCGTCGGCATCCGCGGAACGCCGGTCGTCGAAGCCATGATGGCGCTGGTCCTGGCGGATCACAAACTGCTGCACCGGGCGCAATGCGGCTAGGCATTGCCGATCGGGAACAGGTGGGCGTCGTCACTCCTTGATCCATCATCGAGGCCGCTCATATATTTGAGCGAGCCGGCGAGTCTTGCAAAAAGCACGAGCGATGGAACCTCCCAAAGACGCGATCTATTACGAGCAACTCGCGAAAATTGCGCGAAAGAAGGCGAGCCTCAGCGACGATCGCGCCGTTTCGATCCGCTTGCGCGAGGCGGCCATTCGCCATGAACGGCAGGCGCGAAAACTGCGCCGCGAGGAAAGCAAGGCTTACTGAGGCACTAGTCCGTGTCGGGCTATTGGACGTAAAGATCGGTCACTTGCGCGAAATGCATGAAACTGCCGAGTTCGTTGCGCTTTCCGAAAGTTCCAAATTCCTGATTGAAAATATCGATGTAAGCAATCGCAACAATCGGCTTTTGTGCAATGCAACAGCCCTTATCTGGGTCGGTGAGTTCAAACCCAATCTATTCAGGAGCATTCCATGGGAATCATCGGCAAGACCATCCAGCCGTTCAAGGCAACCGCATTTCAGGCAGGCAAGGACTTCTTCGAAGTTACCGACGAAGATGTGAAGGGCAAGTGGGCGGTATTCTTCTTCTATCCCGCCGACTTCACGTTCGTCTGCCCGACCGAACTGGAAGACCTCGGCGAACATTACGATCACCTTCAGAAGCTCGGCGTAGCAGTTTATGGCGTCTCCACCGACACGCATTTCAGCCACAAGGCATGGCACGACACGTCGGAGCGGATCGGCAAGCTGAAGTTCCCGTTCCTCGGCGACCAGCTGCACACGCTGTCGAAGAATTTCGACGTGCTGCGCGAAGACATGGGTCTCGCCGATCGTGCGACCTTCGTGGTCGACCCGGACGGCGTCATCCAGATCATGGAGCAGACCTGCGAAGGCGTCGGTCGCAATGCGAACGAACTGGTCCGCAAGATCCGCGCCGCTCAATATGTTCGCGAGAACCCCGGTCAGGTATGTCCGGCGGCCTGGGAAGAAGGCAGCGAAACGCTTGCCCCCTCGCTCGATCTCGTCGGCAAGATCTAAGCGAAACTGATCGCATCGGTCGGCGCCTTTGAGGTGCCGGCCGATCCCCGAACGCGCTTCCTTAACAGGAGCCTTCGGGTCGCGAGAGGTCCGGGGGCAACCCTCCCCCTCCCCCCAAGCCCCCGGGCCTTTTCGCTTTTTTTCTAGTTACTCTCCCCCGCCCCCTCCCGCAAAGGACCGCCATGCTCGATGCAACCATGACAGCCCAGCTGTCCCAATATCTCGAAAACCTGCGCGAACCGGTCGATCTGATCGCCTCGCTGGATGACAGCGACAAGTCGCGCCAGACGCGCGAGTTGCTGGAAGAGATTTCCGCCCTGCACGACATGGTTTCCGCGCGGTTCGACGGCGACGACGCTCGCCGTCCGAGCTTCGCCATTCGTCGCGCGAACGATCCGCTGCGCGAAGTGCGCTTCGCCGGTCTGCCCATGGGGCACGAATTTACCTCTCTGGTGCTTGCCTTGCTTTGGGCAGGCGGTCACCCGCCGAAGGTTGATGCCGACCAGCTTGAGCAGGTCCGCAGCCTCGATGGGGACTTCCATTTCGAGATGTACTTCTCGCTGTCCTGCCACAACTGCCCCGACGTCGTACAGGCGCTGACCCTCATGGCGCTCGAAAACCCGCGCGTATCCGCGACTTTGATCGAGGGCGGAACCTTCCAGCAGGAAGTCGAAGACCGCGACGTCATGGCCGTTCCTGCTACCTTCCTCGACGGCAAGCCATTCTACAACGGCAAGATGGAACTCGCCGAAATCCTCTCGCGCCTCGATAGCGGTGCCGATGCCAAGGCGGCCGAGAAACTGTCGGCGAAGGAGCCTTTCGAAGTGCTCGTCGTAGGTGGGGGCCCGGCCGGTGTCGCCGCATCCGTCTATACCGCGCGCAAGGGCTTTCGCACTGGCATCGCTGCAGAGCGGTTCGGCGGACAGCTGAACGACACGCTCGGCATCGAGAACCTGCCGGGAACCGTCTATACCGAGGGACCGAAACTCACTTCCACACTCGGCGAACAGGTCAGGGAAAACGAAGTCGATCTGATGAACCTCGCCAAGGGATCGAAGTTGCTTCCTGCCAAGGAAGCAGGCGGCCTTCACCGGATCGAACTGGAAAACGGAGCGACCCTGTCGGCCCGTTCGCTTATCTTGTCTACCGGTGCGCGCTGGCGTCCGCTCGGCGTTCCGGGCGAGGACGAATATCGCAACAAGGGCGTCGCCTATTGTCCGCATTGTGACGGTCCGCTGTTCAAAGGCAAGCGCATCGCGGTCGTGGGCGGCGGTAATTCCGGCGTCGAAGCCGCAATCGACCTCGCCAATATCGTCGGGCACGTGACGCTCATCGAATTCGAGGACAAGCTGCGCGCGGACGAGGTTCTTCAAGCCAAGCTGCAATCGCTCGGCAATGTCGAGATTCTGAAGTCGGCCCAGACCACTGCCGTCACCGGCGACGGCTCGCGCGTGACCGGTTTGGATTACGAGGACCGGAAGAGCGGCGAACAGCGTCACCTCGATCTCGAAGGCGTGTTCGTACAGATTGGGCTCGTGCCCAATACGGAATGGCTGAAGGATAGCGGTCTCGAATTGTCGCAATATGGCGAGATCATCATCGACGATCATGCAGCGACCAATCTGCCTGGCATTTTCGCGGCAGGCGATGCGACGACTGTCCCGTACAAGCAGATCGTGACGGCGATGGGCGAGGGTTCGAAGGCGGCGCTATCGGCTTTCGATTACCTCATTCGGACGGAAGCGGCTGAGGACATTGCTCAGGCCGCCTGATTGCCTTTTCTCAAACGCTGATCGAACGCCGTCGAACCGAGATGACCCGGTTCGGCGGCGTTTTTCGTATGCCCGCCGCGTTCCGCCGTGCAATCGCCACAGCCTATCAATCCAACGCAATTAATCGATTGGACGAATTAGTCGCCTTGGTTCACCTTGTCTTCCATCAAAGGACCGTTCCCGAGTCCCCCCGAACAGGAGAACACGATAATGGATGCGAAAACTGGCGATATCAGCGGTTGCCCCTTCAGCCCCGATGGGGGCGTTCGCGCTCTGCTGGGCCGGACCAACAAGGACTGGTGGCCCGATGCTCTCGATTTGCACATTCTCACGCAAGGCGGAACCACGCCCGATCCGATGGGTGAGGACTACGATTACTGCGAGGCCTTCAACCTCCTCGATTACAACGCGTTGAAGGAAGACTTGAAGGCGCTCATGACCGACAGCCAGGAATGGTGGCCGGCGGATTACGGCCATTACGGCCCCTTCTTCATTCGCATGGCCTGGCATGCTGCAGGAACCTATCGCACGGGCGACGGACGCGGCGGTGCGTCCAGCGGCCAGCAGCGGTTCGCCCCGCTCAACTCCTGGCCGGATAACGGCAATCTCGACAAGGCGCGCCGCCTTCTCTGGCCAATCAAGCAGAAATACGGCAAGCATATCAGCTGGGCCGACCTGTTCGTCCTGACCGGCAACGTCGCCATCGAATCGATGGGCGGACCGGTCTTCGGCTTCGGCGGCGGTCGCAAGGACGTCTTCGAACCTGAAACGGATGTCTATTGGGGTTCGGAAGAACTCTGGGTCGATCAGGGTGTCGATACCCGCATCATCCCCGACGAAGGCAAGGCGCTCGAAAACCCCCTCGCCGCAATTCAGATGGGCCTCATCTACGTCAATCCGGAAGGACCGGGCGGCAACCCGCACGATGCGGAAGGCATGGCCCGCGATATGCGCGAGACATTCGCTCGCATGGCCATGAACGACGAGGAGACCGTCGCACTGACCGCCGGCGGTCATGCGTTCGGCAAATGCCACGGTGCGGCTCCGGTCGACACGCTGTCGGGCGCGCCGGAAAGCGAAGCCATGCAGCACATGGGCTTCGGCTGGGCAACCGATGCCGATCAGATCGACAAGGGTCACATCACCACCTCGGGCATTGAGGGTCCGTGGACGCCCAACCCGACGCAGTGGGGCAACGACTATTTCCGCCTACTGTTCAAATACGAATACGAACTGACGGAAAGCCCTGCCGGTGCGAAGCAGTGGACGCCGATCGATCCGGAAGAAGCCGACATGGCACCAGATGCGCGTGATCCGTCGAAGAAGGTGCCGACGATCATGACGACGGCTGACATGGCGCTGAAGCGCGACCCGGAATATCGCAAGATTTCGGAGCGTTTCCGCGACGATCAGGCAGCGCTGGACGATGCCTTCGCACGCGCATGGTTCAAGCTGACCCATCGCGACATGGGACCCAAGGTTCGTTATCTCGGACCTGAAGTGCCGAGCGAGGACCTGATCTGGCAGGATCCGATCCCCGCCGGAAAGGAAGCATCGGACAGCACGGTTTCCGACTTCAAGGCCAAGGTCCTCGATAGCGGCCTGTCGGTTTCGCAGCTGGTCAAGGCGGCATGGGCTTCGGCATCGACCTATCGCAAGTCCGATCACCGCGGCGGCGCGAACGGCGCGCATATCCGCTTCGACGAACTGAAGAACTGGGCGGTCAACGACAGCGAGGAATTGTCGCAGGTGCTCGACAAGCTGGACAGCTTGCGCGACGATCTGTCGATGGCCGATGCGATCGTGCTTGCCGGTGCGGCGGCGGTGGAGAAAGCGGCGAAGGACGGGGGCTTCGACATCGAAGTTCCGGTTTCGACTGGCCGCGGCGACGCGAAGCGCGAGGATTTCGACGCGGAAAGCTGGGAACCGCTCGAGCCGTTTGCCGATGGTTTCCGCAACTTCCTGAAGACCAAGGCATCTGTGAAGACCGAAGACCTGCTGGTCGATCGCTCGCACCTGCTCGGTCTGTCGATCCCGGAAATGACGGTTCTCGTCGGCGGGATGCGTGTTCTCGGCGCGAATAGCGGCAATTCCAAGCACGGCATCTTCACCGATCGTCCGGGTGTCCTGTCCAACGACTTCTTCACCAACCTGCTCGACATGAACACCTTCTGGGAAGTGGTCGACGAAAGCGGGGACGAGGAATTCGTCGGTCGCAATCGCAAGGACAAGTCGGAACGTTGGACGGCGACCCGCACGGATCTGGTCTTCGGCTCCAACTCGCAGCTTCGCTCGGTGGCGGAAATTTATGGCGAGAACGGCAACGAGGAAAAGTTCGTGAAGGACTTCGTCGCCGCCTGGACCAAGGTCATGGAAGCCGACAGGTTCGATCTGAAATACGCGAAATATCATTCCTGATCCGGGTTTAGCTTCGGGCGCAGGGAAGGCCCTCGGCAGCAATGCCGGGGGCCTTTCTCATGGCATGTGCCTGAATGGATCGGGTCTGTCTGTTGCCGCGCGGAGTTCGAAATGCCTCAAAATGACGAAAGCTAATGCCACCAGCGGAACTTCTGCGGGCCTCCCCGCAAGATAATTACGACAACAAGAGCATTGCCATCAGATTTGGGATTTTCGGCTGCCTCGCCTCGGTGTATTGGAGCGGCGAACATACCGGACGGGTAGGTCCCGTAGCGGGGTTCGCTGGAGCTACCCGCCTTGATCACGGACCGCATCAAATCGCTCGACGCGATACTTGCCACTGCCGAAAACAAATCGCTGAAACGGACCCTGAGCGGCTTTCAACTGATGCTGTTCGGGATCGGCTGCATCATTGGAACCGGCATTTTCGTCCTGACGGCGGCGGGCGCGCAAAAAGCGGGCCCGGGCCTCATGCTTGCCTTTGCGATCGCCGGAGTCATCTGCATCTTCGCCGCGCTCTGCTATGCCGAGATCGCCGCGACCATTCCTGTTTCCGGCTCGGCCTACACCTATACCTATGCGACGATGGGTGAATTTCTCGCCTGGACGGTCGGCTGGGCACTCGTCCTCGAATATGCGATCGCCGCCAGTGCCGTGTCGGTGGGCTGGTCCGGCTATTTCGTCGGTTCGATCCTGAACGAGACACTCGGCATCTACCTTCCCCCGTGGCTGTCCGCCGGCCCGCTGGCCCTCGGCGGAGCGGCGGGTGGTTTCATCAACCTTCCCGCGCTGGTCATCGCGTTGCTCGTCACTTTCCTGCTTGTTATCGGAACGAGCGAGAGCGCCAAGGTCAACGCAGTTCTCGTTGTCATCAAGGTGAGCGCGCTCTCGATCTTCATCGTGTTGACCTTGCCCGAGGCCGATGTCGCCAACTTCAACCCGTTTCTGCCTGCCGGGGTGTTCGGCGGCTGGGGCAGCGGCGTTGGCGCAATGGGTGCGGCGGCAACGATCTTCTTCGCTTATGTCGGGTTCGACGCGGTTTCGACCGCAGCGGAGGAAACCAAGAACCCTCAGCGCAACGTACCGTTCGGGCTGGTCGGCTCGCTGCTCTTCTGCACGGTGTTCTACATCCTCGTCGCAGCAGGCGCGATCGGCACGATCGGCGGGCAGCCGATCATGGGCCCGGGCGGCATACCCTTCCCGGCGGGCTCGGAGCAACTGGCCGAGCAATGCGCGATGCCGCAATATGCGGCGGCCCTGGTCTGTTCGGACGAGGCACTGGCCCATGTCCTGCGGCAGATCGGCTGGTCGGGAGTCGGCAATTTCCTCGGCTTCGCAGCCTTCGTCGCGCTCCCCTCCGTCATCCTCGTGCTGCTTTTCGCGCAGACCCGCATCTTCTTCGTGATGAGCCGCGACGGATTGCTGCCTGAAGTCTTGAGCCGCGTTCACCCGCGCTGGCAGACCCCCTATGTCGTAACCATCTTTACCGGCGTCGTCGTCGCGCTCGGCGCAGCGTTCTTCCCGGTCGGCCGGCTTGCTGACATTGCCAATGCGGGGACATTGTACGCCTTCGCCATGGTCGCGATCGCCGTGATGGTCCTGCGCCGTCGCCGACCCGATGTCGAACGCCACTTCCGGGTCCGAGGACTATGGGTGATCGGCCCGCTCGCCATCGCAGGCTGCATCTTTCTTTTCCTGAACCTGCCGAGCGACGCGATGATCGTCCTGCCCGTCTGGACCGTGATCGGCTTCCTCATTTACTTCGGCTATGGTCGCAGCCGGAGCCATCTGGGCCAGGGTATCACGGAAGTCGTCGACGATATCGAGGGCGACGAGACCCTGATTCCGATCGATCCTCCCAAGGACTGAACCGGACGGCGCTAGGCCGCTAGCGCTCTCGCTTCAACACGAGGTATAGCGCGCCCTCGCCACCATGTCGGCGGTGCGCCTTGCGTATGGCAGCGATGGAACTTCCGTGTCGTCCGGCAGCAAGCCAGTCGAGCACCTTGGCCCTTATTGCTCCGCGAGAGACGCCGCGGTCGGCGGCCTCGACCGGACGATGCTTTCCGGCAATGAGAAGGATGACCCGAGCGTTCATTGCGCGCGCCTGCGCGATCCCATCGTCGAGGCGGTGATAGGCTGCATCGAGGCCATGGCCGTGCAGATCGAGCGTGAAGTCCGGTTCCAACCCGCCCGCCTTGATGCGCCTCTCCCAATGCGAGTCCAAACCCGGCGCACCGGATGTTGAAGAGTGCGATGATGAGGGTGTCGGTTTGCCTTCCGGTCTCTGGCGTGGCCGAGGGCGCTTCGCGGTAGGCTGCGGCTTGGGCGCATTCTCGCTTCGCTGCTGCGCGCCGCTTTGACCAGCTTTCGGTTCGGCCTTCCGTCCGGGCAGCGGCGTGACCGTTGCGGCCAGCCGGTTCCAGCTTTCCGCCTCCTGCGGCGTCAATCCGCGCGGAGCCTTGCCCGATTGGCTCATTGCTTCTGCAGGGCAGCCAGGCTTCCCTTGGGTAACAGGATCAGCGCACGACCGCGAGCGCTCATCCCGCCAGCAATCACTCGCGCATCCTCGCCCGCGCCCCAGAAGGTATCGAAGCGATTGGCTCCCTTGATCGCGCCCCCGGTATCCTGCGCGATCCACAACCCGTTAGCGATGGGCCGGTCGAGTTCGAGCCACACCGGCGCGCCATAGGGCACGAAGCGCGGATCGACCGCGACGCTGCTTTCCCGGCGCACCGGCACTCCGATGGAGCCGAGCGGTCCGTCACCGGTCAGTTCGCGGAAGAACACCCAGCTCTTGTTGAGTCGCATCAGTTCGCGCCCTTCCTCTGGGTAGTCGCGGAGATATTGCTGGATGCCCTGCAGGCTTCCCGGATATTGTCCGGGACCGTCGCCGATGAGGCCGCGTTCGCGCATGATCGCGCCGATCGCGACATATTCGCGTCCGTTCTGCCCGGCATAGCCAATCCGCATAACGTCACCGTCTGGCAGGATCAGGCGACCCGAACCCTGTATCTGGAGAAAGAAGACTTCGATGGGGTCGGCTGCCCATGCAATTTCGAGACCGCGTCCGGAAAGCGCGCCGCTCTCAATTTCCGCGCGGTCGTAATAGGCGACGAAGCGGCCGTCTTCGTCATATCGGCCGAGCGGTTCGCGTCCCGTTCGCTCGCTTTGCGGAAGATCGTCGTACCACGCACGCTTCAGGTCCGAGGGCTGCGCATAGATGGGCACCTCGTAACCCGGGCGGCGTGTTCGGCTACCGCGAATTTCCGGCTCGAAATAGCCCGTGGCGAAGGCCGTCCCGCCCGATACGCGCACCGTTTCGAAATATTGTGCGAAGAAGCGTGGTGCGTCGTTCGTCGGCCAGCTACGCGCCGCATTGCAGGCTGGCTGCCATGCAGCCGCGCTTGTCAGACCGCTCGCGTCCGTGCGGCGGGAGAATGTCGGACAGCTCTCGTTGAAAGAGCGCAAGGCAGCAGCCGCATCGGCCTGCGTCATGCCAAGGTCCTCGACGGGAGGACCATATTCCAGCCGCGCCTCTCGTGCTGTTGCAACGGGCGCGGGTGCGGGCGCGGGAGTGAGTACCGGTGCCGGGGCGGGCGTTGGCGCAGGTGCTGCAACGGGCGGTGTCGGTTGCGGAGCGGGCGCGCCGGTCTCGGGCACGAGCCGGACGCAGCCAGCCAGCATGAACGATGTCGCCAGCACGGCGATCGTCGGTTTGGTGAATTTCATCGGATCAATTGCGACTCTTGAAGTTCTGCAAGCCGCTATAATCGCAGGTCCTGGTCTTCCCAAGCGCAAATAAGCGCCGCGAAGCGGATCGGCTCAGTCCTCGTCCGTCTCGTCCAGCTTCCAGTTGGGATCGGACGAATCGATGCGCCGCATGAACGTCCACAGATCGCGGCTTTCGATGGCATCGTCGAGCGAACCCGCGATCACATTACCTTCCTTGTCGCGCGTGAGAGCAGCGATATCGGCTACGAACAACACGGTTACGCGAGCGGTCCGTCCATCCAGTTCCGCGCTTTTGATCGTCGCTTCCTCGATCCGGATCAGCTTGTTCGACAGCGTCTCGCCGGCTTCGCTGCGCGCGTCGATGGCGGAAGCAAACCCTTCGTAAACATCCTCGTCGCACAATTCCTTCAGGGTCGCCTTGTCACCTTCCCAGAACGCCTCGAGGATCATGCCGTATGCGCTCTTCGCGCCCTCGACGAAGCCGATAATGTCGAAGGATTGGTCGGCGGCAGCGATTTCGCGTACGCCGCGTTCGACCGCCGGGGGTGCGCCGCGAACCTGCGGCGGAATGCTTGTAGCGGTCACCGCAGGACGCATCTGCGCCGGGGTCTGTTCCGGCGTGTCCTTGCGCTCCTCGAACCGGCGCGGCACGATCTCTTCCTCGTGATCAGCACGCCGTCCGAGCACCGAATAAAGGCGCATTCCGAGAAAAGCGGCGATCATGGCAAGAATGACGATTTCGAAAATCACGTGATAGCACCCGTGGGTTGTTCATTGAGGCGGCATCGCAGCCGCCAGTTATATGCCCTTCGTGCCTTAAATAGGACTGAATTACAATTCGGCAATGTCCCCGCTTGTTCCGATGCTGGTCTAGTTCTCGCCTGCGGATGTATCGCTATGAAACGGGAAGTTGAGCTATGTTACGGCTGGCCGCAGCGAGGAAAAGGCGGATTGCGATGCCCCCTCGCCAATGCTAGGCGCGCAGCCAATCACAACATTTGCGAAAATTCGCGACAGGAAAGCAGGATTCGATGGCCGACGAAAACGACGTATTGACCGACCTCAATCAGGGCGAGGCCGCTCCAAATGGCGCCGATCGGCAGCCGAGTGCCGGCATCATCTCGCAATACGTCAAGGACCTTTCGGTCGAGAATCCCAACGCGCCGTCATGCTATCAGTGGCAGGACAATCCGCAGGTCGACGTTCAGTTCAACATTGCCGCCAACCAGGTGAACGAGGAAGTTCACGAGGTCGAACTGAAGGTCAACGTGACCGCCAAGGGCGAGAAGGGCCAGTTCTATCTGGTCGAGCTGGCCTATGCCGGGCTCATCGGACTGCGCAACATTCCGGAAGAACAGGCGCACGCGTTCCTGTTTGCCGAGGCCCCGCGCCTTCTGTTTCCGTTCCTGCGCCGCATCGTCGCCGAAGCCGTGCAGGACGCGGGCTTCCCCGCGTTGCAGCTTGATCCCGTCGACTTCAACGGTCTGTATGTTCAGCAGCTTCAGGCCAAGCGCCAGCAGGAAGCAGCCGCCGGCGGCGGCGACACACCGCCGACCGGACAAGCCTGACCCCTTTTCCGACAAGGCCCGGCATCATGTTCGCGATGCGTCCTGACGCCAGGAGGCGTCGCTTGTGAGCCTGCTCAAGAATGTCGGCACGATTGGCGGGCTGACGATGGTCAGCCGCGTCGCCGGCATGGCGCGCGAGATGATATTCAGTCGCGTGCTTGGCGCCAATGCGGTGACCGACGCGTGGTTTCAGGCGTTCATCATTCCCAATGTCTTTCGCCGGCTGTTCGCGGAGGGAGCGTTCTCCGCTGCCTTCGTGCCCATGTTCTCCAAGCGGCTGCATGGCGAAGGCGGGCTCGACGATGCGCGAAGCTTCTCGAACGATGTGCTGAGCGTGTTCCTGCCGGTCCTCATCGTTTTGTGCGCGATCATGATGATTTTCATGCCGTGGGTCATCTTCGCTCTGGGCGATGAAGGAAGTGACCCGGCGACCTTCGCGATGGAAGTCGATTTCGCCCGGATCATGTTTCCCTATATCGTGCTGGTCAGTCTCGTCACGCTGTTCACCGGGATGCTCAATTCGGTCAGCCGGTTCGCGCCTGGGGCAAGCTTTCCCATCATCCTCAATTTCGTGCTGATCGCAGCCCTTCTCTTCGGAGAATACGCCATGAGCGAAATGGGCTGGTCAGTCATGCAGGTAGGCTACAGTCAGGCCTGGGCGGTGACGATCGGCGGCGTGGTTCAGCTCGCATGGGTCTATTACTGGACGCGCGTCGAGGGTTTCCGCCCAAAGCTGCTCTGGCCGCGCATCACGCCCGAAGTGAAGCGCCTGTCGATCATTGCCCTTCCGGCAGCGATCGGCGGTGGAGCCTACCAGATCAATACGCTCGTGCAGCTTTATTTTCTCAACCAGCTCGACAGCGGATCGATCAGCTACATGAACTATGCCGACCGGCTGAACCAGCTGCCCCTCGGCATTATCGGGATTGCCCTGTCGACCGCGATCCTGCCCACCTTGTCGCGTTTCGTCGGCGCGAAGAACAAGGAAGGTACGGACCGCGTCCAGTCCGACGCCATCGAACTGTCCATGCTGCTGACGATTCCGGCGGCCGTAGCGCTTGCAGTATGCGCGGTTCCCTTCGTCACCATGCTGTTCCAGGGCGGGCGTTTCAGCGTCGAACAGGCGGCACTAACCGGCAACGTCCTTGCCGCCCTTGTGCTCGGCCTGCCGGCCTATGTTCTGGTAAAAGTGCTCGTTCCCAATTTCTATGCCCGCTCGGATACCCGCACCCCGGTCTATGCGGCCTTCATCTCGCTCGTCGTATTCGTCGTCATGAACTTCATCCTGATCGACAGGTTCGGCGTCGTCGGCGTGGCGTTCGCCAGCGTCGTCGGGGCCTGGATCAACGTCGCGTACCTCTATGTCGTTCTCGTCAAACGCGGCTACTACGCCATTCCGCTGGTCCTCGTAGGAAGGATCGCGCGGCAACTCGTGGCCGCCGCCGCCATGGGCGTCGCCTTGTGGTTCGCCCGCGATTTGCTAACGGGCTATTTCTCTGCCGGCCTGTTCGCCCGGCTCTTTGCGTTGATCGTCCTCGTGATCTGCGCAGCCGTCGTCTATTTCGGCGTTGCCTTCGCGGTCGGAGCCATCGACAAGGAGCGCATAGCCGCGCTAACCAGAAAGAAAGCTGCCTAAGTCGTCATGACCACCGAAATGAGAGTCGTCTCGGGTATCCAGCCTACCGGCAAGCCGCATCTCGGCAATTATCTCGGCGCTATCCGCAACTACGTTAAGATGCAGGACGAGGCTGCGGCGCAGGGCGGGCAATGCCTTTATTTCCTCGCCGATCTGCATGCCATCTCGATGCCGCACGATCCTGTCGAACTGCGCGCTTCGACATTGGAGATGGCTGCCTCGTTGCTTGCGTGCGGGGTCGATCCCGAGCGCGCGATACTGTTCAACCAGACGCAGGTGCCCGCCCACGCAGAACTGCAATGGCTGCTCAACGGCACGGCCCGAATGGGCTGGCTGAACCGGATGACGCAGTGGAAGGACAAGGCCGGAAAGAACCGCGAAGGGGCGAGTGTCGCCCTCTTCGCATATCCCGTTCTGCAGGCTGCCGATGTGCTCCTTTATCAGGCGACGCACGTTCCGGTAGGCGACGATCAGAAGCAGCATCTGGAACTGGCGCGCGATATCGCGCAGAAGTTCAACTCGGATTTCGCAAGCGAAGAAGCACCGGTCTTTACCCTGCCAGAACCCTTCATCCCGCCGCAGGCTGCCCGCCTCATGAGCTTGCGGGACGGCACGGCCAAGATGAGCAAGTCGGACGTTTCCGACATGAGCCGCATCAATCTCTCCGACAACGCGGACACGGTCATGAAAAAGGTCAGAAAGGCCAAGACCGACCCCGAACCGCTGCCTTCGGAATTAAGTGGGCTCGACGACCGGCCGGAGGCGCGGAACCTCGTCGCGATATATGCTGCCGTCGCGGAGATGACCGGAGAAGCGGTCCTCCAAGAATATGCCGGACAAGGTTTCGGCACGTTCAAGCCCGCATTGGGCGAGTTGCTGGTCGAGAAGCTGCGTCCGATTTCGGAGCGGTTCAATCGCCTGATGCAGGACGAGACCGCCATCGAAGCCGTTCTGGCCGAAGGTGCGGCGAAGGCGCGCTCCTTGGCTCGGCCCACGCTGGACCGCGCATACGAGGCTCTCGGCTTGCTGCGCTAACCCCCTCTTTCGGCAACGAAATCCCGTGTCGGGCGTTCGATCTCGCGTCAGGCACATTCAAACCGCGTTCATCGCCTGCCGTATATAACACACGGGTTAACTGGCAGTCTTCGCGTCCCGGCAACAGGGGACAAGCGATCCGGGTGCCAAAAGAGGACTTGAGAACATGAACACCCTATCGAACAATCGGGGGCGCATCTTAAAACTGGCAAGCGCGCCCATACTCCTTGCGAGCATCGCGGCCTGTGCGACACCGTTCAAGGCCGACGTCTCCCGCTTCCAGGCGCAATTGCCGGCCCCGCAGGGCGAGACCTTCGCCGTAATCGCAGACGATCCGGAACTGGCCGGAGGTCTGGAATTCGCGCGATATGCCGACTTTGTGGAAGCGGAGATGGAACGTCTCGGCTATACGCAAGCTTCGCCGGAAAACGCGTCGCTGCTGGTGCGCTTCGACTATGGCGTCGATAACGGGCGCGAGCAGATCCGCAGCACCGGCTTTAACAGCCCGTTCTACGATCCCTGGTACGGTTACGGTCGGTACAGCCGCTTCTATCGCAGCCGGTTCTACGGACCGTCGGCCTACGCCTTCGGGTTCTATGATCCGTTCTTCGATACCGGTCCCGAGATCCGCAGCGTGACGGTCTATTCGAGCGGTATCGATCTCAAGATCGACCGTGCTTCGGATGGCGAACGGCTGTTCGAGGGCAAGGCGCAGGCGCTGTCGCGTTCCAACCGCTTGCAGGCGCTGGTGCCGAACCTCGTCGAGGCGATGTTCACCGATTTCCCCGGCAATTCGGGCGAAACCGTCCGCATCTCGGTTCGCGACGATGCACCCAACAAGGTGCGCCCGATTGACTGAGCAATCTCGTCAAAATGCAAAATATAGAGGCGGGGCGGCGATGCTCCGCCTCTTTTGCATTCAAGGGCTTATCGCAAAAAAAGGCAGCAAGCTGCCAATCCTTGCCGCCGCGTAAACCTCGAATTTACCGAATAGCTTAGCATTCGGTGCGCAAACTCGGTGCGTTACACAATGGCACCGAGGACCGGCTTATGTGCACCGAACCGCTGCTCAAGGACATCGCGCGATGACCGGGGGCACCATGATGCACAGCGCATCGTCGGCTGTGGTGGAAACCACCGAGCCGGGCCAGCACCCTTCCCAGGAACTGGTCCGGACCGCCCCCTCCGCCAAGCCACCGTTCGACAAATCGGCAGCGGCGAGCCTGCTCGCCCTGTCGGTCGCCGCCTGCGGCGGTTCCTCCGACAGCACTTCGGGATCGGGCGGTTCCGATACGCTCGCGGTCAGGAAGCCGCAATCGGACGGCGAAGCGGCCCGCTTCCTCATGCGCGCTTCTTTTGCCGTAGGCAGCGGCGCCATCGAAGCGCTGAAGGACGAAGGTTACGAGCGCTGGCTCGACACGCAGATGCGCGCCGCCAACGATACGAGCGCCCGCCAGTATTTCGCGGCGCACGGCTTCGACAAGGTGGATGCGGATAAGCATTACAACAGCCCGCGAACGGGTGACTGGATGATCTGGTCGCAGCTGCTCGTGGGCGGCAATTCGGTCCGCAAGCGGATCGCCCTCGCCTTGTCCGAATTCTTCGTGGTTTCGTTGAGTTCCGTCGAGATGACATGGCGCTCGCCCGCGATCGGCGAGTATTGGGATATCCTCAATCGTCACGCCTTCGGCAGCTTCCGCGACCTCATCGAGGACATCACGCTCAACCCTGCGATGGGCGTCTTCCTCAACACCAGAGGCAATCGGAAGGCCGATCCCCGCACGGGCCGGGTGCCGGACGAGAATTACGGCCGCGAAATCATGCAGCTTTTCTCCATCGGCCTCTACGAGCTCAATCAGGACGGCAGCCGCAAGCTGGCGAACGGCGCACCGATCGAGACTTACGGCAATGACGATGTCACCGGCATCGCAAAGGTCTTCACCGGGTTCGATTTCGATTACCATGGGATCGGCTACACCACGGAAGTAGGCGGAACGCGGCAGATACCGGACGCCGATTATACGCGACGGGCGATGACCGCCGATCCTTCGCGCTGGCAGCGGCCCCGCAGCGACGGGTTTCACGCCGACCAGGAAAAGCAGTTTCTAGGCCTGACCATTCCCGCGGGTACCGGGCCACAGGACAGTCTCAGGATGGCGCTCGACCACCTCGTTTCCCATCCCAATGTCGCGCCCTTCTTCGCAAGCCAGATGATTCAGCGGCTCGTGACCAGCAACCCCTCGCCCGCCTATGTCGAGCGGGTTGCGGATGTCTTCACGGACAATGGCAAGGGCGTTCGCGGCGATCTCGCCGCGGTATCCAAGGCGATCCTGCTGGACGAGGAAGCGCTCGACCCGGCCAATGCGACGAATGCGAGCTTCGGCAGGTTGCGCGAGCCGATGCTGCGCTTCGTTCAACTCGCCCGTACTTTCGGCGCGCGATCGAACAGCCGCGAATGGCGGATCGGCGACCTGTCGGATGCGGGTCGCCTGCTTGGCCAGTCGCCGCTGCGCTCGCCATCGGTCTTCAACTTCTTCCGGCCCGGCTATTTTCCGACCAATACCCAGCTCGCCCAGCAAGGCTTGCTCGCCCCGGAATTCCAGCTCGTCAACGAAACCTCCGTTGCGGGCTACGTCAACTTTCTCGAGCGGGTCGTCGAGGGAGAGCGTTATCCGATCGAGGACATCACCCTCGACTACTCGGCGGAAGCGCAGATCGCGCACGACGCTGCGGCGCTTGTCGCCCGCCTCGACCTCCTGCTGACCGGCAACCAGCTCTCGCAGGAGACGCGCGCGACGATCGCCGGAGCCGTCGACAGCGTGACGATCGCGACAGCCAGCGAAGGCGACGACCGCCTGCGCCGCGTACGGATCGCGGTTCTGCTGACCTTCGCTTCTTCCGACTATCTCATCCAGAAATAGGACGCGCCACAATGTTCATCGGTAATGCTCACGAACTCAGCCGCCGCGCCTTCCTTCGCCGGTCGGGCCAGCTTGCCGCAATGGGTGCGGCATCGACCTATGCAATGGGGCTTGCAGGTATCGGGGAAGCCGCCGCCTTCACGACGGACAATGATTACAAGGCGCTGGTTTGCGTGTTCCTGTATGGTGGCAACGATCACGGCAACACGCTCATCCCCTACGATACGGCGAACTATGCACGCTATGCCGCCATCAGGGGCGGGGTTGCCCTGCCGCGAGAGAGCCTTGCGGCGACCGCTCTCGCAACGCCCGACGGCCAGACACTGACGGACGACATCGCATACGCGCTCGCGCCGACCATGCCCCGCCTGAAGGCGCGGTTCGACGAAGAAGCTCTGGCACCGCTGCTCAATGTCGGTCCGCTGGTCGCACCGCTTACCCGTGCCGAGTTCGACAGCAACAGCGCGCCGCGACCGGCGAAGCTGTTCTCGCATAACGACCAGCAATCGACGTGGCAGAGTTCCGAACCGGAAGGCTCGCCCAGCGGCTGGGGCGGCAGGATGGGCGACCTTGCCCTCTCGTCCAACGACAATGCCATGTTCACGGCCATCAACGCGACCGGCAACGCTGTTTTCCTGAGTGGGCAGCGCGCCGTCCCCTATCAGGTATCCTCGCGCGGAGCGACCTTGTTCGAGCCGCTACGCAGGGGCAATCTCTACCGCTCGACGACTGCGGCCAGCGCTCTCGATACGATCCTGCGCGCGGGTGGCAGCAGCTACATGGCGAACGACTATGCGCATATGAATGCGCGGTCGATCGAATACGGCCAGTTCGTGAACGACGCTCTCGCCAAGGCTTCTTTCGCAACCGATTTCGGTTCGGGCAACAGGCTGGCGGAGCAGCTTCAAACCGTTGCGTCGCTGATTGCCGCGCGGCAGTCGCTCGGCGTCAAGCGACAGGTCTTCATGGTCTCCATGGGCGGTTTCGACAGCCATGACGGATTGATCGGAAAGCACGAAGCGCTGCTTGGGCAACTCGATTTCGCGCTGGACGCTTTCTATCGCGCGACGTTGGAACTGGACGTAGCACCAAGCGTGACGACCTTCACCGCATCCGATTTCGGGCGCACGCTGGCCTCGAACGGCGACGGGTCGGATCACGGCTGGGGCAGTTTTCACTTCGTCCTGGGCGGCGCGGTCCGTGGAGGACGCTTCTATGGCCGCGCGCCGCACGTCTCGGTCGATGCGGACGATCAGGTCGGGCGCGGACGGCTTTTGCCCACGACGTCCGTTGACGAGTATTCGGCGACCTTCGCCCGATGGTTCGGCGTTTCTTCCTCAGAATTGCCTTCCGTCGTGCCGAATATCGGGCGCTTCGCGACGAGCGATCTCGGCTTCATGGGATAGGCTGCCACGGCGAAGCCGCTGGCAATTGCCGGAGATGCAACCTCAAACGAGGCGGGCGTGCCCTCCGGTCGAGCCGAAACCTCGCGCGCCGCGCTCCGTCTCGCTCAATTCCGCTACCTCGTGCCATTCCGCCTGCACGACAGGCGCCAGGACGAGCTGCGCGATCCGGTCGCCGCGCTCGATGCGGAAGGGTTCGTCGCCCAGATTGACGAGGATGATCTTCAATTCGCCGCGATAATCGGAATCGATCGTGCCCGGAGTGTTGGGAACGGTGATGCCGTGCTTCAGCGCCAGGCCGGAGCGGGGCCGCACCTGTATCTCGTAGCCTTCGGGGATTGCCAGCGCGAAGCCGGTCGCGACTGCGTGCCGCCCTCCGGGGCGCAAACTTAATCCCTCTGCCGAAACCACGTCCATGCCTGCTGCACCGTCTGTCGCATAGGCCGGCATGGCAAGCCCGCCTCCATGCGGCAGGCGCTTGATCTCGACCGGAACGCCGCCCTTAATCATCGTCGTCGAGGGCCGCCGCGAGTGCTTCCGCCGCACGCCCGACGAGTTCGCGGGCGACGTCCTCCTTGGGCATCCGGTCGAAACTTTCGACTTCACCCGAGGTGACGATGTGGATCTGGTTGTCGTTGCCGCCCATTACGTCGCCCGACACGTCGTTCGCCACGATCCAGTCCGCGCCCTTGCGCTTGCGCTTCGCGGTGGCGTTCTCGACGACCTTCTCCGTCTCGGCGGCGAAGCCTATGAGGAGCTTGGGCCGCTGGCGCGATGCCGCGACCTGCGTCAGGATGTCGGGGTTCTCGGTAAGGATGAGGGCGGGCGGCGCGCTGCCCCGCTTCTTCATCTTCTGGTCGGAGCGGTCCTTCGTTCGCCAGTCGGCAACTGCGGCAACCATGAACGCAATGTCGGCCGGGAGCATCTGCTTGACCTTCGCGGCCATTTCCTCGGCAGATTCGACGTCGATCCGATCGACGCCGAGCGGGGTCGGCAGGGACACCGGACCCGAAATCAGCGTAACGCGGGCACCGGCGGCCGCGGCCATCGCCGCGATGGCGAAGCCCTGCCGTCCGGACGATCGGTTGGCGAGGTAGCGGACCGGGTCGATCGGCTCCCATGTCGGCCCAGCCGTGACGAGCACGTGGCGCCCGAACAGCGGGCGATGTTCCGGATCCTCGTCGAAGATCGGTTGTCCGGCCAGCGGATCGGCGGCGAGTTCGCCCGTCGGATCGAGTGCGACCTTGGCGCTCATCGTGTCGCGACCGCCACCGCTGAAGGCCATCGGCTGCGGTGCTGCCTGTCCGGTCCCCGTGATGACCGTATGATTGATCGCTTCGGGATCGGTCGGCGGGGCAGAGGACGCCGCCCCCTTCTTGGCAAGGATAGGTCCGCCCAGATCGGGTTCGGAAGCGACTTCGACGCTCTCGTCAGCCTCACCTGCGTCGCCATCCTCGTCGCCCGCCTCTTCGGCGAACTCGATTGCTTCGTCATCGGCGGGCGGCAGGGCAAAGTCGCGTTCGAACTCTGCCGGGTCGCGCTTGGGCGTGCTGCGCGGGATGATCGCCGACAGAAGCGAGCCGAGCCCGCCTCGCGGCTTGGGTTCCTCGTATTCTTCTTCGGGTTCGAGCGCTTCCGCTGCGAGGTCGTCGATGGTCGTAGCTGCCTCTTCGGCAATATCCTCGTCCTCATCGAACTCCGCTTCGTCGAACTCGTCTTCCTCGACGTCCTCTTCGACGATTGGCGCGGCACGCTGCGCGGCTTTGCGTGCGGGCGCAGGCTCGGGCAGACCCGGATCGACGCCGAGCTTCTCGGCAATCGCAGCCCAGATCGCTTCGGGATCGGGCAGCCGGCCCGGTCCGAACTCGCCGCACGCCATCGTACCCTCATCGGGGTCAAGGACGCTGACGCCGGCCTGCCTCAGCCATTCGACGTTACGCTGCGTCGCCTCGTGTTCCCACATCCGCACGTTCATGGCGGGCACGGCCAGGACGGGCTTGTCGGTCGCAAGGATCATGGTCGTCGCCAGATCGTCGGCGATCCCCGCGCTCATCTTCGCAAGCAGGTTCGCCGTCGCCGGGCACACGACCACCAGATCGGCTTCGCGGCTGAGCTGGATGTGACCCATCTCGGATTCGTTTTTAAGGTCCCAGAGCGAAGTGAAGACCTGGTTCTCGCTCAATGCGGCTAGCGCCATGGGCGTCACGAATTGCTGCCCGCCATCGGTCACGACGCAGGTAACGTCGCCACCGCCCTTGCGGATAAGGCGCACCAGTTCGCAGGACTTGTAGGCTGCGATCCCGCCGCCCACGACGAGAAGCACACGCGGCTCGCGCGTCTTCATGCTGCCGCCCTTGAGCGGCTTGGCATCGGCGAAATCGCTGAGCGACGAATGTGAACCCATAGTGCCATCAAGCGCCGATCTAGCGCCCCCCGATCGCTTATGCCAGCGCCCGGACCGCATTTACCCTGCATTTTCAGGATGAAATCAGCCCAAGGAGAAGGCGAAAAGATAGAAATGCGCTATGCTTCATTATCCTTGTTGGCGGGATAATGATCATGGTTAACAGCGCCTTAGCTATTGCGCGCCGCCATGCTTTGATTGCTGTAACGGCCTAAATATCAGGCGAAGATTCCCGCGATCCCGGCTGCCCAGCCGGCCAAGGCGCCCGCCAGGGCGACTGCGACGTAGCCCCAGGGGGCGTGCCTCTCGCGCGCCCTGCGATCCCACATCAGTTCGATTTCGGGAAGCGGCGGCGGTTCGGGCGCCCCGCCCTTTGGCGGAAACTTCTCTTCCAGACGGCGGACGAGACCCGGCAGTCGCAGAAGCGTCTCGGTATCCTCGCGTATCCGGTCGGCAAGCGCAGCTTCCGGCCCGAGTTCGCCCCTGATCCATTCCCGAACGAACGGGGCGGAAACGTCCCACATGTTTATGTCGGGATCGAGCTGGGTCGCTATCCCCTCGACCATCACCATGGTCTTTTGCAGCAGAAGCAAATGCGGCTGGGTCTGCATATCGAAGTCGCGCGTGATCGCAAACAAGCCGTCCAGCATCTGACCGACGCTCAGTTCCGAAACCGGCTTGCCGCGCATCGGTTCTCCGACTGCCCGCAAAGCCGTCGCGAATTCCTCGACCGAGTGATGAGCGGGGACGTATTGCGCCTCGAAATGTATTTCCGCAACGCGCCGATAATCGCCCGTCGTCAGGCCATAGAGGATCTCAGCCAGCCAGGCCCGCGCGCGCCGGTCTATCCGGCCCATGATACCGAAATCGATCGCGACAATCGTCCCGTCATCCTTCACGAATAAATTGCCTTGGTGCATGTCTGCGTGGAAGAAACCCGCGCTGATCGCCTGCGTCAGAAAGGCGAGCACCAACCGCCGCGCCAGGGCGGGCAGATCGTGGCCCTTCTCCCGCAAACCCTCAAGATTGCTGATCTTGACGCCATCGACCCATGCGACGGTCAGGACGCGGCCATTGGTGCGGTCCCAGTCAATCTCGGGAATGTCGTAGCCTTCGATCGCGACCATTGCCTCGGCAAGTTCGCTGGCGCTCGCCGCCTCGCGTCGCAGATCGAGTTCGCGGTTCGTCCAGCGCTTGAAGTTCGCGATGGTCAGCCGCGGGCGAAGGCGCTGTGCCTCGCCGCTCATCGCCTCCAGATGAGCCGCTGCCCATTCGTAGGTCGCGACATCCTTGACGAAGCGCTCCTTTATACCGGGCCGCAGCACCTTGACCGCGACTTCGCGCCCGTCGGTCGTCACCCCGCGATGCACCTGCGCGATAGAAGCGGCACCTACGGGAACAGGGTCGAGTTCGGCGAACAATGTGTCTAGCGGACGGTCGAAACTCGTTTCGATCGCTTGCCTTATGCCGTCAAAGGGCACGGGCGGCAGATTGTCCTGCAGGCTGAGGAGATTGTGCGCCGCCTCGTCGCCGACGAGGTCCGGGCGGGTCGCGAGCGACTGACCCAGCTTGATGGCCGCGGGCCCAATCGCGCGAAAGGCGCTGGCATAGTCGGGGTTCTTCGGCTGGAAGGTTCCGATCCGGGCAATGCGCGCAAGGCGCTTCACTGGCACGGGCGTATTCGGATCGCGCTCGATCCCGCGCAATGCACCGTGCCGAGCAAGCGTCCTGCCCCATTTCAGGAGCCGCCAGATATGCGTCGCAGGCCGGGTCACGCCGCTAGATCTTCCACCCCGAATGGATGGCAACAGCACCGCCGACGATCGCCTCGACTTTCGTGTTCGCAAAACCCGCCGCGCCGATCATTCGCTCGAATTGCGGCATCGTCGGAAAGCGGCGAATACTTTCTGCAAGATAGCGATAGCTTGCTTCGTCCTGTGCGATGAGTTGGCCCATCTTGGGCATTACCCTGTGCGAATACGCATCGTAGATCTGCTTGAAGCCGGGCCACGTCGTGGTCGAAAATTCGAGGCAGAAGAAACGGCCACCGGGCTTCAGGACGCGATGCGCCTCTGCCAGCGCCCGGTCGATATGCGTGACATTCCGGATGCCGAATGCGATCGTATAGGCATCGAAAGTATTGGCCGGAAAATTCAGATCTTCTGCATTCTGCCGCGACCAGACGAGATCGTCGATCCCCTGCTCCATGGCGCGTTCGATCCCAACATCGAGCATGTCCTGATTGATGTCCGCGACCGTCACCCGTGCGCCGCGCGCTGCCAGCCGGAAAGCGATGTCGCCCGTGCCGCCGGCCATGTCGAGAATATCCTCGCCCGACTGGGGTTTGACGCGTCGCACGAAGCGATCTTTCCAGAGCCGGTGCATTCCGCCCGACATCACGTCGTTCATGAGATCGTATTTCGCCGCCACCCGGCCGAACACTTCGCCCACCCGCTCGGTCTTTTCCTCGACCGGGATCTCCTCGTAGCCGAAGGACGTGGTGGGTCGGGCGTTGCTGCGGGTGGTATCGTTCATCTCGCGAGAAGCCTTAGGGACAATTGCAACCCGCGCAAAGAGGCTTACTTGGACGCCTATGCCCGAATTGCCGGAAGTCGAAACAACGGTGCGCGGACTGGCGCGGTTCCTCGAAGGGTCGCGGATCGACCGAGTGTCGGTCAATCGCCCCGATATGCGTCGGCCTTTCCCGCCGGAACTTTCGCAGATGCTAACGGGGGCGCGAGTGACCCACCTATCCCGGCGCGCCAAATACGGTCTCATCCATACCGATCGCGATCATGCGCTGGTGTTTCACCTCGGCATGAGCGGGCGCTGGCGGATCGATCCTGTAGAAGAGGACCGTCACGACCACCTCGTCCTGACCAGCGGCGGCCACGTC
Organism: Parapontixanthobacter aurantiacus; assembly: GCF_009827635.1. Lineage (GTDB taxonomy): Bacteria > Pseudomonadota > Alphaproteobacteria > Sphingomonadales > Sphingomonadaceae > Parapontixanthobacter > Parapontixanthobacter aurantiacus. Next base: position 416,525 of record NZ_WTYW01000002.1, on the reverse strand, counting down.
TTTGCATTGAACGATCCACGCCGCTTCGGCTCGGTCGATCTCGTCGCCGAACAGGCGCTCGGTAGCTGGCGCGGTTTTGCCAGCATGGGACCGGAGCCGCTCGGGGACGCGCTGACATGGGAGCACCTTCATGCATCCCTCAAAGGCAGGGCGCAGGCGATCAAGTTGCTCCTGCTCGATCAGCGGATCGTCGCGGGTCTCGGTAATATCTACGTGTGCGAAGCCCTGTTCCGGGCGGGCATCCATCCGCGCAAGGCCGGCGGCAAGGTGTCGCGCCCGGCCCTGCGGCGGCTCGTACCGGCCATTCGGGCGGTCCTCGAGCAATCGATCCGCGACGGCGGCTCGACCTTGCGCGATTTTGCGCAGCCCGACGGACAACTCGGCTATTTCGCGACGCGTTTCGAAGTGTACGGGCGCGAGGGTGAGCCCTGTCGTCGCTGCGACGGGGGTATCGTCCGGCGGATCGTTCAGGGCGGGCGCAGCACCTGGTTCTGTCCAAAGTGCCAGCGTTAGGCGAAGGTTGAAATCGACCCTGTCGCAGCTTATCATTGACGTTCGCGAGCGCGCTGGGTAAGGCGCGCGCTTTCCCGGCGAGTCATCGCCGCTAGAATCGCATCTATCATTTGACACACCGACGGGTTGCGCGACGAGCGCCCCTCGCAGAAGGACGAACATGGCCAATACGCCCCAGGCACGCAAGCGCATCCGCAGGAACGAAAAGCGTTCCGACATCAACACCGCACGCGTCAGCCGCATTCGCGGTTACGTGAAGAAGGTCGAAGCAGCGATCGAAGGTGGCGACAAGAAAGCTGCCGAGGAAGCGCTTAAGGTCGCCCAGCCCGAACTGGCTCGCGGCGTATCGCGCGGCGTGCTTCATAAGAACACCGCCTCGCGCAAGATGTCGCGCCTGTCGAAGCGGGTCGCTGCACTCTGATTCGGTGCTAGAGGCATCGCGCGGCGACGATTGCTCGCCGCGACTGTCTCGTTTCAGGTCAAATTTTGATGCTCAAGAGCCGGTGTGAAAGCGCCGGCTTTTTTGCGTTTACGATATGTACTCACCGCACCTGCGAGGGTCCGTCGAGGTCTGCATTTATGACGGTTGCGCGACTCCGCAGAACCTCGCGATTCGCATTTGTGAATCTCGTTAGATCGAGGGATTCCAAGGGCTTAGATGCATCTCTGCGGCTCTTCACGAGTCAACAACTATATTTCGGATTTTTGACAATTATCCCCTTGCCGTTGGCGCGCGCGGACACCTAGAAAGTGGCCGACGCCAAGTTCTGGGACGGCTGGCGTTAAACATTGATAAGGGCATTTCACGATGCCCTCGCAAATCGGTTTTCGGACCGTTTTTCGAGGAGTGCCGCGCTGTGTCCGAAATCAAGGGCGGGAGGAGGAATCGGTGGGGGCCGAACTCTTCTTGGGTCGGAATGGCAACAGCAAAGGGCCGGACAGGCACATGAAGAAACTGAGGGAAGATTATTCGATGGAAGATCTCGAGGCGGTAAACCTTGCGGCGGACTGGTCCGATATCAGTCAGGGTTTGCGAAAGGACCTCGGGCACCAGCTTCACAGCCAGTGGATCAAGCCGATCCAGGTCGGCGGTTTCTGCGAGGATACCGGAACGCTCGACCTTTACCTTCCGACCGAATTCAGCGCCAACTGGGTGCAGGATCGTTTCGCCGACCGACTTTCGCTCGCGTGGAAGATCGCTCGCAGCAATGTGCGCAACGTGCGCATCGGAGTTCATCCGGGACGCCGCCAGGTTGCCGATCTCAACCTCGCCGACAATGCGCTCGGCGGACGCCGCGCGGCCAATGACAGCGGCCATGGCGGCGTGATCGCCATCGCGAACGATGCGATGGGCAATGCCGGCTTCGTTTCCTCGGTCGGCCTCGACCCTTCGCTCACTTTCGGCGCCTTCGTCACCGGCGAAGCGAACATTCTGGCCTGCAACGCAGCGCAGCGCATGGCCGCGAGCGAGCAGCCGCAATTCTCGCCGCTTTACCTGAAGGCGGCAACGGGTCAGGGCAAGACGCACCTGCTCCACGCGATCGGTCATGCCTATCTTTCGAGCCACCCGCGCGCGCGCATTTTCTACTGCTCGGCAGAGCGTTTCATGGTCGAATTCGTCCAGGCGCTGAAGCAGAACCAGATGATCGAATTCAAGGCCCGGCTGAGAAGCTTCGATCTCCTGCTGGTGGACGACATCCAGTTCATCATCGGCAAGGCGTCCGCGCAGGAAGAGCTGTTGTACACGATCGATGCGCTGCTGGCCGAGGGCAAGCGCCTCGTCTTCGCCGCCGACCGCGCCCCGCAGGCACTCGACGGCGTCGAACCTCGCCTTTTGTCGCGCCTGTCCATGGGCCTTGTCGCCGACATGCAGGCAGCCGACATCGAACTGCGCCGCTCGATCCTTGAATCCAAGCTGACCCGCTTCGCGCCGCTCGAAGTGCCGGACGACGTGATCGACTTCCTCGCCCGCACGATCACGCGCAATGTGCGCGAACTCGTCGGCGGCCTGAACAAGCTCATCGCCTATGCGCAGCTGACGGGGCAGGAAGTCTCGTTGCAGCTGGCCGAGGAACAGCTGACGGATATTCTCTCGGCAAATCGTCGGCGCATCACGATCGACGAAATTCAGCGTACCGTCTGCCAGTTCTTCCGCATCGACCGCAGCGAAATGAGTTCGAAGCGGCGCGCCCGCGCAGTCGTCCGCCCCCGGCAGATCGCGATGTATCTGTCCAAGGTGCTGACGCCCCGCAGCTATCCGGAAATTGGACGCAAGTTCGGCGGGCGCGATCATTCGACCGTTATCCATGCTGTGCGGCTCATCGAGGATTTGCGCACGCGCGACGCGGACATGGACGGCGACGTTCGCAGCCTGCTGCGCCAGCTCGAAAACTGATCACCGCTCTGGCGGGAAGCCCGTTTTCCCGCTAGCCGGCTCAATCGATGAAGGAAGCCCGCCTCGAACGCTTCGCGCGTCACATCGTGCTGCCGGAAATTGGCGGAGCTGGCCAGGCGGCGCTCGCCAAGGCGTCGGTCGCATTGATCGGCGTGGGTGGGATCGGCAATCCGGCGCTGCAATATCTGGCGGCGGCGGGCATCGGTCGGTTGCTGCTGATCGATGACGACGAGGTCGATCTCAGCAATCTCCAGCGGCAGACCCTCTTCACCACCCGCGATGTCGGGCATGGCAAGGCGGTTATCGCGCGGCAATGGCTTGCGAATTTCGACAGCGAGATCGAGGCGGTGATCAGCGATCGCAGGATCGACTCGGCCAATGCGGCTTCGCTCATCGAGGGAGCCGATCTCGTTCTTGATGGAAGCGACAATTTCGCAACCCGCCTCGCTGTCTCCGACGCTTGCGTGACAAGCGAGATCCCGCTGGTTTCGGCCGCGGTCGGTCGCTTCCAGGGTCAGGTCGCAAGCTTCGTTGGACATCGTAGCGACCAGCCCTGCTACCGTTGCTTTGTCGGCGACGCATTCGATGCCGAGAATTGCGATACCTGCGCCGAAGACGGGATGCTCGGTGCCATGTCAGGCTGGGTCGGGACGTTCGCGACGATGGAGGCGATCCGCGTCCTGCTCGACGGAAAAAGCGCTTTCGGGCGGCCTCAATACGGCAAATTGCACCTGATGGACGGAATGAAGCCGGGTATGCGAACCCTCGCCATCGCGAAGGACCCGGCTTGCCGCGCTTGCGGGGGTAAGTCCTAAGACCCTCTTCAGCCCCGCAGCACCTCATCGACCCATTGGGGTACGAGTTCGCTGGCAGGCCCCAATCGCGTCTCGTCGAACAGATGTGAGCCCTGGCTCGGTTCGAGATTGAGTTCCAGCGTCCTTGCGCCTTGCGCGCGAGCCTCTTGCACGAAGCCTGCAGCGGGATATACCGCCCCGCTCGTCCCGATCGAAACGAACAGGTCGCTCTGCGAGAGCGCATCGTAGATTTCGTCCATCCGGTACGGCATCTCCCCGAACCAGACGATGTCCGGACGAAGGGCCTTGCTGCCACATTCGGGACAGGGCGGGTCGCCCGACAGGTGCTCGCTCCACCGTGCGCGCATGTCGCATGCCGAACACCATGCGCTCAGGAGCTCACCATGCATGTGCACGACGTTCGTAACGCCCGCGCGTTCGTGCAGGTCGTCGACATTCTGGGTGACGAGCAACAGCGAACGCCCGCTCGCCCCCGTCCACTCGTGCTCCAGCCGCGCGAGGGAGTGATGAGCCGGATTGGGTTCTTTCGTCTGCACGGCAGCGCGCCGCATGTCGTAGAACTTCTGAACGAGAACGGGGTCGCGGCGAAAGGCGTCAGGCGTTGCAACATCCTCGATGCGATGCTTTTCCCACAGGCCGTCTTCGGCTCGAAAGGTCTCTATCCCGCTTTCGGCAGAAATTCCCGCGCCGGTCAGGATCACGATGTTGCGGATATCGTCCATTCCCGCCAAATAGCGTGGCGACGGGGCGCTGGCAAAGGTCCGTCGATTTGAGGGGCTAGGCAGAAAGACATCATGGCACGGATCGGAGTAATCGGCAGCAACGGCCGCATGGGCCACGCGCTCGCACAGGCTATCGGCGACAGCGAGCATGACGATGCGGGGGGCATCGACAAGGATGGCGATGCTGGCCAACTCGCTGCGAATAGCGACGTGCTGGTCGATTTCTCCGCCCCCTCCGCGATCGCGGCCAATCTCGACGCAGCGCGATCCGCCGGTATTCCCATGCTGGTCGGTACGACGGGTCTCGGACCCGAAGAACAGCGCAAGATCGACGCGGCTGCTAAGGACATTCCCGTCCTGCAAACCGGCAATACCTCGCTCGGCGTCACCGTGCTCGCCCATCTGGTACGGGAAGCGGCCAGCAAGCTTGGCCCGGAATGGGATATCGAAATCGTCGAGATGCACCACCGCATGAAAGTGGATGCACCATCGGGCACGGCCTTGCTGCTGGGCGAAGCAGCGGCGGCGGGGCGCGGCATTGCACTCGACGGCAACCGCGAGAGCGGCCGCGACGGCCATACCGGAATACGTGAGAGCGGAGCCATCGGCTTCGCGGCGCTGAGAGGCGGAACGGTCGCGGGCGATCACTCGGTCATCATTGCCGGCGAACAGGAACGGCTGACCCTTTCCCACCAGGCCGAGGACCGCATGATCTTCGCGCGCGGAGCGATCCGTGCGGCGGGGTGGCTCATCGGTCGCGAGCCGGGCCGCTATTCGATGAACGACGTGCTCGGCCTGTCCTGAAGGCATGACGAAGGACCAGATTTTCGAATTCTTCCGGCGGCTTGCGGAGGATAATCCCGAACCGCATACCGAACTTGAATATGGCAATGCCTATCAACTGGTCGTGGCCGTTGCCTTGAGCGCGCAAGCAACGGATGTTGGGGTCAACAAGGCTACGCGCTCCCTTTTCGCGAAGGTCGAGACGCCAGCCCACATGCTCGACTTAGGTGAGGAGGGGCTGAAGAAACACATCAAGACGATCGGGCTCTTCAACTCCAAGGCGAAAAACGTCATTGCCCTGTCGCAGCTATTGGTGGACGAATATGGCGGCGAAGTTCCGGACACGCGGGACGACCTCGTCCGGCTGCCTGGCGTGGGTCGCAAAACCGCAAACGTCGTACTCAATTGCTGGTTCGGTCAGGAGACCTTCGCGGTCGACACACATATCCTGCGGGTCGGCAACCGCACCGGCCTCGCCAAGGGCAAAACGCCCGAGCAGGTCGAGGCCAAGCTCGAAAAACGCGTGCCGCAACCCTTCCGCCTGGGCGCGCATCACTGGCTGATCCTGCATGGCCGCTATGTCTGCAAGGCGAGGACGCCGGAATGCTGGCGATGCCCGGTTGTCGATTTGTGCAGCTACCGGAAGAAGGTGCTGGAGAAGCCGAAGGGGCGCGCGAAAGTCACAGGGTGACCGGTTCGCGCACGTAGCCGAATTCGCCCGCTCCCGTCCACGAAGCGCCATCGGGATAGCGTAGTTCGATACCGCGAAGATCGCCGCCATCGGCAAGCCGCATATTCACTCCCATCATCGTGTTTCCGTGTTCGGCGACGACGGCTTCGGTCAGGACGAAATGAGTCGTCGCGCCGCAGGTCCGACAGGAATGCAGCTCGGCAGCCGGGACCTCCTTGTCCCCGCGACGATACGATATCGTCTCGCCCTCGACGCTGACGCCGGACGGCTCGAGGTAGCTCCATTGCGCCCCCGACTTGCGGCATAACGAACAGTTGCACTCGTGGATGAATGATGGCCGCTCGGCGAGACGTACTCGCACCTCCCCGCAAAGGCATTTCAGTTCCATGACGTCCTCCTCAGACATCGTCCGCCGAAATCATCTCGCCGCGGTCGATCTCGTTCGTCATGCTCGCGACCACGGTCGCCACCGCCGCATCGCCGCTGACATTGGTGGTGGTGCGCATCATATCCATGATGCGGTCGACCCCGGCGACGAAAGCGATCGTTTCGAGAGGAACGCCGACTGCGCCGAAGACCAGCGCCATCATGATGAGGCCCGCCCCCGGAATACCCGCCGCACCGATCGCGCCAAGCGTTCCCAGGATCGAGATCAGGAAATATTGCCCCCAGCTGAGATCGACGCCGAAAATCTGCGCTCCGAACAGGGTCGCAAGACCCAGATACATCGCCGTGCCGTTCATGTTGATCGTCGCGCCCAGCGCGATGACGAAGCTGGCGACCGAGTTCGAGATGCCGAGGTTGCGCTCCGCGCAGCGCAAGGTGACCGGCAGCGTCGCATTGGAGCTTGCGGTGGAATAGCTGACCGCCATGGCGTCGACGATGCCGCGAAAGAAGTCGCGCACGGGCAGTCGCGCGAGAAACTTTATCATCGCGGAATACATAACGAAGATAATGAGCAGGCATCCGAGGTAGTTCAGCCCCACCAGTTTCGCGAGCGCGGCGACCGCGTCGAGACCGAGCGTTCCGACGACCCAGGCCATCAGCGCGAAGACACCGAACGGGGTCAGCTCCATGACGACCATGGTCACCTTCTGCATGACGACCGACCCGCTGTCGAAGATGCGCTGAACGGGCGCCCCTTCTTCCTTCGCCATAAGAATGCCGATGCCGAGCAGCAGCGAGAAAACGATCAGCGGCAGTACGTTGACATCCGCCATGACCTGAACCGGGCTCGCAGGCACGATCTCAAGGATCATCTCCTGAAATGTCTTTACGTCGGGGCTTGGGGTCTCGCCCATCTCGATCGCGCTGGTATCGACTCCCAGTCCCGGTTCGATGACCGTTCCAAGAAACAGGCCGAGCCATACTGCGATCTGTCCGCTGACGATGAACAGAAGCAGGGCGCGCCAGCCGACACTTCCGAGCTTGCGCAAATCCCCGATGGCGGCAACGCCTGACACGAGGCTGAAGAAGATCAGCGGAACGACCAGCATCTTGATGAAGGCGATGAAGATGTCGCCGATAATCTTGATGCTTTCGGCTTCGGGCCCCCACAGCCAGCCGAGCAACCCGCCAAGCAGCAACGCCGCGATAACCCTTTGCCATAGCGGGATGGCGAACCATTTTCTCAGCAAACCGTCATACTCCCCGTCGCTTCACGCAGTCTTGTGCTGCGTCAGCGCCGCCAATGCAATGCGCGTATAGATCCTGGACAGCGTCGCGAGGTCGGCGATGGCCACGGCCTCGTCGGTCTTGTGCATCGTCGCATTCACCAGACCGAATTCGATGACGGGACAGACGGCGCGCAGGAAACGCGCATCCGATGTCCCGCCACTGGTCGAGGCCTCCGGCGTAATGCCCGTTTCCGCCTCTACCGCCTGCGCAACGATCTCGGAGAATTCCCCCGGCGGGGTGAGAAAGGGTTCGCCCGATATGACGGGTTTCGCTCGTCCGCCGTGCTTTTCCGCGACGTCCGCAACCAACTCTGCCAGCGACGCGCCGCTGTGCCGGTCGTTGAAGCGAATGGAGATGCGCGCTTCGGCATGGGCGGGAATGACGTTATGCGCCCGGTTCCCGACCGAGAGATCGGTGATTTCCAGATTACTCGGCTGAAACCAGTCGGTGCCTTCGTCGAGGGCGATGGCGGCAAGTTCGGCGAGAATGGCCACGAGGCGCGTTATCGGATTGTCGGCGAGATGGGGGTAGGCGACGTGTCCCTGAACTCCCTCGACCTCGATCCAGATATTGACCGAACCACGCCGGCCTATCTTCATCATGTCGCCGAGGCGGTTGACCGAGGTGGGTTCCCCGACGAGGCAGAGGTCGGGTCGCACACCCGCCCGCCCCATGTAATCGATAAGGGCGCGCGTGCCATGCAGCGCCGGCCCTTCTTCGTCGCCGGTAATGATGAAGCTCACGGTTCCGGCATCCTGCGGAACGGAAGCTGCGGCTGCGACCATGCAGGCGATCGCACCTTTCATGTCGACCGCTCCGCGCCCGTAAAGCAGGTCGCCTCTTACTTCCGGTTCGAACGCATCGCTCGCCCAGCCCCCGCCCGGCGGCACGACGTCGAGATGGCCGGCAAAGGCGAAATGACGCGAGCCGGCCGGCCCTTCGCGAAGGGCAAAAAGGTTCTCCACCGGCGCCTCGTCGCCGCCCTCTGCGCCTTCCCCGCGGACGAAACGGTGTACGTCGAAGCCGAGCGGGGCGAGCATCGACTCCATCACGTCGAACACCGCACCGCGTGCGGGAGTGACGCTTTCGGCGGCTATCAGCCGCCTGGCAAGATCGAGAACATCGTCCGCTTGAGCCATCGAAGTCCTACCGTGCCCATTCCGGTCGCGGGAGCGGACCGGGCACGAAGGCCTCTTCCAGCAGCCGCGCCATGCGCAGCCCTGCCTGTGCGACGCGTTGCTGGGCGACGGGGATAGCGGCCTCGATATCCTCTTGCGTCAAGGCTGCCTCGGTTGGCAGATCGGCGCCTTCGCACGGCTCTTCATCGAATGCGTTCGGGTAAACGAAATCGCGCGACAGCTGCCAGCTTTCGCGCGCCCAGTCGTCGGGCGAACCGAAATTCATCTGCTCGCGCTCGTCCTGAGTATAGCGGCGTACCAGCGGCAGCGGCGTGTCCGTGATCGCCCGCTCGGCGAGCGCCCCGTCCCAGATCCAGTGCAAATTCATGCCGGGCACGATGCCATAGGCGGCATCGCGGTCATTGCCGCCGCGGTCGTCCTTGTCGCCCGAATGGAGCGGCATGTGCACGTCGCCGACGAAGTGAACGAGAAAGGCTAGCGCTTCGAGGCGGACCGGATCGGGCAGTCGCTCGTCGGCGAGGATGTGCAAATTGCGCGTTATCTGCCCGGTGACGCAGGCTCCGCCGGGGCAGTTCGCGCGCGGATCGAACGCCTCGCAGATGGGCGTCGTGCGGTAATGCCAGGCTGCCGTGAAGCCCCAGCGAAGTCCGTCGCGTCGAATGCAGTCCGGCCAGACCGTCGCGTCTTCCAGCGTTTCGAGCGGGCAGTCGGGCGTTCCGAGCGCCGCTTCGCTATCCAGCAGCCGCTCGATCTTCGCCCGCGTTTCCTCAGAGACGTTTGCGAGGGCGATCGCGCCGCTCGACCGGTGGCCGAACTCGCCCCAGGCTTTGGCCGGTTGTGTCCAGGCCAGCGCTGTCATCGCGATAAGGCAGGTGAGCCACAGGCGTATCATGCGGCAGGCGCCTTCTCGTATTGTTCGAGCACCCATGTCTCGTCCTCGGCAGCGTTGATCCAGCTTTGCAGCCAGTCATGCTCCCAGATTGCTTCCATGTAGCTTTGCGCGAAGCCCGGAACGCCGACGCCATAGGTTAGGAAGCGAGTGACGACGGGGGCGTAGAAGATGTCCGCCGCGCCGAACGTGCCGAACAGGAACGGTCCACCCTGCCCGAACCGCGCGCGCGCCTCTGCCCAGAGCTGCAGGATGCGCACGATGTCCGCCTTGACCTCGTCCGGCAGCTGAACACCGCCATAGCGTTTGCGGATGTTCATTGGGCAAGTCTTGCGCAGGGCGGCATAGGAGCTGTGCATCTCGCACACCATCGAACGGGCCATGCCGCGCGCCGCGTCATCCTTGGGCCAGAAGCGTTCGCGACCGACCTTGTCGCCCAGATATTCGAGGATGGCGAGGCTGTCCCAGATGACGGTCTCGTCATCCCACAGGATCGGAACCTTGCCCGAGGGCATGATTTCGCTCGACTGCGACTTCGCCGCTTCCCAGTCCTCTCCGAACAGCGGGACGATCAGTTCCTCGAAGGACAGCCCCGACTGCTTCGCGGCGAGCCATGCGCGAAGGCTCCAGCTGGAGTAGTTCTTGTTGCCGATTATCAACTTCATCGCTTCCACCTTCGTCGCCCTGTCAGCGCGCAGTAGGCGTTCATCCCCATACTGTCGAGACTGAACGGATGGAACACATGGAACACGGTCCTTGGGCGATAAAAAGCAACTCGGTAATCGGCCTGAGACCGAAGTCGCAGAGGTTTCGCAAAAAAGCAGCGAGCAACCTTTTTCGTGCGGATGTTATGCCCGAAGAACCCGAAGTAGGAAATTTACAGGACAGACGACCAGCCCCGAAACTCCTAACTCACGGTTAAGTAACCCCTTTCACGACCACATCCCCGTATTTGACCCGTTTTCATTGTCTCATATTGGGAATAACTGGCTATAAATTAACCATTTTGCGTGCTCGCATCGAGGGTCATCTTTCAGTAATGGAACGTCCAACAGCCGATCGGATGGTTCGATTGGAAGGCGGAGCGAGCCAGACGTCGCTCGGAGAAGTGTCATGAACGTTTTGAAGTTCAGCTCGATCGCGATTGCCGCCACCGCGGCAGCCTTCGCAACGCAGGCATCGGCAGGCCACATCATCGGCGGCTGCTCGGTAAACGACATCAACCCGACGGCAGAAGCCTGTTCGGGTTTCTACGCTGGCAACATCCTCAGCAACAATGCGACCGACATCACCTATCAGATCGAAGGTCTGGCAGCGATCGGCTACACTTTCGACGGCAACTGGAGCGCAGTCGAGGGAACGAAGATCCAGCCTCTGAGCGGCGGCATTTACGACTTCGCATCGCTCCTGAACGGCATCACCTATGTGGGCATTCACAAGGGCAAGGGCGGCCAGGGTGGCATCAATGGCACGGCCTTCTATCGCCTCGATGCCGACAATCTCGACAGTTTCAAGCTGAACCTGAACGGCGGATCGAGCGCAGTCCTCTACAGCACGGGCACGCCGGCCGTTCCCGAACCCGGCACATGGGCGTTGCTGATGTTCGGCTTCGCTGCGGTCGGCTTTGCCATGCGGCGCAACCGCGAGACCTCGCGCGAGGTTCGCGTCCGCTACGCCTGAGTTTTATCACCGTCTAACCACCGAGAACCGCCGGCAGCAATGTCGGCGGTTTTTGTTTGTCTGCGGCTCTCTGGAACAGAAGGGCGGGCACCCGGTCAGGCCGGCGGCAATTCCGCAAGGCCCGCATCGACCATGATCGCGGCGCGCAATTCGGCGATGCCCATCCCCTTCTCGGCACTGGTAAGGTGCATTTCGGGATAAGCGGCAGGATGACGCCGTATCTCTTCGGCAACGCGCTCCGCCGTCCGGTCGAGATCGCTCACCTTCACCTTGTCCGTCTTCGTGAGGACGACGCGGAAACCGACCGCGCTTTCGTCCAGCATCCGCATCATCTCGCGATCCGCATCCTTCAGGCCGTGGCGGCTGTCGACGAGGACGAGCGTGCGGTTGAGGACGGGGCGCCCGCGCAGATAGGTCTTCATGAGCTGCTTCCACTTCTCGACCACCTTGACCGGCGCTTTTGCAAAGCCATAGCCCGGCATGTCCACCAGGCGAAATTGCGTGGGCTGGCCGACCTCGAAAATGTTGAGCTCCTGCGTCCGGCCCGGAGTGACGGAGGCGCGGGCAATCGCTCGCCGCCCCGTCACCGCGTTCAGAAGCGAGGACTTCCCGACATTGGAGCGACCGCAAAAGGCGATTTCCGGAACGCTTGGATCGGGCAGGAACTTGAGCTGCGGAGCCGACAGGAGGAACTCGACCCGACCGGAAAACAAGCGCGTCGCTTCCTCGGCCAGCCGGTCGCGGGCCTTCTCACGCTCGCGCGCTTCATCGTTCTGTCCTGCTTCACTTGTCATTGGCAGCAGCCACCCGCGCCTTCTCGGCCTTTTCCTTCTCCGCCGCGGCCCGCAATTGCGGGTTCTTGGAATAGAGGTAGCTTTGCTGTGCCAGCGTCAGGATGTTGTTGGTGACCCAGTAAAGCAGCAGGCCGGCGGCGAACGGCGCCATCACGAACATCAATACCCATGGCATGATGTTGAAGATCTGCTGCTGAACGGGGTCCATGGCCGAAGGGTTCAGCTTGAAGGTCAGCCACATCGTGATGCCGAGCAGGACCGCGAGCACGCCGATGGCGAGGAAGCTCGGCGGATCGAACGGCAACAGGCCGAACAGGTTGAGAATGGTCGCCGGATCGGGCGCGCTCAGATCCCTGATCCAGAAGACGAACGGCTCGTGCCGCATCTCGATCGCGAGGATCAGCACCTTGTACAAAGCGAAGAAGATCGGGATCTGGATGAGGATCGGCAGACAGCCTGCCAGCGGATTGACCTTCTCCTTCTTGTAGAGGGCCATGATCTCCTGCTGCTGCTTCTGCTTGTCGTCCTTGTAGCGTTCCTGGACCGCCTTCATCTTGGGCTGGATCGCCTTCATCGCCGCCATGCTGGCGAACTGCTTCTGCGCGATGGGGAAGAGGATCAGGCGGATCAGGACGGTGAGCAGGATGATCGCCACGCCGAAATTGCCGGTCAGACCGTTGAAGAATTTGAGCAGCCACAGAATCGGCTTCTCGAACCAGCGGAACCAGCCCCAGTCGATGGCGAGACCAAGATTTGTGACGCCTGCATCCTCGTAAGCGTCGAGGATCGCACTGTCCTTCGCGCCCGCGAACAGGCGGGTGGTCCGAGTGACCTGCTGACCGGGAGCGAGCGTGACAGGATCGTAGATCAGATCGGCGCGATAGACGTTGCCGCCGAGGTCGCGGAAACTCGATCCGGTCGTGGCGCCCGCTTCGGGAATGAGTGCGGACAGCCAATAGATGTCGGTGAAACCGATCCAGTCCGTTGCCCCGACGGGATCGAACGTTCCTGTTTCGGCCAGCTCGTCATAGTCGGGTTCGTATTCGACCGCCTGCGCGAAACTGCCGATCGGGCCGGAATGAGCGTTCCAGATGTCGGCGCTCGCCGTATCGCTGGTGCGCGCGATGAATGCGAAGGGCTGCGCGACGACGGCATCCGATCCGCGGTTGACGATCGTCTGGCGCGCCGTGATCATGTAATCGTCGTCGACCGACAATTCGATGCGATAGGTGCGACCGTTCTCGCCCGAACGCGTCAGGGTCACGGGATTTTCAGGCGTCAGCTGCCCGCCGGACGGCTGCCAGACCGCGTCCGGTCCGGTCGCCAGCTGCCCGTTCTCGAGGAAGCCGAAGCGGGCATATTGCTGCAACTCCGTGTTTTCGGGGGCAAACAGGCGAACCGGTCCGCTATCGCGCTCGATGTCCTGCCGGTGGTCGAGCAGCGTTACGTCGTCGATCTGTGCGCCGACCGGATTGACCGAACCCACGATGCGTTCCGCCCGGATGGGTACACGGCCCGCTTGCCGAAGGCTCGTTTCCAGATTGACCGGCCCCGCCGTCCGTCCGGAAGCTCCGATGTCGCCGACGCTTGCCGTACCATCGGCGGTCTCCGCAGCGCGCTCGGCCGGCGTATCGTCACGCTGCGCGGCGGTAACGCCCTCCGTATCGGGATAGAAGTAACGCATCGCGGCATCCCATCCGAACAGGAGAAGGCCCGACAAAAGGACCGCGATGAGAAGGTTGCGCTGATTGTTCAAGGTCGTGAAATCCCGTAAGCGTCAGTCTGTCGCACTAGAAGAGACAAGGTGTATTAGCAAGGTAAGTCGGTGGTCAGGGAACCGGATCGTGCCCATGCCCGCCCCACGGATGGCAGCGCATTATACGCTTCGCCGCCAGCCATCCACCCTTCAATGCGCCATATTTCTCGACAGCTTCGATGGCATAGGCCGAACAGGTCGGCGCATAGCGGCAGGTCGGCGGCAGAACGCGGCTCGGACCCCATTGCCAGGCGCGGGCGATCGCAACGAGAACGCGCTTCACTTGCGCCTCTGCCGTGGTTTGCTGGCGTTTCGACGACGGGGCGGGTCGGCTTCTCCGCGATGCAGCTTTTCGAGGGCTCGGCGCAATTCCTGCTGCAAACGCGCGAAATCGCGTTCGATACCGGTTTCCCTGCCGATCAGCACGTGATCGTGATCGGGCAAGCCCAATTCCGGAAGGTTCGCCCACAGCAATTCGCGAAAGCGGCGCTTCATCCGGTTGCGCACGACCGCATTGCCGATCCGCTTCGTCACGGTGATCCCGTAACGGATGCCCTGTTCGTGGTTCGGGTGAGCGAGCAGGATGAAGCCGGGCCGCGCCACGCGCATACCGTTATTCGCCCGCAGAAAATCGGCGCGCTTCAACATGACGGGCGGATTTTTCACGGGTTCGCAGGATCGCGCGAGGGACCGACAACACAAAAACGGAGCCGATCGGCTCCGTCGCTCCGGCTGTCGTTCCGCCGGACTGCGGCACGCAGTCGCGCGCCGCGCAGGATCGCACGCTCCGCAGAGCGCGCAACCGTCACATCAAGCGCAAAGCTTCTTGCGACCGCGGGCACGGCGCTTGCGCAGGACCTTGCGGCCACCCGGCGTTGCCTTGCGAGCGAAGAATCCGTGGCGGCGGGCACGCACGAGATTGCTGGGTTGAAATGTACGCTTCATCGTCTTGTCCTAAGTTCGTCCGGCCAGATCATCCGCTCAACTGTGCGAGATCCGGCCTCACGTCCAATAAAAACGGCCGCCCAAAGCGAACGGCCCTTTGTCAATTCGTTGTCGCGCGCAACTAGATGCAGGGGCATTGCGAGTCAAGCGGGAAGGTCGATCCGGCGCCCCCCTTCCGGTCTCGTGCGCAAGGTCGGAACGTCCTTAACCCGGTCGTATGCTTTTCGTCTTAGAGGCTCGGGCGGGCATTGGGGCCCTTCAGGGAAAACATCGTGGTCGCATTGGTCAAAACGGTCGCCTATCTCGGGCTGGAGGCGCGCACGGTCGAAGTGCAGTGCCAACTCGCCCCGGGCTTGCCGAAGTTCAGCGTCGTCGGCTTGCCGGACAAGGCCGTCGGCGAAAGCCGCGAGCGGGTGCAGGCGGCGCTGTCCGCAATGGGTCTCGCCCTGCCACCCAAGCGCATCACCATCAATCTCTCGCCCGCCGATCTGCCCAAGGAAGGCTCGCATTACGACCTGCCGATCGCGCTGGCCCTGCTTACCGCCATGGGCATCGTCGATGTCGAGCAGATGGGCGACTGGCTGGTCGTCGGGGAATTGTCACTCGACGGGCGGATTGCACCTTCACCGGGCGTCCTGCTGGCCGCGATGCACGCGGCTGCGCTCGATATCGGGCTCATCTGTCCGGCGGCACAGGGCGGCGAAGCCAGATGGGCCGAGGGTGTGCCGATTGCCGCCGCGCCCGATCTCGCAAGCCTGCTCGAGCATTTGAAGGGGCACGCGCCGCTTGCCGAACCCCGCGCCGGGCTGGTGGCAGAGAATGATCCGGCGCCGGACCTTGCGCGCGTGAAGGGACAGGAAAGCGCCAAGCGGGCGCTGGAGATCGCGGCGGCTGGAGGCCACAACCTCGTCATGATCGGCCCGCCTGGAGCGGGCAAGAGCCTGCTCGCATCGTGTCTTCCCGGCATACTGCCGCCCCTCGGCAGCGCAGAAGCTCTCGAAATCTCGATGATCCATTCGGTGAGCGGGATGTTGCAGGAAGGTCGGATCAGTCGCGCCCGCCCCTTTCGCGCTCCGCATCACAGCGCCAGCATGGCGGCGCTCACAGGTGGAGGGCTGCGCGTCAAACCGGGCGAAGTCAGCCTTGCGCATCTCGGCGTCCTCTTCCTCGACGAATTGCCGGAGTTTCAGCGAACAGTCCTCGATTCGCTGCGGCAACCGCTCGAATCGGGCAAGGTCGATATTGCCCGCGCCAACGCTCACGTCACCTATCCGGCGCAGGTCCAGCTCATCGCCGCGATGAACCCGTGCCGCTGCGGTCACCTGGGCGATCCGGCCCTCGCCTGCAGCCGCGCGCCCAAATGCGCGGGCGATTATCAGAGCCGTGTGTCAGGCCCGTTGCTCGACCGTATCGACCTGCATGTGGAGGTCGAGCCGGTCAGCCCCGCCGACCTTGCCGTGCCGAGCCGCGCCGAACCATCGAGCGCGGTCGCGGCGCGCGTCGCTGCCGCCCGGACCATCCAGTCGGCGCGGGCGGAGGATGCCGATGCACGGACCAATGCCCAGCTTCAGGGCGAGGCCTTGGAACGGCATGCAACGCCGGACGAAGCAGGACAGCAATTGCTGTTGCAGGCGGCGACCGCCATGCGGCTTTCGGCGCGCGGCTATACGCGGATGCTGAGAGTGGCGCGCACCATCGCCGATCTTGGGGGACAGGAGCGGGTCGGACGCATCCATATAGCGGAAGCCCTCAGCTACCGGCGACAGGCTCCGCGCTGCTGACCGAGCGAAGCAGAAGGTTCCTTTCTGGCGCTTGGACGACACCGTTCGTCGAAAAGCCCGGTTCACCCTAACATATATCAGTACCGCCCCCTTAAAATGAGCCGATGCGTTTCTTCAGGGGAACGGAGAGATACTGATGGATAACAAGCGTTTAATGACGTCTGACGCAATCACCGTCGGCCCGCTTACCACGCTCGAACAGGCGGCGCGGACCATGCGCGAGCGGGACGTAGGCTCCCTTCCGGTCGTGCGCGACGGAAAGCTCGTCGGAATCGTCACGGATCGCGACATCGTCGTCCGGGGCGTTGCCGAAGGGCGGGACGGCATGTTCTCCCGCGTTTCGGACGTGATGACCGACAACCCGCTATGCTGCCTCGCGACCAGCGATGTCGAAGAGGCGGCAAAGACCATGGGAGAGGCGAAGGTGCGCCGCCTGCCGGTGGTTGATGAAGACGGAACGCTCGTCGGCATGATTTCTCTCGCCGATCTCGTTCGCCACAAGGACGGGTCGGTCGGCTACGTCTTGGGCGAGGTGACGGAGCCCAACGCCATCAAGCCGAAGATGGATCTCGTCAGCTAACCACGCACTATCTGGCGCAATGATGGGGCCGCTATCAATTTGAGAGGATATATTTGCGACAACTCACAATCGTCATCGATCCCCGATCCGCGCAAAAGGTGCGTGAGGAAAGCCGCCGCCACGATCTGACGATCCTCGCGGAAATGGACGCGCGGCGGGAGGGCGAGGATCGCCTGCTGATGTTGTGCAACGCACCGAATCGCAAGATCGAAGGCTTCCTCGGCGCGCTCGAAAGCGTTCCCGACCTGCACGTGACCTTCCTTCCACAGGGTGTCCTTGCCCTCAGCCCCCCGGCCAACGAGGCGGAGGAGCAGGTCCTCGACATTCTTCCCCGCAGTCCGATCGAGATTTTCCTGTCAGGCTTGCAGAGCATCGGCAGCTGGAAAGGTTTTTTGAGCTACGCGGCTGTCGGCGGCATTATCGTCTGGATCGCGCTTTTCACCGAAAGCGTGTTCCTGCTTGTCGCCTCGATGCTGATTGCCCCCTTTGCCGGTCCCGCCATGACGACCGCGATGGCGACTGCGCGGGGCGACCTGTTCCTCCTGAAGCGGGCGTTGCTGCGCTATGTCGCGGCCATCGGTACGGCGGTCGCGGTCGCGTTCGCCCTCAGCGTGATTTTCGACCAGCAGATTTCGACCGGCCTGATGAACTCCGTCAGCATGCGCTCGAACGTCTCCATCCTTCTTCCGCTGGCCGCCGGGGTGGCGGGTGCGCTCAATCTCGCGCAGTCCGAGCGGAGCAGCCTCGTCAGCGGTGCGGCGACGGGGATGCTGGTTGCGGCGGCGCTGGCTCCGCCGGCTGGCCTCGTGGGGATGGGCCTCGCGATCGGGCAGATGGACCTCGTCCTGCCGAGCCTATGGGCGCTGGCTACGCAGATCGTGGGCATAAACCTCGCCGGTTTCGTGGTCTTTCGCCTTTACGGCGTGTCGCCGACCGGTGCCCGCTATCCGCGCGGGAAGCCGTGGCTGACGAAGTCTGCCGTCGCGGCGACCCTTCTCATGGTTGCCGGGTTGCTGGCGCTTCAGTTCGGCACCGGGCGGGAATACCAGCAATCCTCCATCGCCCAGCGCATCACGGCCACCGTGCAGGAGGCGGTCGAGGACTACGAAGACGTCCAACTCGTCGGCGTGCAGTCGAGCTTCACGCGCAGTCGGCCTCAAGGCGAAAACCCCGTCTGGATTACCGTTCGCGTCGAGGCCGACCTGACGGATGCTCAGCAAAGCGCGATAGCGCAGAATATCGGACAAATGGTCGAACGCCAGCACGACGTCGAGGCCCTCGTCGATTTGACGAGCGCGTCGTGATGGCGACAGCCGCCTTGCAATGAACATCTTCCTCGTCCTTGCGGCGGGCACGATCCTCGCCCTGACGCTGACCAGCGGCTGGATCAAGGCGAAGGCGTGGGGATCGGAAGCGATGATCTGCCTCTTCGTCGGCATCGCCGTCGGCCCGCTGGGGTTCGATCTCGTCGCCTTCGACCCGGTCCGCTCCGAGGAAGAACGGCACATTCTCGAACAGTTTACCCGGCTGACGATCGCGCTGTCGGTCATGAGCGCGGCGCTCTCCCTGCCGCGCGGGTATCTGTCTAGGAACTGGCGCGCGCTCGCACTTGTCCTGGGACCGGGGATGCTCGCCATGTGGGCGGTATCGAGCGGGGTTGTCTATGTCGCGCTGGGTCTCGCCTTGCCGATGGCGCTGCTCGTCGGGGCAAGTCTGACCCCGACCGATCCCGTGCTCGCGCGCAGCATCGTGACCGGACGGATCGCGGAGAAATGCGTACCTGCGGCCTTGCGCCGGAACCTCACCGCGGAAAGCGGCATCAATGACGGCCTCGCCTTTCCCCTCGTCGTGCTGAGCGCGGCGTTTCTCGATACCGCGTCCGATACGCCGCGAGACGCGGTTCTCATCGTCATCTGGGAAGTCGTCGGAGCGGTGTTGCTCGGCTGGATACTGGGCAAAGCGACGGGTTATGTCTTCCGCCTCGGCCATGAAAGGGGGTTCATGGAAACGAAGTCCCTGACTGCGACGACACTCACGCTTGCCCTGCTGGTCCTGGGCTGCGTCGCCTTGCTGAAAGCGGACGGCATCCTGGCGGTGTTCGTTGCAGGAATTGTCCTCAACCGGGCGATGAAGAAAGAGCATCAGACTGCGCACGAGCATTTTCAGGATGCGGTCGACCGCTCCTTCACCCTGCCCATCTTCATCCTCCTCGGCGCGAGCCTGCCCTACCGCGAATGGCTGCAAATCGGCTGGCCGATCGTCCTCGCGGCCGCTGCAATCATCCTCTTTCGCCGGCTCCCCTTCTGGATGCTGCTACAAAAGGTCGGCAAACCCTACGAGAACCGCTCGCGCACTCTCTTCGCAGGCTGGTTCGGGCCGGTCGGCGTCGCGGCCTTGTTCTACGCCTCGCTCGGCCTCGACAAGGGCGGCGACCCAATCCTGTGGCACATGACCAGCCTCGTCGTCGCGATCGCGGTCGTCGCTTTCGGTATCAGTGGAACGCCGCTGACAAAGGCTTTGGGCAGGAAGGACGGCGACGGCTAGCGAAAGCTCCGCCGCCCTCCATCGCGACCTACTCCCACCAGTAAGGCTGGCGCGTGCTGTCGCCCGTCGCGACCTCGTTCATCGTCGCCGCATCGTATGCACGCCCGCCCAGAACGACCGTATCGACCCGTTCGGTATTGCGGATATTCGCGAGCGGGTCGCCATCGAGAATGACGAGGTCCGCCAGCTTGCCGGGTTCGAGACTGCCGATCTCCCGCTCCATGCCGAGCGAGCGCGCCGGCACGATCGTCGCTGCCTGCAATGCTTCGAGCGGGCTCATTCCCCCGCGGACGAAGGACCAGATTTCCCAATGCGTGCCGATGCCTGCCTGCTGTCCGTGCGCGCCGATCGAGACCTTTACCCCGCGATCGGCCAGCTTCTTCGCCTCGCGCGCGACATCGTCGTCGATGAAGTCGCCCTCGGGCGCCGTGATCCGCCTTGCATTGCCCGCGCGCAGGATAGCGGGCGGCGTATGCGCCATCAGGAGGGGCTGCGCGAAGACGTCGGTCGCCTGCCGCCAGTAAGGATCTCCGGCGAGCCCGCCATACCCCACTACCAGAGTCGGCGTGTAGTTCGTGTCCGACTGGGCGAAGAATTGCAGCACGTCGTCATACATCGCCATGACCGGCACGTTGTGCTCCAGCGTCGAATTGCCGTCGGCGACGAGGTTCATGTCCATCCCGAACAGCGAGCCGCCTTCCGCCACGACGAGCATGTTCTCGCGCCGTGCCGCCTCGACCACCATCTGCCGCTGGTCGCGGCGCGGCTGGTTGTAGTTCTTGACGCTCGGCGCGCCTTCCGCCTTCAGCCGCCTCACATGGTCGAGCGCGTCCTCCAGCGTGTCGATCTGTGCGTAGGCATAGGGATTGCGAGCGCCGTAAATGATCCGCCCGGTGCTGAACATCCGCGGTCCGACGAGCATCCCGGTGCGCTGCATGTCCTCTGCGACGAAGAAGCTCGTATTGCTCGAGGGGTCGTGGATCGTCGTCGCGCCGAGCGCAAGGTTCTGAAGCAGGCTCCAGTTCTGCTGCGGCACGAGATCGCCATCCGAATAGCCCCCATGCGCGTGCGCATCGATGAAGCCGGGAAGGACGGTCTTGCCGGCCGCGTCGATCGTCGCTGCTCCTGCGGGAACGGCGACTTCGCCAGCCGGGCCGACCGCCGCGATCTTTCCGTCACGGATGAGGATCGTGCCGTTCTCGATGATGCCGCCATCCTCGTTCGCCATCGTCACGATCTTTGCTCCGGTTATCGCGAGATCGCGGGCGGGCGCCGGGGCTGCCGGGACCGTCCGCAGCATCGAGACACCGTCTTGCGGCGGCGTGTAGCCTGCGCGGTCCTCGCCCTCGGCAGGAGGCGCGGAGGGGAACAGCTGTGCCAGTTGCGCGGTATAGAGCGTCGGCCCGAGCGACCAGTGAACGCGCTCGCCGTTCCCCGACCAGTGGACGAAATCGCCGCCCGAACCGGACAATTCGACGACCGGCAGGTTCTTCGCACCGGACGAAATGGTCACCGCCTGCCCGCCGGGGATGAGCGGCATGGCATAGGCATCGTAATTCTCGGTGAAGGCGAAGAACCGGCCCGACGGGGACACGGTGTAGGACGTGACGAGGTCGCCTTTTGCATGGACGCGCCGGTCCTGCCCGTTCGTGTCGGTGGAGACGAGTTGCTGCGCGCCGCTTTCCGACCCGGTGAAATAGATGCGCTCGTTCGAAGCGCCATAGTGCGGGCGCGACAGGTCGCGGGACAGCAGCACCGGCGTTCCGCCCGAAGCCGCAACGCGATAGGCGCCGGGGTCTTCGCTATATTCCGGCGCGGTCAGGTATCCGCCCTCGCCCTTCTCGAAGACAATGGTTTCGCCGTCGGGCGAGAAATGGGGGTTGGCGTAATGGCCCGGCTGCCGCGTAACGGTTCGCGCTCCGCGCCCGTTTGCGCCGATCGTGCGAATTTCGCCGAGGCCCGCATCGGTCCAGCGAACATAGACGATCCGCTCCCCATCGCGCGACCAGCTCGGATAGAGTTCCATCGCCTCGTCCTCGCTCGTCAGCCGACGCGGCGTCCCGCCACTGGCGGGCATGGTGTAGAGCTTGCCGAGACTTTCGAAAACGACGGTGCGACCGTTCGGCGACACTTCGGGGAAGCGGGCCATCGTCACCGCGACCTCGTCCACCGCGACCGGAATCACGGGATGCGGCGCGTCTGCGACGCCGCGCGTATCGTCGATCGCGAAGGGGATCGTCTGGGCATTGCCGCCATCGGCATCGACGCGGCGTATCTTCCCACCCGCCCAGAACACGATTGAGCGGCTGTCGGGCGTCCAGTCCATGTTCGGATAGACGCCGGTGACGGCCCATGTCTCCTGCACGTCCTGGTCGAGATCGTCGTAGATCTTCCGCTCTTCCCCGGTCGACAGGTCCTTCAGATAGAGTTTTGAGCGCGTATTCTCGCGCCGGACGAAAGCGAGATATTTCCCGTCGGGCGACGGCGCGGGACGCACCGCCCCGCCCAATCCGCCGACCGCCGTGGTCACTTCGCCGCTTTCGATGTCATAGCGTTCGATGTCGAACAGGCGGGTGTTGGAATCCTGCGCATATTCGAAGATCGGGCCGGGCGTGACGTTGCGCGTGTAATAGATCGCGCTGCCGTCAGGGGCGTAGATCGGCTCGCCCAGTTCCTTCTGATGCTGCTCGTTGGGGCGTTCGACGAGGGCAACGCCGGACCCGCCCGAGATATGATAGAGCCAGATTTCGCCCGTGCCGAGCGAGCGACCGGTCGTGAAATGCTTCTTCGCCGCGATGTATTGCCCGTCGGGCGACCAGGTCGGCTGGTTGAGAAGCCGAAAATCCTCGTTCGTCAGCTGCCGCTTATCGGACCCGTTCGCATTCATGATCCAGATGTTGTCGCCTCCGCCCCGGTCGGAGGTGAAGGCGATGCGGCTGCCATCGGGAGAGAAACGCGGATGCACCTCCCAGGCCAGCCCCTCTGAAATGCGTGTCGGCGTCCCTCCGGCGATCGGCATGGTGTAGATGTCGCCCAGAAGCGAGAATGCGATCGTGCGCCCGTCAGGTGCGACGTCGAGGTCCATCCATGTCCCTTCGTCCGTGCGGATCGGAACCTGCTTGATCGTCGCACCGGTCGGGGCGTTGACGTCCCAATCCTCGTTCTCGTCCGCAGCGATCGATTCCCCGGTCGCATCGTCCTCTACCGATTGCGGAGGCGACGCCGCTGGCGGAACGACGGGTCGCAGGTTCTCGTCCTCGGGAGCCTCGCTCGCCTCGACCGGGTTCGGCTCGTTCTGCTCCTCCACTGGTTGCGCGATGGCGGTGGAGGATAGCAGGCTGGCGACCAGGGCAAGGCGGGCGAATTTCATGGGCGAGGAGTTCCCTTCGATGGATGACGTTGCGCCCAGCCTTAACAAGCCCCTTGCGGCAGCGCCATCGCCTTGTGAAGCAAGCCCGCGCGCGATGATGTGGCGCTAGAGGTCGGGGAGTTCCTGCTCAGCAAAACCCCAGCCCTTCAGGGCCTTGCCGGTCGCGCGCTTCTTCAGATCGTCCGCATCGTCGATAGAGTAGCGATTGGCGCCCTCCACCTCATCGAGCTCGTTCCAAGCAATCGGCGCCGCAACCGGTGCGCCTTTGCGCGAGCGCGCGCTGTAGGGCAGGACAGCCGTGCTGCCGCGCTGGTTACGCAGCCAGTCGATGAAGATCTTCCCCTTGCGCTTCGCCTTGCTCATGGTGGCGGTGAAGCGGTCGGGCTCGTCCATCGCCAGCGCCTCTGCAAAGCGCTTCGCGAAGTCCTTATGCGCCTCCCAGCTATGGCCGAGCGTCAGCGGCACGACCACGTGGATGCCCTTGCCGCCTGACAGCATGGGAAAGCTGGCGAGGCCGATTTCGGACAGGCGTTCGCGAATGTCGCTGGCGGCCTGCCTGATATCGGCAAAGTCCAGCCCCTCGTCGGGGTCGAGATCGAAGATCATCCGGTCGGGTTTTTCGACGTCGTCGGTCCGGGCGGCCCAGCCGTGAAACTCGATCGTTCCCATCTGCACACAGGAGAGGATGCCGGCCGCGTCCTCGACATAGAGATAGTCCTCGGTGCCGCCGTCCTTTTCCTTGATCGGCACATGCTTCACCGCATCGCCGAAGCCGCCGCTATCGTGTTTCTGGAAGAAGCACTTCTTTGCCCGGCCCTGCGGACAGCGCACGAGGCTGACCGGGCGGCGGGCGGCAAAGGGCAGCATGAGGGCGGCAATCTCGCCGTAGTAGTCCGCCAGTTCTCCCTTCGTCTGGCCGCTTTCGGGAAAGACGACGCGGTCGCGGCTCGAAATCTTTACGCCGGACACCGCTTGGGGGGGCTTGGCCGGCTTTTCCGGTGTGACCTCGGCGGCATCCTTGTCGCCTCGCAAGCCGAGATAGCTGCCGTGGCGGACATTGCCGTCGGCCGTGAACTCGGCGAAGGCGATTTCGGCGACGAGGTTCGGCGTCAGCCAGGTCACTCCGCGGGCATCGGACCTGGAAACTTGGACCGGCGGCGTCTTGCGCT
The DNA here is from genome assembly GCF_009827635.1 of Parapontixanthobacter aurantiacus. GTDB lineage: Bacteria > Pseudomonadota > Alphaproteobacteria > Sphingomonadales > Sphingomonadaceae > Parapontixanthobacter > Parapontixanthobacter aurantiacus. The sequence continues at coordinate 392,282 of NZ_WTYW01000002.1, read as the reverse complement.
CCAGCCGCTTCATTTTGGCGGCAAGGCTCTGCATCTCGTCGAGCGTGAATCCCGTTCCGATCCTGCCCTTGTAGACGAGTTCGTCGCCCTCGTGCTGCGCGACGACCAGGCTGGCGAAGGGGCGCCCCTTGGCGCTCGACCTTTTCCAGCCGACAATGACGAATTCCTGTCGGCGGGTGCATTTGACCTTGACCCAGGCCTTCGTGCGCGAGTGACGATAGGGGGCATCGACCCTTTTCGAGATAATGCCTTCCTGACCCGCATCGCACATCGCATCGAACAGCTTCTCGCCTGCGCCGATTATGTGCTCGGCGACACTGAGGGGCGTCTCGGCATCCTTGAAGAGCGCTTCCAATCGCTCCTTGCGTTCGATATTTGGCAGTTTTTCGAGGTTTTCGCCATCGACGTGCAACAGGTCGAAGGCGTGAAACTCCAGCGCATCGCCCTCTTTCTGTTCGCCATGTCCGCGCTTCAAGACATTCTGCAACGTCGAAAAGTCAGGATTTCCGCCATTGTCGAGCGCGACGATCTCTCCATCGATAAGGCAGGCGGGCAAGTCCAGCGCGCCTATCGCTTCGGCAAGGGGAGCGAACTTGTCAGTCCAGTCCTTGCCGCTTCGCGTATAGACGTGGACATCGGGCCCGGAGGCGGAGACGAGCGCGCGGTACCCGTCGAACTTTATTTCGTGCATCCAGTCGTTCCCGGAAGGAACGCTATCGACGAGGGTCGCCAATTGCGGCTTGGCGAATTGCGGCGGCTTGCTATTCTTTCCGCCGCTTTTCTTCTTGGGTTTTTCCTTCGCCTTGCCGGCGGCTATTTCCGCCATGCTTCGCCCGGTATCGACGCTCGTCAGTTCCTGCTCGACGAGCCGATCGCCGTCTTCTGCGAATTCGTCTTCGATCTTGCGCAGCAGCCAGTTCTCGCGCTTCTCGTTTTTCCGCGGTTTCATGCGGACGAGCAGCCATTCGCCCTTCATCCGCTCGCCTTCCAGAACGAAGTGGAGGTGGCCCTTCTCGATGTCTTTCCAGCTCTTACCCTCGACCGGTTCCCACGTGCCGCGATCCCACAGCATCACCGTTCCGCCGCCATATTCCTCGCCGGGGATGGTCCCCTCGAACGTCGCGTAGGACAGCGGGTGGTCTTCAGTCCGGACTGCGAGCCGCTTGATGTCGGGGTCGGCGCTCGGCCCCTTGGTCACCGCCCAGCTCTTGAGGACACCGTCCGCTTCCAGCCGCAAGTCCCAGTGCAAACGCGTCGCATCGTGCTTTTGCACCATGAAGATGTTGCCGCCCTCACTCGTCTCGCGCTTGCCCGAGGGTTCGGCGGTTTTGCGGAAATCCCGCTTTTTGTTGTATTCGTCGAGGAGGTCGCTTTCCGCCATCAGGCGCTCTTGCGTTTGCGCGACGACGAAGCCGCCTTCTTGGTCGAGGACTTCTTGCCCCCTTCGTCGACCGATTGCTTGAGCGCCGCCATCAGGTCGATCACGTTGGACTTTGCCTTGCCGTCAGGTTCGTCGACATCCTCGAGGATCTTCTTACCGCCCTTCGCCTTCGCTTTCTTCTCAATCAGCTTCATCAGCGCGTCGGCATAGCGATCCTCGAACTCCGAGGCGTCGAAGGGGGCGGTCTTCTTGTCGATCAGCGTCGTCGCTAGTTCCAGCAGTTCCTTGTCCGGCTTGCTTTCCTCGATGTCCTCGAAGAAGGACTGGCCCTGCCTTACCTCGTCGGCATAGCGCAGCGTTTCCATGAGCAATCCCTTTCCGCAGGGCTTGATCGCAACCAGCTTTTCGGACCCGCGCACGGAAAGCTGACCGAGCCCGACTTTCTTCGCCTTCCGCAATGCCTCGCGCAAGACGACGAAGGCTTCCTCCGCGAGGTCGTCTGCCGGGGCGATGTAGTAAGGGCGTTCGAAATAGAGCGGGTCGATCTCGTGCGCCTCCACGAATTGCACGAGTTCGAGCGTCTTCTTGCTCTCGATCTTGACCGCCTCGATCTCTTCCTCGTCCAGCAGGACGTAGTTGCCCTTGGACATCTCATAGCCCTTGACGATGTCGTCGCGATCGACCGGGCCGACGCCATCGGCAACCTTTTCGTAGCGAATGCGCTTGCCGCTCGGTTCGTGGATCTGGTTGAAGCTGATCTTCGCGCCGCTCTTCACGGCGGAATAGGCCTCGACCGGGATCGAGACGAGTGCGAGCCTGATCTGTCCTTGCCAATATGCGCGTGCCGCCATGCCTCTCTTCCTCCGTAGTCGACAGAGTCAGCGAATAAGGCAGCGAGTCGGTTCCGCCATGCCCGGCACGGCGGAACGCGACAGTCCAAGTGGCGAGGTCAGAAGTCGATCGACAACGACGTTCGGAAGCTGCGCGGCGAGCCCTGCAACAGGGCCGGATTGAAGGCATCGAATGCCGAAGCCCAATACGCTTCGTTCAGCAGGTTATCGACGCCTGCGCGCAAGGTCAGCGGACGATCGGCCAGGGTGAAAACATAGCGCGCACCCAGATCGATCACCGTCCAGTCATCGAGTTCGAGCGTATTGGCAGCATTCGCGACCTGCTCGCCGGTATGCGTGATCCGCCCGGTGAGGGTCAGGCCCGTCGCGAAGGGAACGTCCCATTCCAGATTGGCGTTGGCCGCGAATTCCGGCACACCGACTGCATCGAGCCCGCTATCGAACTCCGCATCGGCAAAGGCGAGGCCGGTAATTGCACGGAGGCCCGGCGCGATTTCTCCGATGACCGTCAGTTCGATGCCGCGATTGGTCTGATCCCCGACATAAGCGAGAGTCCGGCTCCCGTCAGCATTGTCGATCGTTCCTTCGCCCGGCCGCTCGATCTGGTAGAGCGCCAGCGTCGCGAAGACACCGCGCGCAAGGTCGAGCTTGCCGCCGATCTCGTATTGCGTCGACATGCGCGGCGCGAGCACGGCGAGCGGATTGGTCAGGCCCGGCTCGTTCGGTGCGACCGGCCCTTCCTGCAGGCCCTCGATCCGGTTGGCATAGAGCGAGAGACCGCTAACCGGCTTCACGACAATGCCGACAACCGGGGTTACCGCGTCCTCGTCATAAACGGTATCGAGGCCACCGCCGAAATAGCTGAACCGCTCGATATCGATCCCCTGCCAGCGCAATCCGCCGGTCAGCAGGATGCGTTCGTCCCACAGTCCTACCGTGTCGGACACGAACACGCTTGAAAGCCTGCGTTTGGTAATCGGAAAGGGATCGTCGAGGTCTCCGCCGACAAAGGCGGTGTTCTGCGGCGCGACCTGCACGGGGTCGTAAAGGTTCGTGGCGAACGGATTGAAGAAGTCATAGGCCGTCCGGTCCTCCTGCCAGATGAGGTTTCCGCCGACATTGAACTCGTGCGTGGTCGGTCCGAGCGCGAAGCCTGCACGGATGCCCGCCTCGACGGCCTGATTGTCCTGTTCGTAGGGAATGAAGGAGTGGAAGCCGCTGGTCGCCTCGCCGGTTGCCGCGTCGGTGACCTGAAGGCCGCCATAGATGCCCTCTTCGTCACCACTTCGCGCGCCCGCCTTCGCATAGGCAAGGACGTCTTCGCCAATGTCGTATTTCAAGCTAAGCGTGCCGAAGATGTCGGTCAAATCGGTATAGGTGTAATCCTGCGCGTAGTTGAAGTCCGCTGCCGGAACTTCGGGGATCGCATCGCTGAGCAGGGTGACCTTCGGGCGCAGATTTTCGACGCGCACGTCCTGATAGGCGAGATCGAGTGCCGCGCGGAACGCCCCGCCGTCATAGTCTATCGCTCCGCCGAGGACCTTCGTCTCGCGAATTTCATTGTCGATCGCGACTTCGCCGTCTCTCAGGGCTCCATTGACGCGGACGCCGATCGTGCCCCCCGCGAGCCGGCGCGAAACGTCGAAACTTCCGCCGACATGACCTTGGGAGACATAGCTGACCGTCGCGCGGTTGAGGTCGGCGCGGTCGGCGCGCTTCAGCACGAGGTTGACGCTTCCGCCGACGCCCGACCCACCGGGCGCCGCACCGTTGAGGAAGGCCGTCGAACCGTTCAGCACCTGCACGCTGTCGTAAAGCTCGGGCGCGATCAGCTGGCGCGGTGCGATACCGTAGAGGCCGTTCAGTCCGACATCGTCTCCGAACAGGGAGAAACCGCGCACGACGAACTGTTCGGCAACATTGCCGAAACCATAGGTCGTGCGAATGGTCGGATCGTTCTCCAGCACCTCGCCCAGCGTCAGCGGCTGCTGGTTCAGGATCAGCGTCTCGTCGATACTGCGAATGGAGAAAGGCAGGTCCTCGGCAGGCTTGTCGCCGAGGACGCCGGCATCACCGCCGCTGCGCACTTCGGTCGCGTTCTCGCGCTGCGCGGTCACGATGATGGTTTCCTCGTCGACCTGCTCCTGAGCGAAAGAGGGCGAAGCTATCGCACCGCCAAGAGCCAGGGCGGAAACGGAGCGGAACGTCAATTTCATTGCAGGATTTCTTTCGTTTTCATTGGATTACGGCGATGACGACGCGTCCACGCGACGAGCGGCACCGAAAGGGGAATTGCCAGCAGGATCCATGCGAGAAGATCGGGAACGCCGTCGCCGATCAGTCCCGCGACGAGACCCGCCAGAGTCAGGATCGCGAGCAGGATCGGCATCCGCAGCACGCGAAGAACGGACCGACGCGCAGTGCGCCTCGCTTCGAAACGGTGCGTAATCATGCGCTGGCTGCCGAAAATCCGCCGCGCCTGATTTCTTCGATCCGTCGCTCGATCCGGCCGGGCCGCCGGCGGAACCACAACAGGATTCCCGTCCACAGGACGTAGATCGTCGCGATGTCCAGCACCGCCCAGATGAGCTTGAGCGGCAATCCACCATAGTCCCCGAAATGGAGGGGCTTCGACATCATGAGCGCCTGATTGATGACCGGCATCTCGGCGGACGCGACCAGTTCGCTCGTTTCGGCATCGATGAGGGCCGGGGTCAGCAAGTCGCGGGTCAGAGGCCGATCGCCCTGGAAGAAGACGGCGTAGTGATGACCGGTGCTCCATGCTCCGCCCGGAAAGGCAATGAATTGCGGCGAGCGGTTCGGGAGACCCACTTTCGCCGAAGCCATTGCCGCATCGAGCGATCCATAGGCTTCCGGCGGGACGGGCGCTGCATCACCATAGCGCTCGGTCATGCGGGCGAGTTCGCCGTCGCGCCAGCTTTCGGTCAGGGGATCGGCATAGGCGTTGATGACCCCGGTCAGGCCGACGACCAGTGCCCAGGCGAGGATGAGGACGCCGAAGAAATTATGCGTATCGAGCCGCCCAACGCGCTCGTTCCGGTCGAGCCGCAGCGTTCCGAACGCCAGCCGTCGCATGAAGGGCACGTAAAGGACGAGACCCGAGACGAGCGCGACGACGAACAGCACCCCCATCGCTCCGAGGAACCACATGCCCCATTGCCCCATCAGCAGGTCAATATGCAGATCGAGTATCAGATCCATGATGCCGCCGGATGGCGCAGGGCCGAGCGGCTCGCCCGTCGCCCTGTCGAAGAAAAGCAGCGTCATCTCGCTCTCGGCCGCGTCGGGTGCGGGGCCCGTCGTTATCGTGAGAAGCGGGCTGTCCTGGCTGAATGCCATGAATAACGGGACTTCGCCCGGGCGCTGCTCCGCTGCCAGCGAAAGCATCGTGTCGAGCGGGACGCCATCCTGCGCGGAGGCAGGACCGGTAAGCGTCGCCTCGTAATCCTCGCCAAAGGCCGCATCGATCTCGTCATGGAAGATGAGCGGAAGGCCGGTGACGCACAGCAGGAACAGGAAAAGTGTGCAGACGAGGCTGCTCCACTTGTGAATCAGAAACCACGCTTTGATCGTGCTGCGACGCATGGCGGCCCCCTAGCGAAGTGAGGCGTCAATCGTCAATGATAATCATTCGCAATAAGAGCACGGCAGTTTGCCGAGTTCTTTTTGAAGGCGCGCAAACAGGACGCAGCCTGACCGGCCAAATTAAACGATTTCAAGATGTTGACTTCAGGCCAGACCGATTTCGCGCAGGCGCTGAGCGAGGAAATCATGAGCCGTAATCGGTGCGGGATGATCGTCCGGATGCGCGGGATCGATGCAGGACGGCAGCGTCTCGATGCAGAAATCGGGCCGGAAGTGCAGGAAGAACGGCATCGAATAACGCGCCCGCCGCGCCGCTTCTCCCGTCGGATTGACGACTCTATGCGTCGTGGAACGCAGTTTTCCGTTGGTCAGCCGTTCCAGCATGTCGCCTATGTTGACCACAAGTGCACCTACCGGGGGGTCGATGGCGAGCCACTCCCCCTTTCGGGTCAACAATTCGAGCCCGGCTTCCTCTGCGCCGAGCAGCAGGGTGATGGTATTGATGTCGCCATGCGCCGCCGCCCTGATCGCGCCCTCTGCCGCCTCGGCATCGAGCGGCGGGTAATGCAGGAGGCGCATGACCGAATTGCCGTCCTCCACCGTCGCCTCGAAGTAATCGCGCGGCAGTTCGAGGTGCAACGCGATCGCTTCCAGGACGCGCCGCCCCGCCGCATCGAAAGCGTCGTACAGGGTTTCGAAGGTTGCCCTGAAGCCGTCGACCTCGTCGGGCCAGATGTTGGGCGCCATGTATTGCGACAATTCGTGCCCGTCGGACAGCTCGCGACCGACGTGCCAGAATTCCTTGAGGTCGTGGACCTTCGCGTCCTTGGCGATCTCCTTGCCGAAAGGCGTGTAACCGCGCGCGCCGCCACCGCCCGGCACATGATAGGACCGCTTAACATCCTCCGGCAGGGCAAAGAACTCTTTCGCCTTTTCCTCGGCGCGCTCGATCAGCTCTTCGGAAATGCCGTGATCGCGCACGATCGCAAAGCCGTATTCGGCGAAGCTGCGGCCCAGTTCGTCGGAAACCTCGGAAAGCGGGCGGCGGAGGGAAACGGATGCAATTTGTGACATGACGGATCTCAATAGGGCAGGAACAGGCCGGCAAGCGCCGCACTCATCAGGTTCGCCAGCGAACCGGCCGCGAGCGCCCGCAGGCCCAGCTTCGCTATCACCGGGCGCTGGTTGGGAGCAAGCCCGCCGGTCACCGCCATCTGGATCGCGATCGAACTGAAATTGGCAAAGCCGCACAAAGCGAAGGTGACGATCGCACGGCTGCGCTCGGACAGCACGTCTGGCCCCAGCCGCCCGAGGTCGATGAAGGCGACGAACTCGTTCAGCACGATCTTCGTCCCGAACAGACCGCCCGCGATCTGTGCCTGCTCCCACGGGATGCCGAGCAGCAGCATGATCGGCGCGAACAGCCAGCCCAACACCATCTGGAAGGACAGCTCGGGCATGTCGAACCATCCCCCGACCGCGCCGAGCAAACCATTGGCAAGAGCGACGAGCGCGACGAAAGCGAGCACCATTGCGCCGACGGCAACCGCCAGCTTCACGCCGGTCTGCGCCCCCTGTGCCGCGGCCTCGATGACGTTGGCGGGCTTCTCTCCGTCTTCGAAGGTTTCAGCGACCTGGACTTCGTGCGGCTTGCCGCCCTCCGTTAGTGCCGCCGGCCCCTCGGCGCTTATCCGGTTGGCAGGCAGCGCAATTTCACCCTGCTCGATCGCCGGTTCCGATTGCGGCCGCTCGTCGGGCATGATGATCTTGGCCATGAGGATGCCGCCGGGCGCCGACATGAAGGCCGCAGCAAGAAGGAAGGGCAGATATTCGTTACCGAGCAGCCCGGCATAAGCGGCGAGGATCGTGCCTGCGACGCCCGCCATGCCGACGCTCATCAGGGTGAAGAGATGTGCCGGGGAAAGGGCGGCGAGATAAGGCCGCACGACCAGCGGGCTTTCGGACTGGCCGACGAAAATGTTCGCCGCCGAGCCCAGCGCCTCGACCTTGCTGATGCCCGTGATCCAGCCGATTGCCCCGCCCACCCAGCGAACCACGCGTTGCATGATGCGCAGATGGTAGAGGATGGAAACGAGCGCCGCGAAGAAGATAATGACCGGCAGGGCGGCAAGGGCAAAGGTGTTGGACAGCGGATTGCCTTCGGGCGGACCGAACAGGAATGCCGTTCCCTGATCGGCATAGGACAGGAGCGCGGCGACGCCGTCCGCCATCCACTGGATCGCGTTCCTGCCCCAAGGCGTTCTCAGGACGAGAAATGCGAGCAGCGCCTGAAGCGCGAAAGCGGCGCCGACGACGCGCAACCTGATCCGGCTCTTCCCCGTCGAAAGGACGAAGGCGATGGCGAGGATCACGGCGATCCCCGCCAGATTGACAGCTATTCCGTTCACGCGCGCATTTCCCCTCAGGACAGGTCGCTCGAATCCCGCCGAGCCACCTCATCTGGCGATTTAACGCGAATCCCGAAAACCGCCAGCAATTACCCCTTTATCGCGCACGCCGTCCCCGATCCGTCCACCGATCTGTCGACAGGTTTGTCGACAACGCAGCGTCTTTCCTTTTCCTGCCCGAAGCAATAGGACGCCAGCGATGGAACATCCGTCCGCAGCCCGCCCCGTCGGCGGCTTCAACACCGCGCCATCGCTCTTCGTCTTCTCGCTGATCTATGGCGGAATGACCGTCATTGCGGGCGTCCTCGCGTTCAAGCAGATCGCATTGGGACCGCTGGCCGTTGAATCGGGCATATTCGCCTTCCTGCTGCTGGTCGTCCTGTCGAGCACCATCGCGCAGTTGCACGGACGCAAGGCTGCCGACCGGCTGGTCCTGTGGGGGTTCGTGCCGCTCGCCCTGTCGATCGCGCTTATCTGGCTCGTGCGCGCCCTGCCCGTATCGCCGGACATGCCGGCGGAAAATCTGGCAGCGTTCGAAACCGTCCTGTCGAGCACGCCGCGCATCATGGCGGCCGGTCCGGTAGCCTATGGCGTATCGCTGCTTCTCAATGTCTGGATTTTCGACAAGCTGCGCGGGTCGGGCGATGCTGGTGGCGGAGCGTGGCTGATGATGCGCGGCGCGATCGCCAGCGCAATCAGCCAGGCAATCGATTCCGTCATCTTCATCAGCCTCGCCTTCTATGGCGAGTTCCCCATCGGCGATCTCATTCTGGGACAAGCGCTCGCGAAGATCGCGCTCTCCTTCCTGCTCGTGCCTTTCCTCATCGTCGCCGGGCTGAAAGTGGGACGCTGGCTCGATCGTCGCGCAGCGCCGGAGGGAACCCTTTAGCCGCCTCCCTCCGCCGCCTGCCACCAATCGGCATAGGGCGTGTTCTTCGCGAGGTAGCGATTGTAATCGGGTTCGCCGTCGTCCCACCAGACCGCGCCACGTTCGCCGAGCGCGATCTTCGCTGCGTGAACTTCGGCATGGGCAAGGCGCTCGCCCGCTTCGTCATTGGCTCGCTTCGCCGCTCCCACGGCGCGCCGCGCATCCATCAGCTTGTTCACGAGTTGCTGGCGCTCGTCCTCGGCAAGGTTCGGATTGCTCGTGCGCCACAGCCGACCCCTGACGACGATGTAGCGACCGTCGGGCGTTCTCGGCGGTTCACTCCGCCCGCCCTTGCGCGCCTTATTCAGCCGCTTGCCGTTCTGTGTCGGGATCGCGCACCGCACGCCCGACATCGGCAGGCTTCACCAGTTCGAGATCGCGCGGTTCGAGGATGCGGCCGTCCTGCGAAACGATGGCGACCGGGCCGAGCGGCAGGCGGTCGCGCTTGTCCACCAGCACGGGGTCTTCCTCGCTGTCGGCGGCATATTTCTGGCCCCACTGCCGCAACGCCACAAGGGCCGGCAAAAGGTCGATGCCCTTGTCGCTCAGGCGGTATTCGACACGCCGGCGATCGTCAGGACAGGGCTGCCGGATGAAGATGCCATGCTCGACCAGCTTCGCCAGCCGACTGGCAAGGATGTTTCGCGCGATACCGAGTTCGGTCAGGAATTCCTCGAAATGCTGGATGCCGTTGAAACTCGCGCGCAAGATCATGAACGACCAGCGTTCGCCCATGACGTCGAGCGCTTCGGCGAGGCCGAAGGCGGTCAAATCCCGAAGAGGTTCGCGCAGATAAGGCATGTTCATGGTTCGCGGCAGAAGCTTTAACGCGAAATTTCGACGCGGCAAATCCTAATGCTCGAAATGCGGTGGAGGAGGAGAACGCGCCGCTTCCCCGCAATGTCGGCTCTTCAGATAAGCCGGCGGTCTAGCAAATCGCGCTCGAGGGCGTCGGCATCGGCAAAATGGTGCGTCTGCCAGCCGAGCGCACGCGCCGCCGCGATGTTGTCGGCATTGTCGTCGATGAACAGCATTGTCTCTGGTCGCCGCGCGAACCGCGCCGCCGCCAGATCAAAGATTGCCGGATCGGGCTTCGCGAGCTTCTCGTCACCCGATACGACGATGTCGCGAAACCTGTCGAACACCGGCATCGTCGGGCGGAAACGGCCCCAGAACTCGCTGCCGAAATTGGTGATAGCGAACAGGGGGCGCCCCGCATCGTCGAGCCGTTCGATCAATTCGACCGTGCCGGGGACGGGACCTGGAATGCTTTCGAGGAACCGCTCGCCATAAGCGGCGATCAATTCGGCGTGATCGGGATATTTTTGCTGGTGCAGCGCGATCATGTGGTCGAGCGGAACGCCCGCATCGACCTGTCCGTGCCATTCCTCGGTCACGACATTGGCAAGGAACCAGTCGAGTTCGGCCTCGTCCTCGATCAGCTTCTCGAACAGTCGGCGCAGCTGCCACTGGATGATGACGCGCCCGACATCGAAGACAACCGCCTCGACCGGTTGGGATGCCTGTTCCATGTCGTTTTACGCAGCCTCAGACAAGCGAACGGCCCGCACCCCGTTTGCATGGGGGCCGGGCCGGTCGATCGTTTCCATGCGCGAAAGGGAAGCCTGAACGGCGCTCCCTTCCGACCGCAGGATCAGCCCTGGCGGGCCTTGAAGCGACGATTCGTCTTGTTGATCACGTAGGTCCGTCCGCGGCGACGGATCACGCGGCAGTCGCGATGACGGTTCTTCAGCGACTTGAGGCTGTTGCGGATCTTCATGGTCTGTCTGCTTCTTTTGGAAAAGGTTTGTGGCTCGGCAGGTGGTGCCGACGAGCCGGAATTGCAAGGCCGCGGCGTTACGGTCGCGCGTAACGGGTGTCAAGCGCGATCGGGCAGCCAGCGGTCACGCGCCGCGAATTTCGCTCAGCCGGCGCTCCCACTGAAGGGCATGAGAGATGATCGTGTCGAGCTCGTCATATTGCGGCTTCCACGGCAGGGTCTCGCGAATGCGCGACGGATCGGACACGAGTTCGCCCGAATCGCCCGCACGTCGCGGCTCCATCCGCCGCTCGATGGTCCGGTTGGTGACGCGATCGACCGCATCCAGCACTTCGAGCACCGAGAACCCGCGACCGTAGCCGCAGTTCATCGTCAGCGAGGCGTCGGGCCGCGCGATCAGTTCCTCCAGCGCGAGAAGGTGCGCTGCGGCGAGATCGCTCACATGAATGTAGTCGCGCACCCCCGTCCCGTCGGCCGTGGCGTAGTCCGTTCCGTAGACCGAGACGTGGTCGCGCTGACCGAGCGCCGCCTCGCACGCGACCTTGATAAGATGGGTCGCCCCGGCCGTTGATTGGCCCGTGCGCGCCTGCGGATCGGCCCCCGCCACGTTGAAATAGCGCAGGACGCAGTAATTGAGATCGTGTGCCGCCGCGGTATCGGCAAGCATCTGCTCGGTCATCAGCTTCGACCAGCCATAGGGGTTGATCGGGCGCGTCGGCGTTTCTTCGGTGACGCGCGCGACGTCCGGCATTCCGTAGGTCGCTGCCGTGGAACTGAAGATGAAATGCGACACCCCGCCCTCGACCGCCGCCTCGAGCAGCGCGCGGCTCTTCACCGTGTTGTTCTCGTAATAGGCGAGCGGCTTCTCGACCGATTCGGGAACGACGATCGACCCTGCAAAATGCATAATGGCGCCGATCTTGCGCTCCGCGATGATGCGCAGCAGCAGTTCCTTGTCGGCGATGTCCCCGCGATAGAGCGTCACGCCGTCGGGAATGGCGAACTCGAAACCGGTCGACAAATTGTCGATCACGGAAACGTCCCAGCCGGCATCCTTCAGCGCGAGAACCGCGTGGCTGCCGATATAGCCCGCCCCTCCCGTCACGAGCACGGGGACTTTGGCTGCGCTTTGCGATTCGGTCGTCATGGCGCCAGCGGTTACCAGCGATCGGCTAAGAATCCGATAAACATGTCATGCGCACTCGTCCCTTTTTGCGGCACGGTTTGACAGCTGCGGCGTTTGATATGCGACAGCTCCGCGACGGGGCGAAACAGGTCTCTGGCGGACCGGGATGGATGCGATGAGGAAATTTGTAAAACTGGCAGCGACGGCAGTGCTCTCGGCAAGTCTGATAGCTTGCGCCGCGAAGCCCGGACCCGTTCAGGTCACGCGCTTTCACGACAATCTGACGAGCGCCCCGGTCCAGTCGGGAACGGTATTCGTCGAAAGCGCCGACGATGCCGGTCTGTCCGCATCCCCCTACAAAACGGCGGTCGCTGCAGAGCTGGCTGCCCTCGGTTATCGTGAGACGACCCGCGCCAATGCCGACTACGTCGCGCGGGTCGATGTCGAGCGCTTCGCCTATCGCGAAGGGGAACGCCGCGGCCCCGTCAGCGTGGGTGTCGGCGGCGGAACCGGCACTTACGGTTCGGGCCTTGGCCTCGGTATCGGCATCAATCTCGGCGGCAATTCGGGCGAGCGGATCGGTACGGAACTCTCGGTCGCACTCGCTCCGAGCGCTGGTGGGCAGAACATCTGGGAAGGGCGTGCGCAATTCCTCGTTCCACCCAAGTCGCCGCTCGCCGAACCGCAAGCCAATGCGGAAACGATCGCCAACGCCTTGTTCGAGAATTTCCCCGGAATGAGCGGCGAAACAGTCGAAGTCGCGGTAGAATAGCGCGCTTGCAAGGTCCGGTCCGCGTCCATAGAGGGCGGGGCCTTCACTTTACGACGATACGCAAAAACACGCAGAGGTAATCAGGTTTGACCGACATTCGCATCGATTCCGAATTCGACAGCGGCAATATCGAAGTTCTTTCGATCGACGGCGCACAGGCAACGCTTGCGATCCGCAAGGATACGCAATCGGATTTCAAGCAGTGGTACCATTTCCGCGTTTCCGGGGCTGAAGGACGCGAACTCGTCCTGAAAATTACGGGACTTTCGTCCTCAGCCTACGTGAATGGCTGGCCCAACTACAATTCGGTGGTGAGCGAGGATCGCGAAATATGGACGCGCGCCGCCTCCCGCTATGACGAGAAGGAAGAGGATGGCTGCCTTACCATCCGGTACACTCCCGCAGGAAGCATCGCCTGGTTTGCCTATTTCGCGCCCTATTCAATGGAGCGGCATCACGATCTCGTTTCCGAAGCGGCTTTGAGCGAAGGCGTTTCGCACGAGACGATCGGGACGACGCTCGACGGCCAGCCGCTCGATTACCTGTCCTGCGGCACGGGAACGAAGCAGGTCTGGCTCTACGGGCGTCAGCATCCGGGTGAAAGCATGGCGGAATGGTGGATGGAAGGCGCGCTGGAAATGCTGACCGACCCGACCGACAGCATCGCCCGGGCGCTGCGCGAACGCTGCACGTTCCACATCGTGCCGAACTGCAATCCGGACGGCTCGCGCCGCGGACATCTCCGGACGAATGCCTGCGGTGCTAACCTCAATCGCGAATGGCATGAGCCGACTGCCGAACGCTCGCCCGAAGTCCTCGCCATTCGCAACAAGATGGACGAGACCGGCGTCGACTTCGCGATGGACGTTCATGGGGACGAGGCGATCTCCGCCGTATTCCTTGCCGGATACGAGGGTATTCCCGACCTGAAAGACGCGCATCATCGAGGCTTTGAGCGCTACAAGTCGATCCTCGCGCGCCGCACGCCGGACTTCCAGACGGCAAAGGGTTATCCGGTATCGAAGCCAGGCGAAGCGAACCTTTCGATGAGCACGACGCAGGTTGCGCACCGCTTCGGCGCGACGGCCATGACGCTGGAAATGCCGTTCAAGGACAATGACGATCAGCCCGAGCCGGAGCAGGAATGGTCGCCCGAACGCTGCAAGGCGCTGGGCCGCGAATGCCTCGCTGCGCTGCTCGAATGGCTCGACGCGGACGAGGAAGGCTAGTCGAGGCTGGCTGGCCCGAAGGCGAGCGGCAACAGTTTCGACAGCGTCACGCGGTGGGTTTCATGCTCTCCGACGCAGAGGACAAGCGGATCGGTAGCGCCGAGCCCTGCCAGTTCGTTAAGGACCTGACGGCAACGCCCGCATGGGGTGATGGGAGCTGCTGCCGGTCCGGTGACCGCAACAGCCTCCAGACCACCTCGCCTCCCCGCTTCCATCGCTTTCGCCACGGCGACCGTTTCGGCGCAAAGGGCCAGCCCGTAGCTGGCGTTCTCGATATTCGTGCCGGTTACGATCGTACCGTCGGCGAACAATAGCGCCGCTCCGACGGCAAAGTTGGAATAGGGCGAGTAGGACGCCTTCGCGGCTTCGCGCGCCGCCTCGATCAATTTTTGCTCGTCCACTATGCGTTCCCCGCTCAAGGTTGCACCACGACCCATGCGATCGGCTCCTCCGCCGCTTCCGTATGCAGCGCATCGTTCGCCGTCCATAACAGCCATGGCCGACCGGCATAGGACGGTTCGTACCAGTTGCTGGCCAGCCATAGATTGCGCTCGATCCGCGAAGAAATTTCATATTCCCGCTCGAAGGCTCGCGACGGTTTCAGGATTACCGGCTTCCCCGCGTGAATCTCGATCTGGTTGACCAGCGTCATTAATTCACTCTCCACCGCTGCCTCGCTCACGCGTTGCGGACATTGCGAGGCCAGTTTCTCGAGCGCAATGGCGGGCGGCAGCAGGTTCGGATCGCGCGGGACGACCGTTACGAACTTGGCCGACTGGAGATCGGCGGGGACACAGGGATCGAACGCATGGACCACGCCCACCTTCATTCCCGACGCCCGGACCTGGTCGATATTCGCAGCGAATGTCCCGTCGAGCCCGTCTGCTCCAAGGCTGCCCTGCAGATAGGCAAATTGCGCTCCCAAAGCGCGCGCGGTGCGAAAATTGACTTCGCCCGACGCCTCCGAGACGTAAATGCCGGCACGCGGGTAGGTAGCTGCATCGGGCTTCCAAGACAGGCCCCGCCACCACGCGAGACCGGCCGCAATCAGCCCGGCAAGCACGGCAATCAGGATGAGACGCACCAGCCATTGGCGCGATCGCCTTGACGCAGCGGCACTCGAACCGGTTCTTACCATCGCCTTGCCGCTCAACCCTTGATGTGCAGGACGCAGATCAGCGTGAAGAGGCGGCGCGCCGTCGCGAAATCGGTCTCGATCTTGCCTTCCAGCCGCTCCAGCAGCAATTCGGAAGCGCTGTTGTGAACCCCGCGCCGCGCCATGTCGATCGTCTCGATCTCCGCTGGCGTAGCGTTGCGGATCGCCTGGTAATAGCTGTCGCAGATCGCAAAATATTCGCGGATCGGGCGGCGGAAGCGGGCAAGGCCGATGAGAAACGTTTCGAGCGGTTCGCGCTCCTCGTTCTGGATGGCCATTTGCAGCCGCCCGTCGCGTACCGAAAGTTCCAGCCGGTAAGGACCGTCATGGCCCGCCTCGCTGCTGCGAATGGGACGGAACGTGTTCTCCTCGATGAGGTCGTAGATCGCGACCCGGCGTTCCTGTTCGATATCGGGATTGCGCCAGAGGATCGTTTCCTCGTCCAGCGAAATATGCGCGATGCGATGCGTGTCGCTGTCTGTCGAAGAAGAATCTGTCATAATCGCTTGGGGACGCTTTCGCAGATGCGATAGGCTTCCTGCAAGGGGTATGCGCGTCTTCCCCGCTATCCACAAGCAGCGCAGCCAAACCCAGCTTGTCAGCGACCCGTGTTCTGGCACAAGGCGTCGCCATGGCCGAGACCGACCTTCTCTCCCGCTTTACCGATTCGTCCGACACGGAAAATGTCGAGGGGCGCAAGCTGCCGTCGAACATCGAGGCGGAAGCGGCATTTCTCGGCGCGATCCTGATCGACAACCGGGTTCTGGAAGACCTGCAGACGCCGCTTCGGCCACACCACTTTTTCGAACCCCTGCACCAGCGCATCTTCGAACGCATCGTCAAGCTGCTCGATCGCAATGCGGTGGCAACCCCGGTCACGCTGAAGCCCTATTTCGAGACGGACGATGCGCTGAAACAGCTTGGCGGGATAACCTATCTCGCTCAATTGACCGCAGACGGGCAAGGCTTGCTCGCACCGCGCGAACTCGCCAACCAGATCTACGACCTCGCCCTTCTTCGCGAACTGGTTTCGGTCGGACGCAACCTCGTCGAGGGTGCGCTCGATACGTCCGACGAAGTCGCGCCGATGGAGAAGATCGAGCAGGCCGAAGCGGACCTATTCCGCGTCGCAGAAGGCGCGGCGAGCGGGAAGGAAGCCGAAAGTTTCGGCCAGGCGACGCATAAGGCGCTTGGCCTTATCGAAAAGGCGATAAATTCCGGTGGCCACGTATCGGGCAAGACGACCGGCCTGACGACAGTAAACGAGAAGATCGGCGGCCTGCACGACAGCGACCTCGTCATACTTGCCGGGCGGCCCGGCATGGGCAAGACCTCCCTCGCCACCAACATCGCGTTCAACTGCGCCGACAGGATGCTGCGCGATCAGGCGGACGGGATCGAGAACACCGTTGGCGCGGGCGTCGCCTTCTTCAGCCTCGAAATGAGCGCCGACCAGCTCGCAACGCGTATTCTCGCCGAACAGGCGAAGATTTCGTCCGAGGCGCTGCGCATGGGCAAGATCAGCCGCGACGAATTCCAGCAACTGTCCTTCGCCAGTCAACGCCTCGCCGAACTGCCGCTCTATATCGACGATACCCCGGCCCTCACGATTGCTGCCCTGCGGACGCGCGCTCGCCGTTTGAAACGCCGGCACGACATCGGCCTCATCGTGGTCGACTATCTCCAGCTGCTGCAAGGTTCGGGCCGAGCCAACGACAACCGCGTCAACGAGATTTCCGAGATCAGCCGTGGTTTGAAGACGCTAGCGAAGGAACTCGAACTGCCGGTCATTGCGCTTTCGCAGTTGAGCCGCGCCGTCGAACAGCGCGACGACAAGCGGCCCATGCTGTCCGACCTGCGCGAATCGGGGTCCATCGAGCAGGATGCCGATATGGTCTGGTTCGTCTATCGCGAGGATTATTACGTGGCCTCGCGCGAACCCAAGCAGCCGCAGCCAGACGACGATACCAAGGTGCACGAGGTCCACGC
The DNA here is from genome assembly GCF_009827635.1 of Parapontixanthobacter aurantiacus. GTDB lineage: Bacteria > Pseudomonadota > Alphaproteobacteria > Sphingomonadales > Sphingomonadaceae > Parapontixanthobacter > Parapontixanthobacter aurantiacus. The sequence continues at coordinate 375,056 of NZ_WTYW01000002.1, read as the reverse complement.
GGCTTGGGCAGCGGAAATGGAGCGGGTCCACGGCCTTGCCGAACTGATCGTCGCCAAGCAACGTCACGGTGCCACCGGCAAGGTTCATCTCCGCTTCGAACCCAAGATCACGCGCTTTTCCGACCTTGCCGAGGAAGATCGCCGTTCGGGATACGATTAAGCGAGCGGTTCTAGATGTTGAGGCGCCGACTGACCGTGTAGTCGATGACCGATACGAGCAGCCAACCGAGGTTCCACCGAATGCGGTTCAGCAGCGTCGCCTGACGCGCATGGTACTGCGGGGTGATCTCTTTCGACGCGGCGATGTGGCGCTCCATATATTCGCGCATCCTGTCGGCAAGTGCCGCGTCCTCGACACGGAGCATCAGCTCCAGATTGACGTAAAGGCTGCGCATGTCGAAATTCGCGCTACCCAGATAGACGATGTCGTCCACGACGAGCAATTTCGTGTGTAATTTGCAGGGCTCGAATTCCCAGATCTTCGCGCCTTTGTGCAACAGGTAGCTGTAAAGCGATCGCGTCGCGCCGAGTGTCGCTGCGTTGTCGGACTTGCCCGCCATCAACAGGCGCGCTTCGCCTTCCTTCGCGATCCTGCCGATCCGCTTCAGGATTTTCTTCGGCGGACTGAAATATGCCATGAACATGTCGAGCCGCTCGGCAGAAGCTACGTCCTTGCTCACCTTCGCGGCCCAGCTGCTGAGGCCGCGCGTCGGACCGCCCACCAGCCAGCACCATCCCTCGCCGTCCCACTCCCAGTCGCGTACCGTGCGGCGAATGGCGCGAAAATTGCCGGTCGGTTTTGCAGTCCAGCGATCGAGCTTGTCGAACCAGTCGACGAGGCCTTCCACAGCGTCGCCCCGCATCGCGATGGCGAGATCGTTCCAGCCATTCTCCTGCGGCGGCGCGAAGTAGTCGTCCTCGATGTTGAATCCGCCGAACATCCCGCTTTCGTCGTCCGCGACAAGCAGTTTTTGATGGTTCCGCACGAGATAGCGGTGGGTCCACTTCTCGCTGAAATAGCAGCAATCTGCGCCGGCTTCGCGCAGCGGTCTCAGGAACTCCTCGCTCGTCTCGGCACCGAACCGGTCGAGAATTACCTTGATCGAGACGCCGCGTCGCGCCGCATCGATCAGAGCGTCGCGAAGGCTCGTTCCGACATCGTCTTCCATGAAGATGTAGAAACACAGCTTGAGCGATCGCCGCGCGTTTCCGACCATTTCCAGCAAGGCGCGGCGCCGATCCTCGCCCGCCGGATAGAATGTCAGATCAAGCCCGTTCGACGTAACGCGAAATGGCGCCTCTTCCTCGAACGACGTCGTGCCGCCAGATCGGTTCGGTTCGTCCTCGTTAGCCATCCTCCTGACCTGCTAGGCGCGACCGGCACCCTTTGCAAATCCTTGACGAAACCGGGCAAAGCGCCTATCTGACCGGCTTTCCTATCAATTCAAGATTGCCCGGAGTGCTGAATGGCGCGCGTTACCGTTGAAGATTGCGTGGACAAGGTCCCGAACCGTTTCGATCTCGTTCTGCTGGCTGCGGAGCGGGCTCGCGAGATCAGCGGCGGCGCGGAACTGACGGTCGATCGCGATCGCGACAAGAACCCGGTCGTCGCCCTGCGCGAAATTGCCGACCAGACGATCAAGCCGAAGGATCTGCAGGAAAGCCTGGTCACGAGCTTGCAGAAAATCCTTCCCGATGACGAGGACGAGGCCGATGACATCGGTTCGCTCAGCCAGTCGGCGGAAGCATTGCGGATCACGGCTTCGGCCCCCGCGCGATCGACATCCATCGGCGCCGACTACGACGGTTGAGCTACGGGTCGAGAGCGACGCGCTCACCGTATGATGTTTCAGATTGGGCCGTCCTTTGGGGCGGCCTTTTCTTTTGCTGTCAGAATGGCGAATGGATGTCCCGCACTTTTCCGGTACTTCGCGCCGGAGGTTTCGCCATGCGCAGGGGGATAGTTCGCGATGGCCGTAGTGGCTCTCTACAGCGTCAAGGGCGGCGTCGGGAAGACGACGCTGGCCGCCAACCTCGCATGGTGCTCCGCCACGATCTCCTGTCGCCGCACCCTGCTGTGGGACCTCGATGCCGGGGGCGGGTCGGCCTTCCTCCTCGGGGTCGAACCGAACCGTCGGGACCGGGCCAGCGACGTATTCGACGGACAGCGCGAGCCCGCTGAACTGATATCGGCGACCGGCTTCGAAGATCTGCACGTCCTGCCCGCCGATGAAAGCATTCGGGCACTCGATGCGCAATTTGCAGGTATCGGCAAGCGCAAGCGACTTGCCAAGCTGACCGGCAAGCTCGCGCGCGATTACGAACGTATCGTGCTCGACTGCCCGCCGGTCCTCAACGAAATCAGCGCCCAGGTCATGCGGGCCGCCGACGTCATCATCGTACCGCTGCCCCCATCCCCGCTTTCCTCGCGGGCGTTCGACACCGTCGTCACCGCAGTGCGCAGCATTGGAAAGGGACATCCCCCGATATTGCCGGTGCTTTCCATGGTCGATCTGCGTCGCAATCTTCACCGCGAAACCTGCGCCGCCAATCGTGGCTGGCCGGTCATCCCGATGGCGAGCGTCGTCGAACAATGCGCCATTCGCCGCGAGCCCGTCGGAGCTTTCGCCCCGAAGTCACCCGCGGCTGGTGCGTTCGCGCGGCTATGGACTGCGATCGAACGCAAGCTGGCGAAGCGCTAGATTACGAGTTGCCGCCCTGCCCGCGCCCGGTCTTTGCCTGCATCTCGTCGATCTTCATCGACGCCTCGGCCTTGGTGAGGTTTTCGTCATAGGCGTCGAGCTGTCCCGCTTCCTCGCATAAGGTCTTCAGGTAACTCGCCTGCGCGCCGGTCATCGTCTCATCGCCGGTCGTCCAGTTTTCCGGGTCCTTTTCCGCATTGGAAACCGGATCGGACTTGGGATGGTCGGTAGGGGTCGTGGCATTCATGATATTGCTCCTTTTGGACCTTCAACCGCTTTCGTTCCATGTTTGTTCCCATCGCTCCGACCGTCCGATTGCAGTCGGTGTCCGCTTCATGATAACGCATCGCGGCGAACGCAGGACCGGGGGGAAATAGGATGAGCGAGCACTCGGCGGCGCAGGCTTCGGTCGCAGCAGGTCCACCTGCTCGCGTGGAAACTGATCGCAGCGGTCACTTCGCAGAAAGCGAATGCCTCAATTGCGGCGCGGACCTCAGCGGCCCGCATTGCGAGGCATGTGGGCAACACAGTCACCTGCCGCGCTCGGCAAAGGCGATCATGCATGATTTCATCCACGGGGTCCTGCATCTCGATGGCAAGTTCTGGACCACGCTCCCGCTACTTTTCTTCAAGCCCGGCCAGCTGACCCGGCGCTATATCGACGGCGAAAGGCGCAAGTTCGTCTCGCCCTTCTCGATGTTCCTGTTCTCCGTCTTCGCGATCTTCCTCGTCTTGCAGGTGCTGGGGATCAAGTTCGGGTCGATCGGAGAAATCGACAAGGTAACGCCCTCGCTCAGAACGGCGGAGATCGCGCTGCAGGACGTTGCGGCAGGCAACGAAGGACCACTCGGCGGCGGTATCGTAGTCATAGAAAGCGGCGCAGGCAGCCGCGCCGAAGCGATCCGCAATGCGACAGAAGGCAATAGCGAACGCTCGCAGCGTGCGGCAGAGACGTTGCCTTTCGTGCGGCAGGCGCTCGAGGAATGGCGCGGACCCGAGGCGGAAGAACAGATTGAAGAGCCCGCCGACGCGGGGGCGACGAACGCGCTCGGTTCGCTAATCGACCGCAAGATCGCACTCGAACCTGCGGTGTTTGCGACGAAACTGCAAGCGAACCTCTACAAGTTCAGCTGGCTGCTTATCCCGCTATCGATCCCGTTCGTATGGCTGCTGTTCTGCTGGCGAAAGGAATACAATCTCTACGACCACGCAGTGTTCGTCACTTATTCGATAGCCTTCGCGACAATCCTTCTGGCAACTCTGGTCGTTTTGGGGTCCGCCGGGTTGCCGCAGAACTGGGCGTTGGGCGCATTCACGGTCGGCGTGATCGCCCATCATGCGGTCCACATGAAATATACCTACCGCCTTTCGAAGCGCGGTACGTTATGGCGATTGCTGCTGCTCGAAGTCTTCGTGCAGATCGTTCTCGGGACTTTCCTGCTGATCCTCCTCGGCTTGGGCGTCCTCTAAAGGACCGTAGGGGTCAGGCGCAAGGATATTCGCGAATAAGTGCCGCGCGCCATGCTCTGGTAAGGGTCAGCCGCTTGCGCTGCGCTTCGGGAACGCGGCCCAGCATCTGCACGATTTTCTTGGCATCGAGACCTTTCTTCCGCTCGGCATCGCTGACGCAATAGAGCGGAACGCCGCGCTTCGTAGCGGCCTCGTTCTCTGCGCGGACATCGGCCGCCGCCGCCTCGAGCTGAGCCATCCGCGGTTTGGTCCGCTTGTCGAACATGGCCCGCATTCCCTTGTCCATCAGTTCCTTCGCGTCGCGATAGAAGGCGTCGGCATTCACGTCACCGGGTGAGGCTGACGCAGAAACGGAGAGGGCCGACAGGGCCAGAGCGACAGAAAGGCGGAAGGAAACCGGCATCGAACATCCCCTGCGGTTCGGAGCAACAAAAAGGGCGCCCTTCTGATCGGAAGGACGCCCCGAATTGTCGTTGCCGGTTTGAATGGCGGATGAACTACCGCGCTCCTTAAAACCCTTAGGCGGGGGCAGCGTCGCCGGTTCCGCCGAACTTCTTGCCGGCCTTCGGCACGGTTGCTCCCTGCACCGGCTTCACCGCAATGGGTCCACGCGGCTCGTCGGGACGGTCGATCTTGCCGTTGGCGAGCAGATCCTTGATCTCGTCGCCCGTCAGCGTCTCGTATTCGAGCAAGGCCTGGGCGAGCAGTTGCAGCTGGTCCTCGTGATCGGTCAGCAACTGGGTGGCACGTTTATGCGCTCCTTCGACCAGTTCACGGATCTCTGCGTCGATCAGCTTGTTCGTCTCCGCTCCGCCCATGGTGCGCTGCGTCTGACCCATGCCGAGATAGCCTTCCTGGCTGGCTTCATATTGCAGCGGCCCGAGCTTGTCAGACATGCCCCACTTGGTCACCATGTTCCGGGCGAGATCGGTCGCGTACTGAATGTCGGACGAAGCGCCGGATGACACCTTGTCGTAACCGAAGATGATCTCTTCCGCCACGCGGCCACCCATGGACACTGCAAGGTTCGCGTGCATCTTGTCGCGGTGATACGAGTAGTTGTCACGCTCCGGCAGGCGCATGACCATACCGAGCGCACGACCGCGCGGAATGATCGTCGCCTTGTGGATCGGATCGGATGCTTCTTCGTGGACGGCGACGATCGCATGGCCAGCTTCGTGATAGGCGGTCATCTTCTTCTCGTCGTCGGTCATGACCATCGAGCGACGCTCCGCCCCCATCATGACCTTGTCCTTGGCGTCCTCGAACTCCTGCATCGCGACGAGACGCTTCTTGCGGCGCGCCGCCAGCAAAGCTGCCTCGTTGACGAGGTTTGCGAGGTCCGCGCCGGAGAAGCCGGGAGTACCACGTGCGATGGTGCGCGCGTTGACGTCCGGCGCAAGCGGGACCTTCTTCATGTGGACGGCAAGGATCTTCTCGCGACCGTCGATATCCGGAACGGGAACGACGACCTGCCGGTCGAAACGACCGGGGCGCAGCAACGCCGGATCGAGCACGTCGGGACGGTTCGTGGCGGCGATGATGATGATGCCCTCATTCGCCTCGAACCCGTCCATTTCGACGAGAAGCTGGTTCAACGTCTGTTCGCGCTCGTCATTGGAATTGCCGAGCCCGTGACCGCGCGAACGGCCGACAGCATCGATTTCGTCGATGAAGAGGATGCAGGGTGCATTCTTCTTCGCTTGTTCGAACATGTCGCGCACGCGGCTCGCACCGACACCGACGAACATCTCGACGAAGTCGGAGCCGGAAATGGTGAAGAACGGCACACCCGCCTCGCCAGCGATAGCGCGAGCCAGAAGCGTCTTGCCGGTACCGGGCGAACCGACCAGCAATGCGCCCTTGGGAATCTGACCACCGAGCTTGCTGAAACGCTGCGGGTCCTTCAGAAACTCAACGATTTCTTCCAGTTCCTCGCGCGCTTCGTCGATGCCGGCCACGTCTTCGAACGTGACCTTACCGTGACGTTCGGTAAGCAGCTTTGCCTTAGACTTGCCAAAGCCCATCGCACCGCCGGCACCGCCGCCCTTCTGCATCTGGCGCAAGGCGAAGAATGCGATGCCGAGAATGAGTATGAACGGCAGCGAGTTGAGCAGGATGTAGAGAAGGACGTTGGGCTCCTCGGGCGCCTGACCCGAATATTCGACGCCGTTCTCGTCCAGCAAGGTGGTCAGATCGGTGTCGGTCGCGACCGGCACGGTCGAGAAGGATTCGTTGTTCTTGAGCGTTCCGGTTATGCGGTCGGGCGCGATCTGGACGCTCTGCACCGAACCTTCTGCGACGCGATCGCGGAAGTCGGAATAACCGATCTGCTCGCCGGCAGGCTGCGAATTGTTGCCGAAAACCGTTACGACGATCAGCAGGCCGAGAAATATCCCGCCCCAGATCATCAGGCTCTTCACCCACGGGTTAGGGCCTTCGTTGCCCGGCTCGTTCGGATCCCGTTCGTCGCTCATCTTCGTCTGATTCCTTGTCGTCTGCGCTATATGTAAGCGAGGCTAGGTGAATGACAAGTTTCCAACCGATCGGTTAACTACGTCGGTTTGCCGGGGCGTAAGCCTTCAGAAAGACGTCGACCGCTGCTTCGATCCGCCTGCGGTCCGTCGCCCCGTCGGTCGTGACCCCGAACCGCCGTTCGAGATCACCGAAACCCTTGCACATGGCCGCGAACTGTTCGGCCGCCAGCATCGGATCCGCAATCGACAGGTCTCCGCTCGCATCGATGGCTTCGAGAAGTCGCGCAAGGGCAGCCATCATCGTCCGCGGACCGGAATTGAGAAATGCCTGCCCGATCTCGGGATCGCGCTCCGTTTCGGCGGCAATGCGGCGCTCGAACTGGATCATCTTGGGTCGCGCAAGGAAAGCGACCATCGCCTCTCCAATGGTGAAAAGCCGCTCCGCGATCGTCCCGCAACCGGTCGGTTCGAGTTCGAAGTGACCGCGCATCCGGTCACATTCGCGTTCGACCGCAGCGGAAAGCAACGCGCTCTTGTCGCCGAAATGCTTGTAGACGGTGACCTTCGAAACACCGGCGTCGGCGGAAATCTGCTCGATCGATGAGGCAGCATAACCATGCTCGAAAAAGCTGCGGCTCGCCGCGTCCACGATCAGGTCCCGCTTGGTCGCCTTCGTTCTCGTGTTTCGGTCACTTGACAAATTGAACGGCCCCGTTCAGTTGAACGCTTCCGTTCATCAATGGTCCTCGTTCGCATGATTCGCAAGTCCAGCCTGCCGAGGTACCGATGATCTGGATCGCAATCCGGATGCTGACCGGGGACAACCAGAAATTCTACGGCCTGCTGTTCGGCATAGCGTTTTCGACGCTGCTGATCACGCAGCAACTCGTCATCTTCGTCAATCTGATCGAGCGCGGTGCGAGCAGCGTCTACAACGTGCCGAGCGCCGATGTCTGGGTAATGGACCCGGTCAGCCGCACGACCGACGTGAACTTCCCGATGCCCTCGACGGCACTCGACAAGGTTCGCGGCGTGGCCGGGGTGGAATGGGCCGTGCCCCATCTGCGAGCCAGCGCATCCGTCCGCACGAAAAGCGGCGATCTCGAAGGCGTCAGCGTCATCGGCGTCGACGATGCGACCCTTATCGGCCTGCCCAAGAACATGGTCGTCGGTACGACCGATGTCCTGTCACGGCCCGATACCGTTATTATCGACGATGTCGGCACGACCCGCATGTTCGGAGAGGCAAGCCCGATCGGCGAGCGGCTCGAACTCAACGACCAGCGCGCCGTCGTGCGCGGCATTGCGGACTCCATTCCAAGCTTCACGAGCCAGGTAACGCTGTATACGAAATACAGCCAGGCGCTGCGTTACGTGCCCGGAACGCGCAATCGCCTAAGCTTCGTCCTCGTCGGCGCAAGCGATGAAATCTCTCCAGAGGAGCTGACCGCACGCATTACCGAAGAGACCGGATTGCGAGCGCGAACCCGCGACGAATTTGCGCAGGACGGCATCAATTTCATCATCGAGAATACCGGCATTCCGCTGAACTTCGGCATTACCGTCGCGCTCGGTTTCATCGTCGGTATCGCCATTGTCGGCCTGACCTTCAGCCTGTTCATTCGCGACAACATCAAGCAGTTCGGAGCCTTGAAGGCGATCGGCCTGACGAACGGCAAAATCGCTCAGATGGTCGCCGCACAGGCGCTGATGGTCGGACTGGTCGGCTACGGCTTGGGCGTTCTCGGCACGGTCGGCTTCATCTATGCTTTCTCCGCCAATCCGACGTTCAAGGGCTTCTACATTCCCTGGCAGATTCCGCTCGTCTCCTTTGCCTCCATCCTCGTCATCATCACGCTCACGGGTTGGCTCGCACTGCGCAGCGTGATGAAGACCGAACCGGCAGCGGTATTCAGATGAGCGGACAGCCGAGCCTCGACCAAGCCGGCGGAAACGGTCCGGCAATCGCCGTGCGGGACATTGCGCGGGATTTCGTGGCGGGCCAGCAGACCATCCGGGTGCTGCACGGCATCGACCTTGACGTCGAACCGGGCAACCTCACCTACCTCGTCGGGGAATCGGGTTCCGGCAAGACGACGCTGATCTCGATCATGTGCGGCATCCTTTTTCCGACCGAGGGACAGGTAAAGGTGTTCGGGACCGACATCTACGACCTGCCCGATCGCGAACTCGTTCGCTTCCGCCTGCAGAACATCGGCTTCATCTTCCAGCAGTACAATCTGATCCCGGCGATCGATGCCGCTCACAACGCCGCCGTCCCGCTGATCGCGCAGGGCATGGATCGCAAGGAAGCGCGCGACCGCGCGGCAGAGATGCTCGACAAGCTCAATATCGGAGACCAGGCGAACAAGTTGCCGAACCAGCTTTCCGGCGGTCAGCAGCAGCGCGTCGCCATCGCTCGCGCACTCGTCCACGAACCGCGCCTCGTTGTCTGCGACGAGCCGACGGCCGCGCTCGATGCGAAATCCGGACGCAGGGTGATGGACTTGCTGCGCGAGGTAGCGCTGGCCGAGGATCGCTCCGTCATCATCGTGACGCACGACAACCGCGTCTTCGATCTCGCCGACCGCATACTTGTCCTCGAAGACGGCCGCATAACCCACGACGGCACAAAAATGCCGAAAGATCACTAGGTATCGGACAGACCAATGGCTTTATCCTTGAAGAATGTCAGCTTTTCGCGGCAAGTCCTGCCGGTCGTCGCGCTGGTCGGACTCGTCATCGCCGTCCTCTACATCGTGACGGGCCTGCCCGACCGCGAACTCGAGGAGCCGAGCCGCGAACCGCCCCGCGCCACCGGTGAACTCGCTGGTCAGAACCGCGTGGCAGGCGCCGGGATCGTCGAACCGTCGAGCGAGATCGTCTCGGTCGGCACTGCGCTCTCTGGCCTTTTGACCGCCATCCGCGTCGAGCCCGGCGATATCGTGCAGCAGGGTCAGCCCCTCTTCACCGTCGATGATCGTGCGGCACGGGCGAGCCTTACCGAAGCGAACGCGCAGATCGCCGAAGCCCGGGCCGCGATCGCCGAAGCATCCTCCGCTCGCGAAACGGCGGACCGCCAGCTGGCGCTGTTCCGCAATGTCGAGGATCCGGCCGCCGTCAGCCGCTCCGAAGTCATTCGCGCCGAAGGCGAAGCGGCAGCCGCAAGGCAGCGGCTCGAACTTGCGCGGTCCCGCCTTTCTGCCGCCGAAGCAAGGGCGAACTCGGTTCGGACCGAAATCGGACGGCTGACTGTGCGCGCACCGATTACCGGGGAAATCCTGTCCGTCGACAAGCGCGTCGGGGAGTTCGTCTCCGCCGGAGGTCCGCAGGGCGCGGGCAGCGAGCCGATCCTCCAGATGGGAGAGACCCGACCCCTGCACATCCGGATCGACATCGACGAGGAGCAGGCGACGCGCATCAAGGAAGGTGCGCCCGCCATCGTATCGCCGCGCGGCGATGCCAGCAGGCAGGTCGAAGCACAATTCGTTCGCATCGAACCCCTCGTGGTCCCGAAGCGATCGCTGACGAACAGCGCCGCGGAACGGGTCGATGTGCGAGTCGTGCAGGCCATCTACGCCCTGCCCATGAGCGAGGAAGGCTTTCGGGTCGGACAGCAGGTCGATGCCTATATTCCTGCGCGGGAAAGCGCCCGGTGAAGCTGGCTCGATCAATCCACACAGCGGCATTGACGGCCTGCCTCGGCGCGTGCGTCGCCGGTCCCGCGCCCGAAATCGCGACGCCCGTCCCCGATCTGCCGCCGTCCTTCTTTTATGCGCCCGACGTTGCGACCGATACGAGCGTCGCGGCCTTGCTTCCGCAGGGCGACCCGGCCTTTCGCGAGCTGAGCGAGCGCGTCATCGCGGACGCGCCAAGGCTCGCGGAAGCTGCCGCGCGGATTGAGGAAGCCCGCGCCACAGCCCGGCGAGCGGGGGCCGAACGCCTCCCCCTGATCGGAGCCGACGCGTCCGTCACCGGAACCCGCACCAACCCCTCGCAATTCGGCGGGACCCTGCCGCCCAACGTCGTTTTCGATACCGAGCGCGTCGCCTATGGCGCCAATCTGACAGCGAGCTGGGACCCCGACCTGTTCGGGCAGCTGCGCGCCCGAGAGCGAACCGCGGTCGCCCGGATCGACGCCGCCGACGCCGCCGCGAGCGCGGTCCGGATAGCCCTGCTGTCGGAGCTTGCCGCTGCCATCGTCGACTGGCGCAGCCTGACGGCGCGCGAAGGTGCATTGCAGGAAGACCTCGATGCGGCGCTCGAACTGGCTCGGCTCGCCGGAGTCCGCGAGCGTTCGGGTCTGGCCCCCGGTTTCGACCGCGTCCGCGCCGAAGCGACCGCCAACGCCTCTCGAAGTCGCCTTGCGGCGTTGGCGAACGAGCGGGCGCGTCTCGTCGGGCGCGTGGTTACGCTGACCGCCCTGCCCGCTGGAGAGGTGCACGCCGTACTCGCCTTGTCGCAAGTACAAACTGACCTTGTCCCGGCCCCTCGCCTGCTTCCGTCGCTCTTGCTCGCGAACCGTCCGGACATCCTGCGCGCAGCAGCGCTGCTGACGGCAGAGGATGCGGAGCTTGCCGCCACCGCCCGCTCGCGCTTTCCGCAATTCGACCTCGGCGCGATCGTGGGTCTGCTGGCATTCTCTCCAGGTGACCTGTTCGACGAGGACAGCATCGTCGGAACGCTTGCCGCCAGCGTTGCCGCACCGCTCGTCGATTTCGGCAGGACGGAAGCGGAAATCGACCGGGCCGCGGCTCGCAAGCGCGCGGCCTTCGCCAGCTATCGCAATGCAGTCTATCAGGGGCTAGGCGATGTCGAGACGGCTTACGGCCTCATCGATGCGGCAGATGCCGAATATGCGACGCTCATCGCCGAACGCGACAGCGCCCAGCGCGCAGCGCGGCTGGCCGACACGCGCTATCGCGCAGGACTGGCCGATTTCCTCACCGTTCTGGAGGCGCGACGCGCGGCGGACGACAGCGCAGCCCGTGCCGCGACAGCGTTCGGCGCTGCAAGGCGTGCGCGTATCCTTTTATGGCAGGCAATCGGCGGAGAGCCGCAGCCTCCCCGTTCGGACGTTCAGAACGGCAGTCCGCTGCCATCGGAACTGTAATACAGGTAAGTCCCGCCGATGAGTGCCGCGACCGACATCAGCGTTGCGATAAGCATCAACAGCCCGTCCTTGACTGTCAGCGCGAGGGCGAATGCCGCGATCGTGATCATCGGGGCCGAACTTGCGAACGGAATGAACTCAAGCGGCGGGACGGTGAGGCACAACAGGATGATCGCGACGGCCGCGATCTTCTGCCACGTCGGGCCGGTGAATTGCTGGAGCCGCCCCTTGAACCAGTGATCGAGCTTGTCGGCGATCCCTTCCAGCTTCTCCGCGCCGTTCATCAGCTTGTCGGACTTGACCGAACGGTTCTGAACGAAATGCGGCATCCAGACGTGATCCGCACCGAACAACAATTGCAACGCCACGAGTGCGATCAATGTTGCCAGGACGGTCGGCACGCCGGGGATGCCGCCGACCGGTGTGATTTCGAGGATTGCCGGAATGAACATGACCGGCCCGAAACTGCGCTTGCCGAACTTGTCGAGCACATCTGCGACACGCACCTTCTCTTCGGAGTCGGCCAGTTCCTCCAGCCCCTCGACCGTATCGGTTGCGCTTTGCGGTTCCTTTGCCATCCGTGCCTCCTTGCGCCTTCCAACGAACAAAGGCTGCAAATGGGACCGTCGGCAATGCGAACGTCCTTGGCCTTGCCCCGGACTAGGACGTCGCTTTCCTGAGGAGCGCCGACCGTTCGCAGCGGCAGACGACCTCGTCGCGCTGGTTCAATGCTTCATGCAGGAAGGTGACGATGCCGGCATTCGGACGCGACTTGCTTTCCCGCAACTCAGTGACTTCGCTCGTCGCGCGCAGCGTATCGCCGATGAAGACGGGCTTCGGCATGACCAGCTTGTCATAGCCCAGATTGGCGACCAGCGTGCCGAGCGTCGTGTCCCCAACCGTCAGTCCCACCATCAGCGCGAAGGTGAAGGTGCCGTTCACCAAAATCTGCCCGAACTCGCTCGCCTCCGCAGCCTCCCGGTCAAGATGAAGCGGTTGCGGATTGTGGGTCATCGTCGTGAACAGGAGATTGTCCGTTTCGGTCACCGTCCGCCGGATTTCGTGCGAAATCTTCTGGCCGATACTCCATTCGTCGAAGTGACGTCCTGCCATGCTCAGTCCCCTTTTTCGGTCCAGCTTTGGGCCACTTTGTGCCCGTCTTCGGCGCTGTCCCTTATCGTCGAGGGCGTTCGTGAAAAGCGTGGAGCCGGGGCCGTGTGCCAGACGCCATCGCGCTCGACATAATTCCCCCGCGCCTTGAGATGCGGGTGATCGCGCGCATCCTCGACTTCGACAACAGGCGCGAAACAGGCATCGCTGCCTTCCAGAAGTTCGCTCCATTCGGCTGCCGTGCGCTTCTTGAACAGCTGCGCCAGACGTTCGGCATATTCGTCCCAATTTGCAGGGTTCATCTGCCCCTCGGCAAGAGCATCGGTTTCTCCAATCTTTGCAAGGAGTTCGACGTAGAATTGCGGTTCGATTGCGCCGACCGAGACATATGCGCCATCGGCACATTCGTATGTGCGATAGAAATGCGCCGCCCCGCCGAGAATGCCTTTGCCGCGCGTGGTCGAGAGGTGCGGCAGGTGCCGCGCTCCGAAGAAGAAGCTCATCAGGCTCGTCGTTCCGTCGACGATCGCCGCATCGACGACCTGCCCCTTGCCCGACCGCTCCCTTTCATACAGCGCCGCGAGAATTCCGAGCGCGCAATAGAGTGATCCGCCCCCGAAATCCCCTACGAGATTTTGCGGCGGAACCGGCGGTTCTCCGGGCTTTCCGATAGCTGCCAAGGCGCCCGTAATGGCGATGTAGTTGATGTCGTGACCGGCTGACTTTGCCAGTGGGCCGTCCTGACCCCACCCGGTCATCCGGGCGTAGATCAACCGCTCGTTCGCGGTGCATAGGTCATCGGGTCCGAGCCCGAGCCGCTCCATCACGCCGGGGCGGAAACCTTCGAGCACGACATCCGCGTTTTCTGCAGCTTTCCGGCAGAAATCGCGCCCTTCCTCGCTGCGAATGTCGACCGCGACCCGGTGGCGGGCGCGCTCCACGACCGGGTTCAGCGTCGTCGCTCCTTCCCGCTCGATCCGCAGCACTTCCGCGCCCATATCGGCGAGCAGCATCGCGCAATGCGGTCCGGGTCCGATGCCGACGAACTCCATCACACGCAAACCCGTCAAAGGACCGTTCGCACCGCTATCGCTCATCCCAAACCCTTCTTTTCGTTGCCTTTATTCCGCCCGATTGCACTATTTGCAAGATCACCCACAATGGCACCTGAAGTGCCCTAATTGATGTCGAGCCGCGTGTTCGGGTCGTCGATCGGAGGTCTGTGAGCGAACGTTCAGGCGTTCACCGCAGCACGCTTCTGGAAGCCTACCAACCGCTCCGAGATAATGGCATCGGCTTCGGCCATGATGCGGTCGATCAGTTCCTTGCAGGTCGGCACGTCGTCGATCAGCCCTGCCACCATGCCGCAGCTCCAGGCGCCTGCATCCATGTCCCCTTCCGTCATGATGCGAGGATAGACGCCCGCGACCTCGTCCACGATGTCCTCGAACTTGAGATCGGAGCCGAGCTCGCGCTCCTTCTCCAGCAGCTTTTCCACCGCCGCATTCGTCATCACCCGTTCCGTATTGCGCAAGGGCCGCATGACCAGCCGCGTGTCGAGTTCGCTCGCCGCGACGATCGCCGCCTTCACGTTCTCGTGGACCGGCGCTTCCTTGGTGGCGATGAAGCGCGTGCCCATGTTCATGCCGTCCGCCCCCATCGCCAGCGCCGCGACGAGGCTGCGCCCGTCCGCCATCCCGCCGCTCGCGACGAAGGGAATGTCGAGCTCGTCCGCCGCCCGCGGCAACAGGATCATGTTGGGAATGTCGTCCTCGCCCGGATGACCGCCGCATTCGAAGCCATCCACGCTGACCGCGTCGCAGCCGATTTCCTGCGCCTTCAGCGAGTGCCGGACGCTCGTGCATTTGTGGATCACCTTGATCCCCGCATCCTTGAGATGCGGCAGCACGGCGGCCGGGTTGTTGCCCGCGGTTTCCACCACCTTTACCCCGCCTTCGATAATCGCGCGGATGATCGCGGGATAGTCGGGCGCGTTGACCGTGGGCAGGAACGTCACGTTAACGCCGAACGGCTTGTCGGTCATGTCACGACACTTCGCGATTTCGTTGGCGAGATCCTGCGGCGTTTTCTGCGTCAGACCCGTGATGATCCCCAGCCCGCCCGCATTGGACACCGCCGCCGCCATTTCCGCAAAGCCGACATAGTGCATCCCGCCCTGGATGATCGGATGCTCGATACCGAACATTTCGGTGATGGCGGTCTTCATCCTCTTCTCTCCCTTGTGTATTGCGACGGCAGGACGCGCGCCTCCTTCGCGCTCCGCCCAAGCCCGACCCCTGCCGTCAGATCGTCGGGCTGCTCTTGTCGGCGAACCGACCATGCTTGCGATAGCGGATCATCCACTTGTCGAGGTAAAGCGACAGCGGCTTCGGATCGATGCCGAACGCGTCGATCCCCGGATGCTCTCCGCTCGCGACGTCGCCATCCTTCAGCATGGCCCACTGGTCGCTCGACATCGGCGTTCCCGGAAGCATGGCGAACGCGCCCGACACCGCATCGGGCATCGGCAGGAAAGTCCGCTTGCGCAATTGCGCGTCGGCAATCATCCGGTTGATCTGCATCATCGTGAGCCGCTCCGGCCCCGCCAGTTCGTAGGTCTTGCCGCCATGCGTCGCAGGGTTCTCCAGCGCCAGCGCGACGGCCTCGGCCGCATCGTCGACATAAAGCAGTTGAAGCGGCGCATCGGGCGCGAAGACCGGCAGGACCGGGAAAGTCGAAATGAGCTGGGCGAACATGTTGATGAAGTCGTCGTCGCGCCCGAACAGGATCGAGGGGCGCAGGATCGTAGCACCGGGAAATTCCGCGCGCGCCCGCTCTTCGCCGAGCGCCTTGGCGCGGGCATACTCCGCTTCACCCTCGGGATCGGCAGCCAGCGCGCTGATCTGGACATAGGCGCCCGCCCCCGCCTCGCGCGCAGCGCGTGCCATCGTGCCCGGTGCCTCGCCCATCAGCTTTTTCATGTTGCCGCCGAACGTCCCCACGAGATTGACGACCGCGTGCGAGCCTTCCGTGTATTGCATGACGCTGCGTTCGTCGAGCACGTTGCAGCGCATGAACTGCAGTTGCCCCAGATTGGCGAGCGGTCTGAGCGAGAAGGCCTTTTCGGGATTGCGGCTGGCGATGCGCAGCCGCGCGCCGCGTTCGAGCAGCGATTGCGCCACGTAATTGCCGACGAAGCCGCTGCCGCCGAAGATCGTGACGAGCCTGTTTTCGAGAGGTCCGCTTTGCGCCATGTCTGGCCTTTCCAGTCGTTTCCGCCGGGCGTGCAACGTGCATCCGGCCTGTGCCACCGGCGACGTCCAATGCCGCAATGTGCCTGCGCTCGCAAGGGGCGGCGCGCGGCAGGGAGGCGGCCTGTGCGTCTGCCCGGCGCGTCGGCTCCGCGCGATGAAATGAAGCATTGACTTGCGCGGGCCGAGGCGGCAATGCGCAGCCCGCCCGTCGGCGCACATCGCGCGCTCTTATCGGGCCGATGCCCAGATGGCGGAATTGGTAGACGCGCTAGCTTCAGGTGCTAGTACTCGCAAGGGTGTGGAGGTTCGAGTCCTCTTCTGGGCACCATTTCAGCGTTCAGCGATGTCCAAACATGTTGCGTAAATGGCGGAATTCTGCCATTTTTTCTCCGGTCTTGATGATTGGAGTCCCGCTTTGTTCCACTATGTTTTGCATCGACTGGGGGCCTCAATGGGGGCTTATTTTGGCGAAGGTGCGTTCGCGAATCTGAGTGAGGCCCCCAGATGGCTCTGACGACTCAGCAGGTTCGGGGGTTCAAGCCGAAGGACAAGCCTTACAAGAAGGGCGATGAGAGAGGCCTGTACCTCCTCGTAAAACCGAATGGCTCGAAGCTCTGGCATCTCAAGTACCGCTTCGGCGGCAGGGAAAAGAAGATGCCGATTGGCCCTTTCCCGGAAGTCGGCCTGGCGCAGGCGCGTCACGAAAGGGATCGCGCGCGTCTCGCGATTGCCGATGGCATCGACCCCATGCGCGAGCGCAAGCGGGAAAAGGCGCAAATCAAGCTTGGCGCAGAGAACACGTTTGCATCTGTGGCGCAGACCTACATCGAGGAGAAGATGGTCCGGGAGGGGCGGGCCGAGGCCACACTTCGCAAGGCACGCTGGTTTCTCGATCTGCTCAAGCCTGCTGTAGGTAACATGCCGCTCAATGATGTCGATCCGCAACTCATGCTTGCGGCGCTCAAGAAGCTGGAAGCGAAGGGCAATCTGGAAACGGCGAAAAAGTGTCGTTCGTTCGCAAGCCGCGTGTTCCGGTTCGGAGCGGCCATGGGACTTTGCGAGACTGATCCGACCTCAATCCTGAAAGGTGCGCTGGTTTCGCCCAAGGCGCGGCACTACGCAGCAATCCTTGAACCCGAAAAACTGGGTCAACTGCTGCGCGCAATCGATTGTTACGAATGCTACCCGGTCACGAAATTCGCATTGCAGATCGCGCCTCACATTTTCGTGCGCCCTGGCGAACTCCGTCATGGAGAGTGGGAAGAGATCGACTGGGATAAGGCTACCTGGACAATCCCAGAAGGCAGGATGAAGGCGCGGAGGACCCACGTGGTGCCGTTGTCGCGACAGGTCCTCGACTTGTTCCGCGAGCTAAAGTCGATTTCCGGTGGGAAGGGCTACATCTTCCCGGCATTCCACACCCGGCAACGGCCCATGAGTGAGAATACGATCAACGCGGCTTTCCGCCGCATGGGTTTCACCAAGGACGAAGTGACGGCGCACGGCCTGCGCTCGACCGCATCGACCATGCTTAACGAAAGCGGACTGTGGCACCCGGATGCAATCGAGCGGGCACTCGCGCATGGTGACAGCAATGCGATCCGAGGAGTCTACAATCGCGGGAACTACTGGGATGAGCGTGTGAAAATGGCTCAGTGGTGGAGTGACAATCTGGACAATCTTCGAAAAGGCGAGACAAGCAGTTGATGCTTGTTTGCAAAGTGGGCGATTGTATTACGCCTCACTTTGAGCGCTGTTGCGTGAACGCAAATTCTCGGGAAGCGGACCTTGGCTTCAAGGCATCGCAATTTCGCTCAATGCGGCTCACTCGTAGGGTTCAAGATGACAGCCAAGCTGTCTAGCGGAAGCATATATGAATCGCCCGGATATGCCCGGGAGAGTTCCTCTGCTTCATTACTCAAGATTTTGGCGAGTTCGCTAATCGAGGCCCGTGGATTTTCGACACGAACTCTCATGAAATGGTTCCAGTCGGACCAGACAGCGCGGGTGTCGCGTTCGGAGAAACCAGTAAAGTATGCATTGTAGCGACCTACCACGAATAGCTTCACATCAACGTCTGGCTTGACGGTTATCCCGGCACGTTTCGCAAGTTCGAAGATGTCGTATTTGCCAAGCCAACCCAAAACTCTCTCGACCCAATCGTTGCCTTGATCGAGCAGGTTTTTACCAGCGCTGCGACGCGCGCGATTGTCCATCCCGACCGGGTGTTGCCATTTCAGCTGAAATAGAGCCAACTCATTATGTTCCTTGTCGTAGGCGATGAAGTCTAGGTCTGTGACCGTCTTCTTGCCCTCACGTAACTTGAGGTTCCGGTCATTTAGTGACCATCTGTCTCCCGGAAAAATGAGCTTGAGATCGTTCAACCACCGCTTCTCGCGATTATTTGCAAGACGAAACCAATCCTGCGGGAATCTCGCTCTCAGGTCGGCGAGTAGGAACAGGAACGGATTGGTGTCCAACCCATACATGGGGAGGATGTAGTAGTCTTGGCTCGAACGGACAATCGGGGTCCATGCGATGTCCGCTGATGAGGTGTGGTCATGTAGATTGCCGCAGCTGAGCGTCAATGGTTCCAGCAGTTTGCGAATCTGGTCGGTCTCGGCATCGAGGTGAACCGCGAGACCAGTTATGAACTCCTCGCGGTGCGCGAACGTCGTTAGCAAGTTGCGGAGATCGAGTTCTGGACGCCGCCGCGCGAGAATGGAGCAAAAACAAAGATGCTTCTCCGCGCGGCCAGCAATGGCCGCCAGGACACCAAGATAATGATTGAATGGCTCGCCACCGATGATGTCCTCCCGCCCAAGCAAGTCTTGGCTCCACATACGACGCAGATATATCTGACCGCACTCCAAAAAATGATCATCGATTTCTCGGGTCGTTGTGTAGGACATGCCCCAACCGCCGAAGCAGCCAACTGATTTCTCCAGCTCCGCTTCGAGGGCTGCATGTCGGTCTTGAAGATCACGTTCCCGAGGGGTGTCCTGCTCGATCGTAAAATCGCTGACCCATCGCTTGTTCCGCTGAGAAACTACTTCTCCGAACATTGAAGGATGGTCCGATTTGAGAACAAGGATCGTTTGAATGCCCGACGGCATTGCGGTGGATGGCTTGTCGATCCTGGCGGTCAGAAGTCCCTCTTGAAGCCAGCCGTAGAGCATTTCCGCGCGTTGAAGAATCCCGCACCGGAGCAGCAACTCGCTAGCCTGTCGCTGGGTCTGGCCCGTGCTGGGAAAAAGGCGAAAAGGTCCACCTTCGAGCTGCGGCGGCACCATAAGGGAGAGGGCCTTATTCACCCCCCATGACGAGAGGCCAACTTGTGCTTTCTTCGTTTGCTTCCAAGTTTCGGATGGCACGAACAGTTCTTCGCAAAAAACGTGATCGATCGCGCGGAGTGTTTCAAATAATAGGGGTTCGATCGGCTGCCGCCATTGCTCAAGATACGATTTCGATCTTTCTATCTGATCTTCCAAAATCGCGAGGGCGACATCACGCATTTTCGGAGGGCGTCCAGCCCAAGCAGTTGATAGACAATATGTGCTTCCTTAAGCGGCTTGGAGCGTATCGAGATGGCCGAATTCCGGCGATCGGATCGACAGATTTAATGGCCTGCTTCCAAGGGGTGCCCGCCAATAAGCTACATACTTCCGAGTCATTCAGAGATAGAATCTTGGCAGGATCATTCGCTTTCTCAGCCTGTTGAGCTTGGAAGAACATTTCGGAGTTGGGAGACGACATGCTTGGCGAGAGCGACTGGCACGGCATTCCCAATCTGTATGCCGGAAGCCATTAGTCCTCCTTCAAATTGGAAGTCATCTGGAAAAGTCTGCAGCCGAGCGGCTTGACGCGCGGTAATTCCGTGATGTTCGGTAGGGTGGACAAACCGGCCTTTCGACGGATTTATGCATGCCGTGGTCATGGTAGGCGATGGCTTGGAAGGATCTATCCGTCCGTAGACATCTTTGTGTCCGTTATGCTGCATATGGCAGGGAAGAGTTCTCAACGACTGGCTTCGAGACCCGCCATTCGGGGGCGTGCTGCGGAAAACCTCGATCAATTCAGCCCGATGCTGCATATGGTGGTCATTGGGGTCGTTCGGTGGCGCTGGAACGGCAAAGACTTCTGCCGAAGTTCGCCACTCCATCAGCGGACCTCTCTCCGACAGCTTTCCTGGTTCGCCATGCGTCGGGTGCGGAGGCCAAGGAATGGCGAATTCAACGGCCTTGGGATCGTATCCGACGATAAACACGCGCTTTCGATTTTGGGGTACGCCAAAATCCTTCGCATTTAGAATGATCGGTTCCCGGACCGCATATCCGTTGTCCTCCGCCAATCCGAGAAATGTCGAGAGGTATTCTGCATGCTTAGGTTGCAGCAGACCGGGTACGTTCTCGAGCAGGAACATCCGTGGTCGGATTGCATCGAGAAAACGGAAATATCGATAAAGCAACGCGTTACGCGGATCGTTCACTCCGGATTTCCCGAGCCGATGCGAGGAGAAGCCTTGGCATGGCGGGCCGCCAAGAAAAAGATCGCAGTCGCCCGGCGCAAGGCCACCCTCGTCCATCACTTTGTGCGGCGATAAGTTCAGTATATCTTCTTCAAAAAATTCGACTCTGCGCCCCGTAAAATTCCTAATCTGCTTTCGGTAGGTGGCCGCTGCATGTCCAAAGTTTTCGACGGCGGCACGAACTTCGAAACCCGCTTGGATTGCACCAAGGGAAAAGCCGCCAGCCCCCGAGAAGACGTCGATCGCCAGCGGAACGTGATTCCTCACGGCTGCCACAGGAAGGTGCGAGAGGTCATCATATGCCGTCGCATCTTCGCCTAAGTCGTATGTCGAAGTGGATGAAGAGACTCGTTCCATGCGCCGACGCCTAGTCCGATTTCTCTTCAGCCGCCTGCGGCTCATGCGCCTCGAATTCTAGGCCGATGCGAGCCTGAGAGGCAACGTATCGCGACTGAATTTCCAGTGCATACTCGTACCGCAACATTCCGCAGACAAGCGCGGTTTGTTCGACGAGCGCCGGGGCCATTGTGCCATCAGGTTTCGTCTCGGCGCCGACATGCACCACGCGGCAAGAAGGCGGCAAACCTTCTGAAAGATAGCCGTTGTTTTCGACATACATAGTCATTGAGGTTGGAGAACTGCCAAGTGACTCGGCGACTCTGAAAGCCTTTCGCTCTGTTCCCTCCCCGTTGCGGAGGTTTACGAATACCTGACCGCCGCGATTGGCATCGCGTAGAGCTTTGTTCTCGCCATGCTCAATCAACTTGAGCGCGGTAAATCGTTTGAGCTCAGGAAGTTTGTCCGGGGGTGATCCGCGGTCTTGCCCTGGAACCATGTCGCACGCAGGTGTCGCACAGAACCAATATGTTCCGCTGATGAGCAGGATGTGTCCTAGATCGACATGGGCGCTTTTGGAAGGCTTGCTGCCGATGAAGGCGTTGTGGCCAGCCTTTGCTGTGAGAAGTACGGCTTCGTTGGAAAGATCGAGGCCAAACCTGCGTTTCACAACATCATATGCGTCTTTCTCTGCGTCGATCTTCCGTAGCCGCGCCGCAAAATCGTTGACCTGTGGAAGTAGTTGATCAAGCAGTTGTTCCGAATGATGCCTTACAGTTCGATCGATCAGCGCTTGCAAACCCGGTTCGTCTTTCTCGAGAAGGCGGAGGTACCAAACAGCACCGACTTCCGGATTGCCTATGGCATCGTCCTGAACTTCGATCCCGCGCTCATTCATTTCAGCGCGCAGCTTTGTAAGCAACAGGCGTGATGGCAGGGGACGCCAAGCAGCTAGTGCTTCATGCACCGTTTTAAGCAGATCCAACTCATCTTGCTTTTTGCTAAAGCAAACAAAGCCGCGTGAAGCTCGGATATATTTGACGGTCTCGTTTCGCCAATCAAGGACACCGTGGTTCTCTGTCGAAAAACGTTCCGCGTTGCTCCCCTCGAAAGCCTCCAATGCGTATTGAAGTGCTCGAAGCCACTCACGCCGATCCAGCCCCCCAGTTTCCAAGGCGTTCTTTACGGCACCGAGCGGACCTTCTCCGCGCATAAGTGCCGATTTCAGTTGCACCATTGTTTTGCGGGCCAAAATTCCTCTGGCAAACAAATACTGCTCCGCAGCAACGGCGGTAACGAGCGGCGTCTCGTGTTCGTCGAGAAAATCGACTAGGGATTCATATGGATCGTCATTTCCGTCTTGCTCAAAACACGGTTGCAGCAGCCCGAGCGCGAATTCGGTAAAAACGTCGTCCAAGTCTTCTTTCGTGTGGACGAGAATAAGATTGAAATGCTTGTTGTCCAAAGCTTCGCGCGCAATGCGGAGGGAAGCCGTCCCGTCATCCTCCTTGGCTTTGTCAAGAATATAGTCGAGGATGAGCAAGTCAGTCTGTTGGAGCGTGCCAACCTTCTTCTCATCAGTTTCTTCGCTCGGTGAACGGCCGTCGTGGATGTCTAGCATGTAAGGAGCACCAGGCCCCCGAAATTGCTCGATAACACGCCTAACTCTCGCACGGCTGTGCGATGAGCGGTTCCAGTCTTTATCGCCATACTGGCGCTTCCGTTCGCTGTCCGAGAGCAGGATTTCGTGCAGCGTTGGATAGTCATCATCGACGATCAACACCGAGCGGATCGGACTCAAAAAAGCCTCGGCCACCAAATCCTTATATGTCGCTTCAGCCATCGCCCCCAATTTCCTCGGCCATCCGTATATTATTGAATCCCAAATAAAACGTAGCACCCTCTAGAGGCGGCTCATCGTCCTCCCCCACATAACGCAGCGAATGCCCTCCGGCCGCGAGATTCGCGCGGGCGAGATAGAGCCCTACGCCTCGCCCAGACCGCTTCTTCCTGGTAAAGAACAGGTTGAAGATATGCTCGCGGTCTTCTTCCTCAACGCCTGGGCCACTATCGGAAACCAGCAGTTCATCTCCTGCTACGTCGAGCAAAATGCGCCTGGTCGAGCGTGGGGCGGTGCTCACCCAGTAAATCGCGTTGTTCACAAGATTCAGGAACACGGGGAACACTCGGGCGGGCCGTTCATAGAGCTGCACTACCTCAAATGCTGGCGTAGCGCTGAAATCGATTCCCGCCCGCGCCAACGTTGGCGCGAAGAAACGTCGCACGAAGTCCTCGATTTCACGTCCTTCGATCCATCGCTGGACCTTGTCGCCCGACAGTCTGAGAGGAGAAAGAAAGCGGAGCTGGTCGGTGAGCCCTTCAATGCCAAGGCGGATGTCTCGGACGGCTTCCGAGTTGCGTATGCTTTCTGGCAGTGCGGCGATCCCGGACGTTGCCATTTCGTCAAAGTCTGCAAGATCGTGCGCTGCGATTTCTACGGCAATGCCGAGCTGAGCGAGCGCCGTAAGGCGATCGAGCTCGCTCGCTGCTTCGCGAAGCTCCTCCGACTGCACGCTCGCGAGCGTCTCGAGGTCAATTTCATCCTTCACCGCACCTAGGGCTGAAAGGTAAGTACCAAACAGTCTGCGGTTCTCTACAGTCCAACGATCACGCAGCAGGCGTACGGCTTCCACCGATTTCGCCAAATCGAAATTTCCAGTCTGCAGGTTTGCGGCGATAGCCGCCGTCTCACGTCGGAACTCACCAAGGCGCATCAACGCGAGCTCCCGGACGCCTCCGTATTGCTCGCGCTGCATCGCTTCGATGTCAGACTGGAATGCCTGAACTTGCTTGCGCACGGCGCTGACAGCAGCTTCGGTCTGTCGTTCGAGCACTGCCGCCGGGTCTGCTGCTTCGAATTCTTCGATCCGATCTCGAAAGACGTTGTCAAATTCAGCAATCGACAAGGCAATGGACTTGGCTGACGATCGCGCAGCTTGGTATCGCTTGTTGAGCCGCGCTGTGCCTGAAGGTTGGGGCCGCAACTCGGCTTCGGCCAACCTTTCCCGCCAGTCGGACAGACGCTCGGCCGCCTTTGCAATGTCTGCGTCGTCTTGGATGGCAAGTGTTTCTGAGGCTTGCGCAACCTCTTCCCTAAGTCCGGGGAGTAGTGCCTCAGCGGCGTCCAGCTCGGCTTGGAACAGCTTCCGTTCCCGTTCGCGAAGTTTCTTCGCCTCCTCCTTCGCGCGACCAGCACGATTGCTTTCACGAATTTCTTCGAGGCGCGGCGTCCGGATGTCCGAAGCCGAACCGAAATAGCGCCGCGCGGATTGTTCGAGAATATTCTCTACGACGGCGCGGAAGGTTTTCGCCGCCACGTTGTCGATGAATCCTTCGCGACCCGCCTTGTCCCGTAGGTTGGGGTTGCTTCTTCGCGTTAGGGCGATGCGACCGAACATCTGCCGATGGTTCCAGAAATACCGTCCCGCGTTCTTGCTGCGCTTGGACTCAATTTCGAAGAAATCATTGTCTTCTCTACCATACGGAAGTACTCGAAGTCCGTCGCGATAGATCATCAGACCTGCGTATTCTGATGCCAATTCTACATAACGATCATGTTCCGAGGAAGAGTGTGTTGAGTTTTTTTGTCGAATTCCATCGACGCGATGAAGAGTTCGAAGGCTCCGACTTTAGTGTCGGCTCGTTCGGGAATCGCGATGCCCTTGGGCAGCGCAAAATCCACCTTTTCTTCTATCCATGTTCCGAAGGCCTTCACCCGGCCTCGAAAGACGCCGTCTTCTCCGACCACCCCTTCAAGCTGATGCTCCAGCTCTTGGATCTGGGTCCTGTCGATCGCCTTCTCCGCTCCGACGATCGTCTTGCGGCGCCCAGCCACCTCGTTTGCCGAAACAATGTCGGCCCTATACTCGAAGTCGGGGCGATCTTTTTCGCTGCCGTAAGGATCAACGAAATTGGAGAGTGTACGCTCAAAACGAGTTCGACTTTCTTCAGCGACTGGATCAGTGTCGCCGCTATTTGGAAGTGCGCGAAGCGTATCGTCGAGCTCATAGACCAACATCGCTGTTCCAGGCGCCGCCCAGTGCGCAAGATGGCCAGCCTCAAACGGGAGCCGCTTTAAACTCTGCAGGATTCTCTGCGAAGGTGGAAGACCGGCGCGTTCCTCATCCTCGTCGAAACGCCGCCATCGCTCGCGGACCTTTGGCTTACCATTCCGCCAGCCGCGATCATCGTCTACCACGCTCGCGGCGATCGCATCGCAGAACGCCGGGAGTTCATCGAATATCTCGTCCAGCTTTTCGAATTCCCCTGTCGGAACGGTGATATCGGCCAGATTGATAAAAGGATTTTCGAACAATCGCCAATCGATAAGCGCTGCCACGAAATTGGCACTTCGATGCTTCGTCACGAGAAGCATAACCGATCCCAGCTTGGCGCTGGACAAGCGTCCGATGCCCTTCTGTCCTTGTCGAGGGCGTATGGGCAAACCATTGCGATCCTGCGGCGGGACCGGCTTTACATCCGAGAGCTTGCTTTCGGTTCCGATGACAAGCCAGCGCTCGAAGAAGTCCTCTGGGCGCATGCCATGCCCATTATCGGTGAGCGCTGCCACCGGCTCTTCACTGGAAAAAATGCGCAGTCCGACATCTCTGGCATACGCGTCCCACGCGTTCTTCCACAATTCGGATATGGCCGTAGGACAATCGGCGATCTGCTCACGCCCGAGATGATCTACCGTACGCGCACGTGTAGCGAAGCTAGAAGCCGAAACTCCTTTTTTGCTTCGCTTATCCTCCATTTGGCCCCCGCGCGCATGAATGCCCGAACGGTCGAGCCATATTAGCGGTCGGACATAGAGGGCTGCATCCCAAAATTCCAGTATAAGAAGCTTCAAGTATTGAAAGTGGACCGAATTTTTTGCTCCGTCGCCCGAAGGCCGGGCGCTAAGCGCCCGGTTCCTTCTTCTCGTCGTCCAGCGGTGTGCGCAGGACGATCCGGCCATTGATCGGCATCACTTCCAATTGAAGCGATAGTCCCTTGCGGTCTCGGTGGGACCACGCGGCTCCGATGCGGGTCCAGAAACCCTTGTCGCCCTTGTTGGCGACATGCCAGGCGAGGAAGTCCGGCGGATTGGTCTCCTGCGCGGGTGCGGTACTACTGCGTGCCATGATGATTTCCTTTCGTGTCTGGTGGCTCGTTGCACCAAACAGGAAGGCCGCACGGCCAAGGCCAGGATTCATGTCCAACACGGGTGAGCGGAGTGAACCGGCGCGGGCAGGGCATTGAAGGCTGACCGCGTGCGGCCAGTTGGGTGCTCAAAACGAAGCCGACAACACGAAGCGAATTCTCACACGTGCTGCACCGCGCGGGACCAGACCGGATTTCCGGTCGAATCCGGTTTGCAGTTCAAACAAGCGCAAAGTGGTGGATGAGAAGCGCACCGCATACTGCGGCAGCGCTTCTCTCGTTTCAGTATTCCGATGCCAGCATGATCGTCAGTACACGCCGGGTCGCTGCGGGATTGGCCGGGTCCTCGCTGCCGAACAGCAAGTCGCAGTCGTAGGCATCGATCTTCCAGAACACGGTTTCGGCAGGACGCGCCGGTCGCTTGGTCGTCCAGCGGCCATCGCCAACCTGATAGATCGCCCCGAAATCGCGTTCTCCGTAAGGATCGTTGTCCGGCGTGAAGGCGTCGAAGGTTTCGATCAGCTCGCGCACCAGCGACTGGTCCTGCTCGGGCAAGGCCCGGAAGCCTTCAGTTGCAACGGCAACGCAGGCCAAGAGTCACGACAAGGGGCGCACCTTCGATGTCATCCTGCGAACGCTGACCGAGGAACTGGGATATAAGGTCTGGCATCAGGTGATCGATGCGCAGCACTTCGTGCCGCAGCATCGCGAACGGATCGTGATAGTCGGCTTCCGCGAAGCCGTTCCGTTCAGCTGGCACGACCTGAAACTCCCGCCAAAAGGAAGCGTCCGGCTTAACAGCATCCTCCATCCGGAAGACGGCTCGGAGAAGGCCGAGGCTCCGTACACTCTCGGCCCGAATGCTGCCGTGAACGGCAAGTACACGCTGACCGACAAGCTCTGGCAATATCTCCAGGGCTATGCCGAAAAGCACAAAGCGGCGGGCAATGGTTTCGGCTTCGGGCTGGTGACGCCCGATGATGTCGCGCGCACTCTGTCAGCCCGATACTACAAGGACGGCTCGGAAATCCTCGTAAGTCAGGGCCCGAGAAGCAATCCCCGACGCCTGACGCCGCGCGAATGTGCGCGGCTTATGGGCTATGGCGATGATTTCCGCATCCCCGTGTCTGACACGCAGGCCTATAAGCAGTTCGGCAACTCAGTTGCAGTGCCGGTGTTTGAAGCCGTAGCCCGCGTTATGCAGCCCCATATTCAGGCTCTGGTCGAGCCTGTCAGGGGAAGCAAAGTGGCCTGACGCATGGCCGACGTTCACGACGTTGCCACGCGCAGCCGCAATATGGCGGCGATCAGAGGTGCCAACACGAAGCCGGAACTCCAGGTCCGGCGAGCTCTGCATGCGCTCGGTCTGAGGTTCCGTCTTCACGCGAAGGAATTGCCCGGCAAGCCTGACCTCGTGTTCCCGCGCCACAAGGCGGTAGTCTTCGTCCATGGCTGCTTCTGGCACGGACATGATTGTCACCTCTTCAAAATGCCCGCGACGCGACAGGAATTCTGGGCGGACAAGATCGGCCGGAATGTAGCCAATGATAACAAGGCTGCCGCGTTTCTTCGGGTCGATGGATGGCGCATCGGAGTGGTCTGGGAATGCGCGCTCAAAGGCCGCACGAAGCCAGATTTTGGTGAAACTATGCAGGCACTTGCCACGTGGGTAAGATCGACTGAACCATCGATCACGCTCAGGGGTAAATAGTTGGCCGGATCACTCGCGCAATTGCTGGATCTCCTGCGTCATCACGGCGCGACCCGTATCTATGCAAAGCGCCTCGCACCGAACGACAATTCAAAAAACCAGGTCTATCTCGGCGGCGACTTTTCAGCTCTGAACATCATTCCGCATGGCGAGATCTACAGCGATGATACCGAAGTCGCCGGGGCCGTGCGCGACCGCGCCAAGGCATCTGTCGACTTCTACTGGGTGGACGGGGACAGCCTTCACCATGCCCCCAACACGGGCCTGATCCTCTATCCCAAATATCCCGAAGTTCGCATGTCGGGCTTGCCTCGCGCGCATAAGTAGCGAGCACGGTGGTGGTCTTGGCCGTCCCGGCGTAGCCTTGGACGGCAGTGACGCGGTTCCGCGAGATGAGCAGTTCGGCAGTCGCTCGCTTCTGGTCTTGGGTCCAGGCATAGCCGGATCGGGACGACTGCCGCGCCGCGCGCTCGATGGTTCGCGCTGCGGTCACCGGACTTGCGAGTGATTGGATCGTGCCGCGCCTGGCTTCCTCCAGGCGAAGTATGGTCCGCTCTGTTGCGATGGCCAGAGGGGTGGTGAACCCGAAAAACTCCGCCCCGCGCCGGTCGAGGAAAGTTCGCGGGACAAGCTCGCCGCTCTTCTTCGCCTCTGCAATCGCCGCACTGATTGCACCGTGTTCGGCCTTGCCGAAGGCGAAGTCTCCGGCCTCGCGCGCCAGCGTGCTGGCCGAGAACACAGCCTCTCGCTCGGACAGCTTTGCAGCGGCGCAGGCTACCGCCTGCCGCGCCAGCAATTCCGGGCTGGCGGTTGCTTCGCTGTTCTTGGACCGCTCTCTCGCTTCGCCGATCAGCTTTGCCCGCGCTGCCTTGTCGAACCCGTTGGCATCCGCAGTCGCCCGCCAGTCGGCGCGCAAGGAACGGTGATCCGCACTGGTCTTGGCCTCGCGGGTATCGAGCGCGGCGATCTGCTTTTCGGCGGCGCTCGCGTGCTCCCGGTTCGTGCCGCGCTCGGCAAGCCGGGCATCAATTGCTGCGGTGCGCTGGCTCAGTGCATCGATGGCCTTCTCCGGAACGCCTGCGATCTCGAAGAGCGAGTCTTTCCCTGCCTCGATCTTGTATCCCAACGCAGCAACGCCGTGAGCCAGTTCCTGCCGGTAGATCGCGCCGATTTCCTTTTGCAGCTGGTAGAAGGCGCGGGGTTCCAAGCTGCGCCAGTTGCCATCCTTGTCCTGCGTGGCGTTGAGGATCACACCGTGGGTGTGCAGCTGCGGGTCCTGCGCCCGGCTTGTCTCATGGCGGAAGGTGGCGATGGCAAGGTTGCCGGTCGCTTCGCGCCGCACCTCGCCGCCCTGCCTGATCCGCGTTGCCGCCATATGCTTTTCGACATGGGCGAGCGCCACTTTCACTGCCGCGCCATGTGCCTTGATCAGCCGCTTGTCTCCGGCAACCTCGGCCATGATCGAGACCGACTTGGGCGCGGACAGGGTGATGTCCCAGCCTGGGCGATGTTCGACCTTGCCATCGCGGGTGGTGCCCAGTTGCTGTCCGGCAATGCGACCTTCGAGCAATTCGGCAAATTTCTCGCGATCGACCTCGCCCGACAGGCCCAGCTTCTCCGCTGCCTCGCCAAACCATTCGGACGGAGCCATGCCGCCTTCGGCATAGTAGTCGTCGGCTTCGTAGTAGCTCGCGGCCTGACCGGCACTCGACAGGGCCGAAACCGATGCGACCATCAGACGGGTCCGGGCTTCGCGTCGGGCTCAGCACCTTTGGCGATCTCGCTGACCCGGCTCCACAGCGTGCCCGCCGGATCGCCATGCACGTAACCGGGCTGACGCGGCTCGCCACGCCGGGTGATATGATCGGCGGTGAGGCGCATGACCTCATGGCAGGTGAGTAATTCGATATTCGACATGACAGATTCCTTTGCTTCAAGGTTCTGTCACCGTTGCCGCTTGTCCCCTCGCGACGTTGGGTTGGTTCTCAAATGCCGTTGCGGACCGTGCGATCAGATATTCAACTCAGCGCCACCGTAGGCTTGGGTGACGCGAGCAAGGCTATGCGAATCGCAAGGGTGTAGGAAAGAACAAAAAGAGATCAAACACCGTAGCATGTCGAGCGGCGGACGCTAGCGGATCGCAATGGACGCTCTGGGACGAAAAGAATCTTTCCCGCCAGTGCGCGCGCCGGTGCAATGAGGGTCCAATTCTACGGTTCGGGTGCAGCGGAAGATCGGTTTTCGCGCGAATCGCAGTTTGAGCCGATATGACAGGCAAACGCGCTTTCGCTTTGCATGTTGATGCGGACGTGCAAAGAAAATGCGATAATCTTTACACGTTGCTCGGATTCAAACGCATTTATCCCGCGTTTATTGAAAATTGCATATTTGTGGGATAAATCGCAGCGATGGCTGTGATCCAACCTTTCTCTGCCGAGCAGGAGCGCGCGCTAATCAACATGCGCCAGCGCTATGGCGCGTGGATCGAGGCCGAGCGCGAACTCTATACGATGCCATACGACCTGAGGCGCAAGAAGGTCGGCGATTACGAGTATCTCTATGAGATCTTCGATCGGAGCGGGAACGGCAAAAGTCTCGGTGCCTGGGACGACGAAAAGCAATCACAGCTTGAGGAATACAAGGCGGCAAAGAGCGCTTTGAAGGAACGCCGGGACGGTGCGCGGAATGCCCTTGGCGAGAGCAGCCGGATTGCCCGCGCGTTACGCTTGCCGCTCCTTTCGGCGGACGCAGGTCCAATCCTTCGGGAGGCAGACAAGCGCTCTCTTCTCGGCAGCCATCTGCTTGTGGTCGGGACAAACGCAATGGCCGCTTACGCGCTCGAAGCGGCGGGAACTTTCCGTGATGTGCCGGACGAAACAGAGGACTTCGATCTCGCGTGGACGGCTGACGAACCTGAAGACGGAACGCAGCTTTGGGACATGCTCAAAGCGGTCGATCCGACTTTCACGATCAATAGTGAACGGGAATTTCAGGCGCGCAATGCAAAGGCCTATGAAGTCGAATTGCTGGTCGCACCATCGCGTGCCGAAACGCTCGCCGGAAAGGATCGGCCACGCCCCGTTCCTCTACCCGAACAGGAATGGCTCTTGCCCGGTCGCCGGGTGGACCAAGTCGTTCCTTGCCGCGACGGCACCCCGGCCCGTATCGTCGCGCCTGACCCTCGGTGGTTTGCCCTTCACAAGCTATGGCTTGGTGCGCAGGCAAAACGGAACCCGCTCAAACGCCGCAAGGATTTAGTCCAAGGCGCTGCGTTGCTCGACGCGATATCTGAGGCAATGCCGCACTACCCACTGGATGGAGCGTTTGTGGATGACCTGCCGAGCGAGCTGATGCCGTTCTGGGATGAATGGCTGAGGCACCGGGAATAGTCCTAGGTACGGATTTAAAGCCCATCCAATATCTATTCTGCTGTCCTGCACTGACGGCCCAATGCACACTCTTCGCATAAACGACGTTGACAAGCGATGTGAACATCGTACACAGTTTCTGTGATCAGCGTTCACAGGAACTGTTAATTTGATTCGAAGGGATGAGCCGGAGCTTGTCGGACTAAATGAGATCGCCGCGATGGCTGGCGTCTCCCGACAGGCTGTTGCCAATTGGCGAACTCGTTACCGAGACTTTCCCCAACCGCTGGTTGAACTCAAAGCTGGCCCTGTTTTCAAGGTCGGTCCTGTCAGAGCTTGGCTACGCAAAAGGAAGATTCCCATGGCCCGTATTGTCTCTTTGATTAATCTGAAGGGCGGGGTCGCAAAGACCACGACAACGGTCGCCCTGGCCGAGACGCTCTCCTCCCAGCACGGGAAGAAGGTATTGGTGATCGATCTCGACCCCCAGACGAACGCTACCACCATGCTGATCGGGGAGAACAAATGGAAGTCTCTGAATAAGAAGGGCTACACGCTCGCCACATTGTTCAAGGACGCACTTGACCCGACGAACCGTACGTTCGATCTCGACAAGACGCTCCAGAAGGGGGTATCCGATGTTAAGGGCGCGAACACGATTGACCTCCTCCCTTCGAGCTTGGATTTGATTGACGTCCAGGACCGGCTTGCAGGCGCGCCTTCTGGCCAGTTCTATGCCCAGACCCCAATCGACCTGCTCCGGCTCGCGGTAAAGCCGATTCTAGACGACTACGATATTGTCCTGATCGACTGCCCACCGAACCTCGGCATCATTACGCTCAATGGCCTTCGTATCTCAGAGGGCTATATCATCCCTACCGTGCCAGACGTTCTATCGACATATGGCATCCCACAGATTGTGAAGCGCGTCGGCAACTTCTCCAAGGACGTCGGCGAGGACATCGAACCCCTTGGTATCGTGATCACCAAGTACCAAGAAAACAGTACGATCCACTACAACGTCTCCCGCGACCTCCGTGGTCGTGGAGATCCACCGGTTTTCGACACCGTGATCCGACAGGCGAACCAGATCGCGGCAGCCGCCGAGAACCAGCCAAGCGAAAGAACGCTCAAGCAGAAGTACGGCTACGGAGATCTGGCTGAGAGATATATTGATCTCGCTGCGGAACTCATCGAGACGCTGGAGGACCTATGAAGCTCAAGACACGATTGACGCGACTAGCGACACTCATCGCGAGCGAGGCCGACAGCAATCCCGAATTTGCCGCCCAGATCGAAGAGCTCTTGGGCGACATAAAAAAGGTTCCCTTGAAGAGCTCCGTGCGCAAGTCAAAGGACAAGGGGGCGTCCGCCACCGGTGCAGTGTCAAGCCATCGAGGGAGACGTACTCCAGCAGTCTTGGATCCTGTGGCGCTCGCGCGGGAAAGCGAGGCTTCGCTCAGGTCAGGTCTCGCCGAACTCGATCATGATCGCCTGCTCGATGTAGTCGCCGAATACGGCATGGACCCTGGGAAGCTCGTCATGAAATGGAAGGACGACGAAAGGATCATCGAGCGCATCGTCGAACTTGCTATCGCGCGGGCAACGAAAGGTGATGCATTCCGCGCCGACTGATCGGATATCCAGCAATTGCTGAGGCGGGCCGTCGCCTGAAGTAGCGTCCGCTCGCACAAACTCGTGAGGGCTGCATCGATGACAGGCCTTATGACGCAACGCAGACCGAAATGTGAAGGTACCGCATCGGCACTTCGGTAACCGGAGTCAATCTTTTCCCGGACGTCGTACAAAACGAGCACGATGAAAAGCAGCGCCCTCTGAACACAGATATGCTATGCAACACCTTCGCCGAGAGGTCGAAAACACCCGAATCCGGGAACCGAACCTTCTGAAGGGATGAAAAATTGGGGGCTCTAGTGGGGGCTCTTTTTGAGGCCCCCAAGGCTCTTTTGTCCCAGAATTCTGCCATTTTCGTTCTCTTTCGAGTCCTCTTCTGGGCACCATTTGTTCTTCTCACGTTCTCCCAAATAATCTATAAAACCCGCAGAAATCCTAGGGATTTGGCCCTTGGATCGTTCCGGATCGTCCCGCCTGTTCTCGGGGGTTCCAGACACTTTTGTGGGCCTTTTGAGGCCGTTTCGCAAAGGCCCAGATGAAAAGGCCCCCACATGCCGCTGACAGATACTCGTCTCCGCGCACTCAAGCCCAAGGATAACTGTAGGGGATATCGTCGCGAGGTTGCGCGCCGGCAGCCTAGGGGCAAGGGGAGGAAAGGCGGCCGAGGTGGCTGCGATGCATGCAAATCAGCTGGCCTCCTGCCTCCGTGATGATGGTCTGATCGATTGGCGGTCATACCGGACAGCCAACGCACTGAGCTGTCTGCCAGCCTCGCCAACGGTCAATGCCGCTGAGTTCGTCGCCACACTTCGTGACACCGTCTGTGACTTGCTATCTGTGTGCCGCGTTACGAAGCGGGCGTCCGAAATTTACCGTCTCAGGACGAGCCGCACTCTTGGGAGCCAGATGACACTGCAGGCTGTCGCCGACGCCCTCGATACCCATCTGCCCACGGTCAAACGCGAAGAAACGGTGTTTCTGAGTTTTCTGAATGGAGTGCTGATCGGTCACGATTTCAGCAAGCTGCCTGTATGGCTGGATGACCTCTGGCTGGAATACTGGGACGAAGCCCGGGCCAGCTACGAAAGTGCCCGGGACAACTACGGAGAATTCTCGGAGAATCTTGCCTGGAAATGGCGACTGACGGTGCGCGACATCGGCAAAGCAGCACCAACGATCTGGGCAGTGCTGAGCGGCTATCCGACCGACAGGCGCTCGAAAAGATCCATCAGCAAAGCTCCCGTCGTGAGCCCGATCATTTATCCGGACCCTCAGTTACCTGCCGGAAGGATCCGGCTCCGTGGCTTCCGGCGGGTGCATTGACGAGGCGCACATGGATTCTACATCCTAGCCTCTGATTTCGAGCGATAGCTCATCACCCCTGAGCCAAGATGTCAGCCGCGTCAGAAGTGCTGTCGGTTCAATCCTATTCTTTCCCTTGAGCGCGCATTCCCAGACGGTGGCAATGCGCCATCCTTCCGAAAGCAGCGCTGATCTGACAACCTTGTCCCGCTCTTGATTGGCGCCGATCTTCGCCGCCCAGAATTCGGTGCGTGTCTCTGGAAGCCGGAACAAATGGCAGTCATGACCATGCCAGAAGCAGCCGTGCACAAAGATAACCGCATGAAACCGGCTGAGTACGATGTCGGGCTTGCCGGGCAGATCCTTCCGGTTGACCCTGAAGCGATAACCTAGCCGGTGAAGGCCACTTCGAATCTGAAGTTCAGGCTTCGTGTCCCTTCCCCTTATAGCCGCCATGTTACGGCTTCTTGTCGTGGGATCATGGACGTCAGGCATACTCCCGGACAGCCACCTCATCGTTCGGGGCTGCTTCCCGGGTTATATGCGGACGCATGATCCTTGCGACCTCGCTAAACACCGGCACTGCCACCGAGTTACCGAACTGCTTATACGCCTGCGTATCGGAAACAGGGATCCGGAATGTGTCGGGAAAACCCATCAGCCTTGCGCATTCCCTCGGGGTAATGCTCGTGCACGAATCGGATGTTCGCAGAAGCAGGGCAAAGTGTGGTTGCGCTCGCCTGTTAGGTTAAGGCAACTCGACGGTTAGCCCATAAGCCTCGTTCCCTGTTTCGCGCAGCTGACGCTTGATAGCAGCAGGGGTGAGGTAAAAAGTGCCAAGCGCATCTTTCTCGACTTGCCGGAGCAAGACCTTGCCCCGATCACCCCAACACTGAAGGTAGAAGGTGGTTTCTCGACCGTCGCAGATAGGGAAAATCATCTCTGCTTTGCGCTGTCTAACGATGTCATACCAATTGCGTATATCGATGGATGAAGGCGAAAGAGAAAATCCGGGATGGCTGTGCCATTCGCCAATCCAGTCCATCTTTCCGCCGGATTTACGCCACCGCCTTAGTGCAGCTATTCTGTGTCCCTTAGGTGAGCGCTGGAAGCGCGTCGAACTTTGTCGATCCCATGGCAATGGTCGGGTGATCTCAGTCACATGAAGGTAAAGACCCTTGCGCAGCCCTAGTACCAGCCCCCCAGCTTCTAACGGGCGATGCTGCCGCGTACATTTTAGCATTTTCTCTGCCGCTGCATGATCGACAAGAATGCCCTCGATCATGACCGATCCCTCGACAGGCATGATGGGCACGTTTTGTGAGCTGAAGGAGACGTTGGTTTACGCTCGATGCCGCGCTCGTGGTCGAGTACGATCGTGCGAAGCCGCGCCCCCGGCTTATCGTTGGCCCAACCTATCGCCATGTCGCAAGCTAATCCGGCAGCGGTGGCAGGCGCAGCAACGGAGTAAGGAATATAGTTCCCATCTCCGCAGGTCGCAGGGGCCATATTGGCTTCGACCCCCGGTTTGAGAGCTGGGAAACGCGGCCCTGCGTCCATAGAGGGCCTCAGACAGCGAAAGCAGCATTCATCGCCGCGTACATTCAGAAAAGCCTGAACAGCTGCGCCGTTACCGCTTATCCAGCAATGCAGAATGGCATCAGCCGATATGCCGTCCTCATAAAAAAGTTCATTCAGCGCATATTGCGTGTTCCAATCACCTGTCGCGTCGACGAGTAGATTTGCGTCAGCCAGCACCGTCTTTTGAGCTAGCGCATCGCCAACCGTGGCTCGGATGTCGCATTGGGGGTGAAAAGACTTTAGCTCCTCAGCCAGTGCGCTCGCCTTCGTTTCTCCTATCCGCGAATGACCGAGATAATGTCGCCCTATATTGCCGGCAGAAAGCACCTGACCATCAATCAGCGTCAGGGGTGCACTCGCGCCCGCGCCACCCTGCATAAGGAATTTGGCAAGATGGCTTCCAAGCGTGCCGCAACCTACAAGAGCGATGGCCTTCCCGTCCAATGTTCTGATCCCGTGCAAATTGACGGACGAGATGAAGAGAACGAGGTTTTCAGAAGACCAGATCATCGGCGGACTGGAGGTGTCCGAGGCTCGACGCCTGCGAGCGCTCGAGAGCGAGAACGCGAAGCTCAAGCGGTTGCTGGCCGATTCGATGCTCGACCAGGCGGCGCTGAAGGATCTCCTGGCAAAAGGGTTCTGACGCCCGCCGCGAAGCGGGAAGCTGTGGCTCATCTCCAGACCTGTCACGGGATGAGCGAACGGCGGGCGTGCCGTGTCATAGATGCCGATCGCAAGAGCGTGCGTTACCGTTCCACGCAGGACGATGATGCCCAGCTCCGTGAGAAGCTGCGCGAGCTGGCCAACCAGCGTCGGCGGTTCGGTTATCGCCGCCTGCATATCCTGCTACGCCGGGAGGGCGTGATGATCAATCGCAAGAAGACCCAGCGGCTCTATCAGGAGGAAGGGCTGGCTGTCAGCCGACGACGCAGTCGTCGGCGGGCTGTCGGGACCAGAGCACCTGCTCCGGTGCTTGCCCTGCCGAACCAGCGCTGGAGCCTCGACTTCGTGCACGATCAGATGGCGTCAGGAAGACGGTTCCGCGTGCTCAACGTGGTCGTTGACGTGACCAGGGAGTGCCTGGCAGCGGTGCCGGACACGTCGATCTCTGGTCGCCGCGTCGTTCGCGAGCTGACCGCGCTGATCGAACGGCGTGGGAAGCCCGGCATGATCGTCAGCGACAACGGCACGGAGCTCACCAGCAATGCCGTGCTGGCATGGTGCGAGGAGATTGGCGTGGAGTGGCATTACATCGCTCCGGGCAGACCGATGCAGAACGGCTACGTGGAGAGCTTCAACGGCCGCATGCGCGACGAACTGCTGAACGAGACCCTGTTCATCAGCCTGGACCATGCCCGCGTCGAGATCGCCGTATGGGTGGAAGACTACAACCGAGAGAGACCGCCCTCATCCCTTGGCCACGCGACACCGGCGGCGTTCGCCGCCGAACTAGATAAGCAATGGCCTGCTTCGCCACGCCCTACGGGCTCCGCTGCGCAGCCCATTGCTTCAACCGCGCTCATACGCAACAACGCGGCTCGGCTCTAAACCCAGCGGGGGGAAAATCAGGGGGTCACGTCACTCATTGGAAGGCGGCTATCGCGACGCAATTCGCTCTGAAAGTCGTGGGACTATTTTGCAGGTCTTCGAGGAACAGACCTGCTAATTTTCGCCCTGCAGTTAATTCCATTAGGATAACGCTGTTAGCATACGTAGGCACCGCGGCCGCTAGCCAAAAGGTTGCCAGTAGGACCGTATACACGTGTTTCAGCGACCGAGATATTTTTACCGATCTTGATTATTTTGCCCGATGCTACGAGTGGTCCCGAGGTTGCCGGGCGGTGGTAGTCGACCCTCAGATCGGCGGTCGCCTTGGCCCCTGTACCTTGCGACAATAAGGTGTAGAGCCCGGTTAAATCGATCAGAGAGGCGAGCACGCCGCCATGCGCTGAACCGATTGCCGGGTTTGACACGATCTCGTCGCGCCAAGGCATCTCCAGTTCAAGCTGCTCGTTCGAACATGACCGTAAAGTGAGGCCAAGCCACCGGTGAAACGGGGCAATCTGCAGGATCTCTTCGAGGCGCTTAGGATCGATCCTTGTCGGATTATCGGTCATGTAACGGCTCCCTGCGCACTGTGATTACGCTTGAGAAAATCGAGTATCACTGCCGAAAAGGCATCGTTGGCATCGCCAACCACCATATGTGTTGCCTCTGCGATGTCGGTGTATTCAGCGTGTGGAGCAAGTTCGAGCAATTGCGCGACCGCGTCTTCGGAGACCAGATCGCTCGATCCGCCGCGAATAACATGCAATGGCAGCGAAAGCCTGCAGGCTGCATCGTTCAGCGCATCAAATTGGCGTTCCTGATGAGCCGGATCGCTTCGCTTGGCTAGCGTAATGTTGCGGATAAAGGCCGGATCCCAATGCCAGTAGTAGCGGCCGTCTTCCTTCTCTCGCAGATAGCGCCGTAAACCCTTGCCGGCTCCGCGCTTGCGGCGATGTGGCATGTAGCGCGCGATGACCTCTGCCGCTTCGTCCGGTGAAGAGAAACCGGTCTCCACGTGCTCCTCCATAAAGCCGACTACGCGCATAACGCCCCCCGTCTCCATACGCGGCGCGATGTCGACGAGAGTGAGCGACGCGAAGCGACCCGGCGCAAGGTGTCCTTCGGCGATCAGTCCGGCCAGCCCGCCAAGGGAGGCCCCGACGAGCGCTGGCTTGCGGTCCATTTTTGAAGCAATCGCAACGAGATCTGAAGCGAAGTCGCGGGTTTCGTAAGCGCCCTCGGCAGACCATTCGCTGTCGCCGTGACCGCGCATATCAATTGCGATCGCACGGAATCCCGCATTGGCGAGATCGGCTGTGACACGTTTCCATGCGTGACGGGTCTGGCCGCCCCCATGCGCGAGCAAGACCGGTAAAGCATCGGCATTTCCGGTCGCTTCGGCTGCTATGGAGATGCCACCATCTCCCCCGATATGGAAAGTTTGCGACTGCATACCGCAACCTCTATATTGTAAATCGGTTTACAGTAAACGGCTTTATTTCCTGATCGGCTATGGTAGGTAGCCCAGGATGGCTGCCACGACGGACTATGACCTGGATACAAAGGGGGCAAGTTTCCTCACCGATACCGATCGGCTGTTCTTTCTTATGGAGGAAGTGACCCGGCGTTTGCGCAGGACCGTCGATTCTTCGGTTGAACAATTCGGGCTTACGCGGACGCAATGGCGTACATTGGCTTATCTCTTTCGGAGCCCAGGCATGACCCAGACTGAGCTGGCTCGGGAACTGGAACTAGAGCGCGCTAGCATCGGCCGGACTATTGATCGCCTGGAAGAACTTGAGCTGGTAGAAAGACGCAGCGCGAAGAACGACAGGCGCGTTTGGCGGGTTCATTTACGCCCTGCCGCAATCGAGCTACTTCCCAAAATGCGAGTAGAAGCTGATGCAGTGTATGCACGCTTGCTCGGGGGGATCCGTTTGGGGGAGCTGGAGCGCTTACGCGGATCGCTGGCTAGGATGCATGACAATCTGGGCAGCGAGCCATAATCACTCGAAATCGAGCCCATGCCCCGCGTTCACGCCCGCGTTTGCCCTTCAGGGGGTCTGATGCTCAGATGAGGGACGCCGAGCGCATGCGATCATAACATCCCGGCATTCGTGGCAGGCGAGGTGGCCGGAGCCCTCGCACTCACCCAGCGCCGTTCGGTTCCTTATCAGCTTGAGCGACCATCGGATTCAGTTTCTGCTGTAGCGTGAAATCAGCGAGTGTTTGCATGGCGGCACTGCTAGCGAATATGGTTGACGCTGAGCTTGAACACGCCAGGCTTGCGCGAGCCTTCCAAGATAGCGCTATGGAAAAGCATATGCCGAAAGATGAGATACGTGATTACGCCCCCAACGAAAAGGATGACATCCTTTATTTGCTAGAAGAGGTGAACAGGACCGCTCGGCGGACCTTCGACGCTCTGATCGTGGGGCTCGACCTCAATCAAACACAATGGCGGATCATCGCGTCCTTGTTGCGAGAACCTACGCTAACACAGACCGAGATTTCTCGCCTGCTCGAGCTTGAATCGGCGACGATAGGACAGGCTGTCGCAGTTTTGGTTGAAAAAGGTTTGATCGAGCGAGTGCGGGCGGCGCACGATCGAAGAGTTTGGAACCTCCACCTCACCGAGCAAGTAAGAACCATCTGGCCGGAACTGCGCGAAGCGGCTGATCGACTCCACGAAATTCTCTGGAAGGGAATGTCTGCGCCTCAAATCGACTTCCTGCGTGCCATGCTTCGAAAAGTTGCGGAGAATCAGAAGCAGGCTGACACTTGCGAAGCAAGCCGATGAAGCGCGATCTGGAAAACAGTGTCGGTGAACTGACGCGGCTAGCAGAACTCGGTCAGATTTTCGCCCGGCACGGTCTGAAAAATCTCGGAAGCTTGCTTGGCATTATGCCGGTTTCGGAGAAGGAGCCAGATACCGAGGACTTGCGTCCTGCATCGGTGGTGGCGCTGTTGCGCGATGTCGGCCCTGTCGGGATAAAGCTTGGCCAGCTCCTCGCGACCAGAAGCGACCTGTTTACACAACCCTGGATTTCCGCGTTCGGCACTCTCCACGACCAGGTGGAACCGCTGCCGTTCGATAAGATTGAACCGGTGATTGTATCGGCTTGGGGCAGCGACTGGGAACGTGAATTCGCGGCTTTCGAGAGAAACCCGATCGCCTCCGCCTCTATCGCACAGACATATGTCGCAACCCTGCTGGACGGAAGCGAGACTATCGTGAAAGTCCGCCGACCCGGCATGGCGTCCAGGATCGAGGCGGACATGAGGCTGTTGACACGGCTCGCGGGCCTCGCCGAGCGTCGGTCAAGCGACATTGCCCGCTATCGACCCGTTGAATTCCTTCAGACTTTCGGAAAGAATTTAGCGCGGGAGATGGACCTGGCGGCAGAAGCACGCGCCTGTGAACGGATTGGCGGTTATCTGGAGATGCTTGGGGTGAAGACCCCCGAGATCCACTGGGAACTCACAGGCATGACGATCAATGTGCAGGAAGCCCTGGTCGGAAAACCCGCGTCGCGGCACCCGGCAACTGATCCGGCAGGGAATGCCCGGTTCGCGAAGCGCTATGCCGATGCAGTGTTGCGGATGATCCTTCTCAATGGAGAGTTTCATGGCGACCCGCATCCCGGCAATGTTTTCTGGATGGAAGGGAACCAGGTAGGCTTTATCGATTTCGGCTCGGTGGGCTTTCTCAGCGGCGCGCGGCGTCAGGAAATTGTCCGACTGATTTTCGCTATCGCGAACGAACAGATAGACAAGGTGGCCGATCTGCTGCTCGACTGGGCAGGCAATCCACTCGTGGATCGCGCGCAATTGGTGATGGACCTGGATGAGCTGATCGCGGAATTTAGCGGCACAGCTCTTGCCGGGATAGAATTCGCGGCAATTTTCGATCGGGTTTTCGGATTATTGCGCGATTATCGCCTCGTATTGCCGCCCGACCTCGCTATTTTGCTGCGCACCCTGCTGACCGCAGAGGGCTTCGTTCGCTCTTTGGCGCCGGACTACAATATCGCCGAAGAAACGAAGCCGATCGTGATGCAATTGTTTGCCGAGCGATTTTCGATCGGAGCCGCGCGGGATCATTTGGCCAAGGTCCGCAGTGGCCTGCTGGATTTCTCGGCATCGCTGCCCGAGCTAATCGAGAACGTTGCCTCGGTCGCTCGATCGGGTACGATTCAGGTTTCCATCGACCCAGCCAGTCTGAACCATCTGACGCGGGAAGGGCACCGCAGCACCCCCGTCAAGGGTCCCGTGGTCGGCGCGTTGATCGTCTCTGCCGCTTTGCTGGCCGACCAATCGTTGTTACTAGCAGGAATTGTTCTGGCTTTCGCGGGAATAGCACTCATCCCTAGATGGAACTGATAAGACCATACGCTGTGAACGCTTCGATCACGGCCGCCCGGCACCGATGTTGGCTACATCAAGGGAGAAGAGTGGAAATGACCGAACAGAAACCTGCCGAGGCGGTGCCTGCCGCCACCATGCTGCTGGTGCGGGATGAACCGGAGTTTCAGGTTCTCATGGTGAAGCGACATCATCAGATCGACTTCGCATCTGGAGCACTGGTCTTCCCTGGCGGGAAACCCCATTCAGATGATTCTTTGGAGGAATGGGCCGCTTACTCTGACGGGTGGGATCAGGTCGATACGACCCAAAGAATTTTAAAGATCGCTGCGATCCGCGAAGCTTACGAGGAGGCTGGCATTTTGCTGGCGGTCAACCGCGATGGCAGCCCTTTCGAAGGGGCCTGTGACCCGGACAGCCGCCGGGCAGTCGAACAGGGGGAAAGATCGTTCCTCGATGTCGTCCGGCAGTCCGATGTGATCTTGCGGCTCGACAGTCTCACCGATTTTGCCCGGTGGATTACCCCGGTCTTCATGAAGAAACGGTTTGACACCTGGTTCTACGTCGCTCGAGCCCCCGAACGCCAGATTGCCGCGTGCGATGGCTATGAGACGGTGGATGCAGAATGGCTATCACCCAATCGTGCTCTGGAGATGGGCAAATCGGGCGAGCGCACGGTCATTTTCCCGACCCGACTGAACCTGGAACTGTTGTCCGAGGCGAACAGTGCTGCGGACTGCGTAGATCGCGCGCTGGCGCGCACGATCGTGCCTGTCCTGCCGCGGGTCTTGCAGCGAGATGGCAAGAATATCCTGACCATCCCGGAGGATGCAGGTTACGGCCCGGCGAGCGAGGTAGTTGGGTAAACGGTGCATCAAGGCAGTCAGTCGAAAGAGATCAGCTAAATGCCTTGAGTGTCTTGC
Source organism: Parapontixanthobacter aurantiacus (assembly GCF_009827635.1). GTDB lineage: Bacteria > Pseudomonadota > Alphaproteobacteria > Sphingomonadales > Sphingomonadaceae > Parapontixanthobacter > Parapontixanthobacter aurantiacus. Next base: position 332,428 of record NZ_WTYW01000002.1, on the reverse strand, counting down.
CCCGGACGGTTTGAAACCGAACGATCTGGCCCCGCTCCTAGATTGGCGACCGCTGTTTCATATCCGTCTGCTCGATCGCGATTGAGAACCTCACACAGCTCGGAACGGAGACTGTTCTTTTAATCCCGCGCGGCCGAACTTTGGTCAAAACGCTCGCTGCCCTGCGCAATAGATTGAGTGGCCAACACCAGACTGAATAGCCCCGAATTTTCTAGACGCCCTCGGTGCTCATCATCTGCTGCCTTTCGAACTCTACGGGTGACAGCATCCCGTTCCTTACATGCTTGCGTATCGGGTTGTAGAACATTTCGATGTAATCGAACACATCCTGCCTGGCCTCGTCGCGTGAGCGATAGGTCCTTCGCCGGATACACTCGCGCTTGAGCAGGTTGAAGAAGCTCTCGACCACGGCGTTGTCATGGCAGTTGCCACGGCGGCTCATCGAGTGTTCCGGATTGTGGGCCTTCAGGAACGAGGCCCAGTCCATGCTGGTGAACTGCGATCCCTGATCCGAGTGGATCAGAACCTTCCCCTTCGGCTTCCTGCGCCACACCGCCATCAGCAATGCCTGCAGGACCAGGTCGGTGGTCTGGCGGTTCTGCATCGACCAGCCCACCACGCGGCGGGAGTAAAGGTCGATCACTACCGCCAGATGGGCAAAGCCCTCCTGCGTCCTGATGTAGGTGATGTCGGTCACCCATGCCTTGTCGGGTGCAGCGACATCGAACTGGCGGACCAGCGTGTTGTCGACCACCCTGGACGGCTTGCCGCCATAGCTGCCCGGCCTGCATTTGTAGCCGATCCTCGCCTTGATCCCGGCCAGGCCGGCAAGACGAGCCACCCGGTTCGGGCAGCAGGTCTCGCCCTGATCGTGCAGGTCGTCGTGCAGCTTGCGGTAGCCATAGACCTTGCCGCTCTCTTCCCACGCCTGCCGGAGCAGCTCGGTCTGCCGAGCATCTTCCTTCGCCCGCCTGCTCAACGGGCTCTTCAACAAGGCGTTGAAGCCGCTGGGCTGGATGCGAAGACACCGGCACATCGCGCGCACCGAAAACAGCACGCGATTCTCGGCAACGAACGCGTATCTCACTTTGCATCCCTGGCAGAACGAAGTGGCCGTAGGTCAAATACGCATCGTCGCCGCCTGTCCTCAAAATTTGGAAAGAAAGCGTCCACAAATCTAAGGGCTATTCAAAATTTGCGATCCCAGGTGCTAGAGCGGTTTCCGCCCGGTCCGAATCGCGAGGGATTCCCAAGCCGGTGATTTTCTGATTCATCATGCTGGCAGGTGAAGGAGGCCAGTATGGAATGGGTCAGCCTCTCTCGATGGATTTACGTTCGCGGCTGCTGGGCGCGGTTGACGCGGGGATGAGTTGCCGTTCGGCGGCCGACCGGTTTGGTGTTGCCCCTTCGACAGCGATCCGGTGGCAGGCGCAGCGCCGCGCGACCGGGAACTTTGCACCCAAGCCGCAAGGCGGGGACACGCGCTCGCGCCGGGTCGAGGAGTATCGGGAGATGATCCTGGCTCTGTGGGAAGCGCGCAAGGACATCACGCTCGACGAGCTTCGGGCGGAACTGAGCGGCATCGGTCTGGTAGTGGCGAACTCGACGCTTCATCGCTTCTTCGTGCGTCACGGCATCACGCGCAAAAAAGACCGGCCACGCGATCGAGCAGGACCGGCCCGACGTCCTGAGCCAGCGCCGCGCCTGGTTCGAAGGGCAACTCGACCTCGATCCGGAGCGTCTGGTCTTCATCGACGAAACGTGGACCGCGACCAACATGACCCGCAGCCATGGCCGGTGCGCCAGGGGCGAGCGTCTGAGGATGGGCTTCCCGCATGGGCATCGCAAAACGACCACGCTGGTGGCCGGCCTGCGGATGAGTGGAATGATCGCTCCGATGGTGCTCGACGGGCCGATCAACGGCGACTGGTTCGAAGCCTATGTCGTCCAGGTTCTCGTACCCGAGCTGCGCTGTGGCGACATCGTCATCATGGATAACCTGTCGAGCCATAAGCGCGCGTCGGTGCGCGAGCTGATCGAGGCGGCAGGGGCAACACTGCTGTCCCTCCCGCCCTACAGTCCCGACTTCAATCCCATCGAGAAGGCCTTCGCCCGGCTCAAGGCGATGCTCCGCAAGGCAGCGGAGCGAACCGTATCCGGCCTGGGACCTGATCGGCAGGCTCGTCGACCTCTTCCAGCCCGACGAATGCGCCAACTACTTCAGCTCCTGCGGCTATGACCCAGAGTGAACGGAATCCGCTCTCAACCTTGTATATCTTGGGGCTGGCATGGCACCGAGCGGGAACCGGATCGAGGCATTCCTGGCTGATCGCGGTTATGATGCCGATGCCATCCGCGAGGAGATCGTCGCTGCCGGCGTCGAGGCTGTGATCCCCGCAAGGAGCAACCGCCGCAACCCCGCCCCACATGATCGGGAGAAATGCCGCTGACGTAACCTTATCGAGCGATTGTTCAACAGACTGAAGAACTGGCGCATGGTTGCCAACTCACTACGACAAAACCAAAGGGTGCTACCTTGGCTTCGTAGCTTTCGCCTCAGTCAAACTACGGATATCCTTTGTCCACGCGGCCTAGAGCACTGCTGGCCAACATCTTCGTCGTACGGAGGCACGCAATCTTCCTGTAACAGGTCGACGGCCCGCCAAGGCCGTATAAAATGTATTGGCGCTCCGTCAGGCTGCGGCTCGGTTATAGGTTTCTGTCTGGATAAGTCGGATAATCTATCTGCCGGGTGAACTACGGTAGAGAAACTTATAGCCCGTTTGGACCTTCGAAGGAGATGTTTGCGTTCTTGTTTTCCAGCACACCCGATCCCATAACGAAGAACTGGGTTCTGGCGCGTAATCGCTCAAGGCTGTTGTCCATACCCACCCTGTGACTGATCGCGTCTGCATGAACGTCGCTTACGAATAGCCCAAGAAACAATTCAGCAAGTATATGCGGTGGTGCGTTCAGTTCGATCCCTCTATCTTGCCAGTCCGCAAAGAGCTGTTGGAGCGAATCAAGGGTCCGCGTGGCCGTACGTTCGAAAAACCGTCGGGCGAAATCCTTGTCGCTTACGCTTCGTGCGATGACGATTCGAACCAAAGCGACTACTTCCGGATCTAGGAAGTGGGCCTGAAAACTTACTGCAAGGCGGTGAAGGATTTCGTGCGGCGTACCGCCTTTTTCAGCTGCCTCGCGGACCAGCGTCGCGCCGGAAGATGCCTTTTCGAAAACAACAACCTCGAGTATCCCTTCTTTGTTGCCGAACAGCTTGTAGACCGTAGCCAAAGAGCCGCCTGCACGATCGACTATGTCACCCAGCGTCGTGCGTTCGTAGCCCAGTCTAACGAACAATTCCCTGGCAGCTTCGATGAAGGCTCGCCTGCGGCGGTCAAGTCGGTCACATTCGGTTTGATCGGTCATTTTAGCGCAAACCTCGACGAAAACGGGTTGCCGGACAACAGCGTAATATCTATTACATCTTCGCACATGCACAAAAGCTGACTGAAAGCCGCCACCCGTGAAATCCAAAATTGTATTCTTAGCCGCAGCCCTCTTGCTCGTCGGCTGTGCCGAACCGAATGAAGAAATGGCGCCTCAGGCGATTCCGGTCCGCACGGTAACAGTAGCTGCGCAAACCGTTCCGAACATAATCGAACTACCTGGACGGGTCGAGCCGGTACGCGTGGCAGAGGTGCGCGCCCGGGTTACGGGGATAGTGCAAGAGCGGCTTTACGAAGAAGGAACCGACATAAGAAATGGACAACCACTTTTCCGCATCGATCCGCGCGAACTGCGCGCCAGTTTGAACCAGACGAGGGCTGCACTTGCCCGCGCACGGGCAACAGCAGCCAATGCCCGGGCCGTGGTCGAACGTTACCGCCCGTTGATCGAAGAAAACGCTATCAGCAGTCAGGAATACGACGCGGCGATTGCCGCTTCGCGCGAGGCGGAGGCAAATGTTGCCCAGATTCAGGCGCAGCTGGAGGCGGCCTCTCTGCAACTCGGTTATACCACCGTGCGCGCGCCGATCAGCGGCCGTGCGGGCCGTGCGCAGGTTACCGAAGGGGCCCTTGTCAGTCAGCCGGAAGGTACGCTGATGACCCGGATCGAACAGATTTCGTCAGTTTATGTAAGCTTCGCACAGGCAGCCAGCGAGGTTATCGACCTGCGCCGCGCCATCGCTTCGGGCGAAATCGATCTGAATGATGGCGAACAGATCGAGGTACGCCTCACCTTCGGTAACGGGACCGAATATCCTATCAGGGGTTATATCGATTTTCTTGATTTCTCGGTCGATGAACAGACCGGGACCGTTGAGCTGCGTGCCGAATTCGGTAATTCGTCACGCCTGCTGCTTCCGGGCGAGTTCGTGCGGGCGAAAATTTATGCCGGCAAGATCCCGAACGGGATCACCATCCCGCAACAGGCAGTGACTCTTACCGGTGAGGGCGGTTCCGTTTACCTGATCGACAAGGAGGGGCAGGCCCTGGTCCGGCCGATCAAGCTGGGAAATATGGTCGATGGCGAATGGATCGTCGAAAGCGGTCTGAAGCCAGGCGATACGGTTATTGTGAGCAATCTTCAGAAAATCCGACCGGGTGTTCCGGTCAAGATATCCAACACGCCCACCGGCCGTCGACCTGCCCCCGCTCCCTCTACCGCCGCTTCTGGCAAGGGTCGCTAGCGCATGGCACGCTTCTTCATCGTTCGCCCGATTTTCGCCTGGGTGGTTTCGCTGGCTATCCTTCTTGCGGGGTTGCTTGCCTTGCGCGCCTTGCCGGTCGAACAATATCCCGAAGTCGCGCCGCCGTCGCTGACGATCAATGTCGTTTATCCAGGCGCCGGGGCAGAGACACTCGAGCAGAATGTTACTCAGGTAATCGAGCAGCAACTCAATGGGGTCGATGGCTTTCTCTATATGTCCTCGACCAGCACCTCGGCGGGGCAGGCCAGCATTACTCTGACCTTCGAAGCGGGCACTGACATCGATATCGCCCAAACCGAGGTGCAGAACCGCCTCAGCACGGTGGAGGCCCGCCTGCCCGAGGAGGTGCGCCGCCAAGGCATTACAGTTCGGCAGGCGAGTGAGGGGTTCCTCATGATCGTAGCCTTGACGTCCGCCAGCGGAAGTCTTGATTCCACCGATCTTGGTAATATCGCATCCAACCAGGTGATCGACGAACTGCGCCGGGTAAACGGCGTGGGCGACGTTATGTTGTTCGGATCGCCTTATGCAATGCGCATCTGGCTCGATCCCGAAGCGCTGGCTTCCTACAATCTGTCTCCGTCAGCCGTGCTGGCAGCAGTCCGCGAAGAAAACGCTCAGACGGCAGGCGGTGCCATCGGCGCACAACCACTTGCCGAAGGGCAACTCATTACGGCCAACATCTCCACCGAGGGCCGCTTCTCTACCGTGGAGGAGTTCGAGAACATTATTTTGCGGGCCAACACAGGTGCAGCAGTGGTGCGGCTGGGTGAAGTCGCGAGGGTCGAGATCGGGGCTCAATCCTATGCGACCTCCGCCACCCTCAATGGCCAGCCGATGGCCGGGATGGCGATCCAACTCGCTACCGGTGCCAATGCCTTGACCACGGCCGAAGGTATCCGGGAACGCCTGGCCGAAATCGACGAAGGCTTGCCACCTGATGTGGCATGGGAGATCCCCTACGACACTACCCCATTCGTCGAAGCGTCGGTGGAAGAAGTCGTCATAACGCTGGTCGAGGCGATGGTCCTCGTCTTTCTCGTTATGTTTCTCTTCCTGCAGAATTGGCGCGCCACGCTCATCCCCACACTTGTGGTGCCGATCGCCTTGGCCGGGGCGTGTCTGGGATTGTGGCTGTTCGGTTTCTCCATCAACGTTCTGTCACTTTTTGGCATGGTCCTGGCTATCGGTATCCTTGTGGATGATGCCATCGTGGTCATTGAAAATGTCGAACGCATCATGCGCGAGGAAGGGTTGCCGCCGCTGGAGGCTACCCGCAAGGCAATGGGGCAAATCACCGGTGCGATCATCGGTATCACGCTGGTATTGATTGCCGTTTTCATCCCGATGGCGTTCTTCCCCGGCTCCACAGGCGGAATCTATCGGCAATTTTCGGTCACGCTGGCAATCGCGATCTTCTTTTCAGCTTTTCTGGCTCTTTCGCTTACCCCAGCCTTGTGCGCGACCTTTCTCAAGCCGATGGATCATGAACACGATGATGCCGGAGAAGTGGACGTTGATCCGGAGGTCGAGGCAGCGTCGGGTTGGCGAGGCATGCTGGCGCGTGCCGGCGGTTTCGGAGCGCGCTTTTTCTCGCGTTTTAACCGTTGGTTTGCGCGAATGCAGGAAAAATACGGTCGCACCAATGACCGTATCCTGTCGCGGCCATGGCGCGGCTTCGCGGTTTTCCTCACGCTCGTCCTGCTGACGGTGGTGCTGTTCGCCCGCCTTCCATCCGCGATGCTGCCGACCGAAGACCAGGGATTTCTTATCACTGCGGTCCAGACCCAACCAGGTGCGACCCAGGCTCGAACTGACGAGGCGTTGGAGCCGATCACCGGATATTGGATGAATCGTGAGGAGGTTGAGAACCTCGTACTTGTCCGCGGTTTCAGCTTCTTTGGACGCGGGCAGAACAACGCCTTGATGTTTACAACTTTCAAACCCTGGGAAGAACGGACTGGGCCCGACAGTAGCGCCGGCGAAATGCTGGCAGATGCAATGGACCGTTTTATGCAGCTCGACAATGCCAGTGCCTTTGTAATCCAGCCTCCTGCAATCCAGTCGCTGGGCAGGGCCAGCGGCTTCACCCTCAAGTTGCAGGATCGTGGCGGGGTGGGGCGCGAAACTCTGACCGCAGCGCGCGACCAAATGCTGGGCATTGCTTCTCAAAGTCCAGTTATTGCCAATCTGCGACCGGAAGACCAGGGTCCCAGCCCAGAGGTCGAGGTTGAAATTGACAGGGTTCAGGCTCGTGCACTCGGCCTTTCGCTGTCCGATGTGAACACCGCGCTATCGATCACTTTCGGCTCAGCTTATGTCAACGATTTCAACCGCGACGGACGTGTGCTGCAGGTGCAAATACAGGCTGACGCCCCTTATCGGATGACGCCCGAGGATATCATGGCCCTGCGCATTCCAAATGCAAGCGGAGAGTTAGTGCCATTCAGCGCCTTTGCGTCCGCCCGTTGGTCGGCAGCACCCGCCAGCCTGTCGCGATATAACGGATACCCCGCGATGACACTTTCGGGAACGGCCGCCCCCGGTGAGTCCTCTGGCTCCGCGCTTGCCGAGATGGAGCAACTTGCAGAGCAATTGCCGCAAGGCATCGGCTATGAATGGACTGGCCTTTCTTACGAAGAAAAACAGGCGGGTGGGCAGATCGGCTTTCTTCTTGGCTTGTCGATAATTGTCGTGTTCCTGGTGCTTGCTGCGCTCTACGAAAGCTGGGCGGTACCCCTAGCAGTTCTGCTGATTGTTCCCACCGGCGTGCTGGGCGCAGTCGTGTTTTCCATGCTACGCGGCCTTTCGGCGGATATCTATTTCAACGTCGGCTTGATCACGATTGTTGGCCTTGCCGCCAAGAACGCGATCCTCATTGTCGAATTCGCGATCGAGGAAGAAGAACGAGGGTTGCGACGGATAGATGCAATAAAGTCTGCAGCCCGCCTGCGCCTGCGGCCGATCATCATGACTTCGCTGGCGTTCACCATGGGTATGGTGCCTTTGGCGCTTGCTTCAGGCGCCGGTGCGGCGAGCCGCATCTCGGTAGGTACCGGAGTGATGGGCGGAATGATCGCAACTACGATTTTCGGCATTTTCCTTATCCCGATGCTCTATCTGCTGGTGCGCAGGAATGTCAGCCGCAAGCAGCCGGTCGCAGCCGGACATCTGGACGAGGCTGATCCCGGAAAAGCAAAGCCGGACGACACGGAACCGGGTCCGGATGAGGAGCCAGTCCGATGAAACATTTGATTGCCCTGGCCTTGGCTTCGACGATGCTGGCAGGTTGCGCCAGCATGGCGCCCGACCATGTCCGGCCCGCGCCGGCCACGACGCCCACATTCGACAGTGAATACTTGCCCGATGGCGAAGTCGTCGCTTCCCAGCTCTCCTACCGCGAATGGTTCGTGGATCCTCGCCTGCGGGGCCTCGTCGCCCTTGCGCTGGAGAATAATCGTGATTTGCTGGCAGCAACCGCGCGCATAGAACAGGCTCGCGCGCGTTATCGCATCCAGGACAGCCGCAGACTGCCTGATATCGTTGCTGATGCAGGTGCCGTTCGCACACGCCAGCCGCTTTCGGCTAATCCCGCGCTCGACACAGGTGATGTGGAGGGTGCTCCCGATGCGATTACGTTTAACCGCTTTGACGTAGGCGTTGGCGTCAGTGCCTTTGAATTGGACTTCTGGGGCCGGGTCGCGAGCCTAAGCGACGCCGCGCGCGCGGAATATCTCGCAACGGTTGCCGCGCAGCGTGCTTTCTATCTCTCGTTGATTGCGGATACGGCGGCGACCTATTACGAAATCGTCGAGACGGAAGAACAGATCGCCCTGGCCGAAGCCACCGCCGAAAGCAGGCGCGAAGGGCTGCGGATTGCAAAAGTGCGTCTCGATAATGGCGTGACCTCGGCACTGCCTTTCCGTCAGGCGGAAACACTGCTGACCCAGGCAGAACAGCGACTGGCAGCCGAGCAGCTAACATTGGCGCGTCTACACAATCAGCTGGCGGTATTGGTGGGTGGAACTATTCCCGAGCCGCTTCCCGACGGGCTCGCTCTGGCGCAGCAGGGTAATGAGCGGCGGCTGGCGGCGGGCCTGCCGTCTACCTTGCTTTTTGTACGGCCCGATATCGTCGCGGCCGAAGAACAGCTACGGGCAGCACGTGCCAATATCGGTGCCGCTCGCGCAGCATTCTTCCCCACTATCTCGCTGACCGGCAATACGGGATTTTCGTCAAGCAGCCTTGATGATCTGTTTTCGGGCAGCGGTTGGGGATGGAGCTTCGGTCCGGCCATTTCGCTGCCCATTTTCGACTGGGGTGCACGCGAAGCCAATCTGGCTCTCGCCCAGGCCCTGGAGGTCGAGCAGGTGGCGAATTACGATCGGACCGTCCAGGAGGCCTTCCGTGAAGTCTCGGATGCACTGGCCGGACGTCGCTGGTTGGCCGAGCAGGTTGCAACCCTGGAACGCGCCGTGATCGCACAGGAACGGATCGCCCATATCGCGCGCCTGCGCTATCGGGAGGGTGTAACCAATTATCTCGAGGTTCTCGATGCTGAACGAAACCTGTTCAACGCCCGCCAGGAGCTTCTCGCGACCGAACGGGCCTTGCTCCAGAACTGCGCTACGCTTTTCGTAGCTCTGGGCGGCGGTATTGGAGACGAAAAGCTCCTCTGGCAAGGGACTTAATAGAACTCTTGCAAATCCGGCAAAGGTCAACGCGGGCGGACGTCGCTCAGACGGTATCTCACCTCGCCAGCCTTCGGGCCAAGCGCCGCCGTTGTCCGGCAAGCTCCGATATTCCCGCAACGCAGCATGAGGGCCATGCGTCTTTGCCTCGCTACAGGAGCAAACGGGCCACCCGATTAGCAATCGAGACCGGGGTAGAAGGTTCCACACGTTCGGCGGCAGGACGAAGATCGTCTCGCCTCAGGCAAGCTCGATGCGAAACGAGCCAATGGCGCGGAGCCGTACCGTACCAGGCTCTTCCCGGGAGATGCCTCCCCTTACGTGCCTAGCCGATTCGATACGATATGGCCGGCGGTTTGCAATAGGCTATCCTCTGAAGATACAGTATGTCCCGCGTCTGCGCGATAAAGCTGAAGTTGCGAATTCGATACCTAGCAGGAGAGACGTTTAGGCGCACTTGCCTACCCCCTAAGTTAATGATACGAACCAGTCTACTTAAGGGTCAGAGACAGTGCGGCATGAGCTATTTGTTCAAAGCGGATCGGACTGCTTCCGGCGAATTTGGAGTGTATCCCGGATGCATTGCTCGACCAGCTCCGGTTTCTGTTGATGCACCTATGATTTCAGCTGTTCTCTTTGCTCGATGAAGCTGGGATCACGGCCAGAGATCTTCGTTCGAGAGGAACAGGAAAATGCCACGTTGGTCGTTTCAGGCGACTGGATTACGCAAAACCTCGCAGAACTCCCACCGACAGTTTCGTATGGTTCTTCGGATCATCCGGAAATCGACTGCAGCGAGCTAGGTCGGATCGACAGCGTCGGCGCGCTTGCAATCCTGACGCTTGTGCACCGAGCGGCAAAAATTGAGGGACTGCCTGAAAATCTGGCGCGCTTGTTCGAACTCGTGGACGCCGCCACCCAGGGAGAAGATGCCTCGGAGGCTGCCCGCCACCCGCTGCACGTACGCTTGGGGAAAGTGGTTTATCGGGCAGGACAGTCCATAAAAACAAGCGCGCGGTTTCTGGGGAAGCTAGAGGTTTCTCTGGTTCGTTCGATCGCAAACCCCAGCCGCATCAGGCCCGTTGCCCTGGCATCGTCAATCCAGAAAGCCGGACTCGAATCCTTGCCGCTGATTGCCATCATGACGTTCTTTATCGGGGCGGTGGTCGCCCTGATTGGAAGCGATCTGCTGGAACAATTGGGGGCAGCGGAACTGGTCGTGGAACTGGTCGGCATATCGGTCCTGCGAGAGTTTGGCGTGTTGATACCCGCAATCCTTCTTGCCGGGCGATCGACATCGACCTTTGCCGCCCAGATCGGTGCGATGCGCATGAACCAGGAAACCGAGGCGATGCAGGTTATGGGTATCGATCTGTTCGACGCTCTTGTCCTCCCCCGTTTCTTGTCCTTGCTCATCACCATGCCGTTACTTTCGGTCATCGCCATGATCGCTGGCCTGGCCGGGGGCCTGGTCGCCAGCTGGGGCATTATGGGCGTAAGCCCGATTCTGTTCATCGAGCGGTTGGAAAGCGCGGTGGAAATTCGCCATTTCTGGGTCGGGATAGCGAAGGTTCCGGTTCTTGCTGCCGCGATTGCCATTACTGGATGTCGGCACGGCCTTGCTGTCAAAGGCGATGTCGAGCAACTCGGCTCCCGAGTCACCGTGGCAGTTGTCCAGGCGCTGTTCGCCATCATCTTTCTAGATGCTGCCTTTGCCGTTCTTTTCAATGTGTTCGGCATATGAGCGAAGAGAATGACCAGATTATCAGTGTCCAGGGTCTGACCACCCGCTTTGGCGACCATGTCGTTCACGAAGATCTGGACCTGGAGGTGCGCCGGGGAGAGATTCTTGCAATCATTGGCGGATCGGGAAGCGGAAAGTCGGTTTTGGTGAATGCCATCCTCGGCCTTTTTGAACCGCATAGCGGAACTATCGAAATTTTTGGCAAGGAAATGTCGAATGCCTCTGATCGCCTTGCCGTCGATCGCCGCATTGGCGTGATGTTCCAGCATGGTGCGCTATTTTCATCGCTGACCGTTCGGCAGAATGTCGAAGCGCCTTTGATCGAGCATGCCGAATTGCGCGGCGAATGGCTAAAGCGTGTCGCCTTGATGAAGATTGGTCTGGTGGGCCTCGAAGCGGAAGTCGCGCGTCAACAGCCGACCGAACTTTCAGGGGGCATGAGCAAGCGCGTCAGTGTTGCCAGGGCCTTGGCCCTCGACCCTGAATTACTCTTTCTGGACGAGCCTACTTCAGGGCTTGATCCCATCGGTGCGGCAGAATTCGACCAACTTATCCGCACCTTGACCGACACGCTGGGCCTCACCGTAGTCATGATAACTCACGATCTCGACAGTCTCTACTCCATTTGCGACCGCGCCGCTGTGGTTGCTGACCGTAAAATTGTGGAAATTGCTTCAATTCCCGAGTTGGAACAGTCCGATCATCCATGGATCAAGGATTTCTTCGCGGGCCGGGCGAAACGCGCCAAGGAGAGGAATTGCTAATGGAGCGAGAAGCGAATTACGGTCTTATCGGCGGGTTGACGCTTGTCCTGCTGGGCGCGGCCTTCGCGTTCGTGCTGTGGTTGGGGCAATCGCAGTTCACCAGTGATTTCGACGAATACCGTGTCGTTTTCGACGGTCCTGTTCGCGGCTTGAACCAGGGTAGCGAAGTTCAATTCAACGGGATTCCCGTCGGGGAGGTCACGTCAATCCAACTCGATCCGGACAACCCGAATCTGGTTGTGACCGAAATCCGTGTTCGAGAGGATACGCCGGTACGATCAGATTCAACGGCAACGACCGAGTCCGAGGGAATTACCGGTGGCAAGCATATTCAGATCGGCGCCGGAACGCCAACAAAGCCTTTCCTAATGGAGAGCTCGAGCGATAAGCGACCGACCATCCAGGCGGAAGAAAGCTCGATGGAATCGCTGATGGATGGCGGCGGAGAGGTGCTTGCCGATGCTTCGGAGGTCCTGAGCCGCGTTAATCGGGCTCTATCCGATGAAAACATCGAGAACATTTCTTCCGCGATTGCCGATGTCAAGACAACCACCGAGCAACTGCGCGCCAGTCGTGGTATGTTTGAAACAGCGGAACAGACATTGGTCCGGCTGGACCGCGCTGCTGCAGATGTCGAAGGTGCTGCGCAATCCGCACGGACGGCGATTGAAGGCGATGGCAGGGAGGCCTTCGCGGACGTGTCGGCAGCCGCAAGAGATTTGAAGGCCGGGATCGCCGAGGCGCGCACCGTCATCCAGCAACTCGATACAGCCACAAGCGGATTGGCCGGGCCGGACGGATCAGGGATCGCCCAGACACTGGAATCGCTCGATAAAGCCGCGACTGAAGTAGAGCAGCTTTCTCGTCAACTGCGCCGTAATCCCCGTGAAAGGAAACTGTCAGAATGATCAGATTGCTATCGAAGAACCTTCCGATCATCGTGGTGCTGGTGGGTCTGACAGGGTGCGGCGGCGGTGTTTTGGGAATTGGCGACGAGACGTCCCTGTACCGGGTGGGCAACAATGCAGACACGGCACCGGCTGTCGCGCAAGGCCGTATACCTCTTTATATCGCTCGACCCCAGATGCCTTCAGGTGCTGATGCAGACCGGATCCCCACTGTCGAAATGCAGGAGATCACATATTTGGCCGAGGCCCGGTGGGCCAGCCCTGCCCCTGAGATGATAAGCGATCTGCTCAAGGAGAGCATAGAGCGCAACGTAAATCAGGCCTATGTGCCGATCCAGTCGGGATTACCCGATCATCATTTGCTCTCTACGAGATTCACCTCTTACGCGGCCTATTACGAAAATGGGTCCGAAAAGCCGCCGGTTATCCGTGTGGTCGCTCAAGCCGAACTCGCTCGCGCTGCGAACTCTGGCCCCCTGGCAGTTGGGAAATTTTCCCGACAAGTGCCGGCAGTAGAGAACACGGTTTCGTCAGTCATCGACGCTTTCAACACTGCAAGTGTGCAAATTGCTGACGAGATGGCTGTCTGGGTCGGAGAAAATATGGGCGAATAACTAGTCGTGCAGTTTGGATAACGGGTTCCACATACCCCCGCTTATCGTGAGGGACTATCGGCAACGGACGGTCGACAACCGTAAACGAAGAGGTTTACCGATCGATCCATTCGTTCGGCAATTTCAGGGGTGTAGCCAGCTTCAGTTATGCCCAGCGCCGCACGACGAAACGGTGAAAGGATCACCGCCGAAACGAATTGCTCAGCGGCAAAATCGGGATCTGACACGGCAATCTCGCCTTTTTCGTTCGCTCTCTGCAACACTCTGACCACCAGTTTTGTGGTGCGGATGAACCCGAACTCATAGACTTTATTTGCAAGTGCGGGGAACCGCGTGGCCTCCCCCAGCACGACGCGCTCCATAGCGACATGCACATCGGAAAGCATCCACGAAAGTAGCTTTTCGGCTAAGACCACAAGATCGAGAGTGATATTGCCAAGGTCCGGTATGTCCTGTTCGAGAGCGTTCAACCGATCGTGGATTTCCGTCAAGATCACAGTCTCGAACAGTGCCGATTTGCCCGTGTACCGAGAATACAGGGTTCGTTTTGATATCGCCGCTTTCTCGGCAATGTGATCGGTTGTTGTTCTGACGAATCCTTCATCCAGGAAGGCTTGACGAGCGGTCCGAAGTATCTTTCTCGACAGAACCCTCGAAGCTTGGCGGGTAGGCCTACCCATTCAACTTGATTCCATCACCTGGCACGCACTTCTCTCCGCCAACATGTTTCGCCCGTCTCGCCATTGCCGCCATCTTAAAGAAGACAGAGGCGTTAGCCAACAGTTTCGCAAGTGGTCTGAGCCCCTAAATTTCCTCCAATGATAGGTAGAGTCCGGCCCTGACAAGGAGACGGACTGACGTGCTCCCCTGAAATGTGACCGGCTTTTGGTAGAGTCCGACGCGAAGGAGTCGGACGAAAATGAAACGAAGCAGGTTCAGCGAAGAGCAGATCATCGCGGTATTGAAGGAGCAGGAGGCTGGGATGCCGACGGCGGAGGTGTGCCGCCGCCACGGGATCAGTTCAGCCACGTTCTACAAGTGGAAGTCGAAGTTCGGCGGGCTGGAGGTCTCCGATGCCCGGCGGCTGCGGACGCTCGAGCAGGAGAACAGCCGGCTGAAGAAGCTGCTGACCGAGGCGATGCTCGACAACGTGGTGCTGAAGGATCTGGCATCAAAAAAATGGTAACGCCCGGCGCGAAGCGGGAAGCCGTCGCCCATGCCCGTGAGCAGCACGGGCTGAGCGAGCGTCGGGCGTGCAGTCTGGTTGGTGTGAGCCGCAGGGTGATCCGTTACGAGCCGACAAGGCCGGATGACGGAGCACTGCGGCAACGGTTGCGCGAGCTGGCAGCGGAGCGTCGCCGGTTCGGCTACCGCCGTCTGGGCTACCTGCTGGCGCGGGAAGGCATGAGGCCCAACCACAAGAAGTTGCTGCGCATCTACCGCGAGGAAGGGCTACGGGTGCGCCGCCGTGGCGGCCGGAAACGGGCACTGGGCACGCGCAGGCCAATGGTGTTGCCAGATGGTCCGAACCAGCGGTGGTCGCTCGACTTTGTATCCGACAGCCTGATCTGTGGTCGCCGCTTCCGCATCCTGTGCGTGGTCGATGACTTCTCGCGAGAATGCCTGGCGCTGGTGGCCGACACGTCGCTGTCAGGCGCGCGGGTCGCCCGGGAACTGACCAGCCTGATCGGGATGCGCGGCAAGCCACACACGGTGGTCAGCGACAATGGCACCGAACTGACCTCATCGGCCATCCTGCGCTGGTCACAGGAGCGGCGGGTCGAGTGGCACTACATCGCGCCGGGCAAGCCGATGCAGAACGGCTTCGTGGAAAGCTTCAATGGCCGTCTGCGCGACGAATGCCTCAACGAGACGCTGTTCACCTCGCTGGCGCACGCCCGGTTCGTGCTCGCTGCATGGCGGCACGACTACAACACGGTCAGGCCACACTCGAAACTGGGCGGGAAGACCCCCGCCGAGATCGCCGGCGAACGTGTCTGGGGGCATGCCACCAGACACGTTGCCATCCCATCAAACATCAATCATGAAGGCGCGAGACTCTACCTCTGAATGGTAACAATCAGGGGAGCACGTCACTCAGACCAGTTACATTGGCTGAGAAGAGAGGGTCAAAAAAGAGGGTCCGACACAACGAAGCGCCGAACCCTCTTGCAATTAGCGAGTAAGTTTAAAACTTGCCGCGCACGGTGATGCCGTAAGTCCGCGGTTCCGCAAGAAAAGCGGAGAACGTTTGTTGCGGAGCCACGAAAGGCGTGTTGAAGGCCACCTGCGTATATCCAACGTCAAACAAGTTATTGACCCAGCCCTCGATCGCGAAGCGATCCGCAATATTGGTCAGACCCACACGCCCGTTCACTACGACGAAGCTGTCCTGTTCCTTGCCGAAGAGCAGGTCGGAGCCGGTGTTGTAATCACCAGCCATACGAGCGTTCACGAAGACCAGGCCTTCGAGCCCACTGTCGCCGATTGGCGGCGTCCACGTAAGCGACGATGTTGCCACGATCTCTGGTGCATTCGACAGGTTGTCGCCTGGCAGCAAGCGTAGTGCGGGGTCGAGCGGTGCCCCGGTATCGTCCCCGATAAGATTGTCTTCAAAGCTCGCATCAGAATAGGTGACGCCAAGGGTAATATCCAAATCACGAGCGGGCCGTAGATAGGTTTCGATCTCGACCCCTTGAGCGATCACACCTGGTGCAACTTCATCGGAAGAGCATGCACCGGTTGTCGCGCTTGCGTCTCTGTCGGCCCCGCCGAGATCGCTATCGCAACTATTGACCGTCTGTACGATGTAGAACGCCCCATTGAACGTGTTCAACTGGAAGTTACTGAACTCTTGCCGGAAGCCTGCAATGCTAACCCCGAACTCGCGTGTCGAGTATTTGAGGCCGATCTCATATGCATCGACTGTTTCTTCATCGAACTGCAGCGCGGCTGCCGAGATATTGGCCGGATCGAACGCAAGCGGATTTGACAGTGCAGACCTGTCGAGGTTGAAACCGCCCGCCTTGTAGCCGCGTGAATACGAACCGTAGACTAGCAGATCGGGAGTTGGCTTCCAGCTCAGGATAGCCGTGCCGGTAAACTCCTCTTCTTCGCGCGAGTCTTCGAGAGAAACTCCATCGAGCTCCGATGTCGAATTGCCTTGGCAGGAAAGGCTGATGATACCACCGGCCAGAGGTGCCAAAGTCGGAACACCCAGAAAGCCTCCGAGCAGATTGCGGTTTGTCGGACAAACCGTGTTGTCGTTGCGGAAAGTTGCGTCGAAGTCCTTGGTTTCGTTTGTATAACGAAGCCCCAGCGTCAAATCGAGCGTATCCGTGATCGCAAAGATATTATGCGTGAAGAACGCGAAGTTCTCACTCGTCTGATTGTAGACCTCGCTGACCGTTCCCAAATCGCTGATGCTTGCAAGGTTGTTGATACCTGCGAGGATCGCCGGGGTTGCAGCGCCGAATGCCGGGCTTCCGGTCAGCGTACCGTCCAATGCCGCCACGTTGGCACCCAGGCAATTGGAAGCCCCCGGATTGACCAAAGCCGGATTGATCGCGATCGCAATGCGGCACGCTACGAAATTGCCGTACTGGGTGCCGAACCGCAGATTATCACGCACCTGCAGTTCTTCATTGGCGTAATACGCGCCGATCAACCAATCCAGTTTGCCATCGAAGGCCTCACCGGTAAGGCGCAGTTCCTGAGTGAATGTTTCAAAGTCTCGAGCAAGAGCATTCTCGGTCGGAGCGCGGTAGAGAATATCGACAGTAGTGTAATCGGTGTCAGATCCCTGACTGTTGGCATATTCACGGTAGCCCGTGATAGACGTCAACGTGACGTTCCCGAAATCCCAATTGATCTCAGCCGAAATACCGTAGTCTTCGGTTTCGCCTTCATAGCTTCTGCCTGGCGTAGGGTACAGGTCGCGGTTGAATGTGTCTTGGGTGAGGGCACGCGGATCCTGCCCAAGCGCAAGCAAGACGGGAACGATCGGATTTGCGGTACTCGTCAGGGCGGCCCCATCCGATGGCCTCGTAAAGAGATCAAATCCAGCGCTGATCCGTGCAAGCGGAGCAAACTCGGGCTGGACGAACGTCGCGGCACAGCACGCTTCGTCCTTTTTGGAATAATCCCCGACAAGGCGAATGGACAGGTCGTCGTTAGGTTCGAACAGGAGCTGACCGCGGACCAGATAACGATCGCGATTGTTGATCGTCCTACCATTGGTAATATCGTTGTAGAAGCCGTCGCGCTCAAAATACACGCCGTCAACGCGCGCAGCTACTCTGTCGCCAAGCGGAGCGTTTATGCCGCCTTCGACGCGGATCGCATCATAGTTGCCATAAGTGAAGGCCCCGTATGCGCTGAAATCGAACTCGGGCGGTGCGGTATAGATATTGATCAGGCCTGCCGACGAGTTCCGCCCGCCCAAAGTACCTTGGGGACCGCGAAGTATCTCGACCCTGTCGATAGGGCCGAGCTCACTCAGGGCGCTTCCCGAACGAGAGCGATAGACTCCATCGACGAAAACCGCGACCGAACTTTCCAGGCCAGGGTTGTCGCCGACCGTGCCGATACCGCGAATACGCGCGGAACCGTTAGCTTCGTTGCCGGTGGAAGACACCAGCAGGGACGGTGCAACCTGGTTCAGCTCACGTATGTCGCTGGCGCCCGAATTCTGGAGGGTTTCTCCGGAAACAGCTGACACGGCGACTGGAACATCCGCCAAGACCTGTGATCGCCCTTGCGCGGTAACAATGATTACGTTTTGGTCTTCGACATCGGCCCCTTCAACCAGATCCGCATCGGGTTCGCCAACATCCTGGGCGAAGGCGGCTGTCGGTGTGAAGGCAAGTGCCGCTGCCAATGCACCAAGGGCGCAATGGTGGCGTGATGGAAATCTTTTCATGTGCCTCTCCTCTAAGAATGTGCCCCATCCTAGGCACTAGTCGATGCCGATAAGCGCGTTTAATTTCAAGACTTGATAGATGAATTGACGGATTATTTCACATTGTCGACAAGCATGTGGCAAAAATGCCATGCAGGTTTCTAGTAGCCAGAAAGCTTAGAAAAACGGTCCTTTAACCAGCTCGACGAACCGAAGCTCGCTTCGAGCACGCGGGCGCGCTTGAGGTAGAAGCCGACGTCGTATTCGTCGGTCATGCCGATACCGCCGTGGAGCTGGATCCCCTCGTTCGCCATGGTGTGCATCACGCGGTTGGCCTCCGCCTTGGCGATCGTCGCCGCACGCGCGACGCCGAAGCCGCCGTCGACGGCCTGGAGGCCCGCCTCGACCGCCGAACGCATCTGCGCGAGGTCGGCAAAGAGGTCCGCCATGCGGTGCTGCAGCGCCTGGAAGCTCGCCAGCACCTGGTTGAACTGCACGCGCTGCTTCAGATAGGCGAGCGTATCGTCGAACACCTGCTGCGCCATGCCGAGCATCTCGGCTGCCGTCAGCACGCGCGCCCGGTCGAGCACATCGTCGAGCAGGCTGTCGCCGCCGCTGGCAAGCTTGTCCGCGGCCGCACCGTCGAAAGTGACATCGGCATGGCTGCGCTGGTCGGTCAGCTTGCGGGTGGTGAGCGCGACGCCGTCGCCTTTCTCGACCAGGTAAAGCCCGTCCTTGGCCGCAACGACGAACAGGTCCGCGCCATGCGCTTCATGGACGAAGGCCTTGGTGCCGCTCAGCTTGCCGTCGGACACGCTGGTCTCGATCTTCGCAGGATCGTGGCTCGGCCCCTCGTCGACGGCGAGGGTGGCGATGGCCTCGCCGCTCGCCAGCCTGGGCAGCCACTTGGCCTTCTGCTCGTCGCTGCCGCCCAGAACGATCGCCGAGGCGGCGACGGTGTTCATCACCAGCGGGCTGGCGGTGAGCGTCTGGCCGAGTTCCTCGACGACGAGGCCCGCGGACAGGAAGCCGAAGTCCGACCCGCCGTGTTCTTCGGGGATGATGACCCCGGCCCAGCCCATCTGCGCCATCGTCGCATAGGCGTCGCGGTTGAAGGCTTCGGGCTCGCCGCTGGCGCGGACCTTGCGGAATTCGGTGACCGGGCTTTCGTTGACGGTCCATTCGCGCGCCATATCTCGCAGCATTTCCTGTTCTTCGTTGAGAACGGCCATTGTCCTTGCTCCCCTCTCTTACTGGTGGTCGAGCATGCCGAGCACGCGCTTGGCGATGATGTTGTTCTGGATTTCGGTCGAGCCGCCATAGATGGTGGTCGCCTTGCCGAAGAGCCACGCGCGCACGGCCTCGAGCTCGCCGTCCGAAAAGCCGTCGCCTTCCCAGCCGAGGCCCTGCAACCCGCGGATTTCGATCAGCAATTCGCTGCGTTCTTGGCTCAGCTTGGTGCCGAGCTTCTTGAGCACAGAGCTGATTTCGGAGACGCCGCCAGCTGCCTTGCTTTCCTCCATCGCGCGGCGCGCAGTGAGCAGGAAGCTGTTCCAGCGGATCTCGAAATCAGCGATCTTGTCGCGCAGCACCGCATCGGCGAGTTCGCCGTCGGCGCCCGTCGGCTGGTACTTCTTGGCGATATCGCCAAGGCTCTGGCCCATGAGACGGGCGAGGCTGCCGCCGCCCGAGATGTTGGTGCGCTCGTGCTGCAGAAGGCGCTTGCCGATGGTCCAGCCCTGGCCTTCCTCGCCGACGAGGTTTTCCTTCGGGACCTTCACGTCGGTGAAAAAGGTTTCGCAGAACGGGCTGGTCCCGCTGATCATGGTGATCGGGCGGACTTCGACGCCGGGCGTGTCCATGTCGATCAGCATGAAGCTGATGCCCTTGTGCTTGTCGCTCTTGTCGGTTCGTACAATTGCAAAGCACTTGTCCGCCCATTGCCCGCCGCTGGTCCAGGTCTTCTGGCCGTTGACAAGGTAGTGGTCCCCCTTGTCCTCGGCAAAGGTCTGGAGGTTCGCGAGGTCAGAGCCGGCATTGGGTTCCGAATAGCCCTGGCACCAGCGGATTTCGCCGCGGCAGATCGGCGGAATATGCTCCTGCTTCTGTGCCTCGTTGCCGTATTCGAGCAGCGTCGGGCCGAACATCATGACGCCCATGCCGCCGATCGGGTTGTAGGCACCCGCCTTGGCGAATTCCTGGTCGATGATCTTGGCCTGCGCCTTGGTGAGGCCGCCGCCGCCGTATTCCTTCGGCCAGGTCGGCGTGCCCCAACCGCGCGCGCCCATGGCTTCGCGCCATTTTTTCTGGGCGGGGGTTTCATTGGTCGGGCCGTCGACGCCGGACAAGGCATTGTTGGTGCCCTTGAGTTCATCGGGAAAATTGTCCGCCAGAAACTGCTGCACTTCCGCGCGGAAGGCGTCTTCGTCGGTCTGGGTTGCGGGCTCGATTTGTGTGGCCATGGGTGTTTTCTCGAAGAATCAAGGAAAGACAGATAAGAATGTAGGCTACGGGGACGAGGATCCCTCCGTCAGTATTGTTGTTCGGGTAGGTGAAGAACCAATCCATCCAGCATCGGCTTCATCGGAATCTGACAGGCAAGGCGACTGTATTCAGTGGTGCCTTCGGCGAACTGCAAGAGGTCGGCCTCCATTCCATCATGCATAAGCCGACCCACCTTGTCGATCCATTCGGGATCGACATGCACATGACAGGTCGCGCAAGCACATACCCCTCCGCAATCGCCATCGATACCCGGCACGTCATTGTATAGCGCCGCTTCCCTGGCTGTCTCGCCTTCTTCTATTTCGACCTCCCGTCGCTCACCATCGCTAGCCACGAACGTAATTTTGATCATCTTGAACTCCGCATTTCGATCTCGAGAGTCAGCGGGCGCGGAGCCGCACCGGCAGCCTGGTGATTCCGCGGACGAGGTTTGAAAAAAGACGCTCTGGTTCACCTGTAACCTCGACCCGGGAAAAGCGCTTGTGAATTTCTTCCCAGATGATCCGCAGCTGCAGTTCCGCGAGCCGGTTTCCCATGCAGCGGTGAATGCCATAGCCGAATGAGAGGTGATGGCGCGGATTTTTGCGGTCGATGATGAACTGGTCCGCGCGCTCGATAGCACTCTCGTCGCGGTTGCCTGACAGGTACCACATCACCACCTTGTCGCCCTTCTTGATCTGTTTGCCGCCGATCTCCCAATCTTCCAGCGCGGTGCGGCGCATATGAGTGAGGGGGGTCTGCCAACGGATGATTTCCGGAACCATTTTGCTAATGAGCGAAGGATCCGCGTCGAGTTTCGCGTACTCGTCCGGGCTTTGGTTCAAGGCGAGCACGCCGCCGCTGATGGAATTGCGTGTTGTGTCGTTTCCACCGACGATCAGCAGCATAAGATTGCCGAGAAACTCGAGGAACGGCATGTCGCGCGTGGCGGGAGAATGAGCCATCATCGAGATGAGGTCGTTCTTCGGCTCCTCGTTTATCCGTTCGTCCCACAGAGTCTTGAAATACATCGCGCAACCGATGAGTTCTTCGCGCCGCGCCTCGTAGGATTCGACGATCCCGGTTTCAGGTGCCGCAGTTGCTACATCGGACCAGCGCGTCAGCTTGCGCCGCTCCTCCCAAGGGAAATCAAACAAGGTTGCCAGCGTCATCGTCGTCAACTCGATCGCAACCTTATCCACCCAGTCGAAATCTTCGCCAATCGGGAGTTCATCGAGAATCTCTCCCGCGCGCTTGCGGATGATCGGCTCGAGCAGTTGCAGGTTGGACGGAGCCACTGCCGGAGTCACCGCCTTGCGCTGCTGATCGTGCTTGGGCGGGTCCATCGCTATGAACATTTCAAGTTCGAGCGCGCCTTCCACCGAATGCATGTCCTGGATTGCAATTCCGCCTAGCTTCGCTTCCGAAGAGAAGACCTTATGATTGGTGTCCACCGCCATGATGTCGTCGAACTTGGTAATGGACCAGTAAGGGCCGACATAGCTCTCGCGGCAGTAGTGGACAGGTTCTTCGGCGCGCAACCTGTCAAAAAATAGACCGATGGTATCGTTCTGAAACAGGCTTGGCCGGGCCACGTCGATTTCCTCGATCGGAATTGACGCGATCCTCGCCGCGGCATCCGGCTCGGCGATCTGGCTGTCCATAAGAACTATTCCTTCTACATCTCAGGCCTGATCGGCCTTCAGTCATCCTTAAGGGAGACATCTCGTGCAGTCAATAAATCGTATACTCTTTTAGTCCCTTGCAGACACCAATCCCATCGGATAGTGTGCCGATCCAACGAAGGTTTGCTAATATCCTTATACTTTTTATTCGAGAGGTGCGGGTGTGCTGATGAGTGGCGGATGTCAGCGGTGAAGAAGGCCAAGCGTGCCCTTTCTCTTGCGCAAAGCATCGTGCGGGACATCGAGGCGGGTCGCCATAACCCGGGTGACAGGCTTCCGCGCGAGGATGAAATGCTCGCGCGTTACGAGGTTGCGCGCGCAACTTTGCGGGAGGCTTTGCGGTTCCTGGAATTGCAAGGGGTCATCCATCTCCAGCTCGGCCGTGGTGGAGGTCCCGTCGTAGCCCGTCCGCAGACCGGCGATTTTGCAAGCAGTTTGTCATTGATTCTGCATTTCATGGAAGCCGATTTGCGTGGTTTGCTTGAATTGCGCGAAGCAATTGCTCCCGATGTCGCAGGGTATGCAGCCCAGCGTGCAACTACCGCTGATCTCAGCGCGTTGGCAGGGTGTCTGGCGGAATTGAGGCATCATGAAGCCTCTGATCAATTCGAGGAACTTAATCGCAGATTTCACGACTTGTTGGGTTGGGCGAGCGGCAATCCGCTGTTCGGTTTGCTGACCTCTGCGATGCATCTGTTGACCCGCGAGTTTTCCCATTCGCTGGGATATTCGGCACAGGAACGGGCGGTGCAGATGAAGTTTCTGGTGCGGGTGCTCGAGGCAGTGCGGACTGGCGACAGCGCCGCGGCCCGTCAAGCAATGAGCCGGTTGGTGGCCGGCTCTGCCGTCTATCTTTCGGAGCGCAGTCCCGAGCTGGTCTCGCAGCGGGTGCGGTGGGGGCAGCTGTAGAATTTTCAATAGTTTGAGTGTGCGTTTAGGCAAGTGGCTGGAGAGGAAGAATGGCGTTGAAGAGCCGAATATGCGAAATGCTGGGGATCCGGTACCCGATCCTGCTTGCCGGGATGGGCGGAGCGAGCGTTCCGGCGCTGGCGGCTGCGGTTTCGAATGCCGGCGGGCTCGGGGTCCTGGGTGCCGCGGCGTGTTCGCCCGATCAGTTGCGTGACTGGATTCGCCAGACCCGGGAATTGACCGACAAACCTTTCGGTGTCGATACGCTGCTCCCCGCGTCGGTCAGGCGCGGCTCTGCCCCTCAAAGCGGTGCTGCACCCCAAAATCCCATGGATCTGATGGGTGAATATCAGCAGTTCGCGCGCGACTTCATGGATCGTGAAGAGCTTCCGGAGGTCGATGCTGCCGCCGCCATGCGGGCGGCGGGCGCGCCTGAAATGGGCAAGGGCGGCCCGCAGTTGTTCTCGAAGGAATTCTTTGAGGCGCAGATGGAAGTGGTGATCGAGGAAAAGGTGCCGGTTTATGCTGCCGGCCTTGGCAATCCTGAACCGTGGATGGATCGGCTCCATGCCAATGGCACCAAGGTCATGGCGGTGATCGGCAAGGTCAAGCACGCCGAACAGGTCGTCGGGTCGGGCATCGACATGATCGTCGCGCAAGGGCACGATGGCGGAGGTCACAACTCGCCGATCGGGACTATTTCCTTGATTCCCCAGGTGGTCGACGCCGTTGGCGATCGTGTTCCTGTCCTTGGGGCCGGCGGTATCTCGGATGGCCGGGGTGTTGCCGCTGCGATGATGCTGGGGGCAGAGGGCGCGTGGGTCGGCACGGCATTTCTCGCGACCGAGGAAGCGGGCATCGAGCGCTTCCAGAAAGAGGCGATCACCGAAAGCGGCGATGCCGATACGGTCGTTAGTCGATCGCTTACCGGCAAACCGGCGCGCATGATCCGTAACAAATGGGCCGACGCCTGGGTGCAGGCCGGAAAGGAGCCTCTGCCGATGCCCTATCAGTCGATGATCTCCGGCCCGGTCATGGCCTCCGGGATCAAGGCAGAGCGCAAGGATGTCATCCCCGGCTTCGCGGGGCAAGGCATCGGCCTGATCGATTCGATCCGGCCTGCCGCCGAAGTGATGCGCGACCTGGTCGATGGAGCCGAGAAGGCGTTGGCGTCCGCTGGTATCTACAAGTGAAGCGCAGGAGGCAAGAAGATGGCTTACGCCAAAGGTCATGAATTGCGCCGCCCCGTAGAGCCTCTCAGAGCGCTGGGGCAATGAGGCAGTTGATTGCCGACAAGGAGGATACGGCGCAGGTGTTCCGTATCGTCAAGGCATTGTCGGGCAATTCCTATTATCGGAATTTCAATCGCTTCATGAAGTCGAGCGATGGGCGGCGTATCGCTTCCGACCGGGCCGACCTACTTGAAACCTTGTGCGATCGCAAACGCCTTGCGACCTGTGCGTCTGGCACGCTTGGCCGAGCCTACCTCGATTTTGTTTACGGGGAGGGTCTGACAGCAGAAGGTCTGGCGGAAGCCAGCGAGGCCGGAGGTCTGGAGGACCTCGGCGACCCCGATGTTTCCCTCTATCGTCGGCGCCTTCGCGATTCGCATGACCTGTTTCATGACGTCGCCGGATACGGCAGGGACGCACTGGGCGAATTGTGCGTGCTGTCCTTCGGAAACGCGCAATTCTATAATCACGGGATCGCTTTCATCTTGGGCGTCGGCATTCCCAAGATGAAACTGGAAGCTGCCCAGTTGCCAGTGGCGCGCGCTGCATTTGAAGCGTGGCGCCGGGGCCGGGCTGCAGCCGATCTGACCACCTTCTACTGGGAAGAAAATCTCGATCGTCCGTTGGAGGATGTCCGCCGCGAGTTGCGACTGCGTCCGCCGGAGACCTATCAGAGGGTGCGCGCTCTTTCCGAACAGCTCGAACGCGATTACCAGGCGGTCAGGCAGGCATGAGCTTAAGCGACAAATCGGCCATCACCGGAGTGGGCGAAACCGCTTTCGTGAAAGGCACCGAGAAAACCGCGGTCGACATGATGCTGGAAGCATCGCGCAAAGCCATAGCAGATGCAGGGCTGAAGCCGTCGGATATCGACGGCATGGTTCCTCCGCCGATCTACACCACCTCGGAAGAGATGGCGGCTAACCTCGGTATCGAAGTTCTGCGCTATGCCTCTACGGTCCACATGGGCGGGGCGAGCCCTACCACGGCACTCCAGAACGCCGCGATGGCAATTGCCAGCGGCTTATGCGACCATGTGCTGGTGACGCTCGGGTGGAACGGTTATTCCGCCTTGCGGCCCAAGCCTGGCGCACCGCCGACGCGGCCGATGAACATGAACACCCTGACGAATACGATCCAAGGCTATTACATTCCGTATGGCGTGTTCCTGCCGGTGCAGATGTATGCCTGGCTCGCCACCCGGCACTCCCGAATTTACGATATCGGCCCGGAAGCGATGGCGGCCGTTGCACTGGCGTGCCGTCGCCATGCGCAGATGAATCCGCAGGCCTTCACTTATGGCCGGGAACTGGATGCCGAAACCTACCATTCCGCGCGCTGGATATCCGAACCCTTTCGCCTCTACGATTGCTGTCTGGAGACTGACGGGGCATGCGCAGTCGTGGTTTCGCGAATAGACCGCGCCAGGGACATGCCGCATGTTCCCGTGAGCATCGCCGGTGCGGCTGAAGGGCATCCTTACCCCGCCGACGATATCCCTTCGCGTCCCGACCCCTTCAAGATCGGCCTGAGCTACGCCGCGCCGCGCGCGTTCGAAATGGCGGGGGTCGATCGCGAAGACATGGATTTTCTGCAGATCTACGACTGCTTCACCTACGTGGTTCTCCTTCAGCTGGAGGCCCTGGGCTATTGCGAACCAGGTGGACAGGCAGAGTTCGTCGCGAATCGCCAGATCGAGCTGGGCGGGCGCTATCCCGTCAACACCCATGGCGGCCTGCTGAGCGAGGCCCATGTTTGGGGACTGAACCATGTCGTCGAGGCGGTGCGTCAGTTGCGCCACGATTGTGGGGAGCGGCAGGTCGAAGGCGCCCAGACCGGCCTGGTGACCGGCTGGGGCGATCTGGGTGACGGCAGTATAGCGATTTTGAGGAGGTTTGCGTGAGCGACGAGAAAGATCTGCCGCCCAAGATGCGCCCCTCGGCGCAGGCCGCACCAGCCAAGCCAAAGCCGCGCCCGCAGGATCCGGTGGAGCAGGAATTCTGGAACCGGTGTCAGGACGGCAACCTTTACTTCCAGCAGTGCGAAGGATGCGGCAGTTTTCGGCATTTGCCGCGCTATATGTGCGCCCGATGCGGTTCTCCTGAATGGTCGTGGGAGCATAGCACCGGCAATGGCACGCTGTTTTCCTGGACGGTGACCCATCAGGCACTGCATCCCGCCTTCGCCGGCGAGATTCCCTTCATCGCTGCGGTGGTGGAACTGGAGGAGGGAGTGCGCATGGCAACCCGGCTGGTCGATTGCGCGCTCGACGAGCTTGAGCTCGATCTGCCGGTCACGCTGGATTTCGAGCCGATCTCCGAAGATTTTCGCCTGCCAGTATTCCGACCCGTCGCGATCGCGCGCGCAGAAGGATAGACCAAGATGGATCTCGACTACGGACCCCAGTATGACGCGTTTCGCGAGGAAGTGCGCCAGTTCCTGCAAACCCACGGTCACCGCGCACCCGATGGCCAAGGCCGTGCCGCGCGCCCTTCCCCCGAAGCCGTCGAATGGCAAAAGCTGTTGATCCTGCATGGTTACACGGCGCGTACGATTCCCAAGGAATACGGCGGATACGGAGCCGAGCCGGACATCCTGAAATCGCGGATCATTGCCGAGGAATTTTCGCGCGCTGGCATCCCCGCAGGCCTTGCGAACCAGGGCATTTCCATGCTCGTTCCCACGCTGCTGGAACTCGGAACCGAAGCCCAGAAACGGCAATGGATCGAGCCGACCCTAAATGGCGAGATAGTCTGGTGTCAGGGATATTCGGAACCTGGAGCGGGATCGGACCTCGCCGCGCTCAAGACCAGCGCCCGCGTCGAAAATGGCGACTTTGTCATCAACGGACAGAAGATCTGGACCAGCACGGCCAAGCAGGCGGACATGATCTTTTGCCTTGTTCGGACCGAACCGGACGCGCCCAAGCACGGCGGCATCTCCTACTTGATCTTCTCGATGGACACACCAGGGATCGAGGTCCGACCACTCAAGACCATGACCGGTCATGCCGAGTTCAATGAAACGTTCTTTACCGACGTGCGGGTTCCCCTGGATCAGATCGTCGGGCAGCGCGGGCAGGGGTGGTACGTGGCCAATGCCACACTGGGCCATGAACGTGGCATGCTGGGCGACCCCGATGCACTGGAAAACCGGCTCCAGGCGCTGGTCAGGCTGATGCAAAAAGAACGCATCGGCCAGGGTTGCGCAATGGACAACGCCGTTCTGCGTGACCGGCTGGTTGCATTGCAAGCCGAAGTCGCGGCGATGAAATTCAACGGCATGCGCATCCTGTCGAACAGCCTTAGGGGGGATGCCGGCGGCATGGCGAAACTTGTCGTGAAGCTGCAGAGCTGTGAGCTCGCCCATCAGATTTCCGCGCTCGCGATCGACGCAATGGGCGAGATGGGCATACTCTATCACGGAAGCGAGCGCGAGCGCGAAGACGGTGCCTGGCAGTGGAACTACATGTTCCAGCTTGGTCTGATCATCGGTGGAGGCACCGCCCAGATCCAGAAGAACATCATCGCCGAACGCGGGCTGGAAATGCCGCGCGAACCCAAGTTCGCAACGCCTCCCGCCGTCGAACAGGCGACGGCCGTTGCAAGCGGGCAGAATAAGGGAGCCGCCTGATGGATTTCGGACTTTCGCAAGACCAAGAGATGCTCTGCGACGCGATCAGCCGCACTCTTGCTGATACTTGTCCGCTCGATCATGTGCGCGAATGCGCGGAGGGCTCGGTTCCCTTCAGCGACAACGTGCGTTCGGCGCTGGGCGAAATCGGCATTTGGGGAATGATGGTTCCCGAGCAACATGACGGGCTCGGGATGACAATGCTCGATGCCGCCGCTGTGGCCGAGCAGCTCGGCTATGCCGTCGCGCCGGTGCCTTTTATCGGTGCCCATGTACTGGCACCCCTTGCGCTGGCACAGGGCGGTAGCGAGGAGTTGAAGGCGCACTGGCTGCCGAGGATAGCGAAGGGCGAGGCGCAAATCGCCGTCGCGATCGCGGAAACGGTGGAGATCCGGGACCGGGCAGGCGTGGACTTCGACGGCGCAAAGCTCGACGGAACGGCTTTGTTCGCGCTCGACTTCCTGGAAGCCGACGCGTTTCTGGTAGCCGATACCGCCGGTCGTATGCACTTCGTAGCTGGCGATGCTGCGGGTCTGGAGAAGGTTGCTCTCAAAACGATCGACCGCACCCGGAGCGTAGGGGAGCTGCGGTTTTCTGGCGTAGCGGGCGAGGCTCTCGCGGACGATGGTGGGGCCACAGTCAGGCGCCTGCGGGACGCCGGCCGGGTGCTCCTGGCCGCCGATAGCCTCGGTGCGGGCCAGGCTATGATCGAAAAAGCGGTCGACTATGCCGGGCAGCGCGAACAGTTCGGACGAGTGATCGGCAGCTTCCAGGCGGTCAAGCATATGTGCGCGGAAATGGCTGCCCGCCATGAACCATGCCGTTCGCTGGTCTGGTATGCCGCCCATGCGTTCGATGCGACGCCCGACGAGGCTTCGCTGGTGGCATGCCATGCCAAATCACATACGGGCGAAGTCCACCGTTTTGTCGCCCGAACCTCAACCGAGGTGCATGGGGGGATGGGTTTTACCGATCTCCTAGGTCTGCATTTCTGGTTCAAGCGAATCGGTTTCGACCGCCAGGTTCTGGGAAGTCCCGAAGCGGTCCGGGCCGAAGCAGCGGCCTTGCAGGGGTGGACGCAGGTCGCATGAGACGATGAATTAGGCGCACGCTACCGACAAAATCGTGGCCACCAAGGAGAGAGGAATTAATACGTGATCGACTGGAACCTTGGCGACATCCTTGATGCAATCGAACCTGCGGTCCCGGAAGATGCTCCGGCGCTGATTCACGGCGACCGGATCATTAGCTGGCCCGAAATGTCGAAGCGTTCGAACAATTTGGCGCGCAATCTGCGCGCGCAAGGTGCAGGCGACGGGGCGAAGATAGCCTTCTACATGCGCAACCGTTCCGAATACGGGGAATTGATGGCCGCGTGCTTCAAGGGCCGCCTCACGCACGTGAACATCAATTATCGTTACCGTCCCGAGGAGGTTTTCTACATCTTCGACGATTCCGATAGCGAGGTAATTGTTTACAGTTCCGAGTTCCGCGACTGCATTCTTGAACTGAAGGAACGGTTGACCAAGGTTCATACATTTGTAGAAATCGGCGATGCTTCGCAGATCGCTTCCTTCGCGCTTCCTTACGAAAAACTTGTAGAAGGTAACGGCGCGCCTCTCGATATCGAGCGTTCTCCCGATGACCTGCTGTTCATATATACAGGCGGTACCACCGGCATGCCCAAGGGCGTGATGTGGCGACACGATGATATGCGCAAGGCTCAGCTCGACGCGCAAAAGCTGCTGGGTCCGGTTCCCCAGACCATGGAGGAAATGGTGGCCCTGGTGAAGCAGGGCGAGCTTGCGCGCATCACTTTGCCGGCGTGCCCGCTGATGCATGGAACCGGGTTCATTACTGCTATTGGCACGCTCATGTCGGGCGGGGCCATCGTCACGCTGTCCGATCCATCCTTCGACGCGGAAGAATTGTGGGATGCGGTGGACCAGCACAAGGTGCAGAGCATCGCCATTGTCGGTGACGCTTTTGCCAAACCCATGCTGCAGGCGCTGGACGCCCACCCGAAGCGCTGGGACACGAGCAGCCTGATTTCGATCATCTCGTCCGGCGTCATGTGGAGTAAACAGGTAAAGGCGGGCCTGTGCAAACATATCCCCCAGGTCATCCTCATGGACAGTTTTGGCGCTTCGGAAGGGCTGGGCTACGGCTTGTCGGTGACGACCGCACAGGGCGGCACCAACACCGCGAAATTCGGGATCGGGGAATTTTGCGACGTATTCGACGAGAACGACCGGAAGGTCGAGGCGGGGAGCGGCGTGCCCGGCTTTATTGCCCGCAAGGGCGCAATCCCCACAGGATACTACAAGGACCCGGAAAAGTCGGCCAAGACTTTCAGGACGATCGATGGCGTGCGTTACTCCATCCCGGGCGACTGGTGCCGGGTGGAATCCGATGGAAGCCTGACCTTGCTGGGCCGCGGCAGCGTCTGCATCAACACCGCAGGTGAAAAGGTTTACCCCGAGGAGGTGGAGGAAGTGCTCAAAACCCATCCCGCCATTGCCGACGCGCTTGTCGTCGGGGTGCCTGACGAAAAATGGGGCGAAGCGGTGACCGCTGTGGTGCATTTGACCCAGGATGCGGACTTCGACGCGCAAGCGATCAAGGATCACGTGCGCCAGCAACTGGCAGGTTACAAAACGCCCAAGGCGATTTGCCCAACGCAAACCGCCTTGCGCGCGTCAAACGGCAAGGCGGATTATACTACGGCTAAAGACATCGCGAAAGCGGGTGCCGGGGCCTCGTGAGCCATTCGCCCCCTCCTGACTATGATGTCGTAATCGTCGGGGCCGGGTTCAGCGGAATATACCTGCTTTACAAGCTGCGTCAGGCGGGGTTCGATGTTCTGCTGGTAGACGCAGCGGAGCAGCCGGGCGGAATCTGGTACTGGAACCGCTATCCGGGAGCACGGGTCGATTCCCAGGTTCCACTTTACGAATTTTCCATTGCGGAAGTATGGAAAAGCTGGACGTGGAGCGAACGATTTCCAGGCTGGGAAGAACTGCGCGCCTATTTCCTCCACGTCTGCGATACGCTCGACCTCTGGCCGGCAATGCGAATGAAAACACGGGTCGAAAGCGCGCCGTTCGATGAAGACACCGCCTGCTGGCGATTGAAGCTCGACGATGGCGGAAAAGTAAGCGCGCGTTTCCTCTTGCCGGCCCTGGGGTTCGCCTCGAAACCCTACATTCCCGATATCCCGGGCCTTAGCGATTTCGAAGGCGAATGGTGCCATACCGCCCGCTGGCCGCAGGAAGGCATCGACCTTTCCGGCCGCCGGATCGCCCTGATCGGCACGGGTGCCAGCGGCGTACAGGTGGCGCAGGAGGCGGCAAGCTGCGCGGAGCAGCTGACGCTTTTTCAGCGAACCCCGATTCTCGCCCTTCCCATGCGGCAGGAAAAACTGGACGCTGATCGTCAGCTTCGCGAAAAATCCGAATATCCCGCTGTCTTCCAGAAAAGGCTTACGACAAGTGGCGGTTTCGAATGCCAATCGCTGGACATTTCGGCCCTGGCTGTGACCGAGGAAGAGCGGACTACGCATTTCGAGGATTTGTGGCAGCGAGGAGGGTTGCGCTTCTGGTATCATAATTTCGCTGACATACTGACGAACGAGGACGCCAATCGCCACGCCTACGAGTTCTGGCGTGACAAGGTGCGCGAGCGGATCTGCGACCCGACCATTGCCGAGAAGCTCGCTCCCGATGAGCCGCCACATCCCTTCGGGACCAAGCGACCATCGCTCGAACAGAATTATTACGAGATCTTCGCACAAGACAATGTGACGCTGGTCGATCTGAACGACACCGCGATCACTCGCGTCACCGAGGCCGGGATAGAAACAGCCACTGGCATGATCCCGTGCGATCTCATTGTCTTCGCGACCGGCTTCGATGCCGGTCGTGGCGGGCTCATCGACATGAACATCACCGGCCGCGGAAGGCTGGCGCTGGCAGAAGCATGGAAGAGTGAGATCAAAGCCTATCTGGGCATGGCCGTCGCCCAATTTCCGAACATGCTGTTCGCCTACGGCCCGCTCAGCCCTTCAGGCTTTTCCAACGGTCCGACAAGCGCCGAAATCCAGGGTGACTGGATCTGCGATTTCCTGATCTGGCTGCGCGATAACAGGATCGGCCTTTTCGAAGCCGATGCGCTGGCCGAGCGAAGCTGGACCGATATGGTCGCCCAAGTAGGGTCGATGACGCTCTTCCCCAAGGCTGAATCGTGGTACATGGGCGCCAATATTCCCGGCAAACCCCGACAACTGATCAATTTCCCCAGCGTATCTGGTTACGCCGATCTATGCCACGATGTCGCACGGCACGATTATCGTGGTTTTATCAGGAATACACTATCCGGTATGGAGACTGCGCCGAAATGAATGAAATGAAACCAATCCACGACGGGTCAACAGATATTGATCCCGTATGGGCCGGCGACGGGGCGGATATACCCGAATGGTTCGCCTGGGCGCTGAGCGTGCCCCGTGAGGAAGGCTTCGTAGAGGTTGGTGGCGCGCGGGTGCATTATCTTCGCTGGGGCAGGCGTGACCGGCCCAAATTGCTCATGACTCACGGTTTTCTCGCCCATGCCCGCTGCTTTGCCTTCATCGCACCGTACCTTGCCGAAGACTACGACGTGGTGGCGTTCGATCTGGCCGGTATGGGCGATAGCGAGATGCGCGGCGTGGCCGATATAGCTGCGCGGGGAAAGGAATTTGTCGAGATCAGCGAAGCGCTCGATTTGTTTGCAGATGGAAGCAGACCGACGATCATCGCCCATAGTTTCGGCTCGGGTGCAGCGCTGACCGCCGTTTCCCAATCGCCGGATGCCTTCGCCGGCGTTATTGTCTGCGATCTCATGGTGATGCGGCCCGAAAAGCTGGAGAAATACTGGACCATGGGCAGATCGAGCCCCGGGTCGGGTAATCCTGACAAACCGGTGCGACGCTACCCCACCTACGAAGCGGCGCGCGAGAGGTATATCCTGTCGCCGCCGCAGGCAGTTGGTGAGCCGTTCCTGATGGATTACATGGCCTATCACTCTCTCCGCCGCGATGGCGAGGAGTGGACATGGAAGTTTTCTCCCGAAGTGTTCCGGCGCAGCAACAAGCCCGACGAATGGCTGACAGTAGGCCAGAGGCTGGTCGATGCGCCCGGGCGCAAAGCGATTGTGTACGGCGAGAAAAGTCAGCTCTTTGATCGCGATTCCGCCCGCTATATCCGGGAACTGGGAGGGGGAAAGATACCAATTGTTGCAGTGCCCGATGCACGCCATCATCTCATGCTGGATCAGCCGCTCGCGTTCGTCGCTGCGCTACGGGCGGTACTGGCCTTTTGGAGCCTCTGAGATCCCCCATACTAAGAGGCTGGTTCCTGGTCAGAGGCCAGCGAGATGGGGGCAAAGGGCGTCCATATTCATCTTGTACTATATCCGAACTATTGTCGCCGTCGGCACGGCGAACGCTTCGTTGGTCTCGATGCCAGCTGGGGCAAAAGCTTTATCGGGAGCAACTCGCTTAGCGCGCCAACCATTGCTGATCTTTAGCAAACGTTCACTCCGCGTGCGGTCTGGATCGTGGCCCATGGGGTCAAAAGATAAGGCGCTTTACTAATATCACGCGGATTTATATGCCCATGGACGGGGATTGGGCTAATTCTCTCCCTCTCCTCTCCTTAGACTAAGGGGCGACCCTCGAGGTCGCCCCATTTTGCAGTAAGCGGCGGAGCCAATTATCGTTGCACTGAAGAGATGGGAAGGGATGCTATATGACACTGAGAGCGATGGTGCTCGCCACTTCGGCCATCTTGGCTTGGCCGCAGATGGCTTTAGCGCAGGATTCCACAACTGATGAGGCGGAACCCCAAGGATCCGTAATCATCGTGACGGCCCAACGCCAATCTCAGAGTCTGCAAGAGGTGCCGATCGCGGTCAGTGCCTTCGATGCTACGGCTCTCGAAAGCCAGCAGATCGAAAACGCTGCTGACCTTCAATTGACGCTCCCGAACGTCTCATTTTCGAAGGGCAACTTCACCGGGTCGTCCTTCACCATCCGTGGTATCGGCGATCTTTGTGTTGGTGTGACGTGTGACGCAGCGACGGCTATCCATATCAATGGTTCCCCTCTTTTTGGTACCCGGCTGTTCGAAACAGAATATTTTGACCTTGAGAGAATTGAGGTCCTACGGGGGCCGCAGGGCACCCTCTTCGGCCGCAACGCTACCTCGGGTGTTGTCAACCTTGTGACAGCCAAGCCTGACCTCGGTTCTTTCGGCGCGGCCGGAGAGTTCGAGTATGGGAATTACAACAGCATCAAGGCCGAAGGGATGGTCAATGTCCCGATCGGCGATTCTATCGGCGTTCGGGTAGCCGGATTCTTTCTGAATCGCGACGGTTACACCACAAACCTTTTCGACAATTCGGATGTCGACGACCGAGACATGTACGCTGTTCGTGGTTCTCTTCGTTTTGAACCCGGTGCCGATACCACTCTCGACTTCATGGCATATTATTTCAGGGAAGATGACACCCGTTTACGTAATCAAAAGCAGGCCTGCCAGCGTGACCCGCTCGGCGTGCTGGGTTGTCTGAACAATCGCCGCGACTTTGACATCACCAATGCCAATTCCACAGTCGGCGCAACGCTCAGTTCGCAAGAGTTCTTCGCTATTCAGGGAATTCCCTCAGTACTGGGATTGGGAAGCCTGTACGGCCCCGATGCATTTGCAGGATTCGATAAGCCCGACGATGTGCGCACGGTAAACACGGCGTATACTCCATTCTATTTTGCCGATGAAGTGCAGCTACAGGCCCGTCTCGAGCAGCGCATCGGAGCTATGACACTGACTGCAACCGGTCTTTATCAGGACACCGAAGTCGATTCCCGGCAGGACTACTTTCTGGGCATTCAGGATCGTACCGGCTTTGCTACGGCCTTGAACGTGTTGTCCGGCTTCGCGGCCAACGGTTTGCCTACCGGCCTCCCCGCACCTGCACCGGCGTTCGTGCCAGGTTCGTCGGCGTATTTTACCCCGATTGTGGAGGCTCTCATCCCCAATGGCCCAGGGGGCGTATTGTGCACCTCCGATAACGATGATGGGAACAGGGGCGCGTTCGAAGGTAATGTATTGTGCGGCGAAACGCCGCTATCCTTCGACAGGTCTTCAGAGCAACGCGAATCCTGGAGCGGCGAAATCCTCCTTTCCAGTGATTTCGACGGAGCATTCAATTTCCTGCTCGGAGGGATCTATGCAAAGTCCAAGACTACCGACAACAGTTACTATGTAAACTCATTCGCGCTTGACTACGCCAGTGCCATTCTGGGATCGTTTGGTACTTTGGCAGGCGGTGCACCGCCATCCTACTTCGCAACATCCATGTACCGCAACAATTCTCTCGAGGCTAATCTTGAGAGCTTCGGTGTGTTCGGGGAGATCTACGTCGACCTGACCGAGCGTCTGACCTTCACCGGAGGTTTGCGGTATAACGACGACAAGAAAGACGTGACTGCGCGCACGACCTTGATTAGCTTCCTCAATCCTTACGCGAATGACGGGGAGCCGTTCGACAGCCCGATCACTCCCTTAACCGGTCCCTCTGGTCTTTTTGATGCCGATCCTGGTACGCCAGGTGAGCAGCTAACGCAATTTAGAGAAGTAGGTTTCGATGAAATAACCGGGCGTGCGGTGCTCGACTACGAAGTTACGCCTGACAATTCGATTTACGCATCTTATGCCAGGGGCTATAAATCCGGGGGTATCAACCCGCCCCTTTCGCCCGTTTTCGATGTGGCTGAAAGCTTCGGATCAGAAACCATCGACGCATTTGAAATCGGATCGAAAAATACCTTTGCGAATGGCGCACTGCAATTAAACGCTACTGCATTCTACTATAAGTATAGCGGGTTGCAGCTTAGCCGCATCGTCGCCCGTACCTCAGTTAATGATACTATCGATGCCGATATCTGGGGTGTGGAACTAGAGTCCGTTATCCGGCCCGATCCCGATTGGCTTGTCAACTTGACGTTCAGTTATCTCAACGCGGAAGTTGCCGGCGACCAGTTCTTCTCCAATC
This sequence comes from Parapontixanthobacter aurantiacus, assembly GCF_009827635.1. Lineage (GTDB taxonomy): Bacteria > Pseudomonadota > Alphaproteobacteria > Sphingomonadales > Sphingomonadaceae > Parapontixanthobacter > Parapontixanthobacter aurantiacus. The sequence goes on along the minus strand of NZ_WTYW01000002.1, from coordinate 296,059 downwards.
CGCGCGACCCGGGTGGCGGCGATCCTGATGCCGTCATCATCAAGGATATTAGCAACGGTGCTAATTGTGCCGTAACCGGGCCAGCCCCCGGCGCGGCCGACGCATTCGTGGCCGGAGTGAACGCAGCTCTGGGTCTTCGTGGTCCCGAAGAATTTCCTAATGACGGCAATCTTGCGTCAAGCGGCGCATTCAGCATTTGCGATGTCTTGGCCGGAGCCGTTCCGGCGGGCAGCGGCCTTGCGGTATTAAGCCCTGGCGTAGAGGTCAACATTAAAGGGAACAAGTTGCCGCAGGCCCCCGAAATGAAGGTTTCGATGGGTGTGCAGTACACCGCCACTTTCGACAATGGCATGACTCTGGTTCCTCGCGTGGACGTAGCGCTGACTGGTGAGCAATACGGCAATATCTTTAACGGCAGGGTCAACCGGATCGAGCCATTCGTGCAAGCCAACGCGATCGTGCAGTTGAACAGTGCGGATGAGCGTTGGTTCGTGCGCGGATTTGTTCAGAACATTTTCGACAGCAGCTCGGTGACAGGATTGTACTTGACCGACGCATCCTCGGGGAATTTTACCAATATCTACACTTTGGATCCTCGTAGATATGGTGTTGCTTTGGGGTTCAGTTTCTAACAGGTCCAGATCGTGTTGGCGGGGAGATCGGTGGTCCTCCCAACGACCCGAACGGACAGTGCCAGCTAGTTCGTATTTCGACCCATGACTTTATAGCTTTTCCAGAGCGGCGTAATGCTCGATGACCGCCTCGTAAGCCTACCGACGAGGCGGTCATCGAACCGGCCAAATGCGAGCTGCACTCGAAATGCCTGTACGATCGCTCGTTGATGTCGCTACGAGATGCTCGCGGAAAGCTTAAGGCCTTACATAGAAACGACAATGAAGAGTCACCGAATAGTGCAATCGGGATATCCGATGGTGATACTGGCAAACGCACTCTGCGAAAGGCGGAAACATGCTGACCCCTATGATCCAAGATTGGGTCGTAGTGCACGAGGTGCTGACGCGTTAGGAAAAGTTGGAAGGGGCTGCGGGGCAGACTTCTGAGAAAACTTATCCTAACTCTGTTCAGGTTTCATAACTGATTTTCGATCGACCGGAGCTGGCTCAACCGACGTGCGATTGTCGCGAGACAATTCGACCCATCCCAACCCAAGCGACTTCTGGATCGCGATCCAGCCATTTGTCATGGCGGCGATCGCCCGATCGAGATTTGCTCTGGCCTGTTCGCGCTTGCGGATCGAAGTGTTGAGTTCGCCTTGCGAGATTACCCCCGCGGCGCGGCGTTGCTCGTTAAGCTCCGCAGCCGTGTCGGCCTGCCGACTGATCTGCGCCAGCGCGGCTACGTTGGCTCTTTGTTGCCCGAACCGAGCAAGCGATTGTTCGGCGTCGCGTAGTGCGCCCAGGACCACTTCAAGATAGCGCGCTTCGGCCTCGTCGCGCGCACTCTCGGCCTGATCGATCGATGCTGCCGTGCGGCCGAAATCAAGCAGGTTCCACTGCAGCCGCGGCAAAGCGATTGCCGATAAGTTGCCCGGGTCCAGGATGTCGTCGGGCTCCGATCCGCCCAAACCGAGAATCCCCATGAAGGAAATCTTGGGGAAGCGAGCAGCCTCTGCCACGCCAATGCGCGCATTCGCCGCGGCCAGCATGCGTTCGGCGGCTCGAACATCCGGCCGCCGCGCTATTAGCGCTGCGGGATCGCCCACCGCGACCCGTTCGGGGGGAAGCGGAATTTCGGCCTGAGCCGCCAGGAGCCCGTCGAGTGCGCCGGGCGCTTCGCCCGTCAGCACCGCGAGCGTGTCTTTGAATACATCGATGTCCGCTTGAGCTTCCGCGATCTGCGACTTGAGCAGTTCGAGCTCGGCGTTCGCGTTACCGACCGGGAACAGCGCGAGAGCGCCCTGTGTATAGCGCTGATAGGTCAGTTCGAGAATTTGCTGCTGCAAGTCGCGCTCTCGCTGGACAAGCTCGAGCCGCCCTTGCGCTTCTCGCAGGCTCACATACGCCCGCGCGATTTCGGCGGCGAGCTGGACTTTCGCATCCTCGGCGTTCGCCACCGAGGCCGCAGCCTGAGCGTTAATGGCCTCGACACGCCGTGCCTGCCCCCCAGCGAAATCGATCTCCCAGTTTGCATTGAGCCCGACGTTGTAGACGCTGAGGCTGTCCTGCTCTTCGGTGTCTGCAGGAGCGCCGGGCGATCCCGGGGGCGGGCCACTGCCGATATCTAGCCCTGGGATATTCGCCTGGACCGCAGTCGCCTGCGCAGCCACGGCGGGTAGCCGGTTGGCGCGCTCCTGGCGGACAGAAGCCCTTGCCTGTTCGATGCGAGCGCGCGCCGCGGCCACGCCCGGATTGCCGACCAGCGCGCGCGCCTCCAGTTCATTGAGAACCGGATCGCCGAGCAGCGTCCACCAGTCGCCGGCAATCGGCGCAAACGGATCGATTTCGGGGCCGGCGCGTACGAACGCATTGCCTGCGGCGGTCGCAAGTTGCGGGGGACCGGCATAGTCGGGACCGGACATGCAACCCGCGAGGAGCGCCATGGGAGCGAGGAGGGTTAGGGTCTTGCGCATAGAGTTCTCAGTGCATCGAAAGGGATAAGTTCTTCGGGAGAGGCTTGAGGAACAGTACCAGCGGCACCGTGACCAGGGTAATCGCGCCCATGGCGAAAAAGACATCGTTGTAGGTCATCACGAACGCATCGCGCTGAATGATGCCGGAAAGCATCTCCAGCGCGGCCTGTGGGCTGCCCAGCGACGCCGTCATGCCGTCCAGGTATTCCTGTAGCCGGGGGCTGTTAGCGTTGAGGGTTTCTTCCATGCGTCGACTATGATGCCACTGGCGCTGATCCTGGAACGAGGCAAGCCCCGCGAGCGCGAACGAGCCCCCGAGGTTTCGCGCCGCGTTGAAGATGCCCGAAGCATCGCCGGCATCCTCCTTGGCAACCGAAGCTACCGTCGCCTGGTTGAGGAACATCATCGTGAGGATCATGCCGATGCCACGCAGGAACTGGCTTTCGGTGAACACTCCACCTCCCGATTCCGCTGTCAGATTTATGCTGACGAAACAGCTTAGCGCCATGATGAACATGCCCGCGCCGACCGCAATGCGGATGTGAATCCTGCGGATCATGAACGGGAGAACGGGCATCAACAGGAAAGCCGGAACGCCCATCCAGAAGATCACAAGTCCGGTCTGCAAGGCATTATAATCGGAAATTATCGCGAGAAATTGCGGGATCACGTAGGTCGAGCCATACATGACCATGCCAAGCGCCAGTGCCATCACCACGACGCTGGCAAACTGCCTGCTGAGCATCAGGCGCAATTTGAGCACGGGTTTGCGCGCGTAAAGCTGTCCGTAGGTCAGAAGTGCAAAACCCACGACCGTCATCAGTGTGAGCTGGACGATCAGCGTGGAATCGAACCACTCCTCACGGTGGCCTTCTTCCAGAACGATGGTCAGCCCACCCAACCCAAGGATCATACCAGCTATTCCCGCCCAATCAGCCTCGCGCAGGTAAACCCAGTCGGGCTTTTCATGGGGTAGCCCGATGAATAGTAAAGCAAGGAGCAACGCGCAGACGGGCACGTTGACGAAGAAGGCGTAGTGCCAGCTCAGGTTCTCGGTAAGCCAGCCCCCCACCAACGGGCCCATTACCGGCCCAAGAACCACGGTCATTCCGAAGAGCGCCATGCCAATCGGCTGTTGCGATGGAGGCAGTCGCTTTGCGACGATGGTCATGGCGGTTGGAATAAGCGCGCCGCCCATGAACCCTTGACCGGTGCGACCGATGATCATCGTCGTCAGATCGGTGGCAATGCCGCACAACACCGAAAAGGCCGTGAAGGCAGAAACCGCGACGATGAGCAGCGTGCGAAGGCCGAGCAGTCTTTCCAGCCACGCGCTCAGAGGGATGATGATGATCTCGGCAACAAGGAAGGCTGTCGCGATCCAGGTGCCTTCGGTTCCGGTCGCGCCGATTTCCCCCTGGATCGTCGGCAGCGCCGAATTGACGATCGAGATGTCAAGCGTTGCCAGCATCGCCCCCAGCGCACCGGCGGCTACGGCGATCCAGGCCGTAGCATCGGCCTTTTCGACCGGCGGCGAAACCGCTGCAGCGGCGCCTGCCATCGGTCAGTCTCCGGCCGCGTTGCGGATCGAATCGAGTTGGTCTCTAGCGGCGCGCGTATCGACACTCGCGACAACAGACATGCCCGGCACCAGCAGACGCAGGATCTCGGGCGAAGCCTGAATGGATATGCGCACCGGGACGCGCTGAACGATCTTGGTGAAATTACCCGTCGCGTTTTGCGGAGGTAGGATCGAGAATTCTGCCCCGGTCCCGGGGGCGATGCTTTCCACTCTTCCTAATAGCTCGAGGTCCGGCAGCGCGTCGATTTCCAAGGTGACGGGTTGCCCCGGGCGGACAAGTCCGAGCTGCGTTTCCTTGAAATTTGCTGTCACGTAGAGGCGGTCGGTCGGTACGAGGCTCATAAGGCGTTGGCCAGGCTGGACAAATTGTCCAGGTCGGACCGTGAGGTCACCCACCCGCCCGGAAATACTGGCCTGGAGCGTGGTCGATGACAGGTTCAGACGGGCGGCCTCGAGTTGCGCACGAGCGGCGTTGGCTTGCGAATTGGCCTGGTCTATCTGCTCGCTAAGCGTGTTCTGTCGGCGCTGTGCCGCCGTGAGCGCGGCGCGCGCTGCCGCGACTTGAGCCTGCGCTTCTCTGGCCTGGGCCTCCAGCTGATCGAGCCTCTCGCGCGGCTCCGCTCCCGAAGCGGCAAGGGGGCGGTACCGGACAACCTGCTCAGCAGCGAGACCAGCCTGTGCAGATGCTGCTGCGAGCTGTGCACGGGCCTGGGCAATTGCCGCGTCCTGCTCTTGTTGCTGGGCGCGTACCGTATCTGCTCCGGCGAGCGACGCGGCGATCTGGGCTTCGACCTGGTTCGTTTGGGCACGATAATCTCGCACGTCCAGCTGGACAAGTGCATCGCCCGACGCGACCGTTTGATTCTCCGTCACTAATACGCGCTCGACGTAGCCCGCAATTTTGGGGGAGATGATGACGCTGTCGGCGGCAATATAAGCGTTGTCGGTGGACTGCTGGAATCTGCCGTACGTCTGATGATTGTAATACCAGTAGCTCCCGGCGAGCAGGACCAGAATGCCGGCGATCAGCAGACCCAGCCGGACCCGCGGACTGGACAACCCCGTCGGACGTGCGCCTTCATCGCTAGCCCCTGCTGTCTCGTCCGCCATGATTATTTCGCTCCTCGCCATCGTTTGAGCCGCTGCGCGAGCGATATAGCGGCCAAAACAAAATGCGAAAGTCCTTTACTATTTTTCTCCGATCGATAGGAATGTCTCATGCCAGAAGATGAGGGCACTCTCGCACTCGACAATGTCATCACCCACGATGATCGAGCGATCTTCATGATGGACCAGATCAGCCGCGCCGCGCGCAAGGCATTCGATGACCGAGCACAGCCGCTGAGCCTCAATCGTACGCAGTGGCGTGTGTTGGCGCAGCTCATCAGAGCTCCTGCCCTGAACCAGACGGACATCGCCAGGAGACTTGAAATCACATCCTCCAGCAGCGGCCTGGAAGACATGACGCCTTCGCGCTTGAGTGACCGGACGCGGCTTGCGCAAGTCATAGCAATATTCGGTCGCCACGGGCGGGGCGGCATCACGCCCGTGTTGGGACTAGGCCGATCTCAAACCAAAACACATTCGACGCGCCCGGATGCCCCGCTCGTGGCGATTGCGCCAGGGGACGAACCTCGGTCATGTTCTATAGCGGACAACCGAATGGAGCATGCGGGACGCGAACTTTCATTGCACCGGCCCTCTGCCGGACGAACAAACCGCTGGCGGCGTGCTAGATGGAAACTAACGCAAACTTCTCCCTAGTGGCGTGGATCGTTGGCATTCTGATGCTTACGACCATCGCTTTCGCGATGTGGCTAATCGATCCCAGACCAAATCAGGAAACATATCAGATCAAGTTTGATCGCTCCGTGGAAGGCCTTCAGTCGGGATCGACTGTAACACTATCGGGAGTCCCTGTGGGACAGGTAACATCGGTCCGTCTGGCGGAAAATGAACCGGAAAACGTGGTCGTTGTTCTGACTCTCGATCCTTCTGCGGCGAAAGTCCACGGCCTTGAAGCGACAATCAGCACGGATCTGATAACTGGAGAGGCTGCGCTCGTGCTCGAGGGCCGACGGGGTCGTCAGGGCATTTACACCGACAAGTCAGGAAAAAAGATCATTCCCGCCGCGGACGAAACCGGACTATTGGGGAGGGATGCGACCGCCACTGTAGAGACCGTGGCAAATAGCATTCGCGCTCTGAACGAAGGACTGGAGCCAGAAAAGCAACGGGTGATCACCTCCGATCTTGTCCGGCTTCGAGTCACGACGGCCGCACTCGCATCGGACGCCGAAGGTTGGGACGAACGATTGGCCTCAACAAAAGGAAGATTGTTAGACTTAGGGCAAAGGGTTGGTGGATGGGGAAATAATCTTCGAGATGCAGATCGGCGGATCTCAGGGCGGAGCGCTTCTGCTATCGCGCAACGACGCCTTCGCCAATTCAGGGAGGGGGTGCAGAACGCTGAAAACAAACTTTCCCAGATAAGGAGTGGCATTCCGGCGGTCGAAGATTCTTTGGTTGAAGGTGAAACGGACCTTCGCGAGCTTAGTCGCGAACTTGCTCCTCTCAGTGAAAAAATCGAAGATATTCAGGTTGAGGGAATTACATCAAATCCTCCCCTCCCAGACTATCGGCCAAAAAGAAGAGAAGCTGGAACGAATATCGATGATTTAAAGTAAACCGAACGGATGACTGCTTCCGGGCAGAGCGCGCAGCCCGTAGAATAGCGGAGATTGGAGCGCAAAGCGGATAACGACCTACTCCGCGGTCAAGTTTGAAATTGAAATTCCGAGTCCTAAAAAAGGCATCGAACCAATACATTAGAGGGATTTTGCGGGCCTTTTGCGGGCTTTTCAGCTTGACCGAAATATCTAAACATCAGAAATTAAACGGAAAAGAAGTTCGAATGTGATGCCTCTTCTGGGCACCATTTGTTCTTCTCACGTTCTCCCAAATAATCTATAGGACCCAGAGAAATCCTAGGGATTGGGCCCTTGGATCGTTTCGGGTCGTCCTGTCTGATCTGGCAATTCGTCGACCTGAAGGAAGGATCGCCGCGATTTTAGCCATAGCGGCGGAGATAAAGTTCGGCTTTGTCGCGCGCCGGACAGCCAGCAACTCTCTTCTCGTCAGATCGCCGTCCGGGCCAAAAAATTACGAATGTCTTCGAGGTCTCTCGGCTTGTCGACGTCCACCGCCGCCAATCCGTCCGTCACCCTTACCAGGCTCGCCTTGATCCCCAGACGACGGCCCAGACGACCGATCCCGTCCCCTAAACCGAGTCGCCCAAGGCTGTAGGACACGAGTACCGCAAGACCCAGCCTGCTGACGAGGCGCCAGGGACGCTTGCGATCCTTTTCCACAAGGCGCCAAGCCTTGAGGGCGGCAGCAGCACGAAAAGTCTGCAGATAGAAGAGATTGCAGCCCGACCACGCCCCATCGGCAAACCGCAGATAGGTCCGCTGGCTGCCGGGCATGGCGGTCTCGATATCCTCGCGCTTTGCCAGCGCAACACTCAGATCGGAATCGGCAGGCGTGCCCTCGATAAGCTCGCGAACCCATTCGGGGCGCAAGAGCGCATGATCGACGGTCGTCACGAGAAGCGGCGCTCCGAATGCGTTAAAGGCGATGCTGGCGCTATCGCTTGGCCCGTTTCCGGTCGGCATGACTTCACACCGCAATGCGCGGGCGAGTTCGGCAACGGGCCCCTCGTCGCACGATACGCCGATCCGGTCCATTCCGGCTGCGCGCAGTGCCCTCACAACGCGTTCGAGAAGGGGCGTATCCTGTATTTCGATGAGGGCCTTGTGTGGCTTGCCTTCCGTCCCTGCCAGCGGATCGTCGCCCGGCCGGGTCCCAGCCAATATGAGCGCCGAGATCACTTGGCATTCTCCGGACCGAACAAACCAACGAGCAGATCGAGCAAGTCGCTGACCTCGGATTTGTTGCATTTTTCCGGTTCGATCACCGCAGATTTCATTGTCAATCCCAATGCGTCGCTCACACCGGGACGCGTTGGCGCGATAGCTGCTGCCATCGGCATAGGCAAACGCTACGGGCGGGCTAATCGCCTTGCATCGGCAAGCCGTTGCTTTAATCGCGCGAACCATGCCCCGCGCCCTTTTCCTGTTCAACCACGACGCGGCGCATCAGGTGGCGCATCTCGCCCCGGTCGCAGGTGCGATGGCCCGGCTTCACCCGGACATCGAGACGAAAGTAGCTTATGCCAGCGACGTCATTCGGGCACAGATCGAAAGCCTGATCAGGCCGGAGGATGCAGCGCGCATATCCTGGCACGAACTCGCACTCCCTCGCCTCGTCGCGGCTGCTGCCAAGGGGCTGGACAGGCTCGCTCCCGTTACGAGGCTGGCTCGCCTGAGAAGCCATGAGTGCATCTTCGCCGCCAGCGACGCGGTAATCTCAACCGAGAGAACCTGCCTGCGCGTGAAGCAGCGCCTCGATCCCCAGATCGCGCCGATATTCGTCCGAGTCCCACACGGAACGGGCGACCGCAGCGTGACCTTTCATCCCGACCATCGGCGCTTCGATCTCAGCCTCGTCGCGGGGCCGAAGATAAAAGAGCAGCTCGTTGCCAATGGCGTCGACGCGACAAAGATCGAGGTCACGGGCTATCCGAAATTCGAGAACATCGATCTCGAGGCGCGGCCCAAATTCTTCGACAACACTCGCCCGACCTTCGTCTATAATCCGCATTTCGATCCGCACCTGTCGAGCTGGTACGACGAGGGTCCCGAGCTTCTCCACTGGTTCGCAAGCGATGCGGGGCAGGCTTACAATCTCATCTTCGCGCCGCACGTCATGCTGTTCCGCAAGACCATCCATGTATCGCCGGAATACAAGGTCGGACGGTTGCGCCCGGAAATACCGGAGGAAGCACTCGCGGCTTCGAACATCCTCGTCGATATCGACGGACCGCGCCTGTTCGACATGTCGTACATGTTGGCTGCGGACGCATATATCGGCGATGCCTCGAGCCAGCTTTATGAGTTCATCGTACGCCCGCGACCCGTATTTCTGCTCGATCCTAATGGTGCGTTGCAATCGCAGGGTGAAGCAGCCCTACCCTTCCTGCAAGTCGGGGAGCGGGTTGCCACTACGTCAGAGCTCATTACAGCGCTCGGCGACTGGAAAACGATCGGCAAACGGGATCGCGAACGACAGATGCAGCTGGTCGCCCATACTTTCGCACTGTCCGATACGCCGGCGTCCGAGCGTGCTGCCAATGCGATCGCCAAGGCTATCGCTCAAGCAAACGAACGCCGCAAGAGCGGACCAGAATGCGCATAGCCTATGCCATTAATTCGATGGAGGGCGGCGGTGCGCAAACGCCGCTTCCCAAAATCGTCCAGGCTCTGGAGAAAGCAGGTGCGCAGGTGCGCGTCCTGGCGCTGACCCGGCGTGACGGACTGGCCGTGGAACGCTTGCGGAACGAGGGCGTGGAACCCGTCGTTCGCGAAGGCGGCGAAGGCGAACACTTGGCCGCCTATCGCTGGCTTCTGGGACAGACGCGAGAATGGGGCGCGGATGCGATCTGGACCTCTCTGACGCGCGCGACCCTCCTCGGGCAGGTGGTTGGCAGAAGGCTCGGAATCCCGGTCGTGAGTTGGCAGCACAATGCCTTTCTGAAACCCTGGAACGAGCGGTTGTTGCGTTGGCGGGCAGATGCATCCGACATCTGGGTCGCAGATAGCGAACAGGTCGCCATGCTGACTGCCAAGCGGTTAGGTCTTGCCCCGCAGCGTGTCGTCACCTGGCCGATCTTTGCTGCCAGACGGGATGCACCCCAGGCACAGCCTTGGCACAGTGGAGAAACCTTGCGGATCGGAAGTCTCGGTAGGCTTCATCCCAACAAGGGCTACGACATATTGATCGACGCGCTCGCGATCATGCACGCTGAGCCCTCCTGCCCGAAAACGCCCTACCGCATCACGATCGCCGGAACAGGAGCGGAGGAGCAAGCCTTGCGCGAACGCGCGAGAGCCGAGAGGGTGGACACGATCGACTTTGTCGGATTCGCTAAGGACACCTCGGAATATCTGAAGAAACTTCACCTCTACGTGCAGCCCTCCCGCCGCGAAGGTTTCTGCATCGCCGCGCACGAAGCGATGGAGGCAGGCCTCCCCGTCATCGTCTCACGAACAGGCGAGATGCCGTTCACAGTCGACACACCTGCCATCGGGCGCGTGGTGGAAACTGGCGACGCTCATTCGCTGGCTGCGGCGCTCCGCAATCTGCTGAACAATCCTGAAGACCTTTCTGAGATGGGGATTGCAGCCCGCAAGCGAGTGCTGGAGAAATTCTCGCAGGAAAGGTTCGACGCGACAGGAGCGCTCATCGTCCGCCGTTTGAATAGTCTCCTCAATCAGCGCTGATAACGCGCCAGCCGCGCGCTTTCGCCCGCGCCCGTTTGCTCGCGCTCGAACTGACGAAGATCGGCTCGTCCGCCAGTTCGAGAAGCGGCGCATCGGCAAAACTGTCGCTCACGAACCGGATCGTAGCGGAATCCAGCGACAGCCCTTCCGCCTTCGCCCAACTTTGGACGCGGCGAAGCTTCGTTTCGCCGTAGCAATTGCCTCCGCTGATTACGCGCCCGTCCCAGCGCGATCCGATCACCGTTTCGATGAGCAGAAGATCGGCAAAGGCGAGTGCGTAAAAATCGAAAGCGGCGGTGGCGATGACGACGTGCGCCCCGTTCCTTCGGTCTTCATCGAGCAGGGCGAGCACGGCAGGCATGAAAAAGTCGTTATTCGCGCGTGTGCTTGCAAATTCGTGGCCCACTCGCTGGAGCATTTCGACGCTGGCCTTCCCCAGCATCAAGCGCATTCCATAGGTCTTGAGCGTCGTCCGATCGAACAGCCCGGCGCGATAGCCCAACATCATCAGGACCCAGATGGGCAGCAGTATGAGCCTCCAGGGGGCAATCCGCCGCGCGGCAAAGGCAAGAAAAGGCGTGAAGGTTGCTCGACGCGTGAGGGTATTGTCGAGATCATAGATCGCGATCCGCATGCCGAGACCGTTACAGCGAGACGAAGCGCAATCAAAGCCGCCATCCTTCGGCGCGGGGATTATCGTCCGCTAGTTCAGGTCCGCTGCCGCGAGCAGGTTTCGCGCTCGCGCAAGATGGGGCCGATCCAGCATCTTGCCATTGTGACCGATCGTCCCGGCACCCGGATTGGCTTCGAACAGAGCGACGATCTCGCGCGCCTCTGCGAGTTCTTCCTCGCCGGGTGTGAAAGCCTCGTTGATGACGTCAATCTGCGCCGGGTGGATCGCCAGCATCCCTTGAAACCCCGCGCGACGTACCTTGTCCGCTCGCACACGTAGCGCATCGAGATCGCGGAAATCCGCCTGGATCGTTTCGATCGCCGTAACGCCCGCCGTAGCGGCACCGAGCAAGCACATGCTGCGCGCCAGTTCGTAGGTGAAGCCGAAGCTGCCATCGGGTTCCGTATTGGCGCTCGCACCGAGCGAATCTGCAAGGTCCTCGGCGCCCCATGTCATTGCGACGAGGCGGGGCGCGTTCTTGAAATCCCCGCAATGAAACATGCTCTCGGCAGTTTCCGTGACCAGGACGATCACCTGCGTCGAACCGCGCTCCATGTCGTTGGCGACCTCGAAAGCTTCGAGATATTTGTCGAGCGTCTCGACGTCCTGCCGACCATACACCTTCGGCAGCATGATGCCGCCGGGCCGGGCCGGCATGACAGCGGCAAGGTCGGCAAGCGTGTGGGGTCCGTCGAGCGGATTGACGCGGACGAAGACGCGGCTTTTGTCTCCATCGTAGGTAGACAGGAAATCGCGGAGGATTTGTCGCGCTTCGTTCTTGCTGTCCGGGGCAACGGCGTCCTCGAGATCGAGGATGGCAATATCGGCCGCGCTTTCGGCGCATTTGCTCATTTTCTTTTCGCTGTCACCCGGGGCGAACAGCCAAGAGCGCATCGCGCGCCGTGTCCTATCGGTCATAATAGTGAAATGCACCCTCTTCACATGCAGTGTCTGTGACGGCCTAGCCCCCGCCACGGTCCTTGAAAAGCACCGGCTCGCTTGCCAAGGCCTGTGCCATGACGTCCATACGCTTCGTCCTTCGCATCGTTCTCGCCATATCGCTGGCCCTGCAGGCAGGCCCGACGATTGCCGCTTCTGCCCTCTTTCCGAGTTCCGAAGCAACCAACGAAGAAGCTGTGGAGGCCGATCCGTTCGGCCGCGAAACGCCGCGTTCAACGGTCACGGGTTTACTGCGAGCGCTTGCCAGCGACGAACTGGCCGCCGCCGACCCGTATCTCGCACCTCCCGAAGGCTCCGACGTTCCAGCCGAAATGTTGGCCGCGCGGTTGCGCGGGGCGCTTGATAGCGGAGGTACGCTGCAGACTTTTCAGGAATTATCCAACGAGGCGGAAGGCGATCTCGATGACGGGCTTCCGCCGACAGTTGAACGGGTAGGTTTTCTGGCTGACGGGGAAACGCCGATCCTCCTGACGCGGAGCGAAGGCGAAGACGGACAGCCCATATGGCAGGTAGCCGGCGAGACGTTGGCGGCCCTGCCGGACGAGGTCGGCAACACGCCGGCCCGCAGCGACCTCGAGATTGCGGGCGCACCCCTATGGGACTGGGTGAAACTGTTCGCCCTCCTCCTTCTCGCCTTCGTGATCGCACGTGGGATCGCCGCGCTGATACTGCTCGGCCTGCGGCAGGTCCTATCGAGCAAGGGCGGCTTGTACCGGCTAATCGATGCGGCCCTGCCACCTCTCGCGCTGTTCGTCGCGATCGTTACCTTCCGCATCTGGTCCGACGGAACGGCCATATCCATCGTCGCCCGGCAGACCGTCCTGCGCTATCTGGGGATCGCGGGTTGGATTGCGGCGCTCTGGTTCACCTTGCGACTGGTCGATGCCTTCGCCCGCTGGCTGTCGGGCCGCATGGAGCGGCGCGAACGCCACCAAACGGCATCCGTCATTACCTTTGCCCGCCGCGTCGCCAAGGTCGCGCTGCTGGTGATCGCGACGCTCGGTATTCTCGATACGCTCGGCTTCGACGTGACGACGGGGGTCGCGGCGCTCGGCATCGGCGGTCTCGTGCTCGCGCTCGGCGCTCAAAAGACGGTCGAGAACCTCGTCGGAACGATCTCCGTCCTGGCAGACCGGCCGATCCAGGTCGGCGATGTCTGCAAGGTCGGTGACGTCATCGGTACGGTGGAGGATATCGGAATGCGCTCGACCCGCATTCGCACTTTGGAGCGGACGCTGGTCACTATTCCCAACGGCGATTTCTCGTCCCGCCAGATCGAGAATTACACCAAGCGAGAACGGTTCTTGTTCAACGAGACCATCGGTCTTGAATACGCGTTGAGTTCCGCGAAGCTGAGGCAGGCCATCGATCTGATTGAAGCCGCGTTGATAGAGAACCCGCGGATTGCGGACGATCCAAGGCGCGCGAAGCTGAGATATTTCGGAGCAGATTCACTATCGGTCGAAACTTTCGCCTACATAGAAACGAGCGACTTCAACGAGAGCCTTACGATCCGCAACGATCTTCTCCTCCATATTTACGAGCGACTGGAGGCCGCCGACATCGCGATCGCGTTCCCGACGCGAACCGTCTATCTCCGGCGAGAGGACGAGGAAACCGGGCCAAGCTGATAAGAAGCGTAATCGAACCGCTGCTGCGCGTCAGTTGCGCGTGAGGGCTTCGGCGTAATAGCGACGCAGGGTCCGGCCGAGCTCCTGCCGTTCGAATTCCGCTGCGACCTTCTTGCGTCCTGCCTTCGCCAGCCGTTCACGCAGCACAGGATCCCGGCACAGACTTTCGATATTTTCGGCAAGTCCTTCTGCGTCATGTTCCTCGCATAGCAGGCCCGAACGACCATGCTCGATCAGTTCCGGTATCCCCGTATGGCGCGTCGATACGACCGGGATGCCCTTGGCCATAGCTTCCATCAGAGCGACGGGAATGCCTTCCTGATCGCCATTGGTCGCCGTAACGGAGGGAAGCAGGAACAGGTCGGCGCGGTCGAGCGTGCGCAGGGCGATCTCGTGCTGGACCGAGCCCAACAGCGTTACCTTCTCTTCGAGGCCGCGCGCGCGTACTTCCTTTTTCACCGTTTCGAGCAACGGTCCGCCGCCGACGATCGTACAGTGAAAATCGACGGTATCCTCAATGCGCTCGAACGCGTCCAAGGCGAACAGATGCCCCTTTTTCTCGACCAAACGGCCCGTCATCACGATCTGCGCGGTTCCACCCCGCTTTGCGCCCTCGTCCTCCGACTTGGCCCGCGCCGACGGAAGGAGGACACCCATGTGGTGCACTTTCGTACGGGAAGGGTCTGCACCGGACGATACGAGCAGCTTTCGCCAATGGTCGCTGATCGGCAGCAGCGTCGCATCGCTTTCGAAAACCGGACGGTAGAACGAGGCAAGCGGCAGATACCACTGCTTGAGCAGATCATGTGCATGGAACGTGATGAACAGAGGGGGCCGCGACCCGGCTAGTTTGCGCAGTCCCAGACCGACCCGTCCGATATAGCCGTAGTGACAATGGATGATGTCGAACCGACTCTTTACAAGCCTTTCGACAAGCGCGGCCTGCGCCATTTCGCGGATCGACAGACCCGACCCGCGCAAGCGAAGGAATGCCTTCGGATTGGCCAGGAGCGCGCGTGCAATCAGCCTGAACTTGTCTGCCGCCGTTTCTGCATTGCCTTCGAGAAAGACCAAATCGGTTCTTCCGAACAACGGCGACTGCTCGAACGGATAGTCGCCATGCTCCTGCCCTTTCAGACTTGCGACAACGACGTCGAGTCCGGCTTCGACATGACCGGCAATTTCGTCGATTATGAAGGTTTCGGAAAAGACCGGAAACCGTTCGACGAGATAAAGTACTTTCACGTTTTAGCCTCGATTGTCTTGGCTTTTGGCAGCGTCCGACGAGACCTAGGTGCTCGTTCTGGCAAGGCGGACCGGAATGCCCTTGCTGGCCGGTGTCTTCGACAGTTCCTCGTGATACTGCAATGGCACCAGCGGATTGAGTTCGGGAAAATAGCCCGCCAGAGTTCCCTTGGGCAGGTCGTAAGGCACGACCCGGAAACCGGAAACGCGGCGCGTTTGACCGTCATTCGCGGCATGATCGTCGGGCAGGTCGGTCGTAACGTCGACGAGATCGTCTTCCGCAAATCCCTCCGCGACCATGTCCTCGGGTCGCATCATCACGATGCGGCGGTCCCCCGACAAGCCGCGTAACCTGTCGGAATGGCCGTATATCGTCGTATTGAACTGATCGTTCGAACGCAGGGTCGCCAGGTGATAACGCCCCTCCGCGTCTCCGATCCCGCAAGCGTTAAGCACGGTGGGATCGGTGAACTCGGCCTTGCCGCTCGCCGTCTTCCACACCCGCTCGCGCGCTGCATTGCCGCGATAAAACCCGCCGGGTTCGTTCATCCTCGCATTCATGTCGTGGAACTGATCGGGATAGGTAGCGGCGATGCAGTCGCGGATGCGCGCGTAATCTTCCGTCCAGGTGTCCCACGCCAGTTTGGGAAAGGCATCCCCCAGCGTAGCCTTGGCGAGGCCGCAGACGATTGCCGTTTCGCTTTTCAGGTGCTCGCTCGCCGGCTCGCGATCGGAACGGCTGCCGTAGATATGGCTAAAACTGTCTTCCATGCTGACCCATTGACTGCCGCTCGCCTGGTTGTCCCGCTCTGCACGAACGAGACAGGGCAGGATCCAGCTTTCACGGCCGGGAATGCAGTGAGTAGTGTTGAGCTTCGTCGCGACATGAACCGTCAGTTCCATTTCGCTCCAGGCACGGTGGACGCGTTCGTGGTCTGGCACCGCATTTGCAAGATTGCCGCCAAGACCGACATAACCCTTGTTCTCCCCCGAAAGAAGCGCTTCAAGGAATTCCACCGTGGTATGGCCGTCCTCCTGCGGGGTCTCGAGGTCGAATAGTTCGCGATATTTCTCGACCGGGGCGAGTTCGACCTTCTCGGTGATCCCGACGGTTCGTTGACCCTGAACGTTTGAATGGCCGCGAATGGGCGAGCATCCGGCGCCTTTCCGCCCGATATTGCCTCTTAACAGCAGCAGATTGACGAGCATGCCGATCGTCTGCGAGCCGTGGACATGCTGGGTGACACCCATGCCGTAAATGCCCATCACATTGCCGGCTTTCACATAGACTTCGCCAGCCCGTTCCATCTCCCCGCGTGTGAGCCCGCTCGCTTGTTCGAGTTCAGGCCAGTCTGTCTGTTCGACCTTCGCGACAAGCGCTTCGAGACCCGTTGTGTGCTGTTCGATGAAACCGGTATCGAGGATGCGCGAACACTCCGCTTCCTGCGCCAGCCGGTCCTGCTCGATCACGTATTTGCAGACGCCCATCAGCGCCGCGAGATCGCCCCCCGGTCGCACCTGACAATACATGTGATCGATCCTGGTCGGCTTGCCGATCGTCATCTGCACTGGATTTTGAGGATTGACGAATTCGCGCAGCCCCTTCTCCTTTAGCGGATTGAAGACGATGATCTTGCAACCGCGCTTTACCGCGTTCTGCAACGTGTGAAGGATACGCGGACTGTTGGTCCCGGGGTTCTGCCCGAGATAGAAGATTGCATCGACGTGCTCGAAATCGTCCATCTGGCAAGTGCCGACCGGGGACCCGATGACTTTCTTCAGTCCCACCGAAGTCGTCTCGTGACACATGTTGGAACTGTCGGGCAGGTTGTTGTGCCCGTAAGCGCGCGCGAAAAGGGCATAGAGGTAGGACGGTTCGAGCGCCGCCTTCCCGCTTGCATAGAAGGTGACCGACTTGGGCTCCATCGTCCTTAGTTTCGCGCCGATCGCCTGGAACGCTTCGGTCCAGCTGGCCCGTTCGTACTTGTCGGTTGCCCGGTTATAACGCAGCGGCTCGGTCAGCCGCCCTAACTTCTCGAGGCGATAATCGCCCCATTTGCGAAGTTCGCTCTCGGTATGCTGCTCGAAAAATTCCGGCGTGCAACGGTCCGAGGTCAAATCCCACAAGGTCGCCTTCGCCCCATTCTCGCAGAATTCGAAGGCGTGCGGATCTTCGGGCTTCGTCCAGGCGCATGACGAACACATATAGCCGCCCGGCTTGTTCTGGATCTTGAGCGTAAGGGCCGCGCTCGGCGATGCCTTTGCCGACAATTCGATGCGGCTGATCCCTTCGAGCGATCCCCAGCCGCCGGTTGCACCATCATATCGCTTGGGTTCGGGAAGATCGTCGGCCATGTCAGCTTCTCTCCGGTCGGTCAGTGTGTCTCTCGTTCGAACGCATGAGCGCGCTGCAAGTCATCGACAGTATTGATATTAAATATGGGACGGTCGAGCGAAACCGTCCTCGCCCCGCATGCCTCGGCAAAGGCTCGGACGGATTTGCTTCGATCGCTCAGCATCAATTCTTCGAGC
The DNA here is from genome assembly GCF_009827635.1 of Parapontixanthobacter aurantiacus. Lineage (GTDB taxonomy): Bacteria > Pseudomonadota > Alphaproteobacteria > Sphingomonadales > Sphingomonadaceae > Parapontixanthobacter > Parapontixanthobacter aurantiacus. The sequence continues at coordinate 278,445 of NZ_WTYW01000002.1, read as the reverse complement.
GGCGCGAGCGTTTCGACGGGCCAGCATCCTGCGACCGGCAGTTCGCTCAAAAAGGATGGCCCCGGTTGCAGGGTTGATGAGAGGTCATCGGGAAGCATCGGTGCGTCCACCGGAATGGAGAGGACCGCATCAAACCTTCGGCTACACGCTTCGCGCAAGGCAGCGGCTATTCCGCCGAGGGGCCCAAAACCCGGTGCCGGCCAATCGGCCAGCGAGGCTACGGGCGCATCTTCGCGTCCCGCAACCCGGACTTCATCTACCTGAGGCGCCAGAAACGTCACGGCGTTGTCGAGCAAGCTTCCGCCGTGCCACGAAGCCTCGGCCTTGTCGCTGCCGAAGCGGCTCGAACGGCCCCCTGCCAGCACGACGCCTAGGATCTTCACGCGAAGACACGATGCGGGTCGTGCAGGATGACGGCATCATCTGTCCGCACGGAAGCCGCCATGGTCAAACCGGCTTCCACGCCGCGACAGACGGCCAGATCGCTCGGGGCGGATATGGTCGCCAGCATGGGACAGCCGAAGCGAACCATCTTCTCGACCAGTTCATAACTGCATCGCGACGAGAGAAGTACGAAGCCGGAGGTCGGTTCGATCTCCGTTCGGCTTGCGTGACCGATCAGCTTGTCGAGGGCATTGTGCCTGCCAATGTCCTCGCGCGCGGCCCTAATCCGCCCGTCAAATGCGCAAAACGCCGCGATGTGCATCGCCCCCGTCTGCCGACCGAGCGATTGCCACTCCGGCAGTTCGGCATAGGCGCGCGACAAGGCGTTCGGCTCGATGCGCGGAGCTTGTGCCAACCTCGTCAGCGGTCGCAGGATCTCGTCAAGCGTTTCGATGCCGCATAATCCGCAGCTTCCCTCGACAAGGCGCATTCGGACGCGCTCGCGCAATAATGCAGCGCTGCGTTGAGGTAGCGATGCTCTAACGATGACGCCGCGCTCGACTTCGCTGACCGTCAATTCGGCAAGCTCCTCGGTCGAGGCAATGAGACCCTCCGACAGGGCGAAACCAGTAGCGAAATCTTCGATGTCCTGCGGGGTTGCCATCATCACGGCATAAGCGAAGCCGTCGAACTCGAATGCGACCGGCCATTCCCCTGCGAGTGGGCGACGTTTTCTTTTTCGTTTCCCGAGTGCCGAGATGGTTTCATTCACTGTCGGGGTTACGGCTTCATCCATCTTCGCATTGCGATAGCGGATCGACCCCGCCGCGACAATTGCCGGATCAATCGTCTTGCGCTTCGAGAACTGCAGCCATCGGCGTCGTGCGCGGCAGGCTTTGGAACGTCTGCTGTTCCTCTGCCGGGACCGGAGGAGCCCAGGCCATGCGCCATAGCCCGAACAAGCCGCCCGCCAATGCCTGGACACCAATGACGATGAACAGGCCCGCCGGGCCCATTGCTGCCATTCCGGACGATGCGAGGATCGGCCCGATCATCGCGCCGACCGAATAGGTCAAGACGAGACCGCTGCTTGCGCCGACGCGCTGATCTTCGTCGAGATGATCGTTCGAATGGGCGATGCACATCGGATAGAGCGCGAAAGAAAAGCCGCCGAACAGCGCGGCCATGACGACGAGGCCACCCATCGTCAGATCGAGCATCACGAAGCCAGCACAGATCGCTGCGATCAGAAACAGGCAAGCGACGATAATCGAGCGCCGATCGAACCGATCGGACAGCATGCCCAGGGGATATTGCAGGGCGACGCCGCCCGCTATCACGCTCGAGGTGAACAGCGCGACTTCGCTGACGCCTAACCCGAGGCGCTGGATATAGACCGCCCCCAAGGCGTAGAAGCCGCCCAGCATCGCCCCGGTCGATAGCGTGCCGATGATGCCGAGGGGTGAGGCCGCGTAAAGCTTGCGGACCGAAAATGGTGCTACTTTCTCCAGCGTAGGCTGCTCCATGCGGGTCAGCAGAACGGGCAGCAACGCGATCGACAAAAGTATTGCCGATACCATGAAGGGCAGATCGGGCGACATGTGACTGAGGTTCAGCAGATATTGGCCCGCAGCCTGTCCAGAATAGAGCGCAACCATATATGCGGCGAGGATCGAACTGCGATTGACGGGCGTCGCCTGCCGATTGAGCCAGCTTTCCAGACAGATGAAGACCCCGGCCATGACAAAGCCATCGACGAACCGGAGGACCATCCAGACGGCAGCATTCTCGAAGATGGCATAGGTCAGGCTCGTGGCCGAATAGAGGCTGACGAAAACCGCGAAGGAACGGATGTGGCCGATCTCGGAAAGCAGCCGGGTCACCCGGATCGATCCGATCGTCAGGCCGGCGAAGTAGCTCGTTGCGACGAGACCGATCGTCACGGCGGTCACGCCCGCTGCTTCCAGTCGGATCGCGATCAAAGTCGACAGAAACCCGCTGCCCGCCATCAGAATGAAGATCGCGAGCAGCAAGGCGCGGGTATTCATGAGTGCGGACATCATTGCGCTGCCGCCTATACTCTTAGCGTAAGGAACAGGCTACCGGTGAAGGCGAACCCTCACCGGCACGCGCCTGCTCTCACCCCGAATATGCGTCGGATTGCCGATCAGGCAGGAAGTCCGCTGATCGCCTTCACTTCCATGAAATCCTTGATCCCGTGCAGCCCGCCTTCGCGGCCATTGCCCGACTGCTTGTAGCCGCCGAACGGGGCGCCTGGCGAAGGGCCCCAATTGTTGATCACGACCATCCCGGCACGCAGACGCGGTGCGACCTTGGCCGCTTCTGCCGGATCGCCGGAAATGACCGAGGAAAGGCCATAAGCCGTGTCGTTTGCGATCCGGATGCCTTCCTCGAGGTCATCGTATTTCGTGATCGTGACAACCGGGCCGAAAGTCTCTTCCTTCGAGATGCGCATGTCGGGCGTAACGCCGCTGAATACCGTCGGCTTGATATAGAAACCGCGATTGACGTTCGCCGGCAGGTCGGGACCGCCGGTTTCGAGTTTTGCGCCTTCGTCCATGGCGGATTGGATGAGATCGCGGATCTTGTCGTGCTGCGTCTTGTTGACCACGGGACCGATATGCATCCCTTCGCTCAACGGATCTCCAACTTCGACAGCTTCGAAGATTCCTCTGACCGCGGCAATCGCTTCGCTTTCCTGGTCCTTGTGAACCAGCACCCGCGTCGGCGCGATGCAGCTTTGGCCGGAATTCGCGATGACGCCCGTAATGGTCGGCGGCAGAACCTTGGAGAGGTCCGCCCCCGGCAATACGAGGTTGGGGGACTTGCCGCCCAGTTCCTGATGCACGCGCTTGACCGTATCGGCTGCGGCCTTCGCCACCATGATGCCTGCGCGGGTGGAACCGGTGAAGCTCACCATGTCGATATCGGGGTGCGAGGAAATCGCTTCGCCCACGGTCGGCCCGTCGCCCTGCACCAGATTGAAGACACCGGCCGGAACGCCGGCGGCATCCATCACTTCGGCGAGGATGGCGGCATTTCCCGGACATTCCTCGGACGGCTTTAGCACCATCGTATTTCCGCCGGCCAGCGCCGGTGCCACCTTCAGGGCGATCTGGTTAAGGGGCCAGTTCCACGGGGTAATCATGCCGACCACACCGATCGGTTCGTAAACGACTTTCGCGCCGCTATCGGTTGTCTCGAACTCGAAGTTCTTGAGCGCCTGCATGGTCTTGGCAAAACCGCCCAAACCGGCAGGCGCCTGCGCGGCGTTCGCGAAACTGATGGGCGCGCCCATTTCCTTCGCGATGGACTGCGCCATGTCGGGGATGCGCTTCTTGTATTCTTCGATGATGCGGCCGAGCAACTCGAGGCGCTCCTCGCGAGAGGTCTGACTGAAACTCTCGAAGGCGCGACGGGCAGCCTCGACCGCCTTATCGACGTCGGCCTTCGTACTCAGCACAACTTTGGTCGTCGGCTCTTCGGTTGCCGGGTTGATGACTTCGTGCGGCGTCCCGCCGATGGAATCCACCCATTTACCGTCGATATAATTTTGGGCGTAGTTGTCCATGAGCGAAATCCTCCGTTGAGATCGGGAAGGGCCAGTATGGATGACCCGGTTCGGAGGCAGCGTCTAACACACTCGATTGCGTTATTGCGAGCCGATTTTGTCAGTTCGCGCCCGGCTTCGGCTCACCTGTCTCACTGGCGGAAGAAGCCTCTTCGTTGGCGAGGGGCGCTTCGATCAGATTCAGCGGCTCGACCCGCAAGACCGTTCCCTCGACCGCAACGATACGGACGCGTTCGCCGACATCCATGTCGGGACCGCGCGCATTCCAATCGCTGTCCCCCTGCCGAACACGACCCTCGCCGCTCAGGAAAGGCGTGGAAACGATGGCGCTCTGCCCGATCAGCCTCCCGCCACGATTGTTGAGGAGCGGGTCCGAGCTGACGATCGGCGAATCCTTGAGGAAGCGCTTCACGCTGAAGACGAGGATGAGAGAGATGAAGCTGAAATTGATCACCTGCATCGGCAGGCTGAGATCGAAACCGTAGGTCAGCAGGCCCGTAATGATTGCCGCGATCGCCAGCCACAGCAAATAGACGCCCGGAACGAGCATCTCGGCAGTTGCGAGCACCAAGCCAATGGCGATCCAGATCCAGTGCGGATCGAACGTACCGAGATCATCCACGCGCTGGTCGCCTTACTGATTGCCGGTCCGCGGGACGCTGGCGCGAGCACGCGGTTCGCTCATCTGCGTTCCCCGATCAGGGCTTTTGACGACGCCCGCTTCATCGCCGAACGTACCCTTGACGAGTTCGCCGATCCCGCCAAGCGAACCGATGAGCTGCGTAGCCTCGACCGGGAACAGGATTGTCTTCGCATTGGGGCTGTCGGCGAACTTGCCGACGGCTTTCGTATATTCCTGCGCAATGAAGTAGTTGATAGCCTGATTGCCCGAACCGGCAATCGCGTCGGAGACGAGCTGGGTCGCCTTCGCCTCCGCTTCGGCTTCGCGTTCGCGCGCTTCGGCGTTGCGGAAAGCCGATTCCTTCTGTCCTTCGGCCGTAAGGATAGCGGACTGCTTTTCCCCTTCTGCACGCAGGATGCGGCTTTGCCGATCGCCCTCGGCCTCGAGGATTTCCGCACGCTTCAGCCGCTCGGCCTTCATCTGCCGCGCCATCGCCTCAGAAATGTCGAGCGGGGGCCGAATGTCCTTGATCTCGACCCGAGTGATCTTGATGCCCCACGGGGACGTCGCGTGATCGACCACGGACAGCAGGCGCGCATTGATCTCGTCGCGCTTCGACAAGGTCTCGTCGAGATCCATCGATCCCATCACGGTGCGCAGGTTGGTCGTCGTCAGCGCCATGATGGCGTTGTGCAGACCCGAGACTTCGTAGGCGGCCTTGCCCGCTTCGAGAACCTGGAAGAAGACGACGGCATCCACGCCGACCATCGCGTTGTCGGCGGTAATGATTTCCTGCCCGGGAATATCGAGCACCTGCTCCATCATGTTGATCTTGTGACCGACGCGATCGATGAACGGCACGATCAGATGGAACCCCGGCTCGGCGGCCAGCGTGAACTTGCCCAGTCGTTCGATCGTGTAGACGTAGCCTTGCCTGACGACCCGCACGCCCATCATGATGAAGACGAGCAGCAGGAACAAGATCAGTCCGAGCAGCACATATCCCATAGAATTCTTCCCCTCTTGGTCGCAGCGACACTACCTTACCTGCTGCACGAAGGGCAAGACCATCCCGCCGGGAAAGAAACCGGCGGCTATCGTCGGACCAGTGCATCCTCGCATTGTTCGACGAGCGTCGCGATAATCTGTGCTGCCGGTTCTTCCTCGCGCACCATGCCGACCGACTGGCCCGCCATCAGGCTGCCATTCTCGACGTCACCGTCGATGACCGCCCGGCGCAGCGCACCCGCCCAGTAATGTTCGATCTGCAACTGCGCTTCGGCCATCGCGATTTCCTCGCGATCGAGCGAACCTGCAACCTCCCTCTGCTTTCCGGTAAAGGCCTCGGTTCCCTTGTTCTTCAAGGCGCGTACGGGAATGACCGGAAGCCGGGCATCTACCTGCACGCTTGCTACGGCATCGCGAGCATTCGCGCGGAAGAACGCCTTCTTGAAGTTGGGATGCGCAATGCTTTCGGTAGCGCAGGCAAAGCGCGTGCCGAGCTGGACCCCCACCGCGCCCATTTCGAGGTATCCTGCGATCGCCTCTCCCCGCCCGATCCCGCCGGCCACGAACACGAGGTGATCCGCCGCGAGGTCGGGAAGAAATTCCTGCGCCAGCACGCTCGTCGAGACCGGCCCGATATGGCCGCCCGCTTCCATCCCTTCGATGACCAGCGCGTCTCCGCCAGAGCGCAGCAACTTCTTCGCCAGTGCGAGGGTCGGCGCAAATACGATGACCTTCGCGCCGAACGCCTTGATCGCTTCGACGCTTCCTTTCGGCGGAATGCCCCCGGCGAGGACGACGTGCGAGACACCATGCTTTTCGCAAATCCCGATGAGGTCGAAAAGATCGGGATGCATGGTGATTAGATTGACGCCGAAGGGCCGGTCCGTCAGCTTCATGGTCTCCGCGACTTCGGTGTCGAGCAGTTCGGGCGTCATCGCCCCGCAGGCTATCACGCCAAAGCCGCCGCCATTGGAGATTGCGGCGACAAGGTTGCGCTCGGAGACCCAGCTCATCGCGCCGCACAAAATGGCATATTCGCTGCCGAGGAATTCGATGCCGCGCCGCATCAGGGCGCGCGTCTTGCTGTTGTCGTTCATCGTGTAGCCCTTAGAAGCCGCAAATCCTTGCAGCAAGTCCGCTGCACGCCATGACGAACACGAAAAAGGGGCGATGGCTGATTGCCATCGCCCCCATTCTTCTTTGTTTGAAAAAGCGCGTAATTATTTCGACTTCGAGTTCGCGTCGTCGAACATTTCTTCCGTGTAATCTTCAGGAGCAGGCACTTTCTCGCCGGTCATGCCGCTGTCGATTTCGGCCTGCGTGAGGAAGCGCACGGCGAAGCCCAGCGCATTCGTCTTTCCCCAGCTAAATGCGGTCATGTGGCTGTCGCCATAGGTTGCATTGACGACCGCATCGGCGTCCAGCTTCTCGCCGCGCTCCCACAATTCCTTGTAGATCTTTTCCTGCGAGGGTTCCTTGCTGAAGATCGTCGCCTTGCGCACCCCGGCCTTGACCGGTCCGACGATGACGTAAGGGCGATCGGTAATGTCATAGGGGAAAACGGGCACTCCCATTTCCTCATTTACGACGACATACTCGTCCTTCTTTCCCGCCATAGCGCCCGATACGGGCAACAGAAGTGAGGCGGCAGCAAACGCGACCGCGAATTGTTTGAATTTCATGTGATCCCCCGTCGTAATTGACAGGGCGGCATATCGCCGTGCCAAGTAAACAGTCAATGAATATTGACTGGTATTTGTCGCTGGCGCTTACCCGCCGTTAATTCTAACGAGAATAGGGATTAAAACACGTACTGGGGGGAAGACTCGCTATGATTTTCGCATGGGGAATAGTTCTGGCAGCGCAGGCCGCTGGAGCGGACACGCCGATCGTCGTTCCCATTCCCTCCGATAGCGTCCCGCCAATCGAACATATTGCCCCCGAACAGGTCGTCGTTCCACGTGATACGCCCGTCCATCTGATGGTCCTGAACGAAGTTTCGACGAAAGATCACGCCGCCGGACACAAATTCCGATTGCGCGTGGACCGTCCGATTGTGGTCGATGGACGCGAAGTCGTCCCAGTCGGCGCGACCGCCTGGGGCGAGGTGACCGATGCCAGCCGCAGCGGCAACGTTGGCAAGTCGGGCGAGCTGGCAGCCGTTCTGACGCATATCGAGTTTGGCGGGACGCACATTCCGCTCGAAGGGCAGACCACGGCCGACGGCAAGAGCGGCAAGGGAGAAACCCTGCTCGGAGTGCTGGCAATGGGTCCGCTCGGGCTGTTCGCGAAGGGTAATAATGCGAAGATCAAGGCGGGTGAAAAGATGGTCGCCTTCGTCGCACAGGATACGTTGCTGTCCGATGCTTCGTAAGTCCGCCCCGCTCGCTGTCCTTCTCACTCTGCTTCCGGCAGGAATTTGGGCGCAGGAGGAAACAGCAGCAGCGCCCGCCTCCGACAGCCCACTCATCGCGCTGCCCGACCTTTCAGACAAGGCGGCAGAACATCACGCAATCCTGCCCGCTGGCTCGATCGTGCCGCTGCTTACGCGCGATGTCCTGTCGAGCAAGACTCATCGCAAGGGCGACATCGTAACGCTCGAAGTAGCGCAGGACGTTCTTGCCGAAAATCGCGTCGTCATCGCGCAGGGCTCGCCGGTCGTCGCGCAGATCAGCGAAGCGGAGGAAAAGGGGTTGATGGGCCGCCCCGGTAAACTCTCCGCCCGCGTCCTTTACCTCGACCTGCCCGATGGCCCGGTTCGCCTTTCGGGTGAACTCGCGACGCAGGGGAAGAGCAATACCGGAACAGCCACCGCCGCGACGGCGCTGGTCAGCGGCTTCGCCTTCATCATAAGCGGCAAGAGCGCAGTCATCCCCGCGGGAACGGAACTCGTGGCGGTGCTGGACCGCGACGTTCGCCTGAACCCCTAGGCAGTTCTGCCCGTCAGGCCGCTTCGTCCGCAGCATCGAGGCCGTAGGCCGTGTGCAACACTCGCACGGCAAGTTCGGTCTCGTCCTCGTCGATCATCACCGACACCTTGATCTCGCTGGTCGTGATGGCCTGAATATTGATCCCGCGGTCGGCCAGCGACTTGAACATGGTGCTGGCGACGCCTGCATGGCTCTTCATGCCCACCCCGACGACGGAGATCTTCGCGATCTTGCTGTCGGTGATGATGCGGTTGAAGCCGATCTCATCTCTTTTATCCTCGAGCAGAGCCTGCGCGCGCGCAAGATCGGTCTGCGGCACCGTGAAAGTGACATCGGTCTCCCCCTTGTCACGTCCGACGTTCTGGATGATCATGTCGACATTGATGCTCGCCTTGGCGAGCGGTTCGAAGATATGCGCGACCGAACCGGGCTCGTCCGGGACGCGCGTCAGGATGATCTTCGCCTCGTTCTTGTCATGCGCGATACCGGTTACGTGCTGGCGTTCCATGTCGCCCTCCTGATAAATTCGTTCCATTTCTTCATCCGATACGATAAGCGTACCGGGCAGATCGTCGGCAGGCGTCGCATTGTCGTCGATGAAGCTCGACAGGACCTGCACCCGCACACCTTCCTTCATCGCCAGACCGACGCTGCGCGTCTGGAGGACCTTCGCACCGACGGATGCTAGTTCAAGCATCTCCTCGTATGTCACCGCTTTCAATTTGCGCGCCTTGGCGACGATCCGCGGGTCGGTCGTATAGACGCCGTCGACATCGGTATAGATGTCGCAGCGGTCGGCATCGAGCGCAGCAGCGATGGCTACGGCAGAAGTGTCAGACCCACCGCGACCAAGAGTTGTGACGCGGCCATCTCCGGAAATGCCCTGGAAGCCCGGTATCACAGCGATCTCCCCGCGCTCGAGCGAAGCGATGAGGTCGGGCGCGTCGATAGTGTCGACGCGGGCCTTCGCATGCGCTTCGATCGTCTTGATCGGCAATTGCCAGCCGAGCCAGCTGCGCGCCTTCGCACCGAGACTTTGCAGGGTCAGGGCGAGAAGACCGCTCGTCACCTGCTCTCCGCTGGCGACGACGACGTCATATTCGGCCGGGTCGTAGAGCGCGTTGGCCTCGCGGCAGAAATTGACCAGACGATCGGTCTCCCCGGCCATTGCCGAAACGACCACGGCCACCTCGTCACCGCCCGCCTGTTGCTTGCGCACGATATTGGCGACCCGCCGGATGCGCTCGGTCCCGGCCATCGACGTGCCGCCGAATTTCATCACTATGCGTGCCAAGCCCGTTTGCCTCTCTGCTGGTGCGTGCGACGACGCGGTGTTAAGGGCGAGGCATGGCCGATGCAAGAAAAGCAAAACTTACCATTCGTGAAGACGAGGCCGCACATTTCGGCGCTCTGGCAGCGGAATGGTGGGACCCCGCCGGTTCCTCCGCCATGTTGCACCGCCTCAACCCCGTCCGCCTTGCCTTCCTGCGCGAGGCCATCGACCTTCATTGGGGAACGAGTATCGAGGGCCGCCGCCCGCTCGCCGGGAAACTTTCGCTCGATGTCGGCTGCGGAGCCGGCCTCCTGTGCGAGCCGCTGGCGCGCATGGGCGCCGAAGTCACCGGGATCGATGCAGCGCCGGAAAACACCGCCGCCGCCGCCGCCCATGCCGAAGGCGCGAAGCTCGACATCCGCTACATGGCGGGCGAACTTGCCGAACAGGACATCGGCACCTTCGACCTCGTCACTGCGATGGAAGTGATCGAGCACGTCGCCGACAAGCCGGCCTTCGTCGCGCAACTCGTCCGCCATCTTGCCGAGGACGGGCTGCTCGTCCTTTCCACCCCCAATCGCACCGCGCAATCCCGCCTGCTGCTGGTCGGAGCGGCAGAGGCCGTCGGCGCCATACCGCGGGGCACTCACCATTGGAGCGATTTCGTCACTCCTGAAGAACTTGCCGACCTGCTGGGTGCCGAAGGCCTCAAGATGAGCGAACCGAGAGGGATCGCTTTCTCTCCCTTCAAGGGGCTGCACCTGTCCGATGATACAAGCCTCAACTACATCGTGACTGCGCGGCGCACCGCGCCACCTTCCACCTAGTCGTTCGCCTGCTCCTCTTCCGGTACATCGTCCCACGGCCGGAAATAGAGGCCCGCGCATTCCTCTGCCAGCATGCCGCCCGCCAGTTCCAGATCGTCCTTATAGGCATCGGTGATGTAATCGAGCGTCGAGAGGTGACGATCTTCGAAATACATCTCGTGGACGTTATCGCGTCCCGCCCCGTAAACGATGCGGCTGACCCCGGCCCAGATGCTCGCGAAGGTGCACATTCCGCAGGGCTGCAAGGTCGAATAGAGGGTCGCGCCCTCGACCCGTATGGCCCCGGAAGCCGCTCCCGCCGCCCGCAAGGCGACGATTTCGGCATGAGCAGTCGCGTCGCAGTCTTCCGCGGTCCGGTTCACTCCGCGCGCCACTTCCTTGCCATCGAGCACGACGATCGCCGCGATCGGCGTATTCGCCGGATCGGTCCCCTTGCTTGCGATCGCGTGCTCCCGCGCAAGTCGCATCCAGTCCTCGTCGCTCGAAGGCATCAGCGAACCTCTGCTCAGTTGCCGCCGGCAGGTTGCGAGCCGCGCTGCACGGCCGCCGCGAGCCGGGGATCGTCGGTGAAGACGCCGTCCATGCCGGTGGCCGCCAAGGCGTTCCAGATCGCTTCGAAGTCGCCCGTCGCCGCTTCGCCGCCGCCGCTCTTGAAGGGTGGCGGGAGGAACACGTTCTCCTTGCGCAGCGTCCAGCCGTGAACCGCGAGGCCGGTCGCCTTCGCGTCCTCGATCACGGCGCCGTCGATCCCGTCCTCGCGCATGATGTAGCGCAGGTCGATCCCGATCGCATCGGCATAGTCCGCGATGGCAGCAAAGCCCGTCGGTGTCGCCATGTCGGCATAGGTCAGCGCAGGCTCGTCCGCCGGGCCGCCGATGAAGTGGACAAGTTGGACGAGCGGCACATCGGTCAGGCGGTCGAGCCGCTTAAGCGGTCCGATCTCGAAGCATTGCACGAAGATGGGATCGCTGGCCGACGTGTAGCCCGCCTCCTGAAGTGCCAGCACCAGCAGATCGACCGTGTCGATCCCCGCCTCCTGCAAGAGGAAGCCGGGATGCTTCAGTTCGGGGTAGATCCCGATCCGCCGTCCGGTTTCCGCTTCCTTGGCGCGCACCAGCGCAACGATCTCGGCAAAGGTGGGCACCTGATAGAGGCCGTCGAAGCGTGCATTGGCCGCGCGGATCAGCGGCAGGCGCTCCTTCGCGCGCAGGCTCCGCAGTTCAGCGAGCGTGAAGTCCTCCACGAACCATCCGGTGACGAGCTGACCGTCGATCTCCTTGGTTCGTCTGCGGTCCTCGAATTCGGGGCGCGTCGACACGTCCGTCGTATCGGAGATGTCGTTCTCGTGCCGGGCGACCAGAACGCCGTCGCTGGTCGCGACAAGGTCGGGCTCGACATAGTCGGCGCCCTGATCGATCGCCCGTTCGTACGAGGCTAGCGTATGTTCGGGTCGTTCTCCACTGGCCCCGCGATGCGCGATGATCAGCATTCGCTCTCCCTCTCCCTGCGCTGCGACCGGTGCGGAAGAGAACGCCGCGACGGCCGCGAGCGCCATTGCCGCAAGACCCTTACGCAAGCGCGTTCTCCCATTCGCTCTCGGTGAAGCCGACAAGAACCCGGTCGCCCTTCTGCTTTTCGACGACGGGCCGTTTGATGAGGCTCGGATGTTCCTGCATCAGGTCGATGGCCTTGTCCCGATCGACATCGCCTTTTTCCTCGTCGGAGAGCTTTCGCCAGGTCGTGCCGCGCCGGTTCAGCAGGATCTCCCAGCCGACCCGATCGGCCCAGCGTTCGAGCGAGGCCCGATCGATGCCCGCTTTCTTGAAGTCGTGAAACGTGTGCTCGACGTCGTTCTTATCGAGCCATTTGCGCGCTTTCCGAACCGTGTCGCAGTTCGGGATGCCGTAGATATCGATCACGAATACACTCCGTTCGTCTCAGGTGAAGCACGCTTGGAACACATGGAACACGGTCCTGACGATGAAAACTCCGCAATGCGCACAAGTCGGACAACGCCCGCTGAATGGCGGCTTATGCAGGGATCGGGCGACGGTTTCATGACGAGGCGAATAGCGTCTCGCAGGCAGGTAGGATAGCACGCTTCACGCTCCCGGCGGTGCCGTCAGGCCGATAGCCTGCATCGCGGCGGCCTGTGCCAGCATGACGATGAGCCAGTGCCCCACCACGGAGGAGATCGTGCGATAGGACGTTTGCGTCGCGCGCAAGGTGACGACGAAAGCCGGCAGCACGAAGCCGACCCAGACAATGAGAGCGCTGCCGAGCGCCATCTGCCAGGGTCCTGCCTGTGCCGGGGCGAGGATGAGCGCGCCCGCCAGAATGGCGGCGAGCCAGAACTCGGCGACTGCCGCGACCGCAATACCGCCGGCAGACGGCACCTTCCGTCCCGACAGCTTGAGCCATGCCAGCCCGATCGCCAGTCCGACGAGCATGGCGATACCGATGGGCACGATGTTCTGAACGATGTAGATCAATTCTCGCGCCTTTCGTCAGCGGCCCGTATGGGCATCTGCGATGGCGACCGCGAGTGCATCCGCTGCGTCTGCTCCGGCCAGCGTGACGCCCGGCAAAAACACTTTCACCATGGCCTGTATCTGGCTCTTCTCCGCTCCGCCTGAACCGACGACCGCCTTTTTCACCGCGCGGGCCGCGTGCTCGCGCACCTCCAGCGAAGCCATGCCGCACGTCGCGAGCACCGCTCCGCGCGCCTGTGCCAGTTTCAGGGTGGATTGCGGGTTCTTGTTGACGAAGACTTCTTCCGCCGCCGCCCGGTCGGGACGATGGGTCCGAATGACTTCGCGCAGCCCCGTCTGCAACGCGGCGAGACGCATGGGCATCGGCTCGTCGGATCGGGTCGCGATCTGGCCGTTCGCGATATGCGTCAGCCTGCTGCCGTCGCTCCGGATGACGCCCCAGCCGGTGCAGCTTAGTGACGGGTCGAGGCCGAGGATGATTGTCATGCGCCCCGCCCCCTAGAACCGGACGCCGAGGCGTGGTCCGAACTGGACCATCGCGAGGTAGAGACCGACCGTCACCGCGCAGCCGATTCCGAGAGACAGCCAGAAAGGCAGACCGGCGCGCAGCATGACGGGGATGAGGAGGAACATCGGCAGGCTGGGCAGGACGAACCAGAACGTCGCCTCGCTATGGCGCGCCATGTTTTCCGCATCGGGACGCGCTTGCCAGAGGAATATCATGCCGAGGATGGATACGAGCGGAAGGCTCGCGATAAGTGCCGCCATCGCCGGAAGACGCTTGCCGATCTCGGCAATGGCCGCGATCATCGCCCCGGCCAGCAACGCCTTGCCGAGAAGGCTCCACATCACCCCTCGACCTTCTCCATCACTTCGTCGGAAATGTCGTAATTGCCCCATACGGTCTGCACGTCGTCATCGTCGTCGAGCGCGTCGATCAGTTTCAGAAGCGTCGCGGCGTTTTTCTCGTCCATGTCGACGGTGAGGTTGGGCTTCCATGCGAGCTTCACCGTCTCCGCCTCGCCCAGCGCCTTTTCCAGATCGCTCGCGACCTGGTGCAGGTCTTCTGCTGCGGTCCAGATTTCGTGGCCGTCCTCGGTAGAGGTGATGTCCTCCGCGCCCGCTTCCATCGCAGCTTCGAGAACCTTGTTCTCGCTGCCCGCTTCGGCGGGATAGAGGATGAAGCCCAGTCGCTCGAACCCGTGGGCGACGCTGCCTTCGGTGCCGAGATTGCCGCCGTTCTTCGAGAATGCCGTGCGGACGGCGGTCGCGGTGCGATTGCGATTGTCGGTCAGCGCCTCGACGATGATCGCGCTGCCGCCGGGTCCGTAGCCTTCGTAGCGCACTTCCTCGTAATTCTCGTCATCGCCGCCGCTCGCCTTGTCGATCGCCCGCTGGATGTTGTCCTTGGGCATGGATTGCGCCTTGGCGTTGTTGACCGCCAGTCGCAGGCGCGGATTCATCTCGGGGTCGGGCGTGCCCATCTTGGCCGCGACGGTGATCTCGCGGGAAAGTTTGGAAAAGAGGTTCGATCGCTTCTTGTCCTGCGCACCCTTGCGGTGCATGATGTTCTTGAATTTGGAATGGCCTGCCATGGTCGTTTCGCTACCGGAAAATTAGGTTGGATTTAACTGGGGCCATCGCATAGCGCCTTGAATGCGGTTTCCTCAACCCTCAGCACTCATGAAAAGCGACGTTTCCAGCCTTCATCCCGATCCACGCCATGTCGTGGCCGACACGACGGTCGGGGAATGGCGGCATTTCGGCTCTTTCGTGAAACGTCCGCGCCTGCCTGCGGGGGCGGCGAGCATCGGCTGGCCCAGTCTCGTGGCGATCGGCCGGATGTGGGTGCTCGACGTCCTGCTGATGAGCGCGCTGATCGCGCTTGCGATGCTGGTCGTAGCCTTCGGGCTGGACCTTCCGGAAAGCGCCTTGGGCAAACTCGAATGGAACGCGCAGACGATCGCGCTGATCGTGGTGTTCGCGCCGGTTTCCGAGGAGTTGCTGTTTCGCAGTTGGCTGTCTGGGCGGATCGGACACTGGATCGCCCTTGGCGTACTGGGCCTCGGCCTCGTCGCCGTAACCTCCCTGTCCGAAGCCAGCATCTCGGGCGCCGCCCTATGGGGGTTCGCCTTGCTCGTGCTGACGATCGGAGCGGCCGGTTTCATCGGCTTTCGCGTCGGAAAGCGCGAACCCGTAGGCTGGTTCGCGAAGCTGTTCCCGGTCTTCTTCTGGCTGGCGACGCTTGCCTTTGCGCTCGTCCACCTCGTCAATTACGACGAGGGATCGCTCGCCTATCTGCTACCCTTCGTCATACCCCAGTTCATCGGCGGCGCGATCTTCGGCTATGTCCGGGTGCATTACGGATTGTGGGCGAGCATGCTCATCCACGCGCTGCACAACGCGACCGCGCTTTCTGTCGCAATGCTGGCCGGGGAACTGGCGGGCGGCTAAATTTCGCGGAGGTGTTGCCGCGTCAGGTGACGACGGCGGTGCCGGACACGCTTACCATCAGCATCGAGCCGTTCTGGCCCAGGACCTCGTAGTCGATATCGACGCCGATCACCGCATTGCCGCCGAGCGACAGCGCCTCCTGCTTCATTTCCGAGATTGCTTCCTGACGCGCCCGCGACAGGACTTCCTCGTATTTGCCCGATCGGCCGCCGACGAGGTCGGTGATCGATGCGAAGATGTCGCGGAAGAGGTTCGCCCCGACGATGACCTCTCCCGTCACGACGCCCAGATATTTCTTCACCGGGCGGCCTTCGAGCGTGGTCGTCGTCGAGACGATCATCCCGCCCTTCTCGTTGCTCCAGGGACTAGCCATTGACGATCATTCCTCCGTTGGGATGCAAGACCTGTCCCGACATATAGGATGAGTCTTCGCTGGCCAAGAACAGGAAGGCTGGCGCCACTTCGTTCGGCTGTCCCGGCCGGCCCATCGGCGTGCTTTCGCCGAAGCTGTCCATCTTCTCTTCCGGCTGCCCGCCAAAGGGGTTGAGCGGCGTCCAGATCGGTCCCGGCGCGACCGCATTCACCCGGATACCGTCATCGACGAGATTGCCGGACAGCGAGCGAGTGAAGGCGGTGATAGCGCCCTTGGTCGAACTGTAATCGAGCAGGATCGGCGCACCCTTGTACATCGTCACGCTGGTGCAATTCACGATGGTCGCACCCTTCTTCAGATGCGGACGCGCGGCCTGCACCATATAGAACATCGAGAAGATGTTCGACTGGAACGTGCGCTGCAACTGCTCGGCGGTGATGTCCTCGACTTCGTAATCGGGGTGCTGCTCTCCTGCGATCTGGATGAGCGCATCGAGCTTGCCAAAGTTCTCGATCGTTTGCGAGACGAGCTTGTCGGCCTCTTCCTTCTTGCCGAGATCGCCGGCGAGCGTGAAGGCTTCGGCGCCTTCCGCTTCGCACAGTTCCTTGGTCTTCGCGGCATCGTCATGTTCGCAGAGATAGGAGATCGCGATCTTCGCACCTTCGCGCGCGAACAGGACGGCGGTTGCGCGCCCGATGCCGCTGTCGGCGCCGGTGACGATCGCCACCTTGTCCTTCATTCGGCCGGAGCCGGGATAGCGCGGCTCCCAGTCGGGCTTGTTCTCCATCTCGCTTTCATGACCCGGCATCCGCGGTTCTTCGGAAATCGGTTCGATGAAATCGGCATTTTCGTGCTTGTCGAGCGTGTCGTTCTCGTGGCTCATGGGCTGGTTCCTTCGTGTTCGGGGTTCACCCGATCAACGAAAGCCGGACGCCACGCGTTCCGCGAACGGACGCGTCACGACGCCCGCTCGCCTCATTGCTTTCCGTGATACGAGGAAAGGTTCAGCCGAGGCCGAGCGCCGCCTTGTAGGTATCGAGGATGGTTTCCATCTCGCTGCGATCGTCGGGCTTCATCTTCCTGAGACGCACGACCTGCCGCATGATCTTGGGATCGTATCCGACCGCCTTCGCTTCGGCATAGACGTCGCGAATGTCGTCGGCGATGCCCTTCTTCTCTTCTTCGAGGCGCTCGATCCGCTCGATCAGAAGGCGCAGGCGGTCGTCGGTGGCTTCGGCCATGATGGGGTAACTCCGGTCAAATTTCGAGAATCGGTTGGCGCCTCGATAGCCAGCCCGACAGTTCGCGTGAACCGGACAGCACAATTATCCTCAAGCGTTTTTCGCGACGCTCGCTTCCATCCGGTCGAGCTGCTCCTGCGTGGCCGGTTTCTGCCGGGTCGCCTTCCATTCGTCCTGCCCCATCCCGTGGATGAGTTCCCGCGCCCCGGCCTTGTCGCCTTCATAGCCTGCATCCCTGATCCAGTCGGCCAGGCAATTGCGGCAGAAGCCCGACAATCCCATGAGGTCGATGTTCTGCGCATCGTGGCGATGCCGCAAATGTCGCACCAGGCGGCGGAAAGCGGCGGCGGCGACTGCATCGTCGAGTTCGTCGAGCGGATCGGTTGCAGCTTGCGTGTTCGGTTGCTCGGTCATGGGTTCATCCTGCTTAATTCTTGTGTTGCGAGGCGGCTGTGCCATAGGGTCGCGCCGATGGACAACAGCGAAACTTCTCTCGAATATGACGAGAACGCGGCCTACGGCCCGCGCAGCCGCAAGATCAAGATACTCGCAACGGTGGGTCCGGCAAGCCGTTCGCCGGCCATGCTGGAGCGGCTGTTCAAGGCGGGCGTCGACGCTTTCCGCGTGAATATGAGCCATGGCGACCACGCCACCCATGCCGAAACAATCGCGAATATCCGCGCGCTCGAGAAGAAGGTCGGCCACCCCATCGCGATCCTGTGCGACCTGCAAGGTCCGAAATTGCGCGTCGGTACGTTCAAGGACGGCAAGGCGGTCATTCGCCATTCGGGCCATTTCACGCTCGACCGGCGCGACGAACCGGGCGACGAGACGCGCGTGCAATTGCCGCATCCCGAACTGTTCGGCCTTCTCGAAAAGGGGCAGCGCCTTCTTATCAACGACGGCAAGATCCGCTTGAAGGTCATCAAGGCCGACGATGACGAGATCCTCTGTTCGGCGGAAGTCGGCGGCGTCATCTCCGATCGCAAGGGCGTGAACGTCCCCGACGCCGAAGTTCCCATTCCCGCGCTAACCGAGAAGGATCGCCGCGACCTCGCCTTCGCGGTGCAGAACGATGCCGACTGGATCGGCCTCAGTTTCGTCCAGCGCCCCGAAGACCTTGCCGAAGCGCGCAAGCTGATGGGCGGATATGGCGCTCTATGCGCGAAGATCGAGAAGCCGATGGCCGTGCGACGGCTCGACGAGATCATCGAACTGTCGGACGGTATTATGGTCGCCCGCGGGGACCTCGGCGTCGAACTCAATCCGGAAGAAGTGCCACCGCTGCAGAAGAAGATCGTCGGCGCGACCCGCAATGCCGGCAAGCCGGTCATCGTCGCCACACAGATGCTCGAAAGCATGATCGAAAGCCCTGCCCCGACGCGCGCCGAAGTCTCTGACGTCGCGAACGCAGTCTATGACGGAGCCGACTGCGTGATGCTGTCGGCGGAAACGGCGGCAGGCGAATGGCCCGAGGAGGCCGTGACGATCATGGACCGGATCGCGGCGCAGGTCGAACGCGACGATGCCTATCTGGAGCGGGTGCGCCTGCTCGATACGCCGCCCGACAAGACGACCGCCGACGCGCTCGCCCATTCCTGCATGACGATTTCCGATACGGTTGCCATCAGCGCGATCACGGTGTTCACCGGTTCCGGCTCGACTGCGCGGCGGGTGGCGCGCGAGCGGCCCTCGGTTCCGATGCTGGTGCTGACGCCCTCGAAACGCACGGCGCGGCGCGTCGCCTTGCTATGGGGCGCCCACCCCGTCGCCACGAAGGATATCGGCAGTTTCGAAGAGATGATCGCCAAGGGCAAGCGCATGGCGTTGCGTCACCGTTTCGGACATGGCGGATCGAAGCTGATCGCCTTGGCCGGCGTTCCGTTCGGCACGCCGGGCGCAACCAATCTCCTCCACGTGGTGACGCTGAGCGGCGACGAACTCGACCGCTACGAAGGCTGACGCGTCTTTTGAATTACGACGG
This sequence comes from Parapontixanthobacter aurantiacus, assembly GCF_009827635.1. GTDB lineage: Bacteria > Pseudomonadota > Alphaproteobacteria > Sphingomonadales > Sphingomonadaceae > Parapontixanthobacter > Parapontixanthobacter aurantiacus. Next base: position 259,265 of record NZ_WTYW01000002.1, on the reverse strand, counting down.
CGAAATTTCGTCTTCGTCCGAGTTGCCGATCAACGAGACCGTGCAGCCGGGACCCTCCAGATCGATGCGGTATTCGGCGTCCGCCTGATTGGCGAATGCCTGGAACAGGCGGGTTCCGAGCCCTGATGACGGTAAGGCTTCGGACGCGGCGGCTGGTTTCCGTGTGCCGTTATCCGCGATCTGCAACAGCCATGAGTCGCCGCTTTCCTTCAGCGAAACGTGGATCGTGCCGCGCTCTCCTTCGGCGAATGCGTATTTGGCGCAGTTGGTCAGTGCCTCGTTTGTGAACAGACCGATCGCGACCGCGGTGGCGCGCGGCAGTTCATCGACATCGACATGCGTTTCGACGGCCACGTTTTCGTCAAGCGCTGCTTCGCGGAAGCGGTTCACCACGTCTTCGAGATAAGGACGCATCTCGACCGAAGCGCCCTCGCCCTGGTTCTCGTTAAGATTGGAATAGGCGCTGGCAAAGGAATGAAGCCGCCCGATTGCCTGGGTCAGGGCGTCGGACGCTTCCTCGCTCTCGACCCGGCGCCGCTGCGTTTCGAGGAGGCTGACCGACAGGGCGAAATTGTTCTTCGTGCGATGGTCGAGTTCTTCGAGAAGCAGCTGCCGCCGGGCAATTTCCGCGTCGCGCTCCTCCGCATATTCGGCGCCCGCATGGCGGAACGTCTCGGCAAACAGCAGGACGATGAGGGCGGCGAAGGCGTTGATCGCGACGCGCGCCGGATCGGTTGGCACCTCGAAATGGAACGAGCCGACCGCCGGCAGGACGTAGAACCATGCCCAGAAGAAGCAGATGAAATAGGCGACGATGCCCGCCAGCCACCTGCCGTAAAGCGTCGCGAGCAGGACCGTGGGATAGACGAGTGCGAACGGACCGGCGGTCGGGACGATGACGTCGAGCGCGCTGCGAATCGCGATCATCGCGATCGCGCACAACGAACCGAAGCCGATCTGAACGCCTACGCGCGCCGGCCCTTCCGCGAAATGGCCGGCCACATCGAAATGCGGCAACCGCTTCACAATCGCGGATGTCCTTCCCCTCTTCATCATCGCCGTAATTACGCCCAAATATTCGAAAAGACGAATGAATTAGTGCGTCTGCAGGATCATGCGACGTTCCGGCGAGACCGGTCGGTCGTTTGGTCGAGGTTACGCCTTGCTTGCCGCCTCGAGACGCGCGCGCGCCTCCTCCTCGCCGATGAGAAGCAGCAATTCGCCCATGTCCGGTCCATGATCGCGCCCCGTCAGCGCCTGGCGCAGCGGCAGGAACAAGGCGCGCCCCTTGCGCCCGGTCCTGTCCTTCAGCGCGCCCGTCAATTTTTGCCATGGGTTCTCGTCCCATTCCAGCAGGCTCGCAGCTTCCGCCAGATAGGACCTGTCCTCGGCGGAGAATTCCGGCTGCGTTATCGGGCCCGTCACGGTCTGCCACCACTCGACGACCTCGCTTTTCTTTTCGAGGTTCGGCCGGATGGCATGCCATGCTTCGGGCGTGAATCCCTCTGGCACGAAACCGCTGACTGCTTCGAAAGGAAGCTGGTGAACGATCTGGGCGTTGATGCGCGCCAGTTCCGCTTCGTCGAATTTGGCGGGGGCGCGGCCGAAACTCGAAAGGTCGAAGGTCTCGATCAACTCCGCCATGCTCGCGATCGGCTCGACCGGCTTCGACGTGCCGAGCCGCGCCAGCAGCGCGTTGATCGCCATCGGCTCATAGTCCTGTTCGCGAAACGCATCGCAGCCGAGCGAACCAAGCCGCTTCGACAGCTTGCCCTCCCGGCCGACCAGCAGCGCGGTGTGCGCGAAGGCCGGCGGGCTGGCGCCGAGTGCTTCGAACATCTGTATCTGGACCGCGGTATTGGACACGTGGTCCTCCCCGCGCAGGACCTGGGTGATTGCCATGTCGATGTCGTCGATCGCGCTCGGCAGCATGTAAAGCCAGGAGTTGTCGGCGCGGCGGATGACGGGGTCGGACATTTGCGCCGCGTCGAATTTTTGCGGACCGCGCACGGCGTCGTCCCAGATAATCGGGCTCTCGTGATCGAGCTTGAACCGCCAGTGCGGCACGATCCCTTGAGCTTCCTTCTCGCTTCGCTCTGCGTCCGTCAGTGCAAGCGCCGCCCGGTCGTAGATCGGCGGTTTGCCACGCCCCAGCAGAATTTTGCGCTTCAGTTCGAGTTCCTGCGCCGTTTCATAGGCGCGATAGACCCTGCCATCCTCGACCAGCCGTTCGAACGCCCTTTCGTAGAGTTCGAGCCGTTCGGACTGCCGCTCCTCGCCATCGGGGGTCATGCCCAGCCATGCCAGGTCTTCGCGAATGGCCTCGACATATTCCTCGCGGCTGCGTTCCGCATCCGTATCGTCGATCCGCAGGAGGAACCGCCCGCCGGCCTGCCGTGCGGCGAGGAAGTTGTGCAGGGCGGTGCGGATGTTGCCGACGTGAAGGCGACCGGTCGGTGAAGGCGCGAAACGCGTCGTCGGCGTGCTGGGGGCGGGATTTGCGGACATGGCCGCAGCCGGTAGCGAAGCGAAGCCGATTTGGCGAGGCGGAAACGCGGTCGCACGCTCGCTTGAGGATCGAGCCTAAAGCGGGGAAGCGCGCTCGCTCGTCGGGGCGGAGTGATTCGTGTGCCCGGATGCGTCGGGTCGGCTTTGCGCAGCAGCAAGCGGCTCGCTCGCAGGCTTGCCGATGAGGTAGCCCTGCGCCTCGCTGCACCCGATCCGCCGCAGCATTTCGAGCTGTTCGGCCTCTTCCACCCCTTCTGCGACGGTCGCCATTCCGAGCGCATCCGCCAAGCGGCAGATCGTCTTCACGATAGCCTGGCTCTCGCGGCTCGATACGATGCCCGTTACGAAATCGCGGTCGATCTTTATCCGGTCGAAGGGGAAGTTGCGCAGATAGTTGAGCGAGGAATAGCCCGTGCCGAAATCGTCGAGGGAAATCGAGGCACCAAGTTCGCGCAGCTTGTAGAGCGTCGAGCGATTGGCCTCGCTCCCTTCGAGGACGACATGCTCGGTAATCTCGAAATCCACGCGTCCGGGCGCAATCCCGCTGATTGCCAAAGATTCGGCGATCGTCTTGACGAGGCGGGGGCTGCCGACCTGTGTCGGGGAGAGGTTGATGCCGATCCGCAGATGCTCGGGCCAGCTTGCCGATTCGACGAGCGCCTGGTGAATGATCCATTCGCCAAGCGGAACGATGAGTCCGCTTGCTTCGGCAATGGCGACGAACTCACTGGGATAAAGCAGGCCGCGTTCGGGATGCTGCCAGCGGACAAGTGCTTCGTAACCGGTGATCGTGTCGGTGCCGAGCGCGAGGATGGGCTGGTAATGCAGCAGGAGCTGGCCGCGCTCCATCGCCTCGCGCAGCTGCAATTCGGTCTCGCGTCGCTGCCGCGCCGCCGTGTCGAGCGTCGGTTCGAACAGGGCGAAGCTGTCGCGCCCCTTGGCCTTCGCCGCGTAAAGCGCAAGGTCCGCGCGGCGCAGCAATTCGAGCGCCTCGTCGTCCGGACCGGTGCCCCGCGCGACGCCGATACTGGCGGATACGCGGAAAACGTGCTCGCCGATGACATAGGGTTCGCGCAAGACGGTGAGAAACCGGTGCGCACGTTCGATCAGGGCCGCCGTCCCTGCCCCTGCTTCCAAGAGGATGGCAAACTCGTCCCCGCCCAGCCTGGCGACGAGATCGCTGCCGCGTACCTCTGCCTCGAGGCGACGTCCGACCTCGCACAGCAACTGGTCCCCGATCAGGTGGCCCTGCGTGTCATTGACGCTCTTGAAGTCGTCGAGATCGACATAGAACAAGGCGACCTGACTGCGGGCCGCGGTCGGCAAGTCAAGTGCATTCCGCAACCGTTCGTTGAAGAGATAGCGATTGGCGAGGTTCGTCAGCCCGTCATAATGCGCCATGTTCCTGACGCGATCTTCCGCCAGCTTGGTATGCGTGACGTCGCAAGCAACCCCGCTGATCCGCCCATCCTCGCGCGGGCGCGCAGACAGTTTCCAGTAACGCCGTGCGCCATGCGCGTTCAACGCAACGACGTGATCGCGGATCGGCTCGCCATGGTCGATCGCATAGGCCAGCCGGTCGCGTTCGCTGCCTTCCTCGAACAAGGACACGATCGGCAATCCCTCGAGCTCGCCAAGGTCGCGTCCGGCCGCTTCACCAAAGCGCGCCGATACGTTGCGCAACAGGCCATCGCTCGACGTCGTCCATAGCCAGTCGGACGAATGGGCCTCGTAATCGTTGAGCAGCATCCGCACCGTCGACTCGCTTTCCCGACGTTCGACCGCGTGCACGATGCTGGAGACGAAATTCTTTTCCTGAAGGTTGAACGTCCTCAACAGGGTGAACCCGTAAACGAGGATCAGCAGGTTGAAGACGAGCGACGAGGGTCCGGCGAGAAACCATGCGGTCACGATGAACGAAGCGCAGAGCAGGACGATATGCAGCTTCGCCGCTCGCGGAATGGCGCGATACATCAGCAAGGCCGAGATGAAGACGCCGGTTCCGACCGCTGCGACGAGCGGCAGTTCGAGCCCTTCCGCCACGATCGCCGCATAGGGAAGGCTCAAGGCCCAGCCGACGCTGCTGGCATACATCGTGCGAACCGAGCGCCGCCATGTGCGAGAAAGATAAGTGAGTTCGGCGGTCTCCGGCTCGATAGCTGTAATTTGCCATGCCCGGTAAAGAACGAACAGCACTGCTCCCGTCGCCCACGACCAGAGGATTACGGGGCTGGTCGAATGGCGCAGCGTGATCGCCAGCACCAAGACCGATACCAGCGACACGAGGAGGCCGAACGGGGCGGATGCGATGAGCGAGCGGACCCGACGGCGCAGAAGCTCCGCCTCGATCGTCTCGGTCGTCGACATCGCCAAGCTCATCGTACCCCTGTTCGCCACGGCCCATCCCAGTCTTTCGCGGGTTGCCGATCCCTAAACTTCTATCGTTAATAATCTCTAACGGGGGCGCTGGCAAAGACCGAAGTCCGCTCCTTCTTCGCGCCTGAAACGGCCATGCAACAGTACAACATACGAAAAACCCCGCCGGGGCATCGTGCCTCGGCGGGGTCTGTTCGCTTGGACGATGAGCAGGCAGTTACCTGCCGTCCCGTTGTCGCCTTATTCGGCGTCGTCCGTCGTTTCGGCCGGAGCGTTGCCCGCCATTGCAGCGCGCATTGCATCCTCGTCCGGAACGGCATCCGCCGGCTCTTCGACGTCAGCAGCTGCTGCAGCCTCGGCCTTTTCTTCCTGTGCGGCAGCCAGCTTTTCCTGCTGCTTCTTCCACTGTGCGCGCAGGGCAGCGTCGCGGCTGGAGGCTGTGACCCGCATCCGGTTCATGCCCGCGCCCGTTCCGGCGGGGATGAGACGGCCCACGATCACGTTCTCCTTGAGACCAATCAGCGTGTCCTTCTTCCCTTCGACCGCGGCCTGCGTCAGCACGCGCGTGGTTTCCTGGAAGGAAGCGGCAGAGATGAAGCTGCGCGTCTGTAGCGAAGCCTTCGTGATGCCGAGCAGGATCGGCGTGCCTTCCGCCGGCTTCTTGCCCTTGCCGAGCTTTGCGTTGACGGTCTGCATCTCTTCCAGATCGACCTGCTCACCCGGCAGCAGCGTCGTATCGCCGCCATCGGTGATCTCGACCTTCTGCAGCATCTGGCGAACGATCACCTCGATGTGCTTGTCGTTGATCTTCACGCCCTGCAAGCGATAGACTTCCTGGATCTCGTTGACGAGATATTCGGCAAGCGGCTCGATGCCGAGCACTTCCAGAATGTCGTGCGGATCGGGCGAACCAGAAATCAGCGTGTCGCCCTTCTTGACGAAGTCGCCTTCCTGAACGTCGATGATCTTCGTCTTCGGGATCAGGTATTCGACGCGATCGCCCTCTTCCGGAACGATGGCGATCTTGCGCTTCGCCTTGTATTCGCGGACGAATTCGATCTTGCCCGAAATCTTGGCGATGATCGCGTTGTCCTTCGGCTTGCGCGCCTCGAACAGTTCGGCAACCCGCGGCAGACCACCGGTGATGTCGCGCGTCTTGGCAGCTTCGCGGCTGGCACGGGCGAGGATGTCGCCCGCTTCGACCGACTGGCCGTCATCGACCGACAGGGTCGTACCCGGAGCGAGCATGTAACGTTGCGCCTCGGTTTCGTCGCTGTCGCTCTGCCCTTCGCCGAGCAGGGTCATGCGCGGACGCAGATCGTCCTTCTTTGCCCGGCCCGTCGCACGGTTCTCGGTGACGACACGCTGGGCGATGCCGGTGGCTTCATCCACCCGCTCTTCCAGCGTCTTGCCCTCGACGAGGTCCTGATACTTCACGACACCCGCCGTCTCGGTGATGATGGGCAGGGAGAACGGGTCCCACTCGGCAAGGCGATCGCCTTCCTTCACCTTGGCACCATCCTTGTGCATCAGGACGGTTCCGTAAGGCACCTTGTGGATTTCGCGCTCCCGTCCCTCGGCATCGATCACGGCGAGTTCGCCGTTACGTGCGAGTGACAGGATCCGGCCCTTCTTGTCGGTGATGGTCGGCATGTCGCGATAGACGACCTTGCCGTCCGACACCGCTTCGAGATGGCTCGTTTCGTTGAGCTGCGCCGCACCGCCGATGTGGAAGGTCCGCATGGTCAGCTGCGTGCCCGGCTCGCCGATCGACTGCGCCGCGATGACGCCGACGGCTTCGCCGATATTTACCGGCGTACCGCGGGCAAGGTCACGGCCATAGCACTTGCCGCAGACGCCCTGATCGGCCTCGCAAACGAGCGGAGAGCGAATCTTGGCGACCTGCACCTCGGCTTCCTCGATTTCCTTGACCATCGGTTCGTCGACGAGCGTGCCCGCCTTCACGATGACTTCGTCGGTCGCCGCATTGACGATATCCTCAGCCAGCGTCCGGCCCAGGATACGCTCGCCCAGCGAAGCGATCACGCTGCCGCCCTGAACGATCGCACGCATTTCCAGCGCGTTGTCGGTCTTGCAGTCTTCCTCGACGATGACGCAGTCCTGCGAAACGTCGACGAGACGCCGGGTAAGATAGCCCGAGTTCGCCGTCTTCAACGCCGTGTCCGCGAGACCCTTGCGGGCGCCGTGGGTGGAGTTGAAGTATTCGAGGACGGTCAGACCTTCCTTGAAGTTCGAGATGATCGGCGTCTCGATGATCTCGCCAGACGGCTTGGCCATCAGGCCGCGCATACCGGCGAGCTGCTTCATCTGCGCGGGGCTACCACGCGCACCGGAGTGGCTCATCATGTAGATCGAGTTGATCTCGGCTTCCTTGCCGTCCTTGTCGACGGGCTGCGCCTTGATCCGGTCCATCATGGCATCGGCCACCTGGTCGCCGCAACGGCTCCAGGCGTCGATCACCTTGTTGTACTTTTCCTGCTGCGTGATGAGGCCGTCCTGATACTGCTGCTCGTAGTCGGCGACCAGCTTCTTCGTGTCCTCGACCATGCCGTCCTTGGAATCCGGAATGATCATGTCGTCCTTACCGAAGGAGATGCCGGCCTTGAACGCGTTACGGAAGCCGAGCACCATGATGGCATCGGCGAACAGCACCGTGTCCTTCTGACCCGTGTGGCGATAGACCTCGTCGATCACGTCGCCGATGTCCTTCTTCGTCAGCAGACGGTTGACGATGTTGAACGGCACCTTGTGGTTCTTGGGCAGGCACTCGCCAATCAGCATCCGGCCCGGCGTCGTGACGAACCGCTTCATGGTAATGTCGCCATTCTCGTCGGCCTGCGGGACGCGGGCGAGGATCTTGGAGTGCAGCGACACCGCCTTCGTTTCGAGGGCTTGGTGAACTTCGGCCATATCCGCGAAGATCGGCAGTTTCTCTACCTTCTCGCCCTTGTCGTTCTCGACGAATTCGGGGGTCTTTTCCTGCCGCTCCATCGAGAGGTAGTACAGGCCAAGGACCATGTCCTGCGACGGCACGATGATCGGCTTGCCGTTGGCGGGCGAGAGGATGTTGTTCGTGGACATCATCAGAACGCGCGCTTCCAGCTGCGCTTCGAGCGACAGCGGAACGTGCACGGCCATCTGGTCACCGTCGAAGTCGGCATTGAAGGCCGAGCAGACGAGCGGGTGCAGCTGAATAGCCTTGCCTTCGATGAGGACGGGTTCGAACGCCTGGATGCCGAGACGGTGAAGCGTCGGCGCACGGTTCAGGAGAACCGGGTGCTCGCGGATCACCTCGTCGAGGATGTCCCAGACTTCCTTGCGCTCCTTCTCGACCCACTTCTTCGCCTGCTTGAGGGTCATGGAAAGACCCTTCGCATCGAGCCGCGCGTAGATGAACGGCTTGAACAGCTCCAAAGCCATTTTCTTCGGCAAGCCGCACTGATGCAGCTTGAGTTCGGGTCCGGTCACGATGACCGAACGGCCCGAATAGTCGACGCGCTTGCCGAGCAGGTTCTGGCGGAAGCGGCCCTGCTTGCCCTTGAGCATGTCGGACAGCGACTTCAGCGGACGCTTGCTGGCGCCGGTGATGACGCGGCCACGACGGCCGTTGTCGAACAGTGCATCGACCGATTCCTGCAACATCCGCTTCTCGTTGCGGACGATGATGTCGGGCGCGCGCAGTTCGATGAGGCGCTTCAGACGGTTGTTCCGGTTGATGACCCGGCGATAGAGATCGTTAAGGTCCGACGTCGCGAACCGGCCACCATCCAGCGGGACGAGCGGGCGCAGTTCGGGCGGAATGACCGGCACGACTTCGAGGATCATCCATTCGGGACGGTTGCCCGATTCGATGAAGCTCTCGACGACCTTCAGACGCTTGATAATCTTCTTGGGCTTGAGCGCCGACTTGGTCGTCGCCAGTTCCTCGAGGAGGTCTTCCTTCTCCTGTTCGAGGTCCAGATCCATCAGCATGGTCTTGACCGCGGACGCACCGATATCGGCAGAGAAGGCGTCTTCGCCATACTCGTCCTGCGCTTCGAGAAGTTCGTCTTCCGTCAGCAGCTGGTTCTTTTCGAGCGCGGTCAGGCCGGGCTCGGTCACGATGTAGCTTTCGAAGTAGAGCACGCGCTCCAGCTGCTTTAGCTGCATGTCGAGCAGCAGGCCGATGCGGCTCGGCAGCGACTTCAGGAACCAGATATGCGCGACCGGTGCAGCCAGTTCGATGTGGCCCATGCGCTCGCGGCGGACCTTGGTCACGGTGACTTCGACGCCGCACTTTTCGCAGACGACGCCCTTGTACTTCATGCGCTTGTACTTGCCGCACAGGCACTCGTAGTCCTTCACCGGACCGAAGATGCGCGCACAGAACAGGCCGTCACGCTCGGGCTTGAACGTGCGGTAGTTGATCGTTTCCGGCTTCTTGATCTCGCCGAAGGACCAGGAACGGATGCGCTCGGGGGAAGCGATGCCGATCTGGATCTGGTCGAAGGTTTCCGGCTTTGCGAGCTGGTTGGTGAATTTGGTCAGTTCGTTCATTCGTCAATTCCCTTGAGATGGGAGAAAATCAATCAATCGGCGGTCTGGTGAGCGCGATAGGCCTTCGCAAAGAAGGTGGCAGAGCCAGCTAGAAGTAATGTTCCCATTACAATCCTATAAATGCCCGCGTCCGGCCAGCTTAGCGCCGAAGCACCCATGATCAGCATGGCTACGCCCATTACAGTGTTCGCTGCTACCGGCCTATCTCGCATCGATTACTCCGCCGCGATCTGCAGGCCGTCGTCGTCCTCATCCTCATCGGCGAGGTTCTTGAGTTCGACGTTGAGGCCTAGGCTGCGCATTTCCTTCACCAGCACGTTGAAGCTTTCCGGAATACCGGCCTCGAAGGTGTCGTCGCCCTTGACGATCGCTTCATAAACCTTGGTCCGGCCGACGACGTCGTCGGACTTCACGGTGAGGATTTCCTGCAACGTGTAGGCAGCACCGTAGGCCTGCAATGCCCAGACCTCCATCTCGCCGAAACGCTGGCCACCGAACTGCGCCTTACCGCCCAGCGGCTGCTGGGTGACGAGGCTGTAGGGGCCGATCGAGCGGGCGTGGATCTTGTCGTCCACGAGGTGATGCAGCTTGAGCATGTAGATATAGCCCACCGTCACCTTGCGGTCGAACGCATCGCCCGTACGTCCGTCATAGAGCGTTACCTGACCCGAGCCCGGCAAGCCGGCCTGTTCGAGCATCGTCGTAACGTCGCCCTCGCGCGCACCGTCGAACACCGGCGTACCCATCGGGACACCATGCGCGAGGTTGCCTGCAAGTTCGACGATCTCTTCGGCCGAGCGGCTCTCGATATCGTCGTGATAGTCCTCGCCATAGACGTCCTTCAACCGCTCCTTCACCGCGTCGGGCGGGCTTGCCGCTTCGGGATCGGGATTGGCGCTGCGCCATTCCTCGAGCGCCTGCGTGACCTGCTGGCCGAGACCGCGCGCGGCCATCCCAAGGTGGGTCTCGAAGATCTGTCCGACATTCATGCGGCTGGGAACGCCCAGCGGGTTGAGCACGATGTCGACCGGCGTTCCGTCCTCGAGGAACGGCATGTCCTCGGCCGGCAGGATGCGCGAAATGACACCCTTGTTGCCGTGCCGTCCGGCCATCTTGTCGCCCGGCTGCAGCTTGCGCTTCACCGCGACGAAGACCTTGACCATCTTCAGGACGCCCGGAGCCAGTTCGTCGCCGCGCTCCAGCTTTTCCTTCCGGTCCTCGAACTTCTCGTCGATCGCCTTGACGCTCTCGTCATATTGCGACTTCACCGCCTCGATCTGAGCCTGGCGATTGTCGTCGGCAACGGCGAACTTGAACCACTCGTGGCGGTCCACGCCTTCAAGCACGTCCTCGGTAATCTCCGTCCCCTTCTTCACGCCGGACGGAGCAGCCGAAGCCGTCTGGCCGACCAGCATGTCCTTGAGCCGGTTGTAAGTCGCCCGGTTGAGGATGGCGCGCTCGTCCTGGCTGTCCTTGCGGAGGCGTTCGATTTCCTCGTTCTGGATGGCACGAGTCCGGTCGTCGATCTCGATGCCGTGACGGTTGAAGACGCGGACCTCGACCACCGTTCCCGACACGCCGGGCGGCAGGCGAAGCGAGGTATCGCGCACGTCGGACGCCTTCTCGCCGAAGATCGCGCGCAGCAGCTTTTCTTCCGGCGTCATCGGGCTTTCGCCCTTCGGCGTGATCTTGCCGACGAGGATGTCGCCCGGATGCACTTCGGCACCGATATAGACGATGCCCGCCTCGTCGAGATTGCGAAGTGTTTCCTCGCCAACATTGGGGATGTCGCGCGTAATGTCTTCCGGACCCAGCTTCGTATCGCGGGCCATGACCTCGAATTCGTCGATATGGATCGAGGTGAAGACATCGTCCTTCACGATGCGTTCGGAAATGAGGATCGAGTCTTCGTAGTTGTATCCGTTCCACGGCATGAACGCGACGAGGCTGTTCTTGCCGAGCGCCAGTTCGCCGAGATCGGTCGAGGGACCATCGGCAATGACGTCTCCCTCTTCGACCACGTCACCGACCTTCACCAGCGGGCGCTGGTTGATGCAGGTGTTCTGGTTCGAGCGCTGGAACTTCTGCAGCGTATAAATATCGACGCCCGACTGACCGGCCTCGACATCGCCCTGTGCGCGGATGACGATCCGGGTGGCGTCAACCTGGTCGACGATCCCGCCGCGATTGGCGGTAATCGCTGCGCCTGAATCGCGGGCCACGGTCTCCTCCATGCCGGTGCCGACGAACGGCGCCTCGGCCTTGACGAGCGGCACGGCCTGACGTTGCATGTTCGAGCCCATGAGGGCGCGGTTAGCGTCATCGTTCTCCAGGAACGGGATGAGCGAGGCGGCGACCGATACGAGCTGCTTGGGCGATACGTCCATCAGCGTGATCTGCTCGCGCGGTGCCATGAAGTAGTCGCCGTTCTGACGCGCCGAGACGAGTTCCTCGACGAAGCTGCCATCGTCGTTGAGCGCGGCCGAAGCCTGCGCGACGGTGTGCTTTTGTTCCTCCATCGCGGACAGGTAAACGACTTCCTGGGATACCTTGCCATCCTTGATGAGGCGGTAGGGCGTCTCGATGAAGCCGTACTTGTTCACGCTGCTGAACGAGGCGAGCGAGTTGATGAGGCCGATGTTCGGGCCTTCCGGTGTCTCGATCGGGCAAATCCGGCCATAATGGGTCGGGTGAACGTCGCGCACTTCGAAGCCGGCGCGCTCACGGGTGAGACCGCCCGGGCCGAGTGCCGAGACACGCCGCTTGTGCGTGACTTCGGAAAGCGGGTTCGTCTGGTCCATGAACTGCGAAAGCTGGCTGGATCCGAAGAACTCGCGCACGGCGGCAACCGCGGGTTTCGCGTTGATGAGGTCGTTCGGCATGACGGTCGAGACGTCGACGCTCGACATGCGCTCCTTGACCGCGCGTTCCATGCGCAGAAGGCCGATGCGGTACTGGTTTTCCAGCAATTCGCCGACCGAACGGACCCGGCGGTTGCCGAGATTGTCGATGTCGTCGACTTCGCCCTTGCCGTCCTTCAGACGCACGAGTTCCTTGACGACCGCAAGGATGTCTTCCTTGCGCAACGTGGTGACCGTGTCCTCCGCATCGAGATCGAGGCGCATGTTCAGCTTGACGCGGCCAACGGCGGAAAGGTCGTAGCGCTCGCTGTCGAAGAACAGTCCTTCGAACAAGGCTTCGGCGGTTTCCTTGGTCGGCGGCTCGCCCGGACGCATCACCTTGTAGATCGCCTCGAGGCCTTCCTCCCGGTTCTCGGCCTTGTCGGCGGCGAGCGTGTTACGGATCCACGGACCGGTGTTGATCTCGTCGATATCGAGGAGTTCGAGCTTGTCGACGCCGGCATTGTCGAGCGCCTCGAGGTGGTCGGGCGTCACTTCCTCGCCCGCCTCGATGTAGATGCGGCCCGTCTTCTCGTCGATCATGTCGCGCGCGGCATAACGGGCGAACACTTCCTCGGTCGGGATGAGCAGCGTTTCGAGACCATCCTTCGCGGCCTTGTTGGCGGCGCGCGGCGAAATCTTCTGATTGGCGGGAAAGACCTCTTCGCCGGTCTTTGCATCGACCAGCGGGAAGGCAGGCTTCACGCCGCGCCATGCTTCGGAGTTGAACGGCAGCTTCCAGCCGCCGGCATCACCACCCTTGCCGCCGGCACGTTCCCACGTAACGGTGTCGTAGAAGTGGTGGAGGATCTCCTCGCTGTCGAGGCCGAGCGCATAGAGCAGGGAAGTGACCGGCTGCTTGCGCTTGCGGTCGATGCGGACATTGACGATGTCCTTCGCGTCGAACTCGAAGTCCAGCCACGAACCGCGATAGGGGATGACGCGCGCTGCGAACAGCAGCTTGCCCGAGGAATGGGTCTTGCCGCGGTCATGGTCGAACAGCACGCCAGGCGAACGGTGCATCTGCGAGACGATGACGCGCTCGGTTCCGTTGATAATGAAGGTGCCGTTATCCGTCATGAGCGGCATGTCGCCCATGTAAACGTCCTGCTCCTTGATATCGAGAACGGAACGGGTTTCGGTTTCCTGGTCGACCTCGAACACGATGAGGCGCAGCGTGACCTTCATCGGAGCGGCATAGGTGATACCGCGCTGGCGGCATTCGGTCGTGTCGTATTTCGGCGCTTCGAGTTCGTAATGGACAAAATCGAGTTCGGCGGTTCCGGCGAAATCGCGGATCGGGAAGACACTGCGCAGCGTCTTTTCGAGGCCCGAGACGTAATCGATGGACGGATCGGAGCGCAGGAACTGCTCGTAGCTTTCGCGCTGAACCTCGATGAGGTTCGGCATGCGGACGACTTCGTGAATGTCGCCGAAAATCTTGCGAATACGTCGCTTCGCCGTACCTGAAACGTTGCGTGCTGGAGCCTTAGCTTTGGTCGCCATGGAGGAAATTCGCCTCTTTGTCTGGCTGCCCCGACGCTCTCGGCGTCCGGGTCAGCATGAATTCTACTACCGATTCGCCGGGAGATACATTCGCTGCGACACACGAAAGGCTGCAATCCGGGCGAGCCGGTCGGCCCGCTGGTGCAGCTTGTTTGCGTCGCGATAGAGAATGCCGCTGCTTCCATCCATTGACCGATCCCCGCGCTTGGACCGGACCTGCTCGAAACATGCGGTTGGCGCTCATGTAGGAAACCCGCCCCGCCATGTCAAACAGCAGGTGAACGCAAAAAGCCCGAAAAACTCCCGCTTATCGATTATCACGCATCACATTATCGTTTTTCGATATTATCGATTGACAATAAAGGCGACTCGACATATTGATTATCGATATTGAACATCAAGGAGATCGATAATGTCCAATTTCGCAAACAAGCTCACTGCCGGTTTCGCCGCCGTCATCCTGACCCTCGTCACCATGAACGCCATCGTCGTGATCCCGGGCACCAGCAGCATGGTTGTAGCGGGCGCGCCGCTTCTCGCCTGATCATTAAGGCGTGACCATTTCAGATACAGGGAGAGAGACCATGTCCGTCACACCCAGAGATCCGCTTCTTGCCATCGCCAGGCTCGTCATCGTCATCGCGCAGGCATTCATAGGCATCGCAGGCGTCGCGCTGGTCATCGGCATGCCGATCCTGTTCTTCGGGCAGGACAAGATAACGGTCGAAGCGAGGTCGGAACTGGCAAACCCGGACTTCATCTTCCCGTTGGCACAAGTGCTGGGGTTGATGGCGGTCACGCTCACGATCATCGTCTGCGCGTTCTTCTTCCTTCGCTACATGCGAAGGATCGTGGACACGGTGGGCGACGGCGATCCGTTCGTCCCCGAAAATGCCGACCGGTTGACATCGATGGCGTGGATCATGCTCGCAATCCAAATTCTGACAATCCCGCTGGTCTGGCTCGTCTATTCGCTGCAGGTTGCCTTCGAGGAGACCGACGCGTCTTTCGAAGCGGGCCTCGACTTGAGCGGCATCGTCCTCGTCATCACCTTATTCATACTCGCCCGCGTGTTCCGCAAGGGAACTGAAATGCGCGAAGATCTCGAAGGAATGGTGTGATGGGCGCAGACAACGAAGGAACCAGAATCATGGTGCGGCTCGACGACCTTCTCTACGAACGACGCATGACGCTGACCGAACTGGCCGACCGGGTCGGGCTGACTTTAGCCAACCTGTCGATCCTCAAAACCGGGAAGGCCAAGGCGATCCGCTTCTCGACGCTGGAGGCGATCTGCCGGGAACTCGACTGTCAGCCGGGCGATCTGCTGAGCTATCGCTCCGACGGCTGAGGATCGAGACATCTGCCGGACAACGGGAAAAAAGGCGACGACACGCAAATATGTCTTTTCCTCGGCAAGAATGTGGCTATTTTAAGACCACGCCAATCATGGCGCTACAGGAATACAGATCATGAAAAAGATTGCTTTGGTTGCAGCTCTTCCCGTCTTCTTCGCCCTCGCAGCTTGCGGCGAAACGGCGACCGACGAAACCGCCGCGACCGATCCCGCGCTGACCGAACCGATGGAAGCTCCGGCAGTCGATCCGATGGCGACCGACGACACGATGGCAACCGATCCGGCGATGACCGACGAAACCATGACCGACGAAACGGCTGTCGACCCGGCAATGGAAGCCGACGCTACGACCGACGAAATGGCTCCGGCGGAATAATTTCCTGCCTGTTGCGCATTGATGCAGCAAGTGAAGGCCTGCCCCTCGGGGCGGGCCTATTTCTTTACCCCCGCCATCGCGCCTTAGATTGGTCGTTCGCTCACCGCTCAACACAGTTCCTGCTTGACTTCCCCTCCCACCGCTCTAGTGGCCTGCCGCGACCGGATGCCATGCACGGCGACCGGTCATCCGTCCGAGACAGTTGGCGAAGACATATCGGTCTTCTTAATTTCCAGCCTAGGCGGGGATCAGAGATTTACGGGTTGTCCGGCCTGACGGTCGCAACAATCCGGCGCCACTTCCGATGGAATGACGGCGCACCCTCCTTCCCTTGTCAACGGACTACTGCCCGGCGCCCCTGCGGCGGCGGGTAACTGTGAGCCGGTCTTTCCGAGGCTTCGCGCCGAAGGGGACCACAATGTAAGGAGTAAGGCATGGATCGTTCGCAAAAAGCCGATGCGGTCGCTGCCCTGAACGCAACTTTCGCAGAGAGCGGCGTGGTGGTTGTCACCCGCAATCTCGGCCTTTCGGTGGCTCAGTCCACCGAACTGCGCACGAAAATGCGTGAAGCGGGAGCATCGTACAAGGTTTCGAAAAACCGTCTTGCCAAGCTTGCCCTGAAAGACACGGACTACGAAGGCCTCGGCGAATTGCTGACCGGCCCGACTGCCCTTGCGACGTCGACCGATCCGGTCGCCGCTGCCAAGGCCGCCGTGGATTTCGCGAAAACCACCGACAAACTAGAAATCGTGGGTGGATCGATGGGCGGGCAGATGCTCGACGAAGCCGGGGTGAAGGCGCTTGCCTCCATGCCGAGCCTCGACGAGCTGCGCGGCACCCTTGTCGGCCTCGTCAACGCACCGGCGACGAAAATCGCCCGTGTCGTCAACGAGCCTGCAAGCAAGCTCGCTCGCGTCTTCGGTGCCTATGGCGCCAAGGAAGCAGCGTAAGACTGTTCGACGATTTAACGCATACAACCGGGATCGACGGGCACGACGCCCCGCCCGGCCACGTCTATCTATTGGAGTAAAACATCATGGCCGATATCGCCAAACTTGTTGAAGAACTGAGCAAGCTGACCGTTCTGGAAGCTGCCGAACTCGCCAAGGCGCTCGAGGAAGAGTGGGGCGTTTCCGCTGCCGCTGCAGTCGCAGTTGCCGGTGGCGGCGCCGCTGCTGGTGGCGATGCCCCCGCAGCCGAAGAAAAGGACGAATTCGACGTCATCCTGACCGGCGACGGCGGCAAGAAGATCCAGGTGATCAAGGAAGTCCGCGGCATCACGGGCCTCGGCCTCGGCGAAGCCAAGGCGCTTGTCGAAGGCGCTCCCAAGGCGCTGAAGGAAGGCGTGAACAAGGCGGAAGCCGAAGAAATCAAGAGCAAGATCGAAGCAGCCGGCGGTACCGTCGAACTGAAGTAAGAGGTGCTCGTCCTCGCGAAGTCGCGGGGAACAGCACTTGCTCGATTTCGAGACAAGGAAGGGCGGTGCCGTGCGGCGCCGCCCTTTCGTTTGGGCGGGTCGGGCGTTCTGCTAAAGTATGATATAAATCTGCGAGCGACCTTGGCAGCAGGACGAATTTCCACCAGCTAGACTGCGGACTATTCTTTCAAGGGACATTACCGCGATCATGCTGGCCAAGACCAATTTCCTTACCTCGGCAGGAATTGCCGCGCTTCTCGCTGCCTCGCCGGCATTCGCGCAGGACGCCCCCATCGTGCAGCCCGGCGCACCGGGAACCGAAACCCGGAGCCTCAGCGCACAGGAAGCGACCCGGCTCGCCGCGATGAGCTACACCCCCGCCGATACGGCCTTCATGCGCAACATGATTGTGCATCACCAGCAGGCCGTCGCGATGGCGGACCTCGTCAGCGAACGCACGAACAATCCGGATATCGTCGCACTCGCCGGCCGGATCGATGCCAGCCAGAAGGACGAGATGTCCTTCATGACCACTTGGCTCGAAGAGCGCAACGAAGAGGTCGCGATGGCCGGGATGGGCCACGCCCACCATGCGATGACCGGGATGGCCACTCCTGCACAAATGGCGGAGCTGGCCGCGGCACGCGGAACGGCTTTCGACCGGATGTTCCTCGAACTGATGATCCCGCATCATGCGGGCGCTGTCGAAATGGTCAACGTGCTCCACCGCCAGCCGGGCACGGCCTACGAACCGGTGACCTTCGAATTTACGAACGAGGTCGTCAGCGACCAGAACGCTGAAATCGAGCGGATGAACAAGCTGCTCGCGACTTTGTCCACCGACCCGCGAGCGAGCCTTGCCGCCGGTTTCCGCGATGCCGGCGAATCCATCAGCAACCTTCGCCTCGTCGCAGCGATGCCCAAGCCCGCCGGGTTTTTCGATCCGGCCAATCCGGCAGAGCTGCAACCGGAGATCAAGCCGGAAGGCAAGGGGACCGAGAACACAGCCTCCGCTGAAGCGGAAACGTCGGACCCGGCAGAACCCGACGCGGCAACGAAAACAGCCGATGCAGGCGAAGAAGAAGCCGAAGAACCGGCGCCCCAGTTCGGCAAGCGCGGCGCTCCGCTCGTCTTCGCCAATACCGACATGGCGTTTTCGGGCGACCTGCTCGTCGCCGGGAACTATCACGGCTTTAATGCCTATCGCCTCGGCGAGAACGGCGTTCCGGCTCTCGTCAGTTCGGTCGTTTGCCCGGGCGGGCAAGGCGACGTGTCGATCGTCGGCGACCTCCTCATCATGAGCGTGCAGGACAGCCGTGCGCGGGTCGATTGCGGTCTTCAGGGGGTTTCGGACCGCGTCAGCGAAGAGCGCTTTCGCGGTATTCGCATCTTCGACATTTCGGACATCACGCGTCCGCAGCAGGTCGGCCTCGTCCAGACCTGCCGGGGTAGCCATACCCATTCGATCGTTTCGGCCGACGACGCGCGTATTGTGATCTATAATTCGGGCACGTCCTATGTTCGCGACGGCGCGGAACTCGCTGGATGCAGCGATCTCGCAGGCGACGACACCGCCCTCTTCAGCATCGACGTGATCGAGATCCCGGTAGCCAATCCCGCAGCCGCTCGGATCGTCGATCGTCCCCGCGTGTTCGCCGCCGATGGCCAGATCGCAGGCCTGTGGCGGGGCGGCGACCATGGCGAGGGAACGCAGGAAACGAACCGGACGGACCAATGCCACGACATCACGGTCTTTCCTTCGAAGAACCTCGCTGCCGGAGCCTGTTCGGGCAATGGCATCATCCTCGACATCTCCAACCCGCTCAAGCCGAAGCGGATCGACGACGTCTCCGACGAAGGGTTTGCCTACTGGCACTCGGCCACCTTCAATAATGACGGTACGAAGGTCCTGTTCACCGACGAATGGGGCGGCGGTGCGCGGCCCCGTTGTCAGGCGGGCGATCCGATGAACTGGGGTGCGGATGCGATCTATGAAATCGTGGATGGCGAACTCGCCTTCCGCAGCCTGTTCAAGATGCCTGCGCCGCAAACCGACAAGGAGAATTGCGTCGCGCATAACGGTTCGATCATTCCGGTGCCCGGACGCGACATCTTCGTGCAGGCCTGGTATCAGGGCGGCATCTCGGTGATCGATTTCACGGACGCCGAAAATCCCTTCGAAATCGCGCATTTCGATCGCGGGCCGATTGACGAGGACCAGCTGGTCACCGGCGGCTACTGGTCGGCCTATTGGTACAATGGCCGGATCTACGCGACCGAGATAAGCCGCGGGCTGGACATCTTCGCGCTCGAACCCAGCGAGTTCCTGACTGCCGAAGAAATTGCCGCCGCCTCCGCTGCGCAATATGAAGGCAACGTCTTCAACCCGCAGACGCAGGCGCCCGTCACCTGGCCTGCCGACGTAGTTGCCCGCGCCGAAGCCAGCCGGAAGGGCGGCTGACTCACTGAGCTGTCCCGGCAGGCTCGCTTGAAGCGGGTCAGCCGGGCAGCATCACTGTCTTCAAATTCATGAACTCGTGCAGGCCGAATTGCGCGAGTTCCCGCCCGTGTCCCGATCGCTTGACCCCGCCGAAGGGCGCTTCGGGAGCGGAAGCGAGAACCTGGTTGATCGCGGTCATACCGGCCTCGATGTCGCGAATGAACCGCTCTTTCTCAGCCTCGTCTTCGGTCCATACCGAAGAACCGAGCCCGAACGGGATCGCATTGGCCAATTCGATCGCATGGTCGAGGTCGTCAGCCCGGAACAGCATTGCGACCGGCCCGAAAATCTCCTCTTCCATGAGATCGCTATCTGGATCGATGTCAGTGAGGATGCTGGCGGAGATGTAGGCGCCCTCCCCCTCCAGCGCCTCTCCGCCAAACAGCAGCGTCGCCCCTGACTTCTTCGCCATTTCGATCTGATCGAGCACGGTATCGCGCTGCTCGAAACTCGATAGCGGACCCATATCCGTGTCCTCGTCCATCGGATCGCCTGCCTTGACCTGTTTCATCGCGGTGGAGAATTTATCGGTAAAGCTGTCATAGATATCCGCGTGGACGATCATACGCTTGCCGCAGATGCATGACTGGCCGGTGTTCTGGATCCGCGCCTTGACGGCATTTTCGACCGCAGCGTCGAGATCGGCGCTCGGCATCACGATGAAGGGGTCGGATCCGCCGAGTTCGAGGACGACTTTCTTGATGAGCCGGCCCGCCTGTTCTGCGACCGCACTGCCCGCGCCTTCACTCCCGGTCACGGTCGCAGCGACGACGCGTTCGTCTGCCAGAACCGCTTCGATGGCATCGGACTTGATGCACAGGTTCTGGAAGAGTCCGTCGGGCGCATCGGCATCTTTCATCATTTCATCGATCAGCGCGGCACATCCCTGCACGTTGCTCGCATGTTTGAGGAGGCCGACATTCCCGGCCATGATCGTCGGTGCGAGAAAGCGCGCGACCTGCCAATAGGGAAAGTTCCAGGGCATCACCGCCAGCACCGCCCCTTGCGGCAGCCACACGCCTTTGGCGGTTCCGCCATCGTCGAGTTCCCATTCGAGCGGTTCGAGCATGGCAGGACCTGCCTTCGCCATATGCCGGAACAGCGTGGCGCATTTGCGAACCTCGGCCTTTGCGGACGCAAGCGTTTTGCCCATCTCGCGGGTGCACATCGTCGCCAGCCGGTCGACGTTCGCCTCGTACACATCGGCCAGCCGCGCCAGCAAGGCGGAGCGTTCCGCTACCTCGCTGCGCCGCCATTTCTCGAAGCCAGTAGCCGCAGCGGCGAGCTTTTCCTCGATTTCGTCCTTCGTCAGGGTTTCGTATTTTTCGAGTTCTTCCCCGGTGGCGGGGTTGACGGTCGTTATCATGCGTAGCGTTCCTGCATCGAATTTTTCGGTCTCGCCCGATCAATCGTTCAGCACCTCTTTCGTTGCATTTCCGCCGCGGGCCCGTTTGCCAAAGACGTCGTTCGAGGCGCACCGGCATGGCCGCCGAAGGAAGGACGCGAGGAAAAGAAGCAACACTCGAAGGCGGTCGGGAGCGGTGGCGGAGGACAGCGCTTTCGCAGGGCGTCGTGCTCATCTAACCGGGACGGCTTTATGCGACAGACGACCCTCCCTTCCGGCGCGACGCCGTGGCGCAGCGAATTCGCTGCCACGCTGCGGCTGTCCTGGCCGCTGGCGGCAGCAAACCTGTTGCAGATGCTCACCTATGCCATCGACGTCATCTTCATCGCGCGACTGGGCGACGAGGCGCTTGCCGCGTCCGCTCTGGCGATTGCGCTCTTCGGCCTCATCGCCTGGTCGCTGTCCGGCATTACGGGCGCTGTCGCTCCGGTCATAGCTGCCGAACTCGGGGCCGGGACGAAAGCGCTGCGCCCTATTCGTCGCGCGACGCGCATGGCGATGTGGCTGGCGGTCATGACAGGTGTGGTGGGAATGATTGCCTGCCTGTCGATTGGCCTCGTCTCGCACGCCACCGGGCAGGCACCGCAGATTGCGGGAATGGCGAGCGAATATATGGCCGTCCTCATCTGGTCGCTGATTCCGCTCATCGTTGCGAACGTCCTGCGAACCTATGTCTCGACGCTGGGCAGGCCGATCTTCGCAACGCTGATCACCGCCGGGGGCATCGGGGTGAACGCGGTGGCAAACTACGCTTTCATCTTCGGCAATCTGGGTGCGCCGGAACTCGGGCTGACGGGAGCGGGCGTGGCGACGATCATCACCGCACTGCTGACCGTCCTTGCCTATATCGTCGCCATCCGCCTCGACCCTGCGCTCCACCGCTATCGTATCTTCGTGCGTTTCTGGCGACCGGACTGGAAGAGATTGCGCGAGATCGTGCGCATAGGCACGCCGATCGGGCTCACCATCCTTGCCGAAGCCGGCATCTTCGGTGCGGCGGCGTTCATGATGGGCCGCTTCGGTCCGGCGGCCCTTGCCGGTCATACTGTGGCCTTGCAGATAGCCGCCCTCGCCTTCCAGGTTCCCTTCGGCATTGGCCAGGCGGCGACCATTCGCGTCGGCTATTTCTACGGAGCGCGCGATAGCGCAGGCATGGGCCGCGCCGGCTGGGTCGCGCTCGCGATCGGGACGAGTTTCATGGCCGCGACTGCGCTTGCCATGCTGCTGGTGCCCTATTGGCTGATAGCGATCTATGTCGATCCCCATGCCGAGCGAAATGCCGAACTCGTCGCGTTCGCCCTGCAATTCCTGCTCGTTGCTGCCGCCTTCCAGCTGGTCGATGGCATCCAGGCCGTTGCGGCAGGCGCCCTTCGCGGATTGCAGGACACTCGCATACCCATGTGGATTGCCGTCTTCGCCTATTGGGTACCCGGCATCGGAACAGCGCTCGCGCTGGCTTTCGGAACAGGGCTCGACGGATTGGGCGTCTGGATCGGGCTCGCCACCGGTCTTGCGGTCGCCGCGATGCTGCTTACGTGGCGTTGGACGAGGCGTGAAAAACTGAACCTCACACGCCGCGACGCGCTGGTTTCGGAAGCTATTCCAACAGAAGCGCCGCCGACGCAAAATTTTTTCTGAACGCCAGTTGACTCGTATCGGGCCTGTCCCCACTTCGCGCCTGCTGGCACTCTCCCCATGAGAGTGCCAACGAGAGATTCAATTCTAACGAAACGAGGCATACACATGGCATTTCGTCCTCTGCACGACCGCGTTCTGGTTCGTCGCATCGAAGCCGACCAGAAGACCGCGGGCGGCATCATCATTCCCGACAGCGCCCAGGAAAAGCCCAGCGAAGGTGAAATCGTCGCCGTGGGTTCGGGTTCGAAGGCCGAAGACGGAACGGTAACACCGCTCGACGTCAAGGCAGGCGACCGCGTCCTGTTCGGCAAGTGGTCCGGCACCGAGGTGAAGCTCGACGGCGAAGACCTGCTCATCATGAAGGAAAGCGACATCATGGGGATCATCGGCTGATCGCCGACCCGTCGCCTTCAACCTCTATCGAATAAAGCAAATTTCCAGGAGAAACCAACATGGCAGCCAAGGACGTAAAGTTCTCGCGTGAAGCACGCGAAGGCATTCTGAAGGGCGTCGATACGCTCGCAAACGCCGTCAAGGTGACGCTCGGCCCGAAAGGCCGCAACGTCGTCATCGACAAGAGCTTCGGCGCACCGCGCATCACCAAGGACGGCGTCACCGTCGCCAAGGAAATCGAACTGAAGGACAAGTTCGAGAACATGGGCGCGCAGATGCTCAAGGAAGTCGCATCGAAGACCAACGATCTTGCCGGTGACGGCACCACGACCGCAACGGTTCTGGGTCAGGCCATCGTTCGCGAAGGCATGAAGTCCGTCGCCGCCGGCATGAACCCGATGGACCTGAAGCGCGGCATCGATCTCGCCGTCTCGAAGGTCGTCGAAAACCTGCAGAGCCGTTCCAAGGACGTCTCCGGCTCCTCCGAAATCTCTCAGGTCGGCGTCATTTCCGCCAATGGCGACAAGGAAGTCGGCGAGAAGATCGCCGAAGCCATGGAAAAGGTCGGCAAGGAAGGCGTCATCACCGTCGAGGAAGCCAAGGGCCTCGAATTCGAACTCGACGTCGTCGAGGGGATGCAGTTCGACCGCGGCTACCTCTCGCCCTACTTCATCACCAATCCCGACAAGATGGTCGTGGAACTGGATAACCCGTACATCCTGATCCACGAAAAGAAGCTGTCGAGCCTCAAGGACATGCTGCCGGTTCTCGAAGCCGCGATGCAGTCGGGCCGCCCGCTTCTTATCATCGCGGAAGACATCGAAGGCGAAGCCCTCGCGACGCTCGTGGTCAACAAGCTGCGCGGTGGCCTGAAGGTCGCAGCTGTCAAGGCTCCGGGCTTCGGCGATCGGCGCAAGGCAATGCTGCAGGACATCGCGATCCTGACGCAGGGCGAGATGATTTCCGAAGACCTCGGCATCAAGCTCGAAAACGTGACGCTCAACATGCTTGGCGAAGCCAAGCGCGTGACCATCGACAAGGACAACACCACAATCGTCGACGGTGCAGGTCCGGCCGAGGACATCAAGGCGCGCGTCGGTGAAATCCGTACGCAGATCGACAATACGACCAGCGACTACGACCGCGAGAAGCTTCAGGAACGCCTGGCGAAGCTTGCCGGCGGCGTCGCAGTCATCAAGGTCGGCGGTGCTTCCGAAGTCGAAGTGAAGGAGCGCAAGGATCGCGTCGACGACGCTCTCCACGCAACCCGCGCTGCGGTCGAGGAAGGTATCGTCCCCGGCGGCGGTACGGCGCTGCTCTACGCCTCCAAGGTCCTCGACGGCCTGAAGGGCGAGAATGACGACCAGACCCGCGGTATCGACATCGTGCGCAAGGCCATCCTCGCACCGGTTCGTCAGATCGCCGAGAATGCCGGCCATGACGGCGCGGTCATCTCGGGCAATTTGCTTCGCGAAAACGACGAGACGATGGGCTTCAATGCTGCGACCGACACTTACGAGAACCTCGTAAATGCTGGCGTCATTGACCCGACCAAGGTCGTTCGCACCGCGCTGCAGGATGCTGCCTCGGTCGCCGGTCTGCTGATTACCACGGAAGCGGCAATCAGCGACAAGCCGGAAGACAAGGACTCCGGCGGCGGCATGCCCGACATGGGCGGCATGGGCGGAATGGGTGGAGGCATGGGCTTCTAAGCCCGCGCATTACCCGGACCTCCGGTTCCGAAACGAAGAAGCCCGGTGGGAGCGATCCTGCCGGGCTTTTTCTTTGCTTCGATCAGCGAGAGGCGGCGGCGTCCGCCGGCTCGACCGGCGTATCGAAACGCGGCGTGTTGTCGAATTCCGGTCCGGCGCAAACGGTGGCGGCCAGCGGCAGGTGATCGGAGCCCACGTCCTCGAGCAGGCTGAAGGATTCCACCTTCACGCCGTTCTTCACGAAGATCTGATCGAGCGGCCATCCGGCGAAGGCATAGGAAGCGGGGAATGTCGCGAAGGAGCCCCGCCCGGCGCGAGGGTCGCGGTACCCTCCTTCCGAGACGAATTGCGACGTCGTGCGCGACCACGGCACGTCGTTGAAGTCGCCGATCGCCAGGACATTATCGAGACGATCGGGCGTGCGCGCACCGGCGCGAGCGATATTGGCATCACGCATTTTCGTGCTTTCGCCCGGCAGTGGCGGCCGGGGGTGAAGACCGATGACCTCGAACCGGGCTCCGTCTTCGGTCGTGACGGTGGCATAGAGCGTCGGCGTATTCGAACTCGTATTGGCGATCATCTGGGCGCGCTCGACATTGAGCTTCGTCGCGAAGACCATTCCGTATTTGTTGTCGAGCGGTTCTGCCAGGATGAAGGGATAGGACGACAGCTGCGGCTCGAGCGCTTCCATCCATGTCTCGTTCGTCTCCATCAGCAGGAGAAGTCCGGGGTCTTCTCGCTCGATCAGCGCGGCCACCTCATCATATTGGTCGTTCGATTGCAGGACGTTGAGCGACAGGACGCGCACGCATGACATTCCGTCGACCTCGTCCGGCAGAGGAAGCTGCGCCGGTGCGATGAAGGTGTAGGGCCAGATGCGCCACAGATTGATGCCCGCGCTCACTGCCAGCACGAGCAGCGTCGGCCATGACCGCTTCTTGTTCACGATGAGAGCCAGCACACCGAGCAGGGCGGACAGATAGATCGACGGCTCGCGCACGAAATCGAGGATGCGAACAATTCCGCGATTGGTATCGAGCAACGATACGATCGTCGCCGCGCATTGCAGGACGGCGAGCAACAGGAGTATTTTTCCCGCGACTTTGCGAAACTTCATTATTGCCCCCTGTTGGTCGATCGAGCTTCATGCCCTGCACCTTGGATCGCCTTAGCGAAGAACGAACGAAAAGCGCAAACCCTTGGAAAGATTGCCTGCCCGGCGCGTTCGAAAGAGACAAAGGAGATCTTATGAAACTTCCCCACAATGCCCATGTCGCCGTCGTCGACGGAGAAAATTTCATCGTGTTGCGCAACCAGGGCAAGGGTTTCGACATCCAGCTAGCCAATGCCGAGCGCCCCGACCTCGACGCAACGAATTTTAGCGCCGGTATCAAGCATCAGGACGATGTCGGACAACGTACCGGAGCGACCGATCTCAACGAACTGGCACATGGCGCGGCGGCAGCAGAATGGTTGAACGCCAAGTCGATTTCGGGCGAGATCGAGAATCTGCTCGTCATTGCCGACCCGAAGACGCTCGGCGAGATGCGGCGCCATTTTCACAGCGAACTCGAAAAGCGGCTGGTCGGCGACATCGCGAAAACGATGACGAAGGAGCCGATCGAGCGGATAGAGAAGGCGGTCGAGGCCGCCTGACGGCCCACAGGCGCTCTTGCCGAAACGAACCTCGGAAATGTTAATTCGTATTGGCCACCGCATTTCTACCACATTCGGGCGCAATCATGTAACAACGGCCGGGTCGATCCGGTCATTAAGAGTGTGCTAACCATGTGTTTGATATTCAGGTGCCATGCGGACTAAACTGATCGGAGCCGTTCTAGCGGCAGCAAGCCTTCTCGTCACAACCCCTGCGAGCGCGCAGCCCGTCGATTTCGAAGCACGCTTCGATTCGGTGCTGGGGACCGAGGTGCGGTTGCCGCAAAGTTTCGAGGCGCGCTACGAGACCGCCTTCGAGAAGCGGATTGCCGAACTGGCCGACGGATCGCGGGGCCGGATCGGCATTTCCGCTGTCGACCTCAGCACGGGCTATCACCTCGATATTCTGGGCGATCAACGCTTCCCCATGGCGAGCACCAGCAAGATCGCGATAGCCGCGACATTCCTAGAAGGGGTTGAAAAAGGCCGCTGGTCTCTGACGAGCGAATTCCCGCTGCTCGTTCCGCAGCGCTCGGCAAAGTTTTCCAGCACGGTCGCACCGGTTTCCACCGGGAAGCACCTTCCCGCGATCCAGCTCATCGAACTGATGATCACTCGCTCGAGCAATCCGGCGACCGATGCTTTGCTGCGCGTGGTTGGCGGCCCGGTAGCGGTCAACAACTGGGCTGCGAGAAACGGTATTCGTGAGTTCAGTCTCGATCGCGATATTGCGACACTCGTTCGCGATGACGGCGAGTTCGATCCGGCGACCTATATCGATCGCCGCGACAGCGCGACGCCAACCGCGATGACCGATCTGCTGACCGCCCTTTATCGCGGTACGACATTGTCCGATTCGAGCCGAAGCGTCATTCTCGGCGCCATGAGCCGAACGGTGACGGGGAAACGGCGGATCAAGGCGCTGATCCCCTCTGAAGCCAGCGTCTCCAACAAGACCGGGTCGCTCAACAACACGTCGAGCGACATCGGCTATATCGAAACGCCGGACGGGCGCACGATCGCCCTTGCGATTTACGTGACCGGCCAGGGGTCGCGTGCTCAGCGCGAAGCGAAGATCGCGCAGCTTGCCCGCGCCCTTTACGATGGGTTCAATGCCCGTGACGAAGCGCGCGAATGGGCAAAGGCGAATTACGCCGGAGCACGGTCGGGCGGACTGTAAGGGCTGAGGCCCGCAACTCTCCGTTGCCGTGGCTTCAGCCAACGAAAAAGGGCGGCACCGAAGCACCGCCCTTTCCTTAACTCTATCGAGAAGAGCTAGCCTTAGTCGACAGCAGCTTCGTCAACCGGCTCGTTTTCGAGTTCGGCTTCAGCAGCAGTCGCAGCAGCGTCTGCATCTTCCATAGCGCCGTCGATTTCGGCACCAGCTTCGTCAACAGCGCCGTCAATTTCTTCGCCGGCTGCTTCGAGGTTGGCTTCGGTGTCGGCCATTGCGTCTTCAGCAGTTGCTTCAGCGCCTTCCTGCGTGCTCTCGGAGCAAGCAGCGAGCGAGAGAGCGGCACCAGCAGCGGCAGCGGCAAAAATGAATTTACGCATGTTAATCAAATCCTTGATCTACGTTCAAAAAGGCGCGCGGCGACCCGAAGAGCCACTTTTGCGCGAAACCCCGAAACCGGGCTTCCGCACTGTAAATAATGGCGAGAATGTGGCGGCGCAAGCGATATCGTCACAATTCGCCATTTTTTTGCCTCAATTTCGCCATGATTGCCGCAATCGAGCCAATTATGAGGCGTAATCAGCCAGCACCGGCAGGAGCATTTGACCTCGAATTTTGTCGAATCGCCGTATCTCTCGTCCGGCGGCGCTGCTAACAGCCGCAATCATGGCGGAAAACGAAAAAGCGAACGACACGAAGCAGCATCTCTACCTCGTCGATGGCTCGGCATATATCTTCAGGGCCTATCACCGCCTGCCGCCGCTCACCAATCCGGAAGGCACGCCGGTCGGTGCCGTCTACGGCTATACGACCATGTTGTGGAAACTGGCCGACGATCTCGATCAGGCGGACGGCCCCACTCACCTTGCCGTCATCTTCGACAAGTCGAGTCATTCGTTTCGGAACGACATCTATCCCGATTACAAGGCGCATCGCCCGCCACCGCCCGAAGATCTTGAACCGCAATTTCCGTTGATCCGCGATGCCACCCGGGCATTCTCGCTTCCGTGCATCGAGGAAGAGGGGCTGGAGGCCGACGATCTTATCGCTTCCTACGCCCGCGCGGCGCAAAACCAGGGGTGGGACGTCACCATCGTCTCGTCCGACAAGGATCTCATGCAGATCGTCGGAACCCATGACGAAAACGGCGCGAGCATCGACATGCTCGACACGATGAAATCCGCGCGGATCGGCCCCGCCGAAGTCGAGGAGAAGTTCGGCGTTCCGCCCCACCTCGTCGGAGATGTCCTCGCCCTGATGGGCGACAGCGTGGACAACATTCCGGGCATATACGGTATCGGTCCGAAAACCGCGAGCAAGCTGATCGCGGAGAACGGCTCGCTGACCGCAGCGCTCGATCAAGCGCCGGATATGAAGAAATCGAAGCTGAAGGAACGGCTGATAGAGGGTCGCGGTGACGCGGAGCTCAGCCGCGTCCTCGTAACGCTGAAGGAAGATTGCGACCTTCCCCAGCCGCTGGAGGAGTTCAAGCTTGATACGATCCCGGTCGAACCGCTGAAGGCGTTTCTCGAACAGCATGGCTTCACCAGCCTTTTGCGCCGGCTGAGCGATGGTCGCGGCAGTCCGGACCGTCCGACGCAGCTCGATCCGGCAAAGAAGCAGAACGCTTCTGCGAAGGCGAACGAAGGTGCGCCGTCCCTTCCCGATATGCCGAAGGTGGATCGAAAGACCTATGAATGCGTCCAGACGCTCGACCGCCTCGAACACTGGATTGCGAAATGCCGCAAGGCGCGAGAAATCGCCGTCGATACCGAAACGAGCGCATTGGATGCACTTCAATCGGACCTCGTCGGGATCAGCCTTGCAACCGGACCTAACGACGCGTGCTACATTCCCTTCGGTCATGGCGGCAACGACCTGCTGTCTGACAAGCCGGAGCAGATCGACCGGACCGAAGCGCTGCACCTGTTGAAACCGCTGCTCGAAGACGAGGCGGTCCTGAAGATCGGGCAGAACATCAAGTACGATCTCAACGTCCTCGCGCGATACGACATTCACGTCGCGCCGATCGACGATACGATGATCTTGAGCTTCGCGCTGGACGCTGGCCGCGGCGAGCAGGGCATCGGCGGCGGGCATGGCATGGACGAGCTCGCCCTCAAGCATTTCGATCACGCCTGCCTCACGTTCAAGGAAGTTTGCGGGGCCGGACGAAAAGCTATCGCGTTCGGCGAAGTCCCGCTCGACAAGGCGACCGAATACGCGGCTGAGGATGCCGACGTGACATGGCGCCTTCACCGCTATCTGAAGCCGCGCTTGCCGATCGAGGGCGGAACGCGCGTCTACGAAAGGGTGGACCGTCCGCTCATCCCGGTCGTCGCACAGATGGAAAGACACGGGATCAAGGTCGACCGGGAACAGCTGGCGAAACTCTCGGAAGAGTTCGCTGCCCAGACAGAACTGCTCGAGAAGGAAATCTTCGAACTCGCAGGTCAGGAATTCACCGTCGGCAGCCCCAAGCAGCTCGGCGAGATTCTGTTCGACAAGCTGGGTTACCAGGGCGGAAAGAAAGGAAAGAGCGGTCAGTACGCAACCGGCCTCGCGGTGTTGGAGCGCCTGTCGGACGAAGGCGCGCCGATTGCGAACAAGGTGCTGGAATGGCGGCAGCTGACGAAACTGAAATCGACCTATACCGACGCGCTTCAGGCAGCCATCAATCCCGAAACGGGGCGGGTGCATACGTCATACAGCCTTGTCGGAGCACAGACGGGACGCCTTTCCTCCACCGATCCCAATCTGCAGAACATCCCCATCCGCACGGCCATCGGACGGCAGATCAGAGAGGCCTTCGTCCCGGAAGAAGGCAATGTCTTGCTCGCGGCGGACTATAGCCAGATCGAACTGCGTCTCGCTGCGCATATGGCCGATGTCGACACCCTTAAGCAGGCCTTCGCCAACGGTGAGGACATCCATGCGCGCACCGCGCAGGAAATGTTCGGCGAGGTCAATCGCGATACGCGTGGACAGGCAAAAACGATAAACTTTGCAATACTTTACGGTATTTCTCGCTGGGGTCTCGCGGGGCGGCTGGGCACCGACGCGGACACCGCCCAGGACATGATCGAGACCTATTTCAAGCGGTTTCCCGGTATCCAGAAATACATCATGGATACGACCGAGTTCGTCCGGGAAAACGGCTATTCCGAGACGCTTTTCGGGCGCAAGACATGGTTTCCCAGGATCAAATCGAAGAACCCGAACGAGCGGCAGGGCAGCGAACGCGCTGCGATCAACGCGCCCATCCAGGGAACGAGCGCGGACATCATCAAGCGAGCGATGGTTCGCATGATGCCTGCTCTCGATGCGGCAGGCCTCAGCCATGTACGAATGCTGTTGCAGGTGCATGACGAACTGGTTTTCGAATTGCCCGAAGGCGACGTTGCGCAGGCGAGCGAAGTGATCGCGCAAACGATGTCGAACGCCGCCGCGCCCGCGGTCAGGATCGACGTGCCGCTTGCGGTCGATATCGGTTCCGGAAAGAGCTGGGGCGCTGCGCACTGATCGCGTCCTCGGCAGCTTCCTTGCAAAAGCCGCTGGTCGCTCTTAGGGCGCCGGTCATATGTTCGAGCGATACGATCCCGCCAATTACGAGATAGCCTGGGAGCGCCTGCTCCATATGACCATCGTGATCCTTGTCGCGATCGCCATTGCCTGGATCGTTCACAAGATCCTGTTCGCCTTGCTCCATCGGCTGTCACGGCTGTCGGATACGCATCTCGACGAAATGGTGTTCGACAAGCTCGAACGGCCCCTGCGCTGGTCGATGATCGCAATCGGCATCTCGCTTGCTTCTCAGTTCGATGCCCTGCTCGGCGAATTCTGGGAAGTTGCCGGGAAGTTCATCGTTCCCGCGCTGCTCGGCTGGGTAGCCTATGTGCTCGTCAAGGCGTTCACTTATGCGCTCGAATACAAGGCGGAGATTTCCGACGATCCGGTGGCAGCGCGCAGTCGCAAGACGCGAATTGCCATTCTCTCGCGGACAATTACCTTCGCCATCGTGTTCGTGACGGTCGGGTTGATGCTGGTCGGTATTCCGGTGGTTCGAGAGATTGGTGTCACGCTCGTCGCTTCTGCCGGGCTTGCCGCCCTTGCAGTCGGTGCAGCCGCTCAGCCCGCCTTGAAGTCGCTCATCGCCGGCCTGCAAATGGCAATTACGGAGCCGCTGCGACTGGGCGACCTCGTCGTGGTGGACGGCCATACCGGTCGCGTCGAGGAAATCCGGATGAGTTTCGTGGTGGTTCGCATCTGGGACGAACGCGCCGTCATCGTGCCGACGAGCCAGTTTCTCGATCAGAGCTTCGAGAACTGGTCGCGTCAGAACGAAAAGCTGACCGGACCGGTCTTCCTGCATCTCGACCCGGCGACGGACGTCGAACCCATTCGCGAGGAATTTCTGCGGTTCGTAGCAACGCAGGAGCTATGGGATCAGCGCACCGCCGCTGCCCTGATGACGGAGGCGCATCCCGAGAGCATCGAATTGCGCCTTGCCGTCAGTGCCCTCACGATCGGCGACCTGTTCACGCTGCGCTGTGTGGTGCGCGAGCACATGATCGGCTGGCTGCGCAAGAACATGCCCGACGCCCTCATCCGTCATCGGCTGGAGGTCGAAGCGGCCAACGCCCGCGTCGCGGGAAATTGACCGCCTGAACGAAGCCCGATTCAAGCGGGCGCCGCCCTATTCGTGCTTGTTCTCGCGGGTAGGTTGCACCATGCCCTCATGCAGAAAGCCGATCGGCTGAACCGCAGCAGCGCGCTTTTTCAGTTCGCCCTGCATCTTCTTGTATTCCTCTTCCATCTTGCGCGTGACGGTCGCACGCGAATCCTTCAACGCTTCCTTGAAATCGGCAGTCGTGACTTCCCGGACGTCGCTGCCTGCGCGGCGCAACGCGACGAGACCGGCCCGCCGCACCACGTCTTCGAGATCGGCCCCGGTGAAGCGCTCGGTTTCCTGCGCTACGTCCGCAAGCGAAACATCTTCAGCCAACGGCATCGAACGGGTGTGAATCTTGAGGATATGCTCGCGCCCCGCAACGTCTGGTGTGCCGACGAAAACCAGTTCGTCGAACCGTCCCGGCCTCAGCAGCGCAGGATCGACTAGCGTCGGACGATTGGTCGCACCGACGACGACGACGCTTTGCAGTTCTTCGAGGCCGTCCATTTCGGCAAGGATCGTATTGACCACGCGTCCAGTCACCTGCGGTTCGCCCGCACCGCTTCCGCGAGCGGGGACGAGGCTATCGATCTCGTCGATAAAGACGACGCACGGCGCCACGGCGCGGGCGCGCCGGAACAGCTTGGCGATTTGCTGCTCGCTTTCGCCGTACCATTTCGACAGCAGATCGCTGCTCTTGAGGGAAATGAAATTCGCTTCGGCTTCCTTGGCGACAGCCTTGGCAAGCAAGGTCTTGCCGGTACCGGGCGGGCCATAGAGCAGGAACCCCTTCGCAGGGCGTATACCCAGTCGTTCGAAGGCTTCGGGGTTCTTGAGCGGCAGTTCGATGCCTTCTTTGAGGCTGTCGATCGCATCCTTCACCCCGCCGAGGTCGTCCCACCCGACATTGGGGACCTGAACCATCACTTCGCGCATGGCCGAGGGCTGAACGCGCTTCAGCGCGGACAGGAAATCCTCCCGCGTCACGCAGAGATTTTCCAGAACCTCGGGGGGAACGGTCCGCTCGTCGAGATTGAGCTTCGGCATGATCCGCCGGACCGCCTCGATGGCGGCCTCGCGCGTGAGGGCGGCAATGTCCGCACCGACGAAGCCATGTGTGACCTTGGCGAGTTCGGCCATATCGACCTTGTCGCCCAGCGGCATGCCGCGCATGTGAATTCCGAGTATCTCGCGTCGCGCTCGCTCGTCGGGAACGCCGATGACGATCTCGCGATCGAACCGGCCCGGACGACGCAGCGCCTCGTCGATGGCATCGGGACGGTTCGTCGCGGCGATGACAACGAGATTTGCCCGCGCTTCGAGTCCGTCCATCAAGGTCAGCAGCTGGGCGACCAGCCGCTTTTCCGCTTCACCCGGCACGCGATCGCGCTTCGGCGCAATCGAATCGATCTCGTCGATGAAGACGATGGCCGGAGCCGCTTTCGCAGCCTGTTCGAAAACGTCGCGCAGAGCCTTTTCACTGTCGCCATAGCCCGATCCCATGATCTCGGGACCGTTGATCGTAAAAAATTCGGCATCCGCTTCGTTCGCAACGGCCTGCGCCAGCCGTGTCTTGCCGGTTCCGGGCGGGCCATGGAGAAGGACGCCCTTGGGCGGATCGACGCCAAGGCGCGTGAACAGTTCGGGATAGCGAAGCGGCAGTTCGACCATTTCGCGCAACTGCTGGATCGTATCGCCCATGCCGCCGACATCGTCGTAATTTACGACTGCACGACCGTCGCGCGGCTCGGCGAACTCGGCCCGCAGTTCGACTTCAGTGTTTTCGTCGATGTGAACGATGCCCTTGGGCGTCGTCGAAACGACGGTCAGACGTATCTGGGTGAGTGCGTAGGCAGGCGTATTGAACATGCGTTGCACTTGAGGCGGCACGTTGCTGACGGGCTGCTGGCCGGTGGTGGCAACGAGATCGCCCGCGACGATCGGTTTCTTGAAGAAGTTGCGCTTCAATGCCTGCGTCGGGCCCTGCAGCCGGATTTCACGCTGCGCCGGGGCAAATACGACTCGCGTCGCCGGTCGCGACTGCGCGGCTGCCAGGGTGACGTGTTCGCCCGAGCCGGTTTCGGCATTGCCGCGCTGTAGGCCGTCGAGCCGCACGACGTCGAGTGCCTGATCCTCGTCGTAAGCAGCCATTGCGATCGCAGCGGTACTGCGTTTGCCGGTCACCTCGACGACATCGCCCTCGGTAATGCCGAGGGCCTGGAACGCGCTGCGCGGCATACGCGCAATTCCCTGCCCGCTTTCTTCCTGTCGGGCAGCCGCCACCTGTAGGCGGACGGTCCTCTCGTCAATGTCGGTATTCGTCGCGCCTTCGGCCATGAAAGATCGTCTCCCGTAGTGCAATTGCGGTCTTCTGGAGGCGCCGGGCCGGCGATCCGCCAAACATTCGTCGAGCCTAGCTAGGAAGCACGGCTCTTCGTTTCAAACGCGAAACGATGCCGTTCGTTCACGCTTGTAGGGCGGGAAAGAAAAAAGCCCGGTCGAAACGACCGGGCTATATAAGTTTGGGAGAGGATGCCTAAAAGGCAGTTATGGATATGCTCCGATGCCGGGCATTTCGCAAGTGCGAAAAAATCATTCTCGATTGCAAAATACGCAACTATCCCGCAAACAACTGATAGAGCGTGCTTTTTTACTCGTTTTCTCAATCCGCATCCGCTCTTGCATACCTATGTAGCGCAAATTTGTGCGACGCAGCGAAGCGAGAGCCGCCATTCCATTCCCACCTTTTTGCTATCCATGCAAAAGGTGACAACGACCGCGCCTGCTTTTAAGGACATCGCCAAGATATTGGAGCGAAACGATGAAACTCTTCCCCGACGCCAAATCCGCGCTCGATGGAGTGCTGCGGGACGACATGCTGATCGCCAGTGGCGGCTTTGGCCTGTGCGGCATTCCCGAACGCCTGCTCGACGCGATCCGCGACAGCGGCGTCACAGGCCTTACCTTCGCCAGCAACAATGCAGGCATCGACAATGAAGGCATCGGAAAGCTTCTTCGCACCAAGCAGGTGAAGAAGATGATCTCGTCCTATGTCGGCGAGAACAAGGAATTCGAACGGCAGTTTCTTGCCGGTGAACTCGAAGTCGAGTTCTGCCCGCAGGGTACGCTGGCTGAACGCATGCGGGCGGGCGGCGCCGGTATCCCGGGCTTCTATACGAAGACCGGCGTCGGCACCCAGGTCGCCGAAGGAAAGGAAGTCAAAAACTTCGGCGGCGAAGATTACATCCTCGAACACGGCATCTTCGCCGATCTGGCCATCGTGAAGGCTTGGAAGGCGGACGAGACCGGCAATCTCGTGTTTCGCAAGACTGCGCGCAATTTCAACCAGCCCGCCGCCACGTGCGGCAAGGTCTGCATCGTCGAAGTCGAGGAAGTGGTGCCGACTGGTTCGCTCGATCCCGACTGCATCCATTTGCCGGGCGTATTCGTGCAGCGCATGATCGTCGGCGCACCCTATGACAAGAAGATCGAGTTCGAGACCACGCGCGAGCGGGAAGCGGCATGAAAGCGCCCGCAGCCATCGCTGGCTCGCTCCTGGCGCTGCAGCTAGCAGGCTGCGCGACCGTGCCGGACGATGAGGCTAGAATGCAGGCCGCGGCACGTGACGCGGCGGCAGCGATGCAAAGTGTCGGTGAAACCATGCAGGCAGTGAGCGCGGAACCGGCCGATCCGCTCGAGGCAGATGCTCCCGATACGATGCGCTGGCTTTACGGTTCGGGCGAAGCGGCGGGCGCGTCCATCCAGACCTATCGCGCGCTCATCGACTTCGCTGTTGCCAAGGCGCGTCAGCGAAGCATTCCGCAATCGGTCGTCATGGGACTGCCGGAAAGTGATAACGGCCTCTCACAGGCTTCCTGCATGGATGGCTCCCGCCTGAAGCCGCTGGCGGTTATATTCGACGTGGACGAGACCGTGCTCCTCAATCTCGGTGCGGAATACGATCAAGCCGTTCGCGGTGCCGGGTTCGATCCCGACCGCTGGGACGCATGGGAGCGCAGCGGCGGGGTCGCCATCGCACCGGTGCCGGGTGCCGTGACGGCACTGCGGGAACTGCGCGATGCCGGAATTACCCCGATATTCAACACAAACCGCAATGCTCGCAACGCTGTCGACACCGAGCAGGCTCTGAATGCTGCAGGTCTCGGACCAGCCAGGCATGGCGAAACCCTGTTCCTTAAAGGGGACGATGCGAGTGGAAGCGCGAAGGACTTGCGACGCGCGGCGATCGCGAAGAACTATTGCGTAATCGCCCTTGCCGGAGACAATCTGGGCGACTTCGCCGACCGCTTCAATGACCCCGAACTCAGCGTGCAGGACCGGCGCAGGCTGGCAGGACGCGGCGAATACGCCGCTCTTTGGGGCAATGGCTGGTTCCTCCTTCCCAACCCTGTTTACGGTGCATCCATCAAGGGCACTATCGGGGAAGTTTTCCCGCCCGATGCGCGCTGGCAACCCGACACGACAAGCGAAAGCGACTGACATGAGCGACATTGCACAAAAGACCGGCTGGGACCGTGACGACATGGCCGCGAGAGCCGCGAAGGAACTGGAAGACGGGTTTTACGTCAATCTGGGGATCGGCATCCCGACACTCGTCGCGAACCACATTCCCGAAGGGATGCACGTCACCTTGCAGAGCGAGAACGGCATGCTTGGCATCGGGCCGTTTCCCTATCCGGACGAGGTGGACGCCGACCTCATCAATGCGGGTAAGCAGACCATCAGCGAACTGCCGCATTCGGCTTACTTCGACAGCGCCACGAGTTTTGCGATGATCCGCGGCGGGCATATCGACCTGACCGTGCTGGGCGCGATGGAGGTTGCCGAGAATGGCGACATCGCCAACTGGATGATCCCCGGCAAGATGATCAAGGGCATGGGCGGCGCGATGGACCTCGTCGCAGGCGTGAAGAAGATCATCGTCGTCATGGATCACAATGCCAAGGATGGCAGCCCGAAATTCATTCCCGAATGCACCCTGCCGCTTACGGGCACGAACGTCGTGGACATGATCATCACCAATCTCGGGGTCTTCCATCGACCCGATCACGACAGCCCGTTCCGCCTCATCGAACTCGCGCCGGGCGTCACGGCAGACGAGATCGCAGAGAAGACAACCGCGAAATACGAGGTCGCACTGGGCTGATCTGTTCCATGGCCGACTGGCTGGACACACCGCGCAATCCGAACGCTCCGCTGGCGGGGGTGCGGGTACTCGAACTGGCGCGTGTCCTGGCCGGCCCGTTCTGCGGCCAGATCCTTGCCGATCTCGGGGCTGACGTCATCAAAGTGGAAAGCCCCGACGGGGACGGAACACGCCAATGGGGTCCGCCATTCATCGAGCATGAGGGCGAGCGCACGGCTGCTTACTACCATGCCTGCAACCGCGGAAAGCGAAGCATTGTCGCGGACTTCAATGACGATGCCATGCTCGCCTCAGTCAAACAGCTATCCCGCGGCGCCGACGTCGTTCTCGAGAACTTCAAACCGGGTGCTCTGAGCAAGTTCGGGCTCGACTACGCGAACCTGTCCGTCGCCGACCCCGCCATCGTCTACTGCTCCATCAGCGGCTTCGGCCAGACCGGCCCGAGACGCGACGAACCAGGCTACGATTTCGTCGTGCAGGCCATGAGCGGCATGATGTCGCTGACCGGCGAACCCGATGGGGAGCCGATGAAGCACGGCCTATCGATCAGCGACCTTTCCTGCGGCCTGTGGTCCGCCAATGCAATTCAGGCGGCTTTGCTCATGCGGGATCGCACCGGCAAGGGTCAGTGGATCGACATGAGCCTGTTCGACTGCTCGGTCGGAATGCTCGCCAATCAGGCGATGACCTATTTCGCGAGCGATGCGAACCCGCCACGAATGGGCAATGCCCATGCGCAGGTCAGCGCCTATGGCGTTTTCCCGACGAAGGACGGCCCGGTCGTTCTGGCACCGGCCAATGACGGCCTCTTCCGCAAATTGCTGAAAGTGCTTGAGCGCGCGGACCTGCTCGATGATGAGCGGTTCGGCACAAATGCCGGGCGGATCGCGCATCGCCAACTCATCGACAGCATTATCGCTGAGGAAACGGAAAAGTGGTCTCGTGAGGACTTGCTACGCAAATGCGCGACGGCGGGCATACCTGCCGGACCGATCAACGAGCTGGACGAAGTTTTCGCCGATCCTCAGACACGGGCCCGAAACATGGTGGTCGAACTTGATGGCGTGCGGGGCATAAGAAGCCCTTTTCGCTTTTCCGATGCAGAACTTGCGCTCGACCGACCCTCACCTGCCCTAGGCGCCGACGACGATCGAACCTGACCGCCGCCAGCGCAGAAGCCTTAGCCTATAGCGTTCTTCAATTCGTCGACCAGATCAGTCCGCTCCCATGGGAACGCGTCGCCCTCAGCCTTCCGTCCGAAGTGACCATAAGCGGCGCTCTGGCGATAGATCGGCTTGTTCAAACCAAGGTGCATCCGAATTCCGCGCGGGGTCAGGCCACCCAGCGACTTGATTGACCGGATCGCTTCCTCGATCGTCTCATCCGCAACCGTTCCCGTGCCATGCGTATCGACGTAGATCGACAGTGGTTCGCTGACGCCGATGGCGTAGGCAAGCTGGATTGTGCAGCGCGTCGCGTAACCTGCGGCGACGATGTTCTTGGCGAGATAGCGCGTAATGTAGGCCGCCGAGCGGTCGACCTTGGTCGGATCCTTGCCCGAAAACGCACCGCCACCATGCGGGCTGGCGCCGCCGTAAGTGTCGACGATGATCTTGCGGCCGGTAAGACCTGCATCGCCGTCCGGCCCGCCAATCTCGAAAGCCCCCGTGGGGTTGATATGCCATGCGGTGTCGTCTGAAAGGTAGCCGTCCGGCAGGACCTCTCCCACGACCTTGCGGACATAGTCCTTCAGTTCGGCTTCCTTGTCGCCCTTGTCGTATCCCTTGGCGTGCTGGGTCGAGACGACGACCGCCGTGCACGCCACCGGCTTTCCGTTTTCGTAGCGCAGCGTAACCTGGCTCTTCGCGTCAGGCTCGAGGAAGGGGGCGGTGCCGTCCTTCCGGTCGCTTGCGAGGCGTTCCAAGATCTTGTGACTGTAATCGAGCGTCGCGGGCATCAGGTCGGGCGTCTCGTCGCACGCAAAGCCGAACATTATACCCTGGTCGCCGGCGCCCTCGTCCTTGTTGCCACTGGCATCGACGCCTTGCGCGATCTCGGCGGATTGGCCGTGGAGATGGTTTTCGAAGGTCAGGGTGCGCCAGTGAAAGCCGTCCTGTTCATAGCCGATTTCGCGAACCGTATCGCGGACCACCCGCTCGATCTCGTCACGCGCGCCCGGCGCCCAAAAGCCGTTCAGTTCCCACTCGTCGCGGCTTTCGTCATAGACTTCGCGGCAGCGTATCTCGCCCGACAGCACAACCCGCTGCGTCGTCGTCATCGTTTCGCAGGCGACGCGCGATTCGGGGTCCTTCGACAGGAACAGATCGACGATGGCATCGGAAATCTGATCGGAAACCTTGTCGGGATGACCTTCCGAAACGCTTTCGGAAGTGAACAGAAAATTGTCGCGCATGAAACCTCGATATAAAGAATGCTTTATGTCTTTATCTGGTGCCTAGCTGCCGCGCCGACGCATGGCAACCGACGATATGACGAGCAGAACGGCGGCCCATCCCAGAGTGAGCCAGTGGCCCAGACGCGCAAAAAGGGTCGGCGGAGCAGCCGGAGGAACGACGGTGTCGATCCTGTCGGCCCGATGCATGGGAATATGTTCGCGCACGATGCCGCGAGCGTCGATAATTGCGCTGATGCCCGTCGTCGTCGCACGCAGGACGGGAAGCCCTTCCTCGATCGCGCGCATTCTCGCCTGTCCGAGATGCTGCGGCGGGCCAAAACTACCGAACCAGCCGTCATTCGAGGGATTGAAAATGTAATCGGGCCGGTTGCCATCCTCGACTACCTGACCTGAGAAGATGATCTCGTAGCAGATCTGCACCCCGGCCTTCCCGTAAGCGCCGAGGTCGAGCGTTTCCGGACCCGGACCCGGAATGAAATCGATCGTTCCGGCGACGAGGCGCGTTGCGCCCAGCGGCTCCAGCAGCCAGCGCAGTGCGAGATATTCGCCATAGGGCACTAGATGAGCCTTGGCGTAGCTCGCTTCGAGGTTCCCGTTCTCGTCGATCACGGTCACTGCATTGTATGCGCCGACCGCTTTCTCGAACCCTGCAGGTCCGCCGATTTCGAGGTCGACGGCACCGGTCATGAGAAGACTGTTCTCCCCGATCGCCTGCCCGATCCGCCATCGCGCGAAACGCGGGTCGCCCGCCGCCGTCATCTGGTCGTAATAGCGTTGCGGATAGCCGTCGCGCAGATAGTCGGGAACGCCCGATTCGGGCCACAGGACAAGACGTCTCTCGCTAGGACGCTGCGCAAGCGAAAGCGCCCTGATCTTCGCGAAATGGTTCTCGTAAAGAGAGGGGTTGTCGAGGTCGTCCTGCCTGATATCCGGCTGGACCAGCGTAACGGGCAAGCTGCCCTGTTCTGCGCCTCGCGCAGGCCAGTACATTCCGCCTGCGAGCAGGACCCCCGTCACTGCCGCCACGATCCAGCGCCGCTCGACGATGGAAGCGACCCAGAGCGTTGCCACCATGACGGCAATGCCGGAAAGCGCGTAAGTGCCCGTAAGCGGCAGCAGAGCGGCGAGACCCGACCGGTCAAAGGGACCGACCAGCGCCAGCGAGAACGGCCCCCAGGAGTAACCGGTGAAAACCCAGCTTCTCAACCATTCCGCCACGATCCAGCATCCGCCGAACAGGACGGCGAAAACGCTCGTTCCCGCTTTGACGGAAAGCCATCTTGCGGCGGCTGCGGCGAGTGCGGGATAGATGGCGAGGTAGATGCTTAGGAGGGGCACCGCCACCCAGCCGAGGATGGCCGGCATCTCCGCCTGATAGGTGAAGGCCGTCGCGATCCAGTTGTCGACCACGGTGAAATGCGAGAAGCCGAACAGCCAGCCGAGCAAGAAGGCTCGCTTGACTGTCTCGGCCTGCATCAGGCCGAGAACGAACGCTCCCATTGCGAGAAGTGCGAGGGGCCACAGCGAAAGCGGCTGAAAACCAAGCGCGGCAAAAGCGCCTAAAAC
This sequence comes from Parapontixanthobacter aurantiacus, assembly GCF_009827635.1. Lineage (GTDB taxonomy): Bacteria > Pseudomonadota > Alphaproteobacteria > Sphingomonadales > Sphingomonadaceae > Parapontixanthobacter > Parapontixanthobacter aurantiacus. The sequence continues at coordinate 217,969 of NZ_WTYW01000002.1, read as the reverse complement.
AAGCGCCGACAACCGCGGATAGGCCAGCAGCGGCCCAATACCGAAATATCGGCGAATTGCGGGCGCCGAATGTGTTGCCTCTTCAGCGAAGGAGGCCGCCATGCGCGTACCTCTATTCCAGCGTCAGACTGCTGCGCTTGCGTCGCCGTCGTCGCTTACCGCCTTGCGGCGGCGAACGGGCGCCTTTCTCTGCGGGGCGGCACCGTCGTCGGCACTGATCGCAGGCGGAAGAACCGACGCATCGATCTCGCTGCCCTCGCCAGCCGTATCGGCCTTGCGTGGCCGACCACGGCCCCGTTTCGGCGTCTCCGAGCCATTGGCCCGCTCGTTCTGAGCGCCGTCCGGAGTATCGTTCTGAGCCCGCCGGGCGCGCGGCTTGCGAGCGGGCGCTTCGTTGCGCACCTCCTCGCTATCGTTATCGTCATCATCGTCGTGCGAATGACCGTTCGCCTGAGCCTTGCGCCCGCGACGGTTGCCCTGGAAATCTTCATCGCCATCGTTCTGGCGATTGTCGTTCCGTCCCCGACCGCGCCGATTGCCACGGCGGTTGTCCGTTTCGTCGTCGCCGTCATCGTCCGCATTGCGATTGTCGCGGTCGTCGTCACGCTTCGAACGCGCCTCGTCCTGCCGGGCCTTGTTGTCGGCGATGACGCGAAAATAGTGATCGGCAAATTGCAGGTAGTATTCGGTCTGCACCCGGTCGCCGTGATGCTGCGCGTCCTGCGCGAGTTTCTTATACTTGTCGAGCATCTGCGGCGCGTTACCCCGCGCCCGGCTGTCGATCCGGTTGGACTGATTGCCGCCTTGCTGCTGACGATTTCCGCGCCCGCGGCGACGGTTATTCCGATTGTTGTTCAAAGGAAACTCTTCCTCGTGTCGTGGCTGTCAAATGCTCTAGTCACGCATTGCCGCGACCAAGCCGGTCGCATCATCCCGCTCCTACGCCGCCCCGGTTCATCCGGTCGAGCGGCAGCATCCTTACCCTGCATGGTCCGGCAGCCGCGCTGCCTTCTAGGAACCTCGCAAAATATCGGAGCCGGTCGTCGAAATCGGCAGCCCCGTGCCGCAGATCGCGATAACCGTCCTTACGGTTAGCCCGACCTCGCTCTTTTGCCAAGCCCTTATCGCCCGACAAAGGTTAACGGTGCGCTTTCGCCCGATCCCCGCTTCTTTTCAGCAACACTGCTCGCGGTCGGCCTCCGAGATCGCGATGGATGCTCGCTTGAAAGCCGAACTGTCGCGCAAGGTCGCTCACTGCGTCGGATTGCGTACTCCCGATCTCGAAGATGGCGATGCCGTCGGGCAAAAGCAAGTCCGCGACCGCGGGTATCAGGATACGATAGTCGTCCAGACCATCCGCCCCTGCGAACAGGGCGCTGCTCGGTTCGTAATCCGCTACGCCGGGTTCGAGGTCTGCGTCCGCCTCGACATAGGGCGGGTTGCACAGGAGCAGATCGAACCTTCCGAGATCCCGCTGCCAACCCGTTTTCCGCCAGTCGCGGCGGTAGAGCGTGACCCGATCGGCAAAGTCAAACGCACAGGCATTGCGCTTCGCGATGCGAATAGCCCCATAGCTACGCTCGACGCCCACACCCGCAGCTTGTCGCCAGACGGACAGCGCGGCGAGAAGGAGCGCACCCGAACCGGTGCCCAGATCGCAGATGCGCACGGGCGGGTTACCGTCGGTGAAATGAGAACGCGCTGCTTCGATCAAGGTCTCGCTATCCCCGCGAGGGATCAGAACGTCCCGCGTCACCGACAATTCGAGGCCATAAAATTCCTGCTGGCCGGTCAGATAGGCGACGGGTTCGTGTGCCGCACGGCGCTCGACCAGCGCCGCGAAATCTTCCGGGGCTTCGGCAGTCATATGGCGAAGCAGCATATCGGAACGCGAGACGCCAAGCGCATGAGCCATCAGCAATTCGGCATCGAGACGAGCGGTATCGGACGTTTCGGCGAGCTTCTCTGCCGCGCTACGCAGCGCTTCTCCTACTGCGGTCACGTATCCATCGCGGCGAGCCGCTTCGCCTCGTCCTCCGCGATCAGGGCATCGACCATTTCGGCAAGACCCGTGCCCTCGAGAATTTCGGGCAGCTTGTGCAAGGTCAATCCGATGCGGTGATCGGTCACGCGTCCCTGCGGGAAATTATAGGTGCGAATACGTTCCGAACGATCGCCGCTTCCGACCATCGCCCTGCGCGCTTCGGCTTCCGCGCCCTGCGCCTCGGCACGTTTCAAGTCGTATAACCGGGTGCGGAGCACCTGCATTGCCTTGGCGCGGTTCTTATGCTGGCTGCGCTCGTCCTGCTGGATGACCACGAGCCCGGTCGGGATGTGGGTCAAGCGTACGGCGGAGTCGGTCGTGTTGACGTGCTGCCCCCCGGCACCGCTTGCGCGGTAGATGTCGATCTTGAGGTCGCCATCGTCGATCGCGACATCGACTTCCTCGGGCTCAGGCAACACCGCCACGGTCGCGGCGGAGGTGTGAATGCGTCCGCCGCTTTCGGTCACCGGCACACGTTGCACGCGATGAACGCCGCTTTCGAACTTCAGCTTTGCGAACACGCCTTGCCCGGTCACGTTGGCGACGATTTCCTTGAAGCCGCCCACTTCGGCGGCGTTCATAATGACCGGCTCGACCCGCCAGCCCTGCTCTGCAGCGAATTTCTCGTACATGCGGTAGAGATCGCCGGCGAACAGCGCAGCCTCGTCGCCGCCCGTTCCGGCCCGGATTTCCAGCATGGCGGGCCGCGCATCGGCACTGTCGCGCGGCAGCATTGCAAGGGCAAGAGCGCGTTCCTTCTTCGGCAGTTCGTCACGGATGCGCGAAAGGTCTTCCTCCGCCAGCGCCTTCATTTCGGGATCGGACAGCATCGCGCCCAGTTCTTCGCGTTCGGCGCGCATGGACCGCACTTCGCCCGCGAGTTTCGCCACCGGCTCGAGTTCGGCGTAATCGCGGCTGGCCTGCACGAATTCCTCGCCTTCGAGCGTGCCCGAAGCGAGCCGGGCTTCGATCTCGGCGAAGCGATTAGCAATCTGGTCGAGCCGTTCCGCGGGGATATTCACTCGAAATCCCTGTGCCGGTCTTCTGGGTTGGCGAAGAAGTCATCCGGCAAATCGTCAGGCCACGCATCCATGTCGGGAATGTCGATCCCCTGTTCGCGCCAGCTGCGCATGTAGTAAGCATTCTGTGCCTTCGCGACGATGTCGCCGACATCGGAGGGTGCCGTACGAACCTGCTCGCCTTCGTGCAAATCCTTGACCGTGACCTCGCCGGAGGAAAGTTCGTCCTCGCCGATCAGCACCGCGACCAGCGCGCCGGCCTCGTCGGCCCTTGCCATCCGCCTCTTAATCTTCCCCGTTCCAAAGATTTCGACCGTCTGCCATTGCCCGCGGAGATCGCGCGCAAGATCGAGAGCGGCCGCCAAGGCCGCATCGGTCATCGGGATGATGGCTGCATCGAGATGATTATCGCTGACTTTTCCCGATGCGGTTACCAGCATCGCCAGCCGTTCGATCCCCGCGGCCCAGCCGACCGACGGTGTATGCGCCCCGCCGAGCGTCTCCATCAACCCGTCATAGCGTCCGCCGCCTAGGACGGTGCTCTGGCTGCCGAGAGCGTCAGCCGCCGTGCTGCCCTCGTCAGGAATGAATTCGAAAGCAGTGTGCCGGTAATAGTCGAAGCCGCGGACGAGGCGCGGCGCTCGCCGCCAGGATACTCCTGCTGCATCGAGCCCGCTCGTCACGCTGTCGAAGAAGCTGCTCGCCTCATCCGTCAGATAGTCGTCGATCGTCGGTGCATCCTTGACCAGCGCCATGTCGCCGCGGTCCTTGCTGTCGAGGATGCGCAGGGGGTTTTGTTCGAGCCGCGTCACGCTGTCTTCGCTAAGGTCGCCGCGATGCGCTTCGAAATACTCGACCAACGCCGCGCGCCACGCTTCGCGGCTTTCGGGATCGCCCAGCGTATTGAGATTAAGCGTCACCCCCTCGATGCCGAGCTCTCGCAGGACCTGATCCGCCATGGCCAGCAACTCGACATCCGCTTGCGGGTCGGCGGCGCCCAGGATCTCGGCATTGATCTGGTGGAACTGGCGAAAGCGACCCTTTTGCGGGCGTTCGTAGCGGAACAGCGGGCCGTGGGTCGCTACCTTCAGAGGCGCATGCTGCTGCCACCCGTTGGTAAGATAGGCGCGGGCGATCCCGGCGGTAAATTCAGGGCGTAGTGTCAGCGATTCGCCGCCGCGATCCTCGAAGGAATACATCTCCTTCGACACGACGTCCGTCGTTTCGCCCAGCGGGCGCGAAAACACTTCTGTGCGTTCGAACACCGGCATTTCGATCCGGCGGAAGCGATAAAGCTTCCGGACCCGTTCGAACGTATCGACGACGAAGGAGAACGCTTCTGCCTCTTCGAAGATATCCTGGGTGCCGCGAATGGCCTGTGGTGTGTTCTTCGCCATGCCAGCGCGCTTAGTCGCAGGCGCGCTTCGCCGCAATGCTCGCGCCGCAACGGAACGCCGTTTTACCGCATCGCAACATTTTTGTGGTTGGCGCATTCGCAAGGGGCGGTTATCCGCTCCGCTCCAACAGACAACGCCGAATGGCAGGAAAGAAGAACACACCCATGCGCATCGACATGATCCCAACCGGAGAAAACGTGCCGGACGATCTCAACGTCATCGTCGAGGTGCCGACCGGCGGCGAACCGGTGAAATATGAATTCGACAAGGCTTCGGGTGCGCTGTTCGTCGACCGGATTTTGCATACCCCCATGCGCTATCCGGCCAATTACGGCTTCGTCCCACATACACTGTCCCCGGACGGCGACCCGCTCGATGCGCTGGTTATCGCACGCAGCCCGTTCATGGCCGGCTGCGTCGTGCGCGCCCGCCCGATTGGCGTCCTTAATCTCGAAGACGAGCATGGCGGCGACGAAAAGCTTATCTGCGTGCCGGTCGACACGACCTTCCCGTATTACTCGGATGTCGGGGAAACGAAGGACCTGCCCTCGATCATCTTCCAGCAGATCGAGCACTTCTTTACGCACTATAAGGATCTGGAAAACGAGAAGTGGGTGCGGATCGGCAAGTGGGGCGATCGCGCCGAAGCACGGCAGATCGTGCTGGAAGCTGTCGAACGCGCGAAGCAGGCTGCCGCAAAGGGCGCTGACTGAGCTATTCTATCGGGCGTCCCGAATCGAGAAGATCCTTCTCGTTCGGTGCGGCCGCGCGTTCCTCGTCCACCATGCGAGCGACTTCGTTCTCTGGCCGTACATCGTGGTCTTCTTCGCTTGGGCGAGGTTGACGCGGACGTGAGGCCGGGGCCTCTTCTGTGCCACCGATCTCTTTGCCCGCAGCCTTGTCTCGGCCCGACACAGCCTCGAACGTCTCGAGCGGAAGCTTGGCGGAGCGCGGGTCGAAGCGAAGGCGATAGATCGGCTCGGGCAATCCAAAACCGGCATCTTCGAGGACGGTCTTGACCGCCGGAATCATCCGGCTCTTCGCCTTGAACAGGTCCGTCTCGCGCTGGTCGATCCAGCCGAGGACGCGGATGACCACGTTCGAGTCGCCGACTTCGACGATGCGCGCTTCCGGCGGCGGATCATCGAGCACATAGGGCAGGTCGGCAATCGTGTCGCGGGCAAGTCGGCGGGCGGCGGTGATGTCATCATCTGCATCGACGCCCAGATCGAACTCGATCCTGCGTGCCGGGTTGCGGGTAAAGTTCGTGATTACCGCCTTGAAGACCTGCCCGTTCGGAATGCGGACGTGATTGCCGTCCAACGTCATCAGGATCGTCGCGCGGCTTGTCAGGCGAATGATCCGCCCCTCGAACCCCTCGATCAGCACGTGATCGTTTGCACGGAACGGCTGGCGCAGGGATAGCATCAGCGAGGCGATGTAATTCTCCACCGTCTCACGCAAGGCGAAGCCCAATGCAATACCGATGATGCCTGCCCCGCCCAAAATCGCACCAAGCAAAGCGCCCGCCCCGATCATGTCGAGCGCGACGACGATGCCGCCGATAACGAAGGCGAACCGGATGGCGCTGGCGATGAGTTCGGCGAGGAAGGCGTTGGGCGCTATCCTGTTCCACAGGCTGGACAAGCCTGCGAGGAGATAACCAACGAAGCCGATCGCGGCAGCCACTCCGATGGCAAGGGCGATCAGGGGAAGCAGCTTCACGAAATCGCGGAAAGCATCGTTCAATTGCTGGACGAACGAAATTCCCGACCCGAGCGAGACATCGCGTTCGATGGAGTTCTCTACGGTTGCCACCCCGCGGACCTGCGCGGCGAGCGCCTCGGCGCGCTCGATATCCTCTTCTTTGGGAACGGTCCCGGACAGTTGCACCACGCCTTCGCTGACCGATACGCCGACGTTTTCGAATGAGGGTATTTGGCGGAAAATCTGCCCGATACGGTTTTCGATCCGTTCGTCTTCCCCCGCATCCTGCTGCGCTTCGATCGGCAATGCAGGCGCCGCAGGCTGTTCCTCGGGAGCCGCTTGCTCTTCCGCTGGCGCGAGGATCGCCGTTGCTGCCGCATTGACAGTCGAGGGTAACGAAAGCGCGAGCAAAAGCAGCATCGCCGCGCGCAGAAATAACGAGATCATGTTTCGATTACGCGCGAATCGCGCGATAGTGCCGCCGGGCCGTTGGCGGTCAGGACGTCATGGCAATTTTCACGATACCGGTCATGGCAAGCGGCACGCCGATCGCCAGCAGCCAGATGGTCAGCCGGTCCCGTCTGAAACGTCCCGCGAGCGCAGGGTCGTGTGCCGCGTTCTCGGAAAGGCTCGTCCAGCGCTTCTCGAACTTGCGGCAGAACGGGATGACGATTCCCACCAGGACCACGAGAGCGAGATAGGGAAGGATGGAACCGCCGGTTCCTCCAGAACTGTTCATGGCGTGGATGGTCGCGAAAATCTGGAGACCGGTATAGATGACGAGTGCGTAGGCGATATGATCGCTGATCTTGGTCCGCCAATCGAGTGTCTCGTCGGCGTTATAGTCCGAACGAAAATCGGCGGTCGCCGCGCCATGCGAATCGGTTCTCTTCTCGCGCATTCAGTCAGTCCTCAACATTCTCTCCATCTGCGATTATCTCAAAATTTCCCGTCAGTTGCAACTTTGGTAACCAAGCTGCCGTTTCATTCCGGTTCTTGCAACAAAAGTCAGCCATTGCGGGCCGCATCTCGTCGGCTGTTTTATGCGCCGCGCCTCAAATTAACGGCGGTTCTGCCACCTGTGCCCTTTTTCAGTGCCTTCGCGGCTGCTACACCTCGCCGCCATGTCACTTGTCGATGATCTTGACCCGGCCGAAACGCTGGATAGCACCGCCGCCGCGCCGCCCATTCCGCAGGGCGGTCTCGAAGTCATTTCCATCGCCAAGAGTTACGACAAGCGATCGGTCCTCAGCGATATCTCCCTGACGGTCGGAAAGGGCGAAGTCCTTGGCCTGCTCGGTCCGAACGGAGCGGGCAAAACGACCTGCTTCTATTCCATCATGGGACTGGTGCGGCCCGATGCTGGTCGCATCCTGATGGACGGGGAGGATGTCACGAATTTACCCATGTATCGACGGGCCATACTGGGCCTTGGCTACCTGCCGCAGGAAACGAGCATCTTTCGCGGTATGACGGTCGAGCAGAACATCAACTCGGTGCTCGAAATGGTAGAGCCTGAGAGCGATACGCGGGCGCAGGAACTGGAACGACTGCTCGACGAATTCGGCCTGACGCGGCTGCGTGAAAGCCCGGCGATGGCTCTCTCAGGCGGTGAGCGACGGCGCTGCGAGATCGCGCGTGCGCTCGCTGCGAAACCCTCGATCATGTTGCTCGACGAACCCTTTGCTGGCATCGACCCCTTGTCGATCAGCGATATCCGCGATCTCGTGAAGGATCTTAAGGGCCGCGGCATCGGCGTTCTGATCACCGACCACAACGTTCGCGAGACGCTCGACATCGTCGATCGCGCCTGCATCATTTATGGCGGACAGGTGCTGTTTGCCGGAACCCCGCAGGATCTCGTCGCCGACGAGAATGTACGGCGGCTCTATCTCGGCGAAGGTTTCACCCTGTGATCGAAGCGGCGAACGGAGCCTGACCCATGGCGCTCGGTCCGAGGCTCGACCTCCGACAATCCCAGTCGCTGGTGATGACGCCGCAATTGCAGCAGGCGATCAAGCTGCTCAGCCTGTCGAACCTCGAACTGGAAGCCTATATCGGCGAGGCGCTCGAAGCCAACCCGCTGCTCGAAATCGGGGAAACGCAGCGCGAGGCGGCTGAACCCGGAGCGGTCGAGGAGACGGACGAGGGCGTCGAACCATCCGAGCACACCGCCGATGACGGATCGGATGGCGACGCGGCGCTCGATCTCGACCCGTCGGCTCTCGACCGGGACCGGGATACGGGCGATGGAGAGTGGAGCGAAGCAGCCGGGTCGGGTAATGCGGACACCGACCTGCCCGATCCGGGCGATCGTGCGCGGACCGACATCACGCTTGCGGAACATCTGAACGATCAGTTGCCCGCAGTCGCCCGCGATGCGCGCGAGGCTCTGATCGCAGCGCGAATAATCGGCGACCTCGACGAGGCGGGTTACCTTCTCTCTCCGCTATCGCAGCTGGCCGAGGAACTGAATGCACCGCTGGCCGAGGTCGAACGCGCCCTCGAACTCGTCCAGACGCTCGAGCCAACAGGTATTGGCGCCCGCAGCCTGTCGGAATGCCTCGCTTTGCAGGCACGCGAAGCGGACCGCTACGACCCCTGCATGGCGCGACTGATCGACAATCTCGATCTTGTCGCCAATGGCGAATTCGGTCGTCTGCGCAGGATGTGCGACGTGGATGACGAGGATTTCGCCGAGATGCTCGCTGAGTTGCGATCCTACGATCCGAAGCCCGGCTGCGCCTATGGCGGGGGAAGCGACAGCGCGGTCGTTCCCGACATCCTCATGACGCGCGCGACCGATGGTGGATGGAAGCTCGCCTTGAACGAAGCGAGCCTGCCGCGGCTGGTCGTCAACCGCTCCTATTTCGTCGAACTGAAGGATGGCTGCAGCGACAAGGCGTCGCGCGGCTGGCTCGATGAGCAACTGAGCGAGGCGAGCTGGCTCATCAAGGCGCTCGACCAAAGACAAAAGACCATCCTAAAGGCGGCGAGCGCGATCGTCGAACATCAGAAGGGCTTCTTCCGCGAAGGCGTCGCAGCCATGAAGGCGCTGACCTTGCGCGAAATCGCGGACGACATCGACATGCACGAAAGCACGGTCAGCAGGGTGACGACCAACAAGTACCTGCAATGTCCACGCGGCACGTTCGAACTGAAATACTTCTTTTCCAGCGGGGTCGCATCCGCTGCCATCGACGGCAATGCTTCGTCCGAAGCGGTCAAGGCGCGGATCAAGACCATGATAGCAGGCGAGGACCCGAAGAAGATCCTGTCCGACGACAAACTCGTGGAACTGCTGACCGGAGAAGGCATCGACATCGCACGCCGCACGGTCGCCAAATATCGCGAGGCGTTGGGTATCGGATCGAGCGTGCAGCGCCGCCGGCAGAAGAAACTTGCGGCGATGTAAATGCCAGCTTCACGATTTTCCTTGTCCGAGATCCACGCAAATCCGCGGTCCGGCAAAAAAGTTAACTCGGCCTACACACAAAATTAACCTTTTCTGTTCAGATGTTGTGTGGTTAATTCATCGCAACTTCTCTTGCGCGAAAGTTACGGGCAAGGTTGCGGACGACCAGGGGCCAAGGGGGAAACTGACCCATGCGTGTATTGCTGATCGAAGACGAACCGACGACCGCCAGAGCCATCGAGCTGATGCTGACGACCGAAGGGTTCAACGTCTATACGACCGATCTCGGCGAAGAGGGTTTGGACCTCGGCAAGCTGTACGATTACGATATCATCCTGCTGGATCTCAACCTGCCGGACATGCACGGCTACGACGTGCTGAAGAAACTGCGCGTCGCCAAGGTGCAGACGCCGGTCCTGATCCTTTCCGGCATCGCCGAAATGGACAGCAAGATCCGCAGCTTCGGTTTCGGCGCGGACGATTACGTGACCAAGCCCTTCCACCGGGAGGAACTCGTTGCCCGCATCCATGCCGTGGTGCGCCGCTCCAAAGGTCATAGCCAGTCGGTCATCCGCACGGGCAAACTGTCGGTCAATCTCGATGCCAAGACGGTCGAGGTCGACGGTGCACGTGTACACCTGACCGGCAAGGAATACGCGATGCTCGAGCTTCTCAGCCTGCGCAAGGGCACGACACTGACCAAGGAAATGTTCCTCAACCACCTATATGGCGGCATGGACGAGCCGGAACTCAAGATCATCGACGTCTTCATCTGCAAGCTGCGCAAGAAGCTGTCCCATGCTTGCGACGGAGAGAATTACATCGAAACTGTCTGGGGCCGCGGATACGTCTTGCGCGACACGAACGAGGAAGCCGAGGCCGCCTGACGGCGCATACCCTCGAACTTCAAGCGAACATTACGAGAAAGCGCCCGCTGCCTCACAGGCGACGGGCGCTTTATCTTGTGACATTCAGAAAAGGTGGCCCGCCTCCCTGCGAGGGGGGAAAGGGATGACGGGCCGAGCAGCGATGGCGGTTCGCACCATCACCACCAATATGGTCTTTTCTTTATCTGCAATCCGCCGGCTCTGCTTTCGAGGACACTGCCGGTGTTTCCGGCGGGGCTTGCATTAACCATACTTGCGGCCGCGCAAGCCGTTCCGCTGCACTAACAAACGATAGTCCTTTTTCGCGGTAAAGCGCGGCGATCCTCTCGGCAACCGGCTGGACAAAGTGTGCCGCCGCAACTAGCGCCGCTCGCCATGACCGCACACAAAGAAGGCGACCCGACGACGCTGAACCGCCTTTATGGCCGCAGCCAAGGGAAACCCCTTCGGCCTCAGCAGCAAAAACTGGTCGAACGCCTCCTTCCGCAAATTGCCGTTCCCGATGAGGGCGAAATTACGTCCGAGCGACTGTTCGGTGATGGCCGCCCCCTCCATTTCGAGATCGGCTTCGGCAGCGGCGAGCACATGACGATCCGCGCTGACATGCTGCCCGATCACGGTTTCATCGGGGCAGAACCCTATCTCAATGGCGTCGCGGCGGCGCTCGGTCATGTCGAGGACGGGCATCTTGCAAATGTGCGCATCCAGCATGGCGATGCGCTCGACGTACTGGCGCGGGTTCCGGATGGAGCGTTGAGCTTTGTCTATCTGCTTCATCCCGATCCCTGGCCCAAGGCGCGGCATGCCAAGCGTCGGATGATGAACGACGGTCCGGTAAGGATGATTGCCGACAAACTCAAACCCGGCGGTGAGTTTCGCTTTGGCACCGATCACCCGGTCTATCTGAGCCATGCGCTGATGGTGATGCGGCGATTTACTGATGCGTTTGAGTGGCTGGTGGAGGACCGCAGCAGTTTCGAAACGAGGCTGGGCGGCTGGCCCGAAACCCGGTACGAAGCAAAGGCCCGCGCCCAGGACCACGAAGTGTGGTACTTCCGCTATCGGCGGAAATAGCTTCGTCGATCGGAAATATCCTCGAGCGGCCTGACAGCGCAACTATCGCGAAGCGAAAGTTAATCTCGCTAGGGGAAACTGAGCGCCGGTCGTATTCGGCAGTCTACGACAACGACCGGGCGGTGACGCGATGGAACTGTTTGGCATCGATCTTCACGCCATACTGCCGTTCATCGCCGTCGGTTTCGCAGCACAGCTTGTCGACGGTGCACTGGGCATGGCGTTCGGCGTCATAACCAACACCTTGCTCATCGGCGTTCTCGGAGTACCTCCCGCGCAAGCCTCTCAGCGGGTGCACATCGTGGAGTGCTTCACCACGGCAGCCTCCGCCATCAGTCACCTCTTCCATCGCAACATCGACGGGCGGCTCTTTCTTCGCCTTCTGATTCCCGGCATCGTCGGCGGACTGGCGGGAGCCTATCTCCTGACCTCGATCGACGCGTCCGTCGTCAAGCCATTCGTGCTCGCTTATCTGGCCGGTATCGGCATCTATCTGCTCGTACGCGGACTGCTTTATCCCCCCAAGTTGCGGGAAGCAAAATACGTGGCCCCGCTCGGCCTTGTCGGGGGTTTTCTCGACGCGGCGGGTGGTGGCGGCTGGGGCCCGGTGGTGACGTCGAACCTGCTCGTTCAGGGCGGCGAGCCACGCAAGGTCATCGGCACCGTAAATTCGGTCGAGTTCTTCCTCACCCTCTCAATCTCGGCTGCCTTCATCTATCATCTCGGCCTTGCCGATTTCGTCGGTGCGACGCTCGGCCTCATCATCGGGGGTGTCGCCGCCGCCCCGTTCGGCGCGGTAGCGGCGCGTTATCTCAAGCCGAAACTCGTCCTCATCCTTGTCGGCATCGTGCTCGTGGCGACAAGCCTTTACGGTATCTGGACCGCCATCGCCTGAGGCAGACCGTAATCCGTTATCCATATCCCGCGTCCTGCGGAAAAGGGCGGAACGGCGGGCACGCAAATGCGCTTATCAGGCAATACGTTCATTCATTGCTTGGAGGTCTCATGCCCGACAAATCCATCTTCATCCTCGGTGCTTCGCGCGGCATCGGTCTTGGCCTCGCCCGCGAATTCCTGTCCCGTGGCTGGTCTGTCGTGGCGAGCGAGCGCAGCCGAAGCGAGGACCTGCACGATCTTGCTGATGAGAGCGAAGGACGCCTGCGGATCGTGACCGCCGACGTGACGGAGGCGAACAGCTATGCCGATCTCGGCTTCGAAGATGCCTCGCTCGATGTGATCGTGATCAATGCCGGCATCAGCGGTGCTCAGCACCAGCGCAGCGAGGAAGCGACGCGCGAGGAAGTGGCCGACGTCATGATGACCAATGCCTTCGGCCCTGCCGCGGCGTCGAAGGCGCTCCTGCCGCGATTGAAGGATGGCGGAACGCTATGCGTGATGTCGTCCCTCATGGGCTCGATCTCCGACAGCTCGGGCGGCTTCGAACTTTACCGGACGAGCAAGACCGCCCTGAACATGCTGGCGAAAGGCATCGCCGAACAGCAGGCAGGGCCACGCAAGATCGAGGTTCTCGCGCTGCATCCGGGTTGGGTACAGACGGACATGGGCGGCTCGTCCGCGCCATTGAGCGTCGACGAAAGCGTGTGCGGTCTCGCCGACGTCATCGAGGCGGCAGGCGGCGGTGGCTTCCGCTACGTCGATTACAGCGGAAAGGAACTCGCCTACTGAACGCGCGACGGCACAAGGAACGCCTTGCGGCGTTCGCTTTCGCATGAACAAGACAATCTGCATTACCGGCGCGGGGTCCGGCATCGGACGAGGCACCGCGCTTCACTTTCACGGGAAGGGCTGGCGCGTTTTCGCGCTCGACAAGGACGAGGAAGCGCTCGCCGAGCTTTCCGAACTTTTTTCGAGCGAACGCCTGTCGACCCATGTGTGCGACGTCGGAGAGGAACGGGTCGTCGGCGAAGCGTTCGACGCGATGACGGAAGAGTTGGGCGAAGCGCCGCTCGATGTGCTCGTCAACAACGCCGCCATTGCAGACCCGTATTGCGGGCCGCTGGAAGATCTGTCGCTCGATGACTGGAATGCTTGGCTCGATGCCAGCCTGACTGCCACCTTCCTGTGCAGCCGGGCCGCCATTCCCCTGCTGCGCCGTGCAGACGGGGCAAGTATCGTGAACATGTCGTCCACCCGCGCACTTCAGTCGGAAGCCAATACCTTCGCCTATGCCGCGTCGAAAGGCGGCGTAAGCGCCCTTACCCACGCCATGGCGATTTCGCTCGGTCCTGCCATCAGGGTCAATGCCGTCCTTCCCGGCTGGATCGAAACCGGGCCGTGGCAAAAGGCGGCGGAGCGCGAGGAGCCAGAGCAGCGCGAAGTCGACAAGGCGCAGCATCCGGCCGGCAGGGTCGGGACGGTCGAGGATATCGCGGAGACGATCGCGTGGCTGGTCTCTCCGGGCGCCGGCTTCGTGACCGGACAACAGATCGTCGTCGATGGCGGAATGACCCGCAAGATGATCTACGCCGATTAGCGATCAGTCACGAGCAGGCGGCATCGGCTCTCCTGCTCCCTTAGAACAGTTCTGGAACACAACTGGTTACGAGGTCATTTGTCAGTCGGAGAAGCAGTACCAGGAGATAGTCATGGGCGCGGATGCATTACCGCTTTTCATAGGTTTCGCGGTCATGTCGATCGCTTCACTCGTGATCTACGCCCATGGTTCCAAACATCCCGAGATAAGGCATCACACCCATTTCCACTCGGTCGTGCCGTTCATTGCGGCAACCGCATATCTCGCCATGGCCATCGGCACCGGAACGCTTACGATCAATGGCGACGAGACGCTCTACGTAGCGCGCTAGGCTGATTGGTCGGTGACGACCCCGATCCTGCTCGTCGGACTGGCGCTGACCGGTTTGCACGAACATCAGCGCCACTCAACGTTCGTTCTGCCGCTCATCGTCCTCGACGTAATCATGATCGCAACCGGCCTGTTGTCGGCATTGAGCGATGATCCGCTGCAGCGCATCGTCTGGTATCTGTGGTCCTGCGTCGCTTTTGCAGGCATTCTCTACATGCTGTGGGTTCCGATCCGCAGAATCGGCGACCGGCTCGGCGGGCAAATGGCGGTGGTCTATCGCAAGAATCTCGTCTTCCTGACGGTCGTCTGGCTGATCTACCCGATCGTATTTCTCATCGGACCGCAAGGCATCGGTGCAACTGACGCCCTGACCAATCTCTGGATCATTCTCGCGCTCGATATCGTCGCAAAGGCCGTTTACGGTTATGTTTCGACGGCGCGCTTCAAGAAAATTCCCGAGAGCGAATTGCAAGACCGGACCGAAAACCGCTTCGACCAAAGCTAATCGACGGGTCGAGGGGGCGCGAGTTCAATCGCTGTCGACAGGCACGGGCACGGTAAGCAGGTGCAATCGTCGTCGCTTCGTCTCGACCGCTCGGATCGTTCCGTCGCTGCCGAGATAGGCCGTCGCGGGAAGGACGAAGTCGGGATGGCTTTCAAACACGCTCACATCCCCCGGTTCGGCGCGAAAACGCCAGCGGCTCGTCCCGACCGTGAAGATTAATTCGGCATGGTCGTCATCGTATGACAGCGGCTTGCCCAGCGTCAGATTGCCCGGAAGGGCAGCCTTGTTCGACAGCGCGCGATTTCCCTCGCGATGCAGGTTCGCCCGGTTCCAGCCGCGCCAGATGAGAAACGCGCCGGCTACGATCAGGAACGGGTGCAGCAGGTTGAACGTGTCGTCGGCCAGCACCCACATGCTGATGCCCATTACGATCAGCAACAGGCCGAGGCCGAGTTCGAGCGTTCCCTTGTACATGGCCCGATAATAGCAAATCGCCATCGGCGCGCTCAATAGGCGCTGCACCTTGATATAGTTTGCCCTTATCCGCGGGTCAGGCGACGACCCCGGCGGCAGCCAAAACCGCAAGCGTCAGAACGTCGGGGGCGATGGCGGTCATCGGCGCAATCTGGACCGGTTTCTCCATCCCGACCATCATCGGCCCGATCGTCGCGTTCTCCGCCAGTTCGCGCAGCAGCTTGGCGGACAGGTTGGCCGATTGCAGGCCGGGCATGACGAGCACGTTCGCAGGGCCGGACAGGCGACTGAACTGATAGAGTTCCATGACCTTCGCATTAAGCGCCGCGTCGGGCGCCATCTCGCCTTCATATTCGAAATTGGGCTGCTGTCCGTCGAGGATGGCGACGGCATCGCGAATGTTCTCCAGCCATTTGCCGGCGGGATTGCCGAAGGTCGAATAGGAGAGGAAGGCGACCCGCGGATTGTGCCCCATGCGCCGGGCGACCGCAGCCGTCTCGGTCGCGATATGCGCAAGTTCGGCGGCGGTCGGACGCTCGTTGATCGTGGTATCCGCCAGGAACACGGTATAGTTCTTCCCGACCATCATGTGGATGCCGAAGGGCACTGCACCCGGCTTCGGATCGAGCACGAGGTTCACTTCCTTCGCCGTCTGCGCGAAGGGGCGGGTCAGACCGGTGATCATGGCATCGCCATGCCCCAGCGCGACGAGCAGCGAGGCGAAGACGTTGCGCTCCTGGTTGACCATGCGGCGCACGTCCCGCTCGGTATAGCCGCGCCGCTGAAGCCGCTTATAGAGATAGTCGTTCATCGGCTCGATCAAATCGGAATCGGCGGAATTCTGGATTTCGAAGCTGTCCGGGTCGGACACGGCGAGTTCGACCAGTTTCTCGCGCACCTTGTCGGTCCGGCCGACGAGGATGGGCGTGCCATAGCCGAAGTCGCGGAACTGGATCGCGGCGCGCAGCACCACGTCCTCTTCCGCCTCCGCGAAAACCACGCGCTTGGGGTTCTTCTTCGCTTCTTCGTAAACCTGCGTCAGAACCGAGGTCGTCGGATTGAGCCGCGCCTTCAGCGCCAGCGTGTATTGCTCGAAATCCTCGATCGGCTGAAGCGCAACGCCGCTATCCATCGCCGCCCGCGCGACCGCAGAGGAAACGCGTTCGATAAGGCGCGGGTCGAAGGGCGCGGGAATGATGTAGTCGCGGCCGAACTGGTGGTTCTTGCCGTAAGCTGCCGCCACTTCTTCCGGCACGCGTTCGCGAGCGAGTTCGGCGATGGCTTCGGCGGCGGCAATCTTCATCTCCTCGTTGATGGTCGTCGCCTGCACATCGAGCGCCCCGCGAAAGATGAACGGAAAGCCGAGGACGTTGTTCACCTGGTTGGGAAAGTCGGAGCGCCCCGTTGCGATGATCGCATCGGGCCGGACTTCCTGCGCGAGATCGGGCATGATCTCTGGCGTCGGATTGGCCATGGCGAAGATGATCGGCTGATCCGCCATCTTTCTTACCCATTCGGGCTTCAGGGCTCCTGCCGCCGACAGGCCGAGGAAAATATCCGCACCGACCAGCGCCTCTTCGAGACTGCGCGCCTCGGTATCGACCGCGTGGGCGGACTTCCACTGGTCCATGCCATCCTCGCGCCCGCGATAGATCGGGCCGGAGCGATCGCACATGATGACATTGTCGTGCGGCACGCCCATCGCCTTGATGAGCGCGGTGCAGGCGATTGCTGAGGCACCCGCCCCGTTCACCACCATCCGCACGTCCTTAAGATCGCGACCCGTCAGGTGAACCGCATTGATGAGGCCAGCCGCGGCGATAATCGCCGTGCCGTGCTGGTCGTCATGCATGACGGGAATGTTCATCCGTTCGCGCAGGGCCTGCTCGATGATGAAGCATTCCGGCGCCTTGATGTCCTCGAGATTGATGCCCCCGAAACTGGGTTCCATCAGTGCGACCGCGTCGATGAAAGCCTGCGGATCTTCGGTCGCCAGCTCGAGGTCGATGGAATCGACGTCCGCGAACCGCTTGAACAGCACCGCCTTGCCTTCCATCACCGGCTTCGATGCGAGCGCGCCCAGATTGCCGAGGCCGAGGATCGCCGTGCCGTTGGAGATGACGGCGACGAGGTTGGACCGGGCGGTATAGCGTGCGGCGTTCTTGGGATCGGCGGCAATCGCCTCGACAGGGGCGGCAACGCCGGGCGAATAGGCAAGGCTGAGGTCGCGCTGGGTGGTGACCGGCTTGGAGGCAATAATCTCGATCTTACCGGGCCGGATCGTCTCGTGATAGAACAGCGCCTCGCGTGTGGTAAAATCGTCGGTATTGTTGTCGGCCACGCTCGATCCTTGTCGTTTCGCGCCAACGCGCGGAGTGTATTTGCCCCGTCCCTACATGACGAACCCCGCCTGCGGTAGGGGAAAGGTCGCGGATGCGCCCTTTCCGAATCGCGCGGGGCCGCGCTACCGCTGACGTCATGGGTGCAACCGCGAAAAAGACCTCCGCGAAGGAGCCGAAGGGTGCCGGACCCACGCCCATGATGCAGCAATATCTCATGCTGAAGGCTCAGGCGGCGGGCAGCCTCCTCTTTTACCGCATGGGAGATTTCTTCGAACTGTTCTTCGAGGATGCGAAGCAGGCCGCGGCCATCCTCGACATCGCTTTGACAACCCGCGGCGAACATGGCGGGGAGCCCGTGCCGATGTGCGGCGTGCCGGTCCACTCGGCGGAAAGCTACCTCGCCCGGCTCATCCGGGCAGGCAAGCGCGTCGCGATCGCCGAACAGGTCGAAACGCCCGAGGAGGCGAAACGGCGCGGCGGCTCCAAGGCGCTGGTGAAGCGCGACATCGTGCGGTTCGTCACTGCCGGAACGCTGACGGAAGAGGCGCTGCTCAACCCCCGCGCGGCCAATCGCCTCGTCGCTATCTGCGAAGTGCGCGACCGTATCGGGATCGCGTCCTGCGACGTATCGACAGGAGCCATGCTGCTGGAGGAATGTGCGGTGGACGGCCTGGCGACCGCGCTCGCCCGGCTCGATGCGAGCGAGATCGTCTGCCCCGAAGGCTTCGCGGGCGAAGCGGCACGCGACGCGATCGAACGCCCCACCGCCGAGTTCGACAGCACCGAGGGCGAGCGGAGGCTGAAATCGCTTCACGGTCTTGCGACGCTCGACGGATTGGGCAATTTCACGCGCGCCATGCTTGGCGCGGCGGGCGGCCTCGTCGCCTATCTCGATCATGCGGGACGCGGCAAGCTGCCCCTCCTCCTTCCGCCCGAGATACGAACGAGCGACGGCGGGCTGGCGATGGATGCCGCGACCCGTGCGAGCCTCGAAATCCTCGTCGCGCAGGATGGCGGACGCGCCGGAAGCCTCGTTGCATGCATCGATCGCTGTGCCTCCGGGGCCGGGGCGCGACTGCTAGCCGAAGACCTTGCCGCCCCGCTGACGGAGCGGCGCGCAATCGAGGACCGCCTCGCCTGCGTTGCGCATTTTCAGCGCGACCCGCTCCTGCGTTCCGACCTGCGGGCGCTGCTGCGCGGATTGCCCGACATCGGGCGCGCCCTTGGCCGGATCGTTGCCGAGCGGGGAAGCCCCCGCGATCTCGGGCAGATAAGGGACGGGCTGCGCGAAGCCGCGCGCATTCGCGAATTGCTCGAGGGAAGCGCGGACCGCCCGGCCCTGCTCGATCGGGCGATGGAGAGATTGTCGGGGCAGGACGAACTTATCGACCTCCTCGCGCGAGCCCTTATTGCTAGTCCGCCGACCGAGCGCGGCAGCGGCGGCTATGTGGCGGACGGTTACGACGCCGACCTCGATGAGTTGCGGGGCATCGCCGGCAATGCGCGCAAGGCGATCGCCGCGATGGAAGCGCGCTATCGCGAGGAGACCGACACCGCCTCGCTGAAGATCAAGCACAACAACGTGCTCGGCTATTTCATCGAGGTTCCGGCAAAGCACGCCGACAAGCTGATGGCTGCCGATAGCGGCTTCACCCATCGCCAGACGATGGCGGGCGCGGTGCGCTTCAATTCCGTCAGATTGCACGAGGAAGCGACCCGCATTGCGGAAGCCGGGGCGCAGGCGCTCGCCTGCGAGGAACGGCATTTCGAAGAACTGGTCGCGGCCGTCGGGGATCGGCGGGAGGCGCTTGCTGCGCTGGCGGGCGCACTGGCACGGATCGACGTTGCGGCAGGACTGGCCGAACGAGCGGTCGAAGGAGACTGGTGCCGTCCGGAAATGACCGACGAGCCGGTCCTCGACATTACGGGCGGGCGTCATCCGGTCGTGGAGGAAGCGCTGGCGCGTTCGGGCGAGCGGTTCGTCGCGAACGACTGCTGCCTCGAAGCTGATGATCGTCTATGGCTGATCGGCGGGCCGAACATGGGCGGCAAGTCCACCTTCCTGCGGCAGAACGCGCTCATCGTGCTGCTGGCGCAGGCCGGCTGCTTCGTTCCCGCCACATCGGCGCGGATCGGCATTGCGGACCGGCTGTTCAGCCGCGTCGGGGCAGCGGACAACCTTGCCCGGGGGCGCTCGACCTTCATGGTCGAGATGGTCGAGACTGCCGCCATCCTCACGCAAGCGACGGAGCGCAGCTTCGTCATTCTCGACGAGGTCGGACGCGGCACCTCGACCTATGACGGCATGGCACTCGCCTGGGCAGTGGTGGAGGCGGTGCACGAGACCTTGAAGAGCCGCTGCCTCTTCGCGACGCATTACCACGAATTGTCGCGCCTCGCCGACACGTGCGACGCGCTCTCGCTGCATCATGTCCGGGCGCAGGAATGGAAAGGCGAACTGGTCCTTCTCCACGAACTCGCGGGCGGGGCGGCGGACAAGTCCTACGGTCTCGCGGTCGCACGGCTTGCGGGCGTGCCCCCGGCGGTCGTGAAGCGGGCAAAGGCAGTGCTCGCGAAGCTCGAAAAGGGGCGCGACGAGACGGGCGGACTGGCGGCGGGGCTGGGTGAATTGCCCCTGTTCGCGGCTGCAAGCGCGGCAATCGAGGACGCGCCTCCTGCGGACGGGCTGGCCGAGCGGCTAGCCGACCTCGAAATCGACGCATTGAGCCCGCGCGAGGCGCTCGATTTGCTCTACGAGTGGAAAAGGGAAGCCGCGCAAAGGGAAAGTTAACAAATTATCGCCATCATCAGCGTTCTCGGCCCATCGCAATACGGATCGGATATGAGTTCGGACCTGTCCAAGAAGCTGCTGGCGGCGTTCTTCTTCCTGTTTGCTGTCCTGCTGCTCATCGGCGAGGACGACAATCCCGGCCTGATCGCTGAAACCGCGGAGAATGGCGGCAGCGACAATGCCGATTATGCACGCGACTATCGCGGCACTTCGGCGGACGATTACCCGGAAGAGCAAACTGCCTATGACGAGGTGGACGAAGTCGAGGACATGGCGGACACCGAAATCTACGATGACGGCGACAGCGACGATACCGTCTATGGCGAAGCGGCCAGCGACGAGGAACTGATCGACGATACGCAGGGCTTCGAGCCCGAGCCGATGGACGATGCCCTTCCGATCGACGGATAAGTTTATTGGCGAAGCGCGAACGCCAACGCCGGGAACGCGCCGCTACATAAACTAAACGAACTTGCCGCCCTTACCGATTGCCTTATTGTTCGCAGCGGCATGAGCGACGACAATGATCAGAAGAGTTCCAACGATCTCGCGGAGGCACGGACCGAACTGGCCGAAGATCGCAACATCATGGCGATGGAGCGGACTTTTGCCGGCTGGATGCGAACGTCCTTTGCCGCGATCGGTATCGGCCTCGCCTTTCGGGCGGTCTTCGGTGAATTCGACCCGCCCTGGCTTGCCCGCGCCATTGCCACGGGATTTGTCCTTCTGGGGGCGCTCGTCGCCTTTACGGCTGAACGGCGCGCCCACAGGACATTTCAGCGATTGACCTGCCACGAGTTGCAGGCACCGAAGAACAGTGGCCTGCGCTGGATCGGCTGGTCGGTATGCGCTGCCGCGCTCATCCTGGCCGTGGCGCTGTGGCAGATGAACGGCGCGGTCACCACTTAAGAAAGCAAGGTTCAGTCGGTGCTGGGGTCGGGAATGTCGTCCGGCTTGCGCTGCTTGCCGTATTTGTCGACATCGTCGTCATGGTTCGGCTCGCCGCTATAGGCATCCATATCGATCCTGCCCGAACTTTCCATGTCGCGCATGTGATCGATCGTGTCCTGCGTGCTGTCGCCCATCAGACCTGAGTTGTTGTCGCCCTTGATGCTCTCGGTCGGACTATGCGTCTCGCGCGTGGTATTGCGCGCCTGCTCGGTTACTTCCTGCGCCTGGCTGCGATGGTCGTCCTGCTCGTCATTATGCGTCTCAGGCGCGAGGTTCGCCTGCCGTTCTTCCTGGCTTTCGACCTTCGTGTCGTTGTTCTTGTCGGTCATGCAAATTCTCCTTTGCAAGGCCAACGGGCGGCGCTTCCCCTCGGTTCCGCCGTGATTGCGTGCGCCTCAGCGGGTGGGGATCGGCGTATCGCCCTCGTAATCGTAGAAGCCGCGCCCGGTCTTGCGGCCAAGCCAGCCGGCCTCGACATATTTCACCAGCAGCGGTGCGGGCCGATACTTGCTGTCGCCCGTCGTGTTGTAGAGGACCATGACGATGTCGAGGCACGTGTCGAGCCCGACGAAATCCGCGAGTTCCAGCGGCCCCATCGGGTGGTTGAGGCCGATCCGGCACCCCTTGTCGATATCCTCGATGCTCGCCGTGCCCTGTCCAAGGACGAACACTGCCTCGTTGATCATGGGAATGAGGATGCGATTGACGACGAAGCCGGGTTCGTCTTGCACCTCGACGACCTGCTTGCCGAGCGTTTCGGCAAAACGGCGCGTGCGCGAGACCGTGTCATCACTCGTCGCGAGACCGGGGATGACTTCGATCAGCCCCATGACAGGCACGGGATTGAAGAAATGCAGCCCGATGAAGCGCTTGGGATCGGGCGAGAAATTCGCCATGCGCGTGATCGGGATGGAGCTGGTGTTGCTGGCGAGGATCGAGCCTTGCGACAGGACCGTGCCCGCCTTTTCGAAGATCGCCTGCTTGACGGGCTCCTTCTCCGTCGCGGCCTCGATAATCATGTCCGCCTCGGCCATCGGCGCGTAGTCCGCGACCGGCGTAATACGCCCGAGAAGGGCTTCGGCCTCGTGGGTTTCCAGCTTGCCGCGCCCGACCAGCTTGCCCAGCGCTGTATCGATCCCGCCAACCGCCTGTTCTGCCGTGGCGAGGTCGACATCGG
Organism: Parapontixanthobacter aurantiacus; assembly: GCF_009827635.1. Classification (GTDB taxonomy): domain Bacteria; phylum Pseudomonadota; class Alphaproteobacteria; order Sphingomonadales; family Sphingomonadaceae; genus Parapontixanthobacter; species Parapontixanthobacter aurantiacus. Next base: position 195,362 of record NZ_WTYW01000002.1, on the reverse strand, counting down.
CGAGCAACACCTTCATGCCATACTGTGCCACGGTCTGGGCAATGCCCGAACCCATTTGGCCCGCGCCGATAATGCCGATCGTCTGCATGAGAATTTCCTTCGCAACTGCAACACAAACCGCTCTGTTAGCGGGGGTGAAGCTGCTTGACTAGGCCCAGTGCGAGCGAACGCTGCCTGTTATTTTAGCGGTTCGCGCCGGGGACCCAGGCGACGTCGCCCGCTGCGCCATCCGCCTGATTTGCGCGGCGTGCGGCGACGAACAGGTGATCCGACAGCCGATTTACGTAAGCGAGAGCCGCGGGGTTAACCGCCTCCGCCTGGGCCAGCGCAACGGTCGCCCGCTCGGCTCGCCGCACTGCAGCACGCGCGACGTGCAGCCGCGCCGCCAGTTCGGTTCCGCCGGGCAGAACGAAGCTCGTCAAAGGTTCGAGATGCTCGTTCATGCGGTCGATCTCGCTTTCCAGCCAGTCGACTTGCGACGAGACGATGCGCAGGACCATCTCGGAGGGCGCAAAATCCTCGTTCCCGCCCGCCGGAGTCGCCAGGTCCGCACCGAGATCGAACAGGTCGTTCTGGATACGGAACAGGGCCTTCGCCAGCGCTTCTTCGCCTGATCCCCCGGCAGCAGCGGCCAGCCCGATCGCGCTGTTCGCTTCGTCGACCGCCCCAATCGCTTCCATGCGCGGCGCATGCTTGGCGAGGCGCGAGCCATCGACGAGTCCGGTCGAACCGTCGTCGCCGGTGCGGGTATAGATCTTGTTGAGCTTGACCATCCGCGCCGCCTTAGCGCAAAACGGTCTAGCGCGTCACCATCAGGATGATCGCGACCACGACGACGGCCAGCGCCTGGTACTTGATACGAGCGAACATCGCGCTGTTCTGCTTCATCTGCATCTCGGTCGCGCGCTGGTCGTCCGCGTCGTTCTCGAGGTCCATCTTCGTGCTCTGCAGGAAGGCCACGATCCCTCGGATCAGGGACACCACCACGAGAATGCAGAGGATGACGAGGATCGCGATGAGGACGTATTGCATAGGTATGATTTAGGGTCGACCGAGCGAAATGCCAGCGGGGAATGACCCGGCGCGCAGTTTCTTAACAAATTCATGCCCGTCGACGCCCGCCCCGCGCAAGTCGGACAAGGCCGCAGAGCCACGCCGTTTGGCGAGCTTCGTGCCATCCTCGTCGAACAGCAGGTCGTGGTGATGCCAGCGCGGCACTGGCAGGTCGAGCAGCGCCTGCAACAGCCGGTGAATATGCGTCGCATGGAACAGGTCGAGCCCGCGCGTGACCAGCGTGACGCCATCCGCCGCATCGTCCAGCGTCGCGGCCAGATGGTAGCTTGCCGGAAGCCCCTTGCGCACGAGCACCACATCGCCGTGTCGCTCGGGTTCAGCAATCTGCTGGCCGGCGCGCTCGTCTTCCCAGCTGAGCGGTCCGGTCTGCGCTAGCGCCTTCGCGACGTCGAGCCGCCATGCCACCGCCCCATCCGGTGCCGCCATGACGTCCTCCATGCCCTTGCCCTTGCAGGTTCCGGGATAGACCGGGCCGTCCGGCCCTTCGCGCGTTGCCGCCTCCAGCACTTCCTTGCGCGTGCAGGAGCATGGATAAAGCACGCCCATCCCTCGCAATCGTTCGGCTGCCGCACGGTAGCTGTCGAGCCGTGTCGATTGCGGCGGCGTCTCGACGAAAGGAAGCCCCAGCCAGGCAAGATCGGCGCGAAACGCCTCGGCCAGTTCGGGGCGGGAGCGCGGCCCGTCGATATCCTCGATCCTGAGGAGGAACCGCCCGTTCAGCTTCGCGGCAAGGTCGTGCGCTATCATCGCGCTATAGGCATGGCCGAGATGCAGCGACCCGTTGGGACTGGGCGCGAAGCGGGTGACGACCTGCGTTCCGGGAACGGTTTCTTCCATCGTTGAGAGACCGGATAGCGGGGCGGCGCGATCGGCACAAATGCTTGTGGATTGGCCCACTGTAACGGTCTTGACGCTTTCGTTGGTAAATGCTCGATTGCGTTCAATCAGATAAGGAACAAGACGTGTTCAAGTCCGAACTGATCGAAAGAGTGGCCCGCTTCCGCAGCGCGATGGAAGATGCGAGCAGCGATCCGGCTTCCTGCCCCGCCCTCGTCCTCAACGCGGATTACACTCCGCTATCCTATTACCCCTTGAGCCTGTGGCCATGGCAGACCGCGATCAAGGCCGTGTTCCTCGAACGTGTCGACATCGTCGAAAGCTACGACCGGCAGGTCCACTCGCCCTCGCTCGACATGAAGATCCCGAGCGTCATTGCGCTCAAGCAGTATGTGAAGCCGTCGGAATTCCCCGCCTTCACCCGCTTCAACCTGTTCCTGCGCGACCGCTTCACCTGCCAGTATTGCGGCAGCCAGGGGCATCTCACCTTCGATCACGTCATCCCGCGGCGGCTGGGTGGAAAGACAACGTGGCAGAACATCGCCACCGCCTGCGGCCCGTGCAACATGAAGAAGGGCGGGCGCACGCCGAAGCAGGCGAACATGCACCTCACGCAAATGCCGATCAAGCCGACCAGCTGGCAATTGCAGCAGCAGGGCAAGCGTTTTCCACCCAACTACCTGCACGAGACCTGGCGCGACTGGCTCTACTGGGACGTCGAACTCGAAGAGTAGGTGCTGAATCCGGTTTGCACCTCCTCGGAACGTCGCGCAGGGGGTGCCGTTCATCTGACATGAAAAATATTCTAATCGCACCAATCGCCGCGACAGCCCTCGTGCTCATTTCATGTGGGCAGGGATCGAACGCGGAGGATGACGACACGGCTACAGCCCAGGCCGATACCCGAAACGATCGCTCCTCCTTCGATGGTTCGGGAGGCGAAGACGATTTCGCCGCCAATTTTACCGATCGGGAAGGCTATGATGACGAGGGGGCGGCCAGCCAGTCGGAAGCCAGCCAACAAAATGGTCGGTTCTCTCTGACCCTGCCGGAGGGTGTCACCTCCTCCATGCTGGGCGATCGCTCGAAGAAGATGATCGCGGTACAGGTCATGCTCGACAAAAGCTTCCACTCGCCGGGCGTCATCGACGGCAGGATGGGCGGCAACACCGAGCGCGCAATCGAATACTATCGCGAGGCGAATGGTCTGCCAGCTGGGACCGGCGTAGACGGAGAATTGCTAGATTCGCTGATACGCAATTTCGGCGGCGACGTCTTCCGAACCTACACGATTACGGAAAAGGACGTCTCGCGACAGTTTTACAAAATCCCGGAAGAATTCCCCGAAATGGCGGACATGGAAAAACTGGGATACCGCGACGCCAAGGAAATGCTGGCCGAGCGTTTCCACATGGATCAGGATTTTCTGACCGCGCTCAATCCCGATGCCGATTTCTCCGAAGCGGGGACCAAGCTCGTCATTGTTAGCCACGGCGATAACATGCTCGATGCGAAGATCGCGAAGATCGAAATCCGCAAGGGCGAGAACAGCGTCGTCGGTCTCGATGAGGCAGGCAATGTCGTGGTCAGCTATCCCGCGACCATCGGCAGCTCGGACTTTCCAAGTCCCAGCGGGACAATGGAAGTTGCGGCCATCGCGCCTGCTCCGAATTATACCTTCGATCCGGAAGACCAGCAATGGGGTCCGGACAAGACGTTCATCATCCCCCCCGGGCCCAACAATCCCGTTGGCGGAACGTGGATCGATCTGGGCAAGGAAGGATACGGAATTCACGGATCGCCCGATCCGCAAATGGTCGCCAAGCGCGCCAGCCATGGCTGCGTGCGGCTCACAAATTGGGATGCCGCTGCCTTCGCCAAGGCGGTGAGCCCCGGCATACCGGTGGTGTTCGTCTGACCAGACGCTGTCGGGGCGGTTGCTCACGAAAGCCTATCGCGGGCGATGCCCCCGTTGCATCTTTAGCGCCAAGGATCGAAAGTTCGGTCCCTTCGCCGGGCTGCGGAGAAGAAGGATTGGATCGACTGGTTCTTTAGTCGCCGCTTCTTAAGCGGAGAACCTGTCTCCATAGTAACAACGAGCGAGGAGAATCTTGAACATAAGAGAATTCATCACCCGCTGGCACGAACGATTCGAGACATGGACGCTTGTTGCCATGGCGGGCTTCGCCTTGACAATCTGGGGCTTCATCGAAGTCGCCGACGAGGTGGTGGAAGGCGAAAGCCACGCAATAGATTCCCGGATCCTTCTGGCGTTGAGAAACGCGCGCGACCTTTCCGATCCCATAGGGCCGCTCTGGGTCGAAGAGCTGGGACGCGACTTCACCGCGCTTGGCGGAGTTGGGGTACTGACACTGCTCACCTTCTCCGTGGCAGGCTATCTTTGGCTGATCGGAAAGGTTCGCGCGATGTTGCTGGTGCTCGGCGCAATCGGCAGTGGTCTTCTCGTCAGTACTTTGCTCAAGCAAGGGTTCGACCGGACGAGACCGGACCTCGTACCTCACGACTCCCTCGTCTACACCGCCAGCTTTCCCAGCGGCCATTCGATGATGGCGGCCATAACCTACCTCACCCTTGCTGCGCTGCTCGCCCGCGTCCTGCCGAACCGCGCAACAAAGGTGTATTTTCTCGCCCTCGCTGTGATTGTGACCGTCGGCGTTGGCGTGAGCAGGGTTTATCTGGGCGTGCACTGGCCGTCCGACGTACTGGCCGGGTGGGCCGTAGGTGCATCCTGGGCGCTGCTCTTCTGGTTGATCGCCCGTCAGCTACAGCACCGAGGTCAGGTGGAACCGGAATAAGGCACGTCCCTGCCCGCGACCGAATGACTTCCATTCGGAATGGCCATTCTGCTCGTAAAAATTAGTCATTCGCTGCCGGACAGCGGTCCTGAAGCAGAACGGCTGGTAACGCGGTTTGCGTTCCGAAAGGGAAATGATGGGTAACGACCCGATTGCGGACCGGGACCCTGATGCTAACCTGCGGCAAACGCTCACACGAGCATTTGATTTCGAAAGGCAGCAACAGTGCATCAAGCTATAATATTGATATTAGCTTTGGCTCAGCTGATAGCATTTGGGGCGGTCATCTTCTGCGCCATGTATCTGCGTCGAATTTCGAAGACGTTGGAATCTTTGGAGGGAAGATTGGACGTTCGAAACACAACGCAAAAAAACCCATAAGAACGTCCGCTTCCCACCCCAATCTCAGACATAGAAGCCTCGTCAGACAGCGCCCGAAATCGGGCGACCCGTTGCCCTCAAACCTCGTCAAGCAACATCTACTGCAAAGCGTCGGCGGGAATGGCGATCTTGACGCGCGTTCCGTCCTCGCTGCTGTCGACGCTGAGATCGGCATCGAGGCGATATGCCAGATCACGCACGATCCGCGCGCCTAGGTTGCCTTCCTCGGGCCAGTTGCAATCCTCCGGCAAACCGGCTCCGTCGTCGATCACCTGCAGGCAGATGCAGTCGTCCTCGTTCTGCCATAGCCGCACCACGACCGTGCCCCGCTCGCCATCCGGAAAAGCGTGTTGCAAGGCGTTGGTGAGCAATTCGGACACCAGCAGGCCGATCTGCGATGCCGCCTCGACTTTCGCCTCGATCGCCTCGGCATCGATGTTGACGATGACGTCCCGCTGTCCGTCGAGCATGTTGAGGGTTGAACAGACGCGCGACACATAGGCGCCCAGCTTCACGCAGGTGACCCCGTCCTGCTCGCCCGACGAAAGATCGTGATAAAGCAGGCTCAGGGTCTCGACCCTGTTGGCAAGCACCTCGAACGAGGAGTGCGCGCTTTCGCTGCGACGCGCCTCGAGCCGGATGAAGGATAACAACATGGCAAGATGGTTCTTCACGCGGTGCTGCATCTCGCGGAGGGCCGCATCGAGTTGCGACGCGCGTGCAGCGTAGGTGGCCTGTTCGTAATGTTCCGACTGGATGCCGAGGAAATGGGTCACTTTGCCGTCATCGTCACGTAGCGGCGCGATCATCAGAAGATTGAGGAATTTTTCCCCGTTCGCCCGGTAATTCACGATGTCGAGCGTGATTTCCTTCTCCGCATCGATCGCCTCGCGAATTCGCTTCCGAGCCGCCTCGTCCGTCTCCTCGCCCTGCAGGAAACGGCAATTGCGGCCCAGTGCCATTTCTGCCGTGTAGCCGGTAATCCTCTCGAACGACCGGTTGACGAAAATGATCGGATGATCTTCGAGATTGGGATCGGTGATGACCAGCGCGAACGGCAAATCGCGCATGGAGGATCTGGAAATGCCGTCGGGCACCTCCGGTGGATTATCCGGATCGTAATGCGGGCGCATTCGCCACTTCCCCTCTGTTCGACCAGGCCCCGGTATCGTCCGGCGCGACTATGCTGACAAGCAGTCGCGTTCGCAATAAATGATAAAGGGGTCGCCGCGTCCTAAGTCACGGCCCGCCGCTGCCGAAATTCGAGCCGGTCGAAGGCTCGGGTAGAGAGGATGTCGGACAGTTCCTCCGCGGTGCGGGCGATGTCGGCGAAGGTGAGATAGGCAGGCGCAAATCCGAGGCGCAGGATGTCCGGCGCGCGAAAGTCTCCGATGATGCCGCGCGCGATGAGCGCCTGGCAGATCGCGAAGGCTTCCTCGTGCTGGAAGGACAGCTGGCTGCCTCGCAGCGACGGATCGGCCGGGCTGACGAGTTCCAGATCACAGCCGAGTTGGGCGAGGCAGGAGCGCAGGAACTCCGACATCCGATGTGATTTCTGCCACAGGCGCTCGACGCCGATGTCGGCGATCAGATCGACGCCGGCTTCCAGTGCCGACAGCCCGAGAATGGGCGGCGTCCCGGCGAGCAATCGATCGATGCCGGGGGCGGGTTCGTAGCTGTCGTCGAAGGCAAAGGGAGCGGCATGTCCGAACCAGCCGGACAGGGGCTGGCTGAAGGCGCCTTGCTGACCGTTGACCCCATCTCGAAATCCTTGTGGTGCATCTAGGTGCCGTTGTGCGACATAAGCAAAAGCGGGCGCGCCTGGCCCTCCGCACAGATATTTGTAGCCGCAACCCACTGCAAAATCGACGTTTTTTGCATCCAATTCTAGGGGGACCGCGCCGACGCTGTGCGACAGGTCCCAGAGGACGAGCGCGCCTTTCTCATGCGCCGCTTTCGTCAGCCGCGCCATGTCGTGCATCCGCCCGGTCTTGTAGTGGATGTGAGTGAGCAGAAGGAGGGCGGTGTCGTCATCGATGGCCGCTTCAAGCTCTTGATAAGACACGAGTTTCTGTCTCGCGAGACCCTGCGCTTCGAGCCCCTGGATCATGTAGAGATCGGTCGGGAAGTTGCCCGGTTCGGACAGGATGGTGCGCCGTCCGGGCCGCATGGCGAGCGCGGCAGCTATCAGCTTGAAAAGATTGACAGAAGTGCTGTCGCACGCAATCACTTCTTCGGGTTTTGCGCCGATGAGAGGGGCAATCTTGGCCCCAACCCGCTGTGGCAGGTCGATCCAGTCCGCCTCGTTCCAGCTGCGGATAAGACCCTCGCCCCATTCCTCGCAAATAACTGAATTGAGACGTTTTTTCGTTTGTTTCGGCAGCGCTCCGAGGGAATTGCCGTCGAGATAAACGATGCCTTCGGGCAGGTGGAACCGCTCGCGGAACGGTGCCAGTTCGTCAGCCGCGTCGAGCGCCTTCGCCTCGTCGCGCAAGTTCACGCCAGTTCCCGCAGGATCGCGCGGACCGGCGCAGCATCGGCCCCCTCGATGGCGAGCGGCAGGGCGATCAGCTCGTATCGGCCCGGCGCTATGTCGTCGAGCACCAGCCCCTCGAGGATGCGCATGTCCTCGTCGCGTACCGCGTGATGGGCGTCCATCGTCTTGCTGTCATGCGGGTCGATCGACGGTGCGTCTGTCCCCACCAGCTTTACGCCCTGCACGGCCAGCCAGCGAATCGTATCGGCTGCGATCGCAGTGAAATCCGTAACCCATTCCTCCCGCGGAAAGCGCTCGAACGTGCGGAACAGCACGCGGTCGACGGAATCGAGATGGGGCAGGTCGCCGACTTCGATTTCCCCGATGCTTTCCCGCGCATCCACGACGAGGCATTCGCCAATATAGGCGTCGAGTTCGACCTGAGAGATGTCCACGCCAGCGCCGTCATAATGCAGCGGCGCGTCGGCATGAGCGCCCGAATGGGTCGACAGCTTCAGCGCCGAGACGTTTACCGGAACCTCTTCGCCCAGTTCCCAGGTCCGCTCGATCGCAAAGCTCGTATCGCCGGGCCAGACCGGCAATGCCGAGCGCAAAACCTGCGAGATGTCCCAAATGCGCCGCGCGGATCGCCAACTGCTCATAACGCCGTCCTCACAGAGAGAAGTTCCGGGAAGAATGCCTGTTTTAACACCCCCGCCAGATAAGGAACCCCGGGGGTTCCGCCCGTGCCCTTCTTGAAACCGATGATGCGTTCGACGGTCTTCAAGTGACCGAACCGCCAGCGCTGGAAGTGGTATTCCAGATCGACCAGCTTTTCTGCAAGCTCGTAAAGATCCCACAACTTGTTCGGATGTCGGTAGACTTCGGCCCAGGCAGCTTCGACCGCGCCTGAATGTTCCCATGCGGCCTGCGGGTCGCGGTCCAGCACTTCCGCCGGGATGTCGAGCCCGCGCTCGGCCAAAAGGCGGATCGACTCCGCATAGATGCTCGCCCGCCCAGTTTCCCGCCTCAGTCTCTCGGCAACCTCCGGCACGGCCTCATGCATCGTGATCATGTCCGGGTTGCGACCGCCGAGCATGAATTCCATCAGGCGATACTGGGCGGACTGGAAACCCGACGAGCCACCCAAATGCGGTCTTATCAGCGAGTAGTCGTGGGGCGTCATCGTCGAGAGTACATCCCAGCTTGCGATCAGCTGCCCCTGCGCCCGCGCGACCCGCGCAAGCATCTTGAATGCCGGTCGCAGATCGTCCTTCGCAATGAGGCTTCGTGCCGCTTCAAGCTCGTGCAGGCACAGTTTTAGCCACAATTCGCTCGCCTGATGCACGATGATGAAAAGCATTTCGTCATGCGCATCGGAACCGGGATGCTGGGCTGACAATATCCGGTCGAGGTCGAGATAACCGGAATATGTCACGTCCTTGGTGTTTTGGCTGGTCATAGGCGATGTCCATAGCGCGTGACGGCGCTGCGTCGAACCTATCCTTCCAGAATGCGGCTTTCCGGATGATGTTTGTCGAGATGTTTCCGGATGATGCGCAGGTTCTTCGTGTTCGACTTGTAGACGAGATCGAACGCGTCACCGATCAAGGGCACGGCGCCAATCGCGGTATCGACCGCAATATGCCCGCCCATGCGCCACAGTTTCCATTTCGGAAGACCGAGATTGCGCGCTTCCCATACGATATAGGCGCCCAGCCCGGCGGTTATGAAATCGCCGACCACCGGAACGAGGCCGACGATGGAATCGAGACCGACCGGGTAATTGATGCCGGGTATGCGAAAACTGCGCTCGAGCAGCATTTCCAGTGTTTCGATGCGTTTGCGGATCGAGACGGGATCGTTGCCGGTCGGCAATTCGAAGCCCATCGGACGCGCCTTGCCCTGAGTGCTTCCCGAGACATGTCTTCGTTCGATTTCGCCATTCGATCTGTCCATTCTTCGACCTTTCAGATTGGAGCGCCCGACAGGGGAAACAACGGATGGATCGCCCATTCGTTCTCGGAAAAGCCCGTCATGTTTCCACGCAGGAGCGACCAGCGGATTGGCGTGGCGAGAGGAATATAACCGCCCAGTTCCGTCAGGATGGTGCGCGCTTCGGCCAGCAGGAGCGCCCTTTGCGCGGGATCGGCTTCGAGCGTTGCCTCTGCGACGAGACGATCCGCGACCGGATCGCACAAGGACTGGGAAACGCTGCAATTGAACTGATTGAGATACCATCGCTCGCTGTCATAGCGAGCGACCCGGTCGCGCAGGACGAGGTCGGCTTCGACATTGCCCGTCAGCCGTACGAGCTCGACCCCAATGTTGCGCAGATCGCGCCCCAGACTGCGCAGCAGCAGCTCCGAACCCGGACCTTCGGGCAGCGAAATCGTCACCTGTGCCGGCCTTTCGGGATTGGCCGCCCGCCATCTTTCGACCCGCGACCGGGCGAGTGCGACCCGCTGTTCGTAGGGCAGGTCGAACCAGCGTTCTTCGGTCTGTTCTTCGGGGAGCGCTTCTTGCGTATTGGCAAACAGTCGTTCGGCACCTTGCCATCCGGCGATGTTGAATGGCGCAAGCAATGTCTCGCGGTTGATTGCCATGCTGATAGCCTGCCGGTTTTCGGCCGAGGCAAGGAAACCGCGGGCCGCCTGTACGTCGAGGCCAAACAGCCCTCGTGCAAGATCGAGCCGGATCGTCCCGCTGGCCAGCGGTCCGGTATCGACGAGCGGCAGGGTCGCAATCTGCCCGTTGAACACGGCATCGAGGCGTCCTTCGGAAAATTCGAGGATGGCCTTTTCCGCCGGGAGCGCAGTGACGGCAATCGGCCTGGTGGCGGCATCCCAGTCATCCTGTTGCGGAAGCCCACGTTCTTCGGGGCGCATGGGCATGAGGACGCGGGCGGCATTCTCGGTGTCGACGAGGCGCATCGGCCCGAGCCCGTTGCCCTCTGGCCTCAGACCCAGTTCGGGCTGGGCCAATAATTGAAGAAATTGCGGCATCGGACGCCGCAACCTGATTTCGACGACGCGCCCCGCCATCGCCCTGACGTCGCGGACGATATCGAGATCGAGGCCGAGCGAGGTTCCCTCCAAATCGCCCAGGGTGCGCGCCAGTTCGTCGCGAACGGACTGCGCCGTCATCGGCGTACCGTCGGTCCAGTCGCGCTCCTTCAGCCGGAAGATATAACTCGAACCGTCATCCGTGACGATCCAGCGTTCGGCCAGGCCCGGGACGACCTGCCCGCTGGCATCGAACTGCACGAGGCCTTGCGCAGTCGCCGCACGCACGCGCTGTGCGGGAAAGGACAGGCGAAGGCCCGTTGCTACCAGATCCTCCTGCGATCCGACGAAGGCCACGCGTACGACTTCGTCTGGCTCTTCGGCGCAGCCGGCAAGAGCCATCATCGTCAGCAAAAGAGCAAGGATTCGCATCATGCGCGAATGCCTTAGCAAGCACGCGCGAGGGCGTCAGCGCACAACTTTATAAATGGAGCCGGCAGGCCGGCGGTCGACTATACCTTGCGCAGATTTCCCTGCGCCTTGCGCCGCGGAGAGAGGTGCCGGGGCACCTCGTGCTTCGCCTTGGCGGCGCTCCGACGGAAATCGGCCATGTCGACGGTGCCGTCGAACGCAATGCCGAACCGCGTACCCTCGATCCACGCCACGGTGCCTTCGACAGTGGTGCCGTTCTCCAAATTGATCGACAGGCGAGATCCGCGAGCGACGGGAACGCTGCCTTCGGCCATCATGCCCTTGGGCGAAAGGTTGCGGACCTTGACCTGGTACTGCCGCGAATTGTTCTCGAGCGTGATGCGAGTGAGCATGAACAAGCTCGAGCGGGCAACATCCCTCGTATCAACGCCGACCATATCGCACTCCATCCGACCCCGAATATGAAAAATAGAGCCCCCAAAACCCCGTAAGGCCTAAACTCTGCCTTACCGGCGGCTAGGTCAAGAAGGATAACGAAAAGTAAACTGCATTTTCCGCGGCGGAAGCTGTGTCGTTCCGGGACGAAATGCAGCTATTCGATTAACGCCGCCGTGCCCCGGAAGCCGTAGCGGTCAGTCGTCGCGCGAAATCTTCTCGCGGCGCTCATGCGCTTCCTGCGCTTCGAGAGACATCGTCGCCACGGGCCGAGCGATGAGGCGGCGGACCCCGATCGGATCGCCGGTCACTTCGCAATAGCCATATTCGTCGCGGTCGATCCTGCGCAACGCGGCGTCGATCTTCGAAATGAGCTTTCTCTGCCGATCGCGAGTGCGCAGTTCGATCCCCCAGTCCGTTTCGCTCGAAGCACGGTCGTTGAGGTCGGATTCGCGGATCGGCCCTTCCTGCAGGGATTGCAGCGTCTCGCTGGCCGAATTGTAGATCGATCGTTTCCAATCCAGCAGCAGCATCCGGAAATAATCCTGCTGCCGCCGGGTCATGTATTCCTCATCGTCGCTGGGGACGTAATCGTCGGGAAGACTATCCCTTATTCGATCCGACAATTCCCTTTCTTCCGGCGATGGTGTCGACATTCTACCTCTGACCAACTGGTGTGCGATTGCCGCACGCTAAATCTGGATACCGGGCTTGTTGCTTGTCTCGTGTATCGACGATGGCGCGCCTATAGGCTCCGCTCCAACCGCATACAAGTCCGCAGTTCCGTAAGGTCGCGCCGCGGCCCGAACCTCTATCTGCGAATTATTAGCCAGCAATGTTAACCCTTTATTGACCACGTTGCCTCCACCCATTGGTCGACGGCCCCGTCAAAGGGCCATCTGAAAACGGGGGATATGGGGCTATGGAACTACTGAAGATCGAGGGGGCGAGATCTCACGGCGTGGTCGGCGAGGAAGCGAAGCAACTGCTGCGCGATTGCCTTGGACAATATGGCAGGGGCAATCTCGATGCTCTTTACGATCTCGGCGTCGCCTATTCGACCGGCAGTCACGGTGTGGGCTGTGACCTTGTCGAAGCACACAAGTGGTTCAACATCGCGGCCGCCAAGGGTCACGAGGAAGCTGCGATGTGCCGGGCCGACATATCCGAGGAAATGACTGCGCGCGAAATCGCCACCGCACAGAAGGAAGCGCGGCGCTGGCTCGCCGAAGACAAGCGCTTCGCTGCCTGAACTGCGCCGCGTCAGCCCTTCTTGAAGGGCGTGCGCTCACCCAGATGGAGCTGGTCGATGGCCACTCCGCTCCGCTCTTGCTCAAGATAATCGGCGATCGCGGCCCGAAATCCCGGATCGACGATGTAATGAGCCGAGGTCGTGCGAACAGGTTCGTAACCGCGCGCAAGCTTGTGGCCGCCCTGCGCCCCTGCCTCGACCCGGTCGAGACCCAGCGCGATGGCCGCGTCGATCGCCTGGAAATAGCACAATTCGAAATGCAGGAAGCGGCGGTCCTCGATACAGCCCCAATATCTGCCATATAACGTGTCCGCGCCGATGAAGTTGAGCGCGCCCGCGATCGGCTGCTCGTTCCGAAATGCGAGAATCATGAGAATGGCGTCTCCCATCGCTTCGGCCAACAGGTCGAAAGCGCTGCGCGTCAGATAGGGACGCCCCCATTTGCGCGCTCCGGTATCCTGATAGAAGATCCAGAACGCGTCCCAGTGCTCGGGCGCAATCTCGCTCCCTCGCAACTGTCGGATAGTGACCCCTTCCTGCGCGGCGGCGCGTTCCTTGCGCACGCCTTTGCGCTTTCGCGAAGCCAGCTCGCCGAGAAAATCATCGAAGTTCGAATAGCCGCGATTGGTCCAGTGGAACTGGATATCGTGCCGCAGCAGCCACCCGGCATTCTCGAACAGGAGCGCCTGCTCGTCGGACAGGAACGTTGCATGGGCGGACGATATGCCGTTGTCGCTGCATAGCTGCTCTGCCGCTCTGATAAGCGGGGTTGCAAGTTTCGCATCGCGAAAGAGGACGCGCGGCCCGGTTGCGGGGGTAAAGGGCGCGGCGATCTGCAGTTTGGGATAGTAGCTTCCGCCGGCCCGCTCATAGGCATCGGCCCAAGCGTGATCGAAGACGTATTCGCCTTGGCTATGCGTCTTTGCATAAGTCGGCAGCGCGGCCTTCAGCGAACCGTTCTCGTCTTCGATGACGAGCGGCAAAGGTGTCCAGCCGGTTCCGGGACCGACGCTCCCCGATTCCTCCATCGCCGAAAGAAAGGCATGGCGCATGAACGGATTGCCGGTCTCATCCAGCGCATCCCATTCGTCCGGGTCGAAGGCGCTGACGCCTTTGCCCAGCCGGACGGTAAGCTGCGATTCGCTCATCAGCCTTTTGGCCTACTCCGCGCGCAACGCGATGACGGCATCGACCTCGACTGCGGCGTGAAGCGGCAAGGCCGGAACCCCGACCGCCGCCCGCGCATGGCGACCCTTTTCACCAAAGACGTCGAACATGAGCTCGGATGCGCCGTTGGCGACCTTGGGCTGGTCGGCAAAATCCTTCGTGCAATTGACGAAGACGTTCAGTTTGACGATCCGTTCGACGTCGTCGAGATCGATATCCGCTGCCTTCAGCTGCGCGAGGATCATCAGGCCGCAGGCACGGGCGAGCTGCATACCGCGGTCGACCGAAATGTCGTCCCCCAGCCGTCCGGTGCCGAGCTGTTCGTTAATGAAGGGCAGCTGCCCCGAGACGTAAGCGGTGCTGCCGTGGACCACGACCGGGACGTAGCTTGCCACGGGAGCCGCTGCCCGCGGCAATTCGATGTCGAGTTCCTGTAAGCGCTCTTCGATTTTCATGATGCGACTGGTTCCTTTTCGAGACGGCTTTGCAACCACGGCAAGGCTTCCGCCCAATTGTCGATCCGCGCATCGGCGTGCCCCGCCTCAAATGCGCAGTCGATATGCGGGGCGAGCAGCGGCTCGCCGCACAGATGCAGCGTCGATATCCGCGGGTCGGTTTCCCGCGCGGAGCGAATGTGCTGTGACAGATCGTCGATAAAGATGGCGTGGCTGGGATCGAATTCCGCGACGATCTTCGCCAGGGCAGGTCCCTTGGGACCCTGGTTCGTGTAGACCTTTGCATCGAGACCGTGTTCGATCAGCTGGCGCGTGCGATCGTCGCGTCGCTTGTCGACGAGGTTCGTCAGGATGACGACATCGGCATCCTGCGATAAAGCGTTGAGACTTTCGATTGCGCCTTCGATCGGGTTCTGCCGCCCCATCTCCGTATCGAAGAACCCGCCGAGCAGCCGCCAGATGTCCTTTTCGCCGACCAGTTCTCCGCTCTCCTGCCACCGCATGGCCTCGGCGAAATTATTGCCTTGCAGATTGAAATCGACGCCTTCGCTTTCTTCCAGCCACGCCTTGAAATGCGCAACCATGTGTAACAGCACCTCATCGCAATCCGAAACGATCAGCGGCTTTCGAGCGCCGCTCATCGTGTCAGCTCCGCATGGGCGGCGACAAGTTCTGCGGGTTCGACGCCTAGCGCCTCCGCGCACCGGACAAGGTCGGGTTCGTAATTGGTCAGATATTCCAGAATGGCGCCCTGAACCGCCGGTTCTTCGACGGCGTTGCGCAGACGTTCCGGCGTCAGACCGGTGAGGGAAAGAAGCCGGGTTGCGCGATCCTCGTCCTGCAAGATCCAGCCCAATGCAGTCAGGGAAAGGACGCCGGGGTCGTGCGAAACTTGATTCTCGGCGCGTTTCAACGGTTTATAAATTGTAAACATCCTCTTGGCGGTATAGGACGGTAATCGTGGAGACTGCCCTGGTGGAAAAACGTATCCTGGTTGTGGAGGATAACGACCTCAACCGGAAATTGTTCTGCGATATCCTGACTGCCAACGGGTTCTCCGTCGAGCCGGCATCCGACGGTAATATGGTGATAGAGAAGGCGCGCGGTTTCAAGCCCGATCTCGTCATAATGGATATCAATCTGCCCAATATCTCCGGGCTCGATCTGATCAGCGCATTGAAGAAGGATCGTACGCTTTCCGCGACCCCCGTGCTGGCTGTCACCGCCTATGCCGGAACCGGCGATGAAGAGCGCATCAGGGAAGCGGGCGCGGAAGGCTATCTGTCGAAACCCGTCTCCATCAGTCCCTTCTTGAGCGCGGTTCGCAAGTTCTTCGCCTAGGGGAAACGGCAGGCGAAAAGCGGCGAAAGCTTGACAAACGGGGGTTCGGACCGCTTTTCCCGTCAATCGCTTTGGAAAGATACCGCCCGTCGCCCTGCGGCATTCGGGCAGCAAGCATTGGATTACCCGAATTATGGACCGAGCAGCCGTCGATGCCCGCATTCGCGAATTGATCGAACCCTTCAACAAGAAGGGCATCACGATCACCGAAGATACGAGCTTTGCCAACGACCTCGAATTCGACAGCCTCACCGTGATGGACTTCGTCGCCGAGATCGAGGACGCTTTCGACATCATCATCTCGATGAACCAGCAGGCCGAGATCGAGCGCTACGGACAGCTTGTCGATGCCGTTCACAAGATGCAGGCCGCATCGTGAGCGAGGCGATCATGCAGGACAACGCCCCGGTTTCCCGGGAGAGCGACGGCAAGGACCTCTTCAGCAAGTTCGATCCGATCATCAAGATGCGCGAGGACCTGCTGTCTTCGGGCGTCGAGGACCCGTTCAACCTCGTCATGGAGCAGGTGCTCTCGCCGACGCGGGCGATCTGCAACGGGCGCGAGACGATCCTGCTGGGCACCTATAACTACATGGGCATGACCTTCGATCCGGACGTCGTGGATGCCGGAAAACAGGCGCTTTCGGACTTCGGCACGGGCACGACGGGCAGCCGCGTCCTCAATGGCACCTACCAGGGGCACAAGGATGTCGAGGATGCCTTGAAGGAGTTCTACGCCATGGATCATGCCATGGTGTTCTCGACCGGCTACCAGGCCAACCTCGGAATCATTTCGACCATCGCCGGAAAGGGCGATTACATTGTCCTCGACATCGATTCGCACGCCTCGATCTATGATGGATGCAAGATGGGCGATGCCGAGATCGTTCCGTTCAAGCACAACGACATCGAAGCGATGGAAAAGCGGTTGAAGCGCATTCCCGAAGGCGCCGGCATCCTCGTCGTGCTGGAAGGCGTCTATTCGATGCTCGGCGATGTCGCTCCGCTGAAGGAGATGGTCGCCATCGCAAAACGGCACGGCGCGATGGTGCTGGTCGACGAAGCGCATTCGATGGGCTTCATCGGAGAGAACGGCCGTGGCGTCGTCGAGGCGCAGGGCGTCATCGACGAGGTCGACTTCATCATCGGCACCTTCTCCAAGAGCGTCGGCACGGTGGGCGGCTTCTGCGTTTCCAACCATCCGAAGTTCGAGATCATGCGGCTCGTCTGCCGCCCCTACACCTTCACCGCTTCTCTTCCGCCGAGCGTCGTCGCCACTGCCGCGACCAGCATCCGGAAATTGATGCACGGTTCCGACAAGCGCGCGCATCTGTGGGAGAACTCCAAGCGGCTCCACGCAGGGCTGAAGGCTCTGGGCTTCAAGCTCGGCACGGAGACGGCGGAAAGCGCCATCATCGCCGTCATCATGCCCGACCTCGGGCAGGGCGCGGCCATGTGGGAAGCGCTGCTGAAGGAAGGCCTCTACGTCAATCTCGCTCGCCCGCCGGCGACACCTGGCAACATGACGCTGCTGCGCTGTTCGCTCTGCGCCGAACACACGACCGAGGAGGTAAAGACGATCCTCGACATTTTCGAAGCAGCCGGAAAGAAGGTCGGCATCATCTGACCATCGGTTGCCGAAATGCGCCGGACACGCGCCGTTCGGCGGAACGGCTGGCCCTGATGCGTCGTTGATCCTGTCGAAACCACAGGAGATACGAACATCATGGCAATCACGAAAACCGGCAGTGCGAAATACGAAGGTCTGGGCAAGAGCGGTAAGGGCCACGTGTCCACCGAATCGGGCGCCCTGAAGGACCAGCCCTACGGCTTCAACACGAGGTTCGAGGACGGCTCGGGCACGAACCCCGAGGAACTCATTGCTGCCGCCCACGCCAGCTGCTTCACCATGGCGCTGGCGTTCCAGCTGGGCGATGCCGGTTACGAGAACGGCACGCTGGAGACGACCGCGAAGGTCAGCCTGGAGAAAGACGGCGACGGGTTCACCGTCACGCGTTCCGACCTGACGCTGACCGGAAACGTGCCGGACGCGGAGCAGGCCAAATTCGAGGAGCTGGCGAACAAGGCGAAGGAGAACTGCCCCATCTCCAAGCTGCTCGACGCGGAAATTACCCTGACGACGAATTTCTCCGGCTGATCCCATCGCCGAAGTTGATGACCCGACGGACCGGCCGCCCGCCCGCAAGCTGGGAACGGGCGGCTGGCTGTCGCTGGTCGCCGTCTGCATCCTCGCCTTCGCCGTCGGAGGCTGGCTGAAGCAGAACGGCGCGAATGGCGTCGACGTGTCCGACCGGATCGCGCTGCGCCCGTTTCTCGAAGACGAGGTTTCGCCTTCTTCCGGCCCGGCCGACGCGCAAACGAGCATCGTCGTCTTCACCGATTTCCAGTGTCCGGCCTGCCGCGCCGCGCATCCCGAAATGCTGAACGCCGTCACCCGCGACGGAAATACGCGGATTATCTACCGCGACCTGCCCGTCTTCGGAGACATCTCGGACCGGGCGGCGCGGGTCGCCTTGGCAGCGCGCAACCAGGGGTTGTACCCGCAGGTGCATGACGCTTTCATGCGCGAGCGCGAGACGCTGACCGACCCGGTGATGCGGCGCATCGTGCGCGGCCTCGGCGGCGACTGGCAGCAGATCGAGCGGGACCTGGCAAGTGACAGCGAGATCGAAGCGACGATCGAGCGCAACCGCACGGATGCGCTCAGGCTCGGCGTGTCTGGCACGCCCACCTATCTGATCGGCAATTATCGCATCGTGGGTGCGATGGACGAGGGCGAGTTCGCCCGTGCTATCGAGCGAGCGCGCGAAACGGCGGATAGCGGCGGCTAGGACAGGCTCTCGACCGTGGTCGAGGCGCAGGGGTCGTCCTCTTCCCCGCCCCCGCCAAGCTGCGTCAGGATGAGCACTCCGCCCACCACTAGCGCGACAAAGGCAATGGTGACGAGGCCCAGATACTTCTCGATGAAGCTCTTGATGGGACGCCCGAAGACACGGAACAGGATGCCGACCGTCAGGAAGATGAGCGCCCTGCCCGCGACGCTCGCCAGGATGAACGGGACCAGCGCCATGCCGAGGAAGCCGGCGGTAATCGTCAGCAGCTTGAAGGGAACGGGCGTCGCCGCCGCGATGATGACGGCGAGAACGCCGTATTCGTCGAAGGTGCAGCGCGCAGCGGGCAGGCTGTCGATGAGGCCGATCGCCGTCAATAGCGGCACTCCGACGAGGTCGAAGAGCGCATAGCCGATGAGATAGCCGAACAATCCGCCCAGAACGCTTGCCGCGGTGGCGATGAGGCCGAAGCGGACCGCCTTTTTCGGTTCCGCGAGGCACATCAGGCCGAGCAGGGGATGCGGCGGGATCGGAAAGAAGCTCGCCTCGATGAAGCAGAAAAAGGCCAGCCACCACTCCGCATGGGGATGCGCCGCCTTTTCCATGACCCATTCGTACAGGCCGCGCAGCAGTCTGCTCATTTGCGTCGTTCCCTCCGTGCTGCGCCGCAAGCGCGTGGGTTTAGGGCCGCGCGCCAACCGACGCAACGGCTGTTTTCGCAGTTTGATTATCCTATTTGGTTATTTGTTATTGACATCGTCACGCTGTTTGGGTACATAACAGGAACATCGCGATAGACCGAGTCGGAAACGCCCCGCCGGTCCACGCGCCGGATCACGACATTGACGGGAGGAGCCGATGGCCGACGAAGGCAGGAGACGCAGTGCGCGCTCCAAGACGCGGATGACGAAAGCCATTCTTGCCGAAGAAGGCGGCGCGGAACTTTCGAAGCATTGGAGGAAGGACTTCCTGACCGCGCTCGCCGAAACGTCCAACGTCACTCGTAGCGCGAAGATCGCGGGCGTGGCGCCGGGCCGGGCCTACAAGGTCCGCCGCGAGGAACCGGAATTCCGCCGCCAGTGGTTCGATGCCCTGTGCGAAGGCTACGACCATCTCGAGATGGAAGTGCTGCGGCGCTTGCGCGACGGCGATTTCGCCACCGCGGAAGGGGGCAAGTTCGATTTCGCCTCCGCCTTGCGCGTCCTCGGTGCGCACCGGGAAAGCGTGGGGCAAGAGAAGGCCTCGCGCGCCAATCTCGACGAGGAAGCCGTGCTCGGCTCGATCACCGCGAAAATCGAGGCTTTGCGCCTCGCACATCGCAAGAAGGAATCGGGCATCCTGATCGAAGGCATGGTCCGGCCTGCCGCCGCTTCGCCGAAGGATAAGCGCAAGTGAGCGAGAACGGCCAGTATCGCTGGCTTCTCGAAACGGGCGAGCGCGACTTTGCCGAACTCGTTGCCTCGCTGTCCGACGAGGAGCGCGAGGCCTTCGCCTATCACTGGGGGCTGTTCGCCCGCGCCGAGCAATTGCCGCCACGCTCGCCCTGGCGAATCTGGCTCATCTGCGCGGGCCGCGGCTTCGGCAAGACCCGCGCCGGGGCCGAGTGGGTGAGACAGGTGGCACGCACGACGCCCGGCGCGCGGATCGCCCTCGTCGGAGCGTCTCTATCGGAAGTACGCAGCATCATGGTCGAAGGCGAAAGCGGCGTCCTCGCCGTCACGCCGCCCGACCGGACCCCGCAATTCGAACCGTCCAACCGGCGGCTCGTCTGGGACAACGGCGCGCAGGCGCTGTTCTATTCCGCCGGCGAGCCTGAAGCGCTGAGGGGACCGCAGCACAGCCATGCCTGGTGCGACGAGATCGCGAAGTGGGACAGTGCGGGCGAGCGGGCTACCAAGGCTTGGGACAATTTGCTGATGGGCCTGCGCCTCGGTCCGGTGCAGCAGGTCGTGGCGACCACTACGCCGCGCGCCGTTCCGCTACTGCGGAGGCTGATCGACGATCGCAGCAAGGACGTCGCGGTGACCCGCGGCTCGACCTACGACAATGCGGACAATCTGCCGCCCGCCTTCCTGCGTCACATGGAACGCAGTTTCGGGGGAAGCGCATTGGGCCGGCAGGAGCTCGACGGCGTCCTGCTGCGCGATGTCGAGGGCGCTTTGTGGAACCGCAGCCTGATCGAGAAATGCCGCCGCGCATCCTTCCCTGCAAACCGGGAAGAGGGGGCGTGGCGCCGCATCGTCATCGGCGTCGATCCTCCGGCGAGTGCGCATGGCGATGCCTGCGGCATCGTCGTCTGCGCGCTGGCGCAGGACGGGACCGCCGAAGTGCTGGCCGATCGCTCGGTCGAACGGGCGAGCCCCGAACGCTGGGCTCGTGCCGTGGCCGATGCGTCCGACGAATGGAGTGCCGACCGGGTCATCGCGGAGGCGAACCAGGGCGGCGCGATGGTCGAAAGCGTGCTGCGCGCGGCCAGCGTTTCCCTGCCGGTCAAGCTCGTCCATGCCTCGCGCGGAAAGGTTGCCCGCGCCGAACCCATTGCCGCCCTCTACGAGGCGGGTCGGGTCTTTCACGCAGGCGTCTTCGCCCGGCTGGAGGACGAGATGTGCGGCCTCATGGTCGGCGGCGGCTACGAGGGTCCGGGCCGCAGTCCGGACCGCGCCGATGCGCTCGTCTATGCGCTGCACGAACTGATGCTCGTCAATCTGTCGGTGCCGCATATTCGCCGCCTCTGAGGCGGGCCGACCGCCCGTTTCGCCAAATTTTTTTCACTGAGAACAGGGGAGTTTCCCGATGTCGTTCCTCAACGCGCTCGCCGCCGCCTTCAAGGGCGGAGGCGGGACGGCCCTGCCGCTCGCCCCGCGTCATGCCGCCCCCTATGCCGCCAGTTTCGCCAGCGGGCAGGAGGCGTTCGCCTATGATTACGAAGGGGCGGTCAAGGCCGCCTATATCGAGAACCCGGTTGCTCAGAGGGCCGTGCGGATCGTCGCGGAGGCAGCGGGCGATGCCCCGCTGAAGCTCGAGGAGCCGCGCGTCGCCAGCCTCCTGAAGAACCAGACGAGCGGGCAGTCGCTCCTCGAAACGCTGGCGGCGCATCTCCTTCTCAACGGCAACGCCTTCATCCAGATCGTGAAGGATGCGAGCGGCGCGCCGGTCGATCTGTTCGCGCTGCGCCCCGAACGCGTCACCGTCCTGCCTGCCGCCGATGGCTGGCCGCGTGCCTATCGCTACCGGATCGGCGCAGCGGATAGCGAAATCCCGGTCGAGGACGCCGATGGCTGGCCCAATCTCATCCATTTGCGCGGGCTTCATCCGACCGATGACCATTACGGCGCGGGCTGTCTGACGGCAGCGGCGCAGTCGGTCGCGCTCCACAACACGGCGAGCGCATGGAACAGGGCGCTGCTGGCGAATGCCGCGCGGCCTTCCGGGGCGCTGGTTTACGATACCGGCGAAGCGGCAGGCCTGTCAGCGGAGCAGTTCGACCGGCTGAAGGCCGAACTGACCGAGGCGTTCGCCGGGCAGGCCAATGCCGGTCGCCCAATGCTGCTCGAAGGAGGGCTGACCTGGCAATCCATGTCGATGTCCCCGGCGGACATGGATTTCGCCGCGCTGAAGGCCGCCGCCGCGCGCGACATCGCGCTCGCTTTCGGAGTACCGCCGATGCTGCTCGGCCTGCCGGGCGACAACACCTATTCCAACTATCGCGAGGCCAACCGCGCGCTCTGGCGGCTCACCCTGCTGCCGCTCATCGGGAAGATCACCGAGGGGCTGGTGAGCGGCCTGTCGCCCTGGTTCCCGGATCTGTCGATCGGCGTCGATCTCGACCGCATCCCGGCGCTGTCCGAGGATCGCGAACGCCTCTGGTCGCAGGTGAGCGAGGCGGACTTCCTCGATCCCGACGAAAAGCGCGCGATGCTCGGCCTACCGCCCCGCGCCGAAAGCAACAAGGAGACGAGCCGATGAACCGCGAAGACATGCTGGCCGCGCTGATCGCGCAGGCCGCCACCGAAGGCAGCGACATGATCACCCTGCGCGCCATCGTCGAGGAAGCGAGCGAAGTTGGCGCCGACCGCGTCCTCGATCGCATCGGCCTGTCCGATGTGAAGGCGCAGGGCGATATCGACGAGCTTCGCGAATTGCTGGGTGCATGGCGCGACGCCAAGGCAAGCGCCTGGCGCGCGGTCATCGACTGGGCCGTCCGCGGCGTGCTCGCCCTGCTCCTCATCGGCATAGCGGTGCGTATCGGCGTGCCGGAGTTGCTGCGATGAGCGCGGCGTCCAATGCAGCGCCCTTGCGCTTTGCCGGCTACGCCGCCTTGTTCGGCAAGCCCGACGCGGCGCGCGACGTCATCCTGCCCGGCGCCTTTCGCCGCACGCTTACCGAACGACGCTTCAAATTGCCCGTCTTCTGGCAGCATCGACCCGAAATGCGGATCGGCTGGGTGGAGACGATCGGCGAGGACGAGCGCGGCCTGCGCGTCGTCGCCCGTCTCGACCGGTCCGAAAGCCGCGCCGCGAAGATGCTGACGGCGGGTTCGCTGACCGGCCTCAGCTTCGGCTATCGTGCGCGCCAGTTCAGGAACGAGGCGCGTCACAGGATCCTCGCCGACGTCGAACTCTTCGAGATCAGTCTCGTATCGCATCCCCTTCAGCACGGGGCGCGCGTGCATCTCGTCGCTCCGCCTCGCAGCGACCGCGACACTGCTGCTGTCTTACCCGCACATTCCTGACCCCCACCCCAAGAAAGGCGAATACTTCCTATGGATATCGAAAACCCCCTGATGACCCAGCAACTCGATGCGAGTTTCGACCTCGTCGCCCGGCAGGACCAGGCCGAGGCCGACATCGCTGCACTGCGCGGCGACGTCGATGACGTGAAGTCGCGGCTCGATAAGGTCGCGCGCGCCGCCACCCGCCCCGCCATCGCGGCGAACCCGGCAGCGGAAACCGCCGAAGCCGCCGAAGTCAAAGGCTTCGTCAACGGCTATCTGCGGCAAGGCCGCGAAACCGAAATCAAGTCGATGAGCGGGGTCAATCCCTCGGATGGCGGCTATGCCGTGCCGAAGCAGATCGACGCCATGATCGCTCGCGAACTCACGGAGATCAGCCCGATCCGCGACCTTGCGCAGGTCGTCCAGACCGGCACTGCGGGTTATCGCAAGCTCGTAACGACCGGTGGCACCGCATCGGGCTGGGTCAGCGAGACGGCAAGCCGTCCGAACACCGATACGCCGAGCTTTGCGGAAATCGCTCCGCCCTCGGGAGAGCTCTACGCCAATCCTGCGGCAAGCCAGTCAATGCTCGACGATGCCGGCTTCGACCTCGAAAGCTGGCTGGCGAGCGAGATCGCGATGGAATTCGCCCGCGCCGAAGGAGCCGCCTTCGTCAACGGAACCGGCATCGACCAGCCTGCCGGGTTCCTTGCCGCCCCGACCTCCACGGCGGCGGACGGCGTGCGCTCCTTCGGAACGCTTCAATATATCGGTTCGGGCGACGCCGAAGGGTTCGACAGCGCGCCCGATGCGCGGCTCATCGACCTCGTTCACACGATGAAGGCAGGCCACCGGCAGGGCGCGAGCTTCGTCATGAACTCCGCGACGCTTGCCGAGGTCCGGAAGCTCAAGACGGCGGACGGTGCGTTCCTGTGGCAGCCGGGTCTCGTCGAGGGTCAGCCCGATCGCCTGCTCGGCTATCCCGTGGTCGAAGCCGAAGACATGCCCGACATTGCCAGCGGCGCGTTCCCGATCGCATTCGGCAATTTCCGGCACGGCTATCTCATCGCGGAACGCAGCGCCACGCAGATCCTGCGCGATCCGTTCACCAACAAGCCGTTCGTCCACTTCTACGCGACGAAGCGGATCGGCGGTCAGGTGCTCGACAGTGCGGCGGTCAAGCTTTTGAAGATCGAGGCGTAGTCCCGGTCTGAAGCCCCCTCGCATCCGTGCCGCCCCGCTTCGCCCCTTTGGCGGGTGCGGCGCGGATGCCCCTTTTTCTCCGCGCATAACAGGGAGACGCCCATGAATCGGGCTTTCGTGGTGCCGGCCGATTTCGGCGGCGACCCCCTCGACGAACTCAAACAATGGCTGGTGATCGCCAACAGCGCGCAGGACGCGCTGCTCGATACGCTGCTGCGCTCTGCCGCGAGCCTATGCGAAACCTTCACCGGCTCCCTTCCTCTTGCAGCGGTCTGCGAAGAACGACTGCCGGTCTCGCTCGACTGGCAAAGGCTGGGAACCCGCCCTGTCACGCAAATTACCGAAATCGCTGCCCTCGGCAGCACCGGCAATCGCAAGATCCTGTCTCCTGCAAGC
This sequence comes from Parapontixanthobacter aurantiacus, assembly GCF_009827635.1. Classification (GTDB taxonomy): domain Bacteria; phylum Pseudomonadota; class Alphaproteobacteria; order Sphingomonadales; family Sphingomonadaceae; genus Parapontixanthobacter; species Parapontixanthobacter aurantiacus. The sequence continues at coordinate 170,527 of NZ_WTYW01000002.1, read as the reverse complement.
TGGGAAGCGCGGATCGAGGCCGATGGCACTGGGTTCGTGAAGCTCATCGATCGGCCCGATGCGCTCCGCGTGTCGGCGCGCTTTTCCGCCGGGCTGGCCGAGGACTGGAGCAGGCTCGATCCGGCATTGCGGCAGGGGATCGTGCGGCTCGCTGCACATTCCTACCGCGAGCGTGACGAAGGATCGGCGGCAGGTCCGCCAGCCGCCGTCGCCGCTTTATGGCGCCCACACCGGCGGGTGCGCCTCCTGTGATCGCGGCGAAATTGACGAATGGAGGGCGCCTGTCCGCCGCACTCGTGACGAAGGCCGGGGCGCTGGCGCGGGCGCGGGCCAGCCGCATCCTTCTCGCCCGCCGCGCAGACGGCTCCGGATGGCGCTCTGCCCGGCTGCTCTGGCCGCTCTTCGATGCAAAGGACTGATCGACGATGGAAAGCGAATTTCGCGGGCATCTCATGAACTGGCTGCGGGGCGATGCCTTCCTTGCCGCGACCCTCAATGCGATCGAGGAAGAAAGCCCCGTGGCCGCCGCCGCGCCGTGGCTGGGCATTGCGGCGAGCGGGGCGATCGACTGGAGCACGAAGACGCTTGGCGGGCGCGAAGTGCGTATCGCACTCGAACTGGTCGATCGCACGGGTGAAGCAGGCTCCACCGGCTTCATCGCCGACGCCATAGAACGGCGCATCGCCCTCTTGCCCGACGACGAGACCTCCCTCGCGATCGTGGCGACGCATTTCCTGAGAAGTCGCGCCGAGCGCAGGCCACGCGGTTTGCGCGCGGTCCTGCTCGAATACCGCTTCAGGCTGCTCGCGAGAGCCGCGGTCTGATCGCAACCCATCCAGCAACGGAGACATCATCCATGTCAGCACAAAAAGGCTCTGCCTTCCTATTGAAGATCGGCGACGCCGCCGATCCCGCTTCCTACGAAACAATTGCCGGGCTGCGCACGACGCAGATGTCGATCAACGGCGATACGGTGGTCGTCACGCACAAGGGTTCGGGCGGATGGCGCGATCTGTTGTCCGGTGCGGGCACCCGCTCGGTATCGGTGAGCGCAAGCGGCATCTTCCTCGGCAGTACCGCGGAAACGGCGATGCGCGGCCATGCCCTCGCCGGAACGCTCGCCGCTTACGAATTGTCGTTCGAGGGTGGCGAGAAGATGCGCGGCCAGTTCCTCGTCCAGCGGCTCGACTATGCGGGCGACTACAATGGCGAGCGCAATTATTCGCTCAGCCTCGAAAGCTCCGGGCCGGTCGTTTCCGCATGACCGATGCGAGCGACAAACCGGCAACCGCTCTTCGCGGTGAGGCGAGCCTTTGCATCGCGGGCAGGGAGCGCCTTTTGCGCCCCAGCTTCGATGCACTGGTTCGCGCCGAGGAAGAACTGGGACCGCTCTTCGCACTGGTTGAGCGGGCTGGCGAAGGTCGGCTGCAACTGACGGAGATGACCGCGCTTTTCTGGCACTGCCTAACGGACCGGTCGGCGCTGGCGCGCGAGGATGTCGGGCGGGCCGTGGTGGGAATGGGCCTTGCAAGAGCGACGAAGCCGCTGCGGGTCGTGCTCGGACAGATCCTGCAAGGCTCGGGATGAGCGAGCGATTCAGCGTCGGGGCCGGGCGCGCGGCAATCGCGGCGATGCAGCATCTCGGCTGGTCGCCCGAGCAATTCTGGACGGCCACGCCCGCTGAATTGCGGTTGGCTTTGGGACCAGCAGACGACAGCGGAACTGCGCCAAGCCGCGCTGAAATCGAAAAGATGATCGAAAGGGACCGTGATGGACGATGAGATCGACAGCCTGCTGGTCGAGGTGCGCGCTGATACGCGCAAGTTCTCCGGCGATATTGCCGAGATGCGCGGGGCGTTCGACAGGACGGTAATCGACGGGTTTGCCTCTGCCGGAAACGTGCTCGAGAAAAGCCTGCTGGCGGAAGTTCGCAAGGGTTCGCTGTCCTTCGGCGACCTCAAGCAGGCGGCTTTCGCGGCAATCGACCAGATCGCGAACCAGGCCCTGAAGCTGGGCTTCGACGCACTGCTCGGTGGCGGCGGCAAGGGTTCGGATGGCGGCCTCGGCGCGCTCCTCGGCGGCGGGATCGGAGCGCTCTTCGGCCTGCCGGGACGCGCGCTCGGCGGCGACGTATCGCCCGGACGCCCCTTCCTCGTCGGAGAACGCGGACCCGAACTTTTTGTACCGACGAGCGCTGGCCGCGTCGAACCGGGCATTCCCACCAACGGCGAACGCCGCGACGTGCGGGTGGCGATCAATCTGTCGGCGCCCCGCGGAACCGACACGCCCACCGCCCTGCAACGCAGTTCGCGCCAGGTCGCGAGCGCGATCACGCGCGCGCTGCGCTAATTCTTTCCGGAGCACCATCATGGCATACTGGCTCGCGGACGAACGCAACGGGCAGCATTTCGACTGGCTGCAACGGTTCGACCCTCGCTTCTGGACCGTCAATTTCCCCCGACCGATGATGGCGAGCCTCGTAGACACCGCGGCAGACGCATTGCGAGTAGATTGCGAGTTTCATCATCGCGGCGAACTGGCCGGCGTCATCTGGGAAAGCGAGGATACGCTAGACCATCCGCTGCTCGCTTACGAGACAAAGCGCGACTATTCGCGCACAACCCTGCGGTTTCGCTGGCGATCGGACGGGATATTGCCCCTCGACGCGCTGAACGGACCAACGCTTACCATCGAGGGACGCGATGCCTCGGGCACCACGCGCAGCTGGTATGTAAGACTGTGGAACTACGCGGAAGGCTCGCCCAGCGATGCGCGGATAGTCCTCCCGTTCTCCGATCTGCAATCCGGCTTCTCCCTGCCGGGCGAGACGGTCCATCCGTCGGACATCGACCGGATGTTCATATCTCTCGCACCAGCTGGTTATGTCGAGGGCAGCACGGCGCGCCTCGATAGCCGCGTCGATGGCTGGGCGGAACTGAGTGAGATCGTTTGCGAGGGCCACAACGCGGTTCTCAAGATTGGCGACATCCTGCTCCCCGATCACGGCGAGCAACTCGCGACTGCCTATGACGATGCATTCAACCAGTCGCCCGCCCGCCTGGTGCGTGCTGCGCGTGGTCTCGGCTATCGTGGTCGCCTGCTGCATTATATCGGGATGAGCCACTTCTTTCGGCTCGTAGCTGACAGCGAAGGGCTGTCGGTCGACAGGGAGGGAACCCTGTGCGAGCCAGCCCGGCGCTGGCATCGCCGGTATTTCGAGGAATGCGCAGCACGCGGTTACGAAGCAATCGTATCGCTTTCCTACGAACTGTTCGCCGCGCGCTGTCCGGCCGCATGGCAGCAGCGCGCTTTCGACGGGACACCGGGGAGGACCGGGTGGGAGCCGCCGAGCGCCTTGCTGTCACCGGCCAATGATGAAGCGATGGAATGGCTGCGTGGATTGGCCCGGCAATTCGTCAGACTGATGGAGGATGCCGGCCTGCCGGTCCTGTTTCAGATCGGCGAGCCGTGGTGGTGGCTCATGCCGGATCGCCGTCCATGCCTATACGATGCCGCCGCACGCGATTATTTCGAAAACGCGCCGGAGATTGCCGACCTCGCACAACCGCTTAACGCCGAACAAACCGATCTGCTGGATCGCGCGGGCGAGTTGCTCGCGCGATCCACGCTCGATCTCGCAGCGGCGGTTCGCGAAGAAGCCGAAGGTGCAGCGGAAATTCTCCTGCTGGCGTTCACTCCGACAATTTTCGGCGCAAACATGCCCGAACTCGCGCGTGCGAATTTGCCCCTCGGCTGGGCTTTCCCCGCTTTCGACCGGTTGCAGCTGGAAGATTATGACTGGCTGACCAGCGGCGCAGGAGCGGAACGCAGGGCCGCCTATCGCGCCGTCGACGAGCGGCTCGCCTATCCCGTGGACCGCCAGGATTATCTATCGGGCTTCGTACTCGATCCCGCAGATGCCGAAGCATTCTGGCAGCGCATCGACGACGGTCTCGATGAGGCGGCGGAGCGCGGCATCGCGCAGCGCTTTGTATGGGCAATGCCGCAGGTCGCTCGCGACGGTTACACGCGGTTGCCGCGAACGAAGGAGGACAATGTGCAGGCTTTCGACGACATTCTCTATCCGCTGGCTCTCGGGCGTGACGTCTCGGTCAGTCCGCAGTTTTCGACCTCCGTCGCCGTGACCGCCTCCGGGCATGAACGGCGCAACGCGCTGTGGTCGGATGCGCGGCTTGCCTACGATGTCGGACCGGGTATCCGCTCGGAAGAGGAGCTGGGCATCCTCCTGCGCTTCTTCAGGGCACGCCATGGACCGGCCAGCGGGTTTCGTCTCCGCGACCCGTTCGACTTTTCTTCGAACGGTCTTATCGATCCGCTTACGGCTTTCGACCAGATCATCGGGACCGGTGACGGAACGGCATCAGTCTTTCGCCTGACGAAAGATTATGACGGGCAGGTTCGCAATATAACGCGGCCCGATGTCGCCAGCATTCGCGTGAGTATCGACGGCATCGAAACCTCCGAATGGACCTATGCGGAGGGCGGACGAATTCTGCTCGACAGTGCCCCTTCCGCCGGTGCAATCGTTCGTGCGGGCTTTCTGTTCGACGTTCCGGTCCGCTTTGCCGAAGATCGGCTCGATCTCAGCAGTGTCGCGTTCAAGGCGGGCGAAGCGCCCTCCGTTCCGCTCGTCGAGATACGGGAGGATGCATGAGCCGTGTCTTCTTCCGCCGGGAGCTCGAGAACGTCGCAACTTTCTGGCAGATCTATCGACGCGACGGCGTTGCCCTCGGGTTCACGACGCATGATCGCAACCTGCGCTTCGACGGTCTTTTGCATCGTTCGGCCCCTGGATTGCTTCCCTCTGCCATCCGGCGGACGGCTGATCTCGCCGATGACGGAGCCGATATTTCCGGTGCGATCTCGCATGATACGATTTCGGACGAGGACCTCGCCGACGGACGTTTCGATCAGGCGAAGGTCGTCATCGGCGCGGTCGACTGGGAGAATCTGGAACGAATTGTCCTTTATGTCGGCGCGATCGATTCCGTGACGCGAGAAACGGGCCGCTTCACCACGCGGCTGCGCTCGGCAAAGGCGATGCTGGATGTCGATCCGGTTCCGCGCAGCAGCCCGTCCTGCCGCGCCGTCTTCTGCGATACCGCCTGCACCCTGTCGGCAGCGCGATTCACGACCGAGCGACAGGTCGTTTCGACAAACCTCGATCGCTACAGCGTTGCAATCGAGGGGATCGTGGCGGCCGACTACCGGTTCGGCACGCTGCGTTGGATCGACGGACCGCTCGCTGGTCTCACCGCAATGATCAGGGCGACATCATCCGGAGAACTCGTGCTCGATCGATCAATCGATCCGCAAATCCGAACCGGGTGCCGCGTCGTCCTGCGCGAAGGATGCGATCACCGTCTGTCGACCTGTGCGGGAAGGTTCGGCAATGCAGCCAATTTCCAGGGCGAACCCTTTCTGCCCGGGAACGACCTGCTTGCCCAATATCCGACGAGTCGATGATGGTCTGCGCAGCTGCTTCCTTCGCGAAGGAAGCTGAAAAGCTGGTCGGCGCGCCTTTCCGCCTTCGCGGGCGCGACCCGGCGACCGGACTCGATTGCGTAGGGCTGGTTCTGACTGCTCTCGAAAGAGCAGGCTTGGGAGCTGTCGAACCGCCATTTTACGGTCTTCGCAATCGCAGTTGCGAAGCGCAGTTCGCGAGCCTTCCCGCCAGCGGCTTCATCCGGGCGAACGGTTGTCGAGGGGCGGTCGGAGACCTGCTGATCGTCGAACCGGGACCAGCGCAATGGCACGTCGTCATTCGCGTTGCATCCGAGGCATTCGTCCATGCGCATGCGGGCCGCCGCCAAGTCGTCCGACATCGGGGACGCTTGCCGTGGCTCGTCTCCCAATGCTGGCGACTGGCCTGAAATAACAATCATTTTCTGAAGGACACGAAACGATGGCTACTCTGGTCCTCGGTACTGTCGGGAGCCTGCTCGGCGGACCGCTTGGCGGCGCGCTTGGCGCTTTTGCCGGCAGCAAGATCGATGGTGAACTGTTCGGCGGCTCGTCGGGCGAAGGCCCGCGCTTGCGTGACCTTGCGCTAACAACGTCGGCCTACGGTCAGCCGATCGCCCGGCATTTCGGTAAGATACGCGTACCCGGAACGATCATCTGGGCGAGCGATCTTAAGGAAAACAGTGAAGAACAAGGAGGCGGGAAGGGCCAGCCCGCGGCGACGACTTACAGCTACAGCGCTTCATTCGCGGTCGCCCTGTCGAGCCGACCGGTCGCAGCTATCGGCAGGATATGGGCTGATGGCAACCTGCTGAGGGGTGCGGCCGGCGACCTGAAGGCACCGGGCGCCATGCGGTTTTATTCGGGCTGGGGTGACCAATCAGTCGATCCTCTGCTTGACGCCGCAATTGAAAATGGGTCACCTGCGTATCGTCACCGCGCCTACGTCGTCTTCGAGGATCTCGATCTCTCGCAGTTCGGCAACCGTATTCCGACCTTGTCATTCGAGATCGACGGCGAAGATGCGCGTCATGTTGTGAAAGGACTGCTCGATCCTGCAGAAAGCTTTGCAGCAGGCAATGCGACGTTCGCAAATCTCGGCGGCTATAGTCATGAAAGCGGCACGATCGCGCAGAACCTTTCTGCGATCGATACGGTCTTGCCTCTTATTCCTGAGATCGACGGGAAAGGCATGGCGCTGAGAACACTCGGTAACGGCGCCTTCGCTACATCGCTCGCCGAACCCGCAGCATGGGACGGTGGCGACTTCGGAACACAGGACGGCCAGTCGCGTGGTCGAAACGACGGACAAAAGACCGCATTCCACGGCCTTCGTTACTACGATACGGGGCGCGACTATCAACCGGGTTTGCAGCGGGTCGAAGGTCGGGCCGATACGACGATCGGTCGCATAATCGAATTTCCGGGCGCATTGAGTTCGAACGACGCGCGTTCGCTCGCTGAAGCGGCGGCCGAACGGGCATCGCGCCAGGCGGACACCCTGACATGGCGCTGCGCCGAGATTGACCCAGCCATCGTGCCGGGCGCAATCGTGCGGGCACCGGGGCAACCGGGGCTTTGGCTCGTGCGAAGCTGGGAATGGCGTGAAGGCGGCGTCGAACTGGAAATGACACGGTATTTTCCGGAAGAATCCGAGATATTCGAAGCCGATAGCGGAACGGTCTGGCAAGCTCCCGACCTTGCTGCGCAGCAGACTGTCCTGCGCGTCTTCGAACTGCCGCCCCAAGGACCATCCGAAACCGCTGGAGCGAACATTTACGCCGCCGTTGGCGCCCCGGCGGGAGCGTGGTCCGGCGCAGCCCTCTATGCCGTTCAGTCCGGTCAGCTCGTACATGTCGGAGCAAGCCAGCCCCGTCGAGCAGGCCTCGGCGAACTTGTCACGCCGCTTTCCGGATCGCCTGCCTTACTCTTCGAAGCAGAAGCAACCTGCGTAATCGAAATGATCGATCGGCGCATGGAGCTTCCTTCGACCGATGTCAGTGGTCTGGTATCCGGCGCGAACCGCATTCTCGTGGGAGGCGAAATCATTCAATACGCGACGGCAAAGCCGCTTGGCGAGGGCCGCTGGGAACTGAAGGGACTGTTGCGGGGGCGCGGAGGGACTGAGGTTGCCGCCGCCGCCGGGCACGCATCGTCGGCCGCTGTGACCACCATCGACGAACGGCTGACGAAACTCGAGCAGTCATTGGTTCCGGTCGTCTCGACCGAAACCTATGCCGCGATCGGCAGGGCAGACGAGCAACCGGTGTTCGCGGCAGTAGAGACTGCCGGATCAAGTCTGAAGCCGCCAAGCCCCGTCCATGCGCGCAAAGCGGTATCGGTCGAAGGCAACTGGCGGCTCGAATGGACCAGACGAGCGCGCGGAGCGTGGCGATGGACGGATGCAGCAGATGTTCCGCTGATCGAGGAAACCGAAATCTACCTCGTCGGCATCGGTGCGATCGGCTCGCCCGTTGCCTTGCTGACGACAAAGACTCCATTGCTGGAGCTCGCGGCGAAGACCGTTGCGCAGTATCAGTCCGAGTCTCCTGGCGCTTCAATCTGGGTTCGGCTAATCGGGTCGCATGGTCAGTCCGACCCGCTCTTGCTTGACCACCTTCCCCAGTGAGAACGAAAGACAAGCCATGACAGAACCGATTTCGCTCAACTCGTCCTCAGCCAGGTTCGAGCTTCCTTTTCTTTACCCCGCGCAAGCTCAGAAAGAGCTTTTCGTGAACGAAGCGTTTTCACGGATCGATGCGCTGCTTCACCCCGTTGTCGAGGGAAGCATCGCTTCTCCCCCGCCTTCGCCCGCTGATGGCGAAAGTTGGATCGTTGCGAGCGGGGCGGTTGCCGAATGGTCAGGCCGCGATGGTTCGATAGCTCATAGCGCGGCGGGCAGTTGGCTGTTCTTCCAGCCGCGCGACGGAATGATTGCCTTCGATCGATCGCTCGATCAATTCGTCCATTACCGAAGCGGCTGGATCGTTGCGGAAAAGCCGCAAGCGCCGGATGGAGGCACGACTGTGGATCTTGAGGCACGTGCGGCGATCGCCGAGCTTCTTGAGCAGCTTTCTTCGATTGGATTATTTTCTCGGGTCTGAACGGAACTGGCCCAAATAATCGACGTTGTGGGGTGCAGAGCTTGGTAGGAGAAGGAACACGCTATGCCGTTATCATTGCGGCATAAAAGCAACAGTTCCCGCTTTTGCCAGCTTGCCACCAAGGGTCCGAAAGGATAGATAGCGGCCTCTCGGTGGTAGATATTCATAATAAGGGGATTAATAGAATGCGGAATCTCGTCATAGGATTGGCGATGGCCTCTACGGCCCTTGCATCGCCAGCCCTCGCTCGCGACGGCCAATGGTACGTCGAAGTCGAAGGCGGCGTCATGCTCGTCGAAGATGTCGATTTCGACGCTGGCGGTGTTGATGCCTACAGCCTCGACCACGATTACGGCTACGATTTCGGTGGCCTCGTCGGCTACGACTTCGGCGCTTTCCGTCTGGAAGCCGAAGCAAGCTATCGCGCTGCTGATGTCGACACCATTACGTCGCCTCAGGTCGGCATTCCGACCGGTGTTGGCCGGACGGTAACGGGTAGCTATCCTGCTAACGGCACGACGGATGCATTGAGCTTCATGCTGAACGGCCTCCTCGACTTCGGTGACGACGACGGCATTCAGGGCTTCGTCGGCGGTGGTGTCGGCGTTGCGCGTGTCGGTTTCGACGGTACGATCGATCAGACGGCAACTGCCATCGACGATTCCGACACCGGCTTTGCATGGCAGGTTCTTGCCGGCGTTCGCGCTCCTCTGACCGACAGCATCGACGTCGGTCTGCGGTATCGGCTGTTCACTGCAGAAGACGTAGGCGTGGTAAACGGCCTCGGTGCAGACATCGAAGACTCGCTGCGTACACACTCCATTCTGGGTACGCTGACGTTCAACTTCGGTGGCGAGGCACCTCCGCCCCCGCCGCCCCCGCCGCCGCCTCCGCCGCCCCCGCCGCCGCCTCCGCCGCCGCCGGCACCTCCGGCCCCGCCGGCTCAGGTCTGCGAGCAGGGTCCGTACATCGTCTTCTTCAACTGGGACGAATCCGAAATAACCTCGGACGCAGCGACCATTCTCGACAGCGCGGTTTCGGCTTACGCTGATTGCGGTATGGCTTCGGTCATGCTTGCCGGTCACACCGATACGTCGGGTACGGCAGCTTACAACCAGGGTCTTGCTGAGCGTCGTAACGCGTCGGTTCGTGACTATCTCACGTCCCGCGGCGTCCCGACCGGTCGGATTACCAGCGAAGCATTTGGTGAAAACCAGCTTCGTGTACCGACGGCCGACGGTGTTCGCGAACTTCAGAACCGCCGGGTGGAAGTCACCTACGGTCCGGGTTCGGGCAACTAAGTCAGTTTACTTTCAAAGTAATCGGAAAGGGGTCGGAGCAATCCGGCCCCTTTTTCGTTGTTTTGCGCATGGACAGAAAAATCAGACAGAAAGAGAGAACCATGCGTATTGCAAAGCTCCTCCCTATTGCCGCCGGAACCTTCGCGCTCGCAGCCTGCGCCACGACCTACGGCGGAGAACGCGAAATGATCTCGAGCGCTCCGCTGATCTCGGCAGACGGAACGGCTGCCGGAACGGCCACGCTTTTATCTGAGGGTTCTTCGATCTACGTATCGATCGAGGCCACTGGGCTATCAGAAGGGCAGCACGGCTTTCATTTGCACCAGTCGGGCCAATGCACGCGCCCCGATTTCACGAGCGCCGGCGGGCATCTTAACCCGACGGATAAGTCGCATGGTATCTATTCGCCGGACGGACCCCATTTGGGGGATCTGCCCAACCTGAACGTAGGCGCTGACGGGCGAGCTAACGCAGAAGCGGTTCTCGTCGGTTCACGCGACGGCATACTAGCCGACATATTTGATGCAGACGGAACGGCGGTCATCGTACATGCCGGCGCGGACGATTATCGCACCGACCCAGCAGGCGATGCAGGATCCCGCGTACTTTGCGGGGTGTTCGGCCCGCTCAACTGAAGCTGTGCCTGGCCTCGCTGTTCAGGAAGCGCGCTCACCCGCCTCGGCTGCGCGCGCTTCCACAGTCCGCAAAGCTTCCGGAACGGACTTGATCGCGTAGAGCAACGCGATCAGCCCGATTGGAATAATCACGAAGGTTGCGAGGACGCCGGTCCCGAGGTCGTCCCCGGTCTGTGACGATACGTATCCCGCGAGATACGGACCGAGCGCCAATCCAATCAACGTCGTACCGAGGAAGAAGGTCGCAGTCGCCGTTGCGCGCATTCGGGGCAGGACGAGCGTTTGGGTAATCGCTCCAGCGCCGCCGAGCGCGGACGAACCGCAAAATTGCGCGACAAACGCGAAGATGTAGAAAACTGCCGAGCTTTCCGCAGTGAACGCAAGGATCATCGGAACGACCGGTGCAAGCAGCCCGAACAGGACGATCCAGACCCGCCCGCTTTCGAACCGTTCCTGCAAGTAGTCCGCAACACGGCCTCCCAGAATGACACCCAGGAAGCCTGCTACAGCTGCCGGTGCTCCGATCAAGAACCCGAGCTCGCTCTTGGGCACTTCGAAGACACGCTCGGCAAATGGTGCCGCCCAGTAGGATGTGGCATACGACATGAAGGCCACGGCCGAATAGCCGACCACCGTGGCCAGAAACGCAGGAGAACCCCAGATCAGTTTGAACGCCGGAAGATCGCGATGACGAAGCGAGGCAGCCCAGCAGAAAACTGCGTAATATCCCACCGCCAGAAACAGCCATTCATTAGAGATGGTGGAGATGACCCCTGATCCCGTTCCAAGAACGATGGTCAGGACATACGCCACGAACAACGAAACGGCGGCAACGGCCAGATTTATCAAAAGTGCAGCGCTGCCGCGTTTCGCCGCGCCGATGAGCGTGAATGGCGGTATGACCGTAAGCATTTCCGCAAAGAAACCCTTGAACGGTGCCGGGTCAGGCGGCGTCGGCTTGCCTTCAAGAGCGCCCCGTACCGGCTCGCGCAAACTGACGACCCAAATTGCCAAGAGTATGCCGGGGATACCGACGACGAGAAACGCTGCTTGCCAACCCACGAGATTGAGCGGCCCGCCGCCCGGATAGGCAGCGTTCCATTGCTCGACCACGAGCGCGCCGATCAGAAGCGATAGGCCGCCCCCGATGTACAGACCGGAGGAGTAAATCGCGAGTGCAGTAGCTCGGAGCCGGGCAGGAAAATAGTCCGATATGAGCGAGTAGGCTGACGGACTCGCAGTCGCTTCACCGACGCCGACGCCGATCCGCGCAATGGTCAAGGTCGCACCATTACGTGCGAAGCCCGACAGAGCCGTCATGGCCGACCACAGCGTCAACCCGATCGTCATAAGCCTTACTCGATGCCAGCTATCCGCCAATCGCCCTAGGGGGATACCGAAAAGTGCATAGAATACGGCAAAGGCGGTCCCGTAAAGAAAGCCGAGATCGGCATCTGTGAGACCGAGATCGGCCTTGATGTCGTTCGCCAAGATCGACAGGATCTGTCGATCGATGAAATTCAGCATGTAAACGAGGACCAGGACGCCAAGAGCGTACCAGCTGTAGGTCGGGACCGCGTCCTGACCCGTCGCTCTTTGGACCTTCTCGTTCTCTACCAAAGTACCCTCCCCGTCGCAGTCGTTCAGCCGACTTCGTATTCGGTCGTATCGACAAGGCCAGCATCGGAAAAGCCCTTTCGGCGCAAGCGGCAGGAATCGCATGTTCCGCACGCTTTTCCGCTTGCTGTCGGGTCGTAGCAGGACCAACTCCACGCAGGGTCGAGCGCCAATCGATCCGCCTCGCGCGCGATGTCCGCCTTGCTCTTATCTTGTAGTGGCGCATGGACATGGAAATGATTTCCCTCACTGCCCGCTTTTGTCGCGAGCCTGGCGGTCTCCACGAAGCTATCGATGAACTCAGGGCGGCAATCGGGATAGCCCGAATAATCCAGCGCATTCACCCCGATGAAGATATCGTTCGCTTCGCTTGCTTCGGCAAACGCCGTCGTAAGGGACAGAAAAACGAGATTTCGAGCAGGTACGTAAGTCGTCGGGATGGCCTCGCCCACGCCGTCCTTCGAAACGGGCATGTCGGATGTAAGGGAAGACCCGCCAAACTGCCGGAGATCAAGCTCCAGGACGACATGGCGCTCGACCGCAAGCCGTTCTGCCAAAGCCTTTGCGTAATCCAACTCTCGGGAATGCCGCTGCCCGTAATTGATCGTAAGCGCGAGAACTTCGAAACCCCGTTCCTTCGCGATCGCCGCCGTTACCATCGAATCGAGCCCGCCCGAAAGAAGGACGACCGCTCGCTTGCGCATCGAAGGGTTCTGTTCGCTGTCCATTACCAAAGGGCTGCTAAGCGCTCCCGCAGCGATGGGCAATACAGCGGTTGTCGATTAGCGGCAGCTACCGGTCCGGCGTGCTTCCGCCGAGAATTCGAACGGCTGGCCGTCGGCTATTCCCTGACTTTCGATCTGGACCAGTTCGCCCGTTTCGCGTCGAACATGCGTCCGTCCATATCCGTTTCCACGGCAGGTGTACTGGATCGTCACCTCGTTCGTGCCGTTCTCCACCACATGGCGCGAGCATTGAGCCCCGCGATGGCGAAGCTGGATGAGTTCGTATCCGCTCCGAACGCAAATCTGGCGTTTGGTTCCGCTACCGCGTTCCCGCACTTCCCACTGACCGGTTGTGAGCCGATCCAGCACAGCGAGGCTACTGGCCGATTGTGCGACAGCAGGAAAGGCCGCAACAGCGCCGCCACCCATGGCCACCACACCGGCAAGAACGCAGAGCTTTCCTGAATTCTTCATAAGTTTGTCCTTACACGACCATGCGCATGAAAGCGTAAAATAATTCGATGAACGACGTCTTAGCTCGTCAGGCGATAGCAAACTGTTTCGAACAGAATGCGCAATCGACGAGTATGTTGCCATTTTCGTCCCGCATTTCCTGTCGATCCGTTTCGGAAAACTTCGATAGAATGCGCTCGTAATGTTCTATCGAGCACCTGCAGCCTTGAAGGACTTGAGCGCCGGGCAGGACGCGAACCTCTTCCTCTTCATGGAACAGGCGCCACACAATCGCCTCCAGCGACAGCGAGCCGTCGAGCAATTCTTCATGCCTCGTCGAACCGGCCATCACCGCGATATGCTCCCATTGCGGATGGTCGTGTCGGACATGAAGCCGTTCCCGCCCGACTTCGCCGTCGGGCAGATGCTGCACCAGCAACCCTGCGGCGCGGTACCCCGTGCCGCCGCCTGAAATCGCGACGCGCATCAGCGTCGGGACTTGCTCCGACTGCGCGAAGTAAGCCTGACAAGCATCGGTCAGGCTGTCGCCTTCGAGGGGCACAATCCCTTGATAGCGATTGCTGCCGTCGGTTCCGATGCCCTGTTGCCGGACTTCCTCGGCGACATCGAAAGTCAGCGCCAGAAACCCTTCCCCGAACAATGCGCCGAGTGCCGGACTGGAGCCTAGTTTGGCCACCGCTTCCCTATCGAAATCGACATATCCGCGGATCGCGCCGTCCTTGTAATCGCACACGAGCAGGCTGATTGGGCCGCTCTTGGTTTGCGCCTGCATCGTCAGTTGCGAACCTTCGCCTTTCAGCAAGGCCCCCATGAGCGAGACGAGCACCAATGCCTCGGCGAGAAGATGCGCGACAGATGGCGGATAATCATGTGCGCTCAGGATTTCGTTCACTACGCGGTCCAGGCGAACGAGACGCCCGCGGGCATCACGAGACGGCACCGAAAAGCCGAGGAGCTTGTCGGAGAAGGTTTCCGGTTCTTTCTTCATCGCTCGCGATATGGGAACGAGCGACGGCATTGTAAGATGGCGGCACGTCCGCCCTGTCGCCTAGGTTGCGTCAATTAGCCCGAAGCACCAGAGCAGAATCGACTTCTGCGCGTGGATGCGATTTTCCGCCTGTTGGAACACCCGTGATCGGGGACCTTCGAACACGCTGTCGCTAACTTCATCTCCGACATGAGCCGGCAGGCAATGAAGGAAGATCGCATCGTCCTTCGCCTCGCCCATGATCCGGTCATCCACCCGAAAGGGCTCCATGGCCTTGCGCTTTTCATCCGCGTCCGACTGGCCCATCGAGATCCAGGTGTCGGTCACAATGACGTCTGCTCCGCGCGATGCTTCCGCAACATCCTGCGTTATCGTTATCTGGGCGCCACTTGTCCGCGCCGCGGAAACGAACCCTTCTTCCGGCTCGTAACCCTCGGGCACAGCGACGCGAACGTTGAACTTCATCAACCCCGCTGCCTCGATGATGGAATGAAGGACGTTGTTGCCGTCTCCGAACCAGGCAACTTCGAGACCGGGTAAGGCCTTCCCCTCTTCGATGATCGTGAGCAGATCGGCTACGATCTGGCACGGATGCGACCGATCCGTCAGGCCGTTCACGACCGGAATCGACGAGTGTTCCGCAAGTCCGACAGCCTTGTCATGGGCGTCGGTCCGGATCATGATCGCATCTACCATGCGAGACAGGACACGCGCGGTATCGGCGATGCTCTCCCCCCGCCCGAGCTGCATCGTGCCGCCATCCATGACCATGGCCGAGCCGCCGAGCTGGCGCATGGCAATGTCGAAGCTGACGCGGGTACGGGTCGAACTCTTCTCAAAGATTGCCCCGAGAACATGCCCGGCAAGCGGCACATCATCATCGGAGGCCCCCCTCGGTCGCCCGGTACGCGCCGCTTTTCGATCCAGCGCGTCGGCGAGCATTGCCGCAATTGCGTTGCCCCCTGCGTCCGACAGGTCGAGAAAATGGCGCGCCTTCACCGCTCAGTTCTCCGGAATGTCGTAGCTTGCAGCACCGGCTGAAAGCTTGTCGAAGAATTCGTCGATTTCGGCATCGCCAATGACGAGCGGCGGCAGAATGCGAATTGTCTGATCCCCTGCGGCCACGGTCAGCAATTGGTGGTTGTCACGCAGATGCACGAAGAACGGACGGCTTTCGACCTTCATCCGCAGGCCGAGCATCAATCCGGACCCTCGCACGAAGTCGAACAGGTCGGGGTAATTGCCGATGAACTGTTCGAGCCGCGATCTGATCCGCTCGCCCTTCTCCCGGACGGATGCGAGAAACTCGTCATTCGCGACCGTTTCCATCACCGCCATTCCCGCCGCCATTGCGAGCGGATTGCCGCCATAGGTCGAGCCATGGGTGCCGAACGTCATACCCCGCGCGGCCTTTTCGGTTGCGAGGCATGCTCCGAGCGGGAATCCGCCGCCGATACCCTTGGCCGAGGCCATGATGTCCGGTTCGATCCCGTATAGTTCGTGCGCATAGAGCTTGCCCGTTCGGGCTACCCCGCACTGAACTTCGTCGAGGATCAGCATCAACCCATGCTGGTCGGCAAGCGCGCGAAGCCCGCTCATGAACTCCTGGCTTGCAGGGCGGATACCTCCTTCGCCCTGGATCGGCTCGACGAGGAACCCTGCGGTCGTCGGTCCGATCAGCTTTTCCGCCGCCTCCAGATCGTCGAATTCACAATACTGGAAGCCTTCGAGCAGGGGCAGAAAACCCTGGTGCATCTTCGCCTGATTAGACGCACTGATTGTCGCCATCGTGCGCCCGTGAAAGGCATTCGTGAACGTTATGATGTCGTGACGGTTCTTGTCGCCGTCTTCGTGGTTCTGGTGATAGGCGCGCGCTGTCTTGATAGCGGTCTCGACGGCTTCCGCACCGGAATTGGAGAAGAAGACCGTGTCGGCGAACGTGTTGTCGACCAGCTTTTGCGCCAGCGCTTCGCCCTGCGGACTACCGTAAAGGTTCGAGACGTGCATCAGCGTTTCCGCCTGCCGCTGGATCGCGCCGATGAGAGCGGGGTGCGAGTGACCGAGCAGGTTCACCGCGATGCCGCTGGCGAAATCCAGATAGCGCGTGCCGTTCTCGTCGATCAGATGGCAGTTGTCGCCTCGTACCGGGCGCACGTCGCACCGCGGATAGACGGGCATGAGCGGCGTGATCGACATAATGCTTCCTCGAAATTGTAGTGCGCCTACGCTGACGGACCAATCGCGAAAGGCTGCATGGCAGGTTGCTGAAACGACAAATGGCGACCCGTCAAGGCCGCCATTTGCGTGTCTTATTGAATTTCGGTCTTCAAGGCAATGGAAGGCTCGAGGGCCTGCCGTTGCCTAACGGTTCAGCTTTGCGCTGGCACCAGATTGACGGCCGAATGCTTGCCGCGACGATCGGCTTCGATGTCGAACTCGTAACGTTCGCCTTCGTTCAGACCGGAAAGGCCGGAACGTTCCACCGCGCTGATATGCACGAAAGCATCGGGCTGCCCGTCGTCGCGGACGAGGAAGCCGAAACCCTTCATCGAATTGAAGAACTTCACGGTACCCGTCGCGCGTTCGCCGGTCAGCTCGCGTTGCGGCGCACCACCGCCGCCACCAGCGCCGCCGCCACGGGCCGGAGCCTCGATGACGTCGCCGACGATCTGAAGATCCTGCGCGGACGTCTTGCCGCCACGATCGACGAGATTGAACTCGAGTTCCTGGCCTTCAGCAAGCCCTTCGAGGCCAGCACGCTCGACAGCGGAGATATGGACGAAGACGTCCTCGCCACCACCATCTTGCTGGATGAAGCCAAAACCCTTCTGGGCGTTGAAGAACTTGACGGTTCCCTTGCCGGTTCCGACGACCTGTGCAGGCATGCGATTACCGCCGCCACCGCCGCCGCCGCCGCGGAAACCACCGCCACCACCGCCGCCGCGGAAGCCACCGCCGCCGCCGCGATCACCGCCGCCGAAACGATCGCCACCGCCGAAACGATCGCCACCGCCGAAGCGATCGCCGCCCCGGTCGTTTCCGTAATCGCGCGGCGGGGAAAAGCCTTGGCCTCCACCGAAGGGATCGAAACCCTCTTCACCGATATTGTCGCGCTTGTCCCGACCCCGACGACGTCCTTTGTCGTAACCCATAATAAAATTCGTACCTTGTCGCGCCGCTCGTAACAACGTCATGCGAACAGGCCAGCGGCCAACCTGTCAGCATACGGCGACCTCGGAAAATTCCACATGTCGCCGACTTACGCATATCTATAACCCAGAACGAAGCCTAGCGCGAATATTTTAACAAATATTCCTTTCCATGGTCGTGGGACGGACAAGAGCGGACAGAACAGACGACGTCGCGTATATTGCGATACGAGCGGAGAATGCGCATACGGGTCGCGGAAAACCTAGCTACGCCGCTTTCGGCGAAATGGCTGACATTAAAGCGCAAAGAGGAACGCGACGAATGACTTCTTTCAGGAGACTGACGGACGACGTACTCGTCAGTCCGCAGATCGAACCGGACGATCTGGCCGAAGCACGCGATCGCGGCGTCACCCTCATCGTCAATAATCGTCCGGACGGCGAATCGCCGGATCAGGTGCCGGGCGACGAGATTGCAGCAAAAGCGAGCGAGCTCGGCCTCAACTACGTTGCCATTCCGATCGGACATGCAGGCTTCTCGGCGAACGATATCGACGCCATGCGAGTCGCGCTCGATCAGGCGGACGGAACCGTCCTCGCCTATTGTCGATCCGGTACGCGTTCGACTCTCCTTTGGGCTCTGGCAGAGGCGGCGAACGGGCGCGATGTCGAGGAAATAGCCGCCGCTGCCCGTCAGGCTGGCTACGACGTCGGACCGATCCGCAGCACCCTCGAAGCCTTGCACGAACGCGCGAGCCGCTGACGAGCACCCGACCATGCAGCAAGCGATACAGGTCGGACTTTCGCTTGCTGCGATCCTCGCACTGTTCGCTTTCGCCCGTTATCTGCGTTTGGGCGGCGAGGATCGATTAGAAAGCGAAGAGGAGGCGCGCCGGCTTGCTGAGGAAGCCATCGGTGGTTTCCAGGCAAAGAATGTCGTGCTCGACCGTGGCGGAATGGCAGCCTTGCTCGAAGACGACGATGGCCGGATCATGCTCCTGCGAAAGCACGGGACGCACCACGCCGCCCGGGTGCTCGACAAAGCGGCAAATGCCCGTTGCGAAGGCGGTCACCTGACCGTCTCAGTTTCAGATAGGCGGTTCGGAGCGACCACCCTCGACATCGGCGCGGCGGCGGACGCTTGGGCGCAGCGGATCGAGCAGCTATAAGGCAGGCGTCATGCCCGACTTCTCGCCCGTCCAATACGCCATTCCGGTGTTCGTCCTGCTGATCGTAGCAGAAATGATGTGGGCCTATCGGCGCAACCGCCACGCCTACGAACCCCGCGATACCTTTACAAGCCTTGCGCTGGGTCTCGGCAGCACGGTGGCCGGCCTCGTCTTCGGCGGCGCGATTCTCGCCCTGTTTCTTGCGGCATGGGAGTACCGGTTGTTCGATATTCCCTTCGCTCTTCCGCAATATTGGTGGATCTGGGTAGCGTGTTTCGTCCTCGACGACCTCGCTTATTATTGGTTTCACCGGACGGCCCACAGGGTGCGCTGGTTCTGGGCGTCCCACGTCAACCATCATTCGAGCCAGCACTACAACCTGTCGACCGCGCTTCGTCAGACCTGGACGGGCTTCTTCGCAATCAGTTTCGCGTTCCGCCTCCCCCTCGTCCTACTCGGTTTTCACCCTCTGATGATTCTCTTCGTCGGCGGGCTCAACCTCATCTACCAGTTCTGGATCCACACCGAAGCGGTGCGCCGGATGCCGCGCTGGTTCGAGGCGGTCATGAATACGCCGAGCCATCACCGCGTCCATCACGCGACCAATCCGCGCTATCTCGACCGCAACTATGCCGGCGTTTTCATCGTTTGGGACAAGCTGTTCGGCACGTTCGAAGCGGAGCGCGACGACGAACGCATCCGCTATGGCATCGTCACGCAACTCGGCACCTTCAATCTCCTCTGGTCCGTCTTCCACGAATGGATCGGCATCGCGCGCGACGTGCGGCGCGCGCCGTGGCGGCATAAACTCTCCTATATGTTCCGGGAGCCCGGCTGGAGCCATGACGGAAGCCGGTCGACGAGTGCGACGATCCGCGCCGCATGGGAAGAGCGTCGCAAGGAAACAGAAAAGCCGGAAACCGTTTCATCGGACAACTTAATTGCGGGAAGGACCGAACGCGCATAGGGTGACCGAAAAAGGCATCCGGGAGAGACAGATGAGCGAGCAGTTCGACTATATCGTGATTGGCGGCGGAAGCGGTGGCAGCGCCGTCGCCGGGCGACTTGCCGAGGACGGAAAGCGAACGGTCTGCGTCCTCGAGGCCGGCGGGCGCAACGACAATCTCTTCGTCAAGACGCCGGGCCTTATGCCCTTCATCACCGGCGCATCGAACTATCGCTACGAGACAGTCCCGCAAAAGGGGCTGAACGGCAGGACCGGCTATCAACCGCGCGGCCGGGGCCTCGGCGGCTCCTCCGCAATCAATGCAATGATCTACATTCGCGGCAACCGGTGGGATTACGACAATTGGGCGGCGATGGGCTGTACCGGCTGGTCCTATCACGACGTGCTTCCCTATTTCAAAAAATCCGAAGGCAATGAGCGCGGTGCCAGCGAATATCACGGCGCGAACGGGCCCCTGTTCGTGTCCGATCAGCATCATGTGAACGAGGCCTCGCGCGCCTTCGTCGAAAGCGCCTCGCAGCTTCAGCTTCCCGTGCGCGATGATTTCAATGCCGAGGAGCAGGCCGGCTTCGGCTTTTATCAGGTGACGCAGCACAATGGCGAGCGCTGGTCCGCCGCGCGTGCCTATGTCGAGCCGATGCGCGGGGCGGACAATTTCCACATCAAGACCAAGACGCTGGTCGAACGCATCATCCTTGAAAACGGGCGCGCGACGGGCGTCGCCGTGCGCGAAGGCCGCAAGCGCAAGACCATCGTCGCACGGCACGGCGTCATCCTGGCCGCGGGTGCCTTCAACTCTCCGCAAATCCTGATGCTGTCGGGGATCGGCCCCGCCGAGCATCTGCGCGCACACGGCATCGAGGTCCGGCTCGATCGCAAGGAAGTCGGTCAGAACCTGCACGATCACATCGACTACGTGTCGAGTTGGGAAACGCAGTCCAACGTGCCCTTCGGCGACAGCAGGGAAGGTACGCTGCGCTCGCTCAAGGCCGTGATCGAACACCGGCGCAAGCGCACCGGCATGATGACGACGCCCTATGCGGAGGCTGGCGGTTTCTGGAAAGTGATGGACGACGCGCCCGCACCGGATGTCCAATGGCACTGGGTTCCTGCCATGCTGGAAGATCACGGACGGGAAAAGGTGAAGGGACACGGCTTCTCGCTTCATGCCTGCGTCCTGCGCCCGGAAAGCCGCGGCACCGTGACGCTCAACAGTGGCGAGGCGATCGATGCACCGCGCATCGATCCCAATTTCCTCGATGACGAGCGCGACATGGCGGTGTTGCGGGCAGGTGTGCGTCTGTCGCACCGGATCGTCCAAGCGCCGGCTCTGTCCGCTTACGGCCCGACCGATCGCTATCCTGTCGACCTCGATGACGATGCGGCGCTCGACGATCTCATTCGCTCGCGCGCCGACACGGTCTATCACCCGGTCGGATCGTGCCGCATGGGCGCGGACGAGGACAGCGTGGTCGATCCGCAATTGAAGGTGCGCGGTGTCGAAGGCCTGTGGATCGCCGATGCGAGCATCATGCCGCAGGTCGTGAGCGGCAATACGAATGCGCCGAGCATCATGATCGGCGAACGCTGCGCCGATTTCATCAAGGCGCGCTGACCCCGCTTCCTGCCTTACATAGCGAAGACAAAAAAGGGGCCGGAGCTGGTTAGGCTCCGACCCGTCTCAAGTCATGTTCGCAGGAGGAACATCGGTTGGCGGGGCCGATCGCGGTGTTTGGGAGAGGATGCTATCCACCCCGCCAATTCGGGTAATCAGGTTGTCCGGGTGAACTCCGGATAGGCTTCGATGCCGGTTTCGCTGATGTCGAGGCCGGCAAGCTCTTCCTCTGCGGAAGGACGCAGGCCCATTACCGCTTTCAGGATGAACCAGACGATACCACTAAGGATGCTGACGACGACGCCGGTCGCGATGACACCCGTGATCTGGGCGCCGAACGGTACTTCGCCATTGGTCAGCGGAACGGCAAGCGTACCCCAGATACCGGCGAACAGGTGCACCGGAATGGCGCCAACCACGTCATCGATCTTCAGCTTGTCGAGTAGCGGAACTGCGAAGACTACGATCGCACCGCCAATTCCCCCGATGATGATCGCCATACCGACATTCGGGGTTAGCGGTTCTGCCGTGATCGAGACGAGGCCGGCAAGCGCGCCGTTCAGCGCCATCGTCGTGTCGGCTTTTTTGTAGCGCAGCTGCGTCAGGATGATGGCAACGACCACGCCGGCGCAGGCTGCCATATTAGTGTTGACGAAGATCTTCGAGACGTCGCTGACGTCGCCAACCGTTCCCATGGCGAGCTGCGATGCGCCGTTGAAGCCGAACCAGCCGAGCCACAGGATGAACGTACCCAGCGTCGCGAGCGGGATGCTCGATCCCGGGAAAACAGTCATCTTGCCGTCTTTACCGTAGCGACCCAAGCGCGGTCCGATGATGAGCGCGCCCATCAATGCCGCCCAGCCGCCGGTAGAGTGAACCAGAGTCGAACCTGCAAAGTCAGAAAAGCCCATGGCGTCGAGCCAGCCTGCGCCCCACTCCCAGCTGACGATAATCGGATAGATCAGGCCGGTGAGTATTGCGGTAAAGATGAAGAACGGAACGATCTTCGTGCGCTCTGCGATGGTGCCCGACACGATCGAAGCGGTCGTGGCGCAGAACACCATCTGGAAGAACCAGTCGGATGCGACCGAATAGCCCGTATCGAGATCGGCTCCGCCGACCTCCTGCATCGGATACATGATCCCGGCCGACCCGAAATACCCGTTGAAATCACCTGGATACGCGATCTGATAACCAACGAACCAGAACATCAGGCCGGCAATTGAATAGAGCCCGACATTCTTGAGGCTCTGCACGCTGACATTCTTGGATCGGACGAGACCCGCCTCAAGCATCGCGAAGCCGGCGGCCATCCACATCACGAGGAAACCGCCGATGAGGAACAGCAGCGTGTTGAGAATGTAGCCCGTGCCGCCCCCGACGGCATCGGCCGCCGCTTCTGCAGCGTTGGGATTGACCGCCGCCACTTCGGTCGCGACTTCGGCAAGCTCGGTGGCTTCCTGAGCCAGCCCGGCGGAGGAGAAGCAGAATGCAAGGCCCGCGGTCAGGGCTGCGGTGCAAAGCGTGCGTGTGGTCATGAATTTGCCCTCGGTCATAGTGCCGTCTCCCCGGTTTCGCCGGTGCGGATGCGCGTTGCGGAAGCGAGGTCGAGGACGAAGATTTTTCCGTCGCCGATCGTGTCGGTGCTCGCGATTTCCTGAATCGATTCGATGATCTTCGGAGCGAGATCGTCGGTGGCGGCGATTTCCAGCTTCACCTTAGGCAGCATGTTGGTGCTGTATTCCGCCCCGCGATAGATTTCCGTCTGCCCCTTCTGGCGACCGAACCCCTTCACTTCCGAGACCGTCATGCCGGCCACGCCCAGCGGACCGAGCGCTTCACGCACTTCGTCCAGCTTGAACGGTTTGATGATGGCGATGATATATTTCAAAGACCTGCCCCTTCTCTTCCTTGACCGCCTTGCCGTCGCAAGACCCCGTCCCGAGCAGGAGCAACAAGCGTGCCAGTTCGCAGGAGCAGCAGAAAGCGCGCCATTGCGTTAAACAAATAGCAAGAACTTTGGACGAGTTGCCTAATTTTTAGACGACTGCCTTCAACTTAGGCACGAGTACTGACCGACAACTCTGCTTTGAGTGGCAAATGGTCGGACGCCATTGCGGCGAGCGAACTGTGGTGCACCTTCGAAGCATCGACGGTCCACTCGCTGCTCGCCACGATCCGGTCGAGCCGCGCGATGGCGCGATTGCTCGGAAAGGTCGGCCCCGGGGCGATCATCTGCCAGTCGCGACCCCACGCCTCGCGAAACACCCTCATCGCGCCGCTGCGCAAGCCCCACTGGTTGAAGTCGCCGGTCAGCAGCGCGGGCATTTCGTGTCCGCCGCAGTCATGCTCGATATGGCCGAGCAACGCCTTGATCTGAGCGCGCCGCCGCAACCCGGACAGGCACAGATGCGCTCCGGCGATTGCGAAGCGTTGCCCTTCGCGCTCTAGCACCGCGACCACCGCGCCGCGTGGCTCCAGCGTCGGCAGATCGAGCGGCCGCGAGGACACGACCGTTACGTCCTTGCGCGCAAGGATCGTATTGCCATGCCACCCGATACTTTGCGGTCGTTTCGCGACCGGGACGACGCGCCACTGCGTATCGTCGAGCAAGGCCCGCGGCAGGATGCCCGTGCGGCTGCCGAACCGCTCGTCTGCTTCCTGCAAGGCAATGACGTCGGCATTGACTTCGCGCAGGACCGCGATGATCCGGTCAGGGTCGCAACGACCATCGCGCCCGACCCCCTTGTGGATGTTGTAGGTCGCGACGCTCAACTGCATCGGTTCGCCGCCCGATCGAGGTGCGAATTAGCCGGCGATATAACGATCGGTCGGACGCGCAGGCAGGCCGTCGATGCTGCTTGTTCGCTTGGCCATCTTGGCGGCCCATTGGTCAGGATCGGCTTGAGCATGATACTTGATTAAAGTCGCGCGTTCGCGATCGAGTTCCATGACCGGCACGCCCCAGCCGCAACTGGTCTGCACGCTTTCGACCCTTATATCGAAAATCTGCCGCGTGCCGGGTAGCAGCTTAAAGTGCGCTGCCAGTTCGTGCCAGTCGCTGTCCTGCGGCAAGACGGGGCGTCCCCTGCCATAGATTCTGAGGATCAGGGCCGGCTGCTGGAAATTGCAGAACATGACGGTAATGCGCCCGTCGGCGAGCAGGTGGGCATTGGTCTCGTTACCCGAGCCGCCGAGATCGAGATAGGCGACCCTTTCGGGCGAAAGCACCTTGAACGTGTTCTCCAGCCCCTTCGGCGAAAGATTGATCCGTGCATCGGGTGCTGCCGTCGCGACGAAAAAGATCGGCTGCTTCTCGATCATCGCGACATGATCTTCGCCGAGCGTATCCGAAAAATCCGCCATATCGCCCTCCTTCCAATATTGGACGGCCGGCGTTTACAGGAAATCGTGCAAGGTCGCCATGAAACGATCGAATTGATCGTGATGAAGCCAGTGACCCGCATTCTCGAACTCGATGACCCGTGCGGTCCTGAAATGGTCCAGCCGCCCGTCTCCCTCGGGATTGCTCGCCCAGCTCTCCGCGCCATAGAGCAACAGGGTGGGGCAGCTTATCGCGTTCCAAGTCTGCTGGATGAACTCGTCGGCGACGTCCTCGACATGCCAGACATTGAGGTGCGGGTCGAACTTCCAGCTATAGGTGCCGTCCTCGTTCTTGTTGACCCCGTGGATGGTCAGGTGGCGCGCCTGCCGTTCGGTCAGATAGCTGTTCTCTTCGATCATGCGGGCATAGGCATCCTCGATCGAGGCGTATTTGCGCGGCGTGCGCCCGGAGGCCGCGCGCTTCTTCTCGATCCACTCCGCCATCCGTTCGGGATAGGGCGTGGCGCGCATCTCCTCGTGCCGCTTCGGCGACGGTCCCAGTCCTTCGATCGCCACCAGCTTTTCCACCATGTCCGGGAAAGTCCCGGCATAGCGCAAGGCGACGTTTCCACCCATCGAATGGGCGACGATGGTGACCGGCCCGACGTCGAGCTGATGGACGAATTGCGCGAGATCGTAGACCATGTCGCCGCTCGAGTAATTGCCGTCGCTGACCCATTCGCTGTCGCCGTGACCGCGGTGATCCATCGCCACGACATGCCAGTCGTCGCGCAATTGCTCGGCTACCCAGTCCCAGCTGCGCGCGTGATCGCGCCCGCCGTGAACGAGCACGAGGGGCGGCTTCGCCTTGCCGTTCTCGTCATACTTGCCCCAGTCGACATAGTGCAGGCGCAGGCGCTGCGATATGAAACTCTGCGATGTGGGTCCGGGAAACTGGCTGCTCATGGGCGCCTGATGCCTCCTCGTGCGACAGGGTGCAAGATCAGCGTTCCTTCGTCGCGCTAAACTGGATTTCCGGGTTCTTTTCCTGCTGGTAGTTCACATCCCAGCCGCTCTTCGCCATGAAGACGAGGTTGCCGTCGCGGTCCCGCGCGAGATTGGCCCGGTTGAAGTTCTCGAACTCGTCGAGCTTCGCCGCCGGTCCAGCCAGCCAGCGCGCCGTCGCGAACGGCGCGGGTTCGAGCCGGGCCTCCACCTTGTATTCGGCAGAGAGCCGGGAAATCAGCACTTCGAGCTGAAGTTGTCCGACCACGCCGACGATCCACTGCCCGCCGATCTCGGGGTAGAAGACCTGGATGACCCCCTCTTCGGACAGGTCGTCGAGCGCCTTCCTCAGCTGCTTCGTCTTGGTCGGATCGACGAGCTGGACGCGGCGCAGGATTTCCGGCGCGAAGTCTGGCAGGCCGGTAAAGCGCACCTCGTTCTTTTCGCTCAGCGTATCGCCGACGCGCAGGGTGCCGTGGTTGGGGATGCCGATGATATCGCCCGGCTCTGCCGTGTCCGCGATCTCGCGGTCCTGCGCGAAGAAGAGGATGGGGGAGTGGACGGCGATCGGCTTGCCCAGCCCCGACGGGGTCAGCTTCATGCCGCGTTTGAACGTGCCCGACACCTGCCGCATGAAGGCGATGCGGTCGCGGTGATTGGGGTCCATGTTCGCCTGAACCTTGAAGATGAAGCCGGTCACCTCGTCGCGTTCCGGCGCGATGCTATCCTCTCCGGCAGGCTGCGGGCGGGGCGGGGGCGCGTGGCGGGCGATGGCGTCGATCAGTTCGGTCACTCCGAAATTCTTCAACGCGCTGCCGAAATAGACCGGCGTCAGATCGCCATTGCGATAAGCCTCCAGGTCGAATTCGGGATAGCCGATCTGCGCGAGTTCCGCTTCCTCGGCAAAGGCTTCGGGCAACTCCGCATCCGCGTCCCGCTTGCCGAGAAACTCCTTCGAGGGGCCTTCGGGCCGGGCGATCGCGCCGGTCGCGAAATCGAGCACCCCTTCGAACTGGCCGCCCATGCCGACAGGATACATTTGCGGGCTGACGTCGAGTGCCAGCATGTCCGCAATCTCGTCGAGCAGTTCGAAGACGGGGCGCCCCTCCCGGTCCACCTTGTTGACGAAGGTGATAATCGGAACCGAGCGCAGCCGGCATACCTCGAACAGTTTGCGCGTCTGCGGCTCGATACCCTTGGCCGCATCGATCACCATGATCGCCGAATCGACCGCCGTCAGTGTGCGATAGGTGTCCTCGGAAAAATCCTCGTGCCCCGGCGTGTCGAGCAGGTTGAAGGTGATCGTCTCGCCGTCATACGTCTTCTCGAAGGTCATCACCGAGGACGTGACCGAAATGCCGCGCTGCTGCTCGATCTTCATCCAGTCGCTGCGCGTCCGCCGCGCCGCCCCGCGCGCCTTGACCTCGCCCGCGAGATGGATCGCCCCGCCTTGCAGCAGAAGCTTTTCCGTTAGCGTGGTCTTGCCCGCGTCGGGGTGGGAGATGATCGCGAAGGTACGACGCGAATTGGCGGAACTGGATGTCATGAAGGGACCGAATTACTGCTCGCCGCGCGCGATGGCGAAACCGGCGAAGTCCTGGTTGACCGGCATCAGTTCGAGCCGGTTGATGTTGAGGTGCGGCGGCAGCTCGGCCACCCACAGGATGGCGTTCGCAATGTCCTCGCCCGTCATCGGATTGACGCCAGCATAAAGCTTGTCCGAGGCTTCCTTGCTGCCGGTGCGGACCACCGTGAACTCGGTTTCGACCATGCCCGGCTCGATGCTGGTGACGCGCACGCCCGTCCCGTGGAGGTCGGCGCGCAGGGCCAGCGTGAAGTGATTGGCGAAGGCCTTGGACCCGGCATAGACGTTGCCGCCCGGATAGACGTAGTTGCCCGCGACCGAACCGATCGCGATGATCGCTCCCTTGCGCTCGATGAGGCCGGGCAGCAGCTTGCGCGTCATCTTCACCATGGCGGTGATGTTGGTGTCGATCATCGTTTGCCAGTCGGCGAGATCGGCCTTCTGCGCGGGCGAAAGCCCTTGGGCGAGCCCCGCATTGTTCACCAGCAGGTCGACATTCGCAAAGTCGCCGGGCAGCGAAGCGATCGCCTCGTCCATCGCCGCCTCGTCGCGCACGTCGAACACCGCCGGATGGACCTTGTCCGCGCCCAGTTCCGAAACCAGCGCATCGAGCCGTTCCTTGCGCCTGCCGGTCGCGACACAGCGCCAGCCGCTCTTAACGAGGGCCCTTACCGTGGCTTCGCCAATCCCCGCCGTCGCGCCTGTTACAAATGCCGTCTTCATCCGCGCAGCTCCGCTCCCTGTTTGGCCGCAGCCGCGACCACCTTGTCCGAAATCGCCTTCAGTTGCTCGTCCGTGTAGCTTTTCTCGCCCGGCTGCAGCACGACTTCCAGCGCCACGGACTTCCTGCCTTCGGGCACGCCTTGCCCGGCGAATACGTCGAAGATCCGCGCATCGACGATATTGGACTTGTCGGCCCCGCGTACGGCGCGCAAGAGGTCCGCCGCCGCCATCGTGTCATCGACGAGAAACGCGAAATCGCGCGTTACCGCCTGCAAGGCGGGCGGCGCATAGTCCGGCTTGGCGAAGGATTTCGAAGCTTTTGCGCCCGGTATCGCGTCGAGGAATATCTCTGCCGCGACGACCGGACCGTCGATGTCGAACGCCTTCAACGTCGCAGGGTGCAGCGCGCCGAAGCGAGCCAGAACGTTTTTCGGGCCGAGCCGCAGCGTCGCGGCCTGTCCGGGTTGGAACTGGCCGCCTGCCCCGTCCATGACCATCAGCTTGTCGACGGGTGCGCCTGCTTCTGCCAGTAGCGTCTCTGCCAGACCCTTGGCATCATAGGCATCGAAGCCCTGCGCCTTGCCGCTGTTCCAGCCGCGCGCCTGCCGGTGGCCTGCCAGCACGAGGCCGAGCGTCGGACGCTCGTCGCTCGAACCGTCTTCGGCCTTTGCATAACGCCGCCCGATCTCGAACAGGCGGGAGGTCGCCGCGCCGCGATCCGCATTGCGCTTGGCCGCTGCAATGAGGCCGGGCAGGAGCGAGGGGCGCATGACCTTCATGTCCTCGCTGATCGGATTGTCGAGCGTCCACAGGCTCTCGCCGTCATTCGCGAAATGCTCGGCCGCATCTTCTGCGATGAAGCTCCAGGTAATCGCCTCGTCGAGACCGCTTGCAGCGGCTGCCCGGCGCAGCCTGCGCTCGCGCAGCTGTTCGCTCGTCGCAGTCGGTCGGGCTACGCCCTCCGCGCGCGGCAGCGCGACGCTCTCGACCTTGTCGAGCCCGTGGATACGAACGACTTCCTCGACCAGATCGGCCGGTCCCTCGACATCGTGGCGGCGCAGCGGAACCGTGACGGTCCAGTCCTGCGCCACGGAGAAATCGAGCGCTTCGAGAATGCGGCGCTGCTCGTCTTCCGGCACGTCAATGCCGCCGAGATTGCGGGTCAATGCCGGATCGAATCGAAGGATCTTCGGCTCGCTCGGCGGAGAGCCTGCGCGAACGACGTCGCTCGGCGTGCCGCCGCAGGTCTTCATGATCAGGCTGGTCAGGATCGCCAGCCCGTCATCGAGAAATGCCGGGTCGACCCCGCGCTCGAACCGGGTGCGCGCGTCAGAAGCGAGGCCAAGCTTGCGGCCCGTTACGCCGATGCGTTCCGGATCGAA
This sequence comes from Parapontixanthobacter aurantiacus, assembly GCF_009827635.1. GTDB lineage: Bacteria > Pseudomonadota > Alphaproteobacteria > Sphingomonadales > Sphingomonadaceae > Parapontixanthobacter > Parapontixanthobacter aurantiacus. The sequence goes on along the minus strand of NZ_WTYW01000002.1, from coordinate 141,280 downwards.
ATAGGCAATTTCGAGGAACACGTCGGTCGTGTCGTCGGCTGCGCCGGATTCCTCGCTGCCCATGATGCCCGCGATGTCGTGCACGCCATTGTCGTCGGCGATGACGGTCATCGTCTCGTCGAGCGTGTAGGTCTTCTCGTTCAGCGCCTCGACCTTCTCGCCATCGCGTGCGCGCCGCGCGACCACCGGCCCCGACAGTTTCGCAAGGTCATAGACATGGGCGGGACGACCGAAAGCGAGCATCAGGTAATTGGTGCAATCGACCAGCGCCGAAATCGGACGCTGCCCTGCGGCAATCATGCGACGCTGCATCCAGTCGGGGCTGGAGCCGTTCTTCACGCCCCTGATGACGCGGCCATAGAATGCGGGGCAGCCCTCCGCGTCTTCTATGCGGACATCGACCGGACAGGGGCCTTCGCCGTCGATCTCTCGGATCTCGAACGGCTTCAACGTCCCGAGACCGTAAGCGGCGAGGTCGCGGGCGATCGGATACACTCCCATGCAATCCGGGCGGTTGGGCGTGATCGCCACATCGAACACGGGACTGGTTCCGCGGTAGTCCGCGAACGCCCCTCCCACCGGTGCATCCTCGGGCAATTCGATGATGCCGTCATGCTCTTCCCCCAGTTCGAGCTCGCGCACGCTGCACATCATGCCATTGGACTCGACGCCGCGGATGGCGCTTTTCTTCAGCTCCATGCCGTTCGCCGGAACGACGGCCCCCGGCAAGCCGAGCACTCCCTTCATTCCCGCGCGGGCGTTGGGCGCGCCGCAGACCACCGTCAGCGGATCGCCTTCTCCCGTATCGACGCTCAGTACCTGCAACTTGTCGGCGTCGGGGTGCTTATCGGCCGTCAGCACCTTCGCCACGCGAAAGCCGGCGAGGCGGTCGGCCGGGTTCTCGATCCCCTCGACCTCGTGACCGATGGCGTTCAATGCAGCCGCGACTTCCTCGACCGAGGCATCGGTTTCAAGGAAGTATTTCAGCCATTCCAGCGTGAATTTCATGCTCGCGCTCCCACGCCTGCGGAAAGGGTCGGCTGGTCGAAGGGCGAGAAGCCATAATGCGCCAGCCAGCGATTGTCGCCGTCGAAGAAAGCGCGCAGATCGTCCATTCCGTATTTCAGCATGGCGAGCCGGTCGACCCCGACGCCGAAAGCAAAACCCTGATATTCGGCGGGATCGACGCCCGCGAATTCGAGGACGCGCGGATTGACCATGCCGCTGCCCAGAAGCTCCATCCAGCCGTGACCCGGTTCGTCGCCGCTGCCGCCGAGGACACGCTTGCCCTGGCTCACCGCGAAGCCGACATCGACTTCGACGGACGGCTCGGTGAAGGGAAAGTAGGACGGGCGCAACCGCAGGACGATGTCGTCCGTTTCGAAAAACGCCTTGAGGAAAGTTTCGAGCGTCCATTTCAGATGACCGAGATGGATGCCCTTGTCGATGACCAGCCCCTCGATCTGATGGAACATCGGCGTATGCGTCGCATCGCTGTCCGAGCGATAGACCCGACCCGGAGCGATGATCCGGATGGGCGCTCCTTCGTCCATCATGCTGCGGATCTGGACAGGCGAAGTATGGGTGCGAAGAAGCATCCGCGCACCCTCTTCGCTCGCCTGCGCGCTATCGGTTGTCGCCGACGACGAACCACCCCTTGGTGCAGTTGACCCCCCTTTAGGTGTCACTGTGGACAGCCGGCCGGGGAAGTAGAAAGTGTCGTGCATCGCGCGCGCTGGGTGGGTCTCCGCCATGTTGAGAGCGGTGAAATTGTGCCAATCGTCTTCGATTTCCGGCCCGGACTTCACCGCGAAGCCGAGATCGGCGAAGATTTCCGCCAGTTCGTCCATAACCTGGCTTACGGGGTGGACAGAGCCACGCGGCGCAGAGGGCGCCGGCAGGGTGAGGTCCAAGCGCTCAGAAGCCAGCTTTTCCGCCAGCTGCGCCGCTTCCAGCGCAGCCTTACGGTCGGCGATCGCATCCGTCACACGCGTCCTGATCCCCTGGATCCGCGGTCCCTCGACCTGCCTCTCTTCGGGCGTCATCTTGCCGAGCGTCTTCATCAGCTGGCTGATCCAGCCCTGCTTGCCCAGCGCCTCGATCCGCACGGTTTCGAGGGCATCGATGCTGTCGGTCGAGGCAATGGCCTGAACCGTTTCGTTCACGCGGGTTTCGAGATCGTTCGTCATGACGGGGCCCTGCTAAACAAATATCGCACAAAGAAAAAGCGCCACCGGCTAGGATGGCGCTTCTCTTTGATCCGAAAGGAAAATCGCTCAGGCGGGAAGCGCTTGTTTTGCCTGTTCGATGATCGACTTAAAGGCTGCGCCCTCGTTCATGGCGAGATCGGCCATGACCTTCCGGTCGAGTTCGATGCCGGCCAGCTTCGCGCCGTGCATGAACTGCGAATAGGTCAGCCCTTCGGCGCGAACCGCTGCGTTGATCCGCTGGATCCACAGGGCGCGGAAGTTGCGCTTTTTGACCTTGCGGTCGCGATAGGCGTACTGCCCGGCCTTCTCGACGCCCTGACGGGCAACGCGAATGGTGTTCTTGCGGCGACCGCGATAGCCCTTGGCCTGGTCCAGCAACCGCTTGTGCTTCTGGCGCGTGGTGACGCCTCTCTTGATGCGTGGCATAGCTCAAATACTCCTTGGAAAACTGTGTGCGAGGCGCAGGCTCAATCGAGCCCGTAGGGCGCCCATTTCTTCACCGTTTTCGTGTCCGCTTCGGACAACACGGTGGTTCCACGGTTCTGACGGATGTACTTGGCATTGTGATGCGTGAGGCGGTGGCGCTTGCCCGCAACCCCGTGCTTTACCTTGCCGGTCGCGGTGATCTTGAAGCGTTTCTTCACACCGCTCTTGGTCTTCAGTTTGGGCATTTTCATCTCCTACTCGGAAAAGTTCAAGCGAGAGACACGTTCGACCGGCCCTGGCAGCCCTTACTGGCCAGACCGGCGATGATTCACGTGTCGGTGAAGGGCGCGCCAATACGCTCCCTCTACCTGAAACGCAAGGGCGAAGTGCCCTTTGACGCGATGCGTCAGAAGCGAGCGCCGAGCGCTGCACCGATATAGCCGCGCTGGAAATCGAAACCGTAGATGTCGTAGCTTTCGCTTACGCCCAGTTCGGCGCGACCGTAGAGAACATCGCCGAAGCCATGCTCGTAACCGAAGGCGAAATTATATCCGCCGCCGCTTTCCTCTTCATCGAAGACGAACGTCTCGTTCGTTTCGGGATCGGTGTAGGGACCTTGGAGCGTTACCGTCTGGTTGCCATAGCCGATCTTGCCGTAAACGAGGCCCTCCGCACCGGTTTCGAAACCGACATGCAGACCGAAGGCGTAATAGTCGCCGGATGCGACGCACAAATTGTCCTCGCATTCCTCGACATTCGAGAAATCGTAGGTCGCATACGGTCCGACCACGATGTTGTCGCTGACACGCATGTCGTAGCCGATTTCTGCGCCATAACCGAGGGCGCTACCGAGTTCGTAGTTGATCCCGATGTCTTCTTCCGGGTCGTTGAGACGCTCCCAGAACAGGCGACCTTCGGCGCGAAGACCGGACTTGTCGGCGTTCTCGACGATTTCGAAATCGCGCGGGCCGGTGTCCTGCGCCAGTGCGGGCGAAGCCCAGAGTACCGCAACGGCTGCGGCACCAATCAGTTTCTTCATTATTCCCCCCAAAAGGATAAACGCTCTAAGCGAGCGCCGCTCCTCTACCCCACGTCGAATAATGGATGCTTAACGCGGTCCTAAATGAAGAAACAAAGCGCGATTACTTGGGAAGAACGTCTCCAAGACCAGAGCCGATGACATCTCCGATACCCATGGCGGAAAGAATATCCTCGAGCCGGGCCTGATCGCCCATCGCGATGATCTCTCCGGTGCTATCCTGATGCAGGGGCTCTCCAGCCCAGTCGCACATGGTTCCGCCTGCACCCTCGACGATCGGTACGAGGGCTGCGAAATCGTACAGTTTCAGGCCCGCCTCGCAGACGAGATCGACATGACCGCTCGCAAGCAATCCGTAATTGTAGCAGTCTCCGCCATAGACGAGCTTCGCCCCGTCCACCTTCTGCGCGAGTTGCATGTAGTGATCGGCCTGGTGTTCGGAGAAAAGATGCGGGCTCGTCGTCGCAAGCGTCGCCTGCGACAAATCACGACAGGGGCGAGTCCGCGCCGGCTTCCCGTTGAACGTGGTGCCTTGCCCGACTACGCCCAGCCAGCGTTCGCGTGATATCGGCTGGTCGATCACGCCGATGACGGGGAACCCGTCCTGCAATAGCGAGATCAGTGTTCCAAAGATGGGACGCCCCGCGGCGAAGCTGATAGTGCCGTCAATGGGATCGAGCACCCACTGCCGGTTTGACCCCTCGTTTCTCGTTCCGTATTCCTCGCCGATGATACCGTCGCCGGATCGCCGCTCCTCGAGGATTGCGCGCATGGCGCCTTCCGCGGCGCGGTCCGCTTCCGTGACGAGCGACGTATCACCCTTGCGATCTTCAGCCCATTCACCGCGGAAAAGCGGACGTATGGCTTCGCCCGCCGCGTCGGCCAGTTGTCCGGCAAAAGCGATATCTTCGGTAATTCCCATAAGCTGAGCGCCTTTCACGAAGCGAATAGGAAGCGTCAATCCCTATGCACTTGTAATATTGCATTAAATTCGGGCCGCGTTATGAGCAGCAACAGTCTTCTCGTCTGAAAAGCATGACGGATAGTGCAAAAATGCGCGCCGGCATCATGGCGAGCCACATGATCTGGGTCGCAATCATGCATTTCCGGAAGGTTACGCATTGCCCGATCGCGCCTCGAATACAAGAAGCATCGTCACGACCGACGATGCCGAAACATCTCGACCGCAATTCTTGAACAGAACGCCGTCGGACAATCTCAAACCGTGGCTAAGTCGCCTCGTGTTCTTCGTCGCGGGCGAGCTTGCGGACAAGCAGCATAGCGGGTTGCTGTTCAACGACGCAGCAAATCTGCGGACCGCAGTGGCGTATAGCTGGCGCATCGAAACGAAGTCGGGCGTGGTGAATATTCGCGACGAGACGGTCATTTGCGGTCAGCACTCCTGCGCCATGCCGACCGGGTTCGATGGCAGTGCAATCACGCTCGGCGCGATGTTGAAGCCCGGCGCAATTCGCAAGCTTGGAAACAAGCCGGACGAAACGTTCCTCGACCGAGTTGCACCGGCCAGCGAAATGGGTCTCGACGGTCGGGAGATTACTGACCTCTACACGCCCGGAATAGCGCCCGAGCAATGGATCGAACGGCTGGAAGATTGGCTCCGTCACCATATTTCCTCGCGCGGTATCGAACGGCCCGACGCCCTGTCCCAGCGCTTCGAGGAAGCCGCTTTCATCGACCCTAACGAATCCATAGCCGATTTCGCGGAACGTCACGGAGTCTCGATGCGCACGTTGCAGCGGGTAGTAAAACGGGATTTTGGTCTCACCCCAAAACAGGTCATGAGACGCGCTCGCGCGATGGATTTTGCCGCCCGGTTATGCGGTGTCGGCGACGGGGAAGGCGAGGAAAGCGTCCAGCTCCGCTATTTCGACCAGTCTCATCTCATCCGGGAATTTGCCTCGTTCTTCCGCATGACGCCGCGGCGCTTCGTGCAGGAAAGGCATGACCTTCTTTCGGCGAGCCTGCAAATCCGTCAGGACCGACGGCTTGAGTTGCTCGAGGAAATAGCGCCCGGCAAGATCGAAACCTGGATGCGCAATCCTATCAGGAGCAGGCGCGCCGCCTCGTCGGCAGCCTAATCGAACAAGCTCGATACGCTTGATTCGTCGGCAATGCGGCGGACGGCCTCGCCGATCAGCGGGGCGATCGTCAGGATGCGGATCTGGTTCGAATCGATTGCCGCATCGGTGGGCCGGATCGTGTCCGTTATGACCAGTTCCTTCAGCGCCGACTTGTCGACGCGCGCAACAGCTCCGCCAGACAGGACGCCGTGGGTGATATAAGCGGCGACGCTGGCCGCTCCATCGTCGAGCAGTGCCTGAGCCGCATTACAGAGCGTGCCGCCAGAATCGACGATGTCGTCGATCAGGATGCAGTGACGCCCCGATACGTCTCCGATGATGTTCATGACCTCCGATTCGCCCGGCCGGTCACGCCTCTTGTCGACGATCGCGAGAGGCGCGTTATCAAGGCGCTTCGCCAGTGCGCGGGCGCGCACCACGCCGCCGACGTCGGGCGAGACGACCATGAGGTCCTGGTCGCCGTAGCGCGCCTGAATATCCGCCGCCATGACCGGCGCGGCATAGAGGTTGTCGGTCGGTATGTCGAAGAAACCCTGGATCTGTCCGGCATGAAGGTCGACCGACAGCACGCGATCGGCGCCGGCTTGCGTGACGAGATTGGCGACGAGCTTGGCCGAGATCGGCGTGCGCGGTCCGGGCTTCCGATCCTGCCGGGCATATCCGAAGTAAGGCACGACGGCCGTAATCCTGCGCGCAGACGCGCGCCGGAGCGCATCGATGCAGATGAGCAGTTCCATCAGGTTGTCGTTCGCAGGATAGCTTGTCGACTGGACGACGAACACGTCTTCGCCGCGCACGTTCTCGTGGATCTCGACGAAGATTTCCTCGTCGGCGAAACGGCGAACGCTCGCATCGCAAAGCGGCATTTCCAGATAGCCTGCAATGGCTCGTGCCAGTGGCAGGTTGGAATTGGCAGCCATGATCTTCATGCAGTCAGTCCTTCGGAAGAATAGCAGTAGCGAATCGCGGCGGCAGGACTAATGCGCGCGCCATCGATTGCAACGGCAGCGTCCCAGCGTGCCGTGCAAAAAAGCGCGATTTTCGGAACGATCCCCGGCGATCAGCCGAGCGTCGAATCGCGATGTTCGCCCTTGATCCAGCGAACGGTTCCCGACGAGGCCCGCATCACCACGCTTTCGGTCGTCATCCGGCCTCCGCGCAGATGCTTCACCCCTTGCAGCAGCGAGCCGTCCGTCACGCCGGTCGCCGCGAAGATGCAGTCCCCTTTCGCCAAATCGTCGCGCTTGTAGATGCGGTCGAAATCGTCGATGCCCCATTTGCGAGCACGCGCCTTTTCGTCCTCGTTGCGGAAGACAAGGCGACCGTTGAACTGTCCTCCGACACAGCGAAGCGCGGCCGCGGCGAGAACGCCCTCGGGTGCGCCGCCCTGGCCCATATACATGTCGATCGTCGTGTCCTCGTCGGTCACTGCGATGACGCCGGCGACATCGCCATCGCCGATCAACACGACGCCGCAACCGATACCGCGCAGCTCGGCAATCAGATCGGCATGACGCGGGCGATCGAGCACGCATACGATGATTTCGGACGGCTTCACGCCCTTCGCCTTCGCCACCGCCTCGACATTTTCGGTTGGCGTCTTGGACAGGCTGATGACATCCTCGGGATAGCCCGGTCCCACGGCGAGCTTGTCCATGTAAACGTCCGGGGCATTGAGCAGGCAGCCTTTCTCCGCCGCGGCCAGCACCGCGAGTGCATTCGGGCCTGCCTTTGCCGTAATGGTCGTGCCTTCGAGCGGGTCCAGCGCAATGTCGATCTGCGGCCCCTTGCCGGGCGCGCCGCCGACCTTTTCCCCGATATAGAGCATGGGTGCCTCGTCGCGTTCGCCTTCGCCGATGACCACCGTTCCGTCGATTTCGAGCGTGTCGAACGCCTTGCGCATCGCCTCGACGGCAGCCGCATCGGCGGCTTTCTCGTCGCCCCGGCCGACCAGGGTAGAAGCGGCGACAGCGGCGGCTTCGGTGACGCGGACCATTTCGAGAACCAGCACCCGATCGAGTGCGCTGACATTGGAATTGCTCGTATCGTTCATAATGAATTCAGTCCTGAAATAGCGATGGTGCCGTCGGGCGAGGCGTTAAACGGGGGAACTGGTCTTGTCGAGCAAACTGCCGATGCGAATTGTTCGGACCGTCCCATTGTCGCTCGCCATGACGATTTCCGTGCCGGCGAGCGCTCAGGATGCTTCTGCCGATCCCGGTGAAACATTGCCGCCAGCATCCGCCACTGCGGAGGAAGCTCTTGCCGCGGCGGAAGAGGCTTACGGACCCCCGCCCCCAACCGAGGCTTGCGAGGAGGTCGAGGACGCTGCGGCAATTTCCGGGACGATCATCGTCTGTCGTCGCCTTGTCGATCAGGGCAAGTTTCGAACCTTATCGCCCAGCGACGCCCGCAAGCGATATGCCGAGAAAACGAAATTCGAGGGCGACCCTCAGGCTCCGAATGTCGATGGGCCGGGTATCTTCCAAGGTAAGGCGACGGTCGGAGGGATGTGCATCCCCGGATTGCAGAAGTGCCCGCCGCCACCTGCGATGATTATCGATTTCGACGCGCTGCCCGAAGCACCGCCGGGCTCCGATGCGGACCGCATGGCGCGCGGACTGCCGCCGCTCGGAGAGGATAATCCCGTCGGTGATGCTCCGGTCGCTACGTCCGCCGAAAAAAGTGACTCTGACCGCGAGGCCGACGCCGAAAGGGATGCGGAATTGCTGCCGAGCGAGACGATCGTCAGTCCTGAAGAATCGGCATCACCAACGGCGGAGCGGTAAGGCTTTCCGAGCCCGATAGAAGCCGCAAAGCCTGTTCCACGCTGCGTTCGGGACCTTCATGCGTCACCATAGCGACGAGAACGTCGCGTCCCTCTCGCGAGCGACCTTCCTGGATGAGGCTTTCGATCGAAACGTCGGCGTCACGCATCGCCGCCGTAATTTCCGCCATGACACCCGGCCTGTCCGTTACGGTAAACCTCAGATAGGTGCGGCCTAGTCGATCGCCTGTATCGGCAGGGGGCATTTCGACGAGCTCTTCGACCGGGACCGAGAACGGAGCGCTGCGTTCGCCTCTCGCCAGATCGATGATGTCTGCGACGACTGCGCTCGCCGTCGGACCGTCGCCCGCTCCCGCACCCTGAAACAGGAGGCGGCCCGAGAAGTTGCCCTCGGTGACAACGGCATTCGTCGCCCCCGATACCGCTGCGAGCGGGTGGGACTTCGCCACGAGGCACGGCCGTACTTCCTGAAACAGCTTGCAGGTATCGTCCTGCATCTCCGTGTCGGCCATGCCGATGAGCCGGACGACATAGCCTAGCGCCGCAGCCTGCCGGATGTCGGCGGCACGAACATCCGAAATTCCCTGCGTTTTTACGGCATCGAAATCGATCCGGCAGCCGAATGCAATGGCCGCGAGTATGGCGAGCTTGTGCGCCGCATCGACGCCCTCGATGTCGAAGGTCGGGTCCGCTTCCGCATAACCCAGTTCCTGAGCATCGGAGAGCATCTGCGCGAAGTCCGCACCCGTCTCCTCCATTGCCGAAAGGATATAATTGCTGGTCCCGTTGAGGATGCCGTAAATACGCTCGATTGCGTTGGCGGCAGCGCCTTCGCGAAGTCCCTTGACCACCGGAATACCGCCCGCGACTGCAGCCTCGAACTTAAGAGAAGTGCCATTCGCCGCTGCCGTTTTGGCGAGCGAGAGACCGTGATGCGCGATCATTGCCTTGTTGGCGGTGACGAGCGCCTTGCCTGCTTCGAGAGTCTTGCGCGCTAGGGCGAGGGCGGGGCCGTCCGATCCGCCGACAAGTTCGACGACGGCATCGACCTGAGGGAGAGCTGCCATCTCGCCCATGTCGTCGTACCAGTCATAGGCGGACAGTTCGACGCCGCGATCCCTGCCGCGATCGCGGGCCGATACGGCGACGATCTTAAGCGGTCGTCCGGCACGAGCCTCTATCATCTGGCGATTGGCTTCGAACAGGCGGATTACGCCTGTGCCCACCGTACCCAGTCCAGCCAACGCTATCCGCAGCGGTTCTTTCATCCTGCCGCCCCCTTTCCACCGCAGCGCCTAGCCGAAAGCTTGGCTTGACGGCACGTAAAATGCCTTTGGCGGGCGTAAGCTACGATTGACGGCCGATAAGCGCAGCCAGCCAGATGCTAGCGCGTACGTGGGCAGGGTCCGAGCTGCTCCATGACAAAGCGATAGTCCTGTGTGGCGCGGGCGCGGGTCCGACCATCGCTCGACAGGATGGCGTCAGCCGGTAGCGTCGCTGGCAGGAAACAAGCGAGGCGATACCATTCCAGCGTATTGCGCGCGATCGGAGCGGCGGATTGATCGACGATCTCCGTCCAGGAAACGCCCCACTCCGGCGGCTGTCCCGGACGGCGCAATACAGTGATGGAGGCTGGCTGGTCACCTTCTGTCTCGAGGAACAATTGCGTTTCCGATTCGCCGACCAGATTGCCTTCGACGGAAAGGGCATCCTGGATACCGGTCACGACCGGCGGCTTGTCGGCAGCGACTGTCTCGGCAAGAACCGGTCGGAGACGATCCTCGAAACCTTGGCTCCAACGGAATTGAGCGCGCGGATCGACCAGTTGTATTTCCGAGAGGCGGCCCGGCACCGTGCGCGCGAACAGGATGACGTCCTGTTTCTTCAGCTTCGGCGGCTTGCCGTTTTCCTGCAGCGGCACGTCGACGAGATATTTGAGGTTCTCCCCGATCGGCACGTTGCCCGAGATGAGGCTGTTCGTGCGCGCTTCGACATAGAGGCGGGCATGGCCGGGAGCGACATTGCCAGCGCGTTCCGGCTTCAGCGCTACCTGGTTGCGGACGGTCGCCCGGATGACCATCGGCGCGGCCTCTGCAAGATCGACCAGATCTGCATAAGTCGGACCATTGTCGCGCAGTGGCGCAGCCTCTTGCGCAAAAGCGCCGCCCGACGCCAGCGCGCAGGCAGCAAGAGTGCAAAGGAAAGCTTTCGATCGTTTCAGCGCCACGTGTGCTGGCCTTTCTTCAAAAACAGGAACAGGGCTTGCAATACCCAATCTTCGGTTTGTCGCACCGTTCCAGCCCGAATGCACTGAATTGGGGCTGAATTGACAAAGGGTTTGCGCGGTTCAAACAAGCTGGCTAGAAACCCGTCCGACCGAGGGCGTGAGACAGCGTAACCTCGGCAAATGCCATGGAAAAGGGCAGGCTTGGGAACCATTGCGGGTATGGTCCGTCAAATCCGTGAAAATCCATCAAGTCATGTCTCATACATGGTTCAAAAGAAGTTAACGTAGGCAAATCCACGAGGATTTGATACGTTCGACCGACCGCTGGCCCAACCGGCGGTTTGAGATCAAATGGAGTGATGCGACCGAATGGCCTATGCAGACCAACAGATGAGCAGCAATCGCATTATTGCGCTCATACTCGTTGCACTCATTCACATTGTCATAGGTTACACGCTCGTCACCGGCCTCGCTTTCGAAGCGGCGAAGAAGGTGGTTGAGCGCGTTACGACCGTCGATGTGGACGAGCCCCCGCCGCCCGAGCCCGAAGAGGAGCCCCCGCCCCCCGAACCGCAGCCGCAGGATACGGCTCCGCCTCCGCCGGTCGCTCCGCCGCCGCCGATCAACGTATCGACGACGCCGCCTCCGATCCGGACGCAGACGAACATTCCGCCGCGGGCACCGGTCTCTCCGATCGCCTTGCCGCCGGCACCGGCTGGGCCGCCCCCTGCGCCGCCGCCACCCCCACCCCCGCCGTCTCAGGCGCGCGGAGTCCGCCCTGACAACCAGGCTCGCTGGACGCGACAGATCATCGAAAATTATCCGTCTCGCGCCATTCGCGAGGAAGCGGAAGGAACGGTCGGACTGCGCGTATCCGTGGGCCCGAATGGCCGAGTAGCGAGCTGCAGCGTGACGAGTTCGAGCGGTTCGAGCATTCTCGACGATGCCGCCTGCCGCGACATCACTCGTTACGCCAGGTTCGAGCCGGCTCTGAATGATGCGGGCAATCCGATCACCGGAAGCTGGGCGACGAGAATCGTTTATCAGTTGAATTAACGGACATATATCCGGTTGGGTGCGCCCCCGGACAGCAACGAATATCTGAAGAGGACAACTGCCAATGTTACTACACCTTATTGCATCAGCCGATGCGCCCGAGAATGCCTTCGGCTTCGTACAGGCGATGGAAGAAGGCGGCCCGATCGCCTGGTCCATTCTCGCCGTTCTCGTCATCATGTCGGTGGGATCGTTCTACATCCTGATCACGAAATATTTCGAGCAGCGTAAGGTTTTCAACCAGTACAAAGCCGTGCGCACCAGCTTCTGGAGAGCGAATTCCATCAAGGAAGGCGCCACCAAGCTCGAGAAGGACAGCGCTTGGCGCCAACTCGTCGACGATGCCGTCGCAGCCGAAGACCAGCACGGCAAGATGACCGACAGCATGGAAGCGCATGACTGGCTGCACGGATCGCTCGCTCGCTCCGAAGCCTCGATCAACTCGAAGCTGGCAGGCGGCCTTCCGTTCCTCGCATCGGTTGGCGCAACGGCCCCGTTCGTTGGCCTCCTCGGTACGGTTATCGGTATTTACCGGGCACTCATCAAGATCGGCATCGCCGGGTCGGCATCGATCGACAAGGTTGCCGGTCCGGTCGGCGAAGCGCTCATCATGACCGCTATCGGCCTGCTCGTCGCGGTTCCGGCCGTGCTGGCGTATAACTGGCTGCAGGCTCGCAACAAGCGCATCGCCGAACTGATGAGCGGTTTCTCGACCGACATCCTTGCGAACATCAACTCCAAGGGCGCGGTTCGTCCGAACACGATGGCTCCGGCATCGACGCAGCAGTCCGGGAAGGCTGCGCGTACGGCACCGGCCACCGGCTCCACGACCGCCAAGCCGGTAAGCGCTACCGCGACGACTTCGACGGCGACGAAGCCGACGACGCCGCCAAAGCGGTAATAACAGCGATTGGCAGGCTCCCGTCCGGTCGGTGACGACCGGACGGGAGGTCCGACTTTCGCTCAGACATTCAAGACTAGGAACACGAAATGGCAATATCCTCAGGAGGCGGCGGCGCAGAAACGCCGATGTCGGACATCAATACGACACCGCTGGTGGACGTGATGCTCGTGCTGCTGATCATCTTCCTGATCGCGGTCCCCGTCGCGATCCAGCAGATCGACGAACTCGAACTGCCGGTCCTCGAAACGGTGGAGTCGAAGGACAAGGTCGAAAACCTTCTTCTGACAGTCAGCACCACGGATGAAGCCGGACGCAGCGCTGGCGAACCCGGATATACCGGAGCTTCGCGGACCGGCGAATGCCGCGTCTATTTCAACAATATTTCGCCGGTGACTTCGGAAGAGCTTTACGATCGTGCGTTCAACCGCCTCGAAACGATTGTCGAGCGTGCCGGCGGTGTCGACGCAATTCGCGCAGAACCCGAACTCATCCCACAAGTTCACATTCGTGCCGACGTCGATGCGCCTTGGCAGTGCGTGGCCGGTACGATCTTCAACGTGCAAACCGCAGGTTATCCGACAGTCGGCTTCATTTCGAACCCGGTCGATCCGAACGGTTAAGCGCCGTCTAGAGTTCAAGCAGGAGTACCCAAAATGGCAATGTCAGGCGGCAAGGACGATGGTTCGCCGATGATGGAAATGAACACGACGCCGCTCATCGACGTCATGCTCGTTCTCCTCATCATGTTCATCATCACCATCCCGGTAGCCACCAACTCAGTCGATATCGATCTGCCGGTTCCCAATCCCAACCCTCCTGAACAGGAGATCGATCCGATTCAGAACAAGGTCGTCCTTACGCCGGACGATCAGATTCTCTGGAACGGAGAGACGGTCAATGAAGGCGAGCTGCTGCGAAATCTCCAGCTTACTCTCAACATCGAACCGCAGCCCGAACTTCAGTTCGAACCGGAGGCGCTGGCTAGTTACGACAAGTCCATCCGGGTGCTGAACATCATCAAGGGTTCCGGGGTGACCGCATTCGGCTTCGTCGGGAACGAGAAGTATCGTTCGTTCGGTACGGGCGGTCCGGCTAACCCGATCGGCGGATAGTCAAACCATCGTTTGAACAATCAAAAGGGGGCGGAGCGATCCACCCCCTTTTTCATGCCCAACGCTTTGGCATTATTGCAATTAGCAGGAAGACAGCGTCATGCATTCTGGCATGGGCCTCCTGATGCGGCTTAGTTTGCGAAAACCACAGAACTAGTCCGCCTCTTCCTCCCGCTCGTCCAGTCGCATGGCAGCCGAAGCCATGCTCTCCGCTTCGATCAGAAGGTCGTCGTCAACCGAGCCTTCCGGTGTCCGTTCCCGCCCGATCATGACGAGCACCGGGACTGCCAGCGGGCTAACCCGCTCGAGTTGCACGTGAACGAGTTCGCGTTCGGCCCGCTCCAGCACGTTTGCCAAACGGCCGACATCCGTCATGCTCGTGCGTGCATCAGCCCATGCGGCTTCCAGCAACACATGATCGGGCTCGTACTTGCGCAACACATCGTAGATCAGATCTGTCGAGAAAGTGACCTGTTTCCCGGTCTTGCGCCGACCCGGCTGCTGGCGCTCGACCAGTCCGCCGATGACGGCGACCTCGCGGAAAGCTCGCCGGAGAAGGTGCGAGCTCTGAACCCATTCGATGAACTCGTCCTGCAGAATTTCCGGTGAGAGCAGGGGCGCTGGATCGGTGACCGGTCGCAGACCCCAGACGCCAAGAGCGTAGTCGTTGGCGACGAAGCCGCCAGGTCTGAGATCCATATCTTCCATTCGCCGGGTAATCAGCATCCCAAGCGACTGGTTCGCGTTCCACCCCTCGAAAGTGTAGTAAACCGAGTAGTGCCGCTCGTGATGCGGGAAGCTTTCGACGAGCAGTTGCCCCGGTCCCGGCATCTGGCTGCGATAGTCCTGCACTTCGAGCCATTCTCTCACATCGTCCGGGAAACGAGCCCATCCCGCCCGATCCACCAGCATTTCGCGAACGCGGTCCGCAAGGTGAGCCGTAATGGGCATACGCGCACCCCCATAAGAAGGGATCATGGCCGCCTTGCTCGAAGCGCGCACAACCACGTCCATGTCCTTGAGCTGTTCGACCTCGAGGCTCATTCCGGCGAAGCTGAACGTGTCGCCCGGCGCCAGAGACGCCGCAAACCGCTCCTCTATCTTGCCGAGCGAGCGCCCGTTCCGGAAGCGCACCTGCAACATCTCGCTATCGATGATGATACCGGCATTGAGCCGATGTCTCACTGCCTGTTCGGGATGCGACAGGCGCCAGCGTGCGACACCGTCCTTGCCGACCTCCCGCACGATGCGGCGGAACCGGTCATAGGCCTTAAGCGCATATCCCCCGTTCGACACATAGGCGAGGACGCGTTTCCACGCAGTTTCGTCCACCCACGCATAGGCCAGACTGGAACGAACTTCCTGCAACAGTTCTTCCTCGGCAAACGCAGCGGCGCAGGCGCAGGCCATTACGTGTTGCGCCAGAACGTCGAGTCCGCCGGGACGAAAGCTCTCGCCGTCGCGTTGCCCCTCGTTCACTGCGTCCTGTGCGGCCATCGCTTCGAGAAATTCGAAACGGTTGCCCGGCACGATCAGCGCATGGCTGGGCTGGTCGAGCCGGTGGTTCGCACGGCCAATTCGCTGGAGCAGGCGCGAAGAGCCCTTGGGTGCTCCCATTTGAATGACGAGATCGATATCGCCCCAGTCCACCCCCAAATCGAGGCTCGCAGTGGCGACGAGCGCGCGCAGTTCTCCGCGCGCCATTGCCCCCTCGACCTTTCGGCGGGCCTCCTTCGACAGCGAACCGTGATGAACCCCGATCGGAAGGTTGTCCTCATTGGCGTTCCACAAGTGCTGAAAAATGTATTCGGCAAGGAACCGCGTATTGGTGAAGACCAGGGTCGTGCGGTTCGCCTTTATCTGCTCGTAAATTTGCGGAATGGCCCAGGTCGCGGCGTGACCGCCCCACGGAACGCGCTCTTCGATGGGAAGCAGGATCTCGACCGAAGGGTCGGCCCCTTTCTCGCCATCGATCAACGCGACGTCATCGATGTCGCCCCACGGGGCAAGCCACTCGCGAAAACCCTGCGGATTGGCGACGGTCGCCGACAGGGCCGAGCGCCGCAGGTCAGGCGCAATCGCTTGCAGACGCGACAGGGCCAGCGCGAGCAGGTCCCCGCGCTTTCCGGTGGCAAAAGCATGCACCTCGTCGATGACGATGCGCTTCAGTCCTCCGAACACGCTGAAACTGTCGGGATAGGCCAGCATGAGCGACAGGGATTCCGGCGTTGTCATAAGAACATGTGGCGGCCGGTCGCGCTGCCGCCTCTTGCGATCGGACGGGGTGTCGCCGCTGCGCGTCTCGATCCGCATGGGCAGCCCCATCTCTTCCACGGGCACGACCAGGTTGCGATGGACATCGTGAGCCAGCGCCTTGAGCGGCGATACATACAACGTATGAAGCCCCTCGGGCGGCGGTTCGTCCGCGAGCCGCGAAGGAGTGAACGCTGCTAGGGTCGGAAGAAAGCCCGCAAGTGTTTTGCCTGCACCGGTATCGGCAACAAGCAGAGCATGCCTGCCCGCATCATCGGCGGCCAGCATCTCACTCTGATGGCGCCTCACGCGCCAGCCTCGTCCGGCGAACCAGCTCTCTATCTCGGGTGGGACGCCGCGTTTCTCCATCTCAACCTGTCAAATAGGATCGGGACCGAAAAATGAAACAGTCCGGCCGAACGAAGAACAGCGTCGTTTAAATTGCATCAGCCTGCGAAGCTTGATGATCTAAACCGCTTAAACTTATAATTTATTTATGTTCGGACGGACCCGAAGGCGGACTTTGCGTCAAGTCGCGTCACAAGTGCGCCTACCTGTGCAACCATCACCGCTGACTGCTCGTTAATTAACTACTCAAGTAATTGAGGGGCGCCTTTCCGGATACGTCGCTGCCTGCCGGGGATGCGTATGTCCCCTTCTGGCGGCGGTGGAGAAAGATTATGGCAAACCGAAACCGACAATCGCAATACGATAGAAACGACCGTTATGATCGCGAATATCGTGGCGGCGGTCGTCAGGAAGAGCAGTTCCGCGACAGTAATTACTCGCAATACGGCGACGATAATTACGGTAGCGGCTCCTACGGCTCGCAAATGAACGACCGCGACGACGATTATGGTCGTTCGAATTATGGTCGCTCGGATTACGGTCGCAGCAGCAACCGCGGATATGGCGACAATATGAGTGGCGGCTATCAACGTTCGCAAAACCGTTATGGCAACGAGCGCGACTACAACCCGTTCGACGACTACGACAGCGATAATCAGCGCTATGGCTCGTCGAGAGGTTCGCGCTTTGACAATCGCTCGCATTCCTATTTCCGGGGCGACGATTATGGCGGTCCGAACATGGGCAGCACCCGCAGCGACTACGGCTATTATGGCGGCGCAGGAATGGGCAGTTACGGTCGAGATTACGATAACGATCGATATTCGAACCGTTCGCGCAACGATGATCGGGGCTTCTTCGAGAAAGCCGGCGATGAAGTTGCAAGCTGGTTCGGAGATGAAGACGCGGAACGTCGCCGTCGCCGCGACCATCGTGGACGCGGACCGAGCAACTATACCCGGTCGGATGAACGTATCTTGGAAGACGCGTGTGACCGTCTGACCGATGAGCGTTCGCTCGATGCCCGGAACATCGAGGTGACAGTCGCAAATCAGGAAGTGACGCTTGATGGAACGGTCGAAAGCCGTTGGGACAAGCGGCGCGCCGAAGATTGCGTACATGACCTGTCAGGCGTGAACCATGTGCAGAACAATCTGCGCATCGAAGAGAACGACTCCGACGACCAGTCGTGGAACGACAGCAATACGCGTAGCAATACGCGGACGACGGACACTACGAATACGTCCAGCGATCTTTCCTGATCGCCAAGTCGTTACAATACGAAAAGGGCTCCTTCACCGGAGCCCTTTTTTGTTCAGTCGTCTTCGTTCGCTTCCTGCGCAGCGGCGGCGGCTTCCATCCTCTCGCGCAGCTCGGCCTCCGACAGGTTGAGGAGGGAGGCAAGGCGCTGCCTTTCGGACCCGCTGAGATCCTCATAGGATCGTTCAGGCGGCAAGTTTGCCATCGCCGATTCCATTTGCGCGGTCATTTCGGGCAAGCTTTCCATCATCATCGGGACGGATTGCATCATCGCCGACATAACTTGCGGGTCAGCGAATATGGCCATCGATTCGCTCGCATATTTCCCGCCCGTCGGCGTCGCGAAGAACTGCTGTATTTGCGCCAGTTCCCCTTCGTCGAACCGGACAGCGTACGCGCGTGACAGACCGTCACGCATGGGCTCTTCGAGCTTCGTGAAAAAACCGCTCATCCACGTCGTCATGCGGTTCCTCAGCACGTCCGCCCGCTCCGAAGCGGCAGGGTCGAGCAGAGCTACGACCTGCGTGCTTTCCTCGTCGCTCAACTGCGGAAACTCGTCGCCACCCAGTCCGACCTTTCGCTCGATCAAGGCTTGCGCGCCGAGCGGTCCATTCATCATCGCGAGCAGTGGGGACATGATGCTGTCCATCATGTCGCTCATCATTTTACCGTAGAATCCTGCAGGCAAGACGTCTGCCGCAACCGCACTTGCCGCGGGCAGCCGCTGTTCCTGCTGCGGAGTAAGCGGCTCGGCAGCGAACAGGTCGCCCATCACGCTCAGCAGCTTCGTTTGATCACCCGCCGACAACTCACCCTCATCTTCCGGTTCGGCCTTGGAGAACGTTACGGAAGTCGGCAGACCTTCATCCTGCGCGTGAAGTGGCACCGAAAGCCATAGATTGGCCAGAACCAGCGGAACGAGTGCGTATTTCATATGATCTTTCCCCCCTCTCGATCGAGTGGAAGAAAGGCTATCGGCTCGCCGGGGACTTCGCAAGAACAAGCCTTCCGCAGGAGCAAAAGGGCCGCTTAATGGCCGGCTTGCGGTCCCCGCTCCAATCCCGAAGCTGCCAGTTGCTCGTCGATCTGCGCCATCAATCGATCGAGGCCTTCCTGCGTATCGCTTTCGGCGCGGGCGACCAGCACATCCTGGGTGTTCGACGCACGTAGCAGCCACCAACCATCGGCATTCGTCACGCGTACCCCGTCGGTGTCGTTGACGTCGTCGTCGCTATCGGCAAGCCGCGCCTTCACCTCTTCGATCGCCGCGAACTTGCGGCTTTCATCAACCTGGAACCGCATTTCGGGCGTATTGAGCATGGCGGGCATCTCGCCGCGCAATTGCGTCACGGACTTACCCAAACGCGCACTTGCCGCCAACAGCCGGAGCCCAGCATAAAGGGCATCGTCGTAGCCGTAATACGTATCGGCGAAAAAGACGTGTCCGCTCATTTCTCCCGCAAGCGGAGAACCCGTCTCCTTCATCTTCGACTTGATGAGGGAATGGCCGGTATTCCACATAAGCGGCTTTCCCCCATGCTTTGCGACATGATCGAACAAGGCGCGAGAGGCCTTCACATCGGCAATGATCGTAACACCCTGCTGCCGCGAGAGCAGATCCTCTGCATAGATCATCAGCAGCTGATCGCCCCAGATCACGCGCCCTTCGCCATCGATAGCGCCGATGCGGTCTCCGTCCCCGTCAAAGGCGATGCCGAAATCGAGGTTCTTGTCGTCGACGATGGCCTTAAGGTCGGCAAGGTTCTCCTCAACCGTAGGGTCCGGGTGATGGTTCGGAAAATTTCCGTCCACTTCCGGAAAAAGGACGTGGTGCTCGCCCGGTAGCCGCGCCGTCAATTTTTCGAGCACTGCGCCCGCTGCGCCGTTCCCCGCATCCCATGCGACCTTTACGCGGGCGAGGTAATCTCGATCGATGCCGTCGAGGGCGGTCAGCAGCTTGTCGAGATAGTCGTCGGTTACGTCGCGGTTCGACACGCTACCGTTGCCGTCGGTCCACTTACCTTCGGCCGCGCGGCGTCCCAGCTCGGCGATGTCCTTCCCGAAGAAGGGTCGCCCCTGGAACACCATCTTGAAGCCGTTGTAGTTCGCCGGATTGTGACTTCCGGTAATCATGATGCCGCCGTCGATATTCTCGTCCGACGCTTCGGCAAAATAGAGCATCGGCGTCGGCCCCATGCCGATCCGCACCACGTCGCAGCCGCTTGCCGTCAGCCCTTCGACCAAGGCGTGATCGAGCATGGGGGAGGAAACGCGCCCGTCGAACCCGACCGCGACGGTATTCCCGCCTTCCTCGCGCAACATCGACCCGAATGTCCGACCGATCGCACGAGCATCCTCCGCTCCAAGCGTATCACCGATGATCCCGCGAATGTCGTATTCGCGAAGAACGGTCGGATCGAATTGATGGCTCATGAAAACTTCCCCGAATTGCTGATAAGATTGTGAAGTCTGAAACGCCCGTCCTGCGCTCTGGTGCCATGCTTCGCGGTATTGAAATATCAACGCGCGTTCAGACTTCGCGATCCTTGGGCGGCCTTCCGATAAGCAGATCGCGGGCCGCATTGGCACGGGCGGTTTCGACGGCATCCCCGCCCTTGTCGGGATGAATTCGAGCGATGAGGGCCCTGTGCGCCGCCGCGATCTCCACCTTCGACGCTTTCGGCCCTACCCCCAGAATGCGCCGGGCTTCGGTTTCCGTTTCCACCCGGATGTGCGGCACCTTTCGCGAAGTACTCGCCATCGCCCAGGGCCAGCTTCCGAATGCAAAGCGCCAGACGATGATCGCGATCGCGAGGAAGATGGCGACCTTGAGCATGTCAGGCCGCTTCGCTGCGCGCCGGTGCGAGGTCGGTATTGGCAGGCGCAGCCGCGTCGACGCCCGGAAGGTTGAGGTTCGCGACGAGACCGCGCAACTCTTGCCGTGCGACGAGATGGCTCGTTCCCAGTTCGCCGAGCTGCCCCTTGTCGAGCAGAGTCAGGCCGGACGGAAAAAGCTCGCGGTAGATAACGCGCTCGGACAGGCCCTTGGCAACGCGAAAGCCGACGCGTTTGGACAGTTCGGTTAGCGCTTTCTCGATGCGCGCCATGTTGCGCGCTTCGGTGTGACCGGTACGATTGCGGACTACTACCCAGTCCATTTCACGGCGCTGCTGTTCGATGGTGGCGCGGCTGCGCTTCAGTCTCGCCTCCCAGATCAGCTCGGCATAGAAACTGAGTTTCTTCACCTTGAAACTCTCACCTTCGACCTGACCGATAAGGTCGAAATCGACGAAACTGTCGTTCATCGGCGTGACGAGCGTGTCTGCTTCCGTGGCGACGTGGCGCGCGAGAGGATCGTCGCGGCCCGGCGTATCGAAGATGATGAAATCCATTCCCGCGCCCGCTTCGCCGATGCGCTCTTCCAGTTCCTCCGGCGTAAGGTTCTCGACCACTTCGGATTTCGCCGTCGGAAGGGCGATCCCGCGCTTCGCCGCTGTTTCCGCCCGGTTCTCGAAATAGCGGTCCATCGTTCGCTGCCGATGATCGAGATCGAACGCAGCGACTTTCAGGCCGCGCGCGGCAAGTGCGACCGCGACGTGAACGGCGGTCGTCGATTTCCCGGTGCCCCCTTTTTCGTTGGCGAAAGTGATGCGATAGGGACGATTGTCTGACACTCGAAATTCCTGGACTTGCATGATCGCCCGAAAGCCGGGCGTGGTTTCCACGGGGTTCCTTGCCAGTCTTACCCAAGGGGAGAAGTGCGTGCAAACCGTCACCGAGCTTGTCATGTTGAGAAAAGCGGTCGCGACATTGCGCGCCGACGGCTCGACCGTAGCTTTGGTTCCGACCATGGGCGCTCTTCACGAAGGACACCTAACTTTGATGCGTGAAGCGGCGAGACAAGCCGATCGCGTCGTCGCATCGATCTTCGTCAATCCAAAGCAATTCGGCGAGAACGAGGACCTCGATGCCTATCCGCGGCAACTCGCAAGAGATAGCGCCTTGCTCGAAGAGGAAGGCGTCGCGTTGCTATGGGCGCCACTGGTCGACGAAGTCTATCCGGAAGGGTTCGCAACGAACGTCTCGGTTGGGAAGTTCAGCGAGCATCTGTGCGGGGCGGATCGACCGGGCCATTTCGACGGCGTTGCGACGGTCGTCTGCAAATTGTTCAATCAGGTTGCCCCCGACATGGCCTTTTTCGGAGAAAAGGATTGGCAGCAACTGGCCGTCATACGCCGCATGGCGCGCGACCTCGACCTGATGCTTCCGCGCGCCGGGGCAATTTACGGCGTGCCGATCGTGCGCGAGCCGGACGGATTGGCCATGAGTTCGCGCAACGCCTATCTTTCGGCAGAGCAAAGGGCAGATGCAGCAGCCCTTCCCGCGACCTTGCGCAAGGCCGCAGAACTCGTGGCGGAAGGCCACCCGTGGAGTGCCATTGCTTCGGCCGCCAGAGAGGATCTGCTCGAAAGCGGGTTCGAAAGGGTCGACTATCTCGACCTGCGCGATAGCGACAGCCTGAAAGCGCTCGACAGCGACAACGGCAACGCACGGCTCTTCGTCGCCGCTCGCATCGGGGGAACACGCCTGATCGACAATTTGCCGATCCGCGCCGCAAACTGACCCACGATTGCTTGCGGCGGAGCGAAGGATTGGCCAAGAGCCTTCGCAGAACATCAAGGAATAGCTCATGAAAACTCGCGCCGCCGTCGCTTTCGAAGCCAAACAGCCGCTGGAGATCGTCGAAGTCGATCTGGAAGGACCCAAGGCAGGCGAGGTTCTCGTAGAGATCATGGCGACCGGCATCTGCCACACCGATGCCTATACGCTCGACGGTCTGGACAGCGAAGGCATCTTCCCGAGCATTCTAGGCCACGAGGGATGCGGTATCGTGCGCGAAGTCGGCGCTGGCGTGACGAGCGTCGGGCCAGGCGATCACGTAATCCCGCTTTACACGCCGGAATGTCGCCAGTGCAAAATGTGCCTCAGCGGCAAGACCAACTTGTGCTCGGCCATTCGGGAAACGCAGGGTAAGGGTCTGATGCCCGACGGCACCAGTCGCTTTTCGTACAAGGGCGAGACAATCTACCATTACATGGGCTGCTCGACCTTCTCGAACTTCACCGTCCTGCCGGAAATCGCGGTCGCGAAGATCCGCGACGACGCGCCATTCGACACCACCTGCTATGTCGGTTGCGGTGTGACCACCGGCGTTGGCGCCGTTACGAATACGGCGAAGGTGCGGCCCGGCGACAATGTCGTCGTATTCGGCCTCGGCGGAATCGGACTGAACGTCATCCAGGGTGCGAAGCTGGCGGGGGCGGACCGCATCGTCGGCGTCGACATCAACCCCTCCAAGAAGGAATGGGGCGAAAGGTTCGGCATGACCGACTTCGTCAATCCGAAGGAAACGAAGGACGTCGTCGCTCATCTCGTCGAACTGCTCGATGGCGGAGCCGATTACAGCTTCGATTGCACGGGCAATACAGAGGTCATGCGCCAGGCTCTCGAATGCTGCCACAAGGGCTGGGGAACGAGTATCATCATCGGGGTCGCAGAAGCCGGCAAGACCATAGAGACGCGGCCGTTTCAGCTCGTTACTGGGCGCAACTGGAGGGGAACCGCTTTCGGCGGAGCGAAGGGCCGGACCGACGTGCCGAAGATCGTGGACTGGTATATGAACGGGAAGATCGCGATCGATCCGATGATCACGCACCGCCTGTCGCTCGAAGAGATCAACAAGGGCTTCGACCTGATGCATGCCGGCGAAAGCATCCGGGCGGTGGTCGTCTACTGATGGGTCGCAAAATCATCCTCGCCGACAAGTTCGCGACGTTCGACGAATGCTGGGCACCCCGGATCGTCGCGCGCTACGAAGGTCACGAAGTCCGCATTGCAAAGCTCGAAGGTGCGTTTGACTGGCATAGCCACGATCACGACGAATTGTTTCTTGTGACTAAGGGCAGGCTCGAGATCGAGTTCGCCGATCGCACCGAGACACTCGAAGCGGGCGAAATGCTCGTCGTGCCAGCCGGCATTGAGCATCGCCCCGTGGCCCGGCAGGGACTGGTCGAGGCAGTGCTGCTCGATCCCGCCGAGAGCCCCAATACCGGAAATAAAGAGACGGCGACCATCGCCGTCGAAGTCTGAACAGTAACAAGGAGAGGAAGCAGATGTTCAATCACATCATGATCGGAACGAACGACATTGACAAGGCGAAGGCCTTTTACGAGGCCGTTCTCAAGGTGATCGGTGGCGGCAAGGCGATCGACAATACGACGGCAGACGGCACGAAGCGTGTATTCTTCATGCATGGCGGTAACACGCTTGCATTGAGCCAGCCGATCGATGGTCAGGCAGCGACTTGCGCCAACGGCATGACGATCGGCTTCAAATGCGATTCCCCCGAACAGGTCAAGGAATTGCATGACGTGGCGGTTGCCAATGGCGGAACGAGTATCGAAGACCCGCCCGGCCTCCGCGAAACGACCATGGGGCCGATCCATCTCAGCTATTTCCGCGATCTGGACGGTCACAAAATCTGCGGCATTCACAGGCCCGGATAAGTCCGAAACATCATGGAACTGATCAGTTCGAACAAGTCGCATGGCGGCACGCAGGGCGTTTATTCTCACCTGTCGGAGGCAACGGGGACGGAGATGACGTTTTCCGTCTTCGTGCCCCCGCATGAGGACGGGCAGGTCCTGCCGGTGCTCTGGTATCTTTCCGGTCTGACCTGCACCCATGCCAACGTGACCGAGAAGGGCGAATATCGCGCCGCCTGCGCAGAGCACGGAATTGTCTTCGTCGCGCCCGATACTTCGCCTCGCGGAGCGGACGTGCCGGACGCGGATGACGAGTACGATTTCGGGAAAGGTGCAGGCTTCTATCTCGATGCGACCAAAGAACCGTGGTCGACGCATTACCGGATGCGGAGCTATGTCGAGGATGAACTGCCGGCGCTCATCGCTCGATCCTTTCCAGTCGACATGGAACGGCAAGCGATTACCGGTCATTCGATGGGCGGTCACGGCGCCCTCACCATCGGCCTGCGAAATCCCGAAAGGTTTCGCTCGATCAGCGCATTCTCTCCGATCGTCGCACCCATCCAGTCCCCGTGGGGCGAGAAGGCTTTCTCACGCTATCTCGGAGACGATCAAAGCACGTGGGCGCAATACGATGCCGTATCATTGATCGAAGGGGGCGCGCGCCCTGCCGCGCTGCTGGTTGATCAGGGAACCGCCGACGATTTCCTGTCCGAACAGCTCAAGACCGGGCTTCTGGCGTTGGCCTGCCGCAAAGCGGGGATCGACGCCGCTATCCGGATGCAGGAAGGTTACGATCATTCCTACTTCTTCATCTCGACCTTCATGGCCGAACATGTCGCCTGGCACGCGCGGCATTTGAAAGGCTGACGAGCCTTGCGAAAAAAGGCCAGCCGGGTCGCTCTTCCCGGCTGGCCTCCTATTAGCTCAAAAGGGGTATCGATCAGAAGGCGTAACGGACGCGGACTTCCTGCGGTCCCTTGCGACCGCGGCGCATCATTGCGCCCACGATGCCGAAGCCAAGTAGCAGCATCAGCCACGTTCCCGGCTCGGGCACGGCAGCTTCGACGGCGATATTGTCGATCTCGAAAGCCTCTTGCGTCGAGGATAGCCGCATTCCGGCCACGTTGGGCGCGTCGGACCCGGTAAAGCCGAAGAAGACGACCGGGTTGCTGCCCGGCAGCACCTGGTTGCCGAAATCGGAGCTGATTATGTCGCTGCCGGTGAAGGAGGCGAGAACGCCGCCCATCGAATCGAGAAACGACAAGGTGTTGTAGGTATCGACCGATCCCCAGATGAAGGAAATTTGCCCGATAGGTCCCGCAAAGCCCGACAGGTCCACTTCGCCCGGCGAGTTCGTGCTTGGCCCGACGGAATAGTAATTGCCCGTACTGCCGAGAGGTTGCGCGCCATTGGCACTCGAACCGGTCTTGACGACGCCGTCGGTGGTCGGCGGCGTATTGACGTCGAAGTCGTAGATCGGAACCGGCCCTTCATAGACCGCACTTCCCGGTTCGACATCGACAAGTGAAATGGCCGCATGCGCCGTCCCGCTCATCGCGGTCAGTGCGACTGCTGCCAATATGCAGTGCTTCGTCATGTTCATGGTGTTTACTCCCTCAAAGAACGAGCCCGGATGACGAACATCCGAACTTCGGCCTGACAAGAGCGACCCCAGAAGCGGCTTTTATCCCTGTTGAGCCAGTCGATGCGACGGTATCGCTATCGGCGACTCGCTTTGCTGCTTCCGCGATGAAGTAGATACCCTTAAGGCGATCTTTACCAGCGGCTTTCGCGAAAAACCGCCAATTTGAGCCAGATCGTTCCACATTGAAACGATTGTCGACCTCACTGCGAACGCATGTTCCGAACGTGTGAAACAAATTTGCGCTGCATCGCAACATGGCGTTTTTACCATTCGATGGGTTCGATCCCATGCTCTTCCAAAAAGGCATTCGCCCTGCTGAACGGACGGGAGCCGAAAAACCCCCGTCGCGCCGAAAGAGGACTGGGATGCGGCGTTTCTATGACCAACAGTTGCGGATTGTCTCGCAGTGCTTCGATCCGCTCGGCCTTTCCCTGCGCGTGATTGCCCCACAGGATGAATACGCATGGTCGGTCGCGTTCGGCCACCGCCCTGACACAGGCGTCGGTAATCGCTTCCCAGCCACGTCGCGCATGGCTGCCCGCGGCCCCCGCCTCGACCGTCAGGGTGTTGTTCAGCAGCAAGACGCCTTGCCGCGCCCAGCGAGTGAGATCGCCGCTGTCACGCCGCTCGATACCGCAATCCGCCTCCAGTTCTTTGTAGATGTTCGCCAGCGAAGGCGGCAGGCGCATCCCTTCGCGGACGGAAAACGCAAGGCCATGCGCTTGCTTGGGGCCATGATAGGGGTCCTGCCCCAAAATCACGACCTTGACCTCTTCGAGCGGCGTCAGCTCCAGCGCGGCGAGCCTTTCTCCCCGCGGAGGATAGATCATCTTGCCGATCTTTTCCTCCTGCCTGAGAAAGCCGCCCAGCCTGCGCGCTTCGGGCGTATCGAGGACCGGCGCGAGAACGTCCTTCCAGCTTTCGGGAATTGCTTCGTTCATCATCGGCGTCTCGCCATCCGCTTCCATTGTTCGGCGCCCCCCGCCGCCCCTTTCCCTAACAGCGCAACGCGCCTAAAGCCCCAGTCATGACCGTACATTTCCACGAAGAAGATTTGCCCCTCGGCGTTCTCGAAGGTGACGCTCCGCTTGCCGTCGATACCGAGACGATGGGCCTCATCACGCCGCGTGACCGGCTCTGCGTCGTCCAGATTTCCGATGGCGGGCCGGACGAACACCTCGTCCGCTTTTCGCCGGGCAGCGACTATGCAGCGCCCAATCTGAAGCGCGTTCTCGCTGATCCTCGGCGACTGAAGCTCTATCATTTCGGCCGCTTCGATCTTGCTGCCATCGAATATTATCTCGGGATCATGGCCGCCCCAGTCTTCTGCACCAAGATCGCCAGCAAGCTCGTGCGCACCTACACCGACAGGCACGGGCTCAAGAACCTCGTCAACGAACTCCTGGGCGAGGATATTTCGAAGCAGCAGCAGTCCTCCGACTGGGGCGGGCCGGAACTGTCCGACGCCCAGCGCGATTATGCAGCAAGCGATGTCCGCTTCCTTCATCGGTTGCGCGACGAACTGGAAAGGCGTCTTGAACGCGAAGGGCGGCGGGACATCGCTCAGGCCTGTTTCGACTTCCTGCCGACGCGGGCACGGCTCGATATCGCAGGCTGGGCGGAACAGGATATCTTCAGCCACATGTAAGGAAGGCTCTGCCAGCAAGTACCGATCATGGGTAAGAAGCGCCGCATCGAAACCGAGGAAGCGAAAAAGCTTCGCGGAAAACGCCAGTTCTGGGCGACCCCTGGCGGTTCGCACGACCGGCTCGTGCGGGTGCTGGCGAGCGTTCTCCCGATCGGCGTCGGCATCATGGCGGCACTGATGGTCATCACGCCCCTGTCGCCGCGCGGCGAAGTCAGTTTCCTGCTCGATCGTAACAAGGTCGCCGTGATCGATGAGCGGCTACGTGTCGACAACGCCCTTTATCGCGGACAGGACAATGACGGGCGCCCCTTCTCTTTGACGGCAGGCGAAGCCGTCCAGAAATCGAGCGCGGAGGGTATCGTGCGGATGCGCGATCTCGTCGCACGCATCCTGCTCGATGACGGCCCGGCACGCCTCGGCGCGGAAGCGGGCGCTTATGACATCAGCGACAAGGAAGTGAACGCCTTCGGCCCGGTCGTCCTGACCGGTCCCGACGATTACCGCATGGTCGTGCGGGGCGTGGACATCGACCTCGACGCGAAGGTAATGACCGGCGCGGGCGGAGTGGAAGGCCGCCTGCCCGGCATGACGTTTTCCGCAAACCGTATGGTTGCCGATCTGGAAGAGCGCAACGTCGTCCTGACCGGCAATTCGCGTGGGCAGATCATACCGGGTGCTTTAAGGATGCCGCAATGACGCACTATTCGATCACCGAGAAAGCCCGTTCGCCGTTGGCGCTCGTCTCGCTGCGGTCTTTTCTCGTGGCCTTCGCACTAACCATCGCCAGCGTCGGCGCATGGCAACTAAGCGCGCAGGCGATTGCGGGCCATAACAGCACTGCGCCGATCAACTATTCCGCCGCGCGTACCGAATATCAGGACCGGCAAGAGCGCATCATCCTGTCAGGAGATGTCGATATCACGCAAGCTGGTCTGCGCCTGCAGGCACAGCGGATACTGGTCAATCTGAGCAGCGGCGGCGTGGGCCGGATCGACCGGCTGACCGCTACCGGCGGAGTGCTCGTCACGCGGGGTAACGAATCGGCGCGCGGGAACAATGCCATTTACGATCTCAACCGCCGGATCATCACCATGTCGGGCGATGTCAGCCTGCGTCGGGGCAACGATACCATCAATGGCGGGCGTCTCACCATCGATCTGCGCACGGGCATCTCCTCCGTCGATGGAAGCGCAGCGGGCGGAACGGCGACAGGCGGACAGACGAGTGGAAATGGCAGGGTGAGCGGCACGTTCAACGTTCCGCAGGATTAAGCGGTCGTCGAAGGGGCGCGGCACGATGAACCGCGAAACGGTCCGGCGGCGATGCTTCGTGCTTCTCTCCCTGTTAGGTTCTGGCGGATGCAACAAGTCTGTCGTCATTGACGAGGGCGACTGGCGCCACATCGATCGCATGGCAGCAGCGCATCGTTTGCAGCCCTATCTTTACGGACGGATAATCCGCGAAGAACTGTCCGTAAATGTGCCTGCGGCCATTCGTGCCAACTGGAAAGAGGCGCACCGGACGCAGGCGCTCGTTGCCCTGGCGCAGCAACGCGCATTGTTTTCCGCTGGAAAGGTCTTGGCCGATGTGGGCCTCGCTCCGATCGCTCTGAAGGGAGCGTGGCTCGCCTGGCATGCCTATCACGCGCCCGCCGAACGGCCGATGCGCGACATCGACTTGCTCGTGGAGCCGGATGAGGCGCTCTATGCGTTCGAACGGCTCGAAGCAGCCGGCTGGGATGCCAGACTGGTTGATCATTCGTCCTTGCAGGAAATTGCAGCCAAGCATCGGCACCTGCCGCCGATGCGCAATGCAGACGGGGTCTGGCTCGAACTGCATGGACGCGCATGGGACAGTGGTTTCGAGACGGCTCAGGACCGGCTTCGACGACGCGCAGTTGCAAGTGCTCCGGTCCTCTATCCGCATCCGCACGACATGCTGGTGCACCTCGCCATTCACGCGGGTCCTGCGCATGGCTTCAACGTCGGCCCTCTGATCCTCAGTGACATTGCCTGTCTTATCGAGAAAGCAATCATCGATTGGGCGGAATTCTGGGATGATGCGCGGAAGGACGGGACGGAGCGCCCGGTTGCGCTCGTGCTCGCGCTGGTAAACCGCTGGCTTGGTTTGAAATTGCCGGATGAAGCGTTCGGTCCGACCGCAGTTCCTCAGCAACTGATCGACGATGTGTCCGACCTGCTCCTTCAGGAGCCCGCTGCGCGAAAAGACATCGCCCTTCTTGCAGGCCTGCGCTCACCGGAACCCGGCAACATTCTAAATAGGCTTGGGCGTCGCTTGTCCTTCGACGCGCGCGACGTCGCAACCGGCAGGATCGAACCGCGCGCTCGCAGGTTCGTAAAAGCTGGCAAAGCGTTCCTGAATACCGATACGCGCCGATCCGCTGCCGAGACAGCCCGCGTGAGCGCATGGCTGGAGGGCGGGTAGCCTACCGCCGCGCTGCCGCGCGTGCGATCATCGCCAGCCCTTGCGACAACAGTAGCTCGGCCGACTGGCTGTTCGTCAGCAGGTCGCGGTGCAGTGCAGCGATGCGCCGCGTCAATTGCGACAACTCGGCGGACTTCCAGCGCCGTAGCTGATCCTCGAGATCGCGGCGGTCGCGCCAGAAGATGCGTCGCGCCTTCTGTTCGGCTTCCAGCGTCTGCGCGATGGCTCCGCTCTGCCCGATCTTCCCCGCGAGGATGCCGAGCTGCGCGACACGCCGCTCGATCGCCAGCAGCAGGCCAACCGGGTTGAGCGAAAGTTCGCGCATCCTTCGCAGCTCGTGCGGCAATTTCGCGACGTCGCCGGAAAGCACCGCATTGACGAGTGGCATGAACCCGTCCTCCTCGCTCGTCGCGCCGATGGAAAACAGATCCTCCGCACTGGCGGTGACCGGCGCTTGCGGGGAAGCGTCGAGATAGGTCGCCAGCTTCTCGACCTCCGATCCGGCGAGGCGGATGTCGAGCGCGGCGCCGCGGGCGATCGCCTCGGCAAGTTCGGCGTTGAGACGAAGACCGGCGCTGTCGGCAAGCCCGCGAACCGATTGCGTCACGCTGCGCAGGTCGGGGGGATAGAACATCGCAACGACGCCGTCCTTGCGCTTCTCGACCAGCTTGGCGGTGCGCGACTTGTCGGTTGCGGAGGTGGCGACGATGACCACGGGGCAGGCCTCTCCTGCACCGAAATCGCCCATATCGACCAAGGTCTTCACGGCATCGTGCGCCTCGTCACCGGCAACGCGCGCGAAGATGTGCCGCGTACCGCCGAACAGCGAAGTGGAGCGTGCCTCGTCGCTCAGCCGGGCAGGATCGCCGCGCAATTCGCTACCGGCGAGTTCAACCTTTTCGCCCGCTTCCGGCAAGTGTTCGATGAGGGTGCGGGCGGCGGCCGAGGCGCCCGCCTCGTCGGGACCGCAGAAGAAGAAAACCTTGGCTGCCTGCGCCACGCGCGGGGCCTGCGCCGCGAAATCACGCTGCGTCAGCTTCATCTTTGCTGGCGAAGGGTCAGAGCGAGTTCGCTCACCATCTGATCGGCTACTTCGCGGGTCAGGTTTTCGAGCGCCGTCTGTTCGGCTGCGATCACCGCATACTCGCTGGAGACGACGTCGATCCCCGCATCGCTTCCCGCCGTCGCATCCAGCAGGACAGAACCGTCAGTCAAATCAATGAGTTGATAGCGCACCCGCAGGATCCGACGCTCCCGCGAGATCGTGTCGTCGTTGAGAATGGCGAGGCTTTCGAGCTGGTCGTCGAGCCGCACATCGAGGCGATAGCGCGCCGACGGATCGCCCACGCCCGCCCCGAGCCGGTCGCTCAAAGCGTTCCGCATGAGCCATCCGGAGCGCCCTTCGATGGCAGGAACGTAAATGGAATCAAGGCTTTGCGCCATGTATCCATCCCCGCCACCGCTATAGACGGGCGACAGGCCACAAGAGGCCACAAATGCACCTAAAGTAGCCACAAGGATGCCGAGAAGGGGTCTGCGCGCGTTCACGTGACGATATTCACCAGCCTGTCCGGCACCACGATCACCTTGCGGATCGCAGCCCCGTCGAGCGAACGCTGCACCTTGTCGGAGGCGAGCGCAAGCGCTTCCAGTTCTTCCTTCGAGGAGCCCTTCGCAGCGGTCAGCGTGTCGCGCAGCTTGCCCTTCACCTGAACGGCGATCGTCACCTCGTCCTCGACTAGCAACGCAGGATCGACGGCCGGCCATGCAGCATTTGCGATCAGCCCCTCGCCGCCCGCCTCTGCCCAGGCTTCCTCCGCGAGATGCGGCATCATCGGACTGGCGAGCAGCAGCAGCGTCTCGATCGCTTCCTCGCGGCTGGCGGAGGGCTGCGCCTTTTCCACCGCACCGGTCAGTTCGTAGATGCGCGCCACCGCCTTGTTGAAGGACAGCGCCTCGATGTCTTCCGCGACGGCGGCGATGGTGCGATGCGTCTTGCGCGCGAGATCGAGATCTTCGCCGCTGGCTGCGGCATCGCGCTGCGTCGTCAGGCGCCACAGGCGATGGACGAAGCGCGAGCAGCCTTCGATCCCGGCCTCGGACCACGGCAGGTCGCGCTCCGGCGGCGAATCCGACAGCATGAACCAGCGCACCGCATCGGCGCCATATTGCGTGATGATGGCGTCGGGATCGATGACGTTCTTCTTCGATTTCGACATCTTCACGACGCGGCCCACCGTGACCGGCGAACCGTCCTCGATCCGCATGTAGTCGGCGCCGTCCTTCTTCACCTCGCCCGGCGAGAGCCAGCTGCCGTCGCCCGCCTGATAGGTCTCGTGCGTGACCATGCCTTGCGTGAACAACGAGGCAAAGGGCTCCGCGAAATCCAGCATTCCAATCCGCTCGAGCGCGCGCGTCCAGAAGCGTGCGTAGAGAAGATGCAGGATCGCATGCTCGATGCCGCCGATATATTGTTCCACCGGCAGCCACTTGGCGACCTCGTCCCTGTCGAACGGCTTGTCGGCAGGCTGCGAAGCAAAGCGCAGGAAATACCAGCTCGAATTGACGAAGGTGTCGAGCGTGTCGGTTTCGCGCACGGCCTTGCCGCCGCAGCCCGGACAATCGACGTGCTTCCAGGTCGGATGCCGGTCAAGCGGGTTGCCCGGCGTGTCGAACTCGACGTCCTCGGGCAATTCGACGGGCAGTTGCTCTTCGGGAACCGGCACGACGCCGCAGGTATCGCAGTGGATGAAGGGGATCGGCGTCCCCCAATAGCGCTGACGAGAAACGCCCCAGTCGCGCAGGCGCCAGACCGTCTTGCCCTCGCCCGCTCCTGCCGCCTCGATCCGCGCAATGACCTCGCGTTTCGCGGCCTCGACATCCAGCCCGTCGAGGAACTGCGAGTTGACGATGACGCCCTCGCCCGGTTCCGCTTCGCCGGCGAACGGCTTGTCCGCATCGTCCGCATTGGGCGCGACGACGCGCGGGATCGGCAGGTCGTACTTGGTCGCGAATTCGAAGTCGCGCTGGTCGTGACCCGGAACGCCCATCACCGCACCGGTGCCATAATCCATCAGCACGAAATTCGCGATATAGACGGGAAGCGCCTCGCCCGTAAACGGATGCCGCGCCGTCAGTTTGGTATCGAAGCCCAGCTTCTCTGCGGTTTCCAGCGCCGCCGCGGTCGTGCCGCCGGCCTTGCACTTCTCGATGAAAGCCTGCGCCGCGTCATCGCCTTCCGCTACCCGGCTGGCGATCGGGTGATCCGCCGCCACCGCAACGAAGCTCGCGCCGAAGATCGTGTCGGGCCGGGTCGAATAGACCTCGACCTTGTCGCCATCCGACAGGTCGAAGGCAAATTGCAGACCCTTCGATTTGCCGATCCAGTTCGCCTGCATCAGCTTGACCTTGTCGGGCCAGCCATCGAGGCTGTCCAGCCCGTCGAGCAGTTCCTCGGCAAAGTCGGTAATCTTGAGGAACCACTGGTTCAGCTTGCGCTTCTCGACCTCCGCGCCCGAGCGCCAGCCCTTGCCGTCGATCACCTGCTCGTTGGCGAGCACCGTCATGTCGACCGGATCCCAGTTCACTTCGGCCTGCTTGCGATAAACGAGACCCGCCTCGTAAAGCGCGATGAACAGCGCCTGCTCGTGCCCGTAATAGCTTGCATCGCAGGTCGCGAATTCGCGCGTCCAGTCGAGCGCGAAGCCGATGCGCTTCAGCTGCGCCTTCATGTGCGCGATGTTGTCATGCGTCCAGCCGCCCGGATGCACGCCCTTTTCCATCGCGGCGTTTTCCGCGGGCATTCCGAAGGCGTCCCAACCCATCGGATGCAGGACCTCGTGGCCGCGCATCTTCTTGTAGCGCGCAAGCACGTCGCCCATCGTGTAGTTGCGCACATGGCCGATGTGGATGCGCCCGCTGGGATAGGGGAACATCTCCAGCACGTAGCTCTTCGGCTTTTCCGATGCGCTATCCGCGACGAAGCAGCCGGCCTCTTCCCACGCTGCCTGCCACTTTGCATCGGCCGCAGCCGGATTGAATCGCCTGTCCGTCATTCCCCGCCCCGTCGAACGCGATCAGGAGGCGACGGCGGCCCGGCGCAAGTCGCGCGCCTTGGTCAGGATGATGCCTTCGAGTTGCTGGACGGTGGCCGCCTGAACGGGAGCATCGACCCAGTTCCCGCCCTGATTGACCTGACGGCTGGCGGCGACGCGCAGCGCATCGGCGCGCAGGTCGGAATCGAGGATGGTGACGGTCATCTTGACCCGCTCGCCCGGATTTTGCGGATTGGCGTACCAGTCGGTGACGATGACGCCGCCGGCGCTGTCCGCTTGAAGCAGCGGTGCGAAGCTGACCGCTTCCAGGGCAGCGCGCCAGAGGTAGGAATTGACGCCGATCGAGGTCACCTGCGCCGCGGCGAGGTCCGCGCGCGGAGCCTCACGCCCACCGCAGGCAGCCAGCGAGAGAACGGCGACGGAGGACAGCGCGATGAGCGCCGGGCGGCGAATTGTCGAAAGAGTGGCGCGCATGGTCTGGCGAGGTCCTTGAAAATCTGTCGATACGATATGGCGTCAGGCGGCCTGCGCCGCCATTCGGTTGCTGCCGCTTCTATAGAGCGCGTGGCGTGACGGGCAAGGCCGCACGGCACCGCAGCGCACTCGTGCAAAGCGGCAGGTTCGGGCTTCGATTTGGGGCGAGAAGGCTTGAATGGGCGCTTAATCGGGCGGGCGCGACGGCTTAAGGACTGAGAGGGGATCGCGACCTCGACGAAAGTGTCGCCTGCTGGCGGACGATTGCGCCTGTTGAAAGACGGTCACAGTTTCGCGTCAATTTGCGAGCAATGGCGATCGGGACTCGCGAGCGCTCGTCCGGCCTCCTACAACATTCGATGAAGCACCGGAATTCGGCGAGTCGTCGGGATATCGGGGCTTCGCGCACGGGACTTGATAAAGGATGAGAGTCAGGAACGGTTCAGCCCTTTACGGGTCTAGCAATCGGGCTCTTATGAAAACGGGGATGCGATAGAGGTGTCGACTGGACGCACATCCGAGCGGAAGAACAGGCTGTTGCCTGCGCTGCTTGCCGCGTCCTGCGTCCTCGCGGTTCCGGCAACCGGACTGGCGCTCGACAACGACGACGGACCGGTGCGCGGTACGATGGTCGATGCCCGCTTTGCTCCGTTCACGCCTGCCAATATCGATCCCGCTTTCGCACGCGAAGTCGCTGCCAGCATCGGCGCGAAGGGTCTTCGCTTTACGCCCGCCGATTCGCCTGTGTCGCGCACCAGCCGCGAAGTAACGGTCGCCGTGCGCGTCGATCCGGTCACTGCCCGCGCCATCTCGGTCCGCCGGGCGATTGCCGATACGGCCAGCGAAAGCGCCTCCGGCCGCTCGCTCGCCATTGCTCCGACCGGCTACAATCTCGGCATCTCGCGCGGCTATCAGAGTTTCGCGAAGCCTGCTCAGCCGGCAGTTCCTTCGGTCGGTCGGCGTGACACGCCGCTGGCCGATCTCGACGATTTCGCGCTGGAGCGGCGGAATACCGACAAGCCGAGCCGTTTCCGCCCGACCATCGTGCTCGATACAGAGCGCGGCACCATGTCGCGCTCCGCCACGCCGCTCGACCCCGAGACGGAGCAGCGGATGGACATTTCCGGCTCCTACAGCGTGACGCGCAATCTCGACGTGACGGCGGGCGTGCGTTACTCGCAGGAGCGTGATCGCATCGCTCCGCTCACCGACGAGGTGCAGGACAGCCAGGCGGTCTATGTGGGAACGCAGTTCCGCTTCTGACGCTCGCGAGTATCCGGCGAGACTTTCCTGCGCCGGTTTCCTGACAGAACATTCTTCGAATACGAATGCCATGCCGCATCGCTTTACGCCATGCGCATAATCCCTCTTGCCCGCTTCGTCAGCGCGCTTAAGAATGACGTAACGTAAACCAAGAAAACAGGAGAGGTTCATGGCGCGAGTAGCAGTCGTCACCGGAGGAACGCGGGGCATCGGTCGCGCCATTTGCGAAATGCTCAGGGACGAGGGCATGACCGTCGTCGCCAATTACGGCGGCAATGACGATGCAGCGAAGAAATTCTCGGACGAGACCGGTATCGCGACCTACAAGTGGGATGTCGGCGATCATCAGGCCTGCCTCGACGGATGCAAGACGATCGAGGACGAAGTCGGCCCGATCGACATCGTCGTCAACAATGCCGGGATCACGCGCGACGGCGTACTGCACAAGATGAGCTTCGACGACTGGAACGAAGTCATGCGCATCAATCTGGGCGGATGCTTCAACATGGCGAAGGCCTGCTTTCCAGGAATGCGCGAGCGCAAATGGGGCCGGATCGTCAATATCGGCTCGATCAACGGGCAGGCCGGGCAATACGGGCAGGTGAACTACGCCGCGGCCAAGTCGGGCATTCACGGCTTCACCAAGGCGCTGGCGCAGGAAGGGGCGCGCAGCGGCATCACGGTGAACGCCATCGCACCCGGCTATATCGACACCGACATGGTCGCCGCCGTGCCCGAGCCGGTGCTGGAGAAGATCGTCGCGAAGATCCCCGTGGGCAGGCTCGGCCAGGCGAACGAGATCGCTCGCGGTGTTCTGTTCCTGTGTCGCGAGGAAGCGGGCTTCGTCACCGGCTCGACGCTCAGCATCAATGGCGGGCAGCACATGTATTGAGCGGATTCGCGTCCGTCTGCGACTTCGACAGTGGGAAAAAATGCGCCTTTCTCATACGGCGCTTCGGCTTCCCCTGTTCGCGAGCCATGCGGCAGGGCCAGCCTTCGAGAGCTTGGGCGCGCGAAAAATTCCCGTAGATTCAATGCGAGCTTAACCTATGTTGTAAAACCGTCTCGCTTTCGAACAGGCGGGACCCTGTATCATCGTTAGACGCGCGCTTTGCCGTGCTTTTTGATCGCCTTCAATTTCTCAAGTCTGCTGCCACGTTCGGAAGGGGTTTCCGATCGGGGTCGGAATCTGGGGAAATGAGAAATGATTCGCACAACCAAACTGGGCATGGTCGCCGCGGCGTTTGCTGCCGTCACCATCGCCGCACCGGCCAGCGCCGGCACCATTGTCCTGAGCGGTAGCAACAGCAACGGCTCGACGGGCAACCAACGCAGCTTCTCCGACGGCGAAACGAGCGTCGTCGCAAGCGGCTGGTCGATCGACAGCGACGGCAAGGTGCGCGAAGGCGCGCTCGGTCAATGGAGCCATGGGCTCGGCGTGATGAACTCGAGCGGCGACAATTCGCACACGGTCGACAATTCGGGCCGCATCGATTTCGTCCTGCTGCAATTCGCGGAAGAGGTCATCCTCGACACCGTGACCTTCAACACCGGCTGGCACGGAATGTACGATACCGATGCAACCATCGGCGTCTCGAATACGATGTTCACGACGACGCCCGATTGGAACTACGTCGCTGCGACGAGCGCACTTGCCGGATACAACTTCTTCGAGGCGATTTCGAACGGCGGCGGAAGCCAGACCCGCGGCGTCAATCCGTCGGGCTTCTCGGGCAATAGCTGGATCATCGCAGCGTCCGCCAGCAATTACGATCATTACAAGGACGGCTTCAAGCTGGCCGCGATCACCTTCCAGACCGTGCCCACGGCAGCCGTTCCGGAACCGGGCACTTGGGCACTGATGCTGGTCGGCTTCGGCTTTGCCGGCGGCATGATGCGTCGCCGCAAGCAGGTCGTTCGTTCGAGCGTCGTCTACGCCTGATCGCATCCACCCTTTTCGAGCTTTCGATCAAATTACTGGGCCGTCCGCCAATCGCGCGGGCGGCCCTTTTTTGCGTGAGCTATCCCGATCATATCTCACTCAAGATAAATGCCGACGACGCGCCAATTGCCGTTTTCGCGCACAAGCGTCACCGTTTCGAGCATATCGGCTTGCTGCGCGAAGTCGGTGCGGTATTTTACGACCATATAGCCTTGCGGAGTTGGCGGCATCTCGGCCGATACGAGTCGCCGCGACTGCGTTACCCCCAAGGG
The DNA here is from genome assembly GCF_009827635.1 of Parapontixanthobacter aurantiacus. GTDB lineage: Bacteria > Pseudomonadota > Alphaproteobacteria > Sphingomonadales > Sphingomonadaceae > Parapontixanthobacter > Parapontixanthobacter aurantiacus. The sequence continues at coordinate 103,263 of NZ_WTYW01000002.1, read as the reverse complement.
TTCGCGTACCTGAGAGAGAGCATTGCGCCAGGCATCGAGAGTATTCGACGCGCGAAAGTTCTCGGCAGTCAGCGCGTAGCTGCCTTCGGCATCGCCCGTATCGCTTAGTTCCAGCCAGTAGCGCGCGGCTGCTTCGGCCTGGCCTTCCTGGCTTTCCACGGCTGCAACCTCTTTATCGGTAGTGGCGGGATTAAGCCCTAGCGCGAGGGCAGCAAAGATAAGGGACATGATAAGCACTCCTGCAAGAATGTAGGCGCGGGGGATCCGCGCCTTGCCATCGTCTTGCGACTGCTCGTCATCTGGCGCGCCGTCCCCCTCGTCGGCATCCCCCAAAGTCTTGTGTCCAAGGAAATGGGGGGTATCGCTTTCGCGCTCGAACAAAAGGCGCGCCGCTTCCTTGCTGCTGGTCACGTCGAGCTTGCGCCGCGCGTTGCGCAGTCGCTCGTTTACCGTATGGACCGACAGGCCGAGCGTTCCGGCCATCGATTTCGCGTCGTGGCCGTAAAGCAGGAGGCGCAGCGTCTCGCGCTCCTTCTCGCTCAGGCTGTCATAGCCATCTTCCATCGTGCCGCCGCGCTCCGTCATGAGTGCACTCGGCTAGTTAGCGCGGCAAGGTCTCACCACCCCAAAAAATTCGTATCGCCTGTGCGATACGCTATGAGGCACGGCATGACCCCGCCCTATCATCCGCCAGTCAAGCGCTCGGTCGCGATTGCCGGGCACAAGACCTCGATCAGTCTCGAGCCGCTGTTCTGGGACATGCTGCGCGAGGCTGCGGCACGACGCGACATCCCGATCGCGCGGCTCGTCGCCGAGATCGATGCAGAACGCATTCGCTCGCAGACCCCGCCCGGTCTCGCCAGCGCCATCCGCATCTGGCTGGTGAGCCAGGATAACGCGGGCTAGGAACGACGGCGCGCAAGCAAAAAGGCGACAGTATTTGCTCCTGCCGCCCTTTGCTGTTTGGTAACGAGGAAAAATTCGTCAGTATTTCGCGGTTGCGTCGCTTGCCGGGAATGTTTCGTCGAGCGTCTCGTCGGTCGTACTCATCCGGTCATGTGTTGCCGTTGCGTCGGCGCCAGCGTTGCGGAACTGACCCTTCGGCTCGCCGCTTGCGAAGGCGACGCCGTTATTGTCGGTCTTGTTCTTCTCGAAATACTTGTATCCTGCGTAACCCAGCGCACCGAGCGTCGCCAATTTCAATAGTGCCATGTCAAAAATCCTTTCGTGTTCGTGTCAGATCAACGCTGCCACGTCGCGAAAGGTCCGACAGGCATCCTTAATCGTCGCCAACCCGTTCTATATCAGCGCCGACAAGCTGCAATTTCTCTTCCAGCCGTTCGTATCCGCGATCCAGATGATAGACGCGGCGCACCTGCGTTTCACCGGTGGCGGCCAAGGCAGCGATGATGAGGCTCATCGAAGCGCGCAGGTCGGTCGCCATGACTTCGGCCCCGTTCAACTCGTCCACTCCGTGAACGACGGCGGTGCGCCCCGTCGTCTCGATATGCGCGCCCATGCGCGAGAGTTCGGGCACGTGCATGTAACGGTTCTCGAAAATGGTTTCCTTGAGTACGCTCGTACCGTCCGCCTTGCAGAGGAGGCTCATGAATTGCGCCTGCATGTCGGTGGCAAGGCCGGGATAGGGCGCGGTCGACAGATTGGTCGCCTTCAACTGTCCGTTCGCCTCGACCCTGACGCGCTTTTCATCGCCTTCGACCTCGACCCCGATATTGCGGAGCGCATGCATGGTCGCCGCCATGTCGCTCGCTTTCGCGCCCTCGAGCGTCACGCTGCCGCCGGTTATGGCCGCAGCGCAGGCATATGAGCCCGCTTCGATCCGGTCGGGCATGACCTTGTAGGTCGCGCCGTTCAGCCGCTCGACGCCGTGGATCGTCAGGTCGGACGAGCCGATGCCCTCGATCTCGGCGCCCATCGCGCAGAGCAGGTTGCACAGATCGACGATTTCCGGCTCGCGCGCGACATTGGTGAGGCGGGACGTGCCGCTCGCCTTGACCGCGGCCATGACGGCGTTCTCCGTCGCTCCGACCGAGACGACCGGGAAGTCGTAGTCTCCGCCCGCCAGCCGTCCGCCCGGCGCACTTGCCCGGACATAGCCCTGCGCGAGTTCGATTTCCGCGCCGATTGCTTCCAAAGCCTTCAGATGCAAGTCGATGGGCCGATTGCCGATGGCGCAGCCCCCCGGCAGCGATACCGTCGCTTCTCCCGCGCGGGCGAGCAAGGGACCCAGCACGAGGATCGAGGCGCGCATTTTGCGCACGAGATCGTAGGGCGCCGTGGAATTGGTTATGCGCGTCGCCTGCAGCGTGACGACCCGGCCGAAATCTTCCGGGCGCGCGCCCGCGATCGAATGGCTGACGCCGAACTGGGTCATCAGGTGCTGGAACCCGTCGATGTCCGCGAGGCGGGGCAGGTTGCGCAGCGTGACCGGTTCGTCGGTCAAAAGGGCGCAGGGAATGAGCGTGAGGGCGGAGTTCTTGGCGCCCGAGATCGGAATCGTTCCCGACAGGCGGTTGCCGCCACGAATGATGAGCTTGTCCATAGGGCCAGCGGTTTAGCCGGATTGTCCGTCAGCACAAGTCGCCAGCGCGGGAAGGCGGGCGGGTGACGGTCGACGCGGCGGCTATCCCTCGGTCTCCGATTGGAACAGGTGGCGTGCGCATCGGTTGACGGGGCGACCCCATCCGTTCAACGCGAAAGCCGACATGACACAGCACAAACCGATCAAGAAAGCCGTCTTCCCCGTAGCAGGGCTTGGCACTCGCTTCCTTCCGGCAACGAAGGCCATCCCCAAGGAACTCCTGCCGATCGTCGACCGCCCACTCATCCAGTATGCGGTGGACGAGGCGCGCGAGGCGGGGATCGAGCAGATCATCTTCGTGACCGGGCGCGGCAAGACCGCCATCGTCGAGCATTTCGACGTCGCCTTCGAACTCGAAACGACGATGGAGGAACGCGGCAAGGACATGTCGGTGCTCGATCCCACGCGTGCGACACCGGGCGACATCATCACCGTGCGTCAGCAGGTCCCGCTCGGGCTCGGCCATGCGATCTGGTGTGCGAGGGCCATCGTCGGCGACGATCCCTTCGCCATCCTCCTGCCGGACGAACTGATGGTGGGCGAGCCGGGTTGCATGAAGCAGATGGTCGAGGCCTATGACGAGGTCGGCGGCAATCTCATCAGCGTTCTGGAAATCCCGCACGAGGACGTCTCCTCCTACGGGGTGATCGATCCGGGCGAGGAAAAAGGTTCGCTGACCGAAGTGAAGGGACTGGTCGAGAAGCCGCCCGTCGCCGAAGCGCCGTCGAACAAGATCGTGTCGGGCCGCTATATCCTTCAGCCCGAGGTGATGGGCGTCCTGAAAGATCAGGGCAAGGGCGCGGGCGGAGAAATCCAGCTGACCGACGCAATGGCGAAGATGATCGGTTCGCAGCCCTTCCACGCCGTCACTTTCGAAGGCAATCGCTACGATTGCGGCAGCAAGACGGGGTTCGTCGAAGCGACCCTGGCCCTCGCGCTGGAGCGGGAAGACATGGGCGACGAAGTGCGCGAAATCGCGCGCCGCCTGCTGGGCTGAGCGGCTGCAAACATATGTTGTCGGGTGGTGCCCTGCCGCTGCTGAGGCTCGCTTGAACGTAAGCGACGAAACGTAAGGGCCATCGGGCGCTTCCATAAAGGTATCACACCTTTTCAAAAAGGAAGAGCCATGAGCCACGACACGAACGACCGGTCCGGTGGATGGATCGGCCCGGCCATCGGCATCGGCGCCGCATTGGGCGCTGCCGCCTTCGCCTACACCAACACCCAGCGCAAGAAGCGCGACTGGGGCGATGACGCCCCCGGCTATACCGCCCGCCGCGGCTTCGGCGAGTATTCCGTCGTCGGCCGGACAGTCACCATTCGCAAGCCGAAGAGCGAATTGTTCGCCTTCTGGCGCGACTTCACGAACCTGCCCGATTTCATGGAGAACCTCGAGAAGGTTGCCGTCAAGGGCGGCGACCGGTCCGTCTGGACAATCAAGGCTCCTGCCGGGCAGAGCGTCGACGTCGAGACGGAAATCGTCAGCGAGAAGCAGGAAGAACTCATCGCGTGGCGCTCCGTCGAGGATTCGGACATCGATACCGAGGGCCGCGTCGCGTTTGAGGACGCACCAGGAGAGCGCGGCACGCGTGTCTCGCTGATCGTCGCCTACAAACCGCCTGCCGGCGACCTTGGACGGGCGATCGCCAAGCTGTTCCTGCGCGAACCCAACGTCCAGGCGCGCCACGACCTCAAACGGTTCAAGATGCTGATGGAAACCGGCGAGATCGCCACCTCGGCCCGCACCAAGGACCAGACCCGCAAAGCCAAGCAGCAGCAGAAGGAGAACGCCTGATGCGCGCCCTTACCTTTCACGGAACGCACGACGTGCGCGTCGATACGGTATCCGATCCCGAAATCATCAATCCGCGCGATGCCGTCATCAAGGTCACCTCGACCGCGATCTGCGGCAGCGACCTTCATCTTTACGACGGAGTCATTCCCGGCGTGATGACGGGCGACGTGCTCGGCCATGAATTTATGGGCGAAGTCGTCGAGACCGGCACCGACAGCACCCTCAAAAAAGGTCAGCGGGTCGTCGTTCCGTTCACCATCGCCTGCGGCGGATGCTTCCACTGCAAGGTCCAGCAATATTCGGCCTGCGACAACTCGAACCCGGTCGAAAAGCAGGATCTGTCGGCAACGCTTTATGGCCATCCGATGGCTGGCCTGTTCGGCTATTCGCACCTCACCGGCGGTTATTCCGGCGGGCAGGCGGAATATGTCCGTATTCCGTTCTCGGACGTCGGTCCGATCGTCGTTCCCGACCATCTGGACGATGACAAGGTCCTCTTCCTCTCCGACATCCTACCGACCGGCTGGATGGCTGCGGAAAATGCGGACATTCAGCCCGACGACACGGTCGCCGTATGGGGCGCCGGTCCCGTCGGTCTGTTCGCCGCGCAATCCGCTCTCGTCATGGGTGCAGCGCGGGTCATCGTCATCGACCACTATCCGCATCGCCTAGAACTGGCGCGCGGTCTCGGCGCGGACATCATCAACTTTCGCGAGACGGACGTCCGCGAGGCGTTGATGGAGATGTCCGGCGGCATCGGCGTGGATGCGGTCATCGACGCGGTCGGGATGGAATCGCATGGTTTCGCGATCGACAACATGATCGACGTCGTGAAGCAGAAAGTCGGCATCGGCGCAGACCGGGCGAGCGCCCTCAAACAGGCGCTGCTTGCCGTGCGGTTCGGCGGAAAAGTCTCGATCCCCGGCGTCTATGGCGGGATGACCGACAAGTTCCCCATCGGCGCACTGATGGAAAAGGGCGTCAGCATCGGCACGGGCCAGACTCACGTGCAGAAATACCTCAAGACGCTTCTCGAAAAGATCGAGGAAGGTGAGATCGATACGACCTTCCTGATCAGCCATCACCTGCCGCTCGAGGATGCGCCGACCGGCTACAAGAACTTCAAGGAAAAGCAGAACGAATGGACGAAGGTCGTGCTTCGTCCCGGAATGGAGACAACTACATGAGCAAGAACCCGATCGACAAACTATCCGGCCTCGCCGTCATCACAGGCGGTTCGAGCGGCATCGGCCTCGAACTGGTCAAGCTCGCCGCAAAGGACGGATGCGACATCCTGATCGCGGCCGACCGCGAACTCGAACAGGGCGCTGCAGCGGCCCGCGCGTCAGGCGCAGCCTCCGTCGAGACGGTCGAAGCTGATCTCGCGACCAAGGAGGGCGTCGACAAGCTGATGGATGCTATCGGCTCGCGCCATGTCGACGTGCTCATGGCGAATGCCGGAGCAGGCGAGGGCGGCAAGTTCCTCGACACCGAGTGGGGTGAGGTAAAGCACACCATCGATACGAACGTGACTGGCACGGTCAGCCTCATTCACCGCGTCGGACGCGCCATGCGCGACCGCAATGCCGGCCGAATTTTGGTGACCGGCTCGATCGTCGCCGATATGCCCGGCCCGTTCAATCTCACCTACAATTCGACCAAGGCCTTCATCGTCGATTTCTGTGTCGGCCTCGCCAACGAGTTGAAGGAAACTGATGTCGTCGTCTCGTGCCTCCTGCCGGGCGTGACCGATACCGAGTTCTTCGAGGAAGCCGATATGGAAGGCACCGGCGTCCAGCAAAGTAACATGAAGGCCGATCCTGCGAAGGTCGCAAAGGACGGCTATGACGCGTTGCTCGACGGCGAAGTGAAGGAGGTCAGCGGCCTTCTGAACAAGGTGCAGTATCTCTTCGCCGACATCCTGCCCGATGGCCTCGTCGCAAAGATGCACCGCCAAATGGCGAAACCGCGCGAATCTGCGGACGCCTGATTGAAAAACAGGGGGCGTGCCGTCTCATTGGAGAGGCGCACGTCCCTTTTGCTTCAGGTCTAGGCGCTCGGCAGACGAACGGTTTGAACCTCAGTCCGCCGCCGCGGCGTATTCTTCCTTGAGCTTGCGCTTGTAGAGCTTGCCGTTCGCCTCGCGCGGAAGGTCGCTGCGAAAGTCGATCTGCCGGGGAAGTTTCATGCGCGCGAGGTGCGCCGCCAGGAAATCGGTAAGTTCACTTGCCAGCGCTTCGCCCGCATCCTCCATCCGCTCCGGCTGAACGACCGCGACGACGCGCTCTCCCATCTCCTCGTCCGGCGCGCCGATGACGGCGGCGTCCGTCACCTTGTCGTGGGTAACGAGAAGGTTCTCGATTTCCTGCGGGTAGATGTTCACGCCGCCGGAGATGATCATGTTGCTCTTCCGATCGGTGAGATAGAGAAAGCCCTCCTCGTCCACCCGTCCGATATCGCCCAGCGTCGTCCAGCCTTGTGCGTTCGTGACGCTCGCCGTCTTTTCGGGATCGTTGTGATAGGCAAAGGGCGTCGGCGCCAGCCAGTAGATGAGGCCGGTATCGCCCGCGGGCAACTCGTTGCCGTACTCGTCGCAGATATGCAGTTCGCCGAAGATCGGGCGGCCGACGGTTCCAGGATGGGTCAGCCAGTCGGTCGAGGTCACGAAGGTCATGCCGTTGCCCTCGCTGCCGGCGTAATATTCCTGGATGATCGGACCCCACCAGTCGATCATCGCCTGCTTGACCGGAACGGGACACGGGGCGGCAGCATGGATTGCGCGCTTCAGGCTCGACAGGTCGTATTTGCCGCGCACTTCCTCGGGCAGCTTGAGCAGGCGCACGAAATGGGTCGGAACCCATTGGCTCGTGTCGATCTCGTATCGCTCGATTGCGGCGAGCGCGGCTTCCGGATCGAACTTCTCCATGACGACGACCGTCCCGCCGAGGCGGTGCACGCTCGCACACCAGCGCAGCGGCGCGGCATGATAGAGCGGAGCGGGTGAAAGGTACCGGCACGTTCCGTCGCCCGGGACGCCGAACACCGCCGTCATCACCATGACGAGCGGATTGGGCCCGGCCTGCGGATCGGGGTCGGGGACCGTCGGCTTGATCCCCTTGGGCCTGCCGGTCGTGCCGGAGGAATAGAGCATCTCGTAGCCCGCAACCATGTCGGATGGCGATGCATCGCGTTGCGCGGCAAGGGCTTCGGCGGCATCCTCCGAACCTTCGCCGCCGAAGATCAGCATGGAAAGATCGGGTTTGAGCTTGCGCAGTTCGTCGACAAGAGACGCGAACCTGTCCGAGGAAACGATAAGCTTTGCCGAACTGTCGTCGAGGATATAGGCGGTTTCTTCGGCAGTCAGATGGGTCGAGACGGGGACCATGACCGTCCCGATCCTTTGCGATCCCCACATCAGCGGCAGATATTCGATCCGGTTCTCGAGATAGACGGCGAAGGCGTCGCCGGGCTGCATCCCCTGTTCCCTCAGCCAGTGGGCAAAGCGATTGGCGAGCCCGTCCATTGCCGCATAGCTCAGCGTTTCGCCGCTCTGCGCCATGATGATCGCGGGCCGGTCGGGATGCTCTGCGGCGTGCTGGATGGGGTGCATGGGCGGCGTCTCTCCTCGCGCGTATGAATTGAGCGGCAACATCGTTTTTCGGTTGCCATCTGCAATCTATACTATCGCAAGTGCGTCGCCCGGCAAGGCCCAACCGTCATTGCCGGTTCTATCGCGGGCATAAGAAAAGGCGGCAGGATCCCGCCTGCCGCCCTTTAGTATGTCGGGAACCAACCGACATTCCCCCACGCCCGTGGGTCTGGAGAAACCCTTACCGCTGGCCGCCGCGTCCGCCCTCGCCCATTTCGTATGCGAATTCCTGCTGCGCCTCGCTCTCGACCATATAGGGAGCGGGGTTGACCGCCTGACCAGCGACGCGGACTTCATAATGAAGGTGCGGACCCGTCGAATTGCCGGTCGAACCGACGTAACCGATGATGTCGCCCTTGCGGACCTTCTGCCCGCTGCGAACATTCATGCTGGAAAGGTGGGCGAAGCGCGTTTCGAGCTGCGCGCCATGCTCGACCTTGATGTAATTGCCGTAGGAACCGGAATAGGTTGCCGTGTCGACGATGCCGTCTGCCGTCGCATAGACCGGCGTTCCGGTCGGCGCGGCGAGATCGACGCCGTGATGATTGCGACGTCCGCCGAAGATCGGATGGGTGCGCTCGCCATAGCTGCTCGACATGCGCGCCTGACCGAGGGGCATCCCCGAAGGAACCGAGATCTGCGGCATGGCGGCCTGTCCGGCCTGACGCTGTTCATGGGTGCGCCACTGCGCGTAGAGCTGGCGGTATTCGGCATCCTCGTCACCAATGACGAGCGGGCTTTCGCCAACGCTCGCGGCAGCGGTGGAGGACGCGCTGCCGACCACGATGTCCTCGGCCTGGGCCGGAGCGGCCGCGACCATGAAAAGGGCGGCAGGCACAGCGGCCAGTCGTGCGAAAGTGGTTGGCTTCATAATTCGTCCCGTCTTGCCGACCGTCATTCGAACGGTGCGACCCCTGAAGCGAAAAGACTGCTATCCCTAAGCAGCGTCGCGTTTCCCAAAAAAGTCCGGAACTTGTGTCCGGTTTGCGTGTTGAGAGTAGCTACGGTTCAATGGTTAACAGAATCAAGCGACACCTGCGCTTGCCGCGATAAACCGATTGTCGATTGCGCCGAGTCGATCAAAACGACAATTTCCGCCTTCGAAATCGCTAACGGTCTGGCGCGCCTTGCATAATCGCCGGCGCCGCGCAGCATGACGATCATCCCTTCGAAAAGGCTTGGCGTCACCGCGGTTTGCCGCCGGTTCGATGTCAAGCGGCGCCGATGAGATGATTCGTTCCAGGCGATTCGCAGGGAAACCCGATCGATCGATTCGCCCTTACCGGCTCAGCCTTTCGCCGCCGCGAGCACCTCGTCAGCGTGGCCCTTCACCTTTACCTTCGGCCATTTCCTGACGATCTTGCCGTCCTCGCCAACGAGGTAGGTCGTGCGGACCATGCCCATGAAGCTCTTTCCGTACATCGACTTTTCGGTCCAGATACCGAGCGCGTCGGACAGACCGCCCTCCTGCGCATCGGTCGCGAGGGGCACGGAAAGGTCATGCTTGGTGATGAAGTTCCGGTGCTTTTGCGGCGAATCCTTGCTGATGCCCAGTAGTGCGACGCCTGCCTTGTCGAACTCCAGCTTCAACGCGCTGAAGTCCTTGGCCTCGGTCGTGCAGCCGGGCGTATTGTCCTTGGGATAGAAGAAGAAGACCGCCTTCTGCCCCTTGAAGTCCTTTGGGCTCACCATGTTGCCTTCGGGAGTTTCCATCGCGACATCAGGCATCGCATCGCCTTCCTGCGGCCAGTTCTCTGCGCTCATTCCTCGATCCTTAGTTGCGTGCCGAACACGGCTTTCCAGCTTGCCGCCACCCTATGGCGCGCGCCGAGCAGATTGTCCAAGAGCGCGGGCATGTCGCTGGTGCCGCACGCCTTCGCCAGCACCTCTCCTGCGGCACCATGCCATTCGTCGAGCTCGGGCGCGAGCAGTCTTGCAGAAACGAGAATGCGGTTCATCAGCGCATTCGCCTCTCGCAATCCGGCGGCATCCTCGATCAATCCCGCCTCGCCGAGCCCGGCCAGCGCCGCATCGAGGTCGGGGTCGATGGCGACGCGCTCGCGCAGCTGGAGATAATGGGCAAGGAATTCGAGATCGACCAGCCCGCCGCGCAGCAGTTTCGCATCGAGACGCCCGGCGGGCTGCTTGTGTTCGGCCATCTCGCCGCGCATCTTGAGAACGGCTTCGCGCAGATCGCCCGCATCGCGCGGAGCGGCCAGCACTTCGTCCACCAGTGCATCCAGTTCCTCGCGGACTTCGGGCAGTCCGGTGACCGTTCGCGCCCGGATGAGCGCCATGTGCTCCCAGGTCCAGGCATTCTCCCGTTGATACCGCGCGAAGCTCTCGAAACTGACGGCGATCGGCCCCTGATTGCCTTGCGGTCTCAAGCGCGTGTCGACTTCGTAGAGCGCACCTTGCGCCGTGGGAACGGAAAGGGCGGCGGTCACACGCTGCGCGAGCCTGTTGAAATAAAGCGTCGCTCCGAGCGGACGATCGCCATCCGATTCCGCCTCGTGCGAGCCGTTGAACAAATAGACGATGTCGAGATCGGAGGCATGGGTGAGCATCCCTCCGCCCAGCCGGCCTAGTGCCAGCACGACGAGGTCCACGCCGTCGATGCGGCCATGCTTTTCCGCGAACTCGCGCGCTGCCGCCGCGCTCGCGACCTGCAAACCCGCTTCCGCCGTTCGGGAAAGACCCGCCGCGATGTCGAGCGGATCGTGCGCCGCTTCGATCAGCTGCACACCGAGGGCGAAGCGTATCTCGCTCGTCACGATCCGGATGCGGTCGAGCTGGTCCTCGTAATCGAGTTCGTCACCGGCAGGCCGCATTGCCGCCGCCAGTTCCTCGACACTGCCCGGCAGGTCGAAGGCCGTGCGGTCGATCAGCGGGTCGAGCAGTTCGGGACGGCGCGCCAGTTCGTCGGCCAGCGGCGGAGCCAGGCTGACAATCCGGACGAGCTGATCCAGCAGTGCCGGGCGCGCTTCAAGCAGGCGGAAGAGATTGACGGCGCTCGGCAGCCTTTCGAGCAGCCCTTCGAACCGGAGCATCGCGCGGTCGGGATCGGGCGTCGCCGCCATCGCCTTCAGTAGGTCGGACTGCACCGCGAACAGGGCATGACGTGCCGCCTCGCTTCGCAGGGCGCGATAGCGGCCATCCACCCAGTTTGCCGTCCGATCAAGCCAGTCCTCGCGCTTTTCCGCTTCGAGATCGGGCAGCGATGCCACCGATACCGATGTTTCCGGAGGCGAAAGGTCGCGATCTTCCGCGATAAGCTGATCGAACCGGGTCGCGACGCTTTCACAGATGGGTTTCAGGTAAGCGATCAGCGCCTTGCCGTCCGCCAATCCATGCAATCGCGCGACATTGTCGAGCGCATCTGCTTTCGGCAGCGAATGGGTCTGCTGATCCGCAACCATCTGCAACCGGTGCTCGATAACGCGCAGGTTGTCATAGGCCTCTCCCAGGCGAACCGCGTCCTCCGCCTCGATCCGACCAGCCGCGGCGAGCGCGTCGAGTGCCGCCCGCGTACCTGCAACGCGCAAGGACGGGTCGCGTCCGCCGTGAATGAGCTGATGCGTTTGCGCGAAGAACTCGATCTCCCGAATGCCGCCGCGTCCCTGCTTCACGCTGAAACCGGGCGACGGTTCGGGCGGACCCTTGTGCGTGTCGCGGATGCGGTGGGTCAGTTCGCGAATTTCGTCGATGGCTCCGAAATCGAGGCTTCGCCGCCAGATGAAGCTGTCGATCTGGTCGAGGAACGCTTCCCCCGCCGCTACGTCGCCCGCGGCGCTTCGTGCCCGGATGAAGGCCGCGCGCTCCCATGCGAGCGCACTGGATTCGTAATGCGATAACGCACCGCCCAGCGGCACAACGAGGGGGCTGACCTCGGAAGCGGGACGAAGGCGCAGATCGACGCGAAAGACGAAACCTTCTGCGGTGTTGTCCGACAGCAGGCGAACCCATTGCCGCACGTAACGCTGCGCAGCTTCGCCCGGATCGTCGCGCTCTCGGCAGGGCAGTCGCTCCGGATCGTAGATGAGAATGGGATCGATGTCGGAGGAATAGTTGAGTTCGCGCGCACCAAGCTTTCCCAGCGCAAGGGCGAAAATGCCGTCCGTCGCCTGCTCATCGACGCGCCTCGCCACGACCGCCTGAAGCGCGCGGTGCATGGCGCGATCGGCGAAGTCGGACAATCGGCCCATGACGAAACCGACCGGGAAGGCTCCCGCAAGATCGCCGATGCCGAGGACCAGCGCCAATGCCGAGCGCTCCCTTCGCAAGGCGATCGATGCGTCGGCCGCTTCGCCCTTCTCCGCTGCGAGCTGCAGCGCCGCCTCGCCGTCCCCCTCGTGAAGCAAATCGGCGATGTCCGGCCAGCGCTCGATCTCTTTTGCGAGAAACGGCGAATGATCGCGCGCGCGCTTTAGTGCGGAGGGCCAGTCGGACGACATCCTCGCTCTTGTGCATGGCCGCAGCTTCGAGGGCAACAGCGGGTTCGGGCGCGCCCCTTGCTAACAACAGCCCGCTCTGCGAGACAGAGGTGAATGACGAATATCAAGGACTTCCCCCCGATGACACGCCTTCTCAAAGCCCTTCCCCTCACTGCGCTGGTTCTTGGCCTCGGCGCCTGCGCCACCATGCCCGCTGCCCAAAACGACGTCGCATCGCTCGACATTCCCGAAGTCGCGCCCGGCGACATCTCACAGGAAACGATGGTGAACGTCACGCGCACCCTGTCCTCCGACGAGTTCGAGGGGCGCGCACCCGGCACGATCGGCGAGGAGAAGACCGTCGCCCTTCTCAAGGAACGTTTCCGGCAAGCTGGTCTCCAGCCCGGCAATAACGGGTCCTGGGTACAGGAAGTGCCGCTGGTCGAGATCACCGGGCGTGATTACGCTCCGCTGACCGTCACCGGCAACGGCGTAAATATGAGCTTCGATTATGCAAGCGACTGGGTCGGGGTGACCTATCGCGAGGATGCGCGGACAACGCTCGACAATAGCGAACTCGTCTTCGTGGGTTACGGCATCAATGCGCCTGAACGCGGCTGGAACGATTACGAGGGCGTCGACATGACCGGCAAGACCGCCGTCATTCTCGTCAACGATCCCGACTACGAAAGCGAAATGCTCGAAGGCACGTTCGGCGGACGCGCCATGACCTATTACGGGCGCTGGACCTACAAATACGAGGAAGCGGCACGGCAAGGTGCGGCAGGGGCGATCATCGTGCATGACGAGTTTCCCGCAGCCTATGGCTGGAACGTCGTCGAATCGTCCTGGTCCGGGCCGCAGGCCTATGCGCAGCGCGGACCGAACGCCCCGCCGCTTACGAAGATGAACGGCTGGGTGCAGAAGGGCGTGGCGCAGCAGATCCTGACGGCAGCCGGATACGATCTCGCCACGTTGAGCGCAGCGGCGAAGCGGCAGGATTTCGAAGCCGTACCGCTCGGCCTGACCGCATCGACCAGCTTTTCGAGCGATATCCGCAAATTCGCCTCGCAGAACGTCATCGGCGTTTTGCCTGGGCAGGAGCGCCCTGACGAATACGTCATGCATACCGCGCATTGGGATCACCTCGGCCGTTGCACGCCTGCGCCCGACGGCGACGACATCTGCAATGGCGCAGTCGACAATGCCACCGGTACGGCGGCGCTCGTCGCGCTGGCAGAGGCTCATGCCGATGCAGGGGCGACCGATCGCAGTCTCGTCTTCCTGGCCGTGACCGCCGAGGAATCAGGTCTGCTCGGCGCGGACTACTACGCTGCAAACCCAGTTGTCCCGCTCAGCCAGACGGTCGGCGGGATCAACATGGACGCGTTTCAGGTTGCCGGCCCGGCGAAGGACGTGCTGGTCGTCGGCGGCGGCAAGAGCGAACTCGACCAGTTCCTCGAAGCGGCTCTTACGGATGTAGGCCGCGTTGCTACGCCGGAACCGACACCGGAAAAGGGCTTCTATTATCGCTCTGACCACTTCGCCTTCGCAAAGCGCGGCGTGCCGATGCTCTATATCGACGGTGGTGAAGATCTGGTCGAAGGCGGCATCGAAGCGGGTGCGGCGGTTGCAGCCGACTATACCGAGAACCGCTATCATGGGCCCAAGGACGAGTTCAACGAGAACTGGGACTGGTCGGGCGTGATGAACGATTTGCAACTGTTCTATCGCCTCGGTCGCATGATGGGCAATTCCGCAAGCTGGCCGAACTGGGTCGAGGGCGACGAATTCCGCGCCATCCGCGACGAGAGCTGCGCGGCGGGCGAAGGCTGCTGATCGGCAGATACCGGGACGCAGTCTGATGAGCGTGGTGATGCCGCCCGAATGGGCACCGCAGGACTGGCTGTGGATCGGCTTTCCGCATGACGGTGACGAATGGCCGGGCTTTCTAGCCGAGGCGCAGAGGCAGATTGCGGCCTTCGCCAACGCCGTCGCGGAAAGCGGGCAGGAGGTGCGGCTGCTCGTCAGGGATGCGGCGAACGAGGCTCATGCGAAATCTCTCGTCGGGGCAAACGTCCGGCTCGAACGGCGGGCCTATGGCGATATCTGGTTGCGCGATACCGGACCGCTCGTCGTGTCGGCGGATGGCAAGCGCGCCGCCCGCCGCTTCGCCTTCAACGGCTGGGGCGAGAAATACCTTATGGAGGGCGACGAGACGATCGGCGCCGAACTGGCAGAGGATGCTGGCCTGCCGCTGACGGTTGCGAACTGGATACTGGAAGGCGGAGCCATCGACGGCGACGGTACGGGAACGGTCCTCACGACAGAACAGTGCCTTCTGAACCCCAATCGCAACCCGTCCCTCTCGCGCGAGGCCATCGCGGAACGGCTTGCGCGCGATCTTGGCTTTGGACGGGTCTGCTGGTTCGGCGACGGTCTCGTCAACGATCACACCGACGGTCACGTAGACAATCTTGCCCGCTTCGTAGCCGAAGGGGAGATCGTCCTCGCCGAACCTTCGGGCAGTGACGATCCGAACGCCGCGATCTATGCGGATGCGAGACGGCGCGCAGAGGCTTTCGGCCTCGAGGTGCATTCCATCCCGTCCCCCGGCCTCGTCACGCGCGGCGATCGTCCAGAACCGGCGAGCTACGCCAATTTCGCCATCACTTCCTATCTGGTTGTCGTGCCGACCTTCGGCCGTCCGCAGGACGAGGCCGCGGTGGAGGCTATCGGCGCTTTGTTTGCCGACCGGGCGACCATCGGCCTGCCCGCCGATGCCGTGCTGGCCGGCGGCGGGGGCTTTCATTGCGCCAGTCAGCAAATGCCGAGCCGCGAAGCCGTTCGCAAATAGGCGTCGAGCCGACGCTGTAGATTAACGGTAAGGTTTTGTTAGGACATTGCGCGGAAAAGGGCGGCATGGCTCACGCAATCGCTTTTGCCCGCACCCATGCGGCGACGTTCCGGACACGGGACTGGACCCGAAAGACCGTCGTCGGTCTATGCGGAGCAGCGCTGGTTTGCGCAGGACCCTTCCTGCCCTTCTGATTCGCCAGACGGCTCGTCAGAATAGGCGAACGACCGCCGCGAGCGCCGCGCCGCCGAGCACCAATCCGACGATTATCCGCCAGGTCCGGTCGCCGATCCTGCCCGATGCCTTGTTGCCCAGCATGTTGCCGAGCAAAACCGCCGGAAACAGCAAGACGGCAAGTAGCGACAAGCGCCAGTCGAGGAGGCCCATTGCCGCCCCCGAGCCGAGGCCCGCAGCAGCGGCTATCGTAAAGATCAGCATCATCGACGCCTTCGCGATCTCGCGCGGCAGGTCGCGTCCGACATAGTAGGGGACCACGGGCGGACCGGGCATCCCGGCATAGCCCGTCATCAAGCCGCTCAGTAATCCGACCCCGCTGGTCGTCGCACGTCCCGGCAACCCCTCTGCCCGGCGCGGCAGAAGGATCGCGAGGAAGGCGGAAAAGGCGATTAGCGCGATGGCAAGGCGCGCTATGCCCGGCGGTGTTTGCGCCAATGCGACGAGACCCATAGGGGTCGTCACCACGACGATGCCCGCGATCGTCCAGGCCGTCCGCTCCGCATTGCGAATAAGGCGGCGAATCTCGGACAGGCCGATAAATACCGACAGGAAGTTGGCGAGCAGGACGGCCTCGACCGGGTCGAGCGCGAGCGCTAGGATCGGCACCAGCAGGATCGCCATGCCGAAGCCGGTGAGACCGCGCACGAAGGCCGAGCCGAATGCAGCGAACAGGGCGGCAACAAGCTGGACGAGCGCATAGCCCGCAACGAGTTCCATGACAGCGGCCCGGCGGCTTCGACCGTCGGCGTCAGCGCAGGTCGGGCGGGGTCGCCTCGCCCTTCAGCAAGGCGACTGCCTCATCGACGCTCATCACCCGCTGCTCCTTCTCGCCGAGCGTCCGCAAGGCGACAGTGCCTTCCTCGGCCTCGCGCTTGCCAACGATCAGCAGTTGCGGAACCTTGGCGAGGCTGTGTTCGCGGATCTTGTAGTTGATTTTCTCGTTCCGCAAATCCGCCTCTGCCCGCAAGCCGGCAGCCTCGAGTTTGGCCAGCACCTCGCCGGCATAGCCGTCGACATCCGAAACGATCGGCGCGACGACAGCCTGCACCGGCGCAAGCCAGAGCGGCAGCTTGCCCGCGAAATGCTCGATCGAGACGCCGATGAATCGCTCGAACGTGCCGAAGATCGCGCGGTGAAGCATGACCGGCCGGTGCCGCTCGCCATCCTCGCCGACATAGCTCGCATCGAGCCGTTCAGGCAGCACGCGGTCGCCCTGAATGGTACCCACCTGCCACGTGCGGCCGATCGCATCGGTCAGATGCCATTCGAGCTTGGGCGCGTAGAACGCACCCTCTCCGGGCAGTTCTTCCCAGCCGTAATCAGCGTTCGCCATCCCTGCTGCCACGACCGCGTCGCGCAGTTCCTGCTCGGCCTTGTCCCACATCTGGTCCGAGCCGAACCGTTTCTCCGGACGCAGCGCCAGTTTCACCTGATAGTCGAAGCCGAAATCGGAATAGACCTCGTCGACGAGCCGGCAGAAACTGCGCACTTCCTCGATCACCTGATCCTCGGTGCAGAAGATATGCGCGTCGTCCTGCGTGAACTGGCGTACGCGCATGATGCCGTGCAGCGCCCCGTGTGGTTCGTTGCGGTGGCAGCAGCCCATTTCGCCGAGGCGGATCGGAAGGTCGCGATAGGATGTGATGCCCTGCTTGAAGACGAGGACGTGCGCAGGACAGTTCATCGGCTTGATCGCCATCCAGTCGGCATCGTCCGCGACTTTCGGGTTCGCCGGTCCGTCCCCCAGACCGTCCACTTCGGGCACGATGTCCGGCACCGCGAACATGTTCTCGGCATATTTGCCCCAGTGGCCCGACTGCGTCCATTGCCGGACGTCCATCAGCTGCGGCGTCTTGATCTCGCGATAGCCGGCCTTGTCCATCTTGCGGCGCATATAGGCTTCGAGTTCGCGCCAGATGCGATAGCCGTTGGGGTGCCAGAAGACGCTGCCATGCGCCTCTTCCTGAAGATGGAACAGGTCCATCTCGCGCCCCAGCTTGCGATGGTCGCGCTTTGCCGCCTCCTCCAGCCGGTGGAGATGCGCATCGAGCTGCTTCTTGTTGAGCCATCCCGTACCGTAGATGCGCGTCAGTTGCGCATTGTTCTGGTCGCCGCGCCAATAGGCGCCCGCCACGCGCATCAGCTTGAACGCCTGCGGATCGAGCTTGCCGGTGGAGGGCAGATGCGGTCCGCGGCACATGTCCATCCACGCACCCTCGCTGCCCGGTTCGCCCGACCAGTAGACCGTCAGTTCCTCGCCTTCGGGAAGCTCGCCTGCCCACTCTGCCTTGAAGTTCTCGCCTTCATTACGCCACTTCTCGATGAGGTCCTGCCTGTTCCAGACTTCGCGGACGAGCGGCTTGTCCGCCCTGATGATCTCCCGCATCTTCTCTTCGATCGCGGGCAGGTCGTCCATCGAGAACGGGTCGCGGCTGTCGGGCGCGAGCACGTCGTAGTAGAAGCCGTCCTCGGTCGCAGGGCCGAAGGTGATCTGCGTTCCCGGCCAAAGGGCCTGTACCGCTTCGGCAAGGACGTGAGCGTAGTCGTGCCGCGCGAGTTCGAGCGCGTCCGCCTCGTCGCGGCTCGTGATGAGAGCGAGTTCGGCGTCCCCTTCGAACGGTCTTGCAAGATCGCGCACTTCGCCATCGACACGCGCGGCGATTGCCGCCTTGGCAAGTCCCGGCCCGATCGCAGCAGCGACGTCGGCGGGCGTGGAACCCTGCTCGACCTCGCGCACGGAACCGTCAGGAAGGCTGATTTTCAGAAGTTCGGTCATTTCGCTCGCTCTTGATCCATCTCGCCGCGCAATGGCACAGGCCGGGCGGGACGCAAAGTCCGGCGTCGAGAGAGAATGGCGAAATTACCGGGAAGCGACGCCGTCAGCCCGGTAACGCCCGGGCAGCGGCCGCCGCGTCAGATGACCGCGACGATCCGCCCCCGGGCCGCGCCCGTGGTGGTGGTAGTTGTCGTTGTAGTCATCAAAGCCATGCCGAAGAGATACTTGGCGCTGCCGACATGCGCAAGACCGGAAAGGTTGCGCGTCAATCTGTAAAATAGACTTGACACCGTTCCGGCGCCTGTCTAGTTTCCTTTACATCGTTTCAAGGGAGTTTGACAAATGACACAGACGCACAAAGCAATCCTATTGGCAGCCACAATGTTCGGCATCGCGTTTCTCGCAGTGTTCGACATTGTGCCGGAGGAGTTCGCACAATGGGCCCCGCTGGCCATCCTCGCGATTTTTCCCAAGGTATGGCTCGGCCAATCCAGCCGTTGCAGCCTGACCCGGTCGGCCAAGTGACGACCGAGGCCCCTGGTCGGCCGGGCCTGTTCCGCCGGCCATCAACCTGGGGCGCGTCGATCTTCCTCGCATTCGGGCTGATCTTGCTGTTGCGCATAACCGACGCGATCGACGCCACGACGGGCTTCATCCTGATGGTCGCGGCGATGACGCTGATGTTCCCGCTCGTGAAGACAGCCCTCGCGCGCCAAAAGGCGCAGGGCTATCTCAGTCCGGCGATAACCCGCTATAACCGGCGGTTCCTCCTTGCTTCGTTCGGTTACGTGCTGGGCCTCGGCCTTGCAGTAACGATCAACGATCGGGTCGCCCTGAGCGATGGGGAGACGATCCTCATCGCCCTGCTTCCGATCATCCCGGTCTTCGGCATGATCTGGACGATGGCGCGCTACATCGTGGAAGAGGAGGACGAATATCTGCGCCATCGGGCCATCATGGCCAGCCTCACGGGCCTTGGCCTCGTGCTCACTTTCGGCACCTTCTGGGGCTTCCTCGAGACGTTCGAAGTGGTGCCTCACATCTGGGCGTGGTGGGTCTTTCCCGCATGGGCGATCGGCATGGGTATCAGCCAGTGCTGGTTGGCCTTTCGCGACCGGACCGGAGGGCGATCGTGAAGAACCGCCTCAAGGTCCTGCGCGCGGAGCGGGACTGGTCGCAGCAGACGCTTGCAGAAAAACTCAACGTGTCGCGGCAGTCGGTCAACGCGATCGAGACGGGACGCTACGATCCCTCCCTGCCGCTCGCCTTCCGCATTGCCGATCTGTTCGAACTGCCGATCGAGGCGATCTTCCTGCGCGATACCGAATCGTAACACCGCCGGCCTATTGGCGCGAGCGACTGCTTGCGGCGCTTGACTTCGCGCGAGCCATTGTCGAACGTCGCGGCGTAAGGGGCAGGGAGCGATCATGGAATACAAGGATACGGACGCCGAAAGCGCGTTCGGGTTCGACGGAACGTGGAAAGAGTTCGCGCCGATCGCGTTTTCCAACCTCCTGCTGACCATCGTGACGCTCGGCATCTATCGCTTCTGGGCGACCACGCGCGAGCGGCGCTATCTCTGGTCGCGCAGCCGCTTCGTCGACGAGCGCCTCGAATGGGCCGGGACGGGCATGGAGCTGTTCATCGGTTTCCTGATTGTGCTGCTGCTATTCGGTATTCCCTTCGTCATCCTGCAATTCGCGACGCAGGCGCTGGCGATGCGCGGCGAGGCCTTCTGGGCGGGCGCGCTCGGCCTGTTCGCTTTTCTCGCTATCGTCTATCTGACCGGTCTCGCCCGGTATCGTGCACTGCGTTATCGCCTGTCGCGTACCCGCTGGCGCGGCATCAGGGGCGGCAGCAACAATCCCGGCTTCGGTTATGGCCTGTCCTATATGTGGAAGACCTTCGTGGGTTATCTCCCGCTGGGCCTCCTCATACCGTGGTCGATGACGAGCCTTTGGAACCAGCGCTGGCGCGAGATGAGCTTCGGGCCTTACAAGTTCGACGCGCAGGCAGAGGCAGGCAATGTCTTTGCACGGTTTCTCCTGTTCTATCTCGCGCCGTTCATCATCGTCGCCGTGATTTTCGCGGTCGGCGCGGCGGGCGGCCTTGCCGGTTACGGCATCGGCGGGGAGGATGGCGCTGGCGTCGGTGCGATGTTCGGCGTGGTCATTGGCCTGTTCGTCTTCTACGTCGTTCTCGGCATCATCGCGGTAGCCTTTTATTCGGCCTTTTACCGCGAAGTCGTCGGGGAGACGACCTGGGGCCATCTGCGCTTTTCCTTCAACGCCTCGACGATGGACTGGATCAAGCTGCTGATTGGCGATGCGGTGCTGGTCGTCTTCACGCTCGGCATCGGGCTGATTTTCCTCAGCTACCGTCACTGGAAGTTCTTCATGATCCACATGGAAGCGGGCGGCGAAATCCTGCTCGATGAATTGACGCAATCGACCACCGCGACGGCGGGGCATGGCGAAGGCCTGCTCGACGCCTTCGATATCGGGGCTATCTAGGCCCATATGAACGAGACCTACCGCCTCCGCGCCCACTGGTATGACGGGCACAGTGCCATTCGGCGCGAAGGCACGGCGGAGTGGGACGGTCGCAATACCCTGTCGCTAGTCGAGGATGGCGAACCGGCAGCGCAGGTGGCCCTCGACAGCCTCACCTTTCGCGAAAGGCGCCGCCACGAGATCGTTTACGGAAGCGCGCGGGAACCCGATTTCCGCCTCGTCCTGCCAGCCGATACGCCGCCCGGCCTGTCCGCAAAGCTGCCGCACAAGTCCGAATATGGCGCGTGGGTCGACCGAATCGGTCTGGGCAAGGCTGCAGCGGCCTTCGCCCTCGTCAGCGCCGCGGCAGTCGCATTGTTCATGACCGCCCCCGGCTGGCTTGGTCCGATGATCCCGCAGGCCTGGGAGAGGCGCCTCGGCGATGCGATGATCGGCGATCTCGGCAACCGGCTCTGCTCGACGCCCGAGGGCGATGCGGCACTGGCGAAGCTGCTGGGCGAAGTCGATCCTGCCGATGAACCGGTTCGGGCGGGCGTCGCCAATGCCGATATGGTCAATGCTGTGGCACTTCCCGGCGGGCAGGTCCTGCTGTTCGACGGGCTGATCCAGCAGGCCGAAAGTCCCGAAGAACTGGCCGGCGTTCTCGCACACGAAGTGGGTCACGTGCGCGAGCGGCACGTGATGACCGCTCTGCTTCGTCAGTTCGGCCTGTCCGTCCTTGCCAGCGGCTTCGGCAGTGGGTTCGGGGAAAGCGCCCTCGCGGTCGCCAGCATGAGCTATTCGCGCGATGCGGAGCGCGAAGCCGACGAATATGCGCGCGAACGCATGGCTGAAAGCGACATTTCGCCGGTCGGCGCAGCGCAGTTCTTCGAGCGGATGATCGAGGAGAACGGGGGCGAGGACATGGACCGCGTCGCCGGCTGGATTGCCACCCACCCCTCCGGCGGAGAGCGGGCCCGCGCCTTTCGCGAGAGCGCCCGTGAGGGCGCCACATATCCGCCCGTTTTAAGCGATGCCGAATTCGAGGCGTTGCAGGCCATGTGCGAGGCGGACGAGGACGTCGAGGACTTCTCCTTCTTCTAAGTCCTTATTCCCGCGCGATTTGCCGGGGGCGGCGATGCTGCTAGACCGCGCCGATGACCGAAACTGATACGTCGCCGCCGCTGTTGCACACCCTGCCTGACGGTCGCCGCATGGCCTACCGGCATAGCGAAGGGCGCGGCCCGACCCTCGTCTTCCTGCCCGGCTATATGTCCGACATGTTAGGCGGCAAGGCGAGCGCACTCATGCACTGGGCGAGGGAACAGGGGCGCGCCTGCCTGCTGCTCGACTATACGGGCTGCGGTGTCAGCGACGGGACGTTCGCCGATGGGACGCTGAGCGCATGGCGCGACGAGATCGTTTCGTTGCTGGTTGCAAAGGTCGACGGCAAAATCGTCCTTTTCGGCTCGTCGATGGGTGGTTGGCTCATGCTTTTGCTCGGACTGGCGTTGAAGGATCGTCTCGCCGGCCTTGTCGGGATAGCGCCCGCGCCCGACTTTTCGGAATGGGGCTACCTGCCCGAACAAAAGGACCGTTTGCGCGCCGGGGAGAGTGTGTTCGAGGACAATCCCTACGGTCCCGAACCGACGCCCACCCACGCAAAGTTCTGGCGCGACGCGCAGGACAATCGCCTGCTCGATAAAGAAATCGCACTCGATTGCCCGGTTCACCTCATCCACGGACAGCGCGATGCGGACGTTCCCTGGCAGATCAGCCTGCGCCTTGCCGATGCGCTGCATTCGGACGAGGTTCAAGTCACGCTGATAAAGGATGGCGATCACCGATTGTCCCGGCCGCAGGATATTGCCGCGCTGCTGCGCGTTGCACAGGCATTGACCGACCGGATCGAGGACAGCGCCACTCAATAAGGGAGAGCACGCCTTATGCTCCTTTCCGCGATACTACCGCTGCTGCTGATGCAGGTCGGCCCCAATCCGACCCAACCCGAATTGTCCGAACTGCCGATCGATCCGGAGGGACGGCGCGGCGAGCGAACCGTCGCGCAGCAACCCGCGGCCCCGCAAATTCCCGAACGCCTGCGCGAATGTCTGCTCGAAGTGCGCGGCGATCCGCAACGCGGTGAAGCCTATGCCCGCAACTGGCTGGGCGAGGCGAGCGGCACGGACGCCGCACTGGCCGGACAATGCCTCGGCATGGCCTATTACACGCAGCAACGGTTCGACGAGGCGATGACGTCGTTCCTCGCTGCGCGCGATCGCCTGCCTCAAGGCGCGGCGGCAGAGCGGGGTCGCCTGGCCGCGCTCGCTGGCAATGCCGGGCTGGCCGCGGGTTCCTTCGACAGCGCACTCGCGGCGCTCGACGAGGCGCGGATCGATGCCGTCGCCGCGCAAAACGACCAGTTGCTGGGCGAGACGAATATCGACCGGGCGCGCGCGCTGGTTTCCCTGTCACGAGAAGAGGAAGCCGCCGACGCCCTTGCCGATGCCCGCGAAGCCCTGCCGGATAATGCGACGGCGTGGCTCTTGTCCGCGACGCTCTCGCGCAGGCTTGAACGCTTCGCCAATGCGCAGGCGCAGATCGAACGGGCAGCCGAACTGGCTCCGCGCAACCCCGAAATCGGCCTTGAAGCAGGGCGAATCGCAGCCGTTTCGGGGCGCTACGAGGACGCGCGGCGCAGCTTCGAATCGGTGATCGCGGTCGCTCCCGACACCCCCTACGCCCGACGCGCAGACGAAAGTCTGGAACGGCTCGAAGCCCTGACGCGACCGGGCGGCGATGCCGTTCCGTCCGCCCCGCAGCCGCGCATCGATCCGGAAACACCAAGCGAGGAAGGCCGCTGATGACCGCCCGCAAACGACTAGCCGACACGCCGCTATCCATTCTCGATCTCGTTCCCGTGCGCGAGGGCGGCAGCGTCGCCGAAGCTCTCGCCGATGCGACACGCCTCGCGCAAGCTGCCGAGCGCCTCGGCTTCAAGCGGTTCTGGGTCGCGGAGCATCACGCGATGGACGGCATCGCTGGCGGCGCGACCTCGGTCGTTCTTGCTCATATCGGTGCGGGAACGAAGACCATCCGCATCGGGTCGGGCGGGATCATGCTGCCCAATCATACGCCGTTCCAGATCGCCGAGCAGTTCGGGACGCTCGACGCCTTCTATCCGGGTCGCGTCGATCTGGGTCTGGGTCGCGCGCCCGGAGCCGATGGCAGGCTGCAACAGGCGCTGAGGAAGAACCTGCATCAGGCAGCCGAGATGTTTCCGCAGGATGTCGTCGAATTGCGCGCTTTCCTGACGGGCGACATCGACCTGCCGATGAAGGCGACGCCGGGGCACGGTGCCTCGGTCGAGATGTGGATGCTGGGGTCGAGCCTGTTCGGCGCAAGCCTCGCCGCGCAGCTCGGTCTGCCTTATGCCTTTGCATCGCATTTCGCCCCCGGCCAGCTCGACGAGGCGCTGGAAGTCTATCGCCGCAACTTCAAGCCCTCCGCGATGTGCGAGAAGCCGCACGTCATGGTGGCGATGAACGTGTTCTGCGCCGAAACGAGCGACGAGGCGGAGATGCTCGCTTCCTCCCAATTGCAGAGTTTCGTCCGCCTCCGTAGCGGCTCGCCCGGTCGCCTGCCCCCGCCGGTCGCAGACTACCGGGCCTCCCTGCCGGCGCCCGCACAGGCAATGCTCGATACGCTCGGCGTGGCAAGTGCGGTCGGTACGCCCGACGAGGTGACCGCCGCTATGCAGCAGTTCCTCGATCGAACAGAAGCGGACGAGATCGTGGTCGCGGGGGCGACTTTCGACCCGGCGGCCCGCATCCGGTCGCTCGAATTGTTGAGCGAGGCACTCGGCAAAGCGGACGCGAGCGAGGCCGCCGACGAGGACCAGACAACGGTTCCGCACTACCGTCGCGCATGACCTGCAGCTCTATTTTCCGATGAATGACACTATCGGAGCGCTGGATCGTTTCTGATGAAATGACTGCGCTTGCGTCGCCATTGGGGCAGGCTTAAGCGCGGTAGCTATTCGTATCGGTCCCCCCGGCGGGGCGGACCGCCAACATGCTAACTGGCCAGCGGCAAGAGCCGGGCCGACGGAGCCGCAGGAATGGGTGCCAAATCGAACAGCGGGTCCACATCCGCCAAGGGCGCGAAGGATGCGCCGGAAATTTCCGACAAGCTGATCAAGAAGCTCGTTGACCGGATCGAGAATTCGATGCTGCCGGGCGACGATGCCTTTCCCGACGCCGAAATGCGCGAGGCGGCGCAGTTCATCCTCCAGACGGCGTATGATCGCAGCTTCGGCAAGCCCGCCATAGCGCTGGGAACGGCAACTGAAGAACGGCGCTACACCCGGATCGCGATCGTCAATGACGACATGCCCTTCATCGTGGACTCCGTCGCCGCGGCCATCGCCGCGAATGGACTGTCGATCGACCGGCTGGTGCATCCCATCGTGCCCGTTCGGCGCAGCAAGGATTGCACGCTCGACGAACTGCCGGACGGCGAGCCGGACGAAGCGGTGTACGAATCGATGGTCTATATCGAGACAAGCCGCGTCGATGCGAAACTGCGCCGCGCCATCGCGAAGTCCCTGCGCGAGACGCTGGAAGACGTCGCCGCGGCGGTCAGCGATTGGCCCAAATTGCAGGATGCGATGAAGAACGATGCCGAACGCCTCTCGGGGCACGGCGACGGGGCGCTCCTCGAATGGCTTAATCGCGGAATGCTGACCCAGCTCGGCCACGTCGTCCAGACGCGCGACAACGAGAGAGAGCAAGCGATCGGCATCTGCCGCAAGAACGCTTCCGAAATCCTGGCGCCCAGTTCGATCGAGCGCGCCTTTGCCTGGTTCGACGGGCGCGATGCGGACGACCGCGAACTGCTCATCATCAAATCGAACAAGCTTTCGAGCGTACACCGTCGCGTGCCGCTCGACCTGTTTATCGCCCCCTGGCGCGGAGACAAAGGCAAGGTCGAGAAGCTGTCGATCCATGCCGGCGTCTGGACTTCTGCGGCCCTTGCCGCGCCGCCGCGCAGCGTTCCGCGCCTGCGCGAGCAGATCGAGCGGCTGATGGACGAATTCGACTTCGACATCGGCAGCCATGCCGGAAAGGCGCTCGTCCATGCCTTTACCGCCCTCCCCCACGACCTGCTGATCGGCTTCTCGCCGGATGACATCAAGCGCATCGCGACGACGATGATGAGCCTTGTCGACCGGCCGCGCCCCCGCCTGTCCCTCGTCACAGCGCCGCTGTCGCGGCATATGTTCGCCTTCGTGTGGATTCCGCGCGACATGCTGGCAACGCCGGTGCGCTTGCAGATCCAGCAATTGATCGAAGACGAGTGCGACGCGCCGCTGCTCGATTACAGCCTCGAAGTGGAAGGCGGCAATCTGGCGATGCTGCGCTTCGTCCTCGATTTCCGCGAGGGCGACGAGGACGTTTCCGAAGCCGATCTCGAGGGGCAGCTACGCACCATGCTGCGCGGCTGGAGCGAGGCGGTCGAGACCGAACTTGCAGAGACCATGGAAGCAGGACGCGCCGCCGCCATCGCGACGCGCTTTGCCGAGAGTTTTCCCAATTCCTATCGCTCCGACAATGGCCCGCGCGAGGCAGCCCGCGACATCGTGCGGCTGCGCGCGCTGGCGCCGGAAACGCATGGCGAGGCGTCGGAAGGCGTCGAAACCGACGCGGCAAGCCGGGTGGTCCATCGCGATGCCCGGCTGTTCCGGCGCGAGGACGACAGGGGCGACCAGTTGCGCCTCAAGCTGTATCAGCCCGAGGGCAGCCTGCCCTTGTCCGATGCCGTCCCGGCGCTCGAGAATTTCGGCTTTACGGTGTGCACAGAAGTGCCCACGCGACTCGACGAGGGCAATCTCGGCACGATCCACGACTTCTCGCTCGCGCTTCCCGAAAGCGTGGATACCGCAGCCGTCCTCGACCGGGCCGACGCGATCGAAAAGGCGATCACCAGCGTCCTCAACAACCACGAGGAGAACGACCCGTTCAACCGGCTGGTGACGGAAACGGGTCTCGCCCCGTGCGAGGCGACCTGGCTGCGCGCGTTCTATCGCTACCTCCGGCAGGCCGGGGTCAGCTTCACCATCTATACCGTCGTCGATGCCCTGCGCCGTGCCCCGGACGTCACGAAGGCACTGATAAAGGTTTTCAAGGCACGCCACGATCCCTCCTTCGAAGGGTCGCGGGAGGACGCCGAGGATGCAGCGAATGACGAAATCCGCACCGGACTCGTCGAGGTGCATGCGATCAATGACGACCGGCTGCTGCGCCTCTATCAGTCGCTGATCGGCTCGATCCTGCGGACCAATGCGTTCTCCGCGGCAGCGGACGAGGCGCTTGCGTTCAAGATCGATTCCTCGCTCGTGCCGAACCTGCCCAAGCCCGTGCCGTGGCGCGAAATCTTCGTCTATTCGCGCCGGGTCGAGGGTATTCACCTGCGCGCCGGACCGATCGCGCGCGGTGGCCTCAGATGGTCCGACCGCCGCGACGACTTCCGCACCGAAGTGCTCGGCCTGATGAAGGCGCAGCGCACGAAGAACGCCGTCATCGTGCCAACGGGCGCGAAGGGCGGCTTCTATCCCAAGCAGCTTCCCAGCCCGGCCCGCGACCGGGAAGGCTGGGCCGCGGAAGGCAAGGCCGCCTACGAGATCTTCATTCGCACCCTCCTGTCCGTCACTGACAACATCGTGGACGACAAGGTCGTGCACCCTGACGATGTCCGCATCCTCGACGGAGACGACCCGTATTTCGTCGTCGCCGCCGACAAGGGAACGGCGCGTTTCTCCGACGTGGCTAATGCGATCGCGGAGGAGCGCGATTTCTGGCTCGACGACGCCTTCGCCAGTGGCGGTTCCAACGGCTACGATCACAAGGCGATGGGCATCACCGCGCGCGGCGCTTGGGTCTCCGTTCAGCGGCACTTCCGCGAGATGGGGATCGACGTGCAGGAGGACGAGATCACCGTGGTCGGCTGCGGCGACATGTCGGGCGACGTCTTCGGCAACGGCATGCTGTTGTCCAAGACGATCAAGCTCGTCGCCGCCTTCGACCATCGCAACATCTTCATCGACCCCAATCCCGATCCGGCGGCCAGCTGGAAAGAGCGCAAGCGCCTGTTCGAACTTTCGAGCTCCAGCTGGGAGGATTACGACAAGGACGTCATCTCGCGCGGGGGCGGCGTCTATTCGCGGACGTCCAAGACCATCACTCTCAGCAAGACGGCGCAAAAGATGCTCGGCGTCACGACCGGCGAGATAGAGCCCGAGGTGCTGATTTCCGAGATTCTCACCGCTCCAGTCGATCTCATCTGGTTCGGCGGCATCGGCACCTACATCAAGAGCAGCGACGAGAACGATGTCGAGGTCGGCGATCCGGCGAACGACGCGCTGCGCGTCAATGGCGATCAGGTGCGTGCGAAGGTCATCGGGGAAGGTGCCAATCTCGGCGTCACGCAGGCCGGGCGGATCGAGTTCGCGCTCGAAGGCGGCCGGATCAATACCGACTTCATCGACAATTCCGCTGGCGTCGATTGCTCGGACAACGAGGTCAACATCAAGATCGCCCTCGCCGCAGCGCGCCGGGCGGGCCGGATTTCCGAAGAGAACCGCAACGCCCTGCTGAAGGACATGACCGAAGAGGTCGCGGAAATCGTCCTAGAGGACAACCATGCGCAGGCGCTCGCCCTGTCCATTGCCGAGATCGGCGGCTGCAAGGCCGTCGAATCGCAATGGCACGTCATGGAAACGCTGGAGATGATGGACGCCCTCGACCGGGAGACACAGGGCCTCGCCGATCGCGAGACCTATATGCGCCGCGCCGCCGACGACCTCGGCCTCACTCGACCGGAGATCGCGGTTCTTTTGTCGTCGACCAAGCTGGTGCTGCAGGATGCCCTGGAAACCAGCAAGCTTGTCGATGACGAGGCGCTCGAACCGGTCCTCATCAACGCTTTTCCAGAGCCGATGCAGGACAAGTATCGCAAGCAGATCCTCGAACACCGCCTGCGCCGCGAACTGATCGCGACGAAAATCGCCAACCGCATCATCAATCGCCTCGGCGTCGTTCATCCCTTCGAACTGGCGGAGGAAGAAGGCGACACTCTCGAGCAGGTCGCTACCGCCTTCGTGGCAGCGGAACGGCTGTTCGACATCGAAAGCCTGTGGGAGCGGATCGAGGATGCGAAGATGCCGGAAAGCGCGCGGCTGCTGCTGCTCGACCGGCTGGCGCGCGCGATCCGGATCCTGATGGCAGACCTTCTGCGGGCGAGCGAAACCCGCTCCTCACTCGGACAGATCGTCGAGGAATTGCAGCCGGGCGTCAGCCGCCTGTCGGAAGAAGCGCCGGAATTGCTGGGGGCGCAAAGCCGCGAACAGCGCGACCGGCTCCAGTCCGAACTGACAGAAGCGGGCGCACCAGAAAAGCTCGCTGCCGAAGTCGCGCATCTCTTCGCACTCGACGGTTCGGTCGGTATCGCCTCGCTCGCCCGCAATGCAGAGATCGACATTGCCGATGTGGCGCGCGGGTTCACCGTGCTGGGCGACCGGCTGGGCCTCGACTGGGCGCAGGGAACGGCGGCGCTGATGAACCCGTCCGATGTCTGGGAACGGTTGCTCGTGGCCGGCCTTGCGCAGGATTTCCAGCAGATCAGGCTCGAATTCCTGAAGCGTATCTCGCGGCGCAAGGGCGCGAAGGACGACATGGTGCAGGCGGTGGAGAACTGGATCGAGGACAATCAGGGCGTCACCGACCAGTTCCGCGGCATGATCGCGCGCGCCCGGTCCGAAACGCCTTACGCCCCCGCGATGCTTGCCCAACTGGCGAGCATGGGCCGCAATCTGCTCGGGCGGTAGGGCGATAGCTGTCGAAGGGAGCGCTTCATGCTGAAGACACAAAGATCCGGCCACATCGTTACCCTGACGCTCGACCGGCCCGACAGCATGAATGCGCTCGGCGCGAATGGCGACGGCGATGCGTTTGCCGAGGCCTGCGATGCGATCAATGCCGACCGCAGCGTGCGATGCGCAATTCTGACAGGCGCGGGCAAGGCCTTTTCGGCAGGTGGTGACGTAAAGGCCATGCGCGAGCGGACCGGGGCATTCGGCGGAACCGGGCCTCAGATCGCGGACGGCTATCGCGACAACATCCATAAGGCGTTGCGGGCACTGTACGGCTTGCGTGTGCCGCTGATCGCGGCGGTCAACGGACCGGCGATCGGTCTCGGCTGCGATCTGGCTTGTCTTGCGGACATGCGCATTGCGAGCGACCGCGCGAAGTTCGGCGTCACCTTCCTCAAGCTCGGTCTTATTCCCGGCGACGGGGGAACCTGGATCCTGCCCCGCATCATTGGAGAGGCGCGGGCGGCGGAACTCTTCTATACCGGCGATGTCATCGATGCGCCGACCGCTGTCGAATGGGGTCTCGTTTCACGCAGCGTGCCAGCCGACGTATTGCTGGACGAAGCACACGAACTTGCAGAGAAGGTCGCGGCCATGCCGCCCGACGCCCTGCGCGCCGCGAAGAACCTGATGCGACAGGGGCGGGAAATCTCCTACGATACCGCGCTGGAACTCGCCGCCAATACGCAGGCGCTGATGCACGGAACGAGCGACCACGAGGAAGGGGTCGCCGCGCTGCTGGAGAAGCGAAGCGCGCGGTTCGAGAGACGCTAGGTCACAGGATGAAGATGTCCCGTTCGCGCGAAATTCACTTGGCGGGGCTCGATACGGCAAACCATCGCACGACCTTCCCCAAACCGAACGGCCACTGACGCCGTGCGCTTCCTCGTCGCCGAAAGCGGAACGCCCGAAGACCGGCAATATCGCCGCGACGACGTCGGCAGGAGTTCGGGCGAAAGCTATGCCGCGACGCTGCGGCAGATGCGCCCTGGCAGCTCGGTCGACATCGCGAAGCCATCCGATGCCGATACGCCTTCCTGGGATGCGCAGGACATCGCGCGTTACGATGCGGTCTTCATCACCGGCTCGCCGCTTCACGTTTACGAGAGTTCGCCGGCGGTCGAACGACAACTCGCCTTCATGCGCGCAGTCTTCGCTTCGGGAGCGCCGTCCTTCGGGTCCTGCGCCGGATTGCAGGTAGCGGTCGCGGCAGCGGGCGGAAAGGTCCGCAAGATGCGCAGCCGCCTCGAAGCAGGTCTGTCGCGCAGGATCGTCGCCACCGCAGAGGGGCGCAACCACCCCCTCCTCGCCGGTCGGCCCGCGGCATGGGACGCGCCTGCCTTGCACACCGACGAGGTCGAGGAACTACCCGATGGCTCGGTCCTGCTCGCCGGGAATGGACCTACCCTCGTGCAGGCTGCGGAAATCCGTCACGATCGAGGAATCTTCTGGGGCGTGCAATATCATCCCGAACTCTCGCTTGCCGAAATCGCCGCCGCTCTTCGCCGCGAAGCGGGCGACCTCGTGGAAGCCGGGCTTGCGCGGTCCACCGACGATGTCCAGCAGCAGAGCGAGTTGTTCGACGCGCTGCACGACGATCCGGACAATGCTTCGCTGCGCTGGCGCCTTGGGGTGGACGAGGAACTTGCCGTCGAACGGCGGCGGCGGCTGGAACTGGCGAACTTCCTCGACGCCGTGCCCGACCTCGATCGGCGGGCGTCGGCGGCGGGGCGCGCGCCGAAGGGCTAGAGCCAGCGGAAGATGCCGGCGGGAACGCCGCCCAGCGGGCCGTGAGCCCAGCTCACGACGATCCAGACGAGCAGAGCCGCCGACCAGACCTTCCAGCCCGGGGCGAGAAAACGCGAAATTTGCGGGAGCCACGAGGTCTGCGCTTCCCATTCAATCCACGCCTCGCCCATCAGTCGCTGCTTCTTCGCATCCTGCAGCAGGCTGCCGACCAGCGCGAGGATCAGGATGGCCGTGGCGACGATCACCGTGCGGGTGCTCCACCACAGGACGAGGTGTGAGATGGCCCATAGAGCAAAGCCCCACATCATCGGATGCCGCGTAATGCGGAAGACGCCCGCCGGTCCGGCACGCGCCGCCGCCTCTGCGCCGGGTGTCGGCATCGCGGGATTGCGCGGCGTCAGCGACCCCATGAACAGCACGAGCGCGGGCAAGGTCAGAATGGTGGCGACGATCCAGCCTGCCGGTCCACTGCCGCCGAGATCGGAGGGCGGGCTCTGGCGAAAGGCGATGATCATCCACACGAGGGTCGCGAGGCTGACGATGTTGTAGATCGCCATGAAACCGCCGGTGCCGAAGCGCGACAGGAGGGGCCGAAGCGGATGAGACATGGCGAAGTGGGAACCGACGAACGCGATGCTCGCCGCCGACAACGAAACCAGCGCATTGTCCATCGCCAACTACTCCCTTGGTATCGCTTGACCCCTTCTCGACATCATTGTGCTCAGCGCTGGAATTCGTCTTCTTTTACCAGTCGTAAGCCTTGGGAAGATCGCTTTCGTCGAGGTCGCGATACCGCTCTCTCAGCCGTGTCTGGTGATTTTCGAGCGGTTGTTCGACCCCGTCGATGAAGACGCGCATCGCCGCCGACGAGGTTTCGAGCGGGTCGCCGTCCCAGATGACGAGGTCGCCTGCCGCTCCCGGCGCGAGCGTCCCGAACCGGCCACCGTAACCTGAGATTTCTGCGGGTGTCGAACTGATCGTGGCGAAGGCCTGACCCCAGGAAAGACCCGTCGCACCCGGCACCTTCGTCAGCGCGACGAGGTTCCCGGCATATTGCGGCGCGTTGCGCGCCTGATCGCCCGTGCCGCCCGTCAGGCCGCCGATCGCGACCTTCACTCCGGCTGCGACCATCCGCCCGACATTGCTTTGCGTGGCGGCCAATTGTTCGAAACTCGCGGGCAGATCGTCCAGCGGATCGGCGATGACCGGCAGGTTCGCGGCAGCGATGTCGTCCGCGACCAGCCAACCCTCGCTCGCGCCCACCAGGACGAGGCGCAGGTTCGGGAAATCCTCTTTCAGAGCAATGACTTCGCGAATGTCCGATGCCCGCTCGGCGAACACGTAGAGCGGTTGCTCGCCATTGACGACGGGCACGAGAGCGGCTGCATCGAAGCGGGAGAGAAGCACGTCGTCGCCGCGCTCCGTCTGGTTGTCGAGGAGCCGCGGATCGAGCGGCAGGTCGTCCCCGGTCCGCTGCTCCGGCGGGCGCGACGCGACGCCGGAAATGCGCGAATCCATGCCATATTGCCGCGCCTCGCGAAGGGCATTGCGAAGCAGGGCATGAGCACTCGTCCGGCTGCCTCCGGCAATCCGCGCGCCGTATTCGCCGAGCGCGACGAACTGGAAGGCCCTCGGGCGGACGAGCATCTCGCGGTCTGCGCCCAGATCGACGATGGCCCCCTGGCCTCCGAAGATGGAACTCGACGGTCGCGAGAAAACGCTTGCTCGGGTGATGCCGGCGGCGCGGTTGACCGCCACGTGTTGCGATGCTGGATTAAGCGCCGGAGCGACATCGAGGGCAGCACCGAAGGGCGAATTGCCTGCAGCCGTATCGTTGCTCTCGTCGACGGCCTCGACGTCCCACAGGCCGAGCGACGTCATGGCCGAGAAGAGGCCCGGCGTGACCCAGCGACCGGTACCGTCCACCGCCTGCATATCGGCCGGCACGGCGACATCGGGGCCAGCAGCGACAACGCGCCCGTTCCGGACGACGACAGTCGCCCCCTCGATCGGATCAGAACCGTCGCCGATCGCGACGGTCGCATTGGTTATCGCCATGTCCTGCGCTGCGGCGGCTGTCGGCAAGGCTAGCGCCGCGAGGGCAAGAAGGGTTTTCGAACGAAGGCTCATTTCACGTCTCCTTCGCCAGGCTGGCCGAGTTCGAAGTCGCTGATCGGTCGGCGTTTCGGATCGAGCACGTCATACATCAGGGCACCGTCGATCCAGACCTTTTCGGGCCGCGAATAGACAGACAACGGGTTGCCGTTCCACAGGACGATGTCCGCCATCTTGCCGGTCTCCAGGCTCCCGGTCATCTCGTCGATCCCCATTGCCTTTGCGGCATTGAGCGTCAGCCAGCGGATGACTTCCGCGTCGGGAATGTCGATGCCCATGCGGCGACCGTCGGCCTGCGCCTTGGCCGCTTCCTGATTGAGGCGCTGGATACCGTTCTCGTCGTCGGAGTGAATGACCACGCAGGCCCCGGCCTGTTGCAGCAACGCGGCGTTTTCGGGAATGCCGTCATAGCTCTCCATCTTGAAACCGTACCAGTCGGCCCAGATGGCACTGCATACGTCGTTCTCACGCAGGAGATCGCCGATCTTGTAGCTTTCGACGGCGTGGTGGAAAGCGCTGACCTTGTAGCCCATCTCCTTCGCCATATCCATGACGAGGGCCATTTCGTCGGCGCGGTAGCAGTGATTGTGGACGAGTATCTCGCCGTCGAGCACGCCGGCCAGCGTCTCGTTCGCAAGATTGCGTTCGTCGCGCTCTCCATCGGCGTATTTGCGCGCATCGAGCCAGGTCTGCCGGTTCACGGCGAAGTTGCCCATGCGCGTCGAGGGCATACGACCCCTCCCGCCGTAAACCCGCTTCGGGTTCTCGCCGCAGGCCATCTTCATGCCGTAGGGCGCACCGGGAAACTTCATGCCCTGGACGGTCCGGGCGGGCACGTTCTTCAGCGTGACCGAGCGTCCGCCCACGAGGTTTGCGGAACCGGGCAGGATCTGCAGCGCCGTGACGCCGCCATTGGCGAGCGCGCGGCTGAACCCCGGGTCCTGCGGCCAGACCGAATGCTCCGCCCAGACATCAGGCGTCGTCGGATTGGTCGCTTCGTTGCCGTCCGAATGGGCATCGACAGACGGCGTCGGGTAATCGCCCAGATGCGAGTGAATGTCGATGATGCCCGGCGTCACGAACTTGCCGCGGCCATCCATGACCGTGTAGCCGTCGGTCGAGAGCGAGGCATCGCCGATCGCGACGACTTCGCCATTGGAAAACAGCACCGTCCCATTGTCGATCCGCCCACCATTGCCGTCGAACACGGTCGCACCGACCAGCGCGGTGGGCGTGCCGGGATAAGCGCGATAGGTCGAGGCGTAGGGCTCGCGTCCGTCTTCGCCGAGCGGAGCGCCCTCGTTGCTCGCGCTGCGCGCGCTCTCGTCACTGGACGTCGTTGCACATCCCGAAAGCGAGAGCGCGGCGAGGACGATTGCGGGGAGGAGTTTGTTGGCGATCATGCGATGCTTTCGATCCTTGAAGTGTCGGTTACGAAGAACAAGGGCCGGAATTGCTTCCGGCCCCCGTCATCCAGTTCAGCGGTTTTCCTCATGCTTGCCCGGTGCCTGAGGATTGGTGGCCGGGTGCATTCCGGCTTCCTGAGCTTCGAGGCCGGCTCCCGCCTGTCCTTCCAGGTCGTCACCGACATTATCGTCACGAAGTGTGTCGAGATGCAGGAGCTTCTTGACCAGCGGACTCACTACCATGACCGCGACGCCAATGCCGACGGCGTACCAGCCGACCGTCGAATAGACGTCGAGGACAAGCTGTTTTCCGGCCTCCTCTCCAACGCCTTCCGCGCCGGTGGCGGCGGCAATCAGGCCTGCGGCAAAATTACCCGTTGCCGAAGCGAAGAACCACGTACCCATGACCAGCGAAGCGATATGCGCAGGGCTCAGGCGGTTCATCGCGCTGAGACCGACCGGGCTGAGGCAAAGCTCGCCGGTCGTGTGGAGCAGGTAGATGAGAAAGATGAAGATTACCGGCGTCGGAACGTTGATGCCGACGCTTTCCGCACCCCAGACCAGCACGAGGAAGCCAAGGCCAACCTGCACGACCGCGAGGCCGAACTTCATCGGCGTGCTTGGTTCTGCGCCTTTCCGAGCCAACCCTTGCCACAACATCGCGAACAGCGGTGCGAGCAGCACGATATAGATCGCATTAACGGATTGGAAGATAGAAGCGCTTACACCCTGCGTATCGACATGACGGTCGGTAAACAGGTTGAGGCTGGAGCCTGCCTGTTCGAACAGTGCCCAAAATACGACCGATACGATAATCAGGAACATGGCCGCGAAGATGCGGTCACGTTCGTGGAAGACCTTGGACAGCGATTGCTGAACCAATACGCCAATCAGTACGAGCAGCGAGGCGCCAGCCGTATATTGCGCTGGCACGCTGCCTTGCGACGCTGCAATCAGCGAGATGATCAGACCGACGGCACTCGAAATGTAGATGAAGAACGGCACGGTCGGGGCCTGTTTCCACGAGCCATACGCCATCTGGAAGGTGACGATTGCGAGGACATAAGCGACGAGGGCTCCGCCGAACCCGCCGAGCAGCACGCCCACCAGTTCCTGGTACTGAATGGCGAGCCAGCAAAGTGCGACCATGCCGAGGCCCGCGCCGTAGATGAGCCATTCCTTGCCGCCGGCGATCCGTTCCGGATGTTGCGGCTCGCCTTTGCCTTTCAGCAGCGGCTTACCGATGACGAAGAATACGAGGCCGATCAGCATCCCAAAACCGGCCAGGCCGAAGCCGTATTCCCAGCCGACCGTCTGACCGAGGTAGCCGCAGATGATCGAAGCCGTCGCCGCGCCGACGTTAATCCCCATGTAGAAGATCGTGTAGGCAGGATCGCGGCGGATGTCGGTCCGCGAGTACAATTGGCCGACGAGGACAGAGATATTCGCCTTGAGGAAGCCCGAGCCCACAATGATCAGCGCCAATGCGAGCCAGAAGACGTTGAGCATGGGGTTGTCCTGCCCCAGCGACCCGTCGCCTTCGAAAGCCATGAAAAAATGGCCGAAAGTCAGCAGGACCGCGCCGAACAGCACCGCCTTGCGCTGACCGACGTAACGGTCGGCCAAGTAACCGCCGACGACCGGAGCGATATAAACGAGCGCGGTGTAGGCTCCATAGATGACGGAGGCTTCCGCGTCTGAAAACAGCCAATGCTGAACGAGATAGAAGATCAGCAGCGCCCGCATGCCGTAGTAGGAGAAGCGCTCCCACATCTCGGCCATGAACAACAGGAACAGGCCTTTGGGGTGTCCCACAACCTCTTCCTGCGGGCGGGTGATGAGGACCATCCCACCGATCAGGAACGATACCAGCGCAATTACGGCGATGCGAAAGGCCCACATCTCGTAAGCGGAACCGAATGTAAAGAATACGCCCTCAACCATGATAGTGTCGCTGTCCCTCGATCGTTATCGGCCTGATTGCAGCAGGCTCTCCCCGAAAGCGCGCACCCTAGCGTCTCTTTCGCCCTTGTGAAGCCGTAGTTTCCTTTGAAACGGGTGAAAACATCGCCCTGTTCGCGTCAAAGCGCCGCCCAATCGCCGGGTCGGGAACTTGACGCGCACTGCTGTCTTATGGCACTGAAGCACGTCGGCGGATTGCCCAACCGCCGCGATATCCGAGGAATGATCGATGAGCCAGTCCAGCCGCCCCGTCTATCTCAAGCTTCGCGACCTCATTGCGGCCGCGATCATCGACGGGCGCTACAAGGAAGGCGAGATGCTTCCGTCGGTTCGCACCATGGCCTCGGAACAGGGCGCCAATCCGCTGACCGTGGCGAAAGCCTATCAGCAATTCCAGGCGGACGGTCTTGTGGCAGTGCAGCGCGGCGTGGGTATGTATGTCGTGAAGGGCGCAGCCCAGCGGCTTTTCGCGATAGAGCGCGAACAATTCCTGCGCGAGGAATGGCCCGGCATCAAGGAACGGATCGAACGGCTCGGCCTCAATCCGCGCGAATTGCTGGAACTAGCCTGACTTCAGATTGGTTGTCCAAGTGTGGCGTCGCAACGTCGGACCGCTAAGATCAGGAGTTTATTGCGTTAGATTTATACTATGTTAAGCGTATGGATTGCGGTAACGCGTGTTTCGAATGCATCGGCGAACGATATCGCTGCAATCGCTCCGGCCTGAAGGTCAAACGCTCAACAGGCCGGTCTAACCTTTGCTGATAAATCCTCGCATCGCTGGAGAGATTGATGATACGTTCCGAATTGTTGCAAAAGCTGGGTGAGGGGAACCCGGAATTGCGCAGCGAGGAGATCGAGCAGGTAGTCGACCTGTTCTTCGAAGAAATCGCTCGGCAGCTGGCCGAGGGCGGACGCGTCGAATTGCGAGGTTTCGGAACCTTTTCGACAAGGGAGCGGGAAGCGCGCCAGGGACGCAACCCGCGGACCGGCGAAACCGTCGAAGTGGATGCCAAGCGCGTCCCGTTCTTCAAGCCGGGCAAGGAAATGCGCCGCCTCCTCAACGAGGATTGAAGGTCGCAGGCACAGCGCCGAAGCGACGTCCACGAAGTTTTCTTGCTCCGAAACCGCAGCATCGCTAGTTCCGGCAGCCGTTCCAAAGTGCGGGTGTGGCGGAATGGTAGACGCCGGGGACTTAAAATCCCCTGAGCTTTGCTCGTGCGGGTTCGAGTCCCGCCACCCGCACCAGGAAACTTATTCCGGCAGCAAAAGCGCTCCATCTTCGCTCCAATTATCCTCGCTTTAAGACATTTGGCCTTATCGCAGTGTAAAGAAACCCGGCACTTCCATCTGGACGTCGCGAATCGGGTATGTTCGAAGCATGTGGCCGAGGATCGCGTTCGATGGAGTTTCAGCAAACTCGCGCAGTAGTAGAAGAAGCGGAGACACAGTCCGGCGCCGACCAGCGCGGGGCGCAGCGCTATACTTCGATGATCCGCGCCGCCAAGCTCGTCTGCGCGCAGGGGGAATTCGTCTGCGTCATCCGCGACGTTTCCCGGACGGGGATCAGCGTGAAGACATTTCACGCCCTCCCCGAAAACCATGCCATGTCGCTCGAATTGCAGAACGGCGATACTTTCGAACTGGTCCTGGTGCGTCACGACGACAATCAGGCAAGCTTCCGCTTCAAGACTCCCATAACGCTCGAACGGCTGTTGAAGGAGGACTGGAACTTTCCGAAACGCCAGCTGCGCCTCGGCATCCTCATCCCGGTCCAGCTCATGACGCTGGCAGGACGAAGCGAAGCGATCATCAGCAACCTGTCACAGCAAGGTGCGCGCCTCGAGAGCGAAACGCTGTTCGCGATCGACCAGAAGGTCACGATCCAGACCCCGGCCTTGCCCGACATCCGCGCGACCATCCGCTGGCGCCGCGATGCCAATTATGGCTGCGTCTTCGAAACCAATTTCGCGCTGAAGGAATTCGCGCATCTGGCGGCCACCCTGCAATGCCCGATGCTCATGGAAGAGCAGCGCAGGCAGGCCTGAGCGAACTCGAACTTGGCTCCATTCTTCACCCGGGAACGCGTCGTGAGCTGCCCAAACACCGGTTTATCGGCGCTTTAAACTTTCCCTTAACCATTATCGTTCACTCATCTTTCCATCAGTTCGTCAAGCCGGACACGGCTGTTTCGGGGGGAATATATGAGAAGCGAGAACGCAGCTGCCGGTAATGTCTTTGGCGAAGGTCCGCAGGCGACGAAAGTCGATGTCGCGATCATCGGCGCCGGTCCGGCTGGCCTGACCGCCGGCTACCTTCTCGCAAAGCAGGGCAAGTCGGTCGCGATCATCGAAAAGGACGATCGCTATGTCGGCGGGATCAGCCGCACCGTCGAACATGAAGGATATCGCTTCGATATCGGCGGGCATCGCTTCTTCTCCAAAAGCCAGCAGGTCGTGGATCTGTGGAACGAGATCCTGCCCGACGACTTCATCCAGCGCCCGCGCATGAGCCGCATCTATTACGAGGGGAAGTTCTACAGCTATCCCTTGCGGGCGTTCGAGGCGCTCTGGAACCTTGGCATCCTGCGCTCCACCGTCTGCATGGCATCCTATCTGCGCTACAAGCTGTTCCCGGTTAAGGAAGTGAAGAGCTTCGAGGACTGGACGGTCAACCAGTTCGGTCGGAAGCTCTATTCCATCTTCTTCAAGACCTATACCGAAAAGGTCTGGGGCATGCCGTGCGACGAAATGAGCGCCGACTGGGCAGCCCAGCGAATCAAGGGTCTCAGCCTGTGGGGCGCCGTAACCGACGGCCTTAAACGCAGCCTCGGCCTAAACAAGAAGCCCAATGACGGGCAGGCCGTGAAGACCTTGCTCGAAACCTTCCGCTATCCGCGGCTCGGTCCGGGCATGATGTGGGAAACCGCACGCGACAAGATCATTGCGATGGGCGGCCAGGTCATCATGGGGCACGAACTCGAACAGTTGGCCAGCGACGGCAAGGGTGGCTGGCGCATGAAGGCGCGCGGAAGCGACGGTTCGATGACGATCGAGGCGGACCACGCGATCAGTTCGGCGCCGATGCGGCAGCTTGCCACGAAACTTCATCCGCTGCCGCAGACGACGCTGCAGGCGTCCGACCTCAATTACCGCGACTTCCTGACGGTCGCGCTGATGATCCGCTCCGAGGACCTGTTTCCGGACAACTGGATCTACATTCACGACGACAAGGTGAAGGTCGGCCGCGTGCAGAACTTCCGCAGCTGGTCGCCGGAAATGGTGCCGGACGAAGGCGTGGCCTGCGTCGGGCTCGAATATTTCTGTTTCGAGGACGACAGCCTGTGGTCGATGAAGGACGACGATCTCGTCGCGCTGGCCACGAGGGAGATGGATATTTTGGGGCTGGTCGATCCGGACAAGGTGTTCGGCGGGGCGGTCGTCCGTCAGGAAAAGGCCTATCCGGTCTATGACGGCGACTATGCTGCGAATGTCGACCAGGTACGCCGCGAACTGGAAGAGAAATTCCCGACGCTGCACCTTGTCGGTCGCAATGGAATGCACCGCTACAACAATCAGGATCACGCGATGATGACCGCGATGCTGACGGTCGAGAACATTCTCGCGGGCGAGCGGATCTACGATACCTGGTGCGTCAACGAGGATGCCGAGTATCACGAGGCGGGCGACGAGGGAGCCGAAAAGCAGATCGTCGCCGATCGCGGGACCGTTACCGAAGATCAGGCGGCAGCGCTCAATTCGCTGCGCGACGTGCCGACCCGCATCGTCGAGGACGAGCGCGAGACCAAGCGGCGCGACGCGGCCTGACGTTGGATACCGGGGGGCATGGACATGTATCCGATCCTCGCGCGCTTTATGGACTTGCGTCCACTGCGCTATCTCGGGGTGAGCGTCGCCGCGCTCCTCGTCGATGTGTCCGTTTTCTGGATGCTCGCGCAATCCCACGTCGCTGACGCATTGGCATCTGCCATCGGCTATTCGGTGGGAATACTGGTCCACTGGTTAATGTCGAGCCGGCTCGTCTTCGAGGACGGTGTGGCCGAACGGGGCCGCGCACGATCGAAACAGAAGGGCCTGTTCGCCCTGTCCGCCTTGCTCGGTCTTGGCGTCACGACGGCCATCGTAGGCGTTGCCGACTGGCTCGCCCTCGATACGCTTTTGGCAAAGCTCTTCGCTGTCGCCGTCAGTTTTACGCTTACCTACGTGCTTCGCGCGAAGATCGTATTTCGCCGCGCGACAGCGTTCGAGCCGGAGAGCTTCGCATGAGCGGCTCGGGCTTCGACGATCGGCGCATCCGCAACCAGGAACGACCGCTGCTGGCCGTGGTCGCGGTATGGGTGCTCGCCTCTTCGCTGCTCGCCGCCCTGACATGGGGGCGGATCATGAACGGTCAGCCCTCCGACCCGGACGACGTCATGCGCCTCGTTCAGGTACGCGACCTTATTGCGGGTCAGGGTTGGTTCGATCTGCGTCAGTACCGCCTCGCCCCGCCCGGAGGCACGTTGATGCACTGGTCACGCCTCGTGGACATACCGCTATTCATTGTGATCAAGGTACTGACGCCGTTCCTCGGCCAGTACGGCGCGGAAGTGACCGCGATGATCTTCATTCCTTTGCTGACGCTGGGCGCATGCGTCGCGATGGTGGGAATGCTAGCATGGCGGCTGACGAACCGGGAAGTGGCAGTCTTCTCCTGCCTTTGCTTCGTTCTCTACCCGATCGTCATGGTCCAGATGCAGCCAATGCGGATCGATCACCATGGCTATCAGATACTCGCCGTCCTTCTGTCGATGTGGGCCCTGTCGTGGCGCAACGCGGTGCGCGGCGGAGCAGTCGCAGGGTTTGCGATGGCCGCCGGGCTGCTCGTCTCCCTCGAGTTACTGCCGCTGGCGGCGGCATTCGGCGGTGTCCTGTTCCTGAGGTGGCTGCGCGATGCAAACGACCGGTGGGGCCTTGTCGGCTACATGCAGTCGCTCGGCGCGAGCATGTTCGCCCTCTTCCTCCTGACGCGCGGCATCAGCGATCTTGCTCCGCATTGCGACGCCATTTCGCCTGCATATCTGGCTTTCTTCCTGATCGCGGCCGTCGGAACGAGCATTCTCTCGGGCTTCGGACGTCTGCCCACGCTCGGCCTCGTCGCCGGATTTGCGGCAACAGGACTGGCCGGGGCCGCGTTCTTCGCGGTTACTGCGACGCAGTGTCTCGGCAATCCGTTCGGCAATCTCGATCCGCTCGTCTACGAGAACTGGTATCTGCGCATCCGCGAGGGGCAGCCGATCTGGGTCTATTCTTGGGATTTCGCCCTGCCGGCGCTCGTGCAACCGCTCATCGCGCTCTTTGCTTCGCTGGCCCTGTGGGCGCGGCACAAGGACTGGCTGCGGCGGTGGTGGCTCGATTACAGCATCGTTCTCGCCATCGCGATAGTCGCAGGTATTCTCACGACCCGCTCGCTCGCCTTTGCCGGTGCGCTTGGCGCAATCCCGCTGGGCTGGCTGCTCGTCGGTTTGCTGAAAGAGTGGGGCGGTGCTCGCTCCATCGCCAAGCGGATCGTCTATCCGCTGGTGATCGTCGCCCTGCTCGTCCCGATGAGTATTGCAAGCGCCGTTCAGCCCCATGTGGAAGCTCTTTCCAACGCCGATAACGACATCGAGACGACCAAGACCATCTTCGATACCGGCTGCGATCTCGACCGGAGCCTTCCGGCATTGGACCGCCTGCCCACCGGGACGGTCTTCGCCTTCTTCGACATGGGGCCGGACATCCTGCGCCAGACGCAGCACTCCATCGTTGCCAGCAGCCACCATCGCGCAGGCGCTTCGATGAAGGACGTCATTCTTGCCTTCAGCAGCAAACCCGATGAAGCCCGCACGATCATTGAGCGCCACGAGGCGGATTACGTCGTCATCTGCACCGATCTGCCCGAAGCGCGCATCTATTCCGAACTCCATCCCGGAGATGCTGCCCTGATCGACGGGCTCAAGAATGACGAAGCACCCGGATGGTTACAGCCATTGCAGCTTGCCACGCCCGGTTCGTTCAAGGTCTGGCGCGTCGTCGATTGATAGTCGTCGTCAGGCGGCGCGGAAATCCATCGCCACGCCGTTGATGCAGTGGCGCTTGCCGGTCGGCTGCGGACCATCGTTGAAGATGTGGCCGAGATGCCCGCCGCAATCGGCGCAATGAACCTCAGTTCGCGGAAGACCGATCTTGTAATCGGTCGAAGTGCCGACCGCCCCCGGCATCGCCTTCCAGAAACTCGGCCAGCCCGTGCCGCTGTCATATTTCGTCGCCGAGGAATAAAGCTCGTTGCCGCAGCCCGCGCAGAGGAACGTACCCTTCCGCTTTTCCTCGTTCAGGGGCGAGGTATAGGGCCGCTCGGTCCCCGCCTTTCGCAGGATGCGAAACTCCTGCGCGGTCAGGCGCTTGCGCCATTGTTCTTCGGAATAGCTGATGGGATAGGTGCGCGCATTGGCCGCGCCCGATCCGCAGGCGGACAGGCCGATCGCGGCGCTCGCGCCGCCGAGCCATGACAGAAGGCCTCGGCGGGTCGGGGAAGGGTTCATTGCGTTGTTCGTATTCATGCCGGCAAACTAGCAGATTGCGCCTGAACGATAGCTGGCAAAGGGCATATCGAGCGGCTTCCGGCCTATCAGAACTTCGACAGCGTAACTTCCAGCTTCCGGAATCCCTCGACGAAATTGGCGCGAACCCGTTCCACCTCACCCGTGACCTCGACGCGCAAGCGCCGTGCATGAATTTCCTCGAGCAGGATGCGCAGTTGCAGTTCAGCGAGGCGCGCACCGACGCAGCGATGGATGCCGTATCCAAAGGCAAGGTGCCGCCGCGCATTTTCGCGCTCGATGTCGAGCCGGTCCGCATCGTCGAACACCTGCTCGTCGCGATTGGCGGAGTTGTACCACAGGATGACCTTGTCGCCCTTCTTGATGTGCTTGCCGAACAGTTCCGTATCCTCGCTCGCCGTGCGCCGCATATGCTTCAGCGGCGTCTGGAACCTGATGCATTCCTGCACGGCATTGGGGATGAGATCGGGTTTTTCCTCGAACAGCTTTCTCTGATCCGGGAAGCGGTCGAATGCGTGGATGATCCCCGACATCGTATTTCGCGTCGTGTCGTTCCCGCCGACGATCAGCAGGACGAGATTGCCCATGAATTCCTGCGGGCTCATCTTGTTCATGGCGGGCGAGTGGATCATCATGGAGATCAGGTCTGGTGCCTCGCCCAGTTGCGCGCGCTGCTGCCACAACTGCTGGAAATAGGCTGCCATTTCGTAGAGGATGCCGCGCCGCGTTCCATCGAGATCGCGAATGCCCGCCAGTTCCGTATCGCCTGCCCAGTCGGACCAGAACGTCAGGAGATGGCGGTCCTCCCACGGGAAGTCGAACAGGATCGCCAGCATTTGCGTCGTCAGCTCGATGGAAACCGACTGCACCCAGTCGAACTGCGTCCCATGCGGCAATCCTTCGAGGACTTCTCCGGTGCGCTGCCTGATCGAATCCTCGAGCCGCTTCATTTCGGTCGGAGTGAAGGCGGGGGCGACCGTACGCCGCTGCCCGGTATGCTGGGGACGGTCCATCGCAATGAACATCGGCAGTTCGAAGGCTTCCTGCCCGTCCTCCGGTTCCGGTCGATCAAGGATGGTGATGCC
Organism: Parapontixanthobacter aurantiacus; assembly: GCF_009827635.1. Taxonomy (GTDB): domain Bacteria; phylum Pseudomonadota; class Alphaproteobacteria; order Sphingomonadales; family Sphingomonadaceae; genus Parapontixanthobacter; species Parapontixanthobacter aurantiacus. The sequence continues at coordinate 58,575 of NZ_WTYW01000002.1, read as the reverse complement.
GCCATGCTGCCAACTCGACGAGAACAGTTCGGGCAGCGATTCGACATGCTGCACCGCCTTGTGCTGCACGACGCTCCAATAAGGGCCATAGGGGCTCTTCTCGACACGATGGAGCGGACCCTTTGCCCGCAATTCCGCGAAGATCGGCTGCCAGCGATGCTCCGCGTAAATATCGCTGCGGCTTACGTCATAGGGATCGGGATGCTCGAACCGGGCGTCGGGGTTCTTCGTGAAATAGTCGGTTATTACCTCGTGCGGGGTGGGCGAAACCGTCCACCGATGCCCGCTCGAAAGGTCCGCTGCCTGCGTCGCCATATCCGTCTCCATCCTGCTCCGGTCGTCGCCGGATTGAGAAGGCATACTGCGCTTGCTTACATCAATGTCAATGGGCTTGCGTCAGGCCGCGCGGCTGCCTCTCTGCCAGAAGCGCTTGCGTGGCACCTTCGCCTGTCGTCCAGATTTCATTACCCGTTTGCGGAAAAGCGCCGCTCCCAGGCGAATGAAAAGGACGACGAACAAGGCCTGCCACGCAAGGCCGAGAAGATGGGGCCAGACGACATCGTCCTGCGCCGCGAGAGCCAGCAGCGCATAGGGCGAGGACAGCGGGAAAATCATGGCGGCGATGCCGATAGGCTGGTCGATCTGGGTAACGGCAAGGCTCGCCAGAAAGAAGATCAGGACCTGGCTCATGGTGACCGGCATGGACAGCGTCTGCACCTCCCGCACGGTGTTCGCGAGCGAACCGATTGCGAGGAACACCGAGCCCAGCAGCAGGTAGTTCATCATGAAATAGATGATGCCGAGCGCGATGAAGGCAGGCCAGCCGGTCGCTGGAACGGTCAGCGGCGGGATGATGTTGCCCGCGGCGAGGAACAGGACGCCGATCGCACTCGCCCAGACGGTTATGCCGACGAGGGAAATCCCGAGCATCGCGAACAGCTTGCCGAGGAAGACGGCATCCATCGGGATTGCGGCGGCGAGGATTTCGATGATCTTGTTCGCCTTTTCCTCGACGAGGTTCGACAGCACCATGCCGGCAAGCAGCATGGACAGCAGGAACAGAAGGAGCTGGCTTGCCTGCGCCGTGACGAGCTGGTCGCGGTTCCGGTCGGCGGTCGTGGAAGTCGTAGGCTGCAAGTCGATCGACGAGAATTCGGTCTGTGCGCTCTGCCGCGCCTCGGCCAGCATGACGGCGACCGCCCCTTCCCAGCGTTCCAGCTTGTCAGGCGACCCGGCGAGCACCGGTTCGTCGAGCGAGCCTGATAAAACCGCTCCGTAATTGCGTTCGTCGCTCCGCAGGATCGCCGCGGTATCGCCAGCTTCTGCCTCTACCGAAACGACCTCGGGCAAGTCGAGCCGCCCGTTTTCCGTGAGATTGCGACGTGCCGCCGTAATGCGCGCATTTTCTTCGGGCGAAAGACTGCTCGCGAGAACCGGCTGATCGACCGATTGCCTCACTTGAGTGCCGATCCCGCCTGCGAGCCCCCCGACCACCAGTGGAAAGAGGGGGCCGAGCAGGAAGAAGAAGAAAGCGCGGCTGAACAGGATGGCGACGAAATCCCTGCGCGCGACGACCCAGGCCGCCCGCCACAGAGGCAGGCGTTCGCCCGATGCGCCCCGTCCCGTGCCACTCATGCTGCCAGTTCCGCCTGCGTATCGGCTTCCAGCGCGCGGGCCGCCGCCTCTCCGGCGATTTCGACGAACGCGTCGTGCAGACCGGCGCGCTCGATGGACAGTGACAGGATGCCCGCCTGCCCCTCGATCAGCTCGCGCAGGAGCGGTTCCGGGCCGGTTTCCGGCAAATCGAAGCTCCACAAATGGGTCTCGGCATTCTTCACGTCATGCTCGGTATCGGGTGGCAGGGCCGCGCGCCAGCTGCCATCGCCGCGGCGCGTCTCCAGCCTGACCTGCGCCGGGATCCGGTCGCGTGCCTCGTCGACGCCGCCGGCGAAGGGAACCTTGCCGCCCGCGATGATCGCGATTTGCTCGCACAGCCGCTCGGCATGGGCGATAACGTGGGTCGAGAAGATGACCGTCGTGCCCTCGTCCGCCAGCCGCCTGATGAGCCGCTCCAGCTTGCCCTGGTTGATTGCGTCGAGCCCGGAAAACGGTTCGTCCAGAACGACCAGGCGCGGGCGATGCACCAGCGTTCCCAGTAGCTGGACGGTTTGCGCCATGCCTTTCGACAACTGCCTGATTTGCTTTTCGACCGCGTGTCCGAGGCCGTGCTCCTCGAGCATCAGCCGCCCCCTCTTGCGCCCCTCACCCAGCGGCAAACCGCGCAATGCTCCCATGAACGCGATCGCCTCATAGGCCTTCATGCTCGAATAAAGCCCGCGCTCCTCCGGCAAGTAGCCGACGGCGCGAGCCACCTCGTAAGGCTTAGGATTGCCGAGCAGATGCCGTTCTCCGGCATCCGGATCGATGATGCCGAGGAGCATCCTCAGCGTCGTCGTCTTGCCCGCGCCGTTCGGCCCGAGAATACCGAAAATGCTGCCTTCCGGGACGGAAATGTCGACCCCGTCCACCGCCACCGCGCCATCGAACCGCTTGACGAGGCCGCGCGCCTCGATCGCCAGCCGACGGTCCGGAACTGCGCGGGGATTGCCCCTTTCAAGAGGTTCGCTTAGCGTCTCGCTCATGGCGTCCCGGTTACATCCCTTTGTCGTAACGGAGCAAGGCCAAGCATGGTGAATCCGGCGCTAATCACCCAATTGCAGCAGTTTATGCAGGATGAGGCGGCGCAACTCGGCTTTTCCGCCATTGGTTTCGCCTCCGCCGAGACCGACGAGCAACGAAGCGCCAATCTTTTCAAGTGGTTGGACGAGGGCCATCACGCCAGCATGGAGTGGATGGAGGCCCGCGCCGACCAGCGCGATGCCCCCCGCCACCTCTGGCCCGATGCGCGCAGCGTCGTCGCGCTCGGCATGAGTTATACCCCGGCAGAGGACCCCCTCGCGTTGGAAAACGCCCCTGAAAAGGCACGCATTTCCGTCTATTCGCAAGGCGCGGACTATCACGACGTCGTGAAAAAGGCGCTAAAATCGCTCGCGCGCTCAATGATGTCTAAAGTGGCCTCAATGGCACCGAGCGACCAGTTCACATCGTTCGCAGATGTCGAGTGCAAGGTCTTCGTCGATACCGCGCCGGTGATGGAAAAGCCGCTCGGCGAAGCCGCCGGCATCGGCTGGCAGGGCAAGCATACCAACCTCGTCAGCACCGCCCATGGCAGCTGGCTTTTCCTCGGTGCGATCTACACCAACATTCCCTTCGAGCCGAGCCGTCCCCATGCCGATCGTTGCGGCTCGTGCCGCCGGTGTCAGGACGCCTGCCCGACCGACGCCTTTCCACAGTCCTACCGGCTCGATGCGCGGCGCTGCATCTCCTACCTGACGATCGAGCACAAGGGCCCCATTCCGCACGAGTTTCGCAAAGCCATTGGCAACCGCATCTATGGCTGCGACGATTGCCTCGCCGTATGCCCCTGGAACAAGTTCGCCGACACCGCCGCGCGCCACAGGAAGTTCCTGCCCCGCGCAGAGCTGGCCGCCCCTGCCATCGGCGATTTCCTTGACCTCGACGATGCCGCGTTCCGCCAGCTTTTTTCCGGCTCGCCCATCAAGCGGATCGGGCGCGATCGCTTCGTTAGAAACTGCCTCGTCGCAGCCGGCAATTCCGGCGAGCCTGCGCTGCTCGACAAGATCGAGCGTCTGACCCGCGATGCGAACCCCGTCGTGGCCGAGGCCGCCCGCTGGGCGAAAGGCGAACTTACAGCATCTCCTTGAGCGGAATATCCGCATCGGCCAGCGTTTCGGGGGCGATTTGCACCCCCGCCTCGACCAGCTTGCGCCCCTGCGCATAGTCGCGGGTATTGTTCACGCAGTCGAGCGCAATGACCTGCCCCTCGCGCAGATAGACGACCGAGAACTTGCGCGCGGCCGGGTCGCCCCGCACCACGGTCGTATCGAAATCCGCCGCGATGCCGACCGTCTGCAGGCGCAGGTCATACTGGTTCGACCAGAACCACGGAAGCGCCTCGTAAGGCGTCTTCGTGCCGCAGATCGCTCGCGCCACGGTGGCCGCCATGTCATGCGCGTTCTGGACCGATTCGAGCCGGATGACCGCGCCGTTGGCATAGGAGTTCACATGGGCGGCACAGTCGCCGATGGCGTAGATGTCGTCGAGCGAGGTGCGGCAGAACTCGTCCACGTCGACCCCGTTCGCCCCGACCGCGCCTGCGGCGATCAGCGCGCCGACGCTCGGCACGATGCCAATGCCCGTGACGACGAAATCGCAGGGCAGCACGGTGCCGTCGGCAAGCGTAACGGCTGCGACGCGGCCGCCCGAGCCTTCCTCGATGCTCGCGACCTCCGCCCCGAGATGGAACGCGACGCCCTGCGCGCGATGTTCGGCAAGGAAGAAGTCGGAGAGATCCTGTCCGGCCACGCGCGACAACAGGCGGTTGCGCGATTCGACTACGAATACCTCGCAGCCGAGCGAGCGCAGCACCGCCGCCGCCTCGAGCCCGATATAGCCGCCGCCGATGACGACGGCCCGCGATGCGCCATTGGCGATGTCAGACCGGATCGCGTCGACGTCCTCGATGGTCCGCACGGTATGTATGCCTTCGAGATCGGCACCCGGTATCGAGAGGCGTCGCGCCTCGCCACCGGCCGCCCAGACGAGCTTGCGATAGGCCATGCGGCTGCCGTCGCCGAGCACCGCCTCCTTCGCGAAGGGATCGATGGCCGAGACGTTCGTACCGGTGCGAATGACGATGTCGCGCTCTTCCCAGAACGATTCGGGCCGCACCCGGATACGCTCGAAGGATTTCTCGCCCGCCAGATATTCCTTGGACAGCGGAGGCCGTTCGTAAGGAAGGCTGCGCTCCCGCGTGAGCATCAGGATCGAATCGGTATGCCCGTTCTGACGCAGGGCGATGGCCACCTGAGTGCCGCCATGCCCCGAACCCACGATGAGAACGTCTGCCCTATCCATTGCGGGTGAGGGTTTGTCCGCGCGCGATGTTCGGGTCAAGACCGAAGGGTGCTGGCCTTGTCTCGTGGCGTACCGGATAGGAGCATTCCGGTCGACTGGTTCGAGATTCGCCCCCGAAAGGTCAGCCACGATAAATGTCCGGCAAAGCATGAAAGACACATGATGAGGAGCAGTGCAGTGGTAAGATGGTTCGCGCCGGTATTGATGATGCTGTCTGGCACCTTCGTCGCGGCACAGGAGCGACCGGTTTCCGTATTGGATTTCGGCGCAGTTCCGGGCGACGGCAGGGCGGATGACGAGGCGATCGTTGCTGCCCTGCGATACGCGCGCGACCGAGGTTTTAACGAGGTCGTCTTGCCGCAGGGCGAATATCTTATCGCGGCGCAGATGTCCTATGTTTCAGGGGTCGATCTTGTCGGTGCAGGATGTGGCCGCACGGTTCTGAAACGGAGCGCTGGTTCGCGTGGTCAGATGATGTTCGAACTCGACGGTACGTCCGATGCAAGCCTGCGCGGGATGACCTTCGAATATTCCGGAGCCCCGGAATTCTATCGTGCGATAGGCTTCAGGGGGGCCGGTTCGCAAAATATCGTAATCGAGCGAAATTGCTTCTCCGACCGAAACCCGACGGGTGTCGGAGGAGACCGCTGGGCCGTCGAGCTATCGGCAGAGGACAGTCCCAGCAGAAATGTCACGATCTCGAACAACGAGGTGCGCGGCAGGCTGCAGTTGACCGCCGGTGGCGGGGCGGGGGTTAGTCGGCTAAGGCTTTCCGAAAATACGGTGATTGGCGCCACGGCCAACGGCATCGGGCTTTCCACGCTCTCGGACAGTGCCGTGTTCGACGATATCGAGATACGTGACAATGATATCCGAAACTCTTCCAGCATCGGCATTTTTATCGGCCCGGATCAGCCTTACGCCGATGGCGGGAAATTCAACAATATCAGAATTATCGACAATCGTATCGACGGCCTGACGTCACGTTTCGGCTACGGTATCTTCCTGCGGGCATCCCGCAACGGCTTCTCGCAAGTGTCGATAAACGGGAATTCGCTGGACGGCGGCGCTGCCGAAAAGACGACCGCGATAAGACTGACCGACGATCACGGTAAGGGTCAGCGGAACTTTTCCGGGGTGCGCATCTGCCAGAACGACGCTCGGCGCTTCTCGCGCGGGCTATGGCTGGAAAATGTAGATACCGCGGCGATTGACGGTAATCGGGTGGATACGGGGCGGCCCTATCTCGTGGAGCCGTCCGTCAACCACGATGTTCGCTTCGACAGCGCCGGTGGCTGCTGAACGATGAGACGCCTCTCCCCACCCGGCGATCTTTCCGATTCGCATGCGAATACGGCGTTTGACTGTCCGGCGCGCAGGGTTCACAAGCGCTCGCGCTCAACCTAGCAAAGAAGAGGGGCACATCATGAAGTTCAGACTGATTACCGCAGCCGCATCCGCAGTCGCACTGGCCGGGCTTGGTGCCTGCGCCGAAAGCGAACAGGAAGCTCAGGAAGATTTCGTCGAGCAGAGCTACGAATCGCAGGAAGACCTGCTCGAAGAGCAAGCCGACCTTGCCGAAGCGCAGGGCGACGAAGTACAGGAAGAAGTCCTCGACGCCGAAGCCGACGCCATGGGCGAAGCTGGCGACGCGGCTGAAGACGCCGTCGAATAAGCCGACAGGCGTTAACCGGTCGGCATCGTCCGACCGGCTGAGAATTGGGGCGGCACCTGTCTTTGCGACGGGGCCGCCCTTTTCTTGTCTGGCGTTTGATTTTGACGACGGAGGGGCGATGGCTCCCCCTTTCGATCAGGCGCGCGCTTCTTCGACGCCGGCGGAATTATGCCGCAGCGCCTTCAGTACGGTCTCGACAATATGGGGCGCGTTGAGCCCGGCCTCGTCATACTGCTTCGCCGGATCGTCGTGATCCTGGAACAGGTCGGGCAGGCGCATCGTCCGCACCTTGAGGCCCGCATCGGTCAGCCCGGTATCGCTTGCATAGGTAAGAACGTGTGCGCCAAGCCCGCCGATCGCCGCTTCCTCGATCGTGACGACCACTTCATGGCTGCGCATCAGCCGGTCGATCAGTTCGGTGTCGAGCGGCTTGGCAAAGCGCATGTCGGCGACGGTCGTCGACAAGCCCTTGGCCTCCAATTCTTCCGCCGCCTTCTCGGCTTCGGCAAGGCGGGTGCCGAGCGAGAGAATGGCGACCTTCTTGCCCATCCCTTCCTTCGGATGGACGATCCGGCCCTTGCCAATCTCCAGCTTTTCGGGCGTTTCGGGCAGGGGAACGCCTGTGCCCGCGCCGCGCGGATAGCGAAAGGCGATCGGCCCTTCGTCATATTCCGCCGCCGTGTAGGTCATATGGACGAGCTCCGCCTCGTCCGCTGCCGCCATGACCACGAAATTCGGTAGCGTCGCGAGGTAGGTAACGTCGAAGCTTCCCGCATGGGTCGCGCCGTCCGCCCCGACGAGCCCCGCTCGGTCGATGGCGAAGCGGACCGGCAGGTTCTGGATCGCGACGTCATGGACAACTTGGTCGTAGGCGCGCTGGAGGAAGGTCGAGTAGATCGCGGCGAAGGGCCGCATTCCCTGTGCGGCGAGGCCCGCGGCGAAAGTCACGCCGTGCTGTTCGGCAATGCCGACGTCGAAGGCGCGGTCGGGATGCGCTGCCGCGAACTTGTCGACGCCCGTGCCGCTCGGCATGGCGGCGGTGATGGCGCAGATGCGCTTGTCGGTCTCAGCAAGCTTCGCCAGCGTCTCTCCGAAGACGTTCTGGTAATTGGGCGGACCGCCCGAAGATTTCTTCTGCTTGCCGGTGACGACGTCGAACTTGGCGACCCCGTGATATTTGTCGGCGCTGGCTTCGGCGGGTTCGTAGCCCTTGCCCTTTTGCGTGACGACATGGACCAGCACCGGCCCCTGCTCGCTGTCGCGCACATTTTCGAGGACCGGAATGAGGTGGTCGAGATTGTGCCCGTCGATCGGCCCGACATAATAAAAGCCGAGCTCTTCGAACAACGTCCCGCCCGTCACCATGCCGCGGGTGTATTCCTCGGCCTTTTCGAGGCCGTTCCAGACCTTGCGGCTCAGCTTGCGGGCGACCTTGCTCGCGAGGCTCCTGAGGCCGAGATACTCGCTGGAGGACACCATCCGCGCGAGATAGGCCGAGAGCCCGCCGACCGGCGGGGCGATCGACATGTCGTTGTCGTTGAGGATCACGACGAGGCGGTTGCCCGCCTGTTCCGCATTGTTCATCGCCTCATAGGCCATCCCAGCGCTCATCGCGCCGTCGCCGATGACCGCGATCGCCTTGCCCGGCTTGTCGTTAAGCTTGTTCGCGATGGCAAAGCCCAGCCCTGCCGAGATCGAGGTCGAGCTGTGCGCTGCGCCGAACGGATCGTATTCGCTCTCGCTGCGCTTGGTGAAGCCCGACAGGCCGCCGCCCTGCCGCAGGGTGCGGATGCGATCGCGCCTGCCGGTCAGGATCTTGTGCGGATAGGCCTGGTGGCCGACATCGAAGATCAGCTTGTCCTCGGGCGTATCGAACACATAATGGATCGCCGCCGTCAGTTCGACCACGCCCAGCCCCGATCCGAGATGCCCGCCGGTCGAGCCGACCGCATCGATCATCTCGGCCCGCAGCTCGTCAGAGAGCTGGCGCAGCTGGTTCTTCTTCAGTTTGCGCAGGTCATGCGGGGTATCGACGGTGTCGAGAAGGGGCGTATCCGGTCGGTTGTTCATGGGCAACGGGCATAGCCGCCCCGTGCTTCGTTGTCGATGAACGAAAGGCGAGGGTGCGCGGCGTCAGGCGCAGTCGCTGCAAATCCCGCGCAATTCGACGACCGGGCGAACGTCGCTGAACCCCTCGGCCCGGCCACTGTCGCGCAATGCGTTGGTCAGCTTGTCGTCGTCGAAATGACTGGCCGCGCCGCATTCGTCGCAGATGAGGAAGATACAGTCGTGGCGGCATCCCGGATGCGTGTTGACGAGATAGGCGTTCGCGCTCTCGATCCGGTTGGCGAGATTGGTCCGCACGAACAGGTCGAGGATGCGATAGACGCTGTTCGGCGCGACCCGCTTGCCACGCGACTTCGACAGGTTGTCGGCAATGTCGTAGGCCGAGGCCGGGCGCTCGGTCCGCGCGAGTTCCTCGAACACGGACTGGCGCATCCCGGTCCACTGCTCGCCCGCCTCGATCAGGCTGCCGCGAGCCGCGGCGACGAGGTCGGTGCCGGTGTGTTCTTCATGCGAATGAGCGTTCATGGCAGAACAATAAGCCTGCGGGCCTCACCCTTCAAGCCGGGGGCAACCGCGGGGAGCCAGACCAAGCGGTCAGTTGCGAACGAAAGCGGCGCGGTAATGTTCGGGATACATCGCCTTCAGCGAGGCGATCTTGGGCTTGTCCCAGCGCTGGATGTATCCGTGGCGCGGGTTCTTGGCCGCGAAATCCTGATGATAGTCTTCCGCCGCGTAAAAGGTCCTGGCAGGCCCGATAGAGGTCACGATCGGCTTCTTCCAGACGCCCGACGCTTTCATCTGCGTGAGATAGGCCGCGGCGACTGCCCGCTGTTCCGCACTCAGCGGCACAAGTTCCGCATTGTAATGCGCGCCGCGATCGGGGCCCTGCCGGTTCTTTAGCGTCGGATCGGCCACGACCGAAAAGAAGATCTGCAACAGTTCATCATACCGCACGAGCTTGGGATCGTAGGTAACCTTTACCGCCTCGACATGGTCGGTCATGCCGGACGAGACGAGGCTGTAGGATGCCTGCCGCTTCGTGCCGCCGTGATAGCCTGAAACCGCGCTCTTCACCCCGTCGACATGGCTGAACACGGCCTCGACACCCCAGAAACAGCCGCCCGCGAAGATCGCCGTTTTGAGCCCGGCCCCCTCGGATGCCTTGCGTTTCGCGGCAGGTGCCTCGACCGCCTGCTCGGCAGCGAGCGCCATGTCGCTGCATCCCGAAAGGGCGAGCGATGCTGCCGCGAGCGCGGAAAGAAGTGCCGTCTTGCGTGCTATCACGGAAGGATCGTAGCGATCGCCTGTGCGATGGCGTCGCCGCTCAACCCGAAGTCACCCGTCACGAGAACTGCGATGCCGCCGAGGAGGAAGCCGAAGCCGAACTTGCGGCTCAGATCTGATGTGAGGAAGGACATGGGCGAAACTTTCTGCTCTTTGGATTCAATTTTCCGGTTGCGTTATTGCTATTGTTTAACACGCATCCTCTTTCGAGATGGTGAACGCGCTGTTTAGATGACGTTCGGCATACGCGCCGTGACCTGGCTCACGATGAAGCCGCTGACGACGCTCGCGACGATTGTCGAAACGCAGCCGTAACAGGAAGATGGGTGCGCGCGTTGCGCCGATCAATGGCGGAAGTGGCGCATTCCGGTAAAGACCATGGCGAGACCCGCCTCGTTGGCTGCCGCGATCACCTCGTCGTCGCGGATCGAACCGCCCGGCTGGATGACCGCCGTCGCCCCGGCCTCCGCGGCGGCAAGCAATCCGTCGGCAAAGGGGAAGAACGCATCGGAGGCGACCGCGCTGCCTTTCGTGCGCGGCTCGGACCAGCCATAGGTCTCGGCTGCTTCCGCCGCCTTCATCGCAGCGATGCGCGAACTGTCGCGCCGGTTCATCTGCCCTGCGCCGATGCCGGCGGTCGTACCGTCCTTGGCATAGACGATTGCGTTCGACTTCACGTGCCGCGCCACGGTCCAGGCGAACAGGCAGTCCTTCAACTCCTGCTCGGTCGGCTCGCGCTCGGTCACGACCTTCAGGTCCTCTGCCGCAATCGCACCGTTGTCGCGCGTCTGAACGAGCAGCCCGCCCGCAATGACAACCTGGCTGATGCCCGGACGGCGGGGGTCGGGCAGGCCGTCCGTGATGAGCAGGCGCAGGTTCTTCTTCTTCGCGAAAGCGGCGCGGGCGTCGTCATCCGCGCCGGGCGCGACCACGACTTCGGTGAAAATCTTGCAGATCGCTTCTGCCGTGGGTCCGTCGAGCGGACGGTTTGCCGCGACGATCCCGCCGAATGCCGATACGCTGTCGCAGGCGAGCGCCGCTTCCCATGCCTCCAGCAGCGTTTCCGCTTGCGCCACGCCGCAGGGATTGGCGTGCTTCACGATGACGATGGCCGGCTCGCCCCCTGAAAATTCCCCGGCCAGTTCGAGCGCTGCATTGGCGTCATTGTAATTGTTGTAGCTGAGTTCCTTGCCCTGCACCTGCTCGGCTTGCGGCAGTCCGGGCGAAAGGACCCGCTGCGGAACGTAGAGCGCTGCCTTCTGGTGCGGGTTCTCGCCATAGCGCAGGGAGGAATGAAGGCGCGAGGCCATCGCGCGCCGCTCGGGGAATGTCTCGCCCTGATCGGCATAGGCGAACCACTGGCTGATCGCGGCATCGTAGGCGGCGGTCGCGGCAAAGGCCTTCGCCGCCATGCGCTTGCGGAATTCGGACGAGGTTGCGCCCGACCGCTCGCCGAGTTCAGCGGCCAGCGCATCGTAATCGGCCGGATCGGTGACGATCGTCACATAGGCGTGGTTCTTCGCCGCGCTGCGCACCATGCTCGGTCCGCCGATGTCGATATTCTCGATGATTTCGGCCCGCTCCGCACCCTTCGCCACGGTATCCTCGAACGGGTAGAGATTGACCACCACCAGATCGATTGCCCCGATGCCGTGCGCGTCCATCGCGGCCGCGTGTTCGGGGTCGTCGCGCACGGCGAGCAGGCCGCCATGCACCATCGGGTGCAGCGTCTTCACCCGTCCGTCCATCATTTCGGGAAAGCCGGTGATCTCCGACACGTCCTTCACGGCAAGGCCCGCCTCGCGCAACGCCTTCGCCGTGCCGCCCGTTGATACGAGTTCGACACCGTGATCCGCGAGCGATTTGCCGAGTTCGACGAGGCCCGTCTTGTCGGAAACGGACAGCAGCGCCCGCTTTACGGTTACGTCGTTCACGTCACTCATCCCATTTTCTTGAACAGCCAGGGGAAACGCCCGCCGCCGCGCGAGATCAGCCCGCTGATTACCAGTTGCTGCGTCGGATGGGGCCGCCCCTGTCCGTCGATCCAGAGGCTTTCCTCGATCTGCAATTCGCCTTCGTCCCCGTCGCTGCCGAACCGCATCTGCCAGTAGGTGCCGTCCGGCAGGGCAAGACCCGCGCCGCGCCCGTCCTCCGACAGGCCTGCCTCGATGCCATGGGCAAGATGGAACCGGATGGCGAAGCCGATCTTGCCGCGCTTGCCCTTCTTGCCCGACGGAATGAGCACGTCCTCGCCGCGCAATTCCTCGCCATCGTCGCGCAGCATCAGGATCCGCTTGTGAACGAGCCCGTAGCGCGAGGCATAGCCGTCATGGCTCGCCTCGAGCTTGGTCGCGCCCGTATCGCCCCGGCGGACGGTCGAGCGCGCGATATCGACTTCCTCGACGCCCTTGCCGATCTGCCCCTTGATGAGGATCGCGGTCGAGTTCGCATCGTCGAGCGTCAGCGTGGAATGGGCCGCCGTCGCGCGCAGGCCTTGTTCGATCCGAACCGGGGTGAGGCCGCCCGCACATTCCGCTCCGCCGCAATTGACGATGATCCGGCTTGCCGCGTGCGAGAACTCGAAGGCCAGCGTCGATGCGCAACCGAAGCGCGCATGGCGGCTGGACGGCGGCGGGGCGGCATCGAATTGTAGGTTTGCCTTGCGCGCCGTGACCAGCTGATAGCCCCATTGGCGCATGTCCTTGCCGGGCCGGGCACGAATACCGCTCGCATCGAGCAGCGCGGCGACCTTTTCCGCAGTGACCGCCGGGGCACCCTGCCAACTGCCGAGACCGCCGTCGCCATGGCGCAGGGTGAGCAGCGGCGGGACGAGCAGCGCCGTCATCGTTTCGATCGCGGGAGGCATTTCCCGCTCAGCCGCGGCATAGACGGCGGTAAGATCGACGAGCATGGCGATTGCGTCCATCTGCGCCACCGGACTGCGCGACAAGACGCCTCCGTCCTCGCTTGCAAGATCGCCCAGGGCGCGCACGAGGCCAGCTTCTCCGAACAGCCGCCGCGCCTTGCCCTCCGCCATCAGGAGGCCCGCCGCCGTGATGCCAACCCAGCCGGCGAGCCGCCCGAGATTGTCGTCCGCCGCCTTGACGTTGCGGTCGAGCCAGCGGGCGGTCCGCTCCATCTCGGCCAGCAGGCGGTCGCGCTCCCGCTCGTTCGCGCCGGTGAGCAGGATATGCGCAAAGACGAGCCAGTTCGTCAGGCGGCGTCCGGCATTCTCGACTGTCCAGGCCGTGCCTTTCGTATGCTCGCGATTGGCGTCGAGCCAGGCCTTCAGAACGCGCTGGGCAGGGGCGGCACATTGTTCGCACGGCGCGCTGCTGGAGAGATCGCGCAGCCAGGTGAAGCCGTGGATCGCCCGCTGGAAGGGCGGCGTCAGGCGCGAGGAGGATTCCATCGCGACCTGGCTAATCGGGGCCTTGAGCCCGCAAACGAGGAAATGCCCTGCGCGCAAGGCGACACCTGCCGAGCGGTCGCCCGCAAGCGAGGTCGCGACATTCGCGACGAGGCGCGGCTTTGCTGCCTTGCGGAAGGGCGCGGCGAGCAACTGCCCCGATACGCCGAGGCCATAGGCGAAGCGCGTAAAGGCCTCGATCGGATTGGCGGGCGGTGCGCGAAAGTCCGCAACGGTCAGCGACTGCGAAGGATCGAGGGGCGCGACCTTTTCGGTCAGCATCCGCGGCGGCTCCTGCAAATCCTTGACCATCAGGTCGCGCGCGGATCGCCTGCCTCCATCGAGCGGCAGGGCGGGCTGGATCGGCTTGGGCGCACGCTGCGCGCCCTTCCGCTGCTTCACGGTTTTCTCGCCCTGCTTTGCAGGTTTCGCGCGCTCCTGCTGTTCGGCAGCGGGAGCAGCCTTGTCGGCCTCAGCCGCCGCCCTTTCATCGTCACGCTCGCGGCGCATCCGTATCTCGCGGGGCAGAACCGTCTCGTGCGAAGAACCGGTTTGCTTGCCCATTACCGCCCCTTCAATGCCGCGATGTTGGCGGCGTAGCTGTCCGGGCCGCCCTTGAACGTCGCCGAGCCCGCGACGAGCACGTCGGCCCCCGCCTCGACGCATAGCCGCGCCGTGTCCGGATTGACCCCGCCATCGACTTCCAGCCGGATGTCGCGGCCCGAAGCGTCGATGCGCCCGCGGATGTCGCGGACCTTCGCCAGCTGGCTCTGGATGAAGCTCTGTCCGCCGAAGCCGGGATTGACGCTCATGACGAGGACGAGGTCGATCGTGTCGATCAGATAGTCGAGCGTATCGATCGGCGTACCGGGATTGAACACGACGCCCGCCTTCTTGCCGAGCGACTTGATCGCCTGCACCGTGCGATGGATATGCGGTCCGGCCTCGGGGTGGACCGTGATGATGTCCGCACCCGCCTCGGCAAATTCTTCGAGATACGCGTCGACCGGCGAAATCATCAGATGGACGTCGAACGGCTTGTCGCTATGCGGACGCAGCGCCTTCACCACGGCAGGACCGATGGTGATGTTCGGCACGAAATGTCCGTCCATCACGTCGATATGTATCCAGTCCGCTCCCGCCGCGTCGATCGCCCGCACCTCTTTGCCCAGCCGGGCAAAGTCGGCGGACAGGATGGATGGGGAAATGAGCGGTTCGGTCATGGGTCTGGTCGAAACGAAAAAGATGCGCTCGGACGGATGGTGCCCCGCTCGTTAGCCGAGCCTGCGCCCGAGTTAAAGGCATGCCTGGCGTCAAACCGTCATTCGCCGCCCCTTTTCCACATCGCTTTCCCGCGCCGCCCCGCTTCGGGACAGTGGGTTAATCGTCGACCTTGTCGCCGGGACGCGCCGCGCTTATCGCCGGACGACATGACGGCCCTTAAGAAACGCGACGACCGCTACATCGCGACCGAGGTCGATGACGAGCTCATCCTGCTGGACATGGAAGGCGGCGAACTGTTCTCGCTCACCGGAACAGGGCGGGAAATCTGGGTAGCGATCGACGGCACGCGCGATGCGGACGCAATAACCGCCGAGGTCGCAGGCGGTTACAATGGCGACAAAGACGCTATCGAGAGTGACGTTCGCACCTTCCTAAAGGAGCTCGGCGCGGTCGGGCTCGTCGAATAGCCGAAGCTCATACCCACCCGACTTGCTCGCGACATGAAACAAGGCTAGTCCGGGTCATCGGGGAAACAAACGACGATGCACGACTACATGGAAAGCCATAACCGCAAAGACTCGCCGCGCTGGACGAGGCCGCAACTGCGGCGGCTGGGCAGTGTCCGCGACATCAAGCAGCCCGGTCTCGACCTCAATCAGGGCGCAAGCGGCAAGGGCGTTCCGATCGCCAGCTGACGACGCGCGAGCCGGCGCTGTTCGATGATTGCCGCCGCACTTTTCCCCAATTCCACTCCGCACTGGTTCAGACAGGACGTCACTGCCGCTTCGCTCGGCCTGTTCGCCGGCGGCCCGGCAGCATTCGCCGCGAACCTGCATTCCTGTTTCGCGCAACTGCACGGTCCCCGCCGCCACGCTCGCCCCAGCACGTCCTGGCATCCCTACCGCAGCGAAACCGGCGCCGCAGTCCTTTTTGACGGGACGATCGACAATAGCGAGGAACTTGCCCACCGCCTCGATCTGCCTTCGGATGCGCCGGTCGAGGCGCTCTACGTCGCTGCCGTCGAACGATGGGGCACGAGCGCCGATGCTCGGATCGTCGGCCAATATACGAGCATCGTTGCCGAACGCGGCGGCTCGCTCCGGCTCGCACGCAGCCCGTGGAACGGCCCCTCGCTCTTCTTCATGGTGCATGGCGGCGTCGTCATGGCCGCTTCGATCCCGCGCGTTTTCTTCGCCGCCGGCTTTCCCAAGCGGTTGAAGCGCGACCAGATCGCGGAAAGCCTCTATCTGATCGAGGATCTGTCCGGCGGCTACTGGTACGAAGGGCTGAATTATGTCGGTCACGGCACGACCGTCACGA
Source organism: Parapontixanthobacter aurantiacus (assembly GCF_009827635.1). Classification (GTDB taxonomy): domain Bacteria; phylum Pseudomonadota; class Alphaproteobacteria; order Sphingomonadales; family Sphingomonadaceae; genus Parapontixanthobacter; species Parapontixanthobacter aurantiacus. Next base: position 42,598 of record NZ_WTYW01000002.1, on the reverse strand, counting down.
TCGACCCCGATGGTCGTTGGCACACGCATCGCTGGTACAATCCTCATGCGATCGAGCCTGTCCGATATGCGAGTGATCGCGACTATGTGGAACGCGCGGAGGAGTTGCTCCGCGAGGCCGTAACCGCCGCCCTTCGTCCGGCAAGGAAACCGGGCATTCTCCTGTCGGGCGGTCTCGATTCGAGCATCGTCGCCGACGAGATGTTGCGCCAATTGCAGCCCCATGAAAAGCTGCACAGTTTCACCTTCGTCCCGCGAGCCGACTTCGAAGAGACGCCGCCGCCCGGTATGTTCTTCGACGACAGACCGCTGGTGGAGGCACTCGCCGCAGAGCACCCCGGTCTGGAAGCGCATTTCAGCGACAATGCGGATTACGATTTCGACGGCCTCTATGACCGTTTCCTGCTTGCCGGAGATATCGGGCGTCCCTCTTCCGCGATCTCGGCAGCCTATCACGGTCCCGCAATGTTGGCGGCAGAGAGAGGCTGCGACTGGCTGTTTCACGCCGCGATGGGCAATAATTCCTTCAGCCAGGACGGCCGCTGGGCCTATGTCGAATTTGCGAGGACAGGCCGATGGCGCGAATTGTGGCGCATGGCGCGCTATCATCCCGGCGACGCGCGCCCCATGTGGCGGCGCATTCTCGCTCGCTCCATCCTTCCGCAATTTCCGGCGAGCATGCGCGAAGCGGTTCGGACAATAATTCATGGGCGTCAGCCGCCGCTCAATCGTCAGGCTTCGCTGCTGAAGGACTCGGCGATCGAGCGCCTCGATCTCGATCGACGGGCGCAACGAACGGGCGATCGCCGCTCCGGCGAATGGTTCAGGTCGCGGCGGGAATGGCTGGAGACGATCTGGCGGCTGCACGATCTCGGGGCAGAGCAGCATCACGCCGCAGAACAGGTCTATGGGCTGAAGATGCGCGATGTTACCGCCTACCGCCCGCTGATCGAGTTTTGCGCCGCCATTCCCACGCAGCAATTCGTCGCGGGCGGCGTGCAGCGCCTGCTCGCGCGGCGAATGGCAGAGGGGCGTCTGCCCGAAATTCAGCGTGCGAACACGGATTACGGCCAGCACAATGTCGACTGGCATCTGCGCATGAGCGAGCGCCTGCCGGAATTGCGTGAAGAAATCGCACGGATGGAAAGCGTGCCGGAACTGGCGCAACTTATCGATACGCGGCGAGCATACGCGCTGCTCGATCACTGGCCGGACACGACCCCGCGCGATCCTAAGACGGTCAAGGCACATTTCCACGCCCTGACGGGTGCCATTCTCACCGCACGGTTCCATCGCTATGTCAGCGGGACCAATCACTGAGGCGACCCGTCGCTGAACGGTAAATTCAGCGGTAATTCAGGGGTCGGGCGCTAGTTGACGACGTGTATGAACGCGGTCGAAGACTGCGGCGAAACTATCAATGGGGCATAGAATGAACGGAATGCAGACAATTGGCTGGGCGGGCACCGCTCTGGCATCGCTGGGACTTGCCCTGTCCGCAACGCCCGCCTGGTCGCAGGCGAAGAGCGGTACGGACTATCGCAACGTCATCTCGAATAATCTGTCCGCCTGTGCGCCGGGCAACGGCACGGGCACGATGATCACCATCACCAACATTTCACAGAGTAAGGGCAAGCTGCGGATACAAGCTTATCGCGGCGTGAAGAGCGATTGGCTCGAAGGCGGCAAGTGGCTCAACCGGATCGAGGTTCCCGCTCGTTCCGGCACGATGCGGGTGTGCATGCCGTTGCCTGGACCGGGCACCTACGCGATCGCGGTGCGCCACGATCTCAACGGGAACGGCAAGACCGACCTGACGGAAGATGGCGGCGGAATGTCGAACAATCCGAGCATAAACCTCTTCAATCTCGGCAAGCCGAGCTACACGAAGACCCGCTACACCGTCGGCGACCGGGCCAACAGCATCACCATCCAGATGCGTTACATGTAAGCCTATGAGCGGGGAGAGGCGTGCCGCTTCCCCCGCCATAGCGTCCAGAGCACCTGCGGCGCGGCGAGCAGCGGGTACTTACGCCGCCAGGGGGTCACTTCGAGCGCGATGCCCGTATGCCGCTCGATCTTCCAGGCGGCGTAATCCGCCGCCCCGTCGAAGGTCGTCGAGGCTTTCGACAGACGTAGCAGGTTGAGCGGCTTGCCGAGACGCCGGCGCCGCGCCCACCAGCGCAACCGTTCGCGGCGGCGCTCGGGCTGCAGATGAGGGCACAGAAGGCCCCCTGCATCACGCCAGGCTATCCCGGCAGCTTCCCATGCAAGCGGCAGGAGACCGTCGAAATGCTCCCGGTTGACGGCGAGGATGGATTCCTCGCGTCCCGACTTCTCGACGCGAAATTCCGCACTGTAGGTCGCCCGGAACAGGGCGCGCCAGTAATCTTCCGCCCGACCACATTCCGGGCCGAGCGCGGCGGCTAGCGTCGCTGCCGTTCGTGCAGCATCGGCAATGGCGGCGATGGTGCGATCCGCTGCATCTTCGCTAGCTTGCCAGACGAGCGCCGAGGGTTGCACGAAGCGGGTCCAGATCGTCGTATCACGCGTGTCGCCTCTTGCTGCCTCGGCGAATTTCTCCAGTGACATGGTGGCGATCTTCGCCCGCAGGACTTCGCCCTCATATGTCCACTCGCGATAGCCGATCCGCGGCCATATCCTTTCCTTTTGGACGCCCGGCAGCAGGACGTAGAAATCGAGCACCCCCTCGCGCGATCCGGTCCGCAGGTTCGAACCGTAGAACAGGACGGCCAGCGCTCCGGCCTCCTCGCCCAGCAGTTTGGCGAAGTGGGCGACTGCCGGATCGACCTCTTGCGACAACCGCTCCGCGATGCGCTGCGTCAGTCCTTCCGACGGGGCCGCGGTCATCGTCAGGGCGCCGGGGTCTGGAACCGGAGCGGCGGCCCCTGTTCCACGCGATAGCTTCCGGCCGGAAAGATTTCTCCGTCGAGAATGAATTCGTCGTCCAGCGCGATGTCGAACCCTTCGCTATCGACGCGGTGATAGCCCCAGCTGCCCAGCCAGCCGGGCTCCCAGCCGCGCAGAAGGGCTGGCATTATCGCCCAGATCAGACGCCGCGGCCGATCGATCACCGCGAGTTTCAGGCCGGGCCTGCGCTTGCCAAAGACCGCGAGGCCGAGCGGCATCGACCAGAGCGTCGAGGCAAGCATGATGCTCCGCCGAGAATGCTCGCCCTGTCCGCTATGCACCAGCGGCAGGTCGCCCGGCTGCAGCCGGATGTCGATGGCAACGCCGCGCCGCCAATCGTTGCGATTCGTGCCGAAAATCGTCTGCAGCGCGCCCCAGACCGCCGTCAGCGCGACTGCAAGGCCGCCGAATGCGCCCAGCCGGTGCGCATCCTGCGCGACCCTGACCCCGGTCGTGAAGGAGCCTGCTCCCATGATGAAGCCGGCGACCGGCGAACGCATCCCATCTCGTCGGGCGATGATGAGCGGTCGGCGCTCCGCTTCGAACCCGTTTTCCAGCGCGGAAACCGCGTCGGCGACCGTCCAGTCCTCCGGAATGCCGAGATCGTCGGTCAGCGCGTTAGTCTTGCCGCGCGGCAGCACGGCGAGGGCGGGCCAGCGCTCCTCAAAGACTGGCATTCCCGCGGTCAGCACGTCGCGCACCGTCCCGTCGCCTCCATCGACGATCAGGTAGTCGATGCCCTGCTCTGCAAATTCGCGCAGGACTTGCCGGATATCGTCCCGGTCGACGGGGCTGACGAGCGCAATATTGTCGCGATCCGCATGGGCGAGCGCGGTTTCGTGCGAACGCTTGCGGTTGCCGTGGCTTTTCGGGTTGAAGATGATCCCGATGCGCGCGGCCTCGTCCGCTGCGCAGTCCCAATAGCGCCGTGCCTCGCGCCGTCCCGGCGTTGCGCCGAGTGATTGAGCAGCGGACGGGACGGAGCTGCGATCCGGGCTTGCTGGATCGACCGGCTGACCGTCGGGGCCGTCTATGTCGTCGTTACGATCCATGGATGGTTTTGTTCTGCAACATCGCGAATTGCCGGCTCTTGACCTGATGCTCCCAAGCGGAGCGCCCAAAATCGCTGCCGGTTCGGAAAAACCGTATATGGCCTTATCGTCGTTTTGCGAACCCCGCCCGATATTCGGCTTTTCTCGCTAGCTGCGATACCCCTTCGCCCCGCGAAAGCCTCACAACCGCTTCTAAGCGTGTTCGATCATTTCGGCTAAGTGGTCGATGATCGCCGCGCGCGAGGCCGGTTTCTTCAGGCACGTCGTTTGGCTGAGGTCATCTGGCACGACGGATTCGTCGTAACCCGTAAGGAAGAGGATCGGCACCTCGTCCTCTCGCAATTGCCGGGCAACGTCGAAATTGGGACCGCTGCCCAAATTGATGTCCAGTACCGCCGCCTCCACGGGATTGTCCTCAAGCAAGGCCGGAACTTCGCTCCATTTCCCGGTAGGTCCGACGACGTCCGCACCCCCGCTTTCGAGAAAGGATTTCATCTCCATTGCCTGGAAATATTCGTCCTCGACCAGCAATATCCGGCGCCCTTGCAGTCTCTGATCCGTCATGGCCAATGCTTCCCCTTCGCGCCCGATTCGAAGATGCTGGCACCTTCCGTCAGCGGAAAGGCTATCTCTGCCAGAACGCCCTGTTCGGTCAATGTTATGCTGCCCTGCCCATTGAGTTCGTAAGGAACGCGGTCCTCGATCAGCTCGCTACCGAACCCCTTGACCGAGCCATTCGCGATCGGCTTGCCTCCATTCTCTTCCCACATGAGTTCGAGCCATGGGCCGTCCTCGCGTTTGGTCGCGAACCAGCGGATAGCCAGACGCCCTCCATGCCCGAGAACGCCGTATTTTATCGAATTCGTCGCCAGTTCGTGAACGGCCATCGTCACGACTTCGGCAGCCTTGGCAGACAACTGAACCTCGGGCCCTTCGAGAACCATCAGTTCCTCGTCGGCGACGCGGGCGAGTTCGTCGCGCAGCAGGCTGTCGAGATTGACCGAAGCATCGACGGCCTGCGACAGGATAACCTGCGTACGTGCCATCGCATCGATGCGTCCGAGCAGATGGGCGACATACTCGTCCTTCGTATCGTAGCGGTCCGACGACTGCCGGACGATCGATCGCACCATCCCCAAAAGATTGCGCACGCGATGTTGCAGCTCTTTCAAGAGGAGCCGGGAATACCGCTCGCTCGTCTTTAGCGCCTGCTCTCGCTCGTGCTCTTCAGTGATGTCGCGGGTAATCCCGCCCACCCGCCGGATCCGGCCATCCTCGCTTCGTATCGGAAATCCGCTGTCGCGCAGCCAGCGCAGCGAACCGTCAGGCTGAACGATGCGATATTGCTCGACGACCGCTTCGCCGTCCAGCGTTCGCGGCATGGCCTGTCTTACTCGCTTCCGATCATCCTCGTGGACATGGTCGTGGAATCTTGCAGGGTCCGAGACGAGCTCTTCGCGCGGAAAACCGAACCACGCCTCGAATTGCGGGCCCAGATACTCGAACCGGTTTTGTTCGGTATCGAAGATCCAGAGCAGATCGGAACTTGATTGCGCGAAGTGCCGGAACCTCGCCTCGCTTTCCCGCAGCCGGTTTTCCGCGTAGGCCCGCTTGACTGCGGCCCACAGGCGTTCGGCGACTTCGGCGGTGCGTTGGACGTCCTCATCGCTCCATTCCCGCGGCGAAGTCTGTACAACGCACAGGATGGCCTCGAGCTGGTCGTCCTTCACCAGCGGTACGTTGATCCATGCCATGACCTCCCGCGCTATGTAGTAATCCCTTTCCTGAGCGGCGATGTCCTGTTCCTGCCTGACATCGTCGACGATCCAGACATTGCCGGTTCCGACGATGTCGTAGGTCGTGCGGAATGCCTCCAGCGGATAGGTTCCGGCAAGGCTCGGCAAACCCTCGGCGGCATGGTCGTCGGCAACGACCCCGCAGTCTTCGGCTTCCCGATATTCCACGTAATAGACGCGGTCCGTCGAAAGATTGGCTGCCAGCAATTCACAGGCCATCCGTCGGATCGCCCCGGCATCGCCCAGGGTTCTGAGCCGGTCGCTGAGATCGAGCAGGAACGCCTGCCGCTCTTCCCTCTCCTGCGCAGAGCCTTTTTCGGCGTTCGGCCGCAAGACAGTCATCGCACGGCCATAACCACAAATAACCTCCGATCCAGTCTTTCGACTGCGCGAGCGCTGATCTGCATGATCAAATCAAATGGAGGTTTGAATGGTGTCGTCATTTGCTTGCGATGCGACGAAGTCCTTGTGTTTCGCGATGTTGCGCAGATGACTCTGATAACCCGGAGCCTTGGGCAAGGAAAGGCGTGCTCAACGGGGAGCCGGGTCATTCGCGGCGTAAGAGGAACGTTTCAAAGAACAGGCGCGGCATAGCCGGCGACCCGAAGCACGGTTCGCATCCGGAAATGTCTGTAATCTGAAAAGCTGGCGCACCCGACATTGCTAAAACTTCTGTCGCAGACAGTGTCGGGACGTCCATAACTACTCTGTAAAATCAGGGATTTGTCTTCTACCGTGTTCACGGTTGATCGCCCCCGATTGCCTGCATTTCGATCATCATGTGGGGTCGAAAGTTGGAACAATTTTTATGGTGTGTATAACCTATGGCACTGACAGCATTGAAGGTGAAGAACGCCAAGCCCGGTCGCTACGTTGATGGCCGTGGCTTGTGTCTTTTCGTGAAGGAAAGCGGCTCCCGCAGTTGGGTCTTGCGGATGCAGCATAACGGCAGGCGGCGCGATTACGGATTGGGATCGGCGCTCGATGTGACGCTGACCGAGGCGCGGGACGCCGCAGCCGCATTGCGCCGCCAGGTTCGCTCTGGGATCGATCCGGTTGCCGAGCGACGCAAGTCGCGCAAAGTGGTGCCGAGCTTCGAAACCGCAGCGCGCGAATGCTACGAGGCGTTGAAGGACGGCTGGAAGAACCAGAACTACCGCAACTGGATTTCCAGCATGGAAAACCACGTCTTCCCGCTGATCGGCAGGAAGCCCGTCGATCAGGTGGACAGCACCCACGTCGTCGAGGTGCTCACGCCGATCTGGCTCGAAATCCCCGATACTGCTCGCAAGATCTTGCAGCGCATCGGTGCCGTGCTCGACTTCGCGCATATCAAGGGATGGCGTGAAGAAGAGGCTGCGCTGCGCTCAGTCCGCAAAGGATTACCGCGCCAGACCGACAAGGTCGAGCACTTCAAGGCCATGCCCTATGCCGACATTCCAGCGTTCATGAAGGAGTTGGCGGCCGCATCACCCACCACGGGCCGCGATGCCCTGCGTTTCACGATCTACAACGCCGTGCGGTCGAGCGAGACGCGCAAGGCCGTCTGGACCGAGATCGATTTCGACAAGGCAACCTGGACTATCCCCGGCGAGCGCATGAAGGCAAAGGAAACGCATGTCGTGCCGCTCTCTAAGGCAGCGGTTTCGATTCTGCGTCGGCGCTGGAAACTGCGGACGAGCGACGCTGGCCTCGTGTTCTCGAATAATGGCGAGAAACCCATCAGCGACATGACAATGACCAAGCTACTGCGCGATGCCGGGATCAAGGGTGCAACCGTCCACGGCTTCCGTTCCGCGTTCACCGATTGGGCAGCAGAGAAGACCGACTTCCCGAAGGAGGTCGCGGACAAGGCACTGGCGCACAAGCTTAGCAACCAGGTTGAAGCCGCCTATCGCCGCACCGACTTCTTCGACAAGCGGCGCGACTTGATGGTTGTGTGGGCAGAGTTCCTAGGTCAAATGTAAGTGGATGAGACTTCCACTTGTAGAACGTGGCCGAACTGATCCCATGGCGGCGGCATACCTCCGCCGTCGGCATCCCCGCCTCCTGCTCCTTCAAAACCGCGATGATCTGCTCTCCGCTAAACCTGCTTCGCTTCATTTGCGTCCGACTCCTTCGCGTCGGACTCTACCAATTTGCGGTCACATTTCAGGGGAGCACGTCACGACTGACATGGCATTGATGAACGAATAGCTTGCGAGGTTCGTTTCGGAATTGACAGAGTAGCGCTGTAAATCTCCACAATGCTGCTGCCGACAGCCGATCATTAAGCATGATCAGATTGAGCACTCTACCAGTGCCCAGCTCGGCATATCTAAATCATGTGACAGCGAGCAAGGAATTTTGCTCAGGAGCCTGGTTTCTCCCGTACCTTGCCCGAGGAAATATCGACCGATACCACGCCGTCTCTGACCCTAGTGTCGAACACTTTCACCGGCTTTGTCGCCGGTAGCTTATCCGGCCAACCAGTTTTGAGATCGAATGCTGAACCATGCAGCACACATTCAATATGACAGTTCTCCAGAAAACCTTCCGACAAACTCCAGTTTCCGTGAGAGCATTTATCTGAAACCGCGAAAAATTCACCATCGGACTTACAGACTGCCAGGGCTTCGTCTAAACCGTCAGGCTCGAAGCGCAGAACCTCGCCATCCGCTAAGTCGTCACTTCTGCATACGTCAACGTACACGTTTTTTCCTTATCTTAACTCGGTGAGCGCATTGCTAGTGGAAGCCGCATGGTCTCATTTCAGCACGAAGCTGAACAAACTATGGATCCGACCTCGGTCTAAAAGCGGGGGGGGGGGGGGGGCAAGGTGCCCCCTATCGGCAAAACCCTCTTCGAGTCTCCAGTCAATCCTGATTCTCAACTTAGTAGTCGAATTGAACCGTCAAACCATAAGTCCGTGGCGGCGCGAAAGTGCCGAAGGCTATCCGATTACCACGTTGCGTGAAGACATGGGTGCGATAGACCTCGTCCGTGATATTTTTGACCCAAGCCTGGACCATCCACCGGTCATCGTTGGAATGCCAAGCAAGCCAGGCGTCTGCCACGGTGTGCTCGGGGATCACGTCCAGCGGATTATTGTCGACATTCGTATATGAGAGACTCTGGTATCGTGCGTTTGCATTGGCAACCAGATACCCGCGCTCACCACCGAGATCGAATTCATACTGTATGTGCCCGCCTGCGCTATGCTCAGGGGCCTGACGCAGGACGTTGCCAGAAAAATCACCCCCTCCGGAGATATCAGGGGTTCCAAAGAAGTCCTCGAACGTAACGTCGAGATAAGAATAGAACCCGCCGATCTCCAAGTTATCGGTTAGCAAGGCTGTGAATTCCGCCTCCAGACCAAGGATCTCAGCGTTGGCAGCGTTCTCGGTGATAAATTCGCCCGCACCCGATGTGGGAGGCTGAAAGAAGCGCGTAACCTGAAGGTCCTTGTAATCCACATAGAAGCCAGACAGATTAACACGCAGGTGGCTATCGAAGAAATCACCCTTCAGACCGACCTCGTAATTTGTGGCCTCTTCAGGTTCAAACGGCGTAGTCGCCCCGGCGGCAGTAGTGGCGGAGCCAGTATATCCACCGCTCTTGAAACCGGTCGACACCGTACCATACAGCATCACGTCGTCTGCAATGTCGTAATCGACAGCAAGCTTCCAAGAGAAGTTCTCCCAATTGTCGCTGCCACTCGCCGGATCGAACTGGGAGAGGACAAGTTGTAGTGAGGGGGATCGCGGCATGTCATTAAACGCTACAATCTCCTTTTCTTCGTAGGAGAACCGCCCCCCGGCCGTTAGAGTTAAACGAGGCGTAATCTCGTAACTACCCTGCGCAAAGCCCGCGACTGCCCAACCATCGAAAAGCATGTTTGCAATTGCATAATTCGGTTCAAGCGATGCATCCGCAAGCGCTGTAAACAGAATTCCTTCTGCACGGTTTATTTCTTCGGACGTAGCAAAGACACCGACTACCCAGTTGAAGGGCCCGTCGTTCGACGCAAGGCGCAGTTCACCGGTAAACTGTTGGGAATCTTCCCAAATGATATCCGTATTGTCGAATGTGAATCCAATCGAAGGATCGCCAAGCAGGAGATCGTTCGGATTTCCATTGGAGCCGGTGAGGTCTACGACCGGAGAAGGAGGCAGACCAGTATCGTCGTGCTCGAAGAAATAATCGGATTCCCGGTAGGCTCCATTGAAGGTCAAGGTGCCGATGGAAAGCTGCTTGTTGACCTCAATCATCGCACCGAAAGCCTCGCGGCTCCCGCCATTGTCATCCTCACCGAGATATGTGCGAACGGAGTCCGCTCCTCCCAGCGCAATATCCACGGCAACAGGATCTGACGCGCACCCACAGTCATGGAGCGGTCCTGCAGAACCGACCGGCTGTCGGTTGATGTTGCCAAGCTCTTCGTCCACGCCGTCCAGCGATAGCAGGACATCCAGTGTATCAGACGACTCCCAGCGGGTCTGCCAGCGCCAAGAAAACTGGTTGTTCCCACCTATTCTCTCAACCGTCCCCGGCACCCTTGACTGCTCCACCACCTGTTCGGGAATGATCCAATCGTCATATCCATCGAACGTTCGGCGACTGAAGGAAAATTTGGTGAATAGATTATCCGCCAGCGGAACATTGATAAGTCCGGCAGTGTCAAACTGGCCGTAATTGCCGATGGTCTGCCGCAGGCGCGCCCGGAAAGTGCTATCAGGCTTGCGCGTGACGTAATTGATAACGCCGCCAATCGAATTCTTGCCGAAGAGAGTACCCTGCGGACCACGTAGAATCTCTACCCGCTCCAGATCGAATATATCGACATTCGATGCGCTACGTGCAGCGAAATAAACACCATCAACCATCACCAGAGTGGAATCCGATGCGCCTGCACCATCTTCCTTCGTTCCGATTCCACGGATTGAAATCTCCGGCTGGCCAGGCTGGAAAGTGTTGAATGCTAGACCGGGTGTTATCTGAGCGAGATCGGTCACGCTGGTAATGCTCCCGGCTTCCAGCGCTTCGCCCGCGACAGCGGATATGGCCACTGGGATGCTCTGGAGCGACTCCTCCCTTTTCTGGGCAGTCACGACGATTACACCGAGACCTGTCGAATCCTCGGCCTCCAGGGCGTCCGTCTCGGTTGTCCCATCATCTTGGGCAAAGACAGTTGCCGGAAACATTGCGAGTGGCGCGCAGGCCGCCAGCAACCAGTAGCGTCCAATTACCTTTTTCGCAGGCTGTTTCTTTATCATATTTTCCCTCCCGGTGCTCCGTGTGACTGACCAAAACAATCAGGCGCATTTCTGCTAAGCAAGCGCTTAATTAGCCGGGCTTCGCGATATGTCAAGATTCCCGTTCGTCGCATACACGCGATGCATCATGAGATGTCGCACCGAGGTCCTAGGGTGGATCGCAGGTGGAGTTTCTTGGCAGCAAGACGTTGGTCATGATGCAATCAGACCGCCTTGAATTCGATCCATATTTCTTTGGGGAGGGGTGTGATTCGATTGCGGACGAGGCCATTCACGATCAAGCAAGACCGTCATTTCGCTCACCTCTTAGCTCGATCGAACATCTTCATCGGAGCAATGGCCTGTATTGACGGCCTGGATATTGAGTAATCCGTGAGAGCCGAAGGTTCCTACCTTTTAGCTGGTCCGCGCCACCATATCCCGGTCTTGGGTGTCAGTCGTCAGAACATTTGGCACCACTCGCGGCGTAAATTAGCGAAGCAGCGTCGGCCTTATCTTGGGGTTGATGTTGGGCGGCAAGCTTGCGGTGCTGCAAGCGCCGATGTGCGATGGTCTTGCGTTTGATCCTTTCTCGTTGTTGGATGATGGCTGGAGCTCTGCCGAAGTAGGCGCCTGCGGGCGTCACGTTGCTCAGGCTCTCATGGTAGCGCTGGTGATTGTAATGCTCAACGAAGGCCTCGATCTGCGCCTCCAGATCGCCAGGTAGGAAGTAGTTCTCCAGCAGCACGCGGTTTTTCAGGGTCTGGTGCCAGCGCTCGATCTTGCCCTGAGTCTGGGGATGGAACGGAGCGCCGCGCACGTGGCTCATGGCTTGCGCTTCGATGTATTCTGCCAGTTCGCACGCGATGTAGCTCGGACTATTGTCCGAGAGCAGCCTCGGCCTGTACTGAACATGCGCGTTATCGCAGCCGAGGCGGCCAGAGCCATATCCAGCGTGTCGGTGACGTCCTCGGCCCGCATCGTGCTGCACAGTCGCCAGGCGATGATGTAGCGCGAGTAATCGTCGAGCACCGTCGACAGATACATTCAGCCCCAGCCGATGATCTTGAAGTAGTCGAAGTCGGTCTGCCACATCTCATTGGGCCGGGTGGTCTGGAAGCGATCGGCCGCCTTGATCACCACATAGGCCGGGCTGGTTATCAGGTCGTGGGCCTTCAATAGCCGGTAAACCGTGGCCTCCGACACGAAGTAGCGCTGCTCGTCGGTGAAGCGCACCGCCAGTTCGCGGGGGCTCAGCTCCGACTGCTCCAGCGTCAGTTCGACGATCTGGCCCTGGATCCCGGACGGGATACGGTTACACACCCGGCTCGGCGCCGATGGCCGATCGGCAAGCCCTTCCGGCCCGCTTGTCCGTTATCGGTCATTCCAGCGGTAGAAGGTCCGCCGCGGGATGCCGAGCTGATCCAGCGTGCGCTTTGCTGGCAGGTGCGATTGCTCGACCAGCTTGGTGATCTCGAGCTTTTCGGTTGCGGGATACCTCATTCTTGGCCTCCCCCATCCGCCAGCATGCTTTTTTTGAGCAGACGGTTCTCGAGCGTCAGGTCGGCGACGCATTCCTTCAGATCGCGGGACTCACGGCGCAAATCCTTCATCTCGTCTGTCGTCGCCGCACGGGAAGTGTCGCCAGCCAGGCGGCGCTTGCCAGCTTCCATGAACTTCTTCGACCAGATGTAATATAGGCTCTCGGCAATGCCTTCCTCGCGGCACAACTCGGCGATGCTGTCTTCACCGCGCAGCCCATCCAGCACGATCCGGATCTTGTCCTCGGCCGAGAAATGGCGCCGAGTGGCACGGCGGATGTCCTTCACCACCGCTTCCGCAGGAGCCTTGGCGCGCGATTTTGTATTGGAGGGTTTGGGTCTCATCTTATGGGATGGACGCCTCCCGCAATCGGGCCAAGAAGATTGCAGCAACAATTGGGCAGAGGAGTTCGTCACATGCACATGCTGGCGATCGATTTGGGCAAGCAGTCCTTCCACATCTATGGGCTAACTGACGATGGCGAAGTGGTTTCGCGCAAGGTTGGGCGGGCCAAGCTTGTCGACGCGGTGACCAGATTACGACCACAATTGGTCGCGATGGAAGCTTGCGCTAGCTCGCACCATTGGGGTCGCACCTTCGAGTCTTTGGGGCACGGTGTGCGTCTCATCCATCCGCGTTTTGCAAAGCCGTTCGTGAAGGGATCGAAGAACGACGCAGTCGATGCCGAAGCCATTTTCGAAGCAGCTGCCAGACCAACCATGCGGTTCGTGCCACTGAAGAGTGTCGAGCAGCAGGATCTTCAGTCACTGCATCGAACGCGCGACAGGCTGGTCGTCCAGCGGACCGCTTTGATCAACCACACGCGTGGGCTTTTGGCTGAGTATGGCATAGTCATGCCCGCTGGTGCGTCCCGGTTCCGCTTGCAGATCGAGAGAATCATTGAGACCGCCGAACTCTCGGACTTGGCCGAGCCCCTGTTTCGACAACTCGTTGAGGAGTATCGCGACCTTGATGCCAGAGTGTCGGCTCTTGATGACATGCTGGTCAAGATCTGCCGCACCGACGAACGTTGCAAACGTCTGACCACGCTACCTGGCGTAGGACCGATCGTCGCGACCTCCTTGGTGGCCGCGATTGACGATGGCCGACACTTCAAATCAAGCCGGAGCCCTCTCTGCCTGGATAGGTCTGGTACCGCGACATTACACGACCGGCGACAAACCAAGGCTGGGCGGCATCGGAAGCAGGGCCAACCATTATCTCAGACGGCAACTTATTCACGGGGCTCGATCAGCATTGCTAAGGATCAGCAAGCACGAAGACCCGCGATCAAAATGGGCGCAGGACCTGCTAACCCGAGCTGGGCACAACAAGACGCTCGTCGCCATGGCGAATAAGACGGCTCGCATGGCATGGGCGATATTGCGCAGCGGAGAGAGCTACAAGGTCGCGTGACCATGGCTCAGCGCTGAGCGGGATCACGAATGGCTTTAAATGCGAGGTGAAGACTTGATGGTGTAACGGCACGGACCGCCGCTTCACAGCCTGTGAGGAACGATGGCCTTCGAGGCCGCTCATCTTAGAAGGCACTGAACCGCGCGGATTCGCATCATGGCCAGAAGCAAGTTTGCTTCGATCGATAGGCCGGATAGATTCACGCATCCAATGCCGCAGCACGATCAAAAATCCACCTTGCGCGGGAGGCGTCCATAGATTCGTTCCTTCGTCACTACGACGAGACCCAAACCCCCCTTAAATCACAACCTCAAACCTGTGCCATGGGTGCTGACGGGGGACAGATCTAGGGCACCTTCTCTGGCCGGGCACAGCCATTTGCGTTCATCGAGCCGGTTTGAGCAGCTCGCGAAGAGAAAAATCTGGATCACCAAGTTGATCTGCCGAGGCGTGGTGTCGGCGTTCGACCAGGCGTTTACCGATGCTCATCTCGGCCGGACGGTTGACCGTCAACGCTCCTACGATGACGTCATCGAAGCGGAAGAAAGCGGCGAAGGCGTTGCTTTCGATTTGACCTCGCACGGTTACTTCCGCATCGACCGGAATGTGACCGCAAAACTGGATGTTGAGATCGAACTGGTCGCTCCAGAACCATGCGGGGCGGCAATAATCACTTTCGTGACCAAGCATCGCCAAGGCGGCCGCATCCGCCTGTTCTGCCGCGTTCTGGTAGGTTTCGTGACGAATTCGGCCGCCAAAGAAACTTTCTTGCTGAGCCACATCACCCGCCGCGAAGACGTTCGGGTGACTGGTACGGCACTCACGGTTAACGACGATACCATTATCGGTTGCAATCCCCGCCCCTTTTGCCAAGCCAACTTCCGGAGCGATGCCCACGCCGACCACCACAGCATCGCAAGCCACAAGCGATCCATCGTCTAGCTCGACCTCACTCACCCGGCCGTCAACCACCCTCATTCCACTCACACCTCGGCCGAATCGGGTGTCGACACCGCGATTGCGATGTTCCTCGCCCAACCATTGGCTGAATTGCGGCCCAAGGGATCGAATCATCGGTCCCGCCAAGGGCTCGATGGCAGTCACCTTGCAACCGAGCTTTGTTGCGCTCGCCGCCACCTCCGCCCCGATTACACCCATTCCGACGACCACTATTCGCGCTCCGTCCACCAAATCAGCCGCCATGCGGACTGCGTCATCGCGCGTGCGGAGATAATGTACATTTGCAGCATCAGCTCCCCGGATGTTCAGCTTGCGAGCTGAACCACCTGTGGCCAGCAAGATCCGATCAGCCGGGATCAGCCTGCCATCCGACAAGCTGACCTCGCCGGAAGCCAGGTCAAGCGCTTCGGCGCGCATTCCCAGATGCAGATCAATCTTGTTGTCAGCGTACCATGAGTCATCTTGCAGAAAAAAATTGTCTGCTGTGTTCGAAGGATCCCAAAGCATCTCCTTTGATAATGGCGGCCTTTCGTAGGGCCTCCACGGTTCTTCACCAATCAATACGATCTGGCCATCGAACCCAGACTGCCGTAACGCCTCCACGGCACGGCCTCCGGCGAGATTTGCTCCGATGACAGCAATCGAGCGGATACCCATTTTCTATCCTTCCTTGGGGCAAATTGATTGCTCTTGCCTCTTAAGTGTTTGTGCGACGACCACTTTGCTCGGTCGCCATCAGTATTTATGAGCGCTGTGCAAGAGCTGAAAAAGGCTAATGAGGATCCAAGCATGTTTCCTGAAAAACATCTCCGGATCCACTTGCCGCCTGCGATCCCGTATCCGAACTGATTTCGTAAAGCCCGGTCAGTGAGCATTTATCCGCAGTCTTGCAGCATCGGTTGATCCATCAGTTGCCGACGCTCTCCGAATACACATCCGAAACAACACGTTTTCAATTCTGCTCGACTTCGAGCTTCAGGTCTTCCAACGGATAGAGCCTGCAAGCTAGCACAAAACCTTTGGCCTGGTCCTCGGGAGATATTTTCGAGACACTCATCTTGCCCGTCTTGTATTCGCCTTCGACCACCCGAACGCGACAGAACCCACATCCTCCTCCGCGGCAACCCACGCCGATATCGGATAACCCTCTGCGTTCCATTGCGAACAGTACGCGTTCCTCTTCGGAGCACGCGAACTGGCTGCCGCCGACGATCTCTATTTGATAAAGCTTAGCGCTCATTTCTTCATATTTTCGGCCGCTTTGGCCGCCACGCTCTGCCCACCGACTGCGAAATGCGCGGGCGGCATCTCCCGCAGAATGATGCGAACTGATTCGCGCGGAGCGCCGAGCGACTGGATGGCCGCTTCGGTCAGGGCCTTTATCAAGCGTTCCTTGGCTTCAGGCGGACGTCCTTCGAGCAGATTGACTTCAATTATCGGCATATCACGCTTCCACTTGGAACATGACCGCGCCAAGATTTTGCACTGTGCTTCGCACAGTCTGGCCTGGTGCCAGGTTAGGCGCAGCGGTAATTCCTCCGGCCATCACCAGATCGCCGGCTTCAATTCGTTCGCCTGCTTCAGCGACCAGCCGCGCCGCCGCGACTAACGAACGTACTGGATTCCCCAGGATCGCTGCGCTTGAACCCACTTCGACCACTTTGCCATCAATCTCGAGAATGACGCCGAGGTTCGAAAAATCGATTCGAGGATCGCCCCATGAGCCGATGACCAGGCCCGACGAAGAGGTATTATCGGCGATCACATCCTCCAACGTAAATTTGAAGTTCTCGTACCGGCTGTCGATAATCTCCATTGCCGGAGCAATCGCTTCAACCGCTGCCATTGCTGCTGCTGGCGTCACATCACCGGCCAGAGGTGCCTTCATCAGAAAGGCAATCTCCGGTTCGACGCGGGGATGGACAAAGCGTTTGCGCGACAGTGCTGAGCCTTCCTCTACAAGCATGGCATCGGTCAAGCGCCCCCAGGCGACCTCTTCAACCCCGACTTGCTGCATCTTGGCCCGACTGGTCAGCCCCATTTTTACACCAATGCGTTTCTCTCCGCGCGACAAACGGCGATCTACAGATAATTTCTGGACCTGATATGCTTCGGCTACGGTGAAAGCGTGGTCTTGAGGCTTTACCTGTGCAGTCGCCTTCGCCTCTCGTGCAGCTGTGTCGAGCGTTTCGGCGTAGCGTAAGAGCCTATCCATTTCAGCTAGCCTTCGCCTTGATCAAATCAAGCGCAACATCGGTGATCATATCCTCCTGGCCACCAACCATGCGACGGTTGCCAAGTTCGACGAGGATCTCACGAGTATCGATTCCATATTGCTCTGAGGCCTTCTCCGCGTGGCGCAGAAAACTGGAATAGACACCAGCATAGCCAAGGCTAAGCGTTTCCCGATCAACTCGAACCGGTCGATCCTGCAGGGGTCGGATCAGGTCGTCCGCAGCGTCCATCAATGCCATTACATCGCATCCATGCTTCCAACCCTTGCGGTTCGCGGCCGCGATGAAAACTTCGAGTGGCGCATTCCCTGCTCCCGCCCCCATTCCGGCAAGACTCGCATCGATCCGCACCGCCCCCGCCTGAGCCGCGACGATCGAATTCGCCACGCCGAGCGACAGGTTATGATGCGCGTGAATACCGCGTTCGGTTTCGGGCTTGAGTACCCGCTCATAAGCCTGAAGCCGCTCCGAAACGCCATCCATATCAAGCGCGCCACCACTATCCGTGACATAGACACATTGCGCGCCATAACTTTCCATCAGTTGCGCTTGTTGGGCCAATGCCTCTGCATCGATCATATGGCTCATCATCAGGAAGCCAGAGACATCCATGCCCAAATCGCGGGCAATACCAATGTGCTGTTTGGAAACGTCAGCCTCGGTACAATGCGTCGCAACACGCACCGAGCGAACCCCCATCGAATAGGCCTGTTTGAGTTCCTCGACCGTGCCGATACCAGGAACAAGAAGCGTTGTCAGGACAGCGTTTTGGATAACCTCGGCTGCCGCCTCTATCCAGTCCCAGTCGGTATGTGCACCGAAGCCATAATTGAAGGTCGATCCGTTCAGGCCATCGCCGTGCGATACCTCGATCGCATCGACTCCCGCATCATCCAGCGCTTTGGCAATCGTCCGAACGCTGTCCGTTCCATACATGTGAAGGATGGCGTGCATCCCGTCGCGCAAGGTCACATCTTGAATGTAAAGGCGGTCGGATTCGGGGTTGAACGTCATGCTGCACTCTTTTCCATGTGTGCTTTGGCCAGACTTTCTCCCGCGGCCTTTGCAGCCGCTGTCATGATGTCGAGGTTGCCCGAATAGTTAGGGAGGTAGTCCCCTGCTCCCTCGACTTCGAGAAACACGCTGGTCTTGAGACCTTCGAATTCACCGTAGCCCGGAATCTTGAGCGGTCGGTTCGAGCCGAAACGTTCAAACTGGACGTCCTGTTTGAGTCGGTACCCCGGCACATATGACTGAACCCTGGCAATCATCGCATGAACAGAATCGCGGACCTTGCCCTCATCGACCATCTCGGACAGCGTGAATATGGTATCGCGCATAATCATCGGCGGTTCGGCGGGATTGAGTATGATCACCGCTCTGCCTTTGCCCGCGCCACCTACCGTTTCGATCGCTCTGGCGGTTGTGCGAGTGAATTCGTCAATATTTGCGCGAGTTCCTGGCCCAGCAGAACGCGAAGAAACCGACGCCACAATTTCGGCATAGTGCACCGTCGCGACCTGGGATACCGCCGCCACGATCGGGATCGTTGCTTGGCCGCCGCAGGTCACCATGTTGATGTTTCGCACTGAAGGGTCGATTGCCGGGTTGACCGGAGGGATGGTGGCTGGTCCAATTGCCGCCGGCGTAAGATCAACCATTAGCTTTCCTTCGCGAGCGAAAGCTTCATCGTGCGCCTTGTGCGCATAGGCTGAAGTAGCATCGAAGGCGATGCCGATTTCCGCATATTCCGGCATACGCATCAGGCCCTCGATCCCCTCATGCGTGGTCTTAACGCCTCGCTCTTGTGCCATAGCCAGACCTTCAGATGCCGCATCGATGCCTACCACCGCAGACAATTCCAGTGTGTCTGAACCCTTGAGCAGCTTGATCATAAGATCAGTTCCGATATTTCCAGACCCGATAATCGCGCATTTCATTTTGGTCATGTGACCAGTCTCCACTTCATGTTTTAGTTTGCGTCTGCAGCAAATACTGCCCGGACTATTCCAAGGCCGTTGATCCGCGCTTCTACGATATCGCCTGGCGAAACCCCGGCCATCGGCCCAAGCGCTCCTGACAGAATGATGTCACCTTCCATCAAAGGGCGCCCGGCCTTGGCCATCACTTGGGCCAGCCACAAGGAAGCGGTAATCGGGCTATGCAGGCACGCAATTCCGGCACCCACCGAAATCGGTTCGCCTTTTGATTCCATAACCATGCCGCAGCTGCGCAGGTCGATCCCTTCGAGCTTGCGCGGTACCGCGCCCAGGACGAACAGGCCGCTTGAAGCATTGTCGGCAATCGTATCCCAAATCTTGATGTCCCAGTTCGCAATCCGGCTATCGACGATTTCGATCGCAGGCACGACGTATTCGATTGCCCGGATCAGCTCAGCAGTCGTCAGGTCAGGGTGCGGAAGATCGCGGCCAACGACTATTGCGATTTCTGCCTCGACCTTGGGCTGGATAACCCGATCGAGTGAAACAGGCATGCCTTCTGCCACGTCCATATCTGCGAACAGCATGCCGTAATCGGGCTGGTCTACCCCGAGCTGATTCTGGACAGCCAGCGACGTCAGGCCGATCTTGCGCCCAACCAGACGCCGCCCCTTGGCCAAATAATGTCTGGTATTGCTCTCTTGCACAGCATAGGCCGCGTCCAAACCGCCTGCGCTGATCATATCCCTGACAGGGTCGATTTCCTTGCCGCTCTTAGCCGCCTCGCGCAAAGCACAAGCGGCCCGATCAATGATGGCTGGGTCAATAGTCGTGTTGGTAGTCATGATCTTACAGCTTCACGCAAATGTTGTTAAGTTCGGTATAGAATTCGAGGCTGTGCACCCCACCTTCGCGACCAATTCCCGAATGGCCAGAGCCACCAAAGGCCGTGCGAAGATCCCGCAAGAACCAGGAATTCACCCAGGAGACACCGACATCCATCGCTGCCGCGACGCGGTGTCCGCGAGACATGTTCTCAGTCCAGATTGAGGCACATAGGCCGTAGGGCGAATCATTCGCCAGCGCGATGACTTCGTCCTCCTCGTCGAAGGGAATTACCCCGCAGCAAGGACCAAAGATCTCCTCGCGCATCACTGTGCTGTCGTGTGAAAGTCCGGTCCAAACGGTGGGCTGAACAAAAAAGCCTGCCCATTCTGGCCCGGAAAGCTCAGGAGTGCCACCGCCGGTCACCACGGTCGCGCCTTCTTCAACGGCGCGGCGATAGTAACCCAGAACTTTATCGCGGTGCTCAGCGCTTATCAGCGGACCAAGGTAAGCGGGATCGTCGATCGCACCTGGCTTGAATCCTTCCGCGGCCTCCTTCATTCGCGCGACGAACTCCTCGTAGACAGGACGTTCAACATAGACACGCTCCGTCCCCAGACACACTTGTCCTGTATTCATGAAAATCGCGCGCGACAGCCCTTCTACGGCCTTATTCAAATCAGCGTCCGCGAAAACAATCCCTGGGTTTTTTCCTCCCAGTTCGAACGATACGTCCCGCACGCCGACTGCTGCCTTTTGCATAATAGCTTCGCCGGTGCCGGTCTCTCCGGTGAAAGTGATCGCGTCGACGTCGCTATTTGACGTAAGAAACTCACCCGCCGAGCCAGGCCCGAAGCCATGAACGACATTATAGACGCCATCTGGCATTCCGACTGCGTTCATCACCTCACCAAGCAAAGCGGCCGTCCGGGGTGTTTCTTCCGAAGGTTTGACGACTACGGTATTACCACAAGCCAGTGCCGGGCCGACCTTCCAAGTCATCAGCAATAGCGGGAAGTTCCAGGGGCAGATTACCGCAATTACCCCTTTTGGCTTGCGAACCGTGTAATTGTTGGCCTGCCCTCCATCGGGCGTGTCTGTGATGAAGCTCTCGCCGGGCATGGTCGAAATTACATCGGCGAACATCCTGAAATTCGCTGCGCCGCGAGGTATGTCGATATGGGCGGCGACAGCGCGAGGTTTGCCAGTATCGGCCACTTCCGCCGCCAGAAAATCGTCGGATCGGCGCTCAATCTCTGCCGCCACGGCGGTGATCAGCTTGACACGCTCAGAAGTAGTCATGCTGCCCCAGCGCCCATTGAGCGCATTCCTCGCAGCGGCAACCGCGTCCGCGACATCGTCGGCGCTTGCCTCCTGAACGAGACCTATCTGCTCCCCAGTGGCTGGATTAAAATTGGGGAACGACTTGCCCTCGCTTCCCTCGCGATAGGTACCGTCGATAAAGTTGAGAACAGTGTCTGTCACTGCAGGGGAAGCATAGGATGTCATTGCTACGGAATATCCTAGAATTGCAATTCGGACTGATTGTTAAAACTGTCGGGCGTCAATCGCGGCGAGGCCAGCATTGGCGCATTCTACATCCTGTTCTTCTGATCCGCCCGAGACCCCGATTGCGCCGACACACTCTCCGTTGATTTCGATCGGCAATCCACCGGCAAACATAGCAATCCCGGGCTGCCTTCCAATCCCGTCTCGCAGCGCTGGATTGCCCGAGACCATCACGTAAAAGTCCGGCGTAGGAACCCGAAAGCTGGCTGCGGTGCAGGCCTTGTCCTGGGCGATCTTGTTTGATGGTGCAGGCGAACCGTTGGCACGCAGAAAAGCGAGCAGATCTCCTCCCGCACCGACGACGGCTGCAGCCACCGGACAGTCCATGTCTGCCCCCCTGGAAACAGCCGCTGCTACGGCCGTGAGTGCCAGTTCATGACTGACCGTCTGGATCGAAATAACACCCTCCATGATCAGGTATTGACCGTCATGAAGCGATCATTGAGTGCCTTTTCGTAGTAAAAGACCGCTTTACCGGCATTTTCGGCCTTCCACGTGCGTCGAGGGTTGTCGGGATAATAGAAGTACCCGCCACTGAAGGTTTCGTTGCGATTGCCTGACGGGTCGAAGAAGTAAATTGTCTGACCGCGGGTGATGCCGTGGCGCGTCGGGCCGATATCTAGCGAAATATCGTAGCGGCTGATGATGTCCGCAGCGTGGCCCACATCGTGCCACGATTCCAGGTTAAAAGACGTATGATGTATCTTGCCGTCTTCCGGAGCGCCGAGGAACGCGACATCGTGCGCCTTGTTGCTACAGCTGAGGAAGATTGCCATGCGTCCCCCGCTCGCCTCATCGACCAGTTCCTCAGTGATCGAGAAATCGAGAGCATCGACCAGGATCTTGGCTGAAGCAGCGATATCTACCCCGTTGAGTGCGCAGTGATCGAACCGGGTCACACGCATGCCTCGCGGTTCAACCACCCAGACATCCGGGTCGCTGATTGCTGGGCCGGTCTGCGACAGTTCCATCTCGGAATAGAGTTCGAAAACATGTTGCGTTGGAAGTTTGAACCGGATCTTGCGGCCAACACCAGGATCTTCACCTTCCGGAAGCACATCCACATGAACGCCCATATCGAGCAAACGCTCGGCAAAATGATCGAGATCTGTATCCTTAGCGACCTTGAAACCCATCACGTCCATGCCCGGATGGTCGGCTTCGCGCAGGATGATGCTGTGCCTGTCGAATTCATCAAAAGCCTGGAAGAACGCACGGTCGCCCTCGCGTGAGACGAGATTAAGGCCGATACGATCGCGATAATGCTCAATCGCCTCCTCGAGATCCAGAACCCTCAACTGTACGTATCCGGGACGAATAACTCCGGTAACTGCCATGATCGATCTCCTCTCTAATTAAGCCTTGAGGCCGTGTTTGAAGAATTCCGTCACCATCCGGTTGAAGCTCGCCAGGCGTTCAATCTGGACCCAGTGACCACATTCGGAGAACAGATGAAGATCTGCTCGCTTCATCAGGCCGGCCAGACGCACGGTTGAGTCCAGCGGTATTACCTGATCGGCAATTCCATGAAGAATTAGCGTCTCGTGCTCGATATTGCCGATGTCCTCTTCGCGACTGGCAAGCATGGCGACATTGCTCTGGCGATCTTCGCCACCAAAGGTTTCGCGATAGGGTTCCAGCATGCCGGGACGGATGCTGGCCTCGTAACGTGATTGAATTAGATCGTCCGTCAGGCGAGAATGGTCCCAGGCGAGATATTTGAGAGACTCTCTCATCGCTTCAATCGATGGCTCGTATCCCCAGACCTTGTCCAGCGCCGGGGTGATGGGGAAATTCAGACCTGCTGGCCCCATGAGAACTGCACGATCGACCCGATCAGGATGCGCAATCATGAAAGCGAGTGTGACCCCCCCACCGAACGAATTTCCAACCATCGAAATCTTGTCGATACCCAACGCATCGAGAAGGGAGGCCAATTGATCGACCCAGACCTGCTTGTCCTGAATTCGGCCTTTGCTGTCAGAATAGCCAAAACCAAACATGTCGGGCGCGATGACGCGAAAACTCTCGGCAAGGACCGGAATATTCAGACGCCAGTTTGCCCAGGCGGTGACCCCTGGGCCAGAACCGTGAACAAGGAGAACCGGCGGGCCTTCACCGACATCGTGATAATTCGTCGAGGATCCTCCAACGTCTAATGATTGGCCAACTTCTGCGCGCGCGGCTTCTTGGTTCGCATCTACCATGATTTTAAGCCAATCCTTTTCTATTACTGACAGTGCAAGCCGTTCAGGAAGGCAACAACACCAACCTTCGGATTGCCGATCTATTTCACCCTTCGAGATCCCAAGGTATGTCCTGCGGCCTCGACATCAGCAGATTGCGAACATCATTTTTTCGCACTTTGAAGTTTGTCGTCAGCGGAAAGTCTTCTTGTGTGAAGACAATGTGCTTTGGAACCGAGGGACGGTTGAGCTTGTCCCTGCAGAACTCGATCAATTCAGTGTGGCTCAGCTCGGGATGGGAATCAGCGCGATGAACAACCGCTACAACAGCTTCACCCCATTCCGGGTGAGGCAGTCCCACAACGCAAATATCCGCGACACCCGGATGCTTAACGATCACTTCCTCGACGGAAGCGGGATAAACATTAACTCCCCCGGAAATTATGAGAAACTTCTGTCGATCCAGAAGATATAGGTAGCCTTCCTCATCTAGCGAGCCGATATCATTCGTGCGGAGCCAACCCTCACTCTGCACTTCTTGCGTTTGCTCCGGCAGATTCAGGTATTCGGCCATAACCGTGGGCCCGCGAAGCCAAACTTCACCGGGCTCCCCAACGGCCACTGGTTGCCCGTCTTCGCTTCGGATTGAAATTTCAAAATGAGACGCAACTCGCCCGACTGAAGAAAGCAGCTTCGGTTTTGTGCTCAGACCACGCCGATGGTCTTCCGGCGAGAGGAAGGAGACCCCGCCCCAAGTCGTCTCGGTGAGCGCATAGACATTGATCATGTCTTTACCGAAAGTCTCATGCACGCTCCTGATGAGGTGCGGAGAAGCGGGGGAGGAGCCATAGACAATCAAGCGGACGGAGGAGAGATCGAACGGCGTCGCCTTGTTGTCCTCAAGTGCCCATTTGAGCATTGTCGGAGCGAGAAGAAATGCCGTGACCGATTTCTCTTTCACGGTATCGAAGAAGGTGCCCCGATCATAGTCGCCATCAGCAATAATGTGCGTCATTCCATTGCCAAGACCGAGAAACGCGAGAACCACAGCAACCCAGGCATTTCCGGTTGGAAGGAAGAATCGATCATCGCGAACGAAGCCGAATTCCGCCAGCGCATGAAGTATTGTGACAGTCACCGCACCGTGGGTTAAAACAGCGCCCTTTGGCACACCGGTAGTTCCCGAAGTATAGCTGTAGAACAACGGATTTTCGGATGAGAGCAAGGGCATATCCGGCACTGAGGCTACGGCATCCGTCAATGTATCAAGGTCGCTCGCGAAATTATGACCACCGCCGAAACCGATGACCCCAATATCGAGCTCATCGAGAACGTCTCTGATAATTTCAATTTGATCAGTACAAGACGCGTGAACAAAGAGATACCTTGCGTTGGAATCTCTAAGCACATGAATCATTTCAGTAGGAGTGAATCTGCGATTTATTCCCACCCGGATTGCGCCCGTCTTCATGCAGGCGAAGAAATGTTCATAAACCTCAATGCATTCAGGAGCGATGATGGCAGCCGCGTCGCCGACACGGCATCCCATCGAAAGCAGGACGGCCGCAATGCGATCCGAGCGAGCATCCATTTGACCCCAATTCGCTTCGCGGTCCCCGCAGACATAGGCGACCTTTTTCGGATTATTGCTTCCGGTTCGACGTATCAATTCACGCGGCAACATCTGGACATTCACGTCTTCGGTGGCATTTTGCCCCGCCCGATCGCATCCAATGTCCTTGGGGAACTGATCTCTTGCCTCTGAAACTCTTCCCATGACAACCTCGTGTTTTAGTTTTGATGAACAACTTACTTGCTCTATTAGTTATTTGATCGGCATGATTGGAACCAAACCCTGCCGTTCTGAATTTCTTTGAAACTTACTGGATCCCCAATCGTAGGCGCACCCGAACCGTCATCTTCGAGTAACGCGGTGAGCCTGCACCCCTCATCAAGCTCGACGAGAATGGTAGTATAGGGAGGATCGAGTTCCGGATCGTATTTTGTGTGATATATGACGAAAGAATATATCTCCCCGAAGCCCTTTGTTTCCGAGACCTCAAGTGGACCGGCACATTTCGGGCATATCCGCGCGGCATAATCGACCACGCCGCAACCGTCCGCGCATTGCAGGCAACATAGTCGCCCCGCCTCCGCAAGCTGGCGGATCTTGCCCGAGAACGGATCGTCGACTGCATTCGGGATACTGCTACCGCCGCCCGACATCTTTATAGCTCCCTGTGCGGACTGATGGTCATCGCCGAATGATATTCCATCCTTCCGCCAAAGCCGGTCACAAGTCCGATATCGTTCTTGGGCACCTGACGCTCCCCGCCATCGCCACGGGCTTGAACCACGGCCTCATGAACCGGAGTCATGCCTTGCAGATAGTAGGAGGAAAGATGGCCTCCTCCGGTATTTACTGGAAGCTTCCCGCCCGGTTTTGTCGTGCCGCTGGCAATAAGGTCTGGTGCTTCGCCAGGCTGGCACAGGCCATACCCTTCGAGTGCAAGTATCGAGGTGATTGTAAATGGGCTATACAGTTCACAATAATCGTAGAGTGCCGGTGTGGCACCAAGTGTCTCAAGCAATTTAGCTGAAGCAATTTCGGCACCGGTCTGCGTCTCAGGACTATTGCCGGCAAGGTTGCGCGCTCCAGAATGACCTTGTCCGAACGCATGGAGGTAGGCTGGCTGCTTAGGGCAATTGTCCGCTTCGTCCAGCGAACTGACGATTACGGCAACCGCGCCGTTGACCGGAAAGGCACAGTCGAAGAGCCTTAGCGGCTCCACAATCCAGCGAGAGTTGAAGTAATCATCCTCCCCCAGTGGCCCTCTAATAAACGCCTGCGGGTTAAGCGATGCCCAAGCCCTGTCGGCGGAGGCCGCAGCATAGAGAGCCCGGTCATCAGCTCCATAAACATGAAAATACCGCTGCGCAGAAATCGCGAATGCGCCGACCGCGCCATGCAAACCGCTGCTCGCATCCCAACCAGGAAGGCCAGTCAGATCCATCGAGCCAGAATAGGTTTTGGCCGCCCCGGCGCTTCGGACAGGAGCATCTGCGAAAACGCACAAGACATTGCTTGCGCAACCAGCTTCGATAGCGAGCGCCGCATACTGGATCATCTGTATTGCCGAACTGCCTTCTGCCTCAATGCTCGCCAGCAATGACAGATCGCCAAGACCCAGATCGCGCTTAAGATGCAGTGGTAGAACCTCACTTGGCTCGATCGGGCTTCTGTTCAACAGCAGCCCATCAATTATGTCCACTCCCGCTGACCTGTCAGCCAGCGCTGCGAGACAGGCTTGCGCAGCAAGCGCCCTAGGCGAAGAGCCCGGTTCGCGGGAAAAAGTGCTTTGCCCCAGCCCGGTAATCGCGGCCTTCGCTACGAATTTTCTGACTGCCTTCACTTTTCCCAAACCAAGCTCCATAAAAACTAGTCGACGGACCCTAGATGATGAATGAAAGACCCCGCACCGGTCCTTCAGAATTGAGCAGGAGGATGTGCTTGCTGAACATTTTCATCTCGCCATCTCGCATTCGAAGTTTATGCTCGACACGCGCAGGCCAAACTTCCATCTCTTTGTCTGCCTGAATGCGATATTCGTAGAGAATCACATTCGAACGAACGAAATACTCACCATCAGCAATTGTTTCGATTTCAACGTTCGATATGATCCTGCACATACGAGAAGGTGGAACCTGCGCATGCCGCACACCGGTGTTCAACTGGCGGATACGCGTGGCCAGCCTGGTGCGGTTGTCGTTGAGGATAGAAATCCGACCATCATCCGGATCCTGTCCCGCCTCGGCAGGAACCCAGTAATGCATGTCATCCTCCGCCAGAGCCTCCCATTCCGAATAGCGCGATTCGTCTGCGAGACGCGCCTCCTTGAACAAGAATTCTTCAACCCGCAGGCGCTCTTCTATTGTAACCATTTTTCGCAATCTTTTTACTTGGGGAATCAAGGTCGACCTGAATAGTCGCTAGAGAATCCTGAGGCTTCGATATCAAGCGGCGGCAGCAGCAGCGGTCGGAGAACTTTGATCTGGACCCTGCATCACTTGCTTGTAGTGTCGCCAAAACCCTCGATTGGATGTCTCATCGGTCAAATGGCCCACTACGACACCATTATCGTCAGTTACCTCTCTTTCGGCGCCACGGCTGAGATCAAGCCAGCCACCCTTTCCGGCCAAGGCGAGCTGCGTCCGCTCCGCGATCACGCTGTCATCAGCGAGCAAAAATGCCGTCGGACCCAACGCCCCTTCTGATTGACGCAAGATCCGCTGATTTACATCGTCATCCACGCCTTCGAGATACATCGGCGTGTGGATGTGGAGGCATACGCCCGGCGCGACGGGCTCAAACCGAACGATGTTCATTTCCCCGAGGAACAGGTTGGGGAAAATTACCGCATGCGGCGGCCCATCGAGCAATATCTTATCACCCTTTTCCTGACCGTACGCTTCCCTGAGGGCTTTTGAATAAGAAGGATACCTATCCTCTGCACAGCCAAACCATTCGAGCGGGCGGGAATATGACGGCGAAAAGTTCAGCTCAGTGTGACCATTTCCCCAGTCCTTTGCCTCGGATTTCAGACTTTCCTCATCCTGCAGCACCGCTTCGTCATAATTGGATCTGATAGCCTGCGCGAAGGAAGGGTGGACGAAGTTCACATGGTAGCCATCGGTGTCATTCTCTGGAAGCATCTTCCAATTGCAGTTCAATTGATGGCGAACCCAACCGCCTGATAAATTGATCCTCCCTACCGGCGACATCTCGACCGCACGATCGATCAATTCTGTCGCGCGACCCAGATGGTCGCCCAACGATGGCACAGTGGGGTTAAAGCTTGCGAACACGAAACCCTGATAGCTGTCCACTTTCGCGAGACGCTCCAGACCGTGACAAGAAAAATCGCCCTTGAAACCGGCTGGATACGGCACATCAACAAGTCCACCCTTCGTGTCGTAAGCCCAACCATGATACTGGCAGACAAACGCCTTGGCATTGCCACGTTCCTCTTGGCAGATGATATTGCCGCGATGCGCACAGCGATTGACGATGACGGAGATCTCGCCATCACGACCGCGGACGGCAAAAACCGGGTCGCGCCCCACATTACGCCTTACGAAATCGCCCGCCTTGGGAATTTCCGAATCGTGACAAATGAAGACCCATCCATTGCGAAAAATGGAGTCCATCTCGGCCTCGAATACCTCGCTGTCGGTGTAGAGAGTAGAATGTACGCGGTCGTCGAGAATCAGTTCTTCGAAGCGAATTCCTTCGGATGGCCTGGAATTATCTAGCACTTTGAGCCTCCTGTCCTTTGTTGCACGCCGCCTGATGGATGTCGAATCGCTAATCGAGCGCTTGATTAGAAGCTAGGTCGCACCTAACAGCTCGTCAAGGGGCCTCCGCCCGTCACTTGTCGGAGATAAGCGAGGGAAAGAGAGCAACCGTGGCTGAAGCCATTAGTGAATATATCTGTATATTCAGATCGGCAATTTTTGCGAAAAATATCACTATATTCGATTTTTAGGGAGATCGGAATGACGAAGGGTAGCGGGAATCCAGAGAATATCGGTCACCAGGCCAATTATTCACCGTTGACGCCGTTGAGCTTTCTACAGCGCACCGCACAAGTCTTTGGTCATCATGTGGCTGTGATCTTTGAGGAGCGTAGCTGGACCTGGGCGCAATTCGCAAACCGCTGCTACAATCTGGCTGGAGCTCTGGCCGGAAGAGGCGTTAAAAGCGGCGAGAAAGTTTCGATTTTGGCAGATAATATTCCCGCTGCGCTGGAGGCCAGTTTCGGAATTCCTATGGCGGGGGGTGTCATCAATGCGATCAACACGCGTCTTGACCCCGATGCAATTGCTTTCATTCTTGAGCATGCAGAAACGCGAGTCTTCCTCGTCGACCGGCACTATGCAAAGGTTGCCGGTGAAGCGATTTCCAATTGCACACGCAACCTTCTGGTGATCGACATTGAGGACGCGGCGAGCGGCAGCAAACCTACTTTTGCGCAATTATCCTACGAGGAATTCCTGAGCGAGGCGATCACCGATCTTCCAGCGCCCAATCTGAACGAACTTGATCCGATCGCTCTTAACTATACCTCTGGCACAACCGGTGATCCCAAAGGCGTTTTACTTCATCATCGCGGGGCTTATCTGAACGCAATAGGCAACTCGCTTTCGTGGGGGTTGCCACGGTTCTGCGTTTACCTCTGGTCCCTTCCCCTGTTTCATTGCAATGGCTGGTGCTTTCCCTGGACAATCGCATTGCAGGCGGGAGTGAATGTTTGCGTTCGCGGGGTCGATCCCAACGCGCTTCTCGATTTGATTGAGAAGCACAAGGTTACACATTTGTGCGGGGCGCCGATCGTAGTGAGAATGCTGGTCGATGCCGCCAACGCAATCACCACTGAGCGGGCACCCCTCTCCATTATGACGGCGGGTGCTGCGCCCCCCTCGTCCTTGTTGGCCAAGGCCAGTGCGACCGGCTTCGATATCACACATACATACGGGTTGACTGAAGTCTACGGACCCTGTGCTGTCTGTGAATGGCACCCGGAGTGGGATGCGTTATCTCAAGACGAGCAGGCCACGCTGATGGCGCGTCAAGGCGTCGGCTACCCAGTTGTGGAAGAGATAGCTGTAATAAATCCCGAGACAATGCTGCCGGTTCCACAAGATGGCGTGACGATCGGGGAAGTCATGTTCCGAGGTAACGTGGTAATGACTGGTTACTATAAAAACCCCGAAGCAACACGGGAAGCGCTCTCTGGCGGCTATTTCCACAGCGGCGATCTGGCCGTCTGGTACCCCGGCGGCTACGTAGAGATCAAAGATCGTTCCAAAGATATCATTATATCCGGCGGAGAGAATATCTCCAGCATTGAGATAGAAGAAGTTCTATATAAACATCCCGCTGTTTCCGCAGCAGCGGTAGTGGCCGCCCCCCATGAAAAGTGGGGGGAAACGCCACACGCTTTCATCGAAACTGTCGCAAACAAAAGCGCTGACCCCGACGAGATTATTGCCTTTTGTCGAGACCATCTCGCTCATTTCAAATGCCCGACCCGCGTCACTCTTCAAGAGCTTCCCAAGACAGCCACAGGAAAGATCCAGAAATACGAACTTCGCGAGAAGGCGAAGGCCTTGTCACCCTTTTCTTGAATTTCTTGCGTGAGAAATTGGCGAGCGTCTTGTTGAGCGCGGATCGGGATAGAAAGCGATGGCTTCAATCGTCGACGGTCAAGATGGAATGAATGCGCCAGCCCGGTCCTGGACCCTCTACCAGCGCTTGAGCGTGGGGCCCGGTTCCAGGCAGGGTCATTCTCTTGTGCAAGGATGCAGATTGGAAAAATTGCGGATCATGTCAGCCTCGCTGAAGGATGCATGGGTCCGCGCTAGATCTGTAGCGCAAAAACAGTAAGACCCTCTTATTTCTACATCAATCTACGTCTTTCGGCTTGTCGCCGCTCTTCTCCGCAGCACAAAGTTTATGAAACTCTTCTTCATCTAGATTGAGCGCAATTGAACAGAAGAGGTTGGCGGCACTTGCAAGTTGAGAAGATTCTGTGAGGTTTTTTCGGGCGGGGCCCCAATTCAGTGCAGCAAGCATGTAAAGCCGACAACGCTCTGGATCGCTGAGCAGGTACTGATTTGATTTGAGTTCGTTCAGAACCTGCATCCACACCTCGCGATACTGTTGGTTGACTGTGCGCAATCGGTCCCTTGCATCGGGAGAAAGCAATTTCCAATCTCGAAAGGAGACCTCATGAGCTGAACCCAACGGTCCCATTATAGCCGTAAGGTGCGCAAGGGCGAGAGCCTGGAATCTAGACAAGGGGCCCGTTGCGGTTGAAAGATGTTCGTGAACAATTTGCAGTCCAGACTTCATCGCCTGCGAAATTATTTCTTCGAGCAAGTCTTCTTTACTTTTAAAGTAGTAAAAGATGCTGCCGGAGGTCAGGCCCGTAGCATCTGCAATCTGTCTCACTGTAGCGCCCTGATATCCATTTTTCTGGAAGAGCAGCGCCGCCGCCTGTAAGAGCTGTTCACGGCGGAGGTTGGGCTCACTATCACAGGCGAGATTTTGACGTGCCATTATCGGCCTTTCGTATCGCTTTTTGGTCTAGGTGATGCATCATTTAGTGGTCTTTTCAGTCTTGACACGGAAACGGACGAACAGAGCGGAGCAGGAAACCGCCATTGCTCGCGAGATAGAGGCGGGATATTGCAAGGATGTCATACCGGCAATGCACTCATGATACCATCAGGCAAGCTCAATCAGCCATAAATCTACGGCTGCGCCCAGAGGTTCGCGTGAACAAAACACCCCAACCAAGTCAGTCGTCAGAACATCTGGCACAATTCGCGGCGTAAATTAGCGAAGCGTCGGCCTTGTCTGGGGTTGATGTTAGGCGGCAAGCTTGCGGTGCTGCAAGCGCCGATGTGCGATGGTCTTGCGTTTGATCCTTTCTCGTTGTTGGATGATGGCTGGAGCTCTGCCGAAGTAGGCGCCTGCGGGCGTCACGTTGCTCAGGCTCTCATGGTAGCGCTGGTGATTGTAATGCTCAACGAAGGCCTCGATCTGCGCCTGTTGATTTTCGCTGAGATGTGACCCGGGTTGCGGGAGGGTTATTTTCTCCCGGCTTCGGATTTGGTCTAGTGTTGTGTGGTCTCCTTTTTCTGTTTGCTCTTGACAGCGGATGCCTTGAAGCGGAAGCTGTTATTGCCGGTTTCGAAGATGTGGCAGTGATGGGGTCAGTCGGTCGAGCAATGCAGTGGTCATCTTGGCATCGCCGAACACGCTGGCCCATTCCGAGAAGCTCAGGTTGGTCGTGATGACGACGCTGGTGCGCTCGTAGAGTTTGCTGAGCAGGTGGAACAGCAATGCCCGCCTGACGGGCTGAACGGCAGATATCCAAGCTCGTCGAGGATCACGAGGTCGAGCCGCAGAAGCCGCTCGGCAAGCTGGCCAGCCTTGTTCATCACTTTTTCCTGCTCCAGCGCGTTTACCAGATCGACCGTGGAAGAGAAGCGCACCTTTTTGCGGTGGTGCTCGACTGCCTAATCTCCCAGCGCAGTGGCGATATGGGTCTTGCCGGTGCTCGGGCCACCGATCAGAACGACGTTGTGGGCGCCATCGATAAACTCGCCGCGATGGAGCTGGCGGATCATGGCCTCGTTCGCTTCGCTGGACGCAAAATCGAAGGTGGCCAGATCCACGTAGGCCGGGAAGCGGGCGGCCTTCATCTGGTAGGCGATCGAGCGAACCTCGCGTTCGGCTACCTCGGCCTTGAGCAGCTGGGAAAGGATCGGAACCGCCGTACCGAAGGCTGGGGCTCCCTGCTCGATCAGGTCGTCGGCAGCCTGCGCCATGCCGTACATCTTCAGGCCACGCAGCATGACCACCACAGCCGCGCTGGCAGGATCATGACGCAAGGCGAAGATCCTTTCCGCGCAGGGTATCGTATCGTGCCACATTGGCCTTTGGCTCGCGGTTCAGGCTGAGCGCCTGCGGGGCATCGATCACCTCGACACTGCTCGGCTTATCATCGATCAGCCGATGCAGCAGGTTGACGATATGGTCTTGGTGGGAACGTCGGCTTCCAGCGCCAGCTCGACCGCACATAGCACCGCCTGCTCATCGGGATGCAGAAACAGCGAGAGGATATCGACCATCTCCCTGTCGCCGCCGGGGTGCTGAGAAGGTGTGACTGCAACTGGCGGAAGGCATCGGGCATCCCGGTAAAGGGGGCGCCGTCGCGCAGGGCTCCGGGCTTGCGCTGGATTACTGCGAGATAATGCCGCCAGTATAGACTGTCTGGCCCCGCAGATGATGCGCCCGCGTGATAAGCCGCCGATGTTCGCATAGCACCTGCCCTTCGGCGGCGATGACAATACGGTCGGGATAGATCCGCAGACTTACGGGCCGGCTCGCGAAGGATCCTGGTCACGTCTGGAGCTATGACTTCGTCATGGATCGCACGCGTGACGGAAAGGTGTTCCGCATGCTGACGGTGATCGATGAGCACACGAGGCAGTGCCTGGCGATCCATGTCCAACGCAAGTTGAAGAGCGATGACGTGCTGGCGGTGCTCACTGAGCTGTTCCAGCGGCACGGTCCGCCCGATCACATCCGCT
The DNA here is from genome assembly GCF_009827635.1 of Parapontixanthobacter aurantiacus. Classification (GTDB taxonomy): domain Bacteria; phylum Pseudomonadota; class Alphaproteobacteria; order Sphingomonadales; family Sphingomonadaceae; genus Parapontixanthobacter; species Parapontixanthobacter aurantiacus. The sequence continues at coordinate 8,750 of NZ_WTYW01000002.1, read as the reverse complement.
CGGACAATGGGGCTGAGTTTACCGCACACGCCGTGCGCGACTGGCTTGGTCGGATCGGCGTGAAGACGCTCTACATCGAGCCAGGATCACCATGGGAGAACGGTTACAATGAAAGCTTCAACGGCAAGCTCAGGGATGAACTGCTCAACGGCGAGATCTTCTACACCCTCAAGGAAGCGGTCATCCTGATCGAGCGCTGGCGCATCCACTACAACACCATCCGGCCGCACTCATCGCTCGGATACAAGCCGCCCGCACCACAAACGATCTTGCATCGCCCTGCTAGACTACCTTACGCTACGCTTCAGGCCGCCCAGCAGGGCGACCATAACCGCCGGAACTCTAACTTAACCGTTGGACCACCCTGATGGGGCAGGTCACAAAGGCGTTAACTTCGGTGATTGGCAGACCGGAGATGTCCCATGTTTCCATACAAGGTTTGACGCTCGGATCATCCCTTGTGCGCTATGCTGCACAGGTGAGGGATGCTGCGATCCAAACCGGAGGAAAGTTTTAGAGCCACGTTCTTGCTCAGGCGGCTCAGTTCGAAGCGCGCTGCCTTTTGACCAGGTCATGCAAACTGGAGGTAATGACGCGCGTTGCCTTGCCGATCTTCACGGTTTCGAGTTCGCCCGTCGCAATCAGCTCATAGAGCTTCGTGCGCCCTACGCCGATCATAAGGGCAGCGTCATTGATCCGGACGCAGATCGGCTCGACGGTTTGATGGCCGCTCATTCTGCTGGTTCCTCTTCACGATAGTGAGCGGGATCGGCAATCCAGCGATTGATGGCAGACTCGTGCCAGCCCGCGCCGTGGATGCTGATCTTGACCTGCGACGGAAACGTGCCCTCTGCGATCTTACGATAAATGGTGGAGCGGGAAAGGCCGGTGCGGTCGAGCACGGTCTTGAGGCGGATGATGCGTTCGGTATTCGACATGGGGCATTCTCTCTTTGGTATCGGCAGCCCCTCTCCGGAACATAATGAGAACTTTTTCTGAAAGGCGCAAGCGCCCGGTTCAGTTGGAATTCGGGCAATTCTTCAACGATTTGCACGATTTGAACCGACTATGGACGGTTCGAGACCTTTACGGACAAACCGCTCCGTTGCCCTTGGTTTTGAGATTTTTTTCGTTCGACGCGAATTTACGGCTGGCACGCGCGAATTTGCGACGGCAGCGACGGATTTCCGCGCCAGCGTTGCCGGATTTCGCGCACGAATCATGTCTTCTTTCGCGCAGTCGGCTTGGTTAGGCGGTTTGATTCTTTGCCAGAACGCTAAGTTAAGCTTAGTCTTTTGAGGTTATTTCAAACTGGACACGAGTTTACACAAGTGGCAAAACACTAAGCATGGCTACGCGTTTGGACAGCAAGCTAAACCAACTCCAGCAGGAGCTCCCGGAAGGACTTCTGGTCGATGCCGCCTGGCTGGAGGCCAATGGCTATTCGTCCGCGCTGCGTAGCCAGTATGTAAGTTCCGGCTGGCTGGATAGCCCAGCGCGACGGGTCTATCGCCGTTCACGCGGGCCTATGACCTGGCAGCAGGTCGTAATCTCGCTCCAGACCATGCTTGACCTTCCACTGACCGTTGGCGGTCGCACCGCGCTCGAACAGCAAGGCTATGCCCACTACCTTTCAGCAAACGTCCAGACAGTTCACCTATACGGACCGACACGACCGCCAACCTGGCTGGGTGATTTGCCGCTCGAAGTGACATTCGCATGGCACAACAGCTTGCGCCTGTTTCCGACAGATGCCGACACGCCGCCATTGCCAAGCCCTACCATGTATAGTGCCGCTGGCGTGCAATTGCCTGTTCGCTATTCGAGCAAGGAGCGCGCCGTTCTCGAATTGCTCGACGAACTGCCCAGGCATGAGAGCTTTCATCAGGTCGATGCCTTAATGGAAGGCTTGAGCGATCTCAGCCCTCGTCGCCTGCAAACTCTTCTCGAAGCCTGCTCCAGCGTCAAGGTGAAGCGGCTGTTCCTGTTCTTTGCCGACCGGCACCGCCATGCTTGGCGATCGAAACTCGACTTGGCCAAGATCGATTTAGGTTCCGGAAAACGGGTTCTGGTGAAGGGGGGTAAGCTCGATCCGCAATACGACATCACGGTGCCCGCCGATCTTGGAGGGCAATAGGAAATGGCCTTCCAGGACGCTTATCGGCAGCAGGTTGCCCTCCTGATCCGCACCATACCGTTCGTGGCGCAAGAGCAGTGTTTCGCGCTCAAGGGCGGCACGGCGATCAACCTCTTCGTGCGCGACTTGCCGCGCCTCTCGGTTGACATCGACCTGACCTACTTGCCGGTCGAGGATCGCGCTTCATCACTCGCCGCTATCGACGCGGCGATGGTGCGGATCAAGGAGCGGATCGAAGGCGGGATACCGGGCGCGGCGGTCGCTCCATCACGTTCAGCAGGCGATAACATCATCACCAAGCTCATCGTCCGCTCTGAAGGTGTGCAGATCAAGATCGAAGTCACGCCTGTCTTGCGTGGCACCGTCTACGACCCCGTGGTCATGAGCGTCGTTCCCGCAGTCGAAGACACGTTCGGTTTCGCCGAAATGCAGGTTGTTTCCTTCCCCGACCTTTATGCGGGAAAGATCGTGGCGGCGCTGGACCGCCAGCACCCGCGTGACCTGTTCGACGTGCGAGACCTGCTGGCGAACGAAGAAATAAGTGACGAACTGCGGCGCGCATTCCTCGTCTACCTCATCAGCCACAATCGCCCGATGGCCGAGGTGCTCGCTCCGACCCACAAACCGCTGGCGGAGGAATTTGAGCGCGGATTTGTCGGCATGACGCAAGAGAATGTCGAGCTTGCCGATCTAGAGGCTACCCGCGAGGCACTCGTCGCCACAATGGTTGGCGAGATGCCAGACGCGCACCACCAGTTCCTGATCGGCTTCAAGCGCGGTGACCCGAATTGGGAACTTCTCGGCATACCGGAAGCAAGGCACTTGCCAGCAGTCTTGTGGAAGCAGCGGAATCTGGAAAAGATGCTGTCTGAGAAGCGGAAAGAGCTGATCGAGGTTCTGGAGAAAGTACTTCTCGGCTGACCGAATATGCGCTTGGCGAAAATCAGCGTGACCTCTCATCCGCAAAATGGCAGGCAGTGCGCATGTCGATTGTCTGGAAAATCATCCGCATTATCGGGCTTTACGTCGCCTCTTTCTTTGTTTGCGTAATAATCGCGGCAATTGCATTGGACAGTCTACCCGATGCGCTTGAAGCATTGTTCGCACTCCTCGCGCCGATTGCTTTTGTCTGGTGGTACGAAAAGCGTCGAAGCGCGCGAGTTGCTGAGACGACCGCCCCTGAAAAGCTGCAATCTCCCCCATTTTCGCGCGAAGTTAGAGCGTCTACGAATTCGAGACCGGATCAGCTAGCTCAGTTTGATCCCCACCTCGGAAACGTGGCACAAATTGCAGCGGAAGCAGTGCCCCGATCTGCAGAACTACAGCGTCGGTCGGACCAAGAAGAGAAGCTTTCGCCTGAAGCAAAGAGGCCAAAGCAAGGTTCATCGGAGAGATCGCAAGGCCATCACCAAGGTTGGGTGCGCAAAGGGCAATCCGTCACCATTGCAGGTCGCACGATCGATGGGATGGTCTATGTCGGCAAACCGCCTCGCATCGGCTCAACCCATTATGGCGAGAGCTGTCGAGCCTACATCGATCCATCGTTGTCCGTCGCGCAGGTTGGATCGGACAGGAATGGCGTTAACATGTCATATTGGCCGGGCTATTCGAACATCCCGGCTGTTTGCCGAGCCACCTATCTAAATTGGCTTGCGGATGGGCGACAAGACGGGACGATCGACCCCGGCTACATGTTCCTGTTCTTTTATGGCTTGGAGCGGCGGTATCTGGTCGAACAGCCATCTGAGGATGAGAAGCAGGAAATCGTAGCGGAGGTTGAGCGCCTCAAGATCCTCTTTTCTCACAACCATTCCGCACAAAGGTATCTCGGTGAATTCCTCAATATCGCCCGCGCGGCGGCACTGGGTGGCTTTTCAACAGACGACCCCACCCTAAAGCAGGCGATTTTGGAGAATCGCAGCTGGGATTTGCCCCTATTGTTGAAGCTCGCCCTCGGAGGCATGATTTCCGAAGGCGAAGCCTTGGACTCAGATTGGGTCCTCCTGTGGTTGCTGTGTTATCCAGAACGCCGCCTCCGCACGCCTGCCGAGCGTTGTGACGAAGAGTTCCGAGCACTCTTCAAGCTTAAGTTCGGAGCGCTGCATCCCGATGGCTTGAAAGTGCGAGCGCCTCGGAAAATGCTGGCTATGACGTATCGCGCCGCCTCCAGCGAATTCAACTGCTCGGTTAATCTTAGCGCGAAAGGCGGCCGAGAAGCTCAAATCCCCAACGTGTCTGATTTGCGGTCGCCAATGCAGAAGGCGCAGAAGATCGCAGATGAGGCTATGGATGAACTCGACAAGTTCAGCCGATATCTTGGACGAAATCCAGATGGTCGGGGGACCATTGAAGCACAGGCGCTGCTACCCGCTGAGCTTTGGAGTCTGTTCCCATCAGACGAGTTGGAAAAACTCAAAGACTGGGCGCGCGAACAAGTAGCCGCAGGCGGGTTGGTCCCAGCACTTGATGTGATCTCGCGCCTAGAAGGAGAAACGCCGGAGAAGCTTGGCAAGCGGAACCTCACCGGCGCAGCAGATGCACTCGCCCGTATCGGATTCGGTATGGCTCCAGACCCAAGATTCTCGCTGCGCGGACCGAAGATCGACGAACCCGTTGTGATCTTCGAACTCGGCGAGCCGGTCGAACAGCTTGAAGACGTATCCCCGGCCTATCGAACCGAATTGTTCGAACTAGCGCTGGCGACCTTCGTCGCACATGCCGATAGCAAAATTGTGGAAGCCGAACGCAGGGCACTCCGTGAAAAGATCGATGCTGTTAGCGGCCTGACTGAGCTTGAAAGAAAGCGGCTTCACGCCAACCTCGAATGGTATCTCGATGTTCCGCCAGACATGTCATGGCTGCGCAGCAAGCTGAAAGATGCGGACGCTGAGCATCATCTAGCCCTGCGCGCGGCAGTTGTCGCGATTGCCCACGCTGACAGCGTGATTCAGTCTGAAGAAGTGGCTTGCATCGAGAAGATCTACAAGGCTTTGGGGATCGATGCTGGCCTCGTTTACGCCGACCTCCATGCTGGCGACGTGCCAGACGGCCCTGTTCGCGTCAAAGCCGCCGAAGCTGAAGCACCAGGCGAACAAATACCGGACGAGCCGAAAGCCAAAGCCGGTTCGCTCGATGCAGCGCGTATTGCCGCTATTCGAAATGACACCGAGCGCGTTTCAAGCGTACTGGGCGAGATTTTCTCGGCCGACGAAGACGTGAGCGACGAGGCCGCCGCAACACATGCTCTTCCATCGTTAATGGCTGGCCTCGATCCCAAGCACGCGATGCTTGTAGAGCAGATAATCCAGCGCGATCACTGGACTGACGAAGAGTTTGACGAGATCGCCAGTAAGCAAGGGCTCATGCCCTCTGGCGCGCTTGAGGTAGTCAACGAGTGGGCTTTCGAGAAATTCGATGAGGCCTTGCTCGATGAATATGACGGATATGACGTATCGCCGGACATAGCCGATACGTTGCGAGCCGAGATGGCGAAGGGGGATTAATTCATGTCGAGACTGAAACCGCGCGAACGCGACGCCATCGCTCAGGCGCTACGCGCCGGTGTTGTTCCCAAATTGGGGCTTCGGCACATCCAGGTTGGACGAGCTCGTGAGATCGAGGAACTCGTCAAGGACATGGACCGGATCGCCGATGGCGGTTCAGCCATTCGTTTCATCATCGGCGAGTATGGCTCCGGCAAGACCTTCTTCATGAACCTGATCCGGCTTGTCGCGCTCGAAAAGGGGCTGGTCGTCATGTTTGCCGACCTTGCCCCGGATCGCCGCATCCACGCGACCGGCGGGCAAGCACGGGGCCTCTACGCGGAGATGGCGCGAAATCTTGCAACCCGTACCAAGCCAGATGGAGGTGCATTGTCGAATGTTGTCGAGCGGTTTATCAGCCAGGCCCAGCACGATGCCGAGGCGCAAGAACAATCGACAGATGACATCATTCGCCAGCGCCTTGCCCATTTTGAAGAACTGACTGGAGGCTTCGACTTCGCGCAGGTGATCCGCCGGTATTGGGAGGGGCACGAAACCGGCGATGAAGAGCTGAAATCGGCGGCGATCAGATGGCTGCGCGGCGAATTTGCAACCAAAACGGATGCTCGCAAGGCTCTTGGTGTTCGCACTATCGTCCATGACGCCAGCGTCTACGACCACCTCAAACTGATGTCGGCCTTTGTCTGTGCCCGAAAGCTGGCAATGGCCCGAAAGGATCGCTCGCAAGGCGGTTGGCGAACCGACCATTTTGGAAGCGGGTATACGGTTGATCCGGTCACAGAACCCGGAAGCGTGGGAAGAATTGGCGGCAGCGCAGCGCATCTTCAGCGCAAACCGTGAAGCCTTCGAACGCTGCATTGAAAAAGCGGGAAAGGTTGAGCGTTCGGTCGGTTGTAAGTTTCAGATCGAGCCGCAAGGACGCCCATGAAATTCCTATCCATTGGTTTCTATCCGGTCTCGAATCTTGCTCGATCCCTTCTCCAGATAGGCTATAGCGCTTCCATTCGCAGGTAAGGCAGGCAAATCGCCTCTATGGTCGCAATTGACGTGTCAATCGCATCCGACACCTCGTTTTCCTCGCCCGCGGTGCGCTTGTTGGCGGCAAACAATGCCCGGCGAATCTTGACCGTGAAATCGCGGTCGGTGCCGTTGTAATCGTCAACGTAGGCGTCGGCGTATGTCCGCACGATATGGAATTGATGGTGCAGCGTCTCGATCGCGTTTTCCAAGTCCTCGCCGAAGAGCGCGCGCGCCATCGGCAGGCAATCCTCTAGCTTCGTCCGATCGTCGAGCAATTGATTGGCCCGCATGTAATAGGCTTGAGCGGTGATGAGACGCTTTTGCTTTTCCTCGACGATGCTGTTTCGCCATTTCGGCTCACTGCTGTTCAATTTTTCTTCTGCTGCCGCTAGCTCCCCTCCAGACATCCATGGCGATCGAAGGTATCCCAGCGCACGCCTCGCGTTGTAGGCCGCGTGCAGGATGACCTCGGCTTGATCCCGATTCCGCTCTGCCAGCTTTTGATGCTTCCAAGCTGACAAGCCCATCCTTGCGGCAGCATAGACGGCGACCGCCCCGCCAAGCGTTCCCACACCTTGCATCATCGTCCCGGTGGCGGCCCAATCAATATTCGTCCAAGATTCCACAAGGCACATCGTCACTCGCCCCTGATTTGATCGCCTGATTGCAGCTCTAGCCTCAATTCAACGATTGAAGAAAGTTTAGCACTTGATCGACATCGTTCGTCACCACGCATCTATAGAGCTGATCGAGCCTGAGCCCCTGATGTCTAATAGACCGGGTAACTCCGGCCTCGGTGAAAAACGCATCGCAATAGCCCAGCGCCGCAGCCGCATGGCCAAAATCGAATAGATCATTTCCGGTCATCGCCTTGCTGCGATAATCCCAACGAAAGAGGGCATTCAGGCAGGCGTGCACATGGATTGTCGGCAGTCGGCTCCGATGCTCCCCGCCTAGCATGGCGTGCACGAGATTCACGGCCATTTGGCTGTTCTGTTCGGAGCGCTCCACATCAGGTCCGAAATTGCCTAGCCGAGCGATAATCTGCCCAAGAATGGGCTCAGCCACCTCAGCGACGCCTCGCAACTCATCCGACAGCACGGATTCGAACGATGTCATTTCCGCCTGATGGACACGATTGCCCTCATTGAGCTTGTCGGCCAGCGCGGCCATGTCGCGGGTCATATCGAATTCGGTGCGATCAAGGCCTCCAGCGACGGCGGCGAGCGGCTGCTGCCAGACATGATCGAAGAACGCCTTTTGGATGGCCAACTGCGTTTCAGGCGGGAATCGATCGTCGCTCACATGGAAATTGCCCATGGTGTAGGCGAGGCGCGTCCACACGCGCGGCAGGGCTGTCGCGTTCGGTGCAAGCGACCAGTGAATGACAGCCTCAAGCTCATCCTCGGTTCGCTCCGGCTCGGGCATCAATGACACGCCCAAGCTCAATTCCTCGATGACCTCCAAAGTCGCCTGGCGACGGGCATCATCACCGATTTTCATCAGCTCCAAGAATGACGTCGCTGAGATCGGGCAAAAGATGCGACCTTGGTGTGCCAGTCGCTCTAGATGATGGACTAGCTTTCTCTCGCGCGGGTCGGTGCGGATGCCGCTGCGGACCTCGCGGGCAATTACCCAAAATCGAAGGTCGAGATAGACCGGCGTGCGCTCGGCAAGGTCATCGCTCAGCGCTTGGCAGCATTTCCCAATGTGCGCCTCGATCGAGACATCGGGATGCGCCATGTGATGCTCTATGGAGGCCATCAAGAGCGAATATCACGAACGGCAACGTGCAACTAACCTTCTCAGGTGGAAGGTAGAGGCGAATCCTACTCGATCTCCCGCTATGACCGAACATTGTCTCTCAATTTGAATCCCGGGTTCGGGCCAAGATGTCTCGAACGGCCCCAGAATGTGCCGGAAAAGCCCGCACATTGTGTGGGGTCAATCGTAGGAACGCTTTTTACAAGTCAGCCAAATTCTGTTTGAAAACAACGCACTGAGGCAGTTGACTGGCGCACCCGACAGGAGCGGGTGATGGTCCTTGATCATTTTCGCCAACATCTTTGGCTTCTGCGATGTTCTGTGCG
>NZ_WTYW01000001.1:80000-1686974 GCF_009827635.1 Parapontixanthobacter aurantiacus | reverse complement strand
TCTACATCTCGCAAACACCGGTCGAACAGACCCATATGGCTAACGCGCTCACGTTCGAACTGTCGAAGGTCAAGCGCTTGAGCATCCGCAAGCGCATGGTCGGTCATTTGCGTCACATCGACGACGGGCTGGCAAAGGAAGTTGCGGATGGGCTGGGCTTGGATGAAATGCCCGACAAGGTGCCCGCCGCGCGCGATCCCATCACCGACCTGCCGGAGAGTCCGGCGCTCTCGATCTTGAAGAACGGACCCGGCAGCTTCAAGGGCCGCAAGCTCGGCATATATATCGCCGAAGGTGCTGACGCCGGCGTAGTCAAGGCGCTGAAGGACGCGACGACCGGGGCTGGCGGCATGGTGGAGATCGTTGCGCCGCACGTTGCCGGGGCGAAGCTGTCCGATGGCACGATGATGGCGGCCGACGAGAAGATCGATGGCGGCCCCTCGGTAACTTACGACGCGGTCGCGGTGGTGATGAGCGAAGCTTCCGCCCAGCGCTACAATACCGACAAGCCAAGCGTCGACTTCGTTAACGACGCCTTCGCTCACGCCAAGTTCGTTGCTTACGTGCCGGAGGTAAAGCCCCTGTTTGAAACGGCGGGTATCTGGGATTGGATGGATGATGGTTTCGTCGATGTGTCGGGCGGCAAGGACGCAGCAAAGCAGTTCATAGAAAGCTGCGGCAAGTTACGCTTCTGGAACCGCGAGAGCATCAAGCAGAATTGATCAGTCTCGTCGAGAAGGACTGGCGCAAGGCGTTGGCGCGAGTTGAAGTCATGCATGCTTCTGAGAGGTTCGATGTCAGCGAACGCATTCGTTTGAAAGTTGCCTCGGTGCCGGTCACATTCCGCGCATAGCTTATGAAACTGTTCGACGTCTATGCTTGCAATGTTTCTTCGAACGCGCCGTTCGAATTAAACAAAGAACAGCATGCAGATTTCGATCGTCGCTGACTTCTGAGTATTTGACAAGGTAGCTCGCTGGAACTTTCGCAGATTGAATGCAAAAGGAGCCCGTTAAATTTTCGTATTTTTGCTCTACAGCTAAGTCTGGACCGGTTGACGAATGTCCGACCTTGGCCCGAACGATTACTCAAGCGGATTCTCAGTTTGCGACCCAAGTGCGAACATTTTCGTTGAAGGGCCAATCTAACGAATTGCGGCCTCTGCTTGCTTTTGCAACTCCGAGATTAGTTGCGTAGTCCAAGCAGGATAAGCGAGCCGTTGCCGCGTAGTGTGCGGTGCTTTCGCTCCGTTGACGACCATTGAAACCGAAATGGCGACGGCCTTGGTACGGTGAGAAGAGCAGCGCGTACCGGGAAGTCGGCAGGCACGCTCGCCGCGCGCATCGCGTAGCAAATAGAGAGACGCGTTTCGGCTGCGATTGGTGTCCCGGATGGAGTAGTTGAGGCTATCGGTCCAAATGCGGTCAGTCCGGTACCGAAATGCAATCAAAAAACGCGCGTCCTGACGGTCGCTTCCATACAATGATACGCCGCACACTGACCTCTGTCGAAAGAACAGCGCTTACCGTGCGTCCCTGTCTTCCACTGGTTGTGACTTGGATCATGCTAACCGGTAGCGTTACCACAAATCGAATGATAGCTAAGCCTGCGACCGCGGTGGGCCAGTTGGGCTTTATACCCTTCGGAAAGGCCTCGGAATGCGAAAAAGGGGAGTGTGCATTGCAGGTTAAAACAGTAAGCGCGCTGTTAGCGCTATCACCCTTGCTCATCGCCCAGTCGGAGCCTGCTGAAAGCGAACTTGAGCTTGCCGCGCAGGGGTATCTCAGCGCACCCGGTCTCGAAGTCATCGTCTTCGACGACATCTATCCCGACGGGCATCAGACCGGCGTCACGATCATTCAGCACGGCCAGCGCGTCGCGGCCAATGGCGACGTACGGCTCGAGCCCGAACCCGGCCAATGGTCTCCGATGCCGGTCTCGGCCGGCGAACGCACGATCGATGCGGAGACCGGGGCCATAAGCCAGACCTTGCGTTATCCCGATCCTGCCAAGAACGGACGCGGATTCAACCCGATTTTCTATCCCGATCTCGATCTGGAATACACTGTCACCGTGCGGCCAGCGGGCGGTAATAGTTTCCGGGTCATCGTCGACCTCGCAAAGCCGCTGCCCCCGGAATGGGTCGGCAAGGCCGGCTTCAATATGGAACTGTTTCCTGGTCACCTGTTCGGCAAAGCCTGGTTGATGGACGAGAAGTCCGGGCTGTTTCATCCGCAGCCGAACGGACCAGTTACCGCTCTGGCCGGGGGAATCGTCCCGGTGCCGCGCAACGAGCAGGAAAATGGCCCGGTTCAGGATTTGAACGGTCAGGTCCTCGCCGCTCCGATGGCGACCGGGCAAAGTCTGACAATTGCGCCCGAGACCGAAAAACAGCGTATCCGCTTCGAAAATCAAGGACTTGGTGAGCTCGAGCTCATCGACGGACGCTCGGCGCACAACAACGGCTGGTTCATCGTGCGTACTGCGATTCCGGCAGGCGCGACGACAAGCGCGGTCGAATGGCTGGTCACGCCAGACACCATCGACGACTGGAGCTACGCACCGGTCATTCAGGTCTCGCAGATCGGGTACGCTCCGAACCAGCCCAAACGCGCGGTCATCGAAATGGCACGCAGCGAGGCGGTAGAGGGCGCGGCAAGGCTATACCGGCTTACCGGTGAGGGGCGCGAGGAGGTACTGTCAGCAGCACCGCAAAAGTGGGGCGATTTTCTGCGCTACACCTATGCGATCTTCGACTTCAGCGCAGTCGATGCGCCGGGGCTTTATCAACTCGCCTACGGCGACACTTTGTCGCATCCTTTCCGGATCGATGCGCAGGTCTATTCGCGGCATGCCTGGCAACCAACTCTCGAATACTTCTTGCCGGTCCAGATGTGTCACATGCGGGTGAACGAGAAGTACCGTGTCTGGCATGGTTTGGGGCATATGGACGATGCACTGATGGCGCCCGTGTCGCTCAATCATTTCGACGGCTACGTGCAGGGCGACACGACGCTCACCAAGTATGCGTCCGGCGATATCGTTGCGGGCCTCGACCGAGGCGGATGGCATGACGCAGGGGATTACGATCTGCGGGTGGAATCGCAGATCGGCACTACTTACATGCTAGCGAAAATGGTCGAGGAGTTTGGCCTCGACTACGACGCGACGACGATCGATCAAGACCGCCGGGTCGTCGAGATACGCGATCCGGACGGTGTCAACGACGCGGTCCAGCAAATCGAACACGGCTTACTGACCGTACTTGGCGGCTACCGTGCGCTGGGACGACTTTATCGCGGCATCATCACACCGAGCCTGCGGGCTTACGTCATGCTCGGCGACGCCGCCAATCACACCGATAATGTTTCCAAGCGGCGGGTCGAGGGAATTGGGTTCGACTCCAATGGCAACCCGATCGAGTGGGATGATCGATGGGTATTCACCGAGGACAACCCAAACCGTGAACTTTATGTCGCAGGCGGACTTGCGGCAGCGGGCCGGGTGATGCGCGCACACGGATCGCCGCTTGGAGAAGAGGCGATCGCCGCCGCGCGCGCGTTGACCGAACGCGCGTTCGAACGCTCAAACGATATTGGCAACAAGACCTTCGCGCTGGCCGAGCTGGCTCAGGCCACCGGGGATAAAGGCTACATTCGGCAGCTCGCCGCGATGGAGCATGCGATCATCGGCGATATCGAAAACAGCGCCTGGCGACTCGCCTCGATTGAGCCGCAACTTCCTGCAGGTTTTCGCCGCCGCCTCGCTGCTGCGGTCGCCGCGCACCAAAAGAAGATGAACCGTAGCGCCCAGACTGACAGCCCTTATGGCGTGCCATACGAGCCGGCGATCTGGGGAGCGGGCTGGACGATCCAGTCGCTCGGCGTGCGGCAGTGGTTCTTCCACAAAGGCTGGCCAGAGGCGACGTCAAGGGACAGCTTCCTCAATGCACTCAACTTCGTGCTCGGCGTCCATCCGGGGGAGAATACGGAGAGCTTCGTTTCCGGGGTCGGCGCAGATTCTCCGCTTGTCGCCTACGGCGTCAACCGCGCAGATTGGTCCTATATTCCGGGGGGTGTTATTTCGGGCACCAACCTCGTGCGGCCCGACTTGCCAGAACTCAAGGAATGGCCATTCTTTTGGCAGCAAGGCGAATACGTTATCGGGGGCGGAGCAACCAACTACATGTTCCTGGCGCTGGCGGCGGACGCGCTTTACGGCGAGACGAAAGAAAACGAACATTGAGCTGCACGCTGCTACCAAGCCTGATGGGCCTTATCGGAGCCTGCGCGCCGTTGCCGCAGTCCTCGATGCCGCTTGTAGCTGCCGTCGACGAGACCGAAGTTGTCGGTCTGATCGATGACGATCGGGAGATCCGAGAATACGTGCTCCGCAGTAGTTCCGGGATGGAGATGCGCTTCCTCAACTACGGCGGGGTCATCACCAGCCTTTTCCCGATCTTGCTCTTTTTAAAAACCTCGTTCGTATCCTCTGCCTCCAATCGATCGCGACAACGCAAACTCCCTTTGCATGTATTTTCCGGGTTGCTCCCCTATCGGTAGTCCCGTTGACCAATTTGATGATACTAGACGATCTGCGTCCTTTGGCCTGGCCTGTCTCAAAAAACCGGTTTTTGCTCATAAAGTTGTTTTGGTCGCATCGCGCCTCGCCCTTTCATATCTAGACGAGATCATCCATAAGTATGTGCAGGAACGGAGGGGTGCATGCCGAACAGGATATTGATCGTCGAAGACGACGGGATGATAGCGATCATGCTCGAAGACATGATCGATGCGCTCGGACAGCAGGTCGCAGGCTCGGCGAACTCGTTATCGGCGGCGCTCGCTTTTTTGCAGAACGATACTCCGGATGCCGCCATCGTCGATCTGCGTCTTGGTGAAGAGGACAGCTATCCTGTGATGGACCGCCTTCGCAATCAGGGAATTCCATTTGCAGTGGCCAGCGGCTATGGAGCGAACATTGATACGTCGCGCTGTGGCGAACCGCTGGTCCTCATCCCGAAGCCTTATGTTCTCGATGACGTGGATAAGGCAATTCAGAGATTATTTAGCTAGTCGGCTGTTACCTTTTGGCGATCACAGCGCACTTTCAGGCGGCGCAATAGTGTCGTCACATCGGCTGGCCGGTCCACCGCAGGAGCGATACTTGTGCATCGATCCTGGAGGTCCTTCAAGCGTTCCCAACTATCGGTTAGGACAAGGATGGGCAGGCTTTCATTAAGAGACCGTACTGCACCCACGGTCCTGCGCACGTCGATCTGGTTTGATCTGTCGTCCAGCACCGCGCAAGCATATCGGCCCTGCATCAAACGGATTTTGTTTCGCAATTCTCGTTCGCTATGCACGATATCGACGTCGTAGCCGGACGAACCGAGCGCTTCACGAGCGGGGCCATGGGAGCGCTTCTCGTCTACCAGGACGATGGTGCGACCGAAATTGCCAAGCTCGAGAACGTCGCGGACCTTGCGCGCGAGTTCGGCAAAATTGAACGGTTTCTGCAACAAGGCCACGCCGGGCTGCAAGCGCCCCGAATGCACGATTGCATCGCGGGTGTAGCCAGAAGTATAAAGAACTTTGAGATCAGGACGGTCTCGTCGCAGTTCTTCGGCAAGTTCTTCGCCGGTTATCCCGGGCATGACCACGTCGGTGAAAAGAAGGTCGATCTGATCCTTCGTCCTATCCAAGGCTTTTTTTGCCTCTTCTCCGGAGCCAGCTTCCAAGACTCGGTAGCCCAGTTCGCGCAGGCAATCCGCAGTATAGACTCGAACGTCCTCGTCGTCCTCGACGAGTAAGATCAGCTCCTCCTTGTCGCTTTCCTCAAGCGTATCAGCCGCGGCCTCATCAACCACCGACGTCGCTCCGTGGAGACGTGGCAGATAGATTTTGATCGTCGTTCCCCGATCGGGCTCGCTATAGATTTTTATATGCCCTCCGGACTGCTTGACGAGGCCATAGACCATACTGAGGCCAAGTCCGGTGCCCTTCCCAACCTCCTTGGTCGTAAAGAACGGTTCGAAGACCTTGTCGAGAAGTTCCGGCGGCATGCCCATGCCGGTATCGCTGATTGCCAGCATGACATACTGGCCCGGTGCGACTTCGGCGTGGCGCGTCGCATAACATTCGTCCAGACGGGTATTGCTGAGTTCGATCGTAAGTCTGCCGCCATCGGGCATCGCGTCGCGAGCGTTCACCGCGAGGTTCATGATCGCGGATTCCAGCTCATGCGCATCCACTTCGACCAGCCAGAGGCCCGGTGCACCGACGAACTCCACTTCGATGCGTTCGCCAAGCGAGCGATCGATGAGTTCGGATATTCCTCTTATCAGCCTGTCCAGCCTGATAGGTTTTGGATCTAGCGGCTGGCGCCTTGCAAAAGCCAGCAATCGCTGAGTCAGCGACGCAGCGCGTTGTGCTCCCTTCTGCGCTCCGTCCAACGCCCGAGTTACACGCGGACTGACATCGCCCGCGTTCGCGATCGCTCTGGTGGCCATATCGATATTGCCTGAGATAACGGTCAGAAGATTGTTGAAGTCGTGCGCGATACCGCCGGTCAATTGTCCAACAGCTTCCATCTTCTGGGCCTGTCGCAGCGCCTCTTCAGCATTCGCTCGCCGCTCGATCTCCGCAGCGATGCGCTGCTCCAACGTGTCGGTAAGCTCCCTTAAATCGGCCTCCACCCGCCGACGCTCATTGAGCTCGTCCTGGGCGGAGCGATAGAGTCTGGCATTATCGATGGCGATGGCGGCGTGAGCGGCGATACCGGTCACCAGTCGTTCGTGCTGCTGGGTAAAGCGGCTAGGTTCAGGATGGCCGAAAAGAAGCGCGCCGATAACCTCTCCCTGCCGGCCAATAACGGGAACGGCGAGATAGCTGCGGACCGGAAGATGATCTTTAGGCATGCCGTTATGGGGCGCGTTCCGCCCGTAGCGTTCATCCTTGGTTACATCGTCGGAGCGGATCGTGCCTTCCCCGGAAAAGGTTGGCCGAAAAATTTCAGTAATGCGAGGGCGTCCAAGTTTTTCAAAATCCGCCCTGTCGGCACCCGAAAGCGTATAGAGAAGATACTGTTCTCCCGCACCGTCTTCCACATTGTAAAAGAACGCCCCGAATTTTGCTCCAATCAACTCGACTCCTGCATCAGTCACCTTCTGGACGAGTGTCTCAAGCTCCAGTTCCGCCGACAGATCGCTTCCAACGCGCCGAAGGGTTTCGAGCCTCGCCTTTTCGGCGATAAGCGCTTCATTGGCCTCATGCCGGTCATGGATATTGACCGCCACACCGGTCCATGAGTCGACCTCACCGTCCTTGCCGATGACCGGACGACCACGCACCAAGTGCCAATGCCAGGAGTCATCGCTCCCACTGCGAAAGCGTACTTCGACGGACCATTCGGATTTGCTGCGACTGCCAGCCTGCCAGGCTTCTCGAAGCGAGAGGATATCATTGGGATGAAGCGCCTCTTTCAAGCCAGTCTCTGCGGAATTGTCGCGCGGCTGGCCAGTGAAATCGAACCACTGCCGGTTCGCATAGGTCAGTTCGCCGTCGGCATTGGCCATCCATACGATCTGCGGCGAAACCTCGGTCAGAACGCGATACCGCTTTTCGCTCTCCGCTAGCTTCTCCTCGGCTTCGCGCGATTTACTGACGTCCAGCATGGCTCCGATCATGCGGACCGCTTGCCCTAACTCGTCGCGGATGACGCTGCCGCGATCATAGACTGTAGCGTAACCGCCATCACCGCGACGGAAGCGATATTCGGCCTCCCACTCATTGCCGCTACCGTCGATCACGCTATGAATGTCGCGGTCCACCCGTGCCCGGTCATCAGGATGGATCTGGTTCAGCCACCAGACGCCTGTCGCTTCGACTTCGGCTTGGCGATGCCCGAACGCTGAATAAAGCGCATCATTCCATTCTACGTCGTCGTTTGCGAGATCCCAGTTCCAGACCGCATCGTTTGTGGCTTCGAGGACGAGGCGATACTGCGTTTCGCTTCGTCGAACCGCATCCTGGGCTTCTACAATGGCCGATAGGTCGACCACAGCTCCGATGAACCGAACGGCGATGCGCTTCCCCTCCTGCTCCTCGAAGAAGTTACGCCCAGTCGCTGCGAGATGCCTTAAGCGCTTATCGTCGATCCCGATCGTGCGGTAGGCGATCTCGTAGCTTCCGGAGCCATCCGGATCCAATGCGCGCTGAACAGCGCTATCGGCTCTTTCCCGATCGTCAGGATGAAGGCCGTCGAGGAAGGTTTGATAATCCACTTCTCGCGAAGAGGATAGGCCGAACAACTCGCGACATCGACTATCCCAATTCAATCGACCCGAACGAGGCTCAAACTCCCAGACCCCGATACCCGCTGCCCTTGCTGCGACATCGAGACGTGTTTGCGCTTCGTTGCGCCCTTCCTCGTTCTCCGATTTCATCTACGTCGGTTTGTCCATGAGCTTCGCAATGTCAATCTAGATCGAACCCGGCCAACGTACACCATCCTTGTCGAAAGAAGTGGGTTGTTCCTAGGGGCTGTTTGAGGAGCCGAAGTGATTTCATAAACTGGACGTTTGCGCTCAAGCGAAAAAGGTTTGGTGTCTAGTGGGTAACAGATTGGCGGCGTCAATCAGTGCGTTACCCTTTAAAGAGTACCGAAACCGAGCAATTTCATCGATCTCGAGGCCTAAATCGTGGCGAACTTAACGGGTGAAGCATACGATATCCGAAGGAATGAGTGATCCTAGATCGCAAGTTTGTAGTCCTATCCGGGTATCGCGCAGCGATTGACGTGACCCCCTGTTTTTCGTCCTAGTTGAAATAGAGTCCGGCCCTGCCAGAAGGACGGATGGGATGTAGAGAACGAGGTTTTCAGAAGAGCAGATCATCGAGGTACTGAAGGAAGCGAAGTCGGGCGGCATCCTGTTGCTGGCAAGCACGGACGACCAAGCTTGCGGTAAGCGATCTGAGAAGCGCGCGAAATCGGCTTTCCGAGATCCATTTGGTAAATAGGCAAAGCTAAACGTTTGCCATTCGATGTAATAGCTGAGGCTGTTTCTCGTTTGCATAATGACGACCAGACTACACGCATTAAGGAGGCCCTTCGCCGTAGAGATATGCCGGGTCGAAACGCGCGATCTTCTCCAACCGTTCGCCATTATCGATTCTGATCAGATTCCGGCGAATTGTGACCACCCCATCCTCGCGCAGGTCGCGGAGCGATCGATTGATTTGGACTTGGGAAAGGCCGCATAAATTGGCCAAATGGCGTTGGGTGAAGGGCATGACAAATCCTTGCGGGCTACCCAGTCCTACCATGCGCAGGCGATGGCAAAGCTCCGCGATGATGTGCGCGACGCGTCCCGTGGCACGGTGCCTTGCTAATTTGGCAATCCATTCGCGGTGCATCGCACCGTCGAGGCAAGCCGCGCACCACAATAGCTTCGCCAATTGTGGTTCGCGCGCTATCATCTGCTGCAAGAGCTTGTGCCGAATGATGCCAATTTTGGCGGCTCCTACCACGCCTATGTCGTAATCCAGTCGCTTCATCACGAAACCCTGCAAATCGACCATATCGCCCGGGACATGAAGGCCCACAATGCTTCGGCTTGTGTCATCTGCAATGATGCGAATCGCGAACCCGCTTATAAGAATGGTCGCGTGCTCGCATAACTCGCCCGATGCATGAACAAGGGTTTCTCCCTTAAGCTCCCTGACCTCATCGACCGATTGTTCGAGTAGCTGCTTCTCGCGCTCGCTCAGAACATGCCGCCGCCGGTTCGCCATGAACCGTCCGGTAAGAGGATAACGCTCCCATTCTGGTAAATCCGTCATTGAGCCTCCTATTCTTCCCGGCCAAATCGCGTGCCGGAGTGTGGTTCCAGCGGTTAAGGCTCGTCTCCACAATTTGATCGCGAACAGGATTTCGGAGCGAAGTTGATTGGGTGAGGCGGAGCAACCCGCGGCGGCACGAACATCAAGAGCATGGGCCCTCGCTCAGCGACACCGCTCCGCGAACACTGTTCCAAGACTACGCGCATCGGGCAGATCGGCTCATTTGCCTTGCGGCGACCAACAAAGAACGAGTGCTATACGGTTCGGTTTGTGCCTTGCTTTCGCTTCACGAGGTGGAAGCAAAACACCCGCTCATACCGCCTGCCGCGACATGAACGTTGCGATGGGTCGTATCCGCCGGGAGCGAGAGATAGTGCGGGCGACGCCGCTTACGCGAATTGCCCGAAGGCTGCGATGATTCCGCCCGTGGCGATGGCGACACCGTAGGGAAACTTGCCGAAATCGCCGTCGCTCGCCCGGGCCTTGATGCCGCGGAAGCGCCTTACGATGATCCACAGCAGGATGAGAGCCAGCCCCGCCAGCGATACCGCGAGCAGGAGTTCGAGCCCTTTCCATAGGATGAAATAGCTCGCCGTACCTGCATAGAATTTCGCGTCGCCCGCTCCCACGACGCCCAGCGCATAAAGAATCATGCCAACGACGAGTGCCGCGACTGTATGAGCGAAATACCACGGAACGTCCGCGAGCCCCTCGACCGCAAAGCCCTGGGCGAGGCCGAAGACCAGCAGCACGAGGGCCAGCCAGTTCGGCAGGCGGCGCGTCCTGACATCGCTATAGGCACCGATGAGCAGGAGGACGGTCAGGCCGACCGGCCAGAGAAGCGTGCTATCCATGATAAGCCGTCACACGATGGGTAATCAGAAATCGCTATCGACCGGCAGGGTGACCCGCACCGGATAGGATTCGCTGCGCGCCGGACGGCGTGTTTCCGCCGGTCCGCTCGTCGTGATCGACACGCGAACCGGATAGGGTTCGGCATTGCTGGGGGTTGAGACCGACTTCCTGTTGGAAAGGACGGTGAGTGCCGACTTGCCGAGCCGCGTTTCGCCTGCTTCTTCCTGAGCGGCAGGTTCTACGGGCGCCGGGGCTGGGCGCGGATTGCGATATTCGACGGTGGCGCGCCGTGCAGGCGCAGTATCCTCGGCGACAGGGGCGCTGGTCAATGCCAGTTCGCCATTGCCGCGCCGTTCTAGGCGAGCGCCCCCCTGCTCGATGACGATCGCTCCGCGACGTTCGGCGGTCCGGGCGGTCTGCCGTTCGGCCTGCCGCGCTTCGAGGCGGGAAGCTGCCGCGAGTTTGCGGGCCGCATCGGCGCGGCGCGCCGCGAGCAGTCGTTCGCCGACATCCGAGGTGTAAAGCCGCGCGAGGTTCGCGGAAAATCGCGTATCGCCGGGGGCAAGGGTGACTGCCTTGGCAAAATGGCGCTCGGCGAGATTGGCGCGGCCAAGCTTCGCATAGGCGATGCCGAGGCCGTTATAGGCTTCCCCGGCGGTGGCCGGGTTGAGCGCGGCCTTCTGGAATGCGGGTATGGCGTTGCCGACATGACCGTCGCGCAAGGCTGCCTTGCCCGCTGCGAGGTCGGCCGGACCGAAGATGTTGGCAGAGGCACGGCGTGGTTCGTCCCGGCCGCCGAAATTGAACGCTGCGGAAAAGCTCTGGCATCCCGAAAGCGCCGTTCCGAGCAGGATTGCGGCGGCGATTTTCCCTGTCTTTCTCATTTCATCCCCCTGTCATTGCCGGTATCACGTCCCGCAGCGCCAGGATCACGGCGGGCAGGGCGAGAACGCCGATCATCGTCGGCAACATGAATACGACGAGCGGGATCGAGATCAGCACCGGCAGGCGGTGCGCCTTCTCTTCCGCGCGCATTCTGCGCTGTTCGCGCATTTCCGCCGAATAGACGCGCAAGGTCTGCGACATGCTGGTTCCCAGCTTGTCGGATTGCACGAGCAGCGTGGCGAAACTCTTGATCTGATCGACGCCGGCATTCTGGCCGAGCTTGCGCAGCGCCTCTTCGCGCGTCGCGCCGGCTCGCATCAGCAGCGTCGTCTGCAGGAACAGTTCGGAAATCAGCGGGTGCGACACGGCCATTTCGCGGCCTACCCGGTCGAGAGCGGCTTCGAGGCCGAGGCCGGCTTCGACGCAGACCAGCATCAGGTCGAGACTGTCTGGAAAGGCGTTGATGATCGCCGTCTGGCGGCGGTCCGCCTTTGCCTGGATGAAGAGTTTGGGCAGATAAAGGCCGAGAACCGCGAGGAAGGCGCTGACGAGATACAGGGTCAGCAGGCTGGGCGGATCGCTCGACAGGCTCGCCATCAGCAGGAAGATGCCCGGCACGACGAAGATCAGCGTCAGCTTGACCAGCGTGTAGATACGGGGCGCTGCGGCGGAATGATAGCCCGCGGCGCGCAGCTTCTTGCGCAATTCGTCGTTCGACGTGTCCGACAGGTCGAGGCCGCCGCGTTCGATCTTTTCCGACAGCTTTGCCCATGCGCTCTGGCTGTTGTCGCCGATGAGGCTGCCGCTCTGCACGGCGGTGCGCTCGTTGCTCAATTGCGCGAGGTTGCGGGCCGTGCGGATACGCTGCGAGGAATAGCTCGCCACGATATAGGCGACCATCGCGACGAGGCCGAACAGGGCAAGCAGGACGAGGCCGCGCAGGATCCAGTTGGAGGCGAAGAGTTCAATCATGTCAGACCTTCAGATCGATCATGCGGCGGATGGTCATGACGCCGATCGTGTACATGACGAGGAGGGAAATGGACCCGATGATGAAGATCGGATCGTCCGCCACGTCGAGATAGAATTCGGGCGCTCCGATGAAGACGAGGACGAAAGCCGCGACCGGCAGGACGGACAGCATCCACCCGGTCATGCGCCCCTCGGAACTGAGCGCGCGCACCTTCATGAACATCGAATGGCGATCGCGGATGACCTTGGAGATGTTGTCGAGAATTTCGGCGAGGTTGCCGCCCGTCTGGCTCTGTACGGACAAGGAGACGACGAACATCCGCATGTCCTCCAGGTCCCAGCGTTCCGCCATGTGGTTGAGTGCAGTGATGAGGTCGGCGCCATAGGATACCTCGTCCGACACGATGCCGAACTCGCTGCCGATCGGGTCTTCCATTTCGTGCGTCAGGAGGTCGATGGCGGAAGCCACCGGGTGACCCGACCGCAGCGCACGCACGAAGATGTCGAGCGCGATCGGAAATTGCTGCTCCATCTTCTTGCGACGGTTCAGCGCCTTGCGATTGACGACGAGATAGGGAACGCCGAAGGCCAGCGCCGCCGAAACGAGCAGGGCCAGCTGGACCGTGCCGAAGGATACGCCCACGCCCGTCGCCGAAAAGACCAGGATCAGGAACAGCGCGATTCCGGCGAAGCCCAGCCCCATGAAGGCTGCCATCTGGCTTGCGGTCAGCGAGATGCCGGAGGTGAAGACGGTCCGCTCGAACGCGGTCGCGCGCCTCGCCAGGAACCCCGGCAGATGGCTGAAATTGCGCGGCTGGTTCTTGAGAAGCGTGCCGACGATCTTTTCCCGGTCGCCGCCCTGGCCGATCATCTTGAGGCGCTTGTTCACCGCGCCGCGATGGCTCGACCGGCTGGCGATGCCGCGTCCGGCGAGCTGGATGACCAGCACGACCGCCGCGAAGATCGCGAGCAGGATGAAGATGCGGGTAATCTCTGCGCTCATGGCTCAGCCGATCTTCGCATCCGGACGGAACAGTTCGGGCGACAGGGTGACGCCATGCGCCTCTGCCTCGGCGAGGAACTTGGGACGGATGCCGGTGGCTTCGAAATGGCCGCGCACCGTGCCGTCTTCCTCGATCCCCTCGCGCTTGAACTTGAAGATTTCCTGCATGGTGATCGTCTCGCCTTCCATGCCGGTGAGCTCGGACAGGCTGAGCACCTTGCGTTTGCCGTCGGACAGGCGGCCGACCTGCAGCACGACGTTGATGGCGGAGGCGATCTGGTTGCGGCTGGAACGCGCGGTGATGTCGATCCCGCTCATGCCGATCATCTGCTCGAGCCGCGAGAGCGCGTCGCGCGGCGTATTCGCGTGAACCGTCGTCATCGAGCCGTCATGGCCGGTATTCATCGCCTGCAGCATGTCGAAGGCCTCCCCGGCGCGGACTTCGCCGACGATGATTCGATCAGGCCGCATACGCAGGGCGTTCTTGACGAGGTCGCGCTGCGTCACTTCGCCCGTACCCTCGATGTTGGCGGGGCGCGTCTCGAGCCGTGCGACATGCTCCTGCTGCAGCTGAAGCTCGGCGCTGTCCTCGATGGTGACGATGCGTTCGCTCTCGTCGATGAAGGAGGAACAGGCATTGAGCATGGTCGTCTTGCCCGAACCCGTACCGCCGGAGATGAGGACGTTGCGGCGCGAGCGCACGACCGCCATCAGCACTTCCGCCATGGCGGCGGGCATACTGCCGAGATCGACCAGCTTCTGCATGCTGATCGGGCGCTTCGAGAACTTGCGGATGGACAGCAGCGAACCGTCGAGCGCGAGGGGCGCGACGATTGCGTTGACGCGCGATCCGTCGGCGAGACGCGCATCCACGAAGGGCGAGCTTTCGTCGATCCGGCGGCCCACGGCGCTGACGATCTTCTGGATGATCCGCATCAGGTGCTTCTCGTTCTGGAAGCGCGTCGGCATCCGCTCGAGCCGGCCCTGCCGTTCGACGAAGACCGTGTCGCACCCGTTGACGAGAATGTCGGTAATGGAATCGTCGGCCAGCAGCGGTTCGAGCGGTCCGAGCCCGAGCAATTCGTGAAGGATCTGGTCAACGAGATCGGCCCGTTCCTCGCGGTTGAGGGGCTGGTCAAAAGTGACCAGCAACTCAGGGACGATGGCGGTGATTTCGCTCTTGATCTGTTCGTGCGGCAGCTTGTCGAGCATCGAGAGGTTGAGCTTGTCCAGCAGCGCGCTGTGCACCGCCGACTTGACCTGCAGCATCCGCTCTTCGCGTTCCGAGTTCTTCGGGTGGAGCGAGACGTCCTCGACGACCTCGACCGTGTCGTTGGCGACGTGTTCCGGGCTCGGGGCCGGGGTCGAACGGTCATCCTCGGGGCGGCGAATCTTCCACATGTCAGTCGCTCCCTTCGAGCTTTGCATTGATCGTCTGGGCCAGCGCCTCGATCTGCTTGCCGAACTTGGTCTTGCGCTGCACGTGCTGGACGAGGGCGCCTTCGTCCTGCGCATTCTGGAGAAGCTGCGGATCGGCGATCAGCGAGGCCGCAATCGGCATGTTCAGCGCCTCTGCCGCATCGCCCGCATCGATCGTCTTGAACAGCCGCTTCTCGACGCGGTTGAGCACGATGTCGAAGCGGTCGCGCTCCAGCCCCAGCGATTGCAGGAACTGAATCTGACGCTTGGCATGGCGCAAGCTCGCCAACGACAAGGTCCCCACCTGCACGACGCGGGTGGCGGCGAAGAGGGTGGACACGGCCCAGTTAGTAAGAGCGGCGGGCAGATCGACGATCACGATGTCGTATTGCTTCCGCGCCAACGTGATGACCGCCATCAGCCGGTCGAAATCGACCGCCTCGATCGGCAGGATGTCGGACGGGGCGGCAACGACGTCCACGCGGGGATCGCCTTCGCATACGACCGAACGCAGCAGGTCCTCATCGAGGCGCCCTTCGGCATCGATCAGATCGGCAAGCGTCAGGCGCGGCGCGCAACCGAGATAGGCACCGGCATCCCCGGTCTGAAGGTCGCAATCGATGATGCAGGCGCGCGCACCCGCTCCGCGTTCTTCCGCAAGGGCGGCGGCCAGATGCGTCGCGACGGTCGTCGAACCCGCACCGCCGATGGTCTTCGTGATGGCGAGGAATGGCGCCAAGCGCACATCGCCGTCGCGGCGGTGCTCGATCGTGCGGGCGGCATCGCTGATCGCGGCGAGCAGTTCCTCGATCTGGAACGGGAGGCCGACGAAATCGGCCACGCCGCGGCGCATCAGGGCGCGCGTCGTCGTGATGTCGATCGTGTCGAGCGCAGCGATGATCGGCGTATCGGGCAGGCTGCGGCGCAGCGCGTCCACGCGCTCGATCGATCCGGTCAGCGAGGGGTCGACCTCAATCACCAGGATGCGGGTATCGCGCAGCTTGTCGAGGGCGGGCAGTTCGGACGGTGCGCAGGCAAGCGTCGCGATGTCATCGTCGAGCGCGTCGAGCACGTCGAGCATCTCGCGGCGGGCGACCACGGTGACGCCGGCCGGCATGTGGAGGGCGTTCTGCGTGTTCATCTTCCTGATTTCGTCGAGCCTGCTCATGTCAATTCGCGAACGTCCCCTGGCTGTCTTCGGCGGTCAGCGTGTGGGAGACTGCGGGAAGCCCGACATCGGCGCCGAACAGCAATGTCGAGATTGGCTGAAAGTCGAGTCCGTCGACCGTGACGGTTACGAAAGGTGCGACGTCCGGGCCGTTGGGATCGCCGGCATAACCGATGCCCGACCAGTCGTAATCGATCGTGATATCGGTATCTTCGATGTCGCCCTTGAACTGCCGCATCCGGTCGGCGATCGCCGTGAAGGCGGCGGAGTCAAAGCCGGGCGTCAGACCAGTCGCGCATTGACCAACACAAGTGCAACCGGTCGAGGTGCAGGTCACGCCGCCAAACGCGGTCTTCGGAACCACTGTGCCCTGCGGAATGCCACCATTCACGGCGAAGCTGTAGCTGGCGAGCCCGCTCGGCACCATGTCGGTCGCGACGGCCCAGCGCGTGCCCATCTGCGTCGCCTTCTCGGTCTGGTTGAAGTTCCAGGCATAGAGGCCGACATCGAGGATGCCGAGCAGGAACAGCAGGAAGATCGGCAGAACTAGCGCAAATTCAGCGGCGCTCGCGCCATGCTCGTCGCGGGCGAAATCGCTGAGGAAGGCGCCGCCGGATCGGTGAGGAATGGCGCAATGCGAACTCATAGCCCGTTCACCACGGCCTGTGCGTTGGCGGCCACGTTGATGTCCGCATCGAGCAGGCCCAATGCTCCGAACAGTGAGGGATAGGACGCCGTCGCCGACACGGTCACGACCGGCGCGCCGGAAGCGAGGTCGGTGAAGATGCCCTTCGTCGTTTCCGCCGTATTGCAGGTTACTGAAACGGTTACATCGGCATTGTCGGTCCAGTTGTAGATCAGCGGCGGGGCCGTCGTATCGGCAACGCCAGTGCGGGTGACGTTCTGGATGAGCGCCGCTTGGCTGCTCGTGCCCGATCCGCAATCATAGGCGCTGAAAGGCAGCCGCCCGGCATAGCGCGCCCCGTCGCGCACGGCCTTCACGATCTTGTGCTCGGTGTAGAAATAATGGCCTGCCTCGAAGCCGCCGAACATCAGGATCATCAGCAGGGGCACCATCAGCGCCATTTCGGCGGCCGCCGCACCGGAGCGATCGCGGATGAAGGCGCGCACAAACCTCATTCGATCAGATACGGGACGTCGCGCCGTACCTCCTGCGAGCCGAACACGCCGTTGCCGGCAATTTGCGACTTTCCAATGATTTCGAAATAAATAACGTCTTTGAACGCGTTGTAGCGCTTGGCGTCGTCGACCGAGGGTTCGACGAGGAAAACATCGACGAAATCCTCGATATTAACGGGCGTCGACGTACCGCTGAGTTCAGCGCAATTCGTCACGACCGCGATGCTGAGGACACGGCGTTCCTTTGGACCGGTCGCGGCGCTGCAGACGGGCTTGCCGGACTGCGGAGCGGTATTGTTGATCTTGTCGTTGGCGATTTCCCACAGATAGGTTTCGTAGCGGGTCATCGTCGCATAGCCCGGCGGGGGCGTTGCATGGTTCTTCGCGAAATAATCCTCGCGCGCCCAGTTTCCATCGCCAAACCGTCCCGTGCCGGTTCCGCAAAGGCCGGTGCCGTTAAAGCTCGTATAATGGCAGTTATCGCGCGGCAGGCCCATCACCGTCGGATTGTTGGCGCTGACCTTTCCGGCTGACCAGGAACCGCTTGCGACAGGTTTGAACTCCGAGCCGGATTTCGGCAGTTCCCAACCATTATTGCCGACCTTGCAGGAATTATTGCCGCTTGTCTTCGTACGAATGAAATCCTTGGTCACATTGGGAGCGGCAAGGCAAGCGCCGCCCTGGCACGGCGCGAGCGTCGAGCCGCCATTGCTTGGGAAATCGTACAGATCGAAGCGGGTGTTGATCGCATCGTACAGCCCCTGCGGGTTGCCGGTGCTGACCTTGTTGTTCTCGAGGCTGATGCAGTCGGTTTGCGGCGTGTTGAAAGCCAGCGCCGTCAGCAGCCGGGCGTTCTTGTTGCCAGCATCGCCGTCGACGCCGGGAATTTGCAGGAAGCCGAAATTGCCCGGCGACCACTTGGTCCCGGATGTCGTCGTTCCGGCATCGCCTCCGGCCTTGTTCTTGCCGGTGGAGTGGCCCGTCGCGGCGATCCCCTGGCCCTTGCGCGCATCGGCGTTGAAGGGCGTGCCGGGATCGGGATGGCAGATCATGATCGGCGGAACCTTGCAGATCGCCGAGCCGAGGCCCGCCAGCGCCGCCGCCTGCAATTCGCCGCGCAGCGCTCCGGTAACGGGCAGCAGGGCGTAGTCCACCCCGCGCACATCCACCAGCACCTCCACGAAATTGGCATTCGCATCCGAGGTCGCGGCGTTCGTCTTCGCCTTGTCCTGCCAGAACATGATCGACTCGCTGCCCGAACAATCGGTCGCCTCGGTGAAGGTGATCGCGTTGTCGTCGCTCGTCAGAAGGCTCGTATTGACCACCAGCGAGCGCGCCGCGGTCGAAGCCCTCGTGCAGGCGCCCGACTTCCCGTCGAGCTGCGAGGCGGCGGCGAGCGCGGCCTGGTCGGCCCCGTTCTGCAATTCGCTGTCCATCCCCATCAGCCGGGCATAGTCCATGCCCACCCCGGCCATCGCGATGAGCGGGACGAGCGCCAGCGCATAGGTCGCCGCGACCGCCCCGTGCTCGCCGGACCAGAAGGACTTGGCAAGAGGATTGGCGAGGCGGCGCATGATATCAGGCTCCCGGTCCGGTGGACACGCCCTCGGTCGTGGAGATCGTGTCGGGTTCTTCGACGGTCTTGTCGCGATAGGCATCGACGGCATCGACGGCGCGCGAGGCGCTCGATTCCATCGGCTCGTCATAGACGGGATCGGGGTTCACCACCTGCGCGGCGTAGGTCGCGCGATTGGCGGAGCCGAAGCCCGGATCCTGGTAGCCGTAGAGCTCGCGGTCCTCGATCGAGGCGCAGGCCGAGGCGGCCAGCAGCAAGGCGAGGGCGGAAACGCCGCGCAGGGCGGTGCGATCAATACTCATATTCGCTCTCCCCGCGGGTGGCGTCGTTCAGGCGATTGTCGAGCGAGGCGTCGGCGGCATAGTCGGGCGGAGGCGCCGCCGGATCGAAGCGCACCGGCCCGTCGCGGGTCGGGCGCTGCCCGGCCGCATTGTCGTAGGGGCGATAGCCCGTGCCGTTGAGGATGACGTCGGCCTGCACCGGATCGGTCACCCGCTCGGTCGGCAGTTGCACCTGGTCGGGCCGGATCGGCTGGACGAGGCGCGGCGTCACCACGATCAGCAGCTCGGTCTCGCCCTTCTGGAAGCTGGAGGAGCGGAACAGCGAGCCGAGGATCGGGATGGAGCCGAGGATCGGCACCTGGTTGACCGTCGTCGCGAAGTCGGACTGGATCAGCCCGGCGATGGCGAAGCTTTCCCCGTCGCGCAATTCGACGACGGTGCTGGCGCGGCGGGTCTGGAGGCCCGGAATACGCAGGCTGCCGACCGAAATCGAAGCGGCTTCGTCGATGGAACTGACTTCGGGTTCGACCAGCAGGTTTATGACGTCGTTGCCGATCAGCGTGGGGGTGAAGCCGAGGCTGACGCCGAAGGGCTTGAACTCGATGGTAATCGCGTTGCCGCCATCGCCGTTAGCTGCCCCGCCGGACCCGCTCTGCACGACCGGGATCGGGAACTCGCCACCGGCAAGGAAGCTGGCCTTTTCGCCCGAAAGCGAGACGAGGGTCGGTTCGGCCAGCGTCTTGGACAGGCCGCGTTCCTCCAGCGCGTCGAGCGCTGCGTCGATAGTCAGGCCCGCAACGTCGAACACGCCGTTGATAATCGCGAAGCTGTCAGTAATTTCTGACAGCCTGAGACCGTCACTGGTAAAGCCCGCTCCATTACCGATAACACCCTGAAAATCGCTGCCATTGGTGAACAAAGCACTGATGCCGATATCCTTGCCGACCTGCCGGTTGACTTCGGCAAAGCGCACTTCGAGCATGATCTGCTGGCTGGTGCCCAGCGTCATCAGATTGACGACGTTCTCTTCCCCGGCATAGGCGCGGGCAAGCTGCACCATGCGATCGGCGGCGCCGACGCTGGATGCAGTGCCGCTCATCACGATCTTGCCATTTGTGAGGCGGGCATCGACCTGCTCGTTCGGCATCATGCTACCGATCTGGTCGCGCAGGGAAATGACGTCCGGCCCGACCGCGACATCGACCACGGCAAGGACGCGGTTCTGCCGGTCGTATAGGGTGAGGCTGGTCGTTCCCATCGCCTTGCCCAGGACATAGACGCTGCGGTCGGAAATCGGGAAGATGTCCGCGATTTCCTCGTTCCCGATCAGCGCGCGGTCGATCGTGCGGTCGGCAGTGATGACCTGGCTCTTGTTCAGGGGAACCTCGACCGAACCGGCATGGACCGACATTTCGGCCTGCCCATATCCCGGTCGATAATCCTGTGCGGATACGGTGGTTGCAGCGCCGATAGCGGCGAGCGCCGTGGTCAGCCCCATGAGGCGACGGATAGTCTTAGCGGCCATAGCGGTTCACCTCGTATGTTTCGTTGTCCGTGCCGCGCACGATCTGCATCGTCGGCCCGCGATAGCGCGGTGCGGAGGGCGCAGGGGCGGCGGCGGGCGTTGTGGCTTGGGCCATGCGCGGGGCGGGGGCGGGGGCGGGGGAGCCGCCGCCGGTGTTGCGCGCAGGAATGTAGAGACCGGCGCTGCCGAGATCGCTCGGCAGGACGGGCGACGTGCCGCCGACCGTCTGGTTCTCCACATTGCGAAGGGCGAGGCTGAGATTGCCTAATTGATTGGCCAGCGTCAGCTTCTGCGCGCCGTAAAGATCGGTCTGCAAGGTCGCGGTCTTTCCGACAGCGGGGGCGGTCTCGCTTTCGCTCGCCACCTGGTCGATGGCGAGGACGAGCACGTTTTCCAGCACGGTCGAGGTGAACTGGTCGTCACCCTGTGCGCCGTCGCCCGGAATCTGTCGCGTCAGCATGACGTCGACGACGTCGCCTGCACGCACGAAACCGGCGACGCCGGTAATCTCATTGACTGGAATGGATACGGCGCGCTGATCCTCAGGCAGAACAGCCGAGAGGGTCGCACGACCGCCTTCGCCGGAAACCTTGCTGGAAAGGATCGGTTCGCCCACGGCCAGCGGGCGGAGCGCGACGCGACCGCCGCGGGTCGCGTCCTCGATGGAAGTGAAGGCACCGATCGGCACCGAAGCGGCGGGCCAGGCGGCGAGCCGCATATTGGTGGGCGCGAGAGCGGTGCCGAAGCCCATATCCTGCGTCGCGACGACGATTCGCGTCATCGCCTCGTCCTGTGCGAGGCGTTCCTGCCGCGCTTCGATGCCAGAGAAATAGCTATTCGCCAGAAAAACGGCGATCAGGCCGAGAAAGACGGCGATCCCCAAAACTGCGAGGTTTCGACCCCTCATGCCTGCCCCCTACCAAAAGAAACTCGTTGCTCGCGGGGACCGTCCAGGGTCCGGTCGCGAGGTATTTCAGTTTCGGGACGATAGCGCGCATTTCTTAAGGCGCGTCTCAAGAAATTCCCGAAGAAAAGGTAAAAGGGCGCGGTGAACAAGCCACCGCGCCCTCAAACTTATTAGTCAGCTGCTACGCCAGCCGTTGCATCCTTGTTCGCCTTATCAAGCGAAGTTTCGGCACGATTGATCGACTCAAGGATCTCACCGCCCAGAGCGACGGTTGCCGTAGCAATCGCTGCGCCCACGATGGCGAGGATCAGAGCGTATTCAGCAGCCGAAGCGCCGGATTCGTCAGCAACGAAGTTCTTAATGAAAGTCATGATGTATTACCCCAATAGATACGCGCCTGTTTCGGTTTGCGGCACGTCGTTCCCAAAGCAGGGCCCGGCCTCTATTTCCGGTTACCCATTAGTGTCCGAGGGGGTTTCGTTTATGGACCTGCGCGACCGTTGTTTTTTTAAGGAACATCCGCTTTCGCTCAGCTCCATTTACGCAAGTCCCTCGGGACGCATTCAATTTCCTAAAAAGCACGGTTCGACGCAATAAAAAATTCCTAAGGATATGTTAATCGTTATAAAACAAACACTTATTTGTGCCAAAATTGGACCGAAAAGGTTAACGGTCGCGTTAACCATTGCAGCGATGCCACATTAACCATTTCGAAACGAGCGCCAACAAGTGCGAATCGCGACTCGCGTTCCCGCGAATCAGCAGATTCGCGGACGAGTCGGTATGTGTACGGGGCGAATAGAAGGCTTGCCTCTTTAGCGAATGTTAACCATGCTCGTGCCAGATGCCTTGAAACCGCGCAATCCCGCTGCCTCCGCCGCGGGAACCGGATGGTGGAAAAGGCGTCGATCAGATGATGGCAAGCATGGAACGAACGGTGCGCAACTATATCGCTTCCCTCTACGGTAAGAGCGTCGTCATCGTCGCTTTCCTGAAGCGGCGGACGCGCTGGATCGCGCTCGCCTGGCTGGCCGTCATCCTGCCGCTCGCCGCGTTCCGCATCGCCTTCCCCATCCTGCCCTATACGGGGCTCGACGACATGATCGGCGTCGCGGCAGGATACAGCCTCGTCGCCATCGCGCCGATCGCCGGCTTCCTCATCGCCCGCAACGCCTTCCTGCGGCGGGAAACGCTCGTCCAGCCGCGCTTTCGCCTCGCCCTGTTCGGCAAGTGGAAGCGGGTGGACCGGCGCACCGCGCGCAAGCTCGACGGGTTCGGGCCGGTCGGCTTCATGGCCTCCCTCATCGTCGGCATGATGATGAACGTCGTCTTCCGCAGCGGGGAATATTTCCTCGCCATCCCCGCCATGGGCCATGCCGCGCCCGAATGGGGCCAGGTGATGTTCTGGGTGATGACCGCCGACCTCGTCGTGACGAGCTTCTTCTACATGGTGTGCTTCGCCATGGCGCTGCGCACGGTGCCGCTGTTCCCGCGGATGCTGGTCTTCGCCTGGGTCATGGACATCGCGATGCAGCTTACCATCGCGCAGGTCGTCTCAGGCGTGGCGGACCTGCCGCCGAATGTTGCGGTGGCACTCGGCAATGTCCTCGAAGGGAACGTGACCAAGGTGCTGATCTCGGCGGCGATCTGGCTGCCCTACCTCCTCCTGTCGGACCGGGTCAACCTGACCTATCGCCACCGCGTCGCCGCCTGATTTCGGGGCGCGCATTTCGGGTGTGCTTCGGGGGGTGATCGGGGCGCGTTTTCGACTCGCGTGATTGCCTGCGCTTTTCAGTGACTTAAGCTACCGCCGATGCCCGCTAGGCATCGCTTGACCCCTTCTCGACATCATTGTGGCGCGCAGTTTTACTTGGGCCGGAATCCTCCAGATAGAGCTTTTCGGCAAGGTTGGAGCGGGCGCTGGCGATGACCTCGTCCACCCCCTTTATGGTGATGGCGAGCGTGCCCTGCTCGGTCACGTCGATGAGAGATTTGGCCTTCAAGTACCAGATATGAAAGTCGAATTGTTCCTCCGAACAGTCGAGCAATTCCTGCAAGAGCCAGCCGACGATGCCGGCGTCGGAGGGGTGGGAACGGCGCCGCTTGTAGAGGTGGAGGAGGATCTTGGCGTGGATTTCCGCGTCGCTGGCGGCGGTCTCCTCGTCGATCGCGTCATGGTCCGCAAGGCCGGCGGAGAAGGGTGCTTTGCCGTTTGTTTTCAGATACTTGGCGTCGTATTCGGCGCGGCGTTTCGGGTCTTTCAGGACGTTGTAGGCGTCCACCACCTGAGTAAACCTGTCAACGTCCGCCGTATCGCGCGAGTCGGGGTGGTACATCTTCGCGAAGAAGTGGTAGGCGACCTCCAACGTGCGGGCGTTGCAGTCGGGCTCGACTTTGAGAAGGTCGTAATAGTCGACGAACTGTTCGGCGTTGTCCATGGCGACTTGGGGCCCCTTCCGCGGCTGGTGCTCTATTGCGCCTTGCCAACAATTAAACGCGCGGTCGAGAGTTTCTTACAACGCAAATCCCTGATTTTTTTAACCTGTGCCAATAACCTTTAAGTTTTTTCAATCTTTCACTGTTAATACGATGCTTTAGACCTCAGTAGGGACGACGGATTAGCGAAGCTGCGAAATGGGCCTGTTCCTACTCTCTATCACCATAACGGGAATGGCAGGTCTGCTCCTCGCGGTACTCATGCGGGGAATTGTTCGGCTTCGCCGAGCGGTCGAGAAGGCTGAAGTCCTCGTTGGGCATTGTCATTCCGGAACGCTTATTGTTCGTGCTGAGCGCGTGGTCACCGCCTTGATCCAAACCGCCAGTTTAGCTGAACCGCGCCTTCCAACGCACACGGTTTCAGGTCTTCCTACGCGGGAACCTCTCATTCATAGGATAAGGGCAGATCGTGCGGGCACGATAGGTGTGCTTGCGTTCAAGGATTACGATCGCCTTTGCGCGTTTGATCCTGAATTGGCCGACCGTTTCCTGATAGCGATGGTTGAGCGAATGGCTACGATGATGCCTGCTGATCGAATACTGGCTCATCTCGATAGAGCACATGTCGCGGTCTGGCTGGGATCTGATGTCGAAGCATCATCAGCGACTGTCGAAATCCGTGCGCTCGCTTACGCTTTAAGCGATTGTTACCGCGACGATGAACGAGAAATAATTCCTGAAATCGCTTTTCGTATCAACCGTTTCGACATTGCGTTGCATACTCCCGAAGCGTTTCTATCGCAAACTTTATCCTCCTTTGCTTCGGTTCCGCGAGGTGCAAACGAGAACATCGTAAGCGATGATCACAAAGTTCGTTCGGAGGAACAATTTCAGATCGGGCAGGATTTGCGCCAAGTCGTGGCGAAAGATCAGCTGCACATGCGCTTTCAACCATTAATCGATGCGGCAAGCGCTCGTGTCTGCGGCGCTGAAGCCTTGCTCCGTTGGCGCCATCCAGAACGCGGCGACATTTCGCCGGCATGCTTTATCCCGGTCATGGAAACCGTCGGTCTTTCGCAGGAAATAGGATCGTGGGCGCTGAACCGCGCATTACGAGAAACTCGTTTATGGCGCGAAAACGGACATGATTTACGGATCGCCGTAAACGTCTCGGGTCATCAAATCGAAGCTGCCAACTTACCGCAACTGATCGAGCGTACTCTAGCGAGGAATGATGTGGACGGCGAGGCACTCGAGATAGAATTGACCGAAAGTGTAGCGCTCGCGAAAGGTGATGGGGCGGCAGCATTCAGCCAAGCCTTGCGCGCAAATGGAATTCGACTCGCTATTGATGATTTTGGAACTGGTTATTCAAGTTTTGAAGCGCTTACCGCGATTGGCTTTGATAAAATAAAGATCGATCGAACGTTCGTAACCAATGTGCATTTATCTCGTCAAAGCCAGGCGATCTGCGCAAGCATCCTAACCTTGGGTCGGGGCTTGGGAATCAATGTCTTGGCTGAGGGCGTCGAAACAATAGAAGAGTTTATTTGGCTGCGTGACCACGGCTGCCGTCTGTTTCAGGGGTTTTATTTTTCCCCTCCGCTTACAAGTCAACGCTTCTTAGACTTTGTGAAGAATAGAGAGGGTCTCTTGAATTTGCTGCAGCTTAGCGACCAAAGTTCCTATGAAAGGACATATGCGTAATTATGCTTCTGCGAGACAAAAGGTTCGCTCTGAGTCTTATAGCGGCGTTGATGCTTGGCGCTTGTTCAAGCAGTCCCAAGACGATTGCTTCGGCATCCACCAACCAGCAAATCACATCGCAAGAGATTGCGCACATCGAGGCATTGCTCGATCAGGGTGAGACTCGTTCGGCGAAGCGATTAATCACAAAGGGGCTCAAGCGTGATCCTACGGAACCATCGCTTCACGTGCTGCTCCAAGGGATAGAAGGCGATGCAAAGGCCGATCTCGGTCCAGCGAGTTTTGGTTATGTCACCCGAAGCGGCGATACCATGATCGAATTGGCCGAGCGCTTCTTAGGGAACCGCTTAAAGTCGTATCAGCTTGCGAAATACAACGGCATTGACGTGCCGTCGGCTCTCCAAGCGGGAACAGAATTGCGGATA
Organism: Parapontixanthobacter aurantiacus; assembly: GCF_009827635.1. Classification (GTDB taxonomy): domain Bacteria; phylum Pseudomonadota; class Alphaproteobacteria; order Sphingomonadales; family Sphingomonadaceae; genus Parapontixanthobacter; species Parapontixanthobacter aurantiacus. Next base: position 1,660,833 of record NZ_WTYW01000001.1, on the reverse strand, counting down.
CCAGGCCAGGCTCGCCAGGTCGAAGCTTCTACGCGCCAGTATCAGCCACGTCGTACAGATCCATCACCGCCCCCTGCGCGAAAGCGAGCAGAGGTGTCCGAGCCCGTCAAAGCGGAGAAGGCTAAGCCCGAGCACAAAGTCGGTGATCCAGCGGCTGCCGGGCGTGCTCGCTCTGCAGGATTAGTCGCACTGAACCAAGGCGAGGTAGCGCGTGCGCTTACTTTGCTTCGTCGGGCGGCAGCTCTTGAGCCCAGCAATGCCGCGATCGCAGCCGACCTCCGCCGAGCTGAGCTGATCGCGGCGACCGTAAGGGCTCGGAAGTAATCGGTTAATAAGACTTCGACGTTAGGAATAGCTGGTGTGATGATGGGGCTACTGAATTTATAGAAAGCACACCGAATGATTAAAGAGCTCGGTCGCTATAGAATAGAGGACAAGCTGGGCGAAGGCGCAATGGCGGATGTCTATCGCGCGCAAGACCCGGAGATCGGACGCACGGTTGCGATCAAGGTCCTCAAAAGAGAATTCGCCAGCGATACGCATATCAACGCTCGCTTCCTGCAGGAGGCTCGGGCGGCGGGTGCTCTAAGCCACTCAAACATCGCTACCATTTACGACGTTGGCGAGGCGAACGGGATCGCTTATATTGCGATGGAGTTGATCGAAGGGCAACCGCTTGATCGATGGATCGCAGTTCATGGACGAATGCCCTATGAAAAGACCCTGCGTTTGGCATTACAGCTGGCGCAAGCCCTCGCTTATGCTCATGCTATGGGGATCGTACATCGGGATGTGAAACCGGCAAATATTTTGCTGTCGCATAACGGGAACACCCTTAAACTTCTCGATTTTGGAGTGGCACGGATCGCTGAGGCAGATCCCTGCGCGCTAGAAAAAACTCAGGTTGGGCAGCTGATCGGTACGCCCCGTTACATGAGCCCTGAACAAGCGCTCGGCCTAACGGTAGATGCTCGATCGGACCTGTTCTCATTGGGTGCGGTTATTTACGAGATGATGACCGGTCGACCGGCCTTCCCCGGAAGCGAACTGGCAGCGCTAGCCATTCAAATTTCACAGGGCAAGGTTGCACCGATTGGTGAGGTAGCTGCCGACTGCCCCAAGGGGCTTCGGAGCATTATTGATAGGCTTCTCGCGAAAAAGCCCGAGAACCGGTTTGCTGATGGCGCCGCGCTTGTAACCGCGCTCGAGCGAGAGTTAGACGACGAACGCGAAGCGGGTTCGACGCCATTGAAATTGTCTCTGCGATTCAGGTTTTCCATCGCCTTGGCATTATTCACTGCCATAGTGCTGGCTGCGAGCGTGTCCGTTATCCTACAACGACAACAACAGACGCTTGAAACTATAGCGGCCGTTTCTGGAAATAGCATTGCAAGGTTTGTTACCGGCAACGCGGCCGTGGAAATTGTCGAGAACGCTGGTCTTCCCCCTGAGCAACAGGATTGGACTGCGCTTCAGGCCTTCGTGACATCCGCCGCACATGACGAAGATATACAAGGAATCGTTATTGCTGACGCGGAGGGCATCGTTCGCGCATCGAACAATCCGCAGCTCATCGATCAGCGCTATCAACCACCATCGGCTGAAACGACCGTCATGGAGCAAAACAACCGCCGCGTAACGAACGCTTTAGATGCAGATAGTGGCGGACTGCGCTTCGTTCATCCCGTCGATTATGCGGGCGTCCGCTTCGGAACATTAGACCTCGTTCTTAAGCGCGATGCCTTAGACGCCGCTCTTGCGGCATCGAAGACCTTGCTTGCGACCCTTTCCACCGCCATCATGGCGGTTGTTCTTCTCATCGGGTATTTTAGCGGTGCCATGGTAGCGCGACCCTTGCGACGCTTATGTAAGGCTCTTGATGAATTAGCGTCGGGCGATCTGACGACGCGCATTTCGCATCGACGGCGAGATGAGGTGGGCGACGCTTTCGATGCTTTAAACCGGGCAGCAGCATCGCTCGATCAATCCGCGGTAACACCGTCAACAACATCAGAAACTTCGGTACTAGCTACGCGAATTGCCGCTTAGGAGCGACGCGATGTACATGCTTCAGCTTTTTCATGCCGATGATGCAGCTCAACCGATCGATGCACGTCTTTTGGCTTCGGGAAATCTCTCGATTGGACGCGATGCCAAAGCGGACTGGAATATTCCTGATCCAGATTGCGAAGTGTCTCGCTACCATTGCCAATTATGCGTCACTGAAGAGGGCGTATCATTATTCGTGACGGGATCAAATGGTGTTTTTGATGATTACGGCGGAACCCGCTATCCGGAAGAGGAAGAGCTACTTCTGTCGCTACCTGCTTCATTGCGACTTGGGAGTTTCCTCATAATTGTAGCCCCAGCACCCCTTGCGAATTCGCCGAATGCTTCAGGGGATCGGACAATGGTTTTGACCCCCCCGTTGGGTCAATCGCTCTCCGTCCCCAGCGAGTGGGAGGAACCTTTAGCGCCTTCCGCGCCTGGAAGCGGCACGTTGCTAGAGGCTTTTTGCGAAGGCGCGCAATTAGATCCATCGTTGCTCTCTAGCGAAGATCCATCTGAGATCATGCGGCGAGCAGGGGGCCTATATCGACAAATGGTGCTGGGCATCGGCGATTTAATGGCTGAACGCGATACTGCCCGGCAGCGTTATCAAATCAACCGTACAACTATTTCTTGCGAAAATAATAATCCATTCAAATGGGCTCCGTCGCAGCGCTTGGCGATTGATCTATTACTCGCCGAAACGACAGGTTTTATGTCCGGCCCAGCTGCGTTGCGGTCGTCGTTCCGCGACGTAAAGTTACATCTGATGGCTACGTTTGCGGGTCTCCAGGGAAGCCTCCGTGCGGCAATCGAACATCTGAATCCAAACTCCCTTGATGGTTCTGATAATTGTCGAAAGCGCTTTTTCGCAACGCGTTCGTCTGCAATATTGGCGGAACTTTGCAAGCGTCACGCTTCGCTTCGCTTGGAGATCGATGAAGGACGTTCGGGCGAGCTGGATCGAGCCTTTGTCCTCGCTTATGATGATGCTGGTGATGCGGCGGTGGCCGAACAATGCGACTAAGCAATTTTCTTCGACAGCGGAAAGTGGCGCGTCCAACATCCGCGTTGAATATTCGCTGTACCAGTCGCAGTCATGTCGGCCGATTACGTGTCGTGAACGAAGACCGTATTCTCGATCGTACCGACGCTAGCATCTGGGCCGTGGCAGATGGAATGGGCGGTCATGCTAACGGTAGTCTTGCTGCAGAAACCGTTATCGCGCATCTTGCACGTTTAGAAACGCGAAGTGAACCCGTAGATGTTTCGCGCACTATTGAGTGCGCGAACACTGCAATACTGCGACAAGCTGGTGGGACTAGCGGAACAACCATTGTCGTTTTGAGGATATCTAATGACAAGGCGCAGATTTGGTGGGCAGGAGATAGTCGCGCCTATTTGATCCGAAATCGTCGTTTGAACCTATTAACGCGAGATCACAGCCTCGTACAAGAATTGGTCGATGTAGGTGAGATCGCTGCTCATAAGGCTGCCCACCATCCGCGAGCCAATATCATCACACGGGCTTTGGGCGTCAGAGACCAAGTTGAATTAGAGAAACGACAGCTTGGCATTTTCCCCGGCGATATTCTGCTTCTCTGCTCGGATGGACTTTCTCGTTCTTTGGCAGCAAATGACATGCAACACGATGAATCGATCGAAGCGCGCGCAGATAGATTATTGGAAAATGCCCTCAAGCGCGACGGGCGGGATAATATTTCTCTCGTATTGGTGGAGGCTTATCCATCTGCTTTTTGTTGAATACACTCATTAAAGTCAGCGGATATATACCAGGTTTAACGTAACCGAAGATGGTCTAGTCCGATATCTATAGATTTAGGTCTAACTCGACTATTTCTTATTGAACTGTAGAAAGTTGCTTTCGAAAACTTTTCGATCGATCGGTTCGCAAAACTCAATACCGGCCTTTTTGGTTTCCACCCAACGTATTTCAGCCCAGCGCAGTTCATCTTGGAGTGCCTCGACAAGTACCTTGACGCCGACCATCTGTTCATTGAATTCCGCGTCATCAATTAGGGCGCCGGTCTCCGAAATGTTTCGGATACGTACTGTCTGAGGCTCCTCATGAACAACTAGCTTTCCCGACCGAAGCAAGCTGGCTCGCCGGCTACGGCTACGCTTTGGGCCGATAGGGCGAACGATTCTTGAACCGGTCGCCAAGGCGGGCAAAAGCTGGTTTATCGGCGCGCCACGTCCATACACGTAGCCTTGAATATGACTGCACCCTAGGCTCCGGATCAGTTCGATTTCATCTTGATGCTCCACACCTTCGGCTGTCGTTTCCATTCCCAAAGTCCGTGAAAGTGAGACAATGGCCTCGATGATAGCGGAATTTCTGCTTTTTGGGTCGATGGCCCCTTTAACGAAGCTCTGGTCGATCTTGATCTTATCGAATGGCGCGTTTTTAAGATAGGCAAGGCTGGAATATCCAGTTCCGAAATCGTCGAGGGCTAGTCGCACGCCAAGCGACTTAAGCGCTGCGAAAGTTTTTCTCGAAGCATCTTCGTCGTTGAGGAAAACACTTTCTGTTATCTCAAGCTCGAGCCGATCGGGCGAAATTTGGCTTTCGGCTAATGCGTTGGTCAGTATCGTTAACAAATCAGGGTTTGAAAACTGGATCGGAGAAACGTTGACAGCGACTCTCAAATCTTCGGGAAAACGGGCCAAATCCATGGTCGCTGTTCGTAGAACCCATTGCCCGATTTGTTGAATTAGCCCGCTCTCCTCGGCTATGGGAATGAACTCACCCGGACTGACGGCCCCTCTGGTAGGATGCTCCCATCGCAAGAGCGCCTCGAAGCCCACAAGCTTTTCTGTAATCGTATTGACGATTGGTTGGTAAATGAGACCGAGTTGGTCGGCATTCAACGCCAGCCTAAGATCATCTTCTAACTCTTTCCGCCATTTAGCCCGCGCAAGCATTTGCTCTTCGTAGAACCTATAAGTTGCCCGTCCACCGTCCTTGGCAGCATACAATGCGATATCGGCATTGCGGATCAACGTTTCGGCTTTCGGATCGGATTCATCAGCGACCGAGATGCCAATGGAACAACTTACGGTAGCTGCGCATCCGTTAAGCAAATAGGGCTCCGAGACTTTTTCTATAATTTTACTAGCCAACTCGCTTAGTATTGTTCGGTCATCACAAGCAGGGACCAGGACTTCGAATTCATCTCCACCTAGGCGGCCAACGATCCCCGCTTGACCGACTGCCTTTAAAAGACGTCGGCTGACTTGGACCAGGAGGGCATCTCCGGCGGGGTGCCCGAGGGTGTCATTGACCGCTTTAAAGCCATCAAGATCGAGAAGCAGGATCGACGGGGTTGATCCTCCATTCGAGCTGGCCTCGAGCAATGCGTTCAGAGTATCCTGCATTCGTTGACGGTTCGCGAGTTCCGTCAGACTATCTGTTAACGCCAGACGCTTGATCGTTGCCTCTTGCTTCCGGCTTTTAGTTAGGTCCGTTCCCGAACCGATAAACCCCCGATACTGTCCGAAATCGTCGACCCACGGTCGGCCGGACATAGACCACCAGCTCTCGCTTAAGCCCTTTTGGCCACGAACAGGATAACCGGCGAACGGAGTGCGAGAAACAAGATGAAACTGTAGGGATCGGGCATGCTCGTATTCGCTTTGATCGAGCTTAAAGACATTTGCTAGAGGCTCGCCGATTGTGCGGATGCCAAAAGCCTCGATCTGCTCAGACACGCTTTCTGATAAATAAGTAAGTCGACCTTCAGAATCGGTTTCCCAAAACCAACGATCCTCGAACTTTTCGGCGTAAGTCATAAGCCGACTTGCGCGTTCAACGTCGTCGCTTGCGCTCGCCGGGCTTTGGCAGGTGCTTTCGCTGTGTTTCCTTGACCAGAATGCAAGGCGAGTTGGGCGAGCGATCATCCATTTCATTTAGATATGATTGTTTACCAAGCCCTTAACCTTCTCTCTACTCAGCGATGATATTTTTTGACCCAGTATTTTCCGTGATCTGCAATGTCTGATCAAGCGACGGTAGAATATTCAGCAGCACACCAAGCGCATAGCATCGTGTTTAATCAGAAACGCACTATCGAACCTGTTGATATTAAGAAAAATAGGAACTTTTATAAGATATAGCCTAACTACTTTTATTAACTCAGTTCACCTTTATTTATCGATCGAAATTTTTGCAGGAAGTTTATCCTTCTTCGCTAACGAGGGAAGGAAAAGTAGTATGATGGCATATCAAATCCCTGTCTGTCTAATAAGAATTCAAATTGGGCCAAGTATAGGCCACCGAGGGAAATCTACCAAGGAGTATTGCGGATTCATATGAATAATAATGGCTTCACACCAATAATATTATAGACAATATATCGATTCGGAGCGTTAGTTAGGGCCAGGGTTAGGAAAGCAGCGCTGTCCAACAAGAATGAGAGAAGCGCACTAGTGAGCCCGAAAATTGGAACTCATTAAATTTAGGATTCTGCTAATGAAAACCAACCAAACCGATGCGGGGTTAAGCAAAGATCTCGCCGCGCTGGAGGATTTGTCGCTAGAGCAGCTTAGGGTGAAATGGGCAACTCTGACTTGTCGGCAAATTCCACGCATTAGCGCCGTAATGTTACGCATGGCGATCGCTCGGGAGTTGCAGATCCATGCCTTTGGGGGACTGTCTCAGCAAGCTGAAGATACACTCGACCGCTTGGCTCAGAGTAAATTGGATAAGCGCAATACTACAGCGGACGTCCAGTTAAGGCGGGAATGGAACGGTAATGCATATATAGTAACGATCGATAATTCCGGAACAATTCATTGGAACGGCCAGCGGTGGCATTCTCTAAGCGCCGTTGCGCGTCAAATAACCGGGACGAGATGGTCGGGTCCGGCTTTCTTTGGCCTAAGGCAGAAGGGAGCGTTGGATGGGCAATGATCCATCCGGCAAGGTTCGCTGCGCGATCTACACTCGAAAATCTTCTGAAGATGGGCTCGCTCAGGATTTCAATTCGCTCGATGCGCAGCGCGAAGCTTGCGCCGCCTATGTAGCCAGCCAAGCGTCGGAAGGCTGGGAGCTGCTATCGGCGCATTACGATGATGGCGGGGTTTCGGGCGGAACGCTTGAACGGCCGAGTTTGCAACGTCTGCTATCCGATGTCGCAAAAAACCGGATTGATATCGTCGTCGTATACAAGGTCGATCGGCTGACCCGATCATTATTAGACTTCGCAAAACTCGTCGAAATTTTTGACGCAGCAAATGTGAGTTTTGTCTCAGTAACACAGGCATTTAACACTACCTCTTCCATGGGAAGATTGACCCTGAATATGCTTTTGTCTTTTGCCCAGTTTGAGCGAGAAATCACAGCCGAAAGGATTAGGGATAAGATAGCAGCAAGTAAGGCCAAAGGAATGTGGATGGGTGGGATAGCGCCTTTGGGGTATGAGCCAGATGGAAATAACAGTCTCCGGATTGTTGAGGGCCACGCAAGACTGATCCGCGATATCTATCGGCGTTATCTTTCGCTTAAAGCTGTGCGACTAGTTTTCGACGAACTTTCCGCCGAAGGCGTCACCGCACCGCTTCGAATTAAAAAGGACGGTGGTACAATCGGTGGCCGAAGTTTTACTCGCGGACAATTGTACCAAATTCTCAAAAATCCGATCTATTGCGGCAAGATACGTCATAAGAAGGCCATCTATGAAGGACGGCATCAGGCAATAATCGATTCTGATGTATGGAATAATGTTCAATCAATACTTGCAGAAAATACACGGGGGCAGAGCGCTAATCGCAAGGCGTCATCGCGCTTTCTAGGGGGATTATTGTTTGATGAGAGCGGCGAACCATGGATCCCAGTTCATACCTCTAAACCCAATAGTAGGAGATATCGTTCTGTTGAAAAGAGATTTTACTACTACGTTAAAAGGTCTGTACATTTTCAAAAAACGGGTCAGCGAAAAAGTGGCAAGATGCCGTCGCGTCTTCCAGCTGATGAACTTGAACAGTTGGTTAAAAAAACTGTCTCCCAGTTCTTGTCAGATCCAATCGCCGTTCTCAGCGAAGTTGGATTGCCGTTAGACTGTACCTCGATCGAGCGAGTTCGACAATCAAGCGAAGTGCTTTGCAACAGTCTTTCAAACCCAGAGCATTACAAGCTTATAAGGCGGGTAATCATCCATCTCGAACATCTTGAGATAATTCTTTCGCTCTCGGTTTTGAGCCTGCTTATTGGACTTGGAACAAATTGTAATGGTCGAACGACGACATCTCTTACAAATGACATGCGTCTTGTCCGTAACAGTAACTCCCTAAGGCTTATCGATAAACGCGGCGAAGTTATGGTCTCCAAAGTCGATCCGGTTCTTCTCAACCTTCTCGCCCAAGCTCGTGTTTGGTGGCGCCAATTAGAGAAGGGACAAATGGATATTGCTACATTAGCGCGGAAAGAAAAGGTTACCGCTTCCTACATCACTAGAGTTGTCCGATTGTCTTTTCTCTCGCCAAAAATCATCGAAAAAATGCTGAAGGGAGAACAGCCGTCGCAAATGAATGGTGTGACCATCCTGGCGAAAGGAGCGATCCCCATGTCATGGAACGATCAGGAGGCAATCCATTCGATAGCGTAGGCGGCATCGTAAAGATGGAAACTATGCTTACCTGAAACAAGCGCGACTAATCGGAGGTAGGAATATATCGGGTCGATCAGACAAAGTCTGGAGCATCCTGTGCGTTTGCGCGGCGGCTCACGAAAATTAACCTCAAATGGGTCGCCGGTTCGGACATAGCATAGCCGGATGTCGTTCGCATGATAAAATCTAAGCTACGATCAACCGGAACGATCCTCACAATTCATAACGTTTTAGAAAAGCAAAAACCCTGCATATCGTGCGGCTTGCTAGGAATTAGTGGCCTATCTGCCGTTACTTTAGACGTCTATCCACCCCCATCGGGCGCGCCCATTCCGTGTTCCTCCGGGGCGCGGGGCGCTCGGCCTCCAGACGACGCGCGAAATACCGCTGAAAATCATCAAGCGCCATACTGGTGCTGTCCACTTGATCATCATGTCGGGTGTTCGGAAAGCCGAGCAATTCGTGCTGATAAACGGCCAACCAATCCGCCTCCCTAGGAAGCAAAACTTGTCCAGTCTCGAACATTACTGCGCGCGATTGCATGCGCGCGATCTTATCATAGCGCGGCTTGTAGACTTTCGGCTTACAAAATTTGGAGGTCCGTCGCAGAGACTGCACCACCGCACGACCAAGATCGCCATCCTCTACGATCGTAAGGTCGGCAGCGAATTGTCGATGCGTTTCTTCTACGAGCTTGATCAGCTCAGGACTTTCTTCTTTCACTCGGATAACGTCGATAAGGTAGACATGGGCTTGGTTGAGTCCCCAGACCGTACCAACCGACCAATCGCTATTTTCGCCGAGCGTTGATGCCGTATCCCAACTTACGAGGGTTCGCTCGTATTCCGCAGGTTCTTCTTCATAATAACGCAACCATTGCCGGCGGATGACCACGCCATCGTCCGGAACGGGGGATTGCTGGTACTGTGCGGAGAAGGCAAGACCGCCCATGATTCCCTTCTGTCGATCAAGCTCTTCCAGTCCCATCCGCGACGGCTGAATAACCTGCCCTTTTTTACGACGGTGTACGTCGCCGCTCGCCAGGCACCAGCGCTCGTTCTCGGGCGCAATCGCGGGTATCACAAGATGCTCGTATTGCTCTTGCGTCATCATATGGCCGGCGAGGTCTTCTTCATGCAAGCGCTGCATAACACAGATAATGACGCTTTTTTTCGGATGATTGAGCCGGGTAGAAATGACATTATCCCAAGACGCCTGAACTTTTTTTCTCTCTACTTCGGAAAAAATCTCCTGACCCTTGTTAGGATCATCGAGAAGGATGTAGTCGCCCCCGCGACCCAGAACACTCCCTTCGACGGAGGTCGCGAGGCGATAACCGCCTTCAGTCGTCTGCCATTCGGTCAAGCGATTATGCGCAACACCTTGGCATTTGGGAAACGAACGCTGAAACCAGGGGGACCGCACGATGCGAGCGAACTGGCTCGCTTGCGCTTTTGCTACATCATGGCTGTAAGTCACGCAAATGATCCGACGAGTTGGATCGTGCCCTAAAATCCAAGCAGCGAACGCGATCGAAACGATGATCGTCTTCATATGGCGCGGCGGTAGATTGATGATTAAACGCTTACATGCGCCTTCCTCTACAGCCTTCAGTCGATCGGCAATGGCTTGGATATGCCAATTTTCTTCATATTCCGTCCCTGGCTCGATCTCGGCCATCACTCGACGCAAGAAGATGAGAAAATCCAAATTGGTCATCGCATCCCAAATCGCTGCGGGAATCGAAACAGCTTCAGACAATTTATTCACGACCTCGGTTTCCCGTGACGCGCCAGGAAAGCGATTACTTCATCTCGCGAAACTACCTCGACCTCGTCTTGAGCACTGGTGGTTTCGGCGGGCAAAAACTTAAGAAGCGCATTGAGCATGCGGGGATCACCCTTAAGCGAATCATTGACCATTCGCTTCGCCAACACTTCGCGCTTGGAAAGCTTGATTGTTACTCCATTTTCTTCGACCTGCATTTCGCTGTCGAGTTCAGCTTCAATCCGTTTTACGAAAGAACGATCTTTCTTCGGGCGGCCTTTAGGATTCCCCGATTGGCCAGGCTTGAAACGAGTTGCCTTAGGAGGATACCCGGGTCCCACTTTCGGTTCAGTCGGCGTTTCGTTAGATTTACCGGGAATCATGATGGTCTTGGACGGTCTAGCCATTACGCCGTCTCCCCGTCTTCGATATGGGTCTCAGGTTTGGGGCTCCCCCATTCATCAATAGGTGCTTCGAGTTCAATGCCGCGCGTTTTCGCAACGTTACTCCATGCTTCACCGTTCGCGGCCAGGACCGCCTTCTTTCCCGTAGCATTCTGCCAACGCAGGATAGTGCGATCACAGTAGATCGGTTCAATTTCGATAAGTCGAGCGCGGCGCCCTACCTTTTCAGCCGCGATAAGAGTGGACCCAGACCCTCCGAATGCGTCGAGAATGACTCCTCCGCGGCGCGAACAATCGCGGATCGCATCTGCAATAAGGTCAATCGGCTTGACCGTCGGATGCATGGCAAGCTCAGCATCGCGATTAGCATGAAAGGTGTTGTTGCCGCGATAGGACCACACATTGGTGCGATAGCGCCCGGTTTCTCCAAGCCCGAACGTGTTGATGTGCTTTCCGCTTCCAACCTTCCAAACAAAAATCAATTCGTGTTGCGAGCGATAAAAGGCCCCCATGCCCCCCTTTCCTTTATCCCAAACGACCACATTCTTAAGTTCGGAATAAGCGGCCTTGCCAGCGGCGAGCATTTCACTCATGTGCCGCCAATCCATGCACTGGTAGTGGATGGCTCCATTTGCGCTGTATTCTGCCATGAGATTGAACGCGCTTTCAAGGAAATTAGCGAATTCCTCAGGGCTCATTTCACCAGAGGCAAAACTGAACTCGTCGTGGATCGTCTTGCCTTTCCCGGAAATCGATTTCATCGGCAAATTGAAGGGCGGATCGCAGAAAACCATCTGCGCCTTTTCACCTCCAGGAAGCAGCACCGAATAGCTCGTACGATCGAGGGCGCTTCCGCAAAGCAAACGATGCTCTCCCAAATGCCACAAATCTCCGGCTTTTGCGACCGGTTGGTGATGCTGAGAATCGAACCGGTCCTCCTCCTCCTCCTCTCGATGTTGCGGTTTGATAAGCAAGTCGTCGATCTCGCTTATCGCGAAACCGGTCAGCTCCAAGTTGATATCGACATTAAGCGAAAGTTCGCCCAGCTCGATGCTGAGAATGTCTTGATCCCACTCACCCAGTTCGCCAATCTTGTTTTCAGCAATCGCAAAGAGGCGCAGCTGTTCCTTGGTTAAATGCGAAGCGCGTATGATAGGAATACGCTCGAGTTGCAGCTCTTTTGCCGCCAGCCAACGTGCGTGGCCGCAAACGATACGATTATCCCGATCTATCAGCACCGGACCGATGAAGCCGAACTCGCTTATCGAGCTGCGGAGCGCGGCCATTTGCCGGGGCGAGTTTTTCCTAAGACGGCGCTGCGGCGGTTTGAGATCGCTGGGCGAAACACTATCGATCTTCAGTGCAAGCTCATTGTGCGGATCATTGGTCAAGACTTGAGATCGACTCGATTGCTCGCTGGGTTCGCAACGGGAAGGTGAACGGGTTCGGTGGCGAACGGTGGCCTTATTCTTCATCATTAATTCCTTCGCCCGGCAACAAGACGCCCCTCTTTCAGAAGGGCTCAATCAAGCTTTCGATTGTCTTGCTGCTTCGAGGGTCGGACATGACCGAAGATGCTGCTGACGCCGTGCGGGACAATATCAACGACGTCGAGGAATATATAAGCGGACCAGTAAGAGTTGGTCAAACTATTTTTTCGATCAAGTCATTGATAAATTTGACGAAAGATGTGCGTGTAGTGTCGAAGCCTTAGTATTGCAGTCCTGTTTCCAGATAATCCCTTCCCTGTTAAAAGCCGTTAGCAGCTAGCGATGCGCCGCCAATCTCAGCAGAGCCGGGGCGGATCCTTCAAACCTAGGAATTTTTTTGACAGGTTTCCCTGTTTAGGGACCGATAACAGGGAGCGCTTCCCTGTTAGGGACGTGCGAAAAGTTCACTTCTAGCCCGGCGAACATTCCAAGAGAATGCACGCAAGGGAGACGGCGAGCTGCCTATCTCATATTCTTCGTGGTACGGCTTTCTCGTTGAAGAAGCGCGGTTTTGCGCCCTAGTACCGAGATATTCTCTGATGGAACCCAACGAGCCAGACTAAGTGGCGGAGCGGGAGGGATTCGAACCCTCGATACGGGGTTACCGTATACACACTTTCCAGGCGTGCGCCTTCGACCACTCGGCCACCGCTCCGCATTCGTCCTGCCTGGCAAGGAGAAGCGCCTGTAGCGGCAGGCACGGGGCAAGGCAAGCGCGGCAAGCCAGACATTTGCGAGCAAACTGCCTGAGCAACATTGCGCAAACCCCGCCGAACCCCTAGCGAAAGGCTGCGATGAAGCGAAGGATCGGCATTGCGCCCACCGCGGCGGAGATGGAAACGCTGGCGCTCGAGGCGCTCGGCAATCTGCCCGAGGAAATGAAGGCGATGCTGCGCGGCGTCATCGTACAGGTGCAGGATTTCGCGGACGAGGAAACGCTCGCCGCCGTCGATCTCGACGAACCGTTCGAACTGACCGGTATCTACGAGGGGCGCCCGCTCACCGAAAAGACGATCGAGGCGAGCGGCGAACTGCCCGACCGCATCCGCCTGTTCCGCCGCCCGATCCTCGACGAGTGGGCAGCGCGCGGCGACGAAACGCTCGAACATCTGGTGGCGCATGTCCTCATTCACGAAGTCGGTCATCATTTCGGTCTGAGCGATGACGATATGCATGCCCTCGAAGATGCGGCGGGCTGAGCGGCTTGTCTTTACGGCGCGTCATGGCAAAGTGAGCGCCATGAAGAAGCCTTATCTCGCAGTCATGGCGCTGGCTGCCTTCGCCATTCCGGCCATCGCGCAGGACGCGCCCGCTCCGTCCCCGAACGAGATCGTCGATCAGGCGAGCACGGACGACTGGGTCGCGATCGCTCCGGAAGACCTGCTGGTCATGACCTTGGCCCCGGCAGCGGACGGTACGGAACGCAAGGTCGTGATCCAGCTAATGCCTGCGCCTTTCAGTCAGGGCTGGGTGGAAAACATTCGCCTGCTGGCGCGAAGCGGCTGGTACGATGACATCAGCGTCAACCGCGTACAAGACAACTACGTCGTCCAGTGGGGCGATCCGAATTACGACAACCCGGAGGCGACCGGCGAGGCGAAGCCACTGCCGGAGGGGCTGCGGATGATGGGGAAAGGGGATTACACGGCGCGCGTGCCGGTTGGCCTGATTTCTCCGGACATAGAAGCTGACTTCAGTCCTACTACCAGAGAAGGTTGGCCGACCCCTATCCTGCGAGACGCCTATGCGAGTTCCGCAACATTCGAGAGCGGCTGGCCGTTTGCCTTTCGTCAGTATCCCGACAAGTCGGACCGATGGCCCGTGCATTGCTACGGCATGGTCGGGGTCGGGCGTGGCTACTCGCCGGACACAGGGTCGGGCGCAGAGCTTTACACCGTGATCGGCCATGCACCGCGCCATCTCGACCGTAACATTGCGCTGGTCGGGCGGGTGATCGAAGGGATCGAGCATCTTTCGAGCCTGCCGCGCGGGACGGGCAATCTTGGCTTCTATGAAAGCGCCGAGGAGCGGGTGCCCATCCAGACCATCCGCGTCGCCAGTGATCTGCCACCGGCCGAACAACCCTCGTTCGAATATCTCTCGACAGAGAGCGAGACCTTCGCTCGATATGCCGAAGCGCGCGCCAATCGACGCGATCCCTTCTTCATCGCGCCGGCAGGTGGCGCCGACATCTGCAATATCCCGGTGCCGGTCAGACGAGACGCTGACTAAAGCCGTTGCATCAGTTCGATGCGGTTGCCGAACGGGTCCTCTATATCGCCCCGTTCGTAACCCTCGAGCGGTTTGCCGGGAGTAAAACCGACGCCTTCCTTGCCCAGGCGCGCGACGAACATCGACAGATCGTCGACCAGCAGCGCGGGATGCGCCTTTCGTGCCGCAACGAATTCATCCTCGACGCCCAGATGAATATGCGCGTCGCCGCCCTCGAACCAGCAGCCTCCGTTCGATTGCAGATGTGCAGGTTTTTCGACCTCCTGCATTCCGAGCAGGTCGCGATAGAACCGGCGCGCGCGTACCTCACCGCCGCGCGGCATGGCGAGTTGTACGTGGTCAAGGCCGACGATGCCCATCAGATCCTCTCCGCTTGGGTGACCGCATCACTAGCCCGTAGCGCGCTGAGGATTCGTGTCAGATGCGCGAGATCCTGCACTTCGAGGTCCACCTCCCAGGAGGCGAAGGGCGCGTCCTCCTGCACGAGCGCGATGCTCTTCACATTCACGTGGTTCTTCGCAAGGATGCCGGTCATTTCGGCCAGCGCGCCCATCCTGTCGTAAAGCGTTATGCGAAGCCGACCGACCGCGCCCGCGCTTCGCGACCCCCAGGACAGGTCGAGCCAGTCGTCGTCGATCCCGTTGGCGAGGGTGATGCAGTCGATCGCGTGAACCTCGACACCGGAATCGCGTTTCCTGATACCTACGATCCGGTCTCCCGGAACGGGGTGGCAGCATTCGGCAAGGTGAAAGCCGACGCCCGCCGTCAGACCGCGAATTGAGATTGCCTTGCCCTGCTGCGCCCAGTCGTCGTTCGGTGCAAGGTCCGCCGTCGAGCCCGGGACGAGCGCTTCCATCACTTCGCGATCGGTGATCTTCGCCGCGCCGATAGCGTACATCAGCGCGTCCTCGTCTTCGAGGCCGAGCCGTTCGACTGCCCCAGCGCGTGCCTTCTTGCCGATTTTCGACGGAATACGCTCGACGATTTCGTCGAACAGCTTGCTGCCGAGCTCGCTTACTTCCTCGCGTTCCTTCGCGCGCACCGCCCGGCGAATGGCCGCACGCGCCTTGCCCGTGACGACAAAGCCGAGCCAGGACAATTGCGGTTCCGCGTCCTCGGCCTTGATGATTTCGACGACATCGCCGTTCTGTAACTGCGTGCGCAAGGGCATGTGGCGGGCGTTGATCTTCGCGCCGACCATTTGCGCCCCCAGATCGGTGTGCACGGCAAAGGCGAAATCGACCGGCGTCGCGCCCTTGGGAAGCTGGAACAGGGCGCCTTTGGGCGTGAAGGCGAAGATTCGGTCCTGATAGATGGCGAGCCGCGTATGCTCCATCAGTTCCTCGGGATCGTGGCTCGCATCGACGATTTCGATGAGATCGCGTAACCAGCCGACCTGTCCGTCGGGCCGGTCGCCCTGCTTGTAGGCCCAGTGCGCCGCCAGCCCGAATTCGTTTCGGCGATGCATCACGCGGGTGCGGATCTGGACCTCCACACGCATTGAGTTCTCGTAAATCAGCGAGGTGTGAAGCGAGCGATAGCCGTTGTTCTTAGGCGTCGAGATGTAGTCCTTGAACCGACCGGGGATGAACTGCCACACGGTATGCAGGACGCCCAGAGCTGCGTAGCAATCGGCCTCGTTTTCGGTGATGACGCGAAACGCCATAATATCGGTGATCTGTTCGAAGGTGACGTGGCGCTCGGCCATCTTCTTCCAGATGGAATAGGGGTGCTTCTCCCGGCCGGAGACTTCGACCTTCAGCCCTGCCTCCGAAAGAGCCTGCTTGATCGCCAGTGCGATCGCATCGACCTGCCCGGTATCGCTTTCACGTATTTGCTGGAGGCGCTGGGTTATCGTTTCGTATGCTTCGGCCTCGATATAGCGGAAGGCGAGCATCTGCATCTCGCGCATATATTCGTACATGCCGACCCGTTCGGCGAGAGGCGCATAGATCTCGATCGTTTCACGCGCGATCCGGGCGCGTTTCTCGGGGCTCTTGATGAAATGCAGCGTGCGCATGTTGTGCAGCCGGTCGGCCAGCTTGACGAGCAGGACGCGGATGTCCTCGCTCATCGCGAGCAGGAACTTGCGCAGGTTCTCCGCCGCGCGCTCGTCCTCTGGCATGGTTTCGATCTTCGAAAGCTTGGTCACCCCGTCGACGAGGCGCGCGACCTCTCCGCCGAAATTCGCCTCGATATCCTCGATAGTGGCGAGCGTATCCTCGACCGTATCGTGAAGCAGGGCAGTGACGATCGTTTCCTGATCGAGCTTCAGGTCGGTCATCAGTCCGGCGACCTCGACCGGATGCGAAAAGTAGGGATCGCCGCTCGCGCGTTTCTGGCTGCCGTGCTTTTGCACGGTATAGACATAGGCGCGGTTCAGCATCGCCTCGTCGGCGTCGGGGTCGTAAGCCTTGACCCGTTCGACCAGTTCGTATTGCCGTAACATCTTCTCTCAAGGTTGATGGCTTTTACGCGAAGGGCAAGGGGTTTGTGCGTTCCGGCAGGCACGACGATAGCAATTTCTTGACATGCCGCACGAAGGGAACGAGGCGCAGCGCGATGAGGGGGCAGGGAACATTCGCGAACCGGCACGGCAAGCTGATCGGCCAGTTGCTGCGCTTCGCCGTTTCGACCGGATTCAGCGCGGCGATGTCGTTCCTCCTGCCGATCGTCCTGCACGAGTTCTTTGCCGTTCCCGAAAGGATCGCAGTCGCGATCGGTTTCGCCACCGCCTATCTCGGCAACATGGTGCTGATGCGGGTGTTCGTCTTCAAGAGCCGCAACGACTGGAGACGCGACATCGCAGCTTATATCGTGACGAACGGCGCGTTTCGCCTTGCCGAATACGGGGCCTTCATCGCGCTGCTGGAGTATAGCGGGCTGACCTACGTGCCAGTCCTGCTCATCGTTCTCGCCGCCTCCGCCACCATCAAGTTCTTCGCCTATCGCTGGCTTTTTGCGGAAAGATAAGGGGTGTCGCGAAGAGGCCCTTTACCATACCGCAACGCTCACGCGGTAGGTGGACGGTCATCGCGGTGCCGCGCGAAGATGGGCGCGCTTCCGAACCCATCTCGCCTCCTTCCCTGCCCAACCCAATTCCATCGAAACGGATTATTCAATGTCTGACAGCGTCGATCTGACAATCATCGTTCCCGCCTATAACGAGGAAGGCTCGATCGAGGATACGGTGAAGGAACTGCATCCCATTGCGCAGGAAGCGCAGGGGCAGTTGATGGTGGTGAACGACGGGTCGAGCGACCGGACGGCAGAGATCCTCGAGCTACTGGTGAAATATTACCCGCGGCTGCGCGTTCTCCATCACGAATACAACCAGGGTTATGGCGCGGCGCTGAAGACCGGATTACAGGCGGCAAAGACCGAACTCATCGCGATTACCGATGCCGACGGAACCTATCCAAATGACCGCCTGCTCGAACTCGCCCGCGCCTGCCGCGACAAGGACATGGTGGTTGGCTCGCGCACCGGACCGGGGGTTGTCTATTCGAAGGTGCGCGCCGTGCCGAAGATCTTCCTGAAGCGCTGGGTGTCCTGGATCGCGGGCCGGACCGTGCCCGACATCAATTCCGGACTGCGGGTGTTCAGGGCGGAGACGGCACGCAAGTTTCTCGGCATCTATCCCAACGGGTTCAGCTTCACCATCACCATCACGCTCGCCATGCTGACGACGCGGCGGCAGGTGCAGTTCATTCCGATCAGCTACGCTGCACGCGTAGGCCAGTCGAAGATCAAACCGGTGCGCGACACGCTGCGCTTTCTTAATATCATCATGCGGACCGGAACCTATTTCGCTCCGATCCGGGCGTTCCTGCCGCTCGTGGCAATCCTGTTTTTGGCGGCGACGGTCAGTTTGGGCTTCGACATATGGAACGGCGACCTGACCGAGAAGACGCTGCTACTCTACCTTTTCAGCTTCAATACGGGGATGTTCACGCTGCTTGCCGACATGATCGACAAGCGCTCCCAGAACTGAAGGTTCAGGCGGTCAGCGCACCGTTGATCGTCGCGTGCTTGCGCTGCCGCGCGGCGACAAGGGTTACCGCAGCGAGGGGCACCAGAATGGCGAGCCGCATCTGATAGCGGTCGGTCGGGCTCGACAACGCGCCGCAGATCACCGCGTTTGCCAACCATCCTCCGAGCAACAGGATCGTCACCTGCCAGGCTCCGCGCGCTATCGTTTCCCGCCCCTGCCAGACCCGATAGCAGATTGCGGCCATTAAGCCGAAGCTTACGAGCACCACTGCCAGCGTGCTCCAGCCAATGAAGGCGACCGGCATCGCCTTCTTCGCTGCGAGAGTCGACCTGATGCCCTCGCCGATTTCTGACGGATATTTCTCGGATATTTCGTTGATATGGAAATCGGGATAATTGAACGCGACCAGATCGTAGCTGCCGATCAGGATTGCCGTGCCCCTGATCGCATCGCCGATGACACCGAACGGGTCGTCGGCCAGCACGTGCAGGAAGAACGGCTTGTCTTCCGCCGACAGACGCTGCTGTTCCGCGAGTTGCGCCGTCCAGAAGACAGCCTTGCCGGGCCGCTCGTCCCAAAGCATTTCGTCGCTTTCCAGCGGAAGCTTGTCGAGATGCGCGCACAACGCCCAGCGGTCCGCATCCTGCGAACAGGTCTTGCGAAGATAGGCGCTGCCCGAACCGTCGGCTACGAGCCGGGCCGAAAGAAACGGGGGCGAGACCGGCTTTCGATCGAGCGCTTTCTCGATACCCCAATCGAACATCGTTCCTGCAAGCACGGCAATGATGAGGACAGGTGCAGCTCGCAGCAGCGGCTTCCATGCGGAGCGCAGGGGCCAGTGGATGATCGCAGCCAGGAGGCCAGTCGTGACCGTCAGCAGAAGCAGCGTGGTATGAAACGTCGCAAGAATGCCCGAGGCTATCAGAAGGACGGCTTTCTCGCCGGTCGACAGTCGCGACCAAAACACGAGCAGGACACTGAGAAGAAGGACTATAATTCCTGAATAAACGTCCGGCATCAGCATCGCGGTGTAATAGGGAAGCGGCGTGACAAGGGCGAGAAGGACGAGGCTGCCGAAGAACAAGCCACGCTTTTCGAGTGCCCCCGTCTCGCGGAACAGCAGATGCAAGGCGAAGACGAGCAATCCGGCAACGATAAGCGACTGCAGGAACACCGCCGCCCACGGCCCGAGAAACCGCATGGGAAGGTATAGCTGGAACCCGTAATAGATCGAACGCCCGGATATGACGGGCTGCGTCGGCACGACGCGCGACTTCGCGGAGCCGGTAGCGGAAGCCTCGTTCTGCGCAGTGGTATCAGCGTCGTCAGCGACAACGGGTTCTGCGGGCTCGATCGCAAGCCGGTCGGACCATTCCGATGGCGAGCCGGTCAGCCACACTGTCGCCGCGTCCGCCCCGCGAATATATGTGCTGGTATCCGGAAACCAGAACGGTCCGCAATTGAGATAAGCCGGCCAGAGCAGGACGATCGACAGCAGCATCGTCGCAAGAGCAAGACCGCGCGGGCTATGGGCGTTTGTCTTGTCCAAGTTCGACCTTTTCGCGCCGCTGACGGCGGCTTCGTAGTTGGCTGCGTTCCGAGCGAATTGCAGTATCTCGCGCCAATTCACGCGCCAAGACGATTAACCATGGCGTTCGCGTTAAGTCCGCTCACCGTGTCATATCTGCACAGTTCGAACGGCGGTCGGAGAGTTCAGCTCAGTTCCAAGTCGCGATCGGGGGCAAGCTCATCAGGATCGCATCGATGTTGCCCCCGGTCTTCAGTCCGAAAAGCGTTCCCCGGTCATAGACGAGATTGAATTCCGCGTAACGACCCCGCCATTCGTACTGCCTTTGCCGATCTTCATCGTCGAAGGCGCTCTCCATCCGACGTCTCACGATCTGCGGGAAGATCTGCAGGAATGTCCGTCCGACATCCCGCGTGAAGGCGAAGTTCCGCTCGAAGGACGGATCGTCGTCACATTCGAGATGATCGTAGAATATTCCTCCCACGCCGCGATGACATTGGCGGTGCGGAATGTAGAAATATTCATCCGCCCATTTCGAGAAACGCTCGTAATAGGTCGGGTTGTGCGCCGCGCATGCCGCGCGAAAGGCCGCATGGAAATCCGCCGTATCCTCGTTGTAGGGTATCGGGGGATTGAGGTCTGCACCTCCGCCGAACCACGCCTTGCCGGTGGTCAGGAACCTCGTGTTCATGTGGACGGCAGGGACGTGCGGGTTCGCCATATGCGCGACAAGACTGATGCCGGTCGCCGTGAAGCCCGGATTTTCTGCGCTCGCCCCGTTAACGCTGGCAGCGAATTCCGGCGCGAAGTTGCCGTGCACGGTCGAAACGTTGACGCCGACCTTCTCGAACACCTTGCCTTTCATGACGCCGCGGACGCCGCCGCCCGGGTTCTCGTTGCCTTCCTCGACCCGCTCCCATGGCGAATAATTAAAACTTGCATCGGAACCGGCCTCTCGCTCGATCGCCTCGAACTCCGCGCAGATGTCGTCGCGCAGTTCCTCGAACGCCTTTTTGGCGCGCTCCGTATGCTTGTCCCAGTCGCTCATCGCTCGATCCCGTTCATGCGATCCGGCCTTGCCATGTACGAAGGCTTGCGGCAAGGGACGTGCATGGTTCCCCTTTCGTTCGCTGGCGAGGAATGGTTTCTGCTGGAAAGCCGCGCGCTTTACTGGCCGCGCCAGCGCGCCCTGCTGCTGGCGGACCTGCACCTCGAAAAGGCGAGCTTCTACGCCAGCCACGGCCAACCCCTTCCGCCCTATGACAGCCGGGAAACCCTAGAACGCGTCGCCGATGCGATTAGGCTGACCGATGCAAAGAGGGTCATTACACTGGGCGACAATTTCCACGATCGACGCGGCGCGCTTCGGCTGGAAGATCATGCGGCGGGAATGCTCGGTGCGTTGACGCGAATGGTCGATTGGACCTGGATCACCGGCAACCATGACGACGGGACCGACACGGTGTCGATGGAAGCATCCTGCGGCGGTACCGTCCTTCCGGAAATGGAACTTGGCGGGGTGGTCCTGCGCCACATCGCAAAGCGGGGCGAGCGGCGTCCGGAGATTTCCGGCCATTTCCACCCGCGGCTCGAACTCAGCATCAACCGCCGGAAGATACGCCGCCCCTGCGTCGTCGTGAGCAAGTGCGAGGGGGAGGAGAACAGTGCATGCCGCCTCGTCGCGCCGGCCTTCGGTGCGCTGACCGCTGGGATGCCGGCTGGCGATCCTGCCATCGTGCGGGCGCTGCAACCTGCGAGCGACATTCGGGCGCTGCTGATCGCAAAGGGGCGTCTGTTGCAATTTCCCCTCTGGCGGGAAAACAATTCGCGCGCCGCTTGAACGCGGGGCTAGCGTAATTGCGCGGCGACCCCTAAATAGGGCGCCAGACAAACGGCAAATTCAGGAGACTGCCCCATAGCTCGTCCACCACGGCGTTCACTTCAGCCGCCCACGAAAAGCGGTCCGCGCTTCGACAACTTCATTCAGTCCGACAAGGTTCGGGTCATCGATGAAAACGGTGAGAACCTTGGTGTGATGTACACGCGCGAGGCGACCGAACAGGCAAACGGTCTGGGCCTCAACCTCGTCGAGGTTTCGCCGAACGCCGATCCGCCCGTGTGCAAGTTCCTTGACGTCGGAAAATACCGCTTCGAAGCGCAAAAGAAGGCGAATGCCGCGCGCAAGAGCCAGAAGACGCAGGACATCAAGGAAGTGAAAATGCGTCCGAACATCGACACGCATGATTATGACGTGAAGATGCGCAACGTGTTCAAGTTCATCGACAACGGCGACAAGGTGAAGGTCACCCTTCGTTTCCGCGGGCGCGAAATGGCGCACCAGGAACTCGGCATGGACCTTTTGAAGCGTGTGCAGGACGATACTGGCGAAGTCGCCAAGGTCGAGGCATTTCCCCGGCTCGAAGGGCGTCAGATGCTGATGGTTCTTTCGCCGAAATAGCCATCCGATAAGAGAGTAAGAATGGGGCGCATGGGCGGGACGACCGCTCCTGCGCCCTTTTTCTTTGTAGAAGCGCGAACCTCTTGATAGCTTTCGTCCCTTAAGGGGAGGGGTACGGATGAAAGCAGCGCAGCTTGGGCTGGCGATCGGCATTTCGGCCTTCGCCGCGACCATCTTTCTGCCCGCTCCTGCCGGAATGTCGCGCGAGGCTTGGATCGTCGCCGGCCTCGTCGTGCTGATGGCGGCGTGGTGGATGACCGAAGCGATCCCCCTCACCGCGACGGCCCTGTTGCCGTTCCTCGTGCTGCCCTTCGCCGGCGTCATGACGGCTGGCGAAACGGCAAGCGCCTATTACTCGCCGATCTTGTTCCTGATACTTGGCGGGGCGTTCATCGCGCTCGCAATCGAGCGGACGGGTCTCCATCGCCGATTGAGCCTTGCCATTCTGAGGCTGGTCGGGCCACGATCCGGTCAGACAGGCTTGCTGCTCGCCTTCATGATAGCAGCGGCAATCCTGTCGATGCTTATTTCGAACACGTCCACTGCGCTCATCATGATGCCGATGGCGCTTGCGGTCCTCGCGGGGGGCGAGGGCGGCGCAGGCGCGGACAAGCCCGGCTCGGACGGACTGTCGGGCGCTCTGCCGATGGGCATTGCCTTTGCAGCGAGCATCGGTGGTCTCGGCACGCTTGTCGGATCGCCGACCAATGCCATCGCCGTGGGCTTGCTGGCGAACATCGTCGGTACCGAGATCAGCTTTGCCACTTGGACGCTGTTCGGCCTGCCGGTCGTCATCGTAGGCGTTCCGCTCGCCGCGTTTCTCATCGCGAAGGTCCAGCGGGTCGCGAGCCACCCCTTCGACCTTGCCGCTGCGTGCAATGCGATCGACGATCATGCCCCTTGGTCAAGCGCGGAAAAGCGGCTCGTGCCGGTGGTGGCGATTACCTTCCTCCTGTGGATGAGCCAGCCCTTGCTCGAACCCTTGTTGCCGGAGGGATCGCTGACCGATGGCACGATTGTGATCGCGGCAGGTCTTGCTCTGTTCGTCCTTCCGGATGGCACGGGCCGCCCGCTGCTGGTGTGGGAGGAAGCCGACCGCGCACCGTGGGGCGTCATCATGATGTTTGGCGGCGGGCTGGCGCTGGCTTCCGGGATGAGCGCGTCGGGACTTGCGGACTGGCTCGGCAACGCTCTACTTCCGCTAGCCAGCGTTCCGCTGCCGATCGTCGCCCTCGCAGTCGTTGCCATGGTCATCCTCATCACGGAGTTCGCCAGCAATGTGGCAACCGCAAGCGGTATCATACCCGTCGTCGGTAGCCTGACCGTCGCGCTTGGCGCCGATCCGATCCTGCTCGCCATGCCGGCGGCACTCGCGGCGAGCTGGGGTTTCATGCTGCCCGCGGGGACCGGGCCGAACGCAATCGCCTGGGCGACAGGCCGTATCCGCATTGGCCGGATGGTCGCGGCGGGCATCATGCTCGACCTCGCCGGCATATTCCTGATCGTCGGAATGGTCTGGGGGATGGCCGCGCTGGCCTAACGGAGCGACGCGCTCGGACCCGCAGCGTATTGAACCAGGCAACCGCGCAGGATAGAGACGGCCCCAGCAATCCTGTGCTCGCCGGTCATGCATACCTGCGGAGGTTAGGCGTGCTGGGGCGTGTCGCGCTGTAGCGAGGCGTCTTTGGCCGACGAGCGCAACATGGCTCCTGCCTTCCTGGGAGCGTTCGACAAGGAAGACACAATCATGACCGATGCCGTCGATTCGACCGAGCAACCCACGCCCCGGCGCAAGCCCAAGCCCGAAGCCACGCAGATAGGCGGGCGCGAACTGAAGCCATCCACGCTGATGATGGGGCATGGTTACGACCCGGCGCTTTCCGAAGGATCGCTAAAACCGCCGATCTTCCTGACGAGCACATTTGCGTTCGAGAACGCAGCGGCGGGCAAGCGCCATTTCGAAGGTATCACCGGGCAGCGCGAAGGCGGCGCTGAGGGGCTGGTCTATTCGCGGTTCAACGGTCCGAACCAGGAAATCCTCGAAGATCGCCTCGCCATCTGGGACGGGGCAGAGGACGCGCTGTGCTTCTCGAGCGGGATGACGGCCATCTGCATTCTGATGATGGCCTATTGCAGCGCGGGCGACGTCATCGTCCATTCCGGTCCGCTTTACGCAGCGAGCGAAGGTTTCGTCGCGAAGGTCATGAGCAAGTTCGGCGTGACCTATGTCGATTTTCCGGCCGGGGCCTCGCGCCAGCAGCTCGACGACGTGCTCGGAGAGGCAAAGAAGCAGGCGGGCGACCAGGGCGGCAAGGTTGCCATGATCTATCTCGAAAGTCCGGGCAATCCGACGAACGCGCTGGTCGATATCGAGGCGGTGAAAGAAGCGCGGGATGCGGCGCTCGACACGTCATGCCCGATTGCCATCGACAATACGTTCCTCGGACCACTCTGGCAGCGACCGCTCGACCATGGTGCCGACATCGTGGCCTATAGCCTTACGAAATATGTCGGAGGCCATTCGGACCTCGTCGCGGGAAGCATCGCCGGGAAGAAAAGCTGGATGGACCCGGTCCGTGCGCTACGCAACACGATGGGCGGCATCGCCGACCCCAATACGGCGTGGATGCTGCTCCGATCGCTCGAAACGGTCGAATTGCGGATGCAGCGGGCCGGAGAGAATGCGGAGAAGGTTTGCGCCTTTCTCGCCGATCATCCGAAGGTCGATGGGCTCGGCTATCTCGGCATGATCCGCGACGACCGCCAAAAGGACATCTTCGATCGGCATTGCCTTGGTGCCGGATCGACCTTCTCCCTGTTCCTGAAGGGTGGCGAGGCGGAATGTTTCCGCTTCCTCGACGCTTTGCGGGTCGCGAAGCTCGCGGTGAGCCTTGGGGGAACCGAGACGCTGGCAAGTCACCCCGCCAGCATGACGCACCTGTCCGTCGCGCATGGCCGGCGGCAGGAGCTCGGCATTACCGACAGCCTCGTGCGCATTTCCATCGGGATCGAGGATCCCGACGATCTTATCGCGGATTTCGATCAGGCTCTGGAACAGGTCTGAGGGGGAAAGGTCTGGCGGAGCGCAACCACGCGCTCCGCCTGCCTCGTTACCGTCAGCTTCCGCTGATGCCGGGAATGTTGAAGATGCCGACGGCGAGTTCCGCCCAAATATACAGAAAGACTATCAACAGGCCGAAGCCGATATAGAGCATCTTGCCGCGTCCAAAGCGCGTGCGAGCGAACAGTTGAAACGTCCCGACGAAAAACGCCAACAGGGAGCCCATGACGATGAAGTCGGTTTCGTCCCAATTGACTTCTCCTGTAATTTGCATTGCGAGGAACGGGATGGAAAGCAGCATGACTATTCCGAGCCATGGTCCCCAGACTTTCCAGCGACTGCCGGGTTTGGGTGATTGCATCGTATCGCTCATTCTATACTCTCCTTGTCGTCGTACCTTGACGGTTCGGCGATACGTCCAGCCTGGATGAGCGGCATGAGCAAAAGGTGAGGAAGCGCTGAAATCCATGGGTGAGTGCCGTTTTCTCTTTGCGAGCTATAGCCTCGATCCGGCGAACCGACAGCTGGAACGCGAGGGCGAACCGATCGAGCTCGGCGGCCGATATTTCGACGCTTTGGTCCTGCTTGTCGGTAATGCTGGTGATCTCGTCACGAAGGACCACTTCATGGACGAAGTCTGGCGCGGGGTGCCCGTGACCGATGAAGCCCTGACACAGGCCATCCGAACGATTCGCAAATGTTTGAATGACGATGCGAGCGCGCCGCGCTTCGTCGAGACGGTGCCGCGATATGGCTATCGCTTTATTGCGCCGGTCGAGCGCGCATCGGGCGAGGCCGGACGCAGCGTAACCGATCCGAAAGTCGATCACCGGAACTCTAACGCTCTGAAAGACCACCTGCTGCTTGCCGGTGCCGGGACGCTTGGCGGGGGACTTGCCGGGTTTGTCGGGGGCGCGATTTACGGCGCGATCGTCGCCAGCGCCGCGGCAACCAATGGCGGCGGCGCCGCGTCCGCCTTCCTCGTCGTGATGTGCCTCACCATTCTCGTCTCGCTTCTCGGAGCGGCAGGCGTTTGCCTCGGAATGGCGGTCGGCCAACTGGCGGGCAGGGGCTGGGCGCTGGTTCTCGGCGCTGCAGCGGGTGGGCTCGTCATTGGTGCGCTCGGCAGGTTGCTCGGCCTCGATGCCTTCACGCTCATTCTTGGGCAGTCGCCGGGGAACATGACCGGCGCATTCGAAGGAGCCGTGCTGGGCGGCGGTGTCGGTGGCGGCGTGTGGCTGGCCCTTAGCTTGCGGGGGCATGCGCTGGCTTATCGGATGGTTGCGGCAGGCCTGGTTGCCGCAACAAGCGGCTTGCTTGTGGCAGTAACCGGCGGGCGCCTGATGGCGGGCAGCCTCGATCTGCTGGCGCGGCAGTTTCCGCAGTCGCGCATCGACCTGTCGGCCTTGGGAACGGCGTTCGGCGGCGATGGCTTCGGGATGCAGGGAAGCTTGGCAAGCGCCGGCATGGAAGGGTTTCTTTTCGGCACCTTCATTGCCGGAGCGATCATCGTCTCGCGCCGCAATCTGCAAATCGAAGACGTGCCCCGCCCGGTAACGCAAGCGCCGTAAGGCGAAAAAGCTGTCTCAGCCTTTCCAGAACCGCCGTTCTTCCGCCGATTTCAGCACATTGTAGGATAGCTGGATCTTCTGAAATTCCTGCGCCGCCTCCGCATCGCCCGGTTTGACGTCGGGATGCACCTCTTTCGCCTTCATGCGGAACGCCTTCTTGATGGCGTCGAACTCGGCATCCGCCTCAAGCCCCAGAATTTCGAGCGCGCGCATTTCGTCGGCCGTGCGGCTGCCATCGCCCGAGCCGGACCAGCCATAATGCTGTGCCTCCGCATAGCCCGCATTCTCGCTTTGCTCCGCCTTGGCACGCGCAGCTTTCTCCGCCTTGTCCAGCCCTTCGAAATAATCCCATTTCGAATTGTATTCAGCGGCATGGCGCTGACAGAAATACCAGCGATCCGGGCTGTTCGGCGCCTTGGGAGCAGGGCAATCGCCCTTCTCCGAGCAGCCGTGGCGATCGCATTCGCGCACGGTCGTCGCTTGGCGATCGGTCGCATCATAGCTTCGCCAACGGGGAAAGCCCCAATCGTTCGAGCGGCGCGATCCGCTCATGCAGGCGGACCCGAACGGAATATCGAAATTGAAGACAAAACGAACATTGCTTCTGTTTCTAGGGGGTAATGCGGCGGGTTCCAAGGGCTTGTACCGCTCAAATGGCTTCGATGCCATGGCGAAGCGGAACTTCTGTTGCAGCGCAACATTACGTTAATCGACCTGCTGCTAACGCGAACCCGACATGAGCCCTCAGCTGAAATTTTCCGCCGCCGTCTGCACCGCCGTCATGGCGTTCTTCGTCGTGAGCGCGGCTGCGAACCATGGGGCTATCGACGCGCCCGAGCTCGCCGTTTCGGTCCCGTTTGGTTGATCTGGCCGCCCGGCAAGTCTGACAGAGTAAAAGAAAAACCCCGGCCTCATCGGACCGGGGTTTCTCATATCATCATTGGTCTTGTCGGATCAGTTGACGACGACCGTTACCGCGCGACGGTTCTGCGCCCATGCGCTTTCATTTGAACCAAGTGCGACCGGCCGCTCCTTGCCGTAGCTGACGGTGCGGATACGGCTTTCCGGAATGCCCAGGCTGACGAGGAAGTTCTTCGCCGCATTGGCGCGTCGCTCGCCCAGCGCGAGGTTGTATTCGCGCGTTCCGCGCTCGTCGGTATGCCCTTCGACGGTGACGGTAATGTTCGGATACTGGTTGAGATAACCGGCCTGCGTGCGCAGCGCGGCGCTGTCTTCGGAATCGATGTCGTACTGATCGGTGTCGAAATAGATAACGTTCTGGCCGTTCACCGCGTTCTCGAAATGCGCCTGGCTGCCGACAGCCGGACCGGTCGGCGTCGGCGTGCCGGTGGTGGGCGAAGTCGGTGTGGGTGTCGGTTCCGGCGGCAGTTCTTCGGGCGCATTGCGCGAACATGCGGCAAGAGCCAGCGAGGAACCGAGCAGCAGCGATGTGACGAAGCGTTTGTTCATGGTGTTAAGTCCTACGGCTTGAGTGAAACCCTGTTGTGAACAATAGTTAGCTAACGCAATTACGGTAAAATCGGTCCCCATGCCGGATCGGACGCATCGACCGGCGTCGGCAGACGACGCAGATTATCACCCGTCAGGTCGACCTGCCACAGGGAAGTGTCGCCCGAGTTTCTTTCGGTGCGGAAAAACTGCAAGATGCGTCCATTGGGTGCCCAGGTCGGTGCCTCATCCTGCCATCCATTGGTCAGATGCCGTAGATTGCGGCCCTGCGGGTTCATGACGCCGATGCGGAAATTGCCGGTGATGTGCGTGAAGGCGATCTGGTCGCCGCGCGGGCTCCATTCCGGTGTTGCCGCGCGTCCGCCGAAAAAGGTGAGGCGACGCTGGTTCGAGCCGTCCGCATCCATCACATAGACTTGCTGGCTACCCGAACGATCGCTTTCGAAAACGATTTGCGAGCCGTCCGGAGAATAGGAACCGCCGATGTCGATGCCTGGCGTATCGGTCAGGCGCGTGACGCGCCCGCCGGTTGCGGGAACGCGATAGATGTCGGTATTCCCGGCAACGGCCATCGAGAACAGGATGTGCTCCCCGTCGGGCGACCAGCGTGGCGCGAGCGTCGGGTTCTTGTTCTCGACGACGAGGCGCTGCTTGCCGGTGCCGATGTCATAGACGTAGATTCGCGGGTTTCCGTCGACATAGGAGAGATAGAGCAGCTGGCTGTAGTCGGGCGAATAACGCGGCGTCAGTGCGGTCGAGCGGCCATTGGTGATGAAGCGATGGTTCGCACCGTCGCTATCCATGATGGCAAGACGCTTGGTGCGGTCGCCCTTCGGACCGGTCTCCGCGATATAGGCGATCTTGCTGTCGAAGAACGGGCTTTCGCCGGTCAGGCGCGAATAGATGAGGTCGGCGCATTTATGCGCCGCGCGGCGCCATTCCGACGGCTGCACGACCCAGCCTTCGCGGACCAGCTGGTCCTGCAGCGCGATGTCGTAGAGGTAGCAGCCGACGGTCAGACGTCCGTCGTCGCGCTTCGTCACGTAACCATGCACGAGCATTTCGGCGCCGCGACTGGTCCAGTTCGACCAGACGGGCGAGGCGATGCTGGCGAAGCGCGGCTGCGGCAGGCGATTGGGTCCGACCGGCTTGAACAGCCCGTTATTCTTGAGATCGGCGGTGATGACTTCGGCGAGCGCCACGCCTAATGCCGCCGTTCCTTCCGCATTGGCAGGCGTCGGCACGTTGTTGTCGGTCGCGAAGCCGGGAATGGCGATCCCGATGTCTTCCCACGCGCTTTCGTCGGTGACGCTGCCCGACAGACCGCCGCTGCGCTCCTGCGTGGGGGCGGGGGTGGGCGTCTCGGTCTGGGAGAATGCAGGCGTCGCAACGAGCGCGCCGATGCAACCGATTGTGTAGAGGAGGTTCTTGAACGTCATTTGCTTCATAGCCTTCTGTC
Source organism: Parapontixanthobacter aurantiacus (assembly GCF_009827635.1). GTDB lineage: Bacteria > Pseudomonadota > Alphaproteobacteria > Sphingomonadales > Sphingomonadaceae > Parapontixanthobacter > Parapontixanthobacter aurantiacus. Next base: position 1,630,721 of record NZ_WTYW01000001.1, on the reverse strand, counting down.
GAAACGCCAATCGCTGATCAGCTTCCATTCGTCGTAGAATTGTTCGGGCAGATTGAAAGGTGCGGCAAGCTGCACCGCCCTGATCGCCTGCTCGGCATGGATGTCCGCCTGAGCGCGATTGGAATCGTTGATGCCGGACTGGCTGACCACCCGCGGCGTCCCGGCGAGCGAACCGTCGCGATTGAGACGCCAGCTCAACACCGTCACCAGCTTGTCGGCATCGACGCCTTGCGGGGCACGCCAATGCGGTCGCAATTGCCGGTTGATGGCTTGTGCAAGCGCCGCCTGCTCGCTCGCACCGAACGTCGCCGCCGGGGCGCGCGTTTCGCTGCTGTCGGGATTGCCGCCGAGCCCGCTTCTGAAGGCGTCGCGGAACGTGCTGCCGCCGCGTTGCGCGGGTTGGGGGCGCGGCTGCGGCTGGGGTTCGGCCCTACGAGGCGTGGGCTGGCTTCGCGGTCTCGGAGTAGGGTCGGGTACGACTGTCCGCTCGACGACTCGCTGAACGGGGGTCACCTGCTCAGGGGTGGGCGGCTCGGGATCGCGCGTCGGCGCGGTTGCCGCCCGGCTTTCGGGAACGGGAACGGGGGCAGTCGCTTCGAGGCCGACATCCTCCGCCAGGCTAACCGTCATGCGCTCCGGAACGTCGCTCAATGGTTCGGGCGCGGGTTGAATCAGCAAGACGGCGACGAGCGCCAGATGCGCGGCGGCCGCAACCGCAAGGCCGATACGCTCTTCACGGCGATAGGTCGCGGACGGAGACGGGGGCAAAGTGGCCATCGTCGACGATTACTATGGCGGCGTGACTGAACCGCTGGTTACCAGCGAGATCGAATTGAGCCCGGCGCGATTGAGTTCGCCCATCACCGCGACGACCCGGCCATAGGGCAATGTCGTATCTGCCCGCAGCGTTACGTCCGGCATGGTGCTGTCGCCCGTGGGCACGATGCCCGCGAGGCGATCGGCGAATGCTCCGCTCGGCACGGCTTCTTCGCCGAGATAGATCGTGCCGTCCGCGGTAATCGTGACCGTCAGCGGCTGTTGTTGCTCGGTCGGCAGGGGGTTGGCACGGCTTTCGGGCAACTCGACCGGGACACCTGCCGTCAGCAGCGGAGCGGTCACCATGAAGATGATAAGGAGGACGAGCATCACGTCGACGAACGGGGTGACGTTGATTTCCGCCATGGGCGCTCGCCGCCCACCCGGCCTTCCGCCTGACCTTCGCCCGCCAGACGCATGGAGTCCCATCGCCATCGTCAGTTCTCCAGTTGCCGACCGAGTGCGGCGTGGATCGAATCGGCAAAGCGACCGAGACGCGCTTCGAAGCGGTTCACGTCGTGGCTGAACCGGTTGTAGGCGATGACCGCGGGAATGGCGGCGAACAGGCCGATAGCCGTCGCAAAGAGCGCCTCTGAAATGCCGGGTGCTACGACGGCGAGCGAACTGTTTTCCTGTGCGCCGATCTGAAAGAAGCTGTTCATGATGCCCCAGACGGTTCCGAACAGGCCGACGAAGGGCGCGACCGAACCGACGGTGGCGAGGAAGTTCAGCCGGTCGGCGAGCGCGTCGGCCTCAATGGCAACCTGGCTGTTCATCGCGATCGAGAGCCGTTCCTTCGTTCCGTCGAGATCGCGCGGACCGGTCGAGCCTCCGGCGGTTCCGCTACCAGTCGATCGACGCCACTCGCGGATGCCCGCATCTGCGACGCGCGCCGAGGGCGTTGCTTTGCTGCGCCGCTCCGACATGAAGCGGTCGACGTCGTCCGCATCCCAGAACTTGTCCTCGAAAACACGGCTGGCCTTGCGCAGTCTGCCCATTCGCATGGTGAAGGAGATGATGATGGTCCAGACCCACAGGCTGGCGAGGAGCAATCCCGCCATCACGAGCTGGACGACGATGTCCGCCTCCAGAAAGAGTTCGAGCGGATCGAGGTGGTCGGCCGTCGGGGCGACGGCTCCGATCAGGGGCAGCAAGACGTTCATTGGGTTACGGTTTCCGGTTGAAAGTTTCCATCGATGAAGCGCGCGAAGGTCGCACGCCATTCGGCGGGTTGACGGCGAGGGCGACCGGTCGGCGACAAGAAGGCGGCGGTAACGTCGGCTTCGGCCAGAACCTCGCCTTCGCGCGTGGCGGTCTGCTGCATCACGCAGCTCGCGGCCCTCACGTCGCTCGCCGTGGTCGCGATCAGAACATCGTCATCGAGCCTGGCGGGGGAGCGATAGCGAATGTGCAGATCGGCAACCGCATAAGCGCCGTCGCCCGCTTCGATCGCTGCGCGCTGATCGATGCCGAGACGCCGCAAGAGGTCGCTGCGCGCCCGCTCGAACCACCTGAGGTAATTGGCGTGATAGGTGATGCCCGACAGATCCGTATCCTCGTAATATACCCGGACGGCATAGAGATGGCGCGAGCCGTCGATGATGCCGTCGGGCAGGGCGGGAGATGTCTTCATAGCGATATACGCGAATTCTTAACCAAACGCGCAATTGGAGGGCAAGCTTCGCCTTGTAAACACATATTCCGTAGCGACAGGACGGTTTTATCGCGCGATCATCGGTCCCAGCGGTTCACCCCCGAACAGGTGAACGTGAAGATGTGGGACTTCCTGACCGGCATGATGGCCGACATTCGCCAGCAGGCGATAGCCGGGCTCTACAAGGTCGCTATCCCGCGCGACCTTGCCGACGGCCCGGACGAACCCCGCAATCTCCTCCGCGCTGGCCTTCGTCGAGAAGTCGTCCCAACTCACGTAAGCGCCCTTGGGCACGATCAGGATGTGTGTCTTCGCCTGAGCGTTGATGTCGTAAAAGGCATAGGACCATTCGTCCTCGTAAACCTTCTTCGACGGAATTTCGCCGCGCAGGATCTTCGCAAAGATATTGTCCGGATCGTAGGGCTTGGTCACGTCGACGGTCATTGCGCGCTCCTGCTGTTCTTTTCCGCGATACCGGAAACGCCCTCGCGGCGGTCGAGTTCGGCCATCACGTCGCTGAGGCTAAGCCCCCTGGCCGACAGCAGGACGGCAAGGTGAAAGATCAGATCCGCGCTTTCGCCGACGAGTTCCTCGTCCGATCCGTCCAGTGCCGCCACCACTGTCTCGACCGCTTCCTCGCCCAATTTGCGCGCCATGAGCGGCAGGCCGCCGGCGTTCAACTTCGCAACGTAGCTGCTATCTGGATCGGCCGACTTTCGCGCGGCGATCGTTGCTTCGAGGCGTTCGAGCGTTTCCATGCGGCGCTTCCTAGCCTGCTACTTCACGGGCAGGCAATCCGGCATTGCGCAAGGCCTGGTGCGCCTCGGCGATGGAATGCTTGCCGAAATGGAAGATGCTCGCCGCGAGAACCGCGCTGGCACGACCCTCTACGACGCCCGCGACGAGATGATCGAGCGTACCGACGCCGCCGCTCGCGACGACGGGAACATCGACATTGCTCGCGATGGTGCGGGTCAGTTCGAGGTCGTAGCCTGCCTGCGTGCCGTCGCCGTCCATGCTGGTGACGAGCAGTTCGCCCGCACCCAGTTCGGCCAGTCGGACGGCATGGGCCACTGCGTCGATGCCGGTTTCGCGCCGCCCGCCATGGGTGAAGATTTCCCAGCGAGCCGGTTCGCCGGGGGCGGAGACCCGCCGCGCATCGACGCTGGCGACCGCGCACTGGCTTCCCATGCGCTGCGCGATGTCTGCCATGATTTCGGGTCGGCGAACGGCGGCGGAATTGACCGCGACCTTGTCCGCGCCAGCCAGCAGGAGCGCGCGCGCATCCTCGACGCTGCCGACGCCCCCGCCGACGGTCAGCGGCATGAAGCACACCTCTGCAGTGCGCTTCACGATATCAAGCAACGTTCCGCGCCCTTCGTGGCTTGCTGAAATGTCGAGGAAGCACAATTCGTCCGCACCTGCCGCGTCGTAAGCCCTCGCCTGTTCGACCGGATCGCCCGCATCCTTAAGATCGACGAAATTGACGCCCTTGACGACGCGCCCATTAGCGACGTCAAGGCAGGGTATGACCCGAACGCGAACGGTCATAAGGCATCCAGCCAGATTGTCAGCATCCAGATGCCATTCGCGATAACAAGGACCGAGACAAACATTGAGAACCAAAAATACGGCTTGTTTGTCGATCGCTAATTTCATGACCAAAATAATGAAAAGCCCGTCCTCGGATGCCTTGGATGAGCATAAAACTCGCGATCAGTATCGTCGCACCGATTATGATCAAACCGAACGACATCACCCCCGCCCCGCCATTGCGATCGCCGTCGCCAAATCCAGCCGCCCTTCATACAGCGCCCGCCCGGTGATGACCCCTTCGATCCCTTCGTCGGCGTGCAGGGAAAGGATGTGGATGTCGTCCAGCCCCATCACCCCGCCGCTGGCGATGACGGGAATGTCGACGCTGCGAGCCAGCTCGACCGTAGCATCGACGTTGCAACCCTTGAGAAGACCGTCGCGCCCGATGTCGGTGAAGAGCAGGGCGGCAACGCCCGCATCCTCGAACCGCCGTGCGAGATCCACGACGGGCACGTCCGACACGTCCGCCCAACCTTCGGTCGCGACCATGCCGTCGCGGGCATCGACGGCAACCACGATGCCGTTCTCCCACTCGCGCGCCATGTCCTTGACGAATTCAGGGTTTTTGAGCGCGGCGGAGCCCATGACGATACGCGCGACACCGGCCTCGAACCAGCCCGCGACCGTCGCCGCATCGCGGATGCCGCCGCCCAGCTGAACATGGCCCGGAAAGGCCGCGACGATTGCCTCGACCGCTTCGCGGTTCTCGGTGCGGCCGGCGAAACTTCCATCTAGGTCGACCACGTGAAGGTGCTCGGCTCCGGCTTCGGCGAACAGCATCGCCTGCGCGGCAGGATCGTCGCCATAGACGGTGGCGCGCGCCATGTCGCCTTCGGCAAGGCGCACGACTTCGCCGCCCTTCAGGTCGATTGCGGGAAAGACTATCATCGCCCCTGCCGTTAATTCGCGGGCGCAGTCAAGGCAACTGGCAAGCGCGTCAGGCGCTGCGATATGTGCGCCTCAGGCGTCGGTGTCGCGCTGCACCAAGACCATTTCCTGCACGACGGTCCGCCGCGGCTGGGTCAGCATGAAGTGGACGCCGACAGCGATGTCTTCCGCGCGCATCATCGTTTCGTCTTGAATACGATCAGCCTGTTCTTCTGGTGAGATGTCCGGCTTTTGGAAATCGGACCCGGTCAGCGCAGGCGTGACGAGGCCGACCTTGATGCCCTTTTGCGAGACTTCGCGCCTTAATGCTTCGGCGAAACCGTGAATGCCGCTCTTCACCCCGGCATAGACGGTGCTGCCCGGTCCAAGCTTGTGCGTCGAATAGGAGCCGGTGAAAAGGATATCGCCGCGATCCTGCAAATGGTCGACCGCCCGGTGCGCGCTCATCACGTAAGCGGTGAAATCGACGGCGAGCGCGTAACGCACCTCGTCCCCATCCATATCCGCCAGCCCCTCTGCCGGAACGGCGGCGTTGATGATCGCGATGTCCCAGTTGCCGAGTGTCTTGCCCGCTTCGGAGAAGAACCGCTCGACCTCGCCCTTTTCGCCAAGGTCGCAGGCAATCCCGTTGCCCTTGCCGACTTCACCGATCCGCTCGAGTGCGTCGGCGAGGTGATCCTCGTTACGCCCGCAGATGAAGACCTCGACGCCTTCGGATGCGAGCAGGACCGCGATCGCGCGCCCTATGCCGGTCGTCCCGCCGGTTACGATCGCCTTGCGACCGGAGAGGCCGGGTCGGGCGGTATGGGCATCGGAAAGGTCGGTCTTTTCGGGTTTGGCCATCATGTCTCGCTGATCTGGTCTCGCAGGGGGCAAGCCCAAGACGCATCGCGAGGGCCGCGGGTTCCGATAAAGTCAGGGTTTCCAGGCGAGAAAGCGCGTAAGCAGGTCGAGCCCGTATTTCTGGCTTTTCTCGGGATGGAATTGCACGCCCAGCGCGGTGTCCTTCTGGATCGCCGCGGTTACCCGCCCGCCATGTGTCGTCACCGCGCAGACGGGGGAGAGATCGTCGTCGCCCGGCTCGAACGCGTAGGAATGCAGGAAATAGGCTTCTCCGCGTTCCACGAGCGAGGCCGGTCCTGTCGGTTCGACCATGTTCCAGCCCATATGCGGGACCTTGACCTCTCGCGATGGTTTGAGGGGCGCAACGGTGCCTTCCACCCAGCCGAGCCCGTCGTGACGCCCATGTTCGAGGCCAAATCGCGCCATCAACTGCATCCCGACGCAGATGCCGAGAAAGGGGCGGCGGCGCTCCAGCACCGCCTCGCGCAATGTTTCGGCCATGTCCGGGATGGCCGTCAAACCGTCCATGCACGCCTTGAACGAACCGACACCCGGCAGGACGAGGCGATTCGCCCGGGCCACGTCCTCGGGCCGGTCGGTCACGACGACCTGCGCTCCGACGGCCTGAAGCGCGTTGTGAACCGAGTGAAGATTGCCCGCGCCGTAATCGATCAGCGCGACTGTTTCAGCCACCAAGCTGCCCCTTGGTGCTGGGGATGGCACTGCCCTTGCGCGGGTCGCGCTCAACCGCCTGCCGCATGGCGCGGGCGAACCCCTTGTAGAGCGCCTCGCAAATATGGTGGTTGTTACTGCCGTAGATCAATTCGCAATGCAGGGTGATACCGGCCGTCTGGGCGACGGAGTGGAACCAGTGCTCGATGAGTTCGGTATCCCACTCGCCCAGCTTTTCCTGCGTGAAACCGGCTTTCCACACGAGATAGGGCCTGCCCGAAATATCGAGCGCGACGCGGGCCAGCGTCTCGTCCATCGGAGAATAGGCCGTGCCGTAGCGCCCGATCCCCGCCTTGTCGCCAAGCGCTTGCGCCAACGCCTGGCCAAGTGCCAACGCGCTGTCCTCGGTCGTGTGATGCTGGTCGATGTGCAGATCGCCATCGACCTTCAAAGTGACGTCGATCAGCGAGTGGCGCGAGAACTGCTCGACCATGTGGTCGAGAAACCCAATGCCCGTCACAATGTCGTAAGTGCCGGACCCGTCGAGGTCGACGGTCACATCGATCGCGGTTTCCGCCGTCTTGCGGGAGATGGTGCCGGTGCGCATGGGCGGCACGCTATAGGCACAATTCGCGCCTTCGCAAGCATTGGAGACTTGACCGCCTGCCGCGATGGCGGCAGTCGTTCATTCCATGAGTGAAGAGACGCCTGACAGCCTCATTCCCTACGACGCCATCGTACAGGAGGCGTTGCGCGCGGTCGTGGGCCGCGTTCTGGGGGAGATCGTCGCCGCGGGCAGCCAGCTGCCTGGAGCGCATCACTTCTACATCACTTTCAAGACGCAGGCGCCCGGCGTCGACATTCCCGATCACCTGCGCGAACGCTTTCCCGACGAGATGACCATCGTGTTGCAGAACAAGTTCTGGGACCTCGACGTCCGCCCGGACGGTTTCAGCGTCGGCCTCAGTTTCAACCAGATTTCCTCGAACCTCTCGATCCCCTATTCCGCGATTACCCAATTCGTTGATCCGGCAGTCGATTTCGGACTGCAGTTCCAGGCGGCGGATGCGGCCGACATCGCGCTTCCCGCCGATGCGCCGGGCAATGAAGGCGCGGAACCGGCGAACGCCTCGTCCATTGGTGAAAGTGAGGACGGCTCCAACGTCGTCACCGTGGATTTTGGAAAGAAAAGCTGACGCGAAGAGGCTGACATCGCTGCCTTTTTGCCGGTCGGCAGGAGAGCAGCAACATGGCAAAGGCAAATCACATCACCGACCGGGGCGGACGCAAGATACGTGACGCTGCCAATTCGGTGGATGACGACAACGACGTTCCCGGTCCAAGCACGAACCCGGCGACCAACCTCTTCATCAGCGACATCCTGCTGCGCAGCGTCGGACGTCTGGCGCGTACGACGATGGAAAAGGGGCTCGTCGGCAAACGCTACGGCTCGCAATTCGCGAAGGACGCGGTCGAGAACCGCTCGCTTCTGCACACGCTGACGGCCTACGGTCTGACGAAGGTCGCGACGCGCTCCGTTCCGGGCGCGGCGGCAGTCGGCGGCGGATTGCTACTGAAGACCTTGTTCGATCGCAGCCGGTCGCGCCGCAAGTCGCGCAGCGACGGCGCAAAAACGCTCCGCAAGCAAGCCGACCCTGACAGCGCGATCTAGCACCACTTGCTATGCGAGACTTGCTTTTGCCGCCCGGTCGGGTGCAAAGGCTCGCATGGACCAACCTCGCACAGACAGGCTTCATCGCCGCGGCCTGATGTTCATCTTGTCCTCGCCTTCCGGCGCGGGCAAGACGACCATTTCGCGGATGCTCCTTGCAGCGGATGAGGAAATCAAGCTGTCCGTCAGCGTGACGACCCGCCCGCCACGCCCCGGAGAAGTGGACGGCGTCCATTACTATTTCGTCGACGATGCAGAGTTCGACAAGCTCGTGGAAGAGGACGACTTCTATGAGTGGGCACACGTCTTCGGCTTTCGCTACGGCACGCCCAAGGGCCATATCCGCGCCGCCTTGAAGGAAGGACAGGATTTCCTTTTCGACATCGACTGGCAGGGCACGCAGCAGCTGTTCCAGAAGGATCAGCAGGACGTGGTGCGCGTGTTCATTCTGCCGCCGAGCATCGACGAATTGCGCCGCCGCCTCGAATCGCGGGCGACCGACGATGTCAGCGTCATCGATGCACGCATGGAACGCGCCCGTTCGGAAATCAGCCACTGGGACGCCTACGACTATGTCGTGATAAACGGCGATGTGGACGAGTGTTTCGCGAAGGTTCGGGAAATCCTTCATGCCGAGCGGATGAAGCGCCAGCGGCAGACGGGCCTCATCGGGTTCGTCCGCGAACTGACGAGCTGACCGGGCGGCAATGTCGGGGATCGCGGAACTGACCGACCGGGAAAGAGAGGTTCTCTCGCTGTTACTGGCCGGTCATACGGCGAAATCCGCGGCAGCCGAACTCGATCTGTCGGTCCATACCGTCAACGATTATCTGCGCGAGGCCCGCAAGAAACTTGGGGTATCGAGCAGCCGCGAGGCCGCACGAATATTGGGGGAGCACGAGGCGCAGGTCCCCCAAAATCTTGGCCCCCAGCAAATGGGGATGGCCGAAGGGCAGCCAGCGCCTCACCTTGCACGCATGAAATCCGGATCGCGAAAGGTCTGGATCATTGGAGGAATTATCATGCTTACCGCACTCGCCATTCTGGCCCTCGTCACGACTACGCAATCAGGCTCCGAAGATGCTGCCGCGGACGATGCCGTTACAGCTGCGCCGATGGCCAAATCCGATACCGGCACGTCGACGGCCAGTCCCGCCGACATTGCCTCGGCCCGCGACTGGCTTGCGCTGGTCGATGCGGGCAATTGGGAAGAAAGCTGGCAGGAAGCCGGTGCCTTCTTCCGCCAAAGCGTGACCGCCGCCGAATGGGCAGCGCAGGTTCGTCCGGTGCGCGAACCGATCGGAGCAGTGCAGAGCCGCGAACTTGCCAATCAGCAAATCGCCGAATCGCTTCCGGGCGCACCGGCAGGCACATATCTCGTCCTGCAGTTCGACACGGATTTCGCCAACAAGCCCGATTCGGTCGAAACCGTCGTCATGGCGGACGAGGGCGGCGAGTGGGGCGTCGTCGGTTATTTCGTTCGCTAACTGACCTCGGTCAGTCTCCGCCGGGATCGACGAAGCTGCTTGCAATATTGGCGTTGACCACGCCGCCATCGATCGGAAGCGTCGTACCCACCACGTAATCGCCGGCGCGGCTCAAAAGGTAGATCGCGCCGGCGGCCATGTCCTCGGTCACGCCGACGCGCCTTGCCGGAATGCCTTTCTTCACGACGTCTTCCTGGTCGCGGGCCGCCTTGTTCATTGCGCTGGGGAAAGCGCCGGGGCCGATGCCGCTGACGATGATGTTGTCGGGCAGCAATTCCGCCGCAAGTCGCCGCGTCATGTGGATGAGGCCTGCCTTCGACGCCTGATAGGGCCACGTCGGCCACGGGTTCGAGCGCATTCCGTCGATCGATGCGATCATCAGAACCTTGGCCGGACGGTCCTCGGTTGCCGCAGCCTTCAAGAGCTTGTGCAGCTTCTGCGTGAGGAAGAAGGGCGTCTTGAGGTTCAGGTCCATCGTGCGGTCCCAGCCTGCCTCGCTGAAATCCTCGAACGGCTCGCCCCAGGCCGCGCCTGCATTGTTGACGAGGATGTCGAGCTTTTCCTCGCGCGCCGACAATTCGTCCGTCAGCGCGGTGATACCGTCCATCTGCGACAGGTCGCCGACGAGACCGATGACCTTCTCGCCCAGTTCCGCCGAGGTCTCGTCCACCTGCTCCTTTTTGCGGGCGACGATGTAGACGCGCGCTGCGCCAGCTGCGAGCAGGCCCTCGACGATCATCTTGCCGATGCCGCGCGAACCGCCCGTGACGAGGGCAACGCGGCCTTCGAGGCTGAATAGGTCTGAAATGTTCATCATGGTCGTTCTCCCGAAATTATTGCGCCCGCTCTGGCGGGGCAGTCAGGCCTGTGAGCGTGGTCGCAAGCCATGGCGGGGTGATCGAAGCCCGGACCACCCCGAGCCCCTCCGTGAAGGGAGGGGCCGATGCTCAACGCGTCTCAATATCCGCTGAGTTCGGCGACGCGCCCGGCATGGTAATAGGCATCGCCGAGATACTCGGAGAGCGCACGGTCGCGCTTCATGTAGAGGCCGATATCGTATTCGTCGGTCATGCCGATGCCGCCATGCATCTGCACGCCTTCGCGTACTGCCAGGCCCGCCGCCTGCGATACCTTCGCCTTCGCGACGCTGCTCATGAGGTCGGCTTTTTCGCTGTCCCCGTCGAGCAATTGCTGCGCCTTGACGACGACCGCACGCGCGATCTCGACCTCGGAGTACAGGTGCGCGGCACGATGCTGCAGCGCCTGGAACTCTCCGATCAGCTTGCCGAACTGCTTACGCTGCTTGAGGTAGTCGACGGTCATGTCCATCGCCCCGCCGGCAACCCCGACGCCTTCCGCGGCGGCGCCCACGCGGCCCGCCTTCAGCATGGCGTTGAGGATTTCGCGGCCTCCGTCGACCTCGCCGATGACCGCATCGCCGTCCAGCTCGACGCCGTCGAACTTGGTGTGCGTCGCCATGGAACTATCGACGAGGCGAACGGCATCGTGGCTCATATTGGCGGCGTCCTTCGGCACGGCGAACAGGGTGATGCCTTCGGGTTCGTCGTCGCTGCCCGAGGTGCGTGCCGCCACGACCAGCATGTCGGAGCTCGCGCCATGCAGGACGAAATCCTTCTGCCCGGTAAGGCGAAAGCCGTTGCCCGACTTTTCCGCACGGGTCCGGATCGTCTCGGGCCGGTGCTTGGGGCCTTCGTCGATCGCGACGGAAAAGACGCTCTTGCCTTCGATGAGGCCCGGCAGATAGCGGCCCTTGATGTCGTCGCCGCCATGCTTCAGCGCGGTCGCTGCGAGCACGGAAGAAGTGAGGAAGGGCGAGGGCGTCAAATTGCGCCCGATCTCCTCGAGCACGATGCCCGCCTCGACATGCCCCATGCCGAGACCGCCATCGTCCTCATCGACGAGGATTCCAGTAAATCCCATTTCGCCGAACTGTTCCCACAGGGCGTGGCCGAAGCCGTCCTTGCAGTCGCGGTCGCGCCAGTGGCGCAGCTGTTTCTTGATCGAGCCTTCCTCGGCCATGAATTGCCGGGCGCTGTCGGCGAGCATCGCCTGATCGTCGTCGTGATAAAGTGGCATTCTTGTTTTCCTCTTCCCGAACCGTCACCCCGATGAAGCTCAGGGTGCGGTGGTCAAGCGTCGTAGCTGGATCCCGTTCTTCGCCGGGATGACGGGGGTTATTCCTTCGAATTCAGGCGCCCGGCAGTTCGAGGATGCGCTTGGCGATGACGTTCAGCATGACCTCGCTCGTGCCGCCCTCGATGCTGTTCGCCTTCGTCCGCAGCCAGCCGCGCGCCGTCTTGCCGCCGCTCGTCTCCTCGCTCTCCCATTCGAGCGCGGTGGAGCCGCCCGCCGACATCATCAATTCGTTGCGGCGCTTGTTGAGTTCCGTGCCGGCATATTTGAGCATGTTGGGCTGAGCAGGGTGGCCCTTGCCGGCCTTCAGTTCGTCCATGAACTTCTCGCTCATCGCGGTGAAGGACAGCGCATCGATGTCGAACAGCGCCATCTGTGCCCTCAGCACCGGATCGAGTTCGCCCTGCCGGCTCGTCGCCGCGCCGAGCGAGGTCGCCCGGTCGCCGCCCCCGGTCGCGGAAATCATCTCGCGCTCGTGGCCGAGGAGGTATTTCGCAACGTCCCAGCCGCGATTGATCTCGCCGACATAGCCCGGCACGTCCTCGCCATAGGATTTGGGTACCTTCACATCGTCCATGAAGGTCTCGCAGAAGGGCGAGTTGCCGCTGATGAGCTTGATCGGCTTGGTGCTGACCCCGTCGGACGCCATGTCGAAGAGCATGAAGGTGATGCCCTTGTACTTGTCGTCCTTGTCGGTCCGCACGAGGCAGAAGATCCAGTCGGCTTCATCGGCGTAGGAGGTCCAGATCTTCTGGCCGTTCACCACCCAGTGGTCGCCCTTGTCCTCGCCGAAGGTCTGCATCGAGACGAGGTCCGACCCGCTGCCCGGCTCGCTATAGCCCTGGCACCAGCGGATTTCGCCGCGCGCGATCTCGTTGAGGAAGCGCTGCTTTTGTCCTTCCGTGCCGAAGTGGAGGAGAGCCGGGCCGAGCATCCAGATGCCGAAGCTCGACAAAGGCGGGCGTGCATTGATCGCCGCCATTTCCTGGCGCAGCACCTTCGCCTCTGCCGGGGAGAGACCCGCACCGCCATACTCCTTGGGCCAGTCGGGCACGGTATAGCCCTTGTCCCGGCACGCCTCGAACCATTGCTTCTGCGCGTCGTTCTTGAAGGTCGCATTGCGGCCTCCCCAATAGACATCGCCTTCGTCACGGACGGGCTGGCGCATTTCGGGCGGGCAATTGGCTTCGAGCCAGTCGCGGGTTTCCTTGCGAAAGCTCTCGAGTTGTTCGGCCATCGGGGCAATCTCCTCTTCGCGTGGGGTCGGTCGCGTTCCTGCATCTGGGGGCGGAACTTGCCCCTTACGTAAGGCCTTTTCGCTGCATACTGCAAGTGCGATTCGCCCGGATCGCCGATCGCTGCGACAGCGTGCACCGTTGCCGTAGCGGCAAGGCCGAACGCGGTTGACGACGGGCGGCAAAGGAATAGAGTTTCCGACCGCACCGCAACGGTCCGGCGAGGAATCATCGCCACCCGGACCGGGCAAAAACGCACTTGGCGCAGCGGGTCCGCTCTGTCAGGAGCGAACCATACTAGAACTTCGAAGAGGATAAGGCAGATGGATTTCGAACCCACCGAACGGCAGGAATATTGGCGCAACCGGGTCCGGGACTTCATCGAGGCCAATGTCCGCCCCAACGTCTCGACCTATGCCGAGCAGGATGCCGAGGGCGACCGCTGGAAAGTCATCCAGATCGTCGAGGACCTGAAGGCGAAGGCGAAGGATGCCGGCATCTGGAACCTCTTCATGCCGCCCCGCAACGAGAGCCACAATCACGTCGAGGAAAGTTTCGAGTTCGAGGGGCCGGGCCTCACCAATCTCGAATATGCGCTGTGTGCCGAGGAGATGGGCCGCGTCGGTTTCGCGAGCGAAGTGTTCAACTGCTCCGCCCCCGACACCGGCAACATGGAAGTGCTGCACCGCTATGGCACTCGCGCGCAGAAGGACAAGTGGCTGACGCCGCTGATGAACGGCGAGATCCGCTCCGCCTTCCTCATGACCGAACCGCAGGTCGCGAGTTCGGATGCGACGAACATCGAATGTTCGATCCGCCGGGACGGCGACGACTACGTCATCAATGGCCGCAAATGGTGGTCGAGCGGGGCGGGCGATCCGCGCTGCAAGGTCGCCATCGTCATGGGCAAGACCGATTTCGAGGCGAACCGTCACCAGCAGCAGTCCATGGTGCTGATGCCGCTCGATGCCGAGGGGGTGAAGGTGCTGCGCCACCTGCCGGTCTTCGGCTATGACGATGCACCGCACGGCCACATGGAAATCGAGCTGAACGACGTGCGCGTGAAGGCAGAGGATGCCATGCTGCTGGGCGAGGGGCGCGGGTTCGAGATCGCGCAGGGCCGCCTCGGACCGGGCCGCATCCACCACTGCATGCGGACGATCGGCGTTGCCGAGGAAGCGCTCGCCAAGATGTGCAAGCGCCTGCAATCGCGCGAAGCCTTCGGCAAGCCAATCTACAAGCATTCTGTGTGGGAAGAGCGCATCGCCCGTGCGCGCATCGACATCGACATGACGCGCCTTCTCTGCCTCAAGGCAGCCGACATGATGGACAAGGTCGGTAACAAGGCAGCGAAGCAGGAAATCGCCATGATCAAGGTGCAGGCGCCCAACATGGCCCTCAGGATCATCGACGACGCCATCCAGGCGCATGGCGGCGGGGGCGTGTCGAACGATTACGGCCTCGCGAAATCCTATGCCTCGATGCGCACCCTGCGTCTCGCCGACGGACCCGACGAGGTGCACGCCCGGTCGATCGCCCGCATGGAAATCGGGCGGCACGAGCCGGACGGACATACCGCCGGACAGCGCAGCAACAATGCCGAAAGCGCGAGCGCGGGCAGCGCGGCGGCCACGGCAGCGGCGCGTTGATCTAGCGCCTTCCTCGTCAGAGGAGGCAGGGTCGGGCGGTCCGGCGTTAACGGACCGCCTTGCTGGCGACGGAGCGCCACGTCAGCTCGTCCGGGGCGATTGAATATCCTTCCTGCACGGGAGGAACGCGACAGAGAAAAAAAGGAAGTTCATGCCAAAAGCAGCCATTCTGGAAAAAGCGGGCGAACCGCTCGTCATCCAAGAAATCGAGGTCGGCGAACCGGCACCGCACGAAGTCCTCATCGACACCAAGGCGTGCGGCCTCTGCCATTCAGACCTGCATTTCATCGATGGCGCCTATCCCCATGCCATGCCGTGTATTCCGGGGCATGAGGCAGCCGGGATCGTGGCCGCCGTCGGCAGCGAGGTGAAGACGGTGAAGCCGGGCGACCACGTCGTCTCCTGCCTCTCGGCCTTCTGCGGACATTGCGAATTCTGCGTCACAGGGCGCATGGCCTTGTGCCTCGGCGGCGATACGCGCCGCGGGAAAGGCGAGCCGCCGCGCCTGACGCGCGACGGAGAAATGGTCAGCCAGATGCTCAACCTCTCCGCCCTGTCCGAGCAGATGCTCATCCACGAACATGCCTGCGTCGCGATCGACAAGGAAATGCCCCTCGACCGCGCCGCCGTCATCGGCTGCGCCGTGACGACCGGGGCCGGCGCGATCTTCAATGCCTGCAAGCTGACGCCCGGCGAAACCGTCGCCGTCATCGGCTGCGGCGGCGTCGGACTTGCAGCGATCAACGCCGCACGCATCGCCGGTGCCGGCAAGGTCATTGCCGCCGATCCCCTGCCCGAAAAGCGCGAACTCGCAAAGGCATTGGGCGCGACGCACACGGTCGATGCCCTCGCCGACGATGCCGCCGAACAGATCGTCAAGCTGACGGGGGCGGGCGTTGATCACGCGATCGAGGCCGTCGGACGTGACGCATCGGCGAAGCTGGCGGTCAAGGTTCTGAAGCGCGGCGGAACCGCGACGATCCTCGGAATGATGCCGCTCGACTGCAAGGTCGGCCTCGGCGCGATGGACCTTTTGTCGGGCAAGAAGCTGCAAGGCGCGATCATGGGAATGAACCACTTCCCGGTCGACCTGCCGCGCCTCGTCGATTTCTACATGCGCGGATTGCTCGACCTCGACACGATCATCGCCGAGCGCATTTCGCTCGACGAGGTCAATGACGGCTTCGACAAGCTGCGCGACGGCCATACCGCTCGCAGCGTGGTGGTGTTCGACTGATGACGGAGAAGCGCGGCACGATCGATTACGAGACGGAAATGGTCGGCACGATCGCGGTGCCGGAAAACGACCGGCTCGACGAGGAAGCGCTGGGCAGCTGGCTGGCCGAAAATGTCGAGGGCTTTGCAGGGCCGATGACGCTCGCCAAGTTCAAGGGCGGGCAGAGCAACCCGACCTATCGGATCGATACGCCGGGCAAGTCCTACGTGCTGCGGCGGCAGCCCTTCGGCAAGCTGCTGCCGTCGGCCCATGCGGTCGATCGCGAATATCGGGCGATGGCCGCGCTTCATCCGACGGGCTTTCCCGTTCCGCGGGCCTATGGTCTGTGCGAGGATACCGAGGTCATCGGGTCGAAGTTCTTCGTCATGGGCCTCGCCGATGGCCGCAATTTGTGGAACGGTTCGCTTCCCGACTACCAGCCCGACGAACGGCGCGCGATCTATCACGCGATGATCGACACGATGGCCGATTTGCACATGAAGGACCCCGATGCGATCGGCCTGTCGGACTTCGGCAAGTCGGAGGATTACTGCGCGCGGCAGATCGCCCGCTGGTCGAAGCAGTATCGCCTCTCGGAAACCGAGACCATTCCCGAGATGGACCGGCTGATCGAGTGGCTGCCCGAGACCGTCCCGCCGCAGCAGGCGAGCGGCATCGTGCATGGCGACTACCGCCTCGACAACATGATCTTCCATGCGGACGAGCCGCGGGTCATCGCGGTGCTCGACTGGGAACTGTCGACCCTCGGCGATCCGGTGGCGGACTTCTCCTACTTCATGCTGAACTGGGTCAACGAGCCCGATGGCCGGGCCGGCATCGGCGGGTTGGATCATGCGGCGCTCGGCATCCCGACGCGGGACGAGGCGATCGAGCGCTACATCGCGCGCACCGGCTACGACGTGCCGCCGATGGAATGGTATTTCGCCTACAACCTCTTCCGCCTGGCGGGCATCATTCAGGGCATCAAGAAGCGGGTGATCGACGGGACGGCCTCGTCAGCGCACGCGAAACAGATGTCGGAGCGGGTGAAGCCGCTCGTGATGACAGCCTATGGTTTCGCGCAGCAGGCCGGACTGAAATAAGCGAGCTTCGTCACCGCTCGTTGAGTGGGCTTCGCCGACCGTAGATGCGCGCTCGACATCATTGAGGGCGCTTTAGGTGCCATTGTGAAATCCACGAAATGGCGGTTTTGCGTGGTTTTCGCTGATTGCGTGAATCCTGCGGGACGCGGATAGCGCGTTTTTTCAGAAGTCCTTGCGCCACTGTAGGGCGAGACCGTAATCCTCGCCTAACTCCTTGATATGTCCGGGTTCCTTGCTGTAAAACAGGCTCGCATTGGCTGCTCCGCCGAACAACCAGCCATTCCACGCAATCTCGCCCGTAAGCTCGCGTCCCGAGGGGGCAAGAGAGAGATTGCGCAACCCGTAAGTGGCTGTTTCCGTTGCGAAATCGAAGCTGACGGGAACGTCGAGCATCAAGCCGCCGCTCTCTACGCGCAGGGGTTGGGATAGGCGAAAGCCGATGCTGTCCGAATTCTGGAAAAGCCCGTATTTCGTAGCGTCAAGCGACCATGCGCGGCTTTCCATGCGCGAGCCCTCAACAACGAGGCCGCCCGATTGCGCGCGCGTAAATCCTTGGCGGAAGGCCGCTCCCAGCCGGATATCGCCTGATGCAACGAAGGCTGCCTCGGCATCGAGGAACAGCGTGTCGCTACCCCTGCCACCGAATGCGTCCGCGAACTTCGCGCCGAGCACCGTTGCCTCTTCGCTCAGCCACGTCGCGCCGATCGAAGCCTGAACGTTGGACCAGCGCCGATCCGCCGCGAACGAGAAGCGCGACATCTCATAGCGTCCGTCAAACGGGTCCCACGCACCGGGTAGAGCCCGCCCTTCTTCGAGGCGCACTTCGCCGTCCTCCGCGCTTACGGTAAAACCCCAGTCACCCATTTTTCGGCGCAGGGCCACCGCTGCGTCGCTCGTCGCGGTAAAACCGCTATCGTCGCCTCCGCCTTTCGCCAGCAGGAAGGCGGGCCGCGAATGGCCCTGCAATTGCGCGATGAGCGTATCGCCCGAACGGGCCATTCCGAAACCGAGTTGCATGTCAGGGGAGACGCGCAACGCCACCGTGGCCGCTAGTATCCGGGATCGCTCTGCATCTTCGGTCGCAATTTCGAGCGGTTCGAGCAGGCTCGACCCGAACTGGGAGTTGCGCTGGTCGATCGTAACCGCGAGGCTCATTTTGCCGTTAGAACCGCCGAGAATATCAGTCCGCTGCTCGATGACGTTGCGCAGTCGCGGTTGCAGCGATGCCCGCCGTCCGCCCGCTGCGAGGTCTATCGCATAGGGCCGATCGTAGCTGTCTGTCACGATCGTCGACAGCGAACCGTTTGCCAGTGCGTCGCCCATAGCTGCAGAGGTCACGCCCGTCAGATCGCCATGAGCAAGCGCTCGCTCGGTTCCTGCGATCGCAGTCGTCCCTTGGGGGGAAAGAGCAGCCCCGATGTCGAGGATCCCGGTCCCGTAGACGCTGTCGATCCCGGTCGCACCGGCATCGCGCGCGGTGTCGAGCAAGAGGGAAACGATCTCCGAGCCTGTGAGATTGGGGAAGGCTTGCGCCAGCAGCGCGACCGCACCCGCGACTTGCGGAGCCGAGAAACTCGTGCCCGAAAACAGGGTGACGAAACGCTGCCCGTTCTCTTCCGTGACGAGCAATTCGCCGTTCTCGTAGACGCAGCAGATGCGCTCGCCGCGTGCGGTCAGAAAGACCGAGGCAAGATTTCCCGCGCGGTTCGAAAAGTCGGAGATTACGCCGTTGTCATCGACCGAACCGACGATGATCAGATTGTCGCCCGCGACATCGGCAATGCCTTGCGGGAAGGGATCGGGTTGATCGGGATCGATGTCCGGGTTGGTTCCGTCGCCATCGTTTCCGGCGGAGACGACGATTACGAGCCCCGCGGCGGCTGCCCGTCCGACCGCAGCGCGCAAGGACGAACTGGGCGAGGATCCTCCGAGCGACAGGTTGATGACCCGCGCACCGTTGGCGATCGCGATGTCTATGCCGCGCGCTATGTCGCTGTCGAAGAAGACGCAGCCGTCGAGCACTTCGTCGCTATCCGCATCGCAGCTGCCCGGGCGGTCCGTCCTGATGGCGAGGATGTCGGCCTCGTAGGCGATCCCCACAATGCCGGTATCGTCCCGCGCCGCAGCGGCCACGAGCGCAATATTCGTTCCGTGGTCGTCCACGGCCTCGGCCGTGTCGTTGCCGGCCACATCACGTGAGGCGGGATTGATCCGCCCGGAGAATTCCGGATTATCCGTATCTATTCCGGTGTCGATGATCGCAATCGTCGCATCGCGCCCGGTAATTCCGTCCGACCATGCTGCCACGGCGTCATGAAAATCCGGCCCGTCCGAACGGCGAAATTCCGCTGTATCGAAATTCGTGTCGGGCGGAGGCGGGGTCGGCGTCGGAGTCGGCGCGGGAGCGGGTGTCGGGGTCGGTACGGGGGACGGACGCGGCGTGCTGCCGACGTTTCCGCCGCCGCCACCGCAGGCGGCGAGCAACATGACCGGAGCGATCAGGCCGGTCCGAAGAAGTAGAGCCATCGGGACGTTCCGACGGATCGTTGGCAATGACTTCATTATGGAAATGACCCTCGATGCCGGGAGATTTCACCACATCTTGTTCGGTATGGGTGAATAACGAATTAAGATTGCGATAACCATTCGCGGTTGCCTAGGGCAAGGGGTTGCGTCACTAGGCGCGTCGTAACACCATCTTTCCACACGCGCCCATTCGAGGAACTGACTGCAAATGACTGTGCAAATCGCCGATCTGATCGAGAAGGCCTGGGACGATCGAGACAGCCTATCGCGTGACGACAGCGAAGTGAACCGTGCCGTCGAACAGGCCCTGGCAATGCTCGACGATGGCAGCGCCCGGGTCGCCGAACCCGACGGCAATGGCGGTTGGACGGTCAATCAATGGCTCAAAAAGGCCGTGCTCTTGTCCTTCAGGCTCAATGACAACCGCGTGATGGAAGGAGGCAGCGCCGGCCATCCCGCGTTCGACAAGGTCGAGAGCAAGTTCGCGGGCTGGGACGAGGCCCGTTTCCGCGAAGCAGGGTTTCGCGTCGTGCCGGGAGCGATCGCGCGGCGGGGTTCCTTCATCGGCAAGGGTACCGTCCTCATGCCGAGCTTCGTCAATATCGGGGCCTATGTAGGCGAGGGTACGATGGTCGATACGTGGGCGTCCATCGGGTCCTGCGCACAGATCGGCAAGGACTGCCATATCTCGGCAGGGACGGGCATCGGCGGCGTGCTCGAACCGATGCAGGCGAACCCTACGATCATCGGCGATAATTGCTTCATCGGGGCTCGCAGCGAGATCGTGGAAGGCGTCATTGTCGGCGAGGGGTGCGTCGTGGCCATGGGAGTGTTCATCACTCAATCGACCAAGATCGTCGATCGCAAGACGGGGAAAGTCACGCGGGGCGAAATCCCGCCCTATTCGGTCGTCGTGCCCGGCACGCTTCCCGATCCGGCGGGCGGTCCTTCGCTCGCCTGCGCGGTCATCGTCAAAACCGTGGACGAACGAACGCGATCTAAAACGGCAATCAACGAAATCTTGCGGGATTGAGCGCACCCCGCGTTCATCGCCGCGGGGAACAAGCTTTATGAAAAACCGTATCTTTGCTAACTTTCAGACTTACGCGACCGGAGGGAATTAATGCGACAGGACGGCGACGAAACACACGTCAGCGACGTTGAGGCGAGCGGAGGCTCCAAGGAAGGCGTCGTGCGCTGGGTTCTTATAATCGGAACGCTGGTGACCATCGTCCTGCTCAGTGCGGTATGGATCATCGGTGCGTCGACACAGGGCGACATCGAGGAAGAGGCTACCGTAAGCGGCGTCATCTCGTCGCAGGAAGAGGATGAGGCGACCGATTCGATCATCCTCGAAACGGACGATCGACCGGGTGCCGATGATACCGCGACGGACAATCCAATCGCGGAACCTGTCGAGTAACTTGCCCGTTCCCTATCCGCTACCAGTCAAGGAGTAACGGATATGAGCAATTCCAACAGTTTCCAGACCGACCAATACGTCAAGTGGAATTGGGGCAATGGCGAGGGCAAGGGCCAGATCAAGGAACGCTTCGAGCGCGAAGTGACCCGCACGCTTCAGGGTGAGGAAATCACCAAGGACGGCGACGAGGACAATCCCGCCTACCTGATAAAGCAGGAAGACGGCGACGAGGTTCTGAAGCGCGGGTCCGAACTGGAGGCGCAGGACTGATGCCCGCCAAGTCGAAGGCACAGCAGAAGGCAGCCGGCGCCGCGCTCTCCGCCAAACGGGGAGATACCAAGGTCTCCGAGCTTCAGGGTGCATCGAAACAGATGTACGATTCGATGTCCGAGGACGAGCTTGAAGATTACGCCAGCACCGATCGCGAAGGTCTTCCCGACAAGGTGGAGGGCGACGACTGATGGACGACGACAAGAAGGACGAAGTTTACGACGACTTCTATGACGCCGTGAACATGCAGCCGAAAGAGCTTAAGGAGTGGCTGGAGACTGAAGAGTCTAAGTCGGTCGGCGACAAGGAGAACGGCGAAAGCACTGGCCACAAGTCTGGCAAACGGATCGTCGAGATCAAGCGGACCAACAAGGATGATCTGTCGGACGACCAGTACGAACATATGCAGAAGGTCGTCGGTTATATCCATCGGCACAAGGCACAGGGGCCGGATGAAGACGTCGAAAATAGCGACTGGCGATACAGCCTGATGAACTGGGGCTACGACCCCTGCAAAAGCGACTAGCGTTGCTCCTCAGAGGGCGGGGCCGCGTGTTTCCAACGGATTGCTCGCCCCCTGCGTTGCCGCGTATCGCTCTGCTTCGCGCATTGCGCGCAGAGCGTTGGTGAAAGCGATCTTTTCCAGGTCGCGCTGCGAATAGCCGCGGCGTGCGAGTTCGACGAACAGCGCGGGATAGCCGGACACGTCCTCCATTCCGACCGGTCCGCTCGGCATCCCGTCGTAGTCGCCGCCGATGCCGATATGGTCGATACCTGCCACTGCGCGAACATGGTCGATGTGATCTGCCATGTCGGCGATCGTGGCTTCGGGTGTTGGGTTGCCGGAAAGCCAAGTGGCCAGAGCCTCCTCTCGTGAAGTAGGCTGGCCCTGGTAAAGTGCGTCGAGGCGCGCTTCCTCCGCTGCCTTGCGGGCGTTCCACTGCCGCAAGTCCTCGTTGAGATAGGCCGGCAAGCCGACGACCATCACGACGCCGCCATTCTGCGGCAACCTTCGCAGAATCGTGTCCGGAACGTTGCGCGGATGCCCATTGATCGCACGCGCGCCGGAATGGCTGAAGATGACCGGAGCCACGGCAACGTCGAGGGCATCGCTCATCGTTTCCTCGCTTACGTGGCTGAGGTCGACGAGCATCCCGATCCGGTTCATTTCGCGCACGACATCCTTGCCGAAGTCACTTAGGCCCCCGTGAACGGGCGTGTCGGTCGCACTGTCCGCCCAGCCCGTGTTTCGCGAGTGCGTCAGCGTCATGTAGCGCACGCCGAGGGCGTACATCTGCCGTAGCACGCCCAGATCGGCACCGATCGAATGGCCGCCTTCCATCCCCATGAGGGACGCGATCCTGCCCGCCCGGACAGCTTCTTCGACATCCTTTGCCGAGGTGGCGAAGGCAAGGTCGTCGGGATAGCGGGCGATCAGACGGCGGGTGACGTCGATTTGCTCCAGCGTCGCCTTGACGGCCTCGGGTTCTTCGAAGCTGACGGGGACGTAGACCGACCAGAATTGCGCTCCGACCTTTCCTTGCCGAAGTCGCGCAAGGTCGGTGTGCATGGCCGCGCGGTCGTTCGCCGGGTCCGCCGTATTGCTCGTATCGGCGAAGTCGAAATCGGCGAGCCGGTTCTCGTATCGTCCGCGCAACTGCCAGGGAACATCGTTGTGCCCGTCGAACACGGGCGCACGTTCGAGCGCTCTCTCGGCAATCCTGCGCGCGGTCTGCTCGTCGACTTCCTGCGCGTGCAGGGCCGTCGGAACGATGGCTGCGAGCAATGCGAAAGAAGCTGCGAGGCGAAGCGGCAGGGCGAGGCTACGTGGCAAGGTAGGAACTCCAAGATCGAACAGGGCGAACGGGCAGGATACGAAGACTTTCCCGCTCGTTTCGTCCTTAGCTACATTCGGGTTTTCGTGAAAGGAGCTATCCATGACTGTACGCGCGAAATGGAACGGTAGGACGATCGCAGAAAGCGACGATACCGTGGTGGTGGAGCAGAACCATTATTTCCCACTCGAGGACGTATCGGCCGAAGTCCTGCAAGACAGCGACACAACGAGCGAATGCCCCTGGAAAGGCACGGCGCGCTATCACGATCTGAAAGTGGACGGTGAAACATTGCACGACGGTGCCTGGTACTATCCCGATCCGAAAGATGCAGCGAGCCAGATCAAGAACCGCATCGCTTTCTGGAAGGGCGTCGAGGTCGAGAAAGAGTGAGCAACGAAGCGCATGCTGCGGTTCACGGGATGCTGGCGAAGCGCGGGAAGAGGAAGACAGTGTGTCCGAGCGAGGTGGCCCGCGAACTTGCCGGACCGTCCGGGGATTGGCAAAAGAGAATGAGCGACGTTCACGCGGCTGTCGATGATCTGCTGAACGAAGGAAAAGTCTTGATCAGCTGGAAGGGTGAGGCGCTGGACGAACGCCGTGGGCCTTACCGCATTTCGCGTCCTGCGAATTGATGGTTCGCGCCGTCCTGCGTGCGCTTCTCGCGCTATTCTATGCGGTCGCCGGCATCCTGCATCTCGTAATGCCGGACCCGTTCCTCTCGATCATGCCGGCAGCCATCCCTTTTGCGCGCGAGGTCGTGCTTCTGACCGGAGTAGCTGAATTAGCCGGAGCTGCGGCGCTCATCCAGCCATGGTCTCACCGTTTGCGGAAGGCTGCCGGTGTCGGTCTGGCGCTCTACGCCCTGTGCGTCTGGCCAGCGAATGTGAACCACATGCTGATCGATTTGGGCAAGCCTTCTGGCGGAGCAGGGCTGGTCTATCATATTCCGCGCATGATCGCGCAGCCCATGCTGATCTGGCTCGCCTTGTGGGTCGGCGAAGCGACCGACTGGCCGTTTCGCCGAACCCGTGAGCCTCGCGCCTAGCTGAGATGCTTCGAAACGGCGGCCGTCATCTTGAACATGGAAATCTGGTCCTTGCCGATGACTTTCCCAAGCTCGTCGTCAGGGTTGATCTGACGCTTGTCCTTGGAATCCTGAAGGTCATGCTTCTTGATGTATTCCCAGACTTTCGAGGTGACCTGGGCGCGGGTCATCGGACCCTTCCCGACCACGTTCTCGAGTTCAGGTGACAGTGTGACTTCCTTTTGCAGGGCGTTGTTCTTGCCAGCCATTCGATTTGTCCTTCCTTGAAAAGCCGTCGGACCAACCGAGCGGCGAATTGAATTTATTCGTCGAGATCGTCCCAGTCGCCCTCGTCCTCGTTGTCGACTGCGGCGAATTTTCCTACGACCAGTGCGCTAGCCACTACGCTGTTCCTGATCGACTGCAAGACCTGCGCGCGGTTCGCACCTGGCAGTTCGACGAGCGGCAGGTCGACCGCAAATATCTGAAAGATGTAGCGATGCGCGGAATCGTCCTCGGGGGGGTCTGGCAGAAGCCATTCGGAATTGCCCTTGGCGTTCTTACCTACTCGCGGCGGGGTCTCTCCTTCGAGCATCATGCCCTTCTGTCCCGGAAGGCCCCAGACGAGCCAGTGGCATTGCGCATTGCCGTCCTTGTCAGCCGGGCCATCGCCATCCTCGACGATGATGACCAGTTCCTGCGCCGTCGGAGGGGGCGCGGTCCATTCCAGCGGCGGAGCCACTGCATCTTCCTCGCCGGCCGTAAAGGACGGATCGAGCAGGTCGCCATTGCCGAAGGCCGGACTGCTCAGCGAAAAGCCCGCGCGCCCATAGGTCTTTTCCTCACCCAGTTCCTCGATGGCGAGCTTGCCGTTGGTCGGCTTGCCACCGATCGCGGCAACGATCCAATCAGGCTGTGGTCGTGTCATTCGTATCTGTCCCGGTTATTCTCTTCCATATCTCCACCTAGACGGATTGCGCCACCTTTGCAGCCCCGGCCGCCCGCTTTCGCGGCATCTATGCACCACTTCGACGCCCGAAGGCGGATGCGTCGTTTCGCTCTTGCTCAGCAGGCGTTCATGCAGCAACATATTAACCGCAGCATGGGACTGTAGCGTCGTGTCGTATCCAGCCGATGCGTCTGCATCGAAGCATTGAGGGGTTCGCAATGAAACTGGGTCGTTTTCTGGTGTCGGCCGTATCGGCCTTCGCCGTCGTCGCTTGCGGCGGAGGATCGGGCACCGATAACCGGACGGGCGGTAAGCCGAGCCCGACGCCGACTTCGCAGCCTCCCGCGGCTAACGACTGTTCTCTCGCTGCGCGCAAGACCTGGGTGTCGCAGCAGCTGAACGAATATTACCTTTATCCGAACCTCATCGACAACACCGTCGATCCGGCGGCCTACAGCGATCTGCAAAGCTATATCGACGCCCTCGTCGCGCCGGCAAGAGCGGAAGGGCGCGACAATTTCTTCACCTACATAACTTCGATTGAGGAAGAGAACGAACTCATCAATTCCGGGTCCAATGCCGGTTTCGGGATCCGCCTCGCCTTCGACGAGAACGATCGTCTATTCGTAACCGAAGCGTTCGAGAACGCTCCGGGGTTCTCTGCCGGTCTCGACCGAGGCGTCCAGATTACCGCGATTCAGGGCCGTTCGGTAGCGGCCCGGCTTGCCGATGGGACGCTCGATTCCTCGCTCGGTCCACCGGAGCCGGGCGTCACCCGAACGTTCCAGATCATCGACAATAGCGGTGTGAGCCGTGAGATCAGCGTGACGAAGGCCGAATACAATCTCGATCCGGTTTCCGACCGTTATGGCGTGCGCATTTTCAACGATGGCGGCCGCCAGGTCGGCTATCTCAACCTGCGGACATTCATTGCGGAAACGGCCGAGGACGACCTGCGGGCCGCATTCGCGCAGTTCCGGTCCGCCGGGGTGACGGAAGTCATTCTCGACCTTCGTTACAACGGGGGCGGCCTCGTTCGACTTGCAGAGTTGCTCGGCGACCTGCTCGCGCGCAACCGAACCAACCAGGTTTTCAGCAGGACGGAATTCAGCGAAGCGCTTTCGAGCGAGAATTCGACCTACCGCTTCCAGTCGCAGCCCGAAGCTATCGATGTCACGAAGCTCGCCGTCATCGGCACGCGCAGCACGGCGTCCGCGTCGGAACTCGTGACGAATGCCTTCATACCCTATCTCGGAGATAATCTGGCGCTGATCGGCTCCAATACCTATGGCAAGCCGGTCGGACAGATCGCCGTTGACCGGGAAGCGTGCGATGATCGTTTCCGCATCGTGGCCTTCCGCACGGTGAATGCCGACGGCAATGGAGACTATTTCGGTGGTCTGGGTTCGGTGGTTCCGAACTTCTGCCGCGCGGATGACGAGATTGCCGTCCAACTGGGCAACGCCACTGAAGACTCCATTTCGACCGCGCTCGATTTCCTCGGAGGTCGAGGCTGTCCCGCGACCGCGTCGGTACCGGGTCAGCAGGGCGCAAGAAGCGTTGCGCCGACCCTAGAGGCGTTGCAACCGGCACGGCCGAACAGATTGCAGCGGGAAGCGCCGGCCCTCTACTAACGGACAGGCATCAAGCGCGCGGTCAACTCTTTCGGCGCGCTTTCGCCGCTTCGATGACCTTGGTCGCGGAAGCGGGCTTCGCGATGAGCGGCGCGTCAAGTGCGCGGATCTGCTCGTCGTGACGATCGAGATCGCCCGAGTGAATGATGTAGGGAATGTCGGCCTCTTCCAGCTTTCGGGCAAGCGGCAGGCAGGTATCGCCGTCCTGCAGCGTAACGTCGAGGACGGCAGCCTCGATAGTTTGCCCATTCTCGCGCAGCAATTCGAGTCCCTGATTGAGAGAACTCGCGGCGAAAACCTTGCAGCCGAGATCCTCGGCGGCGAATTCCAAATCCATGAGAATCAGCGGTTCGTCATCCAGCAGCAACAGCACACATTCGCGATTGATAATCATGTTCCTTTCAAGGCGATCGAGATAAGCGCTTTCAGGCCATCGGAAGCGAAATCGCGTTCGATCGTACCGCGTCCGTTGCCCAGCAATCGTTCGATGATCGCGCTGCCCGCACCCGGCTCGATATTCCTGGCATCGAGGGGCGGTCCGCCCGATTCGCGCCAGTCGATGATCAGTTCGTCGGTCGCCTCATCGCAATGCCAGTCCAGCACGACCTGTCCCGTGTCGTTCGACCACGCTCCGTATTTGAGGGCGTTGTTGGCCAATTCGTGCAGCAGTATACTGACTACCGAAATCGTGGCGAACGGAACCTTTGTCTTCGTGCCCTTGAACAAGAGGCGTTGCCGGTCGACGGCGTAGGGGTCGAGTGTGGCGTGGATCGCTTCGGCGATGTCGATGCGATCCATCGTCGCGTCGTCGAGCGTCGTTTCATAGGCCCGGCCTAGCGCGTGAATCCGCGAATTGATTTCTGCGGCCTCGTCGCGAACGCCGCGTGTCCTTCCCGTAATGTTCACGATTCCGGAAATGACCGAGAACATGTTTTTCATACGGTGCGACAATTCGCGGGCGATCAGGCGCGCCTGCCTTTCCTCATCGCGGGCGGCGCGCACGTCCGATACGTCCCACTGGCTGCCGAAGAAGTAAACCAGATCGCCCTTCGCGTTGTAGATCGGACCGATATGAAGCGCGTTCCAGAAACTCGAACCGTCTTTTCGATAGTTCAGCAGTTCAACGACGACGACGTCTTCTTTTTCGAGGGCTCGGCGGATGCGATCCAGCGTTTGCGAGGACGTTTCAGGCCCCTGAAGGAACCGGCAGTTCCGCCCGATAATCTCTTCCTCCGCGTAGCCTGTCAAAGCTCGAAAAGCCCGGTTCGCGAAGACAAGCGGCATGTCGGGCTGGTTCGGATCGGCGAGCGTTACGGCCATGCGAGTCTGAGCCATCGCCTGCTCGAACAGAACGCCTGACGCACCACTAAAGCTTTCTTCCGGGTGCGCGCCGCGAAAGCGGGCTGCGCTGTCGTCGAAGCGCAATTGCGACTGCGGCGGATACGCAGGATCAGGCTTCGACCTGTCGCTCAAACTTTTTTCCCCCGGCAATTAACGCGCGCTTTCATTGATGATGAAGCGCATAGGTTAATACGGCATACCAACGGCTCAGTTCCAAGCGTGGCGCGCTTCTCATGGCAGGACGCGGCCTCATTGTTGTGGCGCGCCTTCGAGTAATTCCTTGTCACCGGTCCAGGCGCAACCTCGCAGCGTTTCTTCTGCCAACTTGATCGTCGCGACATAGGGGTAACGGACATCGGACATCCCGTCGCTGCAATCTCCGGGCGTAACCATCAAGTCGAAAGAGGCATCGTTCATGCTCCCGCTGAACGACACGCCGTTATTACCGGCAAACCGGGTGACATCGAAGGTCGTACCCGATTGATTGTCGGGTGTGATGTAGGTGGCCGTGCCGTCCGCGACCGATCCTCGCCAGAATGGTTCGGTTCCGATGAACTGGATCGTCTCGCCTTCCGGCAAACCAGCGAATGGCTGCGTACTTCGATCGGTCGAACCTTCGCCCGTGGCCGAACAGGCTGCAAGCATGCCGCAACTTGCAGTAAGTGCCAGTCTAACGATGCGTTCGGTGATCATGAAAAGATGCCTAACGTTCTGTCACGACGAAGCCCCGCCACGGTCTTTCGACAGCGGCGGGGCCACGCTTGATCAAATTCGATCGTTATCAGGCTGGCATGAGTACCGTGTCGACCGAGTGAATGACACCGTTCGATGCTTCGATATCGGTCGCCGTGACGGTTGAAGTTCCTCCGGTCGCGTCTGTCAGCACGACGTTTCCGTCCACCAGCGTCGCAGTAAGAGTACCGCCATTGACAGTGTTAATCGTGTAGCCTGCTTCGCCGGCATCCGTGATGGCCTGCGTCAGCGTCGCTGCATCGACATTGCCCTCTACGACGTGGTAGGTGAGGATATTCGTAAGTTGCTCCTTGTCTTCGGCAGCGGTCAGCTCATCCAGCGTGCCGGCGGGAAGCTTGTCGAAGGCTGCGTTCGTCGGAGCGAATACCGTGTAAGGGCCGGCGCCGCCGAGCGTATCGCCAAGATTGGCAGCGGTTACGGCGGAGACGAGGGTCGAGAAGTCGGAGTTGCCTTGCGCTACTTCGACGATCGTGCCGTTAGCCATCGGCTCTTCCATAGTCGTTTCGGGTTCGTCGACGACGGTCGTGTCTTCTGCGGGTTCCGAGCAGGCGGCAAGTGCAAGAGCCGAACCGGCGACGAGTGCGAGACTGAAATGTTTCATAAGTGTCGTATCCTTGAATGTTAAGGAAGTCAGGACCGGGGGGCAGTCGCCGCAATCCTGTTACGAAGCGGTCCCGCCATGGTCGCCATCCTAACGGGTCGCCTCATGCGTAGTTCCCGAATTGAGACTAAAATATGGCAAGATTTCGCAGTGTCGTCAGAACCGTCTTTTGCATCAATGGCTTGCAGCCGACGACCCGTTCCCGGCACGAATGAGGAGCAGGCTCGTTGCAAGGAGACTTCTCAAAGCAACGAAGGATTTATTCATGGCTGACCGCTCCCTTTCCGATATCGCCCAGCGCCTCAAGAAGATCGACGTGGCGATGTTCGTCACCAAGACCGGATCGGAAGGCAAGATTGCCGCGCGCCCGATGTCGAACAACGGCGATGTCGACGAAAGCGACGGACGGACCTTTCACTTCACGACCGATGACGGCCGGATCGACGACGACCTCAAGAACTCGTCGCAATGCGGCGCCACCTATTCTTCCAGCGACTTCTGGGCGGCGATCCAAGGGCAGGGCAAGATCATCCGCGATCGCGAAACGCACGAGAAGCACTGGGTCCCCGACCTCGAGAAGTGGTTCGCCGAAGGTCTCGACACCGAAGGCCTTATCCTCATCGAACTGCAGCCTGACCGCATCGCCTGGTGGGAAGGCCGCAACGAGGGCGAACTGAAGCTCTGACGGGTCGTTCTTCGGTCATCCTCCCCGCGAATATGTGCCGAGGAGGATGGCCGTTCCGACCACGTGCCCGTCCATCGCGTCGAGCGCGGCGCTGCGTCCGGCGTCCGCCGCGAAGGGCGAGGCGATGTCGAGCGCATAGAGCTGAAACACGTAATCGTGGCTGCCATGCCCTGTCGGCGGATCGGGCGGCAGCCACTCCGCCTTTTGATAGGAATTCAGGCCCATCACTGGCGGCAGCTCGCCTTCCGCCAGTGCACCCTCGCGCGCGGGCATCCCCATGCCGAGGCAGTGAACGAAGGGTTCCATGCTGGGAACTTCCGGGTCCTCGACGAGGAGCACGAGGCTGCGCGTCCCCGCAGGGGGTTCGGTCCAGGCAAGCGGCGGGCTGACCGGCGCTTGCGCATCGGCAGTAAAACGCGGATCGAGCACGCCGCCATCGGTAAAGGCCGGGCTGGACAGGCGAAATCCGCCCGCGCCGATCGTCGCTGCATCGCCCAGTTTCACCACCGCCAGCTTCTCGTGCCCGGCGCGCACGTTCTTCATCGCGCGGCCCAACCATTCGGGTACGTGTTCGAGCATTTTCGTCCTTTCGCCTGTTCACCCGTCCACCCTCTCAGGCGATCAGCGTTCCGCGCCCCGGAGCGTTCCGCGAAAGGCGTTTTGCGAATCCTACGCGATGGAACACATGGAACACGGTCCTTGGGGCAAAAAGAAGACCTCGCGCACACGCCCGCAACACGGCGGAAAAGCTCGACAAACCGGGGAAAACGGGGCGCGCGGCATGGCCTTGCTCATGCACCGGAAACGGGTCGGTAGGAAAGTTTCGGGAACCAACATTTCCGACCCCGCAAAGGCGCAATAGGAACCCCCTTCGCAAAGCCGCCGCCGACAGGTAGCATCGCGCGCCAAGGAGGCAGCATGAGCAAATATCAGGACTTCGCCAGCTTCTGGCCGTTCTACCTGCGCGAACATTCGAAGCCGCGCACCCGCGCACTCCACTATGTCGGGACGAGCCTCGTCGTGGCGCTCGCCATCTATGCCGTGATAAGCGGGCGCTGGTGGTTCCTCGCCGCGATGCCGGTCGCGGGCTATTTCTTCGCCTGGGTCGCGCATTTCACGGTCGAGAAGAACCGTCCGGCAACCTTCACCTATCCGCTGTGGAGCCTCGCCGCCGACTTCAGGATGTGGTGGCTGTGGCTGACCGGCAGGCTGGGCCGGGAACTGGAGAAGGCCGGAGTCGAACGCTAGGCGACGCTACGGCATGGCGGGGCCGAAGCCGACACAACGCTCGTTTCGGCGCAGCAGGAACACGGTTCGCACCATCGCGCTCGCGCGCCGCGAAAACGAAGCGCACGAATGCCTACGAAGCAGCAATGCATCGGAACCGAGGCGTCTGCGAGCGCCGGTTCCTCGAGCCCGCCGGATAGCGGGTGACGCCAGGCATGGCGGCCGATCGCACCCTTCCTTTCGCGGAACGGGTGCGATCCTCGTTTCGGGCGCGGCTTCCCAAGACCCCATCATTGACAACAACCCGAACAGCCTCAGTCGGTGCATCCCATGACGAAGCGTTCCGCCAGTTCCTGCGGCACGGGCGGGACCGGCCCGATGTCCTGCGCGCCGTAATTCAGTCCGACGCCTTCCGCCCCCGTCAGCAGTTCTGCGAGATTGCCGGGCACCGGCCCCTGCGCGCTGACCCCGCCGCGCAGTTCATCGCCCGCAGGATCGGCGACCAGCACCACGACCTCTGCGCCTGAACCGAAGGTCATGCGCTCCTCGCTACCGATCGGACGCAGCGCGCTCGCATTGACGAGCAGGCCTCCGCCAGAGGGGCAGAAGAGGTGCAGCCGGCCCGGATCGCCCTCCGAAATGTCGAAGAACAGGCCGTCGCCTTCGCCGCTGGACACCATTTCCCACGCGCCGGAGGGGAAGGTGCGCCCGGCATCGGTCGGCGGCATGGTGCGCGCGGGCACCTCTTCCTGCATCGCGACGGGCGGCTCGTTATCCGGTTCCGGCGAACAGGCGGTGAGGTGGAAAGCGGCCATGGCAACAAGGGCCACGGCTCCGCGCATCGACCGCCTCACGCGCTCCGATCCTCCCCCGTGCCCCCGGCGAGGCGGCGATGCTCGTCCACGCTGCGCTTCATTTCCGCCGCCTGCAGATGCAGCGCCTTGCTCGACAGCCTGATCTCGCGGCTCTGCTGGAAGAAGCCCAATACCAGCCATAGAAAGGCAAGGGGGCTCGACACGCCGCCCAGGAAATCGCCCAGTTCGTTGAGGCGCAGATCGGCGGGGTTCTGCCCCTGCACCCAGAGATAGAGGGCGACGCCTGCGACATAGATCGCAGAGAGCACGAGGCCGATGCGCGGCAGGCGTCGCCGATCCCGCTCGTCGTCGCTGCTCGTGTCCACACCTGCCGTCATCCGCCCTGTCCCTTTTCCGGTTGCTCTCCCGATACTTACGAGCCGAGAACCGCGTCGGCCAGCTTCGTGTCCATATATTCGCGCACCTCGACGATCTTCCCGTCGGCGAGGCGGAAGACGAAGCAGTATTCGTTGGCGTAGCGCGTTCCCTCGACCGTCGGCACATCGCCCTTCGCCAGCACGACGACGTGCTCCCCATCGGCGAGGATCAGTTCGGGAATGTTGAGATAGGGTCCGGCGAAGCGCGCGAAGAGCGGGCCGATCAGCTCGCGTTCGACCGAGGCGAGGCCGCGCGCGTGTTTCGACCAGGCGGAGGAGCCCATGACCCGCCACTCTATGTCCTCGGCAAAGAGCGGCATGAAATGAGCAGGATCGCCGTGGCGCAACCCCTCGAAAGCCTTGGTGATGAGGGCGCGGTAGGTTTCGGTGGCGTCGGTCATGGCATCTCCTTGCGGCAGTGCGACCGAGACGAAGGCTAGCAAGGGGAAGGGGTCAAGGGAAGTGGGTGTCGGTTTGAAGCAGAACGCATCGAACGATTGACGGCCCAAAGAATTTCGTCAGATCATTTGGTCATCGAGGGGCAGGGGGAACTAAAGATGGACATCATGGACATGGTCACGGCCAATATGGGTCAATGGCTGTCGATCATCCTGTTCTTCGCTGTCGTCGCTTTGGTCGTCGGAGTTCTGAAAGCCTTTCTTTCGCCGAAGAAGAAGCCGCGCCGCCGATCGAATTACCGCCAACCATATCTAAAGGATGTCTCCGACTTTCGCGGCAAAGGTTCGACGGCTGACGCGGCGGAGCAACTGCGGATCGTGATGGAAGCGAATTTCCAGTCGCGCTCCCTGCTCAATCGTCCGGAAGCCAAGGTGTTCAAGGCACTGGACGAGGCAGTTATTGCGCGCAATCCGGGCTGGCAGGTGATGGCGCAGGTTTCGCTAGGCGAATTCCTGTCGAGCAAGAGCAAACCTGCCTATTTCGCTGTCAACTCCAAGCGCGTCGATTTCGCCTTGATGGACGAAAAGTGCTGCGTGGTCCATGCGCTCGAATATCAGGGTTCGGGTCACCATCAGGGCAGCGCCGCCGCGCGCGATGCGGTGAAGAAAGAAGCGCTGCGCAAGGCAGGCATCGGCTATCACGAGATCGTCGCGGGACATACGACGCCGAGCGAACTCAGAGCGCTGGTGGAGAAGCTGGTTCCGGCGGGTTAATTAAGGTGCTTGTAAACAAGGCAAGCCATGAGGTTCGATTAGCCCCAACTCAATGATTTAGAGACAATGCTTTCGGTCGCAAGCGACGATCGCATAAGGGAGTTCGGCAGGTCTAGAAATTAGATCGTGTCAAAAGCTGCCTCGCTTGGTGCTTACGTCCCTTCAGGGACGTTGTTGCAGTCACGCAAAATTTTGGATTCAGAAAGCGTTGAAGGGACAGGCAAATGCTAGGCGAACTGAAGAGAGCGCTCGATATCCCTGAGATCCACGCTCACCAGGCGCCCGAAATCTGCTATTCCTAGGCGGTTCAATATTGGTCGGGATAATGCGGCAGAGCCGTTTGAACCTTGATATTAACTATAAGCTTTCCGCGAGCTCATATCCCGCGTGATTTATTTCATATATCTCGCCCTTACCATTTATGTCTCTAATCAGATCGGCATAATGTAACTCTTCGACGGCTGCGATCCAGCGCTCGAATTGGCGTCGACCGCCTTCGTCACCGAAATTCGTGCCTCCTGCGCTGAGTGACTGCCCGCCCAAATGACGTCGAATTAAAATCATCGGGTTTCGCTCATGTTGTGAGGCCGCCTTGAGTAACGCGGACGCTTCATCGCTCAGACCGCGACTGGGAACTTCAGAGTTCTCACTGTTTATAATCAACCGGTTGTCAGTTCCGGGAATGAGGGATTGTAAATGCGAGTTCTTGTTTAAAGCGATCCCGAGTTGACGCGAAAACTTTTCCTTCAGGTCGGGGATTGAAGAGAAGGACTCCACGATGCCTCTTGTGAAGGCCCAGTTTCGAAACTCATCTAGCTTCGACTTTTGCTCCATGTCGATCGCATTGGGGGCAATCTCACGAGAAGAGAAATAAAGCATGACGGGCTTCCCTGTCGCCATATGCTCTTCAATCTCTTCAACCGTTCCGCTGGCGTTCGTGGATGTCGGCGTACCAATGCGCGTCCAGAATAGACCCACTAACAGGTCAGCATCCCTGAGAATTTGCTCATTGATGAGCTTCTGGGGTTCACCGGACAGATCTGGGGAGACGTGCGATTCCCAGCCAACTGCTTCGAAAAAGAGTTGCCTTTCGCGCGCATTCGCTGCGTTCCAATGAGAAAGGCTTTGTCTGATTGCTTCGCGCTCGTCTGCTACGTCGCTGGGTGACGCGATCATCACCTCAATTATCTGGGCTACATAGGTCATCTGTGGCTCTCACTCCTCCGGCAGATACAACTTCTCGCCCTTCTCTTTATAAAGCTTGCTCATCTCCTCCATGCCTTCGCGGTTGGCTTCGCGTTCCTGCGGTGAGTTCTCGCCTTTCAGGTCCTCGGTCGCCAGATAGCTGTCCGAGTTCTGCTTCGCGGCGAAGTCGCGCACTTCCTGGCTGATCTTCATCGAGCAGAATTTAGGCCCGCACATGGAGCAGAAATGCGCGGTCTTCGCGCCTTCCGCGGGCAGCGTCTGGTCGTGGAACTGCTCGGCCGTTTCCGGGTCGAGGCTGAGGTTGAACTGGTCGCGCCAGCGGAACTCGAAACGCGCCTTCGACAGCGCGTCGTCGCGCACCTTCGCCGCCGGGTGGCCCTTGGCGAGGTCGGCGGCATGGGCAGCCAGCTTGTAGGTGACGACGCCGACCTTCACGTCGTCGCGGTCGGGCAGGCCGAGATGCTCCTTGGGCGTGACGTAGCAGAGCATGGCCGTGCCATACCAGCCGATCTGTGCCGCCCCGATGCCGCTGGTGATGTGGTCGTAGCCGGGCGCGATGTCGGTGACGAGCGGGCCGAGCGTGTAGAACGGGGCTTCGCCGCACGCCTCCAGCTGCTTGTCCATGTTCTCCTTGATCTTGTGCATGGGCACGTGGCCGGGGCCCTCTATCATCACCTGCACGTCCTCGGCCCAGGCGCGCTTGGTCAGCTCGCCCAGCGTGTAGAGCTCGGCGAACTGCGCCTCGTCATTGGCGTCCGCGATGGAACCGGGGCGCAGGCCGTCGCCCAGCGAATAGGCGATGTCGTACGCCTTCATGATCTCGGTGATCTCGTCGAAATGCTCGTAAAGGAAGCTCTCCTTGTGATGCGCGAGGCACCATTTCGCCATGATCGAGCCGCCGCGCGACACGATGCCGGTGACGCGCTTGGCCGCCATCGGGACGTAGGGCAGGCGGACGCCCGCATGGATGGTGAAATAGTCGACGCCCTGCTCGGCTTGCTCGATCAGCGTGTCGCGAAAGACGTCCCAGGTGAGGTCCTCGGCCACGCCGCCGACCTTCTCCAGCGCCTGATAGATCGGGACGGTGCCGATCGGGACGGAGGAATTGCGGATGATCCACTCGCGCGTGTCGTGGATGTTGCGCCCGGTGGACAGGTCCATGACGGTGTCCGCGCCCCAGCGGGTCGCCCAGACCATCTTGTCCACTTCGCTTGCGACATCGCTGGCGACGGCGGAATTGCCGATATTGGCGTTGATCTTGACGAGGAAGTTGCGCCCGATCGCCATCGGCTCGCTTTCGGGGTGGTTGATGTTGGACGGAATGATCGCCCGGCCGCGTGCGACCTCGTCGCGGACGAATTCGGGCGTCACGTATTCGGGGATTTCCGCGCCCCAGCTCTTGCCGTCCAGTTCGCGGGCAATTCGTTCCCGCCCGAGGTTCTCGCGCTCTGCGACGTAGATCATTTCGGGCGTGATCTCGCCGCGGCGGGCATAGTGCATCTGGCTGACATTGGCGCCCGCCTTCGCGCGCAGGACGGTCTTCGCGACATTGGGAAAGGCGGGGACGCCGCCGGAGCGGTCGGGACCGAGCTGGCCGTTGTCTTCGGGCTTTACCTCGCGCGCCGCATATTCCTCGACATCTCCGCGGCCCACGATCCATTCGCGCCGCAGCGGCGAGAGGCCGCGCTGGATATCGATCGAAGCCTCGGCATCGGTATAAGGGCCGGAGGTGTCGTAGACGCGGACCGGTTCCTCGCCGCCTTCCAGAGAGATTTCGCGCATCGCGACGCGAACCGACGCATCGCCTTTGGCCTCGACATAGATCTTGCGGCTGCCGCGAATGGGACCGGTGGTCACGCCGATCTCGAGGGGGGAATTAATGTCGGCCATGATGCTCTCTCCGTTTGGCGGGACAGCAAGCGGGCCATGTATCGAAGCGACCGCCCACTCCCTCCGCCAATGCTAGTCGGTTCAGGTTCGACGGGTCGGGCGGTGCTAGACGCCCCTCTCAGCGCAAGCGCGCTCCCCGGGGATGGCCGGATGATAGAGCACTGCTATTCCCGCGTCCAGCGCGCCATTGACTTGCGCGTGCCCCGCCGTCAGTTTTCTTCTCATGGATGCCCGGCAGCGAACCACCGTCTCAGTTCGGCAGCTCGGCGAGGAGCGCGAGCCGGTCGTCGTGATCGACAATTTCAGCGGAATGCCGGGCCAGTTGCTCGAAACCGCGCGAGAAGCCCGGTTTGCACCGGCGGATGCTTTCTATCCCGGCGTTCGTGCGCCGCTCGACCCTTCCTATCTCGACCGGCAACGCGGATTGATGATCGAGGTCATGCGACGGGTCTTCGGCTTCCGAAACGAGATGCACGTACTCAACGCGAGTTATTCGATCGTGTCGTCGCCGCCAGACAATCTCGAACCGCCCCAATGCATCCCGCATTACGACGATGCGAGCGGCAACATCATCGCGGTCATGCACTACCTTCAGGGTCGAGAGACGGGCGGAACCGCCTTCTATCGCCACAACCGCACGGGTTTCGAATGCGTCACGCCCGAACGCGAAGCCGCGTTCCATTCCGCAAAGACGCGTGATCACACCGAATTCGGCGCGATGACCGGCTATCATTATGGAGATAGCGAGGCCTACACGATGATCGGCGAAGTCGAGGCCGAACCGGACCGGCTGGTCATGTATCGCGGGCGCTTGCTGCATTCGGGGGTCATTCCAGGCGACCGCCCCCTGTCGGACGATCCCGAGACCGGTCGCCTGACGATCAACATGTTCCTCTCGGCAAGCTAGCTTCGGTCTCTCGCTCAGAATTCGGTCGAGAGCGAAACCGAGAAGCGCCGACCGACTTCGTAACTGTTGACGTCGATCCGCGCGTCCCCGTTCTCCTGGAATTCGAGATTGTCGCGGCCCGTGATGTTGCGCGCTTCGAGTTCGACCTCGAATGGCTGGCTCGCCAGATTGACCTCCGCGCGAGCAACGAAATCGAGCGTGAGACCAGGATCCTCGATGATGTCGGGCCGCTGGAAGCCGCGGCTCGTGACGCGCTCGCTCGCATAGTTCACGAGGAAGGTGAACTGCTGCAGCTTGTCGAGATCTTCCAGCCCGAACTGGACGTTGGCGACATGATCGGATTGCCCGACGAGGCGATCGCCGTCGCTGAAATACAGCGTCGCGGGAACGTCGCCGGTCGGGGGAATGCGGGTGATGTCGTCCTCTGCGACGCTGATGCTCGACTGCGTGAAGGTATAGTTCACGCCGAGGCGCAATTGCTTCGTCTCGAACCAGCCACCCAGATCGAACAGGTCGTAACCGTAGGTCGCCTCGAATTCCGCGCCGTAGAGTTCGGCTTCGGGTGCGTTGGCGTAGCTCGTCAGGAGATTGCCTGCCGCCGTGGTGACGAAGGCTTCGATCGGGTTCTCGATCCGCTTGTAGAAGCCCGCGACGCTGAGCCGGTCGGTATTGCTGAGATAGTATTCCGCGCGCAATTCGGCATTGGTCAGTTCGCTGTCGGTCAGGAACGGGTTGCCGCGATAGGCGCGGTTGGATTCCGGATCGAAATAAAGCTGTTCGACCAGTTCGCGAAACTGTGGCCGCGCAATCGTGCGCGAGGCGGATGCCCGGAACTGCAACGCGTCGGTCGCCTCC
This sequence comes from Parapontixanthobacter aurantiacus, assembly GCF_009827635.1. Lineage (GTDB taxonomy): Bacteria > Pseudomonadota > Alphaproteobacteria > Sphingomonadales > Sphingomonadaceae > Parapontixanthobacter > Parapontixanthobacter aurantiacus. The sequence goes on along the minus strand of NZ_WTYW01000001.1, from coordinate 1,592,204 downwards.
AAGGTCAGCGTCACGCCGGGCAGCCAGTAATCGTTGAAGTTGTTGGTCGGGATGGCCCCGGTGATCGGGTTGTTGAAGATGGTCTGGTCGAGGGCGACCGTCTGCTCCGCATCCTCGTAGCGAACGCCGAGCTCCACCGTGAACGGGTCGAGCGGGGTGAAGCGGACGAGGCCGTAGCCCGCATTGATGGTCAGCGCCGCGTCGAAGGCCGGAAACGGGCTCGTCTCGTCGAGGCGGATATCGAAGGCTGCGAGCGAGGCGCCGTTGATGATGCTGCCCGGACGCCTCAGGCCGATATAGGGCACGAGGCTGTCGTCGAGGAAATCGCCTTGCGCGCGGGGCGAGAATTCACGCCTGACGGAGAAGCGGTCGGTATCGCTATAGGCGTAGCCGACGGTCGCCGTAATGCTGTCGAGAAAGCGGTAGCTGACGTCGATGCCCGCATACCAGAGCTCTTCCTGCAAATCGTCGAAGGAGACGCTGACGAGGCCGGTATCGGACTGCCGGTTGAGATAGACGACGTATTCGTTGCCCAACTGGTCGTCCAGATTGGTCCGCGTGTAGGAGAAGGTCGCGTTGAAGGGCGCTTCGCGGTCGGTGCGGGCATATCCGCCGCGCAGATCGATCGACAGGTCGCCGAATTCGAGTTCCGCAACGCCCTGACTGTCGATCAGCTGACGTTCGAACCATGCGGTGTTCTGATTGATGAAGTCGAATCCCGTCTCGCCCAGCTGGAAGCGCGTTCCGCGTCCGAGGCGCGCGGTCTTCAGCGTGTCCCGGATATAGAGGTTCGTCCAGCGGAACCGGTGTTCGTCCACTTCGAGACCGAAGCCCAGAAGCGCGTTGAACAACACGTTGTTGTCCGTGATGAAGGTCGTGAAGTCGCTCGACAATTCGGAGAGGTCGGTATTGGCTTCCTGCGAGCGGACGTTGCGGTTGCGCCACTCGTTCTTGAGGCTGGCGGTGGCGATGATGCCCAGATAGGCGCCGTCGCCCACCTCGACCGAGGTTCCGCCGGTCAGCGAGGCGGAGAAATTGACCGGAAGTTCGCCGATCCGCTGCACCGTGACGAGATTGGTCGGAAAGAGCTGGGACGCGATCCCTTCCTGCACCTCGACCGGCGTGTCCTCGATCCGCTCGCCGCTGGCGATGAAGGCCGCAAGGTTGCCGGGAATGTCGCGGTTGCCGTTGTCGAAGCCGAACCAGTCGTAATCCGAACCGTAATAGTCGAGGCCGTTGCCGAAGGTCGTCTCGGTATCGCCGCCGATGCTGCCGCTGATCGTGACGAAACTCTCATCGGGCACGGCGCGGGTGGTGAGGTTGATGACGCCCCCGCCGAACTCGCCGGGAAAGTTCGCGGAATAGCTCTTCTGGACGAGCGAGGAAGCGACGACGTTGGTCGGGAAGATGTCGAGCGGGACGACGCGGCTCAGCGGTTCGGGGCTGGGCAGGGGCAGGCCGTTCAACAGGGCGAGCGAATAGCGGTCGCCGAGGCCGCGCACGAAGACGCGCCCGTCGCCCACAAGCGAAAGGCCTGTGACGCGGCCCAGCGCGCCGGCGATGTCCCCTTCGCCAGTCCGGGCGATGTCTTCGGCGGACAGAACGCTCAGGACCTGCGAGGACGAGCGGACCGGGTCCTGCCGCCTGCGGCCCGTCACGATGATCGTGCTGCCGGGAATGGACACATCGGGTTCGACGAGCTCTTCCGCGGCGACATCCTCGCCCGGTTCGACGACGCCTTGCGCTTCCTCGGCCTGGATTTCCTCCGCTTCCTCGGTGCTCGGATCGTCGCCCGGCGGAATGCCGATGCTCTGCGCCGATGCGGCGGAGGGAAGGGCGAGCGAAGAGCTGAGAAGCAGCAGCCCAGCATAATGCCTGGCGTCGAACATGATGATGAAATCCCTCGGTCGATAAGTCTTGCGCGAAATCCGCATCCCGATGCGGTTTCCGATAAGGAGCGGGGAGGTCCCGCATTGACGCGACACCTCCCCTCGAACTCCGCTTGGGCCGATCAGTAGACCGGCAGGCTAGTGCAGGCGCTGACGCTGCTGTCGAAGGTCGCGGTGGACGAGTTGCAGGTCCAGCCATTCACCCAATCCGAATTGCCCGGATAGACCGCGCCGATATTCGCCGGGACGGTGAAGAAGCTCGACAGTGCGGTCGGATTGAACACCGCGACGCCGTTCTCGTTCGTGCCGTTGATGAACAGGTTCGTCAGCGTGAGCGTAAAGTCGGCGCTGTTGTTGCTGCCCGCTGCGAAGGCGGCCTGCACCTGCGCATCGGTCACGCCCGCATCGCCGCGGAAGGGCCGTGCATCGTCGCAATCGGCGGCAATCGAGTTAAAGGTCGGACCCGCATTTAGCGTCACCGTCTCGTCGATCCGGATGCAGGTCTCGCCGTCGGTGGCGATGATGCCGTTGGCGAGATTGAGCTTCGCGCCGCCGCGGGCGCGGATGACCTGCGAGTTAGCCGTGCTGCGCTCGATGAAGGTGAAGTTCGTCAGGTTGAAGACCGTCTGCGGCTGGGCATCGGTATCGAAATCGTCATCGGGCGAATCGAGTTCGATGAGGCTGTCGCCGCCGCCGGTCCGCTGGACCACGATGGCGTTCTGCAGATTGGCCTGCACGCCGGTATCCGCATCGATCGAGTCGTCGTCTGCGCCCACCGCGATGATGTTGCGCATGTTCACCGTGCCGCCGAAGAACTCCATGCCGTCGTCACTGCTGTTGAAGGACATGAAGTTGTTGAGGTTCGTGCCCGAACCGATGCCGCCGGTGGTGAGCGACTGCAATTCGTTGCCCGGTGCGAGCGCGAACCCCGAATAACGGATCTGGACGTATTCGAGGCTGCCCGAGCTGTCGCCCGGCTGGTTGCCGCCGAACAGCGTCGTCGTTGCCGTGCCTTCGAGTTCCTGTTCGCAATTCGCAGCGCCGACATTGATGACGCCGGTGCGGCAGTCCGAAACCGGCGCACGGCCGAGCAGGACGACGCCGCCCCACTGACCGATCGAGGAATCGTTGTTGAGGCCGAGCACGTTGTCGCGGCTCGTAAAGATGATCGGACGCGAGGCGGTGCCTTCGGCGATCAACTGGTTCCCGCGATTGGCGACGAGGAAGGAGCGGCCCGTCGCGCCATAGATGATGACGCCCGGCTCGATGGTCAGTTCGACGGTCGAACCGGTGCTCGTCGCTCCGCGGTCCGTGCCGATGTCGACCCTGCCGCCGAGCGCATAGAGCAGACCTTCGATATAAGGCAGGGTGGTGTCCGCATCAATGACGGCGGGCAGCTGGCAAACGCGGTAAGTGCCGGTCGGACCCTGAATGGTTCCGCCATCGGTCAGGCCGCCGCTCGCATTGATCGTCGGGCAACCGGCTGCCGGCGTGACCCCTGCGGGCGTGGGCGTCGGCGAGGGGGCGGGAGCGGGGTTGGGGTTGTTGATGATGATGTCGCCACCGCTTCCGGGGGAGGCGATGTCGTCGGCTCCGCAACCTGCCAGGGCGAGGGCACTACAGCCGATTGCGAGCGCGCGAGTTAGATGTGTCACGAAAACCGTTACCTCCTGAAATTGTCGAAACTTGATCCCGCGACGCCAGTCGGCCGCTGGGCAGTAACTAGGAGGGTTTGGTGACATTTTGCGGTCCGGACGGGATGATATTTATCCCCCGTTCAGCTTTCTATGGGCGCTGAGAAACAGCGCCAGAACGAGAATAAGTCACTGAAAGAGGACGACTTTTCATCAGTTAGGACGGTTCGTTCGTCGGGGCGCGTTTCGAGACTCATTCGAGACAATATTACACTTTTGTTGCAATACGCAGCGATTCGTGTAACAATACTGTCATAAACAGTTCCGGAGAGAGATGATGATTACCCTGACCCTTGCTGCAAGCTTGTTCGCCCAGGCTGCCGCCCCGATCGTGGTGACGGAGGAAAAGGGCGTTCAGGAAGTCGCTTACGAGGAACTGGCTGTGGGCGAAGACCGGCGGGCGATCGAAATCATCGAAGCGAACGAGTCGCTCGACGCCGACGATCCGGCGCGCCTCATCAATCTCGGTATTGCCCATGCGCGGATCGGTGACGAGGCCGCTGCCCGTGAATTGTTTCGCAGCGCCGCCAACAGCGATCAGCGAATGGAGCTCGAGACGGCTACCGGCGAATGGGAAGATTCGCGGATGCTGGCCAAGATCGCCTTGAGAAAGCTCGATAATGGGGAGTTCTCCCGCCAGTTTGCGGCGTCTCGCTGACCCTCCAGGTTTCAGCAATCACGCCTGCGGGCGTAGGAATTTGGTTCCTCAAGTTACGGTCTGTCGTGCTCCATTGCCGACAGGCCGATTTTTTTGTGCCTCGACCGTGTAAAAAATTAACCATAGGGTCACTTCAATGACATATTAGAGCAGTAGCGAGTTGCGGACGTGGAGGACATATGGGGCTTGCTTGGCAGGCGAAAGCCGGTGCGATTGCCGCTTTTGCTGCATTGGCCGTTCCCGGACGGGCCGATGTCATTCAGATCGAGAGCGATGGTGCGCGCTGGGTAACCGGCGCCCGCGCCACCGCGAGCGTGCCTGCCTCGTTGCACGCTGACGTCGCGCGCCCCTTCGACCCTGCCGCACCCGCCGAAACCCTCTCCTCGCATCCCTTCATTCCCGCCCAGTATCTCGACAAGGTGACAGAGCTGTCCTCCCGCTATTCGCTCAGTCCTGCATTGATCGAGGCGCTCGTCTGGCAGGAAAGCCGCTGGCAGCAGCGCGCCGTATCGCGCAAGGGCGCCATCGGCCTGACACAGCTCATGCCCGGCACTGCGAGCGACATGGGGGTCAACCCGCACGATCCGCTCGCCAATCTCGAGGGCGGGGCGCGCTATTTGCGTATCCAGCTCAACCGGTTCGGCGGTGACGTGGCGAAGGCTCTGGCCGCCTATAATTGCGGCCCGGAACGGGTCGCGCGCGAAAACGGTATTCCGCGCATTCGCGAGACACAGAATTACGTGGCGTCGATCCTTCGCCGCCTCGACCAGACAGCACACGCGTTTCAGGAGTAGTTTTCAATGCGTTTCAACAGGCATCCGACGGCAATACTCGGCGCACTCGCGCTGCTGGTCAGTCCGACTGCCGCCCTTGCCCAGGACCCGCAAGGTTCCGGCCCGATCGTCTCCGCGCTCGCCTGGCTTCAGGGCACGCTCCTCGGCAGCGTCGCAACGGCAGTGGCGGTCATGGCGGTGGCCGCGGTCGGCTTCATGATGCTGACGGGACGGATGAACTGGCGCTTCGGCGCGACCGTGATTATCGGCTGCTTCATCCTGTTCGGCTCGGTCTCCATCGTCGCCGGCATCCAGGGCGCGGCGGGGTAACGTCTTGACCGAGCTTTCCCGCCACCCGGTCCACCGCGCGCTGACGCGCCCGCAGATGTTCGCGGGCGTGACCTTCAGCTTCTTCATCATCAACATGACGGTGACGACCATCGCCTTCCTGATGACGAAGAGCCTGTGGTTCATTCTGGCGCCACTCATCACGCATGCGATCGGCTATTTCGCCTGCATCCGGGAACCGCGCATCTTCGATCTGTGGATTACCAAGGTCTCGCGCTGTCCGCGGATCAAGAACTGGAAGCGGTGGGGGTGCAATTCCTATGCGCCGTGATGCAGCAACGACAGGAGAGCGCACATGACCAAGTGGATGGGTGCCGCCGCCTGGAGCAAGAAGGAAGCCCGCGCGGGCGACCGGCTCCCCTACAAGTCGCTGCTCGACGAAAGCACGCTCCTGCTCCGCAACGGCGCGGTGATGACCGCGATCCAGGTTCCCGGCCTGCTGTTCGAAACCGAGGATAGCGAAGCACTGAACGCCCATGCGGCGACGCGCGAAGTCATGCTTCGCTCGACGCTCGATGCGCGCTTCATCATGTATCACCATGTTATCCGGCGCCGGGTCTCGGTCGATTTGCAGAGCGAGTTCGACGACCCGCTGTCGCGGCATATCGATGCGCGCTGGCGCGAGAAGCTGACCTCCGGCTCGCTCTTCATCAACGACCAGTTCATCACGCTGATCCGTCGTCCCGCGAAGGGCAAGGCGGGGCTGGCGGAGAAGGCCGGGCGCGCTTTCTCGCGCGGGCAGCGGCAGGAAACGGGTGCCGATCCGCGCGACGTCCGGGCGTTGAAGTCGGCGGCGACGGGACTGGTCGCCTCGCTCACCGCCTATGGCGCGCAGATGCTCGGTGACTATCGCGGTACGGGCGGCACGAACAACGAGATACTGGAGCTTCTCTCGGCTCTTTACAATGGCGAGATGCGGCCCGTCAGGAAGCCTGCCGACGACGTCGATATCGGGCACATGATCCCCTATCGGCGCGTCAGCTTCGGGCTCGATGCGATGGAAACGCGCGGTGCAGGTCATCCCGACTTTTCCGCCATCCTCGGACTGAAGGACTATCCCGAGGCGACTTCGCCCGGCCTGCTCGACGCGCTGCTGCGGCAGCCATTCGAGATGATCGTCACGGAAAGCTATGCGCCTGCAGAACGTCAGACGGCGCGCGAGCGGATCGACCTGTCGCTTCGCCGCCTGCGGTCCGCCGACGAGGAAGCGCAGGCGGAGCGCGGCGACATGCTCGCCGCACGCGACGCGCTGGGCAACGGGGCCGTCGGATTCGGCGACCATCACTTGTCCGTGCTGGTGCGCGAAACTACGCTGCCGCGGCTGGACGAGGCAGCGGCGGCCTGTGCCGCGGCGCTGGCGGATACCGGCGCGATCGCGGTGCGCGAGGATACCAATCTCGAACCGTCCTTCTGGGGACAGTTCCCCGGCAACGAGCAGTATCTTGTTCGGCAGGCGATGATTTCGACCGCGAATATGGCGGGTTTCGGCAGCCTGCACGGCTTTGCATTGGGGCAGGCGAGCGGCAATCACTGGGGCGAGGCGGTGACGCTGCTCGAAACGACGAGCGCGACTCCGTTCTTCTTCAACTTCCACCACGGCGATCTTGGCAATTTCTCGGTCATCGGACCGTCGGGATCGGGCAAGACCGTGGTGATGAACTTCCTCGCCGCACAGGCGCAGAAGTTCAAGCCGCGCACCATCCTGTTCGACAAGGATCGCGGCGCGGAACTGTTCGTTCGCGGCATCGGTGGTCGCTACGACCGGATCGCCGCCGGCGAACCTTCGGGCTTCAACCCGATGGCCCTGCCGGACAGTCCGACGAACCGCGCATTCCTGCGCGAATGGCTCGGCGTCCTGCTGAAGGTCGAAGGTCCGGAAGAGGAGGCGATCGTTTCGCAGGCCGTCGATGCGACCTATGCCAACGATCCCTCGCTGCGCCGCCTGCGCCATTTCCGCGAATTGCTGGCAGGCGCACGGCGTCCGCAGCCGGGCGATCTGGCGGACCGCCTGTCCGCCTGGATCGGCAATGACAGCGGCGGTGGCGGCGAGCATGGCTGGCTGTTCGACAACAAGCACGACAAGCTCGACCTGTCGAACAAGACGCTGGGCTTCGACATGACCGCGCTGCTCGAAAACCCGCGGCTGCGCACGCCCGTCATGATGTATCTCTTTCACCGGATCGAAGAGCGGCTCGACGGCGATCCGACGATGATCCTCATCGACGAGGGGTGGAAGGCGCTCGACGACGAAGTCTTCGCCGCGCGGATCCGCGACTGGCTCAAGACCTTGCGGAAGCGCAATGCGCTGGTCGGTTTCGCGACCCAGAGCGCCCGCGATGCGCTGGAAAGCAAGATTTCGACCGCGCTGGTCGAGCAGACGGCGACGATGGTGTTCATGCCCAACAGCCGCGCCCGGCCAGAGGATTACTGCGACGGGTTCGGCCTGACGAGCCACGAACTCGCGCTCATTCGCACCTTGCCCGCGCATAGCCGCTGCTTCCTCGTACGGCAGCCCGATGCGAGCGTCGTCGTGCGGCTCGACCTGTCCAATGCGCCCGAAGTTCTGACCATCCTGTCGGGCCGCGAGAGTGCGGTCCGGCGGCTCGACCTCATCCGCGATGCGGTCGGCGACGATCCGGCCGAATGGTATCCGGCGCTTACGGGTAAGGAATGGCCCGGCGGACGCGAGCCTTCGGGGCCGATCGACATCTATCCCTCCATCCGCGAGGCAGCGGAATGAGCATTTCCTGCGATCAGGCGATGGAGCAGGTCGGAGCCGGTGTCTCGGCCTCGCTGCGCGCCGTCGATTGCATGGCGAACGAGATGTCGGCGCAGGCCTTCAACCGCCTGTTCGGCAGCGATGGAGGCCTGCTGCCCGCGCTGACGATCCTGCTGACGATCTACGTCGCCGTCTTCGGCATCCAGCTCCTGTTCGGCCGTGCGAATGTCGGCGTCCGCTCGCTGACGCCGCGGATGCTGACGCTTGGTCTGGCACTGACCTTCGCGACCAGCTGGGCTGCCTATCAAAGCGTCGTCTGGAACCTTGCCATAGCTTCGCCCGACTACCTCGCCAGCCTCTTGTCGGGTACGCAAGGATCGGCGACCGATGTCTTCGGCCAGAAGATCGACATCGTCTTCCTCGCCGTTCAGGAAGCGAGCGGCGGCGCCGGCGCCGGGGCCGAGAACGACATCAGCGCGTTTTCTCCCGCTGGCCTTTTGTGGCTCGGTGCGATGCTCCTCCTGCTCGGCACGGTCGGCGTGCTGGTGACGGCGCGGATCGCGCTCGCCGTGCTGGTCGCCATCGGACCGATCTTTGTCGTGCTCGCCATCTTCGACGGGACGCGCGGCATGTTCGTCGGCTGGCTGAAGGGCGTCGTGATGCTTGCGCTCGTGCCGCTGTTCGCGGTTGTGGGGGGAAGCGTGATGCTCGAACTCGCCGTTCCGGTTCTCGCGTCGCTGACGCAGGTTCCGGGACAGATCCAGCCACAGCCTGCCGCCGCCTTCTTCCTGATCGGCGCGGTCCACGTAGCGCTGATGATCATGGTCATTCGCGTAGCCGGGACGATGGTATCGGGCTGGACGGTATTCGGGCTGGCGAGGTCGCGCAACGAACTCGACGGCGCACCCTCCACCATGCGGCATGCCTATCTGCATCAGGCAGGCGGTCCAGCGCAGGCGGCAACGCCCGCCACGACGACGGGCAATCCGACCGGCAATCTCGCGACGAGCCGCCGCATCGGCGTTGCTTCCGTGCCGGTTCCCGCAGCCGCAAACGACAGCGGAGCGACGCAGCAGACGACGGTGCGCGAAACGCGCGTCCTCGCAACTTCTTCCGGCGGACAGCAATCCGCCGCCGCCCATAGCGGCCCATCGCGGGCCAGCGGGATAGGCAGCCGCTTTCGCAGCAGCCCGGCCCGTTCCACGGAGACGATACGATGAACATTGCGGTCCCCCTGCCGCGCAAGACTTTCGCCGGGCTGGCGCTGGCGCTCGCGCTGGTGACGACGCCCTTCGGCGCCGTTCAGGCCGAAGATGCGCGGCTGCGCGAAGTGATCTACGATCCGGCGCAGGTCGTCCTCATCGAAGGGCGAGCCAAGATTCAGGCGACCATCACCTTCGGCGAGGACGAGACGATCGAGAACGTCGCCATCGGTGACAGCGCGGCATGGCAGGTCACGCCGAACAAGCGCGCGAACCTCCTCTTCCTGAAGCCGCTCGCCCCGCGTGCCGCCACGAACATGACCGTCATCACCGACCGGCGCACCTATTTCTTCGATCTCGTCGCCAATCCGGCTGCCCGCCCGCTTTACGTGATGCGCTTCGTCTATCCCGAGGACGAGCGGCGCGCCGCGGAAGAGGCACAGGCGCAACTGGCACAGCAGGCGAACGATGCGGAAATGATGGCGGCCCGCGATCCATATGCGGTCGTCGATCCGGCAACGCTCAACTTCGCATGGAAGACGAAGGGCGATCGCAAGCTCCTGCCGGTACAGACCTATGACGACGGCGATGCGACCTTTCTCGCATGGCCCGAAGGTCGCGACGTCCCGGCGATCCTCATCACCGATGCCGAGGGCATCGAGGGTCCGGTCAACTATACGGTTCGCGGCGATACCATCGTCATCGACGGAGTTCCGGCGACCATCACCCTGCGAAGCGGAAAGGACAGCGCGACGCTCACCCATCAGGGCCCGATCAGGCAAGCGCCTCCCGCCGCCCGCCAGGCGAGAAACGACGCACAGCCCCGGATCGCTGCCCAACCGCTGGAGGGATTGTAATGCGCCTCACGACTGCACGCCTGCCGAAGAACGAACTTGAAAGCAGCGCCGCCAACGACGTCGATCCGCGCGATACCGAAAGCGCGGAAGTCATCGACCTCGCATCGCGCAACGCCTATCCGCTGGTCGTCCAGAAGAAGTCGAAATCCGACAGCCTCGGCCTTCTCGCCGGGGTCGGGATCGTCGGCCTGCTCGGCGCGGTCGCGTTCTGGAGCATGAATTCGGCACGGCTCGAAACCGAGGGGGCTGCCCGCGAGCCCGCCGGTCAGGTCGTGCTGCCGCCCGCGACGCCTGTCGCAGGCGTTCCGGTCGGTGGACCGGTCATGGCGCAACCGGTGGCAGCCGTGCCGCCGCCCGCGCCGCTATCGGCTGCGCCCGGCCAGGTTTCGGTCGCGCCCGCACCCGTTCCCGCTACCGGTCCGAACGCGCTGAGCAGTCCGGCCATGGTGTTCGACGCCAGCGGTTCGCCCGGTCCGATCGCCTCTGGAGCCCCGGCGAGCGCTGCGAGTGCCCCTGCGGCGGTTGCCGCGAGCGGAGACAGCGACACGAGCGCGGTCGGCCAGTTCGCCAGCCGCATCGGCGGCGTTGGCGGCGCCCCGGCACGCGCCAGTGCGATGGACAACCCCTCCACGACGGTGACGCAGGGAACGCTCATTCCCGCCGTGCTCGAAACGGCGATCGACACCAATGTTCCGGGCTTTGTCCGGGCGGTCGTCAGTCAGGACGTGCGCAGCTTCGACGGAACGCGCGTCCTCGTCCCACGCTCCTCTCGCCTGATCGGGCAGTATCAGTCCGGCCTCCAGAACGGGCAGAAGCGCGCCTACGTCATCTGGACACGCCTCATCCGGCCCGACGGCGCATCGGTCAGTCTCGCCTCGCCCGCGGTCGGGTTCGACGGAACGACGGGCCTCAAGGGCAAGGTCGACAGCAATTTCTTCCAGCGGTTCGGTTCGTCCATCCTGCTGTCGGTCGTCGGCGGTCTTTCCACTCTTGCGACGGGCGGTACGTCGGTCGTGCTGGGGGGCGGGCAGAGCGCGGCGGCGACGGCATTCCAGCAGGACGGGCAGATCGGTCCGACCGTGCGGGTGAAGCAGGGTGCGCCGATCCGCATCTTTACCGCGCGCGACCTCGACTTTTCCGAAGTCTCGGCCCGATAGGACACGGGTAACGGTCCGGAGATGAGCGCAGACATCCATCCGCTGACGAGCGATATGCTCGACGAAGAGGCGCAGGAGGCGCTTTCCGCGCAGGAGAATGCCGCGCCGCCGATCGAGCGGAGCGTCTATCTCGACGCCTACCTCGCCCCGTTCAAGCCGTTCCTCGAACGCGACACCGTGACCGAGATCCTCGTCAATCGTCCGGGAGAGGTGTGGATCGAGGACGCGACGCTTCCGGGCATGAAGAAGGTCGTGATCCCGCGGATCGACGATCAGCTCGTGCAACGGCTGGCCGAACAGGTTGCCCGCGTCAGCCATCAGGGGATCAATCGCGAGCATCCGTTGCTCGGCGCGACACTGCCTGACGGAGCGCGCGTGCAGTTCTGCGGACCGCCCGCTTCGCGCAAGCACTGGGTCATGGCGATCCGTCGTCACCGGCAACTCGACCTGCCGCTCGACGCCTATGACAACGGTCCGTTGAAGAAGCCCGTGCGCGAGGCGATGCCCGACCCGCAGGCGGAGCCGATCCCGTTCCTGCGCGAAGCGATACGCCAACGCCGCACGATCCTCGTTTCCGGCGGCACGTCGACTGGCAAGACGACCTTCCTCAATGCGATGATGGGCGAGATTCCGCCGCATGAGCGGGTCGTGCTGGTAGAGGACACGCCCGAATTGAAACTGCCGGGCGAGAACGGCGTCGGCCTCGTTGCCGTAAAGGGCGAACTGGGCGAAGCCAAGGTCACGGCGAACGAATTGCTACAGGCGGCGCTGCGCCTGCGCCCGGACCGGATCGTGCTGGGCGAATTGCGCGGGGCTGAATCCGTCAGCTTTTTGCGGGCCATCAATACCGGACATCCGGGCAGCTTCTCGACGATCCATGCGAACAGTCTGCGCGGCGCGCTCGAGCAGCTTTCGCTGATGGTGATGCAGACCGGCATCGGGCTCACCCGCTCCGACACCATCGCCTATTCCGCGAGCGTCATCGACGTCATCGTCCAGCTGGGTCGGGACGAGAACGGCAAGCGCGGCATTTCGCAGATCGCGGAAAGCCAGTCCTTGCTGAAGGCGGCACGGACCGCACCGCCCGCGAAATAGTTTACGGTTCGCGGCAGCACCCCGGATGGATGCCGCCCGCGGATTGACTTCGGCTCCGATTGACATCGCCCCCGATTGACTTCGGAATGTCACAAGCGGAAACTACGCCATCGGGGCGGACTGTTTCCGATGGGCGGAAACGCGCTTTCTTTTCGCGACGAGGCAGGGTCCGACAGACCGCCAGATGACCGACACTCCGCTTGATACATCGCACGACAGGGGCGGCTTGGTAGACAAGGCCGAGACGATCGAAGAGCTCGATGCCGGGAAGGCCGCGAGCAGCGATCGTTTCTTCAACCGCGAACTGAGCTGGCTGTCCTTCAACGAGCGAGTGCTCGCCGAGGCCGTCCGGCCCCGTTATCCCTTGCTCGAACGCCTGCGCTTCCTGTCCATTTCAGGAAGCAATCTCGACGAGTTCATGATGATCCGCGTCGCGGGCCTCGTCGGCCAGAAGCAGCGCGGCATCGAACGCGCTTCCATCGACGGGCGGACCCCGACGCAGCAACTTCAGGAGATCGGCAGCAGGCTCGAAACGCTTTATGCCGAACAGCAGCGCGCTTGGCGCGAGCTACGGCGCGAACTCGAAGGGACGGGCATCGCCATCGTGTCGACGAAGCGCCTGCCGTCCGAGGCCTATAGCTGGCTCAAGGACTACTTCGAGAACGAGATCATGCCCGTCATCACCTTGCAGGCGATCGACCCGGCGCACCCGTTCCCCTTCATCGCCAACCGGGGGATGGGCATCCTGTTCACCCTGACCCGCCAATCGGACGGGGAGCAGGTGATCGAGATGATCCTGATCCCGTCCGCCTTGCCCCGCTTCGTACGGATCGCCGGGGAAGAGGCATCCTATATCAGCATCGAGAACCTCATCTGCCGGTTCGCGAGCAAGCTGTTCCCCGGCTACTCGGTCGAGGGCGACGGGGCGTTCCGGGTGCTGCGCGACAGCGACCTCGAAATCGAGGAAGAGGCAGAGGACCTCGTCATGACCTTCCGCAGCGCGATCCAGCGGCGGCGGCGCGGGCAGGTCATCCAGCTGGAACTAGAGGACGATTTCGATCCCGTCGCCGAGGCGGTGCTGCGCCGGCAGCTTGCGGTGGAGGGAGCGACGGTCATCAAGACCGACGGGCTGATCGGGATCGACGGGCTGGAGGAGATCGTCGCGGAAGACCGGCCCGACCTCAAATTCGACAGTTACGCCCCGCGCTATCCCGAACGCGTTCTCGAACATGAGGGTGACGTGTTCGCGGCCATCCGCGAGAAGGACATCATCATCCATCACCCTTACGAAAGTTTCGAGGTGGTGGTCGATTTCATTCGGCAGGCTGCCGCCGATCCCGATGTCGTGGCGATCAAGCAGGCGTTGTATCGCGCGGGCAACCAGTCGGCGGTCATCAACGCGCTGATCGCGGCGGCGGAGGCGGGCAAGACCGTCACCGCCGTCGTCGAACTAAAGGCGCGCTTCGACGAGGAACAGAACCTCATGTGGGCGAGCAAGCTGGAGCGCGCCGGGGTGCAGGTGGTCTATGGCTTCGTCGAACTGAAGACGCACGCAAAGGTCGCGATCGTCGTGCGCCGGGAGAATGGCGGCTTCCGCACCTACTGCCACTTCGGCACGGGCAATTATCACCCGGTCACGACCAAGATCTACACCGATCTCAGCTTCTTCACCGCCGACCCGAAATTCGGCCGGGATGCCGCCAAGATGTTCAATTACGTCACGGGCTATGTCGAGCCGCGCCGGACCGAGGCGATCCATATCTCGCCGATTAGCCTGCGCGAGGAGATGTGCAGCCTCATCGATCGCGAAATACGCAATGCGCGCGCCGGACGTCCGGCGGCAATCTGGATGAAGTGCAACCAGATTACCGACCCGCAGATCATCGATTGCCTCTATGCAGCCAGCCAGGCCGGGGTCGAGGTGCAATTGGTAGTGCGCGGCATTTGCTCGCTGCGTCCGGGGGTAGCGGGTCTGTCGGAAAACATCCGGGTCAAATCCATCATCGGACGCTTTCTCGAACATAGCCGGATCTATGCCTTCGCCAACGGCTACCGGATGCCCGGCGATCGCTCGACAGTGCTCATTTCCTCGGCCGATCTGATGTCGCGCAACCTCGACCGCCGCGTGGAGGCGCTCGTCCCCATCCGCAACCGGACGGTACACGACCAGGTTCTCCAGCAAGTCCTCCTTGCCAATCTGCTCGATACGCAGCAGAGTTGGGAGCTCATGGGCGATGGACATTACCAGCGCGCGGAGGAAGGCGACAATCCCTTCAACTGCCACCGTTATTTCATGACGAACCCTTCGCTCTCGGGCCGGGGCGAGGCGCTGGAACCCGACGATGTCCCGACGCTCGTCTTTCACAAGGAAACGCGCGGGGAGACGGATTGAAACAGCGCACGACACGCAGGCGGCTGCGCGACGACGGCCTGTTCGGCAAGCATGCGGAGCGCGCCATCGTCGATATCGGCTCGAACACGGTGCGCGCGGTGATCTTCGGCGGCAGTCCACGCGCTCCCACCGTCATCCACAACGAGAAGGTGACCGCCCGCCTTGGCCGCGACATCGCTTCCGATGGTGAACTGGCCGAGGAATCCATCGAACTCGCGATGCGCGGATTGCGGCGCTACGCCCTGATCTTCGACGATCTGGGGATCGACGACGTGACCACCGTCGCCACGGCGGCTGTCCGGGAAGCCTCCAACGGCAAGGCCTTCCTTGCCGATGTCGAGGCGCTGGGCTTCGCGCCGCGCGTCCTGTCGGGCGAAGAAGAAGCCCGCTTCAGCGCGCATGGCGTGCTCGGTGCATTTCCCGGTGCGAGCGGCATCGTGGCCGATCTTGGCGGGGGCAGCCTCGAACTGGTGCGGATCGACGGCGATCTGTCGGATGACGGCACGACCCTGCCGCTGGGGACGCTTCGGCTGGAGGCGCTGCGCGAGGGCCACGACGGCAAGATCGCGAAACCGATCGCGCAGATGCTGAAGCAGGCAGGCTGGGGCAGTGCAGCATCGACAAGCGATCCGGCGGACGCATCGGGGCGGGGCGGACAGTCGCTCTATCTCGTGGGCGGCACCTTCCGGGCCATGGCGGTCTATGCGATGCATCAGGCGAAGACGCCGCTGACCGATCCGCACGGCTACGAGTTGACCGGCAAGCAGGCCGCGAAACTCGCCTCTCGCATAGAGAAGGCGGACCCGAGCACCGTTGGCGACATTCCCCGCATATCCTCGATGCGCGCCGAGAAACTGCCGGACGCAGCCACCCTGCTGTCCGTTCTGCTGAAGCAGTTGCAGCCGGACCGGATCGTCTTCTCGTCCTGGGGCCTGCGCGAAGGCATCATTCAGGAAGGGCTGCCCGATCACATGAAGCGGCAGGACCCGCTGCTTGCAGGGATCGGCGTGTTCGGCACGATGTATGGCGCTTCGCCCGTGCTTGCGACCCGCGTCGCCGGCTGGACCGTGCGCGCGGTTCCGACACGGGGGCGCGGCGAGGAGCGCCTGCGTCTGGCCGCGACGACACTCTCGCTAGCGGCCATGCAGATCGAGCCCAATCTGAGGGTGCAGCACGCGACCGAATGGGCGCTTTACAAGCGCTGGCTCGGCCTTGGACCGGAGGGGCGGGCGATGCTCGCGGCGACGGTCTGCGCGAATGGCAACGTCACCGATCTGCCTGATGCCCTGCATCTCCTCGCCGAACCCGAGCAACTGGAAGAAGCGATCTGCTGGGGCCTTGCCATCAGGTTGTGCCGCCGCCTCGCCACGCGCTCGCGCAAGGGGTTGCAGGCCAGTTCCCTCGTGCGTGACGAGGATCGCCTCGTCCTGCGGCTGGAAGAAGGGCATCGCGACCTGTTCGGCGTGCCGAACGAGAAGGATTTGCGCCAGCTGTCCGAGCGGCTGGGACTGGACTATGCGCTCGACATCGTGCCCGACGACAGCAGCGAACCAATCATCGAGCCTGCCGTTCCCATCCCGACGATCTAGCCTTTCTTTCCCACGGCGAAGGGCGAGAAGTCGGTTTCCCGGTCGTAGAGGTCGACCCCCTCGCGCCGCTTGAGAAATCCGATCACGGCATAGGTGGCCGGTGTCAGCAAGGCTTCCCACGCCACCTTGATGAACCATTGCGAGACGACCGCCATCGCGATCTGCTCGTTCGACCAGCCCGTGATGCCCCAGAAGGCGAGGGGATAGAAGATGAGGCTGTCGAACCCCTGTCCGACGATTGTCGAGCCGATCGTGCGCATCCACAGGGCGCGCCCCTCCATCCAGACCTTCATGCGCGCCATCACGAAACTGTTGGCGAACTCCCCGACCCAGAAGGCGGTGATGGAAGCGAGCACGATGCGCCAGCTATTGCCGAATACGGCCTCGTAAGCGGGCTGGTTCGGCCAGCCTTGCGCCGGGGGCAGGGCGACGACGACCCAGGCCATGAACGCCATGAAAAGAAGCGCGGCAAAGCCCGTCCAGATGACGCGGCGCGCGCGGGCGTAGCCATACACTTCGGTCAGGACGTCGCCGATAATGTAGCTGACCGGAAAGAACAGGACGCCCGCACCGAACACCCATTGCGTCCCGCCGGGAAGGGTCACGTAGCTGAGTTTCGCCGCACCGATGACGTTCGACAGCAGGAGGATGGCGACGAAGGCCGCCATGACGAAGTCGTAATAGCGGAAACTGCGCGGCGCGCTCGCTTCGCCCGCTACGATATGCGCCGGCCCCGTCGCCGCATCCCGATCTGTCTTTTCCATACCTTGCCGGACTAACGCGGTTTTGCTTCGGCGAAAAGCGCGCTAATGGCGGTGCGTTCCGCAGCTGTTGCGGTGCGCGCCCGTAGCTCATCTGGATAGAGCGCGAGACTTCTAATCTTGAGGCAGCAGGTTCGAGTCCTGCCGGGCGCGCCATTTCCTTCTCTTAGTTCAGCTGCCAGCGGGCGTCCGTTCAACCGCGCTGGACGTCGTCGAAATCTTCCGAGGTTATCGGATAGCCCAGTCCTTCGGGGATGGTGAGGCGCTGACGGTCGCCGATCTGGACGGTCTGCGGCGTGATCGTGCGAACCGGAATGCGCTCGGCCTGCGCCTTCGCGGCGGCATAGCTGTCGAACTGGGCGAGCCGTTCGAGGTTGCGGCGGGTCGGAAAGATGATCGAGATCTCGCCGCTTTCCGCCATGTCGAGCGCAGCCTGCGCGCTGACCCAGAACAGCCTCGTGTTCTCAGTCGCGTCGACGGTAATCTCGACATTCCCCGTTCCGGTATCCGCCAGATAGAACCACGTGTCGAACACGCGGTGCGCGGTGATGCCGCGCGGTAGCCAGCGGGCGAACGGGGTGAGGGCATCGAGATCGAGCGTCCAGCCGAACCGGTCGAGGACCGGTTGCAAGGCTTCCTCGGTCAGCAGCATCCGCCGCGCCTTTTCGGCATCTTGCGCGCTGATCGCTTCGCGAAACCCGATGGCGAGCCCCGTTTCCTCCAGCGTTTCGCGAATGGCGCAGATGCGGTGCGCGGCTTGATCGTCGTCCTCCCACTGATGCGCGATCGAGCGGGCTAGCACGCGGTCGGCCTCATCGACCCGCCCGCCGGGAAATACGGCTGCACCGCCAGCAAAGCTCATCCGGCGGCTGCGGACGACCATGAGGATTTCGGGGCGCTCGTCGATCCGGCCGTTGCGGAATATGACGAGCGTCGCGGCCGGAATTTCCTCGCTGGCGTCGGGTGTTCGGGAAGAAGTCATCGGTTCGATGTCTGACGCAGTTTGGCGGGTCTGTGAAGAAGGGATGGCCCGCGACCGCGAGTTTTGACCGGCGGAACAGGGTGTCGGGATATTTGACGCCCCATTTTGCGAACTGTCGGATAATCTTACGTTCGCCCGATGCCGCAACGAGGCGTTAACCAACGTCGGCGGCAGTTTCCGTGCGCCCCGCGAAACTGGCACGCCTTTGGCATAGGATAGAGCATGATCTTCGAACGAAGGCGGAGTGTCTCAAGGTCTCCCTGCTCCGCCTCCCCGAATAAAAAAAGGCCTCTGCCGTTTCGAACGGCAGGGGCCTTTCCCGTTTCAGGTGCTCAAAAAAGGAAGGCGAGGTTTATTCGCTGGCGGGCGCGACCTGCTTTTCCGCCATCAGTTCCTGCAACTCGCCGGCCTCGAACATCTCCATCATGATGTCGCTGCCACCGACGAACTCGCCCTTCACGTAAAGCTGCGGGATGGTCGGCCAGTCGGAATAGGCCTTGATGCCCTGGCGAATTTCCATGTCCTGCAAGACATCGACGCTTTCGTAAGCGACCTTGCAGTGATCGAGAATGGCGACCGCCCGGCTCGAGAAGCCGCATTGCGGGAAGAGCGGCGTGCCCTTCATGAAAAGGACGACGTCGTTCTTGGATACGACATCGGAGATGCGCTCGTTCGCAGCAGACATGAGAGATAACCTTTGTTAGCGTAATTCGTTACGCTTCAGGTGGGTATCTGCGTTGTGAGTTGCAAGGCGTGAAGTGTCCCGCCCATCTTTCCCCCGAGCGCGTCATAGACCATCTTGTGCTGCTGCACCCGGCTCTTCCCCGCGAAGGATGGGCTCGTCACCTTCGCCGCCCAATGATCGTTGTCCCCTGCGAGATCGGTCATCTCGACCGTCGCATCGGGCAGCGCCTGCCGAATGGCCTGTTCGATTTCGGTGCCGGACATCGGCATCAGCTGAAGTCTCCTGCGGGCATCGGTCTCAATGGCCGGCCATCATCTGGCGACGCGCCTCGATCGTCTTTTCCTCGAGCTTGGCGCGAATATCGGCTTCGCTGACGTCGCAATCCGCGGCAGTAAGATCGCCCAGCAGTTTGCGAATGACGTCCTCGTCGCCGGCTTCCTCGAAATCGGCCTGAACGACCGCTTTCTTGTAGGCGTCGGTTTCCTCTTCCGTCAGGCCCATCAGGCCAGCGGCCCATTCGCCGATCAAGCGGTTGCGACGAGCGGCGAGCTTGAAGGCCGTTTCCTCGTCCATTGCGAATTTCGCTTCTTCACCGCGCTTGCGGTCGTTGAAATCGGTCATGGCGTGTCCCTTCGAAAATACGGGGGCGGAGGCTACAACGCGGACCTTTCCCGCACAAGCCTCCCCATCCGTGTGGGCTATCGGTTCATCGTCACAACAAGTTTGCCGATTGCTTCGCGTCGTTCGAGTTTCGCGATCGCTTCGGCTGCATTGTCGAGCGTGTAGGTCTCGCTGATCATCGGATTGATCTTGCCCGCCTTCCACAAATCGAACAGTTCCTGGATGTTGTCGGCGTTGCGTTTCGGCTCGCGCGCGGCGAACGCGCCCCAGAAGACCCCGCGAATGTCACAGCTTTTGAGAAGCGTGAGGTTGAGCGGCATCTTCGCGATGCCCGCCGGGAAACCGACGACCAGAAACCGTCCCTCCCAGGCAATGCTGCGCAGGGCTGGTTCGGAATAGGCACCGCCCACGATGTCGTAGACGATGTCGGCACCCTCGGGACCGACCGCATCCTTGAAGGATTGGGCGAGCGCCTTCGACGTATCCTTGTCGAAGCCCTGCTGACCTTCGGGAACGCGGGGGTAGATGACGACTTCGTCGGCCCCGGCCTTGCGCGCGACTTCGCCCTTTTCCTCGCTGGAGACGGCGGCCACGACCCGCGCGCCATAGGCTTTGGCAAGCTCGACGCCGGACAGGCCGACACCGCCCGCTGCGCCGAGGACCAGAACGGTGTCGCCTTCGGCAATGTCGCCGCGATCCTTCAGCCCGTGAATGGTCGTGCCGTAGGTCATCAGCAGGGCGGAGGCCGCTTCGAGAGAGACACCTTCGGGGACGGAGAACAGCTTTTCGGCGGGAACGGCAATCTTCTCACGCAGGCCGCCACTGCCTACGCCAGCAAGGACGCGGTCCCCGACCTTCCAGTCGGTAACGCCTTCGCCGACCGCGGAAATAGTGCCCGAAATCTCGCCGCCGGGCGAGAAGGGGCGGGGCGGCTTCATCTGGTAGAGATCGCGGATGATGAGCGTGTCGGGAAAGTTGATGGCACAGGCCGCGACATCGACGACGACCTCGCCCTTGCCGGGCGTCGGTGCCTCGATATCCTCGATCACCAATGTTTCGGGGCCGCCCGTTTCCTTCGACAGTAAAGCTCTCATGCGTTCTCTCTCACTCCCATTGCGAGCCAGGGCGCATGGCGCCGCCGGCGTTCTTCATATTCTTGAATGGCTTCGTCCCGTGCCAGCGTCAGGCCCACTTCGTCCAGCCCTTCCGTCAGGCATTTCTTCCGGAACGGGTCGATGTCGAAGGAAAAGCGGTCCTGCATTGGGGTCGTGACGCGCTGCTCCTCGAGGTCGATCGTAATCGGCGAGGTCCGGGCGACTTCGAGCAGGCGGTCCACCTGTTCCTGAGGCAGGGCGACGGTCAGGATGCCGTTCTTGAAGGCGTTGCTTGCGAAGATGTCGGAGAAGCTCGGCGCGATGACCGCCCTTATGCCGAGGTCGAGCATCGCCCAGGCGGCGTGTTCGCGGCTCGACCCGCAGCCGAAATTGTCGCCCGCGATGAGGATCGGGCTGTCCGCGAATTCGGGCGCGTCGAAGACGTTGCCGGGTGCCTTGCGCAGGTTCTCGAACGCGCCTTCGCCGAGACCTTCGCGGGTCACCGTCTTCAGCCAGCGGGCAGGAATGATGACGTCGGTATCGACGTTCTTCGCGCCGAACGGAATGGCGCGTCCCTCGATCGTCGCGACAGCTTCCATCAATCGGTTTCGGGTTTCTCGCCGCTGGGCGTCTTGGGCTCGGCAGTGCGCTTTTCCTTGCGCTTGCTGGCATAAAGAAGCGCGGCTGCGATCGCGGCCGAGCCGATGGCTGCCGCGCCGAGGGCGGGGCCGCTGCGGGGTTTGAAGGTTTTCTTGCTCATGTCGGACCCAATGCCTCGTCAAAAGAACGGTTGCAAAAAAGATGCCCTGCCGAACGCCGCCTAGAGATCGCGGACATCCGTCAGCTTTCCGGTGATCGCCGCCGCTGCCGCCATGGCCGGCGAGAGCAGGTGCGTGCGTGCTCCCGGTCCCTGCCGTCCGACGAAATTGCGGTTCGAGGTAGAGGCGCAGCGTTCCCCGCTCGGCACCTTGTCGGGGTTCATGCCGAGGCACGCGGAACAGCCGGGCTCGCGCCATTCGAAGCCGGCGCTCATGAAGATGTGGTCGAGCCCTTCGGCTTCGGCCTGCCGCTTGACGAGCCCCGAGCCCGGCACGACGATCGCCCATTTGACGCCGTCCGCCTTCGCCTTGCCATCGAGCACTGCTGCGGCCTCGCGCAGATCCTCGATGCGGCTGTTGGTGCACGAGCCGATGAAGACGTTCTCTACCGGGATGTCGGTCATCGCCTGCCCCACTTCCAGCCCCATATATTCGAGCGAACGGCGGGCGGCCTCGCGCTTGGCGGCGTCGGCGAAGCTGTCGGGGTCCGGCACGCGTCCGCCGATGGGCACGACGTCCTCGGGACTGGTGCCCCAGCTGACCGTCGGCTCGATGGCCGAAGCCTCGATCGTAACGCTCTTGTCGAACCGCGCATCGGGGTCGGTAGCTAGCGTGCGCCAATAGGCGACCGCCCGGTCCCACTCTTCGCCCGCCGGGGCCATCGGGCGGCCTTTCAGATAGGCGAAGGTCGTCTCGTCGGGCGCGATTATGCCCGCCCGCGCACCGCCCTCGATGCTCATATTGCAGACCGTGAGCCGCCCCTCGACGCTCATTTCCTCGAACACGCGACCGCGATATTCGATGACATGGCCGGTGCCGCCCGCCGTGCCGATATGGCCGATGATGTGGAGGATGAGATCCTTGGGCGTAACGCCCGGCCCGAGCGTGCCCTCGACGCGCACTTCCATCGTTTTCGACGGGGATAGCAGCAGGGTCTGGGTCGCGAGCACGTGCTCGACCTCGCTCGTGCCAATTCCGAAGGCGAGCGCGCCGATCCCGCCATGCGCGGCAGTATGCGAATCGCCGCAGACGATCGTCGAACCCGGCAGGGAAAAGCCCTGCTCCGGGCCGACGACATGGACGATGCCCTGTTCCGCTGCCACCGCATCGATGTAGCGGATGCCGAAGTCGGGCGCGTTTCTTTCGAGCGCGGCGAGCTGCGCGGCGCTCTGCGGGTCCTCGACCGGCAGGCGAGCCCCATCCGGACCGCGCCGGGCGGTCGTGGGCACGTTGTGATCGGGAACGGCGAGCGTCAGGTCGGGGCGGCGCACCTTGCGCCCCGCTAGACGCAATGCCTCGAACGCCTGCGGGCTGGTGACCTCGTGGACGAGATGCCGGTCGATATAGACAAGGCAGGTGCCGTCCTCGCGCCGTTCGACGACGTGATCGTCCCAGATTTTCTCGTAAAGCGTGCGGGGTTTGCTGGCCATTGCGAAGGGAAAATAGCGGCGTCCTCGTCACACTGGCAAGAAACTCGGCCAACACGAATGCATGAGTCATGGAAAGGTAACCTATATGCTGCTAACTTACAGTCATGTCAGCATCCCCTTTCGCCCATCCGATCAAGATTACGCCCGACGACATCGACTTCATGGGCCACGTCAACAATGCCCGCTATCTGGGCTGGGTGCAGGATGCGGTCCTTTCGCACTGGAAGAAGTTCGCTCCGGCAGAAGCGGTCGCTAGCCGCGCCTGGGTCGCGCTGAAGCACGAGATTACCTATCGCAAACCCGCCTTCCTCGAGGATGACGTGATCGCCCGCACCGTGCTGGAAAGCACGAAGGGTGCGCGCGCCTTCTATCGCACGATTATCGAGCGGGGCGGCGAAGTGCTTGCGGAAATAAATTCGAGCTGGTGCTGCATCGATGCCGAAACCCTGCGTCCGGCGCGCATCGGGCAGGAAATCGCACGGCATTTCTTCCCTGAGAAATAGAGCGCGCGGGAAGCATCGGCTTCCAACATCGGCCAATCGGCCCTATATTGTTACCCAAATGTCCCGCTCGCCATCATCGAACGCCGCGCTGCCCCATCAGGGCGCGATCGGGCTCGGCCTCGCCGCGCTGATAGTCGCGAGCTGGCTTGCGATCCATTTCTACGCGATGTTCGCTTTTGATCTGACCTGGCGCAGCCTGCCGCTCGCGCTCGGGATGGCGGTGGTTCAGTGCTGGCTGTCAGTGGGCCTCTTCATCATCAGCCACGACGCGATGCACGGCTCGCTTCTGCCTGGGGCGAAGCGTGCGAACGGTATGATCGGCGGGGCGCTCCTGTTCCTTTATGCAGGGTTTGCCTGGAAGAAAATGCGCGATGCCCATTTCGCCCATCACAAGCTGGCAGGGCGCGAAGGCGATCCCGATTTCGACGAGGCCAATCCGCGCGATCCGCTGCGCTGGTACGGCACGTTCATCAAACGCTATTTCGGCTGGCGTTCTATCCTGTTCGTAAGCACCGTCGTCACCTTCTATTGGCTTGCGCTCGGCGTCCCGATGGAGAAGATCGTGCTGCTTTACGGCCTGCCCGCCATCGCGAGTTCGATGCAGCTCTTCTATTTCGGGACCTATCGCCCGCATACGCAGGCGGGCGAGCCGTTCGCCGACCGCCACAATGCCCGTAGCGACGCCTTCGGCACCGCGACTAGCCTCGCGACGTGTTTCCATTTCGGCTATCATCACGAGCACCATTGCAGCCCGCAGACCCCCTGGTGGGCGCTGCCGGCGAAGCGCCGCGGCGCAATCTCGCAAGGAGCGACAGCATGAGCTGGTGGCAGATTTTGCTGACCGTCGTCGGAGCGGTCGTTTTCATGGAGTTCTTCGCGTGGTGGGCGCATAAATACATCATGCATGGCTGGGGCTGGGGCTGGCACCGCGACCATCACGAGCCGCACGACAACAAGCTCGAGAAAAACGACCTCTACGCCGTGACCTTCGGCACGATCGTCTTCTTCATGTTCGCCATCGGCTATGTCTATTCGCCGTTCCTGTGGTGGCTAGCCTTCGGCATCACGCTCTACGGCGTCATCTATACCTTCGTTCACGATGGCCTCGTCCATCAGCGCTACTTCAAATGGGTTCCGAAGCGCGGCTATGCGAAGCGGCTGGTGCAAGCGCACAAGCTGCATCACGCGACGGTCGGCAAGGAAGGCGGGGTGAGTTTCGGCTTCGTGCTCGCTCGCGATCCGGCGAAGCTGAAGGCCGAACTCAAACGCCAGCGTGAGGACGGAAAAGCCGTTCTGCGCGACAGTGCCAGGGTTTAGAAACGTCCCGGAAATCGTTGGTGAGTCGAATTTTTCTCGAATGTTGCAGTGCAATGGCCGTTTGACCGACTGATAAAAGTCAGTTAATGTCCGATTAACGAGTCGCCGTTCTCGGTGGCCGTTACGGGTTGCTCCACTTTCATACAGTTGGAGACTGAACATGCGAAAAATTACACTGGGTGCGCTTGTCGCATCTGCCGCTTTCGCAGTCGCTTCCCCCGCCGCCGCTCAGACTTGCGTTGGTGAGTGCGGATCTGCGGCTCCGAATGGCGATGTTACTGCCCCTCCGGAATATGGCCCGAATTACAGCTACGTCTCGACCAGAAACGGCCAGACGGGTGCCGGTCAGATCGACGGCGTCGGTGGTACGGACGGTTCCGAATATACGACCGCCGCGTTCAGCGCGAGCGCTGGCGACGAGCTGAACTTCTATTTCAACTACATCACCTCGGACGGTGCGGGTTTCGCCGACTACGCCTTCGCGCAATTGTTGAGCGCGGCGGGCGATCCGGTCGCTTATTTGTTTACCGCCCGGACTCGCCCGACCGGTGACACCAGCCCGGGCTTCGGCCTTCCGGCGAATTCGGCGACACTTACTCCGATCACATCCGAAATCGTATCGGGTGCGCCCGACTGGGCCCAACTCGGAGGCAATAGCGGTGATTGCTTCGCCGCAGGTTGTGGTTACACCGGCTGGATCAATTCGAGCTACACGATCGGCGCGGACGGAAGCTATACCTTGAAGTTCGGCGTGAGCAATTTCACCGATACGGCCTACGATTCCGGTCTCGCTTTTGCCGGTCTGACCATCGCCGGGCAGGAAATTCCGACACCGGGAAGCGGTGCAGTGCCCGAACCGGCGACGTGGATGATGCTGTTGCTCGGATTCGGCGCGATTGGCGGTCTGATGCGGCGTCGTCCCAAGCAGGGCAAGACTACGGTCAGCTTCGCCTGAGGCGAAACAATTTTGAAACGGATGGGCCGGGGCGTCATGCGCTTCCGGCCCATTTTCTTGGCGGGCGTAGAAGCTGAGCCTTTCCTTATCGTCTGCGCCGCCGCCTTCTACCCGTCCTTCGGTATGCGATAGCCGCCAGTCCCACGATCACGATGCCGGCCATTTCCTGCAAGGAGCCGTAATTGAAGCTCTTCCAGCCTCCGCCCAGAAGGCTGTCGACATGGTGGAAGGATCCGGCGCGCAGCAGGACGAACAGCGCGATGAAGACGAACCCCGCCAGCGCCACGCGCACGGGGAGGGCGCTGCGCCGCGTCCGCCGGAAGATCGCGGCGAGCAGCACAGCCGCCCCTGCTGCAAGGAGCAGGACGAAGACGAACTGCACCATGCGCCGCTCCTCGTACCAGCCCTGCGCCAGCGCCATCGCCTTGCCCAGCGCGGTCAGCAACGTCTGCAAATCCAGCAACTCGTTGACGCCGAGAAGGATGAGCGCGGCTGTCGATGCCCGCCAGAACAGGCCTTCGATGACGTGCCGGCGGGCTCGCCTGCTGGCCGCGGCGCGCGCGGTCAGGATCGCCGCCACGCAATAGGCCGCGACGGTGACCCAGTCGGCGAGGTCCGCCTTAAGGGCCGCATCTTCGAGATAGGAAAGCAAGGTGCCTTCGCAGCCAGTCGGATCGCCGCGTTACTGCGCGGCGGCGGCGATGCGCTGGGCGTGTTCCTTGATCAGTGCGATCATGTTGGGAATGCCCTGCGTCCGGTTGGACGACAGCTGGTTCTTGAGGTCGAACGGTTCGAGCGCGCCGGTCACATCCGTCTGCGCGACTTCGCTCGCGGGCTTGTCCTGCACAGCAGCGATGACGAGCGCGACGATGCCCTTGGTGATCGCGGCATTGCTGTCGGCAAGGAAATGGAGGCGGTCATCGGCTTCGGTCGGATAGACCCACACGCTCGCCGAGCAGCCGCGCACGAGCGTCGCATCGGTCTTGAGGGCGGCGGGCATCTCTTCGAGATCGCGGCCCAGTTCGATGAGCAGCCGATAGCGCTCGTCGCCTTCCAGAAATTCGTATTCTTCGTGAATGTCGCCAAGTGATCGCATGGCGATCCATCTAGGGGATGTGGGCTACAAATCCACCCCGCTCGCAATCGCTTCGAGCTTTTTGATCCGCTCCCGCAGATCGGCAAGTTCGATGCGTGCGGAGACGTGTCCGTTGCCGCCCTTGATCGACCGGTCGGCATCGCTCGACCCCGTCTCGGCATCATTGTGGCTCATTTGCGCGCGCTTCAATTCGAGCCATTCGTGCCAGGCTCTAAGGAGGGCGAGAACCACGACAATCAGCCCGACAAGGGCGGTGGAAGCGATAACGAGACTTGGATCGAACATGCTTTTTCCTTCCCTTGTTCAGGTCGCCCGCCGATGGTCAGCGGCTTTCCTCTTCGTCCTTCAGGGCTTCGATTTCGGCGGAAATGCGCCGTCTTTCCTGTGCGCCCAGGGAGTTGTTGTCGAATGCGATGCGCTCCAGCACCCTGATCCTCTCGCGCAGTTCCTCGACCTCTTTCTGCATCGCCGATCGCTCCTGACTGTCGTCCCAGGACTTCTCCTGAAGCTGCGTCCGGCGGTTCCAGAAGGCGTAGGCGAACCCGGCCATGACCACGAGGAAGATGAGGGTTACGAAATTCACTGAACGGCTTCTCTTGTTTCGCGAATGTCGCGCAAAGCCTCGATTTCCGTGGCGAGATCGGCGGAAGGATCGGTCACGATCCGCTCCAGCACCCGCAGCCGGTTTTCGATCTGCGCGCGTTTTTCAAGATCGGGCGAAGCTGCCTGCGCCGCCTTCGCTTCCTCGATCCGGGCCTGCAGTAAGAGCTTGCGTTCCTCATGCTTGACCGACCTTCGATGGGTCAGGCTCGCGAAGATGAACACGAGCGCTGCCGCGATAAGGACGAAGGTGAAGATGCCCGCGAGATCGCCGTCCATCAGTTCACTTCCTTGCTGCGCAGCTTGTCGATCTCGTTCGTGAGATGATAGCCGCTATCCGTGACGATGCGTTCCACATTGCCGAGGCGGTCCTTCATCGACCCGATTTCCGCCCGCAGTTCGGCGTTTTCCTTCGTCAGCAAGGCTACGCGCTGCTTGGCTTCCTCGTCGCTGCGGGGATAGACTGACTTGCCCCAGCTGTTCTCCAGCGGATAGTCGTTCTTGGCGCGGATCCAGTTGTTCACGATCCAGCCGATGGTCATGATGATCACCCCCGTGATGACGACGGTTTCGGTCAGAGGGAAGGGCATCAGGCTTTCTCCTTGCGGGCGATGTCGAGGGGCACTCCGGCGCCTTCGTCCTCGACGCGGCGGGTATCGCGCAGCGCCTCGATCTGGGAGGCTATGTCATAGCCCTTGTCGGTCACGATGCGCTCGAGTACCTGGACCCGGTCTTCAAGTTGCTGGACGCGGCTGGCATATTGCGCCGCCTTTTCGGCGCTACCCGCAGCCGTCGCTTCCAACCGCTTTTCCTCGAGCTTGCTCTTCTTGGTCATGTAGACGATCCCGAGAACCATGATGAATGGTGCGAGCGGTATCATCAGTGCGAGAATGCCTTCCATGTTCGTCCCTTTCCCTGAGAATTGCGGACAGTCTTACCGGAGCCGTTCGATTTCGGCAGTGAGGCGCGGATTGCTCGACACGTAATAGCTTTCGACTTCAGCGAGGCGGCGGTCGATGTCGCGGAAACGCGAGCGGACTTCGCGGGCGGTGCGCTGCGGCGACTGCCGGACACGCTGCCAGTATTTCTGTTCTTCCGGCTCGGAGTAGAGATAATCGGGCTTCTTGTTCAAAAGCAGTCCAGCGAGGAAGTAGATCGGGATGATGATCGGGCTAAGGATGCCTGAGAAGAGTGCCGCCAGAAAACCGAGCCGAACCCAGAAGGCATTGACCCCGGTGTAATCCGCGATGCCCGAGCACACGCCCATCAATTTTGCGTTCTGCTTGTCGCGATAAAGGGTGGTGCGTGGGGTATTCACTTCATGGCTCCTTTCTTTTCGGCGAGCATCCGGTCGATCTCGCGCAATTTCTGATTGTCGACTTCCTGGTCATGGATCAGGCGGGCCGGCTTGAAGTCCGAATGATCGTCGGCAACCAGTCGTTCGACCGTGTCCATCCGTTCGTCGAGGCGCTTCGCCAGGTGGTACAGTTCGTCCAGCAGGGCTTCGTCATCGGTGGTGATGCTGGAAGCAGTCTTCCACTTCGTGATGTAGTGAAGAATGATCCAGGGGATCGCGATAAAGACGGCGGCAACGAAAAACTCTTCCATGGCTCAATTGTCCTTCTTGTCGTCGTCGCT
The DNA here is from genome assembly GCF_009827635.1 of Parapontixanthobacter aurantiacus. Taxonomy (GTDB): domain Bacteria; phylum Pseudomonadota; class Alphaproteobacteria; order Sphingomonadales; family Sphingomonadaceae; genus Parapontixanthobacter; species Parapontixanthobacter aurantiacus. Next base: position 1,563,331 of record NZ_WTYW01000001.1, on the reverse strand, counting down.
ACCGCGACCAAGCACGCGTTTCATTTCTTCGAGTTCGGCGTCGATCTTGTCCGAGCCTTCGAGCGCGGCGATCTCGTCCGAAAGCGACCGCTTGCCGCTTTCCCCGATTTTCAGGGCGTCAGCGCGACCCTCTGCATAATCTACATGGCGTTCGAGCTGGTCGAAGCGGGCCATCGCATCGTCGGTGCGTTCGGTGCTCATCAGCGTCCTCAGCTTAACCCGGTTCTCCGCGCTTTCGAGGCGGGCGGCGATTGCCGTCTGGCGGCTGCGGGCTTCGCGCAGGCGGTTCTGCAATTTCTGGATGTCCTCGTCATAGGCACGCAGCGCGTCGTCGAGGACGGCGATTTCCTGCTTCAGTTCTTCGGATGTGTCGGCGGCCTTCTTGCGTTCGACGAGCGCCGCGCGGGCAAGGTCCTCGCGATCCTTCGACAGGGCAAGCTGTGCCTTTTCGGCCCAATCGGCCTGCAGCGCATCCAGCTTTACGGTATGGCGGTGCATCTCCTTCTGATCCGCGATCGTGCGCGCGGCACTGGCGCGGACTTCGACGAGCGTCTCTTCCATCTCCATGATGATCATGCGGATCATCTTCGACGGGTCGTCCGCCTTGTCGAGCATATCGTTAAAATTGGCGGCGATGATATCGCGGGTCCGGCTGAAAATTCCCATGAATGGGGCTCCTGCAGATAGAAAATCGTTGAACTTCGTCTGGACAAAATCGGGCGATGTCCAGTCCGCCGTATCCCTCTTTTTGGTCGAGCGCTGCGTAGGGGTAGGGGTATGACGCAGGCGCTCGACCTCGAGTTCGATGCGCGAAAGAGTGTTGTTCGAAAGCGGCGAAGATGTTTCGCCCTTTTCGTCCTTCACCCTATCCGCATCGACGGGGGACATCGGCTCGTCCTGCTTCTTCACGCGACGACCATCGTTGCGTTCTCGACCGCGAGGACCAGAGAGGGCGAAGCAGTCATCTGGCTCGACAGAGCGACGAACGCCACCATGACGAGAGTGCAGGCCATCGAGGCTTGGCCCAGTTTGCTGCGAAGAAATTGACGGTCAAACATGATACGTTCCCTTTAATTCGTTCTTGTCTCCTACTCTGCAATCCGCGTGCCAATCTCGATAATCTCAGTAAAAACAAGGGGTTGATGATGGCTTCTCGATTTATCGAACGAGCATATTGCCAAGAGTTGGTGAAATTTCCTATAGGTTGGCAATGGAGCGGGAAAACCAGTTCGTCGGGCAATCGGGCGCGTTCCTCGACTCGGTCGAGCGGGCAAGCCGGGCGGCCGCCATGCGCCGCCCCGTGCTGGTCATTGGCGAACGTGGAACCGGCAAGGAACTGATCGCCGAGCGACTTCACCGCCTGTCCACTCGCTGGGACGAACCGCTGGTGACGATGAACTGCGCGGCGCTTCCTGAAACGCTCATAGAAGCGGAGCTGTTCGGTCACGAGGCCGGGGCCTTCACCGGCGCGACAAAGGCGCGGGCGGGCAGGTTCGAGGAAGCGGACAAGGGCACCTTGTTCCTCGACGAACTCGGCACCTTGTCGAGCGCTGCGCAGGAAAGGCTCTTGCGCGCCGTCGAATATGGCGAAGTCACGCGGATCGGATCGTCGCGGCCCGTTCGCGTCGATGTCCGCATCGTTGCCGCGACCAACGAGGATTTGCCTGCGCGCGTCGCAGAGGGAATGTTTCGCGCAGACCTGCTCGACCGGCTTAGCTTCGAGGTCATCACGCTGCCGCCGCTTCGCGTGCGCGAAGGAGACATCGCCGTTCTCGCCGATTATTTCGGGCGGCGCATGGCGGCGGAACTCGACTGGGAAGCGTGGCCCGGTTTCGCGCCTCACATTCGCGAGCAGATGGACGAGCATCCCTGGCCGGGCAATGTCCGGGAACTGAGAAACGTAGTCGAACGCGCGGTCTATCGTTGGGACGACTGGAAAGAGCCGATTGGCCACGTGGTCTTTGATCCGTTCGACAGCCCGTGGAAACCGGTGAACCCCCCCATGCCCGCCACCCCGCAATCGGCGCGCGGGCAAGGGTCTGAGCCATCGCAAGGCGAGGCAGCGAGCCTTTCCTTCGACAATATCGACGATCTGCGGAGCGCGGTCGACGCGCATGAGCGCGCGATCGTCGAACACGCTCTCGGCAAGCATCGCTGGAACCAGCGGCAAACGGCCAAGGCGCTGGGCCTGACTTACGACCAGTTGCGTCATTGCGTGAAGAAGCACGGATTGAGCGACGACGGCTAGTTGCGTTACCTCGTCTGCACTCGGCTCGTTCACTGTTGATCTAATGCAGCTTGCTTTTCATTTCCGAAGGACCTATCTGAGCGCCATCCCGACATTGTCGCGACACTGAAGGGCTGGCGCCGAGAGGGGCCGGCACGAACCCTCTTTGCAGCGGCGCAAGTCGATAAAGCGGAGCATGAATGGCCGATCTGGCACGTCTTGTCGAAGTCATCGAACCCGAAGCGAAAGCGCTGGGTTTCGAACTCGTGCGCGTGAAGATGATGCCGTCCGAAGCGGGCGATGGCGGCCAGGCACTCCAGATCATGGCGGAAGATCCCGCGACGGGGCAATTGGTAATCGACCAGTGCGCCGCTTTGTCCCGCCGCGTTTCTGAAAAGCTCGACACGCTGGAGGCTGAAGGCGAAGTCCTGGTACCCGGCGCTTATCACCTGGAGGTTTCGAGCCCCGGCATTGACCGTCCCCTGACGCGAGCAAAGGATTACGCCGACTGGGCCGGCCATGAAGCGAAGGTTTCGCTTTCCGAAAAGGTTCAGGGTCATCGCAATCTTCGCGGCGAACTGCTAGGCTTGGAAAACCGCGACGGGACGGATTTCGTTGCGTTAGAGGATCGCAAGGCAGGGCGCGTCGAAGTTCCGCTACAGGCAATTCATTCGGCAAAGCTCGTCCTGACCGACGAACTGATTGCCGCGACCCAGCCGCTCGATACGAGTGGCGCTGAAGATATCATCGAAGACAATACAGACGAAGAAGAAAAGGCTGACGACTGATGGCCAGTGCAATTTCCGCCAACAAGGCTGAACTCCTCGCGATTGCGAACTCGGTTGCTTCGGAAAAGATGATCGACAAGGCGATCGTCATCGAGGCGATGGAGGAGGCGATCCAGAAAAGCGCGCGCAACCGCTACGGTGCGGAGAACGACATTCGCGCGAAGCTCGACCCGCAAACCGGCGATCTGCGCCTGTGGCGCGTCGTCGAGGTGGTCGGAGAGGTCGAAGACTACTTCAAGCAGGTCGATCTCGATCAGGCGCAGAAGCTGGACGCCAATGCGAAGCTCGGCGATTTCATCGTCGATCCGCTGCCGCCCGTCGATCTCGGGCGCATCGATGCACAGTCGGCGAAGCAGGTCATCTTTCAGAAGGTGCGCGATGCTGAGCGCGAGCGGCAGTACGAAGAGTTCAAGGATCGCGCCGACGAAGTCATTACAGGTGTCATCAAGTCGGTCGAATTCGGACACGTAATCGTCAATCTCGGCCGCGCCGAAGGTGTAATCCGCCGCGACCAGCAGATCCCTCGCGAAGCTGCCCGCGTCGGCGAGCGCGTCCGCGCCCTCATCACCAAGGTCGAGCGGAACAACCGCGGACCGCAAATCTTCCTCAGCCGGGCCGCGCCCGACTTCATGCGCAAGCTGTTCGCGCAAGAAGTGCCCGAAATCTACGACGGCATCATCGAGATCAAGGCCGCTGCCCGCGATCCCGGCAGCCGTGCGAAGATCGGCGTCATCAGCCATGACAGCAGCATCGACCCGGTCGGCGCATGTGTCGGCATGAAGGGTAGCCGCGTTCAGGCCGTCGTGCAGGAACTCCAGGGCGAGAAGATCGACATCATTCCCTGGTCCGAGGATACGGCGACCTTCGTCGTGAACGCATTGCAGCCGGCAACTGTCAGCCGCGTCGTCCTCGACGAGGAAGAGGGACGCATCGAAGTCGTCGTTCCCGATGATCAGCTTTCGCTCGCCATTGGGCGTCGGGGTCAGAATGTGCGTCTCGCCAGCCAGCTGACTGGTCACCAGATCGACATCATGACCGATGAGGAAGCGGCCGAACGGCGCAGCAAGGAATTCTCCGAACGCTCCAAGATGTTCGAAGAGGAACTCGATGTCGACGAGACGCTCTCGCAGCTGCTCGTGGCCGAAGGTTTCGCCGAACTCGAGGAAGTCGCCTATGTCGATCTCGACGAACTGGCAGCGATCGAGGGCTTCGACGAAGAACTCGCCGAGGAATTGCAGAGCCGCGCGAAAGAGGCGCTCGAACGGCAGGAAGATGCCTATCGCGAAGAGCGTCGCGAACTCGGCGTCGAAGACGATCTGGCGGAGCTGCCACATCTGTCGGAAGCCATGCTCGTCACGCTCGGCAAGAACGGCATCAAGACGCTCGACGATCTGGCCGATCTTGCGACCGACGAACTCATTGCGAAGAAGCGCGAAGCTCCGCGCCGGCGGAACAATGCCGACGGTCCTCCAACGCGTCGACCCCAGCGCGAGCAGGACAAGGGCGGCGTCCTTGGCGATTACGGCCTGAGCGAAGAGCAAGGCAACGAAATCATCATGGCGGCCCGTGCCCACTGGTTCGACGACGAGGACGAAGGGGCTGGAAACGACCTCACTTCGACCGCCGCCGAAAGCGACCCCCAGGGTCAAACGCAGGAGGCCGCCGATGCGGACTCCACCCAATGAGCGCCTGAACCCCGACATCGCCGGACCGGACAAGACGCCAGCGGCGTCTGCGGATGCTCGCCCGAACGCGGCGCGCGTTTCTCGACGCCATGCAGGCAGCGAGCCCGAACGCCGTTGCATCCTGACCGGAGCAACTGCCGGGCGAAGCGTGCTCGTACGGCTGGCCGTTTCGCCGGCAGGTCTCGTCCTGCCGGACGCTCAGGGGAAGGCGCCCGGCCGCGGCGCGTGGATATCGGTCTCGCGTGCTGCCCTTGAAGAATCCCTTCGCAATGGCAAACTTCGTGGGGGGCTGCTGCGGGCATTCAAAGGCGGGCCGAAGGACATAAAGCTCGAGATACCGGACAATCTTGCTGACCGGGTCGAACAGGCTTTGACGCGTTCCCTTTTGGATCGTCTGGGTCTGGAGCTGCGCTGCGGCAATGCGGTTCTCGGTACGCAGCGGATCGATAAGGCTGCGCGGCAGGGCAAGGTTGCACTGCTGCTGCACGCCGCAGATGCCAGCGAGGACGGGCGGCGCGCGCTCGATCAGGCCTGGCGAGTGGGCAGCGACGAGGAAGGTTCGGGCAAGCGCGGCCGCGACTTGCCACTGGACCGCACCGCTCTGTCTGTGGCATTGGGCCGCGATAACGTGGTCCATCTTGCGCTTGTCGACAGGCAGGCTGCGTGGAGGGTCGAAGAATCCCTGGCGCGTTTACAAAATTTCCAGGGGGCGACCGCGCCCCGCGGGCGACAGGATGGCGTGGCCGCACCGGCAGGCCGCGACGAAGACGATTTGAAGGATTGAAGAAGTTTTATGAGCGACGAAGACAAGAAACCACGCGCACGCAAACCGCTCGGATTGAAGCGGGCGGTGGATGCCGGGGAAGTTAAACAGACTTTCAGCCACGGCCGGACGAACAAGGTCGCGGTCGAGGTCAAGCGTCGCCGTAAACTGAACAAGCCCGGCGAAACCGCCGCGCCGACGCCCGCTCCTACGCCGGAACCGACGCCCGCTCCGGCCCCGGCGCCCGCACCGGCTCCGACGCCTGCTCCGGCTGCGAAGAAGAAGGTCGATCCTTCGGGCGAAACCCCTCAGGAACGGGTCGCGCGCCTGCAGCGCGAGGCCGAGGAAGAGCGCCTGCGTCTGGCTGAAGATGCCCGCCGCCGCGACGACGAAGCACGGGCCAAGGCTGCCGAAGAGGAAAAGCGCCGCGCCGAAGAAAACCGTAAAGCCGAGGAAAAGGCTGAAAAAGCCGCCGAGGAGAAGCCGGCCGAGCCTGCGGAAACCGAGCAGGCTACCGATGCTGCTGAGGAAGCCACCGCCAACACGTCAACTGGCGGCGATACCGTGCCTTCCCCGCGCCGGTTCACCCCCGTAGCCCGCCCCGAGATCAAGCGTCCCGAGAAGAAGAAGGAAGCGCCCAAGACGCGGACCGAAGAGCGCAAGGATCGGCGCAAGGGTGGCAAGCTGACGGTCAACAAGGCGCTCAACGACGACGAAGGCAAGCGCGCTCGCAGCCTCGCCGCCTTGAAGCGTGCCCGCGAAAAAGAGCGCCGCCTGCAGGGCGGCGGAGGCAATCAGCCCCGCGAAAAGCAGGTGCGCGACGTGGTCGTTCCCGAAGCGATCACCGTGCAGGAACTCGCTCAGCGCATGGCCGAGAAGGGCGCCGACCTGGTGAAAGCGCTATTCAACATGGGCATGATGGTTACCGTCAACCAGACGATTGACCAGGATACGGCGGAATTGCTGGTCGAGGAGTTCGGCCACAATATCCAGCGCGTCTCGGAAGCCGACATCGATATTCAGGCAAGCGACGACGCCGATCCGGAGGAGACGCTGAAGCCGCGTCCGCCGGTCGTCACGATCATGGGTCATGTCGATCACGGCAAGACTTCGCTGCTCGACGCACTGCGCGGAACGGATGTTGTGAAGGGCGAAGCCGGTGGCATCACCCAGCATATCGGTGCCTATCAGATAACCACCAAGAGCAAGGACAAGATCACTTTCCTCGACACGCCGGGCCACGCTGCCTTCACCGAGATGCGGCAACGGGGCGCGAACGTGACGGATATCGTCATTCTCGTCGTCGCAGCCGACGACGGCATCATGCCGCAAACGATCGAGGCCATCAATCACACGAAGGCCGCTGGCGTTCCGATGATCGTGGCGATCAACAAGATCGACAAGCCCGAGGCTAACCCGGACAATATCCGCAACCGCCTGCTCGAGCACGAAGTTATCGTGGAAAAAATGTCGGGCGACGTGCAGGATGTCGAGGTGTCGGCGAAGGAAGGCACCGGCCTTGATGAATTGCTCGACGCCATCAACCTTCAGGCCGAATTGCTGGAACTCAAGGCGCGGCCCGACAGATCGGCGGAAGCTGTCGTAGTCGAAGCGCAACTAGACAAGGGTCGCGGTGCAGTGGCGACCGTCCTCGTGACGCGCGGGACGCTCAAACGCGGCGATACCTTCGTCGTCGGCACGGAAAGCGGCCGTGTCCGCGCCGTCGTCGATGACAAGGGCAAGCAGATCAAGGAAGCCGGACCCTCCATGCCGGTCGAGGTTCTCGGCTTGGGCGGCGTGCCCGGCGCAGGCGAGCGCCTGACCGTTGTCGAGAACGAGCAGCGCGCCCGCGAAGTGGCCGAATATCGCCGGGAAAAGGCTACGGAAAAGCGCACGGCGCTCGCTCCCACCAGTTTCGACACGATGTTCAACAATCTGCAAAGCGACGTCGTCGAATATCCCGTGCTCGTCAAAGCCGATGTTCAGGGCAGCGTCGAGGCGATCAACACTGCGCTTCACAACCTGTCGAACGACCTTATCAAGGTTCGCGTGCTCCATGCCGGGGTCGGTGCCATTACCGAGACCGATGTGAGCCTGGCCGCAGCTTCGGATGCGCCGATCATCGGCTTCAACGTGCGTCCCAACGCCAAGGCCCGCGACCTCGTGAAGCGCGAGAACGTGCGGATGATGTATCACGACGTGATCTATCACCTGACCGACGAGATCGCGAAGGAAATGGCGGGCGAACTCGGTCCGGAGAAGATCGAGACCGTCGTTGGCCGTGCCGAAGTCAAGCAAGTCTTCCCTGCCGGGAAGCGCGACAAGGCTGCAGGTCTGCTCGTTATCGACGGTGTCATTCGCAAGGGACTGCATGCGCGTCTTACCCGCGAAGACGTCATCGTGTCGGCGACGACCATCGCTTCGCTGCGACGCTTCAAGGAGGATGTTGACGAAGTTCGCACCGGCCTCGAATGCGGCGTGGTCCTCCAGGATACGAACGACATCAAGCCGGGCGACAACCTCGAGGTGTTCGAAGTCGAAGAGCGCGAACGCACTCTGTAGTTTTTAGCCTTTGACCCGATCGGCGGGGTGCTCGATCCTTTTCGGGCATTTGGCGGGTTCGAGACCCGTCGATAGGGTCGCAACGCGGAACTTATCGATGCGCTATCTGGCACTGCTCGGTTCCATCAATGTCGGTAAGAACCGGCTGCTGATGGTCGACTTGCGCGAAGCTCTCGAGCGCGAAGGCTTTACGGACGTCGAAACGGTCACGGCAAGCGGGAATATACTGTTTCGACATGACGAGATGCCGCCTGAGGGCCTTGCTGAAAAGATGGCATGGATCGTTCGCGAGGAATTCGACATCAAAAGCGAGATCGTCGTGCTGACCCGCGACCAGCTTGCGCGGGCGATCGCCGATAATCCCTTCACCGACCGGACGCAGGAAGGAGCGGACAAGCAGGTTCATACGATTTTCTTCGCTGGGCAGTTTCCACAAAGCGACTTCCAGCAGCTCGTTAATGACTATGCAGGACGCGGGCCGGAACGCATCGCTGCGGGGGATCGCACCTTGTTCGTCGATTACAACAATGGTGTCGGACGTAGTCCGCTAACGACCGGTTTTATTTCCAAGCGCCTTGGATTCGTCGGCACCGCTCGCAATATCAGGTCCATGAAACGTATTCTGACGAAGATGGACGCGCTGGAGGCCGCGGATGGCTAGGCAGCAATATACGGCGGAACAACATTCGGTTCGTGTGCTCAAGGTTGGGGAGCGCGTGCGGCACATTCTGTCCGAACTGCTCGCACGGCAGGAAGTGCATGACGAGACGCTGACCGCGACCAATATCAGCGTGACCGAGGTCCGCATGAGCCCCGACCTGCGCAATGCGACGGCTTATGTGAAGCCGCTGCTGGGTATCGAAGAGGATGCAGTCATCAAGGCGCTGCGTCAGAATACGGCTTACCTGCAGCGCGAAGTGGCGAAGCGCCTCGGTCTGAAGTTCGCGCCCAAACTCAGGTTCCGCGTCGATGAGAGTTTCGAGGAAGCCGACCGGATCGAACAATTGCTCAACGATCCGAAGGTCGCGCGCGACCTCGGTGACTGAGCCACCGCGAAGCGCGTAATCCGCCGGTTTGTTCGGCAAGCGCTCGACTGAACGCCTCGCAACGGTTAGCGACGAGGATCATGGCGAAGCTCTATTTCTATTATGCGAGCATGAACGCCGGCAAGAGTTCGACGCTGCTCCAGACGGCCTTCAACTACAATGAACGTGACATGCGGGTCTCGTTATGGACCGCAGCGATCGATGACCGGCCGGGCTTCGGAGCGATCAGTTCGCGGATCGGACTGGCGAGCGATGCGCACCGCTTCGAACAGGATACCGATATTGCTGCGAGGGTAGTGGCGGACAATGCAGAAGCGCAGATCCATTGCGTCCTCGTCGACGAGGCGCAATTCCTGACACCTGCACAGGTATGGCAGCTGGCCGGATTGGCGGACGAAGCCAACATACCGGTCCTGTGCTACGGCCTTCGGACCGATTTTCAAGGTGCCTTGTTTCCCGGATCGGCCGCGCTTCTCGGCATTGCCGACGCACTCATCGAACTGAAGGCGGTTTGTCATTGCGGGCGAAAGGCGACGATGAACCTTCGGGTCGACGAAGCAGGCAATGCGGTAAGCGAAGGAGCGCAGACCGAGATCGGCGGAAACGACCGTTACGTCGCGCTCTGTCGCCGCCATTTCACGCAGTCGCTCGTCAAATAATGGATAATCGCTACTGGCGGCAACGCCCCGCGTGCTTATCTATCCAGCATGACCGATACCCTGACCATTGCGCTGGTCCTTATTCCCTGCCTGATCATTGCCATCGTCTTTCACGAGGTCGCGCATGGCTGGACTGCACTCGCCCTCGGAGATCCGACGGCGAAGGAACGGGGGCGGCTCACTCTGAATCCGATCCGTCATGTCGATCCGGTCGGAACGTTGCTCGTTCCGATCGCTCTTGCGCTGTTCAAAGGCCCGATCTTCGGCTGGGCGAAACCCGTTCCGGTATTGAAGGATCGGCTCGATAATCCGCGCTGGGGCATGGTTCTCGTCGCTGCGGCAGGGCCGGGCATCAACTTTGCGATGGCAATCGTCGCATCCTTCTTCCTGCACACGACGCTGCCGGCCGGGGCAGAGTTCGCCATTACCGGTGCCGGGCTTCCCGCCATCGCTGACGATTTGGGGCAACTGAGTTATCTATCGACCGGGCTGTTCTTCTTCATTCTGATCAATCTGTTCCTCGGGATATTCAATTTGCTCCCGATCCCGCCCTTCGACGGATCGCACATCGTCGAGGGTTTTCTGCCGAGAAGGCTTGCGCGGTCCTACGAACGATTGAGACCGCTCGGGATGGTCCTATTTTTCGGACTGATCGCTCTGACGTGGTTCGCGCCGCAGCTGCGCATCATCGAGAGGCTCTACATTCCCGTGCTTTACGTGCTCGACTGGTTTATGCCTGACGCTCTCATGGCGTTCTGAGACGACAACCATTCGCGCAGTTTTTCCTGACCCTCTCCCTCCAGATGGAGGCCGAGCTTGCTGCGCCTCCAAAGAATGTCTTCGGCAGTTCGCGCGAATTCATGCTGAATGAGATAGCGGGCTTCGGCTTCGTAGAAATCGCCGCCGAAATGTCGCCCGCAATCGTCGAGGCTGTGTTTGTCCTGGAGGATGCGATCGATCCGCGTGCCGTATGCGCGAACGAGGCGGACGATGCCGTCTCGCGGGAACCACGGATATCGCTGCTCGCAATCTGTCATGAACGATGCGACTTTCAGCGGATCGAGATCACCGCCCGGCAAGTTAGCATCCTTCGTCCATTTTCGACCCATCGGCAAACCGACCTTTTCGAGCCGTTCTAGGGCATGTTCGGCGAGGCGGCGATAGGTCGTAATCTTGCCGCCGAAGATCGACAGGATTGGGGCCTCTGCTCCGCCGCCCTCGAGTTCGAATACGTAGTCGCGCGTCACGGTGGAGTTGCTGCGAGCCTTGTCGTCGTAAAGCGGCCTCACGCCTGAATAGCTTGAAACGGCATCCTTGGGGCTCACGTCGATTGCGAGATATTCGTTTACCGCATCGCAGATGTAGGATGCTTCATCTTGCGATATCGCGATTGCGTCGCGATCCCCTTCGAAAGCGACATCCGTAGTTCCCAGCAGCGTGAAATCGCGCTCGTAGGGGATGGCAAAGACGATCCGGTCGTCCCCGTTCTGAAAGATATAACAATGATCGTGATCGTAGAGGCGAGGCACGATCAGATGGCTGCCCTTTACCAATCGCAGATTGTCGTGTGCCTCCTGCGGCAGGGCCTTTCCGAGAACATCGTCGACCCAGGGACCGGCGGCGTTGACGATTGCCGAGCATGTGACTGTCTCGCTCGGGCCTTCGGTGCCCTCTAGCCTCACTTCCCATAGGTTTCCATTGCGTTGCAGGTCTGTCGCTTTCGTCCGCGTCCGAATGTTCGCTCCGCGCTCCGCCGCATCCATCGCGTTGAGAACAACAAGCCGGGAATCCTCGACCCAGCAGTCGGAATATTCAAAACCCGTGCGCAGGCGCTCTTCCAGAACTTTTGCGTGAGGCGCTTGCCGCAAGTCGACCTTGCGGGTCGGAGGGAGAAGTTCGCGTCCTCCGATATGATCGTAAAGGAATAATCCCAGCCGCAGGAGCCACGCCGGGCGCAGGCCCTCGTCATGCGGCAGTACAAAGCGCAACGGCCAGATGATATGCGGGGCCATGCGGAGCAGAACTTCCCGCTCCTGCAATGCCTCGCGCACAAGTCGGAATTCGTAATGTTCGAGATAGCGCAGGCCCCCGTGGACGAGCTTCGTGCTGGCGGACGAGGTATGACTGGCGAGGTCGTCCTTCTCGACCAACAGCACCTTCAGGTCGCGACCGGCGGCATCCCTCGCTATGCCCGCTCCGTTGATGCCACCGCCGATAACGAGAAGGTCGTAATCCGGAACCATACCGATATGCTTGGCGAGCGCCTGCCTGTTTGGCTAGGGAGAATTGGTGAGCAAATCCGATACATTTTCTTCACCGCACGGCTGGATCGTCCTCGACAAACCGATCGGTCTCGGCAGCACGCAGGCGGTCGGCGCCGTCAAACGCAATCTGCGGGAGGCAGGCTACGGCAAGGTCAAGGTCGGACACGGCGGAACTCTCGACCCGATGGCGCAGGGCGTTCTGCCCATCGCGCTCGGCGAAGCGACGAAGCTCGCGGGGCGGTTGCTCGATGCGACGAAGACCTATGAATTCACGATCCTTTTCGGATCGGAGACGGACACGCTCGATGCCGAAGGTGCGATCGTTCAGCGCACGGATCGGCGTCCGCCCTTGGCCGCTGTCGAAGCGGTTTGCGAGAATTTTACCGGCACTATCGATCAGGTGCCCCCCGCCTATTCGGCAATTAAAGTCGATGGTGAAAGGGCCTATGATCGGGCGCGCGCTGGCGAAAAACCCGACATGGAGGAAAAGCGCCGGACCGTCACGATCTATTCGCTCGAACTTGCGACGGAATATGAGAACCACGACATTCCGGACAGCGCTTTCGCCACGACCCGCGGTCGACCCGACCCGTTCGATCCGCAAATTTCGTTGCAACTTGCAGAAACAGTGACGCTCGTCGCACATGTTTCCAAGGGAACGTATATCCGCTCGCTCGCACGGGACATCGCACGCGCCCTTGGAACCCTGGGGCACGTTACTTATCTCAGGCGTATCAAGGCCGGTCCGTTCAGCCAGTCGCAGGCGATTTCGCTGGACAAACTCAACGCATTGGGTAAGGGCGCGCCGTTGAAAGACATCATCCTGCCGCTGGAGGCGGGGCTGGACGACATCCCGGCCCTATCCCTCGCGTCCGCAGAGGCAGAGGCGATTCGCCAAGGTCGCAAGCTATACGGACAGCCCCAACCCGACGGGCTCTACTACGCCACGCACGATACCGTGCCCGTGGCTCTGGTCGAACTCGAAGCCGGGACGACGAGGATCGTCAGGGGGTTCAATCTTCCCGATGTCGCGGAGTAGATAGAATGTCGATTACGGCAGAGAAGAAACAGGAAATCATCAAGGATCACGCGCAGAGCGACGGCGATACGGGTTCTCCCGAAGTTCAGGTCGCCATCCTGACCGAGCGTATCCGGAACCTCACCGAGCATTTCAAGGGCAACCATAAGGACAATCATTCCCGTCGTGGCCTGCTCATGATGGTGAACAAGCGGCGCAGCCTGCTTGCCTATCTCAAGAAGAAGGACGTGGAGCGCTACAACGCCCTCATCCAGAAGCTGGGTCTTCGCAAATAAGAGTTTCGCGAAAAGGGCGGCTCCCCAAAGGGCCGCCCTTTTTGCATCGAGGGGCAGGCGGACATCCGGTTCGCCAGCCTTGGGGCGTCAGATGCCCCGTACCGGACCGGACCGGCATTTCCGGCAATCGTAAGCCCCGCAGCGGCAATTTGGCCATGCGGGTACATTAAGGAAAATATATGTTCGACAAGAAAACCGTATCGCTGGAGTGGGGCGGAAAGACCCTCACCCTCGAAACCGGTCAGATCGCCCGTCAAGCGGATGGTGCGGTCATGGCCACTTACGGAGAGACCGTGGTGCTTTGCGCCGTAACGGCAGCCCGTAGCGTCAAGGAAGGACAGGACTTCTTCCCGCTGACCGTCCACTATCAGGAAAAGTTTTCAGCAGCCGGCCGTATTCCCGGCGGCTTCTTCAAGCGCGAAGGTCGCGCGACCGAAAAGGAAACGCTTACTTCGCGCCTCATCGACCGGCCCGTGCGTCCGCTGTTTCCCGAAGGTTTCTACAACGAGATCAATGTTATCGCCCAGGTCCTCTCCTATGATGGCGAGACCGAACCCGACATTCTCGCGATGATCGCGGCATCTGCCGCTCTCACCATCAGCGGCGTTCCTTTCATGGGCCCGATCGGTGCTGCGCGCGTCGGTTTCCGGAACGGCGAATACGTTCTCAATCCCTCCCTGAGCGAAGCACTGGACGATGAAGGTCGTCTCGACCTCGTCGTCGCCGCGACGCAGGACGCGGTGATGATGGTCGAATCCGAAGCGAAGGAGCTGACCGAAGAGGAAATGCTGGGCGCCGTCATGTTCGCCCACGAAGAGAGCCGCAAAGTGATCGGTGCGATCATCGATCTCGCCGAGCAGGCAGCCAAGGAGCCGTGGGAACTCAATCCGGTGGACGACAAGTCCGCGACGATCGAGGAACTGCGCGGACTGATCGGCGACGATCTTGCTGCCGCATACAAGATCACGGACAAGGGCCAGCGGCAGGATGCCGTCAATGCTGCCCGTGAAAAGGCACGGGCGCATTACGAAAGCCTCGATCACGACGATCCTGCCGAATATCTCGGCAAGCTCAAACTCGTGAAAAAGCTGGAAAGCGACATCGTTCGCAAGGCCATCCTGAAGGACGGCCAGCGGATCGACGGACGCAAGACGGACCAGGTTCGCCCGATCGAGGCGATGGTCGGCCTGCTTCCGCGGACTCATGGTTCGGCCTTGTTCACACGTGGCGAAACGCAGGCAATCTGCACCACGACGCTTGGCACGAAGGATGCCGAGCAGATGATCGACGGTTTGGAGGGTCTCTCCTACTCGAACTTCATGCTGCACTATAACTTCCCGCCCTATTCGGTCGGCGAAGTCGGTCGCTTCGGCTTCACGAGCCGCCGCGAGACCGGACATGGTAAGCTCGCATGGCGCGCGCTCCACCCGGTTTTGCCCGGCGCGGAGGACTTTCCCTACACGATCCGCGTGCTGTCCGACATTACCGAGTCCAACGGTTCGTCATCGATGGCTACCGTTTGCGGCGGCTGTCTTTCCATGATGGACGCTGGCGTTCCGATCGAACGTCCCGTCTCGGGTATCGCGATGGGTCTGATCCTCGAAGGTGACGACTTCACGGTTCTCAGCGACATTCTCGGCGACGAAGATCATCTGGGCGACATGGACTTCAAGGTCGCCGGCAGCGAAAAAGGTATCACGTCGCTTCAGATGGATATCAAGGTCGCAGGCATCACGCGCGACATCATGGAGAAAGCTCTCGACCAGGCGAAGGCCGGACGGGCGCACATCCTTGGCGAAATGAACAAGGCTCTTGGTTCGTCACGCGGAGAAATCAGCGAGCACGCACCGCGTATCGAAACGATGCAGATCGACAAGTCGAAGATCCGCGACGTTATCGGCACGGGCGGCAAGGTCATTCGCGAGATCGTCGCGGAAACTGGCGCTAAGGTCGATATCGACGATGAAGGGGTCATCAAGATCTCCTCCTCCGATGGCAGCCAGATCGAGGCTGCGCGCAAGTGGATCGAAGGCATCGTCGAAGAAGCCGAAGTCGGAAAGATCTACACCGGCAAGGTCGTCAATATCGTCGATTTCGGTGCTTTCGTAAACTTCATGGGCGGCAAGGACGGTCTCGTACACGTATCCGAGATGAAGAACGAGCGCGTGGAAAAGCCGACCGACGTCGTGTCCGAAGGACAGGAAGTTAAGGTAAAGGTCCTCGAGATCGACAACCGCGGCAAGGTTCGCTTGTCGATGCGAGTCGTCGATCAGGAAACTGGCGAGGAACTTGAAGACAACCGTCCTCCGCGCGAACCGCGTGGCGACAAGGGCGGCCGGGGCGGTGATCGTCGCGGCCCGCGTGGCAACCGTTCGCGCGGCGGCGACCGCGGCGGCCGTCGGGACGACAATCGCGACAATGAAGGTTCGAACGGAGGCGGGAACCACGTTCCCGACTTTCTGAAGGACTGATCGCCGGTTAAATCAGGAAAAAGGGTCGCGGGACATCGTTTCTCGCGGCCCTTTTCTTTTGCCGAAAAACAGTTCAATCGGGCGACAGTCGAACGGGAACAAGGAAAACGCACGATTCCGAAAAAGCCTTTAGCAGTGGTCGGTTGGCGGGAAATGGTGCAATTGCCCGAACTTGGTCTGCATTCGGTTCCGGCGAAGATCGACAGCGGTGCGCGAACCTCGTCTCTGCATGCTACGGTACTGGAACGGTTCGAGCGCGATGGTGAACAATTTGTTCGTTTTGCCGTCGATTTCGAGACGCAACAGGTCAGACAGATCTGCGAGGCGGTCCATGTGGATTGGCGGGGGATCACGAGTTCGAACGGAGAAACGCAGCGGCGATTGGTCGTCAAGACACCGATCCGTATCGGTGACGTCGAGTTTCGTGCGGAATTCAGTCTCGCGGACAGGTCTTCCATGAAATTCCCGATGCTTATCGGACGATCCGCGCTAAGACGGCGTTTTCTCGTGGATTCGGGGCATTCCTGGCTGCAAACCCCCGGCCGCAAACCCGTTGAAGGATACAAGCCATGAGAATTGCGATGTTGGCTCGCAATGCGAAGCTCTATTCTCACAAACGCTTGGTGGAGGCGGCGGAAGAGCGTGGCCACACCCTCGATATTCTCAACACGCTGCGCTGTACGGTTCATATTGCGAGCCACCGACCCGAAGTATTCTACGACGGGGAAGTCGTTGCTCCCTATGATGCCGTCATTCCGAGGATCGGTGCTTCGGTAACGAATTACGGACTTTCGATCCTGCGCCAGTTCGAGATGCGGGGCACCTGGCCGCTGAACGAAAGCGTCGCAATCGGAAGAAGTCGCGACAAGCTACGCTCCATGCAAATTCTTGCTAAATACGGGCTCGGACTACCGCTAACCGCTTTCGCTCACGACCCCAAGCAAACAAGCGAAATTATCAGGGCAGTCAAAGGTCCGCCGGTGGTCATCAAGCTTTTGGAAGGCACGCAGGGTATCGGCGTTGTTCTGGCCGAGACCGAAGCGAGTGCCAAATCCGTCATCGAGGCGTTTCGCGGGGCCAACGTCAACATTCTGGTTCAGGAATTCATCAAGGAAGCGGGCGGTACGGACATTCGTGCATTCGTCATCGGCGGGAAGGTCGTCGCCGCGATGAAGCGCACCGGCGCCGCCGACGATTTTCGCTCCAACCTGCACCGGGGCGGAAGCGCCGAACTAATTAAGATTACGCCCGAAGAGCGATCAACCGCGGTTCGTGCCGCAAAGCACATGGGGCTGAACGTCTGCGGTGTGGACATGCTGCGCTCCAACCACGGTCCGGTCATCATGGAAGTGAACTCTTCTCCCGGTCTGGAAGGCGTCGAAAAGGCTACAGGCAAGGACGTCGCGGGCGCCATTATCGATTTCATCGCGACCAACGCGAAAACCGGCAAGACCAAGACGCGCGGGAAGGGCTGAACAAGTTCGGATGCTGCCACGCGAAACCCTTGCCAGCGCCGCCATTCCGGGAAGCGACGAACGACTGCATCTCGTGTCGCACGGCCGCGATTTCATCATCATGCTCGGCCGGGACGAGCTGATGAGTTCACGGATGCAGTTCAGCGAGGAACAACTCGCGGAACTCACCCTCGATCGTGTGTCGAACGAACATCCCCGGGTCCTTATTGGCGGATACGGGATGGGGTTCACCCTGCGTGCCGCTCTTTCGAAGACGACAAGCAAGGCACAAATTGTCGTTGCGGAAATCGTGCCGGAGATCATCGAATGGGCCAGGAAGGAAATGAGCGCGTTCACCGGCGCGTCCCTTGACGATCCGAGGGTGCGGATCGAACTGCACGACGTCGCAGCGCTGATCGACGATGCAAGCGACGGCACTGCGGAAGCCTATGATGCGATCCTGCTGGACGTGGATAACGGACCCGATGGCATGGTTCGCGAAGCCAACGCGCGGCTCTATTCACCGACGGGTCTTGGGCGCGCGCGGGATGCCTTAGTGACTGGCGGCGTCCTTGCGGTCTGGTCGGCCGCCGAAGATCACAAATTCACGCGAAAACTTAAGGATGCAGGCTTCAGTGTGGAGCAGCTGACAGTTCGCGCCCGACCGAACAACAAGGGGCCGCGACATCATTTGTGGTTTGCGCATAAAGGCTGATCGCGGTGACGATCAGAAACCGTAGATGAGCGTGATGCGGCTCAACGTATCGGTTCCGACCGTGTCCGGAGGCGGATCGGTGTCGTACTCGATCCGGTAGGAAAGACGCGCCGAAAGCGACGGGATTATCTCCGTTTCCACTCCGGTTATCGCGACGAACGTGCTGTTGTCCGACTGCACGTAGGCGCTCGAATCCTGCGTGAACTTTGTGCGCTCGTTAATTTGCCAATCCACGTCGATTGCTGCGAGAGCGGCGAGGCGGTTCTCGACCGGTTCGGAGACGGGTACGATACGCCGGTAAGCCGGCCCGCCCTGTACCGCTAACTGAAACTCGGGATCGTCGTAGATCCGGTAACCGGCCCCACCGGACAGCGAATATCGCGCGTTGAACCCCTGAAACGGACCGCGTTCAATCTGCGCCAGCCCATAAACATATGTTCGGTCATCGAGATCGTAATTCGGTTCGTAGGCAAGCGAGAGATATTCGCGTGTCGTATTGCCGTTGTTGCGACGAAAATCGGCGACACCCCGAATTTCGTGCCGCCAGTCGATACCGACCCTCTTCAGATCGAGTCCTGCCGTAAAGGCAAGGTTGTCGCTGTTTCCCGTGGCACGCGAGGCGCCGATTTCACCCTTTCCTTCCCATAGATCGAACAGGCCCGCTTCCCGAATTCGCTCTTCCTCGGCGAGCGCGGCGACGCGCGCCCGCTCTGCCTGTTCTGCAGCGAATGTCGCGGCAATCGCATCGAGGCGGGGGCCGTCCTCCGGCTGCGTCTTCTTGGCGAGTGCGATGACCGCTTCCAGCTGTCGCTCGTTGCGGCTTTCAAGCGCAGCATCGATCAGGGCCTGCGTATCCTCGGGCAGGCTGCCATCCTGAGGCTGGTTCTCTGCGAACTGGGTAGCAATGGCGTCCAGCATCGCGGCATCGTCGGGATAAAGCGATTTGGCGAGTGCTACGACCGTCTCCACGGTTGCCGTGTCGCCGGTCGCCTTGGCCTCTTCGATCATCGCCAGAACTTCTTCTGGCAGAGGTTCTTCCGAGGGATACCGTGCATTGAAGTTCGACAGGATCCAATCGAGAAGCTCGGCATCTTCCGGATGCATCTCGCGCGCGAGGGCAATGACGGCTTCCACCTTTTCGGGCTCGCCCGAATCCAGCGCACGGTCGATCATGTCACGGATTGCGAGCGGCAACTCCGCCTGCGCGGGTCCACAGACGAACCCTGCGCTCAGCATGAGTGAAAAGACCCATCGCATCGACCTAAAAGCTATCATTTTGCCGTTGCCTGATCGGTAAGGGTCAGCCCTTGAGACGCAGTCGTCCCAGAAAGTCCTGCTTGCCGACGGGGAGGCCTTTCATGCGCAGGATGTCATAGGTCGTGGTGCTATGG
This sequence comes from Parapontixanthobacter aurantiacus, assembly GCF_009827635.1. Lineage (GTDB taxonomy): Bacteria > Pseudomonadota > Alphaproteobacteria > Sphingomonadales > Sphingomonadaceae > Parapontixanthobacter > Parapontixanthobacter aurantiacus. Next base: position 1,543,992 of record NZ_WTYW01000001.1, on the reverse strand, counting down.
AAAAAGAAGTTGGGGGTAGTGAAGCTAAGAAGGAAATCCTGGACGGTGAAGTCAAGCCGCAGCTTATCACCGATCGTGAACACCAGATCATTGTCGGCGAGCTTTTCCAGTTCGGCCTCGTCGACCGCATCGCATGCGGCGATCGCTTCGTCGAGCAACGCCTTGCAGGCGGAAAAGGTCGTGGGCGGTGGAGACATATCCGGCGAAAACGTGCCGCTGCGCACGCCGTCGAGCGCCAGTTTGCTGTGTGTCCAGCAGCTTTTCACCTGATAGCCCAGCGGCAGCATGTCTTCGATCAGGCGCGTTTTGAACAGATCGCCCTCGTCGATACCCTCTGTGGAGGCCCAGCTTTCTGCCTTCTCCAACATGCGGCGCATTGCGTGAAGGATTTGCAGCCAGTTCGGTACGACGGCAGCATGAAGCGAGATTGACACGATGTTTCCCCTCAAAAGCGGACGAAGGACTTCGCGAGACGCAATAACGAAAAGCCTCGGCAGCGGAAACTGCCGAGGCTTATTTTGTTCGTTTTTTCGGCAGGCGCCGAGAGACGATCGTTAGCGAACGCGCGGACCGCCAAAAGGAAGCGGGGGAGGGGGACGGCGGGCACCGCGCGGCAGCTGCGCCTGAAAAGCCCGACCGCAATGCTCGACGCAATAGGGGAAGCCAGGATTGACCGCTTCGCCGCAGAAATGGAAATCGGGTTCACCCGGATGACCCATGGGCCAGCGGCAAACCTTGTCGCTCAATTCGAGAAGGCTCGTCTTGTCGGCAATTTCCGGGCTTGGCTTCGCAGGCACCAAACGGCGGGGCGGAGCCGGCGGGATCGGTGGTTGCTGATCGCCCGGTCCCTGTCTCAGAAAGCCGCCCGGCCCCACCGAAACGATCTTGGGCGATGACTGACCTGCATTGGGCGTAGGCTGTGGCTTGTTCGAGGTTGCGGTGTCCGCCTTCGGTGCAGCCGGCTTTTCCGTCTCAGCTTCTGCAGCCGCTTCTACGGGTTTGGGCGGCGCTTCCTTCTTCGGTTTGGGCGGGGCGGCCTTGACCGGTTTGCTTGCAACCTTCGCTTTCGCCTTTGCTTTTCCCTTCGCCTCTCCTGCCTTGACGGGTGAGGGGCGCGATTTCAAGCCGAGCCGATGAGCCTTGCCGATGACGGCATTGCGGCTCACATCGCCCAGTTCGTCAGCGATCTGGCTGGCGGTCGCGCCGCCCTCCCAAAGCTTTTTGAGGGTCGCGATCCGTTCTTCGGTCCAGGCCATGTGAGGGGCTTTCCGTCGTATTGCGAACGTCGCGCGGGGATAACCGTGTCGCGTAGTTCGCGGTTTCATGAAATGCGGCAGCAACGCTTGCCAGCCGGTCCGGGCGGTATTAGGCGCGCGGTCATGGCCGATCAAGCAGAACCAACCGAAATCCCGCAGTCCTTGCCCGTAACCTCGGCCTTTTCTCCCTATGGAGAGCCTGTCATCACCGGGGTCAATACGTTGGGATTGTGGAGTCTCTATTTAAAGGAGGTTCGGCGGTTTCTCAAGGTCCAGACCCAGACTATCTGGGGTCCTGCCGTCAGTACCTTGCTGTTTCTCGTGATTTTCGACGTCGCTTTGGGACGAGCAGGACGGGAAGTCCTTGGCGTTCCGTTCGCCAGCTTCATCGCACCGGGGCTTATCGTGATGGCGATGATGCAGAACGCCTTTGCGAATACGAGCTTTTCCCTTTTGGCCGGAAAGATCCAGGGAACGATCATCGATCTGCTCATGCCGCCTCTGTCGGTCGGCGAACTGATGGCGGGTATCGTAGCGGCAGGCATCACGCGCGCGTTCATGGTCGGCGCGGCGATGGTCGTGGCTGTCATCCTATATCCGAACGTGTCGCTGGGCGTCGAGCATATCTGGGCAATCGCGTGGTTCGGCCTGATGGGGGCGACGATGCTTTCGCTCTTCGGGCTGCTGACCTCGATCTGGGCGGAGAAGTTCGATCACAACGCGGCAATCACGACCCTCGTAGTCGCACCGCTCGCGTTGCTGTCAGGCACGTTCTACACGATCGACAACCTTCACGGCATCTTCCAGACGATCAGCCGAGCCAACCCGTTCTTTTACGTAATTTCGGGCTTCCGCTATGGATTTATCGGAGAGAGCGACATCGGTTCAGGGACAAGCGCAGTCGTTCAGGCCGCGATCGGTCTGGGCGTCTTCAACCTCGCACTGGCGGTTATCGTCTATCTGGTCTTGAAGAGCGGCTGGAAGATCAAGAGCTGATCTTACGGGGTCGCGCCGCTGCTCAGTGAGTAAGAGCTCGTCGCATCCGGTACCGTCCTGCTTCGAAGTTTTCGAAGAGTTGCGATACATCGGGGTGCTCGACCGGGCCGCCTTCGCTATCGGGGATCAGGTTCTGCTGACTGACATAAGCGGTGTAGCTGGAATCGTCGCTTTCGGCGAGTAGGTGATAGAACGGTTGTTCGCGTTCGGGGCGTATGTCCTTCGGGATCGACTCGTACCATTCCTCGCTATTGGCGAATACGGGGTCGACATCGAAGATAACGCCGCGAAAGTCGAACATGCGATGGCGCACGACATCGCCGATACCGAACCGGGTGTGAGAGCGGAACGGCACCGTAATCTTTCGGCCAGCCTGTTCGGAAAAGAATTCGGATAGGTCCATGACGCATATATGGCGCCCCTGACCGCGGGTCACAAGGGCGGGGAAGTTGCTTTTCGAGTGCTTCCGAATGACATCTTGCGAATTACAGCGACCGAAGACCGTATTAAAGCTTGGCAAGTATCCCCCGCTGCGCTAACCGCCGCGCTTCGTCGATCGCACGGCCGTTTTAGGCGGCCGCACCCACGAAATGCGGAGGGGTGCCGGAGTGGTCGAACGGGGCAGTCTCGAAAACTGTTGTGCCTTCTGGGTACCGTGGGTTCGAATCCCACCCCCTCCGCCATCTTATCGATGAGACGCTATCTCACCGGCAATGCAATCGCATAGGGCCGCGTTGAGGAGGACTCGCGGCCGAAGCTCGTGACGGTCGTAGCAATCAGGCTCTTCCGCTTGTCGGCGACGCCGGTCTGACCAAATCGTGCGCGGAGCGTAAAAAGCTACGTCGTATTCCAACTCCGCCAGAACGGTAGCCTGGCTCGAATTCGGAGCACCCCAACAAAGCGAGCGACATTATTATGCGGCCTGGGAATTACCGCATGCAAACCACCCGCCCCAGAATTTGAACGGCGGCAGATCTGGTTCGATCCGCCGCCGTTCGCCTAGCCTTTGAATCAAACGCGATGCTTGCCGTTAACGCGGATAAGGCAGCCCGGATTATCGTTTTTGAGGGGGGTCGGGAGGAGGCTTTCAGGCATGTCCTGATAGGATACCGGCCGCAGGAAGCGTTCGATCGCCAACGTTCCGACAGACGTGCTGCGTCCATCCGACGTCGCCGGAAAAGGCCCTCCGTGAACCATCGCGTGCGTCACATCGACTCCGGTCGGCCACGAGTTGGCAATAATTCGTCCGGCAATCTGTTCTAGGACCGGAACGAGTTTCGCAGCCTCCGTATGATCTGCTTCGGACATGTGCAGCGTTGCAGTCAACTGACCTTCAAGGCTGGCAAGGATGTTTGCGACTTCATCGAGGTCGGCGCAGCGAACGATGATCGAACTCGGTCCGAAGAATTCCTCCTGAAAACCCTTATCCTTGCGGAAATCTTCCCCCGTTACAGTATAGACATGCGCTTGACCGCAAGCGGAGGAACCTTCCGCGCCGACACCGACTAACTCTACCCCGGTGAGACGGCCTAGCGCTGCGATGCCCTTGCTGTAGGCCGACTGGATACCCTTGGTAAGCATGGTCTGGCCGGCAACATCGGGAAGAGCGTCACGGGTTGCTTCCACGAACTGAGATGCAGCGTCCCCATCTACACAAAAGACCAGTCCGGGATTGGTGCAGAATTGTCCGGCTCCGAGCGAAAGCGAAGCAACATAGGCAGCGGCCAGGTCCTTCGCGCCTTCCTGCAAACGTGCGGGCATGAGGACGACCGGGTTGATGCTGCTCATTTCAGCATAGACCGGGATGGGGACCTCGCGATTTGCGGCATGCTCTATCAAGGCAAGCCCACCGGAGCGCGAGCCAGTGAAACCGACCGCTGCAATATGCGGGTCCTTCACCAGCGCCTCGCCCAAGTCGTATCCAGTTCCCGATAGCATCGAGAATACTCCGGCTGGCAAGCCGCATTCGGAGACTGCTTCGGAGATAGCTCCCGCAACCATTTCCGAAGTGCCCGGGTGGGCCGGGTGGCCCTTCACGACCACGCAGCAGCCAGCGGCCAGAGCCGACGCGGTATCTCCCCCGGCAACCGAGAAAGCGAGCGGGAAATTGCTCGCACCGAAAACAGCGACCGGACCCAAGGGTATCTTGCGAAGTCGGAGGTCGGGCTTGGGCGGCGTGCGCTCAGGATCAGCATGATCAATTCGCAAACTCTGCCAAGCGCCCTCCTCGACCTCGTCGGCAAACAGGCGAAGTTGTCCGACCGTGCGACCGCGCTCTCCTGTCAGTCTGGCTTGCGGGAGGCCGCTCTCTGACATGGCGCGCTCAGTCAGAGCCTCGCCGAGAGCGTCGATCTTGTCGGCGGCGAGGCGCAGAAATTTCGCCCGCTCAGCTTGGGAAAGGGCACCGAATTTATTTTGAGCTTCAGCTGCTGCAGAGCATGCGTCTGCGACATCTTGTTTGGTCGCCTCGGCGAATTCGGGAGCCAATGGTTCTCCGCTAGCGGCATCGACAGCCTCGAAGCTCGCATTCCCGTCCCGCCATTCACCCGCGATCAAATTCTTGCCTGTCAGCATCCTAACTTCTCCAATCTTCAGTAACTAGATGTTCGTAAAACGCCGCTTGCCAAATCCGCGTTTTTCGCTGAAAGGTAGCGCTACCATAAACGGAAGATTGTGCAACAGCACGACCAGGGAGAGGGTTTTGAACAACGCGCATTCGGGCGCCAACATGGCGCTAATTTCTGCGATCGTGGCTGTTGCCACGCTGGGCGGGTTTCTTTTCGGTTTCGATAGCGGAGTCATCAACGGCACGGTCGACGGCTTGCGGATCGCGTTTTCGTCGGACGATGTCGGCACGGGCTTCAACGTTGCCTCCATGCTGCTCGGTTGTGCAGTCGGTGCATTCGTTGCCGGGCGTCTTTCGGATATCCTTGGTCGTCGGCGTACGTTGCTGATCGCTGCGGTGTTCTTCATCGTAAGCGCCTATGGTTCGGGCATCGCCGGTTCGTCCATCGAGTTCGTCATCTATCGCATCATCGGTGGCCTTGCGGTCGGAGCGGCGAGCGTCCTCGCTCCTGCTTATATCAGTGAGGTTACGCCAGCGAATCTTCGCGGTCGGCTTTCCAGCCTTCAGCAGGTTATGATCATCGTTGGTCTCACGGCAGCGTTCCTGTCAAACTATCTGCTGGCTGAGTACGCCGGGTCATCCACCGAGACTTTCTGGCTTGGCTTTGAAGCATGGCGCTGGATGTTCTGGATGGAACTGATCCCGGCGACGATCTTCCTAATCGCTCTTATCTTCATCCCGGAAAGTCCGCGCTATCTTGTGACACGCGGTGATGTGGAGAAGGCGCGCGGCGTTCTCGATCGTCTCTTCGGCGCTTCGGTCGGGGCCCGGAAAGTCACCGAAATTGAGACTTCGATATCTAACGATCACGCCCCGCGGCTATCTGATCTCATAGATCGGCAAAGCGGCCGGCTCCGCACCATAGTATGGGTCGGGATCGGACTGGCGACATTCCAGCAGTTAGTCGGAATTAACGTCGTGTTCTATTATGGTGCCGTGCTTTGGCAGGCCGTTGGTTTCAGCGAATCCGATGCGCTGAAAATCAACATTCTCAGCGGGTCCATCTCGATCGGCTCGGTAATCCTCGCCATCGCGCTGATAGATCGGGTCGGACGCAAGCCTCTGCTGCTGATCGGCTCGATCGGTATGGCGGTCACGCTGGCGATCATGTCCTTTGCCTTCATGAGCGGCTCGCTCGTAGATGGCACGCTGGAATTGTCAGACAGCGCCGGACTTACCGCTTTGGTGGCGGCGAATATCTACGTCGCCTTCTTCAACTTCAGCTGGGGCCCGGTAATGTGGGTCATGCTGGGCGAGATGTTTCCAAACCAGATCCGTGGCTCCGGTCTGGCGGTAAGCGGCTTCGCGCAGTGGATTTCCAATTTCGGGATCACGATGACTTTCCCGGTCATGCTCGCCAGCATCGGCTTGTCTGGTGCCTATGGGTTCTACGCGATTAGCGCTGCTATCTCCGTAGTCTTCGTGTGGGCCATGGTGCGAGAAACCAAGGGTCTGGAACTCGAGGAAATGCAAGGGTAGCCCTAGGGGCATGAGCCGAGGCATATCCGAAAGAACCGAGAAGGTCCGCGTTGTCGTTCTGGGGGGCGGCACCGCGGGCTGGATGACTGCAGTAGGTATTGCCAAACTGCTGCCTGACGCTGCCGACGTCCAGCTTGTCGAAAGCGAAGACATCGGCATCGTCGGGGTAGGGGAAGCGACGTTGCCACATATCCGCGGCTTCGTGGAAAAGCTCGGCATCGATGAGGCGGCTTTCATGAAAGCCACTCATGCGACCTTCAAGCTGGGAATCGATTTTCGCGATTTCGGCCGTATTGGCGAAAGCTATATCCATCCCTTCGGCTCCTTCGGCGAAGAGTTGAACGGAGTAGGGTTTCACCACTATTGGCTCGAACTGCAGCGCCATGGGCTCGCACGACCGTTGGGCGATTATTCCCTTGCAGTCGTTGCCGCGCAGGCCAACCGGTTCCGCCCTCCAGCAAACGATGTGAGCCTCGCTTCGACCTATGGCTATGCCTACCAGTTCGATGCGACACTGTTTGGCCCGTTCATGCGCGACTTTGGCTTATCCAACGGCGTCACGCGACACGAAGGCAAGGTGAACGAAGTCGAGCGTGACGGCGTCGATGGCAACGTCACCGCATTGATGCTGGAGGACGGGCGACGCATTGAAGGCGATCTCTTCGTCGACTGTTCGGGTTTCCGTTCGCTCCTGCTGGGTGAGAAGCTGGAGGAAGAATGGGAGGACTGGACCCACTGGCTCCCCTGCGATCGAGCAGCGGCCTTGCCCTGTACACATGCAACCCCGGATATACGACCTTATACCACTGCGACTGCAATGCCAGCGGGCTGGCGTTGGCAGATTCCCCTGCAACATCGCATGGGCAACGGCTACGTCTTTTCGAGCGCGCATATCTCCGAGGAAGAAGCCTGCGATGCCATTGTTGCAGCGGCCGATGGCGAGCCGTTGACCGAGCCCCGCATCCTGCGCTTTCGCCCCGGTCGCCGTCGCAGGTCATGGAGCCGAAATGTCATTGGGGTAGGCTTGGCGAGCGGTTTTCTCGAGCCGCTTGAATCAACCTCGATCTACCTTGCCCAAATGGCGATAACCTATTTGATCGAACTTTTTCCGACAGATGGCAAAATCGATCCGCGCGACCGCGATGAGTTCAACCGACTCGTCGATATGGAATACGACCGCGTGCGCGATTTCCTCATTCTGCATTATCACGCGACCACGCGCGACGATTCCGAATTCTGGAACCACGTGCGCACCATGACGGTGCCTGACAGCCTCGAGACCAAGCTTGAGCTGTGGCGCAAGGCTGGTCGTATCGAGAAATATTCGGACGGTCTGTTCTACGATGCCAGTTGGATTGCGGTCTATGTTGGCCAGGGCATGTTGCCGGAGCGGCATGACACGCGTCCAGCGCTCGGTAATGCTCAGCAACTTGCAAAGGCCACCGAACGTCTTCGAGAAGCTATATCAGCGGAAGTCGCCGCGATGCCCCAACACGATGAATATTTGCGCAGTGAAGCGGCGAGAGTCGCCGAGGTGGCATGAGTTCACCGCGTGAACCCTGCCGCAGGATCGTCGTCGTCGGCGATGGACAAGTCGGCCTCGTCGCCGCAATTGCCTTGCGACAAGCAATGCCTGCCAGCCAGGTCGTGCTTATTGGCCAGCAGCCGAACCCGGCATCTTTTGCCGACTACGCTCAGACATCACTGCCCAGTTCAAACATGCTGCACGATCGCATCGGACTCGAAGAAAGCGAAATAGTGCTAAAGGCGGGCGGTAGTTATCGCCTGGTCACACGCTATCAGGGATGGGGCGGCCTAAATCACGAAGGGCTTCTTTCATATGAGGAGACACTCGACCCCGCGCTTAGGACTGCCTTTGCTCGCGAATGGGGTGGGACGCGGCAATTAGGACAAAGCGACCTTCGACAGGGCTCGCTCGCGCAGGTTCTCGCGGATGCCGGACGGTTTGCGCCTTCGCCGCCGGGTTCGCCGACACTCTTGTCCGACGTAGTATATGCCCTCCGTTGGAATACGCAGGCCTACCGCAATCTTCTTATCGAGCGCGCGAAGACACTGAATGTTCAATACGTTCAAGGCACAATCAGCGCGGTAGAACCGGGACACGACGCATCCATCGCCGCTATTGTTGTAAATGGGCAGGGCAGGATCGAAGCTGATCTCTTCATCGATTGCAGTGGACCGGTGGCGACCTTGCTCGCGTCACATGGCGATTTTGCCATGGTCGACTGGTCGGACACCCTGCCCACGCGCACCGTCTACATCGGCAAACCGACGAGCCCCGTTATCGCGCTCGAGGATCGCATTTCTCTTGGGGAAGAGGGCTGGCTGACTCAGGTGGCAGGCAGGGACGGGCTTCATACCATCCTCGGAACGGGCGAGGGGGTAGCTCGCGACGAGGCTCTGGCTGCGCTCGGCGCGCCGGCGGCCGCGGCGGTGCAACTGACGCAGGGACGCGTGGCCGAGCCATGGCTTGGAAACGTCATTGCGATTGGGGATGCCAGCGCACGGTTCGAGCCAATTGGCCCCTATAACCTCGACTTGGCGCACCGACAGATCGAATTGCTGCTCGAAATGTTACCCGGCCGTCAAATCGAACCGCTGGAGCGGGCTGAATACAACCGTCGATCCGTCATGATGATGGAAGCTGCGCACGAAAGCCTCGCAAGGCATTTCGTAACTCCGCAGGCAAGCTCAGTGTTCGGTTCGCGTCCTGTGCCGGGTCGGGTCGCTGAAGAACTCGATCAATTCGAGCGCCGAGGTCGCATACCGTTCCGCGAGGAAAGTCCGTTGAGCCCGCAGGGGCGCTTTGCACTATTGCTGGCGCTCGGCTTCAAGCCCGGTTTGCCGCCCACAGCACAAAGCGCCGATGGCGGATCAGAGGAACGTGCTCGTCAAGAATTCGCGCAGCGCGCGCAGGCGGCTGTCGAATTCGCTCCGCCTTATGCTCAATGGCTTGCGTCGGTTACCCGTCAGACTCCAGTGAGCGTATGATAACGTTACGCATGTGATTAAAGAGTTCGGGCGAGGGCGCACTCAGAATGCCTTTGGCATGTTCGGGTAGATGCTCTGCTGGATCGCCGGATCGCTCGAAAACATAATAATCGAGAATTTCTCGCCAAACGGCTCGCTGGTCATCCGGCAAATGCTTGAAAGCAAGTATGGCGTGCAGCAAACCATCGTAGGGACGGCCGATCCCGACCGGCTTCCCCGGCGCCCACCAATAATTGACAAGGATGCTTATCGGTTCGAGCGATTCGACACCGTGCCACCACCCGTAAGGTATATAGATGGCATCGCCCGGCTAGAGCGTTGCTTGCTGCGCATCTTGCCAGGCTTCGGCGAAGCGGGGAAACCGGTCCAGATCGGGAGCCGCCAAATCCACCAAGCTGATTGGGGTCCCTGCTGGCGTCAGTTCGAAAGGTCCAGGATAGAGGTCTGCGGTCCGGTTGGGCGGAAAAAGGGTGAATCGACGCCGACCCGCCACGCAGCAAGCTACGTTCTCCTTCGCATCATAATGCGGCGCAACGCTGATGCGGTTGCCAATCCAGATCCGCGGCATGACAGCAGGTAAGATTTCCAGAGCGTTTTCTGTGAGGAACTGCGGTGCAACATGCGAGAGTTCTTCTGATTGCACAGCCATGGCGGGCGGCGCATCGACAACCTTCGCCTTGAGCAGATCGGCCAAGAATGCTCGAAGGTGTCCGCTGCCATTGACGAAATTCAGCGAACGAAGATCCTCGTGATAAAAGAAGCGACCGCGCGCGTTCGGCGGGGCTGCGATGGCATTGACTGGGCGATTGACGGCGCGCTGTGTCAGATAATCGCAAATGGCTTCATCGCCCTGCTGAGTTGCGTGTACCGCAGGCCAATCGGCAACCAACCTCCGCATTACGACGGGCAGCGTGGTCTCGCGAATTTCATCGAACCTTTCGCTCGTAATCGGTGCCTCGATCTCGGGAATTGGGGCAGGCGGGGGCAGGCCGCTCATGCGCTCAAGCGTTCGCGAGGTGACATCGCTCCGCCTCGCTGTTGCAGGAACTGATCCTGCGTCGGCAATTGTTGCGCAGTTTGCTCAATCACTTTTCGGATGTGGGCCAAGCGGTTGAGCGTTTCCGTCTCGTCCAGCAACCGCGCGACTGGATGATGGGTAAGCGGTACAACTCCCTGTCCCAGCATGACAGAGAGCCAACTTGCTTCAGTGAAAAGCTCGTTATTTTCACGGAAGATGCGACCGGAACGGCGGAACATCTCTATCTTTTCCAGTACGCCGTCCGGCATTTCGAGATTTCGGCAATAGCGCCAGAAATCCGAATCATCACGCTCGGTACAGTGGTAGTGAAGGACGAGAAAATCTCGAATATCGCTATATTCGCGCTCGGTTTCCTTATTGAAACGCGCGATTTCCACTTCTGAAAACGACTTGTCGGGGAATAGCGACATCAGCCGCGCGATGCCTGACTGGACAAGGTGGATAGACGTCGATTCAAGGGGTTCGAGAAAGCCGGCAGCCAGACCGAGCGCAACTACGTTCTTTTCCCATGCGCGTGCGCGGTGCCCGGCTTTGAAGGAAAGCTGGTTCGGCTCGGCCAGCGGCTCTCCGTCTAGGTTTGCCAACAACAAGTCGGTTGCCTCGGAGCGGTCCAAATGATCGGAGGCGAAGACATGTCCGTTGCCGATCCGATGCTGTAGCGGAATGCGCCACTGCCACCCGGCAGAGCGAGCGGTCGAGCGGGTTAATGGTTCATTCCGTCCCCCGAGCGTGCAGGGCACGGCCACGGCGCTGTCGCATGGAAGCCAGTGGGACCAATCGGAGAAAGGAACGTCGAGCGCCTGACCAAGCAATAGCGAGCGGAAGCCGGAGCAATCGACGAAAAGCTCTCCTTCCACCTTGGTACCGTTGTCGAGCATGAGAGCGGCCACGTGTCCGGTTTCGCTTTCTTGCTCCACTTCGACGACACGCCCCTCGATACGGCGAACGCCGGCGGCTTCGGCTTTCTTGCGAAGGAATGCTGCATAGCGGGCGGCGTCGAACTGAAAGGCATAGGCCAGTTTGGCCATGGGGGATTTGGTATCGGGCCGCGGCCAGTCGAACTTCCCGGCCTTTCCCGCCATCGCTGCTATCGAATATTCGTCGATCGACGCCGTATCGCCCAAGGCCTTTCCGCGAATCCAGAAATGCTGGAATTCGATGCCGAGCATATCGATGCCGTGCGTGCCGAAAGGGTGCACGTAAGAATGACCGAGACGTAGCCAGTCGACGAATTCTATGCCCAACTTGTAGGTGGCGCGGGTCTCTCGCATGAACTCCATTTCGTCGAGCCCGATCATGCGGTTGAAACCGATGATCTGCGGAATAGTCGCTTCACCTACACCGACCGTGCCGATCGCTTCGCTTTCCACCAGCGTGATCGAGAAGGACGGCAGCTTACCCATGATGTGGGCAAGCGCGGTCGCCGCCATCCAACCGGCCGTGCCGCCACCTACGATGACGACTTTCGTTATCGGCTCGGCATTCATGCAGCGTGTTCCCGAGCGGACATATCGTGCCAGCCACCTGATTGCCGGATGAAGTCCTCGTGCAGAGGCAGCTTCTCGGCCGTTTCCCGGTAGGCCGCACGCATCTGTTTCATCGCTGAGGCGACCCTATCAGGGTCGAGCGAATCGGCGATCGCATCATAACTTTCGGGCCAGGTGTTTTGCCCGAGCATTACGGAAATCCAGCTATCGGCTGCGAAGAGCTCAGCATTCTCGCGAAAGACGCGACCGTGAAGACGCCATAACTCCATCTTACGAGAAAGGCTTTCTGGAACGTCCATGTCGCGCACATAGCGCCAGAACTCCGTATCGTTCCGCTGAGTAGCCTTGTAGTGAAGTATGACGAAGTCGCGAACATCTTCAAAAAGCTCGCGCATGCCGCGATTATATTCGTCGCGCTCGATCGGGCTTATCGGATTGTCGGGAAATAGGGCGAACAGGCGGGCGATGCCGTTTTGAATGAGGTGGATGCTGGTGGATTCGAGAGGTTCGATGAAACCCGCGGACAATCCGAGCGAAACAACATTGTGGCTCCAAGCCTTCTTGCGCATACCGGTCAGGAAACGCAAAGTCCGTGGCTCGCTGATGGGACTGCCTTCAAGATTGGCAAGCAGAATGTCCTGAGCCTCGCCTTCATCCATATAGCCGCTTGAAAAAACATGGCCGTTCCCAGTTCGGTGCTGCAGCGGGATGCGCCACTGCCAGCCAGCGCCATGAGCTGTCGAGCGAGTGAAAGGGGACGGCGGACCCGAACTTTCGCTTGGCACGGCGATTGCACGATCCATCGGAAGCCAGTGGCTCCAATCTTCGTAACCGGTCTCGAGTGCCTCCTCGATTAAAAGGCCGCGAAAACCCGAGCAGTCGATGAAAAGGTCGCCTTCGATCTGATCGCCATTCTCCAGCACCACGGCGCGGATGTCACCCGTTTCTCCGTCGCGCTCTACACTGGCTATCCGCCCCTCGGTACGTCGCACACCGCGCCCCTCGGCCATTTTGCGAAGCAGTGCCGCGTAAAGGGAAGCATCGAAGTGGTAAGCGTAGATTATCTGATTCACGAGCGACTTGGCTCCGACAGCCGGCCGGGCAAACTTGCCGGTCATCGCTGCAGCGGTGCTCATCGAATATTCGCCGATAGTACCAAGCTGTCCGCCCCGCGCGACTTCGCGCAGGAACAGCTGGTGAAAGGCAATCCCGTGAAAGGATTGGCCGTAGCTTCCGAATGGATGAAAATATCGGTCGCCCTGCCGACCCCAGTTCACGAACTCGATACCCAGCTTGAAGGTGCCGCGAGTCGCCTGAAGAAATTCATCCTCGCGAATGTCGAGCATCGCGTTGAAATTGACGATTGGCGGGATCGTCGCCTCGCCGACGCCAACCGTGCCGATGGCGTCCGACTCGACCAAGTCGATCGTCCTTCTGCCATCGTTGAAGAAACGCGCGAGAGCTGCAGCTGCCATCCAACCGGCAGTGCCGCCGCCTACGATTACGACCCGTTCGATCCGGTTTACGGTACCGATACCATTTGCCTGTCCCATCGAGACTGGCTCCTACCGCGTTGAACGCATGTTGGCAATTTACCACAGTATTCGGCTAAAAGAACGCAACCCCCTCTTGCCAATCGCTCGTCGCGCCGATAAGTCGATTGACCGAGGAACAGACAGCTGCCGAATTTTATTGGTAGCGCTAACATGGGAGGGATGGTCTTATGACCAAGGCGATGTCCAGCCGCAATCCGCGTGCACTAGGGCGTGACGTTTTCAAAAAATCTATGCTGCGGACGGGTGCATCTGCTCTCGTTGTAAGCAGTTTGATCTACAGCTCGGTCGCTTTCGCGCAAGAAGCGGACGAACAGCCACTTTCCCCTGAAGAGAATGTCATCATCGTTTCGGGGATCCGTCAATCGCTGGCCAATGCCCAGGACATCAAGCGGGATGCCGATACGGTCGTCGATGCGATTACGGCAGAAGACATCGGCGCGTTGCCGGACCGCTCGGTTACGGAAGCGCTTCAGCGCGTTCCCGGCATCGCGATCAACCGCTTTGCCGGTTCCAATGACCCTGACCACTTCTCCGTAGAGGGATCGGGCGTTACCGTCCGCGGTCTGAACTTCGTTCGGTCCGAGTTCAACGGTCGCACCGCTTTTGCAGCAGGCGTTAACGGCCAGGCGCTGAACTTCGCCGACGTTCCTTCTGAACTGCTCGGCTCGGTCATAATTTCCAAGAACGCGACTGCAGACATGATCGAGGGCGGTCTCGCCGGGACGGTCAATCTCAATACGCGTAAACCGTTCGATAGCGGGTCCGACGATCTCAAGGTGGCGTTCAGTGCGGAGGCCAATTACGGCGACTTTCGCGAAGAATGGACGCCCACCATCTCGGGATTGATCAGCAAGGCATGGACCACCGATGCCGGCCGTTTCGGCATTCTCGTAAGCGGCGCGTTCTCACAGATCAAAAGCCGCGCTGACGGTCTTCAGGTTGCCAACTACCAGACCCGCGACGGGGAACTGGTTCGCACTGCCAATACGACGGATCGGTTCGTATGTCGTAACCCGCTTCCAGCGCCGGTCGATGAGATGACCCTGCCTCCTGCGAACGCCGCTTGCGGTAATTTCGGGACCGAAGGAGCAGACGGTTTCGCTGACTACGCGGATTACCGCGTTGCGCCGGTCGGCGGACAGTTCCGGACGCAGGATTTCAATCGCAAGCGTGATGGTATCGCGGCTTCCGCTCAGTGGGAAAGCCTCGATGAGCGGACGCGTCTGACCGCGGAGTTCATTCGCTCACACACGACCAATGACTGGGGCGAATACACGTATGAAACTGCGCCCGACCTGACCGAATATTCGACCTATCCGCTGGGCTGTCAGCAGAACGCTAACGGGCCGAACGTGATCGATAGCAACAACACGATCAACCCGGATGACGAAACGCCGCCTCGCGCTCAGTGCCCAGTCGGTGGGTATCAAGACTTCGTTTATGACGAGGATGGCCTGTTCCAGTCCGGCTACATAGTTGATGCTTCGAACGGCTGGCGCGGCGCAGTCAACAATTACGATCCTACGCTCGGCTCGGGCGGTTCGCCTTACGTGCCGATCGGTGGGTCGCAGTTCTCCTTGGCAAAGCGAGGGGTGCAGGACGAAACGACGAACACCGATTACAGCCTCAGGCTCGAGCATCAGCTTACCGACCGGCTTGCGGTAGAACTGGATGCTCAATACGCAACTTCCCGCCGCGAGAACCTGGACGTAAGCATTCTCGGTTCGCTGTTTGCCGATCAGGAACTGGATATCTCAGGAGAGTATCCGGTCATTGTTCCGCATGCGCCGCAATTCCTTGGTTACACCTGGTCGGCGCCTAGCCCGGCTCTGGATGCGATCATCGTTCGTGATGCGGAGGGCAATCCCACGCAGCAGCGCGACGATGCAGCGTACTTCTCCGATCCGCGGTTCCAGTTCTGGCGCGCCGCCATGGATCACGCCGAAGACAGCCAGGGCGATCAATTCGCATTCGCCGCCGACTTCACCTACGAGTTCGATGACGACGCCTTCATCCGGCGCGTAAAATTCGGCGGTCGCTACCAAGGGCGCGAACAGGACGTTCGTTACACGACGTATAACTGGGGTCGTTTGAGCGAAGTTTGGACGGGAAGCCGTCCGATCAACGTGGCCGATGTGCCCGCCGACGCTTCCGAGCGTTATGAATTTCCGAACTTCTTCCGCGGCGAAGTCCCGGGTCCTCCGGGAGCATTCTACTATGCAGGCAACCCGGCCGAGGATTACAACAGCGCCGTAGACTTTGCGCGTTCGGTACAGGATCTGGCAGTTCAGTCAGGGGCAACGATCGACTGGCAGCCTTTGGCTGCCCGTGCTCAGGCTATTGACGGAACGCCCTATCTTCCAAGCGACATCCAGACGATCGATCAGGATGACTACGCGCTGTATGCGATGATCAACTTCGGCAGCGATGACCTGTTCGGTGACGTTCGATTCTCCGGCAACCTCGGTGTCCGGTACGTCAATACGAAGGTTCGCTCGGCAAGTTCGCGTGGTCCCGGCAGTCAGGAAGACCTCGGAATCGAAGAAGCGTTTATCTTTGAAGTGACCAACCCAGATACGGGCGAGATTACCTTCGACGGCCGTTGCGCCCCGCGGGCCCGTCCGATTGAATTGGGCGGCGGTAACATCATTCCTGGCGGTATCTGTACCATCGGCGAGGCGGCCTATGAAGCGCTGCGTAATTTTGCAGATGGTAGTCTTACGTATGAGCAGCGCGGCAACAACTACGACTATTTCCTACCGAGTGCGAACCTCAAGTTTGGCCTGACCGACGACCTCATCGTCCGTCTGGCTGCTTCGAAGGTTCTGACCCGTCCGGAAAACAGTTATATTCGCAACTACTTCACGCCGCGAGTAGACACGGAAGGCAACTACCTTGCATCGGCCGGTGATCCGACTTTGCTTCCGGCAACGGCTTGGCAGTTCGACGCCAGCGTAGAATGGTACTTTGCGACGGTCGGTTCGTTGACGTTCAACGCGTTTTACAAGGATGTGAAGAACTTCTTCTATCAGCAGGTGCGTGACGAAACGATCACGAACGCCGCTGGCGAAACTCGCACTGTCAATGTCCGCGGTCCTGCCAACTTCGATGGAAGCGGCAAGATCAAGGGCTTTGAAGTCGCTTACCAGCAAACGTTCGACTTCCTGCCCCAACCGCTCGACGGGTTCGGCGTTCAAGCGAACTACACCTATATCGACAGTCAGGGATTGCCCAACACGTTCCTGAATGGTGGCCAGGCAGTCAATGATTCGACGGTCGAACCGGGGAATTTGCCACTCGAGCAGCTGTCGGAGCATAACTACAACGTTGCGGGCTTCTACGAGAAGGGAGCAGTTTCGGTTCGAGCTGCCTATAACTGGCGTTCGCGCTTCCTCCTCACGGCTTCTGACGTGATCTTCCCGTACTACTCGATCTTCAACGAGCCGACGGGTCAGCTCGATGCTTCGGCGTTCCTGAACATCGGATCGGTTCTCGGCCTACCCGGAGACGTGCGGATCGGGGTCCAAGGCGTTAACCTGTTGAACGAAGTCACGAAGACGACGCAGGCATACACCGGTAATCCCGATGACCTCGCCCCGCGGTCGTACTTCATGAACGACAGAAGGTTTTCCTTTATCATCCGCGGAAACTTCTAAACTTCTCTCTCTATCTGAGGCCGTGCCATCCCACCGGGTGGCACGGCCTCTTTTTATGCCCGGCGGAAGTCACGATGTTATTCGGGTAGCGAAACTGCCGACGAAAAAGGCCGCGTCACCGGACAAGCGACGCGGCCTTTGCGGCATTCGAGATCGGAGAAGAGAAGCTAGGCGGCAGCTGCCAATGCTTCGGCAATCGCTGTCCGCATCGGTTTCGGCTCGTAGTTGGAGGTGTATGGGGTGCCGCGCACTTCGAGGCCATCGGCGCGTTTCGCGGGATCGAAATACTGCAGCCAGTTGAACTTGTCGATCATGCCCCACATCAGGATATCGTCGAGATGCGCATCGTAATCCAGCATCACATCGAAATATCGCCGCGTATAATCGGCAACCTTGCTGTCCCGTTCGGCGATATTGCTCGGTAGCTCCCGATCCTTCACGTCGAATTCGGTGATGAGGAGTCGTAAGCCCATTCCGGTTACCTCGTCGAGGAAGCGCCGCCACTCGCGCTCCATATAAGGGCCGACGCCGGTAGCAGGATCGATCTCGAACAGTTCGATATGAGACTGGATGCCGAGCGCATCGACCGGCACCCCGCGAGAGACCATGCCTTCGAGCAATCGCAGCACGTCCTCATTGTGCTTTTGGTGCTGGGGTTCCCAACTCATGTAGTCGTTATAGACGAGTTGGCCGTCGGGCAGCTGCTCGCGCGCGCTGCGGAACGCCAGGTCTATGACTTCTTCGGGGCTGCCCATCGCGCGGCTGAGGCTCGTTTCGATCGTATCGTTGCGATCGTGATCGATGGCTTCGTTCACCACGTCGTAGCTAGTGATGAGGCCTTTGTAGCGGGTCGTGACTGCTTCGATATGCTTGGTGAGCAGCCGCGCTGCCTCGGTCGCCGGATTTGCACCGAAGTCGTAGTTATTGAGCCAGTCGGGGAACCACTGTGGGCGGTGCCAAAGGAGCGTATGCCCGCGCAGAGCCAACCCGTTAGCCTGCGACCAGCGAGCGATGTCGTCCATTCGCGAAAAGTCGAAGGTGTCGGGCGAGGGGCGTACGGTTTGCCACTTCATCTCGTTTTCCGGCACGACCATGCCGCATTCGGCTTTGATGAGATCCGTGTAACGCGGGTTCTGCACCGAACCGGCGTCGGTCCGACCGGGGGTGGAAGCTATCGCACTGCCGAAATGCCGTCCGCCACGCTGAGCCAATGTCTCGAGCGAGGGCTTAGGATAGGCTTCGCCCGTCAGTGCAACTGTCGGGGCGCTTTCGGGCGGCGCGGAATTTCCAGCGGACATGCCGCCACAACTCACTAGCGGCATTGCGGCCATTCCCGCGAGCGCATGGCGGCGAGACAATTCGAAACGGTCAGGCATTTGAGACGATCTCCACGTCGGTCGATTTGAGGTCGGCGGAACTTCCGCCGGCGGATAGCTTGACTGGGCCAGGCTCGTTCACTTCTTCCATTGCCCGGTTCCAGATCGTAAGCTGGTCGGGCGTTACGGCGAAGGTCAGCGTCCGCGTTTCGCCAGGACGAAGAGTGACACGCTCGAAACCCTTGAGTTCGAGCACGGGGCGCGTGACCGATACGTCGGTGCGCGTGATGTAAAGCTGTACGACCTCGTCACCCACCCTGTCCCCCGTATTGCGGACGTCTACCTCCACCTCGATCGGCTCGGCGAGCCCGTATACCGCTTTGCTTGCCCGCGGCGCAGAGATCGCGAAGGACGTGTATGACATGCCGTGCCCAAAGGGGAACAGCGGGCCCTTGTCATCGAAGAGATAACCCCGCCTCGCGCTCGGCTTGTGGTTGTAGAAGTAGGGGACCTGCCCTTCGTTGCGCACCACTGTGACCGGCATCTTCCCGCCCGGGTTGATGTCGCCGAACAAGGCTTCTGCGACGGCGATGCCGCCTTCTTGCCCGGGATACCAGCATTCGAGAATTGCATCGGCCTTCTCGATGACGTTGGGCCAACTGGGCGGACGCCCGTTATAGGCTGTCACGATGAGCGGCTTACCGAGCGCTGCGAGTGCATCGACCAACTCGTTCTGCTCGCCGACGATGTCGATATCGGTCCGATCGCCCAAGTGGTTTGTAGCGAACCCTTCGCGGCTGGTCTGTTCGGTGTCGCCGATGGCCACGATGATCGTATCGGCGGTCTTCGCAACCTCGACCGCTTCCGCGATGAGGCGAAGGTTCTCTTCTCGGTCGGCGAGATAGATGAGGTCTTGCGAGCGATCCTCGCTGGTCGTGATGAAGACCCCCTGCGCAGTGACGAAGTCGACTGAGGGAGCCACCTGCCGCAGACCCTCTATCAAGCTGATGGTTTGCTTGGGCACGCTCGAATAACCTCCAAGGCGGGCTATGGCGTGATTGGGTCCGATGACCGCAACGCGGCCCGATGTACGCCGGTCGAGGGGAAGCGTGCCATCCTTGTTCGTCAGCAGGCACAGACCCTTGCGGGCCGCTTCCAATGCCAGTGCCCGCGCTTCGTCGTTGCCGGTGATCCGCTGCGAAAGCTCGGCATCCCCGTAAGGATCTTCGAACAGTCCCGCGCGGAATTTGAGCGTCAGCATGCGTGCGCAAGCGGTATCGATCAAATCCTGCTCGATCCGTCCGGCGCGTACGGCATCGACGAGCGTCGCATATGCCATGCCCTCGGGCAATTCGCTGTCGACGCCGGCGCGAAGCGATTGACGCGCGGCATCTTCCAAATCGTCCGCAACCTTGTGCAGCGTCGCCAGTTCGTGAACGCCGCCATAATCGCTGACGATGGCTCCGTCGAAACCCCATTCGCCGCGAAGAATGTCGCCGAGCAGCCACGTGTTGGCGTGGCTTGGTATGCCATCGATCTCATTATAGCTCGGCATGACGCTGCGGATCGATGTGCGTCGCACGATCTCGCGGAAGGGCAGGAAGAAGTTTTCCCGCAAGTCCCGCTCCGAAATTTGTGCCGGGGCGACGTTATTCCCGGCCTCTGGCTGGCCATGACCGGTCATGTGTTTCAGTGTCGCAAAGACCTTGCCGTCTTGCAGTTTCTCGAATTTTCCGGCGCCTTGCAGTCCCTCGACAGCAGCGACGCCCATTTCCCCGACGAGATAGGGATCTTCACCCCAAGTCTCCTCGATCCGTCCCCAGCGAGGATCGCGCACGACGTCGACCACGGGACTTAAAACCAGCGGAACTCCACGAGAGCGGACTTCGCGCGCGGTCACGGACTGGACACGGCGCATGAGGTCGAGGTCGAAACTGCTAGCGAGCGCGATCGCCTGCGGGAACATGGTCGCTTCGGTGGCCATGTATCCGTGAAGCGATTCCTCGTGCAGCAGCACGGGAATGCCGAGGCGCGTGTCTTCCATCGCCCAACGTTGCAGCGCATTGATGAACTCGACGGTCTGCTGCGGCGTGCGCCAGCGGGCCGCAGTGCCGCCTGCAGCGCCGGTGATACCCGGAACCCCGCGCTTGTCGCTAGGCCTAGTGACGTGACCGATGCTGTGGGGAAACGCTTCGCTTGCCCGAGCAGGATCGAAGGCGAGGCCGTCGATCATGTCTCCCTTCGCCGCCCAAGCGGTACGGATCTGGGCGACTTTCTCCTCGAGCGTCATGCGCGCCATCAGGTCGGCGACACGCGCAGCGATCGGTGCGTCTGCGTTTTTGTAAAGCGGCCCGCCACCTTGTGCGAAGGCGGCGGGCGCTTGTGCAACGGCGAGCGTTGTCAGGCTTCCCCCGGCGAAGAGCTTCAGCGCCGAACGCCGGTTGAAGCTCATGGCTGCACCGTAACGGTCACTTCCTGCAACTCCTGCGAATTGGGGCCAACCATCAAGGTGAAGTCACCCGGTTCGACGACCCGCTCCATATCGCGGTTCCACATCATGAAGCTACGCGGTTCGATCGTAACGTCGACCTGCCGGGTTTCTCCGGGGTGGAGAGTGACGCGCTGAAACCCGGCAAGTTCCTTCACCGGCCGCGTGACCGAACTGATTTCGTCCCGCAGGTAGACCTGTACCACTTCATCGCCCGCCATATCGCCCGTATTTGTCACCGGGACGCGCACGGTCACCGGCGAGCCTGCAGAGATTGTCGATGCGGAAACGACCGGCGTGCCGAACTCAAAGGTCGTGTAAGACAATCCATACCCGAACGGATAGAGCGGCGTAACCTCGTCGAAGAGATAACCACGTCGCGCGCTCGGTTTGTAATTGTAGAAGTTTGGCACCTGGCCGACGTTGCGCGCCGTGGTAACCGGCATCTTCCCGCCCGGATTGACCTGTCCGAACAAAGCCTTCGCGATAGCGGTACCCTGCTGCTCTCCGGCATACCATGTTTCGAGAATTGCGTCGGCTTCTTCGGCTACGGTAGGATAGCTCGGAGGACGGCCATTCACGAGGACCGCGACGATCGGCTTGCCGAGTTCCCTGAGCGCTTCGAACAGCTCGTCCTGTTCGCCGACCAGATCGAGGCTGGTGCGGTCACCCAGATGTTCGTCGGCCCAGCCTTCGCGGCTGGTTTTCTCGGTATCACCGATGAATAGCAGGATGGTGTCAGCTCCGCGCGCTACTTCGACGGCTTCGGCAATAATGCGACGGTTTTCAGCCGGATCGGCCAGTTCGACTTCATCTTCCCACCAATCGTCGTCGCCCTTGGTGATTTCCACACCGAGCGAGTGAACGATGTTGGCACGATTGCCTGCGATTTCCCGGATACCTTCGAGCGGGGTAACGCTTGCGCGTGGTTCCCCGTAATATCCGCCGAGCCGCGCGACATCGGCGTTGGGGCCGATCACCGCGATGGTGGGTTTCGTTGCTCCGCTTTCAGGCAGCTTGAGCGGCAATACGCCATCGTTCTTGAGCAGGACGAGCGACTTTTCCGCCGCCTGCAGTGCGAGGGCGACGCCCTCGGGTCCGTTGGACGTCTTAGCTACGGCGAGGTCAGGCCAGGGATCGTCAAACAGTCCGGCATTGAACTTCATGGTCAGGAACCGGCGCGTTGCCGTATCGATCGCTTCCATCGATACGCGACCTTCCCTCACGCTTTCGGCGAGGTTTTCAAAGCCATCGCCTTCGGGCAGATCGACATCGACACCGGATAACAGCGCCAATTCGCCAGCCGCCTGATAGTCTGGCACGATCTTGTGGAGACGGGCCATGTCTTCGATGGCATAGTAGTCGGAAACTACCGCACCTCGATAACCCCATTCGCCCCGCAGCACGTCATTCAATAGCCATGAGTTCGAGTGCGAGGGAATTCCGTCGATCTCGTTATAGCTCGCCATCACCGCGTCGATGGCAGTGCGGGTGACGACCTGCTCGAACGGCGGGAAAAACATCTCGCGCAGGGTACGCTCGCTAATCTGCGCCGGACCGACATTCGTGCCGCTTTCTGGCTGACCATGTCCGGTCATATGCTTGAGCGTCGCCATAACCTGACCGTCACGCAATTTTCGGTCGGAGCCGACGCCGGTAAGACCTTCTACCGAAGCAACGCCCATTTCTCCGACGAGGAACGGGTCTTCGCCAAAGGTTTCCTCGATCCGGCCCCAGCGCGGATCGCGCGCGACGTCGACAACCGGGGAGAGAACCAGATGGACGCCGCGCGCGCGGACCTCCCCGGCGATAAGGTCGTTGATCTCGCGAACGAGATCGGGATCCCAAGTGCTGGCAAGGCCGATCGATTGCGGGAAAGCCGTTGCGTCTTTCGCCGCGAATCCGTGAAGCGATTCTTCATGGAAGAGAATGGGTATTCCGAGGCGCGTGTTCTCCATCGCCCAACGCTGCGCATCGATGACGTATTGAATGCTGTCTTCGATGCTGCGACGCGGGACTTCGCGCGGGCTGGACGGACCGAGACGATCCGACGGGCGAGCGATCTGGCCGATACCGTTAGGATAACGGACCGATGCCTTCGCCGGATCGAAGACGTCGTCTTCGCCCTGTATCTCGTTCTTGCTGTTCCAGACGGTGATGATCTGTGCGACTTTCTCGTCCAGAGTCATCCGCGAAATGAGGTCATCGACCCGCTGTTCGACCGGCAGCGACGCATCCCAATAAGGGGCGTCGGCCATTGCCCGCTCGACCGCTACTTCTTGTGCAGACGCTGCCGGCACAGCCAAAGGCGCCATCGCTGCAAGACACAAACCCAGAGTAAGCGTCGTACGCTTGAATTTTCGCATTTTAGTCCATCTCCCGTGCGCGGGACTTGACCGACCGCGCCTTTGTGGTAGCGCTACCATGATGAGGGGAAAGAGGCTTGTCAACTGGCTTGCAGCACTGTTCGCATCAGTGCTCGGATGCATCGCGCTCGCGGCACCGGCGAAGGCCGAGGACGGCTATGGTTTGTGGCTTCGCTATGCGCCGCCGGAGGGGGAGGCAAAAGCCGAACTGTCTCGCCATCCCATTGTTCTGGCTACCAATTCCCAGCAGGATAATCCGACGATTGCGGTCGCGATGGCGGAACTGGAACGGGGGCTGGAATCACTCTCCGGTCTCGACGTCGACCGCCGGGCAAGCGTGCCGACCAGTAGTCTTTCCGATGTCACATTGATTTCGCTTCAGTGCGACCATCCGCAAATCGCAGGGGGCGGCGCTTTTTCGCTCAACTCCTCGTCTTCGAAGGTTTCGATACTGGCCTCCGAACCGATCGGCTGTCTCTATGGTGCGTTCGCCTTGCTACGCTCGCTATCCGAAGGCGAGCCGCTCGATTCGATCGCCTATTCGAGCGCACCCGCCATGCCGTTGCGCATGCTCAACCACTGGGACAACCCCGACGGTCATGTGGAGCGCGGCTATGCCGGGCGATCGATCTTCGATTGGTGGCATTTGCCCGAGCGACTCGATCAGCGGATGATCGACTATGCGCGCGCCAATGCCTCGATCGGTATCAATGGTGTCGTCGTGAACAATGTGAATGCGCGCGCCTTCATGCTGGAGCAGCGTTACATCGCCAAGTATAAGCGTCTCGCCGACGCTTGGCGCCCTTTCGGCATCCGTCTGTACGTTTCTGCGCGTTTCAGTGCGCCGCAGGATATTGGTGGGCTGAACACCTCGGACCCGCTCGATCCCGCGGTGCGCGCCTGGTGGAAGGCGAAGGCGGACGAGTTCTATCGTGCGGTTCCCGACTTCGGCGGTTTCCTCGTGAAGGCGAACAGCGAAGGCCAGCCCGGACCGCAGGATTTCGGCCGTACGCACGCTGACGGCGCGAACATGCTTGCCGAGGCCGTCGGGAATCGTGGCACGGTAATCTGGCGGGCTTTTGTCTATTCGGAAGAGGACGAAACCGACCGCGCAAAGCAGGCTTATGCCGAATTTGTCCCGCTCGATGGCCAGTTTGCGGACAATGTCATCATTCAGGTCAAAAACGGTCCCATTGATTTTCAGCCGCGCGAGCCTTACCATCCAATGTTCGGCGCCATGCCAAATACCAATTTGATGCTCGAAGCGCAGATCACGAAAGAATATCTCGGTTTCGCCAGTCATTTGGCCTTCCTTGCACCTATGTGGGAAGAGGTGCTCGACGAGCAGACGGGAAGGGCAGGGACGGTCGCAGAGGTCGTAAGTCCCGTTGGAATGGCAGGCGTTGCCAATACGGGATCGGATCGCAACTGGACCGGTTCTCATTTCGATCAGGCCAACTGGTACGCCTTCGGGCGCCTAGCTTGGGATCCAGACCTTAGCAGCGAGCATATTGCACGCGAATGGGCTTCACAAACTTTCACGCGCGATCCGCAAGCAAACGACGCGATCGTCGCGATGATGATGCGCAGCCGGGAGGCTGTGGTGAGCTACATGACTCCGCTCGGTCTCGCACATCTTATGGATACGGGGCATCATTACGGACCAGCGCCTTGGGTCTGCGACCTTGCGCGGCCCGAATGGAACCCGTGTTATTATCACCGCGCAGATGCCGAGGGTATCGGCTTCGATCGGACCGTACATGGCTCGGATGCGCTGTCTCAATACCCCGACGAGATCGCGGAACGCTGGGACGATCCTGCGACTATCGATCCTCGTTTTTTGCTCTGGTTTCATCATGTTGCCTGGGACGCGAAGCTTTCGTCAGGGGAAACCTTATGGGAGGCTCTCGTCGCCGAATACGATCGCGGCGTCGAAGAGGTCGACGCGATGGCGAGGCAATGGGCTGAACTGTCGGACGCAATCGATCCGCAGCGCTTTCGTGCGGTTTCCGAAAGCTTGGAAATTCAGTGCAAGGAAGCGCGCTGGTGGCGCGATGCCTCGATTGCCTATTGGCAATCGATCAACGGGCTACCTGTGCCAAACGGAGCTCGACAACCTGCGGAGACGATCGAGGCCTACCAAAGCCGCAGTTTTCCGGAAGCTCCGGGACAATGATCGTACTTGCCCACGTCTCGAACATAGTTCTATGGCCTTGCAATGATTGAACTAGGTGGGACGGCCAAACTGAGCCGAAAGCGTAGCACGCGCCGCAACGGAAACAATGCACCGACAATCGCTGATGTAGCCCGTGCCGCACAGTGTTCGCCGATGACGGTGAGCCGCGTCATAAATGGCGAGCAGAATGTCCGCGAAAATACGCGGGAACAGGTGCTCGCAGCGATCGAGAAACTTCACTACGTGCCTAACCGCGCCGCGCGATCGCTTGCGGGTGGATCGCAACTGCGCATCGCGCTTCTGTTCGACAATCCTTCTGCTTCTTATCTCAGCGAGTTCCTGATGGGAGCGCTCGAAGAGGCCAGTCGGCGCGATATCTATCTCGTCGTCCAGAGTACGGAAACGCAGCCGAATTACGGTGAGTTGATCCGACGCTTGATCGAAGGGGGAATTGCTGGGTTCATCCTTCCTCCGCCGTTATGCGACGACCAGACAGTCCTAGATGAAATTTCGACGGCGGGTGCGATCGCGGTGGCAGTCGGTCCGGGTAAGGCATCCGGATCGCATGGGGCTGTCTTGATCGACGAGTTTCAAGCTGCTTTCGACATGACGAGCCACATAATCGGGCTCGGGCACGAACGGATTGGCTTCATCATCGGCAACCCCGAGCAAGCCGCCAGTGAGTATCGCTTGCGGGGATATCGGGAGGCCATGGAGAAAGCCGGACTCACGCTCGATGATAGCCTGGTCGTCCAAGGTCAGTTTACGTACCGATCCGGCATGGTCGCTGCTGAAAAGCTCCTTCGCAAGGCGAAACCTCCCACAGCGATTTTCGCTTCGAATGACGATATGGCTGCGGCAACAGTGGCGATGGCTCATCGTCGTCACCTAGACGTTCCGAACGATATAACCGTCTGCGGCTTCGACGATACGGAACTGGCAAGCTCGATCTGGCCGGAGCTGACTACAATTCGCCAGCCGATCCGTGAAATGACGACGCAGGCTGTTTCGATGATCGCGAAGGCACACAAGAAATACCGAGGCGGCAGGGACGTGAAAGGCGAGCAATTGACCTTACCGTACAAACTTATTCGGCGAAACTCGGACGCCGGGCCCAGCCTCGCTTCCTCCTTCAACAAGGCCGAAAGTGAAAAGTGAATAGAGCCGAAGAAAAACGAAGGTTGCGGTCGCGCGACTGGTTCGACAATCGCGAACGGATGGACATGACGGCGCTCTATCTCGAGCGTTTCATGAATTACGGCGTCACACCTGAAGAACTGCGTAGCGGCAAACCGATTATCGGTATCGCGCAGTCGGGTAGCGACTTGTCGCCTTGCAACAGGATTCATATCGATCTCGCCAAACGGACACGTGACGGAATTCGCGATGGGGGCGGCATTCCCATTGAATTTCCGGTTCATCCGATCTTCGAGAATTGTCGCCGACCTACTGCAGCGCTTGATCGAAACCTGCTCTATCTCGGCCTTGTCGAACTGTTGAATGGCTACCCGATCGATGGCGTGGTCCTGACGACCGGGTGCGACAAGACCACGCCCAGTCAGATCATGGCGGCGAGCACGGTCGACATTCCTGCAATCGTCTTGTCAGGTGGTCCGATGCTGGACGGTTGGCACGAAGGCGAACTGGTAGGTTCGGGAACGGTCATCTGGCGTAGCCGCCGCAAGCTGGCAGCAGGCGAGATCAATGAAGACCAATTTCTCGATCGCGCAACATCCAGCGCGCCGAGTGCCGGCCATTGTAATTCGATGGGCACGGCCAGCACGATGAATGCCGTTGCTGAAGCTTTAGGCCTGTCGCTAACTGGTTGCGCGGCCATCCCTGCACCGTATCGAGAACGCGGGCAGATGGCCTATCGCACGGGTCAGCGCATCGTGGAAATGGTGCGGGAAGACCTCAAACCGTCCGATATACTTACGATCGACGCTTTCAAGAATGCCATTGCCGTGACGAGCGTGATCGGCGGGTCATCCAATGCGCAACCCCATATCGTTGCCATGGCGCGCCACGCTGGCGTCGAGCTTGAGCCGGAAATCTGGCAGGAACATGGCTACGACCTACCGCTGCTAGTGAATATGCAGCCAGCTGGAGCCTATCTCGGCGAACGATTCCACCGTGCGGGCGGCGTGCCTGCGGCCATGTGGGAATTGCTCGAAGCTGGAGTCCTTTACGGCGACGTTGCAACCTGCACCGGCAAGACGATGGCCGAAAACCTCTCGGGTCACGAAAGTAAGGATCGCGAGATGATCCGGCCCTTTGCCGATCCGCTAATGGATCGAGCCGGGTTCATGGTCCTTTCTGGTAATCTGTTCGATTTTGGCATCCTCAAGACTTCCGTGATTTCAGAGGATTTTCGGGAACGCTACCTTTCTCGTCCCGGTCATGAGGGCAAGTTTGAAGTACGTGCCGTGGTCTTCGACGGCTCCGACGATTATCACCACAGGATCGACGAACCATCGCTCGAAATTGACGAAGAATGCATTCTCGTAATTCGGGGATCCGGGGTGATAGGCTGGCCGGGCAGTGCGGAAGTGGTCAATATGCAGCCGCCCGAACGTATGATCCGCGAAGGCAAGTCCTGGCTGCCCACGCTCGGAGACGGGCGACAGTCGGGCACGAGCGACAGTCCTTCGATCCTCAACGTTTCTCCTGAAAGCGCGGTCGGCGGCGGCCTCGCTTGGCTTCGCACCGGGGATATGATCCGCGTCGATCTCAACAATCGAACCTGCAACGCTTTGGTTGATGAAGACGAGATTGCCCGTCGTCTTGCCGAAGAGCCTACGCCTGCCGTTCCTGAGAGCAATACGCCATGGGAAGAACTCTTCAGGGAGAAAACTGGCCAACTCGCCGAGGGGGGAGTGATGGACTTCGCTATCAAGTATCGCGGCACTGCGCGCAAGCTACCGCGGCACAACCACTAGGCGCTAGTCGCGATTAAGCGTGGCAGCGGGTCTTCAGGCCAAGGCATTCGCGATCTGCATGGGCCTTGATGAGCTCGATCATTTCGCCGTCACTGTCGAAATTACCATACCAGCCTTGGGGCTCATGGGGCGGGTCGCCCATGTAAGCGAGGTCGCCGTCTCGAAAGCGAAAGTTCTCGTGCTCGGCTCGCGCTTCGCCGTTCCACGCCCAGAAATTGCTGCCTTGTAGAGCGCCGCCCCTGCGCCAGCTTTCTTCTACCGCTTTATAGATGGTTCGATAATACAGCGCCCGATATCGAGCAGTCGTGTCGGGCGAATAGGCCTCGTCATCGCGCGGAAAGCCAAATTCTTCGATCAGCAGAGGTTTGCCCATTTCTTCGGCGAGGCGCATGTGCACTGCGAGGTAATCTTCGACTTTTGCTTTGCCCGCGGGCCAGGTGCCGGGCAGGTCGTCGCCGGAAACCCAGCTCCAGTTGAGTGGCCAGATGTGAGCTGTCATGTAATCGACCGACTTGTGGGCTTCGACAACCAGTTCCGCATTTCCGTTAGTTGCCTGCGTGCCTTCCTGGCCGAGCGATACGAGATGATTGCTGTCGATTGAGCGAATGAGGTCCGCGGTCGATGCGATCCAGTCGAGATAGGCGCCCCGGTATCGTGCAATTGCCGATACGCTTCCGCCGGGCCGCGGTTCGTTGGCGTGCTGCCAACTCATGATGGCAGGATCGTCCTTGTAGGGCAGGCCCGTTATGGAATTCGTTCGATCGACAACCGCTGTTACGTGCGCCCGGTAGCTTTCGATCGCGGCTTCGTTAGCGTAGAACGCGGCGGTCGCGTCGGCGAATGCCGGCCAAGGGTGCTCGGGGTCGCCCATGTCCATATAGTCGCCGGTCGCGCGGTAGAGCAGGGTCTGCAATCCGCCCGACCATTCCCAGAAGTTGGATAGCGCAAGCACCGCCGTCATTCCGCGCTCGCCTATTTGCGCCATCGCAAAATCGAGGCCTTCCATAAGCGCTTTGTTGGTGCTTCCGTCGCCCCGGGTGAACCCTGGTTTGATGGAACTTTTGAGTGGCCCTTCCTCGGCGGCAGCCATGATCCTCAGATTATTGAGGCCCATTGCTTGTAAGCGATCGAGTTCGCGCTTCAGCCTCTCGCGATTGCCATATTCCGCATCGGCCCCGAGCCACGCAGCGTACCACATATTGGCGCCGACGATACGATATGGCTCTCCGCTGCGCTGAAACTGAGTTCCGCTGCGCCGAATGAAACCTCGGGTGCGGCGGTACGGATTTGTTCTGCAACCTCCCAGAGCCAACAGCGCCGTAGTTGCTGAAGTCCCGGCCAGCATGGCGCGCCGGTCGAGCATCATTCCTCTATCTGTAGTTCGAAGCCAGGGATCGGCCTGTTGTTGCCATCATAGAAATTGACGATCGGTGCATCGGACCATGCATAGCGGACGCGGCTGGCTGCTGCCCCCGCCGGAAGATCTATGAGCAAACGTTGACCGTCCAAGCGCGGAGATACGAAACGGCAATTGTCCTGGACTTCCCCGCATAGCTCGACGCCCAATGCTGTCGGACCGCTATAGGCAACCAGGTCGCCCTCGAGGTCTTGGAACCGAACGATCACGAGGTTACCTTCGCGGCGAGCGGAGGATGGTTTCGGCATGGCCTGACCGGCCAGAGCCTGCGCCAGTCGAACCCCAAGCACATTCTTGTTTGCGGGATGGATGTCGCTCGGTTCGCCGATATCGATGGCAGTGACCAAATCGGCGTTCTCATCAGCCTGGACTGCTGCAAGCTGCTCTTGCCGCAATTGCGCCCATCCCGACTCCACAGGTTTTGCAGATCGTTCGCCGAAGTCCGCCAATTGGACGACGAGCATTTTTGCTTGCGGACCGAACTGCTCTCGCCAGCCAGCAAAGAGGGTCGCAAGCTTGCTGTCGTAGTCGGGCTGGCCGACATCAGATTCGCCTTGGTACCACGCTACCGCTACCAGACGCATGGGGCCGAGCGGTGCGATCATCGCATTGTGCATGACCCCCGCACCGGCATTGGCGTCCCAAGGGGCGCGCGGCGGAGCGCCTTCGACGTCGGCAATGGAATACTCCCAATCCGCGCCCAGCGGCACTGGGACATCGCCATTGCCCGGCGTGAAGAAGAGCCGATCCGGTCCGCCGAAGAAGCCTCCGGTATCCCACATGTTGTTTGCTGCGATCAGTATTTCGTTTTTACCTGCGCGTAGCAAATCAGCCGGCACACGATAGGTACGTTCAACGCCCCAGCCGAAAGAGTAACCCACAGGCTCGCCATTCACGAAGGTCATGTCGAGATCGTCGATCGCGCCGATCGACAGTGCTCCATCTTGCTCGGCCTGCTCTTTCGTCAGTGTGACCGTTTGCCGTAGCCAGACATTCGCACGTGGTTCTTCGTCAAGACCAGTGCCTTCCCATTCATTCCAGAACGAAAATTTCGGTATTGGCGACCATTCAAGTGAATCATAGTCGAGCCATGGTTCCCGACCGTCGTCCTGCGACTTCCACCATTCCTTCCATCGCGGTGCGAAGGACCGGGTCGCGGCGAGGGGATCTGCATCGTAGGACTGGAGCAGTTGGAGCGTCTCTGCGCCCTCCATCGCTACGACTCCTTCAGGAGTGAACCAAGCTCGTGCCGCGCTGCCGCCCCAATTGGAGTGAATGAGGCCAACCGGAACGTCGGGCCGAAGTGAACGCAGGTGTTTCCCCATGTAGAAGCATGCGGCCGAAAACTCTGCGACTGTTTCCCCGTTTGCCGTTGTCCAGGATAGCGTTTCCGCAAACCGATCTGCGGGTACCGGCGCGGTCGTCTTCGGTACTTTGAAAAGCCTTATACCGTCATCGGCTGCCACGCGTAGCTGGTTGTAACTATCGAGCGCCCGATTGACGGACAGTTCCATGTTGGACTGCCCCGAGCAAAGCACGACATCGCCGATAAGCATATTGTCGTACCGGGTCTCGCCCGTGCCATCTTTGAGAACCAGGCGCATTCCAGCGGCGCTCGCCGGTTGCGCGGGCAGAGTTACTCGAAAAATTCCATCGTCATTAGCGCGGACGGTTGCGCTTTCGTCCGCTATTTCCGCGGTCACGGATTCACCGGGTAGTGTCCTGCCTTCGAGGACTATTGGCTCACCACGTTGCAGGACCATGCCGTCGCCGTAGCCAGGCCCGAGAACCGGCGCTGCCATCGCACTTGCAGGCAGCGATAGAGCGAGCGTGATAAGCCCCAGCCGCATCACCCGAGTTTCGCCTTGGTCTGCGCGAAGCCCGCTACCGGTGCGTCGAACGCAAACAGGCCCCCTGCATTCGGGTAGGCTTTCATGTCCTCCGCCTCCATGTTCTTCGTCGCGCTGGTAGCATAACCGGTCCGCAAGTCGCGCCCGCCGAAAGCCATCTTCGTAACATCGCGCGCAGGTATCTCGATCATGGTGTCGAGCTTTCCGTCCGGCGTGAACCGGGCGACCTTGCTGCCGAGATAAAGGCCGGTCCAGACATGACCCTCTGCGTCCACGACCGGACCGTCGGGATAGGCTTCAGGAAAGAGTGCGCCTGTATCAGCGAAGGGCCGGGCTTCGCCGACGCCTTCCAGCGAGAGATTGGCGACGTAAATCTTCTGTGCCGTCGTATCGGTGAAATAGATCCGATCACCCCCGGCACTGACCGCTGGACCATTGGTGATTGTGATACCGTCCGGTCCGGCGGCACGAATGTTCCCGCGATCAAACACGTAGAACCGCCCCGATGCCGTGTTTTCGCCATCGTCCATCGAACCGAACCAAACGCGGCCCCAGGGATCCGTGCAAGCGTCGTTCAGCCGGTTGGTCGCTGGTTCGCCCGGCACATCCATAAGCTTTTCGAAGCGCTTGGCTTGTGGATCGAACGTATAAAGTCCGTCCTTCAAACCGCAAAGTAACAAGCCGCCATCGGCCGGAATCGCCCAGCCAATCTGATCGGGTGCTTCGCTGTAGGAATTGCTGCCGGTGTCGGGGTCGTAATGCCAGAGCCGGTGTCGCTTGATATCAACGAACCAAACCACTTCACGTTCGGCGTCCCACAATACGCCTTCGCCAAGCTTGCTGTCCGCGGCCAGAACGGTCCTGACTTCAACCATCAGCGCCAACCTCCATCCACCCAGTAATTATGCGCAGTGCAGAATCGCGCATCATCCGATGCGAGGAACATCACCATTGCGGCGATGTCGACCGGCTGAATACGCCCGTCGACGCATTGCGCCGCGACGATCTCCGCCTCTCCTTCGGGCGTATACCATTTCATCTGTCGCGGTGTCTGGACGTTGCCAGGAATCACCGTGTTTACACGAATGTTGTCGCGACCCAACTCGCGCGCGAGACTGCGGGTAAGGCCTTCGATCGCCGCTTTGGCGGTCTGATAAATTGCCAGGTCCCGCAGTCCTAAATGCCAGCTGATCGAACCCATGTTAACAATCAAACCGCCACCAGCTCCACGCATTGCGGGAACCACCGCCTTGGCAGCGAAGAACTGGTGCTTGAGGTTCACGGCCATGCGCTCGTCCCAATAAGCGCTCGTGACATCATCGATCGTATGTCGATCGTCGTTCGCAGCATTGTTTACGAGTACGTCGCATCCGCCGAGTTCGGCGATCATGGCTTCGATTTTTGCGGCATAATCATCGCAGTCAGTTATGTCGCAGTGACGAAACAAAGGCTCGATCTCGGCATCCGACAGGCGTTCGATCAGGGCATGACTAGGTTCTTCCATCAAGTCGACGAACGCGACTGCGGCACCTTGGCGCACGAACCCCTCGACAATACCCTCGCCGATTCCGGATGCTCCTCCGCTAACGATGACCTTCCGCCCTTTCAGGCTGGGGTATACCGCCGAATGCGCAGCATTATTGCCACTTTGGCTCATCAAACTCTTATTCCTCATCCCTCACGCGCCACCGGTGTCATTTTTCGATGACAGCGCCAATCAAATTTTATCAATAATGCCACGCTCGGCCAAATTCCTGACGAATGCTGCGATGCCCATTTGCCAAGCTGGGGCATCGCAGGAAAGCGTTACGTTGTTGCGCAACGTCCCGATCCTACGAGAACTAATCGTGACCTCGTCGCCAACCTTGTGTGTGAAGCCCGCGCCGGGCTTATCGCGGTCCTGTGTCGGAGCAAACAGTGTGCCGCAGAACAACACGAAGCCATCTGGATAGTGGTGTTCCGATAGGCATTGCTCGACTAGGTCAAGCGGATCGCGGCTGATCTGCGCCATGTCATTCTTGCCTTCGAGGCGATATCCCTCCGGCCCTTCGATCGACAATTCGACGCTCGCAGAGCGTACGTCGTCGATGGTAAATCCATCATCGAACAACCGAATGAACGGGCCGATCGAGCAACTCGCCGTGTTGTCCTTGGCCTTCGATAGAAGCAAGGCAGACCGTCCCTCAAAATCGCGCAGATTGACATCGTTGCCAAGTGTCGCGCCGATGACCTCGCCCTTGCTGTCGCAGACCAGTACGACTTCCGGTTCCGGGTTATTCCAGCTGGAATCCGACCGAACCCCAATCTGCGCTCCATGTCCGACAGAAGAAAGAACGGGTGATTTAGAAAAGATTTCTGCATCAGGGCCGATGGCGACTTCGAGATATTGCGACCACATGCCCTCTTCGATAAGCGCTGCCTTCAGCTGCACTGCTTCATTGCTGCCGGGCACGACCGATCGAATGCCCGAACCGACTTTCTCTTCGAGCTGTGCACGTATTTCAGCCGCCTTGGCCGCATCGCCGCGCGCCCGCTCTTCGATAACGCGCTCGATGGCCGAGAGGGCGAACGTCACTCCAGACGCCTTGATGCACTGGAGGTCGATAGGGGACAGAAGCGTCCAGCCGTCAGGCAGTCCGTTTTCCGCCGGTCCCAGTTCCAAGCCGCCATCAAATTGTCGCCGCTGGATGGCTCCTGACATCGACGCCGCATTTTCTGTTATGTCGAAAAGGACGCCGCGGCGAATTGACAGCACCGAGGGACCGGCGGGCGATTCCGCACGTCCCAGAAATTGTCCGTCGGCATAGTCCGGCGGCAGACTATCGAGAATGTTTATGGCCATTTCTGGCTCTTGCCCTCCCTCGTGATAGCGCTACCATAGGAAAGCGAAAGCGATGGGACAAGCCCAAAGAGGCGGGAGAGCGATTGATGTTGCATGGACGGCGAAATCTGCTGGCGGGTCTGGCTTTGTGGGCGATGACCCCGGATCTGGCATCGGCGCAATCCGTCGCAAGTTTCGACTTTCTCGAATATCAGGCAGTCGATTCAGATCGTACTCAAAACGCTGAAACCTACCGAAATCCCGTCATTCCCGGCTTCCATCCCGATCCCTCCATCGTGAGAGTCGGAGAAGATTTTTACGCCGTGACTTCGACTTTCAGCTGGTTTCCCGGCCTTCCGATTCTTCACAGCACGGACCTCGTCAACTGGCGCCAGATCGGCAATGCCATCGATCGGCCGGGGCAAGTGGACTTTAGCGGCCTCGGTACCAACCGGGGATTGTTCGCTCCGGCGATCACCTATCACGATGGCCTGTTCTGGATCGTCAACACCTGCATTGAATGTGGAGACAATTTCGTAATCACTGCGGAGGATCCTGCGGGTCCGTGGACCGACCCGGTCTGGCTCGACTTTGGAGGGATCGACCCCTCGCTCTACTTCGCGGGGGACGGTACGGCATGGATCGTTTACAACGATGCGCCCCCCGGGGAGCCGCTTTACGAAGGACACCGGGCAATTTGGATGCAACAATTCGACCAAAAAACCATGCAAGTTATGCCGGAGCGGACGCTGCTTGTGAATGGCGGCGTCGATCTCGCAAGCGAACCGGTCTGGGCCGAGGGACCACACATCTATCACGTTGATGGGTGGTATTACCTGCTGACAGCTGAAGGCGGTACGGCCGACCAGCATTCGCAGACCATCTACCGTTCGCGCGAGCTCCAAGGGCTGTATGAACCCGGGCCATTCAACCCGATCCTGACCCAGCGGGACCTCTCGCCAGACCGGCCTGAACGGGTCGAGGCGACGGGTCATGCTGATGTTGTGAAGCTAGACGATGGCAGCTGGTGGGGACTTTTTCTCGCAACGCGACCGTTTGCCGGGCAATCGACCCTGATGGGTCGAGAGACATTCCTTCTGCCGCTTGAATGGATCGACGGTTGGCCGCGTTTCCTCGATCGCGGCGAGCCAGTGCCGATGGAAACCGTCCGGCCTGCGCTTCCACCAGCCAAACCGGTCGATTACGAAAATTGGCGGGAAGATTTCTCCACTCCGCTCGGACCCGAATGGATCGGCCTCCGCACGCCAAGCAAAATTCAGTCATTCATTGTCGGGGATGGCGCGCTGAACGTGATTGGTGCAGAAGGAGCGGCAGGAAGCCTCGGCAAACCAGCTTTCGTCGGCCGTCGCCTGCGCCATCATTCGGCCGATTACACGACGAAGCTTGCGTTCGATCCTGCAACCGAAAGCGATTTTGCCGGACTACTCGCCTTTATGGATGAATCTCATTTTCTGACTGCGGGGATCGAAGGGGAGCGGCTTGTTATCCGCATGAGAACCGACGGCGCGCAAGATCAGCGCGGTGAATTGCTCGCCGAGCAGCCTTTAGTGACTGACGAGCCGATAGAACTCAAATTGGCCATTCGCGCCGGAGAGGCTCGAGCTTTCTGGCGGATCGCCGGTACTAGCGACTGGCGGAACCTCGGCGGTCAGATCAATGTCGAGCCGCTGGCATCAGTCCATGCTGGGCTTTTCACCGGGCTGGTCGTCGGACCGTACGTCTATTCACAACCCTGACCGCAGCTCAAGTCATTCAGATTCTTCGAGCCCGAGCGCGCCGAGCATTCCGGGCAGCCACCGTTTCTCTTCCTTGTCGTAGAACGGAAAGGTGTTGGCGTACGCCCAAACGCAGATGCCAATTCCGGTCGGGGCGAAAGCATCTGTGATTGTCCGATGATAGGCTACCCGGTCTTCCAAAGAAATATTTGCGTCGTAGGCGCCGACCTCGCCCATGAACGGAGTTTTCCCGGTGCGAGCCTTATATGCTTCGACTGCGAGGACATCCTTGGCTAACTGCGCGGCATCCTCATGCGTCGGAAAATCGCGCCCTACCGGTGGGATGTCGGGCGCGGTCCAGCTTGCCCCCTGATGCGTGTAAAGGAAGGGGTCGTAATAATGAAATGTCGGATGCACGTTCGGATCGTCGAAGAGGGGCAGGTTAGCTAGCGAATTGATACCGCTCCAGTTTTCTCCACCGATGATGACCGCCCGCGTCGGATGGATTGCCCGCACTGCTTCGTAGGAAGGCCTGAGAGTTTGGAGCAAGTTCGAATGGTCAAAATTCTTGTGCGGTTCGTTCTCGAGTTCGAACCACAAGCTGTCCTCGGGATAACCTGAGAAGCGTTCGGCAATTTGTGCCCATACTCCGCCGTGCCACTCTGCCACCGCAAGCGGCGTCTCATGAATGGGATCGAAGTGGTGGCTGTTCAGAATGACGTCGAGGTCGGCAGCCAGCGCCCAGTCGACGATCTGCTGAACGCGGTCCATCCAGGCCTCGTCCACGGTATAAGGTGCTTTGCTGCTCGACTTGTTGTGCCAACGCACCGGTATGCGCACCGTCTCGAAACCCGCTGCTGCGATACGTTCGAAGTCGGATTTTGTTGCTCGCGCGCCGCCCCAAGCTCCTTCGGTCTCGGGCTCGAGCGTATTGCCTAGATTGATGCAGGAGCCGACCGGCAACGAATGATTTTCTACGGCATCAGAGTGACTTTCTTGTGCCGACAACGGCGCAGTCACGGTCGCGAGACACAAGGCTAGCGCCGACGTGAAACCCAAGGTTTTCATTATTCTCTCTCCCATAGAAACGGTCATGCAAAGTTTCATCTTAGCGCCTGATGACACTCGAATGTCCAACCTGGCTTCCTAATACTCGATGTCTGGCCAATCTGGCGCAGACATACGTCGCAGGCATCGACCATCCGGAGCTTCAAATACCCTCAGCCTGGAACATAGAGTTTCCTTGACTTGCCACGCGTCGCCCTCGTTCAATCACAGGGCAGGGTTACCTCCGCGTCGGTCCCCAACCGAACCTCACCAATCGCGAAATCGGTAGCACCCTCCGTTTCCAGTACGAAGGGTTGGGTCAGCGAGGTAACATCCGCTCCCTTCGATCGGAGGCACTTGAGCGGAATGCCGTAGCGAACGAAATCGTCGGTTTCCGCCAATTCAAAATTGGTGAAACCTTCATTGTCGGGTCCGATCGCTCCGAGGCGGGCGCTGTCGGGAGCATCCCAGACCTTCATAGTGACGAGCAAAAGTATGTCCGCATTGGTTTCACGATCAATGTTTACAGGTTCAAAATTACGCAACTGTACGCTCGATAAACCGCCGTCGATCGCGAAGCGTCGCGCACCTTCCTGCACGAGGTAATTCTCGGCGGTAACGCTCGCCCGTCCGCCAAGCGCTTCGGCGGGGACAGTCGTGATCCGAGTTTGATCACCCGGCGTCTGACCACTTACCAGCAGCGACCATCGAGCAGCAGGCGAGCCCGCGTTGAACCAGAGGCGACTGTCCCCTGCGAGCGCGCTTGCATCGACTTCTGGCAGCTCCGACCATTGCGTCGTGGGAGATGTGTAGGACAAGCCGTAGCCATAATCGTACAGCGTGCCCTCGCTCATTTGCATTGCCATCGGCCACGCCGCCGGGAGTTTCCCGGTGAAGTCGAAGCGGGGTTTGCCTGCCGCGTCGCCTACGAGCACGTCGGCGATCCCGCCGCCCTCGCTGCCCGGCAGCCAGGCAACCACGAAAGCATCGGCAGAGTTGAGAGCCGGATTGGCGTAGAGTGGTCGCCCCGTAATCATGACTGCGACGACCGGAATGTCCTGCGCTTTCAAACGCTCGATGGTTTGGAAAGGCGACGTCAATTCGGGGTCGAGAACGAGGGCGGCGCGGTCGCCTTGAAACTCGGCGTAAGGCGTCTCTCCGAAGACGACGACAGCGGCGTCAGGTCGTGTTGAGAAACTTCCATCGGGCGAAAGCTCGGCGCTACCGCCTGAAGATCTCACCGCTTGCGCCAGACCATCGAAGATCGAAGTCGCACCAGGAAAGTGACTGTTGTCCACGCCGGTGCCCTGCCAAGTGAGCGTCCAGCCGCCCGACTGGCGAGCGATATCGTCAGCACCTTGTCCTGCAACAAGAAGGCGCCCACCCGGTGCGAGCGGAAGAATGCCGTCGTTCTTCAGCAGCACGAGCGACTTGCGAACCGCCTCGCGCGCCACTGCACGATGCTCTGGCGCGCCGAGAAGTTCGTATTCGCCGGAATAGGGGCGATCGGAAGGTTTGCCTGCCTCGAATAGACCGAGACGACCCTTAACGCGCAAAATTTGGGTTACCGCATCATCGATCCGCTCCATGGGAATGGTGCCGGCTTTGGCCCGCGAAAGCAGATCCTCGTAGATCGGTTTCCACGTATCGGGAGCCATGTACATGTCGATCCCGGCCATCAAAGCCTGCGGGCAGCTTTCGTTGGTGCAGCCTGCAACCTGACCATGCGCATTCCAGTCAGAGACAACAAAACCACCGAAATCCATCCGGTCCTTGAGCACACCGGTTACGAGCGATTTGTTGCCCGTCATTTTCTTGCCCTGCCAGCTTGAGAAGCTGACCATCACGGTGGACACGCCCTCGGCGATTGCCGGACCATAGGGCAAGCCGTGGATGTCGCGCAGTTCTTCTTCGCTAATCGAGCTGTCGCCCTGATCGATGCCGTTGTCAGTCCCGCCATCGGCCAGAAAGTGTTTGGTCGAAGCGATGACATAAGGTCCTGAGAGAAGGTCGTCATTGCTGGGCGGGCCCTGCAGACCGCGCACCATCGCGCCGACATAGGACGCGACGAGTTCGGGGTTCGACGAATAGCCTTCATAGGCGCGACCCCAGCGGAAATCCTGCGGGACGGCAACAGTCGGGGCGAAGGTCCATTCCTGACCAGTTACCCGGATTTCCTTGGCAGTCACCGCCCCGATTTTTTCGATAAGATCGACATCGCGCGCGGCGCCGAGGCCAATGTTATGAGGAAAGATCGTCGCGCCGATTATATTCGAATGGCCATGAACCGCATCGGTCCCCCACACGATGGGAATGCCTACTCCACCGTCGGCCTTGTCGACCGACGCTTCGTAGAATTCGTCGGCTGCCTCCAGCCAGTCCGGGGCAGGGGAGAGATCGTTTCCGTTGGGACCGCTATTGCCGCCGACCAAGATTGAGCCGAGATTGTAGTTCTTTACGTCTTCGGGAGTAACGCAGCATAGGTCGGCCTGGACCAGCTGTCCGATCTTTTCTTCCAGCGTCATGCGGGCCAGCAGGTCGGCAATTCGGGCTTCATCGTCAGGCTGCTGAGGTACGGGATATTCGTAAGCAGGCCAGATCTCAGGACGGGCAACACCAAGAGCACCTTCGCGTTCCGTTTCCCCAGCCGATTGCGCTGTTTGCGGGGGAGCGTTGGCCATTGCGCAGCCGGCGAGAGTGGCACTCGCACCAAGACATAGCCAAGGGCGATTGGACCAGCGTTTCATATTCCCTCCCGTATCGGGATTTTTTTACAACCCCGTTGTTTAAGTCGCATCAACTGTGAGCGCTATCATTACGGTATTGAATGCCCCTTGGTGAGTCAATTGCCAAGCCTTGCGCTCTACGCTCTGACTGGGCTAGCACCTTCGGTAAAGCCGCGTTCGAAGCGGATTTTTGGGTGGAGGAGGAGCCAGGATCGTGGTCTCGACAAAAATGATAGCGATAACACTAGGATTGGGGATGGGTGCGATTGCGCTTCCGGTCGGGGCATCGGCTCAGGAAGCCGCGGACAGGGAAATTCAATCGGTTTCCAACCATGAAATCGATATTGACGCATTGGTCCAGCGCATGACTCGCGCTGAAAAGATCGGGCAATTGGTGCAGCGCATGGGCGGTCGATCCAAGGCACTCAATTCTCGGCTTGGACCCGACGAACTGGATAGGGTTCGAAGGGGCGAAGTCGGCTCCTACCTTCACGTCGCCGGTGCCGCGCCGTTGCGCGAACTCCAGCGCGTCGCAGTGGAAGAAAGCCGGCTGGGCATTCCGCTATTGTTCTCGATGGATGTGGTGCACGGCTATCGAACGATCTTTCCCGTGCCACTCGCCATGGCAGCCAGTTGGGATCCCGAGGCTGCCCGTCTCCATGCAGAAATTGCCGCACGAGAGGCAAGTGCTGCCGGCCTCCACTGGACCTTTGCGCCTATGGTGGACGTTGCTCGTGATCCGCGCTGGGGACGAATTGTCGAGGGGGCGGGCGAAGATGCGTATCTGGGAAGCAGAATGGCCGAAGCCCAGGTTCTCGGCTTTCAAGGGAGTGATCTGTCGGCGTCCGATACGGTGATGGCCGGGACGAAGCATTTCGGTGCCTACGGGGCAGCCGAAGGCGGTCGCGATTACGCCGGGGCGGAGGTTGGCGAGCGTTCAATGCGCGAAACCTATTTGGCGCCGTTTCGCGCGGCTGCGAACGCCGGGACTGCGAGCTACATGACGGCTTTCAATGCGGTCGACGGCGTGCCGACTACGGGGAACGCGGAATTGCTGCGATCGATGTTGCGAGACGAATGGGGCTGGGACGGACTGCTCCTTTCCGATTGGCGGGCGGTGGAAGAGTTGCTGGCGCATGGCGTCGCAGCTGATCGCTCCGAGGCGGCGGCTCTCGCACTACGCGCGAGCGTAGATATGGACATGGTAGCCGACGTCTATGCTGACGATCTGACTGCTGCGATTGAAGCAGATCCATCGCTTGTCGCGCTGCTCGATGATGCGGTCCGGCGTATCCTCAAGGTAAAGCGCGATCTCGGCTTGTTCGACGATCCTTACAAGTACCACGATTCATCACGCGAAGCAGCGGTCATGCTTGCGCCGGAACACCGCGAGGCAGCCCGGCAGATCGCACAGCGATCCCTTGTCCTTTTGAAGAACGATGCTGGCACCCTGCCGCTTGCAAAAGAGGCGGGCCGGATCGCGTTGGTGGGCGCTTTGGCCAATGACGCGCTATCTCAGTTGGGTTCGTGGCGTGCACGAGGCGAAGCGAGCGATGTCGTGACGTTGCGCGCAGCGTTGGAGGCAGAGCATCCCGATGTAGTCTATGCGGCGGGTTCGGATAGCCGGTCCGATGATACCAGCGGCATAGCCGAGGCAGTTCGCGCGGCAGAGAATTCAGACATGATCGTACTTGCGGTTGGCGAAGACTACGATTGGTCGGGCGAAGCGCGCAGTCGCTCTTCGCTGGAGTTGCCCGGTGCACAACTCGAACTTTTTAGGTCCCTCAAAGCAACGGGGAAGCCGCTGGTGGTGGTGCTGATGGGTGGTCGGCCACTTGCCATTCCCGAAATCGCCGAAGAAGCCGACGCTGTGCTGGCCGCCTGGCTGCTGGGCATCGAGGCAGGTCCGGCAATCGTAGACACTTTGTTCGGCGGCAATAATCCAGGCGGTAAGCTTCCAGTGAGCTTTCCGCGCTCGACAGGACAGGTCCCGGTCAATTACGACCACTTGCCCAGCGGTCGTCCTGCCGATCCCGATCTCACGAAGGACACGACACGTTACATGGATCTGCCGATTACGCCGCTCTACGCATTCGGACATGGGCTCACTTACACGAACTTTGACTACGGCGAACTAAGACTATCAGCGCCAGCCATAGACGCTTCAAACGGTTCGATTTCGGTCACGGTCCCGGTGACCAATTCAGGGCCGGTTGCTGGCGATGAGGTCGTTCAAATATACATGCGCGATCCGGTCGCCAGTGTGTCCCGCCCGGTTCAGCAATTGCGGGGGTTTGCCCGCATTGACCTAGCGCCCGGGGAACGCCGGGAGGTGACCTTTACTTTGAAGTCTGATCAGTTCGCCTTCTGGAGCCGCGCTGGCAATTGGCAGATCGAGCCCGGAAAGATCGAACTGATGGTCGGTAGCGCCTCAGATGATATCCGTCAGCGCGTCGAGTTCGAGATAAGAGGGAACGCACAGGGAAGCATCGCTCCGGCAGCAATCGCGACCGCTGTCTCGGTTTCGGGAGAAGGCCGTTGAGATGTTTGGCCGTCGTCACGTCTTCGCTAATTTTGTGCAGCCCGGCGGTAGCAGGCGAAGCCGAGCAAATCCCGCACGGCATGATCGTTACCACCGATGCGGACGAGCAGGTGCGGGTGCTGGCCTATGCCGATGGGACCTTTCGGGTCACCATTGCCGAGGAACTGCCGGCAGGGCGACCTACGACGATGGTCGTCGCCGAGCCGGACGGAGCGCCATATTTCTCCCAAGCTGACGGGACTGCCTATCTTCGCGGTTCCGAAGGGTCGGTCGCGGTCGCACTGAAAGATGGGCGTCTCACCGTTTTCGACGAAAGCGGCGAGGTCCTTCTCGACGAATATGCGGCGGCGCGCCGGATCACGCCGGTCGAGCTCGAAGGGCAGCAATGGTTCGAAACGCGGGTCCAGTTCAACCGCGGCACTGACGAGGGGCTTTACGGGTTCGGCCAGCACCAGAACCGCCAGATGAACTACAATGGCGAGGACCTTGAACTCGCCCAGCACAATATGGCGATCACGGTACCCTATATGGTCTCGACACGCGGTTATGGCCTTCTGTGGGACAATGCGTCGATCACGCGGGTCGGCAACCCCGAGCCTTACGAGAAGCTCAAACCGGACGTGATTTTCTGGTCCGAGCGTGGACGCGACAATCACGGTTTTGAAGCTGGATGGCTCGCGCAATACTATCTGGGCGACAAGCTGGTGGTCGAGCGCAAGGAAGAGGCAATCGACTATCAGTATCTCCGCGATCAGGAGCGCTGGCCGGTGGAAGCGAAGGCCGCGGTCGAGGCCGCGACGTCCGGGCAGAATACCCAGGGGAATGCAGTAGAGGAACAGCGTGTCGTCTGGACGGGCGGTGTCACCATGCGCAAGGGAGGAACGCACAACTTTCGCCTCTATTCTTCTTCTTACGTCAAGGTTTTCGCCGATGATGAGTTGGTTTTCGAAAGATGGCGGCAGAACTGGAACCCCTGGTACCACAATTTCGAACTC
Source organism: Parapontixanthobacter aurantiacus (assembly GCF_009827635.1). Lineage (GTDB taxonomy): Bacteria > Pseudomonadota > Alphaproteobacteria > Sphingomonadales > Sphingomonadaceae > Parapontixanthobacter > Parapontixanthobacter aurantiacus. The sequence continues at coordinate 1,500,466 of NZ_WTYW01000001.1, read as the reverse complement.
GAATTTGAACCGGGTCAGACCGTGCAATTGCGGGTCGAGTGGGAGCCGAACCAGGGTTACATTGCCCTCGAACACAGCCCCCCGCTACCGAGCGAGGATCGCAATTCGGTGAGCTTCGCCAGCGAGGCTGGCAAGGCGATCGATTTTTACGTCGTGCCCGCAACGACCATGGACGAGGGCATAGCCGGTTACCGCCGCCTTACCGGCAAGGCACCGATGATGCCGCGCTGGGCTTACGGTTTCTGGCAGTCGCGCCAACGCTACAACACGCAGGGCGAATTGCTCGACGTCATGCAGGCGTATCGTGATCAGCAGATTCCGATCGACAACATCGTGCAGGACTGGTTCTATTGGCCCGAGGACAGCTGGGGCTGTCACTGTTTCGATCCTGCGCGCTTTCCTGATCCCGCGGCGATGGTCGACAAGGTTCATGAGTTGGACGGACGGATCATGATTTCGGTGTGGCCGAAATTCTATCCGACCACAGAGAACGGCAATGAGCTGCGAGAGAAAGGTTATCTCTACGAACGGCCGCTGGATGCCGGTCAGCTAGACTGGGTTGGCAAGGGCTATCCCAACACTTTCTACGATCCTTACAGCGCCGAAGCGCGAGACATCTATTGGCGTCAGATGGCTGATACACTCGCACCGCTGGGTTTCGATGCGTGGTGGATGGATGCGACCGAACCGGACTGGCATTCCAATCTTTCGGTCGAGGAGCGCAAGTATCAAATGACTTCGCCAACTACCGGGGCGCCGGGAGCGGCCATCTTCAATTCCTATCCGCTCGTTCATGCGGAAGGCGTTTTTGATGGTTTGCGAGAAGCGCAGCCCGACAAACGACCCTTCATCCTTACCCGTAGCGGGTTCGGAGGCATCCAGCGCACCTCTTCGGCACTGTGGTCCGGAGACGTTGCGGCCCGTTGGGACGATCTGCGCGATCAGATCAGTGCGGGCCTAAATCTCAGTGTCGCAGGTGTGCCCAACTGGACGCACGACATCGGCGGCTTTTCGCTCGAGAATCGCTTCAGCCAGCAGGTCCCGGAGCATGTCCCCGAATGGCGCGAGCTATACCTGCGCTGGTTCCAGTTCGGCGCCTTCACACCGCTTTTCCGCAGCCATGGCGAGTTCCCTCAGCGAGAGACCTACATCATAAGCGACGGCGACCCCGAAATGCGCGAGGGGCTGCTGCATTACCATCGCCTCCGCTACCGTCTGATGCCCTACATCTACACCGTCGCAGCGGATACGCATTTGCAGGACGGCACGATCATGCGGCCGCTCGTCATGGACTTCGAGGCGGACCGCAAGGTGTGGGGAATCGACGACCAGTATCTGTTCGGTCCATCGCTTCTCGTAGCACCGGTCAGCGTGTTCGAAGCGCGAAGCCGGGAGGTTTATCTTCCCGCCGGCGCCGATTGGTACGATGCACTAACCGGATCGAAAGTTGCGGGCGGTCAGAGCTTCGTTGCGAATGCTCCGCGTGAACGAATGCCCTTGTTCGTGCGCGAGGGTTCGATCGTGCCGACCGGGCCCGATGTGCAGTGGACAGGAGAAAACCCGCAGGGGCCACTTACGATTCATGTCTTTGCCGGCGCCGACGGCAGCTTCACGCTTTACGAGGACGAGGGAACCGACATGGGCTATACACGAGGCGAATTGGCTCGCGTGCCTATGACTTGGGACGATGCCGCTCGCAGGCTCACTCTTGGTGCGAGAGAAGGGAAATTTCCTGGAATGGCATCAGAGCGCCGCATGACCGTGATCGTCCATGAGGGCGCTGACGAAGGCGATGTTTTCGCCGCAAAAGGGCAGCGCGAAATCACCTATCGGGGAGAGGCTCTCGAACTCGCTCTTTGAAGGGCGCCGAGTCCTTTCTCAGAATACTTACCAGTTCCAAATCGTCCCGTCCTCAAGGCGCGCGACAGGAAGCTGGGCAGGTTTATAAGGATATTGCGCAACGAGTTTCTCGTCAACATCCACCCCGTGGCCGGGCGTTTCGCCACAAAGAAGAAAGCCTTTCTCGAACCGATAGTCGTGCGGAAAGACGGCGTCGGTCTCATCGGAATGACGCATATATTCCTGGATCCCGAAGTTGGGCACCCAGGTGTCGAAATGCAGTGCCGCACCCATCGTCACCGGTGAGAGATCGGTCGCGCCATGGCTGCCAGTGCGCACCTGGTAGAGGCTGGCAAGGTCGGCAATCCGGCGTAGATGTGTGATGCCCCCAGCGCGCAGCACCGTGGTGCGAACGTAATCGACCAACTGGTTCTCGATCAGCTCCTTCGCGTCCCATATCGTGTGAAAGATCTCGCCGACAGCAATCGGTGTCGTCGTGCGTTCCCGGATCAGGCGAAAAGCCTGCTGGTTTTCCGCCGGCGTCGGATCCTCCATCCAGAACAGGCGACAGGGCTCGAGCGCTTTGCCCAGTTGGGCCGCCTCATTCGGGGTCAGACGGTGATGCACGTCGTGCAGCAGTTCCGGTTCGTCGCCAAACTCCTTCCGCAGTGCTTCGAACAGCTTCGGCGCGAAGCGGAGATACTTGGACGTGTCCCAGACGGTTTCGGTAGGAAGCGCCGCGTCTGCCGGTTCGTAGTGCATCGTTCCGCGTGCGATGCCGTAAGCCTTTTCGATCCCCGGAATTCCGCTCTGCGCGCGGATCGCCTTGTAGCCCATGTCGATATAGTGGCCGACCGCCTCGACCGTATCTTCCAGTGTTTCCCCGTTGGCGTGGCCATAGACCAGAACGCGTTCCCGGCTTCTGCCGCCGAGCAATTGGTAAAGGGGCATACCGGCCATTTTGGCCTTAATATCCCAAAGCGCGGTATCGACTGCGCTTACGGCGCTCATCTGAACCGGACCGCGCCGCCAGTAACTGCCGCGGTAGAGGAATTGCCAGATGTCCTCGATCCGTTGTGGATCGCGTCCGATGAGGCACGGGATCACATGTTCTTCGAGATAGGTCACGACCGACAGTTCACGCCCGTTAAGCGTAGCGTCGCCGATACCGTACACGCCCTGATCGGTCTCGATTTTGAGCGTGACGAAATTGCGTCCCGGCGAACAAACGATAACCCGTGCAGTTGTGATCTTCATAATGGGCACACCCCTCCCGATAGCGCTACCAATGCGTCAGGCGTACAGTGAGAGCAAGAGAGAGTGGACGAAACCGTGCGAACACCCTTCCCGGAACGCTTTCTCGGAAGGGGCTAAGCTCGGCAAAGCAAGCTATAGATGCGGAGGGTAGAGGTATTGAGGGTGGGGGTCTGGATGGCCTTGCAAGCACGTGCCAGGCAGGATCGCGAAACGCGCCGAGTGAACGAACCCCCGGCCCCCGATGAAAGTCCCGTTCGAGTTCATGATTACCGCTAAAGGAGTGAGATGCTTGCGGGAATGAACGACGCGGCATATGGTAGCGCTAACAATAAATAAGGGGGATGACGATGGCAAAGGGCGGAAGCGGTCCCGGAGGCCGTGGATGAACGCGTCGACGGCTGCGAGCGAAACAACGGCGGAAACAATTTCCAAGCCGCTGGGACGATATCGTTGGGGAATCTGCGCGCTGCTGTTCTTCGTCATCACGATAAATTATATCGATCGCCAGATTATTGGCGTGCTGAAACCGGTAATCGAAGACGATCTTGGCTGGAGCGAGGTCGATTACGGGAACATCGTCACGGCCTTTCAAGCCAGTTACGGCATTGGCCTTCTGATCGTCGGACGCTGGCTCGACAGGGTCGGGACTCGAAAGGGCATAGCGATTGCAATCGCCTTCTGGAGCCTCGCTGCAGCCTTTCACGCAGCAGCCCGAAGCGTCCTTGCATTCATCCTCGCCAGGATCGCTTTGGGCGTTGCCGAGAGTGCGGCTTATCCAGGCGCGGTCAAATCGATAGCCGAATGGTTTCCCAAGCGCGAGCGAGCCTTGGGCGTCGGTATTCTCAATGCCGGGGCGAATGTCGGTGTGTTGCTGACCCCGATCATCGCCATCGGCATTGCCGGGGTCTACGGCTGGCGCGCCGCCTTCCTCGTCACTGGCCTGCTCGGTTTTCTCGTTCTCTGGGCTTGGCTCCGGTTTTTCCGACAGCCTGCCGAGCATATGCAGGTGACCGAGGAGGAGCGGGCCTGGATCGATCAAGATGGCGAGGACCCCGCCGGTGAACCGCTCGCATGGCGGGATGCCATCCGCCAACGTCAGGCCTGGTTTTTCATCTGCGGAAAATTCTTTACCGATCCCGTTTGGTACCTCTTCCTCTTTTGGCTGCCCGATTTCCTTTCAAAGACACAAGGCATGGAGCTGTTTCCGAAGGGCGATAGCGGAATTCTCGCGACGATAGGTCCGGCCTTGATCGGCGTTTATCTGTTGGCTGATATTGGTTCGATCGCTGGAGGTTGGCTTTCGTCTCACCTTGTGGGGCGCGGGTGGAGCGTCAATCGGGCCCGCAAGACGACCTTGTTCATTGCAGCGCTATTCGCTCTTCCGTTGGTGACGGTCGCCAATGTTCCCGAGCCGTGGATGGCAGTGTTGTTGATCGGGCTGGGCACGGCGGCGCACCAGGCTTTTAGCTCGAACATATTTACGATGATTGCGGACATGTATCCAAGACGCGCGGTGGCGACGATTGCGGGCATGGGCGGGGCAGCGGGCGCTGTCGGTGGCATCTTGATCGCGCAGGCGACCGGCTGGACCTTAGAATTGACTGGCTCCTATACGCCCATCGTGATCTATGCAGGGCTTGGCTATTTGATAGCTTTCATCGTCATCCAAGTGCTCGTTCCGCGCATGGACTTAGCCCCAGTGCGTTGAACTTTATCACTTGAACATCAAACCGCGATATCAGTTTCAACCACTGACCCGCCGAGGTCGGCACTGGCATAGCATGCTTCCATGATCAGCAGATCCCGAAGACCCATTTCGCCGGGCGTGCGAAGCTCGACCTCGCCACGTGCCGCGCGCGAGAACCCATCCACCTGTGCCGCGAATTGCTGCGAAGCGTTCCCAACGCTGTATGTTCGTGGCGGTTGGCCCCCGCCCTCTAGTGTGATCTCGTTGTCGTAATAGGTCGTAGCCGGTTGCATTTCGATGCTCGCATCGCTTCCAAAATAGCGCTGCCGCGAGACATAGGGGCTGTAGCAATAGGACGAGGACCCTTGGATGTTGATACCGCTCGCCATCCTCAGCCGGTAATCGATTGCGCCCTCGACTTCGGTAAAGCGCGGGTCGCCCTTTGGTGTGGCATAGGCGGCCGAAATCGAAATTACCCGGTCGCTAGGCAACATCATGAGCGAGGTATTAATGCCGTATATGCCTATATCCCACAAGGATCCGCCCCCGGCCAGCGCCTTCTCCAACCGCCAAGCATGCGGAGGAAAATCTCGATTGGCGGAAAAACCGTGATCCGCAGAGATGTAGCGCATCTTGCCCAAGACACCGCTACGAACCCTATCAAGGATATGCTCGTTGTTCGGTTCGAAATTCACCCGATAGGCAACGCCTAGCTTGCGCTGCGCTGCTTTGGCGGCAGCGATCATTGCCTCCGCTTCCTGCGAAGTGGAGGCCATCGGCTTTTCGCACAGAACGTGTTTGCCAGCCTTCAGCGCACGGATCGTATATTCCGCATGAAGTCCGACGGGGAGGACGATGTAGACGCAGTCGATTGCAGGATCGTTGGCGATCGTATCGAAATTGTCGTAGCTGTAGAGGCGATCCACATTGTAGCGCGAACCGAGGGTGCGAGCCTTTTCGGGATTGCCGGAAACAAAAGCCGTTATTCGTGAATGGCGGGCTGTCGCAAAGCCCGGTATCACCTGTCCGATGGCAAAAGTTCCAAGGCCGACGATAGCCCAACCCAGTCTGTTCGTCGGAATTTCAGGCAAAGACGGATCGCCGATCAGCGGTTGACCTTCTGCAGTTTGCGCTGCGAGTTTGCCTGACGCGGCGAAGGCTGCAGCACCTGCCCAGGTCATGAGCGTTTCGCGCCGGGTGGGATGACGAAATTTATTGTCTTCGCTCATTTCGCGCTCCTTCGCCACGTCCAGCAACTATGGCAAACCCGAAGAGCGTTGACTAGGCTCCCCGAGTGTGGAGGTGTCGTTGATCGGTAAAGGCAAAACATTGATTGGCGGCGTCGAGGCCGGGGGGACCAAATTTGTTCTCGCAATCGGCACCAGCACGGGGGAAATCGTGCAGCGCCATACGCTGGAAACGACGCACCCGGATGATACCTTGCGCGAGGCGACGTACTGGTTCGAGACGCGCGGTCCGATCGCTGCGCTAGGTATCGCCAGTTTCGGACCGCTCGACCTGGACCGGACTTCGCCCAAATGGGGGCACATCACGTCCACACCGAAACGGGGCTGGGCGAACTGCGATATCGTCGGGTGGTTCCGAGAGAGACTGGGCTGCCCGGTTGGATTCGATACGGACGTCAATGCGGCGGCATTGGCCGAATGGAACGCGTGGAGGCAGACCGATAGTACGCTCGCCTATGTTACCGTCGGCACCGGAATCGGCGGGGGCGTCGTCGTCGGGGGTCAGGTGCTGGGCGGCAAGACCCATCCCGAGATAGGCCACATTCGGGTCGCCCGCCATCCGCTTGATCGAGACTTCGCAGGCGTTTGTCCCTATCACGGCGACTGCCTCGAAGGATTAGCCAGCGGACCGGCGATCGAAGCGCGTTGGGGACATCGGCTCGGCGATGTCGAAGTCAAAAACGCGCAAGACATGATCGCTCACTATCTCGGGCAGATGTGTTATTCGCTGTTTTCGATTACGGCTGTCGAGCGGATCGTTCTGGGCGGCGGCGTCATGCAAACGGAAGGGCTCATCGAGCTGGTCCGAGAGCATACCAAGCAAATTGACGACGGCTATTTGCCGACGGGAATCGAACGGCAGATCGAGACGCCGCTGCTGGGAACGAAGTCTGGCATCACCGGCGCCCTTCTGCTCGCAAGCTTGGCGCTAAGCGCAGCGAAAACCTAGCTGGCGGACTCCCCGCTCAAATAACGCTCCTTCCATTGCTGCGCGCCTGTCTGGTCCTGCTGTTGTACTTCAGGGACCTCGACCGCCAGTTCCGGATCGAGCGTAACGCCTAGATAGTCTGCAATGTTGCTCACCACGCGACCTGCATCCTCGACCACGTCCTCGTACCAAACGATCAGAGGAGTTATGTCCGTTTCCCGGTACATCTGCTTCCACGCCTGTTCCTGCATCGCCAGTTCGCGCTCAGCCTGTTTGATTAAGGCAGCAGAGTAGGGCGCGTCGTCGCCGCGCTCTCTTTCCTGCTCCGCGCGCCATATTCCCGAAAGACTTGCCCGCGCCAGCGAGATGGCATGAGCCGCCCGGTCCTTTCTACGCAGCTGCACAACTTTGCTGGCAGGTCCTTTCGACAGAAGAAACCGCATAACCATCGAAAGAAGCCGTGGGTTCGTCTGGCCCAAACGCTCCATCTGCAAAGGGAAAGTCTTCACACCAAATACCCCGTTGGGCGATGTGCGCGATGCGACCGCGTGCTGCCATAAGTCGATCTGAGCGTCAGGCGATTTGCTGGCCGCTCCGAGTGGACCGGTCGGTTCGAAATTGAGATATTCGAGCGGAGCCCCGAGGCAGCCGGTGCGCCACAGAAGATGGCTAAGATACGTACTGCCGGTGCGCGGGACCGTTGCAAGAATGTAGGTCTGCCTCGCGCCGTCGAAGGGAGGCCAGTCGAACCTGCGTTCGTGGCCTGTTGTAATACCCTCGATAGACACGCGCAGCCTCCAGATGGCTTCGGAAGTTGTAGTCGTCCGGCAAAGCACGCAAATCGGTCACGTGGAAACTTGAGGTTGGGCGCTTCGCCGGACGCGAATAGTCTTCTGTTGCTTAGATGACAGATCCTGTCGGGGCAAACACACGTAGGTCACCAGTATGGGAAACAGGCCGGCGCGAACGTGTTTGCCGCTTGTAAGATTTTTACCGGTCGGGCTGGAATTTTCCGGCCGAGGCGATAGTTTGCCGCAACCATCTTAATGTTGCGAAGGGGGTTAAATCATGGAGTCGAACGAACGCCTGTTACGGCATGAGTTGAAGAACGCGCAGCAGGAAACCACGGCACTGAAGGGGCTGGTCAAACGAGCCGCCGACAAGCTGGATCAGGTCGTCGAGGAAGACTGCTCGGACGCTTCCGTCATCGATGCTCACCGGACGGCGGAAAGGCTGCGGCGGGCAGTCGATCAGCCGTAATCGTCCTTTTGATAAGGAATTGTCTCTCCATTCTTGAAACGATCGTCGAGACCTTGCCAGTGCCGACGGCGCGCGCGATAACACGCCAAGCCAAACGGAGAGACAGGCATGTGCGAAGAAGGCGAATTCCAACCGAACCTTGTTGACCAGGCAACCGGATGGAGCCGGCGGCAATTCAGCGCGTTAGGCGGGGCGGCTGCGCTCGCTGCCTGCACGAACGGGATGGGAGATGCCGCAAGCGCCGATACGACCGGCGACGAACTGATCGAAAACACGGTTACTTTTCAGACCGCCGACGGGACGCTCGATGGCTTCTTCGTTCGCCCGGCATCGGGCGAGCATCCGGGCGTCATCTTTTGGCCCGATATTGCCGGTCTTCGCGAGGCCAAACGCATGATGGCGCGCCGCCTTGCAGGGCAGGGTTATGCCGTTTTGGTGGTCAATCCCTACTACCGCGACGTCTCTGGCGAACAGTTTGCCGACTTCGCTGCGTTCCGCGAAAGCGGAGGCTTCCAGAAGGTCGGACCGTGGCGTGAGAAACTCACTGCCGAGGCGATCATGCGCGATGCCAGCGCCATCGTGCCTTGGCTCGATGCGCAGCAGGGTGTGGACGAAACGCAGGGGATCGGGACGCAAGGATATTGCATGGGTGGACCGTTCACGGTGTGGACTGCCGCCGCCGTTCCCTCGCGGGTCGAAGCCGCAGCAAGTTTTCATGGCGGGGGTCTCGTCGTCGAAGGCGATCCGATGAGCCCGCATAATCTGCTCGATCGCACGCCCGATACCGACTACCTTTTCGCAATCGCGCAAAATGACGACGAAAAGGACCCGAACGCCAAGACCCTGTTGCGTGAGGCCGCCGACGAGGCAGGAGTGGACGCCGAGGTCGAGGTTTACGGGGCGGACCACGGCTGGACCGTTCCCGACAGCCCCGCTTACGAGCGCGTCGCTGCTGAGCGCGCGTGGTCCGCTTTGACGAGGCTCTATGACAGCGCGCTCCGAGACTGACGCGAAGGTCAGGTTGCAAGCCGTGTAAACATCAATAAGGGTACTGCTCGTTCAGCCTGATTAGGAGCGCGAAATGTCAGAGACCCCCGATAGAATGGATTTCGTCAGTCGGCGCGGTCTGATGAAAGGAGGGGTCGCCGGGGCTGCGATCCTTCCGGCAAGCGCTCGCGCACAGACGGCAAGCTCGTCCGAAGATGCGGACGGCACGGTTCCGCTCCAGCGCATGAACGTCACGCTCGACGTCAACGGGCAGGCGCGGCAACTGACCATCGACACGCGTTCGACGCTGCTCGACGTCTTGCGCCATGACCTCGACCTGACCGGTTCGAAGAAAGGCTGCGACCACGGACAGTGCGGGGCCTGCACGGTTCATATCGATGGAGAACGGCGCCTGTCTTGCCTGACCTTGGCAGCACAAGCCGAAGGCCATGAGATCGTCACGATCGAGGGGCTGGGAAGCGAAAACGCCCTTCACCCGATGCAGCAGGCTTTCGTCGACAACGACGCGTTTCAATGCGGTTACTGCACACCGGGGCAAATCATGTCGGCCGTCGCCTGCATCAGGGAAGGGCATGCCGGAAGCGATGCCGAAATCCGGGAGTACATGTCCGGCAATCTTTGCCGCTGCGCCGCTTATCCGAACATCGTCGCTGCCGTGAAGCAGGCGAAATCCGGCATGGAGGGCTGACCATGAGACCGTTTCGCTACGAACGCCCTGCAACCGCCGCCCGTGCCGTTGCCGCCGCCGGAGGGGAAGCGCATTTTCTCGCAGGCGGCACGACGATGGTCGACCTGATGAAGCTAGACGTCATGCGGCCCGAACGACTGCTCGACATCACCCAACTGGAAGACGGGCGATACGATTTCATCGATTGGGATGGCAAAAGCCTACGGATCGGAGCGCTTACCGCCATGGCAACGCTCGCAGATGACGACGAGGTTCGTCGGCGCGTGCCGATGCTGTCCGATGCTCTCTGGCTGGCCGCAAGCCCTCAGATACGCAAGGCGGCGAGGATCGGAGGGAATGTTCTTCAGCGGACGCGCTGCGCCTATTTCCGCGATACGAGCTATGCGCAATGCAACAAGCGCGAACCGGGTTCGGGCTGTGCGGCGCTCGACGGCGGGGTCACGCGGGGGCATGCCGTCCTTGGGACATCCTCGGCTTGCATCGCGACCTATCCGGGAGATTTCGCGCAGAGCCTCATCGCGCTCGACGCGGTCGTTGAAATCCTTGGCAAGGATGGACCTCGGGCGGTCCGATTTGCCGAACTGCATCGTCAACCGCACTCGCGGCCCGATATCGAGACGACGCTCGAAGAGGGCGACCTCATCGTTGCGTTCTCCATTCCCGACGCCGACTTCCCGCGCTCGCGCTATCTGAAAGTGCGCGACCGCGAATCCTATGCCTATGCCCTCGCATCGACCGCCGGTGCCCTGCGCATGGACGGCGACGTTGTTGCCGACATCCGCATCGCTCTCGGAGGAGTAGCGACAGTTCCTTGGCGGGCCCGAGAGGCCGAAGAGATGCTGAAGGGTTCGTCGATCAGCGAAGACGGCCTCGAACGCGCCGCAGAGGCGGCTTTCGCCGGAGCATCGACGACCGAGGACAATGCCTACAAGGTCGATCTCGGGAAGCGCACGATGGTTCGCACGTTCCTCGAACTCGCTCGGATGGAAGGCTAGAGATATGGCACAAAATTACGATCCGGCCCCCGAAGCGAAGTCCAATATGGGGCAACCGATTCCGCGCTACGAGGCGGTTCAAAAGGTAACCGGCGCGAAGATCTACGCCGACGACCTTCCGGTACCTGGTCGTGCAGCCTATGGGTGGATGGTCACGAGCGCGATAGCGAAGGGTCGCATCACCAGCATCGACTATACTGCCGCGAAAAGCGTGCCGGGCGTGCAGCTCATCTTGACGCACGAAAACCGACCGTCGCTTGCCGACATCAAGACCTTTGCGGGCGGTGGTCTCGGCATCACGGACGTCCAGCCATTGTCCGGACCGGAAGTCCATCATGACGGACAACCGGTTGCCCTGATCGTTGCCGATACGTTCGAGGCCGCGCGAGAAGCATCCTTCAAGCTCGCGATTTCCTATGCTGAAAGCAGTCCGACCGCGACGTTCGGGGACGAGGGAACGGTCGAGAAGAACCTGTCCGAAGTCAATCCACGCTACGAACCGATCCGCTTCAACGATGCCGATGCCGCGATCACCAATTCGGCTCATTCGATCGACGTCGAATATTATACGCCGACGCAGCATCACAATGCGATCGAGCTGTTCTCGACAACGGCTTACTGGGACGGCCCGCGCCTCGTCCTGCATGAGCCGAGCCAGTATGTCTGGGGTCTGCGCAACGCATCCGCAAGCATGATGGAAGTCGATGCCGAGAATGTCCGGGTGAAGTCGCCCTTCGTCGGCGGCGCTTTCGGCTCGAAAGCGGCATTGACCCATCGCACGGCGCTCGCCGCGATGGCCGCGAAGCAACTCGGTCGGCCGGTCAAGCTCGTCGCGATGCGTGACCAGGGGTTCACCCATTCGGGGCACCGGCAGGAAACGCGCCAGCGTGTCCGGCTGGGTTGCGATGCGAACGGCAAGCTTACCGGCTACGATCATCGCCAGTGGGAATTTACGGCCCGCACGACCCCATATTCGAACGGCGGGCTCGAAAAGACGGTCGCAATGTACGATTTCAAAGCCGCACGGACCGACAATTACGTCGTGCAGGGGGACCGTAACGTCCCGACCTTCATGCGCTCTCCCGCAGAGGTACCGACGGTCTATGCGCTGGAAGCGGCGATGAACGAACTGGCGGCGAAAGCTGGCATTGACCCCGTCGAATTCCGCAAGATGAACGATACGCGGGTCAATCCCGTCAATGGCGTTCCATATACCAGTCGCAGCCTCAACGAGTGTCTGGATGCTGCCGCCGAACGGTTCGGCTGGACGGGACGCAACCCGGAAGCGCGCAGTATGCGCGACGGGGACTGGCTGATCGGCTGGGGCTGCTCGATAGCGATGTATCCGACGCAGATGATGCCTTCGACGGCTCGTCTGACCGTACGACGCAACGGTACGGCGTTCATCGAAGTGGCCGCCCATGATGTGGGAACGGGCTGCTACACGATTGCCGCGCAGGCGGCGGGCGAGCGGCTCGGCATCGACCCGCGCCGGATCGACGTGCGCATGGGTGACAGCCGTCTGCCTCCCGGACCGATCTCAGGTGGCTCGATCTCTACGGCCAGCGTAACAAGCGCGATCGCGAAAGCGTGCGATCTGGTGGACGAGCGGCTCGGTGTGGCAAAGGATGCCTCTGCTGAGGAGCGCAGCGCCGCCTTGTCCGGAATGGCAATGCCCGAACTCGAGGTCGTGGGCAGCTGGGTGCCTGCCGGGATGGACGAAAGTGCCATCGAATCCCTCTACAAGGGCGGGGTGCGCATCAGCGGCGGCGCGGGCGAAGAACGCACGATGTTCGCCTTCGGCGCGGAAATGGTAGAGGTTCGTGTTAACGAGCGCACCCGCGAAGTGCGCGTCCCACGCATTGTCGGTGCTTTTGCGGCAGGACGAATCATGAACCCGCGCACGGCGCATAGCCAATATCTGGGCGGCCTCATCTGGGGCATCGGTTCGGCGCTGCACGAGGCGACGGAGATCGATCACAAGCGCGCACGCTACGTCAACGACAACATCGCCGAATATCTCATACCGGTGAATGCGGATATCGAACAGGTCGACATCATCATGGTGCCGGAGGTCGACGAGGAAGTGAATATTCTCGGCGTGAAGGGGATCGGCGAACTTGCGAATGTCGGCACGCCCGCGGCGATCACCGATGCGATCTGGCATGCCACGGGCATCCGCATAAGGGACTTGCCCGTCCGGATCGAGAAGCTGCTCTAGCGCGCTTCGTTTCAGAAGCGAAAAAGCGACAAAAGCGACGCGTTGTCGTCGGTTATCGGCGGCGCGTTCGGTTCTGCTAGTTCGGTCCACTCCTCTTCGGAGTTCGCCGATAGGCGCGTCAGTCGTTCTTCATCGGCAGCGAGCACGATCCAGTCGGATGCGGTCAGTCCGGCGTCGCCTTCGGGTTCGTCCGAGCGCAATCTTGCGCTCCAGCCCATCGCCCCGGCAATTGCGGAGATCGTCGGCTCCAGGTCGATGAAGCGGTTGGATATATGCACGAGCAACAACCCGTCAGGTTCGAGGACGCGTCGATAGCCGGCAAACGCTTCGCGCGTGAGCAAATGAAGCGGAATGGCGTCGGAACTGAAGGCGTCGACCACGAGAACGTCGAATGTGTCATCCGGTTCTTCGCCGAGGCGGATGCGGGCGTCACCGATCACGATGCGACTGTTCGGGGCGCAATCCTCAACGAAGGTGAACACGCCCTCGCGTGAGTAGCGCGCAATTTCCGGATCGATCTCGTAGAACGTCCATTCCTGTCCGGGCTTGCGATAGCAGGCGAGCGTACCGACGCCGAGGCCCACCACTCCGACTCGCGCATCGCTGCCCGCTGCCTCGAGCGCGAGGCCAACCCCGGCGCTGCGTCCGTAGTAGGCGGTCGGCTCGTATTCGCGCCCCTCGACCAGCCATTGTTCGCCATGCATCGTGGTGCCATGGGTCAGCTGCCGCAGGCGGCCGCCCTCCGTTCGCTCGACCGAGTAAACGCCGAAATAGCTGCGTGAGCGGTTTCCTTCGAAGCTCGCCTGAAGGGTCAGGAACCCGCCCAGACCCAGCATGAGCATCGCTAGCGTCGCCGTATAGGCCGCGCGCCGTCCGATGAGGAACAGGCCGACGACCATGATCGCCATTGCCATCCAGAAGATGTCGGCGATGCGCCCTGCCGCTACTGCGCGACCGAGAAACCATGCGAGGACGGCCACTGTCGTAAGGGCGACGAGGATCAGCGCGCTCGATTGCCACCGCTGCAATCGTATGCGCGAAAGAAAGGGAAGAAGCGGGCGATGCGCGCAAAGCGCTCCTGCCATCAAAAGAAGCAGGGCGTGCTCGTACACCCAGTCGAACAGGACAGGCGCGATAAGGGCGACGAAGATACCGCCGCTCGCTCCGCCCACTGCCACCATCAGGTAGAAGAACGTCAGGCGGCGCGGAGCCGGGCGAAGGGCGTAGAGCCTGGCGTGAAGTGCGACGGACAGGACGAAAAGGAGCGCCACCATGGCGAGCGCGATGGCCGGGTTCGACTGCCCTCCCGAGATCATCGCAAGACCTCCGACAAGCAGCAGCAGGATGGGCGCGTAGATGCTCAGGATGCGATGCCAGTGTCCGGAGTCGGTGAAGGCAATGGAAAAGCTCAGCAAATACAGCGACAAAGGAATGACCCATAGCAGCGGCATCGCCATAAGGTCGGTCGTCAGCAGCGTCGTGGTCGAAAGGGTCAGCCCCGACGGGACGGCAGCGAGCGTGATCCACAGGGCGATGCGCCGCTTCGCGAGGCGGGGTGCGCGGACAGCTACTTGCGGCGCTTCGATCGCGTCGGGAAGGCGCCAGCGCAGGACTGCGATCGCTCCGACAAGACAACCGACGAGCGCGAAACCGATCGCCCACAGCACGCCTTGGGTCGCGAGGTTCAGGCGCGGTTCGATGAGGAAGGGATAGGCGATAAGCCCCGCAAAACTGCCGATATTCGAGATTGCATAGAGCCGGTAGGGATCGCCCGCCGCCTCGATACCGCCATACCAGCGCTGGATGAGGGAGGATTGCGCGGACAGCAAAAAGAACACGGGTCCGATGGTCGCCGTGATGAGCGCGGGCACCCACAAGATCTGCCATCCCGGCGCCGGTTCGGGCAGCTCGGCAAGCGCGATCGGCAGGGTGAATGCGGACAGCAGCAGCAACGCAAGATGTACGGAAAACTGCCGTTTTACAGGCATTCTCGCAAGCAGATGCGCGTAGAGATAACCCGCCAGGAGCAGGATCTGAAAGACCACCATCGCGCTGTTCCAGACCGCCGGAGCACCGCCCAAAAGCGGCAAGGCGAGCCGCGCAACGAAGGGCTGGATGACGAACAGGAGGAAGCTGCCGCCGAAGATGGCAGCAGCGAAAAGGAGGCGCAGATACAGCGGAGGTTGGCGGAAAACGGGCACTTGCAGGCTCTTTCAGCGCAGTTTTCGGCACTTTGCAATGAATAGTGCACACTGATGCCAAGAAGGGGTCTAAGCGCACCGAGCATTCATTTTCGGTCGGCTAGAAAAGGGCGAAGCGCATGCGTCGCAACCGCCCCCTGTCACGGTTGAAGACATGCATTCGAGCCCTTAAATTTAACCCGAACGAGGAGTTTTCTTGCACATGTTTCGACCCGACCTGTCCCGACGGACCCTGCTGAAGGGCGCGATGCTTTCGGGCGGCGTCCTGGCCGTTCCCGCATGGGCGCGCGGCCAGTCGATCGGCATGGGCGACGTGCGCCGCGGCTTCGACGAAGCGAGCGGCCCGGCTATCGACCTCCATGTCGCGGAAGGGATGCATACCGTCGGAAAGCGGCGCGGCCATGCGATCGCGGTTAATGGCAGCGTGCCCGGCCCCCTCCTGCGGCTGAAGGAGGGCACGAGCGTCCGCCTTGCCGTTCACAACGGGCTCGACGTCGATACCTCCGTCCACTGGCACGGTCTGCTCCTGCCGTTCCAGCTCGACGGCGTGCCGGGCGTGAGCTTCCCCGGTATCCCCGCCGGCGAAACTTTCGTTGCCGAGTTCCCGGTTCGTCAGTCCGGGACCTATTGGTGGCACAGCCATTCCGATTTGCAGGAACAGTCCGGCCATTACGGCCCGATCGTCGTCGATCCCGCCGGCCCCGACCCGGTTGCGGCAGACCGCGACTACGTCCTTCTCCTGAGCGAGTTCACCCCGATGCACCCGCACGACGTGATGCGGAAACTGAAGACGGGTGAGGAGTATTTCAACTACAAGAAGACGAGCTGGACGGACGACTATCCCATGTCGGGCGAACAGCGCCGGATGTGGGCGCGGATGCGGATGATGCCGACCGACATCCTCGACGTGACGGCGCCTGCCTATACCTATCTCGCCAATGGTCATGGCCCCGACGATGGCCTCGAATACGCGTTCCGCCCCGGCGAGCGCATTCGCCTGAGGATCATTAACGGCAGCGCGATGACGTTCTTCAACATCCGCATCCCGGGCCTCAAGCTGACGGTCGTTGCGGCGGACGGGCAGAATGTCCACCCGGTCGAGGTGGACGAGTTCCAGATCGGCACGGCGGAGACATACGACATCGTCATCGAACCGCAGACCGCCGAAGCATATTCCATCGTCGCGGAAAGCATGGGCCGGTCGGGCATGGCGCTCGCCACGTTGGCGAGCCGTCCGGGGGCACGCGCCGCCGTGCCGCCGCTGCGCGATGCGCCGCTACTGACGATGGCCGACATGGGCATGAACCACGATCTGCCGGGGATGGATCACGGCACCGGCTCTGGTTCGGCAATGGATCACGGTTCGATGGATCATTCCGCGATGGGACACGGGCCGGCGGCTTCGGACACCGGCGGCATGGGCGCGATGGATCATGGCGACATGAACATGCGCGACGTGTCGAAACTTCCGCCCGACGTGAAGGTCTCGCCGGGGCTCGACATGGTCTCGTCCAATCCGGCGGACCGGATGGGCGATCCGGGCGTAGGTCTCGACAATGTCGAGGGGCGGGTGCTGAACTATCGGGACCTTGTCGCGCTGGCGCGGAACGACGATCCGCGCACCCCGTCGCGGCAGATGGAAATTCACCTGACCGGCAACATGGAACGCTATATGTGGTCGTTCGACGGGACGAAGTTCTCCGCCGTCAGCGACGAGCCGATCCGCTTCGCCTATAACGAGCGGGTGCGGGTGAAGCTCGTCAACGACACGATGATGGCGCACCCCATCCACCTGCACGGCCATTTCTTCGAGCTGGTGAACGGCGCGCCCGAAGGTTTCCAGCCGCAAAAACACACGATGATCGTGCAGCCAGGGGGCAGTGCCACCTTCGATCTGACGGCGGACGAGCCGGGGGATTGGGCGTTCCACTGTCACCTGCTCTATCACATGCATTCGGGCATGTTCCAGATCGTCACGGTCGCCTCGCCGGAGGATGCGGCATGAGGCGCTCGGCAATCGCTGTTGCCGCTTCGCTGATCGTGCTCGCTGCGACGCCCGCGCTGGCTCAGCATGAGGGGCATGAGGGGCATGGGGGGGCTCACGCCGGAACGAGCACGGTTGAACAGCCCGAGGCGGACGAGCAGCAACCGATGGACCATTCGGCCCATGGAGCGATGGACCATTCGCAACATCAAGCGATGGATCATTCGCAGATGGACCACTCGCAGATGGACCACTCGCAGATGGACCACTCGCAGATGGACCATTCGCAGCATGCGCAGCCTGCTGACCGACCCGCGCACGACCATTCGCAGATGGATCATTCACAGCACGAAGCGATGGACCACTCGCAGCACGCGCAGCCTGCTAACCAACCCGCGCACGACCATTCGCAGATGGACCACTCGCAGCATCAAGCGATGGATCATTCGCAACACGGTCAGACCGCCGCCCAGCCGACGCATGACCACTCCCAGATGGACCATTCCCAAATGGACCATTCGCAGCACGCTCAGCCCTCTGCTCCGCAGGACATACCTTACGCCCCGCCGCCGCCATCGGCCGGAAGCGGACCCGCCCGCGCGGCCGAAGCGATCTGGGGCGTCGAGGCCATGCGGGAAAGCCGGGAAGAATTGCGCAAGAACCAGGGCGGGCAGTCCTACGGCGCGGTGCGCTTCGACCGCTTCGAATATCGCGCGCGCGAGGGCGAGGACGGTTATCTCTGGGATGCGGACGCCTGGTATGGCGGCGACATCGACAAGCTCTGGCTGAAATCCGAAGGCGAGGGCAGCTTCGGCGAGGATATCGAGCAGGCGGAGGTGCAGGCGCTCTACAGCCGCGCCATCGGACCGTGGTTCGACTTGCAGGCCGGCATCCGGCAGGACTTCGCCGGAGCCGAGCGGACCCATGCCGTTCTCGGCGTGCAGGGACTTGCGCCCTATCTCTTCGAAGTCGACGGGGCGTTGTTCCTGTCGACCGAAGGCGAACTGACTGCCAGCGCCGAGGCCGAACTCGATCAGCGCATCACGCAGCGGTTGATCCTGCAACCGCGCGCCGAGATCTCCCTGTCAGCGCAGGACATTCCTGAAGCAGGGATCGGGGCGGGCATCGACACAATCGAGGCGGGCATTCGCCTGCGCTACGAATTCGTCCGTGAATTCGCGCCCTATGTCGGCATCGAACAGGAATGGAAACTCGGCGACAGCGCCGATTATGCGCGCGCGGCGGGCGAAGATCCCAGCGTCACCAATTTCGTCGTCGGACTACGCTTCTGGTTCTGAGTTCTCGGGCGAGCGCGTCTCGCCCCGTTGCATGACCGGCACGACCCGCGCCGGATCGCGCTCGAACCCCTCCGATCCGACAGCGACGTGAAATGCGACGAAGGAACTGGCGAGCGCGGCTTCGCTGTCGATCAGCGACTGGCGGCTGGCGATGAGCTGGCGCTGCGCGTCGAGGACGTCGAACAGCGATGCCAGCCCCTCGCGATACAGCGCGTTCGACTGGCCGAGTGCCGTCTCGCTTTCCTCGATCGCTTCGCGCAGCGCCTCGTTGCGCTGACGATAGGCCTCGATCGAGACGAGCGCATTCTCCACCTCGCCCAGCGCATCGAGGAAGGTCGCGCGATATTCGGCGAGCCGCGCTTCGGCCTCGAACCGTGCGGCATTCACCTCCGCGCGCCGGCGTCCGCCGTCGAACAGCGGCAGGTCGAGTGCTGCGCCGAGACCGAGCAGGAAGTCGTTGAACAGCCCGCCCAGCGTGCCGTCGCCCGCTGCCAGCGTTCCTGGAATGGTGAGGGAGGGGCGCAAATCCGCGCGCTCGATGCCAATGGTGGCGGCTGCCTGCGCCAGCCTTGCTTCGGCGGCGAGAATGTCGGTCCGTCGCCGCAAAAGGTCGGCGGGAACGCCCGCAACCGGTCCGGCGGCGTAGTCGGGAATGCTCGCCGTCTCGCCGAAGGATGGCGGGACATAGGCTCCGGGTGGTTCTGCCAGCAGGGCGGCCAGCGCATTGGCGGAATTGGCGCGGGCAATGGCTATCAGACCCTGGCGCGCCCGCGTCTGGGCGAGATCGGCGGCAGCGCGGCGGACATCGAGATTGGCCGCCAGACCCGCCTCGAAGCGCAACTGCACGATGCGCAGCGTCTGGCGCTGAAGGTCGGTCGATTCCTCGAGCAGGGCAAGCTGCGCGCCGCTGCGCCGGTATTCGATATACTGATTGGCGATGGCTCCCGCGACGATCCGGCGTCGATCGGCTAGGATATAATCAGCCTCCGCGTAGTCGGCCACTGCGGCGCGGATTTCGGCGGCCAGCCGGCCATTGAGGTCCGGATTGAACAGGCCGAACAGCCCGGCGGCCAAGGTGATCTCGCTGTCGGAGCGCAAGTCCACACCCCCTTCCACCGTGCCATCGACGGACGGCAGGCGGTCTGCCCGCTCGGCCCTTAGCAGCGCGTCCGCCGCGCCGAGCCGGTCGCCAGCGGCGTCGATGTCGAGATTGGCGGCAAGTCCCTGCTCGATAAGCGCGTCCATCACCGGATCGTCGAACCCGCGCCACCATTCTCCTTCGAGCCCGGCGGGCGGCAGGTCAGTCGCATAGGCGAGGGGGCCGGACGTGTCGGGAACGAGGATATCGGGCTCGATGCTCGCGCAGCCCGCGACGCCGAGAGCGCCGGACAGGATCAGCATTTGGCGGATCATGCAGGAGCGACCGTCATGTCTTCGTCGACGTCGTCGATCTCCTCGCGCAGGCGCGACAGGTCGACACTGCGCGGATTGCCGAACCGGGCGACCGCGAGATAGATGACCGGGGTGAGGAACAGGGTGAAGACCCCGGCGATGCCCAGTCCGCCGAAGATGACCCAGCCGATCGATTGGCGCGCTTCCGAGCCTGCCCCGCTTGCAAGGATCAGCGGGACCGCACCGAGAACGGTGGAGATCAGCGTCATGGCGATGGGGCGGAGGCGGATGGCGGCGGCTTCCTCCACCGCTTCGCGCAGTTCGCGGCCCTGATGGCGCAGCTGGTCCGCGAATTCGACGATGAGGATGCCGTTCTTCGCCATCAGTCCGATCAGCATGACGAGGCCGATCTGCGAATAGATGTTGAGCGAGGTGCCCGAAAGGAATAGCGCGAAGATCGCGGCAGCCAGCGCGAAAGGCACGGTCAGCACGACGACGAGGGCGCTGGTCAAACTCTCGAACTGCGCGACGAGCACGAGGAGCACGATTACGAGCGCAAAGGCATAGGTCAGGAGCAAATCGTTCGAAGTCTCCTCGAGGCTTTCCGCTTCGCCCTGCAGCAGCATGTCGACGTCTTCCGCCACGGTCTCTTCCGCCAGCCGCTCGATCTCGTCGACCGCATCGCGCAGCGGCGTGCCGGCGGCGATGTTCGCCTCGACCTCGATCGCGCGGCGTTGTTCCGTCCGGTCGAGTTCGGCGGCGATCCCTTGTTCCTCGATCACTGTGACGGAAGATAGCGGGACGAGCGCACCGTCGCGGCCTCTCACGTTCAGATTGCGCAGGTCCGACGGATTGGTGACGGTTACGGCCTGCGCGGTCAGGAAGATCGGGACCGCCTGATCGCCGACATTGAGATCGATGAGATCGTCGCCGCCCACCATCGCGCGCAGGGTCTGCGCCAGGTCAGCGAGGTCCACCCCGAGATCGGCGGCGCGCTGCCGGTCGATCCTGATCGAGAGCTGCGGCTGCGTCGGCTGATAGGAAATGTCGGGATTGGACAGGATGTCCGAATTCGTGTCGATCGCCTCCGCGAGTGCCTGGGCGGACTGGTAGATCGTATCGTATTCCGCCCCCGTCAGGGCGACCTCGATCCCGTTGCCGCCCCCGCCGAAGCTCAGGGTTCCGCGGCCACGCGCGTTGATCCGCGAACCGGGTATCTCCTGAAGCGGCTCGTTCAGTTCGTCGACGATCTCCGTCTGGCTTTGCGAACGCTCGCTCCAGTCGGCAAGCTGCGCGGTCACGCGCACGCGGTTGGGATCGTAGCGACCGACGATCGAAAAGGTGCTCTCGATGACGCCGCTGTCGAGATAGGGCTGGAGGACGTATTCGATCTCGTCGAGTTCGCCGTCCATGAAATCGATGCCCACCCCGTCCGGGCCGGATGCGTCGACATTGATGACGCCGCGATCCTCGTCCGGAACGAGTTCGTTGTCGAGCTGCGAATAAAGAAGGCCGGCAGCACCCGCGAGCACGACCGAGACGATGCCGACGATGCGCGGGCGGTCGAGGCAGCGTTTGAGCAGGCTCTCGTAGCGGTTGTTGGCATATCCCCCCCAGCGCGACAGGCGGCCTTGCTCCTCGTCCTGGCTCGTCAGGTCGAACTTCGCGGCCAGGGCGGGGACGAGCGAGAGGGCGACGAAGGAGGAGATGATGACCGCGACGGCCAGCGTGAAGCCGAATTCGCGGAACAGGCGTCCGGCTTCGGAAGGCAGGAAGCTGATCGGCACGAATACCGAAATGAGGACGGCGGTGGTCGCGATGATGGCGAAGAACACCTGCCGCGTCCCGACGACCGCGGCGGCGCGCTGTCCCAGTCCCTTGTTCTGCAAGCGCTGGGCGTTTTCGAGGACCACGATCGCATCGTCGACGATGAGGCCCGTCGCCAGCACGAGGGCGAGGAGGGTGAGCAGGTTGATCGAGAAACCCATCAGCCAGATACCGGCGACGACGCCGACGAGTGCGACGGGGATCGTTGCGCTCGGCACCAATGTCGCGCGCCACGAGCGGAAGAAGACGAGCATCGTCGCGATCACGACAGCGATCGTAAAGCCCAGCGTTATCAGCACTTCGCGCACGGAAATGCGGATGAACTCCGCATCGTCGGACACGACCTCGATCCGCAATCCGTCGAACCGCTGGTTGATGCGCTCCACGCCGTCGCGGATCGAACTGGAAATCTCGATCGTGTTCGAACTTGCCTGCCGCACGACGCCGAGGCCGATGATCGGCTGCCCGTCCAGCCGCACGAAATTCGTCGCGTTCGCCGGTGCGAAGCCCGCTTCGGCCACGTCGCCGATGCGTGTCGTCCCGTCGATTACGACATCCTCGATACGCTGCGGATCGGTTGCGCTCGCCTCGGCACGCACGACCAGTTCCTGCGCGTCGGACCGGAACGAGCCCACCGGCACGTCGTAGGGCGCGCTTTCGAGCGCATCCGCCACATCGGTCAGCGTCAGTCCGAAGCGATTGAGCCGCGCCGGATCGACCGACACGCGCATCTGGCGTGGGCGCGTGCCGAACTCCTCGATGCTCGCGACGCCTTCCGCCGTCAGCAATTCGGGCACGATGTCGTTCTCGACGATCCGGGTAAGCTCCGCCTGATCGTAGCGGGTGGAGACGACGGCCAGCGTCATGATCGGCTGCGCGTCCTGATCGGCCTTGACCACGGTTACCTGTTCGACCCGTTCCGGCAATTCGCGCGTCACCCGGCTGACCGCTTCACGCACGTCCGATGCCGCCGTGTCGAGGTCGATGCCGGGATTGAACTCGACCCGGATGCGGGAATTGTTCTCCTCGCTCGAGGCGCTGATCTGCCGCACGCCAGAGACGCGGGCAACGGCATCTTCGAGGACGCTCGTCACTTCGGCATCCATCGTTTCGGGGGCTGCGCCGGGCAGGTTGGCCGTGACCGAGACGATCGGCCGGTCGACATTGGGCAATTCGCGAACTTCCACGCCGAGCAGGGCGGCAATCCCCGCTATGACGATCAGCAGGTTGATAACACCGATCGTCAGCGGTCGCTTGACCGCCAGCATGGGAAGATCGGTTTTGTTATTCATTCGCGTTCTGCGCGTCCGATGCTCTCGCTGCGGAAGCGGTCCCGGCGGGGGCCGGGGTCGCTGCGTTTCGCAGGCGGACATTCTGTTCTCCCGCGCCGCGCTGGCGAACGAGCCTGATGTCCTGCCCCTCGCGAACTTTTTGAACGCCTTCCACGATTACGCGGTCGTCGCGTTCCAACGCGCCGTCGACGAAGACGAGGCCTTCGCGGCGCGACGTGATCGTTACCGGGATCTGGCGAGCCTGTCCCCCGCGAACGACGAAGAGATGCGAACCCTCGCCGCCCCAGACGATGGCTTCCTCGGGCACGGCAGGGCGAACCTCGTCATTGCGGGTAAATTGTACGCGGAAGCTCATTCCCGGTCGCAACTGGTCGTCCCGGTTCGGAATGGCGGCGCGCGCGATGAAATCACGGCTGTCCTGAGAGATGCGGTTGTCGGTCGTCACGATCCGCGCATCGATCGTGCGCGACGGGTCCGAGAAGGGCGTGACCTGCACGACCTGCCCCGGCCTCAGGGCGTTGAACACCGCCTCCGGTGCGGGGAAGTCGACATAGAGCGTGCCGCGCTGGTCGATCTGCGTAATCGGCGTGGCGTCATTGACACGGTCGCCGGGATCGATCTCGGTCAGGCCCACATGGCCAGAAAAAGGAGCCCTGACGGTGCGGTCGGCGAGCGCCGTTTCGGCCTGCTGAAGGGCTACGCGCGCCGAGGCCAGCGCAGTCTCGCCTGCTTCGATCTGGCTTTCGGAGAGGGCGCCGGTATCCTCGATCCGGCGATAGCGGGAGAGGAGCTGGTCGGCTTCTCGCACGTCAACACGCGCCGCTTCCACGGCCAGCCGCTCCTGCCGCGCATCGAGCTGCACGAGCGGCTCTCCCTCCCGGACGAAGTCGCCTGCACTGAACAGGACGCGAGTGACGCGTCCCTCTGTCTCGGCAAAGATTTCGGCTGAGGTTGCGGCCCTGGCAGACCCGATCGCTTCGACCTGCGTCTGTTCGGGAAGAACGCGAATTTCCTGGGCGACGACGGGGACGGGGTCGCGTTCGGGTTCGGGTTCGCTGCTCGCGCAACCGCTGAAGATAAGGCAGCACGCGATGGCAGCGCTGCGAACGGACCAGATTGCCATGATAAACACCTATCGGATTAGCGGTAGGTGTAAAAGGCCTATATCGGCAGCTAACAAACTCTATTCGAACCGGTTGGAGCGCGCGAAAGAGCGCCCTAACAAAGAAACGCCGCCGACCCCGAAAGGCCGACGGCGCTGCTTGTTTCGTTTCATGAAGCGGTCAGGCGAACTTGACGACCGGCTGCTTCTGCTTGCGGGCGCGCATCGCACCGCCGACGAAGCCGAAGCCCAGGAGCATCAATGCCCAGGTGGACGGCTCGGGAACGGCGCCGGTGGGCGTCGTCGCAATGCCGCCGAGGCGAAGCTGGCGGAAGGAATCGATGCCGTTACCGCCCGGAAGGGTGGTGAAGCTGATGCCGGTCAGCGCTTCTCCAGGATCAGCCGTGACGCCGAAGAAATTGTTGCCGTTTCCGGAAAGAGCGAACTCCTGCATCTCACCGGTCGAGAAGGTGAAAATGACCGAAGTCGCTTCGTTCGCATTGTTGCCCGTCAGCGGAGCAAGGTTGAAGGACGCCGTCTGGAACGTCGCACCGTCTTCCAGCTGGAATGACAGGCTGTTGAGGAGGCCATCGGTCGCCGTAAGCGAGGACTGGCCGTTATTGACGTCGAGAAGATCGGTCGAACTCGTGAACGTCACGCCAGTGGCGCTCTGGTTCGTTTCGCCGGTGACTACGGTCTGATCGGTGCCGTCGTTGAGAATGACGTTCTCGTCGGTATTGACGCAGGACGTTCCCGTGCAGTCAATAATCGTGGCAGCGGACGCTGCGCTGGCGAGGCCGGTCGCGGCAAGCAATGCCGGTACGGCAAGAATTTTTAGGCTTTTCATGCTCTCTCCCTGCGGTGGAGTGTTACGGTTAATTCGTTCGTAACCATGCAATAGGTGAGAGTCTCTATCGTTCCGAGGCTTAACTAAAGTGTGTCCCGAAGTGATACTCTTTTCGTAAACCGCAGAATTCTCACGAATTTTCGCGAAAAACATCGAAAAAGCCGCCAGCGAGCGGGTCGCAGGCGGCTTTTCTTACGTCGAAGCGTGGCAAATAAAGGGTCGCTTTATTCCTTGGCGTCTTCTTTTTTCTCGGGTGTGACCTCTGCTTCGGCCATTTCCTCCTCTTTCCGGCGGTCGAACACCGACTGCATGTGGTCGCGATCGTCGTCCGTCAGATACTTCTCGAAATCGGGGAAGTGATCCTCTTCTTCCTCATTGATGTGATGGCGATAATCATGGTCGAGCTGCTTGAACTTCGTCATCCAGTCAGAGGAGGACATGTCGGTCGCGGCGAGATCGTTCAGCGCCTCGTTCAATTCGTGATGCTCGGCCACCGAATGGCGCGTTTCGTCCGTCGTCGGCGGCTTGCGCAACATGGTAGAATAGAGCGCCTGTTCCTCGGCGGCGGCGTGGCTCTTCACTTCCTTCGTGAATTGCTCGAGCAGCTTCTTGCGCTCTTCGCTTTCGCCGGTCGTATCCGCCATCTTGTCGAGCAGTTCGCGGTGATCTTCGTGGTCGCGCTTCAGCCGCGCGAAAATGTCCTGGTCATTGGCCATCGGGCAATCTCCTTGGGTTTCGATAGACAAACCGAAGGATGAAAATCTTGTTCCGCCGCGCGGTAGCCGACAGCAAAGGCCAGATCGTCAGCCGATGATTTCGTAATCGATCGGTCGGAAGCTTCCGCCGTTCGACGCGTAAGCCGAACACGCCGTCAGCCCGATGACGAGGTCCATTTCCGCCTCTAGGACGATGTGGTCGCCGGCCTTGCTCGGTGGCGGCAGGACTTCGAGCTTGCCGCTCGACCCGTCGACCGGAACGTTCATGAAGACGTTGAACGCGGTCGGGATCGTGTCCTCGGTGACGCCATAGGGCGCGAGCGCCTCCGCCAGATTGCCGAAGCAGCCGCGATGAACCGGCTTGTCGGGATAGAAATGGCGGAACGTGTCCTTGCTGCACGGCGTGAGCAGGAAATCATGGCAGCCGACCGTATCCTCGACGATCCGCAGCATCCGGTTCGACCGGTTCGACCAGAGCGTGTTCCCCTCGGTCAGCTTGATCGTCTCTTCGTAATCGAAGGTCCGCCCGTTCGAGACGACTTCGCCGACATCGCCGCGGCGAAAGGCGAGCAGGTCCGAAACCTGGCAGCCTTCGGGGTCGATGACCTTCAACCTCTGCCCCTTGCCGAGTTCGAACGCTGCGCCGGAGCGCGGAGAAATGCGCGTCGTGCCGGTCATGAGCCCCTCGGGTCGGTGAAGGGGCACTTCCATTCTTCATCCACCTGCCGGCCGCTATATTGCGCGGCCTCGCTCGCTTCGCCGTGCCGGGCGAGCATCGGATTGATGTCGCCGGCCAGCGCCTTGTCGCGATCGAGGATGGCTTCGCGCATTCGCTCGTAGCGCCCTTCCTCGCGCAGTTTCTCGAACTGGTCGTGAAGGTTGAAGACCATGGTGGGGTAAGGGGTCCGCCGGGCTGGGCGAGACGCATTAGGATGCAGTCCGACGACGAAAAACGCTTCTCCGCCGAAACTCAGCGAGAAATGGGGATCGTCGGGATCTGCGCTGACCCGGTGGTCGTAGGGCTGGCCGAGCCAGGCGTCCTTGTCGGAGATCGACTGGATGCGGTCCCACATGTTCTTTTCGAACTGCGCTTCGTCGAGGCCAGCATCGCTGCGAAAAATAACGGCGAGACTGCGCAGTCCTTCCGGGTCGGCGCGATAGTCCTCCGCCCAGTCGAGCAAAGCCTTGTGAATACGCAGATCGTCCCATCCGCTCGAGACATCGTGGCAGACGAGGATTTCAAGCGTGCCCCGTGCGAGCGCGCTTTTCGCGCCGACACAGGGAAATCCCTTTTCGGAAATGAAATCCCGCAGACTGTCGGCCACGGCGGCATCGTGTTCGAGGTCGACGGTACCGCTCGGAGTAGGGCTGACTTTCTTCATGCAACGCCAGATAGGCTTTCTTAACAAAAATGCAGCCTGCTTAAATTATTGATTTTGTTTACGAGGCGCGAAAAACGAAGGCGCTTCAGGGGAATGGGAGGCTTATGTCGAAAATTCGTTCGTCATTGCGAGCAGTCCTTCGCCGTAGAGGTAGTCGGGCGAGAACCTGCCAAGAGCGTGAAGTTTGTCGAGACTTTCGATCCGGACGTCGCCTCGGCGGAAATCGGCTGCTCCGCTTTCGCGCAGATCCTTCAGAACACGGTTGATGTGGACCGGTGTCGTTCCGCAGACATTGGCAACGTGCGCCTGAGTGAGCGGCGTCTGAAACCCGTGCCGCCCGGCTCGACCGACCATCTGCAAGCGGTAATTTATTTCCGAGAAGAAATGCGCCGCACGGCCAAGCGCGCGCAGCTGGCCGATCTTCATGATCCATTCGCGGTGAATGGCGGCATCGAGCAGGGTGGAGAACCAGAGGATCCGTGCAAGGTGCGGCTCCTCCGCCATCAGTCGTTCGAGTTTCTCATGCGCGATTTTCGCGATCTTCGCCGAGTTGAGAGTAACTAGGTTGTGATCCAGACGCTTCAGGGCGAAAGCGTGAAGATCCATGAAATCGCCCGGTACCTGGAACCCGACGATCCGCTCCTCTTCCTCGTCGTCGATCGTGCGCAAGACGAACCCGTCGATCAACATCGTTGAATAGTCGGACACTTCGCCGCGCCGCATCAGCACCTGGTTCGTTTCGGTGACGATGGCGTCGTCGAAAAGGCTTTCCAGAAGATCCTGTTCGCGTTCGGAAAGCGCATGGCGCAAACGACCGCGCAGGAAATTGCCGGTGATCGGATGACGCTGATCATTCATTCCCGTTTGTCTTTCCCTGTTTTCCGCGTCCGGCGGGCGGCTCTTTCGCTCGCGAACGGAATAAGTCTTGCGCCCACCGCGCTTTCACCAAGAAAAGCGTAAGAAATCAACAGGCGCAACGGTTCCTTCGAACGTCGATCGTTTCGGGTTCCTCCAGTCCTAGCGCAATTCGCGGCGCAAGGCTTCATCGATCGTGCGGATGGCCGCTTCGTAGCGACGGCTATCGATCGTTCCGTAGGTCGCCACAAACTCGCCTTCCGACAATCCTTCCGGCGCGCGCATCAGGGATATCGGCAGAAGTCCTTCCTGTCTTATACGCGACAGCCTGACTGCCGCCGAATGAGCCTCGTTCGGGTCCAGTGCCATGCGGGCATGGAGTAGGCCGGACCGATCGGCTGCGAGATCGACGAAGGAAAATCCCGATCCGCCATCGAGGCTGTCCTTCAGTTCCTTCCACTGACCAAGGCCGAGCGCCGCGTCGTCCCCGAACGTCGCGAGAAGCTGCGCGGAGAGCGCCCAGTGCTTGGCAAGATCGTCGCGGCCACGCAGCGTTATCGATGCAGCAGGTCTCCCGCAATCGTCCAGCATCGGCGTCAGTGCGGGCGAAATCGTTTGCGCCTCTCCCGGGACGACGAACAGGGCGAGAGCCGCGAGGGCCGCCCGGTTGTGTGCGACATCGCCGGAGGTTCTTTCGCTTTGTGTGAAGACGACCCGCACCAGTTCGGGGAGAGTAGCAAAACCTTCCCGCTTTTGTGCTTCGATCGCCCGGCAATACAGGGCCTGGGTCAGGCGCGGATCGGCGGACGTGCCGCTCGCCTGCACATATTCCTGAACGAGCCCGGTGCTCGAAGGGATCGCCAGGCTGGCGACGACCGTTTCTCGTTCGATGGCAATATGCTGCACTAGATCATCGAAAGGTCGAAGGTTGGCGCCTCTTCGACGGAGCAGGTGATAGGCCGTGCGTGCACCCAGTTCGACGAGGAAGGAGGGGATCGGCAAGCTGCCGACCTGCGCGTCCACTTCCGGAAAGCCTCGATGTTCGCCAGTCAGGCCCGCCGATCCGTTGAGCCACAGGCCGAAGGGCAGGGCGATGCTCGCCGTTCCGCGCGCCACGCCGTCCTTCACCGAAAGCGAAGCGCGCTCGTATCCGGTTCCGTCGCTGATAAGGACGCCCGCCGCGGTCAGCATCGCATTGTCGAAGGCAATCTCGGGCGCCGCATCCTCGGCCTGGGCCGATTTCCAGGCTCGAAATGCCGACTGCGCTTTCTCCACGTCGCGCGCGGTCGGGGCTTGCTGGACCGGGGTGTCGGGACTGGCGTCGATCGCGAGGAACAAAGTCAGCACGAAGAGGCCAGCGAACGCCGCGAACGCCCGCTTCCATATGCGCGGCCTTGTCGATTGATCTGTCCGGGTCATTTGCGGTTCGAAGCGTCGGGTCGCGAACACGCAAACGGGATCGCGAGACTGGGCAGAAGGCGCGCAGGTCGTTCGTCCTGATACTCGTCGAGGCCGATCGTCATGCGCTCGTGCCCATCCTGCGGATCGTCTCGATAGGTTCCGAACAGGCGATCCCACGCGGAAGTCGAGAAACCGTAATTCGTGTTCGTCTCATGCTCTCTGGTCGAATGGTGGATGCGGTGCATGTCGGGCGTCACGAGTGCGAGCCGCAGGGCCCGGTCGAGCCGGGGGGGCAGGCGTAGGTTGGCGTGGCTGAACATCGAACCGGCGTTGAGTAGCAGCTCAAAGATGAACACCGCGACAATAGCCGGACCGAGCAGGGCGACAAGAGCGATCTTGAAGATCATCGAGCCGACGATCTCCAGCGGATGAAAGCGAAAGCCGCTGGTCGTGTCGAGGTCGCGGTCGACATGGTGCACCTTATGCAACCGCCAGAGCAAGGGCACGCGATGGGTCGCAACATGCTGCCAGTAGATCGCTATGTCGAGGATGACGACGCAAAGAATGATTTCGAGCCATACTGGCCAGTCGATCATGTTGAAGAGACCCCAGCCGCGCGCCTCCGCGATGCCTGCCATTCCGAGCGCCGCGACCGGCAGGATGAGGCGCAGGGCAAGCGTATCGATGACGATCAAAGCACCGTTCGTAACCCAGCGCTGCCGTCGCGGCTGGCTCCGGCTTCGGCGAGGGAACAGTTGCTCGAGCAAGACCAGCAACACGAACAGCCCTGCAAAGACTGCAAAGCGCATGAGACCGGCATCATCGAAGAGGTTTTCCACGCTCGGCAATCTAGGCATTTTGCGACCGCGCGCAAAGCAATCGCGATCAGGCCATGACCCAGCGTTGCAATCCGTCTGCGCCGCCGGCGATGATCGTTCCTCCTGTGCCGACCGGCTCGTGGTTCCCCTCGGTCAGAAAAGCGATCATCGTTTCATCGTTCGCCGGGACGATGGCCAGCGTTCGCCTGCCGTCGTTGGTGCGAGCGACGATGATGCCGTGCTCGACCGCCCCGCTTCGGTCGTAGAGGACGGTGTAAGTCTCAATGACTGCCGGTCCTGCGTAATCTTCGTTCAGTTCCGGTATTTCGCCGCGGAGTGCGTCGGCCTCCGCCTGAAAGTCGAAATTCTGCGGGAAACTGGCGGCGAGCAGGGGTTCTGCGGAAAGGACGATCGCATGGTTGTGAGTGGCGTAACCGCCATTCGCGAACAGCAATCCGGTTCCGCCTTCCCGGCGAAGCAAGTCGGTCATGCTGGCTGCGGCATGGCTCATGTAATTGCCGATCGGAGCGCCGCCGAAGGTGAGACCGCCGAAAACGGTGATAGGTCTTTCTTCATCGAAGCCAAGGACCCGTCTCGCCATTTTCGGAACGCAGGGAAAGCAGCTGTAGAGTTCGACGTGATCGAGGTCTTTCGCAGCGAGCCCGTTCAGCGCGGGCACCCGCTCCAGAGTAACCTTCATTCCTGCCGACGCCGCATAGCTGTCGCGCTTGAGATAGTCGTCGGCCTCATGTGCCGCGGCACCCAGCCCAATATGGATGATGCGCTTTTCCGGAATGTTGCGCCGCCGCGCTTCGGCCAAGCTCGTAACGATCATCGCCGCCCCCTGATTGACCGCGGCATTGGCGACGAGGAACTTGGTATAGGGAAATGCCATGCGGCGATTGGATGCTGACGGGCGGATGATCTCCTCGTGCGTCAGGCTTTCTCGCAGCCAAGCCTGTTCGTTGTCCGCGGCGACCTGCGACATCTTCGACCATAGCGTGCCGCTTTCCGCCTGACCCTCGGCCAGCGTCTGCCCGTAGGCGGCGCGTCCCGCATTCTCGTAAAGCGGATAAACGTCGGCCGGCATGACGAGACCGTAGCGATGCGCGAAAGGACGCTCGGGCCGCGGGGAATCCGAATTCAGCGGCTGCTCGCCTCCATCCTCGGATTTTGCGAAAGGGTTGCTCGGCCCCTTGCCCTCGCGTGCGAGTGCTGCCGCCGTGCGCAACGCTTCGCCTCCCGCGATCGCGGCAATGCGCGCTTCGCCAGCGCCGATGGCGTTCGCCGCTTCGTTCAGCAGGCGCATCGGGCTGTCGCCTTTCGGCATCCCGCTTTCGTAAAGCGTTGCGGGTCTGGCTCCGATGGCTTCGGCAACCTCTTTTGCTACGGGATTGAGCTGCCGGAACGACCACTGCGTCACCAGCGCAAGGCGGTCGCATTGAGCGAGCCAGCCGCCGCCCGCATCGCGTTCCGCCTCTTGCAGTGCCGCGATCATCAGTTCGCGCGCGTTCAGTCCCTCGGCATTGCGGGCGGGGCGATCGTTTATCTGTCCCACCCCGACCAGCACCGGGATGCGCTCCGGCTGCGGCAAGCTCATCCGAAATGAAGCCTGCGATACTTGCCCCTGAAATAGAGCAGCGGGTCGCGCTGCGGCGCATAGCGAACCCGTTCGACCTCGCCCACCAGGATGACGTGATCGCCTCCGTCATACTCGGCATATTTGCGACATTCGAAATTGGCGAGGGCGTTGTCGAGGATCGGAACGCCCCGGTCCCACAATTCGAACTCGGTTTCCGCGAACCGGTCCTCGCCCTTCATCGCAAACAGGTTCGAGACCGACTGCTGCCCGATATGAAGGACGTTGACGGCAAAATGTTCCGCCTGCTCCAGCGCGGCCATCGACCCGGCATTGCGTGCCGGACAGACGAGCAGGAGGGGCGGATCGAGGCTGACCGACGTGAAGCTGTTCGCGGTCAGCCCGACATGGCTGCCGTCGGGGGCAGTCGCCGTCACGATCGTCACTCCGGTCGCGAAAGTGCCCAGCGCATCGCGCAAGGTACGCGGATCGACACCGGTCACATATTCGTCCGCCGTCCGCGGAACGCGCCGCTCCAGAAACTCGACCAGCATAGCGTGGAAGTGCTCTTCGTGATCGGGATGCGAGGGGGCGAGCATGGCTTCCGCCTCGATATCCGTTCTGGCGGAAGCAAATCGGTCGAACCGTGCCTCGCTGTCATTCGCGCTTACCTGCAGGATAGGCGTCGTGATACGTTCGAGAGCCTGTCTCGTGCGCTCGTCCAGCGCGCCGCTCGCTGGCGCATCGTCCGGGACGGAAGACGAATAAGCGCCATATCGTTCGACGAGGACGAGGCCGCTGGCGAGGTCCGGACCAGCTTCTCCCAAGGCGATCGCGGCAAGACGTGCGGAACGGCCCGCTCCGACGACGACTGGGCGGGACGACAACTGGCCGAGGACGGCATAGAGGTCGCCGATGAATGCGTCCGCATCATAGCGCCGGTCGCCCGGTTCCTCGCTTGCGCCTGAACCGCGCAGATCGACGGCAATGACATGGCGTCCGGCCCCCGCGAGCGCGGCGGCGGCGTCGTGCCAGATCCCGCGAACCTGGCCGATGTCGGGCAGAAAGAGGACCGTGGGCGAATGGCGGGTTCCCCATTCGTCCGCCGACAGTCTGACGCCGCCAAATCCTTCGAAATGGGTCTCTGCGATGGTCGGGGCTCCCGGCGGTGGCTTTCGTTATTGCTGAGGCCACCGCCTAGCTTTGCCGTCGCTGCTTGGCAATCGCGCGCGCGATCGGGCGCATCTCGGTGTCACCGACGAGCGATGAGGAGGGCTTGCCATGCCGCAATCGAGCGGGCATGTTCGGTTGCAAATTGAAATGGGGATGCCGATGAGTGACGTTACGACGCGCGATGAAGACGGAATACTGGTCATCACGATCGACCGTCCAGAAGCGAAGAACGCGATGACCAAGGCCGCTGCCGAAGCGATCGCAGAGGCACTCGACCGGCTCGACAGCGATGATGCGCTGCGGGTCGGCATCATAACCGGCGCTGGCGGAACGTTCTGCTCGGGCATGGACCTCAAGGGTTTCCTTCGCGGCGAGAGCCCGGTCGTCGAAGGTCGCGGCTTCGGCGGACTGGTTCAGCAGCCGCCGAAGAAACCGCTGATCGCGGCAGTCGACGGATATGCGCTGGCGGGCGGTCTTGAACTGATGATCGCCTGCGATCTGGTAGTCGCCAATAGCGGCGCGAAGTTCGGTATCCCGGAGGTCAAGCGCGGCCTTGCTGCCGCCGCCGGAGGGCTGATGATGCTGCCCGACCTCATTCCGCACAAGATCGCCATGGAACTGGCCCTGACCGGCGATTTCATCGATGCGCAGCGCGCCTTCGAGATCGGTCTGGTCAACCGCGTCTGCGAAGGCCAGGCCTTGACCGCGGCGATGGAACTTGCACGCACGATCAACGAGAATGGCCCGCTCGCCGTACAGGTTTCGAAACAGGTCATCGAGGAATCGCGGGGCTGGAACCGTGACGAACGGTGGGACCGGCAGGCGCAGATCGTGCCCAAGGTGTTCATGAGCGAAGATGCGCGCGAAGGCGCAGCAGCCTTTGCCGAGAAGCGCAAGCCCAACTGGAAAGGCAAGTAGGCGCCTCGAGCAACTCAATAAACAAAGACGAGAGGATGAAGAGCAAATGCCCGTAATCGACGTTTCCCGGCCGGAATTCATGGAAGACGAGGAAATCTCGATCTTTGCCGACGCCGTGGGCAAGTTCTACGAGCAGCACGCGCCGCAAAAGCGCGTCGCCAAGTGGCGCGAAGACGGGCAGGTCGAACGCGAATTCTGGAGCGAGGCCGGCGAGGCCGGGCTCCTCGGCGTTTCCGTGCCGGAGGAGTATGGCGGCCACGGGGGCGATTTCCGGCACGATCTCGTCGTCATCGACCAGCAGGCAAAGCATGGTGTCGAAGGGTTCGCGGCGAGCCTGCACAACGTCATCATCCTGCCCTATCTCGTCCGCCACGGTACGGAGGAGCAGAAGAAGAAGTATCTTCCGCGCCTCGTATCGGGCGAACTCGTCAGCGCCATCGCGATGAGCGAACCGGGCGCAGGCTCCGACCTGCAAAGCATCACGACGACCGCCTTGAAGGACGGCAACGGCTATCGGCTGAATGGCTCCAAGACCTATATCTCCAACGGCCAGATCGCGGATTTCGTGATCGTCGTCGCGAAGACCGATCCCAAGGAAGGGCACAAGGGCATCAGTCTCGTTCTCATGGAAACCGAAGGCGCCGAAGGTTTCGAACGCGGCAAGAAGCTCGACAAGATCGGGCTCGATGCGCAGGACACGTCCGAGCTGTTCTTCGACGACGTTTTCGTGCCGGGCGATGCGATCCTCGGCGGGGTCGAGGGCAAGGGCTTCTACCAGCTGATGGGCGAGTTGCCGCAGGAGCGGCTGATCATCGCGGTTCAGGCAATGGACGGCATCGAGCGTGCACTCGACACGACGGTCGAGTTCGTGAAGCAGCGCAAGGCATTCGGCCAGACCGTCTGGGACTTTCAGAACACCCAGTTCGTCCTTGCCGATCTGAAAGCGAAGGGCACGGCTGCCCGTGTGTTCGTGAACGATTGCATCGCCAAGCTGCTGGACGGAAAGCTCGACGTTCCGACCGCGAGCATGGCGAAATACTGGGTTACCGAATTGCAGAGCGAGGTGGTCGACAAGTGCCTGCAGCTTCACGGCGGTTCGGGCTACATCAACGACTATCCTATCGCTCGCATGTATCGCGATACCCGGATTGCCCGGATTTTCGGCGGATCGAACGAGATCATGAAGATGTTGATCGCCCGCTCCATGTAGTTTTAGTTGCGCGCCGGCGCGCGTAAGCTGGACTGCATGAACAAGGGTGGGATCAGGGACGGGTCGCGTCAACTCGCATGGTGCGTCGCAGCCTATCTCTTCGCTGCGATCTGGCTCGGCGGTGGCGGCACGCCCAATCCCGCTTCAGAAGTTGTTTTGCAAGGCATCGCGGTGGTGCTGGTGCTCGTCTTTCTGGCGCTTCGCCCGGGGTTTGATGATGCGCGCCGCGTTCCGAAAGAAGCATGGCTGATCGCGGGTGGGGTTCTCGTCCTTCCGCTCGTCCAGCTCGTTCCGCTCCCTCCATCGGTCTGGCAGGCTTTGCCGGGCCGAGCAATCGAGCAGGACATTCTTACGCAGATTGGGGCCGAGGGCGACTGGCGCCCCTGGACGATCGCACCGGCGCGAACCCTGGCGAGCTTTCTCGCGATAATTCCTCCCATCCTCCTGATGATAGCCGTTACGATCCTTCCGACGGTTTATCAACGCAAGTTGCTGCTGGTCGTCGTCTTGAGCGGCATAGCGATGGCGGTGCTCGGAACGTTGCAGCTTGCGACGGACGACCGCGCCTTCCGCTTTTACTCCGAGACCCATCTCGGCTGGATCACGGGAAGTTTCGCCAATCGCAACGCGGCGGTCGATTTCTTCCTGATCAGCAGCCTCGCAGCGAGTGCGATTTTTGCGCAAGCGCGTTTTGGCGCGCGAGGGGTGGCGGGATTTGTGGCGGTCCAGGGAGTACTACTGGCGGCTGCCTTGTTAACGGGGTCGCGTGCCGGCATCCTGCTCCTAGCGGTCGCTCTTCCCTTGCACGTAGCGATCCTCGCTGAAGCCTATCCGGCGACAAGGCGGCGCGGTTTTACCGTATCTATCGTGCTGACGTTAAGCCTCGTTTTCGTAATTATCATAGGATGGGGGCGCGGCGGCGACATTCTGGCGCGCTTTACTGGGGACGGGGACCTTCGGTCGTTGTTGTGGTGCGACGCATGGCAAGCCATGCTCGCATACTGGCCGTGGGGAAGCGGGATCGGGACGTTCCAGCCAGCCTTCCTGCCTTATGAGCGACTCGACGCGGTCGATTACTCCTTCCCCAACCGGGCGCATAACGACTGGCTCGAATTGCTGATGGAAGCAGGCTTGTTCGGCATCGTGCTGGTGAGCGCCATACTCGTCTTGCTGATCGGAAGCCTGCGTCGCGCCTGGCAAAAGGCGCCGCTCGATCGACCGATCCTGCTCCTCGCTGCCGGATCATTGCTGTTGATGGGACTGCACAGCATGGTTGATTATCCGTTTCGCACTATGGCATTGGCGAGTATCGGCGCTTTGGCGGCAGGATTGATCCTCTCGATCGGTCGCCGCGAGGCATTGGCCGAGGGGTCGGATGAAGAGATCGGTCGATGAGGGTTAGTCGGTCATTATCATTGGAATGGCGCGGTGTGGCACGCGGCGTCATTGTGGCATGGGCCGCCCTGGCACTTGCCGGGTGCATGAGCGCGAACGAACCCGTCGGACCGAGCGGCGAGGCGGCCTACAGCGCGCTCGCTACCCCGGTCGAACCCGTGGATTTCGCCAGTGGCTATGCGCTGCAACCGGGCGACACCGTCAGCGTCAACGTATTCGGCGAACCGGACCTTACGGTCGAGGAAACGCTGCTCGACAATTCGGGGAATATCGGGCTGCCGCTGATCGGCGACGTCGCTGCGGCGGGGCTGACGGCACGCGAACTCGGTGAGCGCATCGAGACGCTCTATGGGGCACGTTACCTGCGCGATCCGCGCGTCAGCGTAACGGTAGAGGAAGCGCGCGAACCCTTCATCACGGTCGAGGGCGAAGTAGAGCAGCCGGGCAACTATCCCTATGCTCCGGGTCAGTCGCTCCTGATCGCATTGGCCCAGGCACGCAGC
The DNA here is from genome assembly GCF_009827635.1 of Parapontixanthobacter aurantiacus. GTDB lineage: Bacteria > Pseudomonadota > Alphaproteobacteria > Sphingomonadales > Sphingomonadaceae > Parapontixanthobacter > Parapontixanthobacter aurantiacus. The sequence goes on along the minus strand of NZ_WTYW01000001.1, from coordinate 1,463,443 downwards.
CCGACCGAAGTCGCGGCGCTCGGCGACGTGTTCGTCTTTCGCAACGTCGAGGGCGAACGCCTCGGCGGACGGTTCGACGTGAAGGCGATCAGGGCCGGCCGCATGCCTGATTTCGCGCTGCTACCTGGCGACGTGGTCGTCGTGGGTCACAGCGCCCGCCGGGCTGCCTTGCGCGACGTGCTGAGAGTGACGCCAATCCTCGGAGTGTTGCGACCGATATGAACGCCCAGCCATTCAACGCCCCTTCTTCGGTTCCGGCTACGCCTTATTTCGGGGCCTATCCGGCGGCAGGGGAGAACTTCATCAGCCGCAACTTGCGCTACATCTTCGCCGCCATTCGCCGCCATTTGTGGCTGGCCCTCGGCGTCTTCGTCGCCTGTGTTGCACTTTCATTCGTCCTGACGATGCTGGCGACCCCGCGCTTTACCGCCGTGTCCACGGTCCAGATCAACGATCAGCGCGACGAGGTTCTGGGCGAGGAACTGGAGACGAACTTCACGGCCGTGTCAGACTGGGATGTCGACCGGTTCCTGAACACGCAGCTCGACGTCCTGCAAAGCGAGGGCCTGGCCGAACGCGTGGCGAACGCCCTCTCGCTCTACGACGATCCGCGTTTCTACGCCGCAATGGGCAGCGAGATGCCCGAGGGTGCGGCTCGCTCGACGGGGGCAGTCGATCCCGTCATACGCGGGACCGTCATTCCCCTGCTGCAGGAGGGATTGGAAGTCGATCTTCCCGCCTCGACCCGCATCGCGCGGATCGGCTTCACCAGTCTCGATGCGGAGATGTCGGCGCGCATCGCCAACGCGTTTGCCGAGGAATTCATCCAGGCGAACCTCCAGAGAAGCTACAATTCGAGCGCCTATGCACGCAATTTCGTCGCCGATCAGCTGGAGGAGGCGCGAGCAAATCTCGAACAGTCGGAAAACGACCTCAACGATTACGCCAAGTCGGCGGGTCTGATAAGGACGCGCGACGCGCTGGCAACGGATCCCCGCGCGGCGGCGGCAGGGACCGTTACGGCTTCGAGCCTCTTGCAGATCAACGACGCGGCCATTCGCGCACAGGCGGACCGGATCGCCGCCGAGGCGCGGTGGCAGGCAGTCCGCAACGCGCCGCTGCTTTCCTCGCAACCCGTTCTTGCCAGCCCGACCGTGCAGGCGCTGATGACGCGGCAATCGAATGTAGAGGCCGAGTTGCAGACGGCGCGTGGTCGCTATCTGCCCGATCATCCGACGATCGGCCGACTGGAAACGGAACTTGCGGCAGTCACCAGGCAGACCGACGAGGCTGCGCGTAATGTCGTCAATTCGATCCGCAGCGATTACCGCGCGGCGGTTACCGCAGAGAGCAAACTCAACGGACAGGTCGCGCGGCTGCGGGGCGAGACGCTGGCGGAGCAGGACCGCTCCGTCAGGTACAACACCCTCGCGCGCGAGGCCGATACCGCTCGCTCGATCTATGAGGGGCTGTTGCAGCGCTTCCGCGAACTCAACGCCTCTGCCGGCATTGCGAGCAGCAATATCGCGATCATCGACCGCGCGACGATACCCGGCGCGCGTTCCTCGCCGAGCCTGACGACGAACCTTTCACTGGGGTTGCTGTTCGGGCTGTTCCTCGCGGGCGGCATCGTCTTCGTGCGCGATCAGATGGACGATGTGGTGCACGTTCCCGAAGACATCGAGAGCAAGCTCGAAATGCCGCTTCTGGGAGTCATCCCGCGTTCGGAGCGCGAAAACCCGCTCGAAGAACTGGCGGACTTCAAGTCGCCGGTCGCCGAAGCGCATAACTCGATGCGCGGCGCGCTTCTTTATTCGACTCGCGAAGGCCTGCCCAAATTGATGGCGGTGACGAGCGCGCAGGCCGGAGAGGGCAAGAGCACGACGAGCGTCGCCATGGCGGTCGGCTTCGCCCGCATGGGTATGCGGACCTTGCTGATCGATGCCGATTTGCGCCGCCCGTCCCTGCATCGGCTTGCCGGCCTCGCGAATGTGCGAGGACTGACCGATCTGCTGACGTCGCGAGAACCGATCGCGAGCGCCATCGTCACCGCGCCGGAGCATGGCTTCGATCTCGTCACTTCCGGGCCGATACCGCCGAGCCCGTCAGAACTGCTGTCCTCGCCGCGCATGGCGCAAATCCTGAACTTGGCCGGTGAAGAATATGACGTCGTGATCCTCGACAGCCCGCCCGTTCTCGGTTTGGCGGATGCTCCGATGCTTTCCGCACTCGTTGATGGCACGATCTTCGTCGTCGAAGCCGATCGCGGTCGCAGCGGCCAGTTGAAGACGGCGCTCCGCCGCCTGCGCGCCATGCACCCGGTCCTGATCGGAGCCGTTCTGACAAAGTTCGATCCGGCGAAGGCGGGTAACCGTTATTCGGCTTACTACGGCTACGACTATTATCGCTATGACGGCGATCCGCGGCCGCGCCGCCGCCGGTCCGCCGCGAAGGACGTATCGGATGGGGAAGCGGAAGCTGCGGCGAGGGCGCGCGAACTGGTCCCGTGAAACGTGCGGCATCGATTGCTGCGATTCTTGTTTACGCCGTGGCGGTCCTGGCGAGCGGAGCCGACCGCATCGGCCTGTCGAACCCGCTTTTGCAAGCAGTCACTCCCTTCGCTTTCAGAAGCGAAGGGCTGGGGCGCGACGCGGCCAGTGCCATGCAGACCGGCGACCATGATGCAGCTGTGGCAAGCGCAACGGCTGCCGTCAGGAGCGCCCCCAATGATGCAGAAGGTGTTGCCCGGCTAGCCTATGTCCTCGATCTTGTCGGCCAGCGGGACGCAAGCGTCGGACTGTTGCAGAGCGGGGCGAGGCTGGGCTGGCGCGAGCCGCTTACGCAATTCGCGTTGTTCGCCATGGATATGGGGGAGGGCAACTTCGCACGGGCTGCCCGTCACGCGGACGCGCTGTTGCGGATCGATGAGCGCGGAACCCCAGCTCAGACCGCGCTGGTAGCGCTCGAGGCCCGCTCGGAAGGGCGCATCGCGCTCCGTGATCGACTTCGCCGCGACCCGCTTTGGGCCGAGCGGTTCTATGCCCCCGACGAGAAAGACGCGCTTTTGCGCCGGGCGACCTATCTCGGCAGTTCCGGGAGGGATGCGCAAGGGTGGGGCTGCGCTCGCACCAGACCGCTCGTGCAGGCGGCTCTCGAACGCGAATGGCGGCGCGAAGCGCAAGCGGTCTATCGCCGCCAGTGCAAGACAGAAGGTCCCAACAGGATCGCCGACGCTAACTTCGACGCTGTCGCGCAAAACGATCCGGGCCTTTTCGGTTGGACCGTCCAACCTTCGGGCGATGTGTCGATCTCTTCGGTAAGAGACGGCACACGCACGAAGCTGGCCATCACCAATCGCAGCAGCGCAGCGCGCATGGTGCTTTCGCAACCGGTCGCCCTCGGACCGGGTCGCCACAGGATTACCGTCGCCGGCGGCGTTAGGTCGACGTTTGCGGCCACGCTGAGTTGTGGCGCGCAAACCGCTACGCGTCCCGCATTTTCGAAGAACGCCAACATCGTCGAAGCGCTGCCTTGCCGCAGCCAGACATTGTCCATCTGGGTGCGCGGCAATGCGGAAGAAGCGATACTGGAAACGGTCGCCATCGAACCCGCCCTCTAGCCGCGCCATTGCCGCTCTTTCAGAGCGGTTGCCGGGTTGCCGCGATAGATCGTCATCGGCTCGGCATCCTCGAACAGAACCGCGCGCGCTCCGAGCACCGCACCATCACCCATCGTGACGCCAGGCCCGACAAACGCCTCGGCAGCTATCCAGCATCCCGATCCGACAGCGATCTCGCGTTCCACGAGGCCGAAGCCGGGATCGCGGACGTTGTGGCTCGATGCGCAAAGATGTGCGCCCTGGCTGACGACGCTGCGCTCTCCGATCGAAATGCGACCTTGGTTGTAGAGGGTTACTCGCGGACCGATGAGTGCGTTCCGCCCGATGGCGAGGCGCGCGGGAAGCCAGATGCGGACGCTTGCGTGAACCTGCGCGCCGCGGCCGACTTGCGCTCCGAACAGCCGCAGGAGGGACCGCCGCCAAGCCCAGAGGGGCGGGGGCGTCCAGCGCGCCAGCACGGTCCATGCAAAGACCCAGATAATCCGGGCGAGTTTGTTGCCGAGGCCATAAGAAGCCGCGCTCTTCTCTGTACGAAATCGTGCGGGATCGTCAGTCACGATTGCGCCCCCCCGCCAAGAAGTGTCCGATAAACCTCGACCCATTCCTCCTGCACCGTTTCGGCGGCGAATTCCCCTCTGGCCAACGCGAGGGCCGCTTCGCCGCGCTCTTGCCATTCCTGCTCCTCCCAACCGAAAGCGGCGGTGAGGGCACGCCCAATATCCGCGGGTTCGGTCCCGCAGTCGACTGCCGCGCCCGTAGCGAAGCCTTGCGGAAGATGGCAGTGTCGGCTCATCAGGACGGGCCGACCCGCCGCCCATGCTTCGAGCACGACCATGGGCAATCCTTCGCTCAGCGAGGGCAGGATGACCGCCCGTGATGTCGCCAGCAAGTCGCGCTTCGCGGCGCCCTCGACCGTGCCGACAAAGCGTATGGAAGCGTTTCCAGCGATAGCTTTTTCCAGCGCATCGGTTTCGCCGTCCGTTCCCCAGCCGGCGATGACGAGTTGCGCGCCCTTCGGAAGATTGCCCAGCTTTACCGCTTTTGCCCAACCGTCTATCAGCGCAGCAAGGTTCTTCTTCGCGTGCAACCGTCCCAGATAAAGGAGGGTGGGCAGCGGCATGGGGCCGACGCCAGCATTGGCGGGCGGGGAGGCGTTCGGGATGACGCAGCGCGGCTTGTCTAGAGCATGGAGGCCGATGTCCTCCGCCTCCTTTTCAGTCAGCGCATGAAAGGCATTTGCGGCGGCCCAGCTGCGCCGCTCGAAGGCCAGTTCGCCCAAATGCTTCTTCCACCGGTTCCGGCGCACGATCCAGGGATCGAGCATTCCGTGCGGCGACACGAGATAGGGTTTCCCGGTTTCTTCGGCCCATTTCGCAGCGGCAAGGCTGGGATAATGCCAGATGCCGTGCAGATGAAGGAGATCGAAGTTCGCTTCATGCAACACGCGCGTCAGCCGCGGAGCGAAACCAATGCTCTCCGGTCCGATAACCGGAACGCGCAGACATTCGAAGTCGCAGGCCTCATCGTCTCGCCCCGCAAGATCCGCAAGGCCGACAAGCACCGGCGTCGCGCCTGCCGAACGCAACATCGCTGCCTGCGCCAGAACCGCCGTCCAGACGCCTCCGTTGCGCGGGGAAAGCCAGCTCGAGAGAAGGGCGATACGCTTCCCCGCCAAACGCATCGTCTCTGTCCCCCGCGCGCAAGGTTGTTATCAGACGGAGACGACTTTCTGCTCGATCGTCCCGAAGATCGAATGACCGTCCTTGTCGTTCATCGAGATCGCCACGGTATCGCCTGCGCTCATGAAGGGCGTCGAGGGACTGCCGTTCGCGATCGTCTCGATCATGCGGATTTCTGCGATGCAGCTATAGCCTGCGCCGCCTTGCGATACTGGCTTGCCCGGACCGCCATCTTCGCCCTTGTTGCTGATTGTGCCGGAGCCGATGATGGTCCCCGCACCGAGCGGGCGCGTCTTCGCGGCATGGGCGACGAGATCGGCAAGGCTGAACGTCGCGTCCTGTCCGACATCAGCTCGCCCGAACGGCTCGCCATTGTAATCGACATTGAGCGGGAGGTGGATGACGCTGTCCTTCCACGCATCGCCCAACTCGTCGGGCGTGACGCAGACGGGGGAGAAAGCGCTCGACGGCTTCGCCTGGAAGAAGCCGAAACCCTTGGCGAGTTCGCCGGGAATGAGCCCGCGAAGCGAGACGTCGTTGACCAGCATCAGCAGCTTGATGTGATCCGCCGCATCGGCGACGCTGACGCCCATCGGCACGTCGTCGGTGATGCAGGCGACTTCGCCTTCCATGTCGCAGCCCCATTCGGGATTGCCCAGAGGAATGTCGGCACGCGGCGGCAGGAAGTTGTCGGAGCCGCCCTGATACATCAGCGGGTCGTGATAGAAGCTTTCGGGAACTTCGGCATCGCGCGCTTTGCGAACAAGTTCGACGTGATTGATATAGGCGCTGCCATCCGCCCATTGATATGCGCGCGGCAGGGGCGAATGCGCCTCACGCTCGTGAAAGCGTTCGCATGGAACCGCCTGATGTTCGACGTCGCGATAGAGCGCCTCCAGCTTCGGCGCGCAATGCTCCCAGTCGTCGAGTGCCGCCTGCAGGGTGGGGGCGATATTGTCGGCCGCGCAATAGCGCGTAATGTCCTTCGATACGACGACGAGCTTGCCGTCGCGGGTTCCGTCATTGAGCGTCGCGAGTTTCATGGGGGGATTTCCTCTCTCGTTTCTTATTAAGCCTGTGGGGCGTCGGGTTGTCTGTCGGGATGGGCGGCGGCAATCTGAGGCAGCGCGTTGCACGCTTCCTCGATCCGCGCCATGCGGGGGAACGGGGCCATGTCGAAGTTCCAGCGCCGCGCGTTGTAAAGCTGCGGCAAGAGAACGCATTCGAACATTCCCGGCGCATCGAGCAGGAAGTCGCCCGTATCGAGTTCGGCTAGCCGTTCCTCCAGCGGTCCGAGCGTTTCGCCGAGCCAGTGGCGATACCAGCGGTCGATTTCGTCCTGCTCGTGACCGAGCGGATCATTCAGATATTTGAGAACGCGCAGGTTCAGTGGCGCATGCAATTCCGTCGCGATCGCATAGGCGAGTTCGCGCACCGTGAAGCGCTGCTCGACGTCCTGCGGCAGCAGGCGCATCTTGGTGTCATAGGCTTCGTCGAGCCATTCGAGCTGCGCCATCGACTGGCTGCGGTCGCGGCCTTTCGCTTCCAGAATGGGGACGGTCGCGAAACTGTTGCGGCGCCTGAAGCTGTCGGACTTCTGTTCGGACTTCAGCAGGTTCACCGGGACGTAGTCGTAGTCGAGACCCTTCAAATTGAGCGCAATCCGCAGGCGATAGGTCGTCGAACTGCGGTAGTAGCCGTGCAGCTTCATGCGTGAAATTCCCTTTTGCGGACCGCAGCCGTCGCAAACCTGCCGGCGTCTCGTTTCCTACGCGATGGAACACATGGAACACGGTCCTGAGGTTTGAAAACGCCCCGGTTTCCGCGAAGTTTCATGCAATCGGCGGAAAAAGCGGAGCGGTCGAGCATCCGGCCACCATGCCACGCCGCGACGCGGTAGGACAGGTCCGCAATCAAAAGCGGATAAGTACTAAGCGCAAGCGGCACGTGCGGCCGCTCCGCAGACCTCAAAACGCGGCGATCCCGGTGATGGCGCGACCCAGGATAAGCGCATGGACGTCATGCGTTCCCTCGTAGGTGTTGACCGTTTCGAGATTGATCATGTGGCGGATTACCTGGTATTCTTCGGAAATACCGTTGCCGCCATGCATGTCGCGCGCGACGCGGGCGATATCGAGCGCCTTGCCGACATTGTTGCGCTTCACGATGGAAATCATTTCCGGCGCGAACTTGCCTTCGTCCATCAGGCGGCCGACGCGCAGCGAGGCTTGAAGGCCGAGGGAAATCTCGCTCATCATGTCGGCCAGCTTCAACTGGAAGAGCTGCTTGGACGCGAGCGGAACGCCGAATTGCTCGCGATCGAGGCCGTATTGCCGCGCCGCGTGATAGCAGAATTCCGCCGCACCCATGCTGCCCCAGCTGATGCCGTAGCGGGCGCGGTTGAGGCAGCCGAACGGTCCCTTAAGCCCCTGAACGTCGGGCAGCAGCGCGTCGGCACCGACCTTCACGTCTTCCATCACGATGCCGCCGGTCGTCGAAGCGCGCAGGGACATCTTGCCGCCGATCTTGGGTGCGGAAAGGCCTTCCATTCCCTTTTCGAGGATGAAGCCGCGAATGCCCCCGCCATGCTCTTCCGACTTCGCCCAGACGACGAAGACATCGGCGAAGGGCGAGTTGGAAATCCAGGTCTTCGCCCCGTTCAGCGCGTATCCGTCGCCGTTCTTCTTCGCGACGGTGCGCATGCCGCCCGGATCGGACCCGGCGTCGGGCTCGGTGAGGCCGAAGCAGCCGATCAGTTCGCCGCTCGCGAGACCGGGCAGGTACTTCTTCTTCTGCTCTTCCGAACCGTAGGCATGGATCGGATACATGACGAGGCTCGACTGGACGCTCGCCATGGACCGATAGCCGCTATCGACCCGCTCGATTTCCCGCGCGATGAGGCCGTAAGCGACGTAACTTGCCCCGGCGCCGCCATATTCCTCGGGAACGGTCGCGCCGAGCAGCCCCGCTTTGCCCATCAGGGGGAACAGTTCGGGCGCGTCGGCCTCGCCGCTGAACGCCTCGATCACGCGCGGTTGCAATTCGCTCTGGGCAAAAGCGTGCGCCGTGTCGCGGATCATCCGCTCGTCTTCGCTCAACTGTTCGTCGAGGTTGAAGGGGTCTTCCCAGGAAAAAGGTACCATGCCGGCCATCGTCTATCCAATCGCTGAGGTTTGCCCCGGGAATAGCCGCGCAGCCGCGCCGGGCAAGGGGTAAGTTTAGGGTTTTTCGGGTGCGACGAGCTGGCAGTAGCTGGCTTCGTCGCAATCGCCGGTCACGAAGCGGTCATGAGCGACGAGCCAGGCATGGAAGGCGCGGGGCGCATCCCCTGCCGAAGCCTCGTCAGGGCGTTCGACGCCGATCCGCAGGTCGCTTACGATGCCACGCCGGACGAGCATCCGCTGCGCTGCGAGGGCCTGTGGCAGGCACAGCAATTCGAGCGGAAGATTGCGCGCTGCGCGAGCGACGGCTCGCCGTATCAGACGGATGTCATGCTCTGCATCCGCCCTGCCAGCACGTTGCGCTTCGGGCGCAAAGCGGATGTGCTGCGGCCAGCGCGTCGGTGCAATCCTGCCGACCTGCCATCTGGCGATGAGCAGCGACAGCGCCGCTTCGAGCGTAGCCGTGAGTTCGCGCCGGGACAGCTTCGCCGCGCTCGCCCATTTGCGCAGAGCGACAGGCGGGTCTGCAGAGCCGGGTAAACGTCCGGCAGATCGCGCACGAAAAACCACGAAAGGTCCGATCAAGCGTTACCGACGGCCTTCTGCACGGTCTCGATCATCCGGTCGGGCGGGCAGGGCTTTGCCAGCGTCTGCGTTTGCGGGAATTTCTCCTGCATTTCTTCCGGCGACCAGATGCCAGAGTGGAAGATGACCGGAATATCCTCCGCCATCAGCTTTTCCGCGAGCGGAAAGACGATTCCGTCGTCGAGCTGGATGTCGAGGATCGCCGCAGCGGGCCTCGTTTTCTGGCAGGCAAGCATGGCCGACGTCATGTCCGTATGCGGTCCCTCGACAGCAAAGCCCGCTTCCCCCACCGTCTCGCACAGGTCATATCCGATGATCGCTTCGTCTTCGGCAACGAGAATTAGGGGCTGGGTCATGCGCGAAAGTCCTTCCGGTTTAACTTTCCATACTTACCACAGCGAGACCGAATCACGAAACGGTCAGGAAGTGCCTGAAGTCTTTCCGTATTTCGCTTCATAGGCGGCGGTGTCCCCGGCATTGAGGAGCCGTGCCTGCTCGATCCAACCGTCGCGCTCGATGCGTCCCTGGAAGCGTCCGAGTTCGGAGTCGATCCGCGCGACGTCTGCTTGGGTCCAGTTCGCGATCTGCTCAAGCGAGGTGACGCCCAGCTCATGCAGCGTGCCGACCAGTTTCGGGCCGATACCCTTGATGCGCGTGAGATCGTCGGCCCCTTTCGTCGGCGTGGGTCCCGTTACCTTCGTTTCGTTCTGGTTCTGGGGCGCGGCGTCGTCGGGATCGGGTTCGGGCGGAACCTGCTTCATCGCTTCGCGCATCGGTATGCCGTCGCCCGTTTCGGCATCCGTCCCGAGCGGCGAGGCGGCGGTGCTGTCGGCATTGGCGGCCGCCGACGTCGGACCGGGGGAAGCGGCGGTGCGGGCGGCTTCCGCGTCTTCCTTGTCCGTCGCCGCATTGCGGGCGATGGTTTCTTCCGAGATTTCCTCGGACCTCGCCTCCGTCGTTCCCGCGGGGGTGCGCGGGCTTGCTTCGTCAACCCTGACGGTTTGGGGTGCGGCGGCCTTCGGCGAGGACATGCCCGGCTGGCCGTCCTTGACCGCCACCGGGGGCGAATCGATCAGCGCCTGATTGCGTTTCGTGCGTTCCGCGCCTTCATCGAGCGGATCGTGGGTTGCGCCGGTCACCCGGGTCTTGCGGGTCGTGCGAAAGACATACCAGGCGATGGCGATGCCGATGACCAGCGCCAACAGCAGCAGCAGCCAGTTTTCTTCGATAAGTTGCAACATGTGTGTCCTTCTCCCGGAAAATCCGTAGGTGTCCGCGTCACTCGCTGTCCGACCGGCCCCACAGCGCCCAGCCGATGCCCAGTCCGATCGCATAGGCAACGAGCGACATGATGATGAGTTCTAGCCACAAGGCCATGTCAGCGCGGCCCCGGCTTGTCGACCGGCGTCGGGACGAGCGGCGCGACCGACAGAACGGTGAATTCAATGCGGCGATTGGCCGGATCGCCCGGCTCCAGCCCGTCGATCGGCATGGCGGAGCCTTCGCCGCTCGCTTTCAGTATCTCGCCCGGAATGCCGCGCTCGATCAGTTCGGAGCGGACCGCGGCAGCACGCTCTCGCGACAGAGCGAGGTTTTCCGGCTCCGGCCCGCTGGAATCGGTATGTCCGACGATCGCCACCTGTGCGCCGAGGCATGGGCGCAGCGCTTCGGCAACTTCGTCGAGCAACATTTCGCTCGAGGGATCGACGGTGGCGGAGGATTCCTCGAACCGCAGCGTCCGGGCCCGCAGCAAGCCGCGCACGTCGTCCTGACAGCCGGGTGGGCGCAGCGGCTGTTCTTCCGGCTCGGCCAGCATCGTGCCGTCGGACCAGTGAACCCCGCCGACCCCGTCGATCGCGCCGACGCGGGTCGCGACATCGGCGCGCAATTGTTCGGTAAGGCCTTCGCCCCCGCTCAGCAGGACGTGGCGTGAGGGCGCACCGAAGCGATCGGCGAAGCGGGCTTCCACCGGGTCTGCTCCGAGTTCCGCGATGATCGCATCGGCCTCGTTCGACAGCTGTGCGATGAAGGCAGGACCGCGGATCTGGGCGGCGAAATTCGCTCCCGCGGCGACAAGTGCGCCGCCGGCGATGATTATGAGCGGAGGTGCGATCCGGGCCACCACCCAGCCTTTAGGCAAAGCGCGCGGTATTGAAAAGCGCCGGTCTCGCTAAATCCTTCCGCCCGCTCGGCTGTTGCGCTTGGGCAAAGTCAGGATTGCGCTTCGGCCGCCTTGACCAGTTCGAGGAATTCCTGCCGCCAGTAATTGCTCTGCTCGCCCGCCGTCGCGACGATATCGTCATAGTCGAAGCCGTTGAGCAGCGTATCTCCGCGCAGGCGTTGTCCGAACGCGGCGACCGCTGTCGCAAAGGCGAAATCGCCAGTCGGTCTCGCCGCATTGCGGAGCGCGCTCGCGGGCAGCGTGTATTCGACGAGGCGCGAGGTTTCGCCATCGGGCAGCTTGTAGCGCAGCTTCACATGAGCGGCCTCGGCAAGCTTGTCCTGCGCGCGTTCCGGCACCTCGCCGTAGCGGCGCGGAGCGACCCAGCCCTTCGCGCCGGTCGGCACGACCTCGTAGATGGCCGTCACCTGATGCCCTGCGCCGATGTCGCCGGCATCGACCGCGTCGTTGTCGAAATCTTCCTCCCGCAGGGCGCGGTTCTCGTAACCGATGAGGCGATACTGGCTGACGACGGCGGGGTTGAATTCGACCTGGATCTTCACATCCTTGGCGATGGTGAACAGGGTCGACGACATCTCGTCGCCCAGCACCTTCTTCGCTTCCAGCGCGGTGTCGATATAGGCGTAGTTGCCGTTCCCGTGATTGGCGATTTGCTCCATCATCGCCTCGTTGTAATTGCCGGCGCCGAAGCCGAGCGTGGTCAGCGTCACGCCGCTGTCGCGCTGCTTCTCGACCATTTCGACGAGCGCGTCCCTGTCCGGCACGCCGACGTTGAAATCACCGTCCGTCGCGAGGATTACGCGGTTGACGCCGCCTTCGATGAAGTTGTCGCGCGCGATGTTGTAGGCCAGCTGGAGGCCCGCGCCCCCGGCGGTCGAGCCGCCCGCCTGAAGCTGGTCGAGAGCGTCCCTGATCTTGCGCGTGTCGTTGGTCGGTTCGAGAACAAGTCCAGCAGCCCCGGCATAGACGACGATGGAAACGCGATCGTTCTCGCCCAGTTCGCCAGCGAGGCCGGCGAGCGCGGTCTTCACCAGCGGCAGCTTGTCCGGCTCGTCCATCGAGCCTGAAACGTCCATCAGAAAGACGAGATTGGCGGGAGGCCGGTTCTCGCGGGCGATGTCGTAGCCGCGCAAGCCGATCCGCACGAGACGCGTTTCCTTGTTCCACGGAGAAGCGGCAGCGGCGAGATCGACGCTGAACGGCTGCTCGACCGTATCGGGCCGATCGTAATCGTAGCGAAAATAGTTGATCATTTCCTCGGTCCGCACCGCATCCTGCGGCGGCATCTGTCCGAGCGTCAGGAACCGGCGCGCATTGGCATAGGCTCCTGTATCGACATCGACCGAGAAGGTGGAGACCGGCTCCGCCATGGTCAGTTTGACGGGCGAAACCTCTTCCCCGTCATAGCGTTCGCGGCCCGGATCCTGCGCAACCCAGACCGGCGGGACATAGCGCAGTGCGGCGGACTGCGCTTCGACGGCGGTAACGGGAGGCGCGGCATTCGGAGTCGTCCGCACGACCGAACTGCCGGTCACGACGATGTTCGCCGCCTCGCTCGCCTGTCCGGGAGCCGGGGGAGGGGGCGGCGGAGGAGGAGGAGGGGCTGGAGGCGGGGGCGGGGAAACGCTTGCCTGATCGCCGCTCGTATCGGCTCTGCTGCCGGTCGTAACGACCTCGCCGTTCTGACTGGCGGCGCACCCGGCCATGAGTGCTAGCAGCGAAATCGCGAATACGGGTTTCGTGACGGACATCGATCATCTCCCCTTTTTGACGGAAATGAAATAATGTCTCGCGGGTTGAACGGCGTCTGAACGTGCCAGGCGCGCGACGAATGGTTCAGCCAGGCAGGGTCGGCTTGGGTGGCAGGGCGTCGGCGCCGGCATTGCCCCCGCCCATGTCGCGCTTGAACAGGACGCGATCCTCCGGCCCGAAACCGCGCCGCCAAATGACCCAGCCATAGGCAAGCAGGATCGCCGGAATGCCGAAGGCGAGTTCGGCCCACTCGGGAAGATAGGTTGCAAGATAACCCACGACCACGGCCGGTGCGGCGGCATAGACCAGCGCCCAGCGCCAGTTATTGACCCCGTGCCCGAGGATCCGCGACAGCAGCCGCGCCTTGACGAGCGAGGCGATGCCCAGTGAAATCGCCAGCGCGATGGCCGCCCCTGCCGCCTTGAACTCGTCGCCATAGGGCGAACGTTCGACGATCATCATGGCCGCGACCGTCAACGATGCCTGCAGCGCGATCGTGCCGAGCGAGATCCACAGGTTCTTGACCCGCGCGACATAGACGAGCGCCGCCTCCGAAACGACGGCAGTCGCGGCGACCACCTCTGCGGCAAGGAGGAAGGCGAGCGCGCCCGTCCCGCCGACGAAGGCCGGACCGACGAGGCCCATCACCGCCTCGCCCGGTATGCCGAGCGCTAGTGCGATGCCTGCCTGCGCGGCGATGATCCAGAAACCGACCTGGCGAACCTGGCTGGCAATGGCTGCGTAATTCTTCGTCTTGAGGTTCTTGGTGATGACGGGACCGAGGATCGGCTCGAAACTGGTCTTCAGCTTCTGCGGCAGGCTCGCGACCTGCTGCGCGACGTAATAGACGCCGACGGCGGCGGGCGAAGCGAAGAACCCGAGGATGAGGATGTCGACGCGGCGCGTTCCCCATTCCACCGCATCGGCCGTGGCGAGCGGCAGGGCGCGGATTGTCTGGCGTGCGAGCTTGACCGGCTGCGGGCGCCACTGGGCAGGCTTGCCGTAGGAGCGAAAGAACGACCAGAAGCCGGTCGCGAGCCCAGCGAAGATCGACGCGATGTAAGCCAGCGACAGGCCCGCTTCGGGAATGACGTAATAGAGGACGCCCGCCATGATCGAGATTGTCCACGGCTCCACGATGGCGCGGGCCCGCACGGTCGTCGCGATGTCGTATTTATAGGCCTGTGCGGCGAGGACGATTTCGGTCAGCGCATAGGCCGGGATGGCCGTCACCAGCAGCTTGTCGAGCGTCGTATATTCGCCGCTTGGAAACATCGGAGCAGGCACGAACCACAGGAACACCGCCGCCAAGGTGCTGAAGAACAGGGCGAGGAGCATCCCGTCGAAGACGAGGTTGGTCGGGTGTTCCTGTCCTTCCGACAGGCGCTGGGCAAGGCCGCGCTTCTCGCCCAGCGAACAGATCAGGGCAACGAGTTCGACGACGACGAGCGCGCTGGCGAACCGGCCGAGCGCGTCGGCCCCGTAGAGGCGCCCGGCAATGAAAAGGAACGGGATGCGCGCCGCAAGCCGCAACAGGAAGCCGAAGAAATTGGTCCGCCCACCCTTTGCGAGGGCGTTCATGTCGTCCTCTTGCTGCGGCTGCGGCTGCGTGAGGGGCTGCCCGTGGGGCGGGACGGGATCGCTCATGCGCGGTTTTCGCTGGTCAGCGGGCGTGCCAGCAACCCGGCGACGATCTCCCGCGCGTCGCTTCCGCCGAGCAGGTCGCGGACCGCTTCGGCAATGGGCATGGAAAGATCGTGCTCATGCGCCAGATCGACGAGGATCGGGGCGGTATGTGCGCCTTCCGCAACGGTGTGCCGGTCGTGCATGAGCTCGGCAAGCTCGCGCCCTTCGCCGAGCGCCTTGCCGAGCGAGAAGTTGCGGCTCGCCGTGCTGGTGCAGGTCAGCACGAGATCGCCCATGCCGCACAATCCGGCCAGCGTTTCGCGCCGTGCGCCGAGCGCATCGCCGAACCGCTGCATTTCGGCATAGCCGCGCGCGATAAGCGCCGCGCGCGCATTCTGGCCGAGCGCCAGCCCGTCGACCACGCCGCAGGCGATGGCGAGCACGTTCTTCATGGCGCCCGCGACTTCGGCACCGATCACGTCCTCGCTGTAATAGGGGCGAAAGGCCGGGCGGGCGATCGTCGCGGCAAGGCGTTGCCACTGTGTGCGTCCGCCGCTGCAGGCAAGCGTAACCGCGGTGGGCAGTCCTGCGGCGACCTCATGCGCGAAAGTCGGTCCCGACAGCACGGCGATCGCGCTGTCGGGCGCGATGTCGCGCGCCACGTCGTGCATCATCCGGCCCGTCCCCGCCTCGATCCCCTTGGAACACAGCACCAGATCGCGCGGAAAGACGCTCATGCGCTGCATCACCTCGGCCATGTGCTGCGCCGGTGTGACGAGCAGCAGGACGTCCAATGCCGTCATGCGGGGCAAGGCATCGGTCGCCTCGATCGTGTCCGACAGCGTAATGTCTGGCAGATAGAGGGGATTGTGCCTCTCGGTATTGATGGTCGCGGCAAGCTCAGGATCGCGCGTCCACAACAGGACGTCGCGTCCGTCGCTCGCCAGCATCTGCGCAAGGGCCGTGCCCCACGCGCCGCTGCCCAGCACGCCGATATTGCTCACGCCTTTACTCCTGCGCCGCGCGCCGCCTCGGCTTCGGGATCGAGCGGCCAGCGGGGGCGGGCGGCGATGTCGAGCGGATCGCTTTGCCCCAGCGGCAGACGTTCGCAGCCCGCCCAGGCGATCATCGCGGCATTGTCCGTGCACAGGGCGAGCGGGGGCGCAGTAAAGGTCAGGTCGCGCTGCCTTGCAAGCTGCTCGAGCGCCGACCGTATGGGTCCGTTCGCCGCGACGCCCCCGGCAACCACCAATGTTGAGACTTCGCCGCACCGTGCCAGCGCATGGTCGAGCCGGTCGAGGATGCAGTCGATCGCGGCCGCCTGGAAACTCGCCGCGATGTCGGCCAGACTATGCTCGCCGGATTGGTGCGCGCGCAGGACTGCGCTCTTCAGTCCTGCAAAGGAGAAATGGGGTTCCGCGCTGCCTTTCATCGGGCGGGGCAGGGGGACCGCCGTCGCATTGCCCGAGCGCGCCAGTCGCTCGACCGCCGGGCCGCCGGGATAGCCGAGGCCAAGGATTTTTGCGGTCTTGTCGAACGCTTCTCCGAGCGCATCATCGATAGTCGTCGCGAGGCGGCGATACTTGCCGACGCCCTCGACCAGCACGATCTGGCAATGTCCGCCCGATACGAGCAGCAAGAGGTACGGGAAGACGACGTTTTCATCGGCGAGGCGCGGGGACAGAGCGTGTCCCTCGAGATGGTTGATCGCCATCAGCGGCACGCCGCTCGCCATTGCGAGTGCCTTGGCGCTGACGAGCCCGACCATGACGCCGCCGATCAGGCCCGGTCCGGCAGTGGCCGCGATCGCATCGCATTCAAATAGTTCAATGTCGGCATCGGCCAGCACTGCCTCGATCATCGGGGCAAGGCGTTCGGCATGAGCGCGCGCGGCGATCTCGGGAACGACGCCGCCATAGGGCGCGTGGGCTTCGTCCTGCGAAGCGATCCGCTGGGCAAGGATGCGCCGGTCGCTGGCCACGATTGCGACCGCCGTCTCGTCGCAACTCGATTCTATTCCAAGGACGATCCCCATACGGCTTCCCCTGAACCAGATGCGCGGCTAGGGCAAGCATCCGCCATGACCGACACGCCCGCATCCCGCCCGAAACTCAGGCTCGGCACGCGCCGCTCTCCGCTTGCGATGGCGCAGGCGGAAGAGGCTGCCCGCCGACTGTGCGAGGCGCATGGCTGGTTGGAGGAAGCGGTCGAACTCGTGCCCGTCATCGCCAGCGGCGACAGGATACAGGACCGCCCCCTCGCAGAGATCGGCGGCAAGGCGTTGTGGACCCGCGAACTCGATATCTGGCTCGATGAAGGGCAGATCGACGCCGCGGTCCATTCGATGAAGGACGTTGAGACGATCCGGCCCGACAGCCTCGTCATCGCAGCGATCCTGCCGCGCGCCGATGTCGCGGACCGGCTGCTCGGTGCGGCGTCCGTCGCACAGCTCGAACCGGGAGCGGTCGTCGGCACGAGCGCACCCCGCCGTGCGGCGCAGCTGCTCCACCACCGGCCCGACTGCAAGGTCGTCACCTTCCGCGGGAACGTCGCGACGCGCATGGCGAAGCTGGCGAGCGGAGAGGTCGACGCGACCTTCCTTGCCGCAGCCGGCCTCGATCGGCTGGGCGAAAGCGGCGTGGGCACGCGCCTCGATCCCGAAGACTGGCTGCCTGCCCCGGCGCAGGGCGCGATCGGTCTCGAATGCCGCGCTGATGATGCAGAGACGCGCCGCCTGCTCGATGCAATCGACGATGCGGCCAGCCATGTGCGCGTATCCGCCGAGCGGGCGCTGCTCGAAGGCCTGGGCGGCACCTGCCATAGCCCGGTCGCCGCGCTCACTCTCAAATCGGGCAGCGAATGGACACTGCGTGCCGCGATCTTCAGCGAGAACGGTGCGTCGCGGATCGACGGCGAATGTCGTTTCGCCACAGACAACTTTGACGAGGTCCGCGCTCTGGCCGCCGACATGCTCGCGCGCGCACCGGCCAATATCGCCGCCTTGTTCGCCGGGCGATTGTGAGCCTTCCCTGCTTCGTCATTCGCGGTGAGCCGGGCGCGACAGCGACCGTGAAACTGGCGGCGCGATCCGGCCTCGAACTGCGCGCCTTCCCGATGTTCGAAGCGCGCAGCGTGCAATGGGACGTTCCCGAGCTCGCCGCTTTCGACGGGCTGCTCGTCGGTAGCGCCAATGTCTTTCGCCACGGCGGCGATGGATTGCGCGAACTCGTTCGGCTGCCCGTCCATGCAGTGGGCGAAGCGACTGCCGCCGCCGCCAGCTCTGCCGGGTTTGTCGTCGAGACCTGCGGCATGGGGGGCTTGCAATCGGTGGTCGACGGGCTTGCCGGAAAAAGTCCGCAACACCTGCTGCGACTGGCCGGCGAAAGCCACCTGTCGCTCGACCTGCCGCGCGGCATCACCATTGAGACCCGCGTCGTCTATCGCATCGCGGCCCTGCCCATGCCGAGCAGCCTGCGGGATGGGTTGCGCGATGGCGGCGTCGTCATGCTTCATTCGGCGGATGCGGCAGTTCATTTCGCGCAAGAATGCGACCGGCTCGGCCTTGATCGGGGTGCAATCACGCTCGCCGCCCTCGGACCGCGCATCGCCGACGCGGCGGGTTCAGGTTGGCGCAAGGTGGAAAGCGCAGGGGATCCCCGTGACGCCGCATTGCTGGAATTGTGCGTCCGAATGTGCGAAACCAACGATTGATCGAACACGAGCCACGCGCAGGGGCGGTGGCCGAACGGGAATTGCATGGAATACGAACACGACAATTTTGTGAAGAAGACGGCGAAAAAGCCTTCCTTGAGGCCGGTGATCTATGCCGTCCTCGTCGCATTCCTGTTCGGGCTGATCATCGCTGCCTACGCCGTGCAGTATTACAACGACAATCCGGAAAAGTTCGGCCTTGCGCAGACCGATACGACGACTGCGCCGGCCAGCGAGGGACAGACGTCGGAAGAAAGCGGCATTCTTGCCGATCTCGTCGGTTCGGACGAGGACGAAGCGCAGCCGAGCGGCGTTTACGAAGACGTTCCGAGCGAGGCGATCGACCGGGTGGAGGAGCAGCAGGGCGGCATCGACCAGCGGCTCGCCGCGGCGGAGCAGCGACTGGCCCGGCTCGATCTGCAATCGCAGGCGGCTGCCGGGAATGCCGCGCGCGCCGAAGGGCTCCTGATCGCTTTCGCGGCGCGTCGTTCGCTGGAGCGCGGCGCGGAACTCGGCTTTCTAGCGGATCAGCTGCGCCTGAGGTTTGGCGATGCATTGCCCAATGCGGTTTCGACAGTCATCTCCTTCAGCCGCGACCCGGTGACGATGGACGAGCTTATCGCCCGGCTCGAAATGATGGGTCCCCAGCTTTCCGAAAGCGATGCGCCGCCCTCATTCGCGAGGATGCGGCGCGAACTCGCCTCGCTCTTCGTTATCCGCCGCGACGACACCCCCAGCTCGCGTCCCCAACGTCGGTTGGAACGCGCCCGCCTGTTCCTCGAAAGCGGCCGGGTCGAACCGGCAATCGCGGAAGTGCGCAACCTTCCCGGTGCGGAGCGCGGACGCGGCTGGATCGAGGCGGCGAGCCGCTATGCCGAGGCGCACCGGGCGCTCGATCTGATCGAGACCTCCGCCGTCCTCGAACCCCGCCGCCTGCGCGACGGAGAGGGCAACAGGGTAGAGCAGCCGAGCCCAGTCGAGGCCGACAACGCGGGCTGAACGCCTCAGGCGACGAGCAGGTCGGGCATGTCGCCGCTGACGCCGCGGGCCTCGTCCATGAACCAGTCCTTGAGCACGGGCAGCCGCTGAACCCCGGCCATGCCGAAGCGCCGCACCGCCGAGGCCGTCTCGCCCGGAACGCCGAACAGCCGCGTCAGACCGTCCGTAGCGAGCGCGACCATGAACGCGTCGAGGCCGCGCCAGCGCTCGTAACGCGCCAGCCCCTGTGCTTCGCCCGGTTCGAGGCCGAGGCGCAGATTGTCGTCGAGCACCTGTACCAGTGCACCGACATCGCGCAGACCGAGGTTGAGCCCCTGACCCGCGATCGGATGAATGCCGTGAGCCGCATCGCCGACCAGCGCCAGCCGCTCTGCCGTGATGGTCGCGGTATGATGGAAGCCGAGGGGATAGGACGAGCGCGGTCCGACCCCGGTGATGGCGCCGAACAGCCTGCCCATGCGCTTTTCCACTTCGGCGGTGAACGCCCGGTCGCCCAGCTTGAGGACACCGGCCGCATCGCGTTCCGCAACCGTCCAGACGAGCGCGCTGCGATGCGTGCCGTCGGCATCGTCCTTGAGCGGGAGCAGTGCGAAAGGCCCGGCGGGGTAGAAGATCTCCCACGCGACCTGCCCGTGCGGCTTCTCATGCGTCAGTCCGGCGATGATGGCGCGATGGTCGTATTGCCAGTTGGCCATCGCGATGCCGGCATCTTCCCGCGTGGGCGAGCCGCGTCCCTCCGCGCCGATCATCAGGCTCGCTTCGAGCTCTTTGCCATCAGCGAGCCGAACCGAAACGCCATGTTCGCCGCGGCGGCGTTCGATGACGCCGGCCCTCGCATGCCAGTGGATGAGCGGCTCGTCCTTCGCCGCTTCGAACAGCGCGAGGCGCAAGGTGCGATTGGCGAACATCCGGCCAAGCGTGTCGGCGGGATCGTCGGGGACGAAGTCGAGCTGTCCCGGCTTCAGCTGATCGCTCACCGCGATCTTCGAAATGGGCGAGGCGTCGGCTTCGAGCCGCTGCGCCAGTCCGATATTGGTGAAGAGGTTCCAGCTTGCGGTCGATATGGCGGAGGCGCGTCCGTCGAAACCTTCTGCGGTCAGATCGGCGGGATCGGCGCGATCGACGACATGGCTCGTCATGCCCTTCTTCGCCGCAGCGAGAGCGAGTGTCATGCCCACCAATCCGCCGCCGAGGATCAGGAGATCGCGTCTGTCCGATGTGTCGCTCATGACTGCCTCATTGTCGCTTAATGTGTTCCGCCCTAAAGGGTGCGCCATGCAGCTGGCAAGGCAATTACGGGCGCAACGGTTCTGGGCCGTCTGGCTGGCCTGCTGGCTCGTCCTGCTGGCCGCGCTGGCCCCTTCGCCCGCGAACGCACAGGCCGGGCGAGCCAACAACATCACGGTCGAACTGGTGCCCGCCGAAGTGCCGCGAGCGGGCGAAACCTTCCTCGTCGCATTGCATTTTCAGCCCGTCTCCGAAGAATGGCACGGCTACTGGTCCAATCCGGGCGATGCTGGCATCGGCATGGAACTCGACTGGGACTTGCCGCCCGGCTGGCAGGCGGGCGTGCCGCAATATCCCGTGCCGCAGCTGCTCGAGATTTCGGGGCTGATCAATCATATCTACGAAGGCGACTACGCCGTGCTCGTGCCGATTTCCGTGCCGGAAGGAGCGCGAGCACCGGCGAGCCAGACCATTCGCCTCGCGGCGGATTACCTCGCTTGCACGGACAAGATCTGCGTGCCCGAATCCGCGCAGCTCGCGACGTCCTTCGACGAGCTGGCCGAGCCTGACCGCTTCGCCGAGTGGCAGGGTGCGATCGCCCCGCTGATAGACAGCACTGCGCGGTTCGAGACGGCGCGCGGAAGGCTGCGCCTCGCCATACCGCTGCCCGCCTCGCTGAGGCTCGATGCGCCGCATGTTTTCGTCGGCAACCGCGAACTCGTACAATATGGGGCGCGACAGGACTTCTATCGTGAGGGCGACCTGCTGGTGGCCGAGATCCCTCTCGCCGACAGCGCGGTTTCACAAAATGGCGCGGTCGAAGGCATCCTGTCTTTCGGCAGCGGGCAGGAAAGCGGCGTGCGCTTCATCGCAGAGCCGGGCGAGGTGCCGGGCGATCTGCCACCTCTCGATCCGGCGCGCGAGCAGACGGGCGGGGCGCTCGCTCTTCTGCTGCTGGCGGCAATGGCCGGCGGTCTCGTTCTCAACGTCATGCCCTGCGTATTCCCGATCCTCAGCCTGAAGGCGCTGTCGCTCGCTCGGTCCGGCGGCGCAGCAGGCGAGGCGCGCGGAGAGGCGCTCGCCTATACGGCGGGGGCCGTCCTCGCCTGCGTGGCTCTCGGCGGATTGCTGCTCCTTCTGCGCGCGGGGGGAGAAGAAGTCGGCTGGGCCTTCCAGTTGCAGGAACCCGGCGTCGTCGTCGCGCTCCTCGTCTTGGCGAGCGTCCTTACCGCCAATTTCGCCGGGCTGTTCGAGTTTCCCGGCCTGCCGATCCGTGGCAGCGGCAAGCCTGCCAACGCCTTCGTGACCGGGCTGCTCGCCGCTTTCGTCGCGACGCCGTGCACCGGTCCGTTCATGGCCGCCGCGCTGGGCGCGGCACTGCTCCTGCCGCCGGCATCCGCCCTGTTGCTGTTCGCGAGCCTGGGGCTGGGACTAGCGCTTCCCTTCCTCCTGCTGGGCTTCGTGCCCGCGTTGCGCCGCCGCCTGCCTGCACCGGGTCCGTGGATGGAGCGGTTCCGCCGCTGGATGGCATTGCCGATGGGGTTGACGGCGCTCGCCCTCGTCTGGCTGACGACCCGCATCGGCGGACAGGGCTTTGCGTTGATCGCGATGGTGCTGCTGTTCGGCGTCCTGCTGGCCTTTGCCGTCTTCGGACGGCTGCAACGCGCGGGTAAGCTCGCCTGGCCTGCGCTAGCCCTGATCGCCGCGCCGTTCCTTATCTTCGCGGGATTCGCCTTTCCGGCAAGCTATTCGCAGCAAGCCATCGCCGGCGAAGCGTCACTCCTATCTCCGCAGGATTTTGGAACCGAACGGCTGGCCGAAGCACGCGCTTCGGGCAGGCCCGTCTTCGTATGGTTCACCGCCGACTGGTGCCTCACCTGCAAGGTCAACGAGCGGGTCGCGATCGAGCGCGAGGCGACGCGCGCGGCGTTCGAAGCGGCGGGCGTCGTTGCGATAAGGGGCGACTGGACCCGGCGCGATCCGGAGATCACGCGCTTTCTTGCAGAGCGCGGGGCGGCGGGCGTGCCGCTCTATCTGTGGTATCCGGCGGGCGGCGGCGAGCCAGAGCAACTGCCGCAGATACTGACGCCGGACATGCTGCCCGAACTCGCCGAAAGTGCTGCGCCGCCGCGCAACTAGTCGCGCACTGCGATATCCTGTTCAATGCCGGCTTCTTCCTCGCCGACGCCTTGCGCCTTTTCATTCGCGATGCACCGCGCGATCAGGCGGGCCGGCAGAGGATCGGCGGGCAGTTCGAGCGAACCGCCGCCCGGTACGGTCGCCTCGATCCGGCGCGGCCCGGCGAACATCTCGAGATCCTCGTCCTCGAGCGGGACATCGCCTTCCCACACGTTGCGCGCACCGCGAGGGGTGGCATCGACCTTCCACCGTGCGATATGGCCGTTGCCGATAACCGCGATGAGCGCTTGCGCGCCGTCCTCCACGGTGTTGAACCGCGTCAGGCGAATGACCGGCCCGTCTTCGTTCTCGCTGCAGGCAAGCGCGAACAGCGGCGGCGTGCCCGGCTCGCCGAACACCACCCGCTCAGGGGCTTCGGCGTCGCCTTGCGTGGGCACCCAGACGGCGTTCGTCGTATCGGGCGAGGCGATGGGCGGCAGCACCGTATCGGTCTGTGCAACCTCGCGGTCGCGCGCGGCGTATTTGTCGGTGGCGGGGGGACTGCAGGCGGCCAGCAAGGCGCAGCACAGCAGGGCGACCCGGAAACGTGCATTCATGCAGCGCTCAATGCGCGTTGCGATGCCCGCGCGCAAGAGGTTCGGAGGGACGAACCCATGGACTGAGTGGGTGCGGCCAGTTTTGACCGTTTGCCTACGCCGCTCTTACCTCTTCCATTTCCGCTGCGTCTTGCCGTAGCGGGTCTTGCGCGTACCGGGCCGCCCTTCGGTCGACTTGCCCCGGACGGGCGCTTTCTTCTCCGTATCGGGCAGGCCGAGTTCGTCGTCCTCCAGCCGGCGGATCTCGTCGCGCAACCGTCCGGCTTCCTCGAAATTCAGGTCCGCCGCTGCATTACGCATCCGCTTTTCCAGATCCTCGATATAGGCGCGCAGATTGTGCCCGACGAAGTTGTTCACTTCCTCGTCGCCGGTATCGACCGTCACCCCGTCGCCCGCCGCCGAATGAGCGACGATGTCGGCGATCTGGCGCTTGATGGTCTGCGGCGTGATGCCGTGTTCCTCGTTGAAAGCGCGCTGTTTCTCCCGCCGACGCTCGGTCTCCGCCATCGCGCGTTCCATGCTGCCCGTTATGCGGTCGGCATACAGGATGACCTTGCCGTCGACATTGCGGGCTGCGCGCCCGATCGTCTGGATGAGCGAGGTCTCGGAGCGGAGGAAGCCTTCCTTGTCGGCATCGAGGATGCAGACGAGGCCACATTCGGGAATGTCGAGCCCCTCGCGCAGCAGGTTGATCCCGACGAGCACGTCATAGACGCCGAGCCGCAGGTCGCGGATCAGTTCGATACGCTCCAGCGTCTCCACGTCGGAATGCATGTAGCGGACCTTCACGCCCGCCTCGTGCATGAATTCGGTGAGGTCCTCCGCCATGCGCTTGGTGAGCGTGGTGACGAGCGTGCGATAGCCTTTCTTCGCGGTTGCGAGACATTCCTGGATGCAGTCCTGTACCTGATCCTCGACCGGGCGGATCTCGACCGGCGGGTCGATGAGGCCGGTCGGGCGGATGACCTGCTCCGCGAAGACGCCGCCCGTCTGCTCCATTTCCCAGCCGCCCGGCGTCGCGGAAACGCAGAAGGTCTGCGGGCGCATCGCGTCCCACTCGTTGAAGCGCAAGGGGCGGTTGTCGATGCAGGACGGCAGACGGAAGCCGTATTCCGCCAGCGTGATCTTGCGGCGGTGGTCCCCGCGCGCCATCGCGCCGATCTGCGGCACGGTCTGGTGGGATTCGTCGACAAAGAGCAATGCGTTTTCGGGCAGATATTCGAACAGGGTTGGCGGCGGCTCGCCCGGCAGACGGCCGGTAAGGAAGCGCGAATAGTTTTCGATCCCGTTGCAGCTGCCGGTCGCGGCGATCATTTCGAGATCGAAATTCGTGCGCTGCTCCAGCCGCTGGGCTTCGAGAAGCTGCCCTTCAGCGTGAAGTTCCTTCAGCCGTTCTTCCAGCTCGAACTTGATGGCCTGCGTCGCCTGCTTCATCGTCGGACCGGGCGTGACGTAATGCGAGTTGGCATAGACGCGCACGCGGTCGAGGACGGTGCCCTTCTTGCCGGTCAGCGGGTCGAACTCGCTGATTTCCTCGATCTCGTCGCCGAAGAAGCTGATGCGCCAGGCGGTGTCGTCGTAATGAGAGGGGAAGATTTCGAGATTGTCGCCGCGCACGCGGAAATTGCCGCGCTGGAAAGAGGCGTCGTTGCGCTTGTATTGCAGCGCGACGAGCTTGCGGATGAGTTCGCGCTGATCGACGCTTTCGTCCTTCTTGATGTCGAAGATCATGGCCGAATAGGTCTCGACCGAACCGATGCCGTAGAGGCAGGAAACCGAGGCGACGATGATGACGTCGTCGCGTTCGAGCAGCGCACGCGTGGCCGAATGGCGCATCCGGTCGATGGCCTCGTTCACCGAGCTTTCCTTCTCGATATAGGTGTCGGAGCGCGGGACATAGGCCTCGGGCTGGTAATAATCGTAATAGCTGACGAAATACTCGACGGCGTTGTTCGGAAAAAAGCTCTTGAACTCGCCGTAAAGCTGGGCGGCAAGGATCTTGTTCGGCGCGAGGATCAGCGCCGGGCGCTGCAATTCCTCGATGACCTTCGCCATCGTGAAGGTCTTGCCCGAACCCGTCACGCCGAGCAGCGTCTGCGTCTGTTCGCCTTCCCTCGCGGCGGCGACGAGTTCCTGGATCGCGCGCGGCTGGTCGCCGGCAGGCATGTAGTCGGAGACGATCTCGAACTTCCTGCCCGGCATCGATTTTTCGGGGCGGGCTGGCTTGTGAGGAGTGAATTCGCCGGTCGTGTCGGGTTCTTCGAGGCCGCGCCTGATGATGAGTTCGCTCATGCCGCCTTATATGGGCGCGGCGGGGCGCGCTGCAATGCTGCGGTGACAGTCCGGCGCGATGCTGTTACGCATTCACATGGCAGCGCAAGCAGACGAAACAGGGAGACGGACGTGATGAACAAGACGAACTCGCAAGCGAGGGGCAGCACGATGGCGCTGGCTACCGGCCTGGCGCTCGTCCTTGCCGCCTGCGGCTCGGCGGACGAGGCGGAGACCGATCCTGCGCTTGGCGGCGACACCGCCGCGGCCTCGGGCGAAGCGTTGAGCGATGACGAACTGATCGCCGCCGGGCGGGAAATTACGCGGCCCGAACCGGGGCAGTATCGCTCCGAAGTGGAACTCGTGAATGTCGATATTCCGGGCGCTCCGCAGGCGCAGGTCGACATGATGCGGCGCATGTTCGCAGACAGCGCCAGCACCACGACCGAATATTGCATCACGCCCGAGGATGCGGAGCGCGGCTTCGAGGAAATGGTGCGCGGCGGCCAGCGCGGCGATTGCGAGTTTCAGAAATTCGACACGGCGGGTGGCAATATCGATGCCGCGATGACCTGCCAGCACGGGCAGGGGACGGCCAACATCACCATGCAGGGCGAGGCGACCGCCACGACCTCCGACATGACGATGACGATGCGGCAGGATGGCGGTGAAATGGGCCGCGTCAGCATGACGATGAACGTCAAGCATCGCCGGATCGGCGATTGTCCCGCCTGACTGCTCTTCAGCAGGCATTCAAGCCTCGTTTGCGAGACGGGTTCGCATGACCGAGCCACGATCGCAGAACGAGGGCGTCACCGATTATCTGACCGCTGCCGAACTCACGCGGCGGCTGGCGCTGGCGCGCGAGCCGGTCGATACCGAGGCGACCGGTCCGCGACTGAAGCTGCTGATCGGCGAATTGTCCGCGCTCGCAGAACCGCTCGTCAGGCCCTTTCGCCAGATCGACATCCCGCCCGCCGTCTATCCGCAGACCGTCATGCTGCTACCCGGCTTTGCGACCCATCCGACCCGGATGCGCTACATGGCGCGGGCGCTGGAAACGGCAGGTCATCGCGTCAAGCGCTGGGGTACGGGGTTCAATCTGGGCGCCACGGCGGAAAAGCTGGCGATCGTCGAGGACCGCCTGCTCGACCTGCATCGCCGTTTCGGCAGGCGGGTCGTGCTCGTCGGCTGGAGCCTCGGCGGACTATATGCGCGCGAAGTCGCCTGCCGTCATCCCGGCGCCGTCGCGAAGGTCGTGACGATGGGCACGCCCTTTTCCGGCGACATCCGCGCGAACAACGCTTGGCGCGTCTATCAGGCGGTGGCGGGTCACAGCGTCGATGCGCCGCCGATCGACCGCAGCTGCGATCCCAAGCCTCCGGTCGAGACGGTCGCGCTGTGGAGCCCGCGCGACGGCGTCATCAGTCCGCGAAGCGCCTGCGGCCTGCCATCCGAGCGCGACCGGGCGATCGCTTTGCGCTGCACGCATATCGGCTTCGTGCAGAGCCGCGAGGCGATCGAGGCAGTTCTCGGGGAACTTGATAAAGAGTAGTTCTTTAAGTTCATGACGGGATTGTTTCGGACCGCCCAGCCGGGCCGGTCGCCAGCTTCCATATCCCGGTGCGAAAGGGCTCATGGACGGACCAGACGAACAATTCGACGAAATGCACGGACCAGCCGGCTCAGTGCGTGAGGCTTATACCGACTATGAGCAGTGGTATTCGCAGCAGGATGCCCACTTCCTTAATCGCAAGCACAAGGACGCCGAACACAGTTTCCGGCGGACCGGCATCACCTTCAACGTCTATGGCGAGGAAGCGGCCGAGGAACGGCTCATCCCCTTCGACATGGTGCCGCGGATCATCACGGCGGCGGAATGGCGGCGCCTGACGCGCGGCATCGAACAGCGCGTGCGCGCGCTCAACGCGTTTATGTACGACCTCTATCACCGGCAGGAGATCGTCCGCTCGGGACGCCTGCCGCAGCGCCTCCTCCAACAGAACGACGCGTGGCTGCCCAACATGGTCGGCTTCACCCCGCCGGGCGGCGTCTATACCCATATCGTCGGCATCGACCTCGTGCGGACCGGGCCTGACGAGTTCTATGTGCTGGAAGACAATGCCCGCACCCCCTCGGGCGTCTCCTACATGCTCGAGAATCGCGAGACGATGATGCAGATGTTCCCCGAGCTGTTCATGCAGGTCGGGGTGGAGCCGGTGTCGAACTATCCGCGCCGGCTGGCGACGAGCCTTGCCGCCTGTGCGCCGAAGATGACCGAGGGCCGCCCGACGGTCGCGGTGCTGACGCCCGGCATCTACAACTCGGCCTATTACGAGCACGCATTTCTTGCCGACCAGATGGGCGCGGAACTGGTCGAAGGCAGCGATCTGCGGGTCATCGACGGGCGCGTCGCGATGCGCACAACGCGAGGCTACGAGGCGGTGGATGTGATCTATCGGCGGGTGGACGACGAGTTCCTCGACCCGCTGACCTTCAATCCCGACAGCGTGCTCGGCGTGCCGGGCATCATGGACGTCTATCGCTCCGGCGGGATCACCATCGCCAACGCTCCGGGTACGGGCGTCGCCGACGACAAGGCGATCTATTCCTTCATGCCGGACATCGTCGAGTTCTATACCGGCGAGAAACCGCTGCTGCCCAATGTCGAGACGTGGCGCTGCGCCGACGAGGAGGATTGCAAATACGTGCTCGACAATCTCGCCGACCTCGTCGTGAAGGAAGTGCACGGTTCGGGCGGCTACGGGATGCTGATCGGACCGACGGCCACCAAGAAGGAGATCGAGGAATTCAGGAAGAAGCTGCAGGAAAACCCGCACGGCTACATCGCCCAGCCGACCCTGTCGCTGTCGACCTGTCCGATCTTCACCGATGCGGGCCTCGCCCCGCGCCATGTCGATCTTCGTCCCTTCGTCCTCGTCTCGCCCGACACGGTCGACATCACTCCCGGCGGGCTGACCCGCGTCGCCCTCGAGGAAGGTTCGCTGGTCGTCAATTCGAGCCAGGGCGGCGGGACCAAGGATACCTGGGTGCTGAAGGACTGATGATGGCGACAGCGAAACTCACCACGCCCGAAGCGCGAAAGGCACACGGAAAGGCGGTCCCCTCATGCTAGGTCGGACGGCGAACGGAATCTTCTGGATGTTCCGCTACCTCGAACGGTCGGAGAACATGGCGCGCCTGCTTGAGGCGGGGCTGCGCATGGCCCTGACGCGGGACATCGTCAGCAGCGAGGACGAGTGGCGCTCCGTCATCGCTGCTGCCGGACAGCGGCAGGCCTTCGAAGCGCAGCACGCGACCTATACCGGGGTGCAGGCGTGGAACTTCATCCTGCGCGACAAAGCGAACCCGATGTCGATCCTGTCCATGTTCGAACTCGTGCGGACCAATGCGCGGCTTGCCCGCAACGCGATCAGCGGCGAACTGTGGGAAGCGATCAACGACAACTGGATGCAGATCAGTGACCTCCTCGCAAAGCCGGTCGGGCAAAGCGACGTCGCCGAGGCGGTAACGGTCATCAAGCGTGCCGGAACCCTTGCACACGGCGCGATGGTCGGCTCGATGCTGCGCGATCACGCCTATCATTTCGCCCGCGCCGGCACGATGGTCGAGCGTGCCGATGCCATCGTGCGCATTCTCGACATCAAGTATTACCTGCTGCTGCCCGCATTGTCCTATGTCGGATCGAGCCTCGATACGAGCCAGTGGGACCAGGTCCTGCGCTCTGTATCCGGCGACCGCGCCTATCGCTCGCTCAATGCCGGACAGATCGACGCGCGCGGGATCGTGGAATTCCTCGTCTTGGACGACCGTTTCCCGCGCAGCCTCGCCTTCTGCCATTCGGCCCTGCGCGAGGAACTCGCCGCGCTCGCCCGCCTGCACGGCGGAGAGGGGCAGGCGAACCGGATGATGCGCGAGGCCGACATCCGCCTGTCGAACCAGAGCATCGAGGACATCTTCGACAAGGGCCTTCATGAATTCCTGCTCGACTTTTCCGCGACCAATGCTGCCATCGGCCAAGCGATTTCCAACGATTACCGCTTTCTCGCCTGAACGCGCCGCCAACCCGGGACACCTGTCACCATGCGCCTATCCATCCGCCACACTTCGCATTACCGCTTCGACGAGCCGGTCATCCACGCCCTTCAGCGGCTGCGCCTGACGCCCAAGACGACGCAGGGCCAGCAGATCCTGAAGTGGCACATGGAATACAAGAACGCCGCGCCCGAACTGCAATATGAAGATCAGCATCACAACACGGTGACGCTCGTCGCCGTGACCGAGGGCGCGCAGGAAGTCATCGTCGAATGCAGCGGGACGGTCGAGACGGAGGACAATGCCGGCGTGATCGGCCGTCATGCCGGGCACCTGCCGCTATGGAGCTTTCTCGGCCAGACGCGCCTGACGAAGCCCGGCCCGACGGTGGAACGGCTGGTCGGCAATCTGCCGCAGGACGATGATGCCGTCACGGTGCTGCACAATCTGTCCGCGGCGATCCGCGATACCGTCGAATACAAGACCGGCACGACCCGTGTCGACACGACCGGCGAGGAAGCCGCGACCAGCGGGGCAGGCGTTTGCCAGGACCACTCGCACATCTTCATCGGGGCCGCCCGGCACCTGGGTTATCCGGCGCGCTACGTCTCCGGCTATCTGATGATGAACGACCGGATCGAGCAGGAAGCGACGCATGGCTGGGCCGAGGCCTTCGTCGAGGGGCTGGGCTGGGTCGGCTTCGACATCTCCAACGGCATCAGCCCCGATACGCGCTACGTCCGGGTGGCGACGGGCCGCGACTATCGCGATGCCGCGCCGATTACCGGGATCAGCTTCGGAACCGCGAACGAAGAACTGCAGGTCGATGTTGCCGTTGAGCAGCAGCAGGTAGAGCAGTAAGGCAACCCTCCGTTCGAACCAATACGATGCGGCGGCCGATTCTCTGCGGCACGCCGCCGGGAGAGATGTGAGACATGACTTATTGCGTCGGCATGATGATGGACCGCGGCCTCGTTCTGATGAGCGACACGCGCACCAATTCGGGCGTCGACAACATTTCCGTGTTCCGCAAGATGTTCAGCTGGCACGTGCCGGGCGAGCGCATCATCACCCTGATGACGGCGGGCAATCTCGCGACGACGCAGACGGTCATCAGCCAGCTCGAAGAGCGGATGAAGGAGCCTGACGAGCGGCAGAACACCCTCTTCAAATCATCGACCATGTTCCAGGTGGCGACCGAGATCGGACGCCTGCTGCGCGAGACGGTCGGCGAACGGCAGGAAGCCAACAATACGCGCTCGAAGTTCACTGCCTCGATCATCGTCGCGGGCCAGATCAAGGGCATGGAGCCGCGCCTGTTCATGGTCTATCCCGAAGGCAATTTCATCGAGGCGAGCCCCGATACGCCCTTCTTCCAGATCGGCGAGACGAAATATGGCCGTCCGATCATCCTGCGCGGCTATGACCGGTCGATGAGCCTCGAAGATGCGGTCAAGCTGACGATGGTCTCGTTCGATTCCACTCTGAAGGCGAACCTGTCGGTGGGCCTGCCGCTCGACGTGATGGTCATCGCCCGTGACGGGTTCGAACCGCTGTTCGAACGGCGCATCATGGCGGACGACCCGTACTTTCAGGCGATCTCGTCGAGCTGGGGAGAGGCGCTGAAGACGGCGTTCCACTCGCTGCCGGATTACAGCTTTTCTGCGAAGTACCGCGCCTGAAGTCGCGGTGCGAAGCGCGGATGGCTTCGCACGGCTTCGTTAGCGCAGCTGGCTGTCCTTGCTGCCGCGCCGGTTAATGCCGCTTTGCCTGACCGTCCCGTCGCGCGCTGCCTGACAAGCGACGCAGGTGCGCGTCGCGGGCAGGGCGATGCGTCGTTTTTCGGCGATCGGCTCGCCGCAATCGTCGCAATATTCCGCACCGCGACCGATGAGGCGCGCGCGCGCCGCCGCGACCGCATCGCTCACCGTATCGTCGATCTGATCCTGTACCGCGCCGTCGCGGGTCCAGCCGCCAGCCATTCTTCTCTCCTCTTCGGTTATGCAACGAGCGGCGCGGTGACCGGTTTCATGTCCGAAGTGGCGGGGGTTCGCTTGGCGGCTCGGGACGGGAAGGGACGAATGCGATTGCATCCAGAATGGATCATTCTCAGATCCGCAGAAATGCTGACGTTTCGGTCGTTTGAACCGGGTTTGTGTTCCCGATACGTTCATTTTGGATGCAGTTCGCCGTGCATTGCCGAGGCGGCTGCGCCAAAACTGCTGCCATGGAACAGAAACAGAACGCATCGCCCGCTCGCTCGACCCTTCACTTCATCGACGAGAACAGTCGCAACCGCGCGACCTTCGCGCATCTTGGCATCGAACTCGGCCATCATGTCGAGGTCTATGCGAGCGTCGCGGAATTGCTCGCCCGGCCGCCGCGCGACGGCACGCTGATCGTGCATGACGACCCGGCGCAGGATCTCGCCCGCCTGATGAACGGCCTCGCAGCGAGAGGCATCTGGCTGCCCACGGTCGCATTCCACAAGACGCCCGAGCCGGGCCGGGTGGTGGTCGCCGTCAAGCTGGGCGTGCTCGACTATCTCGAAATCCCGTTCGATCGGGCGAGCCTGACCCGCTCGCTCGAGCGGCTCGATGGGGAGGCACGCGCCTATGTCCTTGCAAGAAAGCGCATGATCGAAGCGCGCGACCGCCTCGGCAACCTTTCCGCCCGCGAGCGCGAGGTGCTGGACTGGCTGGTGCAGGGGTGCAGCAACAAGGTCATTGCGCGCGAACTCGACATCAGCCCGCGCACCGTCGAAATCCATCGCGCCAACATGCTGGCAAAGCTAGGCGCGGACCATTCGGCCGACGCCATCCGTATCCGCGTGGAAGCGCAGGTCGCCTAGCGGCAGAACGAACCGCCGCGCATTTCCAGATGGAAGTGATTGCGGTGGGCGGCGTTGTATTCCGGGCCGAGCACGGTGCCGAACCGCTTGCAGGCGCTTTCCTGCACGACCCGCAAGAACCGACGTTCTTCCGCCGAGCCGCCGTTCCAGTCGGACAGCACTTCGACACGGCGCCCGTCGGCTAGCACGAAAGCCGCGACATCGACCGCCTCGGCGCGCGAATGGGCGGAGCGGCGGGCCGTGCCCGCCACGTTGCGGCAGGAATAGCTGCCGAAGGTCTGGATGCGAGCAAGCGGACTGCCGAGGATCTCGCGCGCGGCGCGGTCGACCCCGAACCTCGCCCATTGCGAAACCGTCGTCGCGAGCGGGCAGGTGACCGGACCCAGATTGGTAAGGGCGAACTGTCCGTCATCGCCGCGAATGGCGTCGAGCTGCACCGTGTTCAGTGTCTGGCAGCCCGCGCCGAAATAGCGATCGGGCAGGGCGCGATAGGGCGAACCCGTCCGGTCGAGTTCGGCAAGGCACAGCTTCGCCTCGCGCGACTGCTCGGCGGTTTCGATCGGCTGGCCGGGCGGCAATTGCTGGCGCGGGCGCTCGCCTGCGCAGGACGCCAGCGAAAGGGCGATGACGGCGCTTGCGAGAAGGCGACGGAGGAAGGGGGCGGAAGGCATGGTCGAGGCGGGCAGGATGAGTGTCGGACGTCACTCTATCCTG
This sequence comes from Parapontixanthobacter aurantiacus, assembly GCF_009827635.1. Classification (GTDB taxonomy): domain Bacteria; phylum Pseudomonadota; class Alphaproteobacteria; order Sphingomonadales; family Sphingomonadaceae; genus Parapontixanthobacter; species Parapontixanthobacter aurantiacus. The sequence goes on along the minus strand of NZ_WTYW01000001.1, from coordinate 1,430,275 downwards.
TCGCGAGGCACGTTCAAGATGCAACGCTGATGCGGGCGATTTTGCGTGCTGCTCTCAACGCGATTCGGTGCAACGCTTTGCCTGCGGCTCGACGACGGCGGGGGCCGGCTAGGTGCGCTTAGACCCCTTCTCGGCATCAGTGTAAAACATTGTGCCGAACTACTGCTAAACCATTGGAAAAACTCAGTAACCGCTCGCCTGCCCGTCCTTTCGCATCTCTGTCGCACCGGTATAGGCGCCGGTCTCCGGGTCGCGGCTGATCGCCTGATATCCGCCGAACATTATGCCGTCATCGATCACTTCGACCCGGTGTCCCATGGCTTGCAACCTGTTGACCGTTTCGGCGGAAATCCCCGGTTCGACGTAGAGCGTGCCGAGCGGATCGCTCGCCGGCCCGTCCAGCGGTTCGGTCGGTTGACGCCCGCCATCGTGGTTGAGCCGGGCGGCATCGCCCGCTTCCTGCAGGTTCATGCCGAAGTCGACGAGATTGATCAGAATCTGGACATGGCCCTGCGGCTGCATCCCTCCGCCCATCAGGCCGAAGCTCATCCACGGCTTTCCGTCGCGCTTCATGAATGCCGGAATGATCGTCTGAAACGGGCGCTTTCCCGCCTCGTAGGCGTTGGGATGGTCCGGATCGAGCGAATAGAGTTCGCCGCGATCCTGGAACATGAAGCCCAGATTGTCGGGCGTCAGACCCGATCCCATGCCGCGATAGTTCGACTGGATGAGGCTCACCATCATGCCGTCCTTGTCGGCAACGGTGAGATAGGTCGTGTCGCCTTCGCCCTCCAGTTCGGGCGCCCCATGCGCAACGTCAGGATTGGCGCGGGCCGGATCGATTTCGGCGAAACGGCGCTTGCCGTACGCCTCCGACAGCAATTCGACGGGGAACGCCTCGAAGTCGGGATCGGCGTAGAACCGCGCCAGATCGGCAAAGGCAAGGCGCTTCGCTTCGGCAATGTAATGCAGGACTTCGGGCGATCCGCGGTCCCATTGCGAGAGATCGACGTTCTTCAGGATGTTCGCCATTTGCAGCGCCGCGAAACCCTGGCTGTTGGGCGGCAGCTCGCACAGTTCGTAACCCTTGCGATAGGTCACGCAGGTCGGTTCGACCCACTGGCTCTCATGCGCAGCGAAATCCTCATAGCGCAGGGCCGAGCCCATGCGTTCGAGGTAGTCGGCCATCGTGCGTGCAAGCTCGCCGCGATAGAATGCGTCACGGCCGCCCTCGGCAATTGTCTCCAGCGTGCGGGCAAGATCGGGATTGCGGAAGATTTCGCCCGCTTCCGGCGCACCATCGGCGAACCATGTCGCCCGCGCGTTCGAGAAATCTCCGATCATCTCCTCGCGTTGCGAAAAACTGCGCTCGCTCCGGTCGAGGTAATAGGCGATGACCGGCGCGATCGGATGACCTTCACGGGCGTAGCGGATCGTCGGCGCGAGGTTGTCGGCCATGGGCAGCTTGCCGAACCGCTCATGCAGGGAGAACCACGCATCGACCGTTCCCGGAACGGTCACGGGCAGCGGACCGAGCGGCGGGATCGAGGTCGCAACCGGTCCCAGCTTCTCGCGCAGCTGATCGAGCGTCTGGCCGCGTGGGCTGCGACCCGAGCCGTTGATGCCGTAGAGCCGATCGGTCGCCGGATCGTAGACGATGGCGAAAAGATCGCCGCCAATGCCGTTTCCGGTCGGCTCCATAAGGCCGAGCGCCGCGTTCGCCGCGATTGCCGCGTCGACCGCGCTGCCGCCGGCCTTCAGGATGTCGAGCGCTACGTTGGTTGCGAGCGGGTGGGCGGTGGCTGCCATGCCGTGCTCTGCGATGACCGGGCTGCGAGACCAGTCCTTGCCGATCGGGCGACCGCCCGGTCCGATGTTCTCGGCCGAGCCGATACCGGGGGCGCGATCGACTTCCTGCGCCGCGATCGGCTGGACGGCCAGTGCCACCGTTGCCGCGACCCCTGCCAGAAGGTTGAAAACTCGCATCTTTGACTCCTTCACTCAGCCGCCGCCGTCTTGACCGGACCGGTGTGCGTCAGGCGGCTGACGATTACAATAGCCGCCCAGGCCGCGACGAAGCCCGGAATGATTTCGTATATGCCGGTTCCGCCGAGGAACGCGGCGTTCCAGCCCAGGGCGATCCAGACCATGACCATTGCCGCGCCCGTCACCAGCCCCGCCAATGCGCCGCTCCCGGTCATTCCCCGCCAGGTGAGCGAAAGGATGACCAGCGGACCGAACGCCGCGCCGAACCCCGCCCACGCATTGCTGACGAGCCCGAGAACCTGCGATTCAGGATCGGCGGCGAGACCGATGGCAGCGAACGCGACCAGTGCGACGCTGAGCCTGCCGATATTGACCGCCTCACGCTCGCTTGCGTTGCGGCGAAGGAACAGGCGGTAGAAATCCTCGGTGAGCGAACTGCTCGATACGAGCAGTTGCGAACTGATCGTGCTCATGATCGCGGCGAGCAGGGCGGCCAGCAGGAAGCCGGTGACGAGCGGGTGGAACAGCAGGTCGGCGAGCACGATGAAAATCGTTTCCGGGTCTTCGACGGCGATGCCGTTCTGCTCGACATAGGCGCGGCCCGCAATGCCGACGCCGATCGCTCCCAGCAGTGCCACGCCCATCCAGCTCATCCCGATGAAGCGAGCGCGCGGCACGTCTGCGACGCTCCGCAACGCCATGAAGCGCACGATGATGTGCGGCTGTCCGAAATAGCCCAGGCCCCAGGTCACGGCGGACAGGAACCCGATGAACCCGAGGCCTTGCGTCAGGCTCAGCAAACCCGGATCGACGCTGTTGAGGGTCGCACTCACAGCCGAAATGCCGCCATCGTCGGTCAGCACGACGAAGGGCATCACGACGAGCGCGACGACCATGATGCAGCCCTGCACGAAATCGGTGAGGCTGACGGCGAGGAACCCGCCGACCATCGTATAGGCGAGCACGACACCCGCCGTGATCCACAGCCCGGTGAAATAGGGATCGGCCGCAGGGACGAGTGCGGCAAAAGCTGTTTCGAACAGCTTGCCGCCGCCGACGAGCCCGGCTGCGGTATAGACAGTGAAGAAAGCGACGATGACGATCGCGCTGACGACCCGCAAGCCGGTCGCCCTTTCCGGAAAGCGATTGGCGAGAAATTGCGGAATGGTCAGCGCATTGCCGAATTCCTCGGTCTGGGCGCGCAGGCGGGGGGCAACTATGATCCAGTTGAGCAGCGCGCCGACGAACAGCCCGATGCCGATCCATGCCTCGACCAGACCGCTTGCATAAAGCGCGCCGGGCAAGCCGAGGAGCAGCCAGCCCGACATATCCGAAGCGCCCGCCGACAATGCCGCGACGCCGGGCGACAACTGCCGCCCTCCAAGCAAATAGCCCTCGCTGTCGGACGTCGATTTGCGCCATGCATAAAGGCCGATGCCGATCATCAGCACGAAATAGGCGGCGAGCGAAACGAGTATCCCTGTCTGCATGGCCATTTGCCTTAGCGCCCGCTTTTCCAAAACCCAACTCGGCTTTCCGCCGCCTGCCAATTCGGACCCAAGCCGGTCCGCGCTCGTTCCGAAGCAGACAACAGCTTTGAAGGAGTTTCTTATGGAAAATCTGCATCGGTTCGAAGGCAAGACCGTCATCGTCACCGGATCCTCGAGCGGGATCGGCGAGGGAATTGCGCGGCGCTTTCACAAGGAAGGTGCCAAAGTCGTCATCAATGCGCGCAGCGAAGAGGATTGCCGCGAGGTGGCGGACAGTCTCGGTGCGGAAAGAACGCTGGTCGTGGCGGGCGATATATCCTCGCCCGAATTCGCGAAGGACATCGTGGCGCGAACGGTCGAGGCATTCGGAGGGCTTGATGTCCTGTGCAACAATGCAGGCGTTGCGGCGAGCGGCGATCTCGACGAGGCGAGCGAAGACGACATCGGCAAGGTTATCGACATCAACGTGAAAGGCACGACCCGTTTCGTGACAGGCGTGAACCTGCCGGTCGACGGCGGGGTGAATGCATCCAACGGACAGCCGAATTTCAGCGTGTTCAACTAGACGTTATCGTCATGGAAACTCAAAGCCCCGTTTCGCTATGGGTCACTGGAGGCATGGCCGCCGCCTTCGTAGCGGTTCATGTCCTGATCGGCAGGCTGACCTTTCTCGACCGGACGCCGAGAAGCGCGTGGCTGTCATTTTCGGGCGGCGTCGCGGTTGCCTACGTCTTCCTTCATATCCTCCCCGAACTCGCCTCGCATGGCGAAATATTCGCCAGCGCCCTCAGGCTGGAGGATCGACTTGCGGAGGCCTGGGTCTACGCCCTCGCGCTTACCGGGCTCGCATTGTTCTACGGCGTCGAAAGGGCGGTGACGGTGTCGCGGTCGGACCAGCGCGCCAAGGGGGAAGGAGACCGCCCCGAAAGCGGTGTGTTCTGGGTGCATCTGGTGACGACGGGCTCGCTCGTCGCGATCATTTCCTACCTGCTCAACCATCGCGAGGACATGTCCGCTTCGGGTCTCGCGGTTTTCTTCGTTGCAATGGTCCTGCATTTCATGACCGCGGATTACGGCGCACGAGCCAACCATCCCGAGCTTTACGAGCGGTACGGACGCTGGGTCCTCGCGCTCGCATCACTGGGAGGCTGGTTGCTCGGCACATTGGTCGCGCTGCCCGAATTCGGCATCGCCTGCCTGTTCGCCTTCCTCGGTGGAGGAATCATCCTCGTCGTGATGAAGGAGGAATTGCCGGCGGAACGGCAAAGCCGCTTCTTCCCGTTCCTAATCGGAACCGTCCTTTATGCGATGCTGGTCATCGGCGAGACGTATCTCGTCGGCGGGTAACCCGGTTTAGGCTGCTTCCGACTTGCGCGAGGCCTTCTTGCGCTCGTTCGGATCGAGCAGCGCCTTTCGCAAGCGAACGCTTTGTGGGGTCACCTCGACCATTTCGTCATCGTCGATATAGGCGATCGCCTGTTCGAGCGTCATGACGCGCGGTGTCGTGAGGCGGATCGCATCGTCCTTGCCCGACGAGCGGAAGTTCGTGAGCTGCTTCGACTTGAGCGGATTGACCTCGAGATCCTGCGGCTTCGCATTCTCGCCGATGATCATCCCCTCATAGACCTTGGTCTGGCTGCCGATGAACAATTCGCCGCGTTCCTCGAGAGCGTTGAGCGCATAGGAAACAGCCTCGCCGCTCGAATTCGAGATCAGAACGCCGTTCTGGCGACCCTCGATCGGCCCCTTGTAGGTGTCGTACTTCTCGAACAGGCGGTTCATGATCCCCGTGCCGCGCGTGTCGGAGAGGAACTCGCCGTGGTAACCGATGAGACCGCGGCTGGGAGCGGAGAAGGTCACCCGCGTCTTGCCGGAACCCGAGGGGCGCATGTCGGTGAGTTCGGCCTTGCGCCGCTGCATCTTCTCGACGACCGTCCCGGAATACTCGTCATCGACGTCCACGACCACGGTTTCATAGGGCTCCTGCCGTTCGCCATTCTCTTCGCGCAGCAAGACGCGCGGACGAGAGATGCCGAGTTCGAAGCCTTCGCGCCGCATCGTCTCGATAAGCACGCCGAGTTGCAATTCGCCGCGTCCGGCGACTTCGAAACTGTCCTTGTCGCTCGACTCCGTGACCCTGATCGCGACATTGGTCTCGGCCTCGCGCATCAGGCGGTCGCGGATCATGCGGCTCGTCACCTTGGAGCCCTCGCGCCCGGCGAGCGGGCTGTCGTTCACCGAAAAGCGCATTGCCAGTGTCGGTGGGTCGATCGGCTGTGCCGCGATCGGCTCGGTGACCTGCGGGTCGGCAATCGTGTTCGCTACGGTCGCCTTTTCGAGACCGGCAAGAGCGATGATGTCGCCTGCCTTCGCACTTTCGACAGGTACGCGATCGAGCCCGTCGAAGCTCATCAGCTTCGTCGCGCGCCCCGTTTCGACGACCTTGCCGTCCATATCGATAGCGTGGATCGGATCGTTGATCTTGATCGTGCCCGACTGCACTCGACCCGTGAGTACGCGGCCCATGAAATTGTCCCTATCAAGCAGCGTCGCGAGGAAGCTGAACGGTCCGCTCATGTCGAGGCCGGGGGCGGGCACGTGGTCGACGATCAGCCGGAACAGCGGCTCGAGCGTTCCGTCGCGTCCGTCGGCATCTTCGTTCGCATAACCGTCGCGCCCGGATGCGTAGAGGACAGGGAAGTCCAGTTGCTCGTCATTCGCATCGAGCGAAACGAACAGGTCGAATACTTCGTCGAGCACTTCCAAAGCACGCGCATCGGGGCGGTCGATTTTGTTGACGACGACGATCGGACGCAAGCCGAGTGCGAGCGCCTTGCCGGTGACGAACTTGGTCTGCGGCATCGGACCTTCGGCTGCATCGACGAGGAGGATAACGCCGTCGACCATTGACAGGATGCGTTCGACTTCGGCTCCGAAGTCCGCGTGACCGGGGGTGTCGACGATGTTGATCCGCGTCGTCTCGCCGTCATGTGCCCATTCGACGCTGGTGCATTTCGCAAGAATCGTGATGCCGCGCTCTTTTTCGAGGTCACCGGAATCCATCGCCCGCTCGTCGACGCGCTGGTTCTCGCGGAATGTACCGGACTGGCGGAAAAGCTGGTCGACGAGGGTGGTCTTCCCGTGATCGACGTGGGCGATGATTGCGACATTGCGCAAGTTGCTGGACATGACTGCTCGACTTTCGGTGGAAGAGGAACGGGTGCGGTTCGTGCCGGACCCTTTTCTATAGCGCGTGCCCCTAGCGGCATGGGCCCGCGCGGGCAACAGATATGCACGATGTAGCGGATGGACAAACAGGTGTGGCGTCAGAGCCACATTCGGGTGCCGCGCGCTGCGCACGACATCGATGCGACTTGAGCGGTTACATTATCCATTTACTATATCGGTTTAGAGGCGAACCACGCTCGAAAAGGCATAAATGTCCGGTTCGTTTGGAGAGGAACTTAATCTATGAAATATTCGACGACGCGTCGCATCGTTTTCCCTCGTCATGTGCTTCTATCCGGAGCAGCCGCGCTCGCCTTCGGGTTGTCCGCCGCCGCTTCCGCCCAGGATAGCGACATCGAGATCGACGCGGACGAGATGCCGCTCGAGGAAGAGCAGCAGGACGGCGCCGTACGGGACAACGTCATCGTCGTCACCGCCGCCAAGCGCGAACAGACCCTCCAGGAAACGCCGATTTCCGTCTCCGTGACGAGCGGCGAAACCATCGAACAGGCGCAAATTCGCGATATCGCCGATCTTCAGACCGTCGCTCCGTCGCTGCGCGTGAGCACCCTGCAAAGTTCGGCGAACACCAACTTCATCATCCGCGGGTTCGGCAACGGCGCGAACAATGCCGGTATCGAACCGTCGGTCGGCGTTTTCATCGACAACGTCTATCGTTCGCGCTCGGCCGCCCAGATCGGCGACCTTGCCAACGTCCAGCGGATCGAAGTCCTGCGCGGACCGCAATCCACGCTGTTCGGCAAGAACGCCAGCGCAGGCGTCATTTCGGTCATTACCCGCGAGCCGCAATTCGAGTTCGGCGGCAATGTCGAGGCATCCTACGGCAATTACGACCAGATCGTCCTGAAGGGCGACATCACCGGCCCTCTTACCGACAGCATCGCCTTCTCGCTCGATGCGAACCTCAACAAGCGCGACGGTTACGTCGAAGTCGTAAATCTCGACGAGACGATCAACGAGCGCGACCGCTATGCGGTCCGGGGGCAGTTGCTGTTCGACAATGGCGGCAATCTGACGCTGCGCGCGATCGGCGATTACTCCAAGATCGACGAACTCTGCTGCTATGCCGGCAACCTCGTCGCTGGACCGACCGTGCCGCTGATTTTCGCAGTCGGCGGAGCGATCGAACCGGAGAATCTCTTCTCCGACCGCACATTCCTCAACGTGCTCCCGGAAAACGAGATCGAGAATTACGGCGGATCGCTCCAGGCCGATCTCGAACTTGGCGCGCTGACGCTGACCTCGATCACGGCATATCGCGAACTGCGCGCGTTTCAGCAGCAGGACGTCGACTTCTCGAGCGCCGACATCGTGAACGAATTCCGCGATCAGTCAATTGACACCTTCACGCAGGAAGTCCGCGTGACGTCCGATTTCGACGGGCCAATCAACTTCCTGCTTGGCGGTTACTACTTCAAGGAAGACATCTCGCAGGATAGCGGCCTGACGAACGGCGAGGACGGACGTTTGTTCTTCGACCTGCTGGCTGGAGCAGGCACGCCCGGCACGCTGGGCGGCGTAGAGCAGCTGTTCGGCTTCGAGCCGGGTTCCATTTTTGAGCAGGGCCCTTCGACGTTCGAATTCTTCACGCTGGATAACGAAAGCTGGTCGGTCTTCGGAACGATCGATTTTGCTCCGACCGATCGGCTGACCCTGACCGCCGGGTTCAACTACACCGACGACAAGAAGGATTTCACGCTACAGCAGCAGTCGCTCGATCCGCTGGCGAATGTCAGCCTCGTCGATGCCTTCATCGCGCAGGCATTGGGAACGACGGACCCGGCCCAGATCGGCGCCTTCGCCGCAGCCAATCCGGCACAGTTCCAGCAGATCGCGCTGCTGGCGACCACTCCGGGAGCGAACCCGCTGCTCGCCCTGCGGCCGCTGCAGTTCCTGCCGCCGTTCCTGAACGTGCCGAACTCGGTCGAGCCCGGCCGGACGCGTGACGACAACTTCAGCTATACGCTGCGTGCTGCCTACGACGTCACGGACAACATCAACGCCTATTTCAGCTATGCAACCGGCTTCAAGGCGTCTTCGGTCAACCTGTCTCGCGACTCGCGTCCGCTGCCGGGTGACTTCACGCCGTATCCGCTATCGACGGGAGCACCATCGGGCAGTGTCATTCTCCCGCTGATCCTCGGACCCGGTTCGCCGATTACCGATGCAGGCTTACTCCTGCCGAACCTTACTACCGGAACGCGCTTTGCCGGACCGGAGGAAGCAGAAGTTTATGAAATCGGCGTGAAGGCGCAGTTCGACCGCTTCGGCTTCAACCTTGCCTTGTTCGACCAGACCCTTGACGGCTTCCAGTCGAATATCTTCACAGGAACGGGCTTCGCGCTCGCCAATGCCGGTTCGCAATCGAGCAAGGGCTTCGAGCTCGATGCGACGGTCAATCCGACCGATCCGCTGGTGCTGACTTTCGCGATGACCTACCTCGATGCGGTCTACGACAGCTTCGAAAATTCGGCGGTCGGCGACCTGACCGGCCTTCGTCCCGGCGGGGTTCCGGAATTCGCGATCTCGACTGCAGCCGTCTACACGCATGAGTTCGCCAGCAGCGGCAACGAACTGGTCGCCCGTGTCGATTACAGCCACGAGAGTAACACGCAGACCATCGAAGGCTTGCCGGACCGGGTCGATTTCACCTTGCCCGATCCCTACGCCAATGCGCGCGCTGCGGCCGTACCGTTCCGCCGCGAGGTCAATCTCGTCAACGCATCGCTGTTCCTCGTGATGGAGAACGGGTTCGAGCTTGGCGTATGGGCCCGCAACCTGTTGGATGATCGCTACATCACGCAGATCTTCCCCGGGGTCGCCCAGACCGGTACGGTATCGGGCTATCCGAGCCAGCCGCGCACCTATGGCGTGACGGCGCGCTTCGGCTTCTAGAAACAACCTGCCCGACAGAAGAAAAGGGCCGCCTTCGGGTGGCCCTTTTTTATTGAGAGAGGGGGCCGGGCGCTAAAGCGCGCGAAGTGCCTGCGCCGGTTTCGCGCGTAACAGCGGCAGAGATCCAACGACGGAGAAGGCGAGCACGATTGCGAGACCTGCGCCCAGAACCGCGAAAACCTCGCCCCAGTCGGGAAGCCAGTCGAACTCGAACAATTGCGTTACGACCAACCAGGCAAGGCCGCTGCCCAGAGCGAGGGCAACCACTGCGAGGATCGACACGAGGATGCCATACTCGATCACCTGCATGGTCAGGATTTGCCGCCGGTTCGCGCCGAGAACCCGGAAGATAACCGTGTCATAGGTTCGCGCAGCACGCGCGGCGGCGATGGCGCCGAGCAATACGGCAAGTCCCGCCAGCACGGCAACGGACGCTGCGGCGAGCGTCGCCAGTCCAACCTGCCCGAGGATGGTGCGCGCCTGGACGAGCACCTGGCCGATCTCGATTACCGAACTCGAAGGAAAGGACTGAACGAGTTGGCGAAGCAGCGGCCCTTGTTCCGCCGCATCGTCGATCTCGATCGTGGCCGAAAAATTATGCGGTGCGTCCTCCAGCGCATTGGGCGAGAAGACGAACACGTTGTTGAAGCCCATCGAGTCCCAGTCGATCCTGCGGAAGCTGGCGATGCGTGCCATGCGCTCGACGCCCAGCACGGCAACGGTCAGGTAATCGCCGACTTCCAGTCCAGTCGCCTCGGCAAATTCCTCGTCTATCGAGACGAGTGGCTCGCCCGAATGACCCTCTTCCCACCACGCGCCCTGAGTGACGGTATTCCCTTCCGGAACGTTATCGGAATAGGTCAGGCCGCGCTCCCCGCGCAGCGCCCACGCCCCGTCCGGCAACTCCTCCAATTCGGCAACCACCTGCATGTCGTCGCGCGGGCCGTAGGCGGTAATCGAGCCCCGCAGGGAAGGTATCGCCCTTATCTCGGCATTTTCGTCGGTCGCCTCGACGATGCGGTCGAATTCGTCCAGGCGGTCGCGCGGGATATCAAGCACGAAATAGTCAGGGGCTTGCGCGGGCACGCGGCTTTGAATGTTGCCATCGATGCTCGACTGCATCGCGGCAAGAAGGACGAAGGCCGAGAGACCAAAGCCCAATGCAGTGACGAGCGCTCCGGTACTCGCGCCGGGACGGTGAAGATTGGCAATCGCATTGCGGACCAACGGGTTTGCGGGCCGCGGAAGGGCCACGGCGACCTTGCGGATCAGAAGACCGAGTCCCGCCAGCAGCAACAGGGCAAGGGCAGCGCCTCCCAGAAACGCCGCGGAAAGCAATGGCCGGTCGGAAGTCAGCAGCGCAATGGCGACGATCGCGGCGAGGCCCCCCGCTACCCAGCGGATCGTCGCGCGGTTCCGGCTGAGGGGAGCGACCCTTGCCCGCATCAGCGCCATCGCCGGAAACTCCCTTGCGCGCAGCAAAGGCGCAGCGGCGAACACCAGCGCAACCAGCAAGCCGTACGCCGTCGCGACGAGCAAGGAGAGCGGATCGACGACGAGGCCGGTTTCGACGGGAAGCAAGCCCTCGAGTGCGGCGGCAAGTATCGGGGTGACAGCTACGCCGACGATGAGACCCGCAAGCGTGCCGGCAAGAGCGGCGGCGGCGATCTGCAGCGCATAGATCCGCGCGATGTCCTGCGCCGTCGCGCCGAGTATCTTGAGCGTAGCGATGCTTTGTCGCCGGGCTTCGAGATACGAACTGACGCCGCCTCCGATCCCGATGCCGGCAATGACGAGCGCGGCCAGTCCGACCAGCGTCAGAAACTCTCCCATGCGACCGATGAAGCGGTCCGCGCCGGGCGCGGCGTTGTCTCTCGTGCGAAATTCGAAGCCGTTTCCGGGGAAGCGACCTTCAATCTCTTCGGCGACTTCCTCGGGATCTGCCTCCGCATCGTCGAACGCGACGCGATACTTGCTGCGAAACTGGCTTCCGAGCGTCGTCAGGCCTGCGCTGGGCGGAAAGCTCTCGCGCACGATGATCGTCGGACCAAGCTGAAAACCCTCGCCAAGGCGATCGGGCTCGTTGCGAATGATGCCTTGCGCGGCAAGCGTCTGCGTTCCGATGACGAAGCTATCGCCGACTTCGATGCCGAGGCGATCGATCGCTCCCTGCGAGAGCCATGCTTGCCCCTCTTCTGGCGCGCCGACCGAGCGACCATCCTGCAGGGTCAGCGTGCCGTAGAGCGGATAGGCATCGTCGACGGCCTTCAGCTCTATCGGCGCCGTGTTCACGCCTGCCTGGGCGACTGCCTGAAGTCGCGTGCCGCCGGATATCCGTCCATATTCGCGCAGGGCGGCTCGCTCATCATCCGTCAGGTCGCGTTGCCAGACGCTCACCTGCATGTCGCCGCCGAGCAATTCCTGTCCGCGGCCCGCCAGCTCGTTCTCGATAGCTGCCGTCAGCGTGCCGATCGCTGCAATCGCGCCGGTTCCGAGGAACAGGCAGACGAGCAGCAGTCGCAGGCCGCGGAAGCGGGCGTTCAGATCGCGGCGTGCGATCCGCCACGCCGTGCTCCACGAAATCGCGTCTTTCATGCCGCCGCGTCGCGAGCCGCGGTGTCCGTCGCGATCCTGCCATCTTCGAGCGTGATGATGCGCTCGCAATGCGCCGCGAGATCGGGGTCGTGCGTTATGACGAGCATCGTCGCGCCCATCTCTTTTCGCCGCGCGAACAGCAGGTCGACGATGGTCTCGCCGGTCTTCTGATCGAGATTGCCGGTCGGTTCGTCGGCGAATACGAGCATCGGGCGAGGCGCGAGGGCGCGCGCGATCGCCACTCGCTGCTGCTCGCCGCCCGACAGCTGCTGCGGGTAGTGGCCGGTCCGATGACCGAGGCCGACCGCTTCGAGTTCCGCCATAGCCCGTTCCCTCGCATCTTCCATGCCGGCCAGTTCCATCGGGGTCGCGACATTCTCGAGCGCTGTCATCGTCGGCAGAAGGTGGAAAGCCTGCAGCACGATGCCGATCCGGCCTCGCCGGGCAAGTGCGAGGGCGTCTTCGTCGAGAGTGGCGAAATTCTTGCCTGCGACCTCTAAATTGCCGCCCGATGCGCGTTCGAGACCGCTGAGGACCGCCATCAGAGAACTTTTTCCCGAACCCGACGGACCGAGCAGGGCGACCGTCGTTCCGGCTTCAATCGACAGGTCGATCCCGCGAAGGATTTCGACCGGCGCGTCGGCCGTTCCAAGGGTCAGGTCGAGGCCACGGGCGACTATTGCATATTGGGGGTTTTTCACGCATTTCCGATTGGCATAGCCGCACCGTCCTCGCAAGCTTCCATCAGGAGATTACCCTTGTCGTCGCTCATTTCGAAGGGGTTCGCGCGCCTCGCTCCGGCTCTATTGCTGGGCCTAGCGGTTTCCGGATGCGGCAGCGAACCAGCTGAGGAAGCCAGTCAGCCTGCGGTCGAAAGCGCCGCAGAAGAGGGCGATCCCATCGCCGTATCGGGGCCCGAACGTCATATCCTCGCCTTCGGAAACAGTCTGTTCGCGGGCTACAATGTCGCGGAGGGAAAAAGTTATCCTGCGGTTCTTGAAGCGGCTCTTCGAGCGCAGGGCATCAACGCCGAGGTCGTTAATGCCGGAATTTCAGGAAACACGACCGCCGCAGGCCGCGAACGGCTCGCTTTCACGCTGGATTCCCAGGAAACCAAGCCGGATCTCGTCATTCTCGAACTAGGTGGCAACGACCTCCTGCGAAGCCTGTCGCCGGAGGAAACGCGCGCCAATCTTGAGGCGATGCTGAGCGAATTGCAGGGCCGCGACATTCCGGTCCTCCTTATGGGAATGCGCGCGCCGCCCAATCTCGGCCGCGATTACGTTGCAGAGTTCGACGCAATTTATCCAGACTTGTCCGAGGCTTACGGAGCCGATCTTGTCCCGTTCTTCCTCGAGCCGATCTATACTCGGCCAGAACTCATCCAGGACGACCGGGTACATCCGACCGCTGAGGGCATCGAGGTTCTGGTCGAGGACACCGTGGACGACGTGATAAAGGCGCTTCCCGAAGCGTAAGTCCAGACTGATGCCTAAAGGGGCCACAATGTCGTCGAGCGCCTTTTAGCGGTCGTCAAACAGGGATCGCCCGGCCTTCCGCGATGCGCCAGACCGACGCCTGCGGAAGGATGGCTTCAAACGCTGCCATCTCCGTCCCCGTCATCCAGATTTGTGCCGAACCTTCGGCCAGCCTCTCGAACAGCGCGCCGCGCCGAAGCGGATCGAGATGCGCCGCCACCTCGTCCAGCAACAGGATGCTCGCACGGCCCTGCTGCGCAAGGCGACCATGCGCCAGCGTCATCGCGATCAGCATGGCCTTCTGTTCGCCCGTCGAACATTGCGCCGCTGCGACGTTCTTGGCGGCGAAGACAACGTCCAGCTCGTCGCGATGGGGACCGGTCAGCGTCCGCCCCGCGCGGCGCGCTTTCGCCCGCTCCTCGTGCAAGGCCGTCAGCAAGTCTTTTTCCCCGAGCGGACCTCCGGCGCGATGGGAAAGGGCGGGGCGCGCGAATGGCTCTGCCGGCGCTTCGGCAAGCGCTTCCGTCAGTCCGGCGACGAGGCGCGCGCGCCCTTCCGTCAGTAGCGCTCCGTGCCGCGCAAGCTGGGCCTCGATCCCGTCGAGCCAGGCAGCTTCGGGCGCGCGTTCAGCCGACAGCAGGCGATTGCGTTCGCGTAAGGCCGCACTGAACCGCGCGGCATGGGCGGCATGACCCGGATCGATCGCCACGGCCAGCCGATCCATGTAGCGCCGCCGCGCCCCGGCGCTGTCCGCGAACAGGCGATCCATCGCGGGAGTAAGCCAGCCGACCGACAGCCATTCGCCCAGCGCGACCGCGCTGCTGGCCGAGCCATCGATCCGCACGTGTCTGCGGCCGGGCTGCGCAGCTTGCGTGAAGGTTCCCAATCGCACCGGCTCCGCGGCAGGTCCTGACGCGTCAGCAGGAACGAGGCTTGCACCGATTCCGAACCCCCCGGCTCCGTCCTGTCCTGCCATGTCGGCGAGCGCCGCGCGCCGCAAACCGCGACCCGGTGCGAGGAGCGACAAGGCCTCCAGAATATTCGTCTTGCCGGCGCCATTTTCTCCGACGAGCAGATTGAAGCGCCCCGTCCCCTCGAGCGAGGTCGCGGCATGGTTTCGGAACGTTTCGAGGGAAATTCGGTCGAGCGTCATGGGCTGTCTTGCTCTAAGCCGCTGCCAGCCGCCTTGCTACCGCAAAGCGCATTTCCAACACTTGGCGAAAAATCCCAACATTGCGCATTGATGAATGACGGCGAATGACGCTCTCGGTTCAGACACCGCAAGAATGCTTAGGTTTTCGAGTTTGGCACGCCCCCTGCAATAGTCTGGGCATGGCCCGCAGAAATGGTTTTGCGGGTCGCAAACGAAAGGAAAAACCTAATGTTCTCGTTCAATGACTATAGCAGCAAGCTCGTCGCAGCCGTCTCCTCGCTCGCCATTTCGGCCCTGTTCTTTGCAGTCGCCATCGCACCCGCCGTACCCAATGCCGCAGGTTCGGGAATGCTCGCATGAACGATCTGAGGAACAATAAAAACGGCAGTCGGGCGCCTGCCAACACCTTCCGCCTCGACAAGGCTCGGGGCAAGCTGATGGGGGTATGCGCCGGAATAGCAAATTACTTTGGGATCGACGCAATGATGGTGCGGATCGCCTTCGTGCTGGGCGCACTTATCAGCTTCGGAACGTTTATCCTGATTTACCTCGCGATCGGCCTGATCACGGATTGAGAGGGCGCGGGCGGGCAACCCCGCGCCCTTTTTGCTGATGAATTACAGGCGTTTCGAGGGTTTATCTAAGGAGAAATCTGCTTCGAATAACGACAACCGACAGTCCCGATTTGAGACAGGAGAAGTTCGGCCGTGACGTTGCAGGTCCGCGTCATGCAAAGTAACGATCCTCAGGGCTGACGAATTGTTGAACGTACGACCTATCGTCTATTCACCAACCGGCACCGGCCTCACAATCATGGTCTTGGGGAAGCCGGATTTTGCGCAGTTTCGTCTTAAAATTGAACGTCATCGGCCTGGCTGTAGCCGCCTTTTCAATCGGCCTCGTCGCCATGTTGACAAAAATGCGCGGAGTTTCGAGCGGGCAGTTTACGCGCGACGTTGCCGCTGTCGCTGATGTCAGTCCTGTCTTTGGATTTCTGTCCACCGGCGGCATCATTCTGTGGGCACTCGCAGCGGGCGTTTGGCTCCTGTTCGCAATCATAGCACACAATCCCAAGGAAAAGCGGTTCGCTGTCAGCTCTTTCCTGCTGACCATGTATCTCTGTTTCGATGACGCATTCATGTGGCACGAATATTTAGCTCCCGAGAAACTCGGGCTGTCCGAAAAATTTGCGCTAGTGATTCTGGTTGTCGCAGTCCTGTTATACGGCGTGACACAAGCTACGATCTTGCTCAAAACCCCCTTGATTTCTGCCGCCGCTTTCGGTTTCCTTGCTTTAGGTGCGGGAAGCGACTTTGCGATTGAGCTCGCAGGTTTCGATGAGGAGCTGATCTGGCCGTGGTATGGTCTCATCGAAGACGGCTTCAAATTTATCGGAATTATATACTGGGGAATTTTGGCACTTACGCACGCTCATTACAATCTGCTTCCTTCCCGAACGGAAAGTCCGGCGTAATAGCCTCAGCAGTTCCAGTCACATCGCCGATATGCCGCCATCCAGCTTGAGTTCCGCGCCGGTCATGAAGCGGCTCTCGTCGCTCGCAAGATAGACCACTGCATTGGCAATGTCGTTCGGCTCGCCGACGAACTGGAGCGGGATCTGCCGTGCCAGCTTTTCCAGAAGAACGTCCTTGTCGAGATTGGCATTGCGCGCCGTGCCGTCGAGGATCGGCGTATCGACAAAGGTCGGGTGCACCGAGTTGCACCTGATATTCATGTTCTTCTTCGCGCAATGAAGCGCGATCGATTTCGTCAGCATCCACACGGCTGCCTTGGAGGAGTTGTAGGCCGGCATCCGCTCGCTGGCGATGAGGCCGGCGATGGACGAGATGTTGATGATCGAGCCGGGGGCGTGCTCGCGCATCAGCGGCAGTGCCTTTTGGCAACCATGGAAGATCGAATCGACATTGATCGAGAAGCAGCGCTTCCAGTCATCGAAATCGCAGGTCTCGATATTGCCCGCGACCCCGATGCCGGCATTGTTGACGAGGACGTTGAGCCCGCCCAGCTTATCGCGCGCGCCATCGACCGCCTCTTCCCATGCGTGGGGATCGGTCACGTCATGCTGCATCCCGAAAGCCGTGTCGGACCCACATTCCTCGTTGACGAGCCGCGCGGTCTCTTCCGCGCCGTCACCGTTCAGATCGGTGCACAGCACGCGGGCGCCGTTTTGCGCCAGGAGCATGGCGTGAGCCCGGCCCAGACCCTGCGCCGCGCCCGTCACCAGTGCCAGCTTGCCTGCAACCCGTCCCGTCATGTCATTCTCCCAGAAAATTGCTGCCCATCAGGATCGCCAGTCGCACATCGACCGCGTGACCCGCTTCGCGCCACCTCTTCACGAAATCGGGCAGCGCGTCGAGAGCGATGCGATGCACCGCGATGTCCTCGCTATCGGTTCCGCCGCCTTCGCCGACCTTTTCGAGACCGTGAGCACGTAGCAGCGTGAATCCTTCGCTGACCATGCCGGGCGAGGAATAGAACAGGCCAAGGTTTTCGAAGCGCTCGGCGCGATAGCCGGTTTCCTCCTCCAGCTCGCGCGCGGCGGCGACCTCCGGGCTTTCCCCCTCTTCGCCGTCATCGTCGCCAATGAGACCCGCCGGGATTTCGAGGCATCGTTTGCCGAGCGCCATGCGGTATTGAGAGACGAGGATCACGTGGCCTTCGTCCAGCGCGATGATCGCTGCGGCACGGATACCGCGCGCGCGGCTGGCATATTCCCAGCGGCCTTTCCTCTTCATCGTGACGAAGCGGCCCTGCCACATCACCTCTTCGGGCTTGTCCATGTCGGGATCGGTCCCGTGATCGTCGGCAGGTGGAACGGGCTCGGTCATCAAATTTCGATCAGGCGGTCGGGCAATTCGTTCTCGTCATCTGCGTGGCGGGGGAAATGTTCCGCCAGGACCGCGCCGACGTCGCCAATCCCGGCCACCAGCCCGTCGGCAACGCAACCCTCCCTGATATGTTCGAGCATGTCGGCCATCGCTTCGCCCCACGTCTCGGCGGACACCTTGGCGGCGATCGGCTCGTCCGCGACGATTTCCGCGCGATGTTCGTGCATCGACAGGTAGATCAGCACTCCGGTACGCCCATGCGTGCGCCGCTCGGCGCCGACCTTGAACAGGGCCACGGCGCGGTCGTGAACGCGCATCGTCTTCACGCGGCCCGGAACGAGGAGGAACTTCAGGGGCTGCCACAATTGTGCAGCCCAGGCGAGGGCGAAGGTGACAAGACCGAGAGCGATGGTCGCAGTGGCGAGCTGGCCGGTCGTCCATTCGTGCTCCCACCCGCCGGCAAGCCGATCATAGAAGTCGAGGAACGGGGCCGGGACGAACGCGAAGACGCTCATTGCGGTAAAGGCGAGCGCGATCGCCCAGAGAAGGGCAAGATCGCTATACCCGTCGGAGCGTTCGGCGAGCACAGTGACGATCTCGCCGGAGGTCTGCATTTCCGCCTCGGCTACGGCGCGCGAGACCTGTTCGTGTCCCAATGGTGCGAGATAGCGCATGAGTTACCAGCCTCCGCTCGCGCCGCCGCCGTTGAAGCCGCCGCCCCCGCCGCCGAAACCGCCGAAGCCGCCGCCCCCACCGCCACCAAAGCCGCCGCCGCCGAAACCGCCGCCACCCCAGTCGTCATTGTCGGAAATGCCGCGGGCAATCGCCTTGCCCGCCTCCCACAGGATGATGTCGCCTACGACGCCGCCCATTCCGCCGCGGCGATAGCGCCGCCTGCGGCCGCCGCCGAACATGGGTGCGATGAAGAAGAAGCCGATGAAGGCGAGCCAGACGAGCGCGCCGATGGGAAAGCCGCCTTCGCTCTGGCGTTCTCGTTCCGCAGCAGCCTCGGCTTCTGCGATCGCCTCGGCCTGCGCCGGTTCGAGGTCCAATCGTTCGATGATCCGGTCGACCGCTGCATCGATGCCGCCCGCGAAGTCGCCTTCGCGAAAGGCCGGGCGCAGCGTTTCGCGAATGATGCGGCCGCTCGAAATGTCGGTGAGACGGCCTTGAACGCCCCGTGCGGTCTTGATCGCCATCTTGCGGTCGTCGCGCGCCACGAAAAGGAGGACGCCTTCCTCGGTTTCCGCGCCGCCTATACCCCATTCCTCGGCCAGTCCGCGGGAATAGAGATCGATGTCGTTCCCCTCGAGCGAGGGCACGGTCGCGACTACGATGGCACGCCCGGTTTGCGCATTGTAGTCGCGCAGACGCCGGTCGAGCGCGGCTTCCTCGCTCGGCGGAATGAGATCCGCCCCGTCATAGACCGGGCCGGCCGGGCGGGGCGGATAATCCTGCGCAAAGGCAGGCGCCATGCTCCAGGCGAGCGCGAGGCAAAGGACGATGAGGCGGAACATGCGCGGCCCGCTGAAAGGCGCTTCAGTTGTCGCGATTGGCCGGGTCCATGTCGCCGAAATCGACATCGACGGCCTGATCGGCACCGGCTTCGGCCTGGAAGGTCTCCATCGGCTCGGCACCGTGAATGATGTTCGCGCCGATCGTGTCGGGGAAGGTGCGGATGGTCGTGTTGTAGTCGCGCACCGCCTCGTTGTAGCGGGTGCGCGCGGTATCGATGCGGTTCTCCGTTCCTTCGAGCGCGACCATCAGGTCGGCAAAACGCTGCTGGCTTTGCAGCTCGGGATAGCGCTCGACCACCACCATCAGACGCGACAGCGCGCCGCCGAGATTGTTCTGCGCAGCCTCGAACTGACGGAACTGATCGGCATCTCCCAGATTGTCGGCGTCGATGGTCGTCTGCGTCGCCTGCGCGCGCGCCTCGATGACCTGTGTCAGAATGTCCTCTTCGGACGCGGCGGAGGCGCGGACCGAGGCGACGAGATTGGGGATGAGATCTGCCCGGCGCTGATACGCGCTCTGAACGTTTGCCCATTCAGCCTTTGCCGCCTCTTCCTTCGTCGGGACCGAGTTTATCCCACAGGCCGACAAGGTAAGAGCGGCCAAGGCGACGAGCGCGGTGCGAAAGGCAGCGATGCGGTACATGATACGGTCGGTTCCCTCGATAAGTGTCTTGGCAGGATAGCACACCCGACGCTCGGTTCAAGCACAAGCGGTCGGTAATGCACCGCTTGAACCTCTTCATTCTTACGGGCAAATGAAACCGCACAGGCAATTGGGGAAGAAGATCAGCATGAAACTGGGAAGCGAGTTCAGGAAGTTCATCGCGCGGGGCAACGTCATCGATCTGGCTGTGGGCGTCGTGATCGGGGCGGCGTTCAGCGGAATTGTCACTCAACTGACCGAGTCGGTTCTGATGCCGCTGATCGGATGGATCTTCGGCGAGATCGATTTTTCGAACTGGTTTCTGCTGCTCGGCGACATTCCCGAAGGCTATGATGGCGCTGTCGATAATTACGAGCAGCTCAAGGAAGCCGGTGTCGCCATGATAGGCTACGGCGCGCTGATCACCGCGATGATCAATTTCCTGATCGTCGCCTTCGCTCTGTTCCTTCTCGTGCGTAGCGTAAACCGCGTTACGGAGGAAATTCAGGCCAAGCAGGCGGAGACGGAAGATAGTTCCAAGAACCCGGAGGTGCCTACCGATCCCCAACTGGACGTGCTGAAGAAGATACTGGCGGAATTGAAAGGCGGAGAAGCCGGGAAAAGCTGACGAAGGGGAAGGCATGGCGCGCAGTGTCAAACCTGCGACCCGGTTCATCTGCCCGCGTACCGAACGCTTTCACTTCACATTAAGCGCACCCTCCCTATATAGGGAATTGTCGGCTTTCGGGCCGACTATGGCGATAAACTGCGGTGTGCAATAGACGCAACGGACCCGGGGGCAGTACCCGGCGGCTCCACCATAAAACCCGCGAAAGCGGGACTTCTGACGGGGCCGAACTAGGATCGACGTGTGTTGAAAAGCATCGTTTTTGCCCGGGCTGAGTAACCCGAATAAGGCTCATTTTTATAAGTGCAAACGACAACGAAGCACTCGCTATTGCAGCGTAATTGATGGCCTAGCGGCCTGACATTACAAAGCTTAAGCGCGGTTGGACCCACCGGGCAACAGAAGGGATACCGGGGGCTCGGGGGAGCCTAGCAACAGAATCCCCCACCTTCATTCCCTTCCATATCGCCCGCCGGTTTCAACTCAAAGCGGTCGCTTGAAATAGTGGAAGGGCAGCCACACCGAAGCGTGCTGCCAGCCATCCTGCTGCATGGCCGCGATCATCCGCGACTGGCCGATCTTCCGGCGATATTCCCAGTTCGTGTCGGTCTGCCGAAAGACGAGTTTCAGAACTCCCATATCGATGAGTTCGCGCCCCTGTTGGCCTTCTTCCTCAAGTATCCTCATTTCGTGAAAAGCGCTGGCTCCGGTGCGAACGACTATGTTCGCGTTCTTAACATCGGGGCTACCATCGAACTCGCTGTCCGACGGTTTGAAGCGTTGTTGCGCGGCCTGTTTGGAAATGCCCAGCGTGTCTCCGATTTCGCTCCAGCTAAGTCCTGCGCGCCTGCCGGCATCGACCCAGCGCGCAAGTCCTTCGCGCCCTTCCTCCGCAACCAGATGGGCGACCTCGATCGCTTCGCGCAATCCTTCGGCCGTTTCGCCGGTGACTGGCGGTTCTCGTCGCTCGGCCCAATCCAGAACGACCGCTGCCGTCGCGCTGCGAATTGCTTTTTCTTCGTTGATTTGCATAACTGACCTCGTCAACATATTCTTGACGGACGGGTCAATATTACGTTGACTAATAAATGTCAACAGATTGTTGACGGATAGCGGAGTTCAGCGTGACGAGCTGTCCTGCGCTTTCTCAGCTTCCTGCGCTGCGCGTTCGGCCTGCTCGTATTTGAGGCAATCGAGGATCTTAGCGCCCGCCATGAAGACGGCACCCGAACACGCGGTCACCAGCAACCAGCCGCCAAAGCCGGGATATTGGTCGAGATAGGCGATTCCACGGGTCATTGCACCAAGAGCGAGGGCGTAGATAATCAGGAACGCTTCGAAGCGCGTCTTAATTACGAACAACCTGCCGATTTTGCGAAGCATCAATTCCCTTTCCTTAACGCATCGACGCTGAAAAACCGTTCAAGTTCCGCGGCTTGGAGCGATTGATGGTTAATGTGCCTCGCATTGTAAGCGGGGGGCAGATGGTGTCCAGCGCGTTAACTTAGTTCGGTGAGGGAAAGTGTTTCAAGCAGGGCCAGCCTCGCCGCCACCACCCGCCGGGCAAGGTCAGGATCGCCGATTTCGTCCGGCGCCATAGCCTCGGGCCAGAACCGTTCGATGATGTCGGCGATCTTGTCGGCCTTTTCCTCATCGAGCAGGAAGCGCTGATCGACCGTTTGCGGATCGGCAACCACCCTCAGGCGAAGGCATGCCGGGCCGCCGCCATTCGCCATGCTCTGCCGGACGTCGACCGGCACGACCTGCCTTATCGGACCGTTGCCTGCCAGCATATCCTGTAACCAGCTCCACACGGCTTCGCTCTCGCGACATTCCAGGGGCACGATCAGCGCCATGCCTGCCTTTTCCGGAAGGCTGACGAGCTGCGCATTGAACAGATAGGTCGCGATCGCTTCTTCAAGGCTTACGCGGTCCGAAGGTACTTCGACGATTTCGAGCGGCGGAAAAGCGGCCCGAATGGCATCGTAAGCCTGTTCGCGGTCCGCAAAAGCCAGTTCGTGGGTGAACAGCACCCGCTCGTTGGCGACGGAGACGACGTCATTGTGGAAAGCACCCGCTTCGATGGCGGCCGGGCTCTGCTCGATGAAGACGCAGCGTGCCGGATCGAGCCCATGGCGGCGCGCAACGATGCGGCTCGCCTGTTCGTGCTGGCGGGCGGGAAACTTGCCGCCGGGTCGGCCGTAGACGAAGACTTCGACGCCTGGCAGATCATGGCTTTCGCAAAACCGCATGTGGTTCGCCGCGCCCTCGTCGCCGAAAGTCGGCGGAACGGCATCGTGAACGGTGAAATGGTTCTCGTTCCCGAAGGCGAGCGCGAGTTGGCGCTTTGTCTCGGGCCATTCCTGTGCTCTGTGCAGCATGGTCACGAGATTGGCGGGCGTCAGGTGACAGCGACCATCGACGGTGTCGGGGGCCGGCGAAACAGTCGCGGCATTGGCGGTCCACATCGAGCTTGCCGACCAGGCTGCCGCCAGCAAGGCGGTATCGCCCGAACCCTCGATCCGCAAGGCGTCGATCATGGAAGGATTGGGACGCTTCAGCGGCAGGAAGAACCCCTGCGCCAGTCCCAGTTTCATGTTGGCCCGCATCTTCGCGAGACCCTGAAGCGCCGCTGCACGCGGGTAGGAGATTTCGCCCTTGTGGCTGGCGCTGGCGATATTGCCGAGGCTGAGGCCGGCGTAATTATGGCTGGGTCCGATCAGTCCGTCGAAATTGATCTCGACGAGGCGGGCGCTCGCACTCATCGCCCGACGCTCCAGACCATTTCCCCGCTTTTCACATCGAGAATATCGGCGCTTTGCGGGTCGATGGCGAGGCCGTCATCGCCCTCTGTTTCCTTGGCGCCGTAGCAAGCCCGGAAATTTTCCAACTCCCCAGCTGCCAGGATTGCCTTCTCGCCCTTTTCGAGATTGCACCGTTCGAGCCCCGCGCCCGTCGCTGCCTTCACGCTTTCGACATTGTCCGTCCGCGCAATCATGGTCGGGCCGCCGTCGAAGATGTCGACATAACCGTCATAGGAGAAGCCTTCCTTCTCCAGCATCCGCATGGCCGCCCGCCCTGAAGGATGCGGGACGCCGATCGCGGTGCGGGCCGTCTCGGACAGCATCGCGACATAGACCGGGTGCTTGGGCATGAGGTCCGCGATGAACTGGTTGCCGTTGATCGCGTTGAAATAGTCCGCTTCCTGAAAGCTCATGCCGAAAAAGCGGCCCGCAACTCCGTCCCAGAAAGGCGAACCGCCGCGCTCATCGATGATGCCGCGAAGCTCGGCAAGGATGCGTTCGGCGAACCGTTTGCGATGCATCGCGATGAACAGATAGCGGCTGCGCGCCAGCAGCATGCCGAGGCCGCCCGCGCGCTCGTTGGGGTGGAGGAACAGGCCGCCCACCTCGCTGCATCCTTCGAGATCGGTGACGAGGCTCAGCATTTCCGCGCGCACGGTGCGATCGAGTTCCTGGCTGTGCTGGGTCAGGGTCGTCAGGCGATAGGAATAGAACGGCCATTGCTGACCGACTTGCGTGAAGATCTGGCAGGTGCCGCGGACTTGCCGCGTCTCGACATTCTCGAGGACCAGCACGAACAGCTCGTCGCGCAATGTTCCGTCCGTTTCCTGCGCATAGGAGCGGGTCGACCGCTCGATCTTCGCGGTTAGGGCATCGCGGTCGGCAGGGAGGTTGGTGAACCCTCCGCCGGTCAGTTTCGCCATCTCGTAAAGCGGCTCGATGTCCTCCAGCCGGGCGGCGCGCAGTCGAAAGGTCATAGCGCATCACCCGTGGCAAGGCGGTGCAGCACAAGGGCCGAGAGGGCGGCGCGTTCCTTGAGCGAGGGAACGATGAGATATTCGTCGGGCGAGTGGATAGCTCCGCCGCGCACGCCCATCGTATCGACGACCGGGACGCCGCACGCCGCGATGTTGTTGCCGTCGCACACGCCGCCGGTCGCCTGCCAGCCGATCTTCTGACCGAGATCCGCTCCGCACCGTTTTACGAGCTCGAACAGCTTCTGCGCCCTTGCATCCACCGGCTTCGGCGGCCTCGTCACTCCGCCATGGACATGGACGTCGAGGTCATGAATTTTCGAGATGTTGCGCGATAGATCGCTGATATATTGATCGAAACTCTCCATCGCCTCGGTTGATTTCGGTCGGATGTTGAAGCGCAGAACGGCATGATCGGGAACGACGTTGTTAGCAGCGCCGCCCTCGATCTTCGCGGGGTTGACCGACAATTCGGCGTGTTCGCGCGCCTTCAATTGCACCGCCATGTCGGCAGCGGCGACGATGGCGTTGCGCCCGTCCTGCGGATTGCGGCCGGCATGGGCGCTCTTGCCGGTAAAGGTGATCGAATAATTGCCCGTGCCGCCCCTCGCATGGGCGAGCGTGCCGTCGGGCAGGGCAGCAGGCTCGTAGGTCAGCGCCGCAAACTTGCCGGTCGCGAGCTCTGCGATGAGTTCGGAGGAAGCAAGCGAACCCGTTTCCTCGTCGGAATTGATCATAACGTCGTAACCGATCGCCCTTGCCGCCGCACTGTCTTCGAGGGCCATCAGCGCGTGAAGCATAACCGCGAGGCCGCCCTTCATGTCGGCGACGCCGGGTCCGTTCAGTGTTTCCTCGTCGAGCCACGTCTGATCCTGAAAGGGATGATCTTCGGGGAAGACGGTATCCATGTGACCCGTCAGGATGAAGCGCCTGTTCGCCGTGGGACGCACGCGCAGGACGAGGTGCCTGCCATGCGGTTTCTCGAACTCCTTCCCGTCTGGGGCGATGGCCGTCACGGGGGCAGGCTCGACCAGTTCGATTTCGCCCGGCAGCACGGCGAAGGCGTCGGCCAGCAGTTCCGCCTGCTTCTTAAGTCCTCCGAGATTCGCGGTTCCTGTGTTGATCGCGCTCCAAGTTTGCACCTGTGCGAGCATCGCCTCGGCATCTATTGCGCCGACCAGTTTTTCGGGTTCCGTTACGTCTGTCATCGTTACGCGCCTTACCCTGCAAATTGCGCAAACCCAAGTCCCGCCCGCTGCTTGTCCTGCGTCCTCCGCTCCTTTAGGCCGGTGTGCAAACGCAACA
Source organism: Parapontixanthobacter aurantiacus (assembly GCF_009827635.1). Taxonomy (GTDB): domain Bacteria; phylum Pseudomonadota; class Alphaproteobacteria; order Sphingomonadales; family Sphingomonadaceae; genus Parapontixanthobacter; species Parapontixanthobacter aurantiacus. Next base: position 1,404,709 of record NZ_WTYW01000001.1, on the reverse strand, counting down.
GGACAAAGGACGATCATGAGCCAGACAGTCGAGAAAGCCGGACTTAAAGTGGACACCGCCCTGGCGCGCTTCATGGAGGAGGAAGTCCTCGGCCCGCTCGACCGAAACGTGGAGGAATTCTGGAAAGGTTTTGCCTCGCTGCTGGTGAAGTTCGTTCCGCGTAACCAGGCGCTTCTCGAAAAGCGCGAGAAATTGCAGGCGAAGATCGACGAATGGCATCTGGCGCGAACGGGTCAGCCGCACGATGCGAAGGCTTACCGCTCGTTCCTCGAAGAGATCGGCTACCTCGTGCCCGAACCGGGCGACTTCACTATCGGCACCGAGAATGTCGATCCCGAAATCGCAACGATGGCGGGGCCGCAACTCGTCGTGCCCTCGCTCAATGCGCGGTTCGTTCTCAATGCCGCCAATGCAAGGTGGGGCAGCCTGTACGATGCATTCTACGGTACGGATGCGCTCAATGCGCCGCCTGCAAAGCCAGGCGGTTATGACGAGGAACGGGGCGCGGCGGTCATCAAGCGGGGACGCGAATTCCTCGACGAGACCGTGCCGCTCGCCTCGGGCGGCTGGAGCGATCTCGACGATGCAGATGGCATCGCGCTGAAGGACGAGCAGCAATATGTCGGGCGCACGGAAAAAGGACGGCTTTTTTGCAATAACGGGCTGCATATCGAGGTCGTGTTCGACAGGACGAGCCCGATTGGGAAGACGGACAAGGCGGGTATTTCCGACATCGTTCTCGAAGCGGCGCTGACGACCATCGTCGATCTCGAGGATTCGGTCGCGGCGGTCGATGCCGAGGACAAGCTGACTGCCTATTCGAACTGGCTCGGCCTGATGTGCGGCGACCTGTCGGAGACTTTCGACAAGGGCGGCTCCTCGATGACCCGGACTTTGTCGAAGGACAAGACATACACGGACAAGGAGGGGCGGGAAAAGACGCTGCCGGGTCGCAGCCTTCTGTTCGTGCGCAATGTCGGGCATCTCATGGCCAATCCGGCGATCGGCCTGCCGGACGGAACGCAGATACCCGAAGGGCTGATGGACGCGGTCTTCACCTCCGCCATCGGCGCGCTCGACGTCGAACGGCGGACCGATACGCGCAACAGCCGCAAGGGCAGCATCTATATCGTGAAGCCCAAGATGCATGGGCCGGAGGAATGTGCCTTCACCAATGACCTGTTCGATGCCGTCGAGGACTTGCTCGGCCTGACGCGCAACACGATCAAGGTGGGCGTCATGGACGAGGAACGGCGCACGTCGGCCAATCTCGCCGCGTGCATCCGGGCGGTGAAGGACCGCATCGTTTTTATCAACACCGGCTTCCTCGATCGCACCGGCGACGAGATACATACCTCGATGCGGGCCGGTGCGATGATGCGAAAGGGCGAGATGAAGAACTCGGCCTGGCTCAAGGCTTACGAAGCGCGCAATGTTGGGATCGGCCTTGCTCACGGCCTGTCGGGCCGGGCGCAGATCGGCAAGGGCATGTGGGCCGCGCCCGACCTCATGGGGCAGATGATGATCGAGAAGATCGGGCATTTGCGCGCCGGCGCGAATACCGCCTGGGTGCCGAGCCCGACCGCCGCGACGCTCCATGCGCTTCACTATCACGCAGAGGACGTGTTCGAGATTCAAAAGGGTCTGCCCGATGCAGCGAAGCTCGACGAGTTGCTGACCATTCCGCTGGCCGAGGGAACGAACTGGTCGGAAGAGGAAATTCGCGAGGAACTGGACAATAACTGCCAGGGGCTACTGGGTTATGTCGTGCGCTGGGTCGATCAGGGCGTCGGCTGCTCCAAAGTGCCGGACATCAACGATGTCGGCCTGATGGAGGACCGCGCGACCCTGCGCATTTCCTCGCAGCATATCGCCAACTGGCTGCTCCACGAGGTCGTCACCCGCGATCAGGTGATGGAGGCGCTACGCCGGATGGCAGCCAAGGTGGACGAGCAGAATTCGGGCGATCCGCTATACGAACCGCTATTGGAAAACGAGGACGGGCCGGCCTTCCAGGCGGCGCAGGATCTCATATTCAAGGGCGTCGAGCAGCCTTCGGGCTATACGGAGCCGCTGCTGCACCAATGGCGGCTGCGCAAGAAAGCGACCAGCTAGGCCGCTTTCTCCTTAGCCCTGCGCCGTGGCGGCCCGTGCCGCCGCCCGGCGATTGCGCTGAACCATATTGAGCAGCTCGACGCCGACCGAGAAGCCCATCGCGGCGTAGATGTAGCCCTTGGGCACGTGGAACCCAAAGCCGTCGGCGATGAGGACGACGCCGATCATCACGAGGAAGGCGAGCGCCAGCATGACGAGCGTCGGGTTCTTCTCGATGAAGCGGGCGAGGGGGTCCGCAGCGATCATCATCACGCCGACGGTGATGACGACGGCCGTGACCATAATCGGAATCTCGTCGGTCATGCCGACCGCGGTCAGGATGGAATCGATCGAAAAAACGAGGTCGATGGCGATGATCTGCGCGATGACTGAGCCGAAGCTTGCCTTTGCGGCATCGGCCATGGATGGCGTCTTGTCGAGCAGGTCGCCGCTATTATCCTCCGGCTCCATCGAGTGATGGATTTCCTTAGTCGCCTTCCACAGCAGGAACAGGCCGCCTGCCAGCAGAATGAGGTCGCGCCCGGAAAATGCTGTTTCGAAGGTCGGTTCGCCATATTCGTTCGGCGCGCCCGTGATACCCAGGTCGAAGAGCGGCGTCTGCAGCGTCACGATCCACCCGATCAGCATGAGCAGGCCGATGCGCATGATCAGCGCCAGCGATAAACCGATGCGCCGCGCCTTCGCCTGCTGATGCTCGGGCAGTTTGTTCGACAGGATCGCAATGAAGATGAGGTTGTCGACACCCAGAACGACTTCGAGCGCGATGAGGGTCAGGAGGGCGAGCCAGGCTGCCGGATCGGTCAGCAGTGCGAGAATGTCCATCGCCGCTCCATGACCAATCGCGGCAAGTAAGGCAAGCGCCCGATATCAGGTCAGATTTTGTGCGATGGCAACGAATTCGTCCACCGATAGCGTTTCCGCGCGGCGCCGGGGATCGATGGACAGCGCGTCGAGTGCCTCTACGGCCCTCGGAAGCGGCTTGAGACTTTGGCGCAGCATCTTTCGGCGTTGACCGAAGGCGGCCTGCGTCACGCTTTCCAGGACTCTCGCCGAGACGCCTTCCGGCATGGTCGAGGGTTCGACATGCACGATGGCGCTCATCACCTTGGGCGGCGGCGTGAAGGCGCTGCGATGAACCTTCATCGCCAGCGTTGCGGTGGTGCGCCACTGCGCGAGCACGGACAGGCGTCCGTAGGCCGGCGTATCGGGGCGGGCAACGATGCGGCGCGCGACCTCTTCCTGAAACATCAGGGTGAGCGAGGACCAGCGCGGCGGCCACGTATCCTCAATCCCCTTCGCTCCGCCGAGCCACCGCGTGAACAGGGCGGTACCGACATTGTACGGCAAATTGGCGACGACCGCATATTTCTCACCCATGAGGGCATCGTGATCAAGCGACATCGCATCGCCCTCGATCACCGTGAGCCTGCCCGGAAATGCCTCGGCCAGTTCGGCAAGCGCCGGCAGGCAGCGGCGGTCCATTTCGATGGCGGTGACGCGCGCCCCGGCTTTTAAGAGCGCGCGGGTCAGTCCGCCGGGACCGGGCCCGACTTCGAGCACGGCTCTGCCTTCGAGATCGCCGGGTATCGCAGCGATCCGGTCCAGCAATTGCGCATCGAACAGGAAGTTCTGTCCCAAAGCCTTTGATGCCGAAAGCCCGTGGCGCGCGATGACTTCGCGCAGAGGAGGAAGTTCCGGCACGCTCATCCGACCTCGCCCGACGCCGAAAATGTCATTACTGCGCCTGCCGGATCGCCGCGATCTGGGACGCCATTCGCACGGCCGCGAGCATGGCACCGGGGTCGGCGAGGTTCTTTCCAGCGATTGAAAAGGCAGTCCCATGATCGGGCGAGGTCCGCACGATCGGAAGGCCGAGAGTGACGTTCACGCCCTCGTCGAAGTCGAGTGCCTTGAGGGGAATGAGCGCTTGATCATGATACATGGCGATCGCGACGTCGTAGGTTTCGCGCGCACGCGGGGTAAACAGCGCATCGCCGGGATGCGGCCCGGAAACGTCGATACCTCGTTCTTTGAGCGCGGCAATGGCGGGCACGATGATCTCGATCTCTTCCGCGCCGAATCGGCCATTCTCTCCCGCATGGGGATTGAGACCCGCTACCGCGAGCCGCGGTCGCTCGATGCCGAAATCCGTTTGAAAGGCCTCGGCGACAATGACGCTGCGGCGAACGATTGTTTCCACGGAAAGACGCCGGGGCACGTCCGCCAAGGCGCAATGCACCGTCATCGGGACGGTGCGCAAGCGCGGTCCGGCAAGCATCATGACCGCATCCTCTTCGGCGATGTCACACGCACCGGCGAAGAACTCCGTCTGTCCTGCGAAGCGAAAACCCGCAGCTGCCAGATTGTCCTTGGCGATCGGCGCGGTGACGACGCCAGCGATTTCATTGTCCAGCGCCAGTCGCGTTGCTGTTTCCAGCGACCGCAAAGCAAATTCGGCCCCTTCAGCTGAGGGTTCGCCCGGTGCGAATTCGGGTGAGCCTAGCTCGAGGACTGGCAGGGCATCGGGCCAGACGTCCCGCGCCTCGGCCACGCTTTCAAGGCTGCGACAGGGAAGGGCAAAGCCGCGTGTTTGGGCGGCCGCTTTCAGTGTTTCGCTCGAACCAACTACGACCAGGGCGGGAGCAGTCTGATCCTCGCGACAGGCTCGCCAGCATTCGGCGACCAGTTCCGGCCCGATACCGGCAGGATCGCCGATCGTCAGGGCCAGAAGCTGGGCGTCAGGAGTACTCAATTATATTCGACATAGGCATCGTTGCGCAGGTCGCGCAGGTAACGCTGCGCGCGCTTGCCGATGCGCTCGTTTTCGAGCTGGGACATGACCGCTTCGAAATCCGGTCCTTCCGCAGCGACAGGATCGTCGCGTCCGCACAACATGAGGACACGCACACCGTCCTCGACCGTGCCGAAGGGCGGCGTGACCTGTCCGATTTGCAAGTCCAGGAGGATGCTCTGCAGCGTTTCGGGAAGCGCTCGCGCGTTGATCTGGTCGTTGTTGACAATGGATGCGCCGAGTTCCGCCGCCGCGCGTTCGGCATCGCCGCAACCGCGGATTTCCTTCACTCCTTCAGAGAAGCGCCGGACGCGCTCTTCGGCCGAAGCCTGGCTTTCGCCCGGTGCGAAGGAGATCGAGATCTGCTTCAGCGACAGGACCGCATCGCGGGGATCGGCCGTCAGAACCTGACGCTTGTCGATCAGATATACGATCGAATAGCCGCCCGGTATCTCGATCGGCCCGTTCAGCTGCCCCGGTTGCAGGGTCGCAGCGACGCTCGCGATTTCCTGAGGCAATTGCGCCAGCCGCACGAAGCCGAGGTCGCCGCCGACGACCGCCGTCGATGCTTCGGAGAACTGCCTTGCATAGGCAACGAAGCTGCCGCCCTGCCGCAATTGCTCGATGATCCGCTGCGCGTTCTGCAAGACCGCTTCACGATTCTGCGGTGTCGCCGACAAATAGATTTCGCCGAGCCTGTATTCCTCTGTCCCGCGCGAACTTTCGAGCCGCTGCAACTGCTCGTTCACTTCCTCGGCAGACACGTTGACGAAGGGCGAGACATTGCGCTGCACGAGGCGCGACCAGGCCATTTCGCCCTTGATCTGACGCTTCAGCGAAGCGGGCGAAGAACCGATCAGCCTCAGATAAGTGTCCATCGATTCCGGGCTTTCGCCGAAATTCTGCTGCGCGAGCCGCTGGTAGCTTGCTTCCACTTCCTCGTCCGAGACGGGCAGTTCCTGCACTTCGGCGGCCTGTATCTGCAGGGTCTCGTCGATCAGGTTGCGCAATACCTGCTGCCGCAGCCGTTCCATTTCGTCGGGCTGTATTTCCCCTTCGGAGGACGCAGTGACCAGCGCCACGCGCTGGTCTATGTCGGTTCCCGTGATCACCTGCCCGTTGACGATGGCAGTCGCGGTCCGGACGTTGGGATCGCTGTTCCCGAGCAAACGGACCTCGCCACCAAGGCCGAGCGGATCGGCAGCTTGCGCAGCTGGCGAAGCAGCTTCGGGCATAGTGGCTTCGGGCGCTTCAGTGTTCGTTTGGGTCGTGGCTTCGGCGACGGGTGCGACGGCCTGAGCCAGCGACTGGCCCGTCGCCAGCGTCATGCCGGTTCCTGCAAATACGGCTGCAATGAAGGCTTTTTTCGAGAAACTGTTCAACACGCGATGATCGTCCAACTCATGAATGTCTGGCCGCGAGGGCGAATGAAGACCGGCGAATGGCGCGATCGGCCTTAACGAAAGCTGATCGCCATACCGGTCGGTGGCGATGCCTGATCCCCCTGTGCGAACCGCCCGATGCGCATCGCCCATAACGGCAAATGCGGATCATGCCAATCCGGCGGCGTTCACCGGAAACCGAGATTCTTGAGCGAAAAGTTCAACTGGAACGTATTGCCGCTCACGGCATCGCCCGCAGTGATGAAGTCGCGCCGCCAGGTAAGGCCGATCTCGAGACAATCGTCCTCATAGGCTATGCCAAGGCGCGTGCGGATCGGGTCGAACCCGTCGGAGGTCAGGGTCGGGTCTTCTTCCGCATCGGTGAGATTGACGATCCCTGCCGCGAATACCGACCAGTAATCGGCAAATGCGACCCGGCCCGCAAAGCGCAGCTCTTCGCGATCGTCGAGATCTTCCACGGTAACGTCGATGTCGCGGTCGAGCCGTAGATAACCGACCTCGGCATAGGTCCGGCGCGACCCGATCGTCGCGTCGATCTCGTTGCGCCGCAGCGCGAAGTCGTCCTTGTCGATGCGATAACGGTGGGTGAAGCTGAGGAAGTCGCGATAACGCACGCGGGTACGCCCGACGATGTCCGAGACGCGGTCGTAAATGCCCGTCCCGTCGACGAGAAAGCCCGGTTCCTCGTCCGCCCTGATCGACTGTCCGATCGTGGCGAGGATTTCCCACCCCGGCCGCCGCAATTCCCAGTCGAGCCCGTAGGTCACGCGAATGCTCTCCTCGATCCGGTCGTATCCGGGAAAGCGGTTCAAGGCGAAGAGGTTCGAATCTTCGAGGTCGAAGGCGCGGGCATCCTCGTTGGGGAAGGCGAGATTGCGGATCGGCGTGCTGGCGACTACCTGCACACGGGGGGTCAGCACCTGCGTCCCGCCGAATGCGCGACCGACGAGCGGCCATTCGAGATCGACCGCGCCGAGACCGAAAGCTCGGGCTTCCCACCCTTCGTTCCCGCGAAACTGCACCGTCTCGGTCAGGGAAACGTCGTCGGTATGATAAACGTCCGCCCGACCGAGAACAGAGAGGGTGAGAACCTGACCGCCCGCGGTAATGCTGCGCCGGTCCCATTGCGCCTTCGCGAAGGCGCGCTGCGTATCCTGTCCCACTTCGCGCGAAATGGCGAGGGTGTTGGCCTGCAACTGCACCGTCCCGCCTGCAATCGGGTCGGCCAGCCGCTTGCGATAGTCGATGATCGGCAGTGCCACCGGCACCTCGCCCTGCGGCGCATTCAGTCGCAGCGTCTGCGTTTCCCAGCCGGTCAGTGCGAAATAAGACGTATCGTCGACGCGGGCGAGTTCGAAGGTCGAGCGCAGCCGGTCCTCGCGCGTGATGTCGTAGCGGCGCAGAAACGTACGGTCGCTCGCGCGGCGGATCGATGCGGAAAGGCTCCATTCCGGGGAAAACTGGTACTGCCCGTTCGCAAAGATGTAGCCGCGAATATCGCGTTCGCTGGTCGGTTCCTGATTGAAGCCGTTGATGCCGCCGATCCGCCGGCTGCTCGTCAGGTAACCGGTGATCTGGTACGCGCCCTTGTCGAGCAGATGCCGCCACTGGCCCGAAACCATCGGCGGTGCCTCGGTAAAGGCATAGGCACCCAAGGTCAGGTCACGATTATCGGCAAGGCGCCAGTAATAGCTGCCGTTCACCTCCAAGCCGTTCACTTGCGATACGCGCAGGTTCGGCGCGAGGAAGCCGGAGGCGGCTTCGCCATCGGTGCGGATCGCTAGGCCGGGAAGGGGCAGGACGCGCGCCCCGAACAGTTCGAGATAAGCGCCCCTGAACTTCACCGTGTCGTTTACCGTGTCGTAGACGACGCGTTCGGCGGTAATTCGCCAGCTCGGGCTCTTCTCGCAGCCTTCCGCGTCGATCACGGCACAGGCGCTGTACGCTGCGCGTTCGAGGATGATCGCGCCGTCTTCGCCGCGGCGTCCCTCGGCCGCTGCCAGCCTGCCGCCCTGCGCAAGGGCGAGCAGAAGATTGTCCATGGCACCTGCCTCGAACTCGTCGTCGAGCAGCAGCGAATCGGAATAGAGCTGGTTGCCTAACTCGTCGACCAGCCGCACGTTGCCGTCTGCGACGATATCGCCGGTCTGGCGGTTCCAGCGGACGCTGTCGGCGCGCAGCGACTGATCCTCACTGCGCAAGATGACGTTGCCGCTCGCCGTGATGGTGTCGCTCGACTGATCGTATTCGAGAGCATCGGCCTCGAAGTCGATTGCGCGGCTCGCTTCCCCGGTCGGTTCATCGGGATCCGTGGCGGGCGCGGGTTCCGGTTCGAAGAATTCCGGATCGACTGGTGCAAGAGGCTCGTCGGGTACGGGCGGGGGAATGTCGACCTGTTCTTCCGCGGTCGGAATGCCGGGCGCAGGTCCACTTTGCGCGGCGGCGGGTGCGGACAGCAAGACGGAGAGGATCGCGGTTGAAGCGGCGAAGCCTGCACCGAGCCGCGCCGATGCTTGCTTATCGAACGCGTGCATCTTAACTGCCCTGTCTAACGCCGTCAGTTCCATCGAAGTGCGGGCCTGCATGACCGGGTCCACGCGACGACCCACCTCCCAGGAGTTTTCATGCAGATTCACTTTACCCAAGACCTTCCCACGGAAGCGCGGCTTCTTGCGCAAGTTGTCGATCAAGGCAAGCTGCCTGATGGAATGGAGGCGACAATCCGGGACGGGGCGGACGCCGCGCGCTTTAAGGGGCAGGTCGGACGGGTTTTCGAAAGTTTCGTCGAACGCGGCGGCAAGACGCGCCGCCTTGCGCTTGCAGGAGTTGGCGAGCCGGAAAGCGAAAAACGCATCGCCAATCTGGAAAAGGCGGGGGCTGCGCTGACGGCGAAGTTCCTGCGCTCCGGCGAGAAGGAAATGGCGCTCGACGTATCCGGTTCGAACCTTTCCGCCGAAGAGGCGGCAGCGGTCGTCATGGGCATCCGGCTGCGCGCCTGGCACCTCGACAATTACCGCACGAAGCTGAAGGACGATCAACGCGTCACGCTGGAAACGGTCCATGTCGTCGGCGCACCTGAGGGCATCGAGGACGCATGGCAGCGCAGCGAAGCCGTCGCGGAAGGCGTCGAATTCACCCGTGAACTGGTCACCGAACCGGCGAACATCATCTATCCGGAAAGTTTCGTCGCTCGCTGCAAGGAAAGGTTCGCGGGAACGGGCGCAGAGCTGGTAGTGCTGGATGAGGCGCAGATGGAAGAGCTCGGCATGGGCGCACTGCTCGGCGTTGGCCAGGGGTCTGAGCGCGACAGCTACATCCTCGCCATCCGCTGGAACGGCGGCGAAGAAGGCGAGCAGCCGGTCGCTTTCGTCGGCAAGGGCGTGACCTTCGACACCGGGGGCATTTCGCTGAAGCCCGGTCCCGGCATGGGCGACATGAAGTGGGATATGGGCGGTGCAGGCGCGGTTGCGGGCGCGATGCTCGCCCTGACGAAGCGCAAGGCGAAGGCGAACGTGGTCGGCGTGGTCGGTCTCGTCGAGAACATGCCCGACGGCAACGCGCAGCGGCCGGGCGACGTGGTGACGTCCATGTCGGGTCAGACGATCGAAGTCCTCAATACCGATGCCGAGGGAAGGCTCGTCCTGTGCGACGCGCTGCACTGGACGCAGAAGAAGTTCAATCCGCGCCTCATCGTCGATTTCGCGACGCTGACCGGCGCCATCATCATCTCGCTCGGGCGCGAGCATGGCGGCCTGTTCGCGAATAATGACGAACTTGCCACCGATATTCTCGCGGCGGGCAAGAGAAGCGGCGACGAGATGTGGCGCCTGCCCATCGGTCCCGCTTACGACAAGCTCATCAACTCGCCGATCGCCGACATGAAGAACGTCGGGCCGCGCGATGCCGGATCGATCACGGCGGCGCAGTTCCTGGCGCGCTTCATCGAGGACGGCACGCCCTGGGCGCATTGCGACATCGCCGGAATGGTGTGGGACGAGAAGCCCGGCGCCACCTGGGACAAGGGCGCAACGGGCTTCGGCGTGCGACTGATGGACCAGTATATCGCTGATTTCGCAGAGAAATAAGCGAGGTCCGCACAGGAAGGGGGCGCAGGGTCATGGCGAAGATGCGTCGCAAGGGCGATCTGCCGACCAAGATCTGCGCCACATGTGGGCTCCAATTCGCCTGGCGGAAGAAATGGGCGAGGGATTGGGGCGACGTGCGCTATTGCTCGGAAAAATGCCGCCGGAACAAGGGTTTGCCTGCCGGCGCTAATGCCGAGACTGAGAGCGCCAACTGATGCGGATTGATTTCTATCAGCTTTCGCGCGACCCGGTGGAGGCGGTGGCGGCGATGCTAGCGCGCAAGGTCGTCCAGACCGGATCGCGCCTCCTCATCGTCGCGCAAAATGCTGAAAAGAGACAGGAAATTTCGCGTGCCTTGTGGGAGGTTCCGGGCGAATTCCTTGCCAATGGCGAGGCGGGAGGGCCGCATGATGCGCGCCAGCCGATCCTCGTTTCCGGCGGGTTCGAGGCTCCCAACGGCGCGTCCATCGTGCTCGTCGCGGACGGCATCTGGAGCGAGGAGGCCAGCCGTTTCGAGCGTTGCCTCCTCCTGTTCGACGAAGCGGCCACTAACGATGCGCGCAACCTTTGGAAGACCCTGAAAGCCGCAGAAAACCGTGAATTACACATCTTCAAGCAGCGGGAAAACGGCAGTTGGGCGGAGGGCGCATAAGGATACCTAGAAGGGGTCTAGCTGCACCAAGGCGGGGGCAAGCGTTGGCAAACCTTGTTTCACGCGCGCCGAAAAGCTAGGGGCGCTTCGTCACGACAATCGCGATCATTTTCCCACCACAATCTCAAGGATTTTCTCATGGCGGTCACCCGCACATTCTCGATCATCAAGCCCGATGCAACGCGCCGCAACCTGACCGGCGCCGTCACCAAGATGCTGGAAGAAGCCGGCCTTCGCGTCGTCGCATCCAAGCGCATCCAGATGTCGCGAGAGCAGGCAGAGGGGTTCTACGCTGTCCACAAGGAGCGCCCCTTCTTCAACGACCTCGTCGACTTCATGGTCAGCGGTCCGGTCGTCGTCCAGGTGCTCGAGGGCGAGGATGCGGTGAAGCGCAACCGCGACGTAATGGGCGCGACCAATCCCGAGAACGCCGATGCCGGAACGATCCGCAAGGAATATGCGGAAAGCATCGAGGCGAACTCCGTCCACGGCAGCGACAGCGAAGAAAATGCGGCGACCGAGATCGCCTATTTCTTCGACGAGGACGAAATCGTCGGCTGAGGACCAAAATAATCTTTGTGAAGATGGGGCGCGGACGGTTCGCTTTTCGTTCGCGCCCTTTCTCGTTCTGCGGTACATGGCTTTCCGCGATGTCCATGTTCTTTCAAACCTCGAAGCGGGCCATCGAGCGCTACATTACCGCGATGAATGCGCATGACGTCGAAGGTATGCTCGCCTTCGTTGCGCCCCATGCCTGTTTCGTCGACAGCCAAGGCGATGCGATCAGCGGCGTGAACGTCCTTGCAAAGGTCATGCGCCGGTTCTTCGAGATCGAGCCGCGTTTTCGCCTCATACCGACGGAAATCGCGGAGTTCAGAGGTGCCGTTCTGATCCGGGGCTCGGTTGAAGCCGACGATCCCGATCTTCTCCATGACAGCCTGTGGCGCACCCGTGTCGAGCATCAGCGCCTCGTCTTCTGGCAGAGTTTTGCCGACGGCAAGGCCGCCCCTATCGCGCGTTCCCTTGCGCCCCGAGACCATTTCCGCCCGCCGGTCCAAACGTAGGCCGCGCAGCGCGCGCAAACTGCCGCCATTGCGAGCGGTGGCGACGATGCGCCCCGTTCTTACCCTTGAGCATTTCCCGCGCCATCGCCTGCCGCGCCGCGTCGTCGAGCGTCAGTCCAAGTGCGTCGTAGACATCCGCAATCGCGCTTTGCCAGTCTTCGCCCAGCGCCGCGAAATCGACCTCCGCCACCCGACCGCTGAAGGTCCGCAGCGCCGCATCGGCCCTTTCCTCGCGAAGAGCGATCTTGCGTTGCCATTCGGCGCGTAAGGCCGCTTCTTCGGCGGCATCGGTCTGCATGGCCATCTGGTTCGCCACCAGCGATACCGCGCTTTCCAGAACGTCCTCGCTGGAGCGGCGAGCAACGACGATGCGCGCTTCGGGCAGCACCGCGAAGAGGCTTGGCAGATCCTCGGCGAATTGCGGGGTCTTCATGACTCGCGGCCTGCCCGCATTGCCACAATGGGCCGCGTCGGTACGCAGGATACGCGCAAATTCGCGATAGACGGGCAGGGGGTCGCGATTTTCCGAAAACGCCGTGAAGGAGGGAATGCGCCATTGCGCTTCGGCGGCGCAATGATCGAGGGCGGCGGCAAGCCAGCCCAGTTCCTCGTCCGCGCGGCTGGCTCCGAAGGGATGGATCGTCTCCAGCCATGGATTGAGCCAATGCGCGAAGGCGAGGGCGGCGGCACTTTTCATGGGCCGCAGGTCGGGCGATTGCGGGGCAGGGTTCCAGCTGTCGCAGAAGCGCGTCGCGCAATGGGCCGGATCGGCGGCCAGCAGGCGGTGTATCCGCGTCGTCCCGGCGCGCATCTGGCCGACGACGACAATCGGCGGAGCAAGCTGCGTTTCGAGGACTTCCGGGTGCTTGCGCCAATAAGCCCCCAGTCGGTGACGCTGCGCGACGATGCGGGTCAGCTGGCCCCATGCGAAGACCTGTCCGAGCGGATTGAGTGCCGCTTCGCTGGACAAGGCCTCGCACAGCCGGTCGAGGCGGAGGCGGAAATCGGCGACGTCTTCCGGCAGGCGACCCGAATGTTCGTCCGCCGGATCATGTCCCTTGGCGCCGGCTTTCCAGATCGCCTCGGGCGACAGGTCGGGAACGAACAGCCAGCCGCGCTCGAACCCCTTCGCGATCAGCGCATTCAATCGGTCGACGCGCGGCGAACGGTCGAGCAGATGCCGCCTGACGGGTTTATTGCCCATGTCAGGAAGTGCGGTGCCGGTCGATATGGCGGGAAAGGGCGAAGGGATAGACTTGATGCTCGGCAAAACGCACGCGCGCCTCGAGGGTTTCCGGCGTGTCGCCTTCCTCGATCGCCACCGGCATCTGCGCGAGCACCTCGCCGCCGTCGAGATCGGCGGTGACGAGGTGGACGCTGACCCCGCCATGCATGTCGCCCGCCGCAATGGCACGGCCATGCGTGTCGAGACCCTTGTAGCGCGGCAGAAGGGAGGGATGGATATTGAGCATCCGCTCGCTCCAGCGTTCGACGAAAGCTGTGCCGAGGATGCGCATGTAACCCGCAAGCGCGATATAATCCGCACCCGCCGCCTGCGCCGCCTGTTCCATCGCCGCATCATGCGCATCCCGCTCCATGCCCCGGTGCGACTGAGCGAATGTCGCAATGCCTTCGGCGCGGGCGAGTGTCAGGCCCTTGGCGTCTTCGCGATTGCTGGCGACAAGCACGATCTCGTAATTGCTCGTCGGAAGCCTGCTGGCATAGAGCAACGCCGCCATATTGGTGCCGGTGCCGGAAATGAACACCGCGACCCGCGCCTTCGTCGCCGTCAGGTCAGCCAAGGTGGCGCGCTTCCCAGTCCGACCGCGCGCTCCAGGTTCCTTGCGAACCCCTGACCGTGCAGCCCTTTTCGCCCGCGACGATCTCGCCGATGCGATGCGGCGTCTCTCCCGCCTTGCGAAGCGCGTCGAGCAGGCTGTCGGCTTTTATGGGATCGACGGCCAGCACAATGCCGATGCCGCAATTGAAGGTTCGCGCCATTTCCTCCGGCTCGATATTGCCCTGCGCCTGGAGGAACGCCATGAGGCCGCTTTGCCGCCAGCTATCGGCATCGACGATTGCGTGACAGCCTTCGGGCAGGATGCGCGGGATGTTTTCGAGAAGGCCGCCGCCGGTGATGTGAGCGAGCGCGTCGATCCGCTGCTCCCGAATGAGCGGCAACAGGCTTTCCACATAGATCCGCGTCGGGGCGACAAGAGCATCAATCAGCAGCACCTCCTGATCGAACAGGGCGGGGCGGTCGAGCTTCCAATCCTTGTCTGCGGCCAAGCGCCTGACCAGCGAATAGCCGTTCGAATGGACGCCGCTGCTCGCCAGCCCGATCAGGACATGGCCGGGGGCGACGCGCTCTCCGGTCAGTTGCTCGCCGCGCTCGACCGCGCCGACGCAGAAGCCTGCAAGGTCGTAATCGCCTGCCGCATACATTCCCGGCATTTCCGCGGTCTCTCCGCCGATCAGCGCGCAGCCTGCCATCCTGCATGCCTCTGCAATGCTGCCGACGACCCGTTCCGCGATACCCGTCTCCAGCTTGCCGGTGGCGAAATAGTCGAGGAAGAACAGCGGTTCGGCGCCTTGCACGATGAGGTCGTTGACGCACATCGCGACGAGATCCTGCCCGATCGTGTCGTGGCGGTTGTGCTCTATGGCAAGCTTGACCTTGGTGCCGACGCCGTCATTCGCCGCGACGAGCAGCGGGTCGGCATAGCCCGCCGCCTTCGGATCGAAGAAACCGCCGAAACCCCCGATCTCGCTATCCGCACCGGGGCGCGCGGTCGCCTTGACCAGCGGCCCGATCGCCTTGACGAGGGCATTGCCCGCAGCGATGGAAACGCCCGCTTCTTCATAGGTATAGGACGCAGATTTTTCGCTCATTTGCCCTGCCTTACGCATTCGCGCTTGGAAATCCATCGCTCTTTGGGCAAAAGGCGTCTCGTTTTCCCCATGATGCTATCCCGCCTGCCCCTTCCGGCCGATCGTCGCCCGCTCATCGCCGCGCTCGCGGTGCTGCTTTGCCTCGTATGCGCCGCCATCGTTCTTGCCCAGGTCGAGGGGGAGCGCGGGATCGCGCCGGTCGCGGCGAGCACCGACATCGTCATCGAGGGGGTCGAGGTCGACGTCACCGGCGAGAGCGCCCGCGATGCCCAGCAGGAAGGGTGGCGCGAGGCGCAGCGCATTGCCTGGGAACGCGCAGGCGGTCCCGCCATCTCCGATTCGCAGCTCCAATCGCTCGTCTCCTCGATCGTCATCGAGAAGGAACAGATCGGCCCGCGCCGCTACATCGCGACGCTGGGCGTCATCTTCGACCGCCAGCGCGCAGGCAGCCTGCTGGGTCGCGGAGGGCAGGTGTCCCGCTCCGCGCCGATGCTGCTTCTGCCTGTCACGGTCAGCGGCGGAACGGCCATCATCTACGAACAGCGCAATGCGTGGCAGCGCGCCTGGGCGGAGTTCCAGCCGGGCGGCAGCCGCATCAACTACGTGCGTCCCTCGGGCGCGGGCGGACAGTCGCTGCTGCTGACCGCGGGACAGACCGAGCGGCGCAGCCGTTACTGGTGGCGCACCATCCTCGACCAGTTCAACGCGGCGGACGTGCTCATTCCGGTCGCCCGTCTCGAATACACCTATCCCGGCGGGCCGATAACCGGGCGCTTCGTCGCGCGCTTCGGACCGGACAGCCGCTATCTCGACGGGTTCACCATGACCGCCGCTTCGGACGAGGAACTGCCCGACATGCTGCGCAATGCGGTGCGCCAGCTCGATCGCATCTATCAGCGCGCGCTGACCTCGGGCCGGTTGCGCCCGGATGCGACGCTCGACCTCGAAGGCGGGGAAGTCGATCCCGCGCTCCAGCAGCTGATCGAACTTGGCCGACAGCTCGAAAATTACGACCGTACGCAGGCAGCGCCCCCGCCCGCCGCGACGCCGGACGCGCAGACCCCTGCCGACCAGCCCGACACGCCGTCGGCGAGCATCGCGACCTATACCGTCCAGTTCGCGACGCCCGACGCGCAGAGCTTCGATGCGGCACTGAGCGGCGTGCGCGGCGCACCGGGTGTGCGCGGCGCCAGCGTCAGCAGCACGGCGCTCGGCGGAACCTCTGTGATGAGCGTCCAGTACGCCGGTTCGCTCGGCGAACTCGCGGCGGCCCTGTCGGCCCGCGGCTTCACCGTGCAGCAGGGCAGCAACGCGCTCCTCATTTCGCGCTAGGAGCGGGCGAGCGATGATCGCCCGACCCGAACAGATCGCCTTGCCATTGAGCGAAGGCGACCCCGGCGAACCCCAGCGCATCGTCACCGGAGAAGCCAATCGCGCGGCTGTCGAAGCCCTCCGCCGACCCGAAAGCTGGCCGTTCGGAACCTGCATCCTCGCCGGGCCGCCCCGTTCGGGCAAGAGCCTGCTCGCCCGCTGGTTCGCCGCATCCTCGCCGACGGCAGAAGTGATCGACGATGCCGCGACGAAGCCTGATGCGATAATCTTCCATGCCTGGAACCGCGCCCAGCAAAACGGTCAACTCCTTCTCCTGACAGTCGATCTGTCGGAGGGTTCGGCATCGCAGGACGGACTGTTCGGCGAGCGCGGGTGGAACATCGCGCTCCCCGATCTGCGGTCCCGGCTGGGCGCGGCGCTGCAATGCGAGATCGGCCCGCCCGACGATGCGATGATGGCGGACCTCATGGAAAGTCACGCGGAACGGCGAGGGCTGGTTCTGGGCGAAGCGTCCACTGCCTATCTGATGGCGCGCATGACCCGCAGCTTTGCGGCGGCAGAGCGGATCGTTGCGGAGATCGACCGTCTCAGCCTCGAGCGCAAGACGCCGCCCTCGCGCGCTCTGTGCCGCGACGCGCTCGAAGCGGTCGAGGGGCCGAGCGAACCCTATTTGCTGTAAGCGTGTAAAAAGATTAAGCGATCGAGGATCATGTTCGCAAAGCTGACTGCCTATCTCGATTCCATCATGGCCCGCGACCCGGCGCCGCGCTCGCGCTGGGAGGTCATGCTGTATCCGGGCGTCTGGGCGGTCGGCTTCCACCGTGTCTCGCACTGGCTGTTCGAGGCGCGGCTCTATTTCCTGGCGCGCGCGGTCAACCATTTCTCCCGCTTTCTGACGGCGATCGACATCCATCCCGGCGCGCGGATCGGGCGAAACTTCTTCATCGACCACGGTTTCACCGTCATCGGGGAAACCTGCGAGATCGGCGACAACGTGACCATCTACCAGAACGTCACGATGGGCGGGACGAACCCGACCAGCGGGGTAGGCGGCAAGCGCCACCCGACGCTGTCTGACGAAGTGATCGTCGGTTCGGGCGCACAGGTCATCGGCCCGATCATCGTCGGCAAGCGCGCCCGGATCGGCGCGAATGCCGTCGTCTTGGAAGACGTGCCCGACGGGACGACGATGGTCGGTTTGAAGGCTCGCCCGACGACCGTGCCCATGCGCGAATGGTTCGCCGAATTCACCCCCTATGCCACGCCATGCGACGACAATGGCGAGGTGCGGACCGACTGCATCGAGCGGATGGAACGCGAACTTGCGTTGCTGCGCGCGGAACTGGCGGAATTGCGCGCCATGAGGGAGCCGCCGGTAACCGAGCAGGCACATGCCCGCCCCGGCGAGGAGCAGCCGAACTGACGGACGGCCAGCCAAAGCGATGAAGAACGAACCCAACATCCTGCCATTTCCCGCCTTCGGTCATGCGAAAGACGGACAGGTCGGCTTCGACCGGCAGGAATTGCAGCGCATCCTCGACCTCTATGGACGCATGGTGGCCGCCGGGGAATGGCGCGACTACGCGATGGATTTTACGAAGGATGCCGCCATGTTCGCTGCGTTCCGGCGGGCCGCCGAACGCCCGCAGGCGCGCATCGAGAAGCGGCCCGCGCTGCGCAACAAGCAAGGCATGTGGGCCCTGTTCGGCGAACACGGGCAGATTCTGAAGCGCGGTCACGAATTGAGCGGCGTCCTCGCCCCGGTCGAACGCCGCCTCGTCAAATCGGTCGACGGCTAGGCGCTCATCGACGTTTAACGTGCTTTCCCGAAGTTTCAGGCGGTTAGGGCGGACCCCTCGAGAGCGGACTCCGGCAGGCGCGCCTGCACGCGAGGCGGCAAGTTGCTTACGAGCGCGCTGCGGATCGGGGTCCAGAAGGCCGACAGGCTGAGCAGCGCAGAGCCGATCACCAGCGCGGTCAGCGCAAAGCTGAGCTCTACGGCGCCGAAGCGGTCGAACAGAAGGCCGAGCGCCACCAGCACGTAAGCGAGAGCGGATACGAGCAGGGCGCGCCTATCGATTGCGAGCGCGACCAGGCCGAACAGGACGTAGATCGCAACCACGGCAAGAGCCTGGCCGATGCCGACCGCATCGCCGCCATCCATCACGCCGAGCGAATAGAAGACGGGATGCGCGATCATCGGCGCGGCGAGCAAGTGGAGCCAAAAGGCAACGTCGCTGCGCCGCGTCGTGCGCTGAAGGTCGCTCGTGTCCCAGCGCATGGCGAACAGGAAGACGCCTATTCCCGCGACGAAGGTCAGCCCGAGCATCACGTTCTCGATGTCTTCGAAACCCGTATTGTAGAGGCCTGCAGCGATCAGACCGATGACGGTGACGGCGAGCGCCGCCGTGCCCGCCGCGATGGTGATCGGCACCATGAACCGGCGCCAGTGCAGCCACGCGCCGAGCGCCGCGATAAGGCCGGCGAAGGAAATGAAGATTGCTCCGACCCATTCCGGCACATCGCGAAGCAGTCCTTCGCCGAGGTTGAAGATCGCGGCGAAGATCGCGCCGACGAATGCGAGAAGCAGGATGATCGAGGGCAGGGCCATGCGCCGCTTGGCCGTGAAGAACTCGGCCAAACCCCACGCCGTCGCGGCGACGAGAGCGCTGCCGAGCGCCCATTGCCATGCGGAACGGTAGCTTGCTTGTTCCATATAGACCCACCAGGCAGCCTCTAGAGCTTCCTCGCTCAAGGTTTCGTTCGGAAAGGGCGGGGCGGGGATGAAGGCACCGACGATCGCCTGCCCGATCGCACCGGCGGCGACCAGCATGATGACGACGCCGATAGCGACGAAGATGTCGTTGAAACTGGTGACGAGCCGGAACTGCTCTTCATTCGCGACTGGCATCGAACGAAGCTCTGCCACGTGGGCACGCAAAGAGGCGGCAGCCTCCGCGCTCAAAGCCCCGGAAGCCACCGCCGAATTGATCTCTTCGTTGCTATACATCGCCGAACTTTCTCCCCCCGTTCGGGACGAGATAAGCCGGAGTGTATTACCCTGTCAATACGGTGCGACGATTAGTTCCTACCGTCGAGGTCCGCCGATCAGCCGCGCGCGCTTGCCGGTCCGTCGCCCGTGACCTTCTGCATGGCCTTGAGGATTGCGCCCGACTGCTCGGCGCCCGATTGCGGCGCGACGAGGTTCGATTGGGCGGAAATCTTTTCCCAGTTCTCGGCGAAGCCCTCTACCGTGCGTTCGTCCTCGGGCAGCCAGACGGCATCGTTCATAACGACCCAGGCGGAGTGGAAGCCACCGGCGCCCGCGCCGACGATGGCGTTGGAGGGAGCATCCTCGCTCACAAGATAGAGCGCGGCAGGTGCGACGTTTTCAGGGCTGAACAGTTCGAATGCCTGTTCCGGGAAGATGTCCTCGGTCATGCGCGTTCCCGCGACCGGCGCCAGCGTGTTGCACTTGATGTTGTACTTTGCGCCTTCGAGGTGAAGCGTCTTCGTCAGGCCGGCAAGGCCCAGCTTGGCCGCGCCGTAATTCGCCTGACCGAAATTGCCGAACAGGCCGGTGGACGACGCGGTCATCAGGATGCGTCCATAGGTCTGTTCGCGGAAGAGGTCCCAGCACGCCTTCGTCGCATAGGCCGAACCCAGGAGGTGGACGCGCACGACGAATTCGAAATCGTCGGGCGTCATCTTGGCAAAGCTCTTGTCGCGCAGGACGCCGGCATTGTTGATCAAGATATGGACGCCGCCCCATTTCTGCTTCGCGTCGGCGACCATCTTTTCCATCTGGTCGTATTCGGTGACGGACGAGCCGTTCGCCATCGCTTCGCCGCCCGCCTTCTCGATTTCCTCGACGACTTCGGCCGCGGCATCGGAGGTGCCGGTCCCGTCGCGCGATCCGCCGAGATCGTTGACCACGACCTTTGCGCCGCGCCGTGCGAGTTCGAGCGCATATTCGCGGCCCAGCCCGCCGCCGGCTCCGGTAACGATGGCAACGCGGTCCTTGAAGGAAATGGTCATGGGTTCTTCTCCCGGTAGATGTGACTGATGAGTGGGGTTACGTCAGGTTCAATGCGATCCGCAGGTGGCAGGTTCCGTCCTGCTGCGCAACTGCGCCCGCCCGGCAAGGCGATGCCGTAGGGGCAGCGGGCGAGTGGCGGGGACGGGTGCGTTTCGCATCGTCCGGCGAAACCTTCGAATCAGGTTCGCGCGATGGCTTCGAGCGCGGGGATCAGTTCGCCGAAACTGGCTATGACCGCATCTGCGCCGAGTTCCTCCGCCGGGCGATCGCAATAGCCGTAAGCGGCGGCGACGACGGGAACCTTCGCATTGCGCGCGGCCCCGATGTCGTAGCTCGAATCGCCGATGAAGGCGAAGCTGCCGCCGCCAGACTTCTCGCGTGCCATGAGGAGCGGGTCGGCAAGCGGCTTTGCGCGGTAGTTCCCGTCCGCGTCCTTGCCGAGGCTGTCGCCGCCGATGATGCAAGCGAAGCGGTCGGCAAGTCCGATCTGCCCGAGAATGTCGTTGGCGAAACCTTCGAACTTGTTCGTGACGACCGAAAGGGTGACGCCGCGCTCCGCCAGTTCGTCGAGCACTTCGATCGCTCCGGGGTAGGGGGCGGTATGAACGGCGCAATTCTCGCCGTAATATGCCAGCATCGTTTTATAGAGCGGGCGGAACTCGTCCTTGGGGACGCCGCCCTGGTCGTCGAGGGCGCGTTGGAGCATCACCTTCGCGCCGCCGCCGATGAGATCTGCCGCGCTGTCGACGGGAACCGGCTCGAAACCGCCCGAGCGCAAGGCATGATTGACCGCCTCGCCGAGGTCGCGATGGGTGTCGAGCAACGTGCCGTCGAGATCGAACCCGACGCAATCGAAAGGTAAATCGGCCATATCCCGAGGCCTGCTGACGGATGTTCCTTCAAACTGCAAGCGATTGGTGGCAAGGGCCACTGCATGAACACGCCCTCTCGCGAAATCGCCGCCATCATCCTTGCCGCGGGCAAGGGAACGCGCATGAAGTCGAACCTGCACAAGGTGCTGCATCCGATCGGCGGGCGTTCCATGCTCGAACATCTGCTGGCCTCGCTGGAGGAACTGGCGCCGACGCGCACGATCGTCGTCGCGGGTCACGGTTCGGAGCAGATCGAAGCAGCCCTCGGCAGCCGCGCGCGGATCGTCCTGCAGGAGCCGCAACTCGGCACGGGTCACGCGGTGCAGCAGGCCGAAGATGAGCTGGCCGATTTCGAGGGCGATGTCGTCGTTCTCTACGGCGACGTGCCCTTCGTGCGCCCTGCGACGCTCCGCCGCATGATCGAGCGCCTGCATGAGTCGGACGCGCCGCCCTGCACGGTGCTGGGCTTCAGGGCTGCCGATCCGGGCGCTTACGGGCGTATCGTGAGCGAGGACCGGCGCACCATCGGCAAAATGGTCGAATACAAGGACGCCAACGCCGCGGAACGGCAGATCGACCTCTGCAACTCGGGGATGCTTGCGGCCCGCGCACGCGATCTGTTCGATTTGCTCCGGCGTATCGGAAACGACAATGCGGCAGGCGAATACTACCTGCCTGACATCGTGATGACCGCGCTGAAGGACGGGCGGACCAGCGCGCTCGTGGAAACCGACGAGGCCGAGGTGCAAGGCATCAACAGCCGCGCCGAACTGGCGGAGGCGGAGCGCGTCTTTCAGGAAAGTGCGCGCGAGGATGCAATGGCGAACGGCGTGACTTTGAAAGCGCCGGAAACGGTCTTCTTCAGCTACGACACCGAACTCGGGAAGGACGTCGTTATCGAGCCCAATGTCGTTTTCGGTCCCGGCGTCAGCGTTGGTGACGAGGTTCGCATCAAGGCATTCAGCCATCTCGAAGGCGCGCAGGTCGGCGAAGGCTGCGAAGTCGGCCCCTATGCGCGCCTGCGCCCCGGTGCCGTGCTGAAAAAGGGCGCCAAGATCGGCAATTTCGTCGAAATGAAGAAGGCCGTGCTGGGCGAGGGGGCCAAGGCCGGCCACCTTACCTATCTCGGCGATGCGGAGGTGGGTGCGGGCGCGAATATCGGCGCAGGCACGATCACCTGCAACTATGACGGCTATTTCAAGTACAAGACGGTGATCGGAGAGCGCGCCTTCATCGGCTCCAACTCGTCGCTCATCGCTCCCGTGAAAATTGGGGCGGACGCCATTGTCGGGGCGGGCAGCGCGGTCAGCCGCGACGTGGGCGACGGCGAATTGCGGCTGGTGCGCGGGGAACAGCTCGTCAAGCCGGGCTGGGCCGATCGCTTCCACGACACGATGAAGAAAAAGAAGAAGGCGGCGGACGCGAAAGAGTGAGCGATAGCGCGGAGGCCCTTGCGTGCTGGCTGTGCGAACGGCTCATCGGAACGCGGCTGCAATGGCACCATACCGTCCCCAAATCGAAGAAGGGGCGCGAGACCGTGCCCGTCCATCCGATCTGTCACAAGACGATCCACACGCTCTTCACTAATGCCGAACTGGCGCGTCATGGCACTGACCGGTCCTATTTGCTCGCCAACCCGGAACTGGCCAAGTTCGTCGACTGGATAAGCGGCAAACCGCCCGATTTTCATGCTCCGACACGCCGAAGAAAATAGGCGCGGCCTGCTCCAATTCAGCAAGATCCGTTAACCATTTGATTTAACGACCGTTAGTCGCAACTGTTCTATTTTGGGATAATCGCAAGTTAACCGGCGGGAAACCTATCTCTTGCGCGGTAATGTTGCTATTGAGCCCCTCATGGAAAACGTGTGGGCCTCTATACGGAACAGGAAATGGGCGGTCGGCGCGATCGCTGCGATCGTTCTTCTGGCCGGCGCGTTAACCCTATATAATAACAATCCGTTCTCTTCGACTTCGCCATTGGCGGACGATGCGGCACAGGCCGATCGGTCCTTCGTCGAGCGGGTGACGGACACCATCAATGCCCTTATCGGACGCTCGCCCGGCGAACGGACGGAGGCTCGCCTGATGAAGACGAAGGGCGGAGCCATTCCGGCCCTGCGCCGTGTGCCGCGCCCGACGCAGCGTGCTCTCGGCAAGGTGTTCGAGGAACCGGTCGGACCGTCGC
This sequence comes from Parapontixanthobacter aurantiacus, assembly GCF_009827635.1. Lineage (GTDB taxonomy): Bacteria > Pseudomonadota > Alphaproteobacteria > Sphingomonadales > Sphingomonadaceae > Parapontixanthobacter > Parapontixanthobacter aurantiacus. Next base: position 1,381,277 of record NZ_WTYW01000001.1, on the reverse strand, counting down.
GCTTCGTCCCCGAAGATCAGGGTCTCGACCCGGCAATCGTCCTGCCGCCCGAAGACGTGCTGGCGCAGGCTGCTCCTTCCGGCGCATTCCCGCCGGTCGGTGGTCCCGGTCTGGGTGGCGCACCCATTCCGATCATTCCGGGCGGCGGTGGCGGCGGCGGCGTGATTTCGCCTCCGGGTCCGGGCGGCCCCGGCGGTCCTGGCGTTCCGCCGATCGTCAATCCCCCCGTACCTCCCGTCATTCCTCCAGTCGTACCGCCGGCCGTGCCGGAACCCTCGACCTGGGCCATGCTGCTGCTCGGCATGGCTGCCGTAGGCGGCATGATGCGCCGCCGGCCGCGCGCGAGCACAAGCGGCGAAGCAACGGGCAGCACGAACACATCATGCGGACTTTCCTGCGCCGCCTGATTCCAGCGACGCTCGCCAGTATCGGCCTTCTCGGCCTCGGCGCATGCGACGAACCGACCGGTTCCGCGCCGGTCGAAGAAGTCGCATGGCAGGACGCACAGTCCGACGCAGCGAGCGACTGGACGAGCAACGAGATCGACACCGATACGCGCGACTATCTGTCGCTCGCCGAATCCGAAGAGGCTGCCCGGCTCGGCCTGCTGCCGGAAAAGACGCGCTCCGTCCTGAAGATCGACCGCACCATGCGGCACGGCCAGTTCGAGTGGCAGGATAGCGACATCCCGGAAGGCCGGGTCGAGGTTCGCGTCGATCTCAAGCGGCAGCTCGTCTCCGCCTTTCGCGGAGGTCACGAAATCGGGACTGCCGTGATCCTCTACGGTGCGGACGGCAACGAAACACCGACCGGGCGCTTTCCGATCAAGCGCAAAAGCGAGGATTACCGCTCGCGCACCTATAACAACGCTCCGATGCCGTACTCGCTATGGCTGACCGATGACGGCGTCGCTCTGCATGGCAGCAAGGTCGAATGGGGACGCGCGACCCATGGCTGCGTCGGCGTGCCGGTGGGATTTGCCGAGAAGCTGTTCGAGGTCGCGGATAGCGGAGACGTGGTGCAGATCGTCGACGATGCAGGGGACGCGCCGGTTCCCGACGGACAGGTCTGACCATCCGGTTTACGATTTTCTAACTTTCCGAGCGCATAAGCGGTGCCATGCAAAGGTTCCGCGCCTCCGAACGAAAGACCGGGAAAGCTGCCTCGATCCGCAAGCTGGCATCCGCCGCTGCGCTGCTCCTGTCCGCACCGATCCTTCTGAGTGCGCAGGGTATCCATACGAATTTCGACGAACGCGTCCTTTCGAGCCATAATCGCGAACGGGCCGAGCTTGGCCTCGATCCGCTGGTCTGGAACCCGCGCCTCGCGCGGGCGGCCGAGAAATGGTCGAGCCATCTGGCGGCAACGGGGCGCTTCGAACATTCGCCCGACGAACCGGGTCAGCCGCTCCATGGCGAAAATTTGTGGGCGGGAACGCGGGGCTATTACCAGCCCGAGGCGATGGTCGGCCTGTGGTTGAAGGAAAAGAAGTACTTCAAGCCGGGCACCTTCCCCCATAGCAGCACGACCGGCGATGTCTCCGACGTCAGCCACTATACGCAGATCGTCTGGGACGAGACCCTCGAGATCGGCTGCGCGCTGAGCCGCGGTGCGGCGGAGGACGTGCTCGTTTGCCGCTATGCCAGGCCGGGCAACGTCTATGGCAAGGAACTCGATTTCGAAGCGAGCGCGGAGGAAGTCGATCCGGCGGAAGTGAAGATGAAGCCGTTCGAGGCGATCTTCCGCTGGCTTCGCATCATGTGATCGGCGCGCAGGCCGAGCGTTCAGGCTAAGCTGACTGTTACTCAGCCCCCATTTCGCCTTCGGTCAATTTGCCGTCGATAACGCAGGCGTAGTGCTGCGCAGACCCATCGCGCTTCGGGGCGAGCAGGCAAGCACCGTCCGCGCCCACATTCCCTAACCGCGGGACCCGCGTGCCGGCGAACGAAACGACCTTGCCGACCCGCCGAAAGTCATCGTCAGTTTCCGCCATGTAGAAGGCGGCGCGATAGCTGTTCGGTTCGCGCTGCGGCAGGACGATGACGAAATCCTCAAGCGTATCGGCCATTCCGTCGGTCGAAGTGAGGAACACGTTATACGAGCGAACGTCTCCAAGCCGCTGCTCGCCAGCATCTGCTCGTGCGAGCGAAACCGCAGCCTCGATGTGAGTACGGTCGACGGCTTCCGGAAGCGTATCGGCCTGTGCACGGCACGCTGCTGCCATCGCGCAGCCGCAGATGAGTAAGGCGGATTGCGGTTTTAGCACGCCGACCATGGCCGGGACCGTAGAATTGCCGTCAGTCTCTTCCTTCGCCCTGTTAAGCGCCTTCGTCGACCTTTTCCGCCAGCACGGTCAGACCATTGTCGCCGACCTCTGCAAAACCGCCTTCGATGGTGATTTCGTCGGGCGTTCCGCCTTCGCTCTTGTAAACCTGCAAGACGCCGTCGCGTATCGTGGACATGAAGGGCGCATGTCCTTCGAGGACGCCGAATTCGCCCTCGGCGCCGGGAACGACGACCATGTGCACGTCTTCGGAACGGACCTGCTTTGCGGGCGTGACGAGTTCGAAATGTAGGGCCATCGTTTCCTGCTTACTTCTTGCTAGTTGTCGTCTGCCGTCGAGACGAACATTGTTATGAGGACGAAATCCTTGCCTGCAGGCATTGCCCGGACCGGTTCCATGACTCGCGCGCCGATCGTTTGGCGCTCGCTTACTTGCCAATCGAAATCGGTCGATTTCATGAAGCCGTTTGCTAGTTCCCGTGTTCCCGTAAGGGCAAAGGGTGTCTCGTCGTGATCGAAATGGCCGAGCACTGCATTTGTGGCTTCGTCCGCATTGTCAAGCTCGCTGACGGCCAATGTGCAGAACGGGCGATCCTGCGCTAAAGCCATGCCGAGACGACCCTTGCCGAGCGCGCGGGTATAGAAGAGCGCGGGCGAGCCTTGCGGTGCCATCATCGATAGCAGCGGATCGGGCTCCGTTACCGCTTCGAACCCGCTTTCGAGAAGCGAGGCGTCGGCGCTTTGCTGGCTCGAAAGGTCGATCATACCCGTCAGGGCCGGCAGACATCCAAGCACTATGGCCGCCTCAAGCGCATCGCCCGGCTCAGTAGTCGAAGCTCCGGCAGGAGTGGCTACGGTCTTTATGGCGACGTCATCCTGTGCCATCGCGGTTGCCGCCGCACCGGGTAGGGCAAGCAGCAACGCTGGCAAAAAATGACGTCCTTGAACCACTATCAGGCCTCGTCAGCCATCTTCTTGGCCTTCTCGACCGCCTGGTCGATACCGCCCACCATGTAGAAGGCGGCTTCGGGCAGATGGTCGTATTCGCCATCGACCACCGCCTTGAAGCTGGCGATCGTGTCTTCGAGCTGGACGAAAACGCCCGGAATGTTGGTGAAGACTTCGGCGACGTGGAACGGCTGCGACAGGAAGCGCTGGATCTTACGCGCGCGGGCGACGGTCAACTTGTCCTCTTCCGAGAGCTCGTCCATGCCGAGAATGGCAATGATGTCCTGCAGGCTCTTGTACTTCTGCAGCGTTTCCTGAACCTTACGCGCGGTCTCGTAATGCTCCTGACCGACAACGCGCGGTTCGAGAACACGCGAGGTCGAATCGAGCGGGTCGACCGCCGGGTAAATGCCGAGTTCGGAAATGGCGCGGCTCAGCGTCGTCGTTGCGTCCAAGTGAGCGAACGAAGTTGCAGGGGCCGGGTCGGTCAAGTCGTCGGCAGGAACGTAGATTGCCTGAACCGAGGTAATCGAACCCTTGTTGGTCGAGGTAATCCGCTCCTGCAGATTGCCCATGTCGGTGGACAGGGTCGGCTGGTACCCCACGGCCGAAGGAATACGACCGAGCAGCGCGGACACTTCGGAACCGGCCTGCGTGAAGCGGAAAATGTTGTCGACGAAGAAGAGCACGTCCTGGCCTTCTTCGTCACGGAAGTACTCGGCCATGGTCAGACCGGACAGCGCGACGCGCGCACGTGCGCCCGGCGGTTCGTTCATCTGTCCGAAGACGAGCGCAACCTTCGATCCTTCGGATATGGCTTCGCCCGCATCGTTCTTCGCGATGACGCCTGCATCGAGGAACTCGTGATAAAGGTCGTTGCCCTCACGCGTCCGCTCGCCGACGCCGGCGAAGACGGACACGCCGCCGTGACCCTTGGCGATGTTGTTGATGAGTTCCTGAATGAGAACGGTCTTGCCGACGCCGGCCCCGCCGAAGAGGCCGATCTTGCCGCCCTTCGCGTAAGGCGCGAGGAGGTCGATCACCTTGATGCCCGTGACGAGAATGTCGGCTTCGGTCGACTGGTCGACAAAGAGCGGGGCTTCGGCGTGGATCGGCGCGGTCTGCTGCGCGCCGATGGGGCCGCGCTCGTCGATCGGAGCGCCGACGACGTTCATGATCCGGCCGAGCGTCTTGGGTCCGACCGGAACGGAAATCTGCTTGCCGGTATTGACGACCGTCTGTCCGCGCGTGAGGCCGTCCGTGCCGTCCATCGCGATGGTGCGAACGGTGTTCTCGCCGAGGTGCTGGGCGACCTCGAGAACGAGCGTATTGTCGCCGTTCTTCGTTTCGAGCGCAGTCAGGATCGCGGGCAGTTCGCCTTCGAACTGCACGTCGACGACGGCGCCGATGACCTGGGAAATCGTTCCGTTGGTCGTCTGGTTGGGAGTGATGGTGGTTGCAGCGGGTGCGGTGGCCATGATGGTTTTCCTACAGGCTTACTGGTCTACGTGGTGCGAACCGTGCTCGGCGCAGATCGCCGGCGCGTTGTCGAGCGCCCAGCCTTCGCCGTCGGGCGTCAGCATGGCTTCGTGGCGCAGATACTGATCTTCGCCGAGGCCGAATTCGCAGGAGACGTTATCCTGTCCGAGCGCACGGCGGCAAACGGCGTTGCTGACCGGTTCCGCATCGGGGCAGGTGGCGGCGAAGACTTCGGTGAATACCGCCTGGTCGGGAGCAGGGCGCTCCGGCTCGACTTCGAAAGTCTCTTCTTCGGTGGCAACATCGGCGGGCACCTGTTCGGGTGCTTCTTCCGCTGCTTCGCCGCAGGCGACGAGGGCAGCGCAAGCCGCGATGACAAAAAACTTCTTCACAGCGCTTCGGCTCCTGCAATGATCTCGATGAGTTCGGTGGTAATCGCGGCCTGACGGCTGCGGTTGTACTGAATGGTCAGCTTGTTGATGAGGTCGCCGGCATTGCGCGTCGCATTGTCCATCGCGGTCATCGAGGCGCCCTGTTCGGACGCGGCGATCTCGAGCAGCGCGCCGAAGATCTGCGTCTTGACGTAACGCGGCAGCAATTCCTCGAGAATTTCTTCCTCGCCCGGTTCATATTCGACCATCGCACCGCTCGCTGCGCCTGTCTCGGCGGGCGGGGGTACGGGGATAAGCTGCTGAACGGTCGGCTCCTGAACCAGCGCCGACTTGAAGATAGGATAGACCAGATGCGCGACGTCGAACTTGTTCTCTTCGAACAGGGTGATCAGTTCGTCCGCAATCGCCTCCGCTTCCTCGAAACCAGGGTTGCGAACCTGCGAGGTATCGAACTGCTGGTCGACCTGACCTTCGAAGTTACGCTTGATCGGCGCGCGGCCCTTCTTGCCGACGAGGTAGAAGGACACGTCCTTGCCCGCAGCCTGCAACTCGCGGGCTTTCGCACTGGCGGCACGAACGATGTTCGCATTGAGACCGCCGCACAGACCCTTGTCGGTGTTGACGACGACCAGCATGTGACGCTTGTCGCTGCCGGTTCCCGCAAGCAGCTTCGGCGCGCTGTCACCGGATACCTTGGAAGCGAGCGAGGCCATGACGTCGGTCAGACGTTCGGAATAGGGACGCGCGGCCTCGGCGGCCGCCTGCGCGCGGCGCAGCTTCGCCGCAGCGACCATCTGCTTCGCCTTGGTGATCTTCTGGGTCGACTTCACCGACCCGATCCGGTCCTTGAGTTCTTTCAGGCTAGCCATTGCGGCTCCTCGATCTCGTCAGCTTCAGGCGAACTGCTTGGCGAAGGCGTCGAGAGCCTTGACCGTGCGGTCCTTCACGTCGTCCTCGAACTTGCCGCTCGAACGGATGTCCGACAGGACGTCGCTATGCTCGTTGCGCATGAAGCTCAGCATGGCGGCTTCGTACTCGTTGACGCGATCGGTCGGGATGTTGTCGAGATAGCCGTTCGTACCGGCAAAGATCGACACCGTCTGCTCTTCGAAAGGCATCGGCGAGAACTGCGGCTGCTTGAGCAACTCGGTCAGGCGCGCACCACGGTTGAGGAGGCGCTGCGTCGATGCGTCGAGGTCGCTGCCGAACTGGGCGAACGCAGCCATCTCGCGATATTGCGCAAGGTCGAGCTTCATCGAGCCCGAAACCTTCTTCATCGCCTTGGTCTGGGCAGCACCGCCGACACGGCTGACCGAGAGACCGACGTTAATCGCCGGGCGAATACCCTGGTAGAACAGGTCGGTCTCGAGGAAGATCTGTCCATCGGTGATCGAGATGACGTTCGTCGGAATATAGGCCGACACGTCGCCTGCCTGCGTCTCGATGATCGGCAGCGCGGTGAGCGAACCGCCGCCATTGGCGTCCGACATTTTCGCGGCGCGTTCAAGGAGGCGGCTGTGCAGATAGAAGACGTCACCGGGATAGGCTTCGCGGCCCGGCGGACGACGCAGCAGAAGCGACATCTGGCGATAGGCAACGGCCTGCTTCGACAAGTCATCATAGACGATGACGGCGTGCATTCCATTGTCGCGGAAGAATTCGCCCATCGCACAGCCCGTATAGGGCGCGAGATACTGCAGCGGAGCAGGCTCGGACGCGGTCGCGGCAACGACGATGGAGTATTCCATCGCGCCGTTTTCCTCAAGGCTCTTCACGATCTGAGCGACGGTGGAGCGCTTCTGACCGACGGCGACGTAGATGCAATAGAGCTTCTGCTTCTCGTCAGTGCCCTGATGCGCATCGCGCTGGTTGATAAAGGTGTCGAGAGCGACGGCGGATTTGCCGGTCTGACGGTCGCCGATGATCAGTTCGCGCTGGCCACGGCCCACGGGAACGAGCGCGTCGATGGCCTTGAGGCCCGATTGCACCGGCTCGTCGACCGACTGCCGCGGGATGATGCCGGGAGCCTTCACTTCGACGCGGCTGCGCTGTTCGGATACGATCGGGCCCTTGCCGTCGATCGGGTTGCCGAGTGCGTCGACCACGCGGCCGAGCAGGCCCTTGCCGACCGGTACGTCGACGATGGTGTTTGTCCGCTTGACGGTGTCGCCTTCGCCGATGTCCTGGTCGGAGCCGAAGATAACCGCACCGACATTGTCAGCTTCGAGGTTCAGCGCCATGCCCTGAACGCCGTTCGAGAATTCGATCATCTCGCCGGCCTGCACGTTGTCGAGGCCGTGGATACGGGCGATACCGTCACCGACGCTCAGGACGGTGCCGACTTCGCTGACTTCGGCTTCGGTACCGAAATTGGCGATCTGGTCCTTGATGACCTTCGAGATTTCTGCTGCGCGAATTTCCATTTGGGTTGCCTTTCGTCAGCGCGCTCAGGCGCTTTTCATCGCCGTGGCGAGAGAGTTGAGACGGGTGCGGATCGAACCGTCGATCCGTTTGGAGCCTACGCGCACGACGAGGCCGCCAAGCAGGTCCGGATCGACATTCGTGGTAAGTTTGACCGTACGGCCCTCACGCTGCGTCAGCTTCGTTTTCAGCGCTTCGAGCTGACTGTCGGAAAGGGCGTGGGCGCTCGTGACTTCGGCGGTCACTTCGCCGCGCTGTGCGGCAGCGATCGTCTTGAACGAGCGAATGATGCCCGGCAGTTGCATGAGGCGACGGTTCTTCGCCAGCACGCCGAGGAAGTTCTGCGTAAGCTCGGAAATGCCGAGCAGGTCAGATACGCCCCACAATGCCTTCTCGGAAGCCGCGCGACTGATCTGCGGGTTGGTGGTCAGCGAGCGAAGTTCGGGCGATTCGGCGAGCGCCGCCTCGATCTTCTCGAGATCGGATTCGACGGCGGTCACGGTGCCGCTTTCCGATGCGAGATCGAACAGCGCGGACGCATAGCGGCCTGGTAGGCTAGCCTGAATACCGGCGGAATTCTCCACGCGAAACGATCCCCTTGGGCCTGAAATAAACGATTGCGACACATTGCCGTGAACGATGCAGCCCGAGGGGGACGCATCCGGCAAGGTTGGCGCGCGCCTAGCATCGCGCCCCGAACGATGCAAGCCGCATTGCCGCTTACCGGCGGCCTTTCGCAGAGCAGGAATAGACCAGCCGTTCGTTGGGCCGTTCGGGCAGCGTATCGAGCACCGCGCCCTGCATTTCGCCGAGGCGGATGGCGGCGTTCTCCGCGTCGCATTGCGGCGGGTCGTACTGGCGGCGCGCGGTGCGCGCTTCGCTCATCGCGCTTCGGCTCAGAAGATAACGGTCGGTCACGAAGGTGCGGGTGTCGGGATCGTACCGGTTGACGGAAACGACATCCTCGGACTGCGGCACGAACACGCGGGTCCATTCACCCCCGGCAGAACCGTATTGCGTGCGACCATTGACGCAGCCGCCCTCCGCCCAGGCGAAGTCGATATCGCTCGCGCTCGAGGAAACGATGCGGCTGCGATCGGTCTCGATGCTGCAGGTTAGCTCGCCGCCGGACGTATCGTTCAAGGCCGTATCGCCGGGTTCGTCAGCTTCTTCCATTGCTTCTGCGATGCGCGCATCGATCTCATCGATGCCGGGCCGGTTCAGCCAGACGAACAAGGCAGCGAGAAAGGCGGCTGCCGCGATACCGCCCGCGATCATCACCTGCTTTTCCTCGCGTTTCCGGCGCTTGCCATAGATCGCGTAGCTCGCTGCGCTCCATCCGACCAATGTCAGGACGAAAGCCAGAGCCATCGCGTTCTCGCGGCTTTCCTGAACCGACTGGACTGCTTCGAGGCGTGCGCGGTCGCGGCGTTCGCGCATCGCGTCGCTGCGCGCTGCCAGACTTGCCGCAGCTTCTTCGCGTTCGCGTTCGATGCGGTCGCGCTCATCGGCGTCTATTTCCGCAAAGCTGCGGCAGGGCAGGGCGTTGACCTGCGGATCGATCCCGTTTTCCCGCAGGAAGGGGATCAATTCCCGGTTCGATACGGCAAAGAAGAACTCGGCGTCGGACCCTCCGGAATCGGCGCCGAAGCTGTTCACGCCGAGCACGCGCCCGCAGGCGTCGAGCAACGGTCCGCCGGAATTGCCGCGCGCGATGGAGGCGGTGTGAAGGATCGTATCGAACTGGCGAGATGGCCGCGCCCCCGACAGAAAGCCTTTTGCCTTCACCGCCGGCTGCGAGCGGAAGATATCGCCGATGTCGAGGCCCTGCGCCCGGTCGACATTCATCGGATAGCCGACCGCCGTAACCTCGCCGCTGTCCTGCGGGGTTCCCCCCGCCAAGGTGAGCGGCGGAAGGCGAAGATCGCCCGTCGTCTCGACAAGCGCAAGATCATTACGCGAACTGACGCTGACGATCCGCGCATAGACGGCATCGTCGCCCTGGCTCGTCACCACTCCGACACGCAGGGTATCGTCCTGCATCGCCTCGCGCACGACATGAGCGTTCGTGACGATCATCGTAGGCGACACGGCGAAACCGGTTCCGTGGCTGATCGGATAGATTTCTTCCCCGTCGGATCCGATGACGACTACGCGCACGACCCCTCGTTCGGCGGCGGCGATATCGCTTGGATCGGCAAGCGCCGGCGACGCGCTCAGCGTGAAGGCCGCCAGAAGCAGCGCAAGGAAGGAGAGATAGCGATACATTTTCGCGCACATCTAATACAGTCTGCATTGACCGCAAGCTTCGGGATGCAGGATGGCGTCGAAGCTGCCATCGCCGGGACCATCGAAGGCGGCGCGCGGAAGGCAACGGATCGTGATGCATTGCATGGAAGCAACTGAAACCAGAATGGAAAGACTGACGGACGAGGATCGTTGGCGCGCCGCCTGTGCGCGGGACCGCCGGTTCGACGGTCGTTTCGTTACGGGCGTCCATTCGACCGGCATCTATTGCCGTCCGAGTTGCCCGGCCCGCACGCCCAAACGAGAAAACGTGCGCTTCTATGCTTCGCCAGCCGATGCCGAAGCGGCCGGTTTGAGAGCCTGCAAGAGATGCGCGCCCGACCGGTACAGCAGGGAGGAAGAGGCCGTGCGAAGAGCGATCGGGCTTCTCCGCGACAGCGAAGGTCCGGTCTCGCTGGACAGGCTGGGTGCCGAGACAGGCTATTCGCCGACGCATTTCCAACGGATCTTCAGCCGAATGGTCGGAATGTCGCCTTCCTCCTATGCTCGTGCGCTGCGGCAGGAGCGGGCCGACCTCGCCCTCGCCCAAGGGGAGAGCGTGACGGGCGCGATCTACGAAGCGGGCTACAACACACCTTCGCGGTTCTACGACGAAATGAAGGGCAGGCTGGGCATGAGTGCGAAGGACAGTAGCGAAGGGGCTGCGGGGCAGGTCATCCACTTCGCGCAAGTCGCAACAACGCTGGGACCGATGCTTGTGGCCGCGACGGGAAAGGGGGTCTGCCGCCTGAGCTTTAACGAGGGACGCGCTGACCTGGCGGCGCGGTTTTCGAACGCTCGGCTGGAAGAAGGAAACGAGCAGTTCAGGGAACTGTTCGAGCGTGTGACACAAGCTGTCGAGCAACCCGGAACGGGTCAGGATATCCCGCTCGATGTCCAGGGGACTGCGTTCCAGCAACGTGTCTGGGAGGCGTTGCGCCAGATCCCGCCGGGCGAAACGCGCAGCTATGGCGAGCTTGCCGCGGCGCTCGGCAATCCGAAAGCAAGCCGGGCGGTTGGTGGCGCGAACGGGGCGAACAACATCGCCGTTCTGATCCCGTGTCACCGTGTCGTCGCTGCAGACGGCAGTCTGGGCGGCTATGCATATGGGAATGCAATCAAGCGCGAACTGCTCGATCGGGAGAGGAATGCTGTGGAAAGGAAAAACTGATTTATATCAGTTCATCGCCCAAGTCGGCTGCTGACGCTTTCGAATGGTATGCCGGATTTTATTCGTTGCCACCGCTGGCCGATACTCACTTTCCTCATCTGTCTGCTCCTCGGCTTCCTCGCGCGCCAATCGATCGGTTCGATCTACGGCACAATGGAAGCGATCGCTTTGCTCGATGCCCTGTCGCGTGCAGGCCTCTATCTCGCTTCGGCGGTCATGACCGCTTCTGCGACGACGATGGCGCTGATGCTGACGCTTATCGGAATGATAAAGCGCATGGACGAAAGCTTCGACAGGCAGGCCTATCGCAACATCGATCTCATCGCGCGGCTGACTACGGCGAGCCTGTTGCTCAGCCTCCTGCTCCTGATGGCATTCGTCTTCCCCGTCGGCGAGTTCGAGGAAATGCCGCCGCGCTGGTTCGACAGGCTTTACGAGTTGCTGTTCGCCGGAACGACGCTGATGATCGCGCTAGCGGCGGCGACCGTCGTGCTCATCTACACAACGCTGGTGCGCGTCATATCCACCGTCACTCCGAGCGACGACATCTGATCGGACTGCCGCTTAGGCCAGGCCTTCCTTGAACAGATCGAGTGCGACGCGCAATGCGGCGAGGCGCACGCCGTCGCGGCCGATCGCACCGAAATGCTCCTCGCGCTGAATCGTGTCGCGATCCTCCGCGGCGCAGGCGAAATGAACCAGCCCTTCTTCGTCGTCATCGTCTCCAGGGCCGGCAAAGCCGGTAATCGATACGACGAGCGATGCTGCGGAACGATCGAGCGCGCCCTGGGCCATGGCCTCCGCTACTTTGGCACTGACCGCGCCGCAACTGTCGACCATCTCGCGCTCGATGCCGAGCAGATCGCATTTCGCGTCGTCGGAATAAGAGACGAAGCCGCGATCGAACACATGGCTATAGCCCGGAACGTCGGTCAGAAGGGCGGCGAGCAGGCCGCCGGTGCAACTTTCCGCCGTCGCCAGCATGACGTCTCGTTTCTTTGCGCGGGCGAGTACTTTCTCGGCCAATAGGACGACATCGCGGGGCAGGGCAGGTTCGAGTTCCTCGGCCATTACGCAGCATCCATCGACTGATCCGTATCCTCATAGCGAGCATATTCCGGGCCGGAAGGCTTCAGCGTCGCGAGGAACTCCTCGGCGCTGTCGAGATATTCCTTCTGCCGGTCATCGCCCATACGGTCCCAGTTGGCGTAGATTCGTCCGATCCGGTGATTGCTCTCCAGCCGGTCGCGATGCCGGTTCATGAAATACCAGTACAGCGGATTGAACGGGCACGCGCCTTCACCCGTCTTCTTCGACGGCGAATAGGTGCACTCCTTGCAGTAATCGCTCATCTTGTTGATGTAGTTGCCGCTTGCCGCATAAGGTTTCGTCGCGAGCTTGCCGCCATCGGCATAGAGGATCATCGCGCTCACATTGGGCAGTTCCACCCACTCGTAAGCATCGGCATAGACCACGAGATACCAGTCCTGCACCTCGCGCGGATTGATCCCGGCAAGCAGCGCGAAATTGCCCAGCACCATCAGGCGCTGGATGTGGTGCGCATGGGCGTTGTCGCGCGTCGAGCGGATGCAATCGGCAAGGCAGCGCATGTCGGTCTCGCCCGTCCAGTAGAATTCGGGCAGGCTGCGCTGCGCGTTGAGTGCGTTGGCCTTCTGCAAATGCGGCATGTTGTACCAGTAGAAGCCGCGAATATACTCGCGCCATCCGAGGATCTGCCGGATGAAGCCCTCGACCGAATTGAGCGGTGCCTTCTCGTCGCGGTAAGCCTGATCTGCCCGTTCGCACAATTCCATCGGGTCGAGCAGGCCGAGATTGAGCGAGGTGGACAGCATCGAGTGGAACAGGTCGTCCTCTCCATGCACCATCGCGTCCTGATAGGGCCCGAACTTCTCGATCCGCTCCTTGAAGAAAGCGTCGGCGGCTTTCTCCGCTTGCCTTCGCGTCACTGGCCAGCCGAACCTGTCGAGACTGCCGAAATGATCGGCGAACTTGTCTTCGACGAGGGCGATGCATTCTCGCGTAATCTCGTCGGGTTCGAAGAGGGGCCGGTTGGGCGGGTCCATATCGTCCTTGGGCGGCCGCCGGTTCTGCTTGTCGTAGTTCCATTCCCCGCCGGTCGGCTTGCCGTTGTCCTGCATCAGGAGGCCGGTGCGTTTGCGCATCTCGCGATAGAAATGCTCCATCGTCAGATGGTCGCGATCTTCAGCCCAACTGCGAAAATCGGCGATCGGGCAAAGATAGCGGTCGTCGGGCAGTATCTCGACGTCGCAATCGAACTTGTCGGGCCATTCGGCGATCGCCTGATTGAGTCGCCATTCGCCGGCCTCGACGACTTTAACCTCGCGCGGGGAATGCCGTTCGATGGCGCGGGCGACCTCTCCCGTGAAGCTGTGAGCGTTGTCCTCGTCGATCAGTTCGACATAATCGACGTCCCAGCCGTCCTCGCGCAATTCCTTTGCGAAATGCCGCATGGCCGAGAAGATCAGGACAATCTTCTGCTTGTGATGTTTGACGTAGGTCGCCTCGTCCCACATCTCCGCCATCAGGATGACGGTGTCGCCCTTCGTGCGCCCGCGCAGCGAAGCAAGCGTTCGGGTAAGCTGGTCGCCGAGAATGGGTACGAGAACGGGCTGCTGGTCGCTGTCGCTGGGCATGTCGGCCTAACGATCAGCTCCCAGCATAGTGCCGGGGGCCCGCTCTAAACGTCCTCCTCCTCATCATCTTCCGGATCGATCGACGGCTTGAGTTCGCTAATCGCCTCGCTCGTGTTGCCGCTTTCAATATCGGCAACAAGTTCGCGAAGTTTCTTGGCGCGCTTTCCGGCATGCGGATCATTGATGATCGGACCGAGAAGAATGATAGCCTCGGAATTTCGGTCTTCGGTCAAGAGAAGGTGAGCGAGCGCTGTCCTGATATTCAGGTCGAAGGGCGCGAATTTGTAAGCCTGCTCCAGCGCTATGAGCGCATCTTCCGGAGCTTCCTCATCAGCCAGTTCGAAGGACAGGTAATAGCCCAGCAACGCGGACGGATCGCGCGGGTCGATCTGATTGGCTTTCACAAAAGCATTCCTAGCCTCAGCGAACTGGGCGCTATCGTCCTTGGCCCGGTTCAAAGCGATGCCGGCAAGATATTTGTACGCCGTCGCATTCTCCGGATCGATCGAGATCGTACGCGTTGCGAGTTGATGGGCGGCATCGAAGTTCTTCGCATCGTACTCGGCTTCAGTCGCTGCCAGAAGCACTGGAACGCTATCGGGATATGCCGAAGCCAGTTTGCGAGCGTCATCGACGAGATAGATAGCTTCGTCTTCTTCCACCCCAGCAGCAGATTTTATGTGCAGCATCATACGAGCCGCTTCTGCTTCCGAGAGCTTCTCGACTTCCACATCCGGCATCTGATAATTTGGAAATGAAACCTCGATACCCTGAGCGCGACCCCGTCGATAACTGTCGAGTTCGCGATTCAACTTGTCGAAATCGCCGAAAGCCGCTTCAGCTGCTTCTTTCGAAGATTTGCCGGCATTGAGCGCACTCAAATAGGTTTCCAGTTGCCCTTGGCGCTCACCGCTGAACGTCAGGTAATGACTGAGCATCCAGCCCATGCCGTATAATTGCGCGCCATCGATGCCGGTCATTTTCTCGGGGGGATCGAGCAGCCGTTCGACATGATATCCGCTCAGTTCGTTGATAGTGAATGACCGGTGCGTGGCGGGGTTACCGATCCGGAAGCCGTTTTCAAAGAAGTCCATCGTACCGTAGACTTCGGCAAAACCCTCGCGATACCAGGCCGGATAAGCCGCCGCGGCATGCTGATACATGAAGTAATGAGCATATTCGTGGAAAAGGACGAGCTTCGCTCCCAAATCCTCGGACGTCGATCGCGTGCCGAACCGTCCGCGTTGGCGGGCCTCCTTGGCGGGTACGAATGCGACGGAATTGCCTGCGCGCGGAATGAAGAAGCCCGCGACGCCTCGCTGACCCGCCAGACGACCGATATCGTCCGTATCTCCGAACTGATAGACCGTCAGCTTAGCAGATTCCGGCAATTCGCCTTCATCGCCAATACCGCGCAGGTATCGCATCGCTTCGTCGAAACGTTCGAGTTCTTGCGCGAAATCAGCAGCTTCCTCGCTCGACGTTTCGGAATAGACGATGAAGTGATCCGTATTTGCTCGAAACCAATCGGCAGCGCTCGCTGGACTAGCAGCCATAGCCAACGCACTCAGCGCAAGTGTAATACGCACGTAATTCTCCCGTCCTTTTCGAAGGCTTTTCAGTCCGACAGAGATGTGGAAACTTTGCAACCCCCGGCAGAATGAATTCCAAAAGCCGCGCTGTTTGTCAACGTACGGCCATTAACCATTCAGACGAAACTGTACGGGTCGATGTCGATATTGATGCGGACGCTGCGCGGGACGTCGAACTGGGCGAGCCAGTCGCGAATGACCGCCTGCACGTTGGCAGTCCGCTTTGCATTGAGCAGGAGCCGGTAACGATAGCGGCCACGCAGCAGCGCCATGGGCGCAGGGGCGGGGCCATAGATCGCGATATCCTCTACCTGCGGGCGCCTGCCGCCGATGGCGAACGCGGTGTCCTTGGCCTCGCGCTCGTCCTCGCTCGATACGATAATCGCGGCCCAGCGTCCGAATGGCGGGGCTCCGGCGCTGCGCCGGGCCTCGGTCTCCGCTTCGTAAAATGCGTCGCGATCCCCGGCTGCAAGGGCGGCAATGACAGAAGCCTCCGGGTGGCGGGTCTGGATAAGCACGAGGCCGGGTTTCTCCCCGCGCCCGGCGCGCCCGGCAACTTGCGCTACTTGCTGATAGGTCCGTTCGGCGGCACGCAAATCCCCGCCCTCGAGGCCGAGATCGGCATCGACCACCCCCACCAGCGTCAGTTCGGGAAAGTGAAAACCCTTGGTGACAAGCTGCGTCCCGACGATGACGTCGATCGCCCCTGAAGACGCCTGCTGGATGAAGGCGCTCGCCTTGCCGGGGGAGGACAGCGTATCCGAGGTGACGAGGGCTATGCGCGCTTCGGGCAGGCGCGCGGCGACCTCGTCCGCGATCCGCTCCACCCCCGGTCCGCAGGCGACGAGGCAATCGGGTTCGCCGCATTCCGGGCAGGTTTCGGGCGGCTGCGTCTCGTGTCCGCAATGATGGCAGGCGAGGCGCTGCGAAAGGCGGTGCTCGACGAGCCAGGCGGTGCAGTTGGGACACTGGAAGCGGAAGCCGCAATTGCGGCACAAGGTTAGCGGCGCGAAACCCCGGCGGTTAAGGAACAGCAGCGACTGCTCGCCCTGTTCCAGCCGTTTCTCCAGCTCCTCGACCAGTCGCGGCGCGAGCCAGTGCCCGCTTTCCGGTGGCTCCTGCGTCAGGTCGATGGTGTCGATCGTCGGCAATTCGGCCGCGCCGAAGCGGCTGTCGAGTTCGAGGCGGGTGTAGATACCGCTTGCCGCCATGTGCAGGCTTTCAAGGGCCGGGGTCGCGCTTGCCAGAACGATCGGTATTTCCTCGAAACGCGCACGCATCACGGCCACGTCGCGGGCATTGTAGCGCACCCCGTCATCCTGCTTGAAGCTGATCTCGTGCGCTTCGTCGACGACGATGAGGCCAAGCGCGGCGTAGGGAAGGAACAGCGCGGAGCGTGCACCCACGACGACCTGCGCGCCGCCCTCTGTGGGGTCGGTGGCAATCGCCCGCCAGGCGCGCCGTCGCTCGGTTGATTTGAGCGAGGAATGCCACAGCACCGGCGCCACGCCGAAGCGATCGGAGAAGCGTTTGAGGAACGCTTCCGTCAGCGCGATTTCCGGTAGCAGGACGAGGATTTGCCGTCCCTCTTTCAGGGCAGCGGCCATCGGTTCGAAGTAGGTTTCGGTCTTGCCCGAACCCGTCACGCCGTCGAGCAGAAAGGGTTCGAACCGCCGTGCCGTCACGCTGGCCGCAATGGCATCCGCTGCAGCCGTTTGCGCCGCGGTCAGTTCCGGGACGTCGTGATCCGGATCGGGCGCGGGATAGGGGCGGTGCAGATCGACCTCGACCGGTTCGATGACCCCCTGATTGACGAGCCCGCGCAGGACACCTTCGGAAACACCGGCGATTTCGGACAGTTCGCGAATGGTCGCCTGTTCGCCTTCCAGCCGCTCGATCGCCTTTTCCCGCTGCGGCGTCATGCGATCGGGAAGCCCGCCGGAAAGCCGGTATTCGGTGGTGGTCGCCGGCCCTTTCAGCGCGCCTCCGCTCGCGAGCGCCATGCGCGCGACCGCCGACAGGGAAGCGCAGTAATATTCGGCAGTCCATTCGATGAGCCTGCGAAGCGGCGCGCCGATGGGAGGAACCGGCACTATCTCGGTGATAGGGCGCAATTTTTCGTCAGGAACCGGCGCACTCAAAAGCCGTTCAGCTTCCCAGACTATACCAGTGATCAGACGGGGTCCGAGCGGCGCGACGACGACCGAGCCGGGCACCGGATCGAGACCTTCGGGAATGCTATAATCCAGCGCGCCGAGAGCGGCGTTGAGCGACAGGACGCGAATACGATCCATTGCGGGCTAGTTAGGGTCGGCAGGGACGAGGCACAAGACAAGGAAGAGGAAGCGTATTTCATGCAACAGGAATATGACGATTCCCGGCAAGGGGTTTTCGGACGGCGCGCTTTTCTCGGCGGAGTGACGGCCAGTGCGCTCGTTGCCCTGACGGCCTGTCAAAGCCTGCCACCATTGAGCCTCACCGAGGCGATCCGCCGGATGCTTCTTCTGTCGAGCGAACGCGCCTTTGCGCGCCTGACCGCGCCCGGCGGGTTCTGGGACGATCAGGTGGCCGAAATCGGCCTCGGCAACATCCTGGGGACGCGCGGCGACGTGCTGAGCGGCATTCTGACGTCCTCGCTGTTCAAGGATCGGCTGGAGGATGCTTTTGCAGAAGTCGCGATCGAGGGCAGCTATCGCGCCGCCCCCGTCGTCACGGACGCGGTGCGCACGATCGGCATCGCCAATGCCGTCGCGCTCGTGAACGGAGGGCCGCGTGCCGCGACCGGCTTCCTGCGCGACCGGATGGCGAACAGCCTCATCGAAGTCATGGTCCCCGAACTGGGCGAGGCACTGCGGATCAGCCGCGAACCGCTCGTCGGGCAGGCACTCTCCGCGCTTGCCGGGGTCGACGTCTCGCGCGTCGCGGACAGTTTTGCGCAGCGGATCGACACGGCGATCTGGAACGAGATCGGCTATGAGGAAGAACTGATCCGCGAAAATCCGGCTGCGACGAACGATCCGGTGATAACCGGCGTTTTCGGTGCCTCGAGACTTTGAGCGAATCTCGTGCGCACGCCAAGGACTGGCGGCCCGGCCATGGTGGCCGATGGTTCACCGAATAGGATCGTATCCGTGATTCTCACGTCCGACATCTTGCGACGCTATCGCCGGGCCCTTGGCCTGAAGGAGCAGAACGAACTCGAAGACGCGCTCGGCAAACAGGCCGGGACGGATGGCGAAGGCAAGGATGACGGCGAAGCCTCGTCCGACAAGGAGCGGTAGGCGCATCCGCCATCCGCTCGCTGAGCCGCTAACAAAAATTAGAAGACGAAATCGAGCCCAATCAAGGGGACGTGACCGACCCGGTCGGGCCGGTCGTCGCGAATGTCCTGTTGCCGCAGATAGGCGAGCGTGATCGCGAGATTGTCGCTGGCCGCATATTTCGCACCGACGCGGGTGCGCAGGCCGGTGAAGCCGTCGTCGCCGCCGACGCTCGTGCTTTTCAGAGTGATGAACCCTTCCGCATCGGCGAAACCGGACCAGCGGTCGTTCGTGCCCAGGGGAACGCTTACCCCGAGCCGCGGCCGCACGCGCAGGCCCATGCGCCCGGTCCCGTCGACCAGCCGTTCCTCCAGCCGCAGGCGGCTCCGCACGATTCCGTGCTTGCCCGTGACCTGCTGAAGGAAGCGGATCTCGTCCGCCCCGCCATCATTGACGTTCTGTTCGACACCGCCGCTGAGGGTGAAGGTGCTCGACATCTTTTGATGCAGCCAGAGGCGGAAGACGTAGGTATCGACGCGGCCATCATCGGCGTCGCGAAAGCGCTGCGAGGTCTGGAACTGGATGCCGGTGTCCTCGTCGAGATCGGTCGAGACGCTGGGTTCGGTCCATAGCTCGAAGCCTTCGTCGGCGGCCGATGCGGGAACGCTGAGTGCACTTGCTGTGAGGCAAGCCGAAATGCAGATCGGGCGGAAGAGGGCAGTCATCGAAAGCTCCGGCGAATCGGTTGTCATCAAAATGAAACACGCGTTAGTCGCGGCACCCGCGCCGTGGCAACTCTGGCCTTAGCCGGGGGGTTATGCGATGGACCGAAGCCGATTCGATACCGCCCTGGAGCAGACTTCATGAAATTCTTCGCCGACACCGCCGAAATCGCAGAAATCCGTGAGCTGGCGCAAACGGGCCTGCTCGACGGCGTAACGACCAATCCGTCGCTGATCGCCAAGTCTGGTCGCGACTTTCTCGAAGTGACGAAGGAGATCTGCGACATCGTCGACGGCCCGGTCAGCGCCGAGGTCGTCGCGCTCGATCACGACGGCATGATGCGTGAGGCCGATACGCTGCGCAAGATCGCGGACAATGTCTGCATCAAGGTGCCGCTGACGATGGACGGCCTCAAGACCTGCAAGGCGCTGACCGAGGACGGCACGATGGTAAACGTCACGCTGTGCTTTTCCGCGAACCAGGCCTTGCTGGCGGCGAAGGCGGGGGCGACCTTCATCTCGCCCTTCGTCGGACGGCACGACGATAACGGCTTCGACGGCATGGACCTCATCCGCGACATCAGGCTCATCTACGACAATTACGATTTTGCGACCGAGATCCTCGTCGCATCCGTTCGGCATGTCGGCCATGTCCTCGAAAGCGCGCGGATCGGCGCGGACGTGATGACTGCGCCGCCCAAGGTCATCAAGGCGCTCTTCAATCACGTCCTGACGGACAAGGGCATCGAAAGCTTCCTCGCCGACTGGCAATCGACCGGTCAGACGATCGGCGGTTGAACGAGCGCGCTGGCAAGCAATTCGAATTGGCTGAAGAAAACCCCCTCGACCGCTTCAAGCTGGCCCTGACCGGAACCGCGCGAGCTTTGGCGCGCGAGCCAGATGTCGAACTCGCCTGGAGTGCGGACTCCCCCTCGCAAAGCGGCAAGCACATGCGCGTGCCGCTGCCGGGGCGTAACATTCCCGCATCGCAGGCGCGCGAGGCCCGCGGATTTGCCGACAGCTTCTCGCTCCGGCTGCGGCATCACGACGCTGCCGTCCATGGGGCGGGCGCGCCCTCCGAACCGCTCGCCCGGGCGTGCTACGATGCGGTGGAGCAGGTCCGCTACGAGGCGCTGGGCAGCCGCGAATTTTCGGGGATCGGCGACAATCTCGACGCGGCGATCAGCTTGCGCACGGCATCGGACCCGATCGCCCGCGCGCGCGATGCCGACGCGGTGCCGCTGCAAAGCGCGCTCGGCCTGATCTTGCGCGAGAAGCTGACCGGGCGGGCCATACCCGAAAGGGCGGCAGATGGCGTCGAACTCGTGCGCGACTTCATCGAGAGCCGGATCGGCGACGATTTCGACGCGCTGACTCACTCGCTGTCCGACCAGAAGGCGTTCCAGAACCTGACGCTCGATATGCTGCGCAATCTCGAACTCATCGATCCCGCATCCGAGGACCAGGACGGAAGCGACGAGGAAGACGAGGATTTCGACGGCGAGGACAAACAGGACGAGGATGAGGGCGAGGATGCCCCCGACGCTGGCGACCCGCAGGACATGGAAGTCGCCGCCGATAGCGCCGAAGGGGAAGGTGAAGGCGAGGCCGAGGGCGAAGCTGAAATGGAAGAGGGGCCGTCCGACGCCGAGTTCGGCGACGAAGGCGACGGCGCGCCGATGCCCGTCCGACCCAACCGCCCCTGGACCGATCTGCCCGAAACATTCGCCTACGAGGCCTATACGGACCGTTTCGACGAAGTCGTCGGTGCGGCGGAACTGTGCGATTTCGAGGAACTCGAGCGCCTGCGCACCTATCTCGACAGCCAGCTTACGGGCTTGCAGGGGATTGTCACCCGCCTCGCCAATCGCCTGCAGCGGCGCCTGATGGCGCAGCAGAACCGCAGCTGGGACTTCGATCAGGAGGAAGGGCTGCTCGATGCCGCGCGTCTTGCCCGCGTCGTCACGCAGCCCGGCCATTCGCTGTCCTACAAGGTGGAGCGGGACGTCGAGTTCAAGGACACGATCGTCACGCTGCTGATCGACAATTCCGGCTCGATGCGCGGGCGACCCATCTCGATCGCCGCGATCAGCGCCGACATTATGGCCCGCACGCTGGAGCGGTGCGGGGTGAAGACCGAAATTCTCGGCTTCACGACCCGCGCGTGGAAAGGCGGGCAGAGCCGCGAAGCATGGCTCGCGGACGGCAAGCCCGCGACGCCCGGTCGCCTGAACGACTTGCGCCACATCGTCTACAAGGCGGCGGACGAGCCCTGGCGGCGCGCCCGGCGCAATCTCGGCCTGATGATGCGCGAGGGGCTTCTGAAGGAAAACATCGACGGAGAGGCGCTGCTATGGGCGCATGACCGCCTGATCCGGCGAGCAGAGGATCGCCGCATCCTCATGGTCATTTCCGACGGAGCGCCGGTCGACGATTCGACGCTGAGTGCGAACAACAACCCCGGCTATCTCGAACAGCATCTGCGCAAGGTGATCGAGTGGATCGAGACAAAATCGCCCGTGCAACTGGTCGCGATCGGCATCGGCCACGACGTCACGCGCTATTACCGGCGCGCGGTCACGATCATGGATGTCGAGCAGCTCGGCGGCACGATCATCGAACAACTCGCCGGCCTGTTCGAAGGTGAGGATGGTGGGCGGAGAGGATGAACGTTACCGAAGCCGTCCGCTCGCGCCGTTCCGTGCGTGCCTTTCTCGACAAGCCGGTCGAGCGCGAGGTCCTCGCTCGCATCCTCGACACGGCGCAGCGATCGCCATCGGGTGGCAACACGCAGCCCTGGCACGGCATCGTCCTGACGGGACAGCCGCTTTCCAACCTGATCGAGCGTATCGCCAGCGTCCTGCCGCAGGGGCGCGACGCCCATTCCCCGGAATACGACATTTACCCCAAGGATCTCGACGGAGCCTACGAGACGCGGCGCCGCGGCGTTGGCGAGGCGCTGTACACCGCGCTCGACATCTCGCGCGAGAACAAGATGGCGCGGCTCGCTTGGTTCGCGCAGAACTTTCGCGCCTTCGACGCGCCGGTTCTCATGTTGGTCCATACGCCGAGATATATGGGACCGCCGCAATGGTCCGATATCGGGATGTGGTTGCAGACGATTATGCTGCTCCTGCGCGAGGAAGGGCTCGACAGTTGCCCGCAGGAAGCCTGGGCGATGTATTCGCGAGAGATTCGGGCAGAGGTGAACATCCCCGAGGATCACATCTTCTTCTGCGGGCTCGCCATTGGCTATCGAGACCCGGACGCGCCGGTAAATGCCTTCGACGTGCCGCGCGCCGACAGCAGCGAGGCGGTCGTCTGGCAGGGCTGGGACTAGCTTGCCGATCGGTCCCCGGCGACCTATGCGCCATTGCCCATGACCGACACGCCTACCCGAAACGAACTGAAGCTGTTCAATTCGCTGACCCGCAAGCTCGAGGTTTTCGAGCCCGTTCGTGAGGGTGAGGCGCGCGTCTATACCTGCGGCCCGACGGTCTACAACTACCCGCATATCGGCAATATGCGCGCCTACGTCTTCGCGGACGTGCTGGGGCGGACGCTGACGTGGAAGGGCTACGATCTCAAGCACGTCATCAACATCACCGATGTCGGGCATCTGACGGACGATGCCGATAGCGGCGAGGACAAGCTGGAAAAGGCTGCCGCCGGAACCGACAAGTCGATCTGGGACATCGCGCGGCACTACACCGACGCTTTCAAGGCCGACATCGCAGCGCTCAACATCCGCGAGCCGGCGCAATGGTCGGTCGCGACGGATTATATCGCGCCGATGATCGACTTCGCAAAAAGCATCGCGGACAAGCACTGCTACGAACTCGATAGCGGGCTCTATTTCGACGTCTCTACCGTCCAGGATTATGGCAAGCTCGCCCGCGCTGTCACCGAAGAAGGTGAAGGCCGCATCGATACGGTCGAAGCGAAGCGCAACGCCGCCGACTTCGCCATCTGGCGCAAAACCCCGCCGGGCGAGAAGCGGCAGATGGAATGGGATTCGCCGTGGGGCAAGGGCGCGCCGGGCTGGCATCTCGAATGTTCGGTGATGGGCGAAAAGCTGCTCGGCTTTCCCTTTGACATTCATACCGGCGGGATCGATCACCGCGAAATCCACCATCCCAACGAGATCGCCCAGAACCAGGCGTTCTGCGGCTGCGGTTCGCTGGATGTGGCGACCCATTCGGGCGCGAAGATCTGGATGCACAACAACTTCCTCGTTGAGCGTTCAGGGAAGATGTCGAAATCCTCGGGCGAGTTCCTGCGACTGCAACTGCTGATCGACAAGGGCTTCCACCCGCTCGCCTACCGGATGATGTGCCTGCAGGCGCATTACCGCAGCGAACTGGAGTTTTCGTGGGAGGGGCTCGCCGCAGCCCTGACGCGATTGAAGCGGATCATCATGGCGGTCGAGCGACTCAAGGAAGAGGTCTCGGGCGATCCCTCCCACCAGAAATTCACGCCCATGCGCGAGAAATTTGCGGCCTCTATCTCGGACGATCTGAATACCTCCGTCGCGCTGGTAGCGCTGGAAGAGGCGCTGGCGGTCAAGAAGGTCGAAGGCGGCGCGAAGCGCGCCGTGGTCGAGGAAATGGATCGCGTGCTCGGCATCAGCCTGTTCGACCTCACGCGCAAAGACCTGCGTATCCGGCCCAAGAGTGCGGCCATCACCGAAGCCGAGATCGAAGACGCACTTGCCCGCCGCAAGGAAGCCAAGGCGGAGAAGGACTTCGCTACCTCCGATGCCATCCGCGAAGAGCTTGCCGCAAAGGGTGTCGAGGTGATGGACGGCGACCCGCTCGGCTGGGAATGGAGACTGACATGACCGCAACCGTAATGTCCGCCATGATCCGCCCGCTGGTCGAGGCGCGCCTGCCCGACTGGGTCGAGCCGCACTGGTTCGCCAGCAAGCAGGAGGCGCTCGAAGTCGCGCCGAAAGCCGAAATCGGTTGGTTCGATCTCAACGATCCGGTCGCGATGAGCGACATCGTGCGCGCCGCGACGCAGCTGAAATGGCTCAATTCGATCTATGCCGGGCTGGATTTCCTGCCGCTCGACGTCTTGGCGGGGCGCGGCGTGACCGTGACGAACGGGGCCGGCATCAACGCGCTCACCATCGCGGAGTATGTCGTCATGGGCATGCTCGTTCATGCGAAGGGCTATGCCGATGTCGTGCGCGCCCGCGACCGGCGCGAATGGTTGACCGAATCGCCGGGCAAGAAGGAACTTGCCGGAACGAAGGCGCTGCTGCTCGGCTATGGCGCGATCGGTAAGCTCATCGAGCCGCGCCTGCGCGCCTTCGATGTCGAGGTCACGCTGGTTCGTCGCAGCGGCGGCGACAAGGCGCTCGGTCCCGACGAATGGCGCGACGAATTGGGCAGGTTCGACTGGATCATCCTGGCCGTCCCCGCAACTGACGAGACCGAGGGCATGATCGGGGAACGAGAACTGGCGGCGATGAAAGCGGACGCCGTGATCGTGAACATCGCGCGGGGCAGCGTGATCGATCAGGCTGCGCTGACGAGGGCGCTGGAAACGAAAGCGATCGGCGGCGCGTTCCTCGACGTGACGACGCCCGAACCCTTGCCGGCCGACGATCCGCTCTGGGGTCTTTCGAACACGGAGATTTCCATGCATCTGTCGGGGCGCGCACAGGACAAGATGTTCGTCCGCTCCGCCGAACGCTTCCTCGCCAATCTGGAAGCTTACGCGAAGGGCGAGCGGGTCGAGCCGCAATTCGATCCCGCCCGCGGATACTGAGGTTTTCTACTAGTCCTCGTCCAGCATCAGGATTTCGCAAGTGATGCTCATGCGCGGCGTGGGCAGCATCCGGTGTTCGACCGCGCCGATGGCGGCGTCGGCGACCAGATGTTTCGGGATGGCGAACTCGTGATCGGGCAGGGCGGCGATGAAATATTCTGCCGCCGCGACCGCTTCCGCCCCGGCGAAGATCAGCGCCAATGTGTGGCGCGTGCCCGTAAAGGTGATGCTGGCCCAGGGACGTTCCGAATGGGAGACGACCTGCGCCCGGTGGTCGGCCAGTGCCAGGATAGCTTCGCGCAGCCGGTCCGTGCTGGTGCGGCGCGCCTTACGGGGCGGGGGAATTTCCCCTTCGATCTTGCGCTCGATCATTGTGCGCACTCCTTTCCGGCTTCGGTCTCGGCGTATTTGTTCATGAAATGTTCCACTTTTTTTCGCGTGTTTTCCCGCGGTATGCGGCCCATGCGAAGATCGAGGACGAAGCGCGGATCATGCGCTGCCAGTCGCCCGAACTTGGTCACTGGCATGTCGTATCTTCGAAGGAATTTCTCGATCTCTCGGATCAGCATGGGCGACCTCCCTGATGGTTCGAAACGTGCCGGCGAATCCGCCGTGTTCCTGTTTCGTCCCGCATAAAGTCCTACTTGTCTAGGAAAAATACATCGGCTAGGGCATTTTTCGAACGAGGCGAAGGAAACATGCATGGACGACGCCGGTGAAGTAAGAGAGACACTGTTGCAACTGGCCGACGAGAGGCGGGTTAGCCTAGCGGGCTTGTCCGAAATGATCGGGCGAAATCCCACTTACCTCCAGCAATTCGTGCGGAAGGGCTCTCCGCGGCGGCTGGCGGAGGACGATCGCCGGCGGCTCGCTGAATTCTTCGACGTCGGTGAAGAGGTGCTCGGCGCGACCGGGGCGCAGGTGACGGGAACGGCGCGGGCGAAGGATGCTGCGGGCGAATGGATCACGGTGCCGCGCCTCCAGCTCGACGCTTCGGCGGGGCCGGGTTCGTTCAGCGCAGAGGAAATTTCCTTCGATGCGATCCGTTTCTCGCGCCGCTGGCTCCGCGAGATGGGGCTGGCGGACGCGCAGCTTTCGGCAATCCGGGTCGAGGGCGATTCGATGGAGCCGGTCCTGCGGGGCGGCGATGAAATTCTCGTCGATCGAACGAGCAGGGCCTTGCGCGACGGCATTTATGTCGTGCGGCTCGCCGAAGTGCTCCACGTCAAGCGTGTGCAGGCAAGGATGCCGGGACGCATCACGCTCATCAGCGCCAACGAGGCCTACGCCCCGTTCGAACTTGCGCTGGACGAGGTCGAGATCGTCGGGCGTGTCGTGTGGAAGGGCGGAAAGGTCTGAGATGAAGGAAAGCGAATACATTCCAGACTTCTTCGCGCCCGACGCCCCGGTCAACAGGTTCGACATCCTGCGCGGCGAGGCATGAGCCCGCCTTCGCATTGCATTTGCGCAGCTTCGCCGCCACATCGGGCGGCATGACACAGACGACGACCGACCGACCCGCCCCGAAGATGCGCGCTGCCATCCTGCCGGTGACGCCGCTGCAGCAGAACTGCTCGCTGATCTGGTGCACCGAAACGAACAAGGCGGCGCTGATCGATCCGGGCGGTGATCTTGCAAGGCTTAAATCGGGCGTGGCGAAGGCCGGGGTCGAACTCGAGAAGATCCTCATCACGCACGGCCATATCGACCACTGCGGCGAGGCGGGCGTGCTGGCGAAGGAACTCGGCCTGCCGATCGAGGGACCGCACGAGGCGGACCGGTTCTGGATCGCGCGGCTCGACGAGGACGGGCAGCGTTACGGCATCGCCGGTCAGGTGTTCGAGCCCGATCGCTGGCTTGAGGACGGGGATACGGTCACGGTCGGCAATCTGACGCTCGACGTCGTGCATTGCCCCGGCCACACGCCCGGCCATGTCGTCTTCGTTCACCAGCCGAGCAAGTTCGCGATCGTCGGCGACGTCCTGTTCCAGGGGAGCATCGGCCGGACGGACTTTCCGATGGGCAACCATCAGGACCTGCTCGATTCGATTACGCAGAAACTCTGGCCGCTGGGCAACGACATCACTTTCATTCCCGGACATGGACCGACCAGCACGTTCGGTCAGGAACGGCAGACCAACCAGTTCGTGTCCGACCGGATGATGTCTTAGGGCGCGCATCCGGCGGGACGACCGCCGTCTTGGGCTTGCTGTCAAGGCGGGCTTAAGAGGAGGTAGTCGTATCGTGCGGCTTGCAACCTCATGAAATTGCGCTATAGGCCGCCGCTTCCCCCGCCATTGTCGGGTCAGGCCGAAAGGGTCTCGTGCGGTTGCGCGGGTCTCCGGCTTGCCGTAAGGCGGTCCATGCAAACGAATTTGTGTTAAGGAACAGGTGCCGCAATGGCTGTCCCTAAAAGAAAAGTTTCACCGCATCGCCGTGGCAATCGGCGCAGTCACGATTCGCTGAAGGTCGAGGCATTCCACGAATGCTCGAACTGCGGCGAATTGAAGCGCCCGCACAACCTCTGCAACGCTTGCGGCTTCTATAACGGGCGCGAAATCGTCTCTGTCGGTCTCTGACCGCAAAACAGCCGGAGAGTGCCATGAGTTTGCCGCGTATCGCCATTGACGCGATGGGCGGGGACGAGGGCGTGCGCGTCATGATCGAGGGCGCGGCCCTCGCGCGGCGCCGTCACGACAAGTTCAAGTTCCTGCTGGTCGGGGACGAGCCGAAGATCAAGGCCGCGCTCGCCAATCATCCCGGCATGACCGGCGCGAGCGAAATCCTCCATTGCGACGACGTGGTCGAAGGGGACGAGAAACCGTCCCGCGCGCTTCGCCGTGCGAAGACGACCTCGATGGGTCTGGCCGTCAACGCGGTGAAGAAGGGCGACGCCGGGGCCGCCGTCAGTGCCGGCAATACCGGCGCGCTGATGGCGATGAGCAAGCTGGCATTGCGAACCCTGCCGGGTATCGACCGGCCCGCGCTCGCCGCCCTGTTACCGACGCTCGGCGACAATGACGTCATCATGCTCGACCTCGGCGCGAATCGCGAATGCGACGCGCGCAACCTCGTACAGTTCGCAATCATGGGCGCGGCCTATGCGCGCATCCTGACCGGTCTTTCCGAACCGCGCGTGCGCCTTCTCAACATCGGCACCGAAGAGAACAAGGGTACCGAGGATCTGCAGGACGCCGCTGCGCAATTGCGTGCGGCGAGCGGGCTTGCCATGCGCTTTGACGGGTTCGTCGAGGCAGACAAGATCAATCGCGGCGAAGTAGACGTGGTCGTGACCGACGGCTTCTCCGGCAATATCGCGTTGAAAGCGATCGAGGGGGCGGCGCGCTTCGTCACCGACCTGCTGCGCAATGCCTTCACCAGTTCGCTGCGCTCCAAGGTCGGCTTCCTCGTATCGCGTCCCGCGACCGAATTGCTGCGCCACCACCTCGACCCCAACAACCACAACGGCGCCGTCTTTCTCGGGCTAAACGGGGTGGTCGTCAAAAGCCACGGCAGCGCGAATGCGCTGGGCGTCGCCAATGCGGTGACCGTGGCGGCGAGGCTGCTCGAGGAATCGCTGATCGAACGC
Source organism: Parapontixanthobacter aurantiacus (assembly GCF_009827635.1). GTDB lineage: Bacteria > Pseudomonadota > Alphaproteobacteria > Sphingomonadales > Sphingomonadaceae > Parapontixanthobacter > Parapontixanthobacter aurantiacus. The sequence continues at coordinate 1,352,683 of NZ_WTYW01000001.1, read as the reverse complement.
ATTTCCGGTGATGTCGGGGCACTCGAACATCGGGGAGCGGCCACGATCGACAGGTCGATCGACCTCGCATGATCCGCTCGGTCCTGTGCGGAACGGGCTCGGCCCTGCCGAAGACCTGCGTCACCAATGCCGAGCTCGAGGAGCGTGTCGATACGAGCGATGCCTGGATACAGGAGCGCACGGGCATCAAGCAGCGCTATCTCGCGGGCGAGGGGGAGACGACCGCCACGCTTGCGACGGAGGCTGCGCGTAACGCCCTGGCAGCGGCCGGGCTCGAACCTGCCGACATCGGCCTCATCGTGGTGGCGACCGCGACCCCCGACAACACCTTTCCCGCGACTGCGACGAAAGTGCAGGAAGCGCTCGGCTGCAATGGCGGCATCGCGTTCGATATGCAGGCGGTTTGCTCGGGCTTCCTCTACGCGCTGACCACGGCGGATGCTCTGCTGAAGACGGGTGCGGCCAAGCGCGCCCTCGTCATCGGTGCGGAGACGTTCAGCCGCATCCTCGACTGGGAGGATCGCACGACCTGCGTACTGTTCGGCGACGGGGCGGGGGCGGTCGTCCTCGAAGCGCAGGAAACCGAAGAGGAAATGCGCGGCATCATCGCCAGCAAGCTTCATGCGGATGGTGCGCATCACGATCTCCTCTACGTGGATGGCGGCCCATCGACGACACAGACCGTCGGCAAGCTTCGCATGAAGGGGCGCGAAGTGTTCCGCCATGCGGTCGTGAACCTGTCCGACGTCCTCAACGAAGTGCTAAGCGAGGCCGGTATCGAAGGCGGCGACATCGACTGGATCGTCCCGCATCAGGCCAATCAGCGCATCCTCGACGCGACCGCGAAAAAGCTCGGATTGCCGCCGGAAAAAGTCGTCGTGACCGTCGATCGCCATGCGAATACCTCCGCCGCATCGGTGCCGCTGGCGCTCGATGTCGCCATGCGTGACGGGCGGATCGTCAAAGGCGATCTCGTCATGCTCGAGGCCATGGGCGGTGGTTTCGCCTGGGGAGCTGCACTCATCCGCATCTAGCCCGCGTAAATTGTTGACAGGGCGAAAAAATCTTTTGTCCGACACGTTGCGCAGCAAGCTATCAATGCTTAATAGATAAAAGCATAAAGGTTACCGGGGGGTCGCAGCAGAACTACAAAGGAGGCGAATATGCGTTCGGTGGGCACGCTAACTCGCGCTGATCTGGCTGAGACAGTAAACCGTAAATTGGGATTTTCCCGATCGGAATCGCTCGATCTGCTCGAAGCAATACTTGAACATATGTGCGAGGCCCTGAAAAAGGGTGAGAATGTAAAGATTTCCGGTTTCGGCAGCTTCGTGCTGCGCGACAAGAAGGAACGGGTCGGCAGAAACCCCAAGACGGGTGTCGAAGTGCCGATCACCCCGCGCCGGGTCCTGACTTTCCGCGCGAGCCAGCTGCTCAAAGACCGCATCGCGAAGTCCTGACGTCATGGACATCGAGTTCGATGACGGCAAGGAACCAGGTGCCATGCGCACCATCGGGGAAGTGAGCGCCGCGCTCGGCATCAAACCCCACGTGCTGCGCTATTGGGAGCAGCAGTTTCCTTCCCTCAAACCGCTCAAGCGGTCGGGCAGTCGACGCTACTACCGCGCGAATGACGTGGCGCTGATCCAGCGGATCGACCAGCTCGTCAATCGCGAGGGATACACGATCAAGGGGGCGAAGAAGGCGCTGGCGAAATGGCATCCCGACAGCGACACCGCAGCCCCGACGGTCGCACAGTCCGACGTCGCGTCACCTGGCATCGAGGCTTCTGGCGACGACCAGCAAGGGAAGGAGGCCTCGGTCTTCTTTACCGAGGAAGACAAGACCGCGAAGCGGGATGGCTATGGCAACAAGTCCAACGAGGATGATTTGATCGACGAGCTGAAGTCGATCCGCCAGTCGCTGAAGAACGCCATCGACTGACTTCACGCCCGCCCGTGGGGCACGGCTATTCCGCGGCGATCAGTTCCTCCGCCGCCCCCAGATCGACGCTGACGAGCCGGCTTACGCCCTGCTCGATCATGGTCACGCCGAACAGGCGATGCATGCGGCTCATCGTCACCGCATTGTGCGTCACGATGAGATATCGGGTCTTCGTCTCGCGCACCATCGCATCGAGCAAATCGCAGAAGCGGTCGATATTCGCATCGTCCAGCGGCGCATCGACCTCGTCGAGGACGCAGATCGGCGCGGGGTTGGTCAGGAAGAGCGCGAAGATGAGGGCGATGGCGGTCAGCGCCTGCTCTCCGCCCGACAGAAGCGTCAGCGATTGCAGGCGCTTGCCGGGCGGCTGTGCGAAAATCTCGAGCCCGGCCTCCAGCGGATCGTCGCTGTCGACGAGCGCCAGATGGGCCTGTCCGCCCTCGAACAGCCGGGTGAACAGCCGCCGGAAATGCCGGTCCACTTCTTCGAACGCCTGTTTGAGGCGCGTGCGCCCCTCGCGGTTGAGATTGCCGATGGAGCCGCGCAGGCGATGGACTGCTTCGGCCAGTTCCTCGCGCTCCGCGCCGCCCGCGCCGCGCTCTTCCTCGATGCGCTGCAATTCCTCTGCTGCGACGAGATTGACGGGACCGATCCGCTCCCGGCTGGCAACGAGTTGGTCCATCGCTTCGGATTCGCGGGCCGGTCCGGCAATGTCGTCCTCTTCGAAGCCGAACTTGTTCGGCAGGAGCGGCGGCGGCGTCTGGAACCGCTCGCCTGCAATACGGGCCATTTCGATCCGTCGGGCATCCTGGTTCTCCGCGCGCTCGGCCAGTCCTGCGCGAGCCTCGCGCGCCTGCGCCAGCGCCTCTCCCGCGCTCGCGAGTTCGCGGTCCGCATCGCCGGCGGCATCTTGCGCCGCGGCGAGCGCAGCCTCCGCCTCTGACAGCGCCTTGCCCAGACGGTCGCGCACCGCCTCGCCCTGTTCGATCTCGCGGAGCAGTCCTTCCGGCTTGGCGGCGAGGACAGCGCGTTCTTCCGCCAGTTCCTCGGCGCGCGAGCCGGTCTCGGACAGCCTTCGCGCTGCATCGCCGGCCCGCGCCTTCCACCCCGCCTGCTCGCTCCGCTGCGCCGCCACTCGCTCCCGCGCCACGGCCAGCGCCTGATCGTGCGCGGCAAGCGCTGCCAGGCTCGCCTGAAGCCGGGTGCGCGCAGCATCGTTCGTCGCATGAGCCGCCTCGCGCGCGTCGCGCGAAGCTTGCGGATCGGGCAAGGCATCGCGCTTCGCCTCGGCCTCGGCAATCTCGGACCGGGCCGCGCGTAATCGCTCGGCATGATCCTCTTCCCCCGCATCGAGTTCCGCCAGCCGTGCTTCGAGCCGTTCCCTCGCTGCTTCCGCCTGGTCGAGCCGCCGCATCGCGCTGCGCTCTTCCTCCGACAGTTCCGCGACGGTTCGTTCGGCTGCGACAAGCTCGCGCCCGACCTCGCTCAATTCCCGCTCGACATCCTTGTGGGCGGTTTCGGCATCAGTGAAGTCCTGCCGCAATGCGGGCAGCTGCGCCTCCAGTTCGGTGAGGCGGTTGTCGGCCTCCAGCCGCGCCGCTTCTGCTGCGCCTTCGCCGCGCACGACAAGGCCGTCCCACCGTCGCAAGGCGCCGTCCAGCGTGACGAGCCATTCGCCGGGCGCAAGTTGCCGCCCGTCATCCTCGTCCGCGACCTGGACCAGCGCGAAGCGTGCCTTAAGCTCGGAAGGGCAGTCGCGAATGTGGGAAAGCAGCGCATTTTCGACGGTTTCGGGCGTATTCCTGCCGGTCCAGAACCGTCCGTCCTGCGATCCTTCCGCATGACCGAGCGGGGTCTTCGCATCGCGCCCAAGCACTGCCGCCACCGCCTTTTCGTAGCCCGGTTCGGCCTTGACGCCCTCGATGGCGAGTGCCTTTCCCTGCCGCTGGTCGCGCTGTTTTTGGCGCTGACTGCGGTCGCGTTCCAAAGCTTCGTATTCGCGTTCGACACCTGCCATTTCGGCCCGCGCAGCCGAAAGTTCTGAAGCCGCCATATCGCGGCGCGATTGCAGGTCGCTCTTGCTTTCTTGCAAGGCGGCAAACCTGTCCTTCCCGGCTGCGTAGGCCTTGCGCGCTTCGTCGAGCGCCTGCCGCGCGGATGCCAGCGTTTCAGCCTCATCTGCCTGCGCCCTGAGTTCTGCGCGTTGCCGCTCGCGCCGCTCGGCCTCTTCGGCAAGGCGCTTATAGGCGGCCTCAGCCTGAGCGATTTCGGCAGCAACGACACGCCATTCCGCCTCCACGCCCGCCAGATCCGCCGTCGCCTTGGCCAGTGCCAGTTCGCTGGTCCGGGCAGCGCGTTCGGCGTCTTCGCTCGCCGATTGCAGGGCGGGGCGGCGCGCTTCGTCGGCGGCCAGCCGTTCCGCCACGTCGGAGAGGTCGCGCTCCAGCCGCGTGAGCGCCTCCGCCGCGTCGCGGGTCATGCGGTCGGCATCCTTGCGATCTTCGGCAAGTCGCGCGAGTTGCCGGTCGAGATCGGCGATCCGTTCCTCTGCTGCTTCGAGCTGGGTGGTCAGCGACGCCATGCGGTGTCCATGCGCGCTCGCATCGTCGCGCCGGTTGGCCTGCTCTTCGCGCGCTTTCGCCAGAGCCTCCGCCGTTATGCGTTGCACCTTCTGCGCTTCGTTCACTGCTGCCTGTGCCGCCTCGACCGCCTCGTCCGCCGCAGTGGCTTCCTTGCGTGCGGCATCTGCCGCTGCCTTGGCTTCGCGCCAGCGGCTGAAAACGAGCCGCGCCTCCGCGAGCCGGATGGCATCCGATAGTTTGGTGTAACGCTCGGCCTGTTTCGCCTGCCGTTTGAGCGAGGCCATCTGCGCGTCGAGCCCTGCCATCAGGTCCTCGAGCCGTGCCAGGTTGGCCTCGGTCTGCCGCAGTTTGCTTTCCGCATCGCGCCGACGAACATGCAGACCGGCGATCCCTGCGGCTTCCTCGAGCATTTGGCGGCGTTCCGCAGGCTTCGCCGCGATGACCTGTGCGATCTTGCCCTGGCTGACGAGAGCAGGCGAATGAGCACCCGTGGCCGCATCGGCAAAGGTCAGTGCGACGTCCTTCGCCCGCACGTCCTGCCCGTTGACGCGATAGGCGCTGCCCGCCCCGCGCTCGATCCGGCGGACGACCTGCAATTCCTCGCCGTCGTCGTCCTCGGCCTGCAGCACCACTTCGGCGAAATCGCGGGCAGGGCGCTGCTGCGTGCCGGCGAAGATGACGTCTTCCATCCCGCCCGAACGCATGGATTTGGGCGAGTTCTCGCCCATGACCCAGCGGATCGCTTCGAGCAGGTTGGACTTGCCGCAGCCATTCGGCCCGACGATGCCCGTCAGACCCGGTTCGATGCGCAGTTCGGAAGGCTCGACGAAGCTCTTGAAGCCGGACAGCTTCAATCGCTTGATCAGCATGGCGTCGAACCGCTCAGACCGCGTCCCCCTCTTGCGTTAGCGGGCTCCGGCCCGTTCGAGTGCCTCGCGAACGCCGTCCCAGCTGTTCGTGTCGAGCTTCGTTCCGTTGAGGAAGAAGGTCGGCGTGCCAGTTACGTCGTCGCCCGAATAGCTGTCGGAGAAGCCGGCGAGACGTTCCATCGCGCCATAGTCGGACAGGCACTGGCGCGCCTGAGCTTCGCTGACGCCGCGCGCTGCGAAGAAGTCCAGCATTCCGCTACGCTCGGCAAAGGCGACGAAGCGCTCGTTTTCCGGAAGCTGCATGGCCTGTTCGAGGGCGGGTCCGGCGGCCTGCGCCTGGTCGAGCAGCGGGCCGAGATTGCTCCAGACCTCGTGCGACAGCGGATAGACCGCCTGCAGGCCGGGACATTCGATGAGGCGCGTCAGGACGAGGTCGGGCGTCCCGTGGATCATGAAGCTGCGCAATTCGAAATTCACGCGGCCCGAATTGATGAATTCCTCCCGCAAGGGCTCGTCCGAGGCGACGGAGAAAGCGGCACAGGCGGGACAGGTGAGCGAGCCATACTCGACGAGCGAGATGGGCGCGTCGGGATTGCCGATGAGATAGCCACCGCGATCCGTCACCTGCACCTGATCGGTCCAGGCGCCGCTGTCGGGCGCGGCAACCTCTGCGACCGCTTCGCCTTCGGGTATTTCGCCGCCGGTATTCGCCTGTTCGCAGGCCGTCAGCGCAAGCGCCATGGTCGCGGCCAGTGCCAGCTTGCCGAAAGTCTTCGAAATCGTCGTCATGTCAGGATCGCCCCTCGCGATGAAATTGGTCGTATCGGCACTAGCGCAAAGCTGCGTGCCTCGCAAAATGTTGCGGCTGGCCGGCCGCGCGCTATCCACATATCGTCACCGTCCGTCAATCGGCGAAGACCGATGGCTCGTCGAGGTCCGCCGGTTCGTCGGTATCGAGGATCGCCGCTTCGATAAGGGGCTGCAACTGCTGCCAGCTATGGATGCCCGGCTGCGGTTCGCCGTCGATCGCGAAGCTGGGCGTGCTGGGCAGGCCGAACTCCGTATAGTTCTTCTGCGCCTGGGCGATCAGCGCATCGGCCCGCATCTGGTCCGAGAGACAGGCGTCGAGATCGGTCCGGCGATAGCCTGCGCTTTCGAACATCTCGTAAAAGCCGAGCCCGCTCGCAATGCTGCGCCGCGCATTGGCGGACGTGTTGCCCTGCGACCAGAGGGCAATCTGGCTCTGCGGTGCGTTGCGCAGCGTTTGCAGCCATTCACCTTGCCGGGAATAGACATTCATGTGGTTCTTGTAGAACCGGTCGTCGGACCCGCATTCCACCAGCATCGTCGCCACCAGATCGACCGGATTGTGGATCATCGGCCGGTATTCGAGCGTCACTTGGTTCTGCCCAATATAGCCGATCTGCATCGCGCCTTCGCTCTGACGCGTGAAATTGGCGCAGGCGGGGCAGGTATAGGAGATGAAGGCGATAAGCGAGACGGGCGCTTCCTCGTTGCCGACGCTATGACCCGCTTCGGTCGTCCGTGCCGCCGCCAGACCCTGCATCTGCGCGATGGCCGGACTCGCTCCGAGGCCGAGCGCCAACGCCGCGAACGCCAGTGCACCTTTCTTCAGTAGCATACTCGTCATCTTCACTTGTCGTCCTTCGTGGCCATGCTTCGCGCCAGTGATTCGAGCACCGTCCGCAATTCCGGGTCGCCGATGTCGCGCAGCGATTCGCCAAGCTCCATCGGGATCGGACGCAATGAGGGCGGCGCCTTGGGCCGGCTGGTATCGGGCGGAGGCTTAACTTCGCCTTGCCGGATCTTCACCCGCGCCACCGCCTTGTAGCCGAAGAAGCGGTTCACGCGCTCGATGATCTCCGGGATGACATGCTGGATGAGCGGCGCATGGGCGGGCATCACGACGAGTTGCATGATCCCTTCCGCCTTCTCGCCCGGCGGGAAGCGGATCGATTCCGGCGCACAGACGCGCGCATGGACGTCCCCGACGATTTCCGGCCAGCGCGAGACGACGCTCGATTGCACGAAGCCGAAGCGGCGAAAGGCCGTCCGACCGATCTGCGGCATGAGGTTGGAGATTTGCTTGGCTTCCCCACCGCGCGGACGTTCATAGGCCTTGGCACGCGGCGCTTTCGCCCGGCTCGCGGCACTCTTGCCCGCGTTCTCCGCGGCCTTTCGCAGCCTGTCGTCCTCGTCCCGTTTCATCCTGCGCGTCTCCATGCCATATCGCCTGCGTGACCGCCACCGACAACCGCATCGCACACGAAGAAATCGCGCCCCGCCTGCTCGAATGGTACGACAGCCATGCGCGCGCGCTACCGTGGCGTATTCCGCCCGGAGGCGAGCGGCCCGATCCCTATCGCACATGGCTGTCCGAGGTGATGCTGCAACAAACGACCGTCGCGGCGGTGAAGCCCTATTTCAAGAAGTTCACACGGGTCTGGCCCGATGTCGATGCGCTCGCGGCAGCGTCCGACGCCGACATCATGGCTGCCTGGGCGGGACTCGGCTATTACTCGCGCGCCCGCAACCTCGTCGCTTGCGCAAGGCAGGTATCCGCCATGGGCGGCTTTCCGGAAACGGAAACGGAATTGCGCCGGCTGCCGGGCGTGGGCGACTATACCGCCGCGGCCATCGCCGCCATCGCGTTCCGGCAAAGGGCGGTGGTCGTCGATGCGAATGTCGAGCGGGTCGTCGCGCGCTTGTTCGCGATCGGCGAACCCTTGCCCGGTGCGCGAAAGGCCATCCGCAGCGCCACGCACACCATCACCCCGTCACACCAAAGCGGCGATTTCGCGCAAGCCATGATGGATCTCGGCGCGACGATCTGCACGCCGCGCGATCCGCGGTGCCTGCTCTGCCCGCTGGCCGATGCTTGCAAGGCGCGGGCGTCGGGCGAGGCGACCCGCTATCCGGTGAAGCCTGCGAAGAAATCCGTGCCGGAGCGGCGCGGAACCGCCTTCTGGATCGAGCGGGAGGGGCCGGGCAGTCTGCGTCAGGTATGGCTCGTCGAACGGTCTGCGGCGGTCATGCTCGGCGGGATGCGCGCTTTGCCGGACGATGGCTGGACGGCGAGAGCGGACGGTTCGGGCGAGCCGCCCGTTTCAGCGGATTGGGAAAAGGCGGGGGCGGTGCGCCACGGCTTCACCCATGCAAAGCTCACCCTCGATCTGCTTCGAACGAAGCTGAACGAGGCGAGCGCTGTGTCGGGGAAGGGCGAATGGTGGGATGTCGACGCGCTCGAAGACGCGGGATTGCCGACGCTGTTCGCCAAGGCGGCTCTGCTGGCCCTCGCAGCCGATGACGACGAAACCTAGAAGATACCGCCGCCGATCATCAAGCGCAGGACCGCAATCGCCAGCACGATGAGGCAGAAGTTCCGCCCGCCATTGCGGCTCGACAAGGCACCGACCGCGACCCCTGCCACGACGACCGGAAGCGCGAACCAATTGCCCCAGCCGAGGAATGGTATTTGCGAAGGAATGACGATCAGCAGCGAGAACAGGCCGATGAGAATGGAAAGAATGTTGAGCATCGTGTCTTATATGGATAGGACAGTAGGAATTTGCAAGACGAACCCGTCTCGGCAATAGACGGTTCAGTTCAGACCGTTATTCCGCAATATCATTTGCCCGGCGACCTGCCTTTTCCCATTCGAGGATGTTCACGATGGCCTTTCGATCCTTTTCTTCCGATGCAACCCTGTCGCGGCGCGGCATCCTCCGCGCTGCGGCGTTCGGCGGGGCAGGCGCTTTTCTTGCGGGTTGCACCGGGGCGCGCGGAGTTCTCGCGCAAGTCGCGCCGAAGATCGAATGGAACGCCGTCAGGGCCATCGGCGACCGGTACGTCTCGCAGCGCAAGATCGCGAACTACGTCGCCGCGATCGGCTTCGGCCAGCAGGACCCCGAATATCTCTATCGCGGACCGCTCTCGATCGGCGGCAACGTGCCCGCCGGACCCGACAGCCTCTATCGCATCTATTCCATGACCAAGCCGGTCACGGGCGTCGCTGCTTCCATGCTGATCGACGCCGGAAAGCTTGAACTCGACCAGCCCCTGAAGGACATTCTGCCCGCCTTTGCGGACATGCACGTCCTCACCAGCCCGACCGCCGCGGTCACCAGCACCGTCCCGGCAGAGCGCGACATCACGATCCGCCAGTTGCTCACCCACACCGCCGGGCTCGGCTACAACATCATTCAGTCCGGCCCGATCCGCGACGCCTATAACCGGGCCGGCATCGTTCCGGGCCAGGTTAGCCGACTGCCGATACCGGGGCAGTTTTCGGGGCGGCCCGCCCCCAGCCTCGCAACTTTCGCAGACCGGTTGGCGAAATTGCCGCTCGTCTATCAGCCCGGCACGCGGTGGAGCTATTCCGTCTCGCTCGACCTGATGGGCCGGGTAATCGAAGTCGTTTCGGGTCAGCCCTTCGACAGTTTCCTGCGCGACAACATCTTCGGCCCAGCCGGGATGGACAGCACCTATTTCACCGTGCCGCAGAGCGAGGTCGATCGGCTGACGACGAATTACGGCTTCGTCGCGGGCAACCTGATTCCGATCGATCCCGCCCGTTCCTCGATCTATCTCGACAAGCCGGAATTTCCTTTTGGCGGCGCGGGTCTCGTCAGCAGTCCGCGCGACTATGACCGGTTCAACAAGATGCTCGTGGGCTATGGAGCGATCGAGGGGCGGCGCGTCGTCAGCGAGAACGCCATCCGCATTGCGACCAGCAATCTGCTTCCCGAGGGAGTATCGCTCGCCAACACCTGGATGGGTGGGGGCGGATACGGCGCGGGCGGCAGCGTCGGCGCGGGCGGTCAGGAAGGCACTTATGGCTGGGCCGGCGCAGCGGGGACCGCGGCCATGGTCAATATGAAGACGGGCCTGCGCGCCGGATTGTTCGTGCAGTATATGCCGACCGATGCACAGCCGCTGCGCGCTGACTTCATGGAAGCCCTTGCGAAAGACATCGAGGCCGCCCGTGCAGCCATGAAGGTTGCCGCCTGAACGCGATGCCCGCAGCTACGATACTGCCGATAGCCTTCGCTGGATCGCCGCTCGACAGGGCGGACCATATCCGGACCGATCCCGACGGTCTGGCGGGGCTTATGAACTGGCGCGCGCGCCTGCTCCTGCTCGACGGGCTCAATCCGGCGATGGATGAAAGCGGTCGGCTTGCCTGGGGCACGCTGGCCGACGCGCCGGAGCAATGCGATCTGGTCTTTTTAGGCTTCGACGAGGGCAAGGCGTGCTTCGCCGCCGTCCCGGAACAGGGAGCAACCGGCCCCGCCTATGCCGACCCGCGCGTATGGTCGGCGATGCAATTGCTCTCTGCCCCCGATCTGGCCGTCTATGGCGGGGCGCGCAGCCTCGTCGACTGGCATGCAAGGCACCGCTTCTGCGCCCGGTGCGGCGCGGCAACGAAGCTCGCAAAAGGCGGCTGGCAACGCGATTGCGAGGCATGCGGCGCGAGCCATTTTCCGCGTACCGACCCCGTCACGATCATGCTCGTCATGCATGGCGAAGGTGCGGATCGTCGCCTGCTGCTCGGACGCCAGCCGCGCTTTCCCGAGCGGATTTATTCGGCGCTCGCCGGGTTCGTGGAACCGGGCGAGACCATCGAGGAGGCCGTGGCCCGCGAAGTGCAAGAGGAAGCGGGGGTCGCGGTCGAGAACGTGACCTACATCGCGAGCCAGCCCTGGCCGTTTCCCTCGCAATTGATGATCGGTTGCCATGCGACGGCGCTGAGCGATGCTTTGACCATCGACGAGACCGAACTGGAAGATGCGCGCTGGTTCACGCGCGCCGAACTCGAAGCGGCTCGCGAGGCGGGACCCGACGGAACCGAATTGCTGGTCTTTCCGCGGAAGGAAGCGATTGCGCACCACCTCGTGACATGGTGGCTCGAGCAATGACGGACGGCCCGCAACAGGTCGCCAGCGACGGAAAGTCGGCGCTCGTCATCGACATCTTTTCGGATGTCATGTGTCCGTGGTGCCTCATCGGCTGGGGTCAGCTTTCGAAGGCGCTCGATCAGCTTTCCGACACGGTCATCGCCGAAATCCGCTGGCATGCATTCGAGCTGAACCCGGACATGCCGGACGAAGGCGAGGAGCGGGTCGCCCATATCGCTCGCAAATACGGACGGACAGCGGAACAGGCGGCTGCGGTCGTCGGTCAGATGGCGCAGGCTGCCGAGGATGCGGGTGTCAGCCTCGATTACGCAGGCGAGACGGAGAACGCCCCGCCAGCGATGATGTGGAACACCTTTGCTGCGCACAAGCTGCTTCACTGGGCGCTCGCTGAACACGGCGCCGAACGGCAAACGGAACTGAAACTCGCCTTGTTCGCGGCGCATTTTCATCACCGCCGACGGATCGGCAAGTGCGAAGTTCTGCTCGACATCGCCGAGGAAACGGGATTCGATCGTGCAGGGGCGGCAGCGGCTCTCGACGACCGGGCGATTGGCGAAGCCGTGCGCGCGGACGAACAACAGGCCTACGCCATGAACATCACCGGCGTTCCGGCAATGATCTTCGATGGCAAGTTCATGGTGCCGGGGGCGCAAGGTGCGGAAACCTACGTCAACGTGATCGAGCGCGTACTCTCGAAGCGCGTCTCGTAATAAGACATCGTGTCCAAGACGGCGCTATGTGAGGCGTCGAGAAGACCTTCGATTTGCTTTATGTCAGTTTCGTGACACTTTTGGTGGCTCGTGCGTTGAATCGCGCGAGATACTAAAAATGCGGGGGAAACGATGGCAACACCAGCAAGATCATTCGAACGGGATCACCACCACGATGGCCTGATTTCGAGTGTGATGGCGCTCGTGAGGCAAGCGGTGACGTCCTCCTGGGATCATCGGTACGCCCTGCTGGTAGGGTTGGTCTTGGTCATCCTGCTCGAAGTCGCCGGATATTTTCTGAGCAGCGCAGCCGATACTAGCCTGATGAACCTCTTGCGGGACCCCAACGCAATGGCGGGCCAACCCTGGTTCTTTGGGGGTCTCGAAATTGCCGGAATGCTGATCCTCGCCTTTCTGACGGGCGGAGTGATTTTTTCAGCGTCCCTGTCGCGCGGCAGGATGGCATCGTTTCTCTGGTCGGGCGGCCTTCTGTCGGTTCTGCTCTTCCTCGACGATGCCTACATGCTGCACGAGAACGCCTATCGGGTGGGTCTGTCCGAGAACAAGATTTTCCTCGTTTACGGGCTGATCTTCCTCGCGATCCTCGGCTGGCACTGGAAACTGCTCGCGCGAACGCCCCTGGCGATCCTCGGGCTTTCCCTCGCATTCCTGGCCTCCAGCGTTCTCCTGGACAACATCGAATTCCTGAGCAGGGCAATCTATGCGGGAGAAGACCTGTCCGAACTTATCGGTTTCACGCTCTGGGGAGTCTATTTTTTCATAGTCGGGCGGGATGCAGTGGCTTCGCGAAAGAGCGCGACACCGCGCCTTCACTGAATTTGCCGCGCAACGAAAAAGACCCCGCCGATGCTCCGGCGAGGCCTTTCACGTTCAATAAATTTGAGGCCAGTCAATTGTTCTCGCGCTTTTCCTGAATGGCAGCGCGTGATTTGGGACCTTTTTGCGCGTCTTCCTGCGGATTGTCCGAACCGACGACCGGTTCGCGATTGTCCGGGTCGGTTGCGCGGTTCAGTTCGGCACGCTTGCCGACGCGGCGATTGACCTCGCCACCGGACGAACCCTGCTGCGAAGGGGTCGGCTGCTCCTTCATTTCGTCGATGAGATCGTTGTCGGGGTGGCGCGATTGGCGTTCGGGCATGAAATATTCTCCTTTGCCCTGTCAACGAGCGAGCGGAGCGCTGCGTTCCGAAATCAGATCAACCCAAGCTTCTGCAGCTTGCCGGCAAGGCGGCCGGGCAGGACATCGCCGATATCCTCGCCTTCCTCGAGGTCGCGCGGGGCATTCGCCTCCTCCAGATAGCGCCAGCCCTGATGCGCGCGCTTGGGCCTCGGCAGGACGGCGATCAACCGCGGTTCGAGGTGGATCCACCAGCGCCCCTCTGGCGTTTGCTCGAACCCCCTGATCGGCGTCCGCCCGACAAGCGCGTGATCGCGGATCCAGTAAAGCGAGCCACCCGCCATCTCCTCGTGCCGCTTGGGCAGATAGCGCGTGGTCAGCCGCATGTCCTTGCGATTGCGAAACCAGCTTTCGAGATCGGCGTGGCTCTTCGCTCCGAAGGCGATCTTCGTCATGTGCAGCGGCATGGACCGCATATAGGAAGCCAGTCAGCCATTGCGAGCGCGCCAGCCCGGGGGGTTAACCCGCCAGTCCTGCCGAGACCGCCAGTCCGAGAAAGGCGAAGAAGCCCATCGAATCGGTGATCATCGTGACGAACACGCTCGAGGCGACCGCAGGGTCCTGGCGCAGGCGGTCGAAGATGACGGGGACCAGCACGCCGGCAAGGCCCGCCGTGACGACATTGATGATCATCGCCGCCGCAATGACGATACCGAGCGTCGGGGTAAAGATGGCGCCGGTCGCCAGCCCGACCAGCACTGCGATCGTCGCACCGTTGAGGAAGGCAACCTTCATCTCGCGCAGCAGGATGCGCCCCGTATTGCTGCGCGTAAGCTGGTTCATCGCGATGGCGCGCACGGTCACCGCCATCGTCTGCGTTCCCGCATTGCCCCCGATGCTTGCGACGATCGGCATGAGGACGGCGAGCGCCACCAGTTCCTCGATCGCGGCGCCGAACGCGGCGATGATGAAGCTCGCGACGAGCGCCGTGCCGAGATTGGCGACGAGCCAGCGCACGCGGCTCTTATAGGCATCGCGCAGCGGCTCGTTGATGTCGCCTTCGCCTGCACCGGACAATAGCATGACGTCCTCGCCCGCTTCCTCTGCGATGATGTGGACGATGTCGTCGACCGTCATCTGCCCGACCAGCCGGTCGTCCTCGTCCACCACCGCGGCGGAGATAAGGCCGTATTTCTGGAACATCAGCGCGACTTCTTCCTGGTCGAGCATGACGGGGATCAGCGTCTGGTCCCGCTTCATCACGTCGGACAGGGGGATGTCGCGCGGCGTCCGCAAAATCCATGACAGCTGGCACGTGCCGACGGGGTGATGGGTGTGGTCGACGACGAAGATTTCCCAGAAGTCGTCGGTGAGATCGCCGTCCTCGCGCAGATAGTCGATGAGCGCACCCACGGTCATGTGTTCGGGCACCGCGACGAAATCGCGGCTCATCAGTCGTCCGGCGGTCTCTTCGGGATAGGACAGCGCCCGCTCGATGGCGATACGGTCCTCAGCATCGAGTTCGGCGAGGATGGCCCGCTGGTCCGAACTGTCGAGATCCTCGATCAGCTGGACGGCGTCGTCGGTCTCCAGCTGCTCGGCGATGGATGCGACCGCTTCTGGGGCGAGCGATTCCATCATGTCGTCGCGCACATAGTCGTTCAGTTCGGCGACGACCTCGCTCGACATGAGGTCGGTGATGGAAGCGGCGAGGCGATGTCGTTCCTCGCGTTCGAACAGTTCGAGAAGGTCGGCGATATCGGCGGGGTGCAGCGGTTCGACGAGGTCGTAGACAGCCTCGCCGTCTTCCGCGTCCAGCGCATTGCGGACCGCCGCGACGAATTCGGGCTTGAGCGTGTTTTCCTCGTCCATCCGCTCGTCATCGATGCGGTCGTCGGGAATCTTGGCTTCCGCCTCGCGGTCGTCCGCGCGCACGACCGTATCCGGCGCCTCGGCCAGCGCCAGTTCGTCGTCGCGGGGATCGTCGGTCGCCATGTCTGCGGCTCTAGGCACGGGGGGGCGAAAAGCAAGAACCTATACCATCGGCCACGGCCAAAGGGTGACAGCCCCCGCCAACGCCCTATATGGACCGCATAATCAAAGGAGATTGCTGTATATGGCCGACCAGAAACTGACGCTCACCCTCGACACCGGCAACGGAGAAGGCGGCGATGTCGTCATCAAGCTGCGCCCGGACCTGGCGCCCGGCCATGTCGAGCGCATCACCGAACTGGCCCGCGAAGGCTTCTATGACGGGGTGCTCTTCCACCGCGTGATCCCCGGCTTCATGGCGCAGGGCGGCGATCCGACCGGAACCGGCATGAGCGGGAGCGACAAGCCCGACCTCAAGGCAGAGTTCAACAGCGAGCCGCATGTGCGCGGAACCTGCTCGATGGCGCGGACACAGGTGCCGGACAGCGCGAATTCGCAGTTCTTCATCTGCTTCGACGACGCGCATTTCCTCGACGGAGAATATACCGTTTGGGGTCAGGTCGAGGAAGGCATGGAGCACGTCGATGCGCTGCCGAAGGGTGAGCCGCCGGCGAATCCGGGCAAGATCACCAAGGCGACGGTTGGGTAGCTAGCGCAAGCTGCAATGGCATGATTACGGTGTATTTAGTCTGTGGCGCCGTATTCGTCGCGGCCTTATCTATAACAATGTTAAGTGCTCATGCTCGATGGATAACTCGTGGGCGAAGGCCTTTCTTCGTCGGGCTGCTCCCAGTTTGGATGTTTATTGTCGCCACCGGGATCAACCCTTTTGGCACGGTTCCTTTCGCAATGTTGGTGGCGTTTATGCTGTGGCCGGTTTGGCTGTCATGGGCGGCCGGCTATTTTATGGGCTTGGCTTACCTAGATGAACTATGAACAGAATGCGGTATTAAGTCTGATCCTTTACTCAGCGGGTCTTAAACTGTGATCTGCTATCAAAATGTAGTGCGCGAATAGGTCGCCGGTCCAAGACAAGTTGCGTTAATACTGCAGCCTCTCCATTTTATTCAATTGGATAGACCGCAGCAGCAGAATTTCGGCCTTTTCTGCTAATGATTATCAATACTAAGATGTTGAATTTGTTCGTTTTTCGGAACCAGCCGTGATAAAACAGCATTGTTTGGGTAGACCGACGATTGAGGAGACCACTCATGCAATGTTCCGCCTGCAAGTTCTATAACGACAATCAAAGCGAATGCCGTCGCTATGCCCCGTCGCCCGCCGAGGGTGACAAAAAGGCGCATTGGCCGACTGTCGCAGCCGACGACTGGTGCGGTGAGTTCGTGCCTGAAGAAAGTCAGCGCGCCGTCGCCTGACCATTCGATCGAATACCGAACGGAAAGAGGCCGGGGCGATGCTCCGGCCTTTTTTGTTGTCCCGGCTCCTCCGAAGGTTGACATCGCGCCAGTTGCATATCATTCTCAATAGCAGATTGAGAGGTTTGCGACGTGATCGAGAATTTCAGGACGGTCTGGCACGGCTGTCATGCAAATGACGATGCGACTTTCGGCCGCGGTGCTTCGGCCCGGGTGGCGAAATGGTCGCTCGAACGCGCCGAGGCCGTCCTGCGCTATGCGGGACGGGCGCCGGTGCAGGTCGCCGAGCCGGGCAGTGCCGATGTCACCGCGCATGAGCGCAGCCTCGAAGCGGTCGTCATCGATCTTGCGAGGGGCGACCGCCCGCTCGCCCGTCTCCATGCCCAGTGGCTCGTAAAGCCGCAGGCGATCGAGCACTTGCTGCGCGCTCTCGAACCCGTCGCTGCCGGGCCCGCCTGCCTCGTCCGCGCGGCCTGACCCCACGTCGGCCCACACCCCGCGCGAGAAGCGTTGAACCCCTTCGCCCTTTGCGTTAGAGGGCGCGCTTCTCATGAAACCGACCAACGCCCCCAAGACCTATCGGGTCAAGAGCTTCGGCTGCCAGATGAACGTCTATGACGGCGAGCGTATGGCCGAACTCCTTGGCGAGCAGGGCATAGCGCCTGCCGCCGAAGGCGAGGACGCCGACCTCGTCGTGCTCAACACCTGCCACATCCGGGAAAAGGCGGCGGAAAAGGTCTATTCCGACATCGGCCGCATCGTGAAGCGCGGACGCGAGGCGGGCCGTCAGCCGCTGATCGCGGTCGCAGGCTGCGTGGCGCAGGCCGAGGGCGAAGAGATCATGGCCCGTGCTCCGGCGGTCGGCATGGTCGTCGGTCCGCAGGCCTATCACCGCCTGCCGGAAATGCTCGACCGGGCGGTGAAGGGCGAGCGCGCCGCCGATACCGACATGCCGGCGATCGCCAAGTTCGCCGCCTTGCCCCGCCGCAAGCGGTCTGCACCGGGCGCTTTCCTCACGATCCAGGAAGGCTGCGACAAGTTCTGCACCTATTGCGTCGTGCCCTATACCCGCGGGGCGGAAATCTCCCGCCCTTACGCCGATCTCGTCGAGGAGGCGCAGAAGCTGGTGGAGGCCGGTGCGCGCGAGATCACCCTGCTCGGCCAGAATGTCAGCGCCTGGAGCGGAGAGGACGCTGCGGGCCGCCGGATCGGGCTGGGCGGTCTTATCCGCACGCTCGCAAAGGTCGATGGGCTCGCCCGCATCCGCTACACAACGAGCCACCCCGCCGACATGGATGACGACCTCATCGCGGTGCATGGCGAGGTCGACAAGCTGATGCCCTATCTTCACCTGCCGGTGCAGTCCGGCAGCGACCGCGTGCTGAAGGCGATGAACCGTAGCCACACGGCGGAAAGCTATCTGAAGCTGCTAGAACGCTTCCGCGCAGCGCGGCCTGATCTCGCGCTGTCGGGCGATTTCATCGTCGGCTTTCCCGGTGAGAGCGAGGCCGAGTTCGCCGATACGCTCGCACTGGTGGATGCCGTCGGTTACGCGCAGGCTTTCAGCTTCAAATACTCGCCCCGTCCCGGCACGCCCGCCGCGACGATGGACGCGCAGATTGCGCCCGAAGTGATGGACGAGCGACTCCAGCGTCTGCAGGCGTCCCTGCGCCGCGACCAGCTTGCCTTCAACGAGGCGAGCATCGGCACAAACTGCGAGGTGCTGGTGGAACGGCGCGGCAAGCGCGACGGGCAGTGGCTCGGCAAGTCGCCCTGGCTGCAATCCGTGCATTTCACCGGAGAGGCCGAGATCGGCGATCTCGTGCGGGTCGAGATGACCTCCGCCGGACAGCAGTCGATGGGCGGCGCCCTGCTGCAACCCGCCGCCGCCTGAGCGGCACCGGCATAGCGGCTTTCCACCGTTCCGCGACCGCCGCGAACTTGTCAGGCGACGCTTTCCGATTATCTTGTAGGGCAACGCAGCAATAAGGAAGCGCATGGCCCGAAAACCCCCACCCGCCGGCGGCACGGATGCCGATAGCGACATCGCCCTCAGCAATCCGCCGACACCGCGCCGGGAAACGCGCCGGGCCAAGGCCGACATCTCCTTCGACAATCAGGCGCTGCTCGGCACGCTTTACGGACAGTTCGACGCCAATCTGGTGCAGGTCGAGAACCGCCTGGGCGTATTCATTTCGGCCCGCGGCGACGAATTGCAGATAGAGGGGCCGGAGGACGGGGTCGCCCGCGCGAAGGAAGTGCTCCAGACGATGTACGACCGGCTGGCGCAGGGGCAGGACCTCGATGCGGGCGCGATCGAGGCGCTGATCGCGATGTCGAACGAGCCGACCTTGGAAGGCATCATTTCGGGCGATCGCAGCGATCCCAAGGCGGCGCCGATCATGATCCGCACGCGCCGCAAGACCATCGTGCCGCGCTCCGCCACGCAGATCGACTATATGCGCAGTCTGGCGCGCGACGACATCATCTTCGCGCTCGGCCCTGCGGGAACCGGCAAGACCTATCTCGCCGTCGCGCAGGCGGTCAGCCAGCTCATTACCGGCAGCGTGCAGCGCCTCATCCTGTCGCGTCCGGCGGTCGAGGCGGGCGAGAAGATCGGCTTCCTGCCCGGCGACATGAAGGAGAAGGTCGACCCCTTCCTCCGCCCGCTTTACGACGCGCTGTACGACTGCATGCCGCCCGAACAGGTGGAGCGGCGGATGGCCTCGGGCGAGATCGAAATCGCCCCCATCGCCTTCATGCGTGGACGGACGCTGGCCGACGCCTTCGTCATTCTGGACGAGGCGCAGAACACCACGCGCGAGCAGATGAAGATGTTCCTCACCCGGTTCGGCCAGAACAGCCGGATGGTGGTGTGCGGCGACCCGCGCCAGGTCGACATTCCGGGCGGCTCGGGGATGAGCGGGCTGAATGATGCGGTTGACAAGCTCGAAGGGGTGGAGGGTTTCGGCACCATCCGCTTCTCCGCCGCCGATGTCGTGCGTCACCCGATCGTCGGTCGCATCGTCGAGGCTTACGAGGGCAAGGCGGAGTAGCGATACGCAGTCGAGCCGGGGCTGGGCGCCGTCCAGCTGCGTCGGGTTAGGGAAGCCCTATTGCTCGGAAGCGATGATGTCCGCCTGCTCGTCGAGCGGGATGTCGAGCGTTATCGTCGTGCCCTTGATCTTCGTATCGACATTGAGATCGCCGTTCAGACCCGCGACGAGATTGCGCACGATGCGCGAACCCAGATTGCCGTTATTCGGCCAGTCGTGATCGGCCGGCATTCCCGTACCATCGTCCATGACGCTGATGCGCAGCGTGCTGCCGCTCAATTGCTTGACCCGCGCCTCGACCAGCCCTTCCGAACGATCCTCGAACGCGTGTTGCAGTGAATTGGTCAGCACTTCTGAAAAGATGAGGCCGGTCCGCGCCGCGGTCTCGACCGGGACGGCGATCTTGTCGGCATCGAAATTGACGCGGATGCCCTCGCGCCCGTCGATATGCGCGATGGCCGAAGCGATCCGTCCGAGGTAAGCGCCCAGCGGAACGATGACCCGCCCTCGGTGTCAAATTCTCCAACGAATTAAAAGTCTTAGGGGGAGAAGGTCCGGGTTGGCAGAGACCCCGAACGCGCGAGTGAAAGCGCCTCTCGTGCGTTTGATTTCCGCAAGATTCAGGGGGCTCATCGCCAAATTCGATAACGCGTCGAGCCGGAACATCTCGCACCGTCGTTCGCTTGATAAATGATGGCAATATTGCCGTGCAGAACAAGGAGAGCGAACATGGGCGAGCTGACAGAAAAAGCGAAGGGCATGACCAACGAAGCGGTCGGTGAAGCGAAGCAACATTCCGGCGATGCAGAAACGCGCGCAAAAGGCCGCGCGCAGGAGCGCAAGGGCGAAGCCCAGAACGTCAAGGGCGAAGTCGAAGGCGCAACCGGCGACAAGATCTGACCCAAACATCATGTGACAGGAGAAGGGGCCGCGATCCGGCCCCTTTTTCTTCGCGCGCTTTCGACGATGTGACCGGTTTCCTCTCGCAGTGCGTCTTTCCTACGGTTGCGGGCTGTAGTATTTGCATCGCGATGACCGCTGTGCCGCCATTCTCCGTGACTTTTTCGCGCCTTGTGCAGGTTCTGCGACGGACGGGTTTTTCTTCCGCAAGACCGTGTTCCATGTGTTCCAACCGTGCTTCACACGCGACGAACCGAGCGAATTAAGAGGGCCTTTCGTTATGATGCTCGACGTGGATCTGGAAGGCTGGCCGGAAGGCGGGTGGGAGGCGCTTGCGGACAGGACGGCGGAGGCGGCGGCGGGCGTCGAGCCGTTGCTCGCCAACGATCGGCTTGCGGCAAGCGTCCTGTTCACGACCGACGCGGAGGTTCATGCGCTTAACCGCGAATGGCGCGGGCGCGACAAGCCGACCAACGTCCTCTCTTTTCCCATGCTGGACCGCGATGCGCTTGCCGGCCTCGCTTCCGACGGTCCGCCCGAAATGCTGGGCGACATCGCGCTTGCCTACGAAACCTGCCTGGCCGAAGCGCGAGACAAGGGGATTGCGCTGGCCGATCACGCTGCCCATCTGCTGCTCCATGGGTTCCTCCATCTGGCCGGGCACGACCATGTCGACAGCGCGGAACAGGCGGAGGCGATGGAGGCGCTGGAAATTCGCGCGCTTCGCACAATGGGCATTGCCAACCCCTACGATTAGAGCGATGGTTGCATCATTCGCAACAGTGCCGGCAGGACAGGAGTAACCAGCAAGGGCCATGCCCGATACCGATAACGAGAGAAGCTCGACCGCGGGAGAGGCGGAGAGTAGCAGCGGGCTGTGGCCCGCACTTCGCAAGTTGATGGGGGTGGAGGATTCCGACCGCTCGCTGCGCGCCCAGCTCGAGGAAGCGATCGACGAGCATGAGGGCGAACATTCGGACGAGGGCGAGGGCGAAACGGTCCCGCGCAATGGCGACCTATCGTCGGTGGAACGGCAGATGCTGCGCAACATGCTCCACTTCAGCGAGCACGATGCCGACGACGTCGCGGTGCCGCGCGGAGAAATCATCGCCATTCCCGCCAATAGCGGCTGGGAGGAGGTGGTCGCCCTGTTCGCGGAGCATGGCCATTCGCGGATGCCCGTCTTTCGCGACAGCCTCGACGACGTCATCGGGATGATGCACATCAAGGACATCTTCCCCTATCTCGCTTCGCGCAAGGATCCGCCCGCCGACTGGACGACCCTGATGCGCCAGCCGCTCTACGTTCCCCAGACGCGCAACGCGCTCGACGTGCTTGCCGACATGCGCCAGCAGCGGATGCATCTTGCCGTGGTGCTCGACGAGTTCTCCGGGACCGACGGGATCATCACGATCGAAGATCTCGTCGAGGAAATCGTCGGAGAGATCGAGGACGAGCATGACGATGCGCCCGAAGAGCAGATCGTTCCGCTGGGCGAGGGCGTCTGGGATTGCGACGCGCGCGCGGAACTCGACGACGTCGCCGATGCGCTCGATCCGCGGCTTGCCGAAGTCGCCGAATCGGTCGATACGCTGGGAGGCCTTGCCTTCATCCTTGCCGAACAGGTGCCGCCGGTGGGCGAAGTCCTCACCCATTCGAGCGGCTGGCGGATCGAAGTGACCGAAGGCGACGAGACCCATGTGAAGCGTTTGCGGCTCCACGCACCCGAGGACATGCGCGAGGCAGCGCGAGCGGCGGAGGCCGGGTGATGCGTGTGCACGACTTCGTTACGCACACCGCAGGCGCCTCGAGCGTTGTTCCTCCGATGAAGGGTTGCTGCCATGGCTAATCGGCGGCTTCCGCCCCTGCGCGCGCTGGAGGCGTTCTCGCGCACCGTCAGGCTCGGCTCAGCGCGGGCGGCGGCAGAGGAACTCGGCCTCAGCCCAAGCGCGCTGTCGCGGAGGATCGGCAATCTCGAGGAGTTCACCGGGCGCAAGCTGTTCACCCGCGCGCGCCAGTCAATGCAGCTGACCGACGACGGACAGGCCTTCTACGACGCGGTCGATCCGCATCTGGAGGCGCTTGCCCGTGCAGTCGAGGGGCAGTCCGACAATCTGTCCGTCCTGCGCCTGAGGCTGGGCGTGTTGCCGCTGTTCGGCTCGCAGCGCCTCTTTCCGCGCCTCGCGGAACTGCGGGCGCGCCATCCCCTCCTGCATATCGACATCGACACCGGACCGCATCTGGAAGACCGGGTGGGCGATACGCTCGATGCCGCGATCATCCTCAGCCAGGGTCCCGACAAGCGCCTTCACGCCGTGCGCCTCGATCACAACATGGTCCACGCGATCTGCAGCCGCGACATCGCGGCGCGCCTTCAGGGCGAGGACGGGAAAGACAACGGTTCGGGGCAGAGGGTCGACCTCGCGACGCTGTCGAAGCAGACCTTCCTCATCCATAACGAGTTGCCGGCCAGCTTCGAGGCTTGGAAGCGCGCCCTCGAGATCAGCGACTTCGAGCCCGCCGCTATCGATCACTACGATTCCGGCCAGCTGATGCTGGAAGCCGCGGCGCAGGGGCTCGGCATCGCGATCATGCATGACGATCACCTGCGGCGCGCGGCGGACAACAGGCTCGCTCGCCTGTTCGATGTCGAGGTCGAAAGCCCCTACAGCTACTGGTTCGTCTGCCGTCCCGGCTCTCTGGAGGAACGCCCGGTGCGCTCGTTCCATGACTGGCTGATCGGCGCGAATCTCTAGGCGGTTGGCGGAGGTTTGGGCGGCGCGGCATAGCGGATCGCCGCCACGGTATGCTCGAAATCGCGCAAGGGCTTGCCCAGATTGTCGAGCAGGACCGCTTCCATCCGGTGCCGCGCTTCGGCTCCGATCGCCTTTCGACCGGGGAAGTCCTCCGGATTGAAGGGTTCGAGGTAGTGAATGAAGACGGGGAAGGAACCTTTGCGCGCAAAGACCCGCTTTGCATTGTGGACGCCGCTTTCCTCGCCCACCCATCCGATCCACTCGGCGACGGCGGCATAGTCGATGACGACCGGCTGCACGAGGATGCCGGGGGGCGGCGGTTCGAGGACCTTCAGCATGGAGGTCTTGAACGGCAGGAGGGAATGGCCGTCGGTCGTGGTGCCTTCGGGAAAGATGGTGACCGACCAGTTGTCCGCCAGCGCATCCTTCAGCAAGTTCACCTGCTCGGCGACGCCCATGCGGTTCTCGCGCTTGACGAAGACGGTGCGATTGAGGCCCGCGAGCCAGCCGACCAGCGGTGCCTTCGCCAGCTCGGCCTTCGCCACGAACGCTGTGCCGCTGGCCCCTGCAAGCACGAGGATGTCGAGCCAGCTTATGTGATTGGCAAGAAAGAAGACGTCGCGCTTCAGGGGTGTGCCGACATTTCTCGCCCGCGCGCCCAGCACGCGCCCGGTATAACGCAGGAAGTATTTGGGGAAGGGCGAGCCGTAGGCGAAGATGCGATAGACGTAATGGGCCGGTACGAAAATCAGGATGAGAACCAGCAGCAGGATGACCCGCACGATCAGGCGCATCCAGCCTGCAAGTCCGATTGGCGTCGCCTCGCCCTGCATGGCCGCACGCCGGGTGGGATCGTCATAGGCGGCGGACCGGCCGATTTGCGACCGGACTTGTGCGTAGGCGTCGCTCGGGGCGTCCGGCTCGTTCAGTTGTCGCGGTCCTGTCGCACGCCGTATAGTTCCATGCGGTGATCGACGAGGCGATAGCCGAGCTTCTCCGCGATCTGCTTTTGCAGGGATTCCAGTTCGGGATCGACGAATTCGATCACGTTACCCGTCTCGACGTCAATCAGGTGATCGTGATGCGCTTCCGGGGCGGCTTCGTAACGAGAGCGCCCGTCTCCGAAATCGTGCCGATCGAGGATGCCCGCCTCTTCGAACAGGCGAACCGTTCGATAGACGGTCGCGATCGAAATCTTGGGATCGATGGCGGCAGCGCGGCTGTGCAGCAATTCGACGTCCGGGTGATCGTCGCTGTCGGACAGGACCTTGGCGATGACGCGGCGCTGTTCGGTGATCCGGAGGCCGCGCTCGGCACATAATTGTTCGACATCGATCCGGTTCGCCACGAAATGCCTGCTCCTTCAAAATAGCTGCGCCCCGGCTTTGTATCGGGCCGGGGCGCTTCGCTCAAGTTCCGCTTCGATGCTCGGGGGCAGAGGGCGCCCGCTTATCATGCGTCGGCGGACTTCTTCTTGCGGCCCCGCTTTTGTCCGGGCTGCCGACCGAGGCCGATCTTCTTCGCCAGATCGCGTCTCGTATCGGCGTAATTCGGCGCAACCAGCGGATAGTCCGGCCCGAGGTCCCAGCGTTCCTTGTACTCGGCAGGCGTCATGTCATGCTCGGTGCTGAGATGGCGCTTGAGCATCTTCATCTTCTTGCCGCAGTCGAGGCAGACGATGTAGTCCTTCTTGACCGAGGAGCGGACCGAGACTGCCGGTTCGGGTGTTTCCTGCGGCGCTGCGTGCGCGTGACCGAGACCGGCGAGTGCCTGATGGACGGTACTGATGAGCGTGGGGACTTCGCTTACATCGACCGAATTATTGCTGACGTGAGCGGCAACGATGTCCGATGTCAGAGTTATCAAAGTCTCCGACATATCCGTTTCGTAGTTTTCCATGTTCCACCTTGATTTGTTCCATGCGACCCCTCTTTTGATTCTTTATTGACGAGGGTCCGTCGCCCTTGGAACACGGTCTTCGCCAATACAAGCGTCGTACATCGAATTGTCACAATTTTCCAGACGAATAGTCTATAGAAAGGTAAGCAGGCTTCGCTTGAACGTGAGCGCGTCGAGCCGCTCGCCATTGCTTTCGCGGTAATAGCCGCGCCGCCGCCCGATCGGCTCGAACCCTGATCTTTCATAGAGTTTTCGCGCCGGGTTGTTCTCCCGCATTTCGAGGAACACCGCTTCCGCCCCCCGAGCGGCGGCGTCGCGGAAAAACCGCTCAATCAGTTTCGCGGCATGACCGCGGCGACGATATTCCGGACGCACGGCGACGAGCAGCAATTCCTCTTCGCCCGGAGCCGCACGCGACAGGAGGAAACCTGCCTGCTCCGCAGCGCGATCGCCGGGACAGTTTCCGGACACGTCGCACAGGAGATAATGGGTCGAAGGCGTCACTAGCGCGTCGGACAATTGGCGGCGGTTCCACGCTTCGCCCCAGCGCGGATCGAACGCCGCCTCCATAATCTCCATCATGCGGTCGATATCTTCGACCGGGGCGGCGGGGAGGATCGGATCGCTCGCCATCGTCTCAGACCGGGGCTTTCGCATCGGGTGGCCGGCCGTAAATCGGGGCGAGTTTTGCAATGTGGAGTTCGGCGGGCATCACCGGGAAGGCGCGTGCATCGGGAAGGATTTCGAGCGCCTGACCGCTGCCGCGCAGATCGACGAACGCCTCGGCTCGATTGCCGACGAAGACTTGCTCGTCAGCGAACCGCTCTACTGCCGCCTCAGGCTTGAGAGAAGCGTGATCCGCTCGAGGCAAACCCGTGGCATCGAACGGCTGGACGAAGAATTCTCCGTGACCGCCAGCCATCACTACCAGGAGATCGTTTTCCTCATGTTTCTCACGCGCGGCTGCGGCGACGATGGCAAGGGTGGGGAAGCCTTCCACGCGTGCGGACCAGGCGACACCGAGCGCGCGTGCAGCAGCGAGCCCGATGCGGGTCCCGGTAAAGCTGCCGGGACCGAGCGAGACGTAAATCTCATCCGCTTTCCCGCGGTCGGGCAGCGCGCCGACCATGGGGATCAGCCGCTCGGCATGGCCGCGACCGAGCACGCGGTGGTCCGCCGCAACGAGCTTGTCACCGTCGAACAGCGCGATCGAGCAGGCTTCGCTGGCCGTTTCGATGACGAGTTTGCGCATGATCCCGTCTCGGCTGCCGCTCCGCCCCTCCGCCTCTCGTCAGACGATCTGGTTAAACGTCTCGAAGTCGGGGCGCGGGCTGCGGTCGAAAATGGTGGTCCGGTCGCCATAGCCGATCGAGCAGACCCAGTCGGCCTTGACCTTCGGTCTGTCGCCGAAGAACGCCTTGGTTACGCCGTCGAGGTCGACGCCCGACATCGGGCCGCAATCGAGGCCGATCGCGCGCGCTGCCATGATGACATAGGCGCCTTGCAGGGCGCTGTTCCGGAAGGCGGCTTCCTCGCGGCCTTCTTCATCACCCTCGAACCAGCTTTTCGCATCGGTGTGCGGGAAGAGCCAGGGCAGTTCCTCGTGAAAGTCGATGTCGTAACCGATAATCAGCGTGACGGGGGCGGCGCGGATCTTGTCCTGATTGCCTTCGCTGGCGAGGTCGGCGAGCTTGTTCTTCTCCTCCTCGCTTCTCACCCAGACGAACCGGCCCGGCTGCATG
Source organism: Parapontixanthobacter aurantiacus (assembly GCF_009827635.1). Taxonomy (GTDB): domain Bacteria; phylum Pseudomonadota; class Alphaproteobacteria; order Sphingomonadales; family Sphingomonadaceae; genus Parapontixanthobacter; species Parapontixanthobacter aurantiacus. Next base: position 1,325,840 of record NZ_WTYW01000001.1, on the reverse strand, counting down.
TTGGCCGAAGTCGGACCCATCTTGGCGAGTTCGTAGATCAGCTTCATCTGATCCTCGGACACGTCCTTTTCCAACCAGCCATTATAGGTCCGCGCCTCGCGGAAGAGCTGGTCGAGGGCGTCGTCGGAAAGAAGGTTATCGTGATACTGCTTAGACATAAGGGGATCCATCGCTAGAGGGGGACTTGGTGCCCTCGAGGGCGGTTTAGACGACATTGTGGAACGTCGCGGCAAACGGGTGTCAGGCGGCGCGAACCTCGGTCACTTCGGGGATATAGTGCTTCAGAAGCCCCTCGATTCCGTGCTTCAGCGTGGCCGAAGACGAGGGGCAGCCCGAACAAGCGCCCTGCATCGCCAGATAGACGACGCCGTCCTTGTAACCGCGATAGGCGATGTCGCCGCCATCGCCCGCAACGGCCGGGCGCACGCGTTCTTCGAGCAAGTCGTTGATTTGCTCGATGATTTCCTTGTCCGCCGGGTCTTCCTCGATCGCGAGGTCCTCTTCCTGAGGAACCGAGATGCCGGATGCCGTTCCGCCGATGAAGAGCGGTGTTTGCGCGACATAGTGGTCAAGCAGAATGGATAGCACCTGCGGCTTGAGCGCGCTCCAGCTGACGCCGGGCGCTGCCGTTACCGAGATGAAATCATTGCCGAAAAAGACATTCACGACTTCCCCGGTATCGAACAGGGCCTGTGCCAGTGGACTGGCTTCGGCACTTTCGGGCGACGTGAATTCACGCGTTCCCGACGGCATGACCTCGCGGCCGGGAAGAAATTTGAGACTGGCCGGATTGGGGGTGGTTTCAGTTTCGATGAACATGGGCCCGATGTAGGTAAGAGCCGCACAAGTCGCAAGCCGTGGTGCGACATTCACTGGTCCTTCATTGTCCCCGATATTATAACGCTTTCCCATGACCAGACTTTCGCGCGACATTCGTCGCCTCTCGCTCGGGCTGCTGCTCTGTGCCGCCCCCATCGCCCTTCATGCCCAACCGCTTCCGGCCCCCGCAGAGACCGTCGAAGAGGTCCCGGCGCCGCGCTTCGTCCAGAGCGAGAACGAGACGCCCTGGCTGTTCGAGAACAGCGACATTCCCCCCGATCCCGAATGGGTTTTCGGGGAGATGGACAACGGTCTGCGCTATGCGACGCGTCTGAACGGGGTGCCGCCGGGGCAAGTCTCGATCCGCATCCGCATCGACGCCGGTTCGCTCCACGAACGCGACAACGAACTGGGCTACGCGCATTTGATGGAACATCTGCTGTTCCGCGAAAGCGAGTATCTCGGCCCGAACGAAGCGATTGCGACATGGCAGCGTCTCGGAGCGACGTTCGGCAGCGACACGAACGCCGAAACATCGCCGACCCACACCGTGTACAAGCTGGACCTGCCCAACGCCTCCGTCGCAAAGGTCGCCGAGAGCCTGAAGCTCTTGTCGGGTATGATCCGCGAACCGGTCCTCAGCCCCGGAAACGTCGCGGCGGAACTGCCCATCGTTCTTGCCGAGAAGCGCGAACGCGGCGGCACGGCGCAGCGCGTCGGAGAACAGGTGCGCGGAACGCTGTTCGCGGGCCAGCGCTTGGCGAAGCGCTTGCCGATCGGAACGGAAGAAACCTTGCGGGCAGCGACCGCCAACTCTCTCGAGGACTTTCACGACCGCTGGTATCGGCCTGAAAACACCGTCATCTCCGTCGCTGGCGACATCGACCCGATGGTTTCCGCCGCCCTCATCGAGAAATGGTTCGAAGGCTGGGAAGGGAAAGGCGCTGCCGTTCCCGCGCCCGATTTTGGCGATCCGGTAGCGCCTGCCGGCGGTACCGGTGCGAACCCCGTCGGCGAGGTTGCGGTCATCGTCGAACCGGACGTTCCACGCAACTTCACTTATGCGGTCATGCGTCCTTGGCGACCGGTCGTCGACACCATCGTCTATAACGAGGGGCTGATGATGGACGGCCTTGCGCAGGCGCTTATCAACCGCCGTCTCGAGGCCCGTGCGCGTGGCGGAGGAAACTACCTTTATGCGCAGGTCCAGCAGGAAGACGTAAGCCGCAGCACCGATGCGACTTTCGTCAGCTTCGCGCCGCTCGGCGACGATTGGGAAGCAGCACTCGCCGACGTTCGCGGGGTGATTGCCGACGCCCTCGCAACTCCGCCGACGGACGAAGAAATTGCACGCGAAGTGGCAGAGTTCGACATCGGTCTCGCCAGCGCAGTCGAGCAGCAGGAAGTCCAGCCCGGCTCGGCGCTTGCTGACAGCATCGTCACCGCGGTCGATATTCGCGAGACCACGGCGGGGCCGGAAACGATCCTGGCCGTTTTTCGCGGAATGGTCGACGAGGTTACCCCGGAAGCCATCCTCGAACACACACGCGCATTGTTCGACGGCGCCGTAGTGCGCGCGACCTATGTGACACCCGACAGCGCTGATGCGAGCGAAGCGGCGGTCCGGACGGCACTGGCCGCACCGGTCTCCGCCGACGGTTCGGCGCGACTTGCCGCGAGTTCAATCAGCTTTGATGACCTGCCGCCGATCGGCGAACCGGGCGAAGTCGTCGAGCGCCGCCCCACCGGCCTGTTCGACATTGAACAGGTCGCCTTCGATAATGGCGTCAAGGCGCTGCTATGGTCGACCGATGCGGAGCCCGGCCGCGTTTCGGTGAAGGTCCGCTTCGGAAACGGCTTTGAATCCTTCGATGCACAAGACGGCCCCTATATCGGTCTGGGACCGGCGGCCCTTATCGGTTCGGGCATCGGCGAACTGGGGCAGGAAGAAATCGACCGGCTCGCGACGGGCCGCAAGCTGGGCTTCGATCTCGGCGTCGACGACGGCTCCTTCTCCTTCTTCGCGCAAACCCGGCGCGACGATCTGGAGGACCAGTTGTATCTGTTCGCCGCGAAGCTCGCCATGCCGAGCTGGGACTCCAATCCGGTCAATCGGGCGATTGCCGCCTCGCGCCTGTCCTACGAAAGTTTCGAGACGAGCCCCGCGGCGGTATTGGGCCGAGACCTCGAATATTTGCTGCGCGATCGCGATCAGCGCTTCCGCACGCCCGGTCCCGAAACGCTTTCGCAGATGACGGCGGAGGGCTTTCGCGAGACCTGGGCCCCGGTGCTCGAAGAAGGTCCGGTAGAGGTCATCGTCTTCGGCGACTTCGACAGGGAAGCAGCGATCGGTAGTCTCGCCAAGACCTTCGGCGCTCTTGATGCGCGAGAGCCGGCGGCGGATGCCGACCTTACCGCGATCCCGGCTTTCCCTGAGGCGCAGGAGGGACCGCGCATCCTGACGCATCGCGGCGATCCCGACCAGGCGGCCGCGGTCATTGCCTGGCCTACCGGCGGGGGCGTTACCAACTTGCGCGAAGGACGGCAGATCGAGATTCTGACCCAGCTGTTCAACAACCGCCTGCTCGACGCGCTGCGCGAGCGCGTAGGAGCCAGCTACTCGCCCAATGTCGGTGCGACCTGGCCAACCGACGTCGACAGCGGCGGCCGCATCCTCGCTCTTGCGCAATTGCGCCCGGCGGACGTGCCGGTCTTCTTCGACGAGGCGAACGCCATCGCTCAGGACCTCATCGCCAACCCGGTCGAGGCGGACGAGCTGGCGCGTGTGACCGAGCCCCTGCGGCAGGCGATCGAGCGTTCGTCGACCGGCAACCTCTTCTGGCTCTACCAGATCGAGGGTGCGACGGCCGATCCGCGGCTCATCAATCTCGCACGGTCCGTGGGTGTCGACTATTCGCGGACCACGCCCGAGACGATGCAGCAGCTTGCAGCCAAGTATTTCGGCTCGCACGAGGGCTGGCGCCTCGCTGTATTGCCGGAATCGGTCGCGGGCGGGTCGAGCGGCGTCGCGCAGCCCAACGCCCGGTAGTCCGACACGGCAGCTTGCGCGGGGAAAAGATTTACGACCATTGCGCCGCGCGGGCCTGTGCTATGCTGGCGCAACTTGATACTCGCAACCAAGGGACGGAACTTACGTGTCGCAGAGCTGGAAGAGAGATAGCTGGCAATCCTTCGAAGCACGGCACCTGCCGGCTTACGAGGACGAAGCTGCCTTGCAGGACGCTACGCGGACACTGAAAAGCTATCCGCCGCTCGTGTTCGCCGGCGAAGCGCGTGCGCTGAAGGCCGATCTCGCGCAGGTCGCGCGAGGCGAAGCATTCCTGCTGCAAGGCGGCGACTGTGCCGAAAGTTTCGCTGAGTTCCACCCCAACAACATTCGCGACACGTTTCGCGTCATCCTTCAGATGGCCGTCGTCCTGACTTTCGCAAGCAAGCAGTCGGTCGTGAAGGTCGGGCGCATGGCGGGACAGTTCGCCAAGCCGCGCAGTTCCCCCACGGAGACGAAAGACGGTATCACGCTGCCGAGCTATCTCGGCGACAATGTGAACGGGATCGAATTCGACGCGAAGGAGCGAGCGAACGATCCGGCGCGCATGGTCCGTGCCTATTCGCAGGCTGCGGCGACGCTCAACCTGCTGCGTGCCTTTGCGGGGGGCGGCTACGCCAATCTGCGACAAGTTCATCAGTGGACGCTGGACTTCATGGGACGCTCGCCCTGGGCTGCCAAGTTCGCCGAAACCGCAGACCGGATCGGCGAGGCTCTGGACTTCATGGAGGCGTGTGGGATCGATCCTGCGACCGTGCCGCAGCTTCAGGGAACGAGCTTCTATACGAGCCATGAAGCATTGCTGCTGCCTTATGAGGAAGCCATGACGCGGCAGGATTCCCTGACCGGCGACTGGTACGACACGAGCGCGCACATGGTCTGGATCGGCGACCGGACGCGCTTCGACGGCAGCGCTCATGTCGAATTCGCGCGCGGCATCGGTAATCCGCTCGGGATGAAATGCGGCCCGAGCCTCGAGCCGGACGCACTGTTGCGCCTGCTCGATACGCTCAATCCGAAGCGGGAGGAGGGGCGGATCACGCTGATCAGCCGCTTCGGTCACGAAGGCGTGGAAGCCGGGCTGCCGCGCCTTATCCGGGCCGTCCAGCGCGAGGGGCATCCGGTCGTCTGGTCGTGCGATCCGATGCACGGCAACGTCGTGAAGTCGGAAAGCGGCTACAAGACACGGCCCTTCGATCGCATCCTTTCTGAAGCCAAGAGTTTCTTCGCCGTCCATCACGCGGAAGGCTCGCATCCCGGCGGCATCCATATCGAGATGACCGGCCAGGACGTGACCGAATGTGTCGGCGGTGCGGTCGCGATCACCGACGATGCGCTTGGCGATCGCTATCACACGCATTGCGACCCGCGCCTCAACGCGGCGCAATCCCTCGAATTGGCGTTCCTGATGGCGGATATGCTCAACGCGCAAGGACGCGAGAAGCAAACCGAAGCCGCCTGAGCTGACGCCGGTTTTCGTCGTTTCCAAATCGCGGCTTCAAAAAGTTAGGCCGGTAATGCTTTCAAACGGCTGAGCTTTCGGGCAACGTCGCGGGAATGAGCACGAAAGCTGAAACTGTCGTAGCTTCCCCGCGGGCCGATGCGCCGGGCTGGGTTAGCGGAAGTCTCTCCGACCGCTTCCGGGCCATGCGAAGCCTGACTGAGGCCTTGGCGGCCCCGCTTTCGGATGCCGATGCCACCTTGCAATCGATGGAAGACGCCTCGCCTACGAAATGGCATCTGGCGCATACGACGTGGTTCTGGGAAACCTTCCTGCTCCGCGACAACACGAGCGACCATCACGCCTATCACGAGGACTGGGCGTTCCTCTTCAATTCCTATTACGAAGCCGAAGGAGAGCGAATCGACCGGTTCGCGCGGGGAATGCTGTCGCGCCCGACGCTGGACGAAATCCTCGCCTATCGCCGCCATGGGACCGACGCGATGGGCGAACTTTGCGACCGCGAGGAACTCGCGCCGCTTATCGAACTTGGTATCGCTCACGAGCAGCAGCATCAGGAACTCCTGCTGACCGACATCAAACACGCGCTGTTCCAGAACCCGCTTGGTCCTGCGATGTGGGATCGAAGCGAAGCGGCGAAAGCCCAACCTGGCGAACCGAAGTCGCGTGGCTGGTACGAACATCTCGGCGGCATCGCATTGCTCGGCCATGATGGCGACGGCTTTGCCTACGACAACGAAGGGCCGCGCCATCGCACGATCCTCGAACCTTTCGCTCTCTCGAAAACGCTCGTGACGAATGGCGAATGGGCGGAATTCATTGCCGACGGCGGTTATGAGAGCGTCGGTTTGTGGCTGTCCGACGGTTGGGCTTGGGTGAAGGAGTATGGCATCGAAGCGCCGCTCTACTGGCGCGATGACGAGCAGTTCACGCTCGCCGGGTGGGAAGCCCGCGATCCGGCAGCCCCGGTCACGCATATCTCCTATTTCGAGGCAGATGCCTTCGCCACATGGGCGGGACATCGACTGCCGAGCGAAGCGGAATGGGAAGCAATTGCTCGTGGCCAGCGGCCTGAAGAAGAGCGCTTGGCACATGATCCGATGGCGGGGAACCAGTTGGACGTTCCGGCTTCCGATCCGTCCTGGCAAATTCCGCACCCGCGGGTAGAAGCGCAGGGAGACGGGCTGTTCGGTAATTGCTGGCAGTTCACGGGGTCCGCCTATCTTCCCTATCCCCGCTTCAGGATCGCCGACGGAGCGATCGGGGAATATAACGGCAAATTTATGAGCGGGCAGAACGTCCTGCGCGGGGCGAGCTGTGCGACCGCGCGTGGACATTCGCGACCCTCCTACCGGAACTTCTTCTACCCCCATCAGCGTTGGCAGTTCACCGGCCTGCGCCTCGCGAAAGACTTGTAATGAGCACGATACAGACCATGCAGATCGTCGATCAGGACGAGAACGGCGTTGATCGTGCCTTTCGCCGCGACGTCCTCGACGGGCTGTCGCAGCCGCAAAAGGCGATACCTGCCCGGTGGCTCTACGACGATGCGGGCTCGCAATTGTTCGAGGATATCACGCAGGTCCGCGAATATTATCCGACCCGTGCCGAGACCGAGATACTGGAGCGCTATGGCGCGGAGTTTCGCGACACGATCGGGACGGGCCGGGCCGTCGTCGAATTCGGCTCGGGCAGTTCGGTTAAGACCCCGCTCCTGCTCGAAGCGATCGATCCGGCAGCTTATGTTCCGCTCGACATATCCGGCGATTTCCTGCGGGCGGCGGCCGCAGATTTGCAGCAGCGCTTTCCCGATCTTCCGGTGCATCCCGTCGAAGCGGATTTCATGCGGGAGGTCGACTTGCCCGGTGCGGTTCGCGATCTTCCGAAACTCGGCTTCTTTCCCGGTTCGACGATCGGCAACATGGTTCCGCGCACCGCGACCGATCTGCTGCGCTCGATGCGGCAGACGATGCTCGACGGGGCGGAAGCGAGCGGTGAGAACAAGCCGTTGCTCCTGATCGGTATGGATCTGATCAAAGATATCGAGACGCTCGAAGCAGCCTATGACGACAAAGAGGGCGTAACGGCGCAGTTCAACCTCAATCTGGCGCGGCGCATCAATCGCGAACTAGGCGGAACCATTCCGGTCGAACAGATGCGCCATGAAGCGCGCTGGAATGACGGTCTTGCGAGGGTAGAGATGCACCTTGTTGCCGAGAAGCCGCTGGATTTCAGCGTCGCAGGGCGAGACTTCTCGATGGACAAGGGCGAGACCATCCATACCGAGAACAGCCACAAGTTCACCGATCGCAGCAGCAACCTGCTCCTCCTCGCCGGGGGGTGGACGCCCACGCGGCGATGGCTCGACGAAGCCGGCAGGTTCTCGCTGATCCTGGCGGAGGCGGCGGTCCCGCGTAACGCCCCGTGACGATGGACGGTCGTTCATCGTCGGTTGCCGCCGCCCATGCTAAGACGCGAACATGCAAATGAGCGAATTCTTCGACGATCTCAGTGAATCCGTCGCTTCCGTACCGCAAGGCGAACTGCTCGCCGTGACGGTTCTCGCAATCCTTATCGGCTGGATCGGCACGATGATGGTCCGTCGCCGGGTCGCGCTGGGGCGGTTGGTGTCGACCGCGAGCACGCTTATTCTCGGCATCGTGCTGGTGGTCGTAGTGCTGCAGTTGTCGCATATCGATCCGCGTTTCGCGATGGCGGTGGGCGGCTCGGAGCAGACGGTGGAAGGCGGGGAAACGCGCGTTTCCTTGAGCAATGACGGGCATTTCTGGCTCGAAGCCTCGATAAACGGCGAGCCAGCGGCGTTCCTCGTGGATACAGGGGCGACGCTGACGGCAATTTCGCAGGAAACGGCGGATCGGGCGGGTCTGGAAGGTCGGAGCGGAATCGGGACGATCAGGCTGGAGACGGCGAACGGTCCGATCGCTGCGAGCCTTACCGAAGTAGAAGAACTAAGCTTCGGAAATATCAGTGCAAATAATGTCGATGCGGTCATTGCCCCCAACCTCGGGCGGACCAATGTCATCGGCATGAACGTCCTGTCGCGCCTTGCAAGCTGGCGGGTCGAAGGTGACACCATGATCCTCGTCCCCGAAGCAGGAGATCGCGATAACTCGTTGGAATAAAGGCTAAATCCCCAGCGATCGCACCGCGATTATCCCGTTCTTCCAGATTGATGCCTAACTGCACCTCAACGATGTCGAGCCCGGAGTTGGCGTAGCTTAGACCGGGAAGACTTCAGGCGAAGGAGGGCAGCGCAGCGACTTGCGTTTGCGACACCGCAAATCGTCCCTTGGCCACCGGCTTTACTGCCATGCTTTCCGTCAGCCATCCCCGCAAGCTTTGCCGCCTTTCCGTAGCGAGCTGCGTATCGAGCACCTCAGCCACGACCCGGCGAAGGGCGTTGCGGGCAAAGGGCTTGCCGATCTCGCCAGCGATGCCCTTGCCGAAGGATGCACCCTGTCCGGCAAGTACCGGACTCGTCATCAGGATGACCGGTACCTCGCTTCCTCCCGGCATCGCGCGCAGGCGCTCGACGAAGCGCGCCGCGCCATCCTTTGGCAGTCCGGCATCGAGCAGGATGCAGCCGGGCCGGTTCAGTTCGACGAGGCGCAGCGCAGCTTCGCCGCAAGGAACGACGCCGCAGATATGACCTGCCTGTTCCAGCATGTCCGCGGCGAGGTCTCCTGCCAGATCGTCCGCATCCACTATCAGTATCCGTGCCATTCTTCGATGTCCTTTCGCCGTCCGTCGCTGCGAGAAGAAAAGTAGGCCAAAACGGTTCAAGCGAGAGTATCGCAGGGCATAGGGACAATTACCTATTGCCTCGCCTTCCAACCCCTGCGCCGCTCTTGTAAGCCGCGGACCATCCTGCCAAGCCGCCACCCATGGCCGACAGTTTCTCCCGACATTCCGAGTCTCGCGTCCTTCCCCTTTCGGGCGTTCACAATTTCCGCGACTATGGCGGCTATGCGACGAAGGACGGGGGGCGGGTGAAGACCGGGCTCCTCTATCGCTCGGGCCAGCATGGCGAGGCGAGCGAGCAGGACTTGCAGGCGATCGACGCCCTCGCGCTCGCCCATGTGGTCGATCTGCGCGGAGAGGGGGAGCGTCAGCGCGCCCCCTGCCGCCGGGGGCCGGGCTTCGCTGCACAAGTTCACGTTTACGAGGGCGAGACGGCTGCCCTGGCACCGCATGAAGAGGCGGCGGGCGGCGTCCTCGACGAAGCGGGCGCCCATCGCGCAATGACGAAGCTTTATTCGAGATTGCCCGAACGCCGACCGCTACTCACCATGCTACGTCGCTATTTCGACGTGCTGGCGAGCGGTGAGGGGGCGAGCCTCGTCCATTGCCACGCGGGCAAGGACCGGACCGGCATGGCGGTGGATTTCCTGCACCATGCGCTCGGCGTCCATCCCGACGATGCGATGGAGGACTTTCTCCTGACCAATTCCGCCGGCAACATCGATGCGCGGCTCGAAGCGGGCAGGCGCGCACTCAGCGCCCGGTGGGGCTACATCGACGATGCGACGATCCGCGTTCTGATGGGCGTCGATGCGCGGTATCTCGAAGCATCGCGCAAGGCGGTGACGGAGCGCTATGGCTCGATCGATGCCTTTCTCGAGCAGGAACTCGGCGTCGACGATGCAAAGCGCGATGCGCTGCGATTGCATCTGGTGGAAACGTGACGACATCGGGTGACGCAAGCGGCAGTCTCCGATAGGCTGCCACCGCACTTCGCAAGCGGGCGATTCCCCCGTTTCGCGAGCATATTCGTTCAATCACGACTGAAGAAGATCAATGGCTACCCATCGCACCAAGATGCTCATCATCGGTTCCGGTCCCGCCGGTTACTCCGCCGCGATCTACGGCGCGCGCGCCGCGCTCGAACCGATCGTCGTTCAGGGTCTGCAACCCGGCGGCCAGCTTACCATCACGACCGATGTCGAGAACTATCCCGGCTTTCGCGACGTCATTCAGGGGCCGTGGCTGATGGAAGAGATGAAGGCGCAGGCCGAGCATGTCGGCACGCGCATGATGTGGGACACGATTACCGAAGTCGATGTCGCAGGCGGCGGTCCCTTCCGCGCGGTGGGCGATAGCGGCGACGAATATATCGGCGACTGCCTCGTCATCGCAACCGGCGCGCAGGCGAAATGGCTCGGTGTTCCCGGCGAGCAGGAACTTGGCGGGAAGGGCGTGTCGGCCTGCGCAACCTGCGACGGCTTCTTCTATCGCGGCAAGAAGGTCGCGGTCATCGGCGGCGGCAATACCGCGGTCGAAGAGGCGCTTTACCTCACCAATCATTCGGATGACGTGACCCTGATCCACCGCCGCGACGAATTGCGCGCCGAGAAGATCTTGCAGGAACGCCTGCTCAAATCGGACAAGATCACGCCAATGTGGAACCAGACGGTCGAGCGATTCGTCGCAGGCGAGAACGGCGCGCTCGATCACCTCGAACTGCGCGATACGGAGACCGGCGAAACCTCGACGCTGAAGGTGGACGGAGCCTTTGTCGCGATCGGCCATGCCCCGGCGACCGAACTGTTCAAGGGCAAGCTGCCGATGGACGACAGCGGTTATCTGCTGGTCGAACCGGGTACGCCGAAGACCTCGATCCCCGGCGTATTCGCCTGTGGCGACGTCATGGACCATACCTATCGTCAGGCGGTGACGGCGGCCGGAACGGGCTGCATGGCGGCGCTGGACGCGGAACGCTATCTCGCCACGATCGAGTTCGCGCGCGACGAATTGCCGACCGCCGAAGCTGCCGAATAGGTCCGGCTGCGAACCCGCCGCGCCTTTTAAAGGGGCGGCGGTACGCGCTTCTGGTGCAGGCTAGAAGATCGCCAATGCGGCGCGGACGATCAGCACGATCAACACAAGGCTCGATACCGCGAACAGGACGAAGCGGACCATGACCTTGTTCGCCGTCACCTGAACGATCGAGTGCATCACCCTGATGCCCATGTAGATCCAGGCGAGCAGCGCATTCATGCCATCGCCTGCGCCGATCAGCGCCAGGACGATGCACACGGCGTAGAACACCGTCGGCTGCTCGTGCAGGTGATTGTAGTTATGCGCCTTCCACTGCACCTCTGCCGGTAATTGCCGGTCGAGCGAGGCGTCGGGATCGCGGACGATCGTGTCCGGATCGACCTTGAGACGGCTCATCGCGGGTATCCGCGTGGCATACATCCACGCCCACATGACCATCGTCCAGATGAATAGCGCGACGACGGGTTGCAGGATTTGTGCTTCAATCATGCGAGAACTCCGGGGTCGTGGAACAGCGTGGCATAGGCCGCGCGCAGGGCCAGCACGAACAGCGCCAGCGTGGAAATCATAAAGAGGAGGAAGCGCAGGGGTATCGTGTTGACGAGGATCTGCCACAGCGAGTGGATTATGCGGACCGCGACGTAGATCCAGGCAAGCAGCACGTCGATCGCCGCCGCTCCCATGATGGCGAGGATGAGGACGCTCGCGTAGAACAGCGTCGGCTGTTCCATGAGATGCGCATAATTGTGGGACGGCCAGTTGATCCTGTCCGGCAGCACGCCTTCCAGATCCTGTCCGCGGCCGCCCGGCTTCGCCTTGCCGAGGCCGCCTCCCGCCTGCTTCATCGCAGGCAGGCGCTTGCCCGCCATCCAGAACAGGACGATGAGCGACCACACGATAAGCACTGCGGCGGGTGCGAGTATCTGAGCCTGCATGATGTTCGTGCCTCCCCTTTTGGCCTTTGCCTCCGGCCCCTGTGCCGGTCGCGCCTGAATGCCGGGCGAGGGGGCGGCTTGTCAATCGAAGCAGTGAGGCGGCGCGTTGGTTGTGCCCGCTTCGCTCGGATCGTTTTACGCCGCCCGAACATTCGATTAGGGAGGCGCGCATGAGGACGATGCGCGGACCGGAAACGGCGCACGCAGCGTCGCGACACGATCTGGAGACTGACACGGCATGGCAAGAGTACTGGTAATCGGCGCGGGCGGGGTAAGCTCGGTCTGCGTTCACAAGATGGCGTTCAACAAGGACATCTTCACGGACATTCGCCTGGCGAGCCGGACGCTGTCAAAATGCGATGCGATCGCGGCGAGCGTGAAGGACCGCGCCGGGGTCGAGATCAGGACCTACGAGATCGACGCTGAGGAAGTCCCGGCGATGGTGAACCTCATTCGCAAGGTGCAGCCGGCGCTCGTCGTCAATCTGGCGCTACCCTATCAGGATTTGCCGATCATGGATGCCTGTCTCGAGGCGGGGGTCGATTACCTCGATACCGCCAATTACGAGCCGAAGGACGAGGCGAAGTTCGAGTACAAGTGGCAATGGGCCTATCACGACCGCTTCAAGGAGGCAGGGCTGATGGCGCTGCTCGGCAGCGGGTTCGATCCGGGCGTCACCAGCGTCTTCACCATGTGGCTGAAGAAGCACAAACTGAAGACGATCCGCCAGCTCGACATTCTCGATTGCAATGGCGGCGATCACGGGCAGGCGTTCGCGACGAACTTTAATCCGGAAATCAATATTCGCGAAGTGACCGCCCCGGCGCGCCACTGGGAAAACGGGGAATGGGTGGAGACCCCGGCGATGCAGGTGCGCACCGCCTTCGACTTCGAGGAAGTGGGAACGCGCAACGCCTATCTCATGTATCACGAGGAGCTAGAAAGCCTCGCCAAGTTCGTCCCCGAACTGGAACGCGCGCGGTTCTGGATGACGTTCGGCGACGAATACATCAAGCATCTCACCGTGCTTCAGAACGTCGGGATGACGGGCATCGAGCCGATCAAGTATCAGGGCCGCGACATCATCCCGCTGCAATTCCTCGCCGCGGTGCTCCCCAAGCCCGAAACGCTGGGCGAGACGACCAAGGGCAAGACCAATATCGGCGTCATCGCGACCGGCGAGGCGCTCGACGGTTCGGGTGAGAAGACCTTCTACATCAACAATATCTGCGACCACGAGGAAGCCTATCGCGAGACCGGCAACCAGGCGGTCAGCTACACGACGGGCGTTCCGGCGATGATCGGCAGCGCGATGGTGGTCGAGGGCAAGTGGCAGGGCGAGGGCGTCTTCAACATGGAAGAGTTCGATCCCGACCCCTTTATGGCGATGCTGAACGAGCACGGCTTGCCGTGGGACGTGAAGGAACTGGACGGCCCGGTCGACTTCTGATGGAAACGAGAGCCGGCGATCCGGGCGCCTTCGCCCATTTCGACCCCACGCGCGTCGACAGCCCGTCCTTCGTCGTCGATGCGGCGAAGCTGCGGGAGAATTGCCGCATCCTTGCCGAAATCCGGGACGCGGCCGAGATCAGGATGCTCTCGGCGCTGAAAGCCTTCAGCATGTGGTCCGCGGCGCCCATCATCGGGGAATATCTCGACGGCACCTGCACCAGCGGGCTGTGGGAAGCCCGGCTCGCTTCCGAGTTCTACGACGGCGAGATCAGTACCTATTGCGCGGCCTACAAGCCGGAGGACCTCGAGGAGATCTGCCGGCTGTCGGACCACGTGATCTTCAATTCTCCGGGGCAGATGAGCCGCGCCGCCCTCATCCTCGACCATGCGCGGAGCAGCGGTCAGACCTTCGATGTCGGCCTGCGCCTCAACCCGCAGGTGCCGACCGGCGAAGTGCCGCGCTACGATCCGTCCTCGCCCGGCAGCCGCCTCGGCTTTCCCATCGACCAGCTGACCGAAGAACACATGGAGGGGGTCGACGGCATCCACTTCCACAATCTGTGCGAGCAGGATTTCGAGCCTCTGAAGGCAACCTGGGACAAGGTCTTCGACGCGATCGAACCGTGGTTCGGCCAGATCAAATGGATCAATATGGGCGGCGGGCATCACATCACCCGCGCCGATTACCAGCGCGAGGAACTGGTCGAGTTCCTGAGGGACGCGAAGGACGACACCGGCGCGGAAATCTATCTCGAGCCGGGCGAGGCGGTGGCGCTCGATGCGGGCATCCTCGTCGGGACGATCCTCGATACCGGGTTCAACGAAGTACCCGTCGCCATCACCGACATCTCTGCCACTTGCCACATGCCCGATGTGATCGAAGCACCCTATCGCCCGGCGATGCTGGGCGAAGCGACGGGCGAGGACGTTCCCGCCGTAAGGCTCGGCGGGCCATCGTGCCTCGCGGGCGATGTCATCGGCGACTACCGGATCGTCGGCGGGGCGGAGGTCGGCAAGCCGATCGCCTTTCTCGATCAGGCGCATTACTCCATGGTCAAGACCAACACGTTCAACGGCGTCCCGCTGCCTTCGATCTGGCTGTGGGACAGCGAAACCGACACGCTCGAACAGGTGCGCTCCTTCGGTTACGAGGATTTTCGCAACCGCCTGAGTTGAGGCGCACGAGGCCGCATCGTTCAGGGCTGCGTCAGCGCATCCGCGCTATTGCCCGATTGGCCGCATAATTCGGACACGGAGCCACGAATATCCGTTGCGAATCCGTGACGAAAGATTATATGCGCGCTTCCGCTGACGAGCCCCTGCACAACAGGGGACTTCCCAATGCTCGCCGGCTTGAACAAACTTCGATGTTTAGGGGGTCCCTTGAGTTGCACCATTTTCCCGACGCCACGGCTGTAGTCCGCGCCCTCGCGCCCGACGAACCGGTCATTCTCAACCGTCCGCACGCAGCTCGCCGTGCGGCGCGGTTCTTCGTCGAGAAGTTTCCCGGAAAGTCGCTCTATGCGGTGAAGGCCAATCCTTCGCCTGATCTCCTGCGCGTTCTCTGGGATGCGGGCGTCACGCATTACGACGTCGCCTCGATCGCAGAGGTGCGCTTGGTCGCCTCCACCCTGCCGGAGGCGAAGCTGTGCTTCATGCACCCGGTCAAGACGCCGCGCGCAATTTCCGAGGCCTATCACGAGCATGGCTGCCGCACCTTCAGCCTCGATACGGTCGAGGAACTGAACAAGATCGTCGAGGCTTGCCGTGATGCTGACGGAAAACCGGCAACGGACCTGCGGCTGTGTATCCGCCTGCGCGTATCGAGCGAATATTCGGAACTGTCGCTGGCGAGCAAGTTCGGCTGCGACCTGACCGAAGCGCCTGCACTCTTGCAGGAAGCGCGGCAGCATTGCGACTGGCTCGGCCTGTGCTTCCACGTGGGCAGTCAGGCAATGACGCCCTTCGCCTATGTCCAAGCGCTGGAGCGGGTGCGCGTCGCCATCGCCGAAGCGGGTGTCGTTATCGACATGGTCGATGTCGGCGGTGGGTTCCCCTCGGTCTATCCGGGTATGGAGCCGCCGCCGCTGGAAGACTATTTCGCGATCATCCACAAGCAGTTCTATTCGCTGCCCATCGCCTACAATGCCGAATTGTGGTGCGAGCCGGGCCGCGCGCTGTGCGCGGAGTATTCGTCGATCGTGGTGCGCGTCGAAAAACGCCGCGGTGACGAGCTCTACATCAATGACGGAGCCTATGGTGCGTTGTTCGATGCCGCGCATATCGGCTGGAACTTCCCGGTGCGTGCGCTGGAGGACGATCTCATCAAGCCGGAGATGGACTTCGCCTTCTACGGTCCCACCTGCGACGATGCGGATTACATGAAGGGTCCGTTTCCCTTGCCGGAGGACATCCAGGCAGGCGACTATATCGAGATCGGGATGCTTGGAGCCTATGGCGCGGCGATGAAGACCGACTTCAACGGGTTCGGCGCGGCCGAGCGGATCGTGGTCGAAGACGAGCCGATGGCGAGCCTCTACGACGGCAGCCGCAAGCGCGAGGAAGCCGATAACGTGGTCAGCCTTCGCTAAATCGAATGTGGAGGGGCGGTCCTGGTGGCCGCCCCTTTCTTCTCGCTACGCTGACTTCTAGCCGTATTGCCTGCGATGGCGGTCGAGCAGCGGTTTGACGCGCCCGAGCGCCGCCCCGATCCGGTCCGCGAATTCCGGCGGATCGAGCGTCAGGACCGCATCATGCGCCGTCACCAGATGCCGCGCCTCGCTCCATGCGATGCCGAGTTCGATCGCCCATTCGCGAAATTCGTCCGCTGCGCCGGCGCGTTTCTCCAGCGCGCGGGCAAGGCTTGGATGAAAGTCGAACCGGCCTGCAATCGGCAGGAGCGACAGGGGAAAGCCTGCATCGAGGAAGGAAAGCGTGTCGTCGACATGGATCGTGCGGCTGCCCTTGTGATAGGCGAGGATCGAGGAAAAATGAATGTGCCGCCCTTCGCAAACGAGCGGGACGCCCTGCGGTACTGAAAAGGCGAAATCCTCCCCGAACCGCTCGTTTATCGCCCCTTCCTCGCAAGTATCCTCGACCCAGGGGAGGTGCGGTAGCTTTTCGTGATGGCGCGCCGTCCCATACAGGTCCGCGTGCGGATAGGCTTCGTGCATCCACTCGCAATGCAGCGTGTGGAATGGATGCAGGTTCACGATCGCGGCAAGCTTTTCGCCGCCTTTCGTCAGGCGGTCCACCTCTGCATGAATATCGGGCGGCAGGGTGTAACTGTCGAGCATGACGAAGCGGTCGTCGGATAATGCAGCGAGGCTGCAATGCGTGCCGAAATCGACGAGCCCCGCGACCTTCATCTCTCCGCGGATCGACCAGAAGCCGTCCGCTATCTCGATCATCCGTTCGGTCATTTGATCCATTCCTCCGCATAACTGTTCACTTGTCCAACCGCCGAGAGCGGCAGACTTTCCCGCGAGCTGCTGCGATTTGAGAGCGCGTCAGGGTTGGGATGGAAACGGAAGCCTGGTATGACGTTTTTGTGACATGGACCTGTCGAGTTTTTCACCGCAACACATACTCTGGGGCGAAGCGATCGTTCGCATCGCTTTTGCCGTTGTCCTGCCGCTGATGATCGGGCTGGAGCGGTTCCTGCGCAAGAAGCCGATCGACTTTCGGCCCTTCGTCGTGATTTCGGTCGCCGCCTGCGGCCTGTCCATGGCGGCGATGGAACTGGCGCTGACCAGCTTCGACGATCAGATCCGCATCGACCCGACGCGCGTGTTCGAAGGCGTCATCACCGGCATCGGTTTTCTCGGGGCCGGGGCCATCTTTCGGCACGACAATTACGTGATGGGGGCAGGGTCCGCCTCGGCCATCTGGGCGGCAGGAGCCATCGGCCTGATGTGCGGGCTGGGGATGCTCTGGCTTTCGATCCTCATCACCGTACCCGTGCTGCTCGTCTTGATCGTCAGCGCGCCCTTCGTCGAGCGCTACGATCCGGCAAGCGAGACGCTGACCGATGCCAACTCCGACACGGCGCCGCTCGATACCGCAGCCGACTGACCGGCGTCAGTCTTCGAAGCCGACGAAACGCACCGCCTCCTCGACGCTTTTGCGGTTGGTATAGACGGCGTTGGCGGCGAAGTCGTCGTCCGGAAAGCCCATGGCGACGCAGATCATGATGACCTGATTGTCCGCGATGCCGGCATGTTCGCGCACGACCGGCGACTGCATGATCCCCTGGCTATTGATGACGCAGCCGAGACCGCGCGACCACGCTGCGTTGATCAGCGCGTTGGTAACGGCTCCGCAATCGAAGGGGGCGATGTCGCTGCCGAGCAATTCCCTGTCATAGGTGACGATGATGCTGACGGGCGCGTCGAACTGGCGAAAGCCGCGCAGCACCCAGTCCTGCCGCCCTTCCTTGTCATCGCGCTCGATGCCCATCGCGCCGAACAACTGCTTGGCGACGTCGACCTGCCGCGTGCGGTGATCGAGATGCTGCCCGTCATGCTTGCGAAATTCGCGGCTGTCGGGCTTTCCGGCGAGAATGCCCTCGGTATTGCCCTTGCGGATGTTGTCGAGGGCATCGCCGGTGACGACCGTGAAGTTCCAGCACTGGTTGTTGAAGGACGAGGGCGCGCGAAGGGCGAGGGCGATGACTTCCTCGATCAGGTCGCGCGGGACTGGCCTGTCGAGAAACCCGCGAATGGACCGGCGCCCGGTCACGATTTCGTCGTAGGTCTGTTCCGGATTGCCGCTCATCTGTCTTCCCCCGTCTGCATCGTTCGCTCGGGGCAGTAGCGCACGGACGTGCGATGTCCAGCGGTCGCGAGGGCCGTCAGGCGGCTTTCGACAATTCCATGTCGAGCCGTTCCCAGATCTCGACCAGCGCGTCGCCCAGTTCTTCCATCATCGGCTGGGTATGGGCCGGGCCGGGCGTAAAGCGCAGCCGTTCGGTTCCGCGCGGAACGGTCGGGAAATTGATCGGCTGGACGTAGACGCCGTATTCGGCGAGCAGGATGTCCGAGATCTTCTTCGCCCGCACCGGATCACCTACCATCAGCGGAACGATATGCGTCGTCGACGGCATCACCGGGAGACCGCGTTCGGCGAAGATCGCCTTGAGCATCGCTGCATTCATCTGCTGCGCGTCGCGCTCTTCGCTGCTTTCCTTGAGGTGGCGGACCGCCGCGAGAACACCTGCTGCGAGGACCGGCGAGAGCGAGGTCGTAAAGATGAAACCGGGCGCGTAGGAGCGGATGCAGTCGATGACCTTGCGGTCGGCCGCGATATAGCCGCCCATGACGCCGAACGCCTTGCCGAGCGTGCCTTCTATGATGTCGATCCGGTCGGCCGCGCCGTCCCGCTCGGTAATGCCGCCACCGCGCTTGCCGTACATGCCGACGGCGTGAACCTCGTCGATATAGGTCAGCGCGTTGTATTTCTCGGCAAGGTCGCAAATCTCATGAATCGGGGCGACGTCGCCGTCCATCGAATAGACGCTTTCGAAGGCGATGACCTTGGGCGCGTCGATGTCTTCGGCGGCCAGCAGTTCCTCGAGATGTGCCAGGTCGTTGTGGCGGAAGACCCGCTTTTCGCACCCGGCGTTACGGATGCCCGCAATCATGCTGGCGTGGTTCAGTTCGTCCGAAAAGATGATGCAGCCGGGCAGCAGCTTGGCAAGCGTCGAGAGTGTCGCGTCGTTCGAGACATAGCCGCTGGTGAAAAGCAGTGCGCCTTCCTTGCCGTGCAGGTCGGCCAGCTCGCGCTCGAGTTCGATGTGGTAATGCGTGTTGCCGCCGATATTGCGAGTTCCGCCGGAACCTGCGCCGACATCGTGCAGCGCCTCTTCCATCGCGCCGACGACCTTGGGATGCTGCCCCATTGCGAGATAGTCGTTCGAACACCAGACCGTGATCGGCTTGGGACCGTTGTGGCCATGAAAGCAGCGCGCATTGGGATAGGCGCCCTTGTTCCGCAGGATGTCGATGAACACGCGATAGCGACCCTCGGCGTGCAACCGGTCGATCGCCTTGTCGAAGATCTGGTCGTAATTCATCGTCTAGCCGTAAGTGCGTCGCGTTCTCGTCGTCGGATGTGGGGCGCCAGATACTGCCTCGCAAGGCGTTTGGCCACCGCGATCTTTGCGAGCGATTCGCGATAAGTGCGCATCTGCGCGCGTTTGCGCCGCAATCGGGCCTCTGCCCGCAAGTCTTGCAATTATCGCAATGCTCGTGCCGCTTCGGGTTAGCTGCCTATCTGTCAGAAGGTCGATACGCTCATGAAGCCGAGGTTCGATAGCGCGTCCCGATAGGGATCGAGCATGGCCGGCTTGCCAGTCGCCACGAAAAAGGACGGTGCCGGTTCGAAATCCTGATGGCGGGTGAGATCGACGATCCGCCGCGCAATGCCCTTCGATCCATCCACCAGCGTTACTTCCGAACCGAAGGCGCGCAGCAACTCGTTGCGGATCAGCGGGAAATGCGTGCAGGCAAGGACCAGCGTGTCGATCTTCGCATCATGCGCCTTTTCGCGCAGGGCGTGGGCTGCATCGTCCACCAGTGCCTGATCGACCGGTTCTCCGCGCAGCCGCGCTTCCGCCGCCATGACGAGTTCGGGGGCGGCGTGGCGCACTAGCGTCTTGTTCTTGGCAAACTCCGCCTCGAGGCGATCGACGTAAGGCTGCCTGATAGTCGCTTTCGTTCCCAGCAGGCCAATGACGTTCGTGCGGGTCATGGCAGCCGCCGGCTTGATCGCCGGGACCGTGCCGACGATCGGAATTTCGAGCACGTCGCGAACCATCGACAGGGCGATCGTGCTCGCCGTGTTGCACGCGATGCAGGCGAGGCGCGGGCGATAGCGTTCGCTCATCCGCCCGAGCAATCCGGCAACACGCGCCGCGATCTCGTGCTCGCTCTTGTCGCCATAGGGCAGGCCCGCCAGATCGGCGGCGTAGATCACCGGCGCATGGGGCAGGAGCGCGCGCAATTCGGACAGGACCGTGAGGCCGCCGACACCGGAATCGAGCATGAGGATAGGCGCATCGGCTTTGACCGTGCTAGGATCGTGTTCGACAAGCATCGGGTGGAGGGTTAGAGGCAGGCCATGGATTTTGCTACGGAAAATGTCTGGGCGCTGCTTCTGGGCTATCTTTTCGGGTCGATACCCTTCGGGCTATTGCTCACGCGGATGGCCGGGATGGGCGACGTTCGCAAGATCGGCAGCGGCAATATCGGGGCGACGAACGTCCTTCGCACCGGCAACAAGGCAGTGGCGGCGGCAACGCTGGCTCTCGATCTTGCGAAAGGGCTCCTGCCCGTTCTTCTCGCGAAATTGTGGTTCCCCGACGCGGTCGGCTGGGCCGCCTTAGGCGCGGTTCTGGGGCATTGCTTTCCGATCTGGCTGCGCTTTCGCGGCGGCAAGGGCGTTGCAACCAATGCGGGGGTCTCCTTCGGTCTTGCCTGGCAGATCGGCCTTGCTTACGGCCTCGTCTGGCTCGTCGTGCTGGCCGTCTCGCGCATCAGTTCGCTTGCCGGGATGAGCGCGGTCGTGGCCGCTGCAATCGCCGCCCATTTCCTCGGCTTTGCCGATTACGTCGTGGTCCTCGTCGTGATCGCTGCGCTCGTCATATTCCTCCACCGCGCCAATATCGCCCGCCTGCTGAAAAGCGAGGAACCGCGTATAGGCGGCAAATAATAACCGGATGTTCGTCAATCGGTTCTAGCGCCGCAGCAATGACGAGCAGCCCTCTCCTTCAGGACGAACCCGTAGCGCCCGAACCGCCGACGCTGTCTCAGGCAGAAGCCTTTGCGCGTATCCGCCTGCTGCGCTCGCCCCATATCGGGCCGATTTCCTACCGTAACCTCATCGATCGCTACGGAACAGCTATCGCCGCGTTGGAGGCGCTGCCGAACATGGGAGGCGAGGGTAAGCGCCGCTACGTCGCCGTGCGTCCCGATCTCGTAGAGCGCGAAGTCGCTGCGGTGAAGCGGGCCGGGGCGAAATACCTGTTCCACGATCAGCCCGACTTTCCGCCACTGCTTGCCGAACTCGAAAGCGCGCCGCCGATCCTCACCTATCGCGGTGACTGGCAACTGGCCGCGCGGCAATGCGTGGCCATCGTCGGGGCGCGCAATGCCAGCGCGTCGGCGATCCGGCTGGCGCGCGACTTCGCGCTGGGCCTTGCGGAAGCGGGACTGACGGTCGTGAGCGGACTGGCGCGCGGGATCGACGGGGCTGCGCATGAAGGTTCGCTCGGTGCAGGGTCGGGTTCGACCATTGGCGTCATCGCCAGCGGGATCGAGATCGCCTATCCGCCGCAGCACGCCGACCTACAGGAGCGCATCGCGAGTGACGCGCTGCTGATCGCTGAACAGCCACCGGGGACGGAGCCGCGCGCGCAAAATTTTCCAAGCCGCAACCGGATCATCGCCGGGCTCGCGGCGGGGACGCTGGTCGTGGAGGCAGCGCCTAAGTCCGGCTCGCTCATCACGGCGAGGCTGGCGGGCGAAGCGGGGCGCGAGGTCATGGCGATCCCCGGCTCGCCGCTCGATGCGCGCAGTCATGGCTGCAACGAGCTGATCCGGGACGGCGCGATCCTCATCCAGTCGGTCGAGGATGTTCTGGAGGCCTTGTCCGGTTTCACCGGCGAGCCACGCATCCGCGTGGTGCGGGCTGCGGCGCGGGATAGGCCGAGGCCTGTCACTTCACAGCCAAAGCCGACTGCGGCTTCTTCCGCCAACCCGCCGGACGAAAGCGATATTGCGGCTATGCTGTCGAGCGCGCCCATTTCGATCGACGAAATCGTCCGTCAGTCAGGCGCGAGCGTCGCGGAGGTGCAGATGGCACTGCTGGAACTCGAAATCGCCGGTCGTCTGGAACGCCATGCAGGCGGCAAGGTCAGCCGCAACTAGCCGGATCAACGAAGACGAACTTAATGAAACCCGCGCAAGCTTGGTAAGCGAACTGGAGTCCGACGTCCCCAAACCCGCTTGACACGCGTGAAAAGCGATCCCCACTTTCGCGCGTATACACGCATACGCACGTAAGGACTGCCGCAACACTCATGCAACTCGTCATCGTCGAATCGCCAGCCAAGGCCAAAACCATCGAGAAATACCTCGGCAAGGACTTCAAGGTTCTCGCCAGCTACGGCCATGTCCGCGACTTGCCGCCCAAGGACGGCTCGGTCCGCCCGGACGAGGATTTCGCGATGGACTGGGAACTCTATCGCGACAAGCAAAGCCGGTTCAAGGAAATCGCCGATGCGGCGAAGAAGGCCGACCGGCTGGTCCTCGCCACCGACCCCGACCGCGAGGGCGAGGCGATCAGCTGGCACGTCCGCGAACTGCTGCAGAAGCGCAAGGCTTTGCCTGCCAAGGTCGACCGGGTCACTTTCAACGCGATCACGAAAGGCGCCGTGACCGACGCGATGGGCCGCCCGCGCGAGCTGGATGGCGACCTCATCGATGCCTATCTCGCTCGTCGTGCGCTCGACTATCTGTTCGGCTTCACCCTGTCTCCAGTGCTCTGGCGCAAGTTGCCCGGTGCGAAGTCCGCCGGCCGGGTGCAGTCCGTCGCCCTTCGCCTCGTCGCCGAGCGCGAGCGCGAGATCGAGGCGTTCGTCGCGGACGAATACTGGTCGATCGTCGCCAAGTTGCAGCAGGACGGCACCGAGTTCGATGCGCGCCTCGTCAAGTATGACGGCAAGAAGCTCGACAAGCTTTCGCTCGGGGAAAAGGGGATCGCGCACGAGGCCAAAGCAAAGGTCGAGAACGCGCCTTTCACGATCGAGGACATCGAGACGAAGCCTCTGAAGCGCAATCCGGCGCCGCCGTTCACGACCTCGACGATGCAGCAGGAGGCGGCGCGCAAGTTGGGTTTCTCCGCCAGTCACACGATGCGGCTCGCCCAGTCGCTCTACGAAGCGGGCGCGATCACCTATATGCGGACCGACGGCGTGCAGATGGACGGCAGCGCGATTTCGGCCTGCCGCAAGGCTATCGCAGAGCGATATTCGGGACACTACATGCCCGAAAAGCCGCGCCATTACAGCACGAAGGCGAAGAATGCGCAGGAAGCGCATGAAGCGATCCGGCCGACCGATTTTCGCAAGGATCGTGCGGGTTCGGGCGACGAGGCCAAGCTCTACGACCTCATCTTCAAGCGTGCGATGGCGAGCCAGATGGCAGCTGCATCTCTCGAACGCACGACCGTCACGCTGCGCGATCCCGCAGGCCTGCACGAGCTTCGCGCTACCGGGCAGGTCGTGAAGTTTCCTGGCTTCCTGGCGGTCTATCAGGAAGGACGCGACGACAGCGACGACGAGGAGGATGGTCTTCTCCCGGTGATGGCGAAGGGCGATACTCCCGCAAAGCGTGCAGTCGAGGCAAACCAGCATTTTACCCAGCCGCCGCCGCGCTTTTCCGAAGCCAGCCTGGTCAAACGGCTCGAGGAACTGGGGATCGGCAGGCCGTCGACCTATGCCTCGACGATCCAGACGCTGCGCGACCGCAACTATGTCCGGATGGAGAAGAACCGCTTCTTCGCCGAGGAATCGGGCCGGCTGCTCACTGCCTTTCTCGAACGGTTCTTTCCGCAATATGTCGCCTACGACTACACCGCAGGACTGGAAGACGAACTCGACGAGGTTTCGGGCGGCAGGGAGCAATGGAAGAAGTTGCTCGATGCGTTCTGGCGCGACTTCAAACCGAAGACCGACGAGGTAATGGAACAGAAGCCGTCCGAGGTCACCGAAGTTCTCGACGAATATCTCTCCGACTATCTCTTTCCGCCGCGCGAAGACGGAAAGGACCCGCGCACCTGTCCGCTATGCGAAAAGGAAGATCGCGAGGGCGGCAGGCTCGCCTTGCGGGGCGGGCGCTACGGAGCGTTTGTCGCTTGCGCCAACTATCCCGAATGCAAGTTCACTCGCCGGTTTGCGCAGCCAGGCGGGGAGGATGGCGAACCGGCAGAGGACGAGGTCATGGGCAATGATCCCGAGACCGGCCTTCCCGTTGAACGCAAATCGGGGCGCTTTGGCCCCTATGTCCAGCTTGGCGAAGGCAAAGAAGCAAAACGCGCCTCGATCCCCAAGGATCTCGACGATTTCGATCTCGAATGGGCACTGAAGCTGCTGTCGCTGCCGCGCATCGTCGGCGCGCACCCGGAAACCGGCAAAGAGATCGAGGCCGCGATCGGACGATATGGGCCTTATCTGAGGCATGACGGCAAATACGCCAAGCTATCCTCGACGCGCGACGTGTTCGAGACGGGCATGAACGCCGCTGTTTCCCTGCTGGCCGAAGCGGCGAACCGCAAAGGCGGCGGTCGCCAGAAAGCCGAACCGATCAAGATGCTCGGTGCGCATCCGACGAGCGGCGGCGAAATGAAGGTGATGCCGGGGCGTTACGGTCCTTACGTTACCGACGGAACGACCAACGCCACGATCCCGAAGGACATGAAGCCGGAGAATGTCACTGAGGCGCAGGCGGCCGAACTGATCGACGCTCGTGCCGCGAAGGGGCCGCCGAAGAAAAAGGCGAAGAAGAAAGCGCCCGCGAAGAAGAAGGCTCCGGCCAAGAAAAAAGCGACGGCAAAGAAGAAACCTGCGGCTAAGACGAAGGCAGGCGCAAAGCCAGACGCCGATTGATGGCGCAGGTTCGGGAGCAGGCTACGCGCG
This sequence comes from Parapontixanthobacter aurantiacus, assembly GCF_009827635.1. GTDB lineage: Bacteria > Pseudomonadota > Alphaproteobacteria > Sphingomonadales > Sphingomonadaceae > Parapontixanthobacter > Parapontixanthobacter aurantiacus. Next base: position 1,300,611 of record NZ_WTYW01000001.1, on the reverse strand, counting down.
ATGGCCTGCCCATGCCGCGCCGCGTGCTCGCTATCGTGGCGATTAGCTTCGGTACGGCGCTGTTCGTGCTGGATGGAGCGATCGCGAACGTAGCCTTGCCGACGATCGCTCGGGAACTCGGCGTTACAAATGGCGTCGCGACGAATGTCGTCACGGTCTATCAGCTCGTCCTCGTCATGGGCTTGCTGCCCTTTTCCAACATGGGCGACCGGATCGGCCATCGGCGGCTGTACCAGATCGGACAGGCGATCTTTCTCCTTGCGACGACCGCGATATTCTTCGTCGCGAGCTTTCCGGTCCTGCTGCTTGCTCGTGCAGGGCAGGCGATCGGGGCAGGCATGGCGCTCAGCGTGGCCGCCGCCATGCTGCGCGAAATCTATCCGGCAAAGAGTCTTGGAAGTGGCATGGGCATCAACTCGGTAATTGTCGCCACATCCTACGCCATCGCGCCGACACTCGGTGGCTTCATCGTCGAGCATTTCGACTGGCGCTGGGTGTTCGTGGTGGCCGCTCCGCTGGCCGTGTTAAGCCTCGTCATCGGGCGGTCGCTACCCGAACCCGTCGCGCATGAGCGTTCGCCCGAGCGCCTGAGCGGGCTCTGGAGCGCGCTGACCGTCCTGCTGCTCATCGGCGGGCTACAGCTCGCGACACATGGTGAGACGACCCTGGCGGGCATCGTCGCAGTCGCACTCGGCGCATTGTCGGCGGTGTATCTCGTCAAGCGCGAGCGTGCTCGCAGCAACCCGGTCGTTCCCGTCGACCTGCTTGCCAACCCGGTACTGGGTCTGTCGGCGCTGGCTGCCGTCGCGGCGTTTCTAGCCAGTTCGTCGCTGATGGTCGCGCTGCCGTTTCGCTTTGAGCAGGTTTATGGTTACGCTCCGGCCGAGGTCGGCTTGCTACTGCTTCCGTTTCCGTTGACGATGCTGTTCGTCGCACCGGCTGCGGGATGGCTCTCGGACAGGGTCGCGGCCACGAAACTCGGCGTCACCGGCATGGCCATCGCTATCGTCGCCCTGTTATTGCTCGCCTTTCTGCCCGAGGCGCCGGGCCCGACGGCAATCGGGTGGCGGCTGTCGCTTGCGGCGCTCGGTTTCGGCTTGTTCTTCGCGCCGAATTCGCGGCTAATCATCGGTCGGGCTCCCAAGGAGCGCTCGGCCGCGGCGGGCGGGATGCTGTCGACCTCGCGGCTGATGGGGCAAACGCTGGGCGCCGCGCTAATCGGCCTGCTGCTGGTGATGGGGGCGGGGCTGGGCGAAGTGCCCATGCTGGCCGCCTGCGGGTTCGCGGTCCTTGCCGCCGTGTGCAGCCTCACGCGGTTCGCACGCGCGCGCCGTTCCGCGACGAACTAGTAATCGAGGCCGATTTCCTCATAGATTTCGCGGTCTTCGTCCCAGTTCTCGCTGACCTTGACGTGCAGGAACAGGTGAACCTTCTGGCCGAGTATCTCTGCTAGTTCCGTCCGCGCCGCTTCGCCGATCGCCTTGATCCGGCTGCCCCCCTTGCCGAGAACGATGGGCTTCTGGCTCGCCTTGCCGATTACGATTTGCTGACGGATCTCCACGCTTCCATCTGCGCGCTGCGTATAGCTTTCGGGCCGGACTGCGCTGTCGTAGGGCAGTTCCTCGTGCAACTGTCGATAGAGTTGCTCGCGCGTGATCTCGGCAGCAAGAAGGCGCTCGCTCGCATCGGACACCTGGTCCTCGGGATACATCCACGCCGCTTCCGGCATCATCCCGGCGAGTTCGTCTTTCATCTCGGGGACACCGTCTCCGGTCAGCGCGCTGACGAAGAAAACCTGCGAGAATTCCGCTTTCGCTCCTAATTCCTGAGCGAGTTCGAGCAGCGGCTCCTTCTTCGCCTTGTCGACCTTGTTGAGGACGAGAATCTTGCGTTCGGGTCGTTTCGACAACGCCTCGACCAGCGGTTCGAGTTCATGGCGGCGCTGTTTGATCGGATCGACCAGCAGGACGACGGCATCGGCTGCTTGCGTACCTTCCCAGGCTGCGCTGACCATGGCGCGCTCCAGCTTGCGCCGCGGCGAAAAGATACCCGGCGTGTCGATCAAAATCATCTGCGTGTTGCCGTGCAGCGCGATGCCGAGCATTCGCGCACGCGTCGTCTGAGCCTTGGCCGAAGTTATCGCGACCTTCTGCCCGACGAGCTGGTTGACCAGCGTCGACTTGCCGGCGTTCGGCGCGCCGATGATCGCGACGACGCCGCATCTGCTATCCTGTTCAGTCACGCATATTTCTCCAGAAAGGCCTTCGCCGCCGCCGTTTCGGCATCCTGCTTGCTCGACGCGGTCGCTTCGACCTCGCCGACGTTCTTCACCTTAACAAGAACGGTGAACTTCGCCGCGTGATCCGGTCCGGTCCGCGAACTCACGCTATATTCTGGCGGTTTGCGACGCTGCGCCGCCGCCCATTCTTGCAACGCGCTCTTGGGATGCTTGTGCTGGCCGGCGCTGCTTGCGATCATGTCCGCCCAAAGCTTGTGAACCAGCTTCGCAGTTGCCTCATAGCCGCTGTCGAGGAAGGACGCGCCCAGCAATGCCTCCATGACGTCGCCGAGGATGTTGTCGCTGTCCGCGCCGCCATCGGCACGGGCCTGACTGCCGAGGCGAACATGATCGGGAACCCCGATAGCACGAGCGACACCGGCGCAGGTCTCGCGGCTGACAAGCGCGTTGAGCCTCAGAGACAGCTTGCCTTCCGGCCCGGTATTGCGGTCGTAGAGCCAGGATGCGATGGCAAGGCCCAGCACGCGATCGCCCAAAAATTCGAGGCGTTCGTAATCGCGCTTTTCCCCCAGGCTGCCGTGCGTGAGCGCGGCTTTCCAACGCGCGGCGTCGCCGATCGCGAAACCGCTTGATTTAAGCCATGCCATTGTTTCAGGGCGCAATTCGCTCAAGGTTTCTTCACAATTCGTTGCCGATCCTGTTCCAGCGCGCTGCTCTAAACCAGCTTGCCGGGTCCGACCAGTCTGCATGGCCGTCGGTCGAGAAAACGATGCGATCGGCCCGGCCGACGAGCATCGTTACCGGAACGAAGCCGGTTCCGCCGCCGACACGAAGCGGAAAGCGGCTGTCCTGCGAATTGTCGCGATGGTCGCCCATAACGAAGAGGTGGCCTGCTGGAACGATCTCTGGGCCAAAGTCGTCCGCATAACCCTTTCCGCTGTCCAAAATTTCGTAGGCGTCTGCTTCGTCCAGCCTCTCGCGGCTTCGCCCGAAGCGACAGCCTTCTTCGCCAGTTGGCAGGATAATCGGTCGGCCCCAGTTGCACGAAGCATATGGCCCCCGAGCGATGGCGAAGTCGGCCTGTTCTTCGCGCGGAACCTTATGACCGTTGAGGAAGAACTGCCCGTCACGCAATTCGACCCGGTCTCCCGGCAGGCCGACGACCCGCTTGATGTAGTCCGAACGATCGAGCGGATGCTTGAATACGGCAATGTCGCCGCGTTCCGGAAGAGCGGCAAAGATGCGCCCTTCCGGCAGGGGCGTGCCGAAGGGGATGGAGTATTTCGAATAACCGTATGGCCATTTCGCGATGACCAGATAGTCGCCGCGCAGAAGGGTCGGCATCATGCTTTCGCTGGGAATGTAGAATGCTGAAAAGACAAGGACTCGAAAAAGAAAGACGACGATTACGACCTTCGCGATGAACCACAGGAAACCCAAGCCGTCCCGCTGTTCGGCGCTGTCTGCTGTTTGCTCTGCTTCAAGTTCCGGTCGGTCTTCGAGAGACATGGCGAACCCGCCGTCAGATCGCCGAAGCGAGCAGGGACCGATGCTGTCGCTGGCGTATTGAGGGGTTACAATTCATGGCGGGCTCACCTAACCGTCCGACCGTTCAGCAGCAAAGGAATTCCGCGTGACCGCTTCTTCTGACAGACAAGCCATGGCCGCCGCCTGGAACGCGATCGAGGAAAGGCCGACGCAGACGTTGGAGCAACTCTTCGCCGCCGATCAGGAACGGGTCGGTAAATTGTCGCAGAGGCTCGAATGGACCGACACGGCGCTCGGAGAGAATGCCAAGCAAGGCATTCTGTTCGACTGGTCGAAGACGCATCTCGACGACGATTTGCTGGACGAGTTCGAGGAACTGGCGAAGGCGGCCGATTTCACCGGCTTGCGGGCTTCCTTGCTCGGCGGTCGCCGTGTCAACGTGACCGAAGACCGCCCCGCCGAACACACCGCACAGCGCGGTATCGGAGACGAGGCGAGCGTCGAGGAGGCATCGGCGCTTCACGAGCGGATGAAATTGCTGGTCGAGGCCATTCACGGCGGCGCGCTGGGCGAAGTCCGGCACTGTATTCACATCGGTATCGGGGGAAGCGCGCTCGGCCCCGCAATGGCGCTCGACGCGCTGACCCGCGACCTCGAACTGGTCGATGTCCATGTCGTCTCGAATATCGACGGCCTCGCGCTGGAGCAGGCTTTCGCGGCGTGCGACCCCGCGACCACGATTATCGCCGTGGCATCGAAGACGTTCACCACGACCGAGACGATGACCAACGCGGAATCCGCGCTCAGATGGTTGGGCGAAAACGGCGTCGACGATCCCGGCGGGCGGGTGGTTGCGCTTACCGCATCGCCCGACAAGGCGGTCGAGTGGGGCGTTGACGAGACGCGCATCCTGCCCTTTGCTGAAAGCGTCGGCGGTCGTTACTCGCTATGGTCCTCGATCGGCTTTCCCGTCGCGCTCGCGGTCGGGTGGGACGATTTCGCTGCAATGCTGGCGGGCGCGAAGGCGATGGACGAGCACTTCCGCGACACCGACGGGCGCGCGAACCTCCCGCTACGCGCGGCCTTTGCCGACCGGTATTACGCACGCATTCGCAAATGTCAGACGCGCGCAGTCTTCGCCTATGACGAACGCCTTTCGCTCTTACCCGACTATCTTCAGCAACTGGAGATGGAATCGAACGGGAAGCGCGTGACGATCATCCGGGACGAAGTCGACGAGCCGACAGCCGCTATTACCTGGGGCGGCGTGGGGACGGGCGCGCAGCACGCCGTCTTTCAGCTGCTTCATCAGGGTACGCACTTGGTCCCCGTCGATTTCATAGCGAGCATCGCGCCTGGCGACGAGCTCGATCCTGCACATCACTCGATTTTGCTGATGAACTGCTTTGCACAGGGGGCGGCGCTCATGAAGGGCGGTAACATGTCGGCTTCGGGCGACGATCCCGCGCGCGCCTTTCCGGGCGACCGACCGTCCGCGACCATCCTGTGCGATGACCTCGATGCGAGTACTTTGGGCGCGCTTATCGCGTTCCATGAGCATCGCACCTTCGCCAACGCGGTGCTCATGGGCATCAATCCGTTCGATCAGTTCGGCGTCGAACTCGGCAAGAAAATGGCAAAGGAAATCGAGAGCGGCGGTAGTGATTTCGACCCGAGCACGACAGCGTTGCTGGAGGCTGCCGGACTAGGCTAATTACCTAATTGGCGGGCATGGTGAGCAGGCGCTGCTCGTCATCCGGCTCTCCCACGACGCGCGTTCGGGCAATTGCTTCCGGCTGGCGATCCGCGATCCATTCCAGAATATGCTCGCGCATGTCGCAACGCAGGTCGAACAGGGTCGGCGAGTCTTTCGCGCTCATGAGCAACCGCACCTCGATCGCGTCGCGCTTGGTATCCGTGACCTGGACGACCTTCACGCGTCCGTCCCACTTAGGGTGTTCCACGACAGCGCGTTCGAATTCCTCGCGGATCGGACCGATCTTCGTCGTCAGATCGAGATAGAGGAAGACTGTCCCGAGCATTTGCGCATGGCGCTTCGTCCAGTTCTGAAAAGCTTCCTCGAGGAACTTGGCGGTCGGCACGATCAGGCGTCGTTCGTCCCAGATCTTCACGACGACGTAGGTCGTTCGGATGTCCTCGATCCAGCCCCATTCGCCCTCGATAATGACGACATCGTCGATGTTGATAGGCTCGGTCACTGCCATCTGAACGCCGGCGATGAGGGAGCGCAGGGCGGGCTGTGCGGCTGCTCCGACGGCCAGACCGGCCAATCCGGCGGAGGCCACGAGCGTCAGGCCGATGTCGCGAATGCCGGGTATCGACAGCAACATGAGTCCAACCGTGATGAAGAGGATGATGAAGGTCGCCAGCCGGTTGAACAGGGACAGCTTGGTGCGCTTGCGTCGTGCCTTGAGGTTGTCGGAGACCGTGATGTCCGCGCGCATCGCCATCGTATGCGTGAAGGCGCGCAGGATGGCGACGGCGATCCAGCCGACGAGGGCGGGGACCACGAACCCTGCGATGCGATCCCAGGCTTCGCGAAGCAGGGGCAATTCCCCGGCGACAAGGACGACGGCGAGGGCGATCGCGGCATATCTTGTTGGGTTGAACAGGCCACGCAGCAGGACGTCGTCCGACTTGCTTTCGCTTCTTCGCGACAAGCGTATCATTGAAAGAAAAATGAGACGATGAAGGAGCCACGCGAGGATGACCGTGGCTCCGAGAGCTATCGCAGTTTGCAGCCATTCGGGCTGGGCACGAAAGTGAAGTTCGATCCAATCGAGCATTGGTCTCCTTCGCCGGTGTTAAGTAATTGATCGAGACGCGCCGAAAGTACGCTTCCCCTCAACCAATGACATTAACTGGCGGCAGTTCCGCTCGTCCTGCAGCTTTTTGCTGCAACTGCGAACCGAGTTCGCCTCAGGCGCTAGCGGAATTGCGCTAATCCCTAAAGACGGCGCCTGAAGCATTGCCATGAACGGCTGAAAATCGCATGGGGAGCCAGCCATGCAACCCGACAAGATCGACGATCGCAAACCAATCGAGCGCATTCAGGAGAACCTTCTCGCGCGTAGCGAGCGGCGCCTCCTCAACTGGTTGTGCGCGCGTTTTCCGGCTTGGGTATCGCCGGACCTTCTCACCTTCGTCGGAATGTTCGGCGCATTTATGGTGTTCGGTGGCTACGTAGCCAGCAATTGGGACGAGAACTGGCTGTGGCTCGCCATCGCCGGCTACGTGGTACACTGGTTCGGCGATTCGACGGACGGCAGCCTCGCTCGGTATCGCCGGATCGAGCGGCCCCGCTACGGCTATTTTCTCGATCATAGCTGCGATGGGTTGGCCACGACGCTCGTCGTGACCGGGATCGGCCTCAGCCCCTATGTCGTCATGGAAGTCGCATTGTTCGCGCTTGCAGGATATCTGCTGCTTTCCATTCATGCCTTTCTGTCTGTTCGTGTGCTCGGCGAATTAAAGCTGAGCTACCTTAATGCGGGCCCAACCGAACTGCGATTTCTCCTCATCGGTCTGACGGTCGCGATGATGTGGTTCGGCACTGGGCCGGGATGGTTCGGCAGGATTTCCGGGATCGACCTGTTCGTGGCCTTCGTGGCCTTCATTCTCATTTCTCTGTTCGTCGTTCAAACCAGCGTGACGGCGCGACGGCTCGCGCGTGAAGAGCCAAGCCGGAACGGTGAGTGGAAAACGCGCAACGATCGGAACAAGTAGGGTTCGCGCGAAATCGATTGACTTCGGGCAGTAGTCTGCCCATCTGCGAGCCATCGAGGCGATCGGCAGCGTGAACCGGCGGCATATTGTGCCGCCCCGGCCAAGCCTCGGTCGATAGTTTTAACGACAACTTCCCTTTTCACGCGGGCGGTTCCAATCCCCCGCGCCGTGCGCCTCGTAAAGGCAGCGCGCCGCTGTTATTTGCGAGTAAAAAAACATGAAATTTACCGAACTCGGGCTTTCGCAGCCCGTTCTTCAGGCGCTCGAGCTCAAGGGTTACGACACGCCGACCCCCATCCAGGCGCAGGCCATTCCGCCGGTTCTAAAGGGCGATGACCTACTCGGCGTCGCCCAGACGGGCACGGGCAAGACCGCAGCCTTCATGCTGCCCTCGATCGACCGGTTGCGCCAGAGCGACCGGCATGCGCCCCGCAAGGGTTGCCGGATGCTGGTGCTCGCGCCGACCCGCGAACTAGCAGGTCAGATCGCGCAATCCGCGCGAGACTACGCGGCTCTTGCAGCGATGAAGGTGGCGAGCATCGTGGGCGGAACGTCGGTCGGTCGCGATCGCCAGAAACTAGCGCGCGGCGTCGACATCCTCGTCGCAACGCCGGGTCGATTGCTCGATTTGGTCGATCAGAAGGCCTTCCAGCTCGACGGGGTCGAAATTCTCGTCCTCGACGAGGCTGATCAGATGCTCGATCTCGGCTTCATTCATGCTTTGAAGCGAATCGTGTCACTGGTCCCGCCGAAACGGCAGACCTTGTTCTTCTCCGCCACCATGCCGCGTGCAATCAAGGATCTGGCGGCGCAGTACCTCACCGAGCCGGTCCAGATTTCGGTCACGCCCGCCGCGACGACGGCGGAGCGCCTCGACCAGTATCTGCTGATGGTCCAGCAGGACGAGAAGCAGGCTTTGCTGGAAATGATCCTGTCCGGTCGACACCAGGTTCCGGGCGAGTTCGAGCGTGTCTTGATCTTCACGCGAACGAAGCACGGTGCGGATCGCGTGGTGAAGAAACTGGCTCAGGCGAATATCGACGCGAATGCCATCCACGGCAACAAGTCGCAGCCGCAAAGGCAGCGCGCGCTCGGCGACTTCAAAAGCGGGAAGGTCCCGATCCTCGTCGCAACCGATGTCGCGGCGAGGGGCATCGACATTCCGGGTGTCAGCCACGTCATTAACTACGAGCTGCCCAACGTTCCCGAGCAATATGTGCACCGGATCGGCCGGACGGCGCGGGCGGGTGCGGACGGCATCGCCATCGCATTCTGTGCGGAGGACGAGCGAGCCTATCTCAAGGACATCACTCGCAATACCGACGCGCAGCTCGAGCGGTTGCCGCTGCCCGACAACTTCCGGGCGGTTGTGGAAGGGGTCGGTCCAACGAAGCCGGCGCCCAAACAGCAGCGCGGACGTGCTTCGGTGACGCCCAAACATCCGCGCAAGGAAAGGAAGCCGGATAATCGGCCTCGCAAGGGCGGTGCACCCGCCGAAGGTGAGGGGAGGCAGGACTCCAAACCGAAGCGCAAGCATCCTAACCGGGCGGGGAAACCCGCGCGTTTCGGAGGTCCGGGAAAACCGTCAGGCAAGCCCGGCGGCCAGCGCTCGCGGCGTCAGCGCAGCCAGCGAGAGAGTGCCGGTCGAAGCTGATCTGCGCATTCGAAGTTTGGCCCCAGGCGAGGAATTAGTTTCCTCGCCGGTTGCGGCGTAGCGGCGGCAGGGCCATATCTCCGGGCTAATCCCAGGAGCATTGTTTGATGGCCGACGAATACGATTTTGACCTTTTCACCATCGGTGCCGGCTCGGGGGGCGTTCGCGCTTCCCGCGTTTCGGCCGCTCACGGAGCGCGCGTGGCCATCGCGGAGGAGCACCGTATCGGAGGCACTTGCGTCATTCGAGGCTGCGTTCCGAAGAAGATGCTCGTCTATGGTGCGCAATTCGCCGAAGATCTGGAGGATGCGAAGGCATTTGGCTGGGATATCGGCGAGGCAAAGTTCGACTGGGTCACGCTGCGCGACAATGTTCTCACCGACATCGACCGGCTGAACGGTCTTTATACGGAAACGCTCGAAAGCCATGACGTCACGATCTTTCACGAACGCGTGACGCTGACCGGTCCGCACGAGATCACCCTCGAAAGCGGCAAGACCGTCACGGCCAAGAATATTCTCATAGCGACCGGCGCGACGCCGCACGTGCCCGACCTTCCCGGTGCCGAGCATGGCATTACCTCGAACGACGCGTTTCATCTCGACGAAATACCCAAGCGCGCCCTGATCGTCGGCGGCGGTTATATCGCCAACGAGTTTGCGGGCATCTTCCATCAGTTCGGCAGCAAGGTGACGATCATCAATCGCTCCGACACGCTGCTGCGCAGTTACGATCAGTCGCTGCGCGATCGCCTGCTCATGATTTCGACGGCCAAGGGCATTCAGTTCCACTTCAACACGACGATCGACCGCATCGAGAAGAAAGACGGCGCCTTGCACGTGGCGCTGGACGGAGCGGACGACATGGAAGTCGACTGCGTTCTCTTCGCCACCGGACGCGTTCCGCATACGAAGGGGCTCGGTCTCGAGGAAGTCGGCGTTGAAATTGGCGACAAGGGCGAGGTCAAGGTCAACGAGTTTTCCCGCACGAATATCGAGCATATCTATGCGGTCGGAGACGTTACCGATCGCGTCCAGCTGACTCCGGTAGCCATTCGTGAAGGCCAGGCCTTCGCCGATACGGTCTTCGGTGGCGAGGAAACGACGGTCGATTACGATTGCATTCCCAGCGCCGTCTTCAGCCACCCGCCGATTGCATCCGTCGGCATGACGGAAGGGGAGGCGCGCAATACATTGGGCGGCGTCAGGGTCTATCAGTCGGACTTCCGCCCGATGAAGCACGTCGTTGCCGGACGTAACGAACGCGGCCTCTACAAGCTCGTTTGCGATGCTGCGAACGACCGGATCGTCGGCATTCACATGATCGCGCCCGAAGCGCCGGAAATCATGCAGATGGCTGCTGTTGCGGTGAAGGCTGGCCTTAAGAAGTCCGACTTCGATGCTACCATGGCGATCCATCCGACGATGGCGGAAGAACTCGTCCTCCTGAAATAGGCGTTCTGCCAGTGCGACCTTCACCGTGCCATTGTGGTGCATTGCACCGGTAGCGCGGCTTGCGTGGCCCCTGCCTTTGCTCAATACGCTACCGCCTTTGCCGGTCGAGCGAATCGCGGATTGCTCGCTGCGTCTAACGATGGGGAATGGCATGAACGTCTTGGCGTCGAAGGGGCAATTGCGCGCCAGTTTTGTCCGATGGTCGCTGCTGACCGTGCCGGCGATTCTCTTGCTCGGCTTCCTTTCGTCCGCCATCGTCGGAGATATCGGCGAAAGTGCGTGGTTCGCCGCCCTTCAAAAACCTGCGATCTATCCCCCTCCCGCACTTTTCGGCATTGTCTGGGCGATACTGTGGGTTCTGATCGGGTTCGCGGTGGCACTCATATGTGCGGCCCGGGGCGCCCGCTTGCGCAACCCCGCGATAGCTCTGTTCGTCGTCCAGTTCCTCGTAAGCCTCGCCTGGACGCCACTCTTCTTCGCGCTGCACGAGATGAGCGCAGCGCTAGTCCTCATCATCGTGCTCGACTTGCTTGTCCTGGCGACCATCTACCTGTTCTGGAAGGTCCGGCCATTGGCAGCTGCGCTGATGCTGCCCTACCTCGCCTGGCTCGTGTTCGCGACGATTCTGAACTACCAGTTTCTCGCGTTGAACCCTGACGCGGACGGTGCCGGCGGCGTGCCGCCCGCCGAAGTGCAGCGGATGGAACTCTAGGGGACATCAAAGGCGCTTGCGTTTATGTCGTCGCCGACCCACATTGCAGTCATGCAGTCTCAGAACCCCATGATCGCCGATTTCGTCAAGCTCGCCAACAGTGCGGCCGGAACCTTCGCCGGAATGACGCGAGAAGCTCGTGAGGCAGCGCGGGAACGCGTCAAGGAAGCGATGGGGGGCATGGACTTCGTGACCCGCGAAGAGTTCGATACGGTCAAGGCAATGGCTGCGAAGGCGCGGGAAGATAGCGAAGCCCTGATGAAGCGGGTCGCCGAACTCGAAGCGAAACAGACCATCGACCGCTAACCGGCGCACGACGCGACGGCAAGTTGCATGAATCTGCGCGTCCCGGCAATCGTCGTCGCGGCACGATCGCATGGCGAGACGGCGGTGATCGCACGTCTTCTTACGGAAGACGCCGGACTCGTTGCCGCCTATATCGCCGGGGGCAGGGGGCGCAATCTGCGACCGGTCGTCGTTCCCGGCAATCTTGTTGAAGCCGACATCCGTTCCAAGTCGGACACGCAATTACCGTTCGCGCGCGTCGAGCTTACCACGAGCCGCGGACCTTGGCTGACGGAGCCACTGGCGTCAGCGGCCATTTTATGGGTGACCTCCCTCACCGCGAGCGTCCTTCCCGAACGCAATCCCTATCCCGCTCTCTATCGCACACTCGTCGCCGTGCTCGACGCCATTTGCGCCGCACCCTCGGCTCGCGGTTGGCTCCCGGCGCTGGTCGCGTATGAGCGGCTATTGCTGCGCGAACTCGGATATGGCGGTGCGAACATCCGTGAAAGGCACGGAGAACCTTCCCGCTCTATGGTCGGAGTAGGCGCAAATGGCTATTATCAGGCTGTCTTCGTCCGGTTCGAAAAACTTGGTCCGGCGATAGAAAACTACCTGCTCGCAGATGTCAGGGGCGATGTTATGGCCGCGCGGAACTTACTGGGCGCAAGACTGAAACGGATGCTGACATGAAGATAGCGATTTTTCCAGGCGACGGGATCGGGCCGGAAGTCGTGGAACAGGCACGCCGGGTGCTGGCTGCACTGTCGCTTCCCGGGCTCAAGCTGTTCGAAGGCGATGTCGGTGCCTGCGCCTATCGCAGGCACGGACATCCCCTGCCTGCGGAAACCTTGCAAATGGCGAAAGCAGCCGATGCAGTGCTGTTGGGGGCAGTGGGCGATCCCGAATGCGACGGGCTCGTGCGTGAATTGCGACCGGAACAGGCCATCCTCGGTCTTCGCAAGGAACTGGAGCTCTTCGCCAATCTGAGGCCGGCGAAAAGTTTTCCGAACCTCGAACATCTTTCCGCCCTCAAACCTGACATCGCACGCTCGATCGATTGCCTTATCGTGCGCGAACTTACCGGGGACGTTTACTTTGGAGAGAAGGGACGCGACAGGAACGCATCCGGAGACGTCGTGGGCTGGGATCGCATGGCCTACGACGCGAGCGAAGTCCGGCGTATCGCCCATATCGCCTTCGATGCAGCGCGGGGCCGGAAGCGCCGCGTCCTTAGCGTCGACAAGGCGAACGTGCTCGAAACCAGCCGGGTGTGGCGCGAGACAATGATTGAGGTCGCAGAGGACTATCCCAAAGTGACGCTTGCGCACATGTATGTCGATAACGCGGCCATGCAGTTGGTGCGCGATCCGGCAGCGATCGACGTTCTCGTGACGGGCAACCTCTTCGGCGACATTCTTTCCGATCAGGCGAGCGCCTGCGTCGGTTCCATCGGCCTCATGGCCAGTGCGTCGCTAGGCGCGCGCAAGACGGAGTTCGGAACCTTCGGTCTTTATGAACCGATCCATGGCAGCGCGCCTGATATCGCGGGGCAGGGGTTGGCCAATCCGTCGGCAACCATTCTCTCGCTCGCCATGCTTCTGCGTCATTCGCTGGGGCTGGAAAGCGAGGCTTCGCGGATCGAAGCAGCGGTCGAGGAAACGCTCAATGCAGGCGTATTGACGCGCGATCTCGGAGGCGAAGCTTCCACACGCGAAGTGGGGGATGCGGTTCTGGCGCGGCTCTGAAGAGATCAGCTTTTTACTATGTTGGGCAATAGCGTCATCGCCGCGACATAGATTGCGACGGGTACGATGCCGAGCCAGATTACAGCTTCCCAGAGCGAGATGCCCGGAACCGGCGCGCCCCGGCGGCTCGCGACGAGGCGGCGTCTGCCTGCCAGATAGCGCAGCACTGCGAATGCGAGAATCGGAGCAGCCGCTAACGGAATGAGTACAGGCAGTAAGGATGAGCCTGCTCCGAGCGCCACTCCTGCTGCCGCCAGGCGCATCCTTCCGGTTTCGGGCTCGCGCATTGCGGCCGCAAGCTGCCACCCCGCAGCGAGGAAGAACGCGGCACCAGTTACTTGCCAAGCGGTTACCGACCCTAATGGCGCAAGAAGGAAGATCGCCCCCGCCGCGACACCGATGCCGAGGGATACGCCCCTAGAGCAGCTGGCGAACCATCCTGTTCGAGCGATGCAGAAAAGGCCGGCAGTCAGCGCCGCAACTTTCGGCAGTGGTACGAGCTTCCATACGACGAGTGCTACGAAGACCAGTCCTGCGATGATAACCGTTGCGAATAAGGGATCGCGCCTGTTCGCGGAATGACCGTGTGACCCCTGATCCATCGTTCCTGTCGGTTAAGAGGGGCGATGCACTTCCGCAAGGAGAAGGTTTTCGCGCTCTACCGCTCTTGCCGAACGTTCAGACCGACTTTTCGTGAGCATTAGGTCCGAGAGGGGAACGCGCCTTCATTCAATTCATTGGCAGCAATTAAGTCAGCAAAAGATTTAGCGGAGGTATTTATGCGTCTTTCGAAACTTGCATTGGGTCTGGCGGCATCGGCATTGGCTGCGGCGCCGATCGCGGCACAATCGACGAGCGCACTTGATCGTGCCAGCGCCCCGGTCGAAGGGGAAAGCGAACTCTTCGAGGGTATTGGCGCGGGTGCGATCATCGCCATTATTGCAGGTGCGGGCATGGCCGTTCTCTTGCTGACCGACGACGATGACGACGACGAGCCGATCAGCGCCGGCTGATTTGCCTTTGACAGATGAACAGGATGACGGGGGTCGCTTGCGGTCCCGTTTTTCTTGTCGACGATGGGGTCCTGCTTGCGCCGGGCGGGATGCGCGTTAAACGCTGCGTCCTATGAAAAAGACTACGGGCACAGACAGGAAAAAGACGGCGCAGTGGCGTCCTGCAACTCGGGCAGTTCGCGGCGGGACCTGGCGGAGCGAGCACGGGGAAACCAGCGAAGCGCTGTTCCTGACGTCGGGCTATACTTACGATGACGCAGCGACGGTAGCCGCTCGCTTTGCCGGCGAAGAGCAGGGAATGACCTACTCCCGCCTGCAAAACCCGACCGTCGCCATGTTGGAAGAGCGTATCGCCCTGCTCGAAGGAGCGGAAGCGTGCCGGGCTCAGGCAAGCGGGATGGCAGCAATGACCGCCGCGTTGCTCTCGCAGCTGTCTGCAGGTGACCACTGTGTTGCCGCGCGCGCGGCGTTCGGCTCCTGTCGCTGGCTCGTGGACAGCCTGCTTCCCCGGTTCGGGATCGAGACGAGCGTCATCGACAGTGCAGATGACGAGGCTTGGGAACGGGCCATCAAACCCAATACGAAGGTATTCTTCTTCGAGACTCCGGCCAATCCCACGCTCGACATCGTCGATCTTTCACACGTTTGCGCTGTGGCCAAGGCGCATGGGATCACGACCGTTGTCGATAATGCGTTCTGTTCGCCAGCCTTGCAGCGACCGATGGAATTCGGCGCCGACATCGTTGCTTATTCGGCGACGAAATTGATGGACGGGCAGGGCCGGGTTCTCGCCGGTGCGATCTGCGGTTCGCAGGAATTCATCGAAGAGACCCTGATGCCGTTTCAGCGCAATACAGGTCCGACATGCGCCCCGTTCAATGCCTGGGTGGTCTTGAAGGGTCTGGAGACACTGGAACTGCGCGCGCATCGGCAAAGCGAGAACGCATTGAAGGTCGGTCAATTCGTCGAGGGCCGCGTTCCCACGATCTTGCATCCCGGCCTGCCGAGCCATCCCCGGCACGAACTCGCCACGAAACAGATGGATGCCTGCGGGCCGATCTTCAGCTTCGTCGTCGACGACAGGGCTCAGGCTCACGCGATCCTCGATGCGCTCGAACTCATCGATATATCAAACAATATCGGCGATACGCGAAGCCTGATGTGCCATCCGGCGACTACCACTCATGCCGGACTTTCCGCCGAAGCGCGCGAGGCGATGGGCGTCGGCGAAGGCATGTTGCGGGTCAATATCGGGCTCGAAGACCCGGACGACCTGATCGAGGATTTCGATCGAGCCTTGAGCGCAGCAGGGCTTTAGCTCGGCAGATAGACCTTGCGCGTTTCGCTCAGCGTGAAGGGCGGAATGGAGGCGAAAGGAATGATCGGCTCGAGCCGGTATTCCATCGTCATCGTGCCGATCTGCGAGCGTGCCGTGGCCGATCGGCGAAACTCCAGCTTGGTTATTCCCGACAGGAGCACGCCCTTCATGCTGCCCTTCGCGGCGTCCTTCACTTCGATCGTCGAGGCGGTCGGATCGACCTTCGCGAGGCGCAGTCCTTCACCCAGCGCATGGCGCATGACGCCGGCGGTGTGCAAGACGACCGCAAACTGGACGATGCCGATCATCATCGTCACGAGGATTGGAATGGCAATCGCATAGTCGAGCCCGACCGAACCCCGACTGTCGCGAGAGAAACTGCGAAAACGGCGCATGGCGAACAAGCTCATTGGAACCGCACCACGCTATCGCCGGTCACCCGGATCGTCGGATCGCCTTCCGAGCCGCTGAACATTTTTCCGATCCCGCGCCAGTTAAAGCCGGTATCGACATCGCGTGAAACGCTGACGCTGGCGAACCTGGCGGGGATCTCATCGACGGGGCAAACGGTCGTGAAATCGGTCTGCCGCTCGCCGCTGCATTCGAGATAGATCTCCACCTTGATCAACGACGGATCGGCTTCAAGGGCTTCGTCGGTGATACCGGTTGCCTCTTTTGCCTCTGCCAGAAGATAACTCGCATCGCCGTTGGTCGGACGCTGCGACAGGGCGAAGTCGGTAACGCGCTGGGCTGCCTGCTCCATGTCGACCTTGCTGGATGCGACGATCGACATGTCGATCATTCCGAGCCCCAAAAGCATGAGGACAGGCGCGGCAAACCCAAGTTCGACCAGTCCGACGCCGCGTTCGTCCCGGACCAGCTTGCGAGCCGTTGCATTCGTTTGGATGTTCGTCATGAGCGTTACTCCACTACCCGAATGATCTTCGTGCGCGAGGTGTAGGATTCCACCTCGGGCCCGCAATTGTTCTTGATGTTCGACTGGCCAGCGAAACCGACGCGCTTGGCTACGAGCAAAAGGCACTGCGATTTCTGATTGGCGTTGCCGGAGAAATCGAGATCGCCACCGGGCATGTAGATTATGCCGTCCATGATGAGCTCGGAGCCACCATTAATCTTGCTGCGTTGCGCGCTGCCGATCTGGTCCTGGAAGAACAAAATACCGGCCCAGTCCGGGTCCTGATCAAGCGTCGGGGCGGTCAGTTCGAGCTTCGCGCCGCCATTCAGATCGACCGTTGCGGCATCGCCCGCTCCGCCCTTGTTGGTGAGAATGATCGTCACGCCCTTGCCAATGATCTTCGCCTGGCTGTTCGATTTGAAAGAGCCGCCAGCGATGAGGTAGACGCCCGGATGCATCAGCAAAGTCCCGCGGACGTTGATGCCGCCGCAATACATTCCCGGATAAATCTCGGCGGACGTGCCTGGTTTGACGGTGAAGTTCGTTTGATCGCAGGATCCGGTCGTATCGGGCACGGTCAGGCCGCGTTCCTCGAGCGGATCGTCAACGGGGATACCGAATGGTTGCAGACCTGCATTGGCGGGCAAGTTCACTTCATCGTAAACGATCCCGCCAGCGCTGCTGATCGGCGAACCGTCGAGATAGCTCGAACCGTGAAAGTAAATCGCGCTCGCTCCGCGCGAATTGGCGACGACCCCGCAGCCAAGATCGACGTCGGCGGTTCCCTGCATCTCGACCCCTACGCCGTCATCGGCGAGTGAGATGACGCAGTGCTTGCCGCCCGCGATCGTTGCCGCGACGGAACGGACGCGGATCGTGGGCGGAGCGCTCATGAACATTCCGCTGAAAGGCAGCTTCCTGCTGGTCGTCGCGATGAGTTCGATCGCGCCCGTATCACCGATGTAATCCCCGCTCGACGGAGGATTCGTTAGTGTCTCGATGACGAAACTGGTATTGGCCGTGCGTGTCAGCTCGGCCCGCGCAGTCGGATCGAAGTCCGCCCCTTGATGCAGGGCGAGCGCACCGGCCAGGGCGCCGCTGTCGGCGGCTTGCTGCAATTGGCGGTTCCACAGATACCACTGGACGGTGTCCGCTCCGACGCCGGCTGCTCCGACCAGCATCGCAAAGCCTGCTCCCGCCATCAGCAGGATATTGCCGCTCTCGTCGCGAACGAACCGGCGTTTGAGGTTTGTAAGCTTGCGCTTCATTGTCTCGCTTCCCTTCGAACCCCTTTTGCGAAGGCGGTTCCCCTGAGTTTTGCGAGAATGGGCGCGATGGGTAAAAATTCCTTAAGGTTTTGCAGTTTACGCGAAATTTACCATCGTGACCGAGGGATTTGGCGGCTCCCCGTACGGACGAATGTCTGAACGGGCCGACCGAAAGCTGCGGAAAATCACCCCGATTGTTAATTGAAGTGCAACCGGGGGCTTGTTATCGTCGCGAGATATGATGAAGGCCCTGTTTCAACACGCCGCAACCAGCCACGATGTCACCGTGCGCGTTTCTGTGAATTTCCTGCCCGAGCAATCGCAACCAGAACTCGGAAAGTGGTTCTGGGTGTATCACATCCGGATTGAGAACGGTTCTGACGAGACGTTGCAGCTCAAGACGCGGCATTGGCGCATTACCGATGGCCTCGGCCAAGTGAGCCATGTCGATGGCGACGGCGTCGTCGGGGATCAGCCCGTTCTTCATCCCGGAGCGGCGCATGATTACGTATCCGGCTGTCCGCTGACGACGCCGCACGGGTCGATGGAAGGCTTCTACGGGTTCGAACGTGAAGACGGCGAACCGATGGAAGTGCGGATACCTTTCTTTCCGCTGGCCGCTCCCGCGACTGCCAATTAGGCCGATAGCTCCGCTTCTACGCGCGGAGCGGACTTGCCCGGAAAATATCCCTGCGATAGGCGATGCGCGATGAAACGGACCCATCTGCCTCTCAATGCCCTGCGCGTCTTCGATGCGGCAGCGCGGCACCTGTCCTTCACGCGGGCAGCCGACGAGCTCGCCGTCACCCCGGCTGCCGTGGGGCAGCAAATACGCGCATTGGAAGATCACCTGGGGACGGTTCTATTCCGGCGAACGTCGCGTGGGCTTGAACTCACACCTGAAGCGCTGGCCGGGCTCGATCCATTACGCGACGGGTTTCTTCGGTTCGAGGAGAGCGTCCAGGCCATGCAGGCGGGTCAGGCGAGTGACCGCTTCACCATTGCCGCCCCGCGCGAGTTCTACGCGCAGTGGCTCGCCCCGAGACTGGCAGCCTATCGGCGCGAAAACCCCAAGGTACGTTACCAATTGATCGAGAACGAAACGGCGGATTTTACCGAAGCCAATCTCGATCTTGCGGTGCGCCTCGTCGATGGGCCGGGCGATCTCGAAGGGATCGAGCTGGCACCCGCGCGGCGCGTCGTCGTCGCGCATGAGGATGCTCCCGATAGCTGGATCGACTGGCCCGGTGCGCCGCTGCCTGAAGGGGCCGAGGGCGAGATAACCGTCGGCAATGCCGGTCAGGCGCTCTCGTCGGCGATGGCCGGCCTCGGACGTGCAATCCTGCCTTACCTGCTGGTCGAGGAAGCCTTGGCTGCGGGACGTCTGAAAATCCTCGAGGGACCGGACGAGGGGCGCCGCTCCTACTGGCTGGTCGCGCCGCTTCCGCAATGGCGGCAAAAGAAGGTGAAGGCGCTCGTGGCATTCCTTCAGCAGGATGCCGGAAACTGATTCGTTTCGGACACGAAATCATCCGGCAAGATTAATGTTTGATAGCTGTTTCGGCCGTTCTTATTAATCTTTCGGGGCCGTTCAGGCATCGTCAGAAAGCTCATTTTCGCGACGCATTTCTGATTGGGTCTGCCGCCGGAATAGAGTTTTTCTGCCGTACTCCAGGGCTAACAAACTCCTAATACATCCGCTTAATGGTGCGTTTACAGAGGTTTATACGTTATTTAATACCCTCGCTCTAGCTTTCGGACATCTCGAAGATGGAGTTCGAAAGCGATGTCGTTGCTTGATAGCAAACGCAAACGTTCGATTATCAAGGACACGTCAGGCAACGCCCTGATGATGATGGCTGCGGCGGTACTCCCGCTGACCGCAATGATCGGCGGCGGGCTCGATATGGGTATCGCCTACACCGCGCGCGCCAAACTGCAGAACGCCTGCGATGCCGGAGTGCTGGCGGGACGGCAGGCCATGCAGGGCAATATCTGGAGCACCGATGCTCAGGCAGAGGCACAGAAGTTCTTCGACTTCAACTATCCCGCCGGGCTTCACGGTGCGACCAACCTTGCTTTCGCGGTCCGCCAGAACCCCACTGACGGAGCGGAATTGCTCGCAACCGCCTCCGCGGAGATACCGACGGTCATCATGCGTGTCTTCCAGATCGACAGCCTGGATATCGCAGTCGACTGCAATGCGAAGAAGGAAACCGGCCATAACGACATCATGGTCGTACTCGATGTAACCGGTTCGATGCTCAACGCACCCAGCGTCGATTCCGCCGGGACTTCGAAGATCGGCAGGCTCCGTGTGGGCACGCTCGGCCTTTATCGCGGCCTCGATGATAGCGACGACGAGACCATCACACGGTTCGGCATACTGCCCTACTCGCACACGGTGAATGTCGGCGGCCTGCTGGAAAGCGACTGGGTTCTCGACAATCAGGTCTACGAGAACAGGCTGGTCTTCGTAAACGGCGTATTCCAGCCAGGGCGGACCGGCTGCGGCGGCCTCGGTCCGAATTGCGAAGTCCGACGCAGCGATCTCGTCGTGCCCGCCACCAAGTCCGGTTTCGCGACCAACCGTTCCTTCGCGCGCAACTTGCCCGATCTGCTCGCTTCGGTGAACGGTTACACCGGGTCGGTCATGCGAAGCGTCCTGCCGTCGAGCGGTAGCACGACGAACGCCCTTTCGAGGTTCCAGAACGGCGGCTTTGCCTGCATCGAGGAGCGGCCCTCCGTCGGCAGTTCCGGCGAAACCTACGATTCGATCAGCAACGACGACATCGACACCGTCCCGACGAACGGGGGCGAGCCCGAGCTGCAATTCGGTCGCTACGATCCGAGCTGGATCAACTCGCCCTATTCCGTGCTCGACTGCCCCAATTCCGCTACGATGATGCAGGAATACGCTTCCTTGGGCGCGTTCCAGTCGCAGATCGCGACCTCCACCGCGCGGGTCGGCGGCTCGACCTTCCACGACATCGGAATGCTGTGGGCTGTTAGGCTGATGTCGCGTACCGGCATGTTCGCCGACCAGAACCCCGAAACCATCGACGGCGCCCCGGTTACGCAGCACATCGTCTACATGACCGACGGCATCCTTTTTCCCAATCCGGATGTCTACAGCGCCTATGGCACTGCCAACGTCAAGCGGCGCGTCGAGGGTTCGGGATCGCATTACGACCGCCATCTCAGCCGGTTCGAGGATGCCTGCAATCTCGCGCGCGCCCGTGGCATCACCGTCTGGGTCATCGCACTCGACGTGACGGCAACCGACGACATCCGCCCCTGCGCCTCGTCCGACACGCATTTCCTGACCAGCGACGGCACTGATCTCGAAGAGGTTTTCGAGACGATCGGTCGCCGCATCGGAAAGCTTCGTCTGACGAAGTGAGACTGGCAATGCGTGGCCTTCTCTCCCTTTTCCGCGACGAGCGGGGCACGACCGTGGTCGAGTTCGCGCTGATCGTGATCCCGGTCTGCATCGTCATGATCGGCGGGATGGAGGTCGCCTACCAGTCCTATGTCCGCACCGTGATGCAGGGCGCGCTCGACACGGTCGCCCGGACTGCGACGGTCGAGGCGCCCGTCATCGCCGCTGCCGGGGACAGCACCGAGGAACGGATTGCCGAGCGCGTGCGCTCTCACGCCGGAACTGTCGCCGTCGATGCCGAAATCACCATCGTCCAGCGCAGCTATCTCGATTTCGGCGGCGTCGAGCGGCTGGAGAAGCTCGTCACCGACGTCAACGGGAACGGCCAGTTCGACGAGGACGACAACGACTGCTGGGAAGACGAGAACGGCAGCGGCACCTTCGACGAGCGCGGCCGCTTGGGCCGGGGTGCGGGCGACGATGTCGTCTTCTACACCGCCAGCATCCGGATGCCCCGCCTGTTTCCCGTGGCGGCCTTCGACCTTCTTTCCCCGACCATCGCCATGTCGGTGGAGACCGCCGTCCGCAACCAGCCCTTCGGCGACCGCCCGCCGCCCGCCATCCTGTGCGGCAGCGGTGACGCCTTCGTCGGCTGAACCCCTTAGCGACCACGAACGAACGAGCCTGCCATGCCGTATCCCTTTCGCCCCTTCGCCGATCTGCAGCGCGACGAGCGCGGCGTCGCGATCACCGAATTCTCGCTCGCGCTGCCCGCGCTTCTCATCCTCATTCTGGGTGGACTGGAAGTCAGCAACCTCGCGCTGACGCATCTGCGCGTCAGCCAGATCGCGATGACCGTCGCCGATAATGCGGGCCGCGTACGCTCGACCATCGACGAGGCGGACGTATACGAAGTGTTCGCCGGGGCGGATCTCATGGGTCGCAAGCTCGACTTTGCGGAGCGGGGCCGGGTCGTCCTGTCCTCGGTGGAGGACAATGGCAGGAGCGGCGCCAATCGCGGCCAGTACATCCGCTGGCAACGCTGCTTCGGCGCGAAAGAGGTCGATCCGGCTTACGGGGTCGAGGGCGACGGACGCGACGATGCCTCGCTTGCCGACGGGCTGGGCCGTCCGGAGAAGCGGATCGCCGCCAGCCGCGACACCGCGGTCATGTTCGTCGAAGCGAGCTATACTTACGAACCGCTGCTAATCCCCGACGGATTCGGCTCTTCGACCGTGCGCTACGAAACGGCGTTCAACGTGCGCGAGCGCGACAACTTCGCGATCACGAACACGCAGGCGCTGACCGAGAACGCCTGCGACTGATCGTTGCAGACGCATCGCGGGAGCGTTCGCGCGGACGTCCGCGAGCCTTCCCAGCCTGTTGGAACGGAATCGCGCTTTCCTGCGGGTTTCGTGGTTCCAAATCCTACGCGATGGAACACATGGAACACGGTCCTGTGATTGGAATCGGAGGCGCGCGCACACGTTCGGGCCGCTGAAGGACGGCACCGAGCTGAAAGCCGTAGCGGACGGGGCTTCGCAAGGTTCGGGGAAGGGCGCGGCGAACATGATGCGCACCACGATGCAGATTTCGGGAGAGTAGGAAACTCAGGCACAGGCGTTCGTGCGGGAGAGACCGGCGGCGGCGGGTCCGCGCTCGCGCTTTGCTTCAGCCGAGCAGCGAGACGATCAGCATCAGCACCACGAAGCCGACCAGCCCAGCGATGAAGATCATGCGGTTGCGACGCTTGGTCAGGATGATCTCGGCTCCGCGCGCCTTGTCGGCATCGTAATGGATGGGTTCGTCGTTTCTTTCGGGCGGTGTGGTCATGGCGTTCTCCTTGCCCATTCAACGGATGGGGGGCGGGGGGTGGTTCCGCTCCAGCCTACGAATGCGCCGCGGCTCCGGCCTTGACCTCTTGTCCTGCCGCTAGTAAGTGCGCGGGCATCCGGTACGGGAATCGCCTCGGTGCGAAGCCAGGGCCGGGCAGATAGAGCTGAACATTGCCGGTATGTCCCGGAGCCTTCGTGTTGTCACGCAAGGCTCTTTTCTATTGCAGCACTCCTCTCGGGGACGCTGGGGCAGCCGTCAAAGTAACCCGGTGGCCATTGGGTCGGTGGGTGGAGTGCTTCAGGCTCGTGCGAAAGGACAATGCGGACGCGCTACCCGCGCGGCGGCTTGTCCGACCGAACCCCGCGACGAAGTCCGGGTGACGGTCAGAGCACGAACTCAGCAGCATCCGCCGATCAACCCGCAACGTGTCGCCAGCCCCGGTTGCCGCAGTATCTCATATGCTGCGAGCGATCGGAACCTCATCAGGGGAAGTGGGAACCGGTTCCCCGCCCGGATGAGGTGACCCGGTCCGGCAAGTCGCCGGTCCGGACAAACAGGTGAAGAGAAAGAAGTCTATGCCGACGATCAACCAGCTGGTCCGCAAGGGCCGCGAACCGCAGAAGGCCAAGTCGAAGGTCCCTGCAATGGAGCAGAACCCGCAGAAGCGCGGCGTCTGCACGCGCGTCTATACGACGACGCCGAAGAAGCCGAACTCGGCTCTGCGTAAGGTTGCCAAGGTCCGCCTAACCAACCAGCGCGAAGTCATCTCCTACATTCCGGGCGAAGGCCACAACCTGCAGGAGCACAGCGTCGTGCTGATCCGCGGCGGCCGTGTTCGCGACCTTCCCGGCGTTCGTTACCACGTCCTGCGCGGGGTGCTCGATACGCAAGGGGTCAAGGACCGCAAGCAGAGCCGTTCGAAATACGGTGCGAAGCGTCCGAAGTAAGGAAAGCCATGCCGCCGGCATGGTGCTGGCGGGAAGGTTTGGTTTTTTGTTTGGTGCGGTCGGGACATCTGTCCCTCCCTTTCGGGACCGGCCTGCGCCCCCACCGAACCCCCGATATGGTATCCGGGGATAATCGGGTGGCTGGGTGGGGGAGCCGGACAGGCACCGCCAGCTCCGACGGATGTCGGGGCGCACTCCAGAGGAGTTAAAAGAATGTCACGTCGTCGTCGTCCCGAAAAGCGGGTCATCCTGCCCGATCCCAAGTTTGGTGATCAGGTCCTGTCGAAGTTCATGAACAACCTCATGCTCGACGGCAAGAAATCCACTGCCGAGCGCATCGTCTATGGCGCGCTCGACACGGTCGAGGCGAAAGCCAAGGCCAATCCGGTCGAGATGTTCCATGCAGCGCTCGACAACGTCAAGCCGCAGGTCGAGGTGCGTAGCCGCCGCGTCGGCGGTGCGACCTACCAGGTGCCGGTCGAGGTTCGCCCCGAACGCGCCCAGGCGCTGGCGATCCGCTGGCTCATCGGTGCGGCGCGCGGCCGTGCCGAAACCACCATGTCGGCGCGTCTCTCGGGCGAGCTGATGGATGCGGCGAACAATCGCGGCAATGCCGTGAAGAAGCGCGAGGACACGCACCGGATGGCCGACGCCAACCGGGCCTTCTCGCACTATCGCTGGTAGAGCGAATGGGGTAGGGCCCCGGCGCGCCGCGGAAATGGCGGGCCGGGTCTTACACCTGTAACAATTGCAACTATATCGGAGGCGGGCCGCGCGTGCGGCCGTTTCCATTCAACCCTCGAGGTAATTATCATGGCCCGCGACTATCCGCTGGAACGCTATCGCAATATCGGGATCATGGCGCATATCGACGCCGGGAAAACGACTACGACCGAGCGCATCCTTTACTACACCGGCAAGTCCTACAAGATCGGCGAAGTGCATGACGGCGCTGCGACGATGGACTGGATGGAGCAGGAGCAGGAGCGCGGCATCACGATCACGTCCGCCGCGACGACCACTTTCTGGTCGGCAGAGGACGGTCAGGGTCCCAAGCACCGCATCAACATCATCGACACGCCCGGACACGTCGACTTCACCATCGAAGTCGAGCGTTCCTTGCGCGTGCTCGACGGCGCGGTCGCCGTGTTCGACGGCGTTGCCGGGGTCGAGCCGCAGTCCGAAACCGTCTGGCGGCAGGCCGACAAGTACGGTGTTCCGCGGATGTGCTTCATCAACAAGCTCGACCGTACGGGCGCGGACTTCTACTACTGCGTGCAGTCGATCGTCGACCGCCTCGGCGCGACGCCGCTGGTCCTCTATCTCCCGATCGGCGCGGAAAGCGACCTTCAGGGCGTCGTCGACCTCGTGAACATGCGCGGCATCGTCTGGGAAAATGACGGGTTGGGCGCGACGTTCAACTATGTCGACATTCCCGAGGACATGGCCGACAAGGCGGCCGAATATCGCGAACAGTTGGTCGAGACTGCCGTCGAGCAGGACGACGATGCGATGGAAGCCTATCTCGAGACGGGCGACGCACCCGACGCGGCAACGCTGAAGCAGCTGATCCGCAAGGGCACGATGGCGCGCGCCTTCGTTCCCGTGCTATGCGGCTCTGCATTCAAGAACAAGGGCGTCCAGCCCCTGCTCGACGCAGTGGTCGACTACATGCCTTCGCCGCTCGACGTTCCCGCGATTAAGGGCGTCCTGCCCGACAGCGACGAGGAAGCGACGCGTCAGTCTTCTGACGATGCACCGTTCAGCGCGCTGGCGTTCAAGATCATGAACGACCCGTTCGTCGGTTCGCTGACCTTCACCCGCATCTATTCGGGTAAGCTGTCCAAGGGCTCCGTGCTCAACAGCGTGAAGGACAAGAAGGAAAAGATCGGTCGCATGCTGCTGATGCATTCCAACAACCGTGAAGACATCGATGAAGGTTTCGCAGGCGACATCGTCGCGATTGCCGGCCTCAAGGAAACGACGACCGGCGACACGCTATGCGATCCGGCAAAGCCGATCATTCTCGAGCGGATGGAATTCCCCGAGCCGGTCATCGAGCTGTCGGTTGAACCCAAGACCAAGGCCGACCAGGAAAAGATGGGCGTCGCGCTCAACCGCCTGGCAGCCGAGGATCCCTCGTTCCGCGTGACGACCGACCACGAATCGGGTCAGACGATCATCAAGGGCATGGGCGAGCTTCACCTCGACATCCTCGTCGATCGCATGAAGCGCGAGTTCAAGGTCGAGGCCAATGTCGGCGCGCCGCAGGTGGCGTACCGCGAATCGCTGGGCCGCGAAGTCGACGTCGATTACACCCACAAGAAGCAGTCGGGCGGTTCGGGCCAGTTCGGCCGCGTGAAGGTACGCGTCGCTCCTGGCGAGCGCGGCCAGGGCGTGATCTTCGAAGACGAGATCAAGGGCGGTAACATTCCGAAGGAATTCATTCCCGCGATCGAAAAGGGTTTCCGCGAGCAGGCCGAAAGCGGCTATCTCGTCGGCTTCCCGATCATCGACTTCTCCGTCACGCTGTATGACGGCGCCTATCACGACGTTGACTCGAGCGCGATCGCGTTCGAAATCGCCGGTCGTGGTGCGATGCGCGAAGTTGCGCAGAAGGCCGGGATCAAGCTGCTCGAGCCGATCATGAAGGTCGAGGTCGTGACGCCGGAAGACTATCTTGGCGACGTCATCGGGGATCTCAATTCCCGGCGCGGCCAGATCCAGGGTACCGATACGCGCGGCAACGCGCAGGCGGTCGAGGCGTTCGTCCCGCTCGCCAACATGTTCGGTTACGTGAACGAGCTGCGTTCGTTCACCCAGGGCCGGGCTCAATATTCGATGCAGTTCTCGCATTACGAGGAAGTGCCCGCGAATGTTGCCGCGGAAGTCAAAGAGAAACTTGCCTAACGGCGGTTGAGCGTTTAGGGGCGGCGCCTGAATTCGAACGGGCGCTCGCTTCCCTTTGAATATCAATTTTCAATCCAGAGGTTATTTGAGCATGGCGAAGGAAAAATTTCAGCGGAACAAGCCGCACTGCAACATCGGCACCATCGGTCACGTTGACCATGGCAAGACGACGTTGACTGCGGCCATCACGAAGGTGCTCGACGCGCCCGTGGATTTCGCAAACATCGATAAGGCTCCGGAAGAGCGCGAGCGCGGCATCACCATTTCGACGGCCCACGTCGAATACGAAACCGACGCACGTCACTATGCGCACGTCGACTGCCCGGGTCACGCCGACTACGTGAAGAACATGATCACCGGCGCGGCGCAGATGGACGGCGCGATCCTGGTCGTGAACGCTGCCGACGGCCCCATGCCGCAGACGCGCGAGCACATCCTGCTTGCCCGCCAGGTCGGTGTTCCGGCGCTCGTCGTGTTCCTCAACAAGGTTGACCAGGTCGATGACGAAGAGCTGCTCGAACTCGTCGAACTCGAAGTTCGCGAACTGCTTTCCGACTACGACTTCGACGGCGACAACATTCCGATCGTCAAGGGTTCGGCTCTGGCCGCTCTCGAAGGTCGCGACGACGAAATCGGCAAGAACGCAGTCATGGAACTCATGAACGCTGTCGACGAGTATATCCCGCAGCCCGAGCGTCCGATCGACCAGGACTTCCTCATGCCGATCGAAGACGTGTTCTCGATCTCCGGTCGCGGTACGGTTGTCACCGGCCGTGTCGAAACGGGTGTCGTCAATGTCGGCGACGAAGTCGAAATCGTCGGCATCAAGGACACCAGCAAGACGACCGTCACCGGCGTCGAAATGTTCCGCAAGCTGCTCGATCGCGGTGAAGCCGGCGACAACATCGGTGCTCTCATCCGCGGCGTCGGACGTGAAGACGTCGAGCGTGGTCAGGTTCTCGCGAAGCCCGGTTCGGTCAATCCGCACACCGAGTTCAATGCAGAAGTCTACGTCCTGTCGAAGGACGAAGGCGGCCGTCACACGCCGTTCTTCGCGAACTACCGTCCGCAGTTCTACTTCCGCACGACGGACGTGACCGGCGAAGTCATTCTTCCCGAAGGTACGGAAATGGTTATGCCGGGCGACAACGTGACGATCGGCGTCAAGCTGATCGCTCCGATCGCGATGGACGAAGGCCTGCGTTTCGCAATTCGCGAAGGCGGTCGGACCGTCGGTTCGGGGGTTGTCAGCAAGATCACGAAGTAATATAGGCGGGCGCAACGCGGGGGATTCGTCCTCCGCCCCGCCGAATACGCTTCGGCTCTAAAGTTTTGATCGATGGCCCCGCTCTCCCTGGAGACGGGAGGGGGCGGGGCCATTGATTTTGTGTTTGCTCTTTCTCATCGGTAATTGGACATGGAAGCCCAGAATATTCGCATTCGCCTCAAGGCGTTCGACCACCGCGTTCTCGACCAGGCAACTGGCGAAATCGCAGAAACCGCACGTCGTACGGGTGCACTGATCCGGGGTCCCATTCCGATGCCGACGAGGATCGAGAAGTTCACGGTGAACCGCGGTCCGCACATCGACAAGAAGTCGCGCGAGCAATTCGAGGTTCGCACCTACAAGCGCCTGCTCGACATCGTGCAGCCCAACGCCCAGACGGTCGACGCGCTCATGAAGCTCGATCTGGCAGCTGGCGTGAACGTCGAGATCAAGCTGGCTTGATCTTCACGATTCGTCCGGCTAGGGCCGGGCGACGTCCGCTCCCGAAGGGACGTTAAGCGATCGGGAAAGTTTCAAAGTCCGCTGAATAGCGGCATCGGAGGCGCAGGGGACCGGAAGGTCCGAGCCGCTTCCGCAGCGAAAGACCGCCAAGGTTTTTCACGAATTTCGAGATACCGCCGGGCTTGCCCGGGCTGCGTCTCCCGTCTCGTTCGCCGGCGGCCTCGCGCCCCATGCGAACATTCAGCCCGGACGGGCGATGCATACGAACATTTCGGGCTGAGGGTGAGGCGTTGTTTTCGCTTGTGCGGCGGCAGGGCCAAACCGGATTGAAACCAAGCACCTGGGGATGGTCCTCATGTGCCTCTGTCGAAGGAGTATGCGTGATGCGCACGGGCGTGATCGCTAAGAAAGTCGGGATGACCCGCCTGTTCCAGGAGGATGGCCGCCATGTACCGGTGACCGTTCTCGCACTGGAAGAATGCCAGGTCGTCTCTCACCGGACCGAAGAACGCGACGGTTATATCGCGTTGCAGGTCGGTGCCGGCGAAGCGAAACAGAAGAATGTCAACAAGCCGCAGCGCGAGCATTTCGCGAAGGCTGAAGTCGGTCTGAAGCAGAAGGTCGCCGAGTTCCGTCTCGATAGCGAAGAAGGTCTTCTTCCGGTCGGTGCGCGGATTTCCGCAGAGCATTTCGTCGCCGGCCAGAAGGTCGACATCACGGGCCATACGCAGGGCAAGGGCTTTGCGGGTCCGATGAAGCGTTGGGGCTTCGGCGGTCTGCGCGCGACGCACGGCGTCTCGCTCTCTCACCGTAGCCACGGTTCGACGGGTAACCGTCAGGATCCGGGCCGCGTGTTCAAGGGCAAGAAGATGGCCGGCCACATGGGCGACCGTCAGCGCACGCAGCAGAACCTCGAAATCGTTCGCACCGATGCCGATCGTGGTCTCCTTTTCGTCAAGGGTTCGGTCCCCGGTCACAAGAATGGCTGGCTGCTCGTTCGCGACTCGGTCAAGGTCAAGCATGACGATCTGCCGTTCCCGGGCGTGATGCGCCGCAACCAGGACGAGTTCGCTTCGGAAGATGCGGGTGCGGGCATGGTCGAGACGGCAGCAGAGCACCAGGTCAATCCCGAAGTATCCGCAGAGCAGCAGGAAAAGCTCCTGCAGCAGCAGGATGCGGGCGCCGAAGCCGATACCGGCGCGGCCGAAGACAACAGCACTACGCCGAGCGTCGATGATGCCGGCGAGAACAAGGAGGGCTGACACATGAAGGTGAAGGTCCAGAAAATCGACGGCTCGAAGGGTTCGGGCGATGTCGAACTGAACGACGACGTGTTCGGTCTGGAACCGCGTGCGGACATCCTGCACCGGGTCGTGACCTGGCAGCTCGAGAACCGCCGCGCGACCGCTCGTCCGACGCGCGAGCGCAGTGACGTTGCGCGTACCGGCAAGAAGTACGGTCCTCAAAAGGGTTCGGGCGGGGCGCGTCACGGCGACCGCGGTGCACCGATCTTCATTGGCGGCGGCAAGGCTCATGGTGCGCGCAAGCGTGACTTCAGCCAGTCGCTCAACAAGAAGGTCCGCGCTCTGGGTCTGAAGATGGCCCTGTCGAGCAAGGCGAAGGACGGTCTCGTGGTCGTCGACGAGCTTTCGGTGAAGGACGCGAAGACGAAGTCGATCGCAGCCGATTTCACGAAGGCCGGCTTCAGCGGCAAGGTTCTCTTCATCGACGGCGATGCGGTCGATGCGGGCTTCCGCAAGGCGACTGCCAACCTGCCCGGTATCAATGTTCTCCCGGCCCGCGGCGCGAACGTCTATGACATTCTGAAACACGACACGCTGGTTCTGTCCAAGGCCGCGGTCGAGCAGCTCGAGGCGCGCTTCGCCCTCGCGGGAGGTGCCAAGTAATGGCAAAGAAGCAGGACATCGACGCGCGGCATTACGACGTCGTGCTGGCGCCCCACATCACCGAGAAGGCGACGCTCCTTTCTGAGCACAACGCCGTGGTGTTCAAGGTGGCCGGCGATGCGACCAAGCCGCAGATCCGGGAAGCCGTCGAGGCGATCTTTGACACCAAGGTGAAGAAGGTCAACACCGTCGTCCAGAAGGGCAAGGTGAAGCGCTGGAAGGGTAAGCCCTACCGCCGCAACGACGTCAAAAAAGCGGTCGTGACGCTGGTCGAGGGGGCCAACCCCATCGACGTCACGAGCGGTATCTGAGGCGATTAGGAAATGGCACTCAAGAACTATAAACCGACCAGTCCCGCCCGGCGCGGCCTGATCCTCGTCGACAAGTCCGGCCTGCACAAGGGCGGTCCGGTCAAGGCGTTGACCGAAGGCAAGCGCAAGACGGGCGGCCGCAACAACAAGGGCCACGTCACGTCTCGCGGCATGGGCGGCGGTCATAAACAGAAGTATCGCCTGATCGACTTCAAGCGGCGCAAGTGGGACATGCCGGCGACGGTAGAGCGGATCGAATACGATCCCAACCGCACGGCGTTCATCGCGCTCATCAAGTACGAAGACGGCGAACTTGCCTACATTCTGTGTCCGCAGCGCCTCGGCGTGGGCGACCAGGTCGTCGCTGGCGAGAAGGTCGACACGAAGCCCGGCAATGCCATGCTTCTGTCGCAGATGCCGGTCGGCACGATCTGTCACAATGTCGAGATGAAGCCGGGCAAGGGCGGCCAGATCGCCCGGAGCGCTGGTACCTACGTTCAGCTCGTCGGTCGTGACCGAGGCATGGTCATCGTGCGCCTCAACTCGGGCGAGCAGCGTTATGTCCGGGCCGATTGCATGGGGACGGTCGGTGCAGTGTCGAACCCTGACAACCAGAACCAGAACCTGGGCAAGGCCGGACGTCGGCGCTGGATGGGCATCAAGCCGCTGACGCGCGGTGTCGCCAAGAACCCGGTCGATCACCCGCATGGCGGTGGTGAAGGCCGCACGAGTGGCGGTCGTCACCCGGTCACGCCGTGGGGCAAGCCGACCAAGGGCGCCCGTACCCGCAAGAACAAGCAGACGGACAAGTTCATCATCCGTTCGCGCCACGCGAAGAAGAAGAGGTAAAGGCATATGGCTCGTTCCGTATGGAAAGGCCCGTTCGTCGAACTCAGCCTTCTCAAGAAGGCCGAAGACGCACAGGAAGCCGGTGGCCGCGCCCCGATCAAGACCTGGTCGCGCCGCAGCACCATCCTGCCCCAATTCGTGGGGCTCACGTTCAATGTCTATAACGGTCACAAGTTCATTCCCGTGTCCGTCAGCGAAGACATGGTCGGCCACAAGCTCGGCGAGTTCGCGCCCACGCGCACCTTCCCGGGCCATGCTGCCGACAAGAAGGGCAAGCGATAATGGGCAAGGTCAAATCTCCTCGCCGCGTGGCCGATAACGAGGCACTCGCCGTTGGCACGACGATCCGCGGCAGCGCGCAGAAGCTCAACCTCGTCGCGGAACTCATTCGCGGCAAGCGGGCCGAAGAAGCGCTCAACATCTTGTCCTTCTCGAAGAAGGCGATGGCGCGCGATGCGAGCAAGGTTCTGGCGTCGGCCATTGCCAATGCGGAGAACAATCACAATCTCGACGTCGATGCGCTCGTCGTTGCCGAAGCCAGCGTCGGCAAGGCGATCACGATGAAGCGGTTTCATACGCGCGGTCGTGGCAAGTCGACGCGCATCCTGAAGCCTTTTAGCCGGCTTCGCATCGTCGTTCGCGAACAGGAAGAGGCGTAAAGATGGGCCAGAAGAGTAATCCGATCGGTCTGCGCCTGCAGATCAACCGCACCTGGGACAGCCGCTGGTACGCCGAAGGGCGCGATTATGCGCAGCTGCTCAAGGAAGATATCGAGATCCGCAAGCACATCATGAACTCGCTGCCCCAGGCCGCGATTTCCAAGGTCGTCATCGAACGTCCTGCCAAGCTGTGCCGCATCTCGATCTATGCCGCGCGTCCGGGCGTCATCATCGGCAAGAAGGGCGCCGACATCGAGAAGCTTCGCGGAACGCTGGCAGGCATGACCAACAGCGAAGTGAAGCTGAACATCGTCGAGATCCGCAAGCCCGAGATCGACGCCAAGCTCGTCGCGCAGGGCATCGCCGACCAGCTCATTCGCCGCGTCGCTTTCCGCCGCGCGATGAAGCGCGCGATGCAGTCCGCCATGCGTCTGGGTGCCGAGGGCATCAAGATCGTCTGCGGCGGTCGTCTCGGCGGCGCGGAAATCGCGCGTGTCGAGCAGTATCGCGAGGGTCGCGTGCCGTTGCACACGCTGCGCGCCAATGTCGATTATGCAGAAGCCGAAGCGCTGACCGCATACGGCATCATCGGCATCAAGGTCTGGGTCTTCAAGGGCGAGATTCTCGGCCATGATCCGACCGCGCAGGATCGTTTGATGATGGAAGCGCAGACTTCCGGCGTTAGGCCGGCTCGCTGATCCGGCGGCTGTCAGAGCGAAAGACTGAGTAGAGACAATGCTACAACCGAAGAAAACCAAATACCGGAAGGCTTTCAAGGGCCGGATCAAGGGCGAAGCCAAGGGCGGCACGACCTTGAACTTCGGCTCCTACGGCCTGAAGGCGCTCGAACCGGAACGTATCACGGCTCGCCAGATCGAGGCGGCTCGCCGCGCGATCACGCGTCACATCAAGCGTCAGGGTCGTCTCTGGATCCGCGTCTTCCCGGACGTGCCGGTTTCCAAGAAACCTGCCGAAGTCCGTCAGGGTAAGGGCAAGGGTTCGGTCGAATACTGGGCTGCACGGGTCAAGCCGGGCCGCATCCTGTTTGAACTCGACGGGGTTGCCGGACCGCTCGCGGCAGAGGCGTTCAGCCGCGCCGCCATGAAGCTGCCGGTGAAGACCAAGGTCGTCGCCCGCTTCGGCGACACCAGCCACCTGGGAGGCGAATGATGGCCAAGATCGAAGATCTCCGCACGAAGTCCGACGACCAGCTCACGCAGCAGCTGACGGACCTCAAGAAAGAACAGTTCAACCTGCGGTTCCAGGCGGCGACCAACCAGCTCGAGGCGCCTTCGCGCATCCGGCAGGTCCGCCGCGAGATCGCGCAGATCAAGACGCTTCAGACGCAGCGCACCAAGGCTGCTGCTGCTGAAAAGACCGGTGCATAAAGGAGCACAGCGATGCCGAAACGCATTCTGATCGGGACCGTCACCTCCGACAAGACCGACAAGACCGTGACCGTGAAGGTCGAACGCAAGGTGAAGCACCCGCTTTACGGCAAGATCATCCGTCGTTCGAAGAAGTATCACGCGCACGACGAAACGAACGAATACACGTTGGGCGACACCGTCCGCATCGAGGAGACGCGACCGATCTCCAAGACGAAGACCTGGCGGGTTCTCGACCGGGTCCAGGCCGGCGGTACGCAGGCTGTCGAAGCCGATCTCGACGTCGAGGCTGCATCGAACTGAGATCGCACCCTGCGGGGGCGATCCGGGGCGGTAGGCCGGAAAGAATTTTAGTGGAACTCCCCGACTGGTTCGGGAAAGCCGAGTAGGAAGGAAACGCATCGATGATTCAGATGCAATCAAACCTGGATGTCGCTGACAATAGCGGTGCGAAACGGGTCCAGTGCATCAAGGTGCTGGGCGGCTCGAAGCGTCGCACCGCCAGCGTGGGCGACGTAATCGTCGTCTCCGTCAAGGAAGCGCAGCCTCGTGCCAAGGTCAAAAAGGGCGACGTTCATCGCGCCGTGATCGTGCGCACGAAGAAGGACGTCCGCCGTACCGATGGCAGCGTCATCCGCTTCGACAGCAACGCCGCCGTGCTCGTCAACAAGAACGAGGAGCCGATCGGCACCCGTATTTTCGGCCCCGTCGTGCGCGAGTTGCGCGGACGCGGCTTCATGAAGATCATCTCGCTCGCTCCGGAGGTATTGTAATGGCCGCTGCGAAGATCAAGAAGGGTGACAGCGTCGTCGTCCTGTCCGGCAAGGACAAGGGCAAGACCGGCACGGTTTCCAAGGTGATGCCGCGCGAGAGCAAGGTCGTCGTCGAAGGCGTCAACATGGCTGCGCGCCACCGCAAGCCGAGCCAGCAGAACCCGCAGGGCGGTATCGACCGGTTCGAGGCGCCCATGCACATCTCGAAAGTTGCCGTCGCCGATCCCAAGGACGGCAAGCCGACGCGCGTCCGTTTCGAAGAGAAGGATGGCAAGAAGGTTCGCGTCGCCGTGAAATCCGGGGAGACGATCGATGGCTGATTACACGCCGCGCTTGAAGAAGCGCTACAACGACGAAATCGCGAAGGCGATGACCGAGAAGTTTGGCTACAAGAACGCGCTCGAAGTTCCGCGGATCGAGAAGATCACGCTGAACATGGGTGTCGGCGAAGCGAGCCAGGACAAGAAGAAGGTCCAGAACGCTGCCGAGGAAATGGCTCTTATCGCGGGTCAGAAGCCGGTCATCACCAAGGCGAAGAAGTCGATCGCACAGTTCAAGCTGCGCGAAGGCATGCCGATCGGTTGCAAGGTAACCCTGCGCCGCGACCGGATGTACGAATTCCTCGATCGCCTTGTCACCATCGCCATGCCGCGCATCCGCGACTTTCGCGGGCTGAATCCGCGCTCGTTCGACGGTGCCGGCAATTACGCGATGGGCCTCAAGGAGCAGATCATCTTTCCCGAGATCAGCTACGACAAGATCGAGACCGTCCGCGGCATGGACATCATCGTGACGACCACGGCCAAGACCGACGAGGAAGCGCGCGAACTGCTCAAGCTGTTCGGCTTCCCGTTCCCGGCCGAAGCGGCACAGGAAAAGGAGGCCGCGTGATCGCGCGCACCTCGAACGAATTGACACGAAGGAAGAGAGCTTAAGTCCAATGGCGAAACTGAGTTCCATCAACAAGAACGAGCGTCGCAAGAAGCTCGCCAAGCAATATGCAGCGAAATACGAGAAGTTGAAGGCGATCGCCGACGACAAGTCGCTGGATGAAGGCGAGCGTCTGATTGCGCGCCTCAAGATGGCGGAAATTCCGCGCAACGCGAACCCGACGCGCATCCGCAACCGCTGCACCACCACCGGTCGCCCGCGCGGCTATTACCGCAAGTTCGGCCTCAATCGTATCGAGCTCAGGAACCTGGCCAACAAGGGCCTCATTC
Source organism: Parapontixanthobacter aurantiacus (assembly GCF_009827635.1). Classification (GTDB taxonomy): domain Bacteria; phylum Pseudomonadota; class Alphaproteobacteria; order Sphingomonadales; family Sphingomonadaceae; genus Parapontixanthobacter; species Parapontixanthobacter aurantiacus. The sequence continues at coordinate 1,264,858 of NZ_WTYW01000001.1, read as the reverse complement.
CCGGCGTTACGAAGTCGAGCTGGTAAGGATCTGATATATGGCTATGACCGATCCCCTGGGTGATATGCTCACCCGTATCCGCAACGGCCAGCAGGCGAAGAAGGATTCCGTCCTCAGCCCTGCGTCCAAGCTGCGTGCGAACGTTCTCGAAGTGCTTCAGCGCGAAGGCTACATCCGTGGCTATTCCGAAGACGAGAGCGGCAAGCACAAGGCGCTGCGGATCGAATTGAAATATTTCGAAGGCGAACCGGCGATCAAGTATGTCGCCCGCGTTTCCAAGCCCGGCCGCCGCGTCTATTCGGGAAGCCAGAACCTTCCCACGGTTCGCAACGGCCTTGGCATCACCATCGTCTCGACCCCGCGCGGCGTGCTGTCCGATAGCGAAGCCCGCAGCGAAAACGTCGGCGGCGAAGTGCTGGCGGAGGTATTCTGATGAGCCGCATCGGCAAACGACCGGTCGCGATCCCCAGCGGGGTCACGGCAAACATCGAAGGCGACACGCTGTCGGTCAAGGGCCCCAAGGGTACCCTGACGATGGGCCTGTCCGACCTTATCGACTACAAGATCGAGGGTGACGAAATCCGCGTCAACCCGGCGAACGATACGAAGGCGGCGCAATCCTTCTGGGGTATGCAGCGCACGCTCGTATCGAACCTCGTCGACGGTGTGACCGAAGGTTTCACCAAGGTCCTCGAAATCAGCGGCGTCGGCTACCGTGCGCAGGCTCAGGGCAAGAAGCTCAAGCTGCAGCTCGGCTACAGCCACGATGTCGATCTCGACGTGCCCGAAGGCCTCGAGGTCAAGACGCCCGATCAGACCACGATCGAAATCAGCGGCAGCGACAAGCAGGCCGTCGGCCAGTTCGCCGCGGAAATTCGGCGCTGGCGCAAGCCCGAACCCTATAAGGGCAAGGGCATCAAGTATCGTGGAGAGTACATCTTCCGCAAGGAAGGGAAGAAGAAGTAAGATGGCCAAGCTTTCCCTATTCGAACGCCGCCGCCGCCGGGTCCGCACTGCCTTGCGCAAGCGGTCCGCCGGCAAGCCGCGCCTCTCGGTGCATCGCACCGGGCAGCACATCTATGCCCAGATCATCGACGACGGCGAAGGCCGGACGCTCGCTGCGGCATCGACGCTCGGCAGCAAGTCCTCGGGCGCGAATGTCGAGGCTGCCCGCCAGGTCGGCAGCGACATCGCCGAAGCAGCCAAGAAGGCCGGTGTCAGCACCGTCGTCTTCGATCGGGGCGGCTTCCTGTTTCATGGCCGCGTCAAGGCGCTGGCCGATGCTGCGCGCGAAGGCGGGCTGGAGTTTTAATTATGGCTGACGAGACAAAAAACGAAGACACGGCGGACAAGAAGCCGGTCGAGATCGATCACGCGGCATCGGCCGAGACGGAGCATGCCGTCAAGGACCAGCCCAAGATCGACAATGACGGCGCAACGCCGACGCCGACCACGGCATCGACCGAGGCGGCTGAAAATCAGTCGCCTGCTTCCGGCGATCCGACGCAGCCCCGCGGACGCGGTGGTCGCGGCGGACGGGACGGCGGTCGTGATGGTGGCGGACGTGGCCGTGGCCGCGGACGCGACGGTGGTCGTGGCAATCGCCGCGAGGAAGAGGACGATGGCATCATCGAGAAGCTCGTCCACATCAATCGCGTCTCCAAGACGGTAAAGGGCGGTAAGCGTTTCGGCTTTGCGGCACTCGTCGTCGTGGGCGACGGTTCGGGCCGGGTCGGTTTCGGCCACGGCAAGGCACGCGAAGTTCCCGAGGCGATCAGCAAGGCAAGCGCGGCTGCTCGCAAGAAGATGATCCGCGTCGCCCTGAAGGAAGGCCGGACCCTGCACCATGACGGCAATGGCCGGTTCGGTGCGGGCAAGGTGACGATCCGCACGGCTCCTGCCGGTACGGGCATCATCGCCGGTGGTCCGATGCGCGCCGTATTCGAGAGCCTGGGTGTGGCCGACGTCGTGACCAAGTCGGTCGGTACGTCCAACCCCTACAACATGATCCGCGCCACTTTCGACGCACTGACCGATCAGACTTCGCCGAAGTCGGTCGCACAGCGTCGGGGCAAGAAGGTCGCCGACCTGCTTGGTCGTGGCGGAGCAAGCGAAGCCGAGGCTCAGGCCGACGCTGCCGCGGTTACGGAGTAAGTCTGATGGCCGACAAGAAGAAAAGCGACGGCAAGACCATTCGCATCAAGCAGATCGGTTCGCCGATCCGCCGTCCCGAAGCGCAGAAGAAGATTCTGGTCGGCCTCGGTCTGGGCAAGATGCATCGTGAAGTCGAAGTTGCCGACACGCCGGAAAACCGCGGCGCGATCGCCAAACTGCCGCACATGGTCGCGGTTCTCGACTGACAACACATAGAACGGGGTCGCTTGACCCTATGGGCCCGGGCGCGTACCGGGCCCGTTCCTTTTAAGCGCGTTCCCCATGCGAAAGGGGCCAGGAAAGCGAAAGCGAGTGCACTATCATGGCTATCAAACTCAACGAACTTAGAGATAACGAAGGCGCCCGCAAGGAGCGGATGCGCGTCGGACGCGGCATCGGCTCCGGCAAGGGCAAGACCGGCGGCCGCGGTCAGAAGGGTCAGAAGAGCCGTTCTGGCGTCGCCATCAAGGGCTTCGAAGGCGGCCAGATGCCGCTGCACATGCGCTTGCCGAAGCGCGGCTTTAACAATCCGTTCGGCAAGGACTTCGCCATCGTCAATCTCGGCATGGTCCAGAAGTTCATCGATGCGGGCAAGCTCGACGCCAAGAACGCGATCGACCAGGCCGCCCTGCAGGCAGCCGGTCTCGCCAAGGGTGGCAAGGACGGCGTCCGCCTCCTCGGCAAGGGCGAAATCACCTCAAAGGCCTCTTTCAAGGTCGCCGGCGCTTCCAAGGGCGCGATTGAGGCGGTCGAGAAGGCCGGTGGTTCGGTCGAAGTCGTCGAAGAAAAGCGTCCTTCCGCCAAACCTTCGGCCAATCCGCGGTCCAAGGACGCGAACGGCAAGGCGAAGAAAGACACGGCATAATCCGCCGAATATAGGGCGGGGGGTTCGACAATCCGGATCCCCCTTCCTATGTATCGGATCGGAGGGCTGCGGCCGCGAGAATTGACGCGGTCCCAAGCCGCAGAGTCAGGACGAACGGTTACCCATGGCTTCACGCACCGACAGCATTGCCAGCAATCTCAGCCTTGCGAACTTTTCGAAGGCGACGGAACTTAAGAAGCGTATCTGGTTCACGATCGGCGCGCTGATCGTCTTCCGTTTCCTCAGCTTCGTGCCGCTTCCCGGCGTCAATCCGCTGGTCCTCGAGACCCTCTACGATCAGGCGCGTGGCGGCATCCTCGACCTGTTCAATACTTTTTCCGGCGGTAGCCTCGAACGAATGAGCCTCATCGCGCTCGGCGTCATGCCCTACATCACCGCCTCGATCGTGGTGCAGCTGGCATCCTCGCTTCATCCGACCTTGGCGGCGTTGAAGAAGGAAGGGTCTGCCGGACGGCAGAAGCTCAACCAGTACACGCGCTACGGCACCGTTTTCCTCTGCGCGATCCAGGGCTGGTTTCTTGCAGCGGGCCTCGAAAGCTTTGCCGCGCAGAACGGATTGCAGGCAGTCGTCGCACCGGGCTACATGTTCCGCATCGGTGCTGTCATCAGCCTTGTCGGCGGTACGATGTTCCTTCTGTGGCTGGGCGAGCAGATTACCAGCCGCGGCATCGGCAACGGCGTCTCGCTCATCATCATGGCGGGCATCGTCGCACAGTTTCCTAGCTTTGTGACGAGCTTCGGCTCGCAATATGCAAGCGGCACCATCGGCACGGGCCTCGTCATCGGCTTCATCGCCATGATCATCGGCCTCATCCTCGTGATCTGTTTCGTCGAGCGCGCGCAGCGCCGCTTGCTGATCCAGTACCCCAAGCGCGCGACGCAGCGCGGCATGATGCAGGCGGACCGCTCGCACCTGCCGCTGAAGCTGAACACGGCCGGCGTTATTCCGCCCATCTTCGCCAGCTCGCTGCTCCTGCTGCCGCTGACGATCAGCCAGTTCGCGGGTAATTCGGTTACCACCGAAAGCACGACCGGGAATATCATCCAGCAGCTCAACTTCTATCTCGCGCCGGGGCAGCCGCTCTATCTCGCCTTGTATGCTGCGGGCATCATCTTCTTCTGCTTCTTCTACACCGCGGTCGTCTTCAACCCGGAAGAGACGGCGGAAAACCTGAAGCGGAACGGTGGCTTCATTCCCGGCATCCGTCCGGGCAAGCGGACCGAGGAATATCTCGATTACGTGCTGAGCCGGATCACGGTCGTCGGAGCAATCTATCTGACGCTGGTCTGCGTCATTCCGGAATATGTCATCCGTCAGACCGGCATCCCGCTGTTCCTGGGCGGAACGAGCCTGCTTATCGTGGTGAACGTCACCGTGGATACGATCAGCCAGGTCCAGTCGCACCTGTTGGCACATCAGTATGGCGATCTTATCAAGAAGGCGAAGCTGAAAGGCCGCGGGCGCTGAACGAGCACCGGCCGGGTTTGCCAGTCCGCCGATCAAATGACAATGCGGTAGGCGACGATACCGTTGGGAGCGTGTGAGTGGATATCATTCTGTTGGGGCCGCCGGGTGCGGGCAAGGGCACGCAATCGCAGCGGCTCGAAGAACATCACGGAATGAGGCAGCTTTCCACGGGCGACATGCTCCGCGCGGCGGTCAAGGGCGGCACGCCGATCGGCATCAAGGCAAAGCACATCATGGATGCTGGCGAACTCGTTTCGGACGAGATCGTCTCGGCCCTGATCGATGCCGAGCTTGAAGCGATGGGCGATCATGTCGGCGCCATCTTCGACGGTTATCCCCGTACCGCCGCACAGGCTGAGGCGCTGGACGAGATCCTCGCGAAGCACAACCGCAAGCTCGATCACGTCATCGAACTCGAAGTGAACGAAGACGCTCTCGTCGACCGGATCACCGGTCGCTTTACCTGCGCAGAGTGCGGGGCGGGCTATCACGAGCGCTACAATCTCCCCGAGGTCGAAGGCGTTTGCGACAAATGCGGTTCCACCGAGTTCAAGCGGCGTCCCGATGACAACGAGGAAACGGTGCGGACCCGGATGCAGGAATATCGCGGCAAGACCGCTCCGATCCTGCCGGGATACGAGGAGCGCGGAATAGTGAGCCGGGTCGACGGCATGGCCTCGATCGACGAGGTGACGACCGCAATCGAGAACATCCTGAAGGGGTAGGAGCGCCTTGCGCATTACCCGCGTAGCGAACCCGAGGCGGGCATTGTTCGACCCGTTTCCGTAAGGTTCGACGCAGGGCTTGACCTGCCTGGCGAATCACCCTAAGCGCAGCCCTATTCGACAGGTTCGGTAAGTCCGGCAGGTGTTAGCAACTTTCGATGCGCGCCATCCGGACTTTTTGCTATTGTAGCCAATTGGCTTTCACGGCGATGCCGGCGGATCGAAGCAAACAGCGATGAGATAGGGGTGCGATCCCCTTTGCCGGCGTCCTGCCGGTGACGGATCGAGCAAGCCCTTGTGGAGCATGGAGAAGTATTAAGTGGCTCGTATTGCCGGGGTCAACATCCCCACCAACAAGCGCGTGATCATCGCGCTCACCTACATTCACGGTATCGGCCGCACGACGGCAGTCCGGATCGCCGACAAGCTCGGCATCGATCACGCAACGCGCGTGCAGGACCTGTCCGATGCGGAAATCCTTCAGATTCGCGAAACCATTGACGCCGATTACTCGGTCGAGGGCGATCTGCGGCGCAATACCGCGATGAACATCAAGCGCCTGATGGACCTTAGGTCCTATCGCGGCCTGCGGCACCGTAACGGCCTGCCCGTTCGCGGTCAGCGCACGCATACGAACGCCCGCACCCGCAAGGGCAAGGCAAAGCCGATTGCCGGCAAGAAGAAGTAAGCCGGTCTGCGGTCGCTTCCCTCGCGGAAGCAGGCCGCCGATCAGTTTGCTTTTCGCTTCTTCCAACGAATAGGATACCGATATCATGGCACGCGAACCAGGCCGGGTTAAACGCCGCGAGCGCAAGAACATTTCCAGCGGCGTTGCTCATATCAACGCCAGCTTCAACAACACGATGGTCACCATCACCGATGCCCAGGGCAATGCGATCAGCTGGTCGAGCGCCGGCATGATGGGCTTCAAGGGCAGCCGCAAATCCACTCCCTACGCAGCGCAGGTCGCCGCGGACGATGCCGGCAAGAAGGCCGCCGAACACGGTGTGCGCACGCTGGAAGTCGAAGTGAAGGGTCCGGGCTCGGGCCGGGAAAGCGCATTGCGCGGACTTGCAGCCGTCGGATTCAACATTACCTCGATCAGAGACGTCACGCCGATCCCGCATAACGGCGTGCGCCCATCCAAGCGCCGCCGCGTCTGATCGACTGCCGCCCGGTGGCTTGTTGCTCACCGGGCAATTCAAAGGTCGGACGCTTTCACGACGAAAGCGCGCCGGCCTTGTCCGCATCTGAACCCGCTACACTAGCGAATTAGGGGAAATCCATGTCCGTCAATACGAAGAACTGGCAGGAACTCAAGAAACCCAATACCCTCGACATCAAGGAAAGCGGCGATGCCAAGCGCAAGGCGACCTTCGTCGCCGAACCGCTCGAGCGCGGCTTCGGCCTGACGCTCGGCAATGCGCTGCGCCGTGTCCTTCTCTCCAGCCTTCAGGGCGCCGCGATCACCTCGATCAAGATCGAGAACGTGCTGCACGAATTCTCCTCGCTCGCCGGTGTGCGCGAGGACGTGACCGACATCGTTCTCAACGTGAAGCAGATCGCGCTGAAGATGGAAGGCGAGGGCGTGAAGCGCCTGCAGCTTTCCGCGACCGGCCCCGGCCCCGTAAAGGCTGGCGATATTGCCGTCACCGGCGACATCGAGGTGATGAACAAGGATCTCGTCATCTGCCACCTCGACGAAGGTGCGACGCTCAACATGGAACTCACCGCCGATGTCGGCAAGGGCTATGTCGCGGCGGTCCAGAACCGTCCGAACGACGCGCCGATCGGTCTCATTCCGGTGGATGCGCTCTACTCGCCGATCCGGCAGGTCAGCTACAAGGTCGAGAATGCCCGCGTCGGGCAAGAGCTCGATTACGACAAGCTGTCGCTGACGGTCGAGACGGACGGAACGGTTACGCCCGAGGATTCGGTCGCTTATGCCGCCCGTATCCTGCAGGACCAGCTGACCCTCTTCGTGCATTTCGAGGAAGGTATTCCGCAGCCGCAGAGTGCGATGATCGGCCAGGCCGCTCCGCAGGAGGAAAGCGATGCGAACCAGCTCAATCGCTATCTCCTGAAGAAGGTTGACGAACTCGAACTCAGCGTTCGCTCGGCCAACTGCCTCAAGAACGACAATATCATCTATATCGGCGATCTGGTTCAGAAGACCGAAGCCGAGATGCTGCGCACGCCGAATTTCGGTCGCAAGTCGCTGAACGAGATCAAGGAAGTCCTGTCCAGCATGGGTCTTCGCCTTGGCATGGACATTCCTGGCTGGCCGCCGGAAAACATCGAGGAAATGGCGAAGAAGCTCGAGCAGGAGTTGCTCGGCTGAAGCCAGTTTAGTTGCGGGTTTTTGGTGGCGCGCCCCGATCGAAGCGCCACCGGCATCGGGCTACCTCATACGGGCCCCTTACGAACGGAGTAAATGAAAATGCGTCACGGAATTTCGCAGCGCAAGCTGAGCCGCAAGTCGGGTCACCGCAAGGCCCTGTTCCGCAATATGGCGGCTGCCCTCATCAAGCACGAGCAGATCCTCACCACCGCCCCCAAGGCGAAGGAACTGCGTCCCTATGTCGAGAAGCTGATCACGCTGGCAAAGCGCGGCGGCCTGTCCAACCGGCGCCTCGCGCAGAGCCGCCTGCTCGACGAGACGCAATTGAAGAAGCTGTTCGACGTTCTGGCCGACCGCTATTCGGACCGCGAAGGCGGCTATACGCGGATCATCAAGGCCGGCTATCGCGCGAGCGACAGCGCACCGATGGCGATCATCGAACTCGTTGATCGCGATGTCGATGCCAAAGGGCAGGACAGCGGTCCGGTCATGAGCGACGAGGAAGAATACGAAGACGCCTGATCGGCGCTTTTCTATAAGAGATCACCGAGCGGGGTCGCAGGAGAAATTCTGCGGCCCCTTTTCTTTGGCGACGGTGGGCGTCAGAGTGCGCAGCATGATCCTTCGTCCATTCGCGGCCGCTGCGCTGCTCTTTGCCGCTCTCCCGCCCGTGCCGCTTTATGCGCAGGCCGTATCGCAGGAGGAGGTCGAAGCACGCTACGACCGTGCACTCGCCGCGGGATACAAGGCGCTCTTCCTGTGCAGCGCGATCGCCAATGCGGAAGCGAATGGCACGTCGCGCACGCCCGAAAGTGTGATGGAATGGGAACTGACGGGTATTCAAGAACCGCTGTCCGAAATTGCGCCCGATCTGCTCTACGACATCGAGCGTCTGGAAGACGGTGCGATTGATTATGTCGCAGTCACGTGGGCACGCGATATGACGCCGCGCATAGCCGATCACCGGGAGGGGGGCGGCTGTTCGCTTCTACCGCCGGGGATGGAGCCGACGCAGGCGGGAGGGCGAGCTATCGGCGAGCCGCCTCGTTTGGCGCCGATCGTCATGCCGGAAGGAGTGATGGCTGATGTCGTCGACCAGGCCTTCGGTGATGGATACGGCGAAGGCGCGCGCACGACGGCGGTCCTCGTCCGGCAGAACGATGCATTTGTCGCCGAGGCCTATGCAGACGACTTCGGGCCGACCGTTCCCCAGCGCACCTGGTCGGTCGCCAAAAGCATTGCAGCCACGCTCGTCGGCGCAGCGGTTCATCGCGGGGAAGCGGACGTGACCCGGTCGGCCGGGCTGGGCGAGAGTGACAGCGATCCGCGCCGCGTCATAACCATCGATCACCTGTTGCGCATGGCGTCGGGCCGCTACTCGGACACACTCGGCAATCGCACCGATCCGCTCTATTTCGGCGGCTCGACCGTCGAGGAAACTGCGCTCCACTGGCCGTTGCTGGAGGCGCCGGGCAGCGTCTATCGCTACGCCAATAACGATACGCTGGCCGCGGTGATGGCAATCGACGCGACATTCGACGATCATCCGCCCGCGCAGTTCTTCGATCGGCTCGGCATGACGTCCACCGTCGCCGAGACCGACTGGCAGGGCGACTACATCCTTTCGAGCCAGGTCTGGTCGACGGCCCGCGATCTTTCGCTGCTCGGCCAGCTTTACCTTGACGACGGCGTGCTTCCCACGGGCGTGCGCATTCTTCCCGAAGGATGGGCGGACTATGTCTCCGCTCCTTCCGGGCCGCAGCCCGACAGACCCTTCGGCTACGGCGCGGGCTTCTGGCTTTTCAACGACAGCGAGGGCGTGCCGCCAGACACGTTCGCGGCGATGGGCAATCGCGGGCAGTATGTCGTCATCGTACCGAGCCGCGATGTCGTGATCGTCCGGCGCGGCGAGGACCCGGTGGGCAGCCGCTTCGACATCGGCGCATTCACGCGCGACGTGCTGGCCGCGCTCGACGACTAAGCCGCATCGCCCTTTGCAATCCTAAGCAATCTCATTACATCCGTAACCAGATCACTTTTCCAATCGGAGACCTTCATGCGCATCCGTCATCTTCTGCTCGCGGCCAGTGCCGCGACCCTCGCCATCGCCCCCATTCAAGCTCAGGAAATAACCGTGCCAGACTATCCCGAAACGCGCGACGACGGAACGAGCGAGACCATTTTCGGCCAGACGATCGCCGATCCCTATCGCTGGCTGGAGGACGACGTGCGCGTCAATCCCGCCGTCGCCCAGTGGGTTGAGGATCAGAACGAGGTGACCGACGCGATCCTCGCGTCCTTGCCCTTGCGCGACACGTTCAAGCAGCGGATCACCGAACTTACGGATTACGAGCGGTTCGGCCTGCCCGAAGAGAAGAACGGGCGCTATTTCTATACCCGCAATGACGGGTTGCAGAACCAGTCCGTGCTTTATGTAAGGGAAGGGCTGAACGGAGAAGCCCGCCTGCTCATCGACCCGAACGAGTGGTCGGAGGACGATGCAACGGCGCTCGCCGGCTATGCCATTACCGAAGACGGCAGCAAGCTCGCTTATGCCATCCAGGATGGCGGCAGCGACTGGCGCACCGTCAAAGTGCTGGACGTGGCGACGGGCGAAACGATGTCCGACACCGTCGAATGGGTGAAGTTTTCCGCCATCGATTGGGCGAAGGACGGTTCCGGATTTTTCTACAGCCGGTTCCCCGCGACTGGCGAGGGCGAAACCTTCCAGGCGCTCAACACCAACCACACCGTCTATTTCCACCGCCTCGGTACCGATCAGAGCGAGGATGTGCAGGTTTTCGCGCGTCCCGATATGCCGGAGCTCAACAATATCGCGCAGGTGAGCGAAGATGGGCGTTACCTCGTGGTGACGTCCTCGAGCGGAACCGAGGCCCGCTACGAAGTCGCGCTCGTCGACTTGTCGCAGCCTAACGTCGATCCGCGCGTCCTCGTCCCCGGCTTCGAGCACGACTATTCCTATTTCGGCAATGTCGGCGACACCTTCTATTTCACGACGAATGACGGTGCGCCGCGCAATCGCGTGGTCAGCCTCGACATCTCACAGGTCGATCCGCAGCCGGTCGAGATCATTCCGGAACAGGCCGAAACGCTGGAAGGCGTGTCGCTGGTAGGTGGAAAGCTCGTCGCAAGCTATCTGAAGGATGCGAAGAGCCAGATCAGGACCTATTCGCTGGACGGCGAGCCTTTGCGCGAGGTCGCACTGCCGGGTATCGGTTCGGCAGGCGGCTTCGGCGGGGATGTCGATGACAGCGAGACGTTTTACTATTTCTCGAGCTACAACCGCCCGACGACGATCTATCGCTATGATCTCGACAGCGGAGAGAGCGATGTCTGGGCCGCACCCGAAGTCGCCTTCAACCCCGACGACTTTGTGGTCGAGCAGAAGTTCTACACTTCGAAGGACGGCACGCGCGTACCGATGTTCCTCGTGCGCAGCCGCGAAGTCGCCGAAAGCGGCGAGGCGGTCCCGACGCTGCTCTACGGTTATGGCGGGTTCGACATCTCGCTGACGCCCGGCTTCTCTCCGTCGCGCATCGCCTGGATGGAGCAGGGCGGGGCCTATGCGGTCGCCAACATTCGCGGGGGAGGAGAATACGGCAAGGCGTGGCACGATGCCGGTCGCCGATCGAACAAGCAGAACGTGTTCGACGACTTCATCGCAGCTGGCGAATATCTCATCGAGCAAGGCATCACCCCGGAAGACGGGCTGTCCATCCAGGGTGGGTCGAATGGCGGCCTCCTCGTCGGCGCCGTCACCAACCAGCGGCCCGACCTGTTCGCTGCGGGCAACGCTGCGGTAGGCGTGATGGACATGCTCCGCTTCGACCGGTTCACCGCAGGACGCTATTGGGTGGACGATTACGGCTATCCCGACCGGGAAGAGGATTTCGCTATCCTGCGCGCCTATTCGCCCTATCACAACGTGCGTGACGGAGTGGATTACCCCGCGGTCCTGGTGACGACCGCCGATACGGACGATCGCGTGGTGCCGGGACACAGCTTCAAATACACCGCCGCCTTGCAAGCCGCCGATCTCGGCGACAAGCCGCAGGTTATCCGGATCGAAACCCGCGCCGGGCACGGTTCGGGCAAGCCGACCGACAAGGCGATCGAGGAAGCAGCGGATATCCTCGCATTCCTCGGCCATTATTCGGGGCTCGATCAGGCCCAATAACCCGGAGAATAAGCAGGCGGATACTGTTCAGAAAAGCGTTAACTTATCTGAACGGTATCTGTCTTGCCAGTTCAGGCTCATCTCACAGGGGCTTGTCTATAACGCATAGTGAAGCCGGGCAGTCCCGTTCCGGCCAGATGCGAGGACAAGCCTCATGAGACAATTGACGAAGACCTTTCTCGGCTCCGTCGCAGCTGGCGCGATGGCCGTAACGGCAGCGGCGCCCGCCGCCGCCGAGGACCGCTACCGTGATCGCGACCGTGGCATCGATGCAGGCGACGTGATCGCCGGCGCGGCCGTAATCGGCGGGATCGCCATCCTGGCAGGTGCGCTCGGCAAGGATCGCGACCGCTATCGTTACGACGATTATCGCTATCGCGACCGCGATTACCGCTATCGCGATCAACGCTATTACGACCCGCGCACCGCCGTCGAGCAGTGCGTTCGCACCGCGGAACTCAATGCCCGCCGCTATGGCTTTCGCTATGCCGACGTGACGGAAATTCGCGATGTCGACCGCACACGCTACGGCTATCGCGTGAAGGGCCGTATGGTCGTGGAAGAGCGCGACCGTTATGACCGCTACGACCGTTATGATCGCTATGACCGGCGCAGCCGCTATCGCGACATCGACTACGATAAGGGAAACTTTACGTGTTACGCCGATAGTCGTGGCCGACCGCGCGTCGATTACAGCGGGATCCGAGGACTTAGGTAATCTGCCGAAGATGGAACGGTGGATAGCGGTTCAGGCTGTTTTCAGCCTGGACCGCTTATCCGTTCGCCTGCAATCCCTCATCCGGGATCGTTTTCATTCACGTTGAGGTACGCCATGTCCCGCTTCGTTCGTTTTGCCGCCGCTCCCGCGATGATCGCCGCCGTCTCGCTCGGCGCACCGTCCTACGCTGCCTCCCTTCCGCTCGCAACGGGTCGCGCTCAGTTTGTAGAGCCCGCCGCCTGGACCGACGACGCGCAAACGGTCGAGGGCCATCGCCACCGTTATCGCGATCGCTATTACCATCGCCGCAACCGCGTGGATGCGGGCGACGTTATCGCCGGCGTTGCCATTCTCGGAACGATCGCCGCCATCGCCAGCGCCGTCCGCAAGGACCGGAACGAGCGCGTCTATCGCGAGCGCGACGTGCGTTACCGCGACTGGCGCGAGCCGGGTTACGAGGACTCGCGCGGTCTCGATGGCGCAGCCGAGCTCTGCGTGCGCGAAATAGAGCGCGATGCCCGCGTGTCGGACGTCAACGCCGTCGAGCGCAACGCGACCGGCTGGATCGTTCGCGGCACCCTGTTCGACGGCTCGGACTTCACGTGTTCGATCGACGCTGATGGCGACATCGAAAACATTGACTATTCCCGCACCGACCTGCGCGCGCCCGACTATGACGATGACGGTTTCGCCGCAGTCGATCGCGGCAACCAGTGGGACGATGAGCGTTATGCCGAAGCGCGCGCCAATGCCCTCGTCGAAGGGCCGCACCGCAGCGAAGCGTTGTCCTCCGACCCGGTCCGCGATGAAGAAGAAGAGGTTTATCCGGCCTATCCCGGCGGACCGCTACCCGGCGAGACGTTTGACGATGAGGACGATGTTGCGGACGAGCAACCTATCGATGGCGACCTCGTCCTTGCCGACTGAGGACGCGCGCCTGATCTAGCCAGCGCGGCGTCCGTAAGCGGGCAGGGCGAGATTCCACTGAATGGCCGCGGCCCTAAGGGCGAAGCCGGCCCCCGCAGCGACGATCCACACGACGAAGCGCGGTAGCTCTAGCGATGCTCCTGCGACGCAGAGCGATGCCGATAACGCCGCCGCCGTGACATAGAGTTCGGGCCGCATGATGATCGACGGCTGGCCCGCGACCACGTCGCGAATGATCCCGCCGACGCAGCCGGTGACGATGCCCATAAGAATTGCTGGGACTGGCGGCACGCCATAGCTCAGCGCCTTCGCCGAACCGAGCACGGCATAGGCCGTCAATCCCAATCCATCGGCGAGCGCGAGCAGCTTACCCTCCCACCATTTTGCCGGCGTGAACCAGGCGAGCAGCGCCACGGCAAGGCAGATGCCGGCGACGCGACCGTCCGCGATCCAGAACACCGGCGCGCCGATCAGCAGGTCACGCACCGTGCCGCCGCCGACACCGGTGACCAGCGCGAAGAAGGCCATCGTCACGAAGGTCTGGTTCTCCCGCGCGGCGAGTAAGGCTCCGGTAAAGGCGAAGACAGCGACGCCGAGCAGGTCGAGCCAGTCGAGGAGCGGCGTGAGTATTTCTTCGGGCATCGGGACTTACGCTGCTTGCGGTGACCGGAATTCAGGCGGCACTCGGCCGTGCCCGCCGCCGGCGAAACAGCAGGACGGTGCCGATGGCGACGCCGATCGCGGCGAGAATGGCGAAGATAATGAGCACCGGATGCGACGTATCCTCGCGCGTTTCGAAATCCATAATGTGCAACGCCCAGGCGAAGTCGAAGGCCCGCCAGAACCGCGTGCGAACGGCGAGGATGTCGCCCGTTTCCTCGCCGACATAGACGTGCGTTCCGTCCTCCAGCGCGACTTGCCAGGCGGCAATCGGACGCCGGAAATCGGGCGCCGGATCGCTGGCCGGGAAGAGCGTCGCGCTTTCGACCCGGTCACCGCCGACGATCCGCCGTCCGACGAGAGCGCGCGCCGCGATCTCGTTCAGCGCGGGGATCTGCCGCCCGCTTTCGGAAAAGCGTTCGACGCTGTCGTCCATGTAGGTGATGCGCGTGATCGCGAGACCGCCGTCCATCGCGATGCTGACGGATTTGACGGGCTTCTCGACCCTGGAAAGATCGACCGCGATACCCGCATCGCCGGGCAGGCCGCGGTCGGCCACAGGCAGTTGCAAATGATTGCCGCGCACTTCCTCAATCGGGCGCGCGACCATCAACAGCCCGGACAGGGTCCACATGAGCAGCGGCACGGCGATCAGCCAGCCGAGCCAGATATGCGCCTTTGCCAGCGCCTGCATTGCCGGCCCGTTCGATTTCATCACGACAACCCCCTTCGACCGTCCCGTCGATCTCGCCGCCGCAACGGGGGACGAGATCAGATGTGGATTGGCTTCCCTTGTACCGCCATGGCCGCTTCCTTCAAGGCTTCGGCGTGGGTCGGGTGCGCGTGACAGGTATAGGCGATGTCCTCCGATGTCGCGCCGAATTCCATGGCTTGCGCGGCCTGCGCGATCATCGTCCCGGCAAGGCTTGCGACGATATGGACACCCAGCACCTTGTCCGTTTCCGCATCTGCGATAACCTTCACGAACCCGTCAGTGTCGCGATTGGTCTTGGCACGGCTGTTCGCCATCATCGGGAACTTGCCGACCTTGATCGTGTGGCCTGCGTCCTTCGCTTCCTGTTCGGTAAGGCCGACATCGGCGAATTCGGGCATGGTATAGACGACGCCGGGGATGACGGCGTGATTGACGATGCCCGTCTGTCCCGCAATGTTTTCCGCGACGGCGATGCCTTCGTCCTCCGCCTTGTGCGCCAGCATCGGGCCCGGAATGACGTCGCCGATCGCCCATACCCCGCCATCGTCCGTGGCGACTGACGTGCGGAATTCGTGGTCGGTCTCGATCTGGCCACGTTTGTTGAGTTCGAGCCCGATCGCATCAAGGCCGAGCCCGTCTACATTGGGCCGCCGCCCGATCGCGACGAGGACATGGCTCGCCTCGATCGTTTCGGCATCGCCGCCATCGGCAGGCTCGACGGACAGCAAGACCTTCTTGCCCTTGACCTCCGCGCCGGTGACCTTGCTCTTGAGCTTCAGCTCCATGCCCTGCTTCTTGAAGATCTTGGCCGCTTCCTTGCGCACGTCGGTATCCATGCCAGGCAGAAGCTGGTCGAGATATTCGACGACGGTCACCTTGGCACCGAGGCGGCGCCACACGCTGCCGAGTTCGAGGCCGATGACGCCGCCGCCGATCACGACGAGGTGCTCCGGCACTCGGTCGAGCGCGAGCGCGCCGGTTGAATCGACGATCATCCCCTTGTCGTTGTCGACTTCGACGCCGGGCAGCGGCGTGACCGACGAACCGGTGGCGATCACGATGTCCTTGGCGGTCACCGTTTCCTCGCCAACCTTGACGGTATGGGCATCCTGGAAAGTGGCCTGACCCTTCTTCCAGTCGACCTTGTTCTTCTTGAAGAGGAATTCGATGCCGCCGGTCAGTTCGCCGACCGCCTTGGTCTTTTCCGCCATCATCCGGCCAAGGTCGAGCTTCGGCTCGGCGGTGATGCCCCATGTCGAGAAGTGGCCGTCCGCAGCTTCCTCGAACAATTCGGAGCCGTGGAGCAGCGCCTTGGAGGGAATGCAGCCGACATTGAGGCACGTTCCGCCCAGCGTCTCGCGGCTTTCCGCACAGGCGGTCTTGAGGCCCAGCTGCGCCGCGCGGATCGCGGCGACATAGCCACCGGGGCCAGCACCGATGACAAGGACGTCGTAGTCGTATTCAGCCATAATTATCCTTCCGCAGAACCGGTGTCTGCACCGTTCTGGACACAGATTTGAAGTACTTCCTCGATCCGCGCGCGATTGATGTCGAGATCGCCGTCAGCTGCAAAGTCGGAGGCGAAGTTATCAGCCGAACATTCGCATGCCGAAGCGATACGTTCCGCCGCGATGCCCGCCCCTTCGGCGACGCCTTCGCACCGTGCGAGATATTGCGCACGGACCTCGCCCTGAATGGCATCGCCGGCCATGTCAGACGCGACTTCGCATCCGGCAAGGGCGGTAAGGACAAGCAGCAAGAACGCAGGTTTCTTTATAAGTTCTGTCATCACAAATCGATCAGCATCCGGGTGGGATCCTCGATCGCTTCCTTGATGATCTTCAGTGCGGTTACCGCTTCGCGTCCGTCGATCAGGCGGTGATCGTAGCTCAAGGCCAGATACATCATCGGCCGAATGACGATCTCGCCATCGACCACGACCGGGCGATCCTCAATCCGGTGAAGGCCGAGCACGGCGCTTTGCGGCGGATTGATGATCGGGGTGGACATGAGCGATCCGAACACACCGCCGTTAGAGATCGTGAAGGTGCCGCCCTTCATGTCTTCCATCGTCAGCGTGCCTTCCTTGGCGCGGCTGCCGAAATCGGCGATGTCCTTCTCGATCCGGGCAAAGCCCTTCTTGTCGGCATCGCGAATGACCGGCACGACGAGACCGTTGGGCGCGCTGACGGCGACCGAGATGTCGACGTAGTCGTGATAGACGATGTCGTCGCCCTCGATATAGGCATTGGCCGCCGGAACGTCCTTCAGCGCAAGGCAGGCCGCCTTGGCGAAGAAGCCCATGAAACCCAGTCGGATGTCGTGCTTCTTGGCGAACAGATCCTTGTATTTCGTGCGCGCCTCGATGACGGCCGACATGTCGCAATCGTTGAACGTCGTCAGCAGCGCGGCATTGTCCTGCGCGCCTTTTAGCCGCTTGGCGATCGTCTGGCGCATCCGGGTCATCTTCACCCGCTCTTCGTTGCGCCCCGACGTTCCGCCATCGCCCTGCGCACCGGCGTCGATCTGGCGCGCCTGTTGCGGAGCCGCATCGGCCACGCTGCCGCCGCCGTCCTTCTTCGCTTCGGCGGCCTTCACCACGTCTTCCTTCGTCAGGCGACCGTCCTTGCCGGTGCCCTTGATGGTCGAGGGATCGACCCCGTGTTCGAGGACCGCCCGGCGCACTGCCGGTGATAGCGACTGCGCGGCATCATAGGCCGCTTCGCTCGTTTCCTGCTTGGCAGGAGACGCTGCGCTGTCCTCGCGCTTCTCCTGCCCTTCCTCGCGCTGTTCTTTCGCGCGGTCCGCTTCCTCGCCGGAAGCGCCGCCCGTCGCGCCTTCCTCGATCACGGCCAGCAATGCGCCGACCTCGACCGTGTCACCGACCGCGACGCTGTGTTCCTGCAGGACGCCGGCGACGGGAGAGGGTACCTCGACCGCAACTTTGTCGGTTTCGAGGCTCGCTATGGGTTCGTCCACCGCAACCGCGTCGCCGGGCTGTTTCAGCCACTCGCCGACCGTGGCTTCCGCGACCGATTCGCCGAGCGTCGGGACTTTGACTTCGTGAGCCATGTACGTTTCCTTCAGGCTTTCTGGTAATTCTTGCGGCGGGAGATCGTGACTTTCGCCGTCTTGCCGACATTGGCGAGGTCGAGTGCGAGGCTGACCAGCGCATCCTGCTGCATCTGGTGGCGAGAGGCGTAACCCGTCGCGGGCGAAGCCGCCACTTCGCGGCCCGCATAGATCGGACGCAGATTATGTCCTGCCGCGAGCGAGGCCTGCTCGATCAGCCGGTCGACGAAGAACCAAGCTCCATTGTTCTGCGGCTCTTCCTGACACCACACGATTTCCTCGAGATTGGTCATCCGCTCCAGCCGCTTGGTCAGCGCCTCTCCGGGGAAGGGATAAAGCTGCTCGATCCGGACGATGGAGATGTCCTTGATCTCCTCCCGGTCGCGGCGCTCGATCAGATCGTAGGCGACCTTGCCCGAACACAGGACAAGACGCCGAATATCCTCGTCCGGTAATTCGGTCGTATCCCCGACGATGCGGCGGAAATGCGAGTTGCCGATGAATTCGGAGCGCTCCGATTTCGCCAGCGGATGACGCAGGAGCGACTTGGGCGTCATGATGACGAGCGGCTTCCGGAACGGACGCAGCATCTGGCGGCGCAACACATGGAAGTAGTTTGCCGGAACGGTGATGTTGCAGACCTGGATATTGTCGTTCGCGCAGAGTTGCAGGAAGCGTTCCAGCCGCGCGGAACTGTGTTCCGGTCCCTGACCTTCGTAGCCATGGGGCAGAAGCATGACGAGACCGTTCGCGCGAAGCCACTTCACTTCGCCCGCGGCGATATACTGGTCGATCATGATCTGCGCACCATTGGCGAAGTCGCCGAACTGCGCTTCCCACATCACAAGCGTTTTGGGATCGGCGAGCGCGAAGCCGTATTCGAAACCCAGCACGCCATATTCCGACAAGGTGCTGTCATACACTTCGAACTTGCCGTGAGGCAGGGTGGAGAGCGGGATGTATTTCCGCTCGTCGGTCTGGTCGACCCAGAGCGCATGACGCTGGCTGAACGTGCCGCGACCCGAATCCTGCCCGGACAGGCGCACGCCGTAACCCTCGGTGACGAGACTGCCGAAAGCGAGGGCTTCCGCCGTTGCCCAGTCGAACCCTTCGCCCGTTTCGAACATCGCCCGCTTGGCGTCGATCACCCGCCCGAGCGTCTTGTGGATGGTGAGATCGTCGGGAACGGTCGTCAGCGTCCGGCCAAGGCTGTCGAACAGCTTGTCCTCGATGCCGCTGTCGATGCTGCGCCGCGCAGTTTCAGGATCGGCCGGCTTGTTGAGACCGGTCCAGCGCCCGCCGAACCAGTCAGCCTTGTTGGACTTGTAGCTCTTGGCGGCCTCGAACTCTTCGGACAGCAGGCCCGTGAACTCGTCGATCAGCCCTTGCGCGTAGCCTTCCTCGATCTCGCCCTGAGACAACAGGCGCCCTTCATAGAGCGTCGACACCTTGGGATGCTTGCGGATGCGATCGTACATCAGCGGCTGCGTGAAGCTCGGCTCGTCGCCTTCGTTGTGGCCGAACCGGCGATAACACCACATGTCGATCACGATGTCGCGGCGGAACTTCTGCCGGTATTCGATTGCCAGCTTGCAGGCGAAGGTCACGGCCTCAGGATCGTCGCCATTGACGTGCAGGATGGGAGCCTGAACCCCCTTCGCCACGTCCGACGGGTAGGGGGAGGAGCGCGCGAATTGCGGGCTCGTCGTGAAGCCGATCTGGTTGTTGATGACGAAGTGGATGCAGCCGCCCGTGGAGTAGCCGCGCACGCCCGACAGGCCGAAACATTCCCACACGACGCCCTGGCCCGCAAAGGCCGCATCGCCGTGAATGAGTACGGGAAGTACCTGCTCATGCTTCGTCAGATCGTCGCGGAATGCCTGCTGCGCGCGGGTCTTGCCGAGCACGACCGGGTCGACCGTTTCGAGATGCGAGGGGTTGGGGACGAGTGACATATGGACGTTGATGCCGTCGAACTCGCGGTCGGTGCTGGTGCCGAGGTGATACTTCACATCGCCCGAACCGCCCACGTCGTCGGGATTGGCGCTGCCGCCCGAAAATTCGTGGAAGATGACCCTGTAAGGCTTGCCCATGACGTTGGCGAGGACGTTCAGTCGTCCCCGGTGTGCCATCCCGTAGATGATCTCGCGCACGCCCAGCTGGCCGCCATACTTGATGACGGCTTCCAAGGCCGGGATCATCGATTCGCCGCCATCGAGGCCAAACCGCTTCGTCCCGACATACTTCTTGCCGAGAAAGTTCTCGTACTGCTCGCCGCGAATGACGGCGGCCAGGATCGCGCGCTTGCCTTCGGGCGTAAACTGGATCGTCTCTTCGGGTGTCTCGAACTTGTCCTGAAGGAAGCGGCGTTCCTCGGTGTCCGAGATGTGCATGTATTCAAGGCCGACATTGCCGCAATAGGTCGCGCGCAGGGCCGCGAACAATTCGCGGATCGTCACCCATTCGAAGCCGAAGACGCCGCCGACATAGACTTCGCGGTCTTCTTGTCCGGTAAAGCCGTGCCATTCGAGCGTCAGGTCCTCGGGGACGTCGCGATGCGAGAGGCCCAGCGGGTCGAGGTCGGCCGCGAGGTGGCCGCGCACACGGTACAACCGGATGAGCAGCATCGCGCGGATCGAATCGTCGGCCGCCTGCTGGATCGCCGCCGGGTCGGTCGGTTTGCCCGCCTTGGCAGAGGCCTTCTCGACCGACTGCTTCATCACCGTCGGGTCGAGCGACTGCGTCCATTCGTCGTCGCTGCCCGTCAGCGGCCACTTCGGATTAGCCCAGGACGGTCCGGCCTGCGCCTCGCCCTGATCGCCCATTTCAGGCAGGAAGCTGTGATTTTCGTTACCCATCGGTCAAGTCCTTGCGCGGGATCGCTGCTGCGGAGCCCGGCGTGCCGTAGCGGCAAGCGGTCAGGCGTTCTCTTTCAACATAGCGTCCAGCGTCGTGCCGAGTTCCGAGGGCGAGGGGGAAACGCGGATGCCCGCATCTTCCATCGCCGCGATCTTGTCGTCCGCGCCGCCCTGGCCGCCGGATACGATCGCCCCGGCATGACCCATGCGCCGACCCGGAGGAGCCGTGCGGCCCGCGATGAAGCCAACCATCGGTTTCTTGCGGCCTTTCGCGGCTTCCGCCTTGATGAAGGCAGCCGCTTCCTCTTCCGCGCTGCCGCCGATTTCGCCGATCATGATGATCGACTTGGTCTCGTCGTCGTCGAGGAACAGGTCGAGCACGTCGGTGAAATTCGTGCCGTTGACCGGGTCGCCGCCGATGCCGACCGCAGTCGTCTGGCCGAGGCCGACCTGCGTGGTCTGGTGCACGGCTTCATAGGTGAGCGTGCCGGAGCGCGAGACGACGCCGACAGTGCCCTTCTTGAAGATGGAGCCGGGCATGATGCCGATCTTGCATTCCTCGGGCGTCAGCACGCCTGGACAGTTGGGACCAATGAGGCGCGACTTCGAGCCTTCGAGCGCAGCCTTCACCCGAACCATGTCGAGCACCGGAATGCCCTCGGTAATCGCGATTATGAGTTCCATCTCGGCGTCGATCGCTTCGCAGATCGCGTCGGCGGCAAAGGGCGGCGGCACATAGATGCAAGAAGCGGTCGCGCCGGTTTCGGCCTTGGCCTCGCGCACGGTGTTGAAGTTGGGCAGGCCGATATGCGTCGTGCCGCCTTTGCCCGGCGTCACACCCGCAACCATCTTGGTCCCGTAATCGAGCGCCTGCTGCGTGTGGAAAGTGCCGGTGTCGCCGGTCATACCTTGGGTGATGACCTTGGTGTTTTTGTCTACGAGGATGGACATTTTGCTCGCTATCCCTTCGTCGTCATCCCGGCGCAGGCCGGGATCCAGTTCAACATATCGACTCGAACAGATCGTCCCAGTCTGGATTTAGTTCTTCGATGACGCGCAATTTCCACACGCGTCGCCATTCTTTCATTTGCTTTTCGCGGATGATCGCTTGGTCAATCCGATCAAAGACTTCGAACCATACGAGCATCTTGCAGCCGTACTTGGTGGCAAATCCTTCAATATCGCCTTGTTTGTGCTGCCAAACACGAGCCGCCAAGTTGCTGGTCACCCCAATATAGAGCGTACCGTTCCGCTTGCTGGCCATGATGTAGACGTATCCGCGTTTCTCCATTTATTCTTTGTTCGACTGGATCCCGGCCTGCGCCGGGATGACGGGTTACTTCAGACTTTCATCCAGCCCCTTGCAGGCTTCGAGCAGTTCCTCGACCGCGTCGGTGCTGACCTTGAGGTTTTTCTTCTCTTCGTCCGACAGGTCGATCTCGATCACTTCCTCGGTACCGCCCGCGCCGATCACAGTGGGCACGCCGACATACAAACCGTCGAGGCCGTATTTGCCTTCGACATAGCTGGCGCAGGGCAGGATGCGTTTCTGGTCGCCGAGATAGGCTTCCGCCATGGCGATCGCGCTGGTGGCGGGGGCGTAATAGGCTGAGCCATTGCCGAGCAGCTGCACGATCTCGCCGCCGCCCTTGCGCGTACGGTCCACGATTTCGTCGATGCGGCTCTGCTCGACGCCCTTGATTTTCGCGAAGTCGTTGACCGGAATGCCGTTGACCGTCGTGTAGCTGGTGACGGGAACCATGGTATCGCCGTGGCCGCCGAGCACGAAGGCGTTCACGTCCTTCACGCTGACGCCGAATTCCCAGGCAAGGAAGGTCGCAAAACGCGCGCTGTCGAGCACACCCGCCATGCCGACGACCTTGTTGTGCGGCAGGCCGGAAAACTCGCGCAGCGCCCAGACCATCGCGTCGAGCGGGTTGGTGATGCAGATTACGAATGCGTCGGGGCAGTTGTTCTTGATGCCTTCGCCGACCGCCTTCATCACTTTGAGGTTGATGCCGAGCAGGTCGTCGCGGCTCATGCCGGGCTTGCGCGGTACGCCCGCCGTGACGATGACGACGTCCGCACCGGCAATATCGGCATAGTCGTTGGTGCCGGTAATCTTAGCGTCGAACCCTTCGACCGGGCCGCACTGGCTGAGGTCCAGCGCCTTGCCCTGTGGCATCCCCTCGGCGATGTCGAACAGGACGATGTCGCCCATTTCCTTCTTCGCGGCGAGGTGTGCGAGCGTTCCGCCGATCATGCCGGCGCCGACGAGGGCGATTTTCTTGCGAGCCATGAGGGTGTCGACCATCCTTGTTTGCGCGGGACGGAGAAAGAGAAGCCGCGGCGCTGCCGATGTTGTCCCGCCTAGATAAAGCGCGCCCGGACGTTTGATTGCGGTTTCGATTAGGCGCGCAGAAACGGCATTGCAACCGCCAAAGGACACTATCTTTGCAACTGGTTCGCAATCGCAATAAGCGCCGCCCACCGCTTCCGACAGGCTATCGGAGCGGGGCGGTTCTGCGTTTCATGGATCAATGCGCGAGGGGCGCGTTCTATCCCGCACCGGTTCAGGCGCTATCGAAACGAAGGGCGGGGCGTCAGTCGAGGCCCAGCGCTATCTCGCAATTGCGCGCCATGGCGGCATCGAAGGATCGGCAGATCGAAAGCCAGCGAGAGCGTTCTGCACCATCGCCCACGTAATGCGCAGCTTCTGCGTTGCTGCGCGCTGCGGCGGCGGCTCCGAGGCCGTGTTGCGAGAAACAGGCAAGCGCGGAGCGCAGGTCGATCCGATCGCGCGCGCCTTTGCCATTGTCGTTCGCGGCTTTCGAAGGAGTGATTACCGGACGGCAAAAGGACAGGGGGCGGCGTGATGCGCGAAGCGGCACCGGGCTGGAATCGGTAATCATGCGAACCCTCGAAGGCGACGTTTTGTTTGACCGACGCTCTAGTGCCGAGCCGATAAGGTTTCATTGTGCGACAGGGTTACGGCGGCGTTTACCGTAATTTCGAGGTTACGCAGGCCCGCTGATTTACTCGCTGCCTTCGCGCAGGGAGCCGCCATCACCTGCCTTGAGGCGCGACCCTTCGCCGGCCACCTTGAGCGTGCCCGCCCCGTCGGCCTTCAATCGCGGCGTTGCCGAGCCGACCTTCAATTCGCCGCGCCGCTTGTCCTCCGTCCATTTCGACGGAGCCGGCGTCGGTTCGATCGGCGGATCGACCGTGATCGGTGCGCTGTCGCCTAGGGACTGCTCGATGGCTGCAGCCGTTCCCTCGATCTCGTCGATGGGCATGGTCAGCAGCGTCTCGTCGAGCGTTCCGGGTGAGCGGCGCGCATCGAAGCTCGCCGCGGCCCGCTCGAACCCGGCATGACGCACGTTGAATGCGCCCGGCGTTCCGGCACGCCCGTTCCAGCGATAGAAGCGGTGATTCCCGATCGCTCCGAGCGGGTGCAGCCGCGGGGCCCAGATCGGGCTGACCGCATGGGTGTGGTAATGCGTCGCCAAGCCAACCTTGCGATCGACTTCGCCTGACAAGGCATCGTTCGCAATTTCGAGAGCGCGGGCATAGATCTGCCGATTGGGACGCCGCATCAGCGACCCGTCGCAGGTGAAGGTGAACTGGCACCCCGTCGCGCGTTCGGAGCCCTGGAAGACGACCTGGCACACGCTGGCGGGATAGGCAGGATGCGAGACGCGGTTGAGAACGACCTGCGCTACGGCGCGCTGT
Source organism: Parapontixanthobacter aurantiacus (assembly GCF_009827635.1). Taxonomy (GTDB): domain Bacteria; phylum Pseudomonadota; class Alphaproteobacteria; order Sphingomonadales; family Sphingomonadaceae; genus Parapontixanthobacter; species Parapontixanthobacter aurantiacus. Next base: position 1,240,404 of record NZ_WTYW01000001.1, on the reverse strand, counting down.
CCCTCGATACCTTCGCTTGCCGCCTCGTAATAGACGGCCATTGCAAGGCATTCGGCGGCGCGGGCGCGGTCGGCCCGCGTTCCGTTGAACACGAAGGAGCGCGCTGCCGGACCGGCATCGGCGATCGGCGCGGCAGAAATCTTCGCGAAGGCGCTATTTGGATCGATCACGGCCTGCTCAATCGTGTTTCCGCCCAGCGGGGGTGCGTAGAGGCCGGGCTTCATTGCCGAGGGCAGCGTGCCGTCCTCGGCCATCGGCCCCTGTCCGGCAATGGGAGAGACTGCCGATACCGAATTGACCGTCCCGATCGTGCCGATGCCGAGCATGGCGAACATCGCGAGCGGGGTCGCGACCTTCCACTTGGGCATGGCCCGGATTCTCACGGCTAGCAGCATATGGAACTCAAAGAGGCCTTTCAGCATTGGTTCCCGCGCGAAAGAGCGGGTCGGAAACGGTTTCCTACGGCGCCAGAAAGCGCCCCGGGCGATGCGGTTCCCTACGATAGCCGTAGCGATCCCCAATCTCCGGTAATATTCGTCCCTCGCATAGCGAATATGCGTCCCGTCCATGCGCTCGAACATACCCTCGCGAAGCGCTGCGGGCGAGTCCGCCCGACAGCAACGTTCCTATTCGGGACAGAGTTTTGCACGTTCGTGTAGTTCGGCGGGCGCCGTTCACGCAAAGATGCCTCCGAGTGCACGCGTGCAAGGCGCTTGTCCGCAAAAGCGCAAAGGCGTAGGGGCGTGCCCGAGTCATGGGTTGCCTGCCGCAGGGTGGGCCTAAGAGGGAAGCCGGTGTCACAATCCGGCGCTGCCCCCGCAACTGTGACCGGCGAGGTTCAGCCCGATGATGCCACTGCGCCATATGCGCGGGAAGGCCGGGCGAAGCGTTCGAGCCGGAAGCCAGGAGACCTGCCCAAGACCCGTCGTTAGGCCGCGAGCGGGGTGTCTCGTCGGTCGAGCGGAAGGCGTGTCTGTCGCGCGCCTCCCGTCATGGGCGGATTTTGCCACATGACAGGAGGTTCTATGTATAAATATCTGTTATTGCTCACTTGTTCGCTCGTACCCTGCGCTGCATCGGCGCAGCAGACCGATGAGGTCGAGGAGCGCGTCGATCCGGATTGGAATGCCCCCGGTCATGCTGGCTTCGAGCCGGTCGAGCCGACCATCACCGTTACGGCGAACGGTCTCTCCACCGCCGTCGCCAATACCGGACAACCCGTCACCTTCATCGAGCGCGAAGAGATCGAAGCGGTGCAGGGCGCCGATCTGCAGCGCGTCCTGCGCCGCGCGCCCGGCGTCACCCTGACGCGGAACGGTCCGGTCGGCAGCTTTTCCGGCATATCGGTGCGCGGAGCGAGCGCCGATCAGTTGCTCGTCGTGGTGGATGGCGTCCGCGTGGCCGATCCCGCTTCGCCCGCCGGGGGCTTCGACAGCGGCAATCTCTTGACCGGCAATGTCGGCAAGCTCGATCTGCTGCGCGGTTCCAATTCCGTGGTGTGGGGCGCCGATGCCATAGCGGGCGTGCTGGCCGTCTCGACCCGCGCCGAAACCGGCGCCGAGGCGAGCGTCGAATACGGCTCGCGCGATACGCTCTTCGCCAATGCCGCCGCCGGTCATGCAGGCGAGAGATATTATGCGGGATTGACCGCAAGCCATTACGATAGCGATGGATTTTCCGCTGCCGCCAGTGGCGAGGAGAATGACGGATTTCGACAGACGGCAGTTTCGGGAAGCGCGTTCTACGACCTGACAGATGATGTCGAGCTGTTCGCCAATGCCCGCTATGGCACCGGACGGTTGGAGATCGACGGCTTCGCGCCGCCGGACTATCTCGCGCTCGGTGATACCGAGGAAGTGCAGGACACCGATCAGTTCTCCGGCGCGCTCGGCGCGACCTATTACGGACAGGACCTGACCCTGCGCGGCAGCTACTCGCTGTCCGATACCGAACGTACCAATTTCGCGAGCGACGCGCGCATCGCGGAAGGCTTTGCCAGCGACGGACGCTCGGAACGATGGGCCTTGCGCGCGGAATATCGCCTGATCGGAGGGCTGTCGCTCGCCTATGGCGGCGAATATGAGGAAACGCGCCTTGCAACAAGCTTTGGCGGCATTGCGAGCGATGCGGCCGAGACGTCCATCGTCGGCGGCTATGCGCAGGCCGGCTGGGTCTTGGGCGATCTCGCGGCACATCTGGGTGCGCGCTACGACAAGCACGAGGATTTCGGCGGACAGACGAGCTTCGGCGGCGATGTAAGCTACGGCCTGCCGGGCGACTGGCGTATCCGGGCCAGCTTCGGGGAGGGGTTCAAGCCGCCCAGCCTGTTCCAGCTGTTCTCCGACTTCGGCAATCCGGTCCTGCAACCCGAGGAAAGCACGAGCTTCGATATCGGCGTGGAAAAGGGTTCGCGCGGCGCCTCGCCCTATTACCTCTCCTTGACAGCGTTTCGCAGGGATAGCGATAACCTCATTGATTTCATTGGCTGTTCGGTCGCGATCCCCATTTGCATCGACCGCCCCTTCGGTACCTATGACAATGTCGGCGAGGCGCGAGCCCAGGGGATCGAGGTGGAAGCCGGCGCGCAACTTTCCCGCGGCTTCAGCATCGGCGGCCAGTACAGCTTCATCGATAGCGAGAACCGCACGGACGGTTCGCCGAACGAGGGTAACCGGCTCGCCCGCCGGCCCCGCCATGCCGCCACGCTGTTCGCCGACTGGCAGAGCGCCGTCGGCCTTACGCTTGGCGCCGATCTGCGGTTCGTCGGCGGCAGTTATGACGATCCCGGCAATATCGTCCACCTCGACAGCTACGGCGTGCTCGACCTGCGCGTGGAATACGCGCTGAGCGGCAAGTTGACTGCCTTCGGCCGGATTGAGAATGTGTGGGACGAGGATTACGCGACGGCGGCGGGCTACGCCTCAGCGGGGCGGGGCGTCTTCGCCGGAGTGAGGGCGTCGCTGTGATCCGCGCCGCGCTGCCAGTTCTGGCGGCGCTGGGGCTGGGCAGCTGCGCGCCTGCCGCGCCCCACCCGTCTGCAGAGGCCGCGCACCCGCGTATTGCCAGCCTTAACCCGTGTCTCGACGCGATCCTCGTCGAGGTGGCAAGGCCGGGCCAGGTAGCGGCGCTTTCGCATTACAGTCGCGACCCTTCAGCCAGTTCAATCCCTTCCGCCGTCGCCCGCCGCTATCGGACGACCGGCGGCACGGTCGAGGAACTGATTGCGCTGGAGCCGGACATCGTGCTCGCCTCGACCTTCACCGATCCGGCGACCCGCAGCGCGATGGAGCGGCTGGACATGCGCGTCGCGACTTTCGGCATCGCGGGCAGCGTCGCCGACAGCCTCGCTCAGGTCGAGGAAATCGGGCGCATCGCAGGTCGTCAGGAAGCCGCCCGGCGCCTCGCCGAGCGGATCGAGGGCGCCGTTGCGAAAGCGCGCGCGGACGAAGGTCCGGGGCCGAGCATCGCCTTGTGGCAGCCCGGCGGCATCGTGCCGGGCGAAGCGGCGCTGGTCTCACAGCTTGTAAGGATCGCCGGATTTACGAGCAGTTCGGTGACGAGGGGCATGGAGCAGGCCGACTATCTCGACCTCGAGAGCATCATCGCCGACCCGCCCGACATCCTGCTCGTCGCGGGCAGTGAAACCGGGCAGCAGCATCCGGTCCTCGGTCGTATCGACGGGATGGAGCGCGTGCCGTTCGACACCTCGCTCATCTATTGCGGTGGGCCGACCATCATCGCGGCGCTGGAACGACTGACGACGATCCGCGAAGAATGGCGGGCGCGACGATGAGCCGCGCGACGATCATCTTCGGCGCGTTGCTGCTCGTCGCTTTACCGCTGTCGCTGGTCGCCGGGCGGGTGTGGATCGGCGGCGGAGACGTCGCCAATGCGACGCTCATCCTGGCTGAATTGCGCCTGCCTCGCAGCGTCCTGGCCGTGGTCGTCGGCGGAGGGCTGGGAGCAGCGGGTGCGGCCATGCAGGGCTATCTCAGGAACCCGCTCGCCGATCCCGGCCTGTTCGGCATCGCGCCGGGCGCGGCGCTCGGCGCGGTCACCGCCATCTGGCTCGGCCTTGCCGCCAGTCCTTTGGTCCTGCCGCTTTTCGCGCTGGTTGGGGCTGGGGCCGCGATGGCCCTGCTAGCGCTGATCGCCGGGCGCAGCGCCTCCGGGCTCGGGCGAGGCATTGCGCTGTTCACCCTCGCCGGGCTGATGGTCGCGAGCCTTGCCGGTGCGTTGACCGCGCTGATGATAAGCCTCGCGCCAAACGCCTTCGCCCTTAGCAACATCGTGCTGTGGCTGAACGGCGCGCTGACCGATCGCAGCTGGCAGGACGTCGCCATTGCCGCACCGCTGACACTGGTCGGCATCCTTCTGTTACGGAGAGCGGGAACGGCGCTCGATGCGATGACACTGGGCGAGGAAGTGGCCCGCTCCCTCGGCATCGATGCGCGGAGGCTCCTGTGGTTGCTGATTGCCGGGGTGGGTCTGACCGTCGGGGCGGGAGTCGCCGTTGCGGGCATCATCGGGTTCGTCGGCCTGATCGTGCCGCATCTCGTCCGCCCGCTGACCGACCGGCGACCCTCGCGCCTGATCGTGCCGAGCGCTTTGGCAGGCGCCCTGCTGGTGCTGGTCGCCGATAGCGTGGTGCGTATCCTGCCGCTGGTCACGGAACTGCGCCTCGGCATCGCGCTGAGCCTGATCGGTGCGCCCTTCTTCCTGTGGCTGCTCGTGCGGATGCGGAGGGGGTGGGCATGACACTCGAAGCGCAGAACGCAGGCCTTGCAGGAAGGCTGACCAACGTCACCGCGCAATTTGTGCCCGGCAAGATTACCGCTATTTGCGGGCCGAATGGAGCGGGCAAGTCGACATTGCTGAAATTGCTCGCCGGACTGCTCGCTGCCGATGCGGGACGCATCGAGTTCGACGGTGGCGCGATGTCCGACCTTCATCCCCGCGAACGGGCCAAGGTAATCGGCTATCTGCCGCAATCCGCCGAAGTCGCGTGGGACGTGCCGGTCCGCAACATCGTCGCACTGGGACGCATCCCGCATCGCGATGGGGCGAGCGAGCCGGTCGCCGAGGCAATGGCCGCGCTCGACTTGTCGGACCTCGCGGAACGGCGAGCACTGACCCTGTCGGGCGGCGAGACGGCGCGCATGTTGCTGGCGCGTGTCCTTGCAGGAGAGCCGCGCTGGATCCTCGCCGACGAGCCGTTCGCTGCGCTCGACCTTGCCCATCGCGAGCGATTGCTGCGGCAGTTCCGAATTGAAGCGGCGAAGGGACGCGGCGTTGTGGTCGTCATGCACGATCTGGCACTGGCGAGAAATCATGCCGACCGCGTTCTGGTGCTGGAAAAGGGGCGCATGGCGGCGATGGGCGAGCCGGAAGGAACCTTGTCGAGCGCACTCATCGAAAAGGTCTGGGGCGTGAAGGCGCGCTGGATCGGGGAGCCGGGGCAAAGCGCTCTTCTTGTCGATCCGCTGGGTTGACGAGTCAGCCCTGCAAGCCGGTTGGCTAGGCCATGCGAGCGCCTATATCGAGGCGATGGAACGGCAACTGCTCGTCGAGGAATGGCTGCAACTGACGCGGGAGGCGATGCCCTCCGCCGCGCGCAGGAAACGCTGGTCCGTGCGGTTCGATCACTGCTTTCAGCGCATCCTGCTCGACAACGCGGTCGGCGGCCGATGGTACGATCACATCGCGCGTCCGGCCTATCGCAATGCGAGCGATGACCTGCTTCGCGAGGCGATCAGGCTCGGCAAGGCTGCCCTTATGGGCAAGGAAGACCTTGCCGATCTGAACCGCAAGTCGCTCGAATGGCGGGGGCAGCGTTAGCGCCGCCCCCCGCGCACATTATTACTCGACGGGATCGATGCCCGCCGTATCGCTCGGCAATTCGCCGTCGGAAATGTCCTCCGCTTCGCCTTCGCCGCCCGCGACGAGGCCGCGTGCTTCGAGCATCGGGGTAACATCAGGTTGGCGCCCGGCGAAGTTCTCGAACATCTCGAAATAGTCCATCGTGCCGCCCCGGCTCAAAACCGTGTCGCGGTAATGGTCGCCATTGGCGCGCGTCAGGCCGCCATTTTCGAGGAACCACTTACGGCTGTCGCGGTCGAGCATCTCGGTCCACAGATAGCTGTAATAACCGGCCGAATAGCCCGACGGGTTCGAGAAGATGTGGTTGAAATAGCTGCTGCGATAGCGCGGCGGCACGAGGTCGATCTCGAGCCCGAGATCTTCCAGCGCATCGCGCTCGAACGCATCGACCTGAGCCGGCGTGGTGATCGCCGCCGCTTCCTGAGGCGACAGCGCATGCCATTTCATGTCGAGCAGCGCCGCTTCGACCACTTCGCCGAAATCGTAGCCCTGGTTGAATTGCGCCGCGGCTTCGATCTTCTCGATGAGTTCGGCGGGAATCGTTTCGCCCGTCTCGTAGTGCTTGGCATAATTGCGCAGCACCTCGGGATAGGTCGCCCACAACTCGTTCACCTGGCTCGGATATTCGACGAAGTCGCGCGCCGTCGCCGTTCCCGACAGGGAGGCAAAGCGCTGATCCGCGAAGAGGCCGTGCAGCGCATGGCCGAATTCGTGGAAGATCGTGTTGACGTTGTCGAAGCTGACGAGTTGCGGCTGGCCTTCGGCGGCCTGCGGAATGTTCAGCACGTTGTAGATGACGGGCTTCGTTCCATAGAGGTCGCTCTGGTCGACGAAATTGCCCATCCACGCGCCGCCGCGCTTCGAAGGGCGCTGAAACGGATCGAAGTAGAAGATGCCGAGTTCGCTGCCGTCTCGGTCGAAGACGGTGTAGGTCGTGACGGTCGGATGATAGACCGGCAGGTCAGTGCGCTTTTCGAAGGACAGGCCGTACAGCTTGTTCGCGGCGTAGAAAACACCGTCCTCGAGAACGCTGGTCAGTTCGAAATAGGGCTTTACCGCGTTCTCGTCGAGGTCGTAGCGCGCCTTGCGCACCTGCTCGGCATAGCGATACCAGTCCCACGGCTTGACCTCGAAATCGCCGCCATCCGCTGCGATCTGCTCGTTGAGGAGAGCCGCTTCGCGCCGCTGCGTCGCGGCGAGGGCGGGGACCATCTGCTCCATGAAGTCGAGCGCGGTCTGCGGGTTCTTCGCCATGCGGTCGTACATCGCGTAGCTCGCCCAGTCGGGCTGGTCGAACAGCGCCGCCTTCTGGGCACGAAGCTTTGCAATTTCGGCGAGCAGCAGGCGCGTATCATTGTCGTCGCCCATCACCGCGCGATTATAGGACAGCTTGAACAGGCGTTCGCGCGTCTCGCGGTTTTCAAGATTGGGAAGCAGCGGCTGTTGCGTCGTGTTCTGGAGTGCGATGGCATATTTGCCCGGCTGTCCGCGCTCTTCCGCCAGCTTGGCGGCGGCCGCGATCTCGTCGTCGGACAGGCCGGCCAAGGCCGCGGCGTCATCGACGATCAGAGCGTTCTCGTTCGTGGCGTTGCGCACGCGCTGGGAAAACTCGGTGGTCGTTTCACTGAGCCGGGTGTTGATCGCCTTGACCTGCTCCTTTTCCGCAGCCGTCAGCAAGGCTCCGGACTGGACGAAGCCGTCATAGGTCTCTTCCAGCAGCTTGGCGTCCTCGGGCGTCATGCTCATCGCGGCGCGATTGTCGTAAACCGCCTTCACGCGGGCGAAGAGTTCGGGATCGAGGCTGAAGCTGTCATAATGCGCGGCGAGTTCCGGGCCGACCTCCGCGTCGATCGCATCGAGCGTGTCGTTCGTATTCGCGCCCGTCAGCGCATAGAACACCGTCGAAACACGGTTCAACATCCGGCCCGAGGTTTCGAGCGCGACGATCGTGTTTTCGAAGGTAGGTGCTTCGGGATTTGCCTTGATAGCCTCAATTTCCGCCTTGTGGATGGCCATCGCCTGCTCGAAGGCCGGCATGAAGTCGTCATCCGAAATTGCGGTGAAATCGGGCGCATGGAAGGGCAGGTCGCTGTCGGAGGCGAAATAGCCGGTCGCTTGCGGAATGGCAGGGGCCTGCGTCTGCGACACGGTGCGCGTCGTAGCGTTGTCTTCAGCCATGGTGGAACAAGCCGAGAGCAGGGCGCCGGTAGCGCTGGCGGTCAGCAATTTCTTGATCATGCGACATAATCTCCGATGTTTCTTTGTTCCGCACAGGCGCGAGGAAGTCGCGCCGCGAGGCAATGGAGGGCTTCAAGAGCAAAGTGCTTTCCTTTGCAACCTGTTCCCCGCATGCGTCGGCGGATAGTGGATTAACATCGTGGGTAGCAGGCCGCGCATCGCCTGCGGATGAACTGAGCGACCCGTCAGGTAAACTGACCGCTGCCGATCTCGCGGGGATCGTCGTAAGATGCTTCCATGAAGATGTTGGCGCGTCGCTCGCTGCGATAGATCAGGCCCTTCGCCTTGCTTCCTGCGGCATGGTGATAGGAGAGTTCATCCGCAATACCCTGGTAATCGCCGCTGGCAATCGCCTGGTTAAGGCGCGGGCTTGCGCGCTCGGAAACATTGCCTTCGCCGACATTGAAGATGAGATCAACGAGAGCATCGAATTCGTGCTGGTGAACGGGCAGATCGCCGAGCAGGCGGACGGCGGCACGCTCCGCGATGCGCAGATCCTTTTCGAGCAAATCGAGAATTTGGTCGTCGCTGATCCGGTCGCCGACGGATAGCCCGTCATCCGGCGTCACCAGATGGCCGACGCCAACGGTCGGATTGCCTGCAACATCGAGATAGACGGTCTTGCGCGCGCCTTCCTCCTCGATCATCGCCTGCTTCATTTCGTCGCTCGCCGACAGGAGATGCGCCGGGACCCGGTGTTCGCTCGCATTGAGGACGGAAAGCTGGTGTGCTTCGACGGCGGACGGGGCCATGATGTCGACGGCTCCGGTAGTGATCGCCACGGTTCCCGCAGAAGCGGCGAGCGCGATCTTGCGTTTGCGGCGGCGTTTGCCGCCCGCGTTAGCCCTTCGTTCGAGACGCCGTTCGACCAATCGGCCCTTCAGCCGCGTAATGCGCTGCCTCGAACGATTGGCAGCACGTCCGCCGACGCGCACCACCGAACGATAGGACGGTCGGTAAGTGAGTGATGTAATGGCATGACGATGCTGGATAGGGCGTTCTCCTGTTACGTTCTCCACAATCGGGCCGCGCAAGCGCGACAGATTGTTTCCCGTTCATCTAAATAACGGGCGGACTTGGCGAACGGTCCTCGCTTCGCCGCCACTGGCCTTCAGCTGGCCGTGCCAAAGGGAACGTTCCCCAATTGCAACAAAAAAGCCCGGACGAAGCGCGCTGTCCTGCGAGGGAGGCGGCTTCATCCGGGTCTAGTCTTCGGGTCGCATGGAACCTCTCGGCTCCGCAGTGGGTAATAGGCGCGCTCGCCCTTCATGGCCGTGACGGACATCACAGCGGGAAGATTTCTTTGGCTTTTTCGGCGAGAGCGAACTTGATGCGGGCGAGCGGCCCGCTAAGGCTCATGCCATGCCGACCTCTGCCGAAATCGCCGCCGATCCCCTGTGGCTGCCGCACAAGGCGGATTTTGCCACGCGCCGGATGACATTCGTCCGCCTCCGGCCCGAACGGTTCGCAGAGACCGCCTTCCTTGCGGATCAGCAACCGACCGAAGCCAGCGACAGCGCCAGCCTGTCCTTCGACGAGGTCATCGCGCTCGACTTCCCAACCGGGCCGCTGCATTTCATTTTTCACACAGCGTTCTGCCGCTCGACCTTGCTGGTCCGCGCGCTCAACATCCCTGGGTTCAGTATCGGAATGAGCGAGCCGGGAATCTTCGCCAGCCTCGCAGGGGCCGGGCAGCAGGCGGGACCGCTCCTAAAGCCGGTGCTCGACCTGCTCTCGCGCCCGCATCCGGGCAGGCAGGCCGTGTTCGTCAAGCCGAGCAATCATACGAACATGTTGATCCCGGCGCTGATGGAGGCGCGACCCGATGCGCGGGCGATCCTGATGAGCAACGCGCTGCCCGCCTTCCTCGAGGCGGTGATCCGCAAGGGCATGATGGGGCGCCGCTGGGGTCGGCAGCTGTATCTGGAATTGCAATCCTACGCGACGCTCGATCTCGGCATGGACGGGCGCGAGACCTACCTCATGACCGACCTGCAGGCGGCGGGGGCGGCATGGCTGCTCAACCGGCGATGGTTCGAACTCAACGCCCGCAATGCGGTCGGGCGGGCGGGCGAACGGATGGTCAGTCTAGACGGCGACCGGTTCAACGAGCACAAGGCGGACACCCTTATCGCCGCGCTCAAGCTCGCGGGCATCGATCTGCCCCGCGAACGCGCGGACGCGGTCGGCGCAAGCCCGGTCTTCGGCGAATATTCGAAGGGCGGGAGCGACTTTGCGACCAAGGAGGCGGACGACCGGGCGCGCAGCAGCAGCCCGGTGACCCGCGAGGAAATGGAACAGGTCGGTCAGTGGGTCGGCATGGTGGCAAAGCAGTCGGGTATCGCGATGGAGGTCCCCAGCGACCTTTTCTGAGCGTTGTTGCTTCTGCTTCAGGCTGCGGCTCGCTCGATGCGGTTGCGTCCTCCGCGCTTCGCTGCGAACAGGGCCTTGTCGGCGGCCATGAGAGCCGCTTCGAGCGACGTATCCGGCGCGCATTCCGCCCGGCCGATGGACACTGAAATTTCAAGATCGGGGGCGATGTAGGACAGGTCCAGCGAGCGCATCCGGGCGAGGACGATTTCTGCCACGCCCTTGGCGGCGAGCGAATCGACGCCGCTGAGCAGGACGATGAATTCTTCTCCGCCCGTTCGCACCGCGCAATGCGGTCCGCCCGGTACCTCGCGCGCCACATCGCGCAGGATGCGCGCCGCCTCGACCAGAACGCGGTCGCCCGCGGCATGGCCGAAACGGTCGTTGATCGACTTGAAGTGATCGAGGTCGATCGCCAGCACGTGCCGCTCGACCGGCTGTGCTGCAATCCATCCTTCCATCTCGAAAAAGGCGCGGCGGTTCTTCAAGCCGGTCAGCGGATCGTGCAGCGATAGAAAGTTCGCCTGCTCCAGTGCTTCGGTGAGTTCCTCGCCCAGCCGGTGATTGGCGACGAGGACGGCGGATACGGCATAAGCCTGTCGCGCCATTCCGAGGCTGAATGCGATCACGCCGCCTCCGATGGCGGCGAGGGCGAGGATGTAGACGAGCGCGACGGGCGTCGGATGAATGAACAGCCCCATCGCCAGCGTGCCGCAGAACGAGGCGACGAAGCCGAGCAGGATCTTGGGTAGCGGGCCGAGGACCGCCGCGACGAGCGAGACGCCCACGGTCGCCAGCCCGATGAGCAGCCAGGCGAGCGGTTCGACGGTGGTGTTGCCGAAGATCGGCCATAACAGTACGGCCCAGGTCGCGCCGCTGAAGCACAGGCTCATGCCGAGCAGCCGCAGCGCGCGCAGATAGGGTTTTCTCTTCTTGATCCGGTATGCGAGATGAAGGCTGGCGAGCCGGGTTGCCGCAATAGCAAGGAGGCGCAGGCCTATGGCGACGGTCAGGGCTCCCGACATCGGCAGGATCATCGCGACGATCGCGCAGGCGAGAACGCCGAACAGGTTGGATGTGAACGTCTGGACTTCGCGGTCGGCCAGCGAACGGACCATCTCGCGATGGATCTCCTCGTCCGCGTGGATGATGTCGCGCAGCGAAACGCCGTAAAACCTGTCCATATTCGCTGCTATCCGGCCCGCTTAAGTGTCCCTGCGACCGCTTTACCAAGAACGGGTTAAGACTTTTTTGCCGCCGCAAGAAAGACTTGCTGCCATAGTCTTATCCACTCTACCGTCCGAAAAACCGCGATGGTTTGATAATAGATCTATGCTACCGCACGGCGATCCTTATGGTTACGGTCGCTAGGTTTTCATGTCTTCGAATGTTGTTCGGCTCGCTGCCGCCGTCCTTGTTGCCGTTGCGCCGTTTCCAGTTCTCGCGCAGTCGAACGGTCAGCCGGTCGCCACGCGCGAACTGACGCCGGCGCAATTGTTCGCCTTCGCCGACGCAGCGCGCGATGCCGGCAATTACGAGCTCGCGGAGACAGCCTATCGCGCTCTCGCTACCAATCCCGACGTCGCCCTTCGCAACGAGGCACGCTTCCGCCTCGCGATGATGCTGGCCTACAGCCAGTCGCGGCCACGCGATGCCGAGGTGCTGCTGCGCCAGATCCTCGACGAGCAACCCGAAACGGCCCGCGTCCGCCTCGAACTGGGACGCGTTCTCGCCGATCTCGGCGAAGTGCGCGCGGCCGAGCGCGAATTGCGTGCCGCCCAGGCGGCCGGACTGCCGCCGGAAGTCGAGCGACTGGTGCGCTTCTTCACGGGCCGTCTCAACCAGGCGAAGCCGTTCGGCGTCAACTTCCAGCTCGCTTTCGCGCCCGACACCAACATCAACCGCGCGACGCAGTCCGATACGCTCGAGACAATCATCGGCGATTTCGACCTCAGCGAGGATGCACGGGCGCAATCGGGCATCGGCTTGTCTTCGCGCCTCCGAGCCTTTGCCCGCATTCCGACCGACGAACATGCCACGCTCGCGCTCGGGTTCAACGGCAGCGGGCGCTTCTATCGCGAAAGCGCCTTCAACGACATCATCGTCGGCGGGCAGATCGGCTCCGAGATCCGTTCGGGAACCGACTATATAGAGGTCTCCGGCGTAGCGAACTGGCGCTGGTTCGGCGGAATTTTATACACCAAATCCTATGGCGTGACCGGACGGATGCGCCATCCGCTGAACCCGAGAACGCAGCTCAACCTCGATGCCGCGCTCATCTACAGCGACGACCAGCTCAACGATCTGCGCGATGCTGAAGTCGCGACGGCGTCGGTCGGCCTCGACCGCTCTCTCGATGCGCGCACGGGGATCGGCGGCAGCGTTTCGGCCAGCCGCAACTTTGCCAATGACGAAGGCTACGCGACGGCCTCGGGCGACATCGATTTCTATGCCTATCGCGAGTTCGGCAGCACGACGGCGCTGGTACGGGCAGGCTATTCGCATCTCGAAGCCGACCGGCGGCTTTTTCTTTATCCGGAGCGCCGCAAGGACGATCGTTTCACGACCAGTATTGCAGGAACCTTCCGAAGCTTTCGTGTCGGTACATTCGCCCCGCAAGTTCAACTGAGCTAAGAAAAGAATCTTTCAACTATTGGAATAGATGATTATGACCGTTTCGCAGCCGAAATAGGGATTGTGGCTGCTTTTTAGGGGTTTTCGCAAAATGAATATTCGCGTTGGGTTGCAGGCGTAGGCTTGCGCGATGGCTTTCGCCCTGTCGGCATGTGGTGGCGGGGGCGGGGTCGGCAGTACGCCCCCCTCCGCGGACCGGGGGCCCGGCGCCTTCGCCAAGTCCCTCACCGAGCCCTTCTCCGACGCCAGCCCCGGCACCGGCTCCCACGCCCAGTCCCACTCCCGCTCCGAAGCCGCTACCGACCTCGCTGGTCAATCTTTCGACCGCTTATACGTTTGATGCAGCGGACGGGCGGATCGAAGGGACCATTAGCGCTGAAGGCTCGGTTCAGGACATGGCGGTGTCCGACCCTTCGCTTTCGATCCGATACGACCCGGCAACCATGCGTTACACCCTTTTTCGGTCAGAAGGTGAAAAGGCTTTCACTCAAGCTGAACTAGAGCTCGTCGATGCTACCAACGAGCGGCTTCCCTACAATGGCTACCTTCGGACGCTCTCTAATGGCTCGGAAGAACTGTTCGTCAGTGCCAAATACGCCCACCGCCCGCCTGAACTGGGTAGGACACGGTCAGTATCTGGAGCAGCGCTTCGACGGATCGAAATACAATGTTTCGTCCGACGTTTTTGTTTTCGGCGTGCCGACCGTAGCATCCGCGGTTCCTACGACTGGCAGCGCGACCTACTCGGTAAATTTACTTGGGATGCTTACCGCTAAGAACGAAACGGCCTATCTGCTGATAGGCGGATTCCCCGGGATGTTAACCGCCGATTTCGGTGCGGGAACTGTCTATGTTATCGGAATTTCGAGGTACATCGATCTGATAAACGGGGGCGGCACGGACACCAATGGCTACATCGGTTTCAACTACGAAGGCACGGCAGCGATCGGCTCCTCCGAAACCTTCAGCGGGGAGTTCAATCTCGCCGGTTCCTTGGGATCTTGGAACGGTCAGTTCTTCGGGCGTGGCGCCGAAGAAGTGGGCGCCTACTTTTCAGGCTCATCCGATAGGGTCGATTGCGTCGGCACTTTGGTTGGTTCCAGTAACAACCAGTTCCGCGGTTTCGCTTCTTCCTTGAGGGATCTTGGGGACGCCGCTTCGTGGGATCCGATCGTAGTTGAAGAAATCACCCGGTTCGATCAGGGGACCGGTGCGATCGCTCAGCATTTCATAAAAGTGGTACGTCCAGGTAGCGGTGGCATGATCGGCGATGGCAACGTGCGTTATGATGCCAGGGCGGGGATATGGAACCTTGCAAACACGTTTCCGTTTTTTGCTACAGAAATTGACCCGGATAAAAGTACGTTAGCTTATACCCATTATGGGAATCCATCGATCGTGTCGACGACCGGTGGAGATGGTCTCGTTCTTCTCAACAACACAGCCGATAATCCGCTTGTAGACCTGACCTACACCAAAATGGGATATTGGCAGATGAGCAACGGCTTCGAGACTTGGCGGCACTACGTTGCGTTCGGTTTCAAGACGGATGCCGCGCAAGTCCCTTCAACCGGGTTGGCAAGCTATTCCGGCATCGTCTTGGGCGCCGCAACCAGCCAGGGAGCCGACGATCGTTATTACGATCTGGGGGGTACGACGCAGGTTACTGTCAACTTCAGCGACGGAATGTGGGGCAGCCTCCTCACTCTAATCGGTATCGATCGGGCAACCGGAGCAGAACGCGATTTGGGCAGCTATAGTTCGAGCGATGGGCTAATTTCCGGCAATGAACTGTCGGCCAGCGATCTGTTGAACGGAACCGCGGAGACTGTCGGCTCGATTTTCGGTTATCTGTTCGGGAGCAATCCGGAAGAAGTCGGCGGCGGTTTTTCCGTTACAACCGCCGACCCGGCAATGTCTGATCAGACGCTTGATGCCGCCGGCGTCTTCGTGGGCAAACGCGACTAACCGGCCACATCAACTTCGTCACCGCCCGTCCTGCATATCGCGGGGCGGACATTATTTTTGATGCAAGCGTTACCACATGACCCGAAAGCGGCGTCGCAGGGACTTCCCCCGCGCGTCGCATCGCCTTGGACCATAGCGAACAATTCGGAAACACAGCCGACCCATGACATCAGGCGAAGTTTTAGATTTCGCCGCCGTCTACGCGCGTTGAGATTGCCTCTTCTTGAGAGTCAGCCTGCACACTTCATGAAATGAAGACGAAGCGCTGCGTTCCTCAGCGACCGTCATCATTAAATTTCTCCGTCGAAAGCGCACGCGCGTCTCAGCCTGACCTGATCCACCCGCTCCCTATCTTACGGGGGCGGGAAATCTCGATATTATGTCAGAGAAGCCTCGTTCATCGGTTCAGACTAACGTTACTTATATAGCGAAACTGCCGCGATATGCTTGTCATCTCCGATCAGCAGTTGGTTGTCTGGCGAAATTGCGAGCCACCTTGCGCCACCATCACGTTGCCAGACTATCGGATAATTGGTTTGCGACAAATCGAACGCGTAAGTTTTGCTGGCTGAACTTACGAACAAGAGGTTGCTGGCAATCACGATATTACTGTTTGCCGTCTCGCTATCTGGAAACGCTACGGAAAATGCAACGGATCCAGTTGCCTGATTGATAGCATCAATCAGTTGAAGACCATGCCGGGCGGCGAACAGGCGTCCATTCGCAAAGGCAGGAGCAGTCGTGTAAGAATTTTCGGAAATCCATATTTGCCGTCTCTGTGGGAGGGAATACCCAGCCAGTTTCGTTTCGGAATTGTACATTCGCGGAGAGGAAAAGCCGAAAACAAGTCCATCCGTTCCGATTATGGGCGCGCCGTCCCAGCCATAGCCTCGCCACTCGAAATTCGGATCGGCCATTGAGGTTATTTTCCCGCCAGTAGACCGGTCGAAGACGTCCATGAACGCTCCGGAGTAATAGTACACGTAATCTTGATCGGCAGCGACGCTCTGGCCATCCCAAATGTTACCGCCAGTACCACTAGCCTGCCACAGCAGCGTTCCAGCGACATAATCGAAATTGTATACTTCGTTTCCGTAGTAACCGGCGGCTACGTATACAGAACCATCGAAAACCGTAGGTTGAGCGAAGTCATGCCATTGCGAACCGAACTGCATCTGTTGAAGCAACGTTCCACTCGATGCATCGAGAACCCATTGCGGGTTATTATCCGATGAGTTTTGCATGGATGTGATAAAAACCCGGTTATCGCTGAAGCTCGGGCCGCTGACGTAGGCCTGCTCTCCCAGCGATCGCGTCCATCGTATTGAACCATCCGATGCCCTGAGGGCATGAACCACGCTCGTCCCGAAATATTGCCGCTCGGTTACGAATACGCTTCCGCGAGTGGCCGACATTTCAAGCGTATTGCCATCTGCTGGTGCCCAGCTCCAAGAATCTTCGAAGTCAGCGGGTTCGTACCGAGCCGCGACATAACCCGTGTGCGCGGCATTGCGCTGGAACATGCCCCAGTCGCCCAACTTGACATCGAGGTTCACTGTAAAGGTCTTAGTGGAACCAGGATAAACAGTGCTACAGGCGGCGGTCGTGCAGAGCCGAAACTGCACTTCGCTGGTCGTGGCGCCACCGGCCGCAAGTGGCACGGTCGATAGATTTACGGTGTAGCTCGAACCCGACTGCACCGGGGCGCCATCCAGCACGTATCGCCTACCGCCGATTGCGACATCGGCAACGATCGGGCTGGAAGTGCTTCCCGAGTAGTTTGCCGTGAACCCGAATTTGGCGCTTGCGCCTTCTTCCACGCTGACATTCGCCGAAGTTTGCGAAAGGGTGACGTTCAAATTCGGCGTACTGCCCCCGGTTGGCGGTCTGGATGATCCATCGTCTCCGCCGCAACCAGCGAGTAGAACCATGCCGGAAACCGACACCAATAGTGCGTAAATTTTCATTATGACCCCCAAGTTCGGCCCGCCAGAGCGAGCCGAAAATCCCCCATTAAGTTCGTAGTATTTCTACGATATCTCTAAAAGCGCAAGCCAGATTTAACGCAGCCGGATATTTCGTCGCTGTAGTGCCAGAAAAGCCACCCGCATGCCGGCAAATCCGTAAGCGCACTCGTAATTAGGTTAACAATCACCATGTAGCGCGCGGCCATCCATCTCGTCTTGACGCTGGCGAACAATTCAGGAACAGATCCGCTTTATGGCATTAACCAAGATTTCGGTGCGCGGCGCGCGCGAGCACAATCTCAAGGGCGTGGACATCGACCTGCCGCGCGACAGCCTGATCGTCATCACCGGCCTCTCGGGCAGCGGCAAGTCGAGCCTCGCCTTCGACACGATCTATGCCGAAGGACAGCGGCGCTACGTCGAAAGCCTGTCGGCCTATGCCCGCCAATTCCTCGAAATGATGCAGAAGCCCGATGTCGAGCATATTGACGGGCTCTCGCCCGCCATCTCGATCGAGCAGAAGACGACGTCGCGCAATCCTCGCTCCACCGTGGCGACCGTGACCGAGATCTACGACTACATGCGGCTTTTATGGGCGCGCGTGGGCGTTCCCTACAGCCCTGCGACCGGCCTGCCGATCGAGGCGCAGACCGTGTCCAACATGGTCGACCGGGTGATGACCTTGCCCGAAAGCACGCGGCTCTATCTGCTCGCGCCGGTGGTGCGCGGACGCAAGGGCGAATATCGCAGGGAGCTCGCCGAATGGCAGAAGGCGGGCTTCACGCGTGTCCGCATCGACGGCGAGTTCTACGCGATCGAGGACGCGCCCGCGCTCGACAAGAAGTTCAAGCACGATATCGAGGTCGTCGTCGACCGGCTGGCGGTGAAGCCCGATCTCGAAACGCGCCTTGCCGACAGCTTCGAAACCGCGCTGAAACTGGCCGATGGTCTTGCCTATGTCGATCTCGCCGATACGACCGTCGCCGAGGCCCTGTCGCATCGGCAGGACGTTCGCACCGCGGTCATCGGGCCGGCTGGCGAGGGCGAGGGCACGGAGCAATCGGGCGTGTCCGAAAAGGGCGGGGCGATGAAGGGGGCGGGCCTGCCAGAGAACCGGATCGTCTTTTCCGAGCGTTTCTCTTGCCCCGTCAGCGGCTTCACCATCGAGGAAGTCGAACCGCGCCTGTTCTCGTTCAACGCGCCGCAGGGTGCCTGTTCGACCTGCGACGGCATCGGGGAAAAGCAGCTGTTCGACCCGCAACTCGTCGTCCCGAACGAGGAACTGTCGCTGAAGAAGGGCGCGGTCGTGCCGTGGGCGAAGTCGAACCCGCCGTCGCCCTATTACATGCAGGTGCTCTCCAGCCTCGCCAAGGCCTACGACTTCGACCTCGCGACGCCGTGGAACGAACTCGATGCAGAGGTGCGCGACGTCATCCTGTTCGGAACGAAGGGCAAGGCCGTGCCGCTGACCTTCAAGGACGGGCGCAAGCAATACACCGTCAAGAAGGCGTTCGAGGGGGTCATCGGCAATCTCAACCGCCGGATGCGCCAGACCGAAAGCGCGTGGATGCGCGAGGAACTCGCGAAGTTCCAGACCGCCCAACCTTGCGAGGCGTGCGGCGGGGCGCGGCTCAACGACAAGGCGCTGGCGGTGAAGATCGCCGGGACGGACATCAGCCAACCGACCCGCATGAGCGTGGCGGATGCGAAGAAGTGGTTCCTCGCCATCGAGGATCGCCTGACCGAGCAGCAGCGCCAGATCGCCCGCGCCATCCTCAAGGAAATCAACGAGCGGCTGGGCTTCCTCGACGATGTCGGACTCGACTACCTCAATCTCGACCGGACCTCGGGCACGCTGTCGGGCGGGGAAAGCCAGCGGATCCGCCTCGCCAGCCAGATCGGCAGCGGCCTGTCGGGCGTGCTCTACGTCCTCGACGAGCCGTCGATCGGCCTGCACCAGCGCGACAATGACCGCCTCCTCGAAACGCTGAAGCGCCTGCGCGACCTCGGCAATACGGTGATCGTGGTCGAGCATGACGAGGACGCGATCCGCACCGCCGACCATATCGTCGATCTCGGCCCCGGCGCAGGGGTGCGCGGCGGCGAGGTCGTCGCACAGGGCACGCTGAAGCAGATCATGAAGGCGAAGGGCTCGCTCACCGCCGACTACCTAACCGGACGGCGCGAGATCGCGGTCCCCACCACCCGCCGCAAGGGCAACGGCCACGAGTTGACGGTCCACAATGCGCGGGCGAACAACCTCGCGGGCGTCACCGCCAGCCTGCCGCTCGGCACCTTCACCTGCGTCACCGGCGTATCGGGCAGCGGCAAGTCGAGCTTCACCATCGACACGCTCTACGCCTCCGCCGCCCGCACCCTCAATGGCGCGCGCATCATCGCGGGCGCGCATGACAAGGTCACCGGCCTCGAGCATTGCGACAAGGTGATCGAGATCGACCAGTCCCCCATCGGCCGCACCCCGCGCTCCAACCCGGCGACCTATACCGGCGCCTTCACCAATATCCGCGACTGGTTCGCCGGCCTGCCGGAAAGCCAGGCGCGCGGCTACAAGCCCGGCCGGTTCAGCTTCAACGTGAAGGGCGGCCGGTGCGAGGCGTGCCAGGGCGACGGCCTCATCAAGATCGAGATGCACTTCCTCCCCGACGTCTACGTCACCTGCGAGGAATGCGGCGGCAAGCGCTACAACCGGGAGACGCTGGAAGTCCGCTTCAAAGGCATGAGCATCGCCGACGTCCTCGACATGACGATCGAGGATGCGGAGGAGTTCTTCAAGGCCGTCCCCCCGATCCGCGACAAGATGGCGATGCTGAACGAAGTCGGCCTCGGCTACGTCAAGGTCGGTCAGCAGGCGACGACGCTGTCGGGCGGAGAGGCGCAGCGGGTGAAGCTGGCGAAGGAACTGGCGAAGCGGTCGACCGGGCAGACGCTCTATATCCTCGACGAACCGACGACGGGCCTGCATTTCGAGGATGTGAGGAAGCTCCTGGAAGTGCTGCACCGGTTGGTCGACCAGGGCAATTCGGTCGTGGTGATCGAGCACAATCTCGACGTCATCAAGACCGCCGACCATATCCTCGATCTGGGGCCGGGTGGCGGCGTGCGCGGCGGGGAGATCGTCGCGCAAGGCACGCCGGAGGACGTGGCGGAGGAACCGCGCAGCTTCACCGGCAAGTATCTGAAGCCGATGCTGGGCAAGAGCGCAGAGCGGCAGGCGGAAGCTGAAACCGAGGCTGCGGAATAGCCCGCCTGCACTGCGTATCAGGGCGGTCGCCCGTCTTTCTTAACCAATGACAATCTCGGAACGCCCGCATCGGCGCTCCATTGGTTTGTTGTTTAACAAGGGAGAAACGACATGAAGAAGATCGGTCTAGCCGCCACCGTCCTCGCAGCATTTGCCACCTCGGGCTGCGCCACCCTGGCCGCCGCCGGCGCCGGTGCCGCCGCGGCAACCTGCCTTCCCGAAGACACCGATTGCGTCGAGGAAGTCGAAGACACGGCTGAGGACGTCGCGGACGACATCTGAGCGACAGTTACGTTCAGGAAAATCTCGCCCGTTCGCTAGCGCGGCTGCAATTCGTGGCCGCGCGCGGCGGGGAGATCGTTGCGCAAGGCGTTCCGGAATATGTCGCGACGGTGAAACGCAGTTATACGGGTCAGTACCTCAAGCCGCTTTTGGAACGCGCGACCTGGAACGAGCTTGCCCCGGCGTAGGCCGGGGCCGAGGGACGTGGCAGAGGAACCGCGCAGCTTCACGGGCAAGTATCTGAAGCCGATGGTGGGAAAGGGCGGTGCGGACGTGGAGAAGGTCAGCATCGCGATCCAGAGGTTCATCTCGTTCATTAATTGCATCACTTTAAAAAGCATGTGAAAATGAATTCGCAGGGATCTGCGGGGCATCAAAATGGTCAAGCAGACGACCAAAATGCAAACTTTCCCGACACCATCTAACTCCAAATTACGAACCAGTGTGACGATTTAAGGTGACTCGTTACTGATAATAGGATTCCAATGCTTGCAAATAATTTTTGGCAAGCATATGCTTGCAAGGAAAGTTAGCAAGCATGGATTGATCTCAATGAATGAAACTCCCCAATCTAAAGGCGGTTCTGCCCGCGCGGAAAAACTCTCAAAGCAAGAGCGGAGGGAAATTGCTAAGAAGGCAGCAGTAGCTAGATGGAGCGCGCACCTCCCTGACGCTACGCACGAAGGGGAGTTAGAGATCGCAGGCCTAAATCTGCCTGTAGCTGTGACATCGGACGGCACTCGATTGATGATATCGAAGGCGTTCATGACGGCCTTGGGACGTCCTTGGAAGGGCAGTTATGCGCGCACCGAATTGCCAAATTTTATCGCCGCGAAGAATCTCCTGCCTTTCGTATCCAAAGAGATAAGGGACGTCCTCGACCCGATCGATTTCGTGAACAAGCACGGGCAACGGGCAAATGGGTATCGTGCTGAATTATTGCAAATGGTTTGCGACGTATACTTGGACGCGCGAAAGGCCGGGGTACTGACAGAATCGCAAGAGCGCGTTGCTGCGCAAGCTGAGATTCTTATTCGTGGATTCGCCCGTGTCGGGATTTTGGCGCTGGTTGACGAGGCGACGGGCTATCAACGCGATCGTGCAAGCGACGCGCTGGCTAAAATCCTTGAACAATTCATCGCCAAGGAACTTCAACCATGGGTAAAAACATTTCCGGATGAATTCTATGAGCAGCTTTTCCGACTTCGCGGTTTGGATTTTCCGCATGATACGGTCAAGCGCCCTCAGTATTTTGGACATCTTACTAATGATATCGTCTATCGCCGTCTCGCGCCCGGCGTGCTGGCAGAGTTGAAGGGGACCGAACCCAAGACCCCCTCAGGCAAGCGGAAGGGTACGCTTCAACAGCGGCTAACACCCGACCTTGGTCATCCAAAGTTGCGCGAACACTTGGCCTCGGTGTGTACGATTATGGATTTCAGTGAGGATTACGAGGACTTCATGAACAAGCTTGACAAGCGGCATCCTCGCTACGGTGAGACAATCTCGTTCGATTTCGAAGGAGACAACTGGAAAGGCCTTTAGGGGTCTCCCAACGAAGCTTCGCAGTTATCTCGAAAATCGTACTGCGCCAGCCAGCCGAAAGGTTTGCGGCGCGCTTCTTCCCGCCTTCACAGCGTCCCTGAGGCGGATCGGACTAATAGTCGTCACCCACATGCGGCAATCTTACTAACTAGGATAGCCGAACGGTTCGGGTCGGCTAGCTGCGTCTGTCCTTGTGGTTCTTTATGCCGGGCGCAATGCCCGTGGATAATGCCAGACAAGTTTATTTTGGTTGTCGCGAATTTCGACCCGATCATATTCGCCAGAGTCGACGGCATTGCGCCCTATAATCTTAGCGTCAGAGAAGTTCCCATTAAATCGCTCTTCCGCTTCCGGGCGCGACGCCTTTATGTAAGAAATTGAATAAGCCATTCTCTTTTTATAACATGAGAAAGGCTGGATTGCCCAATGAATCTCGAAATTACTCCTAATTTTCCTACTTCCCACATTCCCGCTAAATAGTCCGGTTCCCCTTCGTCCCTGAAAAGGAGAACCGTTCCCATGTTGCCGATCCAGTCCCCCTGGGCTTCCCGCGAAACGATTGAGGCCGCGCAGCGCTGGGCGCGCCACGCCGAGGCGCAGGCAAAGCCCGACATTCGCCGCCTCGCACGAGACGCGCAGCAGGAAGCCATCCTGCTCGGCCCGGATGCCCGCTATCGTTCCGGCAGCGCGACCCATGCCCTCTACAAGCTCGCCAAGCCCTTCGGTCCGCCCAGGCCGCGTTTTCCGGGGCTGCGGCGTGCCCCCACCCCTGACAGTGAATTTCCCACCCCTGACCGCGACTCCCCCACCCCTAACCCCTCCCCCCAAG
The DNA here is from genome assembly GCF_009827635.1 of Parapontixanthobacter aurantiacus. Classification (GTDB taxonomy): domain Bacteria; phylum Pseudomonadota; class Alphaproteobacteria; order Sphingomonadales; family Sphingomonadaceae; genus Parapontixanthobacter; species Parapontixanthobacter aurantiacus. Next base: position 1,217,429 of record NZ_WTYW01000001.1, on the reverse strand, counting down.
GGGAGGGGGAATTTGCGTTACTTCCAAATGGGGAGGGGGATTTTGCGAATCCGCACGGCGAGGGGGATGGCGACCCGCTACCGACCCCGAACGCACCAGACAATCACTCCGCCGAAGGAGCCGCCCGATGAATGCCATCGCCTCCGCGGATCGCTTCTCGATCTTCACGCCCCGCGCGCAGGGCGAATTCCTCGCCAACCTTCAGCTTTACGGCAATGTCCGGCTCGCCTGCCGGGCCGCGCGCGTCTCCGCCCAGACCGCCTATCGCGCCCGGCGGCGCTCCACCGCGCTCGCCCGCGCCTGGGACGCGGCGCTGCTCGCGGCGCGCAGCCATGCCGAGCAGGTGCTGGCCGAACGCGCGATCGAGGGGGTGGAGGAAGCCATCTATTACCATGGCGAGGAAGTGGCGCGGCGGCGGCGCTACGATTCCCGGCTGCTGCTGGCACACCTCGCGCGCTTGGACCGGCTGGCGGAGCGGGAGGATCTGGCCGGGGCGCTGGCAAGCCTCGATGACGAGATCGACGCGCTGCGCCGGGGTGAGGCCTTAGCCGAGACCCTGAGCCACACTTGCGAACCGTTCGAAGCGCGCGCGGCTGCCTGCGATGCGTCTGCTCGCGAACGGGCTGCGATCGGGCATGAGGCGGAGGGCGCTGAGGGGGCGGGAAACAAACCGCAGGACCGTGTTCCATGTGTTCCATCGCGTAGGATTGCGGACGCCTCGGAATGGCTGGAGGACCGGCTCGACCGGATGGAGGCGGCGCGACCCGCCGATGCGCCGAAACTGGCGACGTTCAGGGATGTGGGCGCGGCGGAATATGCGCAGCTTCTCGCATTCGAGGAGGGCGCGGCGAACTGGTGGCTGCTGGATGGGCAGCCGGACAAAGAGCAGCGGCTGGAGGGCGCGGAAGGCGGGGACGCGGCCCGGTCGTCCGGCTCAGTCGAGTAAAGCGAGTTCGACCGCTGCGTGGCCGGAGCGGACCATGCCGAGCTGTTCGGCGGCGGCGCGGCTCACGTCGATCACGCGGCTCTTGGCGAAGGGGCCGCGATCGTTGATCCGCACGACGACGCTCTTGCCCGTATCGGCATTGGTCACGCGGACCTTCGTGCCGAAGGGCAGGGTGCGGTGCGCGGCGGTCAGCTGGGTGGGGTCGAACCGCTCGCCGCTCGCGGTCGGGCGACCGGCGAAGCGCTTGCCGTAGAAGCTGGCGCGGCCGGTGTCGAAGATGCTGTCCTCCTCGACCGGCGGCTCGAAGCTGTCGAGATCGACGGCCTTGCTCGACAGGTTGCTCGCCGGGTCGGGCGCGTCGGGCAGATCGTCGAAGGCGCCGAAATGCTGCGCGAACGGATCGGCAGCGGGCTCGGGCGCCTGGGCGGCGGCCGGAGTTGCGGCGAAGGCGGCGAGCGCGAAGAGGCGCAGACCGCGCTGGGCGATGGTGGTCTTGATCCCGTCCATAACGCGACCGGAGATAGAGGCGGCAGGCCGAACAAAAAACTAACGCGGCGGGGGCTCGCCGTATCTCCGGCTCGACTCGGCGGAAGTCGAGTTTAATTTGCGACGAAACGACTCGTGACGTCGGCAAGCGGTGAAATGACGCCGGAACCGGGCTTCGGCGGGGGTCAGCGGTCCCGCTTGGCGAGGAGGCGCAGGCGCAGGGCGTTCAGTTTGATGAAGCCTTCCGCATCCTTCTGGTCGTAGGCTCCGGCATCGTCCTCGAAGGTGACATGCGCCTCGGAATAGAGGCTGTCGGGGGATTTGCGCCCGACGACCGAGGCGAGGCCCTTGTAGAGCTTCAGGCGGACCGTGCCATTGACCTTCTGCTGGCTGAGATCGATCGCGGCCTGCAGCATCTCGCGCTCCGGGCTGAACCACAGGCCGTTATAGATGAGTTCGGCATAGCGCGGCATGAGTTCGTCCTTGAGGTGCGCCGCGCCGCGGTCGAGGGTGAGCTGTTCGATGCCCCGATGCGCGCGGGCGTAGATCTCGCCGCCCGGGGTCTCGTACATGCCGCGGGACTTCATGCCCACGAACCGGTTCTCGACGAGGTCGAGCCGGCCGATGCCGTGCTTCCTACCCAGTTCGTTGAGGCTAGCGAGCAGCGTAGCAGGGCTCATCGCCTCGCCGTTCAATGATACGCCGTCGCCCTTCTCGAAGCCGATCTCGATATATTCGGGTGTATCGGGCGCGTCTTCGGGGTGGTCGGTGCGCGAGTAGACGTAGTCGGGCGTTTCCATCCACGGGTCCTCGAGGACCTTGCCTTCGGAAGAGGTGTGCAAAATGTTCGCATCGGTTGAGAATGGGCTTTCCCCGCGCTTGTCCTTCGGGACGGCAATCTGATGTTCTTCCGCCCAGGCGATGAGCGCCGTCCGGCTCGTCAGGTCCCATTCGCGCCACGGGGCGATGACCTTGATGTCCGGGGCGAGCGCATAGGCCGACAATTCGAAGCGGATCTGGTCGTTGCCCTTTCCCGTCGCGCCATGCGCGATCGCGTCGGCACCCGTCTCGCTGGCTATTTCGACGAGCCGCTTGGAAATGAGCGGACGGGCGATGCTGGTACCGAGCAGATAGTCGCCTTCGTAGCGCGCATTGGCGCGCATCATCGGGAAGATGAAGTCGCGGACGAACTCCTCGCGCAAATCTTCGATGAAGATGTTGTCGTCCGGGATGCCCATCGCCCGAGCCTTGTCGCGCGCAGGTTCGATCTCCTCGCCCTGTCCAAGGTCGGCAGTGAAGGTGACGACCTCGCAGCCTCGTTCGACCTCGAGCCATTTGGCGATGACGCTCGTATCGAGGCCGCCGGAATAAGCGAGGACGACTTTACTGGCTTGAGGCACTGGCGAATTCTTTCACTATCGAATTGGGAACGGCGGCCCGCCTATCAGCGGGGAGCGGGCCGATCAATGGGCTCACTTCGCGAGGAGGCGGCGTTCTTCCTCGCGCATGTAGTCGCGCGCCAGCGGCAAAGTCAGCCGGTTGCGGCTGTACTGCACCTGATAGTTGCACATGCCCCCACTCTCGAAGCTCGCCGTCGCGCCGGCAAGATAGAACATCCACATGCGATAGAACCGCTCGTCGTAAAGGTCGATAATGTCGTCCTTCCTCGCCGCGCAATTCGCGTACCAGGAACGCAATGTCTTGGCGTAGTGCAGTCGCAACGTTTCGACGTCGGTCGGGATCAGGCGGTATTTCTCGCTGGCGAGAATGATCTCAGAAAGCGCCGGGATATATCCGCCGGGGAAGATGTATTTGCGCGTGAAAGCATCCGTCTGACCCGCCGGGCCCATTCGTCCGATCGTATGCAGCAGCATGATGCCGTCCGCATCGAGCAGCTTGCGTACGCAATCGAAGAAGGTGTCGAATTGAGGTCGTCCGACATGTTCGAACATGCCGACGGAAACGATCCGGTCGTACTTTCGCCCGCTCGCGGCGAGATCGCGGTAGTCGTCCAATTTGAAGGTGACCTTGTCCGAAACACCGGCGTCGGCGGCACGCTCTACGGCGAGTTCCAGCTGTTCCTTGCTAAGCGTGATCCCCTGGACCCGGCAGTCGTAGTTCTTCGCGAGATAGATCGCCATCCCGCCCCAGCCACATCCGATGTCGAGAACCTCTTGCCCCGGTTCGATGGAAAGCTTCGCCGCGATATGCGCCAGCTTGGCTGTCTGCGCTTCGCCCAGCGTAATGCTTTCTTCGGGCCAGTAAGCGCAGCTATATTGCATGTGCTCGCTGTCGAGGAACATCCGGTAGAGTTCGTTGCCTATGTCGTAGTGGTGCGAGACGTTCGACTTCGAGGAAAGCTGTTCGTTCGCTTCGGCAGTCTTGGTGTGCAGGGCCAGCTTCACCTTGCCGAACAGACTGCGATGGGCAGGCCCCTTCGCTTCCCACGGGATGTTGCCCTTGATCAGCTCGACGAGATCCATGATCTCGCCCTTCTCGATCACGAGGCGACCGTCCATATACGCTTCGCCGGTACCCAGGGACTGATCCATGACGATCTGCCGAGCGACGCCCGCATCGGTGAACCGGATACGGACATCGGCGAACAGGGGGTGAGAGGTTCCGAACCGTGCGACGCGCCCGTCATGGTGAACGATTTCCAGCGTGCCGTCCTTAACGACGTGCTTCATCGCCTTGTCGATCAACCTGTCGAACATTCTCGTCTCGCTTTCAGTGTCTTTGCAAATTCAGATCCCGGCATACCAGTGGTAGCCCGAGCGGTCTTCCCAATAGCCGCCTTTGCCCTTGCCGATGTCGTCCAGAGAGGCAACCGCTTCTATGGCTGTCAGGTATTTCGCATGCTTGTAACCGAGTTGCCGCTCAATCCGCATTCGAAGTGGCGCGCCATTCTTGATCGGCAGAGGTTCCTCGTTCAGCTGATGAGCCACGATCGTCTGCGGGTGATAGGCATCGTCGAGGTCGCAGCTTTCGTAATAGTCGTCGCCATTGAGATTGTCGGCACAGCGAAAGACGATGAACCGCGCCTCGGGCGCCAGTCGCGCTTCGTCGAGAATGAGCGACAGTTGCGGACCGGTCCATTGCCCGATGGCGCTCCACCCCTCGACGCAATCATGGCGCGTAATTTGCGAGCGTTGGGGAAGGGCGCGAATATCATCCATCGAAAGGGACAAAGGTCGTTCGACGAGGCCAGCAACTTCGAGGCGCCAGTCGGCAAACCCGGCCGCCGCGGCCGCGCGGTAAGCGGCGTTGTCCGGATCGATCGTTCCGTTGCCTCTGAAAGTCGGCGAGATGGCGGACGCGTCGTATTCCTTCACCAGTCTCCCATTGCCGAGAAACCGGTGAACGATCCGATGCCAGCTTTCCGAAGCGTCGAAGGCGGCTTGTCCGGCCTCGGTTTGACCGATCTTCGTGCACCCGGCGAGGAAGGATGCCCCCATAGCGGCGAGGAAACCGCGACGTTTGACGTTGGCCATTATGCCTCTCCTGCGGGCGTTGCGGCCTTCGGGTTGCGTCCGGTGATCATTGCGCGAAGCTGCCATACGGGGCCGGACAATATGACGAGCAGGACATGGACGACGAAGAAAGCGAACAAGGTCCATGCGAGGATGAAGTGCAGGCTGCGCGCTGACTGTCTGCCGCCCATGAGTTCGATCGCCCAGGTGAAGCTTGGCTCGAGGCCGGGGCTCATCGCCATGCCGGTGAATACCATGCCGGGCAGGATAATGCCGAAAACAAGGCCATAGGTGAGCTTTTGCAGGAAATTGTACTTGCCCGCTCCGTGGTGGAAATCGAGCCGCAGATGGGCCTTGATGTCCCGGACGACCTCGCTCACCTGCCACTCGCGCCGCCGGGTGCGGATATCTTGCCAGAAATGTCCGTTGGCGAGCATCGCGACCCAGATGAAGAGGAGAATGAGCGCCATCGGCCAGGCGAACAGTACGTGCCAGTCCCGCGCTTGCGCAAGGCTATAGAAGTCGGGGATCGTGGCCCATCCCGGAAAGCGAGGAACGCTGAGCCAGGCTTCGGCGGGGCGGAAGCCGTAATCGCCCCAATAAAGATAGGGGTGGGCATTGCTGATATTGAGGCCCGACATGAAGAGGATGACGACGCAGACGAGGTTGATCCAGTGCCACAGGCGCGTGGAGAAGGCATGTCGTTTCCGGCCTGTCATACTTTAACCCCGCGCTTCCCTTGCGAGGTAGATAACGTCGCGATCCTGCCGGAGCAAATGCTGCCCGGCATCGACGAATATCGTCTCGCCCGACGCCAGATGTCCTTCGCTGAGAAACAGAGCCGCTGCGGCGATGTCCTGCGGGGCGGTCCTGCGGTTCAAAAGGTTCATCCGGTGCGAAATCTCGATCTCCTCGACCGACTGGTCATGGCTCGGAAGGATGGCGCCGGGCGCCAGCCCATAAATTCGGTCCAGCGGGTTCGTATTGGCGATGGCGAGCATGGGGATCGTTCCGGCAAGGGCGTGTTTGCTTGCGGTATAGGAAAAGAAGTCGGGGTTGGTGTTCGCGAGCTTCTGATCGGTAATGTCGACGACGCATCGCAGACCGGTGCTGCGAGCAAGGGCGAGATAGGCCTGCGCCATGCGTGTCGGGGTCTCGCAATTGATGCGCATCATGCGGCGAAACAGGTTCGGATCAAGTGCGCTAGCCGTATCCGGGGCGAAGATGGAGGCGTTGTTGATCAACATTCGCCAATCGTCGAGCTCTTGCCCAAGCCGTTCGATCATGGCGGCAGCTTCGTCGCCGTCTTCGAGGTCGCATTGAACACAGCGGGCGGAGGGCAATCGATCGGCCAGTTCGAGCGCCGCGGTTTCCGAACGGTTGTAATGTATGACGATATGCCAGCCTTCCGCAGCGAATGCTTCGGCCAGAACCGCGCCGATGCGCCGGGCAGCTCCGGTGATGAGTATGGCGGGGCGAGGCATTGCGGTAACCTATAAAGGAATTCGCTCAAATGCGATGCTTCGATGGTCCAGCAGACGAAAAAAAGCGCCGGCGGGTTTCGCCGACGCTTTCGAATTCGCTCACATCCTTGCCGTCAGTTCAGCGGCATTTCAGATCGCCCTTGTCGATTTCGCGACCGAGCAGACCGCCGCCGACCGCACCGATGATGGCGCCGAGCGTCTTGTCTCCGCGTCCTGCGATTTCATGACCGGCGAGCGCACCGACCGCAGCGCCGATAACGAGGCCGGTGGTGCCGTTGTCGCGCTTGCAGTAATAGCGACCGTCATCGCCGCGCCATACGCGATCAGCACGGGAAAGGCGGCGCGGCTCGTAATAGCGCCCGCGATCGTCGTAGATGCGATCCTTGGCACGCTTGCCATAGGCTTTCGCATGTGGGGGCGGATCGGCCAGAACCGGAGCGGCTGGCACGGTCATGGCAGCGGCTGCTGCAATCATCATAATCTTCTTCATGGCTTCATTCCCCTTCGATGAAAACCTGACATGTCTGACGGTCTCGCGCGGGGATGCACAACACCGGATGAACGATGGCGGTTAACGTGTTTCAATGCGACGAATTGAAGCTCTCGCTAAGTCGAAATGAAGTTTGGAACGGGGTTCGGCAGCGTAACGGGTTCAGGCGTTCGACGCCTCTCGGTCGCGCTCGGCCCGGCTTTTCTTCTCCGCTGCCGTCTTCAACTGCCCGCAAGCCGCATCGATGTCCCGCCCGCGGGGAGTCCGGACCGGAGCACTGATGCCACTGTCGAAAACGATCGCGGAAAAGCGCTTTATCCGTTCCGGCGTTGAGCATTCATAGGCCGAACCGGGCCACGGATTGAAGGGAATGAGATTGACCTTCGCCGGAAGATCGAACGCCTTGATGAGTCTCACCAGTTCTCGCGCATCCTCGTCGCTGTCGTTCTTGTCCTTCAGCATGACGTATTCGAAGGTAATCCTTCGGGCGTTCGATGAGGCGGGATAGGCCTTGCAGGCAGCCAGAAGCTCTTCGATGCCGTACTTCCGGTTCAAAGGCACGATCTCGTCGCGCACGTCCTTCGTCACCGCATGGAGAGATACGGCGAGATTGACGCCGATCTCTTCGCCGCAGCGCTCCATCATCGGCACGACGCCGCTCGTCGAAAGGGTGATCCGGCGCCGCGACAATGACAGGCCTTCGCCATCCATCACGACGTTCAGCGCGTCGCGCACATTGTCGAAATTGTAGAGTGGCTCCCCCATGCCCATCATGACTATGTTGGTAAGCAGCCGCCCGTCGGCGCGGTATTCTCCGGCGCTCTCCTCGTCGCCGAAATCCATCTTGCCCTTCGGCCACTCGCCCAGCGCGTCGCGCGCCAACATGACCTGACCGACGATCTCCCCCGCCGTGAGGTTACGCACGAGGCGCATCGTGCCCGTATGACAAAAGGTGCAATTCAGGGTGCATCCGACCTGGCTCGACACGCAAAGGGTTCCGCGCGTTTCATCTGGGATGAAGACCATTTCGAAATCATGTCCGTCTTCCGTCCGCAAGAGCCACTTGCGCGTGCCGTCATTCGAATGCTGCGCTTCAACGACATTGGGGCGACCGACGACGAAGCGTTCCTCGAGCCAGATGCGAAGCGACTTCGAGATATCCGTCATCGCTTCAAATTCTGTCTCGCCGCGATGATACATCCAATGAAAGACCTGCTTGGATCTCAGCTTCGCTTGTCGTTCGTCGAGGCCTGTTTCGATGAAAAGCCTTCCGATCCGCTGACGAGAGAGCCCGAGCAGATCGACCCTGCCATCGGCACGAGGGGTTACTTCACGCGGTGCGGGGACCGGATCGATTCGACCCGGGATGGACATGAGTGCGGTGTTTGCCATGAATGTCCGCATATAGCGACGACGGTCGCAGGATTAAAGCAGCCTCGCACGCTCTATGCGGCTGAGGGTTCCCGCGTTTCGACGATCACAAATGCTATTCATCGAACGGGACGTAGTAATTTTGCCACAAAATCTTGTTATATTATGTTCATGAAACTCCACCGCGGGGTCGGGCGTCTGAGGCCACGTGGGGCACAAACGCCTAACCAAATGGAGTTGAAATGAAGTACACCAGAACATTGCTCGCAGTTGTCGCCGTTGGCGCAATTTCATCACCCGCACTGGCACAAGATGCGGTCGACGGAACCTTTACCGGTCCGCGCGTCGAAATCCTGACAGGCTTCGACAGCACGAAGGCCGGCAGCGACATCGATGACGAACTCAACGAAGACAATGACCAATCGATCGAAGGCGTCCTGTATGGCGGCGCGATCGGTTATGACGTTGCGCTGGGCAGCTTCCTCGTCGGTGCCGAGGCGGAACTGACCGGATCGACCGCTGACACGGAAGTGGACGAAGGTGATTTCGAGGGATTTGGCTTCGGCGATGTCGAAACCGGCCGCGACCTCTATCTCGGCGTTCGTGCCGGCGTTCTCGCGAGCCCGAACCTTCTAGTTTACGCGAAGGGTGGTTACACGAACGCTAAATACGACATTCGCGCAAGCGACGGGACGACCGAGTTCACGCAGGACATCGACACCGACGGTTACCGTCTCGGTGCGGGCGTCGAATATGCGCTGAGTGAGCGGACATTTGCGAAGCTCGAATATCGCTATTCGAACTATAGCCGCGCCGAACTCGATTTCCCCAATGACGTACCGGACAGCGATCGTTTCGACATCGATACCGACCGTCATCAGGTTGCGGTAGGCGTCGGTTACCGCTTCTGATCGCCTCTGCAATCACAAAAAAGGGCCGGGAGCTTCGCGCTTCCGGCCTTTTTCTTGATCTACAGCTTAGCACAAGCGCGCGAAGCCGCATCGACAGCGCTAGACGCTCCGCGCAAATCATAACTGTTCGAGAACGACTGTCCCCGGTCGTCGCGCGCGGCAATCTTCATCGAAGCTGCGGATCGCATGGCAGCAAGGATTGCGGCGTTCATGGTCTTGTCCCGCGCCCAAGCATCGCCGCCACCGCCGGTCAACAGGAACTCGCGGTCACCTATATCGAGGGATATCGTCGAAGAGCGGGCCATCTCGCGCGACAGGCGAAAATGTACTTGGGCACGGATACCCTCGTCCGGCCAGTGTCCTACGGTTGCATAGGGCTCGTAATCCCGCCTGAGACTGCTCGGCGCCGCCTTGGCGATTGCGTAGCAACGCGGGACGTCCCGGTCGCGGAAGGCTGCCCAACCATCAAACAGTCCAAGGCTTTCGCGCGCGAGAGCGCCGGCAGGGATCGCCGCTGCCGCCACCGCTGCCAGAACGGCCAAGTTTATCGAGCCCCGCGCCATCTCCTGGCTATTTGCGCAGGAATTCGCCCGCACGCTGCGGATGACCGCTCCGAACCCGCTCGGGATGAAGCGCGGCATAGACGCTCGCGTTCTCGATGACGCGCTGGACGTAATTCTTGGTTTCGAAGATCGGAATCCGCTCGATCCAGGTCACGTAGTCGATGCTCCCGGTTCGCGGATCGCCATTTGCGCGCAGCCATTTATTCACATTGCCCGGACCGGCATTGTAAGCGGCGATGGCGAGCGGATAGGCGCCGTCAAAATAATCGAGCATTCGCGCGAAATAGGCATCGCCGAGCCGAATGTTGTAGTCGGGCTTGCCGATCAGGTCAGCCGTCATATAGGTCATGCCGAGCTTGCCCGACTGCTCCTGCGCGGTCGCGGGCATCAGCTGCATCAAACCGCGCGCGCCGGCATGGCTGATCGCATTGTCGGCGAATTGGCTTTCCTGCCGCGCGATCGCGTGGACCATGATCCAGTTGGCGCCCGGCGGCGTGTCGAGCACAGGAAAGCCCTGTTCGACGAAGGCGGAGTGTCCGTCCGCACCCGCCGCTTCGGCGACGTTCACGGCAAGGTCGCGGCGACCGATTTCCCGCGCGAAGTCGGCGACCAACCGGTGTTCCGCCGGCGTATCGGCACGCTGTGCAAGAGCGCGGTAGAACTGAATCCCGGTACTCCAGGGGGCTCCTCTAGAGACCTCACGCGTCGCTTCGACCAGCGGCTCGCTGCTGAACTGGCGGTATGCCTCGGGCGAGAGAGCAGTCTGTCCCTGACCCTTCAGCGAGGGAAGCGGGCGCCCTAGTTTTTCCAGAGCCAACTGCCCGTAAAAACGGTCTGCATACTCGCTCGCCATTTCGAAATATCGGTTGGCCCCTGCGGTATTTCCGGCTCTTTCGCTTGCCAGACCTGCCCAGTAAAATCCTTTTGAGCGGGTTTGCGGGGTCTTGGCCGCCGTGCCGTAGTGATAGAACAGCGGCGCGGCCGAAGCGGGGTTTCCGTTGGACCACAAGGCTTCTGTGCCACCATGCCACATGAGCGAGGTGTAATCGTCCCGCAGACGATAGGAGAGATCGCTGATGTCGGTACCGTCGGCAAAGATTGCATCGGCATTGGCCGCGATGCGAGATGCCGCCGCAGGCGGCGCAGAGCGCGCTACCTGGAGCATTTCGGCAATCATCGCCTCTGCGTCATAGGCCGGTTTCGAGAACGACGTCGCGTTCGACAGTGTCGAGACAGCCAGGTCCATTCGTCCCATGCGCCGTTGCTGCTGCGACAGATTGTAAACGTAGCCGGGATCGCTGCCGAACGCTCCGAGGTTTGCTGCAGCGTTCGGCGCGTTTTCGAGAAGGTCAAGTCGCGCTTCGGCGACCGTGCGCGCCTGAGGCGACGCCATTGTCAGCGTTCGACGGGCGGCTTCGGTCTCGCCTTGCCAGAGCAGTGCATCGAGCCGCTGATCGTGATCGGCTTGCTGGAAGCGCGCGGCATACCGGGCAGAAAGATAGGCTTCCGCCGTTCCGTCCAGTCGTCCATTGCGCCAAGCCTCGCGCGCCCATTCGAAGGCTTCGGGTCGTTCGAGTGAAGCAAGGGCAAGTGCGTATCTGGCTCGCCCGCTATTCGTCAGGGGCGGATTGCGATCGAAGAATGCCACCAGTCTTTCGGCGCCGACAGGTTCGCGATCGAGCGCGTTCTCGGCCCTTATCCGAAGGGTCTCCTCACGGGGGAAATCCGGATAGGCGAGGACGAAGCCCGCATAATCGTCGAAGCGCAGATCGCGGCTCGCGGTCAGGCGCTCCCACTGGGAAATTGCCGGTGCGATCCGGCTCGGAGCACGGGCGATCATGTTCTGCCGAGCGCGGTCCCAGCTTTCTGCGTCCTGCGCGGTCACGGGGGCGGACGCCGTCATTGCAGGCATGACGGCAAGAGCTAATGCTATAAAAGGTAAACGGTCCATACTGGACATAGTAGGCAGTCGCTCCTTATCAGTCGCTGAATAAATCGACGGTCGATCGTTTTCAGCTTACGATTCCCGACCGCTAGCCTCAAGGGTTCCGCTATGTTCGCCGGCTCAATTCCCGCTCTCGTGACGCCATTCCGGAACGGCTCGTTCGACGAGATGGCGTTTCGCAACCTTGTGGACTGGCAGATCGAAAGCGGCAGCAGCGCGCTCGTACCCTGCGGAACGACCGGCGAAGCATCGACCCTGTCGAACGCCGAACACCACCGGGTCATAGAGGTGTGTATCGAGCAAACCGCCGGGCGTGTTCCCGTCATCGTGGGCTGCGGCAGCAACGATACGAAGAATGCTCTTTTGCATATGAACTTCTCGAAGAAGGCTGGGGCGAGCGCTGCCTTATGTGTCGCACCCTATTACAACAAGCCGAGCCAAGCGGGACTTATCGCGCATTTCAGCTATCTGGCGGATCACTGCGACCTGCCGATCGTCCTCTATAACGTGCCGGGTCGAACCGTGACCGATATCGCTCCTGAAACCGTTTGCGAGCTGGCGAACCGGTATCCTGACCAGATTATCGGCATCAAGGATGCGAGCGAGGATCTGTCACGCGTCGCCGACCATCGCATGGGCATCTCGAAGGAGTTTTGCCAGCTTTCGGGCAACGACGAGCTGGCCCTGCCGTTCAATGCCGCGGGCGGTAAGGGCTGCATCTCGGTCACCGCCAACGTAGCGCCTCAGCTATGCGCAGAATTCCAGCATGCCTGTGCCGATAATGATCTGCTCAAGGCGCGCCAGTTGAACGACCGGCTGTATCCCCTTCATTATGCAATGTTCGAAGATTCCTCGCCAGCGCCCGTGAAATACGCGCTGTCACGCGTTCGTGAGGGCTTCAGCGACGAGGTAAGGCTTCCGCTATGTTCGGCGAGCGACCACGCACGGCGCGCGGTCGACGCGGCACTCGACCACGCTGGCCTCCTGTAGCCTTACAATTCGCTCTCCCGCCTCTTAATAAAGCCGCATGGCCAGACCCAAACCCGAAACCTTCGACAAGCAGAAAACCGTCGCTGAGAACCGGCGCGCTCGCTTCGACTATGCGATCGAAGACAAGTTCGAGGCAGGGCTCGTCTTGCAGGGGACGGAGGTGAAGTCGTTACGGGCTGGCGAGGCCAGCATCGGGGAGTCCTATGCCGAGGTGACCGAAGGCGAATGCTGGCTGATCAACGCCAATATTCCGGAGTTCAGTCACGGCAACCGGTTCAACCATGAACCCAAGCGACGTCGCAAGCTCCTTCTGAACGAGCGCGAGATCAACAAGATGATGGGTGCCGTCGAGCGCAAGGGAATGACGCTCGTCCCGATGTCGATCTATTTCAACCGGCAGGGCAGGGCGAAGGTGGAACTTGCGCTGGCGAAAGGTCGCAAGGCACAGGACAAGCGCGAATATATCAAGGACCGCGACTGGAAGCGTGACAAGGCTCGCCTGCTGAGAGAAAACGGCTGATCCGTTAAGCTCTGCGCTAGCAATCGCGTATTATGACGACGCCACACGTCGTTTGATCGGTTTACCGGGCATTGCTATTGCGCTTGGTCGACGGTCGTAGCAAAGCGCGAAGCGATCCAATGAATCTTAAAAAACTCACCAGAATGCTGCCAGGCTGGGCCAAGCCCCGCATGCCGACGCGCGACGAAATGGCCAGCAATAAGTGGCTCGAACCAATCGCACATCGGTTCCTGTCGCCCGAACTCTGGCGCTTCACCCGGCGGAGCGTCCCGAGGGGCGTCGCACTCGGACTATTCTGCGCGTTCATCATTCCCGTTGGCCAAATCTTCCTTGCCGCATTCATGGCCCTTCCGGCGCGGGCCAACGTACCCCTTTCCGCAATTGCGACCTTCATAACGAACCCGTTTACCTTCCCGTTCTGGATCGTCGTCGCCAATCGCGTCGGTTCCTTCATCCTCAAGATCGACGCCGCGGCGGGTGGGCTTGCCGGCGAGGAACTTCAAGGTGAGCGGGGCCGCTTGCTGGCGGAGTTTTTCCAGACGGCGGGCGTCACCGCTTTCGGTTTTCTCGTGCTTGCCGTCGTGACCGCTTCGATCGGGCACGTCGTTTCGTCATGGAGCTGGCGTTACATCGTGGCCCGCCGCCGCTCTCGCAGGCTTGCTCGCATGGAAGCCGATCTCGATCGGAAGCTGGAAGCCAACAAGCAATGATGGGAAGTTTCGAGCGCGAGGGGGCGCTGCCCCCCGTACCGCTGATTCTCGGCCTTTTGCTGGCCCTTGCGCTCAGCGTCGGCTTGGTATGGCTGCTCGCCGAATCCTCGATCACGGCCGCAGCGTTCGGCGGCTCACTCCTCGTCCTGTCGCTCGCGGCGATGATCTACGCGCGGGTAAAGCCGGAGGTCGAGGAAGTCGCCCACGCATTGCCGGACTGGTCGGTTACCCTCGCGGCGATCGAGAAAGGCGGCGACGGCGTCGTTATTATCGACCGGGCGAACCGCATGGTCTGTGCGAATGAACGCTTCCTCAAATGGTTCGGCCAGAGCGCCATCCCGCCGGAACTGCCCGTCGATCAACAATCGCGCGAAGGCCTCGTCGAAGCTGCCCGCAAGGCATGGCGAGAGGGAGAAGCCGAAGTTGGACTGCTGCTGTCCCCGAACGAGGACAAGCGCTGGAGCGCTCGCCTGCAACGGGCCGGACGCGCCGATGATTATCTCGTCTGGCATTTCTCCGAGATCGTGAATACGCGGATCGAGGATCTGATCAGCGAGAACCTGACGGGCCTGTTTGGTGTTGTCCTGTCTCGCGCGGGGCTGGAGGCAGCGCTGGTTCGCGCCGATGGACGCATCGAATCGGCCACTCCTGGACTTGGCGAACGCGCGAGCGGCAATGCGCGCATGAACATCGTGCATGCCGAATTCGTCCAGATGCTGCGAACGGATGAGCGCAATCGGATTTTCTACGCGCATGAGGGAATGCAGGGCAGTCCGCAAACCCTCGTGAATATCGCGCTCGATCCGCCGGGCACGACTTCGACCAGCAATGCGGACCAGGCATCTTCGCTCATGCTGCTCATCGATAGCACGGTGGTGCTTGGCGGCGGGAGCGAAAGCGCCGGGCGCAATGCCGTGCCGCAACTGGAAGCTCTCTTGTCGGCGCTGCCACTCGGCCTGGCGCTGACCGATCGCGACGGGCGCTTCCTATTCGCCAACAAGGCGTTCATGCGAGCGGTCGACAGGCGCGACAAGGGTCTGCCGCAATATCCGTCCGATCTTGTCGTGCGTGAGGACAAGGGAGCCTTTGCCGATTCCGTCAGACGCTTCGCCAAGGGCCCGATCGCCAGCGGCAACATGCCCGTGCGTCTGTCGAGCGATCCCGAAGAACCCATTTCGATTGGTTTTGCAGGTGTCCGCGGTTTGGGCGATGCGGCGGTCCTCTTGTCGATGAGCGACTCCTCGGAGGAAAAGCGCCTCCGCCGTCAGGTCGCGCAAGCGACGAAGATGCAGGCGGTGGGGCAACTGGCCGGCGGCGTTGCGCATGACTTCAACAATGTTCTGACCGCGATCATCGGCTATTGCGACCTCATGCTGCTGCGGCACTCGCCGGGCGACAGCGATTACGACGATATCCAGCAGATCAGGGCGAACTCGAACCGCGCTGCTTCTCTTACGCGGCAATTGCTCGCATTTTCGCGGCAGCAGACACTGCAACCGGTCGTGCTGCAATTGCCCGACGTGGTCAGCGAAGTGAGCCAGCTGCTGAAGCGCCTCATGAGCGACGGCATCGAGTTTACGGTGCGGCACGATCGCGAACTGGGCCCCGTCCGCGCCGACCCGCAGCAACTCGAGCAAGTGATCGTCAATCTCGCCGTCAATGCACGAGATGCCATTCTCGCCAGCGGAACGACGAACGGTCGTCTGACGATGGCGACCCGCCGCGTGTCGCGCGAGGATGTCGAGCGCATGGACATCGAAGTCATGCCGGTTGACGACTACACCGCCCTCATCATTCAGGACACGGGGGGCGGTATCCCGGCGCATATCTTGCCCAAGATCTTCGAGCCATTCTTCACCACCAAGGAGCAAGGGAAGGGCACGGGCCTCGGCCTTTCGACAGTCTACGGGATTGTGAAGCAGTCGAACGGTTACATCTTCGCGGACAATATTCCGGCAAGTTCTGGTCGGCAGGCAGGTGCAAGGTTCACCGTCTATCTGCCGGTATACAAGGGCGATGCTTTGCCGGCGCCGTCCGGGCCTCCCTTGTCGGAAGAGCCTGATGCCGATGCCAGCGACTGGTCGACTGGCGGCAACCTGCTTCTCGTGGAGGATGAAGACATGGTACGCGCCGTGGCGGAACGTGCCTTGAGCAGAGCCGGCTATCAGGTGACGACCGCCTCCGACGGCGAGGAAGGCCTCGCGCAGATCGCGAATGGCGGGGGTTTTGACTTGGTCGTGTCCGATGTGGTCATGCCCGGCATGGACGGTCCGACCATGGCGAAGGCCATACGCAAGGTGCATCCCGACCTACCGATCCTCTTCATGTCGGGCTATGCCGAGGAACAGCTGCGGCGCGACATCAATATCGAGAACATGTATTTTATCGCCAAACCGTTTTCTGTGCAGCAGATCGGCGCGAAGGTTTCCGAAGTCCTCGGGCAGAAAGGAAAATAATTTGGGAGTTGTTTACCATCGAAGGTGGCACCAAGCTGCCGATCGTGCGAGCAGCGTCCCAAAGAGAGCGGAATAAATTTTGTTCTACTCTTGTTCTGTGAGAACAAAAGGCATACACAGTTATCCAACAGGGCGATCGAAGTCTGGATCAGTCCTAAAGATGGAGGCGTGTTATGGCTTCGGCGAAATTGAAACTGGTCGAGGATAAGGAAGTGAACGTGGATCGTCAGAAGGCATTGGACGCAGCACTCGCGCAGATCGATCGTGCATTCGGAAAAGGCTCGGCAATGAAGCTGGGCAGTCGGGAAGCGATGAATGTCGAGTCGATATCGACGGGTTCGCTTGGCCTGGACATCGCGCTTGGTATTGGCGGCTTGCCGAAGGGGCGCGTCATCGAAGTCTATGGACCGGAAAGTTCGGGCAAGACCACGCTTGCGCTGCACGTCATTGCAGAAGCGCAAAAAGCGGGCGGAACGGCGGCGTTCGTGGATGCAGAGCACGCCCTTGATCCCGTTTACGCACGCAAACTGGGCGTCGATATCGACGAACTGATCGTCTCTCAGCCCGACACCGGCGAGCAGGCGCTTGAGATTACGGACACCCTCGTACGTTCTAATGCGATCGACGTGCTCGTCGTGGACTCCGTTGCCGCACTTGTTCCGCGGGCGGAAATCGAGGGCGAGATGGGTGACAGCCATGTTGGCCTGCAGGCACGGCTCATGTCGCAGTCGCTCAGGAAGCTGACCGGTTCGATCAATCGTTCGAAATGCATGGTCATCTTCATCAACCAATTGCGTATGAAGATTGGCGTCATGTACGGTAACCCGGAGACGACCACTGGCGGGAACGCGCTGAAGTTCTACGCGTCCGTGCGGCTCGATATTCGGCGTACCGGACAGATCAAGGATCGCGACGAAGTCGTCGGCAACTCGACCCGCGTTAAGGTCGTCAAGAACAAGGTTGCGCCGCCTTTCAAGCAGGTCGAATTCGACATCATGTATGGCGAGGGCATTTCGAAGATCGGTGAAATCCTGGATTTGGGCGTGAAGGCCGGCTTGGTCGAAAAGTCGGGCTCTTGGTTCAGCTATGACAGCATTCGCATCGGACAGGGCCGGGAGAACGCGAAGAACTATCTCAAGGAAAACCCCGAGGTTTGCGACAAGCTCGAGGCGGCCATTCGCGGGAAGACGGACGAAGTGGCAGAAGAGATGATGACTGGACCTGACGCCGAAGAATAAGTGAGCGGCGCGAGTTATTCGTCGCGCTCCACATAAGGAAAGCGAAAATCGGGCGAAGCCAACCTAGGCTTTGCCCGATTTTCATTTGTGCTAGGAGTTTCTGCCTTATGGCAACCGAGGTCGACCATCTCAGCCGCGGGTTGCTACCGAACCGGTTTGAAATAGCGGAAAATTCTTATGGCAATCGTAGTCCATCACCTGAACAGTAGTCGTTCGCAGCGCGTACTCTGGTTGCTCGAGGAACTCGAACAACCCTACGAAGTGATCCATTATCAGCGGGATAGCGATACCAATCTGGCGCCGCCTGAACTGAAGAATGCTCATCCGCTCGGCAAGTCGCCGGTCATTGAGGATGACGGACGCGTGATTTCCGAAAGCGGAGCCATTATTCAATATCTCTGCGAACGTCATGGCGGATCGGACTGGTTGCCCCGCGCGGGAACCGACGAATATGTCTCGCATCTCGAATGGATGCAATTCGGGGAAAGTTCTTTCTTCGTACCCGTCATGCTGAAACTTTTCCTCGCTAGATTGGGCGAAGCGGCAGCACCCGTTCAGCCGCGCATCGACGAGCAACTGAGCGCGCATATCGACTTCATGGAATCGGGGATTGGCGACAATCTTCATTTTGTCGGCGACGGTTGGACTGCCGCCGATGTGCTGATGAGCTTCCCCGCCGAAATTGCGCTATTACAGGGCTATGGGGAGGGGCATCCGAAGATTTCGCGCTTCGTCGAGAAAGTTCATTCGCGCCCAGCGTGGCAGAGAGCGAGAAAAAAGGGCGGCGCGTATTTCGTCTGGTGATCGAGACGTAAAAGGACGCCTCATTGCGGCAAGAGCGTTCATCGCCTCTTGTCGATACATTGACGAGTGCGTAATTCGCACCGCATGACTTCGACGAACGATATACGGCGATCCTTTCTGGATTTTTTTGCCGCCGCCGACCATCAACCGATCCCCTCGGCACCACTCGTGCCTTTCAACGATCCGACGCTCATGTTCGTGAACGCCGGAATGGTTCCGTTCAAAAACGCCTTCACGGGCCTAGAATCACCGCCTTCGCCGCGTGCGACGAGCAGTCAGAAATGCGTTCGCGCAGGCGGCAAGCACAACGATCTCGATAATGTCGGCTATACCGCGCGCCATCATACATTCTTCGAAATGCTCGGCAATTTCTCCTTCGGCGACTACTTCAAGTCTCAGGCAATCGAACATGCCTGGACGTTGCTGACGAAGGAATGGGAGTTGCCAACCGAGCGGCTGACGGTAACGGTCTATCACGACGATGACGAAGCGTTCGATCTGTGGCGCAAAATTTCTGGCCTTCCCGAAGAGCGCATAATCCGCATCGCGTCGAACGATAACTTCTGGTCGATGGGCGATACCGGCCCGTGTGGGCCATGCAGCGAAATATTCTACGACCATGGCGACCACATTGCCGGTGGTCCTCCGGGTAGTCCGGACGAGGACGGCGACCGGTTCGTCGAGATCTGGAACCTCGTCTTCATGCAATACGAACAGCGCGAAGACGGAAACCGCGTGGCGCTTCCCAAACCGTCAATCGATACGGGCATGGGGCTCGAGCGCATTGCCGCCGTCATGCAGGGGGTTCACAACAATTACGACACGGATACCTTCAAAGCGCTGATTTCCGCTGCCGAAACATTCACCGGAAAGAGCAAGGGCGAAACCGAACTTGCGAGCCAGCGCGTCGTTGCGGACCATCTGCGTTCCGTCAGTTTCCTGCTGGCGGACGGCGTCCTTCCTTCCAATGAGGGGCGTGGCTACGTTCTGCGCCGGATCATGCGACGAGCCATGCGCCATGCGCACCTGCTTGGAGCGGAAGAGCCCTTGCTTCATCGGCTCGTTCCCGCGCTGGTCACTGAAATGGGTCAGGCCTATCCGGAACTGGTACGCGGTCAGGCTTTAGTTGAAGATGTGCTGAAGCGTGAGGAAGTCCAGTTCCGCCGAACGCTCGAGAAAGGCTTACGCCTGCTCGAAGACGAGGTTGCTGGTCTGGCACCTGGCGAAAAGCTTTCCGGTACGGCAGCTTTCAAGTTGTACGATACTTACGGTTTTCCGATCGACCTTACTGAAGATGCGTTGCGTATGCGCGATCTGTCAGTCGATCTTGCCGGCTTCGATGCTGCAATGGCCGAACAGAAGGCCGCCGCGCGGGCGGCGTGGAAGGGTTCGGGCGAGGCAGCATCCGAGGATGTCTGGTTCGATATCTTCGAACGGTGCGGATCGACCGAATTCACCGGCTATTCGTCGACGAAAGGTGAAGCGCAAATCGTGGCAATCCTTCGCGACGGAGAGGAAGTGGCCGAGGCGTCGGACGGCGAAAGCGTGTTGATCGTCACGAACCAGACGCCTTTCTATGGGGAAAGTGGCGGTCAGGCCGGCGACAGCGGAAGCATTTCGACGGCTTCCGGCATGAACGGAAAAGTGACGGACACGACGAAGCCGCTCGGCAAGTTGCATGCGCACCAAGTAGAGATTAAGCGCGGTTCGGTGGCGACGGGGGATGTCGTTCATCTCCAAATCGACGCCGAGCGACGCGACCGGGTTCGCGCCAACCATTCGGCGACGCATCTGCTTCATGCAGCATTGCGCCACCGTCTGGGCGAACACGTTACCCAAAAAGGCTCTCTCGTTTCCGAGGACAAGCTACGCTTCGATTTTTCGCATCCTGATCCGCTCAGCGCCGAAGAGATTGCCGATGTCGAAGCCGAGATAAACTCCGAGATCCGCGCGAATGAAACCGTCGGGACGGGCCTGATGACGCCCGACGATGCGATCGCGGCCGGGGCACTCGCCTTGTTCGGCGAGAAATACAGCGATGAAGTGCGCGTCCTGTCCATGGGGCGTAAGAAAGATGCGGAACGCCATTATTCCGTCGAACTGTGCGGTGGTACCCATGTCGAGGCTACCGGCGATATCGGCATCTTCCGGATCATCTCAGAGAGTGCCGTATCCTCGGGCGTGCGGCGCATCGAGGCCCTTACCGGCGAAGCAGCGCGTTTGTGGCTCGTCGAACGCGAAGAGATTTTGCGGTCTGTCGCAGCGATCGTCAAAAGCTCTCCCGACGAAGTTAATGAGCGTGTGCGCAGTCTAGCCGAAGAACGCCGCGCTCTCGAAAAGGAACTGGCCGAGGCGAAGCGGAAGCTGGCACTATCGGGCGATGGTTCGGGGGCGCAAACGGCAAGCTCCGATGAAAAGATCGGCGATCTGAACTTTGTCGGACGCGTTCTGAACGATCTGCCAGCAAAGGAACTTCGCGGATTGATCGATCAGGAGAAGGCACGGATCGGGTCGGGTGTCGCTGCGGTCATCGCAGTGAATGAAGGCCGCGCCGCAATCGCCGTGGGGGTGACCGACGATCTCGTTTCGCGGTTCGACGCGGTCGCGCTGTTGCGCAGCGCCGTCGAAATTCTTGGCGGCAAGGGCGGCGGCGGACGGCCCGACATGGCGCAGGGCGGCGGACCGGACGGCGACAAGGCAGATGCTGCGCTCGACGCCGTCCGTCAGGCCTTGCAGAAGGAAGACGCCTAAACGATGCCTTCCGGATCGGCGCTTTACGCCCCTGGCGTTTCCTTCGTCTGACCGCTGCTTCCCCGCGGCACGTCGTTTCCTCCGGTATCGCCCGGCTGCTCTCGATGCTGCGTGGCGTTGTTGCCGTCCTTCAGCGGGCCTTTCACGTTTTGAGGCTTGAACTTCTCGTCATTGGAGGTCGGTTTCGTCGGATCGTTGTTATCGGACATTTGTGTCTCCTTTCGACCCTACCAACGCGTCAGCTAGCTAAGCGGTCCGGTCAGCCCGAACCGCTCGCCGTGGAACTGCGCAGCTTGGGCGTATAGCCGATCTCGCCATCTTCCTTGATCTGCGCACGAAATTCGTCGCGCTTTTCATGGATGGAGGCGATGACCGGGCCCATCGGAACGCCGATATCGACGAGCACGGCTTCCGATAGTTGAAGCGAGCTTTCGAGCGTCTCGGGAACGGCGTGGCTCGCACCGCTGCGATAGAGTTCTGCTGCGTGTTTCGCATCGCGAGCGCGGGCGATGATCGGCAAGTCGGGATAGGACTTGCGCAGTTTCGAAACCAGGCGCTGTGCGAGTACGGGTTCGTCCATCGTGAGGATGACCGCGAGCGACTGTCCGATGCCGAGGCGATCGAGCGCATCGCGCCGTCCCGCATCCCCGAACACCGCGCGATATCCCTGTCGCTTCGCTTCGTCGATCAGATCGGCGTTGGAATCGATCGCAACATAGGGCTTGTCGTGGCGGGCAAGCATGTCGGCCACCAGCCTGCCGACGCGACCGGCTCCGACGATCACGACGAGCGGCGTTCCCGGGTCCGTCTCAGGCAGTTCGGGTATGGGTTCGACCCTGCGTCCGATCGAACGTCCGAGGCGCGCGAGAAGGGGCGTGATGGTCAGGCCGATAGCAGTGACGATCTGCCAGAATTGTGCCGTGCCTGGCTGGATGAGCAAGGCAGCGCTCGCCGCCGAAAGGACGATCAGCGTCGTCTCCGAAGGGCTGGCCATGAGTATCCCCGTTTCCGTCGCCGTGCTTCGCCGCGCACCCATCAATCGCAGGAGAAGGCCTGTCACCAGCGCCTTGAACGTCAGCACCATGACGACAGCAAGCATGATCGTGCCAAGATTGTCCCAGATGGTGAGGAGGTCGATGCTCATACCCACCGTGATGAGGAAGACCCCGAGCGCCAGTCCCTTGAACGGCTCCATGATGGACTCGATCTCGCCGTGATATTCGGTTTCCGCGATCAGTAGTCCGGCGATCAGCGCGCCGACGATCGGCGAAAGGCCGGTGAGGGCGGTGGCGAGGCTGGCTCCGATCACCACCAGCAGTGTCGCGGCAAGGAACAATTCGGGGCTTTTCGTCCGGGCCGCCTGCGCGAACAGGCGCGGCAGCGCGATGCGTCCGATGACGAGCAGGGCGAGAACGACGAGCCCGCCCTGCCAGAGCGTTTGCATCAGACCCTGCAATCCTTCGCCCTGCGCATAGGGAGCAAGCGCGCCGAGCATGAAGATGATCGGAACGATGGCGATATCCTCGAACAGCAGCATCGACAGCGCTGCCCGGCCGACCGGACTGCTCGTTCCTGAAATCGGCAGCACGATGGCGGTCGAGGACAAAGCGAGCGCGAGGCCCAGACCGAGCGCGCCGGTCCAGTACTGGCCCATCATCGCGAGGAAGATCGCGATGAGGCTGCCGATGATGAGCAATTCGAGGGCGCCCAGTCCGAAGACAAGCCGACGCATCTGCCACAATCTGTTGAACGACAATTCGAGCCCGATCCCGAACAGGAGCAGGATTATCCCGAACTCGGCAAAGGGCGCGAGCGCCTCCGGATCGGATATCGTGACATGGGTAAGCCACGGGACGTCGTAAACGAGCTTGCCCAGACCGAACGGCCCGACAAGCACGCCGATGAGGATGAAGCCGATGACGGGCGTGATGCGGAAACGCGTGAAGACGGGAATGACGATGCCGGCTGCGCCGAGGATCACCAGCCCGTCCGAAAGCATCGGGGAAAGGGAAAGTTCGCCGGCCATGCTAGGCGTTGCCGCCTCTCGCCCAAACGGAGGGAATGCGCGATTCCGCTCGCGCAAATCCTACGCGATGGAACACATGGAACACTGTCCTGGGGTTAGAAAAGGAACCCCCGGCAAAGCCGGGCAGCTGCGCGCTCGCCGACCACCCCTCGCTTGGCCAAACCCCGTTTTCGTTGGATCGCGTCATCGCGCGCGACGATAGCGAACAAGCACCAAGTAGGGAATGCCGGATCACCCGCCGCCGGGCGATGGTTTGCCGAGCGGTTCGCGGCGCGGTCGGGGCTTGCCTTCATGCGCTCCGGCTTCGTCCCATTCGATGCGATAGAGGTCGAAGCGGCGATCCGCGAGATTACGAACCGTTCCCTCGGCGCGCGCCCAGCTCAGATCGGCAAGGTTGATGTCGCTGATCGTCAGCGTCTCGACGTTCTCGCTTGCCTCTGCGGCGATCCCGTCGCGCGCGAAGGGAAAGTCGCAGGGCGTTAAGATGCAGCTTTGCGCATACTGGATATCCATATTGGCAACGTTCGGCAGATTGCCGACATTGCCCGACAGGACGACAAAGCACTGGTTCTCGATCGCGCGTGCCTGACCGCAATAGCGCACCCGCAGATAGCCTTGGCGGCTGTCGGTGCAGAAAGGCACGAAGATGATGCGCGCGCCTTCATCGGCAAGGCGCCGCGCAAGTTCGGGAAATTCGCTATCGTAACAGATGAGCACGCCGATCGGGCCGCAATCGGTCGGAATGACGTCGATGCTGTCGCCGCCTTTGATGTTCCACCAGTACCGCTCGTTCGGCGTCGGGTGAATCTTCTCCTGCGCGTGGATCGACCCGTCGCGCAGGCACACATAGGCGATGTTGTGAATGTCGCCGTCTTCTAGCCGGGTCGGATGAGAGCCGCCGATGATGTTGATGTTGTAGCGCATTGCCATGTCCGACAACGCTTCCTGGATGCGCGGCGTATAGTCGGACAGCTTGGCGATCGCCTCGACCGGCGACAATTCCTTCTCTTCGAAGGACAGCAGCATCAGGGTGAAGAGTTCGGGGAAGGTGATGAAATCGGCTTCGTAATCCGCCGCCACATCGACGAAATACTCGATCGCGCGCATGAATTCCTCGAAATCCGCAACTGCGCGCGCCTGCAACTGGCAGGTCGCGACGCGCACGGACTCGACGCCGCGCGGCAGGCGCTTCTTCACCGGCTGGTCGCGATCGACATAGGGATTGCGCCAGACCATCATGATGGCGTTGCCGGCGGATCGCTTGTCCTCGGGCAGGTAATTTTCCATCACCCGCTCGGGCTCGAACCCGTTGGCGAGCTGAAAGCGCAGGACCGGGTCGTGGACCTTGCCCGCGATGACGAGATCGAGATATTCCTGCGGCGTTTCGGCGCGGTTGTTCTTGCGCCGCCGTGCCCGTGCAAAACCCGGCATCCGGCCGCCGAAGACGATCCCGGTCAGGTCACGTTCCTCGGCCAGCGCGCGCCGTTCCTCGTAAAGCCTGCGTCCGATGCGCACGCCGCGCACCTTTGGGTCGACGCACATCTCGTAACCGTAGAGCCAGTCGCCGGTCGGATCGTGGCGGCTGCCGAACCCGTTGCCGGTAATCTCGTCCCAGTCATGCGGGGCGAAAGCGACGGCTTCTGCCAGCTGCATGGTTGCGCAGTAGCCTACGATCGTATCGTCGAGCAGCGCGACGAAGCAGCCTTCCGGAAAATTGTTGATCTGCCCCCGGATTTCGCCCTGCGTATAGGCTGGCAGATCGTCATAGGCACGCGCGACGAGCGCGGAGATCCCCCGCACGTCGCGCGTTCTCGCCTGTCTGATCTCCAGGCGGCGCTCGCCCATGCGCTCTCCGTCCTTCTTGCGGGAAGGACGCTTGGCGGGTGTGGGCGAACCTCCGCTCTTCGGCTTCTTCGCCATAGGGTCGGTCCGTTGCCTAGCGGAAAAGGGTGAAGATCAGGCCGCGCCCATCTTCGCTTCGAGATTGTTGACGATCGCTTCGAAGAACTGCTCGGTCGTGAGCCAGTTCTGCTCCGGTCCGATCAGTAGTGCCAAATCCTTGGTCATCTGGCCTTTCTCGACCGTCTCGATGCAGACCTGCTCCAGCGTTTCGGCGAACTTCACCACTTCCGGCGTATCGTCGAACTTGCCGCGATACATGAGGCCACGCGTCCAGGCGAAAATCGAGGCGATCGGATTGGTGCTGGTCGCCTTGCCCTGCTGGTGCTGGCGGTAATGACGCGTCACCGTGCCATGTGCGGCTTCTGCCTCGACCGTCTTGCCGTCCGGCGTCATCAGCACGCTGGTCATCAGGCCGAGCGAGCCGAAGCCTTGCGCGACGGTGTCGGACTGGACGTCGCCGTCGTAATTCTTGCAAGCCCAGACGAACTTGCCGTTCCACTTGAGGGCGGAAGCGACCATGTCGTCGATCAGGCGATGTTCGTAGGTGATGCCGGCCTTGTCGAACTTGTCCTTGAACTCGTTCTCGAACACTTCTTCAAACAGGTCCTTGAAGCGGCCATCATACTTCTTGAGGATCGTGTTCTTGGTCGAGAGATAAACCGGCCAACCGCGGTCGAGACCGTAATACATCGACGCGCGGGCGAAGTCGCGGATCGACTCGTCGAGGTTGTACATAGCCATCGCGACGCCGCTGCTCTGGAATTCGAAGACGTCGAGGTCGATTTTCTCGCCATCCTCGCCTTCGAAGACGAGGCGCAGCTTGCCGGCGCCCGGAATGAGGGTGTCCTTCGCGCGATACTGGTCGCCGAATGCGTGACGTCCGACGACGATCGGATCGGTCCAGCCCGGCACAAGGCGCGGGACATTGTCGATAACGATGGGCTCGCGGAAGACGACGCCGCCCAGGATGTTGCGGATCGTGCCGTTGGGCGAGACCCACATCTTCTTGAGGTCGAATTCCTCGACGCGCGCCTCATCGGGCGTGATCGTCGCGCATTTAACACCGACGCCATGCTCCTTGATCGCATTGGCGGCATCGACGGTGATCTGGTCGTCCGTCTCATCGCGCTTTTCGATGGAAAGATCGTAATATTTCAGGTCAACATCGAGATAGGGCAGGATCAGCCGTTCGCGGATCCATTGCCAGATAATCCGCGTCATTTCGTCGCCGTCGAGTTCGACAATGGGGTTCTTGACCTGAATCTTTGCCATAATCTTTCTGCAATCCAATCGGTTGTGACGGGGGAATGTCTCGTTGCTGCGCGCTTTAGCAGAGGGGCGGCAGGGCGCAAGGCGGGGCGGCCCAGAGCGAGCGAAAGGGCGCTATCGTTTGCGGAACTGCCGGGAAAGGGAACGAATGGTGGGCGTAGGAAGAGTTGAACTTCCGACCCCTGCGATGTCAACACAGTGCTCTACCACTGAGCTATACGCCCACGCTTCGTCCGCGCCGATGGCCGATCCCCGTGGGGGCGACTATCGGTGAGAGGCGCGCATTTAACGGGCGGCTCGGTGGAGCGCAAGCCCTATCGTCACGCCGCCGAAGTTATCTCTCGCGAATCGCGTATCAGAGGGACGCCTGCGCCTTGTCGTCCAGCACGCGCTCCACCTCGAGCACGAGGTCGCGCAGGTGAAAGGGCTTCGACAAAACCTTCGCCTCGGGCTGTTCGCGACTGGCCTTGAGCGTCACCGCAGCAAAGCCGGTGATGAACATGACCTTCGTATGCGGACTGACTTCGTTGCATCGCTGCGCAAGTTCGATCCCGTCCATTTCCGGCATGACGATGTCCGACAGCAGGAGATCGAAACTCTGCGTCTCGAGGAGCGGCACGGCAGCGGTTCCGCGATCGACCGACTGCACTTCGTAACCGGCCTTCTCGAGCGCACGTTCGAGATAGACCCGCATCGCCGCATCGTCTTCGGCCAACAGGATGGATGGTTTCGCGCTGTTCGTCATGTCGTCGCCTTAGCTCGAATTCTTTAAGAAAGCTTTGGTTCGTCGCGGTAGCTTTTCGGTAAAGGCCCGCTCCCTTGCATCCGATGGCGAGGGACCGTTTTCCGCAAATCCGCTCGGTTCACGCGAATGGTTTACAGCGACGACAGCTTGTTGGCGAGCCTCCGCTCGTCGCTCAGCCTTTGACACGGAGCGCGTTTGCGCTCAGCAGCATGGTCATGAGCGGCAGACAGCTACCAGACGAACCCCGAGAAGCCGCGTCGCCTTTCCGCTTCTTTTTGCCGTCTGCGCCATCGGTGCCGGTCGTGATCGCCGCACCGCATGGCGGCCGGGCGTATCCGCAAGAAGTCACGGTTTCGATGCGCGACCCCGATTATGCCAAGTTGCGGCTGGAAGACCGGTTCGTCGACCAGATGGCCCTGGCCATCGCCGAGCGGACGGGGGCTGCCTGGCTGGTTGCCGATGCTCCGCGCGCCATGATCGACCTCAACCGCGCACCGGACGATATCGACTGGGGCATGGTGGCGAATGCCCCGGATGCTGGCCGTGCTGCGAAGGGCACCCAGCGGCGTGCGAAGAACGGGCTGGGGCTCGTGCCGCGACGGCTGGCGGAACATGGCGATATCTGGCGGCAACCATTGGAGCATGGCGAACTCGAACGGCGGATCGCGCAGATACATGCACCCTATCACGAGCGGCTGGACACGATGCTACACGCCGTCGCCGACCTGTGGGGAGCGGTCCTGCTCCTCGATCTGCACTCCATGCCCCCGCTCAAGAGCAGGAGCGGTTCGGGCAGGGCGGCGGAGTTCGTCGTCGGCGACAGGTTTGGGGCATCCTGCGGCCACGCCCTCAGCGCTCTTGCCCTGCGCCATTTCGACATTGCCGGTCGCCCGGTAGCGCATAACCGCCCCTATTCGGGTGGCTATATCCTCGACCGGCACGGAAAGGTCGCGCGGCAGCACCACGCCTTGCAAATCGAGGTTTGCCGGTCGGCCTATCTCGATTCGAGGCACGAAAACACGACGCCGCGGATGGAGCGTATCGTACATCTCTTAAGTGGCTTGGTGCAGACCCTGTCGGCCGAAGTCGCGCAGATCGGCGATCCTTCGCTGCGTCGCCACGCGGCTGAATAATCCTCCCGCAAATCGGGGACCCCGAACGAAAAAACCACCCCGTGCATATCGCACGAGGTGGCCAAGGTTCAGGGAGGTATGTGCTACTCAGAGCACAAGTGCCAGGCCGCTCGAAAGGGGGGATGGCGACCTGACAATCTGGAAATAATACGGGCGCCGAAGCGTTTCAAGAGGCTCCAGACCGGAAAAGATTTTCTTTTCGAACTTATTTTGCGCCGCTTCCGGCAGACCTCAGGAAGGCTGCGGCATCGTCTGGACAGGCACCTTGCCCTGCGCCTGCTGCCGGCCGAAGATGTTGCGCATCAGATCGAGCGAGAACAGGTGAGCGTGGATGAGCGGCAGGAGGCCGTTCTGGTTCCACGTACGCAACTGGTCGCCGCGCAGGTCCCGAAGTTTGTCCTGATTGATCATCTGGAAACCGCGATAGATGAAGGGCTTGTCCGGATTGTCGTTCTGCGACACCGACATCTCACCGTCCATCAGCAACTCGTGCTTCGCGAGTTCTTCCATGAAGGCGCGGGTGCGCTGTCCGGCTTGCTCGAACTGTTCGCAGAACTGCAGGATGCCGTTGGTCGCTTCGCCCGGCTTGCCTTCTTCGTTGAAGAGCGGTTCGCCTTCGCTGAACTCGCCGACGGTGTCCGCCGTCGGGTCGAAGCAAAGCGACAATTCGTCCGAATCCTGCCGCAGCTTCGCGAGCATGAAGGGATAGCGGCGGATATAGGCCGGGACATAAACCGGCTCGTTGATCTTGCCGTTTTCGTCGACGAAGACATTGACCCCTTCGTTGAGGCCCATCAGCGCCAGCGGCAGGGGATTTGCGCCCGAAGAGAAAACGATCGGAAAATTGCGCTGTGCCTGCGGGAATTCGTCGACCGTCAGGGGGATCGCGTGATGACCGGCCAGCCACTTCGCGGAGTCCGTCGCCTTCGCATGATATTTGGAATGATCGCGCGAATTGAGCGGCATCAGATCATTGTAGAACAGGGGTAGGCTGGCTTGCGGCGCGCTGGCCATAGAATTTCTCCGCTGAAAAGTCTTTTTTGAAGCCCGCGATCCCCGTCGATCCGGTCGCGCGCCTGCGTGGCAGTGCCCTTAGGCAAGGCGCCGGGGCGATGCAAGATGCAAGGGCGGGGCGGTGCGCGAGCCCGTTACTTTGGCTGCACGAGTTTCCCCGGATTCATGAGACCATGCGGATCGACCGCCCGCTTGATGCTGCGCATGAGCGACAATGCGGCCGGGTCACGGGTAGCCTCTAGCGTCGACAACTTGTCTTGGCCGATACCGTGTTCGGCGGAGATCGACCCGCCTTTCTCCGATACGTGACGATAAACGAGATCGCTGATCTGTTTGGCAGTCGTATCGTCCCAGTTATTCGGGGCTTCGGCGGGGGCAAGGACGTGAAGATGGATGTTGCCGTCGCCAAGATGACCGAAACCGCGCACTTCGTGATCGGGGAACTGCTCTACGATGGCCCTTTCCAGCTCGCCCAGCGTAGCAGGCATGAGTGCGGGGGCGACGGAGATGTCGTGCTGCACCGCGCGGCCATGCGCGCGTTCGGCAACCGCGATCATCTCGCGCAATTGCCAAAATGTTTCGGCCTGTTTCTCGTTGCTCGCAATGGCCGCATCTTCGAACAGGCCGCGTTCGAGCGCGTCTGCGAGGCAGGCTTCGACCCGTGCCGGCAGCGTCGCGGCGCCTTCGCGATCGGCATCGAATTCCAGGAGGGCATGCCAAGCATGTGTGCCTTCGAGCGGAGGACGGGCGTCAAGATAGGCAAGAACGGTGCGATAGCAGCTATCGGGCAGCACTTCGAATCCCTCGAGCGCTTGGCCCATGGACCGCTCGCAATGCAGCAGCAGCTCGCGCGCCGCCTCAAGGGAATCGAGACCGACCCAGACCACTTGCCGGGCGGCAATCGCCGGGACCAGCGCCAGCACCGCTTTCGTGACGATGCCGAGCGTACCTTCCGAACCGATGAACAGCTGCTTCAGATCGAAGCCGCGATTGTCCTTCTTGAGGGGCGACGTCAGATCGAGCACCGTCCCGTCGGGCAGGACGATTTCCAGCCCCTCGACGAGCGCGCGCATGACGCCATGGCGCAGGACCTGCGTGCCGCCGGCATTGGTCGAAACGAGCCCGCCGACCGTGGCTGAGCCTTTGCCGCCGAGCGACAGGGGAAACCGCAATTCCTCACCCGCCGCCGCCTCGTGCAGGTTCTGCAGGATGACCCCCGCCTCGCAGATTGCCTGTTTCGCCTGCGGATCGATCGTCACATCGTCCATGCGCCGCAGCGAGAGGAGTAGAGCATTACCGGTCTTGTCGGGCGTCGCGCCGCCGACCATGCCGCTGTTTCCTCCTTGCGGAACGACCGGTACGCCTTCCTTTGCACATAGCTGCAAGAGGGCGGAAACTTCCTGCGTCGAGGCGGGCGAGGCAAGGCCGACTGCCCTGCCGGTATAGCGGCCGCGCCAGTCGGTCAGCCATGGGTCCACGGCGGCGGCGTCGCGGGTGAAACCTTTCGGCCCGAGAAGGTCCGCGACCTGGCTTTCGAACGACGGGTTCGGCTTGGAAGAGGTGGCTGCGTTCTCGCGCGAAGCGGGTTCGATACGTTCGGACATGGCTTCATTGTGTCACAATTAAGCCGCCATTCAATATGGTTCGTTAGGGAAGTCCTTGAACACGCGCCGCAAAGCCGAATAGGCTGCCTTACCGAATCGAAGAGGGGGGACGTTCGCTTCGCAATGAATATCGTCGTATCCTTGCTCGCACCGATAGCGCTGCTCGCTCCGTTCCCCCTCGATGGGCTGTCTGGCCCCGGACCATATGACAGCGATGCTCAGACCGTTTCGCACGGCGAGGCAGATGCCAACGAGGACAAAAGGCTTTCGCGGACCGTCCGCAAGATGCCGGACTGGATCGAATTCGCGCCGGCACAGCGGATCGAACCGGCAAGGCAGGTCCGGATCGAAAGGCGCGTCATCATTCGCATTTCGCCGCGCCCCCCTGCCGAGCGGCAACGTCTGCTGCGCGAACTGCCGCGCTCGCAACCCGTGGCGAACTATGTCGAACGAAAGCTGGACGAGTGCCTTTCGACGCAGGGCATCATCGGCGTCCAGCCTTCCGGAGAGCATAGCCTGAGGCTTTTCCTGCGCGATCGCAGAATGATCAATCTGCGCTTGGCGAAAAGCTGTCCGGCGCAGACCTTTTATTCCGGCTTCTATGTGGAGCGTCACGACGACGGCAAGCTCTGCGCTCGCCGCGACCTCTTACATTCCCGATCCGGTACGAAGTGTTCGGTCGCGGCCATGTCTGAACTCGTGCCCGTAACGAAGCGATAGCGCGCGCCTGCTGCCTCGCGGGGGCAGGACGGTAATTCTTGACATTTTCGCCGCTTTGTCGGACTGCCGCGGGCGCGTGATTAGCCGGACCGAAGCGTCCGTGCGATCCTGACAACAATCCTTCGAAAAACTGGAACCGCATGACCTTTGCCGATCTCGGCCTATCGCCTGAACTTTTGAAAGCGGTCGAAGCCGCAGGCTATACCGAGCCGACGCCGATCCAGGCGCAGGCGATACCTGCCGTTCTGATGATGAAGGACGTGCTCGGCATCGCGCAGACGGGGACCGGCAAGACCGCCAGCTTCGTGCTGCCGATGATCGACATTCTGGCTTCGGGGCGGCGTCGCGCGCGTATGCCGCGCTCCCTCATTCTCGAGCCGACCCGCGAACTCGCGGCACAGGTGGCGGACAATTTCGAGAAATACGGCACGAACCACGACCTCAAGATGGCGCTCCTTATCGGCGGAGTTCAGATGGGCGAGCAGGTAAAGGCACTGGACGAGGGCGTCGACGTGCTCATCGCGACGCCGGGCCGGTTGATGGATCTGTTCGAGCGGGGCAAGATCCTGCTGACGGGATGCGAGCTGCTCGTCATCGACGAGGCAGACCGGATGCTCGACATGGGCTTCATTCCGGATATCGAGGCGATCTGTGACAAGCTTCCGCCGCAGCTGCAAACGATGCTGTTCTCGGCAACGATGCCGCCGCCGATCGAGAAGCTGTCGAAGAAATTCATGGACAACCCGAAGCGCATCGAAGTAAGTCGCGCTGCCTCGACCAACGAGAACATCGCTCAGAACAAGCTGCTGGTCTCGCCGCGCAAGAAGAAGGACGCCTTGCGTTATTTCCTCGCGAAGGACGAGATGCAAACGGCGATCGTCTTCGCCAATCGCAAGACGACGGTGCGCGAACTTGCCAAGAGCCTCAACCGCGAGGGTTTCTCGGCGGGTGAAATTCACGGCGACATGGACCAGTCCTCGCGCATCGCTGAACTGAAGCGGTTCAAGGACGGCACGATCAACATTCTTGTCGCCAGCGATGTTGCCGCGCGCGGCCTCGATATCAAGGGCGTCAGCCACGTCTTCAACTACGATACGCCCTGGCACCCTGACGATTACGTCCACCGCATCGGGCGCACCGGGCGGGCGGGCGCGACCGGTCACGCCTATACCTTCGTGACAAAGGAAGATGCCGAGGCGATTGCCAATATCGAGAAGCTGACCAAGAACGAAATTCCGCTCTGGACCGGCGAAGGTGCCGGCGAGGGCGGGTCGAACGATGGCGAGGCGCAAGATGATAGCGGCGAGGCGGCTGACGCGCGGGAGAATAAAGCGCGCCGGTCGCGCTCACGATCGCGCCGGAGCGACGGCGACGAGGGCGGGCATGCGTCGCGCAAACTTCGCGGGGACGACCGTGAGGCAAAAGGAAAAGGCACTTCGCGGAACCGTCGCAATGATAACGGTCGCGATGATGAGCCTCCTGCAAAGCCGGGCGAATGGAACGGTCCGGTGCCCAGTTTCCTCGGCGTTTCTACGACAGACTGAGTGCAGACCTTCAGGTCCGCGCTCCGCAGCCGAACCTTATCAGGCGAGACGGACGAAGCTGTCGATCACGCGTTTAAGGCCGACATCTTCGAATTCGATTTCGAGCTTGTTGCCTTCCTGATCCATCACGACGCCGCTGCCGAACTTGTCGTGAACCACCTGCGCTCCGACCGCGATGTCGGTCCGGGGCCGGGCCGCGAAACTCGCCGCGGACCGCTTGCTTTCCGCAACGCGCTGCTGTCGGGGCTCGTATCCGGTCGCCAGTGCGCGCTGCCAACCAGGACCGCGCGAGGAGGACTTGCCCGGTGCCGCCTGTGCGACATGCGCGAAAGGATCCTCGTTCTCCGTCCAGTTCGCGCGCCATAGCGACGCACCGCCGCTCATCGTCGTCTCGCTTTCGATGTGGTCGTCGGGCAATTCCTCGATGAAGCGGCTGGGAATAGAACTGGTCCACTGACCATAGATGCGGCGGTTCGCGGCATGAAGGATCGTGCAGCGTCGCTTTGCCCGCGTGATCGCGACATAGGCGAGGCGGCGTTCCTCCTCGAGGCTGGCGAGACCGCCCTCGTCGAGTGCGCGCTGCGAAGGGAACACGCCTTCTTCCCAACCGGGCAGGAAGACGTTGTCGAATTCGAGGCCCTTCGCCCCGTGCATCGTCATGATCGTTACCTTCTCGCCCTCGTTCGCCGCGTCATTGTCCATGATGAGGGAAACGTGTTCGAGAAAATCGGTCAGCGTCTCGTATTCTTCCATTGCGCGGGCGAGTTCCGACAAGTTCTCGAGCCGACCGGCGGCTTCGGCGGATCGGTCCTTCTGCAGCATGTCCTCATAGCCGCTTTCGGTGATGACCGTTCGCAACAGATCGGCGGGCGACACGTTTTCCGCCTCTTCTCGCCACTTCGCGAAGTCGCGCAATAATGCGACAAGCGTATTCTCCGCGCGCTTCGGCAGTTCGTCCGTATTGGCAAGATCGAGAGACGCAGCCGCCAGCGGCATCTGCGCGCGGCGGGCATGGCGGCGCATTGCCTCCAGCGTCTTTGCGCCGAGGCCGCGCTTGGGTTGATTGTAGATTCGCTCGAACGCAAGATCGTCCGCAGGTTGCGCGATGACCCGCAAATAGGCGAGTGCGTCCCGGATTTCGGCCCGCTCGTAGAAGCGAAAGCCGCCGATGATGCGATAGGCGATACCGGTCTGGATGAAGCGATCTTCGAACTCGCGCGTTTGGTACTGAGCGCGAACGAGGATGGCGACCTCGTCCATCGAGGCGCCCTGACCTTCGAGCCGCTCGATCTCTTCGCTGACGCGGCGGGCTTCCTCCGGCCCGTCCCACACACCGACGATGCTCACCTTGTCGCCCTTGGGCAGTTCGGTCCACAACTCCTTGCCCAGCCGCTGGCTGTTCGCGTCGATTAAGCCGGATGCCGCCGCAAGGATTTGCGGGGTCGAACGATAATTCTGTTCGAGCTTGATGACTTTCGCGCCCGAAAAATCCCTCTCGAAACGGAGGATATTGGCGACTTCCGCGCCGCGCCAGCTGTAGATCGACTGGTCGTCATCGCCCACAACGCAAATATTGCGGCGATGCTGCGCGAGGAGCCGGAGCCAGAGATACTGGACCTGGTTGGTGTCCTGATATTCGTCGACGAGGATGTATTTGAACCGCTGGTGGTATTGCGCGAGCACCTCTGGCTCGGTGCGGAAAATGTTGAGCATGTGCAGCAGCAGATCGCCGAAATCGCACGCATTCAGCTCCTTCAGACGATCCTGATACAGGCCATAGAATTTCGCGCCCTGGCCGTTCGCATAGGCCTCGTTCTCGCCCGCATCGAGATCGCCGGGATTGAGCCCGCGGTTCTTCCACCTGTCGATAAGACCCGCCAACTGCCGCGCGGGGAAGCGCTTTTCGTCCAGTTCGTTCGCCGTGATGAGCTGTTTCAAAAGGCGTAGCTGATCGTCGGTGTCGATGATCGTGAAATTGTTCTTCAGTCCGACCAGTTCGGCATGACGGCGCAGCATCTTCGCGCATACGGAGTGGAACGTTCCGAGCCAGGGCATTCCTTCTACGGCCGGACCGACATGACGGCCCACGCGCTCCCGCATCTCGCGCGCCGCCTTGTTCGTGAAGGTGACGCAGAGAATTTCGCTGGGCCACGCAAGGCGCATGGCGATCAGATGAGCGAGGCGAGCGGTAAGGGCGGCCGTCTTGCCCGTCCCCGCGCCAGCCAGCATGAGGACCGGCCCTTCGGTCGTCAGAACCGCCTCGCGCTGCGGCGGATTGAGCATCCGCGCATAGGCGGGAACGTCGTTCGATGCGGTAGTGTCGGTAGCGGCGGGCAAGTCGGTCATTACCGGTGAACAGTTAGAGAACACCTGCTCCTGCGGCAAGGGCGGTCTGTCGCGATTTCGGAACCCGACGCCCCTGTAATGGTAGAATTGGTGTAATTCCACGATGGAGTAAGCACCAATGAGAAATCTTTTGATGTCAGGCGCCGCAGGACTGGCGCTCGCAATGTTTTCCGCGCCCGCACTCGCCGATCACCATAATGAGGGCGGTCAGGCGATGAACGAGGAAATGGCCGACAGCATGGACGCCTATGAAATGACGACCATGCAGCAGACCGATTACGATAGCTGGAACGCGACGCAGCAATCAACCTACGACAACTGGCCCGGTGGCGTTCAAGAATACTATTTCACGCTAAACGATGACCAGCAGGATGCGTGGTGGATGCTCAATGACGAGCAGCGCGTCCAGGTCTACAATCTCGGCGAAACGCAGCGGACCGCCGCTTGGACCAGCATCATGAATCAGGTCAATGCACGGCAGTCGGGTATGTCCGGAATGAACAATTCGAGCCAAACTGGCATGAACAACGCGAGCCCTACCGGTATGAACAATTCGAGTTCGACCGCCATGATGAGTAACATGGGCAATTCCGGCAATATCCGGTTTGTCCGTAACGAAGAGGTTCAGGCCGCACCCGCCCCGCATAATGGAGAATATCCGATTTGTAATTCGGATATGGATGATAACTGCATGAACCCTTGGGAAGCAGGGAAAAGAGGCCCCGGCGTTGAACAGCCTCTCTCCTATTGGCCGGGACGCCCGGCAAGCGAGATCGACGAACCGCTCCCGGCGACACGACCGAACTGATTGAGATTTTCGGTTTCAGGATAGAGAAACGGCCTCCGACGGGGGCCGTTTTTTTTGTACGAGGGTCGTCACCCCGAAACGCGCAAAAGGGTCAGCTTCGCCTTGCCGACGATCCGTTCGGCTTCGACAGACAAAGACTTAATTTCGACCTCGTCCTGCCGCGCCGTTTCCAACGCGATCCACGTTGCCGATCCGACCCAACCCAGCCGGTCGAGGCGATCGAGAGCGACGTTCCCGGCGCCCGTTCCGTAAGGTGGGTCGAGCAGGATGAGATCATGGGGAACCTTCGCGGGTCCGAGTTGCATGACCGAGCCATGATGGACTTCACAGCGGCTTCGGACTTCGAACTTGGCGATATTGGCGCGAATCGCTTCGACGGCCTGTTTGTCCTCTTCGACGAACAGGCAAGAAGCCGCACCGCGCGACAAGGCCTCCAGCCCCAGAGCACCACTTCCGGCGAAGAGATCGGCGACTGACAATCCTTCGAAACTGCCGATCCGGCTGGCCAGCATGTTGAACAGGGTTTCGCGGGTCCGGTCTGCGGTCGGACGCGTC
Organism: Parapontixanthobacter aurantiacus; assembly: GCF_009827635.1. Taxonomy (GTDB): domain Bacteria; phylum Pseudomonadota; class Alphaproteobacteria; order Sphingomonadales; family Sphingomonadaceae; genus Parapontixanthobacter; species Parapontixanthobacter aurantiacus. The sequence goes on along the minus strand of NZ_WTYW01000001.1, from coordinate 1,180,625 downwards.
GTCTCCCCCTTGGGCGAAAGCATCGTGCGTCCGCGCCATTCGCCGCCGATGACGCGCAACGGTTTCGGCTTTGCGGAAGGATTGCGCTTGGTCATGCCCGGCGCGCGTCCCTTGCCAGTTCCTTGCGCAGACGCTCGACCTCGCTCTGCTTGACTTCGACCGCTGCGCCGCGCGGCAGGTCCGCTAGTTCGAAAGCGCCGTAGCGTATCCGCATCAGACGCGACACTTCGAGCCCGAGATGTTCGAGCACGCGCCTGACTTCGCGGTTCTTGCCCTCGGTCAGGGTCAGCTCGATCCATTGGTTGCGGCCAGTCCGCCGTTCCAGATTGGCATCGATCCGCCCGTAGCGCACACCGTCGATCGTTATGCCCTCGATCAGATCTTCGAGTTGCTCCTGTGAGACCTCGCCGAAGGCGCGCGCGCGATACGTCCGCTCGATCTGACTCGAAGGCAGTTCAAGCGCGCGTTTCAGCGCGCCGTCATTGGTCATCAGGAGCAGCCCCTCCGTGTTGAAGTCGAGCCGTCCCACCGGCATGACCCGCGGGGTTCCCTTGGGCAGGGCGTTGCGCAAGGCAGCGTAAATGGTGGGACGCCCGGAAAAGTCGCGCTCCGCGGTCAAAAGGCCCTGCGGCTTGTGAAAGATGAAGAGGCGCGCGGGATCGGGCTTCCCGACAGGCTTGTCATCGACAGTCACGCCCTTGAGATCGCGAACGATCGTCGCCGGTGTGTCGAGCGTCTTTCCGTCAATCGCGACCCTTCCGGCCTCGATCATGCGCTCCACCTCACGGCGGCTGGCGATACCGGCGCGGGCCAGCAGCTTTGCTATCCGGTGCCCTTCGGGCTTCGTGCTCGAAGAATTTGAAGACGTATCGTTTCCGCTCATTACGCGAGCGCACCTAAGCGCCTTCGCCGTTCAGCGCAATGCGGCGATCCGTTCCTGCAGCGTTTCGTGAAACTGGCGGATGCCATCCTCCAGCGTGCCGAGCGTCAGCTGTTCGATGGTCCCGCTTTCGAGGCCCTGCTGCCCCAGTTCGGCAGCGCGGAAATCTTCCGAAGCGAAGACGCCGCCATCGAGCAGCTTCCAGCTTCGCTCCCAATGGTCGCGTGCCTTGTCCGTCTTCGGCTCTTCCGGGATGATCATGAAATCCTCGACCAGCGTCCGGTTGTGCGCTTGAGGCCAGATCGTCATGACGTTCACGTAGTCGGGGCTCGGCACGATGACCGTCGCAGGGACGAGTTGATAGGCGAAGGTGACGGTGCGGCGAAGGGCGTCCATGTCGTCGAGGTCGATCGCTTCCATCTCTTCCATTCGTCCGACCGCGCTGCGGTGATGCGGCCCGACGAGATCGCCCGCAGTTATGCCGTCCTTGAAGAACGGCCCGATGGTCGCACTATGCAACCGCGTCACGTGATAGCTTTCGAGAAACGCATCCATGATGAGTTTCCAGTTCGATGCGACTTCGTGCGTCTTGCGGCGAAAAAGGACACCTTCGTCCATGCCGAATGCCGCGAAGTCAGGCGCGAGTTCGCGAGCATGAGCGAAGTCCGCAGTTTTCGCCGGGCAGAACCAGATGAGGCCGCCCGCTTCCTCACTCGGCAATTCGACAAGACCATATTGTTTCTTGTCGAGGTCGGGAAACGCATCGGTGCGAGGAAGGGCCAGCAATTCTCCGTCCAGTTTGTAGGTCCAGGCGTGGTAGGGACAGACGAGCCGCGCGCTGCATTGCGCTTCACTGCCTTCGACGAGACGCGTTCCGCGGTGCCGGCAGACATTCATGAAAACATGCGCCTTGCCTTGCTTGTCGCGGGTCAGCAGCAGGGGTTTGCCCGTCAAATCGTGCGGCACCGCCATGCCCGGTTCGCCAAGCAGCGCGGCCGGCGCGATGACTTGCGGCATCTTCGCGAATAGGGTCGCTTTTTCCGCCTCGAAATGGGCGGGATCGGTATAGACGCTGGTCGGGACCGAGGACACGGCATCGGAGCGCTTTGCATCGTCCGCGACGATCCGGTCGGCAAGGGCGCGTTGCGCCGCGCTTGCCCGCCGCGGTCTTTCGATGGTTTGGGTGGCATTCATTCCGCTGTTCCTATCCGCATCATGCAGCTAGTGTGACATAAAATTGCGAGGGATGGTAAAGTTTATGAGCGGAACCGCCGAACGGATCGACGACGGCAATGCACGAGGCAAGCGCTCTCTCGGCGAATCGATAAAGCCATATCTGGAGAAGGAATCGCTGGCGTCCTTCTTCCTTGGCATTTCATCGGGTTTCCCCTTTGCGATGCTGGCAGCGACCCTCACGACGCGGCTTGCCCAGAACGGCATCGACAAGTCGACGGTGACCGCCTTCACGCTCGCGTTTCTCGTCTACAATCTGAAGTTCCTCTGGGCATGGGTCGTCGATGGCGTCCGCCTCCCAATCCTTAGCAACTGGCTGGGGCAACGGGTCTCATGGATGGTCCTCATCGGCATTCTCGTCATGGCAGCGACCGTCAATCTGGCGCTGGCCGATCCGCAGGCGGACATCCTGTGGGTCGCAACCTCCGCCGTCCTTCTCGGGCTCGCCGGGGCGAGCTTCGACATCGTGATCGATGCCTATCGTATCGAGACGCTGAAGCCCTATCAGCTGGGTACCGGTTCGGGGATGAGCCAGTATGGCTGGCGCATCGGCGCGGCGGCAGCCGGGGCCCTCGCGCTCGTGGTTGCTGCCCGCTATGGCTGGGAAGCGGCCTATATCGCCTGTGCCGTCTTCGCCCTTCCGGCGATGCTGACCGCACTCATTCTGGGCGAGCCGCCCCGCCGCAAAGTCGTGGTCGAGCGGCGCAGCATGGGCGAGATGTGGCAATCCATCGCCGGACCCTTCACCGAATTCTTCCGGCGGAGCGGCGCGTGGCTCGTGCTCGTCTTCATCCTCGTCCACAAGATCGGCGACACGCTCGCCAACCTGACTTTCCGCCTGCTGTTCGACGATCTTGGCTACACCAATGACGAGATCGCGATCTACGACATCGGCGTCGGGTTCTGGGCGCTCATCATCGGTGTCTTCGTCGGCGGCGTCATCTATGCAAAACTCGGCCTCAAACGGTCCGTCCTCATAGCGCTTATCCTGATGGCAATCAGCAACGTCAGCTTCGCCGCGCTCGCAGCGGTGGGCAAAAGCAACCTCGGCATGGCAGGCGCGATCGGGTTCGAGAATTTCGCCAGCGGCTATGGCGGCGTGGTCGTCGTCGCTTACTTCTCCGCCCTGTGCGACCTGCGTTTCACCGCGACGCAATATGCGCTCATTAGTGCTGGCGCGAGCATCGTAGGGCGGTTCCTCACCGGGACGACGGCGGGATCGCTGATCGAAAATTTCGGTTACGTGAACTTCTACCTGCTGACGACCATTCTGGCGTTTCCGGGAATCATCCTGTTCTGGTGGATGATGCGCACCGGCCTCGTCGATGCGGCCATGGGCACGGCGGGTGAAGTCGGCGAGGGCGATGCGCGCGCCGATCCGCCGGTCTAGTCGGGCAGTTCCTCGTTGAGCCTGAGAACTTCACCCGCGAGGTAAAGCGATCCGGCGATCAGGACCGCCGCGCCGTCCTCGGGCAATGCATCGAGCGCAGTCTGCACGTCCGGAGCCGAGGCTGCGCCGTCCCCAAAAGCCGCCGGCCCATGGGCCGGGTGATTTGGAACGGGCACGACGGTGATGCTGCGCAAGCTTTTCCGAAGCGGTCGAACGATGGCCGAAGGGTTTTTGCCTTCGATCATGCCAATGACGAGGTGCAGCTCTTCTTCGGCAAAATGCCGCGCCAGCGCTTCGCCGGCGCTGGCATTATGGCCGCCGTCGAGCCACACTTCGCGGCCCCTCACGAGCGGACCGTCCGCCAGCCGTTGGAGACGTGCCGGCCAGTGCGCTTCGCCATTGCCTGTCGCCAAGGCGTCCGCTTCGACAGTGACGAAATCCTGATGCCGCAGCATCGCGATGGCGAGAGCGGCGTTCTCGAACTGATGTTCTCCAAGAAGTGCAGGCCGGGGGAGCGCGATTTCTCCATGGCGGTCGGCATAGTGAAGGCCGGTGTCCGTGATGCTCGAATGCCAGTCGCGTCCGCGCATGGCCAGCGGCGCGCCTTTCGTCATTGCGGCTCGTTCGATTTCGAGTGTCATCGCGTCGGAGTATGACAGCGTCACCAGCGACACGCCGCGCTTCGCAATCCCCGCCTTTTCGAACGCGATACGCGCCAGCGGGTCGGTCGGAGCGCCCTCTTCAGGCGCCAGCAGGAAGCGTTCGTGATCGATGCCGAGCGCGGCAACGCCGCAAGCTGCGAGGACATCCGACGGCAATATGTTCGTGGCATCGAAGCGGCCGCCGAGACCGACCTCGACGACGCAGGCATCGGCGGGCGTCCGGCTGAAGGCTAGAAACGCAGCGGCGATCGTCACTTCGAAGAAGCTCGGATTGATGCCCTCGGCATGGTCGAGGACTTCCTCGAGCAGGCTGGCGAGCGAGGAGTCGTCGATCAACGCTCCGGCAAGGCGAATGCGCTCGTTGTAACGCACGAGATGCGGGCTGATCGTGGCGTGGACACGCTTGCCGTCCGCCTCCAGCATTGTGCGCAGAAAGGCGCAGGTCGAACCCTTGCCGTTCGTCCCGGCGACATGAAAGACCGGTGGCAGGCGGGTTTGCGGATCGCCGAGCCGGGAGAGCAGCGCGCGAATGGCGTCCAGACCGATCCGCCCCTCGGGCAGGGACAGTTTTGCCAGTCGGTCGAGTTGTGCCTGAACCAGTGGATCGTCGGATGAGCCGAAGTCGCGCATCGCAGCGCCTCTCGTCTGCGATCAGGCGGCTTCTGCCGGTTCCAGATATTCGAGAAGATCGGCCAGCGTACCCTTCAACTCATGCCGGTCGACCACCATGTCGACCATTCCATGTCTGTGGAGGTACTCGGCTCGCTGGAACCCATCGGGCAGTTGCTCGCGGATCGTATCCTGAATGACGCGCTGTCCTGCAAAACCGATGAGCGCGCCCGGTTCGGCGATATGGATATCGCCCAGCATCGCGTAACTCGCCGTAACGCCGCCCGTCGTCGGGTCGGTCAACACGACGATATAAGGCAATCCCGCTTCCTTGAGGCGCCGCGTCATGACGGTGGCCTTGGGCATCTGCATGAGGCTGAGGATGCCTTCCTGCATCCGTGCGCCACCGGCGGCGGTCACCACGACATAGGCGCAGCGCCGCTTCAGCGCTTCTTCGGCGCCTTTGCAGAAGGCCTCGCCCACCGCCATGCCCATCGATCCGCCCATGAAGCCGAAATCCTGAACCCCGACCACCGCCGGGCGGTTGTCGATCGTTCCGGCAGCAGCGGTGAAAGCATCGCGATGCGGATTGGCGGCGCGCGCCTGCTTCAGCCGCTCCGTATACTTCTTCGTGTCGCGAAACTTCAGCGGGTCCTCGCGCACGTCGGGCTGCGACAGGACTTCATATCCTTCGTCGAGCAGCAGGGCGAGACGCCGATCCGCCCCGATGCGTCCATGATAATCGCATTTCGGGCAGACCGAGAGGTTCTCCTCGTAGTCCTTCGTGAACAGCATTTCCTGACAGGCGGGACATTTGGTCCAGAGATTATCGGGCGTGTCACGCTTGCCGAGGAAGGGGAGGGCGTTGCGCGCGCGGGTCAACCAGTTCATGCGTTTTCTTCTTTCTGCGAGGCCTTTCGCGCATTATGCACCGCGTTGGCAAGGCTCGCCGTCAGGGCTTTGAGATGTTTCGGCGCGTCGGACCCATGTTCCGCGACCAGTTCGACGAGGGCGGAGCCGACGACGACACCGTCCGCGACCATCGCAATGGCGCTGGCCTGTTCGGGCGTGCGCACGCCGAACCCGACGGCGACGGGCAGGTCGGTCGCCGCTTTCAGGCGCGCCACGGCCTCCTCGATGCTCGCTTGAGCTGCCTGCTGCTTGCCGGTGATCCCGGCGACGGAGACGTAATAGAGAAAGCCCTGGCTACCCTCAATGACCGCAGGAAGGCGTTTCGTATGGGTGGTGGGCGTGGCGAGCCGGATCGGAGCCACCCCGGCCGAGCGCAGCGCCGGGCCGAGCGCCTCGTCTTCCTCGGGCGGGATGTCGACGCAGATCACCCCGTCGACGCCGGCGGTTTCGCATCGGTCGGCGAACCACTCCGGGCCGCGCCGGATCATGGGGTTGGCGTAACCCATCAGTACCAGTGGCGTTTCGGGATGCCGCTGCCGGAATGCGGCAGCGATAGCGAATACGTCCGCCGTGGTCGTGCCATTGCCGAGCGAGCGGATGTTCGCGTTCTGGATCGCGGGGCCGTCCGCCATCGGATCGGTGAACGGCATGCCGAGCTCGATCACATCCGCACCTCCCTCGACCAGCGCGTCAAGATTGGCCGCAGTGTCACCGTCGCCCGCGGTGAGGAAGCACACGAGCGCGGGGTGGCGCTTGGCGAAGGCGCTGGAGAGGCGGGGGGATATGCTCATTGCGAGAAGCTAAGTCCTACAGGATGGAACACGTGGAACACGGTATGAGGCGAAAACGAATAGGGCTTGAATGGGCATGCATATGGGAGGGTAGGCAAGGAGTCGGTTAGCATCATTCCGTCCGTATGCCAGACGTATGTCGTAGTAGGACACATTGTATCGAATACGGATTGCCAGCGTCATCCGAAGCGTGAAGAAATCCCCAGGGACAGTTTAATCAAGGCCAATACGGACAGAAGGATTGAGGGGATCAAAACCAATGGCAACATCCCTCTGACAGGCGAAGGCGTGCAAAGCACAATAAAGTTGTCGTCGGGGTCATCTATCGGACAATGCAATGTTGCCAGAACGCCGGAATGAATAATCAGCCCTCCAATGATGACGAAAAAAAGCAGCGTCAAAAGGCTGCGATATGCGGAGATCTGCCTTATCCAAGGTCGCGACGGCACTGCTCGCAAGACAAAATCACCCATGTGCCAGACGAATACGGGAATCATTATAACCAAGAAAATGGCAATCGAATTGCTAGTAGCCCAAGCCGCCGTTTGAGCGCGATACTCTAACATATTCGCGTTGGTGAAACGGAACACATTTTCAGAATTCACGTAGATTTCGATCAGTAATGATAGCCCCAGAAAGGCCAAGCCAAGAACCATACTACTGGCGTAATTTAGAAGCTTTTGGCGAAAAGCGTTGGTCAACGCGTCACATCTCCACCCCGAGCCGCTCGGCAACGGTGAAGATGTCCTTGTCCCCCCGGCCGCAGAGGTTCGCGAGGATCACGCTATCTTTCGGCATTTGCTTCGCGCGCTTGGCCACCGCTGCGATCGCGTGGCTCGGCTCGAGCGCGGGGATGATGCCCTCGGTTCGGCAGAGCAGCTGAAAGGCATCCAGCGCTTCTTCGTCGGTAATCGCGGTGTATTCGACGCGGCCCGTGTCCTTGAGCCAGGCGTGTTCGGGACCGATACCGGGATAGTCGAGGCCGGCGCTGATCGAGTGGCCTTCGGTGATCTGGCCGTCCTCGTCCTGCAGCAAGTAAGTCTTGTTACCGTGGAGCACGCCGGGAAAGCCGCCGAGCAGGCTCGCCGCGTGCTCGTCACCGTCGAGGCCGTGGCCTGCCGCCTCGACGCCGAGCATATTCACGTCCGGATCGTCGAGGAAGGGATGAAAAAGTCCCAGCGCATTCGAGCCGCCGCCGATCGCCGCGACCAGCAGGTCGGGCAAGCGACCGATGCGGTCCTGCATCTGCGCGCGGGCTTCCTTGCCGATCACGCTCTGGAAGTCGCGGACGAGTTCGGGATAGGGGTGGGGGCCTGCCGCTGTGCCGATGATGTAGAAGGTGTTGTGAACGTTCGCGACCCAGTCGCGCAGCCCCTCGTTCATCGCATCTTTCAAGGTCGCACGACCGCTCGTCACCGGCACGACCTGTGCGCCGAGCAACTTCATGCGGAACACGTTCGGCTGTTGGCGGGCAACGTCGGTCGCACCCATGTAGATGACGCAGGGCAGGCCGAAGCGTGCGCAGACCGTCGCCGTTGCGACACCGTGCTGGCCCGCCCCCGTCTCGGCGATGATGCGGGTCTTGCCCATTCGCATGGCGAGCAGGATCTGACCGATGCAATTGTTGATCTTGTGCGCGCCGGTATGATTAAGCTCGTCGCGCTTGAACCAGACCTGCGCGCCCATTCCTTCGTCGGCGTCCTCGCGCAGCGATTCGGTCAGCCGTTCCGCGAAATACAGGGGGGAGGGGCGCCCGACATAATGCTCGAGAAGATCGTCGAACTCGCGCTGGAATTCGGGATCGGCCTGCGCCTTGCGATATTCCCGCTCAAGATCGAGGACGAGCGGCATCAGCGTCTCGGCGACGTAGCGCCCGCCATAGTCGCCGAAATGCCCGCGCTCGTCAGGCTGGTTGCGGAAGGAATTGGGGGTGTTCTCGGTCATGTCCGGCCCTTCAGGATTGCAATGCCGCTTCGCAGAAGGACCGGATCAAGTCCACATCCTTGACGCCCGGCGCGCTTTCCACGCCGGAAGAGGTATCGACGAGAGGCGCACCGGTCGTGCGGATCGCTCGGGCGACATTCTCGGGCGTCAGTCCTCCGGCGAGGCCCCAGTCGATCTCGTGATCGTGATCCGATAGCCAGTTCCAGTCGAACGCCTCTCCGTTTCCGCCGGGCAACGCCTTGGCCGGAGCATCGTAGAGCAGGCGGTCGACCTTGCCCTTCCACTTGCCGGCTCGCTTGAGCGTCGCAGGTTCGCGCAGGCCGACGGCTTTCCAGACTTCGACTTTTGCCTGCTGCCGGACGAGGCCGACCCATTCGGGCGTTTCCCGGCCATGAAACTGCACGACATCCGGCCGTATGCGATCGATTGCCGTAGCGGTCGTATGCGGATCGGCATTGGCAAGCAGCAGGACGGCCTTGCGGTCGGAAGAGACGCAACGGCGCAGCCGTGCCGCGTCGTCAAGCGAGAGATGCCGCGAACTCGGCTCGAAATGGACGAAGCCGATATGCGAAGCACCGGCATCCAGCGACGCCTCGATCGTCTCCGTCGTCGACAGCCCGCAAATCTTGATGAGGGGCGCGGTCATGACTTGGTCTCGGAGGGGATGAATTGCATGAGCGGCAGATAGCGATAGGGCACGGTAACAGGAAGGGGGCTTACAGCGTTCCTTCGATCTCCCGCGCCGCGGCGGCAGGATCCTCCGCCCGTGTGATCGGACGCCCAATGACGAGGACGCTCGCGCCGTCGTCGCGGGCCTGCCGCGGCGTGACGACCCTTTTCTGGTCACCGCTCGCCTTGCCCGACGGGCGCAGGCCGGGCACGACGAAAAACCCCTTGCGCCATTGCTTGTGGACAGCGCCGACTTCACGACCCGAGCACACGATGCCGTCGAGCCCCGCACTTTCAGCCAGTTCGGCAAGGCGCATCACCTGATCGTGCGGTGATCCGGTCACGCCTGTTCGGGCCAGATCGCGCTCATCCATGCTCGTGAGAAGCGTCACGCCCACGACCTTGCAATGTTCTCCCGCTGCCGCCTTTGCGTCTTCCATCATTGCGCGACCTCCGCTTGCATGAACCGTGACTATGGCGGGTTCGAGTGCATGGATGGCCTGCATGGCGCCCGCGACCGTATTGGGGATGTCGTGCAGCTTGAGATCTAGAAAGATCGGCAGTCCGATATTGGCGACGTCGCGAACGCCGCTTGCCCCGTGCGAGTAAAAGAATTCCATCCCCAGTTTTACGCCGCCGACATGAGCCTTCACCTGCTTTAACAGGGCGAGTGCAGGGTCAAGCTGCGGCAGGTCGAGCGCGACGAATATCGGGTTGCTCATCAGGGAAGCGCCGGTCGATCGTTGGGCGTAGCCGTCGCACCAGCATCGTCCCGGTCGTGCAGGGCCGGCTCGTCGGTAGTCGGCGCAACGGGCGAGGGGCTGGGCGAAATCGCAGACACGCGGGTCGCCTCTTCGAGAGCCTTCATTCGGCGGCTCAGCCGCCATTTGACCCCGCGATGATAGAGCCACATCGGCACGAGACCGGCCAAAAAGGACAGCAGCACGACCGCAGGCAGGCGGGTATCGACGACGATCCCTTCCCAGATGCGAACGGTGACGCCCGGGCTCCAGTTGGCCCAGCTGAACAACAGCAGCGCGGCAAGGATGAGAAGCCACAGGATCGTGCGGATGATCTGCATGGTCTGGTCGGCGCTCCTTCCGGTCGTTTTGGCTACCGGGGGAGCCTAGGCCGATGCGGCCCTTTGGTCCAGTCGACTCGCAGCCGAACCTTTATGTGCGCTCAACCGAAAACCCGTTCGAAAATCGTGTCCACCTGCCGGAAGTGATAGTCGAGGTCGAACTTTTCCTCGAGTTGCTGCTCGCTGAGGGCATTCCTAACCTGCTCATCCTGCTTGAGAAGGGAGAGTAGGGATAGCGCACCGTCCGACTCCCACACCTTCATCGCATTGCGCTGAACGATGGCGTAGGCGTCCTCGCGGCTGACGCCTGCCTGCGTCAGCGCCAGCAGGACGCGCTGAGAATGAACGAGCCCGCCCATCCGGTCGAGGTTCTTCTGCATCCGCTCCGGATAGACGAGCAACTTGTCGATCACGCCCGTCAGCCGAGCAAGCGCGAAATCCAGCGTGATGGTCGCATCGGGTCCGATGAACCGCTCCACGGATGAGTGGGAAATATCGCGTTCGTGCCAGAGCGCCACGTTCTCCAATGCGGGCAAGGCATAGGCTCGGATCATGCGAGCCTGGCCAGTCAGGTTTTCCGTAAGGATCGGATTGCGCTTGTGCGGCATTGCGCTCGAACCCTTCTGACCCGGCGAGAAATACTCCTCCGCTTCGAGAACTTCGGTTCGCTGCAAGTGCCGGATCTCGACGGCCAGTCGCTCGATCGATCCGGCAATGACGGCAAGGGTCGAGAAATACATCGCGTGGCGATCGCGCGGAATGACCTGAGTGCTGATCGGCTCGGGCGTCAGACCCAGCTGCTCGGCGACATAGGTCTCAACTTGCGGGTCGATATTCGCGAAGGTCCCGACTGCACCGGAGATGGCGCAAGTGGCGATTTCCTTGCGCGCTGCCTCTAGCCTCGTCTTGCATCGATCGAACTCGGCATAGGCCTGGGCAAGCTTCAGTCCGAAGGTTACCGGCTCGGCATGGATGCCGTGGCTACGTCCGATCGTCGCCGTGTATTTGTGTTCCTCGGCCCGGCGGCGAAGGGCATCGAGCAGATCGTCGAGGTCGGCGAGCAGGATGGCACTCGCCCGGTCAAGCTGCACCGCGAGCGTCGTATCGAGGACGTCGCTCGACGTCATTCCCTGATGCATGAAGCGCGCTTCGTCGCCGACCTGTTCGGCCACCCAGGTAAGAAAGGCGATAACGTCGTGCTTTGTAACCGCTTCGATGGCGTCGATCGCTGCGACGTCGATCTTCGGCTTCGTTTCCCACCAGTCCCACAAGGCTTTCGCAGCGCTTTGCGGCACGACGCCCAGCTCTCCTAGTTTCTGCGTGGCGTGAGCCTCTATCTCGAACCAGATCCTGTATTTCGCCTCCGGTTCCCAGAGTTCTGTCATTTGCGGGCGGGCGTAGCGGGGCACCATGGTGCGGTTCCTTTGTACAAAGACAGATTGAAGGTGGGGTCGAGTTTTCCGCGCGCTAAAAGGCGCCTGACGGTTTTGCAAGCGGCGGACTTGCCTGTTTCCGCCGATAAACAGAGTCCATGCCCGCGCTCCTGAATTGCGTCGTTACGGGAATCCTAACCTCATTCGTTACTTGTCGTTTGACTGGGCCGTGTTAGTCTCCGTGACGATTACACAGGGGAATTCATCGTGCGCAGGACGTCGCTTCTTTTTTCGGCCCTTTCGGGAACTTCGCTTTTAGGATTCATCGCTTCACCGGCCTTCGCAGGAGATACGGTGCTTTACGGACCGGCCCCTTCCTGGGTCGAGATCGAGGACATTACGGACGAAAAAGCGGAAACGGGCAATCCGATCGTTCTCTATGACCGTCAGATACGTCTCGAAGAAGGCAGGGTGACGCACTTCACAGATATCGCGTTCGCTCTATCTACGCCGCAAGCGCTTACCGCGTTCGGCAATCTGCAGGCGAACTGGCTGCCGGACAAGGGCGACCTGACGGTGAATAGCGTCGAACTCATCCGTGACGGGAAGGCCATCGACTTGCTGGCCGGTGGCGCGAAATTCGACGTCATCCGCCGGGAAGCGCAGTTGGAAAGCCGCGTCTTGAGCGGTCTTCTGACCGCGACGATGAGCGTTCCGGGCGCGCAGATCGGCGACATCGTTCGCCTCTCCCATTCCATCACCCTCAGCGATCAGGCGATGGGCAAGGAAATCCAGCTCCGCGAACACATACCGTTCCAGGAAAACGTAATCCGCGAGGGAGAGATCGCCATCAGCTGGCCGAAGGGCCTCGCCGTCAACATCGAAGGCTTCGGTTCGCGCCGAACCGTCGAGCCGGTGCTGAAGGACGGATTTTACTATATCTGGGAAGACGTTCCCGGAGATGAGATGGAGCCGATCCCCTCTGACGCTCCGGCGCGTTTCCGCATTATGCCGCAGTTGCAGGCGAGCACTTTCGCCGACTGGCGGGAAGTCTCGAAGGTCATGGCGCCGCATTTTGCGACGGAAGGACTGATCGCACCGGGTAGCGAGATTGCCGATGCGGTCGCCAGGATCGCGGCAGAACACAATGGCGCCAAGGCGCGCGCCGCGGCGGCGCTGCAACTCGTCCAGGACGAGATCAGTTACCTCGCCAACGGGATGGACGGGGGCAACTATCTTCCCCAGTCGCCTGAAGAAACCTGGCAATCGCGCTATGGCGATTGCAAGGCCAAGTCTCTCCTGTTGCTCGCGATGTTGCGCGAACTCGATGTCGATGGGGACATCGTTCTCGTCCAGAGCACTGAAGGGGATGCCGTGAGCGAGTTCGTGCCCATGCCCGCGGCTTTCGATCACATGATCGTGCGCGCGGAGATCGACGGCGAATCATATTGGCTCGATGGCACCAACACCGGTAGCCGACTTGCGAATATCGAAGCGGTTCCTCGGTTTCACTATGCTCTGCCGCTCGTCGCGGGCGGAGCGGACCTGATGGCGATGACCGAGCGTCCGCTGCAAAACCCGATCAACCAGACACGCCTGATGCTCGATTACAGCGCCGGGGTGGACGTGCCGATGCTGTTTTCCGCTGATGTCACGATCCTCGGACCCTATGCAGCGTTCTGGCGGCAGATCGAATCGCAACCCGATGAAGATACGAAGAAGGAAACGCTGTCCGGAATGCTGGCGGGCTATGTCGGGGAGAATCACCTTACCGATTTCTCGATTTCCTTCGACGACGCTGCCGGGACTGCGCGCGTGACGGCCACCGGCCTCGCGAAATCAGCCTGGAGCGAGCAACGCGAGCGCATGCAGTTCACTCCGCCGGGGCAGGTCGCGGGCGATCTCGATTTCGATTCGGATCGAACGAAGGCGGAATGGCGGGACCTGCCGCTGGCGCTGAACGGACCCCTTTACCAGACGGCCGACGTCGTCGTGAAACTGCCGAAAGCAACCGGATTCGCGCTGTCGGGCGAACAACAGATCGACGAAACCGTCGGCGGATACGAATCGAAGGGTACATCGTCGCTCGATGGTCAGTTTTTTACGATGCGTCAGTCGCTCCGATCCATGAAGACCGAGCTCGATGCAGCGGAATTAACGGCGGCGAAACGCGAAGTGCGCAGCCTTCGCCGCGCGATGCCCGAAATCAAGGCACCCGCGGACGTCCGGCGCAGCTGGGATTATCGCGGGTCTGACAGGAAGCAGCTGGCAGCGATCGACGATGCGTTCGCCAAGCTCGTGAAAGCCGCAGACTCCGACGACGTGTCGATTTTGTGGAACCGGGCCGAATATCGCCGCTCGATTCTCGATTTCGCCGGTGCGAAGGAGGATCTGGACACCGCAATCGAGCGCTCTCCGGAGCAGTATCTTTACTTCGCCCGGGCTCAGGACAAGACCAATCTCGGCGATCTGAAGGGTGCGATCGTCGATTACCGGACGGCGGAGGAGATGGAACGCACCGGCGCAAGCTATTTTGCGCAGCTGCCGCTACTTGCCGAACTCGGTCGCACCGATGAAATGGCGGACCTCGTCGACGACTATTATGATCTTGTGGAAGAGACGCATCAGGCCGAACTGTTCGAGGCGCTGGCGCTCGACTATGAAGGCAAGCATGACGAAGCCTACGCCATTCTGACGTCGATCGCTGCGGATCGTCCGGGAGATAGCAACGTGCTCAACGCGATCTGCTGGCACGGCGGCACGTGGGACCGCGTCAATGCAGAGGTCATGTCGGCATGCGACGAAGCGGTGACCAAATCGGGCTATTCCCCACAAAATCTCGATAGTCGCGCGCTTGCCTTCTACCGTTCCGGAGAAATCGACAAGGCCTTGGCCGACTATGATGCGGCGCTCGGCAACGGCACGCGGGTCGCAGAGATCGAGTATATGCGCGGCGTTGTGCGCCTTGCTAACGGTGATGCCTCGGGCCAGCAGGACGTTGATCGTGCGCTCGCCAAATCGCCGAATATCGCAGTCATTTACGGCGCCTGGGGGCTCTAGCCGAAACGATACCGGACAATAGATTTGGGCAAAGCCGGGCAGGGCGGCGATGTGCTGCGAAAAGCGGTCCGGTATCGGGCCTTCGCCGGTTGACTTGGGATGAACCCCCTTCTAATGGAGCGGCGCCCTTGGCGGGCAGCTTTTTGCCTGTATCGTCGTTTCATCTTGTGAAAGGAGCTTCGCCTTCCGGCGAGGTCCCGACGAGGAGGAATACGGTATGAGCGATGAGAAGCCCGCGCGAGAGCCCATTGCTGAGGATGCGCGGATCGACGCACTCGAGAAGCGGCTCGCTGCCGCCAACGAGCGGGAAGAAAGCCGCAACCGGCCGAAGATTACGGGCGCCGATGCGAATTACCGCAGCGGCAACCGTGTTCTTGCCGATCTTCTCGGCGGCATATTGGGCGGAGTGGTGATTGGCGGCGTGGTGGATTACTTCGCTGGGACGACACCCTGGGGTCTGTTGGTCGGGTTGTTCCTCGGAATAATCGTGGCCTTCAGGAACATATTTCGAATGGCGAACAAGCGCCCCGATTGACAGTGAAGGCCGAATGCTCGGCCTCACGGCGGGGCAAGGTCGAAGCAAGCGGACAGGGGCTCAATGAACCCGTGTCCCTGATTGGGGTAGCAAGAGCGTGGCAGGTCAGGAAGCTAAGGTGGACCCGATGTACCAGTTCACCATCGAACCCCTGATGGGTTCTGATGGCTGGGAAATCGCCGGCTTCAACATCGCCTTCACCAACAGCGCATTATGGATGGCGATCACGACCATCCTGCTCGCCGTGTTCGTCGCCGGCGGAATGAAGCGCGAGCTCGTTCCTGGACGCTGGCAGATGGCGGTCGAGACCTTCACCGGTTTCATCGACGACATGCTGGAGGCGAATGTCGGCAAGGCGGGGCGCAAATACGTGCCCTACATCTTCTCGCTGTTCATGTTCATCCTGTTCGCCAACCTGCTCGGCCTGCTTCCGGTCGGCGTTCTCGGCCTGCACCCGTTCACTTTTACCAGCCACTTCACCGTCACCGGCGTTCTGGCGATCATCAGTTTCTCGATCGTGCTCATCGTCGGCTTCGCGAAGCACGGCTTCCACTTCTTCAGCCTGTTCGTTCCCCACGGTACGCCGCTGCCGATGATCCCGATCATTTTCCCGATCGAGCTTATTTCCTTCCTCGTGCGCCCGTTCAGCCTTGCTTTGCGACTGTTCGTCGCGATGATGGCCGGCCACGTCCTGTTGAAGGTTCTCTCCAGCTTCGTCATCGACGGAACCAATGCCGGTGCGGGTTTCGGCCTGCTCGTCGGCTTGCCGAGCTTCATCCTGATGATCGGTATCAGCGCGCTGGAAATCCTCGTGGCCGGTATCCAGGCCTATGTTTTCGCCCTGCTGACATCGCTTTACATCAACGATGCAGAGAACCTTCACTAATCCGTTTCCAAACAGTCACGATTTTCAACAAGGAGTTATTACAATGGACGCAGAAGCTGCAAAGCTCGTAGGCGCAGGTCTCGCCGCTATCGGTGCCGGTATGGCCGCCATCGGCGTGGGTAACGTATTCGGTTCCTTCCTCGAAAGCGCACTGCGCAACCCGGGCGCCGCAGACGGCCAGCAGGGTCGCCTGTTCATCGGCTTCGCCGCTGCCGAACTTCTCGGCCTGCTGGCATTCGTCGTCGCGATGATCCTGATCTTCGTCGCCTAAGACGTTCGTGCTGCCGGACCGGTTGGCAAAGTTTCCGGTCCGGCAGCACAATTTCCTCGCATATCAACGGAAAGCCGTTCGATGCCCCAGATAGCACAGCTCGCCGAGACCTATTCAAGCCAGATCTTCTGGCTCTTGATATTCTTCGGTATTACCTTCTTCTTCGTCGGACGGGGAATGGTGCCCAAGGCCATGGCGACGGTGCAGGACCGCAACGACAAGATCGCTGGCGATCTCGCCGCAGCGAAAGCGGCTCGTGATGCAGCCGACGAGGAAGAGGAAACCTGGCGTAAGCGCGAGAACGAGAACCGTGCCAATGCACAGGCAATCGTGGCGGAAGCCAAGGCGGAAGCGGCGGCAACCAACGAACGCAAGCTGGCAGAGGCGCAGAAGCGGCTCGATGCACAAGTGAACGAGGCAGAAGCGCGTATCGCCAAAGCCCGCGAAGCCGCAATGTCGGAAATTGAAGCAGTGGCGGTCGAGGCGACGCAGGACATCGTGCAGCGTCTTGCCGGTATCAACGTCCCTGCTGCGGCGGCGAAAAGCTCGGTAGAAAAGGCATTGCAGCATGGCTAACACCCCCGAAATCTTTTCGGACACTCCGACGCAAGCGACGACCGAAACGCATGGCGGCGCGGCTGCGCATGCCGATCCCAGCCTGTTCGGGATGGAGCCTTACCAGATCGTCGCGATTGCGATGCTGGTGCTGATCGCGATCGCCATTTGGAAGAAAGTCCCCGGCATGATCACCGGCGGGCTCGACGCCAAGATTGCCGCGATCCGCGAGCAGCTCGACGAGGCAAAGAATTTGCGGGCCGAGGCGGAAGCCCTGCGTGACGAGTACAGCGCGAAGATCGCCAATGCCGAGAAGGATGCGGAGGCCATGATGGACAACGCCCGCCGCGAAGCTGCGAGCGTTCTCGACAAGGCCGAAGCGGACAGCGCGGCGATGATAGAACGGCGCAAGCGCATGGCGGAAGATACGATTGCTGCCGCCGAACGCGAAGCGATTGCCGGTGTTCAAGCCAAGGCTGCCATGGCCGCAGCCCAGGCTTCGCGCAATCTCATTGCCGAACGCCACGATGCAACAGCTGACAGCAAACTGGCCGACAGCATTATTTCCAGCATCTGATCGAGAGCGGCTCATTTCGCATTCAATTGCGAAATTAGGAACGAAGGCGGCGGTTCATGCGTGACTCCTTATGAAAGAGGAGTTCCTATATGACCGTTTCCGCAATCGCCTTTAACTGTTCGCTGAAGAAATCGAGCGGCGAGCCGAGCTCGACCGATGCGATGATCGAGGTTCTGAAAAAGAAGTTCGCAGCGCGCGACGTCACGCTGTCCGAGACCATCCGGGTTGCAGATTACAACGTCTTGCCGGGCGTTACGAATGACGAGGGCGAGGGCGACGACTGGCCCCAATTGCTCGAAAAGATCAAGGCGCACGACATTCTCATCTTCGGCGGCCCAATCTGGATGGGCCAGATCAGCTCCATCGCCAAGCGCGTGCTAGAGCGCATGGATGCTTTCCTTACCGATACGGACGACAAGGGCCGGATGCCAAGCTATGGCAAGGTCGCCGTGGCCGCGATCGTCGGCAATGAAGACGGAGCGCATTGGAGCAGTTCCCAACTCTTCCAGGCGTTGAACGATACGGGCTGGACCATTCCCTCGGTCGCCGCGTGCTACTGGGTCGGCGAGGCCATGCATGGCACCGACTTCAAGGATCTCGACAAGACCCCGGAAAAGGTCGACCAGACTGCCGGCATGGTGGCGGACAATGCCGCCCATCTTGCCCGGCTGTTGAAGGATAACCCCTATCCGGGCCACGAATAGGCCGTCAGACTAGAACGCGTCCTTCGCGGAACGCAGGGCGGCAAAGGTCTCGTGCGGGGCATTGCCGCCCCACCGCTCACGCATGTCATCGCTATCGGCGCGAAGGAAGGGATTGGTCGCCATCTCGCGGGAAAGAGTGGTCGGGACCGTCGCTTCTCCGCGTCGGCGCGCCTCGTCGACTTCCTTCGCATAAGCCGCGAGCGCAGTATTGTCCGGATCGGCATGGAGCGCGAACTTGGCGTTCGCTTGCGTATATTCGTGCGCGCAATACAGCGTCGTGTCTTGGGGCAGGGCCTTGATCCGTTCGAGGCTCTGCCAGAATTGTTCGGGCGATCCCTCGAACATGCGTCCGCAGCCCAATGCGAAGACGCTGTCGCCGACGAATGCGAGGCTATCTTGCGGCAGATAATAGGCAATGTGGCCCATCGTATGTCCACCGACATCGATTACGCGCGCCTGATGATCGCCCAGCGCCACGATCTCGCCATCCTCGACCGTTCGGTCGATCCCTGCGATCCGCTCCGCTTCCGCGGCCGGAGCGGTGATCTTACAACCGGTCGCTTCCTTGATGGCTTCGTTTCCCCCGGCATGATCCGGATGCCAATGCGTGTTCCAGATCTGCGTGATGCGCCAGCCTTTCGTTTCAGCTTCGCGCAGAATGACGTCCGCCTCTGGCGTGTCGATGCACGCAGTTTCGCCGCTGTCCGGATCGTGCAGAAGGAAACCGTAATTGTCGCTGAGACAGGGGAACTGGTGGACTTGCAGTTGGCTCATTTATCATTCCTTCCGCGAGGGAAGCGCGCGGTTTCAGGGGGGAGGGTCACCCAGTCGTGGCGGTTCTCTTCGAACACCGAACGCATGGGCGGACCGATCGGCTTGCCGACCAGCGTGCCTGCGGTGATGCCGATGCCGCCGGGGTGCCGCGCGGTCTTGAGATAAAGCGTCGTGCCGCAGACGGGGCAGAAGCCGGAGGTGAAGGGCAAGCCGCTATCGGCGGAGCGTTCATATTCGGTCGCCTCGCCCGAGATAGTGACGTTCGCAGCGTCGAAATACAGCGCCATTCCGAAAGGTGAGCCGCTGCGCCTTTGGCAGGCGGTGCAATGACACACGACGCTGCCATATTCTCCGTGGGCGACGGCCGATAATTGTCCGCATTGGCAATGGGCGTGCATGAGCGCAATTCTACACAAGCTGCCAGAGTAGGAAAGGCCCGCCTGCTCCTTAAGAGCGGACGGGCCTTTCCATCATTCATGTGCCCTCGCGTTTAACGAGGTCAGAAGATGCGTCGATCAGTCGTCGCTCTTCTTCAGCGCTTCGCCGAGAATGTCGCCGAGCGACGCACCCGAATCGGACGAACCGTACTGCTCGACCGCCTGCTTCTCTTCGGAGATCTGCAGCGCCTTGATCGAGAAGTTCGGCTTCTTCGAACGGTCGAAGCCGGTGACCAGCGCGTCGACCTTCTGGCCGGGCTGGAAGCGGTCGGAACGCTGTTCGTCGCGATCGCGACCGAGGTCCGAACGCTTGATGAAGCCGGTCGCACCATCTTCGCCGACCTGAACTTCGAGACCGCCATCACGGACTTCGAGGACGGTGACGGTGACGGTCTGGCCACGACGCAGATCGCCGCCTGCACCTTCGGCCGAGGGCGCACCCTTTTCGAGCTGCTTCATGCCGAGGCTGATGCGCTCCTTCTCGACATCGACGTCGAGAACGACGGCTTCGACTTCCTCGCCCTTGCGGTGCAGGGCAAGTGCGTCTTCGCCCGAAATACCCCATGCGATGTCGGACATGTGAACCATGCCGTCGACGTCGCCTTCGAGGCCGATAAACAGGCCGAATTCGGTCGCATTCTTGACTTCGCCCGAAACCTTGGACCCAACCGGGTGCTTCTCTGCGAAATCGTCCCACGGATTACCCTGAGCCTGCTTGAGGCCGAGGCTGATGCGGCGCTTGTCCGAATCCACTTCGAGGATGACGACTTCGACTTCCTGACTGGTGGAGACGATCTTGCCCGGATGGACGTTCTTCTTGGTCCAGCTCATCTCGGATACGTGAACGAGGCCTTCGATGCCCGGTTCGAGTTCGACGAACGCACCGTATTCGGTGATGTTCGTGACCTGTCCGGTGAACTTCGCACCGACCGGGTACTTCGCCGAAACGCCGTCCCACGGATCGCTTTCGAGTTGCTTCATGCCGAGGCTGATGCGCTGCGTATCTTCGTTGATGCGCACGATCTGGACCGTCAGCGTCTGGCCGATCTCGATCATTTCGGTCGGGTGGTTGACCCGCTTGTAGCTCATGTCGGTGACATGGAGCAGGCCATCGATGCCGCCCAGGTCGACGAACGCACCGTAATCGGTGATGTTCTTGACCACGCCTTCGGTAACCTGGCCTTCGGTCAGCTGATCGATCAGTTCGCTGCGCTGTTCGGCGCGCGTTTCCTCGAGCACGGCACGGCGCGAAACGACGATATTACCGCGGCGGCGATCCATCTTGAGGATCTGGAAGGGCTGGGGCACGTCCATCAAAGGACCTACGTCGCGAACGGGGCGAATATCGACCTGGCTGCCGGGCAGGAAGGCAACGGCGCCGTCGAGATCGACGGTGAAGCCGCCCTTGACGCGGCCGAAGATGCGACCTTCGACGCGCTTGCCTTCGCCGAATTCGCTTTCAAGCTTGTCCCACGCGGCTTCGCGGCGGGCGCGGTCGCGGCTGAGCATCGCTTCGCCATCGGCATTCTCGACGCGGTCGACGAACACTTCGACTTCGTCACCAACCGAAAGGCCGTGATCGTCTTCGCCGCGGGCGAATTCCTTGAGGGGGATACGGCCTTCGCTCTTAAGGCCGACATCGACGAGAGCGGCGCCGCCCTCGATCGCAGTGACGGTGCCCTTGACGACGCGGCCTTCGAAGCCCTCTTCGTCGGCACCGCCGAGTTGTTCGTTCAAGAGCGCTTCGAATTCGTCGCGCGTCGGATTGGCTGCAGTTGCCATATGGTCAATGTTCCAGTTCAATGTTCATTTCCGGCCACCGGTTTTACCGGGGTCTTTTCTCCGCCCCTCGCGGGATTGCGAGAGAGCGGGCCAAGAGGGCCGTATTCCGCACGCGGCCGGATGCCGACGCGCAGGTTCCGTCAAACGCCTGAGTGATTTCAAGAACGACGCGCGCCTAGTCCAAAACCACGCAAAACGCAAGCAGGACGACTCAGCTCAAGTCCAACGCGATGGAACACATGTAACACTGTCCTTGGACCGAAAGAAACGGGGTCGGAAAAGGATCGGTCGAAGCATCGGGATGACAGGTCGGAGCGTGCTTAAAAGAGGCATCCCGCAGGATTGCCACATCGCGGACAAGTAGGAAAACCTGCCCGGCGTCCCCGGTCTATTTCGCCCGGCCCGATCGTTTGTCGACGGCGTCGATGGCGGCAGCGATTGCCCCGTCCTTGTCCAGGTCCGACGTATCGAGGATCACCGCATCCTTCGCCGCACGCAACGGTGCTTCGTCGCGGTTGCGGTCGCGCTCGTCGCGTCGTTCGAGGTCGCCGACGATCACTTCGAGGGGAACGTCCGTGCCGCGCTCGATCATTTCCTTGTGACGCCGCTTCGCACGTGCCTCGGTCGATGCGGTCACGAACAGTTTGACGTCGGCTTCGGGCGCGATCACCGTTCCGATGTCGCGTCCGTCGAGCACCGCTCCGCCTTCCTGCAATGCGAAGCTGCGCTGCCGCTCGAACAGTGCCTCGCGCACATCGTGATGGACGGAGACCCGGCTGGCGAAACCGCCCGTCACTTCATCGCGCAGCGCCGAATCCTTAAGCAGCTTTTCGGGAAAGTCGCAGGCGGCCAGAGCATCGGCGGGATCGTCGGGGTCCCCTCCGCTGAGGAACACCTGTCGCCCGACCGCGCGGTAAAGCAGTCCGGTATCGAGATGCGGCAGCCCGTAATGCGCGGCGAGCGCCTTGGCTATCGTGCCCTTTCCGCTGGCGGTCGGGCCGTCGACGGCGATGATCATGCTTCGCGTTCCTGCGCTTTCTTTCCGGTACGCGCCGCTTTCACGAGGCCGTAGATCGCGATCGCCGCCCAGAAGCCTTCCAGAACGAGCGAAGGCCAGTTGGTATGATAGAGGAGCGATACCGTCAGCAACGAAGCGCCGACGAGGTTCGTTCCGTGCAGGACGTATGGATTGGGCGCGTCCTTCCAGGTGAGATAGGCATAGGCCGCGATGATGCAGGCCATGCCGATGAAGCCGATGCCCGTCGCCCAGTCCAGATCGTTCATTGCGTCAGCCCTTCGAGAAGGTCAGCGAAGCCGGGAAAACTGGTCGCGATCGGGCCTGTATCGTCCACTTCCACCCCGTCACGGCTGGCAATGCCGGCAATCGCCATGCTCATGGCGATGCGGTGGTCGAGCGCCGTCGCGACGCCCTCGTTCGCCGTGCCGCGCAGCGGTGTGCCGCCCGTTCCCTCGATGACGAGGCCGTCCTCGCGCTCCTCGACCTGCGCACCGGCGGCTGTGAGAGCACGAGCCATCGTCGCGAGGCGATCGGACTCCTTGACCCGCAATTCGTGCAGGCCGCTGGTGGTCGTGGTTCCCTTGGCGAGTGCCGCGGCAACGAACAGGACCGGGAACTCGTCGATCATCGACGGCGCAAGCGCTGGATCGACTTCGACGCCGTGCAATTCCGCATGACGAACGCGCAGATCCGCGACCGGTTCGCCGCCGACCTCCCTCCGATCCTCGTAAGCGATGTCCGCGCCCATCGCTTCCAGCACCTGGAAGATGCCGTTGCGCGTCGGGTTGAGGCCGACATTGCGGATCGTTACATCGCTTTCGGGCACGATGGATGCTGCCACGGCGAAGAACGCGGCGGAAGAGGGATCGCCGGGCACGACGATGTCCTGCGGCGCGAGGTCGCCGGGACCGTGGATGCGGATATGGCGTTCCTCCGCGACGGTTTCCGTTTCGATCGCCGCGCCGAAGCCCTTCAGCATCCGTTCCGAGTGATCGCGCGTCGGGACCGGTTCGATGACAGTCGTTGTTCCCGCGGTATTGAGGGCCGCGAGCAGAATGGCGCTTTTCACCTGTGCGCTGGCGACGGGCAACCGGTAGGTGATCGGCACGGCGGGATTGGCGCCGCGCATCGTCAGCGGCAGCGTATCCTGAGGTTCGCCCGCGCGTGAGGCGGTAAAGCTCGCCCCCATTTGCCCGAGCGGTTCGATGACGCGCCCCATCGGGCGGGCCGAAAGGCTGGCATCCCCGATAAAGGTCGCGCTGATCGCATGACCTGCGATGAGACCCATGAGGAGGCGGGTCGAGGTGCCGCTATTGCCCATATCGAGCGCGGTTTCGGGTTCGAGCAGGCTGCCGACGCCGACGCCCTCGACGACCCAGGTCTCGCCATCGCGTTCGATCTTCGCCCCCATCTGGCGCATGGCCGCCGCGGTCGCGAGCACGTCCTCGCCCTCGAGAAGGCCTGCAATCCTGCTTTTCCCGACGGCCAGCGCGCCGAAGATGAGCGCGCGGTGACTGATCGACTTGTCGCCGGGGACCGTGATCGTGCCGCGCAAGGGGCCGCGCGGTGCGAATCTGCGCGGTGTCGGGTTGTCGGGCAAGGGCAGCGTTCCTAGATGCGTGAGGTTGCGATATGAGCGCGGCTTTTGACAGTGCGACCCGCCTATGGCAAGGCGCGCGCGCTTTTGCGAATCCGGGCGGGCAATCCCGGCCAGCGACATCGCAGTCACGAGAATTTCTTGCGTCCGGTTGGCAGCCTGCGGGCGGTCCGGACCAGCTTTGAGGAACGAGAATGGTCAAGCCAGAATGGGGCACGAAGCGCACCTGCCCGAAATGCGGCACGCGCTTTTACGATTTGAACAAGGACGATCCCGTCACCTGCATCGAATGTGGCGAGGAATGGGAGCCGGAGCCCGTCCTCAAGTCGAAGCAGCCGATCCCCTTCGACGACGAGAAGAAGAAGGATACCGAGGCCGACAGCGACCTGGCCGATGACGATCTCGAGGATATCGACGAGGACGACGATTCTCCCGACAACGAAGTCGATCTGGGCGGCGACGACGATCTCGGCGTGTCCAAGGGCAAGGGCGACGACGACAAGGACGACGAGTAAATTGTTGCAAAGGGCGGCCCTCTCGCATAGGGGGCTGCTTTCGCGCTTCGGCGCGAGATGGAATGGCACGGGGCCTTAGCTCAGCTGGGAGAGCGCAACACTGGCAGTGTTGAGGTCAGCGGTTCGATCCCGCTAGGCTCCACCATTCACCGCCTTCGGGCGGGTCCTGGAAGTCAGGAACATAAAGTGCTGAGGTAGCGCATAGCGCTGAAGCACGGACATGAGGTGCTCAAGTAGCGCAAAGCGCGGTAGCACGAAACGAAGAAGCCGGGGCATTCTTGCCTCGCACGCTGGCCAACGAGGTTTCGTTCGCCGGCGTTTTTGGCATTTAACGCCTGCGCGGCAGCATCGCTGCCATGCGGCAAGGTTTTGGAGAACGCGCATGTTCGACAATCTGTCAGATCGCCTCGGCGGGGTGTTCGATCGCCTGCGCGGGCGCGGCGCGCTTGGCGAGGCCGATGTGCGCGAAGCCATGCGAGAAGTGCGCATCGCCCTGCTCGAGGCGGACGTTGCCCTGCCGGTCGTCCGCCGCTTCATCGATGCGGTAACCGAAAAGGCGATCGGTCAGGATGTCCTGCGTTCGATCACGCCGGGTCAGCAGGTCGTCAAGATCGTCAATGACGAACTCGTCGAAATGCTCGGCGGGCAGGGCCACGAAGGACTCGAACTCGACGTCAAGCCGCCTGCCGTGGTGATGATGGTCGGTCTGCAGGGTTCGGGCAAGACGACCAGCACGGCGAAGCTCGCACGCTACCTCAAGCAGAAGCATGGCAAGAAGGCGCTGATGGCGTCGCTCGACGTGCAGCGTCCCGCCGCGCAGGAGCAGCTGAAGGTGCTCGGCGAGCAGGCCGAGGTCGCGACGCTGCCGATCATCGAGGGCCAGCAGCCGGTCGATATCGCGCGCCGCGCGCTCGAAGCGAGCCGTTTGCAGAGTTTCGACGTCCTGCTGCTCGATACCGCCGGCCGCCTTCACGTCGACGAGGCGTTGATGGCGGAGATGAATGCCGTCGCGCGCGTGTCGAACCCTGCCGAGGTGCTGCTCGTCGTCGATGCGCTGACCGGCCAGGATGCCGTCAATGTCGCGCAGAGCTTCTCCGGCGAGGTCCCGCTGACCGGCGTGATCCTCACGCGGATGGATGGCGATGCGCGGGGCGGTGCGGCGTTGTCGATGCGGCATGTTACCGGCAAGCCGATCAAGTTCGCCGGCACGGGCGAGAAGCTCGATGCGCTCGAAGCCTTCGATCCGGAGCGCGTTGCCGGGCGCATCCTCGGCATGGGCGATGTCGTCAGCCTCGTCGAGAAGGCTGCGGCGACCATCAAGGAAGAGGATGCCGAAGCCCTCGCCAAGCGCATGGAGAAAGGTCAGTTCGACCTCAACGATCTGCGTATGCAGCTTCAGCAGATGAACCGGATGGGTGGCCTCGGTATGCTCGCCGGAATGTTGCCGGGCATGAAGAAGGCGAAGGCCGCGCTGCAGGGCAGCGGAATGGACGACCGGGTGCTGCTCCACATGGATGCAATCATCGGTTCGATGACCGCGAAGGAGCGGGCGAACCCCGCCTTGCTCAATGCGAAGCGCAAGCGGCGCGTCGCGGCAGGCTCCGGCACGCAGGTGCAGGACGTCAACCGCCTCCTTAAGATGCATCAGGAAATGGGTCGCGCCATGAAGCAGATCAAAAAGATGGGCGGGCTGAAGGGGCTCGGCGCGCTGTTCGGCAAGGGCGGTCTTGATGCCGCAATGCCAGGTCTCGGCGGGCCGGGCGGCGGCATGGGCGGCGGTGCTGGCGGATTGCCGCCGGGCTTTCCCGGCATGGGCGGTCGCAAGAAATAGATTTCACTCAAATACAAATAATTTCAGTTTGTTAAATTCGAAAGGTAAGAGATTATGGCAATTGCATTGAGGCTGTCGCGTGGTGGCGCGAAGAAGCGTCCTTATTACCGTATCGTTGCTGCGGACAGCCGCAAGCCGCGTGACGGCAAGTATCTGGAGCAGATCGGCGTTTACAACCCGCTGCTCGCCAAGGATGACGACAACCGCGTGAAGCTGGACGAGGACCGTGCGCGTTACTGGCTCGGCGTTGGAGCCCAGCCGTCGGATCGCGTAGCTCGCTTCCTCGATGCCGCCGGCATTCGCGAGCGCGAGGCACGCAACAACCCCAACAAGGCGAAGCCGGGCGAAAAGGCTACCGAGCGGGCCGAGGAAAAGGCTGCTAAGGCTGCCGAAGCCGAGGAAGCTGCGAAGGCTGCCGAAGAAGAAGCCAAGAACGCTCCGGCCGAGGAAGAAGCCGAAACGACTTCGGAATCGACCGAGGAAAGCAGCGATGCTCCGGTCGAAGGTAGCGAAGAAACCGTCGACGAAGCGCTGGAAGAGAAGTCTGGGGACTGATCGGCGTCATGCCGGACCGCCCGGATACCGCTCCCGGCACGATTGCCCTCGCGGCGGTCGCCGGGGCGCATGGCGTTGCAGGCGAAGTCCGGCTGAAACTGTTCGGGGAGAGCGTCGAGGCGCTCTCCTCGCATCCCTCCTTCAACGACGGCGCACTGACGCTGTCGAAGGTGCGCTCGGACAATAAGGGCGGGGCCATTGCGCGCTTCGCCGAAGTGCGTGACCGCAACGCTGCCGAGGCCCTGCGGGGCACATTGCTCACCGTATCGCGCAGCACCTTGCCGCCGCTGGAAGAGGGCGAATTCTACCATGCCGACCTGATCGGTCTTGCCGTTCAGACGAATGACGGAGCGGCGGTCGGTCGAGTGGTCGCGGTCGAGAATTTCGGCGCGACCGACATCGTCGAGATCGAGAAACCGGACGGCAAGCGGTTCATGATTCCCCTGACCGAAGACGCCGTTCCTCACTGGGACGACGAGACACTGACCGTGGATGCCGCATTCGTCGACTGATCGTCCGCAGGGACGCTCTTTCGCCCCCTCCGTCAGTTCAGCGTTTGAGCGGCTTCTGCTCGGCGAGTTCGTTGCGGATCGTCGTCGCCGCCACGCCAGCCTGTCCCATCGCATGGCTTATCTGGTCAAGCCCCAGCACGACGTCGCCCGCGGCGAAGAGGCCGGGCACGCTCGTGCGCATATGCTCGTCCACTTCGAGGCAACCTTCCTCGCTCGCCTTGGCTCCAGCCGCCACCGCCAGGTCGCTGCGGATGATCGAGCCGAGCGCGGGATAAGCGCTGTCGAAGCTGAGGGTTCCGTCTGCCACGCGCACGGCCATGCGCCCATTCTCAAATGCGTATTCGCCGCACGGACCGTCCGCTCTCGTAATTGCGTAGTTGTCGAGTTTGGCGAGACACTCGTCGTCCAGATCGTGTTCCGCATCGGGCGAGATGAGCGTCACGTCCTTCGTGAAGCCGCGCAGGAAGATAGCCTCAGCCGTACCATGACTGCCCGTTCCGATGATGCCTACCCTCTTGTCCGTCACCTCATAGCCGTCGCAGACCGGGCAATAGCGCAGGAGACCGCGTTCCAGTGCCTCGTCATGGAAAGCATCTTCCATTCCGGGCGGATGGCGGTTGAAGACCCCGGTCGCGAGCAATACGCTACGAGCGAGAAACCTTCTGCCATTGCTACTTAGCGAGAATACGTTACCGTCTTTCGCAAGCGCCTCGACCCTCGTCGCTTCGCGCATCGTGCCGTATTTGATGGCCTGTTCCCGCATTCGTTCGAGAAGGGTGGTTCCCCTGATCCCCTCGGGAAACCCTGCGTGGTTATGCGTCGTGGGAATGAGGGCAGCGCGGCTCGTCCCGCAGTCGAACAAGCGGACGGAAAGGTGATAGCGCGCGAGGTAGATAGCAGCCGTCAGGCCCGCCGGTCCGCCGCCGATGATGATGCAGTCATCCGGTTGAGCCATTTCCTCTTTCCGTTGCTCGCGAGAATTGGCAGGAGCCGACCATGTCCGATGCTTGTTCAGATCCGAGTGCCAGCCCCTTGGCGCATGAGGCGCTAGCGCGGTTCGTATGGCGATGCAATCAAGCCTCTGCTGTTAACGCGGTCAGCTGCAGGACGATTAACAAATGACCTTCGCCGCGACCGTCCTCACGCTGTACCCAGAGATGTTTCCCGGTTCGCTCGGCCACTCGCTGGCGGGGCGGGCGCTCGAACGCGGCGACTGGTCGCTCGATGCGGTGCAATTGCGCGACTTCGCGACGGACAAGCATCGCAACGTGGACGACACGCCTGCCGGGGGTGGGGCGGGCATGGTGCTGCGGGCCGACGTCCTCGGCGCTGCGATTTCAAGCATTCGGGACGACAGGCCGATACTCGCCATGACGCCGCGAGGCCAGCCGATCACGCAGCAACGCATCCGCGAGATAGCAGGCGGGCCGGGCGTCGCCATTCTGTGCGGTCGTTTCGAAGGCTATGACGAGCGGATCTTCGAGGCCTATCCCCAGATCGAGCAGGTCAGTCTGGGCGACATCGTCCTGTCGGGCGGAGAACCGGCGGCGCTCGCCATACTGGACGCTTGCATTCGCCTCCTTCCCGGAGTAATGGGCGGCGCTTCAAGCGGTGTCGAGGAGTCCTTCGAGGGAGGGTTGCTCGAATATCCGCAATATACCCGACCATCTGAATGGGAAGGGCGCACGATCCCCGAAGTGCTGCGATCGGGGGATCATGCGAAGATCGCTGCTTGGCGCAAGGCAAGGAGCGAGAACGATACTCGGTTACGCAGGCCGGACCTTTGGGAGCGTTACTGTGACGCTCGGGACCAGTCTGCCTCTGGCGCGCGGCACGAAGACTAAGGACCAGGGGCCATGAACCTCATCCAGCAGCTCGAAGCGGAAGCGATCGAGCAACTTGCAGAAGGCAAGGAAATTCCGGATTTTCGCGCGGGCGACACCGTGCGCGTCGGCGTGCGCGTCGTCGAAGGCGAGCGTACTCGCGTGCAGAACTTCGAAGGCGTGTGCATCGCGCGTTCGAACCGCGCGCTGAACAGCAATTTCACCGTTCGCAAGATGAGCTTCGGCGAAGGCGTGGAGCGCGTGTTCCCGCTCTACTCGCCCAATGTCGAAAGCATCACGGTGGTTCGCCGCGGTGTGGTACGCCGTGCGAAGCTGTATTATCTGCGCGGTCGTACCGGCAAGCGGGCCCGTATTGCGGAACGTCGCGACAACGCCCCCAAGGCATAAGCTGCCGCAAGGCAAATTATTAGGGAAAGGGCGGTCCGGTCGGGCCGCCCTTTTTCGTTGGAGCTTGCCAAGTTGCCTCACCATTGCGAGGAGCATGGCCGCGAGGCAACGACGCGATAGCGCTTGATGCCGCGCCGCCAGCTTACGCCCGCCAAGAACGAGGTTTCCGATTGACATGCGCTTTGCCATCACCGCCGCCGCCCTGCTGTTCGCCAGCCCCGTCGCGGCGCAGGAACAAAGCGTGACGAGCGCTCCGCAGCTTAGCTTCGAGCGGGTATTCGCCTCGCCCTCGCTCGACGGGCCGGCCCCGCGTCAGGCGAAATTGTCGCCCGACGGGCGCTATCTGACGCTGCTGCGGAATCGCGCGGAAGATCGCGAGCGCTACGATTTGTGGGGTTATGATCGCCAAACCGGCGAGTGGTCGATGCTGGTCGATTCCGAGAGCCTCGGATCAGGACAGGAACTGTCCGAGGACGAGAAGATGCAGCGCGAGCGGCAGCGGATCGGCAATCTGTCGGGCATCGTTTCCTACGAATGGACCGCCGACGGTGCGGCTTTGCTCGTGCCACTCGATGGCGATCTCTATCTTGCTGGGCTGGACGGATCGGTCCGGCGGCTGACACAGAGCGAGGACAGCGAACTCAATCCCAAGCTCAGCCCGGAAAGCACCTTCCTGTCCTTCGTGCGCGATCGTCGCCTGTGGGTCGGTGAAGTGGGCGAGGAACCCCGTCCGATAACCCCGAAAGAGGGCGACACGATTCGCTGGGGCGAGGCGGAGTTCGTCGCGCAGGAGGAAATGGGCCGCCTGACCGGCTATTGGTGGGGGCCCGAGGAACGCCGCATCGCTGTCCAGCGCACCGATGAAAGTCCGGTCGGCATTGTGACCCGTGCCGCGATCGGTGCGACCGGCACGAAGGTCTTCGAACAGCGCTACCCCGTCGCGGGGTCCGACAACGCCATCGTCGAGCTTTACGTCATGGACCCCGACGGGCAGAACCGGATCAAGGTCGATCTTGGCGAAGAGACGGACATCTACCTGGCGCGCGTTGATTGGGCGCCGGATGGCAGCGCGCTCTACGTCCAGCGGCAGAACCGCGAACAGACAAGGCTCGACATGCTGCGTGTCGATCCGGCGACTGGCGCGAGCGAAGTCTGGTTCACCGAGAATGCCGCGCAGGACGACTACTGGATCAACCTGTCGGATAATTACCGCTTTCTGGAGGACGGCTCGCTTCTGTGGTGGTCGGAGCGCGATGGATACGGACATTTCTACCGGTTCGACGGAACGGACTGGCTGCGCCTGACGAGCGGCGACGAGCCGACGACCGCGCTGGTCGGTGTGAACGAAAAAACCGGTGAATTCTTCTATCAAGCGACGAGCGGTGTGCTGACGCAGCAGATCTACAAAGCGCGGCTGGACGGCAGCGGCACGCCGCAGCGCCTGACCGATCCGGCATTCACCAACAGCGCGAGCATGGATAGCGACGGCAGTGCGCTCTACATCACGCGCTCTAATACCGAGCAGCCGACGCAAAGCTATCTCGCCAATATTAACGGATCACGTCTGCAATGGGTGGAGGAGAACGCGCTCGACGCCGAACATCCTTATGCGCGCTATCTTCCGAGCCATCGTCCAGCGCAGTTCGGAACGATCAAGGCGGCGGACGGAGAGACCGATCTGTACTGGAAGATGGTCACGCCGCCGATGGAAGCGGGGAAACGCTATCCGGTAATCTACTACCATTATAGCGGGCCGGGACCGCAGGTCGTGACCCGTGGCTGGGACGGAGCCTTGCAGCAGGCGGTTGTCGATGCGGGCTATATCTGGTTCGAGCTCGACAATCGCGGCAGCGCCAATCGCGGTGTCGCATTCGAACAGCCGCTCTATCGCGCGATGGGCGGGGTCGAGGTCGCCGACCAGAAGGCCGGCGCGGAATATCTCAAGTCGCTCGACTTCGTGGATGGCGACAAGATCGCGCTCTATGGCTGGTCCTATGGCGGTTACATGACGCTGAAGCAGCTGCAGGCCGATCCGGGCCTTTACGCTGCCGGGATCGCGGGCGCGCCGGTGACCAAGTGGGAGCTCTACGATACCCATTACACCGAGCGTTACATGGGCGACCCGTCGAAGGTGCCGGAGGCTTACGAGGCGGCTGCGGTCATACCCAACGCGACCGAGATCGAGGACCCGCTGCTCATCATTCATGGCATGGCCGACGACAATGTGGTGTTCGAAAATTCCTCGGAACTGATCGCGGCCCTGCAAGAAGGAAACGTCCCGTTCCGCATGATGTTGTATCCCGGTTATACGCACCGGGTTTCGGGAGAGAACATCTCTCCCCATATGTGGAATACGATCATGACCTTTCTTGAAGAGGCCGGTGTTTCGCCGCCGCAATAGGCGAAGCGCCTTGCGCCCCTGATGAAGGGCGCTAGGGCGGTGAACGAACACGAACGAACGGAGAATTTGTCTTGGGTTATCGAGTGGCAGTCGTTGGTGCGACGGGCAATGTCGGGCGTGAAATGATGGCTATCCTGGCCGAACGCGAATTTCCGATCGACGAGATCGCAGCCGTCGCAAGTTCGCGCAGCCACGGGACGGCAGTCGAATTCGGCGACACCGGCAAGATGCTCAAGTGCAAGAATATCGAGCATTTCGACTGGGCGGGCTGGGACATCGCGCTCTTTGCCGCGGGCTCGGGTCCGGCAAAGGAATACGCGCCTAAGGCTGCAAAAGCCGGCTGCGTCGTGATTGACAACTCCTCGCTCTACCGGATGGACCCGGACGTGCCGCTGATCGTACCCGAGGTGAACCCGGATGCGATCGACGATTACAAGAAGCGCAACATCATCGCCAATCCCAACTGCTCGACTGCGCAGCTCGTCGTCGCGCTGAAGCCGCTGCACGATGCGGCCACCATCAAGCGCGTCGTCATCTCGACCTATCAGTCGGTTTCCGGCGCGGGGAAGGCCGGCATGGACGAATTGTTCCAGCAGAGCCGGGCAATTTTCGTGGGCGACCCGGTCGAACCGGAAAAGTTTACGAAGCAGATCGCCTTCAACGTCATCCCGCATATCGACGTGTTCATGGATGACGGCTCCACCAAGGAAGAGTGGAAGATGGTGGTCGAGACGAAGAAGATCCTCGATCCCAGGATCAAGCTGAATGCGACCTGCGTGCGCGTGCCGGTCTTCGTGGGCCATTCCGAGGCAGTGAACATCGAGTTCGAGAAGGAAATTTCGGCGGACCAAGCGCAGGAAATCCTCCGCGAGGCGCCGGGTTGCATGCTAATCGACAAGCGCGAGGACGGCGGATACGTTACGCCCGTCGAAAGCGCCGGCGACAGCGCGACTTATATCAGCCGTGTGCGCGAAGATCCGACGGTCGAAAACGGTCTGACGCTTTGGTGCGTGAGCGACAATTTGCGAAAAGGGGCAGCCCTGAACGCCGTGCAGATCGCGGAACTGCTCGGCCGGCGTCATCTCAAGAAGGGCTGATCGCAAGGTGCGTGCGATCCTCCCGTCACTGCTCGCGCTGTCGCTCGCTTGCGCGCTTGCCGCCTGTTCCGGTTCGGACGGCGATGAGGAGGCTATCGAGGCCAATCGCAAGGCGCTCGATGCGGCGACGATCCAGGCGTTCGACTCGGTCGAGGCCGCTTCGATTGCTTTGGACGGAGAGGGCTTGCGCATCGTTGCTCCACGCGGTTCCGGCTTGCTGCTCGGTTTCGGCGCAAAGCGCGGCACGGTGGAAGGGCTGCTTCAGAACCTTTTGGAAGACGAGCCGGAGCGGACCATCAACAACGAATGCGGCGCAGGGCCGATGAAGTTCACGAGTTTCGGCAGCCTGACCCTCAATTTCCAGGATGGCGAGTTCGTCGGCTGGCTGGTTGACGAACGCGGCAAGCAATCGACCATCGACGGGGTCGGCATCGGGACGACGCGTGCTGAGGCGGAGCGGTCGCGAATCATCGAGATCATCGATGGCAGTACGCTCGGCACCGAATTTTCGAGCGGCGCGATTAACGGCTTTCTCGCGGATGAAAGCGCGGATGCGCCTATTACCGGGCTGTATGCAGGCACGAACTGCTTCTTTCGCTGACCGTTTTTGCCGGACATACGAGGCCATATCATGAGCGAGCCGACGATGACGATAGTCGATAGCTTCGACGGAACGCCTCTGGCGGTGCACCGGATGGGTGAGGGCCGACCCGTGCTGATGCTTCACGGCCTGTTTTCCGATGCGAACACCAACTGGATCAAATACAGTCACGCAGAGCGGATTGCGCAAGCCGGTTTCGAATGCATCATGCCGGATCTGCGCGCTCATGGGCATAGCGGCAAGCCGCATGACCCCACATTCTACCCAGATGACGTTCTGGCAAGGGATGTTGCCGCGGTGCTTAACCGGCTGGAGATAGAAGCGTACGACCTCGTCGGCTTCTCGCTTGGCGCGCGCACTGCCGTCCGCGCGGTCGTATCGGGCCTTGCCCCGCGGCGGCTGGTCCTGTCGGGCATGGGTTTGCAGGGGCTGGCCGGGTGGAACGAGCGCGCCGCCTTCTTCATCGATGCGATCGACCGGTTCGACGAGATCAAGCGCGGCGATCCGGCATTCTTCGCCGCCGCCTTCATGAAGACGATGAAAGTCGACCGGGTGGCGGCACGCGCTCTCCTGCAATCCGTGTCCGATACGGAGCCTCACGAACTTTCGCGCATCACCATGCCGACTCTGGTTCTTTGCGGAGCGGACGACCGCGACAACGGATCGCCCGAAGAGCTCGCGGATGCCTTGCCCGATGCGCAGCACGTCGAAATTTCCGGGACGCACATGTCCAGCGTCACCGAAGCGGCCTTGGGTGAGGAAATCGCGGCATTCCTCGATTGATTAAGCCTGGCAACAGGTTCATTCCGGTAACAGTTGAAATCATTACCGATCGAAGAGGACATAGCCCATCATGAAATTCGCTAGCGTAGCGCTGTCGGCGCTTGCCATTTCCCTCGCAACCCCGGCCATGGCCGACGACCACAACGCCTCCGCCATGTCGCAGGACGCGACCTTCCCGATGACGTCAGAGGGCGCAAAGGACTGGGTCGCAATGGTCGAAAACGACCTGTTCGACTATTCGATCGAAGCCTCGCGGGTCTACTGGATCAATTCCACCTACATCAACCACGATACCGATGCGCTCGCCGCGCAGATCGGCGCGGAAGGTACCGAGAAATCGGTGAAATACGCGCTCGAAGCGGCGAAATATGCGCAGGTTCCGGGTCTCGACGCCGACGTTGCGCGCAAGCTCGACATCTTGCGCAACGGCATCGTCCTGCCCGCTCCGACCGCCGACGGGGCGGCCACCGAGCTGAACGAGATCGCGACCGGCCTCAACAGCCAGTACGGCAAGGGCAAGGGCACGCTGAACGGCGAGCCGATCAACGGCAGCGACATCGAGGCCGAGATGGGCAATCTCGACCATACCCCTGCCGAATACGCAGAAATGTGGGCAAGCTGGCATACCAATGTCGGCGCTCCGATGAAGGAAGACTATGCCCGCATGGTCGCCATTGCGAATGATGGCGCGGAAGAGCTCGGTTTCGCCGACGTCGGGTCGATGTGGCGCTCCGGCTACGATATGGAGCCCGAGGAATTTGCCGCCACGACCGAGCGCCTATGGTCCGAGGTCAAACCGCTCTACGACAGCCTGCATACCTACGTCCGGGCGAAGCTGAACGAGAAATACGGCGACGAGGTGCAGCCCGCCACCGGTCCGATCCGCGCCGACCTGCTCGGCAATATGTGGGCGCAGGAATGGGGCAACATCTATCCGCTCGTCGCACCCGAAGGGGCCGGCGACATCGGCTACGACCTGACCGATCTCATCGAGAAGAAGGGCTATAGCGAGACCGACATGGTTCGCGTGGGCGAGCAGTTCTTCTCCTCGCTCGGTTTCGAGCCGCTGCCTGAAACCTTCTACGAGCGCAGCCAGTTCACGAAGCCGGCCGATCGCGAAGTCGTCTGCCACGCGAGCGCTTGGGATGTCGATAATAAGGACGACATCCGCATCAAGATGTGCATCAAGAAGAATGCCGACGACTTCATCACCATCCATCATGAACTCGGTCACAACTATTATCAGCGGGCCTATAACGAGCAGCCCTATCTTTATCTGAACGGCGCGAATGACGGCTTCCACGAGGCGATCGGTGATATGGTCGCTTTGTCGATCACGCCCGAATATCTCGTCCAGATCGACATGCTCGATCGCGCAGACGTGCCGGGCGCAGACAAGGATATCGGCCTTCTCTTGCGGCAGGCGATGGACAAGGTCGCCTTCCTGCCTTTCGGCCTGCTCGTCGACAAGTGGCGCTGGGGCGTGTTCGACGGCTCCATCACGCCTGCTGAGTACAATTCGGCATGGCATGAGCTGAAGCGCGAATACCAGGGCATCACGCCGCCGGTCGAGCGTCCCGCCGACGCCTTCGATCCGGGCGCGAAGTATCACATTCCGGGCAACACGCCCTATTCGCGCTATTTCCTCGCCCGTATTCTGCAATTCCAGTTCTACAAGGCCGCATGCGATCAGGCGGGCTGGGAAGGACCGCTTCACCGTTGCTCTTTCTATGGCAACGAGGAAGTGGGACGAAACCTCAACGCGATGCTCGAAATGGGCGCGTCGAAGCCCTGGCCGGATGCGCTGGAAGCATTCACCGGCTCGCGCGAAATGAGCGGCGAGGCGATGATCGAGTATTTCGCGCCGCTGAAGGCGTGGCTCGACGAACAGAACGAAGGCAAGCCGACCGGCTGGTAAGGCGATAGGGAAGGGCCGGGCGCGATGCTCGGCCCTTTCGCTTTTCTGCGCGGGGAAACGCTTTTGCAAGGTCGCCGAAGATAGTAGCCTTCTTCCGGCGTGGCGTCGTGCCGCGCATGAGGGGGACATCATGACATCGAAATTCTTTGCCTGCGCCTGCGCGCTCTTGTGTTCTGCGACACCGCTATATGCGCAATCGGCGCCTGACATCGTCACGGCAAAGGACCCCCAAACGATCGGCTCGGCCATGCGCTATGCGGGCTATCCCGTCGAAATCGAGAAGGACGAGTTCGAGGATCCCATCATTTACACGCAGATGGGTGGATGGAACGGCAGCATCCTTTTCTACGGCTGCGACGCGGAAACGAAGGACCAATGCGATTCGGTGCAGTTGCGTGCGTGGTTCGACCGCGAAACTCCGATGCCGGCGGAGAAGATCAACGAAGTGACGAAGACCACGCGTTTCCTTTCCATGGCGATCGACGACGAAGGCGATCCCTATGTATCGTGGGACATCATTATGGATGACGGTATTCCCGCGAGCGTATTCCTGAAATCGCTCGACAAGTTCGGCTGGGCGTTGAACGATGCCTCGGACATCATTTTCGCCGACGATTGAGGGGTTGGCGCGATAAGGAGGGAGTGAGACAATGACCGGCAATAGGACGCTTCTACAGAGAACGTCGGTGGTTCTGGCGCTGGCCGCGCTGAGCGGTGCCTGCGCGTCTCTTCCCGAAAGTTCGACCCGCTCGGACGCTGAAGGCGGCAGCCTCTTCGTCGCCAACAAGTTCGGCAACACGCTTTCGAAGCTCGATCTCGACACGGGCGGGGAAGCCATCCGCGTCGATAGTTGCACGAACCCGCATGAACTTGCTGCCTCGCCCGACGGAGAGCATGTGGCGCTCGCCTGTTATGGCGGGCAAAGCGTGGCGATCTTCCGCGCCGTTGACCTAAAGCGCGTAGGCGAAGTCGATCTCGGCGAGAATGCGCGACCGCACGGCATAGTGTGGCATGCAAATGGCGATCTTTATGCAACGGCCGAGGGACGCAAGTCGATTTTCTGGATCAGGAACCCGCTGGGCGAGGCCGAAACATTCGAATTTGCGACGGGACAGGAAGGCACGCACATGCTGGCCGTATCGCCGGATGCGCGCCATGCCTGGACGACGGATTTGGGGTCGAAGACAGTGACCGCAGTCGACTTGCTGACCCGCCGCGCGCCGCGCTCCGTCGAAGTCGGCATCGAACCCGAGGGCATCGCGCTTTCGCCCGATGGCAAGACCTTGTGGGTCAGCGCCCGCGGTTCGAACAAGGCCTTTGCGCTCGATCCCCAAACGCTCGCAATTCGCCGTGAAGTCGCCACGGGCGCCTTCCCCCTCCGGATCGCAGTTAGGCCTCAAGGCGATGTCGCAGTCACATCGAACCTTGCCGATACCAGCCTGTCAGTGATCAACACCGAAAGCGGCGCAGTTTTGCGCACTATCGCGCTCGACGAGCCGGGCAACGCCGAAACCCGCCAGCAGGTGACCATCCTCTGGTCGCCCGATGGATCGCGCATCTACGTCGCGGAAACCGGCAGCGATACGGTGGCCGAAGTCGATTACGAGAGCGGCCGGGTCCTGCGCCGCCTGACCGTCGGTGATGGCGGAGACGGAATGGCGATCATCGACTAGTCGACGGAGAACTTGGCGGCATGGCGGGCGACCTCGTCGCCGTACCGGTCGGCCACGGTAAGAAACTTGCGGTGCTCGTCGTCATAGGCGCTGACGTCGCCTGTCGCGATGTCATAGACCCAGCCATGGATCGAGAGGTCGCCCTGGGCGAGGCGTGTCGCGACGGTGGGATGCGTTCGGAGGTGGCGCATCTGCAGAAGGACGTTCTGTTCGAGAAGCATCTTCATGCGCTCGTCGTCGCTCAGCCCGTCGCCCGTCGCCTCGACGATGTCGACCGCTGCCTTTGCAAAGCCGAGCCAGCGGCGCACGTGGGGCAGCCCCTCGACGCTCGGCAAGTCCATGGCTCCGGCCATCGCGCCGCATTGCGTATGCCCGCAAATGACGACGTGAGGCACTTTCAGCACAGCCATCGCGAACTCGATGGATGCGGTCATTCCGCCCGTCTGATCGGTGTGCGGGGGAACGATGTTACCGGCGTTGCGGCAGATGAAGAGCTCGCCCGGTTCTGTCTGCGTAATCATCGCAGTCTCGACCCGGCTGTCGGAGCAGGCGATGAACAGGGCTTCGGGCGACTGACCCTTGGCCAGTCGTTCGAACAGGTCGCGCTTCTCCGGATAGACGTGCTGCTGGAAATGAACGACGCCGGCTGCGAATTTGGGCATGATGCGGTCCTGTTGCTGTTCTGGTTCGATCAGTTTTTAACGGAAGGGTGGTTCGTTGAAGGCGCGCAGCTTGCGGCTATGCAGGCGCGGACCCTCGGCGCGCAGGATGCGACAGGCGGTCGTGCCGATCTCGAGGTGGGCGGCGATCGCCTGTTCGTAGAACTTGTTGGCCTGACCGGGCAGCTTGATCTCTCCGTGGAGCGGCTTGTCACTGACGCAGAGCAGCGTTCCGTAGGGTACCCGGAAGCGATAGCCCTGGGCCGCGATGGTCGCGCTTTCCATGTCGATCCCGACGGCACGCGACAGCGACAGGCGGCGCGCGGAATTCGTAAAACGCAGCTCCCAGTTGCGGTCGTCGGTCGTGACGACGGTCCCGGTGCGCATTCGGCGCTTGAGGTCCGCTCCGTGCTCGCCCGAGACTTCCTCGGCGGAAGCGGCGAGCGCCTGCTGCACTTCGGCAATGGCGGGGATCGGTATCTCCGGCGGCAGGACCGAATCGAGCACGTGATCGTCGCGCAGATAGGCGTGGGCGAGGACGTAGTCCCCGATCTTCTGGCTCGGCCGCAATCCGCCGCAATGGCCGATCATCAACCAGGCTTCCGGTCGCAGCACGGCCAGGTGATCGCACACCGTCTTCGCGTTGGAGGGACCCACGCCGATATTGACCAGCGTGATGCCGTCCCGGCCTTCCCGCGTCAGGTGATAGGCGGGCATCTGGTGGCGCCGCCACGCCGTGTCTGACAGCTGCAGCCGGGCATCGTCGGTTTTTTCGTCGAGATACATGCCGCCCGCACCGGCCAGCGCCTCGTAACCATTGCGGCCAAGCTGGCGACCGGCCCAGTCAACGAATTCATCGACATAGCGGTGATAGTTCGTAAACAGGATGAAACGCTGAAAGTGCCGGGGATCGGTGCCCGTGTAATGCGCCAGCCGTGCGAGGCTGAAATCGGTACGCAAACCGTCGAACAGCGACAGGGGTATGGTATCGCCGCCATCACCGAGTTCGATGCCGTCCGCCAGTTCGTCGCCGATGTCGGCAAGTTCCGTCGCCGGAAAGTGCTGGGCGATGACCTGCGGGCTGATCCCGGCAAGTTCGGCCCCCGCATCCCCGTCGAGGACATAGGGGAAGGGGATTTCCTGGTTCGAAAGGCGGGCTTCGAGTTCGATCTCGTAATCGCTGCCGATGAGTTCCAATTGCTCGCGCAGGTAATCGGCGAACATCGCCGGGCGGGTGACCGTCGTCGAATAGGTACCCGGAACATTGAGTCGTCCGAAGGCACGGCTGCGGTCGGCCGGCTGGTCGCCGCCCATGAAGCGCATCACCAGTTCGGGATAGGCATAGCTGCCGTCGCGTCGCCGCTCGGATGCGGGCAGGGTGCCGTCACGTCCGAAGGCTATGACGTCGGAGCGAAGTCGCTGGATGGAGCCCTGATAGAGCCGCTCTAGCTCGGCGAGGATGGAATCGACGGTTTGCATCGTGCCCTTCAGTCTTGCGCGTTCGCGGCGAAAAGGAAAGACGTTGCCAGAACGGTTCAGCGTCTTCTATACAGGAAGGGCGCGAAGCCGTCGCCGACCCGCGCCCTTGCCGTGTTCGTTATAGGGAGGAAAATCAGCTTTCGCTGTCTTCTTCCCGTGCGGCGCCTTCTTCGAGCATGTCGGCGGGAATTTCACCCGGCTCGAGGTTGGGATCGACCGCTTCGGTGAAGCCTTCGCCTTCCTGCGCCTTCTGTTCTTCTTCGAACATCTGCGCCATCACGTCGACGCCCTGGCTCTGCAGTTCAGCTTCGTCATCGCTGCGGGCGACGTTCGCCTTGATCGTGACGGAGACCTCGGGGTGCAGGTCGATGCGGACATCGTGCATACCGATCGATTTGATCGGGTTGCCCATGATGACCTGCTTCTTGTCGATCTCGTGACCCTTGTCGGCGAGACCGGCAACGATGTCGCGGACATTGACCGAGCCGTACAGCTGGCCGGTGTTCGACGAAGCGCGGATGAGAACGATCTCGGTTCCATCGACCTTTTCGCCTTGCTTTTCGGCTTCGGTCCGGCGTTCGGCGTTTTCCTTTTCGAGCCGCTCGCGATTGGCTTCGAAAACCTTGCGGTTGGAATCGTTCGCGCGCAGCGCCTTCTTCTGCGGAAGAAGGTAGTTGCGGGCATAGCCGTCCTTGACCGACACGACGTCGCCGATCGTGCCGAGCTTCTCGATCCGCTGGAGGAGAATAATATCCATGAAACTTTCTCCCTTACTTCACGATATATGGAAGCAGGCCGATATGGCGCGCACGCTTGATCGCCTGGGCGAGCTCGCGCTGCTTCTTGGCCGAAACGGCGGTGATACGGCTGGGAACGATCTTGCCGCGCTCGGACATGAAGCCCTGCAGCAGACGAACGTCCTTGTAATCGATGGTCGGCGCATTCTTGCCCGAGAACGGGCAGGTCTTGCGGCGGCGGAAAAACGGGCGGGCCATCAGTCGCGGTCCTCTCTGTCGGAGCGACGCTTGCGGTCGCGGTCGTTCTTGCGCATCATCACCGAGGGTCCGTCCTCGTGTTCTTCGACGCGGATCGTCATGTAACGCAGCACGTCTTCGTTGATGCGCGTTTGACGCTCGAGTTCCTCGACGACCGAGCCGGGCCCGTCGATGTTGAGCATCACGAAATGCGCCTTGCGGTTGCGGTCGATCTTGTAAGCGAGGCTCTTGAGGCCCCAGGTTTCCGTCTTGGTAACCTTGCCGTCATTCGCTTCGATGATTTCGGTGGCATTCGCGGCCAGCTGATCGACCTGAGCCTGGCTCAGATCCTGGCGCGCGAGAAAGATATGCTCGTAGAGAGCCATCGTCTCACATCCTTGGTACTGTAATGCCGATCGCTGGCTGATCCGCGGGATTGCGGGGCCCCTCCGGCTTTCTTCAATATTCCGCGACCGCCCGCCGGCCATATCTGGCACTCTTGGGAACTCGGGAATGCGCGCTCATAACCGGTCGGGCGTGAAAAGCAAGGGCTGTCCTTTCCTGACCGGACGGCTAAGGCTGAATGTTCATCTGATCTTCTTCCCAAGGATAGCAGCGAATATGCCCGGCGGACTGGTTGCCCTACTCGACGACGTATCGATCATCGCCCGCACGGCTTCGGCGTCGGTAGACGACATTGCGGCAGCTGCGGGACGTGCGGGTTCGAAGACCGCCGGCGTGGTGATCGACGATGCGGCGGTGACGCCCTCTTACGTCACCGGTCTCAGTCCGGCGCGCGAATTGCCGATCATCTGGTCGATTACCAAGGGAAGTCTGAAAAACAAGCTGCTGATATTGCTGCCAGGCGCCCTTATCCTGAGCGAGTTTCTGCCTGCCGCGATCATCTTCATTCTCATGCTGGGCGGCTGCTACCTTTCCTACGAAGGGGCGGAAAAGGTGCTCGAAAAGCTTGGCGGCGAAAAGCACGGCAAAACACTCGACGATGTGATCGAGGACCCGGCAAAGTTCGAGAAGGAACGGATATCGGGCGCGATCCGGACCGACCTGATCCTTTCGGCGGAGATCATGGCAATCACCCTCAATGAAGTGGCGGCGGAAGATCTACTAACGCGCGGCGGCGTGCTCGCGCTCGTCGGGCTCGCTGTCACGGTCGGCGTTTACGGCGTGGTCGCCCTGATCGTGAAGATGGACGATGTCG
Organism: Parapontixanthobacter aurantiacus; assembly: GCF_009827635.1. Lineage (GTDB taxonomy): Bacteria > Pseudomonadota > Alphaproteobacteria > Sphingomonadales > Sphingomonadaceae > Parapontixanthobacter > Parapontixanthobacter aurantiacus. The sequence continues at coordinate 1,138,437 of NZ_WTYW01000001.1, read as the reverse complement.
GCCTTCATCTTGCGCAGAAAAGCAGCACCGCCGCGCAGAAGTTCGGCCGCGGGCTGGTAAATTTCATGCCATGGCTCCTGAAGGCGCTTTCGCTCATCGGCACCATCGCGATGCTATGGGTCGGGGGAGGCATCCTGCTGCACGGGACGCACGAACTTGGCTGGCATACGCTCTACGATGCGACGCATGGGCTTGAGGAAGCGGTCGCATCCACGACGGGGGGTCTCGGCGGCGTTCTCGGTTGGCTCAGCTACGCGGCGGCGTCAGCTGTCATAGGGCTGATTGTCGGAGCGATCCTCGTCTTCATCCTGCACAAGGTCTTTCGTATAGGTCACGGCGAGGACGCAGCCGAAGCGCACTAGCCCGTTCGCCCGTCCTGCTCGCCATGCTTCAGGTCGACTCCGCAACGGCTGCACACCTTGTTGGGCCAGGGTAGCGGGATCCCCTTTCGCATGAAAAGATTGCTGCCGCAGCGCGGGCAATTGTACTTCCACATGCCGGTCGCCATGGCGAACAGGATGACGGTGCAGATGGCGAAGGGAATGGAGGAATGGCCAAAGGCCTGTTCGAAAATGACCACGAACACGGCACTGGCGCCCACGCCGAACAGCATCCGATAGAGATGCTGGCGAGCCTGCCGGAAGACCATCATGGCAGGCGTTTCACCAGGTCGGCAGCGAACGTGCTCAGGGTGTCGTCCCTTGCGCCCATGACGACGATGCGGTCCCCGGCTTTCGCGGTGTCCACGAGATAGTCGCCGCAAGCCTCGCGCTCGGGGATATGCCGGGCGTTGCCACCGGCTTGCTCGATCAATTCCGCGATGCGCTCGCTGCCCACGCTCCGGTCGGTTGTTCCACCGAAATAGACAGGATCGCAAAGGACGACCTCGTCCTCGTCGTCCAACTCGTCGGCGAAGGTTTCGGCAAGCTCGGCGCCCATCTGTTTCAGCGGACCGTATCCGTGCGGCTGGAAGAAGGCGAGCACACGCCCCTCATGCGCTTTCAGCGTTCGCAGGGTCGCGGCACATTTCTCCGGGTTGTGCCCGAAATCGTCGATCACGGTAATGCCGCTCTCGCTGGTTCCAACGATATCGAAACGGCGTGCGAGGCCTGCAAATCCGCTGAGCGCTTCGACAGCCAAGCCAGTCGGTATGCCCGCTGCAACCGCACCGGCTATGGCGGCGAGCGCATTGGACAGGTTGTGGCGTCCGGGCAGGGCGAGCGTCAGCGGATGGCGACTGTCGTCATGGCGGTCGAGAACAAGCGCTGCCTGCCGCACAGGTCCCTCTGCGATGCTGCCATCCACGATCCCGATCTGCGCTTTCTCCTGCTCGATGCCGAAAGTGATGACCTCGTTTGCGCGGGGCAGCAGCGCCAGGGCTTCGGCATCGTCGGCATTGACGACCGAAATGCGGCTGCGTTCGAGATAGTCGCCGAAGAGGCTGCGCAATTCTTCCATGCTCTTGTGATCGAGCGAGACATTGAGTAGAATGCCGACCGCGGGTTTGTAGAGCGCGATAGAACCGTCGCTCTCGTCGACTTCGCTGACATAGAGGCTCTCGCCGCCCACGACCGCGCTGGCAAAGGGGCGCTCGTCGTCGGTGAAGTTCTTCATCACCGCGCCGTTCATGATCGTCGGCTCGCGCCCGACGGCGTGCAGGATCCAGCCGAGCATGCCCGTGACGGTCGATTTGCCGCTCGTCCCGGCAACGGCGAGGCCTGCGCCGCTGGTATTGAAGAGGATCGAATTGAGCTCCGCCCGCGTCATGCGCAGGCATCCCAGTTCCTTCGCCCTGGCGACCTCGGGAACGCTGTCTTCGATGGCGGCGCTGGCAACGAGTATCTGGTTTTGGTCGGTAATGCCGCTGCCGTCCTGCGGATGAATGGCAAAGCCCTGACGTTCGAGCGCGGCGAACTTTTCCGGCGTGCGGCCCTGATCGAAACTGCGGTCGGATCCGGCTATCTCCGCGCCGCGCCCTTTCAGGATGTGGGCCAGGGGAAGCATCCCCGAACCACCTATGCCGCAAAAGAAGAACGGACGGGCGAGCAATTCGCGGGCAGTCGGGAACTCGGTCATTGCCTGTCAGGTATTGCGTTGTGCCTGCAAGCACAAGCGCGCTAAGGGGGTTTTATGACTGCGATAGGGATTTGCGCACCGGGCAAGCGACTGGATCGCCGCCATGCAGACCGGTTGCTTGAAGTGATGGAGCAAGACCCGGCGCTTGCGGGCATCTCAATCGAGTTCCACCCGCAATGTTTTGCCCGATCCGGCCATTTTGCGGGCGATGACGAGACGCGCCTCGCGGCGCTTCTGGAATGCGCCAACGACCCGACGAAGGATGCGGTCTGGTTCGCGCATGGCGGTTACGGCACGAACCGCATTGCTGCCAGCGCCATCGACCGGCTGGGACCGGCGGCAAGAGACAAGATTTTTCTCGGCTATTCGGATACCGGCTACTTCCTGTCCGCCCTCTACATGCACGGCATTGGCAAGCCGGTGCACGGCCCGATGGTCGCTGATATTCGCCACGATTACGGGGAGAGCGCGGTCAAGCGGTCGCTGCATTATCTCGCCGGAGAACGGGACGGACTGGAGGGCGATCTCGACGACAAGCCGACGGTCGCGCTCAATCTGATGACGCTCGCCATGCTTTGCGGCACCGAGCTCATGCCCGATCTGTCGGGTCACGTCGTGCTGGTCGAGGAGGTCTCCGAGCATCTCTACGCGATCGACCGCCTGTTCTTTCACGTGACGCAGCATCTCGGCGGCATCGCTGGCTTGCGGTTGGGCCGGATAAGCGACGTCCCGGAGAACGACCGTCCGTTCGGCGCGAGCGCGGAGGACATCGCCCAATACTGGTGCGGCAAAGCTGGCATTCCCTATCTGGGCCGCGCCGATATCGGCCATGACAGCGCCAATAAGATAGTGCCCTTCGGCCTTGCGGAGCGCGCTTCGAGGCAATAGGCGCACAGCTCTCGTTTCAGCACAAGGATATGGAGAGCAAAGCGATGCGGGCATTCATCTTTCCGGGGCAGGGAAGCCAGAAGGTCGGCATGGGCTCCGACCTCGCTGCTGCGTCGCCTGCCGCGCGGGCAGTATTCGAGGAGGTCGACGATGCGCTGTCGCAGAAGCTTTCTGCGATCATGCGCGACGGGCCGGAAGACCAGCTGACGCTGACGGAGAATGCGCAACCCGCGATCATGGCGAATGCCATCGCGACGCTGCGTGTCCTGACCGAGGAATTTGGCGTATTGCTGACGGAGAAGGGCGATTGCGTCGCCGGCCACTCTCTTGGGGAATATACCGCCCTTTGCGCAGTCGACGCTTTTTCGCTCGCCGATACTGCGCGGCTCCTGAAGCTGCGCGGACAGGCGATGCAGCAGGCGGTTCCTGTCGGTCTCGGCGCGATGGCCGCGTTGCTCGGTACCGATTTCGAAAAGGCGAAGGAACTCGCCGCTGCCGCCGCGCAGAACGAGGTTTGCGAGGTTGCGAACGATAACGATCCGACCCAGGTAGTGATCTCGGGTCATGCCCACGCGATCGACCGGGCCATCGCACAGGCCCGCGACCACGGCATCAAGCGAGGCATTCGACTGCCCGTTTCGGCCCCGTTCCATTGCTCGCTGATGCAGCCGGCTGCCGACCGCATGGCCGAGGCGCTGGCGGAGACGCCGCCGGGCGACCCCGCGCTGCCGCTCTATGCCAATGTCACGGCGGCCAAGGTGACGAGCGGCGACGAAGAGCGCGAATTGCTCGTCGAACAGGTGACGGGAAGGGTGCGCTGGCGCGAAAGCGTGCTCGCGATGGCGGATAGCGGCGTCGCCGAGTTCGTCGAACTCGGCGGCAAGGTCGTCGGGCCGATGGTTGGCCGGATCGTGAAGGATGCCAAAGTGACGAGCGCGGTCACGATGGACGACCTCGAAGCGCTCGCGAAGGAGATCGGATGATGTTTTCGCTTAAAGGCAAGACCGCACTCGTAACGGGAGCCAGCGGCGGCATCGGTTCGGCCATCGCCTATGCGCTGGCACGGCAGGGTGCGCGGCTGGCGCTGTCCGGTTCGAATGGCGAGAAGCTGCGAATCTTCAGGCAGCAATTGATTGAGGAGATTGGAGGTGATCACATCGAGATTACCTGCAACCTGTCCGATCCGGCGGAGGTCGAGGAACTTGTGCCGTCGACGCTGGAGAGTTTCGAGAAGCTCGACATCCTCGTCAACAATGCGGGCATCACGCGCGACAATCTCGCGATGCGGATGAAGGACGAGGAATATGCAGACGTCATGCGCGTCAATCTGGAAGCTGCCTTCCGCCTGATGCGCGCATGCACAAGGCCGATGATGAAGGCGAAAGGCGGACGTATCGTCAATATCACGAGCGTAGTCGGCGCGACCGGCAATCCGGGACAGATGAATTATGCCGGTGCGAAGGCGGGCCTCGTGGGGATGAGCAAGAGCCTCGCCCAGGAACTGGCGAGCCGCGGCATTACGGTGAACTGCGTTGCGCCGGGCTTCATTCGCACGGCGATGACCGACGAATTGCCCGATGCGCAGAAGGACGCCCTGAGCAGCCGCATTCCGATGGGCCGGATGGGCGAGGGCGAGGATATCGGCGCGGCGGTCGCCTATCTCGCCAGCGACGAGGCAAGCTACGTCACCGGACAGGTGCTGCATGTGAATGGCGGCATGGCCATGTTCGGCTGAACTGTCGACGGGCGCGCGGTCCTACCGTCGCGTTCGCGAGCCCTGTTTGAGAGGGCGCTGCGAGCCTTCGTGCCAGATGGGTGAATTATCCCCAAAGAATCGCCGGAGACGCGCTGCGATGCTTGCCCCGCAAGCCGCCAACGTTAAGGGTATCGGCAGAAATTCATGCGCCGCGAAGCGATTCTGTACCGATAACGCTTCGGCTCGGGCTGCGTCAGAGGGGTTGGAAGACGAGACGATGAAGGCAACAATCGAACGCGCAACGATCCTGCGCTGCCTTTCCCATGTGCAATCGGTCGTCGAGCGACGTAACACGATACCGATCCTGTCCAACGTCCTGATCGAGGCTTCCGAAAGCGGAACGCTCAAGGTCATGGCCACCGACCTCGATTTGCAGGTCGTCGAGAATATGTCCGCCGCTTCGGTCGAGGTGCCCGGCGCCGTCACCGTTTCCGCGCATCTGCTGTTCGACATTGCGCGCAAGTTGCCTGACGGAAGCCAGGTCAGTCTGGAAGCAGCAGAAGGCCGCATGGCGATCAAGGCAGGTCGCAGCCGCTTTTCGCTTCCCACCCTCCCGCGCGACGACTTCCCGGTCATCGCCGAAGGCGACCTGCCGACGAGCTTCGAGTTGCCCGCCAAGACGCTGGCCGAAATCATCGACCGGACGCGCTTCGCGATCTCGACCGAGGAAACGCGCTATTATCTGAACGGTATCTTCCTGCACGTCACCGACGACGATCAGCCTGTTCTGAAGGCTGCGGCAACCGACGGGCATCGTCTCGCCCGGTTCACGCTCGATCGCCCGGAGGGCGCCGCCGGGATGCCTGACGTCATCGTGCCGCGCAAGGCGGTGGCGGAGTTGCGCAAGCTGATCGAGGAATCGCTGGACGGAAACGTCCAGATCGACCTGTCTGCAAGCAAGATACGGTTCACCCTCGGCGGGGAGGGCGGTGTCGTGCTGACCTCCAAGCTCATCGACGGAACTTTCCCCGATTACAGCCGCGTCATCCCGACCGGCAACGACAAGCTCTTGAAGCTCGATCCGCGCAGCTTCTACGAAGCGGTCGACCGCGTAGCGACCATCGCGACGGAAAAGACGCGTGCAGTAAAGATGGGCCTCGACCGAGACCGCGTGACCCTGTCGGTGACTTCTCCCGACAATGGTACGGCTGCGGAGGAGCTGGCGGCAGAATATGGTGCCGAAAATCTCGAGATCGGCTTCAACGCCAATTATCTCAAGGACATTCTGAGCCAGATGGACAGCGATGCGGTCGAGTTGCATCTTGCCGACGCAGGCGCGCCGACCCTCATCCGCAAAAACGATAAGGCACCGGCGCTCTACGTCCTGATGCCGATGCGGGTCTGACCCGCCTTGGTCACGCGGACGGGCGAATAGCCTGCATCATCGCTTCGACATCGACGAACTTCTCGCGCGGCGAGCCGTCGCGAGCGGCTGCGGCTTCGGCTTCCTCGATCCTTTTCCATTCCTGAAACGTGACGATTTTGAGGCCGCGTTTCGCCGCCATGCGATCGAACCCTGCCCGACCTTCTTTCTTCTTTCGGTCTGCCGAATCGAAGTCGGACGCGATCTTCTCGATCAGAGCATAACCGTCCGGCCTGTTCGTGCCGATGGTTCCTGTGGGACCGCGCCGCGCCCATCCCACGCAGTACAGTCCCGGCAGGATGCGTCCGTCCTCGTTGGCGAAACGTCCGGCGCGCTCGTCGAACGGCACCCCTTCGATCGGTGACGTGCGATAGCCGATACAGGTCACGACGAGATCGGCTGGCAGGCGAAATGTCTCGCCGGTACCGACCGCCCTGCCTTCGACGAGTCCGGTGCGCTCCAGTTCGACTTCGGCGACCGTGTCATCGCCGAGAAATGCCGTCGGACTGGCGAACATGGCAAAGTCGATGACGATCGGCTTCGTGCCGCGCTCGCTGTCCGGAATGGCGGCGAACTGGCGCAAGTGAGCCACCGACTTGCGCAAGCCCGGTTCGAGAATCGCATCTTCTTCTTCAGGCGGTAAATCCGCCTGAGCGACATGAGGAGTAGCGCGTTCCAGTTCGCCGAGCTCGCCCAGTTCCTTAGGTGTCATCTGGATCTGGTAAGGGCCGCGGCGCCCGACGATGGTGATCCGCTCGATTTCAGATTGGCGCAAGGCGTCGAAAGCATGAGCGACGATATCGCTGCCAGTGAACTCTGCCTCGCTCTTGGCGAGAATGCGCGCGACATCGAGCGCGACATTGCCCATACCGATGACGACCGCATGGCGTCCTGCCAGGTTCGGTGCGAGATCGGCGAATTGCGGATGTCCATTATACCAGCCCACGAAAGCGGCGCTGCCGATGACGTTGCGAAGATCATTGCCCGGGATGTCGAGCGTCCGGTCCTGCGGCGCGCCCGTTGCGAGGACCACGGCGTCGTAAAGCTTTTGCAATTCCTCGATCGAGACGTCCTTGCCGATGCGGACATTGCCGACGAAGCGGACATTGTCGCTGAACGCAGTCTTTTCGTAACGGCGCGAGACGCCCTTGATCGACTGATGGTCCGGGGCGACGCCCGAGCGAATAAGGCCGTAGGGGACGGGCAGCGCATCGAACACATCGACCCGCACGTCCTCTCCCCATTCCTTGGCTGCCGCTTCCGCCGTGTAATATCCGGCCGGGCCGCTTCCGATAATGGCGATGTGAAGCAAGCGCAGCCTCCCGTTGATCGATCATGTTTTGCGTAACGCTTTGATGGCTTTTACGCTGCGCCTTTCCGATGGTCATGGCAAGGGGCAGGGGTACCCGCGTCAATCCTTGAAGGGCACGCAAATCAACGCGTCGACTGACCGATAGTGGGCTTGCGAAAGGCCTGCGTTAAACCTTCGGCTTAGGAAAATCCTAACCATTCGCATTTACGCAAAGCACCAGCAGTTCACGCAAGAAAGGTTCCCGGCAGCCATGGGCGAAATGCCCTTTTCCGCTCTGTTCAAGAAAAGCCGCAACCCCGCCGAACTTCGCGGCGGGGGTGGTCGCGGTATCGAACCGCAGGAAAAGCTGTCGATCGTCGAGGACCTCGAAGACACCGGTCTCGCCGCTTTCTGGGCGACCGGTCCGGATGGCTCGCTCACCTATCTCAGCCCCTCCATCACCGACGGGCTGGGCAAGGGGCTCGACACGCTGAAGGGCCAGCAGCTGCAGAACGTCTTCAAGCCGATTTCGAGCGACAACGACGCGCGTTCTCTCGGATTGAAACTCGGGACCCGCAAGGCCTTCGCCAATTTCACCGTTTCGGCCTGCGATCGCAATCGCGACATCGTGCTGCGCTTGTCCGGGCGTCCTTCGTTCGACAGCGCGGGAGAGTTCCAGGGGTTCAGGGGCAGCGGGATCGACATCACGGAAGAATTCCGAAGCGAGGAAGAAGCGAACCGCCTCGCAAAATACGACGCGCTCACCGGCCTCTCCAACCGGCACCGGATGGGTCAGTGCATCGATTCGACGCTCAACACCTTCCGTCAGGCCAAGCGCACCTGTGCCATCCTGATGATGGATCTCGATCGCTTCAAGGCGGTGAACGACACGCTCGGCCATGCTGCAGGCGACCAGTTGCTGGTGCAGGTTGCTCAGCGTCTGACCAGTGTGCTCGGTGAAATTGGCGAGATTGGACGGCTCGGTGGCGACGAGTTTCAGGTGATGCTGCCGGACATCGACGATCGGGGAAAGCTCGGCGAGATCGCGAAGAAGATCATCACCATGCTCTCGCAACCCTATTCCGTCGAGGAAGGCCGCTGCTCGATCGGCGCATCGGTCGGCATTGCGATCGCACCTTATGACGGGATCGAGCGGGACGAACTCACCCGCGCCGCCGACCTGGCACTCTATTCCGCCAAGAACGGCGGGCGCGGGCAGTTCCGCTTCTATTCGGCGGAGCTGGAACACGGTGCCAATCTCAGAAAGCGGATGGAAGACGATTTGTCCGACGCGATCGACGCCGGACAGTTCAAGCTCGAATATCAGCCGATCGTCGCGCTGAAGGGGAACAAGGTCGTCGGGCTTCAGGCGACCTATGTCTGGGACGACGAGGAACGTGGCCGGGTGCCTGCCTCGACCTTCCTGCCCGTGGCCGAGGGCAGCCGCCTCATCGTGCCCATCGGCGAATGGGCATTGAAGAAAGCCTGCGAGGATGCCTGCGAATGGCCGGCCAGCCTGCGGCTCGTGATGAACGTCTCGCCAGTGCAATTCGGCGAGAAAGGCTTCGTCGAAATGGTCACTCGGACGCTCGAGGAAACCGGGCTTGATCCGGCCCGGCTCGAGATCGAGATGAACGAAGCGGTCTTTCTGACCGATCAGGCAGCGACGGAAAAGGCGATCTCCGACCTCTTCAAGCTCGGCGTGCGTCTCTCGCTCGACCAGTTCGGGACGGGCTACACGTCGCTGAGCTATTTACGCCGCGCCCCGTTCAGCAGCATCAAGATCGGCGAAAGCTTCTTCGAAAGTACGATGGTCGACGAGTTGGGCGATCTCGACATGGTCGAGGCGATCGTCGAACTGACCAAGGTCCTCGGCATGGAAACCGTCGCCGCCGGCGTCGATTCGCTCGATCTGCTGAAAGCGCTCGCGAAGCGGGGCATTGGCAACGTCCTGGGCTTCGTGTTCTCCGAACCGCTTTCGAGCGAGAAGATCGCCGAGGAAATTGCGGCGGGCGAGTGGGTTCTCGATCCCTCGCATGACGGCTCGCAGCGGGCCGGGCGGCGGACGGTATTCCGCAGGATCGGCATCATTCACGAAGACCATTACTACGAGGTCACGCTGCGCAACCTGTCGCGCACCGGAGCAATGATCGAGGGGCTTGAGGACGTACCGGTCGGCACCATGTTCGTGCTCGATTTCGGTGGCGGACAGCTTGCTGTGGCGTCGGTCAAGCGGACCGACGACGATGTGCAGGGCCTCGAATTTGAATCCGCGCTTGTCGATGACGGGGCGGGCGGGCTTTGCACACGGCATCGCGTGAGCCCTTACGAGCTGGCGGCCGCTGGCGCTCCGCTCTCTGCCTTGCCGGCGGGCAAGTATTCGGGTCTCGGCGACGCGGGTGGACAGGCGGCAGGGTTCCCGCAGTTCAAGTTGTCGGGACGCGCTCCGACGCAGGGGCAGGGGCCGCAGCCCGTTTAGAACCCTCGCGAGGCGTCGCGTTCTTCTCTTCGCAAGCGCAAAAGGCGGCTGACAGGCAAGCGACGCGCGGCTAAAGGCGCGAGCATGACCGACCTCTCGCTGATCCGAAACTTCTCCATCATCGCGCATATCGACCACGGCAAGTCGACGCTGGCCGACCGTCTTATCCAGGTGACGGGCGGCCTGACCGATCGCGAGATGCAGGAGCAGGTGCTCGACAACATGGATATCGAGCGCGAGCGCGGCATCACCATCAAGGCGCAGACCGTTCGGCTGAAATACGAGGCGAAGGACGGCAAGACCTATCAGCTCAACCTGATGGATACGCCGGGCCACGTCGATTTCGCCTACGAGGTCAGTCGCAGCCTTGCCGCCTGCGAAGGGGCGCTGCTGGTCGTCGATGCAGCGCAAGGCGTCGAGGCGCAGACGCTCGCCAACGTCTATCAGTCGATCGAGCACGATCATGAGATTGTGCCGGTCATCAACAAGATCGACCTTCCTGCCGCCGAACCCGACAAGGTTCGCGAAGAGATCGAGGAAGTCATCGGGCTCGACGCTTCGGAAGCAGTCTTGACATCGGCCAAGTCCGGCATCGGTATCGAAGACGTGCTGGAAGCTGTCGTGAAGCGCATTCCGCCGCCCGCCGGCGAGCGCGATGCACCGCTCAAAGCGAGCCTCGTCGATAGCTGGTACGACCCGTATCTCGGCGTCGTGATCCTCGTTCGCGTGCTCTCGGGCGTCCTCAAGAAGGGGCAAAGCATCAAGTTCATGCAGGGCGGGACGGAGCACCTCGTCGACCGGGTGGGCTGTATGCGTCCGAAGATCGAACAGCTCCCCGAACTCGGCCCCGGAGAGATCGGCTTCATCACAGCGCAGATCAAGGAAGTCGAACAGGCCCGCGTCGGCGACACCATCACGACAGTGAAGAACGGCGCCGAAAAGGCGCTCCCCGGCTATCGCGAGCCGCAACCCGTGGTGTTCTGCGGTCTCTTCCCGGTTGACGCCGCCGATTTCGAAAAGCTGCGCGAAAGCATTGGCAAGCTGCGGCTAAACGATGCGTCCTTCAGCTTCGAGATGGAGTCCTCTGCCGCCCTGGGTTTCGGCTTTCGGGCAGGCTTTCTCGGCCTGTTGCACCTTGAGATCATTCAGGAGCGGCTGACCCGCGAATACGATCTCGACCTCATTACGACGGCGCCGTCGGTCGTCTATCGCATTCAGCTCGCCAAGTCGAAGACGGACGATGCGCGCACGATCGAATTGCACAACCCCGCCGACTATCCCGACCCGACCCGCATCGACATGATCGAGGAGCCGTGGATCAAGGCGACGATCTACACGCCCGACGAATATCTCGGCCCGATCCTAAAGCTATGTCAGGACCGGCGCGGCGTGCAGGTAAACCTGACCTATGTCGGCGGTCGCGCGCAGGTAACCTACGAACTGCCCCTCAACGAGGTGGTGTTCGATTTCTACGACCGGCTGAAAAGCATCAGCCGCGGATATGCCAGCTTCGATTACGAGCAGATCGGGCTGCGCGAGGGCGATCTCGTGAAGATGAACATCCTCGTCAATAACGAGCCGGTCGATGCACTTAGCATGATCGTGCATCGCGGCGTTGCCGAAGCGCGCGGTCGGCATATGTGCGAGCGCCTGAAGGACCTGATCCCGCGACACCTGTTCAAGATCCCGATCCAGGCGGCGATCGGCGGCAAGGTCATTGCGCGCGAGACGATCAGCGCAATGCGCAAGGACGTGACCGCGAAATGCTATGGCGGCGACATCACCCGCAAGAAGAAGCTTCTGGAAAAGCAGAAGAAGGGCAAGGCAAAGATGCGCGAATACGGCAACGTGTCGATCCCGCAGGAAGCATTCATTGCCGCGCTCAGGATGGGCGAGGAGTAGGGCGGCGTACGGCGACCTCTGGGTGGCGGCTACAGGCGGGCAATGACCGAGGCGAGCGAGGATACGACCCGAAACCAGGCTCGACGTGGGGTCGCAGCTCGGTTGCGCGATGCATTGCGCTATCGCGGCTTTCGTCAGAACTGGAATGTAGGGGTCATGGCTCGGCCTGTGGCGGATGTGGCCGGGCTGAACGGCGCGGCGGCACAGCGCGAAGCGCTGGCGGCGGTTTGGTGGATGGAGGAAGAGCGCGGGCTCTTTCGCGCCGATCCATTCCCGCTGCCAGCATTCGACGGCGGGCTCGACATATATTTCGAACAGCTTCGCTGGGACGAAATGCGCGGGACGATCGAACGGGTATGTTTTCGCGATGGCAGCTTCGGCCCGGTCGCACCCTATCTGTCGGAGGCGCACCATCTTTCCTATCCCTACACGCTTCAGGGGGAAGGAAAGGCTTTGGTCCTGCCGGAACAAGCGGAGGCCAGATTGGTCGCGGCGCTCGATCCGCAGGATGCCGGAATTAGAAAGACGGTTATCTCAGGCGAGCCGTTGCTCGACAGTTCCATCCTGCGATATGGCGGGCGATATTGGCTGTTCGCGACGCGGCTCGATGAAGGCGAGAACGAAACCCTTCACCTTTTTCACGCCGAAGGGCTGGACGGACCGTGGACGCCGCATCCCGGCAATCCGGTAAAGCGCGATGCGCGCGCGGCGCGACCGGCGGGTCATTTCTTTCGGCACGGGAACGACTGGTTCCGGCCCGCGCAGAACTGCTCGCGATATTATGGCGAGAGCATCGTCATCAACCGTATTGCGCAGTTGGATGGGGAAGGCTTTTCCGAAGAAGCCGTTTCGGAAATTCGGTCGCCGCCAGGTTGGCGCTATGCGGATGGATTGCACACGATCTCGCATTGCGGCGATACGACGGTCATCGACGCGGCGCGGCTGGAGAGCAAATTCGCAGCGTTTCTCGACCCGCTGGCGCGTTTCGTGCGTCCGCCCGATCAGGCGAAGCTGTAGCCGTCGCTGCAGAAATGCGTGAGATGCCAGTGGGAAAGGGAGCTCGCATGGGAAAGTTCTGCACCCTCGACCTGCTTGAAGACGAATGTCATTCCCGGACCGCGCTTGATGAAGCCAGCCCGTTCGAGCGCGTCGATCAGAGCCGGGTCGCTGACCACGATGTCGGCGACGTCCGCACGGCGCTCATAGAGTAAATCTGCCAGCGCAGCGACGAGAGCTTCGCGCGCTTCGGATCTGTCGGCCACGACGTAATGCATCATCGTCAGGCGGCGAACGGGGACGGGGCCGTCCTCCGCGTCCGGCTCACGTTCGCGCAGAACGAACACGCCCAACAGCCGGTTCTCGGCGTTGCGAACCGCATGCATCGTGTCGACCGACTGCAGGCGCGAGGTCGCCCAGTCTGCCTCTTTGTCCCAGTGCCAGCGGGTTTGGTCCCGCTCGATGTCCGATGCGAGCGCGCGAAACTCTTCCGCATCGACTTCGCGGCAGTTCGCCTGAGACGCAGCCCGACCGCCCTTCAGACCAGTGCGTAGCGCGAGCGCGACATTGGCGAGGAACGCGGAAGCGCCGGTAACGAAGGGAAGCGAGACTTTGCGATGGAGGAAGGGTCCGACATTGCGGATCAGCGCATATTTCGGAGTGAACCCCAGCACCTCGTAATCGAGCTTTTCGTAGATGCGCATCATGGCGGGTGCAGAGAAGGCGGCTCCGCTAAGCTGCTCGCGTCGCCCAAATTCTTCGACCTGGACGGCTACGAGTTTGGTGCCGATGCCCCGACCGTGATGCGCAGGATTGACGATCGTATCGAAGCACCAAGCGAAATCGCGCACCTCATCGCCGCGGCGGACCACGTCCGGCATGGCCCGGCGAGCACCGAGGATCTCGCCGTCTTCCACAAAATAGAACAGGTAGGGGAAGTCATCGTCGTACGGGACCGGATTGGCGGGAAAGGCCGGATCGCACAGATCCGGGCGCTTCTCGAACAGTTCGGGATGCAGTTCGGAAAGGTTTTCGCGTTCGCCGTAACGAACCAGTCGGCAATCCATCTGTCATTCCCCTTTTCGGGCTATTTGTGCTTCACTTCGAAGCCCGCCGCACCGACGAGTTTGCCGGCCGCTTCGCATAGCTGTGCCGCGCAATAGAGAATTTGCGGCGATTGTCCTTTTGCAAGGCGGCTAGCCGGCCGCATGATCGCCCGCGCTGCCACACCTGCACTGTGCACCGCCATCCGCCCGCGGCTCGATCCGCCTTTGAGCATGGTCAGGACCGATGAATTGCCGATCCAGTAATGCCGCCGCATCTGATAGCCGAGGGTAAGCCGATCCGCCTCCTCGTTCTCGTAGACCTTCGCGTCCTTGGCGAAGACGATGCGATACCCTTCTCTTGCGACCTGCCGGTAGAACACCATGTCCTCGCCGCCGATCCGCCCGAACTTGGGATCGAAACGCAGGTCACTTCGCTCGCGCAGCAACTGTCCGGAGATCATGCTGTTGTTGGTGAAGGCCAACGCCATCTCATGACCAGTTTCGGCCTGAAATGCGGTGACACTGAGGAATGGCTGGGTTTTAAGCCAGTTCGGTGCGTGATCGGGGGCGCGCCTGTAAAGCGGGCCCGTCACGACATCGGCGTCGTATTCGCGTTGCACGCGGAGCAATTCCCTAAGCCACGCCTCGCCGGGTTCGCAGTCGTCGTCGGTCATAGCGATCCATGCCGCGCCGCCCTCTGCTGCAGTCTCCAGCACGAGGTTTCGTGCGATGGAGATATTGCGCTTTCCCGAATGGCGATATTCGATGCCTCTTTCGAACTTGTCGGCAAAGTTCGCCACGACGCCTTCGGCTTGCTGGTCCGCGCTGTCGTCGACGACGACTACTCCAAGGCGATAGATGTCGGCGTCCGCCTTCGCCAGCTTCTGCAACGTTTCGAGCAGCAGACGAAGCGGCTCGTTGCGCTTGAATGTGCAGATCGCGACCGTAAGCGCCACCCGATCCTCGGCGTCGCGATTGCGGGTCGTGCCGGATGCGGGCGCGGGCGGTGTCATGCTGTGGGATTGGCTCTGCGAAATTACGTTCAATTCTTGCGAAGCCTTAGATCACAAAGCTTAACAGTGCGACAACCAATTGGCCTTGCATTTGACCACCCCGCGGCACCGCCTCTGACGTCACATTTCGGGCATTTCGACGTTGTCGCCCAAGCGCGCAAGAACGTCGGACGCATCAAACGTGGGCCCGCTCGCATTGGTGTTCATGCCATTATACATCCGGATGGTTGCGGAGGCACGGTACTGATCGCTCGTCTGGATACGCTGCGCGGGATAAGTGCTGCCCAGAAACGGATCGTATGCCGTGCCGAACCCGGTGCCGTAATACCACGTCGGACCCCAGCCCGGATAGGCGCCGGCGAAAGTCGTTGTGGGAACGGTGTCGACATCCAGTTCTCGCTGGGTATTGTCGTTCAGCAGCGTGAAATTCGAATAGCCGTTGCGCCGCGTCAGTTCGGCTGCCCGGTACAGGAGATAGTTTTCCACGGTTTCGCGCGAAGTGAAATCATTGCCTTCGAACATCACGCGATAGCGGTCCGAAGCTAGCTGTTCGCTCGAATAACCATATTCGTTTCCGGTACTTTGCGCGGATTGATAGGGCGTCGAACTGGCGCAACCTCCGAGGGCGAGTGTCGCCGCGCCGAGCAGCGCTGCGAATTGCAGGTTAGAAACTCTTAACATAGGTAAGTCCTTGTTTTTCCCTCGCATGTGATCAAGGCGGCAGCCCTTCCATTTGTTCCGAGATGGGGAAGTGATGGGCACCGCAAGGCGAATATCGGATAAGTCCGGACGGGTCTGCCGCAGCGCCCCGTCTTTCACTTGGCGTTCAGTATCGTGATGGCTATAGCGCGCTTCCATGATCGCTCATTCGCTTCCCTCTGCTTCGCCGCGCAAGGCGCGCTTCGCTTTCCTCGCAGCCGGTGCGGCGCTTGCTCTGTCGGCCTGCGCCACGACGTCGGACGGTCCGAACGACACCGCATATGTCGCGCGTGATGTCGAAACGCTTTACACGGAAGCCAAGAGCCGCCTCGATCGCGGTAATCCGACTGTCGCCGCCGCCCTGTTCGACGAGGTCGAACGGCAGCATCCCTATTCGCCTTGGGCGCGCCGGGCACAGTTGATGAGCGCCTTCAGCTATTACGTCGCGCGCGATTACAACAAGGCGATTGCCAGCGCGCAGCGGTTCCTCTCGATCCATCCGGGTAACAAGGACGCACCATACGCCTATTACCTGATCGCACTGAGCTATTACGAACAGATCAGCGACGTGCAGCGGGATCAGAAGATAACCGAGCAGGCGCAGGCTGCCTTGCGCGAAGTCGTGCGCCGTTTCCCCAACACGTCCTATGCCGCCGATGCGAGCCTCAAGATCGATCTGGTCGAGGATCACCTGGCGGGGAAGGAGATGGAGATCGGACGATTCTATCAGCGGTCGGGTCGCTGGCTTGCAGCGCAAATCCGCTTCCAGAACGTGATCGACGAATTCCAGACGACGAGCCACACGCCGGAGGCGCTTTATCGCTTGACCGAGAGCAGTCTCGCTTTGGGCGTTCCGGTCGAGGCGAAGAAATATGCGGCCGTTCTGGGAGCGAACTATCCCGGCAGCGACTGGTATGAAAAGGCTTACGAGCTGATCGAGGATCACGCCGCGAACGTAGTCGTCAGCTGATAAGAAACAGGCGATCTTTCTGTCCCTGTCTTTACGGGTCAGCGCATACTTAACATTCCTTAACCATCCCGCTGTATGGCGGCGGGATGAGAGAACGGGGCGTCTTCCTGCTGCGCATGGTCGTGTGCGCGTTGATCGCGCTGGTCGTCATGATCGCCCCGGCATCCGCACAGCCTTCCGAAAGGCTGGTCGGTGGTGCGGTCAGGGAGGGCGAGATACGGCTCGCCGGCCTGTTGGACGGGCGCCGGGACAAACTCAAATTCGACGAGGGGATCGCCGTCAGCATCAACGATGTGGCGGCGGTGCTCGACAGTGCTGGCAGATACTCCGTCGATCTGCCTCCTTCACCGTACTATACGGTAACAATCGAAGGCGATGCGATCTTCGACATGGTGCAGACCTTCGGTCACGCCGAACTGATCGATCCCCACTGCAAATGCCTGTCCGTCCCGGCGATCGAACTCGTGGCGCGCAAGAAGGATCGTATCGAGCTGTTTTTCGGCGGAGACAGCATGGCGGGACGCCGTTACTTCGCATCGCGCAGCGATGGGCTGCAGGTGCTGAACCGGGAAACGCTAGCCCAGGATCTCGATGGCCTGCTCGCCGCGATCAAGCCGTATTGGTCGGAGAGTGACATCACCTCCATCAATCTGGAATCGGTCGTCGCCGCGTCCGAGCCCGGCCCGCCCGCGCCAAAGAAGTACCTGTTCTTTACCCCGCCCGAAGCCGTACACGCTTTCGCTCGCGCAGGGATCGATCACGTCTCACTGGGCAACAACCACACGGCGGATTACCGCGCGGCAGGTCTGGCCACGACCATCGAAGCGCTCGACAGTGCGGGCGTCGCCTTTTCAGGGGCGGGGATGGACATCGAACAGGCCGAGGCGGCAAGCATCCTTCCGGCAGGCGGGCGCACCGTCGCGATCTATGGCTTCGTCGGCTGGCGTGGTACGTGGGAACCCAACCAGACTGCCACCGAGAGCAAGGCCGGCGCGGCCTGGGGGCAGTCGAGCGTCGTCGAACGCGTGACCCGCCGCGAGCGTAAGGCCGGCCATATCCCGATCATGCAGTTTCACGGTAATCTCGAATATAGCGACCGTCCATCGGCAATGTCGCTGCCCCGCTATCGTCTGGCGATCGAGAAAGGCGCGCCGCTCGTCATCGGCCATCATCCGCATGTGACGCATGGCCTGGAGCTTTATCGCGGCGGCCTGATCGCTCATTCGCTCGGCAATTTCATGTTCGATCAGGACCACCCGCACACCCACAACAGTTTTGCGCTGAAGGTCTGGCTGGAGAAGGGCAAGTTTCTGCGGGCCGAGGCCGTTCCAATCAACATTCTCGACTATCGCCCGGTTCCTGCGACGGGAGGGATGCGGCAGGCTAGCCTGAAGCGCCTTTACTGGCTGTCGGCGGAAATGGGGACGCGCTTGATGCAATCCGGCGGTCATGCGGTGGTTTGGCGCTCGACCCGGGGAGAAGCAAAAGTGCCATGCATCGACGACCCATCGACCGGGCTGCGTTTGCAAGCGGCCTGCATCGGACCGGCGCACCGCAATGGTCGCAATATCGTTCCGCGCGGCGATTTCGAAAATACCAATTTCGGCGAAGCGCGCGACCGATACTGGCGCAGCTACAATGCGGGGCTGGACTTTCGCCGATCTTCCGCTGGCGAAGGCGTGCTCGCCGTCCTGCCGGAGGATGCCGCAAAGCCTTTCTATCTCTTTTCGCAATCCTATGTGCGCGACATCTACGCGACCGAGTTCACTCTGAAGGCGCGCGTGCGTATCCCGCACGATGCCTCGGTCGAATTGTTTGTAAAAGATCGACCGCTGGAGGGCCAAGCCGCTTCGCGCTCTCACGAAGGCGAAAAGGTTGCCGGAACGAGCGTTTCCGGGAGCGAGGACTGGCAGGAAATTTCGCTCGATTTTACCCGCCCCGTCGATCCTCTCTCGCACGAGAACATCAACGTTGCAGGAGCAGCGCGCGCATTTCGCCCGATCCTGCGAATAACCTATGACGATCGCACAAACGCCTCCACCAGCATGCTGATCGATGACTTTGCGCTTATCGAATGGCCTGAGGACGCAGCGCAAACCGATCCGGCGAAAGCATGGTTGTGGACCCACCGGCGCACAGGGACGCGTGTTGCTGCAAGCCCTCCGCGCATTGCCGTCGAACCGTTGGAACAACCGATGCGATGAAACCCGTGACGCAAACGATCGCTTGCGCTAACCACCCTCGCGACGATGCTTACTCGGCTATCCATTCGCAATATCGTGTTGATCGAGGCGCTCGACCTCGACTTTTCGGGCGGTCTCGGTGTTCTGACCGGGGAGACCGGCGCGGGCAAATCGATCCTTCTCGATGCGCTCGGTCTCGTGCTCGGCAACCGCGCCGATAGCGCGCTGGTTAGGGCCGGCGAGGACAAGGCGAGCGTTACCGCCTCCTTCGAATTCGCCAAACTACCCGCCGCTATGTCCGCCGTTCTCGATGATGCCGATATCGAGATTGAAGACGGCGAACCGCTCATCATCCGTCGGCAATTAAAGGCCGATGGAAAGAGCAAGGCATTCGTCAACGATCAGCCGGTCGGGGTCGCGTTGCTGCGCGAAATGGCGCCGTTTCTCGTCGAACTTCATGGGCAGCACGACGACCGCGGGTTCGTCAATCCGAAGGGGCATCGTTTGCTTCTGGACCGCTATGCCGGAGCCGAAAGCAGCCGGGTCGCGGACGCATGGCACGAATGGCGGGCCGCCGAAAAGCAACTTTCCGAAGCCCGCCAGTCATTGGAGCAGGCGAAGGCCGATCAGGACCTCCTGCTGGCTCATCTGGCCGAACTGACGGCGCTCGAACCGGTCGCGGGCGAGGAAGCGCGCCTCGCGGAAACGCGCGCATCCATGCAGAAGGGCGAGAAACTGTCCGGCGAATTGGCGGAGCTGCGTATTCTCTGGGAGGGATCGGATTCGCCGCTCGCCGCCTTGCGCGTCGCCGCGCGCAAACTCGACCGGATCGCGGGCGAACACCCACTTCTCGGCGAAGCATTGGAAGCGCTCGACCGGGCCGTGATCGAGACGGGCGAGGCCGAGGATCGTCTGAACGCGGCAGGAGAAGCGCTTATCCACGACCCGGCGGCGCTGGAAACTGCCGAAACCCGCCTGTTCGAATTGCGTGCTCTCGCGCGCAAGCACCGCTGCGAGGTTGACGAACTTCCCGAGAAGATGCGCGAGATGCGCGGTCAGCTCGACGCGATCGAGGGCGGCGAGGCGCAGCTCGATGCGCTGGAAGCTGCCGAGCGCGAGGCGGGCGCGAGCTATGCCGCGCGGGCCGAGGCGCTGCACGCAAACCGTGTGGCGGCGGCGATGGAACTCGACGAAGCGGTGGCGGGCGAACTGGCCCCGTTGAAGCTCGATGCGGCGCGGTTCAAGACCGCAGTGGCCGAGATGCCGGAAGAGCGCTGGGGGCCTCATGGGCTCGACAGCGTCGAATTCCTGATTGCGACCAATCCGGGGGCGGACTTCGCGCCGCTCGGCAAGATCGCGAGTGGCGGCGAACTAAGCCGCTTCATTCTTGCGCTGAAGGTGGCTCTCGCCGAGCAGGGCGGCGCGGCGACGGTCATCTTCGATGAGATCGACCGCGGCGTGGGCGGCGCGGTGGCCTCGGCGATTGGAGAGCGGCTGGCGCGGTTGGCGGATGGCGGTCAGTTGCTGGCAGTCACGCACAGCCCGCAGGTGGCGGCGCGAGGTAACACCCATTACCTGATCGCGAAATCTTCGGAGGGGACGGTTACGCGCACTTCGGTCGGACGGCTCGATCAGGAAGCGCGCAAGGAGGAAATCGCGCGGATGCTATCGGGCGCTGAAGTGACGGACGAGGCGCGGGCGCAGGCCGACCGGCTCTTGGAGGGCGTGTGAGCAAAAGCGAGGCCAAACTTTCCGAAGCGGAAGCGGCGAACGAACTGATGCGGCTTGCGAAGCAGATCGCGCATCACAACCGGCTTTATCACGCGGAAGATTCGCCGGAAATCACTGACCAGGAATATGATGCGCTGGTTCGGCGCAATGCAGAACTCGAAGCGGCATTTCCCCATCTGGTCCGCGTGGACAGTCCGAGCGTCGCCGTCGGACATGAAGTCGGTGCCTCGCCGCTGTCCAAGGTGCGTCATGCAGAGCGAATGATGAGCCTCGACAATGCGTTCGACGATGCCGAGGTGGCGGAATTCGTCGCGCGGGTGCGCCGCTTCCTGAACCTCGCGGAGGATGAACCGGTTGCGTTCACCGCCGAGGACAAGATCGACGGGCTGTCCTGCTCGCTGCGTTACGAGAACGGAAAGCTCGTGATGGCGGCCACGCGCGGAGACGGACAGGTCGGCGAAAACGTCACCGCCAACGTCGCTCATATTTCCGACATTCCGCAGGAACTGGACGTCGACGACGTGCCGGAGGTCTTCGAAGTCCGCGGCGAGGTGTATATGGAACGTGCCGCCTTCGCCGCGCTCAACGAGGCGCAGGAGAAGGAGGGCGGAAAGCTGTTCGCCAATCCGCGCAACGCCGCTGCGGGTTCGCTAAGGCAAAAGGATGCAAGCGTAACCGCACGGCGTCCCATGCGTTTCTGGGCGCATGGCTGGGGTGCGGCAAGCGACGTTCCCGGCGAAACCCAGACGGAGGTCGTCGAAACGCTGAGAGATTGGGGCTTTCCTGTGTCACCGGACTTTCGGAGGGCCGAAACGCTCGAGGAAATGCTGGCTGCCTATACCGCGATTGCAGCAAAGCGCGCCGATCTTGCCTACGAGATCGACGGGGTGGTCTACAAGGTCGATCGGCTGGACTGGCAGCGCCGCCTCGGTTTCGTGGCGAAGGCGCCGCGCTGGGCGATAGCGCGGAAATTTCCCGCCGAACGCGCCGAAACGACGCTCGAAAGGATCGACATTCAGGTCGGACGCACGGGCAAGCTGACCCCGGTGGGGCGTCTGGCGCCGGTCTTAGTCGGCGGAGTGACGGTCACCAACGTCACGCTGCACAATCGCGACGAGATTGCGCGGCTCGGTGTGCGCGAAGGAGACCGGGTGCTCATCCAGCGGGCAGGAGACGTCATCCCGCAGGTGGTCGAGAACCTGACACCCGAAGTCGATCGCCCGGCATTTATCTTTCCCGGTCATTGCCCGGAATGTGGCAGCGAAGCCGTCGCGGAGGAAGGCGAGGTCGATGTGCGGTGCACCGGGGGCCTCGTCTGCCCGGCCCAACGCGCGGAACGGCTGAAGCATTTCGTCAGCCGCGGCGCGCTGGATATCGACGGGCTGGGGGAAAAGACCATCGACCAGTTCCTCGGTCTCGACTGGCTTTCCAATCCTGCCGACATCTTTCGCCTGCATCAGAAGCGCGAGGACATTCTGGCGCTGGAAGGCTGGAAAGAGAGGTCCGTCGACAATTTGCTCGCCAGCATTGAGGCCAAGCGGCAACCGGATGCAGCCCGGTTACTGTTCGGACTGGGAATTCGGCACGTGGGAAGCGTGACGGCGCGCGATCTGATGAAGCATTTCCACGATCTG
This sequence comes from Parapontixanthobacter aurantiacus, assembly GCF_009827635.1. Taxonomy (GTDB): domain Bacteria; phylum Pseudomonadota; class Alphaproteobacteria; order Sphingomonadales; family Sphingomonadaceae; genus Parapontixanthobacter; species Parapontixanthobacter aurantiacus. Next base: position 1,116,410 of record NZ_WTYW01000001.1, on the reverse strand, counting down.
CCTACCCTTCGGCAAGTCGCGGAAAAAGCCCGAAACGGCGATACGGACGCCGTCGCCGAACTCACGGCCATCGACGGGATCGGCAACGCAGTCGTCGAGGCGCTGGGAGATTTCTTTCACGAACCTCACAACATCGCGGTGTGGGAGGAACTGCTGAGCGAGGTCAGCCCGCCGCGCTACGAAGTCAAAACGCGCGATAGCCTGGTGGCTGGCAAGACCGTCGTCTTTACCGGCAAGCTCGAAACGATGAGCCGCGACGAAGCCAAGGCCCAGGCCGAGCGGTTGGGCGCAAAGGCTTCCGGTTCGGTCAGCGCGAAGACCGACCTGCTCGTCGTCGGTCCGGGAGCCGGTTCCAAGCTGAAGAAGGCGGAAGAGCTGGGCATCGAAGTGTGGGACGAAGCCCGCTGGGCTGAAATGGTGGCCGCCGCAGATTAGGCAATTTGCGGAGGTTCAAGGCGCTTCGTTTCTTTCCGCGGGGGAGGGCACCCATTTCATGACGCTGCCGGAAAATGGCGTCCACCAGCCCATCTCGACGCCGGCGGCGGCAAGGACATTGCCGGTCCAGCTGTTGCAGGTGCTGATCGGGTTGTATCGACCAAGAGCGTCGAAGTGGATGTCGCCGGGCTGGTAGCTCGCGTAACTCCTGCGCATTGCCGGGTCGGTCGTTGGGGGCAGGGATGCTTCGACTGCCGCGACGAGCCGCTCATATTCCCATGGCCGCAACCGCAACGGCCGGTGGTTTTCGCCGGGCGCCGGCCGAACATAGTGTGACACCCGCAAAAGCGTATCGCCACCGATCGTCACGACGCGCAAGGCCCTGAGCAGATCGAGATCGCCCCATGTGGCGACGTTGAGAAAGACGTCGCGCTCTCCCCAACCGACCGCGATGTGGGTTGGTAATTCGCCCGATGGGGTCGGTTGCCTCGCGGACGGGAAAAACTCCCCCCAGTCGTTGACCTCGCTGACGATCGGCATGACGATGCCGGTATGCACTCCGTTCGTCTCGACGAGGATGGTGATGCCGTCCTCGGGTTCAGTCCACCCGGGATTGCGCGGAATAGAACTGCCGACCCAAGCCGTCAGGAAGTAGAGTCCGACCAGCAAGGCAAGGCCGAGAAGCGCCCGCTTCGTCCACACGGCTGCGCGTGAAATGCGGCCGTCGTGCCGCTGCCTTATCTCCGCTTTCGCAGCCATAGAATTGCCCAATCTCCCTTTACGAGACGCCGTGCAAGCCGGAACCCGGCCCGGCGATAGGCGGCTCGCACCGTCGCTTCCTGTTCTTCGAGCAGACCTGCAAGCAGCACATTGCCTCCCGGCGCGATGTTGGCGGCAAAATCGTCCGCTAGGGCGACGAGGGGTTGCGCCAGAATGTTCGCAATTAGCAGGTCATATGGGCCGCGCACTTCGATCAGTGGATCCTCCATACCCGCTGCGATCACGACGGTCAGTTGCCCGCGCGACGGGCCGATGGGCACTTCGTTGAGCCGGGCATTGTTGATCATCACTCCCCGACAGACTTCGTCGATGTCGCTCGCCGTGAGATAGGCGCGCGGCCAAAGCGCGCGTGCTGCGAAAGCCAGCAGTCCGGTCCCGCTGCCGACATCTACGATGTTGCGCGCCAAAACGCCGGTCCGCCGCATCTCCGACAGCATGGCGAGGCAACCGGCGGTCGTCGCGTGGCTTCCCGTGCCGAATGCCTGGCTCGCCGGAACGACGAGATCGATGAGTTCGCCGTCATCGGCAGGCGGATAGTCGGGCGTGTGAACGTAGAACCGGCCGGCAGTTACCGGCTGCACGCCGCCCTGGCTCAGGGTCAGCCAGTCTTCCTCCGGCAGTTTTTCGACGCTGAAATCCGGGGGATCGGCAGTGAATAGCGAGGCTATATCGGTGAGATCACGCTTAGTCGGCCTGCGCGAAAGATAGGCTTCGAGCACCCAGTCGTTCGGACGGTCCTCCGCGATTTCCCGGCCCAGCACGACGATCTCGCCATCCCAGTCGTCGATAGCATCATGCGCGAGAAGCGCGGCCTGTACGTCGCGCTTGCCCGCTTGCCCTGCGACTTTCCAGCTATCCGCCATCCCGTGCCTCTCTGGTAAGCCGCTCGGTCAGACGTTCGTTCGCCGTTTCGGCATAGCGGCGACATCCGGCGCTATCGATGAGCGCAGCTTTACCCATTAATCGCGGGCGCAAGTTTGCGGCGGCCGGATGCGGGGCGAGGGCGATGCCGCATCGCATCGACCCGATCTTTTCGATCGCTTCCACAAAGGCAGCGACCAGTTCCGGGTTGTCGGAGAAGCGGAACACGTTGTCCGAGATAGGGTTCATGCTGTCGATGTAAACGAGCGTTTCGCAGGCCTCGCCTTCGCATTCCCGCCAAGCCCAACTCATCGCACCGCGCGTATGGCCGGGGGTCGGCACCGCATGAACGGTTCGCGACGACAGCGAGAGCGGGCCTTCGTCGACGATTTCGATCGCGCCGGTCACGGGTGGGAAGGGCGGATGATTCGACCCGGCTTGCGGATCGTTTTCCGAGGGCAGCCCCCTGCGCAGAACTTCGGCGGCTTCGGCGCTTGCCAGGATCGTTGCGCTTGTCGCAGCCTGTATGCGCGCCATTCCGCCGACATGGTCGAAATGCTCATGGCTCATCAGAATCGTCGTTACATCTTCAGGTTCGAAGCCCAATGCGCGGATGTTATCAAGCACGATCCGGGCTCCCGCATCAGTGCCGGTGTCGATCAGCGTATGCCCGGTCTCGCTCGCGATCAGGATCGCCGAAATACCGCAGGTGCCGACGTAATAGGATTGACCGTAGATACGAAAGGGCGGTCCCGGCTTGTCCCATTCGTCCGAGTCTCGGCAAGCTGCGGCCCAACCCTGCTGCCCCGTCGTACGGCCGAGATGGGTCTCAGCCTGTGGCGGGACTGGTGGATGGGGCATCGCACAACTCCCCAGCATGAAGCTCGCTAGGATGGTGGTCGCTCTAGCGGACATAGCTCGCCCCATTGGCGTCGAGCGTCGCGCCGGTCATGCTGGCCGGCGCATCGAGCGCGCAATAGGCGATCATGTTCGCGATTTCCTCCGGCTGCGCCACCCGGCCGAGCGGGATGTCCGCAAGCAGGCCCGGACCGCCGCGACTTTCGAGATAGTCGCCCGCCATCGCCGTATCGACGAAGCCCGGTGCGATCGCGTAGCTCAGAATGCCTTGCCCGGCATAAGCGCGGGCAATGGTCTTGTGCAGCGCGAGCATTCCGCCCTTCGCCGCAGCATAATGCCAATGTGCCGGCGAGTCGCCGCGATGACCGGCGCGGCTTGCGACGTGGACGATCCTTCCGCCGACGCCCCTTTCCTGCCAATGCAGCACAGCCATTCGGCACAACTGGGCCGCCGCACTCAGATTGATGCTCAACGTCTGCTGCCACTTCTCGAGCCAGGCGGCATCGCTCGCATCGATCGGATTGGGATCGAACAGGCCGGCATTGTTCACCAGCACTTCGATTTCGCCCCCGGCCCGTTCGAGCGCCTCGCCCCAGATGGCGGTAGGAGCGGCATAATCCGACAGATCGCCGCCGATCGTTTCCGCATCATGCGCGGCGCTCGCATGACCGATGACGGTGGCGCCGCGCGATTGAAGGAGGGAGCGGGCCGCGGCACCGATGCCGCGACTCGATCCGGTAAGAAGGATGCAAGTCATGCAACGCGCTATCCGAAACTTTGCAAGCCATGTCGAGCGACGCGCCTTGATTGACGGGTCGGTTCGTCTAAGTAAGGCGCACGAAACGCGTAACCGGAACGATCGAGAATTATGAGCAACAGGCCCCTGTCACCCCATCTTGGCATCTGGAAGTGGGGGCCGCACATGCTGACCTCGATCCTGCACCGGGTGACCGGCGACAGCCTGGCGCTTGTTGGGCTCGGCGTGTTCCTCTGGTGGCTCGGCGCGATGGCGAGCGGACCGGAAGCTTACGAGACTTTCGCCGCCATCATGGGGTCGCCCATAGGCATCATCGTGCTGATTGGTCTTAGCTGGGCGTTCTTTTCCCACATGATGAGCGGTCTGCGCCATTTCGTGCTCGACATCGGTGCGGGTTACGAACTCGATACGAACAAGACGTGGGCGATCGTAGCGCCAGTGCTCGGCGTCGTCCTGACCGTTGTGTTCTGGGCGGTCATCTTTCTGAAGTGAGTGGTAGGAATGGATAAAGGTACATCGGTCGGCCGGGTTCGCGGGCTCGGCTCTGCCCATGAAGGCGCGCATCACTGGATGGTGCAACGGTTCACGGCGGTCGGCAATCTCATACTCGTCCTGTTCCTCGCGGTCGGGCTCGCACTGTTGCCAGACTACAGCTACGCGACCGTTGCCGGCTGGGCCTCGCAAACGCTTCCCGCAACTGCGCTGGCGCTCATCTGCATCAACACGTTCTGGCATGCCCGGCTCGGTCTTCAGGTCCTGATCGAGGACTACGTCCATACGCCCGGCAACAAGTTCGCCTGCATCGCGCTGCTCAATATCGCGACGATCGGCGGCGCCGTCTTCGGCGTGGTTTCAATTGCGCGCATCGCGCTTGGAGGAATTTCCTGATGGCTTCGGGCACGAACGACAATACTCCGCCGCATGGCGGCCCGGACAATACGAACACCGGAAATGTCGGAAGCGACAATCAGTCGCCTACGACTGCACCGACCACGTCGAAGGACAAGAAGGCTCCGGCGGCGGGCGGCACGGACAAGAACGCCTATCCGATCGTTGACCATACCTACGACGTCGTCGTGGTCGGAGCGGGCGGTTCCGGCCTTCGGGCAACGATGGGCAGCGCGGAAGCTGGTCTACGCACCGCGAACATCTCCAAGGTCTTTCCGACGCGCAGCCATACCGTCGCGGCGCAAGGCGGTATCGCGGCAAGCCTCGGCAACAATACGCCCGACCACTGGTCCTGGCACATGTACGACACGGTGAAGGGTGCAGACTGGCTCGGTGATCAGGATGCGATCGAATATCTCGCGCGGGAAGCACCGCAGGCGGTGTATGAGCTGGAACATGCGGGCGTCCCGTTCTCTCGCAACGACAATGGCACGATCTACCAGCGACCCTTCGGCGGCCATATGCAGAACATGGGCGAGGGACCGCCGGTCCAGCGCACTTGCGCTGCGGCCGACCGGACCGGCCATGCGATGCTGCACGCGCTTTACCAGCAGAGTCTGAAATACGACGCCGATTTCTTCATCGAATATTTCGCGATCGACCTCATCATGCAGGACGGCGCATGTCGCGGCGTCATCGCGATGTGCATCGATGACGGCTCGATCCATCGTTTCCGCGCGCAGAGCGTCGTTCTGGCGACGGGCGGCTATGGTCGTTGCTATTACACCGCCACCAGCGCGCATACCTGCACCGGGGATGGCGGCGGCATGGTCCTGAGAGCGGGGCTGCCGCTGCAGGACATGGAATTCGTCCAGTTCCATCCCACTGGCATTTACGGCGCCGGCGTGCTCATTACCGAGGGCGCGCGGGGCGAGGGCGGTTATCTGACCAATTCCGAAGGCGAGCGCTTCATGGAACGCTACGCCCCGTCGGCAAAGGATCTGGCAAGCCGCGACGTGGTCTCCCGCTCGATGGCGCTGGAAATGCGCGAGGGCCGGGGCATCGGCGCGGATGGCGACCACATCCACCTGCACCTCGACCATATCGATGCGAAGGTGCTGGCAGAGCGACTTCCCGGCATTACCGAGAGCGGCAAGATCTTCGCAGGCGTCGACCTGACGCGCGAACCATTGCCGGTAACGCCGACCGTTCACTACAATATGGGCGGAATTCCCTGCAATTATCATGGCGAAGTCGTGACCATCGGCAAGGACGGCAATCCCGATACGGTCGTGCCGGGCCTGTTCGCCGTGGGCGAGGCGGCCTGCGTTTCGGTCCACGGGGCGAACCGGCTCGGCTCCAACTCGCTCATCGACCTCGTGGTGTTCGGGCGTGCGACTGGGCATCGCCTGAAGGAACTCATCAAGCCGGGCGCAAGTCAGGCCGAACTGCCGAAAGACAGCGCGGAGATGGCTCTCGGGCGGCTCGATCATTTCCGCTATGCCAATGGTGGTTCGCCCACCGCGCAGATCCGCAGCGACATGCAAAAGACGATGCAGAAGCACGCAGCCGTCTTCCGCGACAGCAAGCTGATGGCCGAGGGCGTCAGCCAGCTCGCTCAGACCTATCAGCGGATGAACGACATCCATGTGACTGACCGCTCGCTGATCTGGAACAGCGATCTCGTGGAAACGCTGGAGCTCGACAATCTGATCGCTCAGGCGGCTGTCACCATGTCCTCGGCCGAGAACCGCAAGGAAAGTCGCGGCGCTCACGCCCACGAAGATTTCCCGGAGCGTGACGACAAGGAATGGATGAAGCACACCGCCGCCTGGTTCGATGGCTGGGGCGGCAAGGGCGGGGAGGTGAAGATCGACTACCGCCCGGTTCACGAATACACGCTGACCGACGACATCGATTACATCGAGCCGAAGAAGCGGGTCTACTGAGCCGAGGAGTTCGACCTATCGTTGCGCGATAGGAGGTCGGGGGCGGTCTGCGCGGTCGCTCCAGACGACGTTCAGGGCAGTTCGCTGCCGGGTTAGTCTTGTTCGATGCGCCGCGCTTCGATGATCTCGACCGGCTCGGCAAGCATCTGGCCTTTCATCCAGCCTTCGCCCGCTTCCGGATCAACCGGAGCAGCGTGAATGGCTTCGACGACGTCCATTCCTTCGATGACATGACCGAACACCGCATAGCCGTCGCGAAAAGCGGGATCGTCACTGTCGGGCTGAGCGTCCATCGCCGGTTGGTCGCGTAGCAGGATCGAGAAGTCTCCGGTCGCGGTACCGGGATCGAGCCGCGCCATGGATAGCGCCCCCCTGCGGTGCGTCAGCCCCGTTTCGCTGGTCGGCTCATGGGCGATCGGGTCGATGATCCGCTCCGGATCGTTCTGCGTTCCGCCCTGGATGAGACCGTTTGGCTGCTCGCCCCAGTCAAGCCGCATCGCGCGGTAAAACACCGTCCCGTCGAAGCGATCCTCGTCAACGTAGCGCAGGAAATTGTCGGCGGTGACTGGTGCGCGTTCGGTTTCGAGAGCCACAACGATGTCCCCCATGCTCGTTTCGAGGATGACCGTTTCCGTTCCATATGTCGCTGGCGGCGTTTGCTCTTCCTGCTCTGCCGTCGCCGCCCCGAGCGGAGCGATCAAGAGCAAGGCGGACAGCGCGAATCGTTTCAGCATGGGCAGGATGATGGCACGGCGAGGGTTGGGAAAGGAAGCACCGCTCAGATGATGCCGGCGATGAGGCCTTTTTCCAGCGCTTCCTCGCACGGGATGTACCAGTTGTCGGGCGCCTTGTTGCGCACTTCCTCGAAGGATACGTCTGACCCGTCGCAAAGCGCACGAAATCCCTCTTCCTCGATCTCGATCGAATGTTCGATTTCGTGCAGTGCGGCCTTGAGCTGGTCCGTGCAGCTCTTTAACGGGCCCGAGAGGTTGATCGTCTTGCTCAGATGCCGTTCGTGGATCATCAGCCGCGTGCCCTTCGTCAGGAAGCGGCATTCGACGGGGAAGCCCGACATGAACGTTGCCCCCGCCGAATAGACCGCCGCCTTTCCGAGAAACAGCAATTCACGCTTGGCTTCGCGCAGCAGCCGCACATCGTCGGACATGCAGCGCGCTACTTCCGGATTACCGCCGAGCGTCGTGATGTTGATGACAAGCGGCCCGTCGGTCGGCGCGGCGGCCAGCTGCCTGCGAAATTCGTCATACATCGCCTCGTCGATACCGCCGACAAGGCGCAGTTGCGGCGAAGTAAGGACTTTCGAGGAATCAGTTTCGGCCATGCGGCCTCCCATCTTGTTGAAATGCTTTGTCGGACGCGTGCTCACATAGCGGCCAGGCGGCGGCTCGGTTCCGAAGCTCATCCCCGCATTGCCGATGTCGTTCGTCGAACCTTCTCAGCCGTTCGTCCCGAATGAACGTTTACAAGCGTAGTCGCGTTCGTTTACAGATGTAGTCGATGAATGGAGAGAAGCCATGAAGAACCCGGTGACGCCCGAAGGCGAACGGATCAGCGAGGCGGAATACGCCGTCATGGACGCATTGTGGCAAGCGAGTCCGCTTTCCGCGACGGAGATTTGCGCGCATGTCTGCCAGGATCGCGACTGGTCGCTCGCCACCGTCAAGACGCTCGTTTCGAGACTCGTGGCGAAGAACGTGGTCGACGCTGAGGCCGATGGCCGACGTTATCTCTATTCTCCGCGGATCCAGCGATCGGACTATGTCGGCGGCGAGTCGCGCAGACTCGTCGACCGGTTGTTCGGCGGAAAGGCGGCTCCGCTTTTTGCCCATCTGGCGGAGAGCGAAGCATTGTCCGACGACGATCTCGCGGAAATGGAAGCATTGCTGAAGGAGTTGCGGAAATGACGGACTACCTCCTCGACACGCTCTTATGGACGGGCATGCTGATCGCGCTGGTCCTGCTCGTTCGCCGCCCCGTGGCTCGTCATTTCGGGGCGAAGGCGGCCTACGCCCTCTGGCTTTTGCCGATGGTGCGGCTCGTCATGCCGCCGATCACGCTTCCGGCCATGCTTGCTCCGACACAGGACGCGGTTTCCCTCCCTCCCGTGGCTGCCGCGGAAGTGTCCATCTCGCACGCGAATACCTTCGATCCGCAGGCGCTCGCTTCCGCCCCCGTCGCGAGCGAGGTGCCGCGTTTCGCCGTCGATGTCGATTTCGTAACGCTGCTGGTCATTCTCTGGCTGGCAGGAGCGGCCATCTTTCTCGTCCGCCGCTTCTATCTCTACGCCGTGATGCGGCGCGACATGCTGGCGGAAGCGCGCCCGATGGGCGAGGCGGGCCCGATCCGCCTCGTGGAAACCCCCGCGACGACCGGACCCGTAGCATTCGGGGTAAGGGACCGCGTGATCGCTTTGCCGCCGGGATTCCTTGCGAAATCCGACCGCCGGATGCGCGATCTCGCGCTGGCGCACGAACTGGCACACCATCGCGGCCGCGACCTGCTCGTTAACTTCTGTGTGCAACCGCTGTTCGCTCTGCACTGGTTCAATCCGCTCGGCTGGGCAGGGTGGCGCGCCCTTCGCCGCGATCAGGAAGCGGCCTGCGATGCGCGGGTCGTGGAACGGATGCAGCGGCGCGAGCGGGCAGACTACGCCGAAGTCATTGCGCGCTTCGCCGCCGGTCCCCACGCTGCGCTCGCGGCGCCGATGGCGTGCCCCGTCCTGGGGGACAAATCCATAATTCAAAGATTGAGGAGCCTATCCATGTCCGACCCCACACCCCGCAAGAAGGCGACCGCAAAGTTTCTACTGACCGGTGCCGCGCTGGCACTGCCGCTGACGGCCTCGATCTCCTACGCGAAGGCGGATGCCGACCGGGACGTGACGTTGCCGCCCGCTGCTCCCGAAGCACCGGACGCACCGCTTCCGCCGGCCCCACCGCTTCCCCCGGAAGCACCGGACGCACCGGAGTTCTGGGATGCTGGCTACGAGGAGGGCGAGGCTGCTTTCGAACGCGCGATGCTCGAAGGCGAGCGTGCCGAAGCCGAAGCCGAACGCAAATGGCAGCGCGCCGAACGCGAGTGGGAGCGCGCCGAACGGCAACAGGAACTCGCCGAAGAACGGATGGAACAGGCGGAAGAAAGGGCCGAAGCGCGGCGCGTAAGCATGGTCCACGGAAAGCGGATCGTTCACGGAGAATTGGACAGTGCCGAAATGCGCGAGGCGCTGCGGGAAGCTCGCATCGAACTGCGCATGGCCGACGAGGAACTGAAGCGCCACGCGATCGACCGGAGAGAGCTTGAGCGGAACATCGAAACGGCGCTGTCCGCCCTCGATGAAACGACACGGATCGTCAGCGTCGAGTGTCCGCGCGGGACGAACTATACGCAGACGAACACGGTGAACGGAAAGACCACCGTCCGGATCTGCGCCACGAAGATCGCCGCCGAAGCACTATCGCATGCACGAAACGGCATGATCGAGGCGCGCGAGGCGATCGCAGCCGACCGTCATATGAATCGCGAAGACAAGCGCGAGGCGCTGCGCTCGCTCGACCGGGAAATCGCCAAGCTGCAACGCGAAATCTGATCGCTATCTGCAATACCCCTTTTCAGTCCGGAGGGGTCGGGGGCGCGGTGCCGAATGGCTCCGCGCCCCCTTTTTGTCGGGCTGAAGGTCAGCGAAGGTTGGTGATCGCATCGCATTGCGTATCGTCGCCCTGAAGGCCGAGCCGCAAGGCCTGCATCCGCTGTTCGCTGGTGCCGTGTGTAAAGCTTTCCGGATTGACCCGCTGTCCTGCCTGACGCTGCAACGTGTCGTCGCCGATCGCGCTCGCTGCCCTCAACCCCTCCTCGATGTCGCCCGGCTCGATGAGGTTCCGGTTGCGTCCTGCCCAGACGCCGGCATAGCAATCCGCCTGCAATTCCATCAGCACCTGCAACTGGTTCGAAGCGCGGGGATTTTGCGATTGGGCGCTGCGGATCTGGTCGGAAATGCCGGTGACGGTCTGGATGTGATGACCATATTCGTGAGCGATCACGTAGTAGCGGGCAAAATCCCCGCCCGCGCCCAACTGCCGCGCCATCGTGTCGTAGAAGCTCGTGTCGAGGTAAATGCCCTGATCCTGCGGGCAGTAGAACGGACCGACCGCGCTCGTCGCATTGCCGCAACCCGAGCGGATTGCGCCGCTGTATAGCGTCAGTTCCGGATCGACGAAATCGAGGCCTGCATTCTGGAAGATCGGCGCCCAGGTCTGGTTGAGCGATGTCAGCGCATTGCACGCCTCGGTCGCATATTCGCTTTGCGTACAGACTTCCTGCTCGTTCAGATTGTCGGCGACCTGTCCGCCCCCGGTGCCTGAACCTTGCATCCCCTCGACGACCCCGATGGTCTGCAACGGGTTCACTCCGAACAACACCATGCCGAGAAGCGCGATGACGAGCGTGCCGCAGCCGATCCCTCCCTTGCCGCCGGGAAAGCCGCCGCCTCCGCCGCCGCCGCGCACCCGGATATTGCCGGTATCAAATGGATTGAGCCGCATTGTCTTGTCCCCTTTCGCTCGCTCGTCACCCGCACTCGCTGTCTTCCCGGTCCGGGAAAGCGAAGTCGGACGCGAACGCTTCTCTTGTCAGCCGTGTCCTAAAGGATGTTCCTGCTAATTCCTACGCCCTGTGGACTAGCGATTGCGCGGTTGTGTCGTTACATGACCCGCCACACCCGAAACCCGTTCCCGCAAGAAAGCGATTCTTTACCGTGGCAGCCAGCGACATTCCCATCGGCCTTACGTTCGACGACGTCCTTCTGCGTCCCGCCGAAAGCGACATCGTGCCGTCCATGGCCGATCCGCGCACGCAGCTGACGAAGGAAATCGCGCTCAATATCCCGTTCCTGTCGGCCGCGATGGACACCGTGACCGAAGCGGACATGGCCATCGTCATGGCGCAGCTGGGCGGGATCGGCGTCCTCCATCGCAATCTCGAGGTCGAGGAACAATGCGCGGCGGTCCGGGCGGTGAAGCGGTTCGAAAGCGGAATGGTCGTCAATCCGATCACCGTCCAGCCCGAGGCGACGCTGGGCGAGGCGCAGGCGATCATGACGCAGAACCGTATCAGCGGCATTCCCGTGACCGACCGCGACGGAAAGCTGGTCGGCATCCTGACAAATCGCGATGTGCGCTTTGCGGAGAACCCCTCGCAGCCGGTCCGCGAATTGATGACGACCGACAATCTGGCGACCGTTCCGCTCGGCACCAATCAGGAAGACGCGCGCCGCCTCCTGCATCAGCGGCGGATCGAGAAGCTGATCGTGGTCGACGACGATTATCGCTGCATCGGCCTCATCACGGTCAAGGACATCGAGAAGGCGGTCAACTATCCCGACGCGACGAAGGATGCCGGGGGACGACTGCGCGTCGCAGCGGCGACGACCGTGGGTGACAAGGGGTTTGAGCGCAGCGAGGCGCTGGTCGATGCGGAAGTCGACGTCATCATCATCGATACCGCGCACGGACATAACAAGGACGTCGCGCGCTCGGTGGAACGGGCCAAGAAGCTTTCCAACCATGTTCAGGTCATCGCCGGCAATGTCGCCACCGCCGAGGCTACGCGCGCCCTGATCGAAGCCGGCGCCGATGCGGTGAAGGTCGGGATCGGTCCCGGCTCGATCTGCACGACCCGCGTCGTGGCAGGGGTCGGGGTTCCGCAGCTTACCGCGGTCATGGAATGCGCCGAGGAAGCGGCGAAATCCGGCGTTCCGGTCATTGCTGATGGTGGCCTTCGGACGAGCGGCGACGCGGCCAAGGCGCTCGCAGGCGGGGCATCTGCGCTGATGATCGGTTCGATGCTTGCAGGCACGGCGGAAGCGCCGGGCGAAACCTTCCTCTATCAGGGGCGCAGCTACAAGAGCTATCGCGGCATGGGCAGCGTAGGCGCCATGGCGCGGGGCAGCGCCGACCGTTATTTCCAGCAGGACGTTTCCGCCATGAAGCTCGTGCCCGAGGGGATCGAGGGGCAGGTTCCCTACAAGGGGCCGGCGGCAGACGTCATTCACCAGCTCGTCGGCGGCATCAAAGCCGCGATGGGCTATACCGGCGCGGCGACGCTCGCGGATCTGCGCGAGCGCGCGAAATTCGTGCGCATCACGAATGCTGGCCTGTCCGAAAGCCATGTGCATGACGTCGCCATCACCCGCGAAGCGCCGAACTATCCGACGCGCTGAAGGATGAGGCCCGCTGCCCGCGTCCAGGCCGCTATCGAACTGCTCGATGCCATTATCGGTGCCGCGCTCGATAACGGACCGCCTGCCGATCGGCTGATAGCCGACTATTTCCGGCAGCGGCGTTATGCCGGATCGAAGGATCGCCGGGCGGTTCGCGACCTCGTATATCGTGCGATCCGGGCTTGCGGACCCGTGCCGGTCAGCGGCCGCGCTGCAATGTTGCGTCTGGCCGCCGACGATCCCGCGCTAGCCGAAATGTTCGACGGTTCCGATCACGCGCCGGATTTGATCGTCGAAGGAGAGAGACCGGCAGCGGCCGGCATCGCCCCGCAATGGCTGACCGAGGAACTGGCGAAATCTGGCATCAGGGGCGAGGAGGCAGAAGCATTGCTCGACCGCGCCCCTCTGGACTTGCGGGTGAACAGCCTCAAAGCCAGCCGCGAAACCCTCGATCTGCCCGAGACAGGCGAGTTTCTGGCGGCACCGAACGCCTTGCGGTTCGACGGAGGAACGCGCGTCGAGACTTGGGACGCCTATGAGGACGGCCGGGTCGAGGTCCAGGATCATGGCAGCCAGCTTGCCTGTCTCGCCGCCGCCCCCGAACCTCACGATACCGTCATCGATCTGTGCGCAGGGGCGGGGGGCAAGACGCTCGCCATGGCCGCAACGATGGAGAATGGCGGAGCGATAATCGCCTGCGATACCGACAAGCGCCGGCTGTCGCAGCTTCCCCCGCGCGCAGAGCGGGCGGGTGCGACGAACATCACGCCGGTCTTGCTCGATCCCGGCAAGGAGCTGGAGCGGCTGGAAAGCTACCGGGAAAGTGCCGATCTCGTGCTTGTCGATGCTCCGTGTTCCGGGACGGGAACCTGGCGACGCAATCCCGAGACGCGCTGGCGGCTGACGCCGAACCGCCTCGATGCCCTGATCGAAACGCAGGCGCGGCTGCTCGATCTTGCCGCACGGCTTGTCAAACCGGGTGGACGGATAACCTACGTAGTATGCTCGCTTCTCGACCGGGAGGGCACGCTGCAAGCGAAAGCCTTCCTCGAACGACATTCCGGCTGGAAGGCTAAACTGCCGCTCATTCCGGCGGGGCAGGAGCGCGGTGCGGGCGTTCGCCTCACGCCTCATCACGACGCAACTGACGGGTTTTTCATCGCACAGCTATGTTCGCCGTGATAAACCCGTCGCGACAATGACCGAATTCATGCGAAATTTGGCCGAAGACGGAACCGGAGGTCGTTCGACCGGTAGCGGTTCCCTGAAGGAGTTTTTCATGCGTTACGCGCCCGCCGCCGCCGCCCTTTCTCTCGCCCTCGCCGTTGCCGGAAGCGTCTCGGCAGTTGCCGAACCCGAAGCAAGCCCGCGTGCAGCGGCGCTCGTCGCGAAGGGAGAAGCCGCACTGAGCGAGGGCCGCACTCAGGACGCGATTGACGCCTTCGAAGCTGCCCTGACGGTCGATCCGGCCTATACGCCGATCTTCAACGATCTGGCTGCGGCAGCGCGTGCACAAGGGCTGCAAGGCAAGGCAATCCGCTATTATCGCGAGACGCTGTCCCGCGATCCGCGCAATTTTGCAGCCATATCGGGCGAGGGCGCGGCAATGGTTGAGCGCGGAGCGATCGAGAAGGCGCGGCAGAACCTCTCCAGACTGGAATCGCTATGCGGCCCGAATTGCCCCGAAACGGAGGCTCTCGCGGCTGCTATCGCATCGCCGCCGGTCCGCACGGCTGAGGCGCCGACGCCTTCCGGCTCCGAAGAGCCGCAGGCGAACTGATCAGACGACTTGTGATGTTCTTTAGATAAGGTTCCGAAATTCCTCGAGAATGGCGCGGTAAAGCACACGCTTGAACGGCACGATGACCTCGGGAAGCTGCTCGGGGTCGAGCCACTTCCATTCCGCGAATTCCGCAGGTTGGTGCGTTTCCAGATCGACTTCGCTGTCATCTCCTGTGAACCGCAGCAGGTACCAGACCTGCTCCTGCCCGCGATACTTTCCGCCCCATAGCTTGCCGATCAGCTCGTCGGGCAAGTCGTAGCGCAGCGATTCGCCTGCTCGCGCGATCAGGGTCGAATTGTCTTGCGTGACGCCGGTTTCCTCGTGCAATTCACGCCACATGGCCGTTTCGAGGTCTTCGCCCGGATCGACGCCGCCTTGCGGCATCTGCCAGTAAATCTGTCCATCGGTGGTCTCGGGATGGTCGAGCCGCTTGCCGACGAATACCTTCCCCTCGCGATTGGCCAGCACCACGCCGACACAGGGACGGTAACCCAGTTCAATATCCATCAGGCACTTCGCTCCAGCATGTTCTTCACCGCGCCGAGCAGGGCTTCCACGTCCTTTTGCGCGCTCGGTATGCCCTTGCGAAGATTGATGAAGCCGTGGATCGTTCCCTTGAATTCGAGATAGGTGACGTCGGCGCCGCGGCTGATGATGTGGCCGGCATAGGCTCGCCCGGAATCCCTCAGCGGATCGAGCCCGGCGGTACAGATGATCGTGGGCGGCGTGTTCGAGCAGTCGCCGAGCAGCGGCAGATTGCGCGGATCGCTAGGGTCTGCCGCATATTGCTGGGTGAAGAAGGCCATCGAAGCACCGGTCAGGAAATAGCCGTCGCTGAATTGCCGGAAGCTTTCATATTGCGATACGTCGTCCGCGACCGGATAGATCGGCACCTGGCAGATGACGGGAACTTCGGCCGGTTCAGAGCAAAGCGCGTTGGTCGTCACGATCGTCAGATTGCCGCCCGCGCTGTCGCCCATCGGGATGAGCCCCGTGACCTTGCGACCGAGCGCGTCAGGACCGGAGGCAACCCAGCGCGCGGCAGCCTCGCAGTCGTCGGGCGCTGCGGGGAAGGGGGCTTCGGGAGCCCGGCGATAATCAACCGATACCACCGGCAGGTCGAGCTGCGCACAGATCTCGGTGCAGATGCTGTGATAGATGTCGAGATCGCCGATGACGAAACCGCCGCCGTGAATGAACAGCACGACCGGTCCTGCCTCACGCTCCTCTCGCGTATCGTAGAGCCGGAGCGGGATGTCGCCGTCGGGTCCGGGACAGGACAGGTTCTCGATCACCGCGAGGTCGCGCGGCGGCGCCTCCGCCAGCAGGTTCAGCGCGGCCATGCCCTGCCGTCCCTCCTCGACGGGCAGTTCCTCGACCCCAGGGCGGTTCGCCTGCTCGAGCAGGTTCAGGAAAGCGCGGACGTCGTCGCGCACGAAATGTTCGGTATCGGCCATGGTTCTGCCTAGCTCCCGGTTTTCATTGTGATTTCAGCACGGCTTTAACGGGTTGGCGGACCATTTCCAGAATGGTTTTGCGTCTTTAGGAGAAAAACTTCATTGCCCCGCGTCGGCCCCGTTCATAGGTGCGGCGCGTTGCCTAGCGGCGGGCCGGGCGTTATGCTTGCCCGCCAGATTTAACCGAGGAATTTTCATGGCGAGTGCCGCCGATACCAGACCCCCCGAAACCGCCGGTGCCGCGCCCGACTCGGTCGTGGTGCGCTTTGCCGGGGACAGCGGCGACGGGATGCAGCTGACCGGCGGGCAGTTCACCCTGTCGACGGCGTTGGCCGGGAACGATCTGGCGACCTTTCCCGACTTTCCGGCCGAGATCCGCGCCCCGCAAGGCACGCTGTTCGGCGTCTCGGCCTTCCAGATCAATTTCGGCAGCCGCTCGATCAACACGGCAGGCGATGCGCCCGACGTGCTCATCGCGATGAACCCGGCGGCGCTCAAGGTGAACCTGCCCGCCCTGAAGCCCGGCGGGCTCGTCATCGCGGATACCGGCGAATTCACGAAGCGCAATCTCGACAAGGCCAAATACGACGCCAACCCGCTGGAGGACGACACTCTCGCGAAATACCAGGTGCTGGCCTTCGACATTTCCGCGCTCACGATCGAGGCGGTCAAACCCTTCGGCCTCGGCAACAAGGATGCACTGCGCTCCAAGAACATGTGGACGCTTGGCCTCGCGCTGTGGATGTTCGACCGCTCGCGCGAACCGCTTCACGCGTGGCTGAAACAGAAGTTCGCAAAGAAGCCCGATATTGCCGACGCCAATATCGCGGCGCTCGACGCCGGTCATGCCTATGGCGAGACGGCGGAGTTGTCCGGCCCGCTCAAGCAGACGCATATCGGACCGGTCAAGTCGGAGCCCGGCCTCTATCGCACCATTACCGGCGCCGAAGCGGTGTCGCTGGGTCTGGTCGCGGGCGCGCAGCTGGCCGAACTGCCGATGTTCTTCGGCGGTTATCCGATCACGCCCGCCAGCGCGATCCTGCATCATTTGGCGCGCCTCAAGGAATATGGCGTCACGACGTTTCAGGCCGAGGACGAGATCGCGGCGATCTGCGCCGCCATCGGCGCGAGCTATGCTGGCAGCCTTGGCGTCACATCGTCGAGCGGTCCGGGCATTGCCCTGAAGACCGAGGCGATGGGCCTTGCGATCATGGTCGAACTGCCGCTCGTCATCGTCAATTCGCAGCGCGGCGGTCCGTCGACCGGCTTGCCGACCAAGACCGAGCAAAGCGACCTTTATCAGGCGGTCTATGGCCGCAATGGCGACGCGCCGATGCCGGTCATCGCCTGTCGTTCCCCCTCCGATGCATTCGACTGCGCGATCGAGGCAACGCGCATCGCGACGCAGTACATGACGCCCGTCATGCTGCTGACCGACGGATATATCGCCAATGCCGCAGAGCCGTGGAAAGTCCCGGACCCTGCCCAGTTTGCGCCTTTCCCCGCGCGCTTCAAGGATAGTCTGGCCGAAGGCGAGGACTTCGCTCCCTATGCACGGGACGAGAAAGGCGCGCGGCCGTGGGTCAAGCCCGGCACGCCCGGACTGATGCACCGCGTCGGCGGGATCGAGAAGCACGCGACCACTGGCAATATCGACTATTCACCCGACAACCATCAGGCGATGACCGATGCGCGCGCCAAAAAGGTACTGGGCGTCGAGGTTCCCGAACAGGATGTCGCGCTCGGCGAAGCGGGCGGCAAGCTCGCCGTCGTCGGCTGGGGTTCGACCTACGGACCGATCCGGCAGGCTGTCCGCCGTGCGCGCGAAAAAGGCCATGATGTCGCGCAAATTCATGTCCGGCATATCTGGCCGCTTCCTGCCAATCTGGGCGAATTGCTGCGGTCCTTCGACCGCGTGCTCGTTCCCGAAATGAATACTGGCCAGTTCAAGACGGTGCTTCGCGACCAGTTTCTCGTCGACGCCGAAAGTTTGACCAAAACGAGCGGCCAGCCGTTCCAGATCGCGGAACTGGAAGCGGCAATCGCCAGATATTTCGATGGGATCGACGGCAACGAGGGCGGTGAGGTCGAGGTCAACGAACAGCAACTCCCGAACCTGGAAGCCGGCCATGATGACGGCTCCTATTCGGATGCACCTTTTCACGGTGAAGGGGCCGTCCCGTCCGGCACGGACACCGATTCCGAGGCAGTAAACCAATGAACGCACCCGTTAAGATCGAAACGACGCTGAAGGATTGGGAAACCGATCAGGAAGTGCGCTGGTGCCCCGGTTGCGGGGACTATGCCATCCTGAAGGCCGTGCAGCGCACGCTGCCGAAAATCGGCGCCGACCCGGCTAATACGGTGTTCATTTCCGGCATCGGCTGTTCGAGCCGCTTTCCCTATTACATGGAAACCTACGGCTTCCACACGATCCACGGCCGCGCACCCGCGGTGGCGACGGGCGTGAAGCTGGCCAATCCGGAACTCGACATCTGGCTGGTAACGGGCGATGGCGATGGCCTCAGCATCGGCGGAAACCACATGATGCATGTCCTTCGCCGCAACGTCGACATGCAGATCATGCTGTTTAACAACGAGATTTACGGCCTGACGAAGGGCCAGTACTCGCCCACGAGCCGCGTCGGTACGCCCAGTCCCTCGACCCCGCGCGGTAGCGTCGATGCTCCGGCCAATCCATGTGCATTTGCACTGGGATCAGGCGCGCGCTTCGTCGCCCGCGGTTTCGACGTCTCGAAGAAACTGCCCGAAGTCCTGATCGCGGCGCACGAACATCGCGGCGCAGCCTTCATCGAGATTTTCCAGAACTGCATCGTCTACAACAAGGACGTGTTCGACGACTTCGCTGCCCCAAAGGGTGCGGAGGACCGTCAGCTATGGCTCGAAGACGGCGAGCCCATGCTGTTCGGTTCGGAGAAAACGGGTGGCGTCAAGGGCTTGCGGCTTAACACCGATACGCTTTCCTTCGAAGTTGTCGAGGTGGCAGACGGCGACTGGCAGGCCGCAGGCGTCCGCGTGCATGATACGAAGAACCGGGTCATCGCCCATTTGCTGGCCGAGCTACCGTTCGGACCTTACCCGATGGCGATGGGCGTCCTCTATGACGATCCCGCTCCGACATTTTCCGACGGCATGATCGCCGAGCGCGAAGCCGCGACGAAGGGCAAGGAAGCCAATCTCGCCAAGCTGCTGCAATCGGGACAGACCTGGACGGTGGATGGCACGGCCCAGGACCCGGTGTGATCTTATAGAAGTTAATACGCCTTTTTTTGAACAAATTGCGCCCGGCTTCGTTGCCCTGTTAGAAAGACACGAAAAAACAGCCGGATAAGCGGCCGCGTCGAACTCTAACAGGAGCAACATTTATGAGAAATTCACTGATTCTTGCAGCAGCTGCCAGCGCGCTCGCCCTTTCGGCCTGCGGTGAAGGCGAGCCGCTCGATGACGTCGATGAAATCAACGACATTGCCGAAGAAGACGGCGCGGATGACGCCTATCCGGTTGGCGGCGACCTGACGTCAGAGCAGCAGGCAAGCTACGATGCGATGGATCGCCAGGCTGTCAGCGACGAGTATGATGCGAACCAGGATGCGATGATGGCGGACGGAACGATGTCCGGTTCGTCGTCCGGTACGATGGCATCCGACACATCCTCGATGAGCGACGACGCCGCGATGAGTGGCGGCATGGCCGATAGCGGTTCCGGCAACATGGCCGATAGCGGCGATGCGATGCAGGGTTCGAGCGGCAACATGCAAAGCGGCAATATGGCCTCGAATAATGGCCAGTCCGTCGAACCGCTGCGTCCGCGTAGCCAGATGGACTTTGCCTTCCTCGACCGGAATAGCGACGGCGAGCTCTCGGTCGCCGAATACGCAATCTGGGCAGTACGCGCCAATCCGCGCACGGATGCCCCGAACGACGCGCGTCCGCCCTACATGACCACCGCGCAGATCAACGAAGCAGGAACGACCTTCTTCTATTTCGATGAAGACGGCGACAGCTATCTTTCCGAGAGCGAGTTCATGAATGCTCGTAACAGCGCACGAACGCCGGGCGGCACTTCCTGAAAGCGCCAAACGGTTTAGTCTTTTAAGAAAGGCGGCGAGTCTCCACCTGCCGCCTTTTTTCGTGCGACGAACCGATCCTCTGCCACCGGCTTTCCTACCCTGGACCGCATCCCTATAGGTCAGGGCATGAAAAACTTCGCAAAACCCCGGCTTTCACGGCACTTTGTCGGCGATTGCAGGAGGGCGATTTTTCTTCCCCATAACCCTGTTCCATGTGTTCCAAACGTGCATTACACACGACGAACCGAGTGGCTTGAGGACTGGGGGTTTCGGTGGATAATCTAACGCACGGCCTGACGGGTGCGCTGCTCGGCCAAGTGGGCCTGAAGCGGAAAACGGGCCTCGCCATGCCGGCGCTGATCATCGGTGCGAACCTGCCCGATGTCGATGCGGCGTGCTTCCTATGGACGACCGGGGCGGAACATCTCGCCATAAGGCGCGGCATCACGCATGGCCCGATTGCCTGGGTGGTGTTGCCGCTGATACTGGCTGCGCTACTCTACGGCTTCGACCGCTGGCAGACGAAGCGCGGGAAGCGGCCGGAGGGGCGGCTGCCGGTAAACTTCAAATGGCTCTACCTACTGAGCTTCATCGGCTGCCTGACGCATCCGGCGCTCGACTGGCTCAACGTTTACGGCATCCGCCTGCTGGAGCCGTTCTCGAGCCGCTGGTTCTATGGCGACATTCTGTTCATCATCGACGTTTGGCTGTGGGCACTACTGGGCTTCGCGACGTGGTTCTCGCTGCGGCGGGAGAAGCGGGGCGGGGAATGGCGACGTCCAGCACGCCTCGCGCTGAGCGCGGCGCTGGCGTATATTGGGGCGAATGCGGGCATTACGGTAAGTGCTGAGCAAGAGGCAGATCGGTGGTTCCACGGCTCAAACGACGCAAACGTCGAGACGATTGCGAACCCAGTGCCTATAGCGTTCTGGCATCGAGAGGTGTTGCTAGGCGAGGACGGTTATTGGACTCAGTTCAACTCTAGCGCTTGGACACATTCGGGCGGCGAACTGATCGAACTATCAGACGGATTTTGCCGCTATGATCGATCTGTCTTTACTGAACGCCGCAATGCGGCCGATGCCTTCCTCTTCTGGTCCCGCGCGCCCTTCGCCGAGCGAGCGCCCGATGGCTCGGTTCTCCTGCGCGATGCGCGCTTCTACGACCCGCGGGCGCGCGATCGCTTCACCGTCGCATTGCCCGACGTCGCGTGCGAGGAACTTCCCGCTGAAGCAGGCGCTGACTAACGATGAGCAATCCGCAAATCGTGTGGCTGCGGCGCGACCTCCGCATGAAGGACCAGCCCGCTCTCCACGCCGCCGCAGAAGCCGGACCGATCGTCCCGGTCTACGTCCTCGATGACGAGCGACCCAAACAAGAGGGGGCCGACCGCTGCTTCGGCGGGGCGCATCGCTGGTGGCTCCATCAATCGCTGCAAAGCCTTTCCAAGAGCTTCGGCGCTCGCAACGGCTCGCTCGTTTTGCGGCGCGGCGACTCGGTCTCCGTTCTGGCCTCCATCGCGGACGACACCGGTGCCGAGGCCGTCCATGCCAATCGCCATTACGAACCGTGGTGGCGCGAAGCGGAAGAGGAACTGAAGGAAGCCCTGCCGGATGGCTGCGAGCTCGTGCTGCATGACGGCAATTACCTAATGCCGCCAGGTACGGCGACCACCGGCAGCGGCGATCCATACAAGATCTACACCCCGTTCTCCAAAGCGATGCTCGACCTCTTTCCGCCGCGCGACGAGCTGCCCGAACCCGAAACGATCTCGCAACCGTCGGATATGCCGGAAAGCGACGATCTCTCCGAATGGGACCTCTTGCCAACCAAGCCCGACTGGGCTGGGGGCTTTCGCGAGTTCTGGCAAGTCGGGGAGGATGCCGCCTGGGATCGGCTCGATTGGTGGAAAGACCATATCGACGATTACGAGGACGACCGGAACCTGCCGAGCGAGGACGGTTCGAGCAAGATGAGCCCGCATTTGCATTGGGGGGAGATCAGCCCGGTCAGCATCTGGCATGCGTTCAAGGACAAGCGCAGTCAGGGCTGGAAAACGTATGAAAAGGAACTGATCTGGCGTGATTACGCGCAGAACATCATCATGCAGTTCCCCCGCTATCCCAGCGAGAGCTACCGGGACTATGACGAGAACAAGCTGTGGCGGCATCCCGAACGCGGTCACCTGATCGCGGAAGATCTGGAAAGATGGCAGAAGGGCATGACGGGCTATCCGATCGTCGATGCGGGGATGCGGCAGCTCTGGCAGACAGGCTGGATGCACAATCGCGTGCGCATGATAACGGCGAGTTTCCTCATCAAGCATCTGCTGATCGACTGGCGGCATGGAGAGCTATGGTTCTGGGACTGCCTCGTGGATGGCGACTATGCCAGCAACGGAACGAACTGGCAGTGGGTGGCCGGCACAGGGGTCGATTCGAATATGTTTCCCCGGATCATGGCGCCACTGTCGCAGAGCGAGAAATTCAACGCCGCGGACTATATCCGCCAATACGTTCCGGAGCTCGCCGAGCTGTCCGACGAGGATATTCATGATCCGCCCGACGAAAAGCGAGGCGACTATCCGGAGAAGATCATTAGCCACAAGGAAGCGCGTCAGCGGGCGCTCGATGCGTATAACGATATGAAAGACTCCTGACTTGCCTACTGTCGGCGCGCATCGCATAGGGCGCGCATGGGAGCCGACGGGTTTGACAGGGCAGGGCCGGGGCGCAGCGCAGCACTATTGTCGCGGGCGCAACGCTTCGAGAGAAAGGCGGGCTTGCTTGCGCGGATGGTCGCGCCCGGCTTTCACCGCATTCTCGACCGCCTCGATGTCGGGCTGGAAAGCGGCTCGATCACCGGGAGACTGCCGGACGGTACGGTGCGGTTGTTGGGCGGAAGACGGCCGGGGTTCGATGCCGAGGTAGAGTTGCGCGACTGGCGCGCACTCATTCGCCTCGCAAGCAACGGCTCGATCGGCTGGTATCAGGGCTGGGCGAACGGCGAATGGACGAGCCCCGATCCCGTTCAAGTCTTCGCGGTTTTCGGAGCGAACGCGGCGTCGCTTGGATCTCTCGGCCGTGCTTCCGGGCTGTTCCGCCTGAGTGCGCGGCTCGGCCATTGGCTCAACCGCAACGATCGGGCCGGCGCCAGGCGGAATATCGAGGCGCATTACGATCTCGGCAATGCGTTCTATAGCGCATGGCTCGATCCGACCATGAGCTATTCGAGTGGTTACGCCGTCGAGGGTTCCGAACTGGAAGAAGCCCAGCGGAAGAAATGGGATCTGCTCGAAGCGCGGCTCGGCGATGCGAAAAAAGTATTGGAGATTGGCTGCGGTTGGGGAGGGCTCGCCGCTTACCTTGCGGAAGGCGGTCGCGAAATGACCGCTATCAGCCTTTCGGACGAACAGCTCGAATGGGCGCGCGCACGACACGGTAATGCTGGGAAGAAGGCCGGAGGAAGCGTCGCCTTCCTCAAGCAGGACTATCGCGATGTAAACGGACAATTCGACGGGATCGTCAGTGTGGAGATGGTGGAAGCGCTGGGCCGTAAATATTGGTCGGAATTCATGCGATGCCTCGTACGTAACCTCGAACACGGCGGACGGGCGGCGATCCAGTTCATTTCGATGCGCGACGAGATTTTCGAAGCCTATGCCGCCAGCGCCGATTTCATCCAGGCCTATGTCTTTCCCGGCGGGATGCTCATCAAACAAAGCGAATTTCGCGCGCTTGCCGAGAAGTCCGGACTGGGCTGGGTCGATCAAAGCGACTTCGGTCAGGACTACGCGGAAACCCTGCGGCTATGGCGCGAGCGGTTCGAAGAGGCCGTCGAACGGAAGGCGTTGCCGCAGGGATACGACGCGCGCTTCATTGATATGTGGCGCTATTACCTGATGTATTGCGAGGGCGGCTTTCGCTGCGGCAATATCGACGTGCACCAGGTTACGCTCATCAAGTCTTGAACGACGCCCTATTCACAGCGAAGCTGAGCGAAGTCTCCCGGCAACGCTTTCCGGCGGTCAGACGTTGCTGCGATAGACCCGGTTACCGCTGTAGCGTTGCAAAATATTGTCGTGAACGATCGGGCTGAGCAGTTCGGAGAATGCGCATCCCGCGATGCAATTTTCCCACCACACGACTTGCGCCTGAAGGGATTGCAGACCGGGCAACGTAAGCCAGCATACCTGCCCTTCATGCATCCGGTTGATGGCCGACGCAGAGAAACCCGAAATGGAGAGATCGTGGACGACCGTCTGGAAAGCCCGTCCGCCGGATGCTCGCAGCATCCCCGGAATGGTAAGTTTCGTGCGCTGACCGCACCGGTCTTCCTGCGCGGCAATCTCGTATTTTTCCGAAACCTTGAACTGCATGACGTGCCTCTAAGATGGATGCCGCAGGCTCCAAACCTGCGCTGCGTCCGGGATACCCTTCGAGTGTTAGGTAAATTTTACCCTTCGAAGTTAAGCGATATTAACCACGATAATGGTTAATTTTCGGTATCGATCCTTAAAGAAGGTTCGACGTCACGGCGGACGGATACCATTTCGGAGATACGCCCGCGAAGGGGAAAGACCTACTCTTCGACCCGCTCGCGGTGAAAATCCGAGAAGTCGTTGGTCAGCAAGGCGACGATGCGATCCGCTACCACGCTCGGCTGCTTCACGGTTTTCGGGTCCTCGCCCGGATAGGCCTTGGCTCTCATTTGGGTTCGCGTCGCACCCGGATCGACGATGGCGACCCGGATTGCGCTGATCCGCTCCACTTCCCCGGCGTAGCTTTCCAATAGATTGTCGAAAGCGGCCTTGGACGAACCATAAGCGCCCCAGAAAGGTCTCGGGGAAGCTCCGACAGAACTGGTCAGTCCTATTACGCGAGCATTCGGCGCTCGCTTCAAAAGCGAGTCAAACCCCGCCAGTAGCGCATGCGTGGCGAGAACGTTGATACTCATCGCCTTTGCGAACTCGGCCCCGTCAATCTGCACAACCGATGACAACGTCGGAAGATAAGCTGCTGAAATGACGAGAATGTCCAGCCTGTCCCACCGCTGCGCTATCGCGGATGACAAGCGGGCTACACCATTCTTTTCCGTCAGATCGAGCGGAGCGATGCTGCTGGAGCCGCCGCTTTCATGGATTCGGTCTTCGACCTTTTCGAGCGAGCGTACATCCCGTCCGGTCAGGATCACATGAGCGCCCGCTTCGGCAAGCGCTTGCGCGGTTGCAGCTCCGATACCCTTGCTCGATCCGGTGACCAGAGCCGTCTTTCCAGCGAGTGGCGGGTCAGCCATTTGCGAGGACCTTGCTAACTGGCAACGACATTTCGGTCTGGCGGTTTTCGGTCTCCCCAAGATCTGTCAGCGAGGTCGGATAGTCGCCCGTAAAACAGGCGTCACAGAACTGGGGGCAGGCCCGGTCTCGCTTCGTCGAGGCGACGGCCCGATAGAGCCCGTCGATCGACACGAATGCAAGGCTGTCGGCTTTGATGAACTCCCGCATCGGCTCGACATCCATGCGTGCGGCAAGCAACTTGGATCGTTCGGGCGTATCGACACCGTAATAACAGCTGTGCGCGGTCGGGGGGCTCGCTACACGGAAATGGACTTCGGTCGCGCCGGCTTCGCGCATCATCTCGACGATCTTCATCGACGTCGTGCCGCGAACGATAGAATCGTCGATAAGGACGATCCGCTTTCCCTCGACTAGGCCGCGATTGGCGTTGTGTTTTCGCTTCACGCCGGCATGACGGGCACCGTCGGACGGCTGAATGAACGTGCGGCCCACGTAATGCGAGCGAATGATGCCGAGTTCGAATGGCAGGCCTGATGCTTGCGCGTAGCCGATCGCGGCCGGAACGCCGCTGTCCGGTACGGGAACGACCAAGTCCGCCTCCACCGGATTTTCGATCGCGAGTTCCGCGCCGATCGCCTTGCGCGCCTCGTAAACGGAACGACCATCGAAGACCGAATCCGGTCGGCTAAAATATACGTGTTCAAAGATGCATGGGCGCGGCTTGCGCTCCCCGAACGGTCGCAACGAAGTCACCTTGCCTTCATGGGTGACCTGCACGACTTCACCCGGCTCGACCTGCCGGACGAATTTCGCCCCGATGATGTCGAAAGCGACGGTTTCGCTTGCGAAGGCAATGGCATCGCCGATCTTCCCCATTACCAAGGGGCGGATGCCGAGCGGATCGCGGCAGGCGATCATTCCTTCGGGCGTCATTACGAGCAGCGAATAGGCGCCTTCGACCATCCTCAAGGCGTCGATGAGCCGGTCGATCATCGTGGGATAGCGCGAAGTCGCTACAAGATGGATGATGACTTCGGTGTCCGAGGTCGACTGGAAAATCGACCCGCGCTTGACAAGGTCCTCGCGCAAGGTCCGCGCGTTGGAGATATTGCCGTTGTGAGCGACAGCGAACCCGCCGCTCGCCAGGTCAGCGAACAGCGGCTGGACGTTCCTGAGTCCTGACCCGCCAGTCGTCGAATAGCGCACATGCCCTGCAGCCATCGACCCAGGCAGATCGGCGATCGCTTCCTGACTTGAGAAGTTCTCCGCGACATGGCCCAGTCCGCGTTGCGAATAAAATTCGGTTCCGTCGAAACTCGTGATGCCCGCGGCTTCCTGACCGCGATGCTGCAGGGCATGCAGACCCAATGCGGTAATGGCGGACGCGTCGGCTGCGTTGATAGTTCCGAAGACGCCGCACTCCTCGCGCAGCTTGTCGCCGTTTTCGTCACGATAGGGGTCGGTAAGGTTCATGGCGCAAATGTTCTGCACGTTCGGCGGGGCTCAGTGGTCCAATGGCTATGTTGCGCTTCGATTACAACCCGCAAACCGTGACGCACCCGCAAAGCTGCGGACAATTCGGCTAATTCATTGCAGGGCCATGAAAGCTTGCCTACAAAAGCCTTGTCGCACTGCGACGCTCTCGCAACAGTTGGCCAACGAGTTCCCTTGATCCTCTCACCATTCGAACGGACGATTGCCCGTCGCTACCTGTTGCCGGGGCGAAGTGAGGCATTCATTGCACTCGTCGCGGGTATCAGCGTCGGCGTCGTGATGCTATCGGTCGCGATGCTCGTCATCGTCATGAGCGTAATGAACGGTTTCCGTGCGGAACTGCTCGACAAGATCGTCGGACTGAACGGTCACGCGGTCGTTCAGGCATTTGGCGGGCGGCTCGATGACTGGGAGAACATTCTCGAGGACATCCGCGAGACGCCCGGTGTGGTTCGCGCCTCTCCGCTGATCGAACAGCCCTTGATGACGACGTTCAACGGTCGTGTCGAAGGCGTCTTCGTACGCGGCAACACGATGGAAGACATCGAACGTATCGGCGCTCAGGTCGTCCAGGGAAACATCGATGCTTTGCAGCCAGGGGCAGGCAAGGTCGCGATCGGCACGCGCCTTGCGGCAAATCTGGGCGTTCGGGTGGGTGATACGATCACCGTCATCAATCCTCAGGGCAGGTCGTCTCCCTTCGGAACCGTGCCTCGGCAAGTTGGCTATGAGGTCGCAGCGCTGTTCGAAGTAGGTATTTATAATTACGACGAGACTTTCGTCGTTATGCCGATGCAGGATGCCCAGACATTATTGCTGCTTGGTGACCGGATCGGCATGATCGAGATCAAGGTGGAGGATGCGGACCGCGTCGAGGAAATACTCGCACCGGTCGCCAGAAATCTGACGGGATTGGCGCAAATCGCGGACTGGAAAACAATCAACGCTTCTTTGTTCGAGGCCTTGCAGGTCGAGCGGGTCGCCATGGCTTTCGCCTTGTCGTTCATGGTCTTGGTCGCCGCCTTTAATATTTTGTCGAGCCTCGTCATGCTCGTCCGTGCAAAAACGCGCGATATTGCGATCATGCGCACGATGGGTGCGACGCGTCGCTCTTTGCTGAAGATCTTCGTGACGACCGGATTCACCGTCGGCGCACTGGGGACGATTGCTGGTCTGATTCTCGGTTTTATCGTCCTGACCTTCCGACAGCAGATCGTAAAGATCATCGAAGTGGTTACCGGTCAGGAATTGTGGGACCCTCAGGTTCGCTTTCTGAGCACGCTGCCTGCCCGGACGGACCCGGTGGAAATTGCCATGATCGTCGGCCTGGCGCTGTTGCTCAGCTTTCTTGCGACGCTTTATCCGGCGCTAAAGGCTGCCAGTACCGATCCCGTGCAGGTCCTGCGCTATGAGTAAATCGTCGCAGCCTGCCGTCGTCGAGCTGAAGGGCCTGACGCGAAGCTTCGAGCAGGGCGGGGTGCGTATAGACGTTCTTCGCGGCATTGATCTTTCCGTCGGTTCCGGGGAAATCGTAGCTTTGTTGGGCCCGTCGGGTTCCGGGAAGTCGACGATGCTGCAGGCCGTCGGTCTGCTCGAAGGCGGTTTCGGCGGTCGTATCGCGATTGCCGGGGAAGAAGCGAGCCAGATGCCGGCGGACGAGCGAACGCGCCTTCGCCGAAACTACCTCGGTTTCGTATATCAGTTTCACCACTTGCTGCCGGATTTCAATGCAACCGAAAACGTCGTTCTGCCTCAGCTCGTCAAGGGCACGCCGCGACCTGATGCGGAAGAGCGCGCCCGTTCTCTACTGACCTCACTCGGGCTTCAGGAACGAATGGACCATCGGCCGAGCCAGCTTTCCGGCGGTGAGCAGCAACGTGTCGCTGTGGCGCGAGCACTTGCCAACAGACCGCACCTGGTTCTGGCGGACGAGCCGACCGGCAATTTGGACGAGGCAACCTCCGATCGCGTTCTGGCGCAGTTTCTCGAACTCGTGCGGGGAGAAGGAAGTGCAGCCCTCGTCGCGACGCATAACGAGCGACTGGCGGCAAAAATGGACCGGGTTGTCCGCCTGCATGACGGAATGCTCGAATAGCGGACCCACGAGGCGCCTTGTGCGTTGCGATGAAAAGACAGGAGAAGCACAATTGACCGATCATCCCAGCACTTTTCACGGCGATCCTCAGAACACCGGCGCTATCGATTGGGATGACCGCGCAGCGCTGCACCGGGTCGGCGACGGAAGAGGCGTGTTCGACGGCTCAAAAGCTTTGAAACACGGAACATTCTCCGACATTATCAAACATTTGATGATGCTTCCTGCGGAAGAGCGTGAGAAATACGCTATCCAGAAAGCGGGCGATCGGAAATATACGGCGGAAGAGGCGGTCGCGCTCGCCGATCATCCTAACTTTCCTCGCGACTGACGCTTTCTGTTAAGGTCAGCCGCGGCCGCCGAAGCGTTTATGCAGCGCTAATTTCCGCTAAATTGCTGTGGATTGGACCTTGGATAAAGTTGCGCAAGATCGCATAAGAGCGGGATGAAGTTTGCCCCCTTCGTCCCTTTGCGGGTCATGTCGTCCTATTCCATGCTGGAAAGCGCGATCGATCCGAAGCATATCGCGACCGTTGCGAAAGAACGGGGCTTTCCCGCCATCGCCATCTGCGACCGAAACGGCCTCTACGGTGCCGTACAATTTGCCAAGGCCTGCCAGTCGGAAGGCATTCAGCCAATTATCGGCGTGCTGCTCGGAATAGCGCGAGAAAAAGGTCCGTCGCAGATCGACTACCTTCCGTTGTTCGCTCAGAACGACACAGGTTACGACAATTTGTGCGCTTTGGTCAGCAAGGCGCATCTCGAACGCCCGCTCGAGCTCGAACCGCATATATCGATGGGCGATCTCGAAGGCGCGACCGACGGGCTCATCGCTCTGAGCGGCGCGGATGACGGCGCGGTCACCCGATTGTTTGCCGAAGGGCAGAGTTCGGATGCGGAAGAATTACTCGACCGGTTAGAGCAACTGTTCCCTGCGCGGTTCTACATCGAGCTGGTGCGCGGGATGGGCGGCGTGTCGGCTGCGGCGGAAGAGCATCTGATCGACGCTGCCTATGCGCGTGACTTGCCCCTCGTCGCAACGAACCCCGCGACCTTTGCCGACCCCCATATGCACAAGGCGCATGATGCCATGCTGTGCATTGCCGGTTCGACGCATATCGAGGCTGAGGAACGGCCTCGCTCGAACGCTCAAAGCTTCGTCAAATCGGCCCCCATGATGGCCGAGTTGTTCAGCGACTTGCCGGAAGCATTGGACAATTCCCTGACCATCGCGCGGCGTTGTGCGTTCGCTCCGCCCAACCGGGCGCCCATCTTGCCCAGTCTTGCCGGAGATCTCGAAGGAGAGGCCCGGATGCTCGAAGAGGATGCGAAGGCCGGCCTCGAAGAGCGATTGTCAGCGTATGGCGAGCTGAGCGCCGAAGAACGGCAGGTCTATGACGATCGTCTTACGTACGAAGTCGATATCATTCGCGGGATGGGTTTTCCGGGTTACTTCCTCATCGTCGCCGATTTCATCAAATGGGCGAAGGAGCAGGGAATCCCCGTAGGTCCGGGGCGTGGTTCGGGGGCGGGCTCGCTTGTCGCCTGGGCGTTGACGATCACCGACCTCGATCCAATCAGGCTCGGCTTGCTGTTCGAGCGCTTCCTCAATCCCGAGCGTGTATCGATGCCGGACTTCGACATCGACTTCTGTGAAACTCGGCGCGGAGAAGTCATTCGTTACGTTCAGGCGAAATACGGGCACGATCATGTCGCGCAAATTATCACCTTCGGAAAATTGAAGGCGCGTGCCGTCTTGCGCGATTGCGGCCGCATTTTGCAGATGAGTTACGGTCAGGTCGATCGGCTTTGCAAGATGGTGCCTAACCATCCAACCGACCCGTGGGATTTGCCACGGGCGCTGAACGGTTCGAGCGAGTTCAAGCGCGAGTATCACAACGATAACGAGGTCAGGCGGCTCGTCGATCTCGCTATGCAGCTGGAGGGATTTCCGCGCAATTCCTCGACTCATGCCGCCGGTGTCGTGATCGGCGATCGACCACTTGCGCAGCTCGTCCCACTCTACCGCGACCCGCGCTCCGACATGCCGGTCACTCAGTTCGACATGAAACATGTCGAGACGAGCGGTCTCGTCAAATTCGATTTTCTCGGCCTGAAGACGCTGTCCGTGCTTCAGAAAGCAGTCGATCTGCTCGCAGAGCGGGACATAGCAATCGACCTTGCCACGCTCGAGCTGGACGATCCCGCCGTCTTCGAGCTCATGAAGTCGGGTAACACGGTCGGGGTGTTCCAGCTCGAATCCGAAGGCATGCGACGTACCCTGACCGCCGTCAAACCAACGAAGTTCGAAGATATCATTGCGCTCGTATCGCTCTATCGCCCGGGACCGATGGACAACATCCCGCTATTTGGCAAACGCAAGGCCGGGGAAGTGGAGATCGAATACCCTCATCCCAAGCTCGAAGGGATACTTGCCGAAACCTACGGCATCTTTGTCTACCAGGAACAGGTCATGCAGGCGGCGCAGATCCTGGCGGGCTATTCGCTGGGCGATGCCGATCTGCTTCGCCGTGCGATGGGCAAAAAAGTCCAGGCGGAAATGGACGCGCAACGCCAGCGGTTCGTCGACGGCTGCAAGAGTGTTTCGGGTATCGAACCCAAGCGCGCGAACGAACTGTTCGACCTTATCGACAAGTTTGCCGGCTACGGGTTCAACAAGTCACATGCCGCGGCTTACGCGCTTCTCGCCTATCAGACCGCATGGATGAAGGCGCATTATCCGCACGAGTTCTATGCGGCGTCCATGTGTTTCGACATGCATCAGTCCGAGAAGCTGGCCGTATTCGTCGATGATGCGCGACGCTATCCCGCTCGTGTTGGAGGACCGATCGAAATTCTTCCTCCGAACATTAATCGATCGGTTGCACGATTTTCGGTGGAAACGACCGAAAATGGACATGCCGTGCGCTATGCTCTGGCCGGTATCCGCAATGTCGGCGAAAAGGCGATGGATGCCATCGTTCAGGAGCGGGAAGCCAGCGGGCTCTTCGAAAGCCTGTCGGACTTCTTCAATCGTCTACCGGCGGGATCGATGAACCGACGGCAGCTAGAAGGACTGATCTGCGCCGGAGCGCTCGACACTCTTGAGCCCGACCGAGCGCAGCTTCTTGCGAACGCGGATTTGCTGATGGCCGTGGCGGACGCCGCGGCGCGAGAGCGCTCAAGTGGTCAGGCGGGCCTGTTCGGCGGGGCCGAAGCAACTAGTGAGCCGATCCGGCTGAAGCCCGCGACCAGTTGGACGCGCGCGGAAATCATGGCACATGAGCGCGAAAATTTCGGCTTCTTCTTCTCGGCTCACCCGGTCAGCGCCTATCGCTTAGTCGCCTCGGCCAACGGGGCACGCAGCTATGCCAGCATCATGGAAGGTGGACTGGATGCCGCAGGACGGACGTCCGCAGTCGTGGC
Organism: Parapontixanthobacter aurantiacus; assembly: GCF_009827635.1. GTDB lineage: Bacteria > Pseudomonadota > Alphaproteobacteria > Sphingomonadales > Sphingomonadaceae > Parapontixanthobacter > Parapontixanthobacter aurantiacus. The sequence continues at coordinate 1,084,008 of NZ_WTYW01000001.1, read as the reverse complement.
CGCGATGGTCGAGAAGGTGAACAAGGGGCGTACGCGCCGAGGAAAAGATTTCATCCGCGCTGATTTCTCCGACCATACCGGCCAGTTCAGCGCCGCCTGCTTCGAAGAAGGAATGGTGGAAAAGTTCGAGCAATGGGCCCGCGATAGCACCTGTGTCCTTCTCAACGTCGAACTCGACAGTCCCAGCCCCGACGAGCCGCCGCGCGTTACCGTTCGTGGCGGGCGGCCGCTCGATGAGCTCGGTCAATCTGCTCGTCTCACATTAAGCCTCGCTGTGGCCGACGTCGTCGCGCTCGATGCTCTCGCAAAGGAACTGGAAGGTTATGTGGGACAGAACGAGCAACTGCCGCCTAATGGTGAGATAATGATATCCCTGGCGAAAGAAGGTCTGGACGGTCGGCGGATATGCCTCGGCACTACGTTCCGCCTGGACGGTGAATTGGCCGAACGGCTCGGCCAGATCGCCGGTCTTTCAGAAATCGAGCTCAAGGCGCGGCAGGCGACAAGTCACCTCAGGCTGGTGGCCTGACGAAAGCCACTTGTCGATGGTCGCAGAGCAGCTAAGGTTTCGAAAACAATAGCGGGAGAGAGAGTTTGCTCGGCGGAATGCAGGACTGGAGCCTGAAGGTAACTCACCTGATCGACCACGCGGCGCGCGAACATGCAACGCGCGAACACGTGACACGGTGGGCTGACGGGAGCGAAACGCGCGCCGACTGGGCCAGTATTCGCCTAGATGCTTTGAAAATGGTTCAGGCTCTGCGCGATATGGGAATCGAGAAAGGCGACCGGATCGCGACGCTCGCAATGAACCATTCGCGGCATCTCGTCACCTGGTATGGCGCCGTCGGTGCTGGCGGCGTGCTGCATACGATCAACCCGCGCCTTTTCGAGGACCAGCTCGAATACATCGTCAATCATGCGGACGACCGCGTGCTTATCTACGATGCCGCGTTTCAGCCGATCGTCGACAAAATGCGCGAGCAATGGCCGAATGTCGAAAAGTTCATCTGCTTCGACAACGATGCAGATACGGTGTCTTTCGAACAATGGCTTGCTCCGTATGACGGCCAAACTGACTGGGCCGACGTAGACGAGCGCGATCCATGCATGCTCTGTTATACGAGCGGTACGACCGGAAATCCAAAAGGGGTGCTGTACGAGCATCGCTCGACGATGCTGCATGCAATGGCCGGTCTGCAGCCGGGAAGCTTCGGCTTCGAAACCCAGACGGTCATGTTGCCGATCGTCCCGATGTTTCATGCGGCGAGTTGGGGTCTTCCGTGGGCAGGTGCCGCGGCGGGCGTCAAGTTCGTCTACAGCACGGTGAACGAACCCGACGTTTTATGCGAACTGATGGACAGGGAAGGGGTCACGGACAGCGCCGGAGTGCCGACCGTCTGGCTGGGTATCTTCCAATATTGCGACAAGATCGGGCGAGAGCTTCCCAAACTTAAAAAGGTTATCATTGGCGGGTCGGCTTGCCCGCGCTTCATGATCGAGCGCCTGATGAAGAACGATACCTATGTGGCGCATGCCTGGGGGATGACCGAAACCTCTCCCATCGGAACGGTCGGATCGAGGACATCCGATTGGGAAAAATTGAGCTTCGACGAAAAGGTCGACGTCGTCGCCAAACAGGGACGGCCTATTTTCGGCGTCGAACTGCGCACCGTCGATCTCGACAATATGGCCACTCCGTTGCCGCGCGATGGAAAAACGGCGGGCGCCTTGCAGATACGTGGCCCATGGATCATCAAGCGTTACTTCAAGGCCGAACAGGATGCGGCGGACGCGGATGGCTGGTTCGACACCGGCGATGTCGGCATCATTCATCCCGATGGAACCTTGCAACTCACCGACAGAACCAAAGATGTCATCAAATCGGGCGGTGAATGGATCAGTTCGGTGGAACTGGAGAACCAGGCAGTCGGTCATCCCGCAGTTGCGGAAGCTGCGGCCATTGGAATGCCGCATCCAAAATGGGACGAGAGGCCCGTGCTGTTCGTCGTGCGCAAGGAAGGTCAGGATTGCTCGGCAGACGACTTGACCGCCTACCTGTCGGACAAGGTTGCCAAATGGTGGCTTCCGGATGCCATCGAATTCGTTGACGACATACCGCACACCGCTACGGGAAAAATCAGTAAGAAGGACCTGCGAACGCGCTTTGCCGGTTACCGGCTAGCAAGTTGAGCAAGTTCGGCGTCGACTTCCGCTATGCGACGTTCGAATCGTTTCCATTCCGCCGTTTGTTCGATACTGTCCGGATCGCTAGACAGCATGCGGAATGTTTCGCGCTCTCCCACTAGTTCGTCCCGGCGGCTTTCTAGTTCTTCTATCGCGATGAACCGGCGTGCCTGCGGCGAATAATTGTTCAGATCCTGAGCAGCGAGCAGCTCGGCATCGCGCTTCTTTCGTTCGATCGTGAAATCGATTGCGTCCCCGATGGTAAGCGGCTCGCGGCCATCGAGGCTGACGAGTTTTTTACCGCAGAAGCGATCCGAAGACGCCAGATGCTCGATAGCGTATGTCTTGAAGATGCCGCGTTCTTCGACTGCCAAACGACTTGCCACATCTGCCACGACTTGCATGTCGGTAAAGTCGTAAAGCGCAAGCGGATCGTCGCGTGGATCATCCGCGCATGCGCCGAGCGCGAGGCAGGCTGCGACAAGCCAGAGAAGGCGGGACACCAACATCAAATATTACTTTGCTGAAACTCGGTTAATTTCGCGTTACGCTTCGAATTAAAGGAGTTGTATCTGGCCATCGAGGCGGGGTGCTGTGAAACTGTCACAACTCAATGCGATCTTGCGTTTTTCAAGGCCCGACCGTCGGCATGCTGCGCGGAAGCGCGCGCGAAAGAGGTCCGCCCAAACGCCCTTCGGATTGAACCGCGCATGAAAGTTAGGTTCGTTGTCGCGGCCACCCCGCATGTCGCGAACGATGTTCATCACTTTCTGAGCCCGATCGGGAAAGTGCACTTCGAGCCATTCGCGAAAGAGCGGCGCCACCTCGTTCGTCAGGCGCAGCATGATCCAGCCTACAGACCAGGCACCGCACTCGCTGGCACGCTCTACGATTTCTTCGAGAAACTTATCGGTAATGGCGGGGATAACGGGTGAAATGGAACAATGCACCGGGATGCCCGCTTCGGATAGTCTACTTATCGCCGCCATGCGTTTTGCCGGAGAGGCGGCGCGTGGCTCCAGCTTGCCGGAAAGATTTGCGTCCAGCGAAGTCACTGAGAGAGCGACCGCTACCAGATCGCGCTTTGCCATTTTTTTCAGGAGTTCGATGTCCGCCAGCACGCGGTCGGATTTGGTCGTAATAGTGACCGGGTGCCCGACTTCCAGACAAAGTTCGAGGATTTCCCTTGTGATCCGATAGCGCTTTTCGATCGGCTGGTATGGATCGGTATTCGTTCCCATCGCGATAGGTTTCGGCTTGTAACCGGACTTGGCGAACGTTTGTCGAAGCAAGGCCGCCGCCTGTGGCTTCGCAAACAGACGCGTCTCGAAATCGAGGCCGGGCGACAGGTCGTGATAGGCGTGCGTCGGACGGGCAAAGCAGTAAATGCATCCATGCTCGCAACCTCGATACGCGTTGATCGAGCGATCGAAGCCGATGTCGGGCGACGTGTTGAACGTGAGAATGCTTTTTGGATGTTCTTCGACGACGTGAGTACGAAGTTTGACCGGAGGACCTTCCAGCTTCTCCATGTAATCGCGCCAGTCACCGTCGCATTCCCGTTCAATGCCGTGAAACCGCAAGGATTGTGCGGAAGAGGAAGCCCCGCGGCCCTTCAAAATTGTTCGTCCTGCGTCCGACATTGCAGAACAATTAGAGAACATATAGGTTGTCGTAAAGGCAGTTATTCCTTCAACCGGGGCATCAGCTCGACGAAATTGCAGGGGCGATAGCGGCTGTCCAACTGGGTTGCCAGGATGTTGTTCCAAGCGTCTTTGACAGCCCCGTTCGAACCGGGCATCGCGAAGATGTAGGTCGTGTCGGCAAGGACTGCACAGGCCCGGCTCTGGATCGTGCTTGTGCCGATAGTTTCGTAACTCAACATCCGGAACAATTCGCCAAACCCGGGGATGTCCTTCGATTTTACACGATCGAGCGCTTCCGGCGTAACGTCGCGGCCTGTCAATCCCGTTCCGCCCGTAATCAGGACTGCATCGACGTTCGGATCATCGATCCAGCTTCTCAATCGATTGACGATCGTTCCGACGTCGTCCTTTTCGATACTTCGAGCAGCAATGCGATGGCCCGCACCTTGCGACAAATCGCGCAGTATGTCGCCCGAGGTGTCGTCTGCCGAGCTGCGCGTGTCGGACACCGTTAGAAGAGCGAGGTTAAGCGGCTTGAATGGCCGCGTTTCATCGATCGGCATATCAGTTCTTCGTCGGAAATTCGGGCCATGCGTTCTGGGCAAGCGCTTCCCGGCTCGGGGCTGGCTCGGCTCCCTGACGAAGATAGATCCAGTAGTTTCGCATTACGATAGCGACATAGCCGCGCGTCTCCCAGTAGGGTATCGATTCCATGTAAAGAAGAGGATCGTCAAAAGCGCGTATCTCGCTGTTCCAGCGGGCCACTGGTGTGGGACCGGCATTGTACGCAGCCATCACTTTCGGAAGGTGGCCGTTCGTCGTTTCGGACTGCGACAAAGCTCGCAAAGCTCGCTGACCGAATGCGATATTTGTTGCCTCGTCCTTGAGGTCGACTGTCGAAGCATTCATCTGGATGGACGCCGCGTATTCCCGCGCCGCGATGGGGCGTATCTGCATCAGGCCAATAGCGTTCGCGGGGCTTACGACGCGCGGTCTGAAATCGCTTTCCTGAAGAGAATGCGCAAAGGCGAGCGCCGGATCGACCGTCCATCCTCGAACGGGAGTTGCGGCAGTGCTGGGATAGCGCATAGCCGGGATCGGCTGCGCTCCGCGGGGGGTATTGTAACCGCTCCATTTTTGTGCCGACGTCAGCCCCAACGTCTTGGCGAGCCGAGCCTTTGACGCGAAGCTCTCTGCATCGCCCGTCTGCAACGCATGCAGCAGGGTCTCGTCCGCGAGTTCGAGTTCATTGATCTCCGCAAGACCGATGGCGTTCCGGACGATCGGATCGTTGCGCAACTTTCGCCAGTCTTCGCGATCGAACGCCGCCACGCGAAAGCGATCGGGGCGGGTTATGCCGAGCTGCTCGGTTGCCAGCATCCCGTAAAGGGTCTCGTCGCTCCTGCTAGCGCGTTCGAGCATCTGCCGGGCGAGCGCGGGCTGACGACATTTCGTGAACGCGCGCGCCGCCCAATATTGCGCGGCAGAGCGGAGCTCCACATTGTCCGCCTGTTCGCTCGCGCGCGTAAAGGCATCGGCTGCATCGGGACAGTCGTCGAGGCGCCAGGCCGCCAGACCTTCGACCCATGCCCCCTCGGCAAGCCACGGGCCGGTGCCGCCCCGCGCCGTCCTTGCCATCGCCAGCGCCGCGGTGTCGCGGTTCTCGATGTAGTAGCTCCAAGCGACCCTTTGCCGCCATTCGGTTCGCGATGCCGGACTGAGCGAAGCGTCGATGCCGTCGAGCAGCATGCGTGCGCTATCGGGATCGTCATTGCGAATTGCCGACAGGATCGCCTCGCCGATCTCTGCAGGCATCGTGCCGTCTTCGACCGAGCGGGGCAGGACCCTTTTGGGAATGGAAGGTTCGCGGGCTGTCGCGACCTTGCGGGGCAAAATCGGCGCCTCGACAAGGCCCCGCTTGATACCGAGCCCGATCATGCGTTCGGCCTGAGGGTGGGTAGGATAGCGCTGTAGCCACGCCTCGATCTCTTCGATGGAAATGCGCGGACTATTGGGGTGCAGGAAGTATTCTGCTGCCAATGTCCCGCGCAGCGCTCCGAAGGGATCGTTGTCGATCGCGGTCCGCACACTCACCCAATCCTGACGGTTCAGTGCGTCGAAGGCATTCGCGTAGAATGCGGTTTCCTCGCGAGAAAGAACGCGCTCCGGCAAGTCCGAGAGACCGGGGGGTCGATAATCTATTTGTTGTGCCGCGACAGGCTCCCCCAGCATCAGGGCGCTTGCCATGCCGAGAGCGAATATCGTTCGAGTAAGAAGTGTCATTCGTTCGTTGCCGTCCAATCGAGCCATCGAGACCAGAACCTTTGCCGTCGTTGCGCGGAACGGGCCAGTTCGCCAAGTGCGGGAGCGGCGAAAAGTGGTATTTTCGCGCCGCGAATATCCAGATCGGTACTGTGGCCGGCTCGCTCGTTCGCGAGGAAGGGGAGTATCGAGCGGCCGAACAGCACGACCCGTTCGGGTTCGACAAGCGCAATATGATGTCGCGCGAGGGCAAAGAGACCTGTGTCTCTCGCCGCGATCCAGTCCGGGAAAGGACCATGTCTGGGCATTACGCTGGCAAGATAGACAGCCTCGCTTTCCAGATTGAGCGCGTTGCGGAAGGCCTCGAGAAAATTCGAAGCCGGGCCGTCGACGAGTTGTTTTCGGTCACCTTCGAAGGGTTGGGGAAAGAGGAACAGTGTCCTTGCCGATTTCGCTCCTACTGGGGCGATCGATGAGCTGTTCGGGTTCGTCTCTGTGAAACCCGCCTGCATCCACCAAGATTGAAAAGCCTCGAGATCGCCGGGTGCCGAAGCGACAAGTTCTTCCGCTTCGCGTGGCTTCGTCTCCGCATTCTTCGGTTCGGGGCGACGGGCAGGCTCGACGGGTTGCGATCCCTGTCGCGATGGTATGGGCGCTTCGTCGCTCTCTTCTGCCAGCCAGTTGATGGCCTCGCTCTCGAACAGGCAATCGACGCCGGCGGACTCCCACCAATCGTAAAAGCCCGAAACGGCGTCTGAAGGGGTTGTCTTGCGGGTTTCCATGGCCATTTCGAAAGTAACCGGGGCGGGGCCAGTCTTGACCTCTCAAGCGTCAGCAATCAAGGCGTTATCGGACCAGTAAAACGAAAGAAGCGAAGAACCATGACCGAACGTGAATCGATGCCTTGCGACGTAGTCATTATCGGCGGAGGCGTCGCTGGACTTGCCGCCGCGATAAGGCTGAAGCAGATCAACGATGAACTGGAAGTTGTCGTTCTCGAAAAAGGTTCGGAGATCGGCGCGCACATTCTATCCGGAGCGGTAGTCGATCCGATCGCGCTTGACGAACTGTTGCCCGAGTGGCGCGAAATGGATTGCCCCATGGCCGAGACGCCGGTGACGGATAACTGGCACTGGATACTTTCCGCTCGCGGAAAGACCAACATCCCCCATCTCGCGATGCCGCCCTTCATGTCGAACAAGGGATGCTACACAGGTTCGCTCGGCAATCTGTCGCGCTGGATGGCTGAACAGGCAGAGGCGCTGGGGGTGATGGTGTTCCCCGGCTTTCCCGCCTCTGAAGTATTGTTCGACGAAAACGGTGCGGTAGCCGGTGTCGTTACACAAGACATGGGCGTAGCCGCCGACGGGTCGCATAAGGCCGATTATCAACCGGGCATGGAAATTCTCGCGAAGTATACCTTCTTTGCCGAAGGGGCTCGGGGCAATCTGACCAAGAAGATGAAGGCTCGCTTTGATCTCGAGGCGGACTGCCAACCGCAGGTCTATGGTCTCGGGGTCAAAGAGCTGTGGGACATTGACCCAGAGAAGCACGTTCCGGGCCGCGTCTTGCACACGCAGGGTTGGCCCCTTTCCGAAAGCGATACGTGGGGCGGTGGCTTCATGTACCACCAGTCCAACGGCCAAGTCGCGCTCGGATTCGTGACCGCGCTCGACTACAAGAACCCGTATGTCTCGCCGTTTCAAGAGTTCCAGCGGTGGAAGCAGCATCCGGCCATTCGCGAATATCTCGAGGGCGGCAAGCGGGTCGCCTATGGCGCGCGCGCGATTAATGAAGGCGGCTGGCAATCGGTCCCGAAACTCGCCTTTCCGGGCGGTGCCCTGATCGGCTGTGCCGCCGGTTTCGTGAACGTACCGCGGATCAAGGGTAGCCATACCGCCATCAAGAGCGGCATGCTGGCCGCGGAAAGCGCTGCTGCGGCAATTGCTGCCGGACAGGAAAAGACCGAACTGGCCGATTACGACAGCAATCTGCGCAATAGCTGGATCGCGACCGAGCTAAAGAAAGTCCAGAATGCGCAGCCCGCCGTCGCGAAATTTGGCGGCGATCTCGGCACCGTTATCGCCGGCGTGGATATGTGGATGCGACAATTGAAGATCGGCCTGCCGATCGCGATGAAGCACGAACCCGATTACGAGATGCTGCAACGCGCCGACCTTTACAAGCCGATCGATTACCCCAAGCCGGACAACGAGATCAGTTTCGATCGCCTGACGTCGGTATCCTATAGCTACACCAATCATGCAGAAGACCAGCGCAATCACCTGAAGGTCGAGGACATGGGTCTTCAGCGCGCCAGCGAACTGGAGGTCTATGGCGGGCCGTCGACGCGTTACTGCCCCGCCGGTGTCTACGAATGGGTGGGCGTTGAGGAAGGGAAGCCGGAATTCGTCATCAATTCCCAGAATTGCGTTCACTGCAAGACGTGCGACATCAAGGATCCGAACCAGAACATCGAGTGGACCACGCCCGAGGGCGGGGGCGGACCGAATTATCCGAACATGTGACGCAGCGCCGACACCGCGCTCATCATGAGGCTTCGCGAAACCGCCTTTGCCAAGATCAATCTGGCGCTGCATATCCGTGCCCGCCGGGAAGACGGCTATCACGACATCGAAACGCTATTCGCGTTCGTCGATAAGGGAGATGTCCTGACCGCCCGAACGGCAGAGCAGGATGCCGTCACTACGCTCGGCGCGTTCGCTCGGGAACTCGACAACCCGTTCGACAATCTGGTGGCGAAAGCGCTTTCGGCTCTGCCGCGTCCTGACGGACTGGCGGTAACGCTCGAGAAGAACCTGCCGGTTGCGGCGGGGCTCGGTGGGGGTAGCGCCGATGCCGGAGCGATCTTTCGCATGGTACGCGATGCTTACGGGCTTCCGGACGACTGGCGCGCACGGGCGGCGCGGCTCGGAGCGGACGTGCCTGCCTGCGTCGACAGCTCATCCAGCCTCGGCAAGGGAACGGGGACGCAGATTGAGCCAGTCGAGGACGATATGGTCGGCACCGCGGTGTTGCTCGTCAATCCCGGCGTACCGATGTCGACCGTCAAAGCGTATGGCGCATGGGACGGGACCGATGACGGTCCTCTCATTGGCAAGTCGACCAGCGAAATAGCCGGACGCAACGGCAACAGCTTCGAGCGCATTGCAACGGAACGGCTTGGCGTCGAACCCGTCGTCGAAACCCTGAGGCTGCTAAGCGAAACGAAACCTTTCCTGCACCGGCTTTCCGGATCCGGCGCGACCTGCTTCGCGCTGTATCGAAAGATTGGCGAACGAGACGAGGCGGCGGATTTTATCAAGCGCAGGCGTCCGGAATGGTGGCAAATTTCGGGAGCATTGCGGTGACCACGTCGGAAACATTCGAAAGGCTCGGTCCCAACAGTCAGTCCCCGATCGCGGCCTGCGCCGATCATGCGGGTAACAGCTTGCCGCCCGATCTAGCGCTCGGGATCGGAGACGATGTCCTCGATCAGCACGTCGCCGTCGATCTCGGCGTCAGGGAACTGTCGCAATGCCTTGCCGGCAATCATAATATTCCCGTGCATGTCGCCAAGGTCAGCCGCCTAGTCGTCGACCTACATCGCAGGGAAGACGATCCTGCAGTAATGCCGAAAACATCGGACGGCATCGCCATTCCCGGAAACGACGCGGGGCGTTTGGAAGATCGCCTTGCCCGGTTTCATCGTCCCTATCACGCCGGCCTGGAAAATTTCATCGAGGATACCGAGCCCGAGCTCTTCCTCGCTCTTCACAGCTTCACGCCCCGGCTGAAGACATCGGGCGAGAAACGCCCCTGGGAAGTCGGGTTGCTTTACAATAATGACGACCGGGCCGCTCGGCACGCCATTCGTCTTTTTAAAAACATGGGTTTCACGGTTGGCGACAACGAGCCTTACTCGGGCAAGCAGTTCAATGCGACGATGGATCGTCACGCAGAAACGCGTCGCATACCGTATCTGACGATCGAGGTACGACAGGATCTGGTCACTTCCGCTCAAGGACAATCGGAATGGGCCGACAGGATTGCGCAAGTCGCCCGGCAGACGCTGGCCGCGCTAAAGGCGAATTAAGACCCGCCAAACATCGCTTGCGCTTGATAAAACCCGCGAGGCGGGCGAAACCCGCCCGATGACCCAGAATTTCGACAAATCGCGCCTTCCGAGCCGCCACGTCTCGGTCGGTCCCGAGCGTGCGCCGCACAGGTCCTATTACTACGCGATGGGGATGTCCGAGGAAGAAATCGCCCGACCTTTCGTCGGCGTTGTGTCGGCGGGTAACGACAGCGCGCCTTGCAATACAGCGCTCGACGCACAAGCGAATATCTGCCGACGCGGCGTTGAGGAGGGCGGGGGCACACCGCGGCGTTTCAACACGATTACGGTCACCGACGGCATCGCCATGGGTCATCAGGGGATGAAAAGTTCGCTGGTAAGCCGCGAAGTCATAGCCGACTCTATCGAATTGTCGGTGCGCGGCCACTGCTACGACGCGCTTGTCGGGTTCGCCGGATGCGACAAGAGCCTGCCCGGCATGATGATGGCGATGCTGCGGCTCAATGTGCCTTCGATTTTCGTCTATGGCGGGTCGATCCTTCCCGGAACCTATCGCGAGAAAGACGTCACTGTCGTCGATGTGTTCGAGGCGGTAGGCCAATATGCCGCCGGAGGCTGCCCGCTGAAAGACCTGACCGCACTTGAGAAAGTGGCCTGTCCCGGACACGGCGCCTGCGGCGGACAGTTTACGGCGAACACGATGGCGTGTGTAGGAGAAGCTATCGGATTATCTCTTCCGAACAGCAATATGGCACCTGCTCCTTACAAATCACGAGAGGAGATTGCGACAGCCGCCGGGCGCCAGGTGATGGAACTGCTCGCTCGAATCCTGCGCCCGCGCGATATCTGTACTCGTGAAGCGTTCGAGAATGCCGCACGGGTCGTGGCTGCAACCGGAGGCTCGACTAATGCGGCGTTGCATCTTCCCGCGATGGCGAGCGAGTGCGGCATCGCGTTCGATCTCTTCGATGTCGCGGAGATCTTCAAAACGACGCCTTACATCGCCGATCTGAAGCCTGGTGGACAATATGTCGCGAAGGACATGCATGAGGCGGGCGGGGTCTACATGGCCATGAAAACCCTTCTCGACGGCGGTTTTCTCGATCCAGAGCCCCTGACCGTGACTGGAAAGAGCCTCGGCGAGAACCTCGAAGAGATTACGTGGAACCCGGATCAGAAAGTTTTTTACGACGTTCGCTCGCCGCTCAGCCCGACCGGCGGGGTGGTCGGTTTAAAAGGATCGCTCGCTCCTGATGGCGCGATCGTCAAGGTCGCGGGCATGGAACGACTGCAATTCAGCGGACCTGCGCGCGTCTTCGAATGCGAGGAGGACGCATTCGATGCGGTTGAACGGCGCGATATCCAAGAGGGGAGTGTCATCGTCATTCGCTATGAAGGCCCGAAGGGCGGGCCGGGCATGCGCGAGATGCTTTCGACAACGGCTGCCTTGTATGGTCAGGGAATGGGCGAAAAGGTCGCTTTGGTCACCGATGGACGCTTTTCCGGGGCGACGCGCGGCTTTTGCATCGGTCATGTGGGTCCGGAGGCGGCAGAATGCGGTCCGATCGCGCTCGTCAAGGATGGCGACATGATCCACATTGATGCCGAGAAGGGGTCTATCGATGTCGAGATCGATCAAACCGAACTCGACCGACGCCGCGGCGAATGGCAACCCCGACGCAACGATTACCAGTCCGGTGCACTCTGGAGATACTCGCAGAATGTCGGACCGGCATCCAAGGGTGCGCTTACTCATCCCGGGGCTGCCAGCGAAACGCATGTCTTTGCCGACATCTGATCGCCTAGCTACAGGATGACCATCGAAGCCGCGGAGATCGTTCGCCTTGCGTCCAAGGGCGACGGCGTCACGGAAAGCAAACAGCATGTGGCGGGTGCGGCACCCGGCGATCGCATTGCACCCGACGGAGCAATTGTACCCGGTCCGCATCGTGTCACGCCGCCCTGCCGCCATTTCGGCGAATGCGGCGGGTGCCAACTGCAGCATTGCGACGAGGAGGCCCTGCGCCAGTTCGTAACCGATCGCGTCGTCCTGCCCGCGCTCAAACTCGGACTGGAACCGGGCGAGCTTTTGCCGACCCATCTGTCTCCGCCCCATAGTCGCAGAAGGACGGTGCTGCATGCCGTCTCTTCGGGGAAAGGCGTAAGGATCGGCTACAACCTGCCGAAAACCAATCGCATTTTCGATCTTGTCGAGTGCCCGGTCCTGCGACCAGAACTGGTTGCTCTGGTCAGCCCTCTGCGTTCGCTTTTGCGCTCGTTCCTTGGGAAAGGCACTGCTCGAATCGCCTTGACGCTGGTCGATCGGGGCGTCGATTGCGTCATTTCCGGCATAGAGCCCGAAGGACTGGCGCAGACCGAACGACTAACCGCTTTTGCCGAGGAACATGGCTTTGCGCGCCTCTCCCTCGATCAGGGGTTCGGACCCGAGGTGTTCTACGAGCCGGAACCGACGACGATCACGCTTTCGGGCGAGGCCGTTCCGTTTCCGCCCGGCGCATTCCTCCAAGCGACACAGGACGGGGAGCAGCGACTGGTGGACGACGTGCTTGCCTTTGCAAGCGGTGGCCCAACCGCCGATCTTTTCGCAGGACTGGGAACATTCGCCTACGCGCTGGCGGCGGAGCGGAGGGTGCTGGCGGTCGAGGCTGCGCAGGACGCACATATCGCCTGCAAGGCTGCGGCGAACCGGTCGGGCGCGTCCGTATTCGCGCTGCATCGCGACCTTTTTCGAAATCCGCTTCGAGCCGAGGAACTGGCGCGTTTCGAGACGATCGTTCTCGATCCTCCGCGAGCCGGGGCTAGGAACCAGATCGAACAGATCGCGCAGAGCGACGTCCGGCGCGTCGCCTATGTCAGTTGCAATCCATCGAGCTGGTCACGCGATGCCGCCATATTGAAGGCGGCCGGCTTCAGCTTGCATAGCTTGCGCCCTGTCGGGCAATTCCGCTGGTCGACTCATGTCGAACTCAGCAGCTGTTTCGTCCGTAACTAGGCGTCCGCGCCGTCTGTTAGCTTGCCTTCGACGAAATCGCGCAGACCACCATAGGTTTCGAGCATTTCACCATCGACGTCCTCATCATCGATGATGATGCCGAAGCGGTCCTCGATTTCCGTGAGCAGTCCGGCCACCGCCATGGAATCCATTTCGGGCAAGTGTCCGAAAAGGCCAGTATCGGCATCGAACTCGGCAACATCGGCAGGGTCCAGCGCGAGGACGTCGCATAATACGGCGCGCAGTCGCTCATCGACGGCCTTCGCGTTGATTCGTCCGTGGCACGCGTCGCTTACGTTGCTGGCCGAATCGTCCGTTCGATCCTGTTCGGTCTGCGCATGCGAGGTGACGGCCATGCAAGTTTCGCCTTTCCCAAACCCGGTTCTTTTGGAAAACCCGCATTATCGGCTCGACCGGGCCGAAGCAAGCATAGCTGCCATCAGATAGCGGGACCGCGGCCATGCCCTTCTGGTTTGCCTCGCATGGACAGCACGACCTGCCGGGTTCTAAGGACGCGGTCGACGGCGTGACGAAACGAACGAGGCGGTGTTGGAACGATTGGGATCGGAGGAGGGGATGGAAGGCGTGAAGGTCGAAATCCGTCCGCTCGACCATATTCTCGAGCGGGGTCAGGCAAACGACACCGCACTTGTCCTGAAGGAGCGCGCCTATTCGTACGCCGAATTGCGCGAGGTGGTAGCGCAGGCGAGCGCGTGGCTGGCCTCCATCGCCAATCCGGGGGATCGTGTTGCGAGCTGGGCCGCGAAAGGGGTGTGGACTGCGATCCTTCCACTCGCCGCGCCTCGCGCGAAGCTGATCCATGTTCCGATCAATCCCCTGCTCAAGGAAGAGCAGGTCCGCCATATCTTACGCGATTGCGGCGCGTCGTGCCTGATTGCGACCACAGCGCGTCTCAAGCTGCTCGACCGGGCAGATTTGAGCCAAGCTTGCACGTTCTTTTCGGACGAAGAGGCGAGCGGGCTGCGCGACGCTTTTCCCGGCAGGCTGGCCGCATCGAACGCAGATACCGATGACCTTGCTGCCATACTCTATACAAGCGGTTCGACGGGGAAGCCGAAGGGCGTCATGCTGTCTCACGCCAATCTTTGGCTTGGGGCGGACAGCGTAGCATCTTATCTTTCGCTACAAGCGTCCGACCGGACGCTCGCCGTCCTGCCGTTTTCGTTCGATTACGGGCAAAACCAGCTGCTCAGCACGTGGTACGCCGGTGGCTGCGTCGTTCCGCTCGATTACCTGTTCCCGCGCGACGTCGTAAAGGCCTGCGCGGCGCATGACATCACGACGCTCGCCGCCGTTCCACCCCTATGGACGCAACTCGTCTCGGTCGATTGGCCACCGGAAGCGACGGGATCGATGCGTCGGCTTACCAATAGCGGGGGTGCACTTACCCGGTCGCTGATAACGAAATTTCGCGAGGCTTTCCCTTCTGCCGACATCGTGCCGATGTACGGGCTGACGGAGGCATTTCGCTCGACCTATCTCGATCCTGCCTTGGTCGAGAAATATCCGACGTCGATGGGCAAGGCCATTCCCCACGCAGAGATACTGGTGGTCGATCAAACAGGCGCTCTGACGAAACCGGGCGAACCTGGCGAACTGGTGCATTGCGGGCCGCTGGTGGCGCAAGGCTATTGGAAGGATCCGGGACGAACGGCGGAGCGGTTCAAGCCTGCGCCCTCATTCTCCTACTATGGGGGAACGGCCGTCTATTCCGGCGACACGGTGATGCGCGACGAAAACGACCTGCTCTTCTTCGTCGGACGCGACGATGCCATGATCAAGAGTTCGGGCACACGTATCAGCCCGCAGGAGATCGAGGATGTCGCAATCGGTTCCGGCGTTGTCCGTCATGCGGTCGCTTTCGGAGTTCCCGACGAGGAACTGGGCCAGACGGTCTCCCTTGCCGTGGAAATGATCGACGATACAGATACTTCGATGACCCTTTTGCAAAAGCATTTGAAGCACATCCTGCCGACCTTCATGCACCCGCGCATGGTGCATCCAATTGGTGAAATGCCCTTCAACCAGAACGGGAAGATTGATCGCTCCTCGGTCATCGAACAATACGGCGCGACAGGGCGAGGGGTATGAAAGCAAAGCCGCACGGACCGATCCCGGAAGGCTTCGATGCCGATACCGAAGGGCGCTTGCTTATCGGAGGACGCTCCGTTTCCGCGTGGGTGGAAGAAGCCGGCGAGACTCCGGTATTTCTTTACATCGCCGATCGATTGCGACAGCGCGTCGCGCGCTTGCGCAGCGCCATGCCGGAGCGGCTGAGGCTCAACTATGCGGTAAAGGCCAATCCGTTCCCGCCCTTGCTCGAGACGATGCGGGAACTCGTCGACGGGTTCGATATTGCCTCTGGCGGCGAACTGGCCATGTGCGAGGCCGCGAATATCACTGCCGATCGCATCAGTTTCGCTGGTCCCGGCAAGCGCGATGCGGAACTGGCGGCCGCGATCACGGCGGGAGTAACGCTGAATTGCGAATCC
This sequence comes from Parapontixanthobacter aurantiacus, assembly GCF_009827635.1. Lineage (GTDB taxonomy): Bacteria > Pseudomonadota > Alphaproteobacteria > Sphingomonadales > Sphingomonadaceae > Parapontixanthobacter > Parapontixanthobacter aurantiacus. The sequence goes on along the minus strand of NZ_WTYW01000001.1, from coordinate 1,068,309 downwards.
GAAGGCGAAGTCGAGCGCGCTCTTTCGATCGGTTCTGAAATCGGACGCAAGCCGCGGATCGCCCTGCGCGTCAATCCGGAGTTCGAGTTGCGCGGCTCGGGCATGAAGATGGGGGGCGGGGCGAAGCCTTTCGGGATCGATGCAGCCCGCGTGCCGGAACTCGCGCGCTACCTTGGCGCTCAGCCATGCGATTGGCGTGGCCTGCACGTATTTACCGGAAGCCAAGCGCTCGATCAGGCAGCCATCATCGAGACGCAGGGCAATGTCCTCGACCTGGCGGCGGAAATCTGCACGACCGCCGGGGTAGGCTTACCGTCGCTCAATATGGGAGGCGGCTTCGGGGTGCCGTACTTTCATGGCGACGAGGCGCTGGACATCGAGCGGGTCGGGGAAGCATTGCGCGAACGGTTCGCGCATCTGCCGGACGTGCTTGCCGAGACCGAGTTCCACATCGAACTGGGACGGTATCTGGTGGCGGAGGCGGGCATTTATTGCTGTCGCATCGTCGATCGGAAGGAAAGCCACGGCGAGATTTTCCTCGTCACCGACGGGGGGCTGCACCACCAATTGGCCGCGTCGGGGAATTTCGGAACCGTGGTGCGACGCAATTACCCGATCGCGATTGCCGACAGCTTCGCCGCCGAGCCGGAGGAGCGCGTCAACGTCGTCGGTTGCCTTTGCACGCCGCTCGATCGCCTGGGCGATGCCGTCATACTGCCGACCGCGCGGGAAGGAGACATCGTGGTCCTCTTCTGCGCCGGCGCCTACGGTGCGACCGCCTCGCCCGCCGCTTTTCTCGGTCGCGGCCCGGCGAAGGAACTGCTCGTCTAGCTGGCTTGCGGACTACCCCGTTTCGCCGTGTCCCAGCGCCATGTAGCGCGAGCTTTGCATTTCCTTGAGGCGGCTGACGGTGCGTTGAAATTCGAAGCTGTTGTCGCCCGCCGGATACAGTTCTTCGGGCTCGACCTCCGCGGTCACGAACAGCTTCACCCGCGCTTCGTAAAGCGCATCGATCAAGGCGGTGAAGCGCGTCGCCTCGTTGCGCTGGTCCGGCCCCATCTGCGGAATGCCGACGATGATGACCGTGTGATATTCGCGGGCGATAGCGAGGTAGTCCGCCGCCCCTCGTGGCTCCCTGCAAAGGCGTTTGAAGCTGAACACGGCGACGCCGCGAAAGCTCTTGGGAACGTGGATAGTGCGCTTCTTGCCGACATCAAGCTCGCGTGACGGTACCGTCTCCGCATCCTCGGCTTCGTGATCGGTAAGCCGGAAGAATACCTCGCGCACCTTCGCGGTCGCTTCCGGGCCGAGGGGCGTATGCCAGGCATCGATCCCGGCAAGCCGATCGAGCCGGTAATCGGTCGGCCCATTCAGGGGCACAACTTCGAGGCGTTCTTCGATAAGGGCAATAAACGGCAGAAAATGCTCGCGATTCAGCCCGTCCTTGTAGAGATCGCGCGGGGGACGGTTCGACGTCGTGACGATTACGACTTTCTCCTCGACGATCAACGCCCGGAACAAGCGTCCCATGATCATCGCATCGGCCGAATTGTTGACGACCATCTCGTCGAAGGCGAGGCAGCGTACGCCGGTCGCGAGATCGCGCGCAACCTTGGGGATCGGATCGCCGGGGTCACGCTCGCGCCATTCGCGCATCAGGTCGTGGACCTCTTGCATGAAGGCATGGAAGTGAACGCGCCTCTTCGCTTCGATCGGCAAGGTTTCGTGGAACAGGTCCATCAGCATCGACTTGCCGCGCCCCACTCCGCCCCACATGTAAACACCGGGCGGGGCGGCTTCCTCCTTGCCGAACAAACGGGAGATGAGCCCGGAACGCGGCTTTTCCGCCAGTCGGCCTTGCAACGTATCCAGTCGCTGCGCAGCCGCCTGCTGATCGGTATCGGGTTGCAACTCTCCCGCTTCGATGAGGGCGCGGTAACGCGCGAGTATGCCGTTCTCTCTCATGCCGGACCGATCAGGAACGCGGCTTGAACTTGCGCACGATGCCGCTGAAGGCGGCCACGATCGTGTCGCCTTGCACGACCTCGCCCCGCAAGAACGCCAGTCGCCCGGTTTCGCGCAGGATCGAAGTCACCGCGTCGAGCGGTTCTTCGGCCTTGCCCGCTTCGACGAATTGCGTCGAAAGTTCGAGGGTGACCGATGGGCCGCTATCCGAGCCGCCGAGGACATGCATCGCGGAGAACAGCGATATGTCGATAAGGCCCATGGTGACGGCGCCGTGGATGACGCCTTGCAGGTTGAGGTGGCGCCGCTCCGGAAACATGCGCAGACGGCAGGCATCGCCATCCTTCCGAACGATCAGCCTTCCGAGAACCGCGCCGTTGAACAGCGTGTCGTCGTGAAAGTTCCAGTGATTCCAGCCCGGGTTGTCTGGATCGGGTCCGTGATCGAAGATGTCGTCGGACAGATGATCGAGCGGCACGTCAGATATGCTTTTCGACCTGCATTTTCTTGATCTCGGCAATCGCTTTCGCCGGCGACAGGCCCTTGGGGCAGACATTCGCGCAGTTCATGATCGTGTGACAACGATAGAGGCGGAACGGGTCCTCCAGATCCTCGAGCCGCTCGCCCGTCATCTCGTCACGGCTGTCGGCGAGCCAGCGATAGGCCTGGAGAAGGATCGCAGGACCAAGAAATTTGTCCGAATTCCACCAGTAGGATGGGCAGGCCGTCGAACAGCAGGCGCACAGGATGCACTCGTAAAGGCCGTCAAGCTGTTCGCGCTGTTCGGGGGACTGGAGCCGTTCCTTGCCCGAAGGGGTCGGCGATACGGTTTGCAACCAGGGCCGGATCGACGCGTATTGCGCATAGAAATGGGTGAAGTCGGGAACGAGGTCCTTGATGACTTCCATATGCGGCAGCGGCGTAATCCGAATCTCGCCCTTCAAATCCTCGATTGCCGTCGTGCAGGCGAGGCCGTTCTTGCCATTGAGGTTCATCGAGCACGAACCGCAGATACCTTCGCGGCAGGACCGGCGAAAGGTCAGCGTCGGATCGATCTCGTTCTTGATCTTGAACAGTGCATCGAGAACCATTGGGCCGCACTGATCGAGATCGACCTCGAACGTGTCGTAGCGCGGGTTCTGGCCGCTATCGGGATCGTAGCGATAGATTTTGAACGTCTTGGTTCGCGTCGCCCCTTCGGAGCGGTGCTTCTTGCCCTTTGCGTTGATCTTCGAATTCGCGGGGAGGGTGAAAGTCGCCATGGTTCGATCCTGTCTGCCTTGCCGTCTATCTAAGCATTTCGCGCCGCGACTCAAGACGAAGTTGCCACTTTGCGCGGAGCGCCAAATCCAACGCGATGGAACACATGGAACACTGTCCTGTCAGAGAAAACTCCCCCCGATAACGGTCGAAAACATGCATTTTCGAGCGCGCTGGGGAACCGGGCGGACATCGGACAACTCTAAGGAATATGGGCGATGTAGGACAGGATCGGCGAAGCGCGGCGATATTCGGAGCAAGCGGCGGCATTGGCAGAGCACTTGCCGAGGAGGCGCTGCGTCGCGGCTTCGAGACGGTTCACGTAGGCTCCCGCTCCGGCGAGGGACCTTCGGGGGAGGGGCTGCGGCCGTTCCGCTTCGACTACGAAAACGAAGAGAGCATCGCGGATTTTGCTGATAGCGTTTCCGAGACACCATTGTCGCTGATTGTCGTGGCCACCGGCGTTCTTACCCTTGCCGACGGAATCGGACCCGAGAGAAGTTTTCGCAAAATCGATCCGGACTTGATGGAAAAGGTATTCCGGGTCAATACGATAGGACCCGCACTTGTCGCGAAACATCTGCTTCCGCAATTGCCGCGCGACCGGCGTTCCGTCTTCGCCGCCCTGTCGGCACGGGTCGGGTCGATCGGCGACAACCGGCTCGGCGGGTGGCACAGCTACCGCGCGTCGAAGGCTGCGCTCAACATGCTGATCCGCAATTTTGCCATCGAGCTTGCGCGCACGCACAAACAGGCGCTCGCGGTCGCCTTGCATCCCGGAACGGTCGATACGAAGCTGTCCGAGCCGTTTCAGGGCAATGTGCCAGACAAACAACTCTTCACGCCGCAGCGATCAGCGGCGCATCTGTTCGACGTTATCGAAGGCCTCGAACCGAAAGATAGCGGCGGGCATTTCGACTGGCGCGGCGACAGGATCCCCGACTGAATTACAATCAGAACCGGAACGATCGATGATCGGGGCGGGCGGGGAGCCTTTCAGCTACCCAACTCCGCCCCGCTATCGCCTAATCGCCTATTCGCCGAAGGTCCGCTGCCACCAGCCACGCCGCGGCTTGGCGGTCTCGATCGTTCCGGCGCTGTCCTTCGAAGCATTGCCCGCTCCGTTATCGCTCGCCTTGGCATCGCCATCGGAAGGCGCGTTGTCGTTAGAGCCACCCTCTCGCGAGGTTTGCTCGGCCGGTTTGGGTTCAGCCTTCTTGCGGGACTGGCGCGGCTTCTTCTCCGCCGGAGCCTTCTCGCTCTTGGCTGCCTTTGCAGCGGCCTTTTCTTCGGCCGCTTTCGCCTTCGCTGCCTTGTCGGCTTCGATCTCGGCCTTGGTGCGGCGCTTGCGACGCTTCGGCTTTTCCTCGACTTCGGCCTTCGCCTCGCCGGTATCGTCCATGCGCTCGGCAGTTTCCGAAGCACCGTCAGGACCGGTCACGACGGCGATGTCGTCCTGCATCTGCTCGGAGACCTGCTCGAGCGCTTCGCCGTCGATCTTCTGATCGGACGCGTTGCCGGAGTCGGCGTTGCTATTCTCGCCATTATCCTGAGCACCGTTGTCCTGCGAGGTATCGGTGTTCTTGCGCCGACCGCGGCCACCCCTGCGACGACGCTTGCGCGGCTTGTCCCCGCCGTCGCCATTGGCGTCGCTTTCGCTTCCGTTGTTCTGATCGCTGGCGGAGGGGGCGGACGTTTCCTCGCGGTCGTCCTCGCCATTCTCGCGCCGCTTGTTGCGGCCACGTCCGCCGCGCCGACGGCGCTTGCGCTTGCGCTGCTGACCGTCGTGATCGTCCGAAGAGGTTTCGTCGTTGTCGTTGTCGTCTTCGTCCTGATCGTATTCGTCGGAATCCTCGTCGTCATCCTCCGCGATCGGTTCGAATTTCGGCGCATTGGTGGGGCGCGCGCCGGAACTCGACACGCTCATCTTGGCACCTTCGTCCTCGCCTTCGGGGTGAACCTCGACGCTGACATTGTAGCGATGTTCGATTTCCTGAAGATCAGCGCGTTTCGCGTTCAGGAGATAGATCGCCGCCTCGGTGCTCGCCGAAAGCTGGATGATCGAACCCTTGCCCTTGGCGGCTTCCTCCTCGATGAGACGCAGCGCACTCAATCCGGCGGAAGAGGCCGTGCGGACGAGGCCCGTGCCGTCGCAATGCGGACAATCGCGCGTCGTTGCTTCGAGCACGCCGGTCCGCAGCCGCTGCCGGCTCATTTCCATAAGGCCGAAGCTGGAGATGCGACCGACCTGGATGCGTGCACGGTCGTTCTTCAGCGAATCCTTCATGCACCGCTCGACCTTGCGGATATTGCCGTGCCGTTCCATGTCGATGAAGTCGATCACGACAAGGCCGGCCATGTCGCGCAGCCTCAATTGGCGGGCGATTTCCTTGGCCGCTTCGAGATTGGTCGACAGCGCGGTCTGCTCGATACCGTGCTCCTTCGTGGAGCGGCCGGAGTTGATGTCGATCGAAACCAGCGCTTCGGTCGGATTGATGACCAGATAGCCGCCCGATTTCAGCTGCACAACGGGATCGTACATCGCCTTCAGCTGGTCCTCCGCCCCATAGCGCTGGAACAGCGGAACGGGATCGGAATAGGCCTTCACCCGCCGGGCGTGGCTCGGCATCAGCAGCTTCATGAACGACTTGGCCGACTTGTAGCCTTGCTCGCCCTCGACGATCACTTCCTCGATGTCGCGATTGTAGATGTCGCGGATCGCACGCTTGATGAGGTCGCTGTCCGAATGGATGAGCGAGGGCGCGGTCGAGCCGAGCGTCTTCTCGCGAATCTCATCCCACAGCCGCGCGAGATAGTCGAAGTCGCGCTTGATTTCCGTCTTGGTGCGCGACAGACCGGCGGTCCGCACGATCAGCCCCATGGTGCGGGGCAGCGACAGGTCGGACACGATTTCCTTCAACCGCTTGCGGTCGCTGGAGGAAGAAATCTTCCGGCTGATGCCTCCGCCGTGATTGGAGTTGGGCATCAGGACGGTGTAGCGTCCGGCAAGGCTGAGATAGGTGGTGAGTGCGGCGCCCTTGTTGCCGCGCTCTTCCTTGACGACCTGTACCAGCAGGACCTGGCGGCGCTGGATGACGTCCTGAATCTTGTAGCGGCGACGCAGCGCCTGACGACGCTGGCGCACCTCGTCGACGGCCTTGGAGCGGGTTCCGCCGCCATTGTCGCCATTGTCGGAATTCTCCTGCGACCGCTTCGGTCCGCGGCGCGAGCGCGAGCGCCGCGAACGTCCGCGACCAGAGCCGCCGTTTCCGCCGTTTTCCTCGGCATCGTCGTCTTCGTCATCGTCGCTATCGTCGTCATCGCCGTTCTCGACGTGACCTTCCTCGATCGTGGCGACCTTGCTCTTTTCCGAAGTGTCAATTTCCTCGACGCCGTCCTCGGCTATTTCCTCGACCAGAGCGCCCGAGGATTCCTCGTCCGCATCGAAATCGTCGGACGATCCGTTGCCGCTTTCCTCTTCCTCTGCACGAAGCCTCGCTTCTTCGGCGGCCGCTTCCGCGTCTTCGTCGAGCAGGGCCTGCCGATCGGCCTGCGGGATCTGGTAATAGTCGGGGTGGATTTCGCTGAAGGCCAGGAAACCGTGACGATTGCCGCCGAAATCGACGAAGGCGGCCTGGAGGCTCGGTTCTACCCGCGTGACTTTCGCGAGGTAGATATTGCCCTTTATCTGCTTGTGTTCAGCTGATTCGAAATCGAATTCTTCAATGCGATTTCCCTTGAGTACCGCCACTCGGGTTTCTTCCGAATGGCGCGCATCGATAAGCATGCGCGTTGACATGAATTATTCTCCATACGCGCGAACGCCGGGCAGGGCCGGACGTCAATTTGCGCGTTCTGTGTGATGAACCCGGCGCCGAACCTGCGGGCCGAGGGGTCAGATACCGGTACGCTGCGCAAGGCGTCGCGCACCGGAATGTCGTGTCTGCAGAACTGAAGCCGCGCGATCCTCGCGCCAAGCCGCCATCGCACGGACCTGCTGCACCGGGCAGCGCGGTCGTGAGCGGTAGCGTGGCTATCATGGTCTGCATCAACCTGTCGTCTTGGCCGCGCCTGACCGTGCCTTTCGATGAAAGGAGGCCGGCGGGGCACTGGTGGATAGGCTCGATCCAGCGATTGCGGCGTTTCGCATCAGCGGTTCGCCTGTCGCTGCCGGTCGTCCCTATCCCTCGAATACCGGTTTACATGCGCTAGCATCGTGCATTTCATTCAGCAACTATATTGCGAAAATGCAGCGATAACCTTAACCGTCGGCATCGCCATGCTCTCGCGCGCTTCCTATCTGCCGATCGCAGGCGCTTTCCTCGCCGTGCTGTTCGTCTGTCTGGGACTGTATCAGACGCCTCTTCTCGATGCACCGAGGATCGGGTCGCGCCCGGACTATGTCCTGAAGCTGCAATTGCCTGCGCCGGGTGAAGTCGATCTGCCGAGCATTGCGGGCGGCGGCGATGCCTCGCGTCCGCTCGTCGTGATCGACGCAGGACACGGCGGCCACGATACCGGAGCGATCGCCGGGAACCGTCAGGAAAAGGACATCGTCCTGTCGCTCGCAAAGCGGTTGCGCGACGAATTACTGGCCGACGGGCGGGTACGGGTCGCCCTGACGCGGGAGGACGACCGGTTCCTCGTGCTGGAGGAACGCGCCGAGATCGCTCGCCGCCTCGACGCCGACCTGTTCCTTTCGATCCATGCCGATTCCGCCGGGGAAATTACCGAAGCCGCCGGAGCCAGCATCTACACCCTTTCCGCCGACGCGTCGAGCCAGGCCGCCGCCCGCTATGCCGCGCGTGAAAACAGCGCGGACATCATCAATGGCGTGCAGCTGGAACGCGGCAACGAGACGGTGGCGACGATCCTCGTCGAACTGTCGCAGCGTCGCGCTGTCGAGGAGGCCGGCGCCTTCGCTCAGGCGATAGAGGAAGCTGGGACGGGCCGGATCGCCTTTCGCGAGCCAGCCAGGCGCTCGGCACCGTTCGTGGTGCTGAAGGCGCCCGACATCCCCTCCGTTCTGTTCGAGGCGGGCTTCATCAGCAACGCTGCAGAGGCGCAGGTTCTGGACAGTGCCGAGGGACGCGAGCGTTTCGCAGAAATTATGGCGCGGGCGATTTTGAACTATTTCGATGCGGTACCCCCGGTACAGGACCCGCAGCCTGCACCCCGCCCCGCGAACGAAGCGCCATCTGCGAGGCCTTCCATTGGCAGCGTTCTGTAAGTCTGCCGCGTCGCGAGTAAAGCGCCTTTCGACCCCGGACTTGGCGAACCGACAAGCCTTCCCTAATATGCGGTTCATCCTTCTTGGGGTATTGGCGTAACTTCGCGCTCGAACATGCGAAACGCAATGGACGGTAACGATACATCGATGACTTATTCCGAACGGCTGCGGCGAGAGACCGGCGGCTTCTTCCTCAAGCTGCGCGAAGTGTGGAGCGAACACCGCCTGTTGCGGTGGTTCGTCTATCTCGTCCTCGCTGGCATTCTCGCGCTGACGATCATCTGGATCCTCGTCGCGCGCAATCTGCCCGATGCCCGAATGCTCGTGAACTACCAGCCCGCGCTGCCCAGCGTCGTGCGCGGCGTGGACGGCGAGATCGTTCACAGCTTCGAGCGAGAGCGGCGCGTCCAGCTGCAATATGACGATTTCCCGGAGCCTTTGATCGAGGCTTATCTGTCGGCCGAAGACAAGACCTTCTTCAGCCATGGCGGGGTCGACCTGCCCGGTACGATCAATGCGGTCATCGACTATGCCACCAAGTTCGGTTCGGGCGAACGCGCGGTCGGCGGCTCGACCATCACGCAGCAGGTCGCCAAGAACGTCCTTCTCTCCAACGAATATTCGGTCACGCGAAAACTGAAGGAAATGGTGCTCGCGCGCGAGATCGAGGACGTCCTGACCAAGCAGCAGATCCTCGAACTCTATCTCAACGAAATTCCGCTCGGTCGCCGCAGTTTCGGCGTTCAGGCCGCTGCCCGTGCCTATTTCGACAAGGACGTCGATCAGCTCGACCTGCATGAAATGGCGTTTCTGGCAATCCTGCCCAAGGCGCCCGAACGCTATGGCCGGGCGGCCAATGCCGAACTCGCGATGGAACGGCGCAACTTCGTCCTCGGGCAAATGGCTGAGAACGACTTCATCACCGAAGCGGAGGCGCGCGCTGCCCAGGCGCAGCCGCTCGGCCTGCAGCGGCAGCAGCCGGGGGCGCGCAGCGCAGACGCCGGCTATTTCTTCGAGTCGGTGCGCCGCGAACTCATCGACCGGTTCGGCGAGAACGCGGAAGACGGCGACAACAGCGTCTATGCCGGCGGATTGTGGATACGCACGTCGCTCGACACAGAGTTGCAGAATGCGGCGCGCGATGCGCTTCGCGCAGGATTGCTGCGTTATCACGGCAATCGCGGCTGGACCGGGCCGATCGCAACGCTCAACGTCGACGAGGGCAACCTTTCGGGTCAGTTGGCGAGTTCCAACCTCGGCATCAATTACGAGGACTGGCGCGTCGGCGTCGTCACCGAGCGCAGTGGTTCGCGAGCGACGATTGCCTTCGCAAACGGCGACACTTCGCCGCTAAGCGGGCTGCCCGACAATCTGAAGACGGGCGACGTCATCGCCGCTTCGCCGTCGGGAAGCGGCTATCGCGTGCGCACCGTTCCGGAGATCAGTGGCGGCTTCGTCGCTGAGCAACCATTTACCGGGCGCATCCTTGCCATGCAGGGCGGGTTCGACAGCCGCCTCGGCGATTTCAATCGCGCGACGCAAGCGGATCGTCAGCCGGGTTCGACGATCAAGCCCTTTGTCTATGCGACGGGCCTCGAGAACGGGTTCACTCCTGCGAGCGAAGTCCCCGACCAGACCTATTGCTATTATCAGGGCGCCGGACTGGGCGAGAAATGCTTCCGCAACTTCAGCGGCCGCGGCGGCGGGGTCCACACGATGCGCTGGGGTCTCGAACAGTCACGCAACCTGATGACCATCCACATAGCGATGGAAGCCGGGATGGAAAACGTCGTCAAGACGATCGACCGCGTGGGTATCGGCGATTACGAACCCTATCCCGCCTTTGCGCTCGGCGCGGGCGAAACGACGGTCGAGAAAATGGTCTCGGCCTATTCCGCGCTTGCCAATCAGGGGCGGCAGATGCCCGCGACGACGATCGATTTCGTCCAGGATCGCACCGGCAAGGTGATCTGGCGAGCCGACCGCCGCGCGTGCAACAATTGCAACATGGCCGAGTGGGACGGCAATCCGATGCCCCGCTTCGCCGCGGGCGGGCGACAGGTCCTCGATCCGGGCACGGCGTTCCAGACTGTTCACATGCTCGAAGGCGTCGTCGAACGCGGTACGGCGACCGTCCTGCGCGATCTCGACATGCCGCTGTTCGGCAAGACCGGCACGACCAACGGTCCGACCAATGTCTGGTTCGTCGGTGGTTCGCCCGACGTCGTCGCCGGGGTCTATCTCGGCTTCGATCAGCCGCGCAACATGGGCGGCTATGCCCAGGGCGGAACGCTGGCCGCGCCGATCGTGAAGCAATTCATCTCCGATACGCGTGAGAAGTGGAGCGGTTCGCCCTTCGTCGCACCCGAAGGCATCCGGATGGTTCGCGTGAACCGCCTCTCCGGCAAGCGGGTCTTCGAGGGATGGCCGACCGACGAGCCGAAGCCTGCGGTCATCTGGGAGGCCTTCAAGGCCGATACCGAACCGCCCATCGCAACGCGGCAGGATGCCATTGCCGCGAAGCGCGAGGAGGTTCTCGACCTCATACGCCGTGCGCGGATCGGCGCGACGCGTTCGCGACAAAGCGTCGCGGCGGAGGAACCCGTCGACTTCGTGGAAGAGCAGGGCGGCATCTACTAGCACGCCGCTTTACAATCGCGCGAGGCGAGGTAATCGCTGCCGGACAAGCCATGCAAAGCCGTGCGGCAGCGACACGCCGCGCGCAGATGAGGATTTTTCGTATGCGTGCCGAAGGGCAAGCTCATATCGACCGGATCGAAGCGGCACTCTCGCTCGTGCGGCAATCGCTCGACTGGGACCGGGCGCTGCGCGAACTCGACGAGCTCAATGCGCGCGTCGAAGACCCAACGCTGTGGGACGATCCGAAGCAGGCGCAGACCATCATGCGCGAGCAGAAGCGGCTGGAAAGCGCCGTCAACACCGTTCGGCAGATTTCGAACGAGATGAACGACGCGGTCGAATTCATCGAGATGGGCGAAGCCGAGGGCGACGAGGAGATCGTCGACGAGGGTCTCGCAAGCCTCGAGAAACTGGCCGAGCGCGCCGACGCCGACAAGGTGCAGGCATTGCTCGCGGGCGAGGCGGACGCCAACGATACCTATGTCGAGATCCACGCCGGGGCTGGCGGCACGGAAAGCCAGGACTGGGCGGAAATGCTCTTCCGCATGTATGCGCGCTGGGCCGAGAAGCGCGGTTTCAAGGTCGAGACGGTCGAATATCAGGCAGGCGATCAGGCCGGCATCAAGAGCGCGACCTTGCTGGTGAAGGGCGAGAACGCCTACGGCTATGCGAAGACCGAAAGCGGCGTTCATCGCCTCGTCCGGATCAGCCCTTACGACAGTTCGGCACGTCGCCACACCTCCTTCAGTTCGGTCTGGGTCTATCCGGTAATCGACGACGACATCGACATCGAAATCAACGAAAGCGATCTCAAGATCGACACCTACCGCGCCAGCGGTGCGGGCGGTCAGCACGTGAACACGACCGATTCAGCCGTTCGCATCACCCACCAGCCGACCGGCATCGTCGTCGCGAGCCAGAACGATCGCAGCCAGCACAAGAACCGCGCGACTGCGATGAACATGCTGAAGGCGCGGCTCTTCGAACGGGAGATGGCGGAGCGCGAAGCGGCGGCTTCCGGCGAATATGCCGAAAAGACGGAGATCGGCTGGGGACACCAGATCCGCTCTTATGTCCTGCAGCCCTATCAAATGGTGAAGGATCTGCGCACCGGGACGACGTCGAGTTCGCCGGACGATGTGCTGGACGGTGCCTTGGACCCGTTCATCTCGGCGGCGCTCGCGCAGCGGGTGACCGGCGAAACGGTCGAAGTCGAGGATGTCGAGTAGGCCGCGAAGAATGAACCGCTTATCCGTCCTCTGCCTGGTCCTCGGTCTGGGGCTCGTCACGGGTTGCGAGCGCGTGGGCGAGCAGGGCGATCGACCCGAAACGGCGCTCGCCTTTCCGTTGCCCGACCGCCCCGTTTCCAATCTCGGGGCCAACCGCTTTTCCACCGAAACGGCCCGCGACAGCGTGAACGAGGCGCAGAAGGTCATGGACCTTGCCGCCATCAGCGAGGGCATGACGGTCGCCGATATCGGTGCGGGCGAGGGGTATTACACCGTTCGCCTCGCCGAGCGGGTGGGGGAAAGCGGGCGGGTGCTCGCCCAGGATATTGATCGCAACGCATTGTCGGCTCTCGGCGAACGGGTCAGCCGCGAGCGTTTGGACAATGTTTCGATCAAGCCGGGAGCGCCGGACGATCCGCGCCTTCCCGAGAACAGTTTCGATCGCATCTTCCTCGTGCACATGTATCACGAGGTGGCTGAACCCTACGCCTTCCTCTGGCGGCTGTGGCCGGCTCTGCGCGAAGGGGGGCAGGTCATCGTGGTCGATGTCGACCGCCCGACCGATCAGCACGGGATAGACCCGCTCCTCTTGTCCTGCGAGTTTCGCGAGGTCGGCTTCGAACTCGTCCAGTTCCGTGACGAGCCGGAACTGGCGGGGTACTATGCAAAATTCGAGAGGGCGGCTAAGAGGGCTGCTCCCGCCGACATCCAGCCTTGTCGCGGATCGTCGAACGATACCAATCGCGCCGCCTCGTAGCAGCGCCCATAACCGGCAGAAATCATGGCATTCAAAGGGTTGAGCCCGATCAATTACGGCGGCAAGGAAGTGTGGCCGCTCATCGAAGGTGGTAAGGGCGTTTCCGCGACCAACCACGCCAGTTCGGGCGCCTGGGCCGCGGCCGGCGGGATCGGCACGGTCAGCGCGGTCAATGCGGACAGCACCGACGAAGACGGCGAGATCATCGAACAGGTCTATCCGCAACGGACGCGCAAGGAACGGCACGAACAGCTTATTCGCTATGCCATCGACGGCGGTATCGAGCAGGTGCGCAAGGCGCATGATATCGCAGGCGGGAACGGCGCCCTGAATATCAATGTCCTGTGGGAAATGGGCGGCGCACAGCCAGTTCTCGAAGGGATCCTCGAAGAGGTCGGCGATCTCGTCGACGGCGTGACGTGCGGGGCCGGGATGCCCTACAAACTTGCCGAGATCGCTGCCCGGCACAAAGTTCACTATCTGCCGATCATTTCCTCGGCGCGGGCGTTCCGCGCCTTGTGGAAGCGCAGTTACTCCAAGGTTCCCGAGCTGATGGCCGCGGTAGTCTATGAGGATCCCTGGCTGGCTGGCGGGCATAACGGTCTGAGCAATGCCGAAAACCCGAAGGAACCGCAGGACCCTTTCCCCCGGGTCAAGGCCTTGCGCGAAACCATGCGGGCCGAAGGCGTTAGCGAGGATTGCGCGATCGTCATGGCGGGCGGCGTTTGGTTCCTGCGCGACTGGGACCACTGGATCGACAATCCCGACATCGGCAAGATCGCCTTTCAATTCGGCACGCGGCCCCTGCTCACGCATGAAAGCCCCATTCCGCAGGAGTGGAAGGACGAATTACGTAACCTCGATGAAGGCGACATCCTGCTGCACCAGTTCTCGCCCACCGGGTTCTATTCCTCGGCGGTAAAGAACGACTTCCTCTACGATCTCATCCATCGATCCGAGCGGCAAATACCGTTCATCAGGCATGAGGATGAGGATCATAGCTGCTCGCTCGACGTCGGCGTAAAGGGCAAGAACTTCTGGGTCAGGCCGGAAGACCGCGAAAAGGCGCAGAAATGGCACGAGGCGGGATTTGTCGAGGCGTTGAAGACGCCGGACGACACCCTCGTCTTCGTCACCCCTGAAAGCCGCGCGACCATCCGCACGGACCAGGCGGATTGCATGGGTTGCCTGTCGCATTGCCAGTTTTCGAGCTGGAAGGACCACGACGACTATACGACTGGCCGGCTGGCCGATCCGCGCAGCTTCTGCATCCAGAAGACATTGCAGGACATCGCGCATGGCGGAAGCACGGACGACAATCTGATGTTTGCCGGCCACGCCGCCTTCATGTTCAAGAAGGACCCGTTCTACTCGAACAATTTCACCCCGTCCGTGAAGGAACTGGTCGACCGCATCCTGACCGGCGACTAAGGCGGTGCGGATCGGGAGGGCCGATCTCCACGATGCCGATGTGCGCGCGCTCATAACCGAGCATTAGCGGCGCATGTACGAAAGCTCTCCGCCCGGTACGTCCTTCGCGCTTGATCTCGACGGGTTGCGGCGGCCAGAGATCACCGTGATCGAAGCGCGCGAGGGCAGAGAACTGCTCGGCGTCGCAGCGCTCAAGGCGCTGTCCAAAATGGCGGGTGAGATCAAATCGATGCGCACTGCGGACGGCGCGCTGCGCAAAGGCGTGGGGCAGGCGTTGCTCGATGCATTGTGCGAGATTGGTCGCGGTCGCGGCTACACACAGCTGATGCTCGAAACGGGGCAAGGCGAAGTCTTCGAAGCTGCCAATGCGCTCTACCTCAAGAACGGTTTCATGCGGCGCGAAGCGTTCGGCAATTACCGTGAAACCGACTTCAACATCTTCTACGGAAAAAGCTTGTAGCCGCCGGTCAGCGCCACAACTGCATCGAGCGGATGGCGTCGGGCATTTCCGCGTCGGTGTCGGGGCGCGAGAGGGTCCGCTCGACAATGCGCCAGCTGCGCTTGAACCGGCTGCGCTGCCACAGGTCGGTGATCCAGGTCTCGCCCGACCATTCGTGCATTCCGATCGTCGCGTCGAGCGTCATGCGCGTCGCGAAAACCGCGGTGGAGCCGTGCCGCCGCACATATACTTCGTCGAACCGGTAGCCGTTGCAGCGAAACCGCGTGGTCGCTGCTTCGAGCCAGCTCGCCCGGTCGAGAATGGCAGCACTGCTTGATGCCAGAAGAAAGATGAAATCGCGGGCGGCCAGCTGCTTCATCAGGTTGCGGTCGCGCTGCATCCAGGCACGCATCCAGCGGTGTTCGAGCGTTTCGATCTTCGCGGCGAGTTCGTTCATGCGGGCAAGCGATACAGGCAGCCGCGCAAACCGCAAGATAGCTTGCGAAAGGCGAAAGCCCCTTCAGTCGAGGTTCGGAAGTACCTGGTCGGGCGGACGATGGCCGTCCATCCAGAAGCGGATATTGGCGATCACTCGTTCGCCGGATGCTTCGCGGCCTTCTACCGTCGCGCTGCCGATATGGGGCAGGGTCATGACGTTGGGATGCGCGATGAGGCGCGGATCGACCTTTGGCTCGTCGGGATAGACGTCGAGTCCCGCGCCGACGAGATGCCCGCTTTCCAAAGCATCGATCAAGGCCTCCTGGTCGATCAGTTCGCCGCGCGCCGTATTGATGAGCGCCGCGCCCTTGCGCATCAGACCGAGGCGCCGCCGGTCGAGCAATCCGACGGTTTCGGGCGTGGCGGGACAATGCAGCGTCAGGATGTCGGAACTCGCGACGAGGTCGTCGAGCGAGGGAATGAACTGGGCCGACAGCATCCGCTCTGCCGCTTCGGGCAGGCGCTTGCGGTTGTGATAGGCGATATCGAGTCCGAATGCCCGCGCACGGTGCGCGACCGCCTGGCCAATCCGGCCCATGCCGACGATGCCCAGAATTTTCCCGCCGAGCTTGCGGCCGAGCATGGCCGACGGAGCCCAGCCGCTCCAGTCGCCGTGCCGGACAAGGGCGACGCCTTCGCGCACGCGTCGAGGCACGCCGATGATGAGGGCCATCGTCAGGTCCGCCGTATCGTCGGTAAAGACGCCCGGCGTATTGGTGACGATGATGTCGCGCTTGCGCGCCGCCGCCAGATCGATGTGGTCCGTGCCTGCGCCATAATTCGCGATCAGCTTCAGCCGGTCGCCCGCATCTGCAATGAGCTCGGCATCGATCGTGTCGGTAACGGTCGGGACCAGCACGTCGCAACGTTGAACCAGATCGAACAATTCGTCGCGTGACAGAGGGTGATCGTCCTCGTTCGTTACGACATCGAACAATTCGCTCATGCGTGCTTCGACGGCAGGCATCAGATGGCGCGTCACGCCGACGCAGGGGACGCTTCGCTTGGTGTCGTTGAAGTCGGACATTCGCCACTTGCTAGGGCGTATTGCAGCGCCAGACAAGCAAGCAGACGTATCGAGCGCTACGAAGGGTTTACCGCTCTCCGTCGCTCCGTTTATCAGCGCGTTGACGCACGTCGACGGACGCGAATCAAATTATAGGGACTCACCGAACGCGATGATCGAGCCGCTCCGCTTATTGAAATTGCTCGTCGCGGCGATTTTGAGCTTCGTCCTGCTGAGCGAAGGGGAAGCGTGGGCGCAGGAACGCGAGGTTCCCTACTGGGCGAGCATCCGCGAATCGGCGACCCGCCTCAATATGCGGGTAGGGCCAAGCCTCGAATTCAAGATAGCCTGGGTCTATCAGCGTCCCGGCCTCCCGGTGAAGGTCGTGCGGCTGAAGGATGGCTGGCGGCTCGTGGAAGACCCAGACGGAACGAAAGGCTGGGTTCGCGCCAGCCTGCTTTCCACGAACCTGTCGGTCTATGTCCATGGAGAGGGTCTAGCCGACATGCACGAGGATCCCGAATTCGCTTCGGCGGTTCGGTGGAGGCTCGAACCCGGCGTGGTCGGATCGCTCGTTCGCTGCGAAGATGGCTGGTGCCGCATCGCCGTCGGCGAGCGGCGCGGCTGGGTCCGGCAGGACCGGTTATGGGGCGCAGGCGCGGCGTAATCTACGCAGGGCGTTGAACTAGTCGAGCTGACGCACGACCGTGCCGGTATCCGCTCCCGTCGAGTCGATGGCGCGCCAGCTTCCGTCCGGCCCAACTTCGCTGCCGGTCATGCATCGTTCGGTCGCCGGTCCGTCTGCATCGAGACAAATCCCTTCGCCGTCGCTGCGCCAGCTTCCGCGTTCGAGTTCTTCGCCACCCGGCGTCGTGTCCCGATAGGTTCCGTCGGGACTGAGAACCTGCAAGACCACCGAGCCGTCGCCGCTGGTCAGTTCATACGTTCCGGCAAGCCCCGCCGTGCCGTCATCCAGCGCAACGTCATCCTCGACGGCGAGAACCTCGTCGGCAACAGCCGCCTCTTCGCTGGATGTGCCGCAAGCGGCAGTGACAAGAAGCACCGGGCCGAGGATTACACAACGCATCGTATCGTTCCCCTGTGCTGGACCGGCCGTACGTTTATCGGGCGACCGGTCGCCTTGGCAATATCAGAGCATTTCTACGGCAACTGCGGTTGCCTCGCCCCCACCGATGCACAGGCTGGCAACGCCCTTCTTCTTACCCTGTTGCTTCAGGGCGTTGAGCAGCGTCACGATGATGCGCGTACCGCTCGCTCCGATCGGATGACCGAGCGCCGTGCCGCCGCCATTCACGTTGATCCGGTCATGCGGGATGCCGATATCGCGCATGGCGAACATGGCCACGCAAGCGAAAGCTTCGTTCACTTCCCAAAGGTCGACCTCGTCCTTTGACCAGCCGGCCTTTTCCAGAACCTTTTCGATGGCACCGATCGGGGCAGTGGTGAACTTGGCCGGTTCGTGCGCATGCGCGGCGAGCGCGACGATACGTGCGATCGGCTGCTGTCCGCGCTCCTTCGCGACACTTTCGCGCGTGAGGACGACGGCAGCCGCCCCGTCGGAGATCGAACTGGACGTCGCCGCGGTGATGGTGCCGTCCTTGGCAAAGGCGGGACGCAGTTGCGGTATCTTATCGGGCTTGCCCTTTCCGGGTGCCTCGTCCTTGTCCACCGTAACGTCGCCGCCGCGCGTGCTCATGGTGACGGCGACAACCTCTTCATCGAACGCGCCGTTCTCGATCGCGGCATTTGCGCGCCGCAGCGACTCGATGGAATATTCATCCATTTCCTCGCGGGTCATCTGGTATTCGTTGGCCGTTTCCTGCGCGAAGGTGCCCATCGCGCGACCTTCTTCATAGGCATCCTCGAGACCGTCGAGGAACATGTGATCGTAAGCGGTATCATGGCCGATCCGCGCACCCGACCGATGCTTCTTGAGAAGGTAGGGCGCATTGGTCATGCTCTCCATGCCGCCCGCCACGACGCAATCGACGGAGCCGGAAGCCAGCGCCTCGCTCCCCATGATGACGGTCTGCATGCCCGAGCCGCAGACCTTGTTGACGGTGGTCGCCTCGACCGATTTGGGCAGGCCGGCCTTGATCGCAGCCTGGCGGGCGGGCGCCTGGCCCAGTCCGGCGGGCAGGACGCAGCCCATGTAGCAGCGGTCGATTTCCTCGCCGCCGACCCCCGCGCGCTCGACAGCGGACTTGACGGCCGTCGCACCGAGATCGGTAGCCGATGCATCGGAAAGGGCGCCCTGCATCGCACCCATCGGCGTGCGAGCATAGGAAAGAATTACGACGGGATCGTTGGCGGAAAATTGCGACATGATCGAGCACTCGCTTCGTTGGTTGGACCTATGGGCTTTCCATCTATGGCGATAAGGAGCGCAACGCAAATCGAATGGCGACGGCGAAGAGGCGCCGCGCTTGCTTCGCCTATGAGGACGACATAGGTGGGCGGGACAAGATCAGCGAAGGAGAGAGCGATGGCGGACGAAAACAGGCAGGACTTGCACGGCACTCTAAACCGGCAGCGCGAGGATTTTACCCGGTCGCGGCCCGAAAAGCTTTCCAAGCGCAAGGACCGTATCGAGCGTGCTATCGCCCTTCTGAAAGAGAATGGCAATGCGCTGTGCAAGGCGATGAGCGCGGATTTCGGCAATCGCAGTCCGCGGCAATCCATGATGACCGACATCGCCGGGACGGTTGGCTTCGGCAAATACTGCCTCAAGAACCTCGACGACTGGGCTAAGCCCGACAAGCGCAAGGTGCAGTTTCCGCTCGCGCTGTTGGGCGCGAAGGCCGAGGTGCGCTACGAGCCCAAGGGCGTCATCGGCATCCTCAGCCCGTGGAATTTCCCGGTAAACCTGTCTTTCGGTCCGCTGATGCAGGTTCTTGCCGCCGGCAACCGCGCCATGATCAAGCCCAGTGAATTCACGCAGGAGACAAGCGAACTCTCGCGCGAACTCGCGGCGAAGTATTTTGCGCCGGAGGAAGTCGCCTTCGTCACCGGCGGGCCGGAGATCGCGCAGGAATTTTCCGAACTGCCCTTCGACCATCTGGTCTTCACCGGTTCGACCGAGACGGGGCGCAAGGTGATGGAGGCCGCGGCCAAGAACCTCGTCCCGGTCACCCTCGAACTCGGCGGCAAGTCGCCCGTGATCCTTGGCAAGAATGCCAATCTCGAACGGGCGGGCGAACGGATTGCCATGGGCAAGATGATGAATGCCGGGCAGATTTGCCTCTCGCCGGACTACATGATCGTTTCGGAAGAGCAGGAAGACGCCGCCGTCGCCGCCGTCGAGCTCGGCGTGATGAACATGTATCCTACGCTGCTTGAGAACGAAGACTATACGAGCATCATTTCCGACAAGCACTTCGAGCGCCTTAAAGGACTGGTGGAGGATGCGCGCTACAAGGGCGCAGATGTCGTTGAGGTGAACCCCGCCAACGAGGATTTTTCTAGCGCCAACGCGCGCAAGATGCCGCTCACGATTCTGCGGAACGTCAATGACGACATGAAGGCGATGCAGGAGGAGATTTTCGGCCCGGTCCTGCCCGTCATGACCTACAGCTCGGTCGATGATGCGGTCGATTACGTGAACGACCATGACCGGCCGCTCGGCCTCTATTATTTCGGCGACGATTCAGCAGAGCAGCAGCGGGTTCTTTCGCGCACGGTCTCGGGCGGAACGACGGTGAACGACGTCATCTTCCACGTTTCGATGGACGATCTTCCCTTCGGCGGCATCGGACCATCGGGGATCGGCAGCTATCACGGGCCTGAAGGTTTCCGCGAATTCAGCCATGCGCGGTCCGTTTACACGCAGCCGAAGATCGACATCGCCAAGCTGGCCGGGTTCAAGCCGCCTTACGGAAAGAATACCGAAAAGGCGGCGCGCTCGGTCATGAAGTAGTCTTTCACGAGCGTCTGACCGCTAACATATCGAAGGAATGGGGGAATTGCGCAGGGTTTCGTCTGCCCGTGCCCTTGCGCGCACCGTCCGAGGAGCCTAGATGCGGGCCACCCCTTCTCACAACCGGAATCGCTCGTGGTCGATCTCTCGCAATATCTGCCTATCCTATTGTTCCTGTTCATCGCGCTGGGACTGTCGGTGGCGTTCGTGTTCCTGCCGATGGGCGTGTCTCGCCTGACAGGAGCGCATCAGCCGACCGCCGAGAAACTCAGCGAATATGAATGCGGCTTTCCGGCGTTCGAGGATTCGCGGGGCCAGTTCGACGTCCGGTTCTATCTCGTCGCGATCCTGTTCATCGTCTTCGATCTCGAAGCGGCATTTCTCTTTCCCTGGGCGGTCAGCCTCGACCTGACCGGCTGGGCCGGCTGGACCACGATGATGATCTTTCTCGCCGAACTCGCCGTAGGCCTGGCTTATGCATGGAAGGTGGGAGCGCTCGAATGGGAGTAGGAACGAACGATATGAACAGCCGGGAATATGCCGAGCTGGCGACCGCACCGACCGCGAAAGGCGGCGAAATCCGGCAGCCCGATGCGGATTACTTCAAGGCGATGCAGACCGAGGTCAACGACCAGGGGTTCCTCGTCACGACGACCGAGGACCTGTTCCAATGGGCGCGGACCGGTTCGCTCTGGTGGATGACGTTTGGCCTCGCCTGCTGTGCGGTCGAGATGATCCACGTCAATATGCCGCGCTACGACATGGAGCGGTTCGGCGTTGCGCCGCGCGCAAGTCCGCGCCAGTCGGACGTGATGATCGTGGCGGGAACGCTCTGCAACAAGATGGCCCCGGCACTGCGCAAGGTCTACGACCAGATGTCGGACCCGAAATACGTCATCAGCATGGGAAGCTGCGCCAATGGCGGCGGCTACTACCATTACAGCTACTCAGTGGTGCGCGGCTGCGACCGCATCGTGCCGGTCGACATCTACGTGCCCGGTTGCCCTCCGACCGCCGAAGCCTTGCTCTATGGCGTGATGCAGTTGCAGCGGAAGATCCGCCGCGTCGGCACGATCGCTCGGTAAGGCGGAGAGCGCTATGACAGTCCTTCATCCCGCACCGAAGATTTCGACGCTGACGAACATCCGCGAGACGCTGTCGCAGGCTATGGGCGACCACCTGCTCGAAGCGCGCGAGGAACACGGCGAATTCCTGTTTTCCGTAAAGCGAGAGGCGATCGACGACGTCCTGAGAATGTTGCGCGACGAGCATGGCTATCAGCAGCTCATGGAGATCGCCGGCGTCGACTATCCGAGCCGGGCAGAGCGGTTCGAAGTCGTCTACATGCTCCTCAGCGTAACGAAGAACCATCGCGTAATCGTGAAGGTTCAGACCGACGCGGAGACGCCGGTACCCACGGTCACCAATCTCTGGCCGAATGCGGGTTGGCTCGAACGCGAGGTGTTCGACCTATTCGGCGTGCTGTTCAGCGGCAATACCGATCTCCGCCGTATTCTGACCGATTACGGTTTCGAAGGGCATCCCTTCCGCAAGGATTTCCCGCTGACGGGATATAGCGAGTTGCGCTATTCCGAGGACGAGAAGCGGGTCGTATACGAACCCGTCGAACTGGCGCAAGAACTAAGGACTTTCGATTTTCTCAGTCCATGGGAAGGGGCGGACTACGTGCTGCCCGGCGACGAGAAGGCCGAAATGCCCCCCGTGGCCGATCCGAAAGTCACGGACAGTCCGAAGGACACCGGCGCCGGCCCCAAGACGGACGAGAAAGCGGCAAACAAGGTGAGCGAGGGCTCGCCCGCCGAAAAGGACGCTGGCGAAGATCGCACGCCTCCGCCTGCGCCGACGGAAGACCGTCCGGCGAGAGCGAAGCGCAAGGGCAAGACGACCGATACGAAGGCGGCGACCACACCTCGGAAGACCGTCGAACCGAACAAGGCAAATGTTGCTCCTGCCGATGATGCCGGAGCGAGCGGAGACAAGGCGGAATGAGCGGCCTAACCCTCGAGAAATCGCCGACCACCGGCGACGAAACGATCAGCAACTACACGATCAACTTCGGACCGCAGCATCCCGCAGCGCACGGCGTGTTGCGCATGGTGATGGAACTCGACGGCGAGATCATCGAACGGATCGATCCGCATGTCGGCCTCCTGCATCGCGGGACCGAGAAGCTGATAGAGCACAAGACCTATCTGCAGGCGCTGCCCTATTTTGACCGGCTCGACTATTGCTCGCCGCTTTGCATGGAGCACTCCTACGTGCTCGCCATCGAGAAGCTGCTGAACATCGAAGTGCCGGAGCGGGCGCAATACCTTCGCGTGCTGTTCGCGGAACTGACTCGCATCTGCAACCACATGCTCAATATCGGGGCGCATGTCATGGATGTGGGCGCGATGACGCCCAACCTCTGGGTGTTCGAGCTGCGCGAAGACTGCATGAACTTCTTCGAGCGGGCGAGCGGCGCGCGAATGCACAGCGCATGGTTCCGGCCCGGCGGGGTTCATCAGGACGTGCCGCTGAAATTGCTCACCGATATTGGCGATTGGGTGGATACGCGCCTGCCGGAACTGTTCGGCGATGCGATGAGCCTCGTCACCGACAATCGCATCTTCAAGCAGCGTAACGTCGATATCGGCGTGGTGTCGAAGGAAGACGCGCTTGCGTGGGGCTTCTCTGGCCCAATGATCCGCGCTGCCGGCATCCCATGGGACTTGCGAAAGAGCCAGCCTTACGACGTTTACGACCGGATGGAGTTCGACATCCCGGTGGGGACCAATTCCGATTGCTACGACCGGTTCATGGTGCGCGTGAAGGAAGTTTACGAAAGCGCGAAGATCATCAAGCAATGTCTGGCGGAAATGCCGGAAGGCCCGATCGCCAGCGACGACCGCAAGGTTTCTCCGCCCAAGCGGGGCGAGATGAAGCAGTCGATGGAAGCGCTGATCCATCACTTCAAGCTCTATACGGAAGGTTTTCACGTACCCGCGGGCGAAGTGTACGTCGCGACGGAAAGTCCGAAGGGCGAGTTCGGCGTCTATCTGGTGAGCGACGGTTCCAACAAGCCCTATCGCTGCAAGATCAGACCGACGGCTTTCAGCCACCTTCAGGCGATGGATTTCATGTGCAAGGGGCACATGCTGCCCGATGCGATCCCTGTCCTGTGCGCGATCGACGTTGTGTTCGGGGAGAGCGACCGGTGAGTGACATGGTAAAGCTGGTTTTGGTCGCGGCCGTCCTAGGGTTCGCCGCAGCCGTTGTTATAAACGTTATTTCACCGGAAGTTTCCGGCGGCCTCGTGGTGGGTGCGGTCGTAGCTGCAATAGTCGGCGCAGGATCGGCTCGCTCGATCAGGAAATTGAAGCATGGCTGACCGTTCCCTTGCACCCGATACGCCCGAACTGCGCGAGCGCTGGGGCGGCTTTGCATTCACCGAAGCCAACAAGGCGCATGCGGACAAGGTCATCGCGCGCTATCCCGACGGTCGGCAGAAGAGTGCGGTGATGCCGCTGCTCGATCTTGCCCAGCGGCAGGTCGGGGCGGAAACCGATACGCAGGGCTGGCTGCCTTTGCCGGTCATCGAATATGTCGCTGCCTATCTCGACGTACCGGTCATCCGCGTGCTCGAAGTCGCGACCTTTTATTTCATGTACAATCTTCGCCCCGTGGGAAAGTATCACGTGCAGGTCTGCGGCACGACGCCGTGCATGCTACGCGGCTCGGACGCGATCATGGAAGCCTGCAAGGCGCGCGGCATGAAGAAGGGCGCCGTATCCGAGGACGGCTTGTGGACGCTCACCGAAGTCGAGTGCATGGGAAGCTGCGCGACCGCGCCGATGGTGCAGATCAATGACGGAAACTACGAGGATCTGACGCCGGAGCGGCTCGATGCGGTCCTCGACGCGCTTGCCGCAGGGAAAGATCCGAAAGAAGGCACGCAGGAACCGGGGCGGCATACGTCCGAACCGTCCGGCGGGCCGACCACGCTCAAGGAAATGGTCAGCGAGAACCACGACTACCGGAGCCAGTGGTAGTGGAAATCGTCACGATCATCGTCGCGCTGATCGCGATCTTCATCGCCTGGAAGCTGTTCAAGGGCGTGGTCAAGACGGTTGCGCTGCTCGTCATCCTGGCGATCGTTGCGGTCGTCGTATTCGGCGGTGTACTGTGACCGGAATGACCAACACTCAAATGCTGGTGATGGCGACGGGGCTCGTCGCGCTGCTCGCAGGGGCATACATTGTCTTTGTCGCCGGTAATGTGCTCGGCGTGGTATTCATGGGGCTGGCGACGATGATGTTCGGACTGTCCGCATCTGTCGGTGCGAAAGAGAAGAAGAAGGACGCGAGCGATGCTGGCTGACAAGGACCGCATCTTCACCAATGTCTACGGGTTTCAGGATTGGGGCCTCAAGGCAGCGCAGCAACGCGGCGACTGGGACAACACGAAGTCGCTCATCGCGCGCGGGCAGGATTCGATCATCGACGAGATTAAGGCGAGCGGTCTGCGCGGTCGCGGCGGGGCAGGGTTCCCGACCGGTCTCAAATGGTCTTTCATGCCCAAGGAATCGAAAGACGGTCGACCCTCCTTCCTCGTCATCAATGCCGACGAATCCGAACCGGGCTCGTGCAAGGATCGCGAGATCATCCGGCACGATCCGCACAAGCTGATCGAAGGAGCGCTCATCGCCGGGTTCGCCATGCGCGCTCGTGCGGCCTACATCTACATTCGCGGGGAATATATCCGCGAGGCACAGACGTTGCAGGCGGCCATCGAGCAAGCCTACGAAGCCGGGCTGATCGGCAAGAATGCCAGCCAGTCGGGTTATGATTTCGACGTGTTCCTCCATCGCGGCGCCGGCGCCTATATTTGCGGCGAGGAAACGGCGATGATTGAGAGCCTCGAAGGCAAGAAGGGGCAGCCGCGCCTCAAGCCGCCGTTTCCGGCGGGTGCGGGCCTTTATGGCTGTCCCACTACGGTCAACAATGTGGAGAGCATCGCGGTCGTACCGACGATCCTGCGGCGCGGAGCCGCGTGGTTCTCGAGCTTCGGGCGTGAAGGCAATCACGGAACGAAGCTGTTCCAGATCTCCGGCCACGTCGAAAAGCCGTGCGTCGTCGAAGAGGAAATGAGCATTCCGTTCCGCGAACTGATCGAGCGGCATTGCGGCGGCATCACCGGCGGGTGGGACAATCTGCTCGCAGTCATTCCCGGCGGCTCATCGGTTCCGCTCGTTCCGGCCGAACAGATCATGGACGCGCCGATGGACTTCGACGGGCTGAAAGAGCTCGGCTCGGGCCTCGGCACCGCGGCAGTCATCGTCATGGACAAGTCGACCGACATCGTCCGTGCGATTTCCCGCATCAGCTATTTCTACAAGCACGAAAGCTGCGGTCAGTGCACCCCCTGCCGCGAAGGCACGGGCTGGATGTGGCGCATGATGGAGCGGCTTCGTACCGGCGACGCGGCGATCGAGGAAATCGACATGCTGCAACAGGTTACGAAGCAGGTCGAGGGCCACACGATTTGCGCACTCGGCGATGCCGCAGCTTGGCCGATCCAGGGCCTCATCCGCCACTTCCGGCCTGAACTCGAGCGCCGGATCGAAGAACATAACGCCAAATTCGCAGAGGCGGCCGAATGAAAATTGCGACGGCTTTTGCCGTGCTTTCTGCCATCGGATTGAGCGCCTTGCCTACTACCGGGTTCGCGCAAACCGACGACGCTGTCGAAATCGTCTCAGAAAGTCGCTCGGAAACAGCGTTTAGACGCCAAGTGACGTCTATGGCCACTTGCGCCTACGATATCGCGCCTCAGTCTGCCGTAGAAGCTATTCTCGATACGGGAGTGCAGGCACTTCAAGAATTTAGTGAAGGACTTACTCTCGGACATTGCCTCAAAGCGAGATCAATTTGGTTTTCGTCCGAAGTTCTTCGTGCTGGTCTCGCGCGGGCTGCGTATTTGAGCGGTGATTTGAAGGCGGAATTGCCGGTCGATGCCTTGCGAGCCCATCGATACGAATTTCCTGATGAGACTCCACTTAATGATCGATTGGAATATCTTCGCTTCTCGAATTGCGTTTTTTTGAATGACGAGGACAGCTCGAGGACGTTCTTGAGTTCGTATCCGAGCAGCAGCACTGAAAGCAGGGCTCTTGCGGATCTTGAACAGAGCTTTGCGGATTGCGGTGGGATGCTGGCAGTGCCGAAGCTAAAGCTAATGCCATTCGCCATGGCCCTGTCCTATGTCGCATTCCTCCATTGGATCGGCCAACCTTTTGTAATTGCAGAGTTGTCGTAATAATGCCCAAAGTTACCGTAGACGGTCAGGAAATCGAGGTTCCGAACGGCGCGACCGTGCTGCAAGCCTGCGAGCTTGCAGGCAAGGAAATCCCGCGCTTCTGCTATCACGAGCGGCTCAGCATTGCCGGCAATTGCCGCATGTGCCTCGTCGAAGTGAAGCCCGGACCGCCCAAGCCGCAGGCAAGCTGTGCGCTTCCCGCGACCGACGGGCAGGAAATCCGCACCGACACCGACATGGTCAAGACTGCGCGCGAAGGGGTGATGGAGTTTCTCCTGATCAACCACCCGCTCGACTGCCCGATTTGCGACCAGGGCGGCGAGTGCGACCTTCAGGACCAGTCGATGATGTATGGTCGCGGCGCGACCCGCTACGAAGAGAACAAGCGCGCCGTTACCGAGAAATACATGGGTCCCTTGATCAAGACGATCATGACCCGCTGCATCCATTGCACCCGCTGCGTGCGTTTCTCCGAGGAGATTGCCGGCGTGGACGAAATCGGCGCGATTTATCGCGGCGAGGACATGCAGATCACGACCTATCTCGAACAGGCGGCGAGCCACGAATTGTCGGCCAACGTCATCGACCTCTGCCCGGTCGGAGCGCTGACCAGTCGCCCCTATGCGTTCGAGGCGCGGCCGTGGGAGTTGAAGAAAACGTGGTCGATCGACGTGTCTGACGCGGTCGGCGCGAATATCAGGCTCGACAGCCGCGGTCGCGAAGTCATGCGCGCGCTGCCGCGCATAAATGACGCCGTGAACGAGGAATGGTTGTCCGACAAAGGCCGTTATCAGGTCGACGGGCTGTCGCGGCGTCGGCTCGACAAGGTCTATATCCGCAAGGACGGCAAACTGGTTCCTGCCGAGTGGAACGAAGCATTCGCGGCCATCGCAGCCGCCAATCCGAAGGGCAGCATTGCGGCGGTTGCGGGCGATCTCGTCGATTGCGAGACCATGTTCGCGGCCAAAGCTCTGCTCGGCGCGCTCGGTTCCGACCATCTGGAAGGTCGTCAGACCGGGCTCGATTACGATTGTTCCAATCTCGCAGCGGTCAATTTCAATTCGACCTTCGAAGGGATCGAGAACGCCGATGCGATCCTCATCGTCGGCAGTCAGGTTCGTTGGGAAGCCGCCCTCGTCAACGTCCGCCTGCGCAAGGCGGCCAAGCGCGGAGCGAAGATCTTCGTCGTCGGCCCGCAGTGGGATACGACCTATCCTGCTACTTTCCTCGGCGAAGACGCAGCCGTGCTGCACGATCTTCCGCAAGCGATTACCGAGGCGTTCAGCAAGGCGGAACGTCCGGCGGTCATCGTCGGCGGCGGTGGCCTTGCGAAGGGAGCGCTGCATCCCGCACTCGCGTTTGCCGAACAGTTCAATCTGGTGCGCGAAGGCTGGAACGGCTTCAACGTGCTGCACATGGCGGCAAGCCGGATGGGCGGCCTGATGCTGGGCTATGCGCAGAAGGGCGGTATCGGCAATATTGCCAAGGCCAAGCCCAACGTGCTGATTTCCCTTGGTGCTGATGAATTGGATTACGGCGCGTTCGCCGACAGCCTGAAGGTCTATATCGGCCATCATGGCGATGCTGGAGCTCACGCCGCTGATATCATCCTGCCCGGTGCGAGCTATGCCGAGAAGGACGGAACCTACGTCAACACGGAAGGCCGCGTGCAGTTCGCGGAGAAGGCCGTCTTCGCTCCCGGCGACGCGCGCGAGGACTGGACCATCCTGCGGGCGATGGCCGACGCGCTCGACGTCTCCGTCGGCTTCGACAGCTTTGCCGAATTGCAGAGCGCGATGATCGCCGCCGTTCCGGCACTGGGCGAAGAAGGCCTCGCCGATTTCGGACAGCTTCCGAACGCTGATGCGTCGATCAGGGCGAGCGGCGCGATTTCCTATCCGATCGCCGATTTCTACATGACCAATGTCGTTGCGCGCGCGAGTGCGACCATGCAGCGCTGTTCCTCCGAACTGCTGCATCATGACGACCTGAAGGAAGCCGCCGAATGACCGAGTTCTTCCAGTCCCTCGGCCTCACCTTCGAGGCGGCGTGGTTCATCGCGACGATTGCCGGCATCCTGCTGATCGCATTGCCGCTGATGCTTGCTGTCGCCATGATCATCTATGTCGATCGCAAGGTCTGGGCGGCCATCGCGCTGCGCCGCGGACCGAATGTGGTCGGGCCGTTCGGCCTGCTGCAAAGTTTTGCCGACGGGCTAAAGGTTTTCCTGCAGGAAACCATCATTCCGAGCGCCGCGAACAAGGGTCTGTTCCTGATCGCGCCGATCGTGACCTTCACGGTCGCGCTGCTGGCCTGGGCAGTCATTCCTTTTGGCCCAGAGGCTGTCCTGGCGGACATCAATGTCGGTCTGCTCTACGTGCTCGCGATCAGTTCGCTAGGCGTTTACGGCGTCGTCGTGTCGGGCTGGGCATCGAACTCGAAATATCCGTTCTTTTCCGCCATGCGCGCCGCAGCGCAGATGATCTCCTACGAGGTTTCCATCGGCTTCGTGCTCGTCTGCGTCGTCCTCTGGGCCGGGACGTTCAACATGAACGGCATCGTGCTGGCGCAGCTCGGTCACGGCTTCGGCATCGTCAATGCATTCGCGTTCAACCTGCTGCTGTTCCCGATGTGGGTCGTCTTCCTCATTTCCGCACTGGCGGAAACGGCGCGCGCGCCGTTCGATCTGACCGAGGCAGAGAGCGAACTCGTCGCAGGCTATCAGACCGAATATTCCTCGATGAGCTTCGCCCTGTTCTGGCTCGGCGAGTATGCGAACGTCCTCTTGATGTGCACGCTCAACGCGATCCTCTTCTTCGGAGGGTGGCTGCCGCCGCTCAATATCGATCTCATTCCGTGGTTCGACATTCCCGGCTTCGTATGGCTGTTCGCGAAGATATTCTTCTTCTTCTTCGTCTTCAGCTGGATCAAGGCGACCGTGCCGCGCTTCCGCTACGACCAGCTGATGCGGTTGGGCTGGAAGGTGTTCCTGCCCTTGAGCCTCGTCTTCGTCGTTCTCATCTCCGGCTATCTTATGGCCACCGGACATTATTCATGACCATCGCCCAAACCATCAAGTCGTTCACCTTGTGGGAGTTCGTTAAGGCGCACGCCCTTACGCTGAAATATTTCTTCAAGCCGAAGGTGACGATCAACTACCCTTACGAGAAGAACCCGATCAGTCCGCGTTTCCGGGGGGAGCACGCATTGCGCCGCTATCCCAATGGGGAGGAACGCTGCATCGCCTGCAAGCTGTGCGAAGCGGTATGTCCAGCGCAGGCGATCACTATCGAGAGTGAACCGCGCGATGACGGCAGTCGCCGCACGACTCGCTACGACATCGACATGACGAAGTGCATCTATTGCGGTTTCTGCCAGGAAGCCTGCCCGGTCGATGCGGTGGTCGAGGGTCCGAATTTCGAATATTCGACGGAAACCCGCGAGGAACTGCTCTACGATAAGGCGAAATTGCTGGCCAACGGGGACAAGTGGGAGCGGGCGATCGCCGCAAACCTTGAAGCCGACGCTCCCTATCGCTAACGCGCGCGTCAGACCACACGGGGCCCATCGCAAGCTATGACATTACAGGTCGTTGCCTTCTATCTTTTCGCGAGCATCGTCATCGCCAGCGCGGTGATGGTGATCCTCGCCCGCAATCCCGTGCATTCGGTGCTGTGGCTGATCCTCGCCTTCTTCAACGCGGCGGGTCTCATGGTGCTGCTCCATGCGGAGTTCATCGCGATGCTCGTGGTGATCGTCTATGTGGGGGCCGTCGCGGTCCTGTTCCTGTTCGTCGTGATGATGCTGGACATCGACTTCGCTTCATTGCGCGCAGGCTTCGTGAAGAACTTCCCGCTCGGCATAGCCGTGGCTCTCGTGCTGCTGGCGGAACTGGTGCTCGGCATCGGGGCTTACCGCGCGGGTGCGCTGAATCTCGGGGCGGCGGAGGGAACGGCTGCGCCCATCCCCATGACGAGCAATATCGAAAGCCTG
Source organism: Parapontixanthobacter aurantiacus (assembly GCF_009827635.1). Taxonomy (GTDB): domain Bacteria; phylum Pseudomonadota; class Alphaproteobacteria; order Sphingomonadales; family Sphingomonadaceae; genus Parapontixanthobacter; species Parapontixanthobacter aurantiacus. The sequence continues at coordinate 1,037,606 of NZ_WTYW01000001.1, read as the reverse complement.
GGCGCGGTACTCTATTCCGAATACCTGTTCCTCTTCGAAGCGGCAGGGATCGTCCTGCTGGTGGCGATGATCGGGGCCATCGTCCTGACGCATCGCGACCTGCGCAGCCCGCGCGCTCATCAGGATATCGGCAAGCAGGTCCGTCGCAATCCCGACGAGGCGACCATCATGACGCAACCGGCGGTAGGGAAGGGGGTCGACTTATGATCGGCATCGAACATTACATCGTCGTCAGCGCAATCCTGTTCGTGCTCGGCGTGCTCGGCATCTTCCTGAACCGCAAGAACATCATCGTCATTCTGATGGCGATCGAGCTCATTCTGTTGGCGGTCAACATCAATCTGGTCGCTTTCAGTGCATTTCTGAACGATCTGACCGGACAGGTTTTCGCCATGTTCGTGCTGACCGTGGCAGCCGGTGAAGCGGCCATCGGCCTTGCAATTCTCGTCATATATTTCCGCAATCGCGGGACGATCGCGGTCGACGACGTCGACCGGCTGAAGGGGTAGAACGGTGTCGTCGATACTGATCATCGTATTCCTGCCGCTGCTGGCAGCGATCATCGCCGGTTTCGGCAATCGTGCGCTGGGCAATACGGTCGCGAAATCGATCACGACCGGTGCACTGTTCGTCTCCTGCGTGCTATCGTGGCCGATCTTTCTCGGGTTCCTCGGCGGAACCGCGACGGCTGAAGTCGTCCAAGTCCTCACTTGGGTCCGCTCCGGCACGCTGACATTCGATTGGGCGCTGCGGGTCGATACGCTGACCGCAGTCATGCTGGTCGTCATCACGACCGTCTCCGCGCTCGTTCACCTCTATAGCTGGGGCTATATGGACGAGGACCCGGACCAGCCGCGGTTCTTCGCCTATCTGTCGCTTTTCACCTTTGCCATGTTGATGCTGGTGACGGCCGACAACCTCGTGCAAATGTTCTTCGGTTGGGAGGGCGTCGGGCTCGCTTCCTACCTCCTCATCGGTTTCTGGTTCAGAAAGCCGAGTGCGAACGCTGCGGCGATCAAGGCGTTCGTGGTCAACCGCGTCGGCGATCTCGGCTTCATGCTCGGTATTTTTGGCACGTATCTGGTTTTCAATACGGTCTCGATCCCCGCGATTCTCGAGGCGGCCCCGGCAATGAGCGGCGCGACGATCGGGTTCCTGGGTTACCGCATGGCAACGATGGACGTGCTTTGCATCCTGTTGTTCATCGGCGCGATGGGCAAGTCGGCGCAGCTCGGCCTTCACACCTGGCTGCCCGACGCGATGGAAGGGCCGACACCGGTCTCAGCGCTGATCCATGCGGCGACGATGGTCACGGCAGGCGTGTTCATGGTCTGCCGGCTCAGTCCGATGTTCGAAACCGCGCCGGTCGCGCTCGCTGTCGTCACCTTCATCGGCGCCGCTACATGCCTGTTCGCTGCGACGGTCGGAACGACGCAATGGGACATCAAGCGCGTCATCGCCTATTCGACCTGTTCGCAGCTGGGATACATGTTCTTTGCAGCGGGCGTCGGAGCCTATGGCGTCGCCATGTTCCACCTCTTCACCCATGCCTTCTTCAAGGCGCTGCTGTTCCTCGGCGCAGGTTCGGTCATCCACGCAATGCATCACGAGCAGGACATGCGGTATTACGGTGCGCTGCGTAAGGAGATACCGCTGACGTTCTGGGCGATGCTGGCAGGCACGCTGGCGATTACGGGCGTCGGCATATACTGGCTGCACGCCGGTTTTGCGGGGTTCCATTCGAAGGACGCAATCCTCGAAGCGGCGTGGGGCAGGGGTACCGAACTGGGACGTTTCGCCTTCTGGATGGGCACGATCGCGGCGCTGCTGACGAGTTTCTATAGCTGGCGCCTCATGTTCCTCACATTCTGGGGCAAGCCGCGCTGGATCGAGAGCGAGCATATTCAGCATGCCGTCCATGCGGGACACGACGAGCCCGAAGACCATAATCCGGCGCGTCAGGAAGATTCAGGGCACGACGTCACCCACGCAGTTCCACCGCCGGAGTATCGCGGCGGCACCGGTGGCTATCATCCGCACGAAAGCCCGGTATCGATGCTCGTTCCGCTCGGTGTGCTGACCCTCGGTGCGATCTTTGCAGGCTTCGTCTTTACGGACGCATTCGTCGACAGCGAGACCTTCTGGGCCGGCTCCATCTATTACAATGAGGGGCTCATTCACGAACTGCACGAAGTGCCGTTGCTGGTGAAACTTGCCGCCTCGATCGTCATGCTGCTCGGCCTGACGGCGGCGTGGTTCGCTTATATCAAGGATACGTCGATACCGGAAAAGGCGGCCGACCAGCTCGGGCCGATCTACCACTTCTTCTACAACAAGTGGTATTTCGACGAGCTCTATCGTTACGTCTTCCTGAAGCCTGCCTTCTGGTTCGGCCGCGTCTTCTGGAAAGCGATCGACATGGGCACGATCGACCGGTTCGGCCCGAACGGCGCGGCCTGGCTGGTGTCGAAAGGTAGCGTTGCCGCCAAGCGGTTCCAGACCGGCTATCTCTACAGCTATGCGCTGGTCATGCTGCTCGGCCTCGTGGCCGCAATAACCTGGGTCGTCTTCTGATGGGGTTCCCTATCCTTACCTTCCTCCTGCTCGTGCCGCTGGTCGGCGCGATCGCCTGCCTGTTCCTTGGCGAGCGGACCGCGCGCATAACCGCCCTTGTGGCGACTTCGGTCAATCTGGTGCTCGGTCTGTTGCTCTGGGCGAATTACGAAGTAGGCGGAGCTCAATGGCAGTTCGTCGAGCGGAGCGAAGTTTTCGCCGGCTTCTCCTATGCCTTGGGGATCGACGGCATTGCGCTGATGCTCATCGTCCTGAGCGTATTTCTCATGCCGATCTGCATACTGGCCAGCTGGGATGCGATCCGCACGCGTGTCGGTGAATACATGTCGGCCTTCCTGTTCATGGAAGTGCTGATGATTGGCGTCTTCGCCGCGCAGGACATCTTCCTCTTCTACATCTTCTTCGAGGCTGGCCTGATCCCCATGTATCTCATCATCGGAGTATGGGGCGGCGACAACCGGATTTACGCGAGCTACAAATTCTTCCTCTACACGCTGCTCGGCTCGGTCCTGATGCTGATAGCGATGCTGTGGATGGTGAACGAGGCCGGCACGACCGACATTCCGACACTGATGCAGTATGATTTTGATCCGTCGGCCCAAACCTGGCTCTGGCTGGCGTTCTTTGCGAGCTTCGCGGTCAAGATGCCGATGTGGCCCGTACACACCTGGCTGCCCGACGCGCACGTGCAAGCTCCGACCGCGGGTTCGGTCATCCTTGCCGGCGTACTTCTGAAACTGGGCGGCTATGGCTTCATTCGCTTCAGCCTGCCGATGTTCCCCGAGGCCAGCGCGCAGTTCGTCTGGCTGATCTTAGGCCTGTCGATGGTCGCGGTCGTGGTGACGAGCCTCATCGCACTGGTTCAACACGACATGAAGAAGCTGATCGCCTATTCCTCGGTGGCTCACATGGCGATTGTTACGGCAGGCCTGTTCGCATTCAACGTACAGGGCCTCGAAGGCGCTATGGTCATGATGCTGAGCCACGGCCTCGTATCGGGGGCGCTGTTCCTGTGCGTCGGCGTCATCTACGATCGGCTGCATACGCGCGAGATCGATCGCTATGGCGGGCTGTCGATCAACATGCCGCGATATGCGCTGTTCTTCCTGTTCTTTACAATGGCCAGCATCGGACTCCCTGGAACAAGCGGTTTCGTGGCCGAATTTCTGAGCCTTGCCGGAGTCTACGAAGTTTCGAGCTGGGCCACTCTCGTCCTGACGACGGGGATCATTCTGGGTGCCGGTTACATGCTTTACCTCTATCGCCGTGTCGCTTTCGGCGTCCAGCGCAACGAAGATGCTGCTGCGATGCCGGACTTGACTGCGCGCGAATGGGTCATGCTGGCACCGATCGCTGCGGCCGTCCTGTGGATGGGCGTTTATCCCGAGAGTTTCCTCGCGCCCATGCGTGCCGATATCGCGACGCTCGAGGCACGTCTCGCGACTGCAGCCCCGCAGGGTGACGCTGAACTCGTGATTGGCGAACCTGCGGCGCATGGAGCCAATTACATCGAGGGAAGCCTCGGAGCGGAGGGAGCGCACTGATGGATTACGCAACCTCTCTCTATCTGACCGGTGCCGAGATCGGTCTGTCGATCAGCGGACTCGTCCTGCTCTTGGTTTCTGCCTGGGGCGGAGCGCGCGTGACACGGCTCGTGACCATTCTTGCGGCGGCGGCGCTGTTCGGGGCGGCGATCTTCACCGGGCACCTCTTTACCGAACTGAGTGTTCCTGCTGCAGGCGATGCGTTCGGCGGCCTTTATCGAGCGGACGACTTCAGCAGCTTTGCGAAGATCCTCATCTACCTAGCGGTCATCGCCTGTCTGATGATCACGCCGAAATATCTGGCAGCGAACGGTATCTACCGGTCCGAGTACCCGATCCTCCTGCTGTTCGGGGCGGTCGGCATGAGCATGATGGTGTCTGCCGTCGACCTCATCACCCTCTACATCGGTCTGGAACTGTCGAGCCTGTCGTCCTACGTCCTCGCAAGCTTCGCGCGTGATGACGTCCGTTCGTCCGAGGCTGGTCTCAAATATTTCATTCTCGGCGCCTTGGCGTCAGGCATCCTCCTTTACGGAATGAGCCTGATCTACGGTTTTGCCGGAACGACGGACTACGCTGCCATACGCCTGGCGTTTATCGGCGGGATCGAGACCGGAGCGCTCTTCGGTATCGTTTTCGTTCTCGCCGGCCTCGCGTTCAAGATCGCGGCGGTTCCCTTCCATATGTGGACGCCGGATGTGTACGAAGGCGCGCCGACGCCAGTCACGGCGTTTTTCGCCAGCGCTCCGAAAGTTGCCGCCGTGGCAATCCTTATGCGGATTGCGCTCGAGCCCTTCGCCGATCATGTCGATAGCTGGCGCCAGATAGTCGTCTTTGCGGCGCTGGCATCCATCGTCGTCGGTGCCTTGGGCGCAATCGGGCAGGACAGCCTCAAGCGCTTGCTGGCCTATTCCTCCATCAACAATGTCGGTTTCATCCTCATCGGTCTCGCGACGGCGACGCAACTCGGCACGAGCGCGATGATGACTTACCTGGTGATCTATGTGGTCATGACGCTCGGTAGCTTTACGGCTTTGCTTATGCTGCGCGCCGAGGACGGTCGCCCCTTCGAGACTTTCTCGGATATTGCAGGACTCGCCACGCGCAAGCCGGCGATCGCCTGGTGTCTGCTCCTTCTGATGTTCAGTCTGGCAGGCATTCCGCCGCTATTCGGGTTCTGGGCGAAGTTCGTCGTCTTTCGCGCAGCGGTCGAAGCTGACCTGATCGCGCTGGCAGCCATAGGGATCGCCGCAAGCGTCATCGGTGCGTTTTACTATCTGAAATTCGTCAAGGTGATGTTCTTCGATGAGGCCGAGGGATCCGTCGTGAAGACGAGTCCGATCGGTCAGTGGATCGTGCTCATTCTGGCAGGCATCATCGTTTCACCGCTGGGATATTTCCTGAACGGGCTGCTCGACGCTTGGTCGAGCGATGCAGCGGCTTCGCTATTCTACCTGGTCTAGCGTCGTGACGAGAGCCGTCGCCCTCGAGACGGTGCCGCTTACCGGTTCGACCAATGCCGATCTGCTTGCGCGCCTGGGCTCAGGAGAACTGATCGACGAACATTATTGGCTGCGCGCCGAACGGCAGGAAAGCGGTCGCGGCAGGCTCGGGCGAAGCTGGACGAGCGAAGCGGGCAATCTGTTCTGCAGCACCGTGGTCCATGTCAATGTCGCCGATCCGCCCGTTACGACTCTTTCCTTCGTCGCAGCTCTCGCGGTCCATGACGCCATTGCCCACCGGTTAGGCGGGCAATCGTCGCTCAGACTGAAATGGCCGAACGATGTAGAGGTCGGCGGCGCCAAAATAGCCGGCATTCTTCTCGAACGGCTCGAACGCTTCGTTGTCGTGGGGATTGGCATCAACGTCGCGCATGCGCCAACGATCGAGGGGCGGCGTACGATATCAATGCGTGAAGCCTGCCAAGATGCCGCAATCGGTCCTGCCGAGGTGCTGGTCGATCTTGCAGACAGGTTCGCCGTACGTCTGGACGTATGGCGAAGCCGAGGGAGCGATGCAACGCTGGCTCAATGGTCCACCCGCTCTCACAAGCCGAGCGAACAACTCACCGTCAGCAATCCGGGCGGCGGAAATTTGCAGGGTTCATTTGCCGGAGTGTCAGCCGACGGGGCGCTGCGTTTGCGCATGCCGGACGGAAGCATTAGGGACGTTTACGCCGGCGATATCGGACCCGGCTGAAGGAGTGGGTTCATGCTGCTGGTCATCGACGTAGGCAATACGAACGTCGTTTTCGCCCTGTTCGACCGGAAGGGAACCGGGCGGGACAACATCCATGCGCGTTGGCGAATTGCCACCGATCCTCGCCGGACCGGGGACGAATATGCTGTCTGGCTCGTTCAGCTGCTCAAGATCGAAGGCTACGAAACTTCCGATGTTACGCGCATCGTGGTCGGTTCCGTCGTACCGCGTGCCGAGCATAATCTGACCGTTCTTGCCGAGAAGTATTTCGGCATCACGCCTATTTTCGCAGGGCAGGGCGAGGCAAGATGGACATTCGAGATCGACGTCGACCAGCCCTCTTCTCTGGGCGCGGACCGCGCCCTCAATTGCATCGCCGCAAGCCATATTTTCGGTGGTGATCTTATCGTCGTCGATTTCGGAACGGCCACCAAATTCGAAGCGATCGACTTTCACGGCGCTTACAAAGGCGGAATTATCGCACCGGGTATCAACCTCTCGCTCGATGCGCTGGTCGGCAAAACGGCAAAGCTTCCGCGCATCGGCATACGCGCACCCGACAATGATAGCGTCGTCGGACGTACGACCGAGGAACAGATGCTTATCGGCGTCTATTGGGGTTATGTGGCGATGATGGAAGGCCTGATTGCTCGCATGAAGCGGGAGATTGGCCGCCCGGTAAAGGTCGTCGCGACCGGCGGACTGGCAATCCTTTTCGACACAAACACCGACATCTTCGATGCGGTGGAAACCGACCTGACCATTCGCGGTCTGGCCATACTTTCGGAACAGATCGATACATGAAGAAGAATTACCAGCCCGAAGACGAATTGCTGTTCCTCGCCCTTGGCGGTTCGGGCGAGATCGGCATGAACGTCAACCTTTACGGCTGTCAGGGCAAATGGCTGATGGTCGATCTCGGGATGACCTTTTCCGGAAATGAATATCCGGGCGTCGACCTCGTCTTCGCCGACATCGAATTCATCGAGGACCGGCGGAAGGACCTTCTCGGAATCGTGCTGACACACGCCCATGAGGATCATATCGGCGCAGTGCCATATTTCGCAGAGGAACTGGGTGTTCCCCTCTATGCGACGCCGTTTACGGCGGATCTTGTCCGGCGGAAGCTTGCGGAGGCGGGCTTGGAGAAGCAAGTCGAACTCAACGTGATCCCGCACGATCATGGCACGTTCGATCTCGGGCCTTTCACCGTCGAATATCTTCCGCTTGCGCACTCGATTGCCGAGGGTCACGCCTTGCTGATCGAGACGCCTTTCGGACGGGTGTTTCACACCGGCGACTGGAAGCTCGATGAAGATCCGATAATCGGAGAGCCGACGACGGAGGAAGAGCTTCGCTCGATCGGAGAGGACGGAGTCCTCGCCCTGGTTTGCGATTCGACGAACGTGTTCAATCCCGAACCGAGCGGTTCGGAGGGCGCGGTCTATCGCGGATTGCTGGATGAGGTGCGCAAGCACGAGGGTAAGCGAGTCCTGGTCACGACCTTCGCCTCTAACGTCGCTCGTCTCCATACGCTCGGGGCCGTCGCTCGTGAGACCGGGCGGCAGGTTTGCGTCGCCGGCCGCTCGCTCGATCGCATTCTGGAAGTCGCACAGGACAATGATTATCTGCTCGACTTTCCCAAAACGGTAGATTTCGACACGGCAATGCGGCTGCCGCGCGGAGACGTGCTTATTATTGCGACGGGCGGGCAGGGCGAACCGCGCGCCGCTCTCGCGCGAATAGCAGAGGATAACCACCCCCTCGAACTGACGCGCGGCGATGTCGTTCTCTTCTCCAGCAGGCAGATACCCGGCAACGAGATTGCGATCGGACGGATGCAGAATGCTCTTGCCGATCGCGGAATTGAAATGGTCACGGATCGGCAGAACATGATCCATGTCTCTGGCCACCCCGGGCGCCCCGAACTGGAAGCACTTTATGAGTGGCTTCAACCGGAGATTCTCGTACCCGTTCATGGGGAGATGCGCCACATGCGGGAGCAGGCGCGTCTCGGCCGAGATCGCGGAATCGCTCACAATCTGGTTCAACGTAACGGCGAGATAGTCAGGCTTGCTCCCGGCGATCCGCAAAAGCTCGGAGAAATCCGCGCAGACCGACTGCTGCTCGATGGCGATCTGATCGTTCCGGCAGACGGCGAGGCTATCACGATGCGACGTCGAATGGCCTTGAACGGTTTGGTCATTGTAGCGCTTGATAACCGTCTGACACCGCAGATCGATGCGATCGGCCTGCCGCTGGACGAGGATTTCGATGAGTTCGTAACGGAAGCCGAAAGCGACGTTACCGATGCGATCGCCAAGTTACGCGGGAAGGACAGGAACGACGCAAATTCCATTCACGAGGCAGCGCGCTTGGCTGCGCGTCGTGCAGCAGTTCGCTGGAGCGGGAAGAAGCCGCAAGTAAAGGTGCTGATGCCGCGTCACCTAGCGAAGGAAGTTTAAGACCGTGCAATGGACCTCGATCATAGCGATCTTCGTCCTCATCTGGATTGCGACCGCTTTCATGCTTCTGCCGTTCGGCGTGAAGACACATGAGGAAATGGGTCTCGAGAAAACGCCCGGTCAGGCCGACAGCGCTCCGGCGAATTTCCGACCTAAACGGCTCCTAACGCGTGCAACCATCCTCGCGGCCGTTCTGACCGCGCTATTCGTTGCCAATTACGAGAATGGCTGGATTACCGCGAACGATCTCGACTTCTTCGCGCGCGCAAAGGACTGATCGGCCTCTCTCAGTTGCGCAGACGCTCGATTGCCTGTGCGAGTGCGACATAGAGCTTGCCCATATCCGATCCCAGAACCGTTACGCTTAGCGCGTTGCCGTTTTCTGTCGCGAGGAAGGAGCGAAGCAGTTCCTCGAAATCATGGATGTAGCGGCTCACATGTTCGCGAAACTCGGCGTCGCTGTCGTATAGGGCCGCGATTTCCTTCGCCTGCGTATTGTCCAGCAGGCGAACGGCACGGCGTGTGAAGATGCCGCGATCGCCTTTCAGATAGGATGCCCAGGCAGTTTCGCTGACATCCTCCGACATGGCCTTCGAAATATCGATCGCGGAAGAATTGAGATTTTCCGTGATGACGGCAACCCGGCGCGAGAAGTCGCTATCGAGTCGGTCGTTCGCACGTTCGCGAATATGATCGATCCGGGTTTCGAGTTGGGCTGTCATCTCTTCTATGCGTGCAAGCTCGTTGCGCAGGACGTCGGCCGTCTCCTCGCTGTGCTTTGCCGCACGCGCGCTCGATAGTTCCAAGGCCTCGACCGTTTCCTCAGCCTTCGTTCGCACGGCATCTTCAACCGCACGCGCGCTTGCACTTCCGACGAGTTGCGCAATTTCCTCATACCTGTTCGAATCGGGATCGCGAAAGGATGCGAGCGCCTCGTCGACAGCTTGTCTTGAAGTCTCGATGACGCCGCGAAGTTCGTCCGTCGAACGTTTGGATTGATCGTCCAGCAGGGCAGAAATTTCTTCCAACCCGTCCTTCAGACTTGATAGCCGCAGCTGTTGAGCATCAACACCCTCCTCGAGGCGAGAGCGCCAGCCATCGAGGTAGTCGATGGCGGCAACGCTCTTCTCGCTGCTCGCGCTGATATTCGTCGAGAGCGATGTGCCATGAGCATCTGCTTCACGTAGTTTGTCGACAAGCTGTTCGAGCGCCTCGGAAAGGGCGGCAATCTTGGTTTCGCTCGCTCCGATGCTTTCGGGCAGGACTTTTTCCGTTTGCGTGACGCTTGCCTGAAGCAGTTCGAGAAGCCTGACGCTGTCGTCGGTTGCCGTCGCCATATCGCTGCGCGTTGCGTCGAGCATTCGCTTGCCTTCCTCGACATGATCGCGAAGAGAAACGACGTCGTTTCTCAATTGCTCGCGCGTTTTTTCTCCGGCTTCTGAAAGTGAGCCGATCTTCGAGGCAAGCTCGTCGATACGCGCGCCCATGCTATCGAGATCTGCCCCGAGCCTTTCGGAATAGTCGGTGAATACCCCGCGCTTCGCTTCCAGGCGGTTATCCAGTTCCTCGATGCGAGCGGCGAGGTCGCGACTTACATCCTCGCCAAGCGCGAGCAGTCGTTCGCCCCGTTTGTTGAGGTCGTCTTCGAGGTCCGAAGCGTGCAGCCGTAGATTGTGTTGAAGGCCGGACACATCGTCCTCGATCTTCACGAGGTGCTCGTCCCAATCCGAACGGGCTGCGTTTTGCGCCTCGCCAAGGCGATCCGACACGCGATCCGCCGAGGACCGCAACTCCTCGATCCGCTCGATCAGCGCGGTTAGCATAACGCTTTCCCGCTCCACGGACTCGTCCCGCAAGGCGTTCAATTCATCGTTCAGCTTGTGCGCCCTCTGGCGAATGCTTCCGAGAGCCGCGATTTCGTGGTCCTCGAGTTCGGACCGCAACAATTCGATCGCCTTGCCCAGTTCCTTGAACCGGCTTGCGGCGGCGACATTCACATATTCCGATGTTTCCGTGAAGTGGGTATAGGTTTCGTCGAGTTTCGCTTTCAAAGCATCGACCTGTCGTTCGCTGGCCAAGCCGAACTTATTGAGCCGTTCGAAACCGGTAATGAGTGTTTCGACCTGCCGCTGAGCACCTCGGCCAGCGCCGGCGATCTGGTTGGCGACGTCGCGCGCCGAATTGGCGATCACAGGGAGATCGTCGCGAATTTTCTCCATGTTCCCCGCAGCGACCTCGCTTACCGTCGCAATCTTCTCGACCTCGTCGTTATTGCGGCCAATCAGCGACTGAAGGACGGTCGCGTGGTCGGACAGCCGCTCGCTTGCACTGCGGCCGACATATTCGAGCTCGCGCGATTGTATCGTCAGGAACTCGCGCGCAAGGCTCAGCTCGCGGTTTACGGTATTTAGCCGGTGTTCGAGTTCCAGCGAAGCCTGCCTCAAAGAGTTTGCCGCATCGCCGTATCGCTTGATCTCGCGAGTGCTTGACCGCGTATACAGAATATAGGCGACGGCGATCAGAACCAGCGGAACCGCCCAACCAACCAGAAGATCGCTGACGCGAGAAGGAGAAAGACCACTCTCCCATAGAGAACTTTTGGACCAGAAGAAGTAGCCGGTCCATGCGATCGCCGCGCTCGCTGCGACGATCGGCAACCATAGTCCGCCGGTCTCGTTTTCGTCGTGAAAGCTGCCGTCTTCTTCCGCAGCGATCAGTCCATCGGCATCGTAGTAGCCATCGTCGCGCGCAATCTGATGCTCGTCCAGGATGAGTGTGCTTTCATGCGGATCCTGCGGGGCTGCATCGACGACCTGGTGATCGCCTTCGACGGCTCTGATGTGGGAATTCGTGACCATGAGAAGCAAGCTATCACGTAAGAATAGGGCTTAAAAACTTTTTAACCTTAATTGCGGTAGATTGTGCGCCGATGGCTTACGACAACGGCAATCTTGAGGCGACGATCTCTGCCGCGGCGGGCGACAACGCCGCGCTGCAGGGAGAACTTGCGACTGCCTTTCTCGACAGCATTGCCCGGCAGCTCGATCTGTTGAAAAGATCGCGTTGCGACGCGAACTGGAACATGGCGGCCTTACGGTTGCGGGCGATCGCAGCGAGCTTCCATGCAGAGCAGCTCGTCGCGCTGGCTGACGAGACCCTCGCTTCCGCGCCCGGCGAGCCGACCGTGTTGCGAAAAATGGATGCCGTTCTCGCGTCTTTTGCAAATATGGAAGCACGCTGAACGCGCTTACCGTCAGCTAGCCCCTCTTTATTTCCGCATTGTCGCCGTTTACCGGTGAACGACTGGCGACGGGAGAGGACGGGTGCGGATAGCGCTGCTAAGCGCCTTAAGCAGAAACGCCGAAGGGCGAGAGCAAGTCGCTGCCTTTCTTCCAGTGGCGGGTTCGTCGATCATTCATCGTCAGATCAAGTTGGCGCACCAATTCGGCTGTTCGAAAGTTCTGGTTCTTGTCGACGACCAATCGCCACAAAATGATCGGCTTACCAATCTCTGCTCAAGTTTGGGTCTCCAAGTAGAGTTCTGCGATAGCGTCGAGAAAGTCGCGAATTCCATCGGATCGGATGACGAATTGATGCTGGTTGCAGATGGGTTAGCCATTTCATCTCAACTTGCCGAAGGACTCGCATTTGCCGATCCTTTCGTCATGGCCGTTCCCGCGGACGAAAAGGGCGACGAGCATGAGCGGATCGACGCGAAGCGCAGATGGTTCGGCTTGGCAATGATCCGGGGGCACCTTGCTCAAAGCCTGCATGACTTTCCCGAAGACATCGACGCAACTTCGACGTTGCTGCGGTTGGCCCTACAGGACGGAACACCCATCTTGTCCGATATCGTGAAGGAACAGGAGGATTATTTCCTGTTGCCGTTCGCGACGTCCGAGCAACGCGGCAATTTCGAGGAACGCGAATTTGCAACCGTGGTAACGCCGGTCCGTTTTTCGCAACCCTTGAAAGGCGTGGCGCAACGTGTCGCGCTGAGCGTAGCTAGCAAGGGTCTGCCCGAAGGTTCGATCGTCCGGCAGGTGAGCCTGATATCTCTCGTCCTATGCGCGACGATCCTGCTGGCTCTGTATTTCGAACTCGTTGCGGCTGCTCTTTTTCTGTGCGCGGTCGGCACCGCGATGATCTACGCCGCTTCGACCATCGACAAACTTCGCAATTTTGGCGCTACACGCAGCAGGATCAACACGATGTTGCTCGGCTTCGAGCTTCTGGCAATCGCCATTGTCTCGCTACAGCCCGAGACCGGTTTTTCATTAGTTAGGATTTTCGCTGGGGTCGTGCTGTTCGGAACGCTTTATATCGCGCAAAGCAAAGACACTCGATGGCTGGAGATGCTGAAGGATAGGGCGACCCTGTTTCTTTTTCTAAGCATGGCAGCCTTAGTCGATCAGCTGCTTCATACAGTTATGGTGCTATGTGTTTACGTTATCGCTGTCCTCTTGTGGCACGATCGCGAAACGAGAATAACGACTGATTAACTACGCCATGCTAGCGAAGAAGCATGAGCGACGAGGTTCTGACAGAAGACGAAACGGTCGGACCATCCGATGATTTCCTCGCTCGCCTGGCGCAGGAGGAACGGTTCGCACGGCAAACCGATGCGACCCTTGCCCTATTGTTTGCCGCGCCGCCCTCGCGATATTTCAGTGACGCTATCATTGCTCGGACACGAGGTCTTGTCCGCAGTCTTGCCCGGCAATTGAGCGAAGCGGAACGGGAAACCGATAATTCGAGCAACTCAACCGCCCCATCTGTTGGGCGGATCAGTCGATATCTCGAGAACAACGAAGCGCTCCTTCGGCACTGTCACGCACTGTCCCTCGAATATACGCTTCTCCTTCGTTTGCAAAAGACACGGGGCGCAGACCCAATTCTCCCGCCGGTGATCCGCGATTGTCTTTCAGACGATAAGGAAAGCACTGCCTCGCTCGCAATGCGTTTCGTGGCAAGTCAGGGGCAGTTCTTGCAATCGCTCGAACGCATGCACCTTCCGCTGTCGCAACTCCCGGCGGACATCCTTCACGAGGTTCTGCGTGACTGGCGCAATAGCGGCAGCCCGCAGAACGGCGCGGCGATGACTGCGAGTGAAGCGCAAATCCGGAACGCCTATGACGAGCGCAACAGCCGGACCGCCTTGCTCGAGCGGTTGGCAACAATCGTCACGGACACAGGAGATGAAATTTTTCCGCTCGAAAAGTCTGGTCTGTCTCTATTCGTCTCGCTCCTGAGCGATGCGTTGAAGCAGGAGCGCGAGGAGATCGTCCGACTTCTCGACTTGTCACAGGCCAGCCGCCTTTCGCTGGCGCTTCATGCAGTCGGCAAGAAACGGACGGCAGCATTAGCAGATCTGGCCTATCTGTCCGACGAACACGCGGAAGCGGCGTGGAGCGGTGAGATCGATCAGGTTGAGGCGCGAACCTTGTATTTCGCCGAAGCAAGGCACGGTTCTTGATATGATCGACACCCTCGATAAACCCCTGATCGAAGGACGGTGCGATGCGAATGGCTGGCTGATAGAAGCAGGCGACGCCTTGGCCGAATTGCAAGCCGATTGCGGCGGCGCGATACCGGGCCCTGTCGCAGTTCCCCAATTGGCGGAGCTTGTCCGAAAGACGAAGGAGTATGGATTCCGCATCGCGAGACAGATCCGCGCCTTCGACGGAGAGCACGAGATCCGCGCATGGATCGAACTGACCCCTCATTTCGCGATCGGCGGAAGTCAAACTAGTGGAGCGGAACGCGGGGCGCCCGAATATGCAGGCACGCGGATCGCGATTTTCAGCTGGAACAAGCAACGCGAAGATCTAGCTTCGGCGTCGTCCATGGCCAACCGAAGCGAGGACGCAGAGAAACTGCTTTCGGAATTGGCACTCCGGCTCGGTCCCAATGAGGAGATCGTCTCGGTCGATGCCTCTGCGCCCGACACGATCAGCGCCGCCAAGAAAATGAAGGCGGCGATTGGACAATCTTGGCGTCATCTCGTGGTGTTCAATGATCATGACGACATAGACGAAAGTCATTGGCGCGTCTTGAACGGTGCGCGTTGCACGTTGCCGGGTTCGAAGCGGCATTGGAAGATCAGTTTTCAGCCTCTCAAACCGGACGCAGGACAGCCAACTGGTTTCATGCTTTACCTGATCCCTGACAGCGCATTCATCGCACCGGAGCAGTCAGACAAGCAAGTTGCCTCGGCGACATTTGACTTGATCGGGCGAGACCTTTCCCCCGTTCTTCGGCAGCCAATCGCACGTATTATCGCGAATGCCGAAACGATCCGCACAAAGCTCGCGGGACCGATCGACGACGCCTACAGCGACTACGCTTCGGACATCGCTGCGGCCGGGCAGCATCTGCTCAATCTTATCGACGATGTGGGCGATCTGGAGGCCGTGGAAGATGCAGAGTTCAGTACGGCTCCCGACATTATCGATTTGGCCGAGGTTGCACGGCGTGCTGCGAGTATCCTGCGCGGCAAGGCTTCGGAGAGAGGAATTTCTCTGATCATGCCGCAAAAAGGGGAAAGTCTGACAGCGACAGGCGAATTCCGCCGCGTTCTTCAGGTCCTTCTCAACCTGCTCGGTAACGCCGTCCGTTATTCTCCGGAAAGTTCGCAGATTTGGCTGTGTCTCGACGAGACTGAGGACGAGGCGATGCTGACGGTCGCTGATCAGGGAGCAGGATTGAGCGAAAGCCAGCAAGCGAAGGTTTTCGACAAGTTCGAGCGCCTCGGTCGTTCTGGCGACGGCGGAACCGGTCTCGGGCTTTACATTTCGCGCAAGATAGCCCGAGCGATGGGTGGCGATCTGTCGGTCGAAAGCGCGCCGGGGCAGGGGGCACGCTTCACGCTATCCATCCCCAAAAACTCTCACGGCACGAATTAGGGCGAAAGCGCGATATTCGCGCTCTCGCCTTTTTGTCTCAGCGCTTGTCGACCGGTACGTAGTCGCGTTGCGTCGGACCGGTATAAAGCTGCCGCGGACGACCGATAACCTGGCCTGGGTCGGAAATCATCTCGTTCCATTGCGCGACCCAGCCGACCGTCCGCGCAAGCGCGAAGAGAGCGGTGAACATCGTCGTCGGGAAGCCGATGGCTGACAGGATGATACCCGAATAGAAATCGACGTTCGGGAACAGCTTCTTCTCGCGGAAATAATCATCGTTGAGAGCGATCTCTTCGAGCTGCAACGCCGTTTCGAAGACCGGATCCTTCACCTTCAGTGCGTCGAAAACTTCGCGCACCGTCTTCTGCATGACGGTCGCGCGCGGATCGTAGTTCTTGTAGACACGGTGTCCGAAGCCCATCAGGCGGAACGGATCGTTCTTGTCCTTCGCACGCTCGATATAGTGGGGGATCTTGTCCGGCGTTCCGATCTCGCGGAGCATGTTCAACGCGGCTTCGTTCGCGCCGCCATGCGCCGGACCCCAAAGACATGCGATGCCGGCGGCGATGCAGGCGAACGGGTTGGCCCCCGACGAACCGGCAAGCCGCACTGTCGATGTGGAAGCATTCTGTTCGTGGTCCGCATGAAGAATGAAGATGCGGTCCATTGCTCGCTCGACTTCGGGAATGACTTCGTATTCCTCTGCCGGAACACCGAAGGTCATTCGCAGGAAGTTGCCGGTGTAACTCAGTGAGTTGTCCGGCTGCAGAAATGGCTGACCGATCGAATATTTGTATGCCCAGGCCGCAATTGTCGGCATCTTGGCCAGCAATCGATGGCTCGAAATCTTCCGGTGCTCCGGATCGGAGATATCCGTGCTGTCGTGGTAGAAAGCCGAAAGCGCGCCGACCACCCCGCACATGATCGCCATCGGGTGCGCATCGCGGCGGAAACCTTGATAGAACTGGCGAAGCTGATCGTGCAGCATCGTATGGCGCGTGATGGTATAAGTGAACTCATCGAGTTCGTCCGCTTTCGGCAGTTCTCCGTTCAGGAGAAGGTAGGAGACTTCCATGAAACTGGAATGTTCCGCCAGCTGACCGATGGGATAGCCGCGGTGGAGAAGGACGCCTTCCTGACCATCGATGAAGGTCAGGGCGCTTTCGCAGCTCGCGGTAGATTTATAGCCGGGATCGAAGGTGAAGCGTCCGGTCTGACCATACAGCTTGCGAATATCGATGACATCCGGTCCGCAGCTACCCTGAAGGATCGGGAAATCCTGCGTAGCATCGTCAATCTGCAGCTTCGCCTCGTTATCGGCCAAAACACATCTCCTTAAAATTCATTCGTCTTCGGTCGGAGCGGCCTGCGCCCTGATACGGGCGAGGGACTCGTCCCGGCCCAATAGGACCAGCACGTCGAAAATTCCCGGCGACGTCGTCGTGCCGGTCAGCGCCGCGCGCATCGGTTGCGCAAGCTTGCCCAGACCCAGGCCGAGCGTCTCGGCCAGCGATTTGGTAGTGGCTTCGAGTGCCTCGCTTGTCCAGTCATTTTCACGGCTCAGCGCTTCGTGGACCCGTGCCAGATTGAGGCGCGCATCACCGTCGAGCAGAAGCTCAGCTTTCTCGGTCATCGCGAGCGGTCTTTGCGCGAACAGGAATCGAGCGCCTTCGGCCAGTTCGTTGAGGTTCTTGGCCCTCGTCTTGAGAAACGGCATCGCTGCAGCCAACAAGTCCCGATCAATTGACTTTTCATACCGCTCGGCAACAAGTTCGACGAGCCGGTCATCGTCGGCCTCGCGGATGTAATGCCCGTTCAGGTTCTCGAGCTTCTTCAGGTCGAAGCGGGACGGGCTTTTGCCGACGCCCGAAAGATCGAACAACTCTATCGCTTCCTGCCGCGTCAATTCTTCGCGATCGCCGTGGCCCCAACCGAGCCGGAGCAAATAATTGTTCATTGCTTCCGACAATATGCCGAAGTCGTCGCGGTAAGCTTCGACGCCGAGCGCACCGTGACGCTTCGAAAGTTTAGCCCCGTCAGAACCATGGATGAGCGGTACATGCGCGTATCGCGGGTCAGGCCAATCCCCCTCGATCTCGTTCATTGCACGAATGACAGGCAACTGACGGAAAGCATTGTTGAGGTGATCGTCGCCGCGGATGATGTGCGTGCATCCCATGTCGTGATCATCGACGACAACTGCTAGCATATAGGTCGGCGAACCGTCGGCCCGCAGGAGGACATAGTCGTCGATCTCGTCGTTCGAAACCGACACCTTGCCCTGAACGGCGTCCTCGATTTCGGTTGTGCCGCCTCTTGGCGTCTTGAGCCTTACCGTGAAGGGGGTGCCGGGTTTCGCTTCGGAAGGGTCGCGGTCTCGCCAGCGGCCATCATACCGGATAGGCTGCTTGTTGGCACGCTGCTCAGCGCGCATTTCTTCGAGTTCTTCCGCCGTCGCAAAGCATTTGTAGGCATGACCGGCGGCGAGCAGTTTTGCCGCAACCTCCGCATGCCGTTCTGCGCGCTTCGATTGAAATACGGGTTCTTCGTCGTAATCCAGACCCAGCCACTCAAGACCGTCGAAGATCGCTTCGATCGCTTCTGGAGTGGATCGCTTGCGATCGGTATCCTCGATCCGGAGCAGAGCCTTTCCGCCGTGATGTCGCGCGAACAGCCAATTGAAGAGTGCCGTTCGCGCGCCTCCAATGTGCAGAAACCCGGTGGGCGAGGGCGCGAAGCGCGTTACGACCGGTTTCGGCGACAAACTCATCTTAACCTCTGACTTCTAACTTATTGCCGGTCATGGGCGCCCTTCAACAACATGGTGATTTCGAAGAAAATGCACCTTGGCAGCATCCACGACGAACTTCGCGCCATTGGCCGATCAAGGCAGCTTTGTCCAGCACCGGGGACCGGTTGGAAGAGTTTCTGGAACGGAGCGCTTTCGATCGCGGTCCCTGGCTGGCAGTTGCGATGGCTTGCGGCATCGCAAGCTGGTTTTTGCTCAACACGAAGGCGCAATGGATAGGCTTTGCCACTGCGTTGGGGTTGCTGATATTCCTTTCGATTTCGGTTTGGCGGGACAGGGTCGAGCGAGCGGCCCTCCTGTTGGCCGTTGTTTCCCTAGGCGGTATGACACTTGCCGGCTTCGGAGCAGTCTGGGCTCGCTCAGCTATGGTTGGTCAGCCCGCGATCGAGCGACCGATGATCGAATGGTTCGACGGGCGCGTCATTGAGCGCATCGAACAACCTGCGGAGGATCGAACGCGTCTCGTCCTGGCGGTAACGGATCGTGACACCGGACTACCTCGCAAAATTCGAGTAAACTTGCCGCAGGCTAAGGACAGCGATGAGTTTCGGGAGGGGGCAATCGTGCGATTGAGAGCGCGCCTCATGCCCCCGGCCGGACCGATGCTCCCAGGCTCTTACGATTTCGCGCGATCTGCCTGGTTCGACGGATTGGCAGCATCGGGATCGGTTATCGGAGATGTCGAACTCGTCCGACGCCCGCCTGCAACGAGCGACATTTCCGAAATGCAGCGCCGCCTCTCTGCTCACGTCCGTACGCAGGTCTCTGGCAGCGCGGGTCATATTGCCGCTGCTTTCGCGAGCGGGGATCGAGGTTCCATCGGCAAACCTGATGAGATTGCCATGCGTGATGCTGGGCTGACCCATCTTTTGTCGATCAGCGGATTGCATGTCAGTGCAGTCATCGGAGCCGCGTATTTCATCGCATTGAAACTGATGGCGCTCTTTCCGCCAATAGCCCTGCGATTTCGGGTTCCGCTTATGGCTGCCGCGCTCGCTGCATTGGCGGGTATAGCATACACCGTCCTTACAGGGGCACAGGTTCCGACCGTGCGAAGCTGTATCGCTGCGCTGCTCGTGCTCGTCGCGCTCGCGCTCGGGCGAGAGCCCCTTTCCCTTCGGATGATAGCCGTAGCCGCGATTGCCGTGATGATCGCTTGGCCCGAAGCGGTCATCGGGCCGAGCTTTCAGATGAGCTTTGCGGCCGTCATTGCTATCGTTTCCCTACATTCCTTGGAGCCGGTGCGCCGGTTTCTAGCTCCACGCGAAGAAAGATGGCTGGTTTGGTTCGCGCGCAGGGTGATGATGCTATTTACGACCGGCCTCGTTATCGAAATCGCCCTGACGCCGATCGTCCTTTATCACTTTCATCGGTCCGGTATCTACGGCGCTTTCGCCAACGTTGTCGCAATTCCGCTTGTGACCTTTGTCTCGATGCCCGCAATTGCAGCGGCCCTTCTGCTGGATTTGGTTGGGCTAGGCCGACCGTTATGGTGGCTCGTGGGCATGTCGCTGGACTTGTTATTGTGGATTGCCCACCATACGGCGAATATTCCGGGCGCCGTCCGGTTGATACCACAGTTAGCTTTGCCGGCAGTGCTTATCTTCGCGTTCGGTGCATTATGGATGGCTTTGTGGAACGGTCGTGCGAGGTTGCTCGGAATTGTTCCGGTCTCGGCAGCTATTGTGATGTTCGTTTTTACGACGAGCCCTGACGTGATGATCTCGCGTGATGGGCGACATGTCGGAATTGCCGGTGAAGGCGAACGGCTACTTGTCTTGCGTGCTACGCAAAGCGGGTACACACGCGATAATTTCCTCGAACTATCGGGGCTGGAGGGCGAACCCTTGCCGTTTGAGCAGTGGGACAGGGCACGCTGCAGCGCGGATTTCTGTCTCACGACTCTCGAACGGGAAGGAGAGATTTGGCAAATTCTCGTCGCGAGAAGCAGGAACCTCGTAAGCGAACGCGAACTGTCGGCGGCCTGTGCCAATGTCGACATCGTGATAGCTGACCGCCGCTTGCGGCGCAGTTGCCGCCCGCGCTGGCTGAAAGCCGATCGCCGCATGCTGGAGCAGGCCGGCGGGCTTTCCATTAACCTTTCAAACCAAACTGTCGAGCGCGTTGCCGACAGCCAAGGAGATCATGGCTGGTGGCGCGAAGATAAACGCGCCTTTCAGCGATGATTTGCGGGTGAAAGCGCCGTCACGACACCGCGATTTTAATGATAACGGCGCAGCAATCCGGCAAGCTTGCCCTGAACCTTTACCTGCGAGGAGTTGTAGATCTGCGGTTCGTACATTTCGTTCGCCGGATCCAGCCTTACGCGAGCACCATCGCGGCGCAGATATTTAAGAGTCGCTTCCTCGTCATCCACCAAAGCGACGACGATCTCGCCATCACGCGCAGATTCCGTCCGGCGGATCAGGGCATAATCGCCGTCGAAAATGCCGGCCTCGATCATAGAATCGCCGGAAACTTCGAGCGCATAATGCTCGCCCGGACCGAGGAGCGCTGCTGGAACCGGAAGGCTATTGAAATCCTCGATCGCCTCGATCGGGGCGCCAGCCGCAATACGACCGTGAAGCGGTACTTCGACGATGTCGTTCGCTGCGGTGGGCTGCGTTGCGGTAGATTTCTTGAACGGAACCACCGTGTCGGACTTCGGCTCCGCCGAACCATTCTCACTCGCAGGCGACTGATCCGCACCGGCAGTTTCAGGAACCTTCAGCACCTCGAGCGCACGGGCACGGTTAGGCAAACGCCGGATGAAACCGCGTTCTTCCAACGCAGAGATCAGCCGATGAACCCCGGACTTGCTCTTAAGGTCGAGGGCATCCTTCATCTCTTCGAAAGAGGGCGAGATGCCCGTCGCTTCGAGCCGGCGCGCAATGAAGAGAAGCAGTTCGTGCTGTTTCGCGGTAAGCATCCAGTTGGCCTCCTTGCCAAGCCATTCCAAAATCCGTCAGCGATTAGTTAACACATTTCGCGAACGAATACGGAACAAGTAGGAAACTTGTTCGACAAGGTCAAGCATTTCCGCGCTTTTCTAAAGGCGGTATGCAGCCACGCTGTCTCCAATGCCGCGAGGTTCGTCATCTATAGGTCGATCGATAAGGTATTGCGCCTCGGCCAGGCTATGGAGAGCCCCGCTACCTTGCTCGGTCAACGCATATAATTTGCCATCCTTTTCGACCGCGCGCAGAAATTCGCGGCGATCGCCCCCAGCGGGGAGGGCGGCGCCGAGCGGCATCGAAACCGGCTTGAATTCGACATCTTCCGCCCCCGCCAAATGCAGGAGAAGGGGGCGTACGAATAGCATTGCCGTAACGAAGGCCGAGACCGGATTGCCCGGCAAGCCGACAATAAGTTGCTTGGCCCGTCGAGCGACCATGACCGGTTTGCCGGGCTTGATCGCGACTTTCCCGAACTTGAGGTCGGCGCCGATCTGCTCGAAAGCCTGTCCGACATGATCGTGCTCGCCCACCGAAGCGCCACCGATCGTCACGATGATGTCGTGATCATGGAGTTTCGCGAACTCCTCGGCAAGCCGGTCTGGATCGTCTGGCAGCAGGGGCTGCAACGATGCTTCAACGAGATGCGGCGCGAACATGGCCTTCAGCATAAGTCCGTTCGCTGCGGGCAGGCGGTGACTTTCCGTGCTGACAGGCTCCTGCATCGGATCGTATAATTCATCGCCGCTTTGAATGATGGCGAGTCTTGGACGACGCTTGACCGTTACTCGGGTCACCCCGGCAGTAAGAGCAAGGGCTAGCAGTCGCGGTGTGACCTCGCTTCCTTCTTCGGCGATCGTCTCACCTTTTGAAAAATCGCCGCCTCGTCGCCGGATATGCCTGTCGCGGGGTTCGGGCAGGTCGCCGCTCAATCTGATTGAACCCTCCGTGCGTTCGACAATTTCGCGGACGAGGATCGCATTTGTCCCTGCCGGAACGACTGCGCCTGTCGATATGAGCACGGCCTGTGCACTCGTAACCGTTCCCGAGTAAGGCTGGCCAGCTCGCGACTCCCCGATAACCTGCCATTCTTTGCCGTTGACGTCTGCGACTGCGAAGCCGTCCATCGCGGAAAGGTCGGCGGCGGGTTGAACACGCTGCGAGATCAAGGGAGCGACAATATATCGTCCAATCGCATCCGTCACCGCGATTTCTTCGTCCTCGAGCGGTGTCGCAAGGCGGAGAAGTTTGTCGAGGGCAACCTCGTAGGCGAGCAACTCGCTCACCGCACTGCTTGCCAGTCGCCCGACTTGCCGCCTTCCTTGGAAACAAGCCCGACCTCGTCGATCGTCATTCCCTTGTCGAGCGCTTTCGCCATGTCGTAGATCGTGAGCAATGCGACGGTCGTGGCCGTTAGCGCCTCCATTTCGACGCCGGTTTTGCCGCTGACGCGCACGGTGGCCGTCGCAATTATTGCGGTAGCTTCGTCGAACTCGAAGTCGATCTTCACCCGGTCGATAGCCAGGGGGTGACAAAGCGGTATGAGGTCGCTCGTCTTCTTCGCTGCCATGATGCCCGCTGTCCGCGCCGTCGCCAGCACGTCGCCTTTCGCGGCAGCACCCTCGCGAATAGCGGAGAATGCTGCGTCGTTCATGGCGATCTTACCGCGCGCAGTCGCGACACGACGCGTTACGTCCTTGTCGCCGACATCGACCATGTTCGCATCGCCGCGATTGTCGAGATGCGTCAGTTCAGCCATGGAGAAGTTTCCTCGTCGCTTCGGCAATGTCGTCCTTTCGCATAAGGCTTTCGCCAACGAGAAAGCATCTCGCCCCGGCTTTTGCCAATCGCGCGCAATCGTCGTGCGAGTCGATGCCGCTTTCGGAGACGAGGATTGCATCGGACGGTGCCATCTCGGCCAGCCGCTCGGTCGTCGAAAGATCGGTCTCGAAGGTCTTCAGGTTGCGATTATTGACCCCGATAAGGCGGGATTGCAGTCTTGCCGCACGTTCCAGTTCGGCTTCATCGTGAACTTCGACGAGGCAATCCATTCCCAGTTCGAGAGCGGCGCTTTCGATCTCCGCCATCATCGTATCGTCCAGCGCGGCAACGATGATCAGAATTGCGTCGGCGCCGATACTGCGCGCTTCGGCGACCTGCCAGGGATCGAGAATGAAGTCCTTGCGCAGGACGGGGAGATCGCAGGCAGTTCGCGCAGCCATGAGGTAGTCTTCGTGCCCGCTGAAGAACTTTGCATCGGTCAGCACCGAAAGACAGGTCGCACCGCCGGCAGCGTATGCCGAGGCGTGGTTGGCCGGGTCGAAGGATGCGCGGATCAGTCCTTTCGACGGGGAGGCTTTCTTGATTTCGGCAATCAGCCCGAAATCGTTGGATGAAGCTTCTTCGAGTGCCTTTTGAAAGCCGCGCGGGGCGGTTTGCTCTTTGGCCATGCGATCGAGTGCGTCGATGGAAAGGTCTCGTTTACGCAGATCCACTTCCGATCGCTTGAATGCGCAGATTTCGGCCAGTTTGTCCATCTTTCAAAGCGCCAATTCGATCCAGCTCTTAAGCAGTCGTTTGGCCGCGCCGCTGTCGATCGCTTCCTCCGCGAGCGCACGCCGTTCGGTCCAGTCGGAGCCGCGACCGGCAACCTTCAGGGAAGCAGCGGCGTTAAATACCGCGGCATCGCGGTAAGAACCCTTTTCGCCATCGAGCAATTCTTTCAGCTTGCTCGCATTGAATGCTGGATCGCCGCCACGGATCGCTTCGACTGGTGCGTGCTCGAGGCCGAGTTCGGTACAGGACAGTCGCTGCATCACGAATTCGCGGCCCTCGACCATGGCAACCTCGTTTCCGCCAGCAAGGCTCAATTCGTCGAGCCCCTCGTCGCCCGATACGATCAAAGCCATCTTCGCGCCCAGTTCCGCCCGTGCTTCGGCATAGATTGGTACATAGGCGGGGCGAGCTATTCCGATGAGTTGTCGCTCCACATGGGCCGGGTTCGACAACGGCCCCATCAGATTGAAGATAGTGCGCTGCCCGATTTCACGGCGCAGCGGTTGAATACGTCGCATTGCCGGATGATGGTTTGTCGCAAAAAGGAAGCAAATACCGATTTCGGCGAGCGTCTTCTCAGCCGTCCTGCCGGCAGCTTCCATGTCGAGGCCGAGCGCCTCCAGCGTGTCGGCTGCTCCTGCCTTCGACGACGCGGCACGATTGCCATGCTTAGCGACGGGAACGCCGCAAGACGCGACAATCAGGCTCACCGCTGTCGAGACATTCAGTGTATGGTGTCCGTCACCGCCGGTCCCGCAAACGTCGATCGCGTCGTCCGGTGCTTCGACCGGTATGAGACGCTCGCGTAGCGCGAGCGTCGCCCCGGCAATCTCCGCCGCCGTCTCTCCGCGATTGGAAAGCGCGACGAGAAACGCCTTGATCTCCTCGTCCGAAACCGTCCCGTCGAGGATAGCAGCGAAAGCGTCATGCGCCGTCGCCCGATCGATAGGATGTTCGATATCCGGCAAGCCGTTCATTGGCTGACGACCTCCAGGCCGCAAATCTTCAGAAAGTTGCCGAGCAACGCATGACCGTTTTCGGTTGCGATGCTTTCGGGGTGGAACTGTACCCCATGAATTGGCAGCGTTTCATGGCGGAAGCCCATCACGTTCGTGCCGTCGAGACCGGGCGTCGTCGTATGGGCATTGACCTTGAGACAAGCAGGAATGTCTTCGACGACGAGCGAATGGTATCGTGTCGCCCGATAAGGGGAGGGTAGGCCAGCAAAGACGCCGCTGCCGTCATGTGTGATGTCGGATGTCTTGCCATGCATGAGGCCGCCTTGCACGACCCTTCCACCAAAGAACTGGCCGATCGCCTGATGGCCCAGACATACGCCGAGCAGCGGAAGACCATGTTTTGCGCAAGCAGCCACGATTTGAAGGCTGATGCCCGCATTGTCGGGCGTGCTCGGACCGGGGGAAATGAGGATACCTTTGGGCTTCAGATCGAAGGCTTCGTCGACGGTCAAGACATCGTTGCGGCGAACCTCGACATCCGCTCCCAATTCCATGAGGTAATGGACGAGGTTGAAGGTAAAGCTGTCGTAATTGTCGATAACGAGGATCACGGTCTTATCGCTTCTCGACTACGATTATCGGACCGATTGCCGCGCCGGTATCGAGCCGGTCGGCAGCAGGGTTCCACAAGGCTGACACGTTTCCGTCGAGATAGAGCGCGTTGGGAACATCAAGTTCATCGCGATAGAGGCGCGCCATCTTGCCGAAGCTGACCGCCCGATTGCTGATGACGAAATGCGCGCGACCGCGTGTGTCGATGCCGACCGCATTCCTGATCGCCTTCGAGGTTCCGTCCGTCGCGATGTCGGGATGGAGCTTGCCATTAATCACGAGCATCGGCCCGCTTTGAGTGCCGAATTCGGGTCTGTCGGACACTGAACTGAAGAAATCGTCCGACGTCCTGATTTCCCATTTGCCATCGCTGCCGTAGAAGACGCCATTCGGCAGCATGTGGAAATTGCCTTCCCCGGCGTTTCGGTTGAGCTCCTTTAGCCGTTCCGAATTCTCGACATAGTATCCGATCGGATCGCCGGCATCGTCATACATGCCGCCATTGACGGCGAAGGCCACTGGCGGCGCATCGGATGACCGCGAAGCGGCATATTGGGCCAAGCCGCGATATGGCGTGCCGTCGCTCGACTGAAGCGCGGTCGAGATATGATGGCGCGCAGGCACCGCGACGCAGTGAATGAAGGGCTCGTTCTCGAAAATGACGGGCCTACACGGGGTTTCGACAGCCGCGCGCTGTTCGCTGGCAACATTGCCTTGTTCGGAGCCGCTGCCGGTCTCGGAGCCTCCGATCTCCGTCCGCACGACCGCTTCCCCGGTTGCCTGTTCGTTGCAGCCGGAAAGCGCGGTCAGACCCAAAACGAGGATAAGGCTTTTACGGAATGTGCTGTTCATTGCCCGAAACCGGGTTCGTTCGAGAGGCGCACGGCTTCCTCGGCAGCAGCGAACAAAGCGCCAGCTTTCGCGCGACATTCGCGCAACTCGTACTCTGGATCGCTGTCAGCCACGATCCCCGCGCCAGCATAAACGTGCATCACTTCATCCTTAACAATCGCGGTCCGCAATACGATGCAGCTGTCGATCGTTCCGTCCGTGCCGAAATACCCGACGCCGCCGGCATAGGGGCCGCGACGCTCCGGTTCCAGTTTTGCGATGATCTCGCAAGCCCGTATTTTCGGCGCACCGCTGACCGTACCGGCGGGAAAGCCTGCAAAAAGCGCGTCGAGAGCGTCCTTAGCGGGGTCGAGACGACCCACCACGTTGCTGACGATATGCATAACGTGACTGTATCGTTCGACGAAATAAGACTGCGTGACCTTCACCGTATCGGACCGGGCAACCCGTCCGACATCGTTCCTTCCGAGATCGAGCAGCATCAGGTGTTCTGCCAGTTCCTTCGGATCGGCGAGCAATTCTTCTTCTGCTTTCCTGTCGGCATCCGCCGTAGCACCGCGCGGCCGCGTTCCCGCGATTGGTCGAACCGTAACTTCTCCTTCGCGAACGCGCACCAAAATTTCAGGGCTCGAGCCGACAATCGCGAAGTCCGGAAAATCGAGGAAGAAGAGGAACGGTGAGGGATTAATCCGGCGGAGCGCTCGGTAAAGCGCGAGCGGGGGAAGATCGAATGGCGCAAAAAATCGCTGCGCGAGCACGACTTGGAAAATCTCACCCTGTTCGATGTAGTTCTTCGCCTTGCCGACCATCGCGCGATAATCCGCTTCGTCCATGGCGGGCTCGGGCCGCGGGGAACGCGCGCTGGCAATTTCAGCCGTCTTGTCCACTGAAGCGGCGAGCTTGGCGAGTAAGGTATCGATCCGCTCCGAAGCCGCTGCAATAGCTTGCCCAGGTTCCTGCGCAGCGTTCCAGATAGGAGCCACGCAGAAGATGCAATCCTGCAAGCGATCGAAGATGAAGATCGTGGTCGGGCGAACGAACAGCATGTCCGGAAGGTCGAGCGGATCGGCGGACGCGAAGTCGATCCTTTCGATTAGGCCGATAGTCTCGAAGGAAAAGTAGCCGACCAGACAGGACAGAGCGCCAGGGATTTCTTCCGGCGTATCGATCTGACATTTCCGGTGGAGGTCGCGTAGCGCTTCGACAGCAGGGGTTGCGATTTTCTCGAACGCTTCCTGATCGGTCTGCCAATTGCGATTTACGAAAGCGGCCTTTCCGTCGACCCGAAAGACCAGATCGGGATCGAGTCCGAGAAGGCTGAACCGGCCGCGGGTTTCGCCGCCCTCGACGGATTCGAGTAGGAAATCGCCTCTTCCCGGTTGCACAAGGTGGACTGCGGCTCGCACGGGGGTGACCGTATCGGCCACAACCTTTCGCCAGACCAGTGCGGGCTTTCCCGCTTCGAGAAGAGCGGCCGCCGTTTCTGCGCCTTGCGTCGAAGTCATTGGCGAGTTCGAGACGATCAGTTCTCGCCGATCAACTGACGGCGCACCGCCTCGACCGCGGCCTGATTGATTTCCACGCCCTGACTATTACGCATCGCAGTTACCAGTTGCTGCTGATATTCCTGCTCGATAGCCTGCCCGAGCTGGGTTTGTGCCTGAGCGACGAGCGGATCGCTCTGTTCGAGTTGTCCGGGTATGATCTCGTTCAAAGAAACTACGTAGTAACCCGTCGAGTTCTCCGCTTCGAGCTTCTTCTGGGTCCCTTGCGCCATGCTGAAGAACAGGGCGAGCGGTGGCGGAACGCGTTGCTCGCGCAAACGCGCAAGTTCCTCGCGTGTCAGGCTGACGGCCTCTGGCGGCGGCACGGACGTGTCGAGCGAGCGCACTGCTGCGGGAAGGTCCGTCTCGCCGTTCATCCGCGCAAGAACGCGGTCGGCGGCAGCCCGTGCAGCGCGCTGGCCCTGGACAATCCGCCAGTCGCGAACGAGCCGGTCACGAATTTCGGCGAAAGGAGCCGTCGCGCTTTCGGTAATGCGAGATACTTCGAAAATCAGAAATTCCTCGCCGCGCGTTACTTCCGCAATCTGGGGTTCGCTTTCGACCATCTGGAATGCAGTTTCGACAGCCGGCGCTACCGCGTCGGGAACCCGCTCGCCCGGCGTTCCATAGATCGAACCGTCTGCGACGACGGGGCGAGTGGTCTGAACCTCGAGCTCGAGCTCTTCGGCCAGATCGGTCAGGCTCACGCCATCCGCGAGGGAGTTCTCGATCTCCGCGCTCAGATCCGACAGGAGGCGATTGGTCTTCTGCTGACGAACAGTGGCCGCAATGTCCTCACGCGCCTGTGCCAGTGTCCGACCGGACTGCGAGCTGATGTCCTCTACCCGCGCAACATACCAGCCGAGATTGCCGCGAGCAGGAGTGGTAAGACTACCTTCGCCAGCTGCGAAATAAGCCTTTGCGACCGCTTCGTTGGCCGTTGCTTCAATTTCCGCTTTGGTCGAGGGGTCTACGGTCGTCGTGCGCAGACCGGCGGCCTGCGCAGCTTGCGCCAAGCTCTGCCCGCCTGCTACTGCACTTGCGATGGACCGCGCTGCCGCCTGGCTCGAGGCGATGACTTGTGTGAAGCTGCGCTCTTCACGCGCAGCAAATTCCTCTTCATTCTCGCGATAATAGCGCGTGATCTCGGCCTCGGTCGGAGCAGCCTGTTCGGCGATGGCGTCAGGGCCGAACGTAACATAGCGGATGATCCGGCGCTCTGGACGGACGTAGCGGCTGCGGTTCTCATTGTAGTAGGATTGCAGCTGCGCATTGCTCGCCTCACCTTCAGGCGCGAAGGCGGCGCTTGGCAGAAAGGCTATGCTGCCCGTCCGCCGCTCCCGGAACAGGGAAGCATATTGCCGCGCTATTCCAGTGGGGATTGTCGCATTTGCAGTCGTGGGCTGAAGGATCTGTTGAGCAAGGAGGCCATCCGCGAGATCGGCGCGAAACACCGCGTCGGTAAGACCGACCTGTTGTAAGGCCGCCCGGTAGACATTCTGATCGAAGGCTCCGCTCGGACCACGGAACTGCGGGATGTTGACGATCTCGCTATTTACGAGGTTTTCCCCGGCGCGAAGTCCGATCGAGCGGGCGTATTCAGCGATTGCATAGCGGTCGAGCATCCGGTTCAGCGTCTGATCGAGCCCTCCCGCCGCGACGAACTCCTCCATGGTGAGGTTGGGATTGTCACGTCTTGCCTGGTCGAGGGCAGTCGAAGCAGCCCTTGAAAGTTCCGCCGTCGAGACCTTTCGATCGCCCACCACCGCGACCCGGTCACCGCCGGCGACGCCGCCGAACGTTCCGGTATTCGCCACATCGCTGCTGGCGAAGGCGAAAGCGATCAGTCCAAGAAAGGCGAACGTTACCGCGAGACCTATCTTCGACTGGAAAAACTTGCGGAAAAACTGAAACATGATCGGTTGAATTCGTCCTGGTTGATCGGTGCTCTTGCGGCCCTGGGCCCACATCGTCGTGGCGCTCCATATAAGGCCCGGTATAAAGCGGCAAGGTTGATACTTATGGTTTTGACCTATCCGGCAAGCTCGGCTACCGGACCGTTCGAATTACGGCCGATCGGGCCGGTCCTCAACGACAGATAGGTGATTGCATGGCCGAACGGCCTTATATTGTCGGCAATTGGAAGATGAACGGTACGCGCGCGATGCTGTCCGAAGCACGCGCAATTGACCGGGCCTCGCAGCGTTACATGAAGGTCGAGGTGGCGCTCGCGCCGCCGTTCACCCTGATCCATGCGGTTGGCCGCGAGGTCGAGCAGATCGGCGTCGGTGCGCAGGATTGCCATGCAGAACCGGACGGCGCGCATACCGGCGACATTTCGGCAACCATGGCGCTCGATGCGGGTGCGAAATTCGTTATCCTCGGCCATAGCGAGCGTCGCGAGAACCACGATGAAAGTGACGCCCTGATCGCCAAGAAGATGGCGGCTGCGTTCGATGCAGGCCTGCGCGTGATCCTGTGCTGCGGCGAGAGCGCCGAAACGCGCGAAGCCGGTCGCGCCGAAGAATTCGTACTTGGCCAGCTGCGTGCTTCGTTGCCGGAACTTACCGACCCGCAGCAGCAGCTTACCGTCGCTTACGAACCGATCTGGGCGATCGGAACGGGCAAAGTGCCGACAGCCGGCGACATTACTGCGATGCATGGTGCGATCCGCGGCGTCCTGAAAGAGCGATATGGTGCCGACAATGCAGAGGCGATCCGCATCCTGTACGGCGGTTCTGTCAAGGCGGACAATGCCCGCGAAATCCTCGACCTGCCTGACGTCGACGGCGCGCTCGTCGGAGGCGCGAGCCTGACTGCCGAGAATTTTCTCGGTATCGTTCTTGCCGCGGTCGAGCGCGAGGACGAGGCCAACTAATCCATCAACGCAGCCAAGGCTTGCCGCCATAGCCGGCAAGTCCTAGATAGCCGGCAATCCGCTTGCCGATCGATCGAAAGATAGTCCGATGTCCCTCTTCGTATTCCTCACCGTCGTCCAGGCGATCGTCGCCGCCGCATTGGTAGGCGTAATCCTCATGCAACGCTCCGAAGGCGGAGGTCTGGGAATCGGCGGGGGCGGCAGCCCCTCGGGAATGCTGAGCGCACGCGGAGCCGCGGACTTCCTCACCCGCTCGACGAAGATGCTAGCAATTCTGTTCGTGGCCCTCTCCATCGCCTTGGCGGCGGTCGCGGTCGAGACGACCGGAATTGACGAGATTACGTCGACCATCGACCGTTCGGTCACACCGGCGGGACAGCCCGATCCGCTTTCCGGCGGCACCGGTTCGTCGGCATTGGGTGCGCCTGCACCTGTCGATGGCGGAGCCGACGATACGGCGCCTGCAAGCACCGATCCGCTCGCCGAGTAAGGCAGCTTCGGCGCCGTCACGGCGCACCGACTGCATTGTGGATTGGCGAGCGCCGTTGGGCGTTAATCGCTTGCTCCGAATCAATACGACTGCTTAAGGCTTGGCTCCCATGGCGCGGTATATTTTCATCACCGGCGGCGTGGTTTCTTCGCTCGGTAAAGGTCTCATGGCTGCCAGTCTGGCAGCGCTTCTTCAGGCGCGCGGGTACAAGGTTCGTATCCGCAAGTTCGATCCCTATCTCAATGTCGATCCGGGCACGATGAGCCCTTATCAGCATGGTGAGGTTTTCGTCACCGATGACGGTGCGGAGACCGACCTCGACCTTGGCCATTACGAGCGCTTCACCGGCGTTTCGGCGCGGCAGAGCGACAACATCACCTCGGGCAGGGTCTATCGCGACATCATCGCCAAGGAACGGCGCGGCGACTATCTAGGTGCGACAGTGCAGGTCATTCCGCACGTCACGGACGCCATCAAGGCATTCGCGCTCGACGATCAGGGCGACCACGACTTCATCCTGTGCGAGATCGGCGGAACGGTCGGCGACATTGAGAGCCTGCCGTTCATCGAGGCGATGCGGCAGCTGAAGAACGAACTCGGACCTTCGCGAACGGCCTTTATCCACGTCACCCTCGTCCCTTACATTTCCGCCGCGGGCGAACTGAAGACCAAGCCTACGCAGCACTCGGTTCGCGAATTGACCAGTCTCGGCATTCAGCCCGATATGCTCCTGTGCCGTTGCGAGCATCCGCTGCCTGATGGGGAACGGCAGAAGATCGCCAATTTCTGCAATGTCAGGAAGGAAGCGGTCATTCCTGCCCTCGATGCGTCCAGCATCTATGCCGTGCCCCTGCAATATCACGCCAGCGGTCTGGACGCCGAATTGCTCAAGCATTTCGGGCTCGAAAGCGAGCCGCCCGAACTGTCCGCATGGCAGGATATCCTCGACCGTTACGAGAACTTCGAAGGAGAGGTGACGATCGGGGTCATCGGCAAATATGTCGGGCTTCAGGACGCGTACAAATCGCTGAACGAGGCGCTTGTCCATGGCGGGCTCGCGAACCGGGTCAAGGTGAAAATCCGCTGGATCGACGCTGAAATCTTCGAGCGGGAACCGGGCGAAATCGTATCCGAACTGGAACCGCTGCACGGAATCCTCGTGCCCGGCGGCTTCGGCGAACGCGGCTCACGCGGGAAGATCGCCAGCGTTCGTTTCGCGCGGGAGCGCAAGGTGCCGTTTCTCGGGATATGCCTTGGGATGCAGATGGCCTGCATCGAGGGGGCGCAGCTTGCCGGTATCGGCGGCGCTTCCTCCACCGAGTTCGGAGAAACGCAGGAACCGGTCGTCGGCATCATCACCGAATGGATGAGCGACGAGGGACTTCAACAGCGCAACGTGAACAGCGATCTTGGCGGAACGATGCGTCTCGGCGCCTATGATGCAGCATTGAAGGAAGGGAGCCGCATCTCCGAGATTTATGGCAATGCGCTCACCATCTCCGAGCGGCATCGTCACCGTTACGAGGTCAACGCCGGATATATCGAACGTCTGGAAGCTGCGGGTTTGCGCTTTTCAGGCATGTCGCCCGATGGATTGCTTCCGGAGATCGTGGAGCGTCCGGAGCATCCCTTCTTCATCGGGGTTCAGTATCATCCGGAACTTAAATCCCGACCGTTCGAACCGCATCCTTTGTTCGCCAAGTTCATCGAGGCGGCTCTGCATCAGGCGCGCCTCGTCTGATATAAAGACCCTCTGATCTGACCGATCTGCGCCACTTTCGGACAGTCGGGAAAATCGATTCTTCAACTTTATTATGTTTTGTGGCAAGCAAAGCGTCGAATCCGGCTACGAAGCTTGCCACGGCCTCAATCGTCTAAAGCGACCCGGACGATCGAAGCAGGGGTGGGGCGGCACCACGTGTCGCGGGGCGGACCTTCCCAAAAGGCCCGCCCCGAACATCTTTCAAATTATGGCGCTGTCGCTGATCAGGCCGCGTCGGAGCGCTTCTCGTCATCGTCACTATCGACGATTTCCAAGCGCTGATGGCTCTTGAGCTGAACTTTCTTCGGCTTCATCGCCTCCGGAATTTCGCGCACGAGGTCGATGTATAGCAGACCGTCCTGAAGGTCCGCCTGTTCAACGCGTACGAAATCGGCAAGTTCGAAGCGCCGCTCGAAACCGCGATTGGCGATGCCGACATGCAGCATCTCGCGCGTTTCGTCGCTTTCCGAACGCTTCTTGCCCACGACGACGAGCAGGTTCTGCTGCGCGGTTATATCGATGTCCTGCGGACGAAAACCGGCGACCGCGAGGGTAATGCGATAATTGTCGTCACCCTGCCGCTCGATATTGAAGGGTGGGTAATTGTCGCCGCTATTCTGGCGGGCCTGGCCCTCCAGAAGGTCGAAAAGGCGGTCGAAACCGACCGTGCTGCGGCGATAGGGGGTAAGATCGATACGGTTCATGTTACAAATCCTCATTCTAGAGCAATTCGAAGTTCCGAAGCCCGCCAATCGGCGGCACTTCGTTCGTGCGTTCTCACCGGCAATCAGCCCGGAAAGTCCGCACCTTGCAAAGATATGTCATGAGAAATCGCCTTTCAAGATTTCGAAAGCCTCCTAAATGCAAGGAACGTGCAACAAGAAGAGGATCAAGATGAGCCAGCCCCAAATCGACATCTATACGAAATTCGGCTGCGGTTATTGCGCGCGAGCCAAGCGCCTGCTCGACGAGAAGAACGCATCCTATCACGAGCACGACATCACCATGGGCGGGCCTTCGCGTGACGAGATGATGAAGCGGGCTCCGATGGCGCGAACCGTGCCGCAAATATTTATCGGCGACGTTCATGTCGGCGGATCGGACGATCTTGCCGCACTCGAGCAATCGGGCAAGCTCGACGAGCTTCTTTCCGCATAGTATTGTAATGACGCGCATTGCCGTTCTGCAGATGCAGTCGGGCATCGACCCGATCCGTAATGCCGAGGCCATCGCCACGGCCTGCGATGAAGCGCGAAGCGGCGGCGCCGCAATGCTGTTCACACCTGAAATGAGCGGGTTGCTGGATCGCGACAGGAAACGCGCTGCTGCTTCTATTGTCAGCGAAGACGAGGATGTCTGCCTTCAACGCGTCAGACAGGCGGCTGCGGCGAACAAGCTCTGGGTCGCGCCCGGATCTCTACCGATCCTGCGCGAGGACGGTATGTGGGCGAACCGTTCGTATGTCATTGATGACACCGGCAATATCGCTGCCCGATACGACAAGATGCACATGTTCGACGTCGATCTCGACAGCGGTCAAAGCTGGCGGGAATCGAATGCCTACAGGGCGGGAGATGACGTCGTGACAGTCGAAACTCCGATCGGACGGTTGGGATTGTCGATCTGCTACGACATACGATTTCCTTTGTTGTTTGAGAGGCTTGGGCGCCTATCCTGCGACGTAATCGCTATCCCGGCGGCTTTCACCAAGCCTACCGGAGCTGCCCATTGGCATGTGCTGCAACGGGCCCGCGCCATCGAGGCAAGTGCCTATGTCGTCAGCGCCGCTCAGGTCGGCAAACATGAGGATGGACGCGAGACTTACGGCCATTCTTTGGTCGTCGATCCGTGGGGCGAAGTCCAACTCGATCTGGGCGGCGAGATGCCTTCGCTCGGCTTTGCGGACATTTCGAAAAAGCGCATAGCCCATGTGAGACAACAGGTCCCGAGCCTTAAAAACAGGCGAGAAATACCGGAGCGGACATCGAGATGATCGTTTTCGATCTGAATTGCCTCAACGGCCACCGCTTCGAAGCGTGGTTTCGCTCTTCGAGCGATTTCACCGAGCAGCAGGCGCGGAATCTTGTCACCTGTCCGCAATGCGGCATTGAAAAGGTTGAGAAAGCTCCGATGGCGCCAGCCGTGCCCGTCAAGGGAAACAGGGCGACGCACAAGGATGTCGAGCAGAGGTCAAGGGATGCCGAGAGCGCCCCAAAGGATAGCGAACCCTCACTTCCTGTCGCCAAGTCTGCTGTTCCGAATCTCCCGCCGGAGGTGAAGCAGAAATTCGAAGCTGCCGTCCGGCAATTCGCCAAAGCGCAAAGCGAAGTTTTGAAGAAGAGCGAATGGGTCGGCGATAAGTTCGCCGATGCCTCTCGCAAGATCCATTACGGCGAAGCGAGCGACAAGCCGATCCACGGCAAGGCGACCGCGAAGGAAGCGCGCGAGCTTCTGGAAGAGGGAATTTCGATCGCTCCGATCATCGTTCCCTTCGCGCCGCCCGACGAAGTCAATTGACCGGATTGCGCTTTGCCAAGCGTGCGGTTAGGCAATCGCGCGGGGCGCCCGTAGCTCAGTCGGATAGAGCACCAGATTCCTAATCTGGGGGCCACAGGTTCGAATCCTGTCGGGCGCACCAATCCTTCCTCTGATGCTATCCCCGGCGCAAACAAAGGCGCAGAAGTCGCCTGACACAAGTCAGTTCGTCTGACCGGCCTTGGTGCCGATCGGCACCTTCTCCTTGAAGGTGTGCGTGACGTAGGGGAACGGAATTTCGATACCCGCGTCGTCGAGGCCGCGCTTGATCGCGCGCACGACGAGATCCTTGCTTTCCCAACCCGAGCGGGGCGTCGAACCGGCCCACCAGCGAACCAGAAAGTCGACCGAGCTCGAATTGAATTCCTGCGCGAAGATGTCGATGCCCTTGTCCGTCGCCAGACCTGACACGCCGCGGACCGCCTTTTCGATGACTTCGGCAGCGTGATCGAGGTCGGTGTCATAGGAAACGCCGACGACCACTTCATGACGCCGCTGGTCATGATCGGTGAAGATCTCGACCGGGCTTTTGAACAGCATCGAATTGGGTAAAAGCGTGAGCTCGCCCGAGAGCGAACGGATATGTGTCTCGCGCAAGGTGATATGCTCGACCTTGCCCTTGATGCCTTCGCATTCGATAACGTCGCCGATGCGCATCTTCTCGCGGAGCATGATGAGGACGCCGGCAAGGAAATTCTCGAAGATATCCTGAAAGGCGAAGCCAATCGCGACCGCACCGATGCCAAGCCCTGCGATCAGGCTGGCCGCGGTCAGCCCCGGCATCACGATGACGGCGGCGATCATGAGCCCGATCAGCCAGATGCCGAGCTTCACGAGCGTAGCGATCAGGTTCTCGAGGCTGGGGCGGATGCTGGTCTTGCCGATCAGCATGTCGGCGATGCGAACCGCAAAACGCGCCACGATCCAGGTAATCAGCAGGACGATCAGGGCAATGGCAAGGCTGGGGAGGGCTTCGATGAAACCGGTCGCCATTCCTTCCAGTTCGCCCCTGATGGTCTCGATGTAATTCATGTCGGCAAAATCCCTTCGCAGCCGAACGGACCCTTACCGCAATTGTTCCGATACGAAGGGCAGGGCGCCCGGTTATCTACAGAATTAGACGCCCGTCCTTATCATTTGTTAGCCTGATGCAGCCAATCGGCGTGTCGCGGTGCTTTTTTCGTCTCGCTCCACTCCTCTAGCATGGGCATCGCAACGCGCTTCAGCTCGGCATATTGTTCGTCCGTGCCGATATCGGCTGCCAGTTCGACGCGGTGACCATTGGGGTCGAAGAAATAGATCGATTTGAAGATGCCGTGATGCGTCGGGCCGAGCACTTCGATCCCTTCGCTTTCGACATGCTCCTTCGCAGCGAGCAGCGCATCTTCGTCCGCCACGCGAAAGGCGAGATGCTGGACCCAGACCGGCGTGTTCTCGTCGCGGCCCATATCCTTCTGATTGGGCAGTTCGAAAAATGCGAGAACGTTGTCGTTACCCGCATCGAGAAAGACGTGCATGTAGGGGTCGTACTCGCCGGTGGAGGGTACGTGGTCCTCGCTGAAGGCACTGACATATTCCATGCCGAGTACGCGCTCGTACCATTGCACGGTCTCGCGCGCATCCTTGCAGCGATAGGCGGCATGATGCACGCCGCCCAGTTTGATGGGATGAGAGGACGTCCTGGTCATTCGGCCGGCTCCTTTTCCTCAACCTTCAACGTGCCGCGATTGATCTGGTCGCGCTCCATGCTTTCGAAGAGCGCCTTGAAATTGCCTTCGCCAAAGCCCTCGTCGCCCTTGCGCTGGATGAACTCGAAGAACACGGGGCCGACCTGCGCCTCTGCGAAGATCTGCAGGAGCAGGCGCGGCTGACCGCCTTCCGTAGTCCCGTCGAGCAGGATGCCGCGGGTCTGCAAGGCGCTTTTGTCCTCGCCGTGACCCGGCAGACGCTCGTCGAGCATCTCGTAATAGGTGGCGGGCGGGGCTGTCATGAAGGGAACGCCGAATGATTTGAGACGGTCCCAGCACGCGACGAGATCGTCGCAGATGAGGGCAATGTGCTGGATGCCTTCGCCGTTGAACTCGCGCAGGAACTCCTCGATCTGGCCTTTACCGCCATCGCCTTCTTCATTGAGAGGAATACGGATCTTGCCGTCCGGTGCGGTCAACGCCTTGGAAGTGAGGCCGGTATATTCGCCCTTGATGTCGAAGAACCGGATTTCGCGGAAGTTGAAGAGCGTCTCGTAATAATCCGCCCAGTACTTCATTCGCCCGTTATAGACATTGTGCGTCAGGTGATCGATCCGGTCAAAACCGGCGCCGACGGGGTTCCGCTCGACGCCCGGCAGATATTCGAAATCAATGTCGTAGATCGAGAGCGCGCCTTCACCTTCACCGTCGTCGTAGCGATCGATGAGATAAAGGATGGCTCCGCCGATGCCTCGGATTGCGGGAATACGCAGTTCCATCGGGCCGGGCTCGTTGGCGACCGGCTCCGCGCCCTGTTCGATGACGTGATCATAGGCCTTGGCGGCGTCCTTCACCCGGAAGGCCATGCCGCAAGCCGACGGACCATGCTCGCGCGCGAAATACCAGGCGGCGCTGCGCGGTTCGTAATTGGCGATGAGGTTGATCCCGCCCTGCCGCCAAAGCTGAACGTCCTTGCTCCGATGCGACGCGACATGGGTGAACCCCATCGCCTCGAAAACCGGTTCGAGCTGCCCTTTTTCGGGCGCACAGAACTCGACGAACTCGAAGCCATCGAGGCCGGCGGGGTTTTCGAACAGGTCTGCCATCAAGGTTCCTCACGTTATAGTTACAATGGAAACTATCTACCACAATGCGACCTATCTGTCAAAGCCGCTACCTCATCCACACAAGGTGCCGGAAAGGCGACGAACATTGGCGATTTTTCTTGCGAAAATCACGACGTTGTGGTGGTTTGGCGCGGTGATGCAAAGACGCCGTTTCGACAGGATGTTCCGCAAGGAAAACCGCACTCGCACGGTGGGTATGGGCGCGATGGGCCTGATCGTCGGACTGGCGCTCGTCGGTCCGTCGGGGCTGTTGTCGTGGAGCGAGACGTTGCGGCTGCGCGATGCCCGCGCTGCGCAGCTTGCCGAACTGGAAGAACGGCGCGACGAGTTGCAGCATCGCGTGACGTTGCTGTCGCCGGATTCGGCCGATCCCGACCTTGTCAGCGAACTCATCCGCGAGAACCTCAACGTCGTCCATCCGGACGAGATGGTCATCATCCTCGACGATCCCGTCGAACCCGCTGCGCGATAGGACGGTTCGCCGGTTTCCCCTACGTTCTCGGCGAATTGACCGCGCGAAGCATTGCGCGGTTCGAAAATTTCGTCTTATAGACCCGACCTTATGTACAGGACGCGGCTTGCCGGCATATCGCGCGCAAAAGGCGCTTGGCTGGCCGCAGTCGAAGAACGAGGATGACACGATTTGGCGAACGCTAAAGCCGAAAAGACAGCCGCAAACGCAAATGCGAACCCGGCAGAGGACGATTTCTCGCTTCGCAGCCTGCAGGAAGCGCATCAGGACAAACCCCGCTTCGATGCGAGCGAGGAACAGATGCTCGACTTCTACCGGCAGATGCTGCTCATCCGCCGGTTCGAGGAGAAGGCCGGCCAGCTTTACGGTCTCGGCCTGATCGGCGGGTTCTGCCACCTCTATATCGGGCAGGAGGCTGTCGCCATCGGCTTGCAATCGGCGCTCGACAACGACCGGGACAGCGTCATCACCGGCTATCGCGATCACGGGCACATGCTCGCCTACGGGATCGATCCGAAGGTCATCATGGCCGAGCTGACCGGCCGCGCTGCGGGCATATCCAAGGGCAAGGGCGGCTCGATGCACATGTTCTCGACCGAGCACAAATTCTACGGCGGGCACGGCATCGTCGGTGCGCAGGTGGCGCTCGGCGGCGGCCTTGCGCTCGCGCACCAGTACAATGACGATGGCGGTCTGTGCCTTGCCTATTTCGGCGACGGCGCGGCGAACCAGGGTCAGGTCTACGAGACCATGAACATGGCGAGCCTGTGGAACCTGCCCATCGTCTTCGTGGTCGAGAATAACCAATACGCCATGGGAACTGCGGTCAACCGCAGCAGCGCGGAAACCGAATTCTATCGCCGCGGTACGGCCTTCCGCATTCCGGGAATGGACGTGAACGGTATGGACGTCCTCGAGGTGCGCGGCGCGGCAGAGATCGCGTTCGATCATGTGCGCCAGGGCGGCGGCCCGGTCCTCATGGAATGCAACACCTATCGCTATCGTGGGCACTCGATGTCCGACCCGGCGAAGTACCGGACGCGCGAGGAAGTGCAGGGCTATCGCGATACCAAGGACCCGATCGAGGCCATCAAGAAAACCCTGATGGAAAAGGGAAAGAGCGAGGACGATCTGAAGGCAATCGACAAGGACATTCGCAAGATCGTCGCCGAAGCTGCTGATTTTGCGGAAAACTCGCCCGAGCCGGAAGCGGCTGAACTTTATACCGACGTGCTGGTCGGGGAGTATTGAGCGATGGCGGTCGAACTCAAGATGCCTGCGCTTTCTCCCACGATGGAAGAGGGCACGCTCGCCAAATGGCTCGTCAAGAAGGGGGACACGATCGAACCGGGCGACATCATCGCCGAGATTGAGACGGACAAGGCCACGATGGAATTCGAAGCCATCGACGAGGGGACCATTGCGGAAATCCTGGTCGAGGAAGGCGCGGAGAACGTGGCAGTGGGAACCGTCATCGCCATGCTCGCGGGCGAGGGGGAGGATGCGTCCGAAGTCTCCGCTGCGTCATCGTCGAAGGATGTGGCAGAGCCGTCGTCCGGCGGCGATGTCGACGACGTTCCGGGCGAGGGGAAGGATACCGGTCGCGAGCCTGCGGAGGCTGAAATCACGAAGAAGGCTGCCGCGAAGAAGCCCGTCGCCGATCCGGCGATCCCCGAGGGCACGAACATGGTCAGCACTTCCGTGCGCGAGGCGCTGCGCGATGCCATGGCCGAGGAAATGCGCAAGGACGAACGGGTCTTCGTCATGGGCGAGGAAGTCGCTCAATATCAGGGCGCTTACAAGGTTACCCAGGGCCTGCTCGACGAGTTCGGTCCGAAGCGCGTGATCGACACTCCCATCACCGAATACGGTTTCGCGGGCATCGGCACCGGCGCCGCAATGGGCGGGCTGCGGCCGATCGTCGAGTTCATGACGTTCAATTTCGCGATGCAGGCGATCGACCATATCGTGAACTCGGCTGCAAAGACGAATTACATGAGCGGCGGCCAGATGCGCTGCCCCGTCGTCTTTCGCGGACCCAACGGTGCGGCGAGCCGGGTCGGCGCGCAGCACAGCCAGAATTACGGGCCGTGGTATGCCAGCGTGCCGGGTCTCATCGTCATTGCGCCTTACGATTCCGCCGATGCGAAAGGCCTTCTGAAGGCAGCGATCCAGTGCGAGGATCCGGTCGTCTTCCTCGAGAACGAATTGCTTTACGGCCGCAGCTTCGACGTACCCGATCTCGAAGACCATACCCTGCCGATCGGGCAGGCGCGTATCATGCGCGAAGGCGGCGACGTCACGATCGTGTCCTATTCCATCGGGGTGGGGATCGCACTCGAAGCGGCTGAGAAGCTCGCGAAGGAAGGCGTCGAGGCCGAGGTCGTCGATCTGCGTACGCTACGTCCGCTCGACAAGCACACGGTCCTCGAAAGCCTCGCCAAGACCAACCGGCTCGTCGTCGTCGAAGAAGGCTGGCCGACCTGCTCGATCGCTTCCGAGATACAGGCAATCTGCATGGAGGACCGGTTCGACGATCTCGACGCCCCCGTATT
Organism: Parapontixanthobacter aurantiacus; assembly: GCF_009827635.1. Taxonomy (GTDB): domain Bacteria; phylum Pseudomonadota; class Alphaproteobacteria; order Sphingomonadales; family Sphingomonadaceae; genus Parapontixanthobacter; species Parapontixanthobacter aurantiacus. Next base: position 996,126 of record NZ_WTYW01000001.1, on the reverse strand, counting down.
GCGGGTGACGAACGAGGACGTGCCCTTGCCTTATGCTGCAAATCTCGAAAAGATGGCGCTGATCGACAGCGACCGCGTGATCGAGGCGGTGAACCGCGTTACGTACCGGAACCGGAACTAGACGAGGAAGATCCCGGCACGACGAAGATCGGGCGCGAATAGGTCAGCTCGAACGCGTCGAGGTCGATGAAGGGAAGGATGGTCTCCATCCGATAGGTCACGCGGAAGTTAATTTCCTTGGCGCCCGTGACGCGGCTCGACGTCGCGTCCGGTGCCGTGACCGTCAGGCGGTTGGTCTTCAGCAGATAGGGCGGATTGACGGCAATGCCGCGAGTAATCGCGGCAATCTGCGATTCGTTGAGTTCGTTGCCACGCTGGTAGCTGACCGCGATCTCGCGTTGCACGTCCGAAGCGACCGAGCGCACGGCATTGTAGTTCTGCATGTAGATGCCGGTCAGAAACACGCCCATCACCGCTGCCAGAAAGGCGGGGATGATGAGCGCGAATTCGACGGCCGCGCCGCCGTCTTCGTCCGAGAAGAATTTGCGCAAGATCATGTCAGGACACCTGAACCGTTCGCTCGACATCGTAATTGATCGTGTCGCCGATGCCGAAATCCTTCCACACCGGCGTGTAGGAATCGGTGACTTCAATACGGAGATAGGAGCTGACGACCGGCTTGTTTGCTTCTTCGCCGCCCTCTTCTGTCGTTTCTCCGTCGACTTCACCTTCGCCCTCGGCGATGCACAAGGCGGGATTGTCGACGGTGTTGGCATCGGCATCGCAGCGGTAAAAGCGCGTGACGTTCACATTGTCATCGCCCAACCGTGTTGTCGTCTTGATGATATCCTCGATTTCGTCGACGTGAATTTGAGCCCCGCGTGCCACGGCAAGCGCGATGGTCTCGCCCTCAAGCGCAGCAGCTTGCAATTCCTGCTGGCGCGAAAAGATCGTACCTATCTCGAATGCGCCTAATGCGAAGGTCGCGAGGATCGGCACGACGAAGGCCATTTCGACCGCGATCGAACCTTTCTCGTCACGAAGGGCTAGGCGACGAAATCGCAACATGGTCATGCGACCAGCCTCACATCCGGAACGCCCGTTCCGACACTGGTGCTCGCGCGAGAAGGACACAGCGTCTCGATATTCGCATTGCCCTGTACTTCGAGCCGATAGGCGGTGATCTGCAGGCACTGCGAAGCAACGTCAGCCGTACCGTTGACGGTCAGCTTGCTGGCCGGAAGATAGATCAGGCCTTCGATGAGCGAATTGGAGTTGCCGTTCATCTGATGCCCCGGGTTGGGGGGATCGTTGTCCCGTTCTTCGAAGATCAGGATGCCGGCCAGCTTGTGCGCCATATCCGCCGCCGGCGTGTTCAGCAAATCAGCTTCTGTCGGCGGGGTAAGGTTGAGGCTGTTCGAATTGCCGCTGCCGCCCAGCTTGATGCGTGCACCATTACGCAGCACGAACATCACGCCATTGCCAGTCACGTTGTAATTCGCCGAAAGGTCGAGCAACCCGCCGTCGATCACATAGATGCCGGACGCGAGGACCGTCGTGCATTTAACGACGATGCTGGAATAGGTTCCGGGCAGCAGTGACGCTTGCTTGTTCTGTCCCTTGCCGGAGCAATTGTCGGACCGGGGGCGCGAATCGTCGGGCGGTACGAGGTCCTTGTAAGTATCCTCGAGCCCCTTGCGCTTCTCTTTGATGATCGTCGATTCGTCGCTGTCGTCTTCGCCGTTCGAAATAGTGCCATTGGCACTGATCGTGCCGCAGGCGACCATCGAATCGGTAATGATCGTCGCCGCGCCGTTGATCTCAATGGCATTCTCGTCGCATGACAGGGCCGCAAAGCCGCACTTGGCGTTGATCGTGCCGCTGCCCGTAACCAGCGTACCGGTGCCTTCCGTAGCGGTGGAGATGAGGCAGGCGTTGTAATCGAAGCCTTGCTCGAAGCTCGCTTGTGCGCGCACGCTGATCGTGGCGGCCTTGCCCGTCAGGAACGAGGAGAAGGGAAGCGACTTGGACGCCGAGGCGGATACGACGACGCTGTTGTCCGAACCGCCGGCATAACCGGCAAGTCGGATCCTCGGATTGCTCGCGAAGTCCTTCGTCACCTTGAGGTTCGCGTTATATTCCTGAACCGCGCGCCGCTGATAGATGTCTTGGCTGTTCTCGTTCGCCATGGCCCAGGCACCAGCATAGGCGGCCTGATCGACGGAATGTTGCAATTCGCGCTTCCACAGATACCATTGCGCGGTATCGACGGCATAGCCCGCCCCGCCGACCAAGCCCGGCATGGCGAGTGCGACGATCAGCATCGCATTGCCGCTCTTGTCTGCCTTCAACTGGTGCAGTTTGTTTCTAATCCGTCCCATGGGGATGTCCTTGAAATAAATTTCATGTGCCTGCCGCATTAGAGGAGCAGCTATTGAGGAATGAAAAAGCAGCATGGTTAAGACAGGGTTATCGCGCAGCACACGGTTTCGATTGCATGTGCCGTTGACGATAGCGACGTCGTGAGCCTGCTGGACGAACTGGGTCCGCCGGCGCGCTTTGCCTTGGCCTATGCTCCAAAGGCGGTGCGCCAGGCGACTGCCGCGCTGTTGGCGCTCGACGTTCGGCTCGGACAGATCGTGGCGCGTGCCAACGAGCCGATCCTTGCGCAGATGCGATTGGCGTGGTGGCGGGACCGGCTGAAGGAAGAGCCGGAAGCACGACCGAAGGGCGACGGTGTACTTGAGGCAATCGGCGAGCACTGGACCGGGCGGGAAGGGGCGCTGATTGCCTTCGTTGATGGCTGGGAAGAATTACTGGCCGAGGGGACGCTCGATGTCGCTTCGATCGAAGCTTTCGGCGAGAGCCACGCCGCGGCCTTCGAAGGATTGTCGAACGGGACGCTGTCCGGCGCTGACAAGATCAACGTGAGGGAGCGCGCGAAGCTCTACGCATGGGGGAAGTTGCACGCTCGGACGAGCGACTCAGCGGAGCGCGAGCGTATCGCAGGGGTGGCACTGCCGCTAGCGGCTAGGGGAGGGCGGCTCCCGCGCTCTCAGCGACCGCTCGCGATCCTCTCGGGCTTGGCTGCCTACTCGCTGCGCCATGAAGGGGAGGGGCTGATGGCCTCGCGCGGGGGCATTCTCACCGCATGGCGGATCGCCTTATCGGGCCGTTAAGCATTACGCTCTAGCGAGCCGGGAACGGAGGATTGCATGAGCAGATTGGTTCTCGGCGCGGTCGGCGCGCTTGCCTGCGCAGGCGTCGGCAGTTTCTGGATGCAGGGCCGGGCGGAGGTCGAGGCAGGCGCGCCGCCGCCTGCACCCCTGAAGCTCTCTTCGCTCGATGCCTATGCCGACCCTTCTCTTCCGTCCTCCGACGTTGCCAACCTCGTCGGACCGGCACCGCCCGAGGCGAGCGAATTGTCGAAGGAGCAGCGCCGCTTCTTTCGCTACGATCGCAACCACGACTGGAAGATTTCGCGCAACGAAATGCTCTCCAGTCGCACCGATGCCTTTCGCAAGCTCGACAAGGACGGCAACAACTTGCTCACATTCGAGGAATGGGCAGTCACCACGGTCGAGAAATTCGACGGCGCGGACGCCAATGGCGATCTTTATCTTACGCCGAGCGAGTTCCTCGCCACCAAGAAGAAGTAGCCGTCACGCCGCGACGGTTTCCACCGTGCCGAGCCAGTTGCGCAAATCCGCCTTCGCCCGGTCGGTATAGGCTTCCTTGCGCTGTTTCTTGGGCACGTCGTGCAGCGGCGGGAATAGGCCGAAATTGACGTTCATCGGCTGATAGTGCTCCGCCGCTGCGTCGCCGGTAATATGCGCGAGCAGCGCGCCCATCGCGGTCGTGCGAGGCGGTTCGCTGATCGGTCGCCCGGCGATGTCCTGTGCCGCCATGATCCCGGCGAGCAGACCGATCGCCGCGCTTTCGACATAGCCTTCGCACCCCGTGATCTGTCCCGCGAAGCGGATATGTTCCGCTCCGCGCAGGCGCAAATGGCGATCGAGGACCACGGGCGAATTGATGAACGTGTTGCGATGCAGACCGCCCAGCCGGGCGAACTCGGCATTGGCAAGCCCCGGTATCGTGCGAAACAGCTCGACCTGCGCGCCGTATTTCAGCTTGGTCTGGAAGCCGACCATATTCCACAGCGTCCCCAATGCGTTGTCCTGCCGCAACTGGACGACCGCGTAAGGCCAGCGTCCCTGTGGAAACTCTGGCGTCGTATCGCGCGGATTGTCGAGGCCAACAGGCTTCATCGGCCCGAAACGCAAGGTATCGACGCCCCGCGCCGCCATCGCTTCGATGGGCATGCAGCCGTCGAAATAGGGCGTATCAGCTTCCCATTCGCGAAATTCGGTCTTCTCTCCGTCGATGAGCCCCTGATGGAAGGCGAGATATTCGTCCTTGGTCATCGGACAATTGATATAGTCGCCGTCCTCGTTCGAGGCCGCGGTCCGCTTGTTCCAGCGAGACTGGATCCAGCAGATGTCCATGTCGATACTGTCGCGATGGACGATCGGGGCGATCGCATCAAAGAAGGCTAGGCGGTCTTCCCCGGTTGCCTTGACGATACTTTGCGCGAGCGATTGCGCGGTCAGCGGTCCCGTGGCGACGATGGTCGGCCCTTCCGTTGGCAGAGCATCGACCCGTTCGCGCACGACGGTAACCTTTGGATGTTCGAGCAGCCGACGTTCGACGTTACGTGAGAAAACGTCGCGGTCCACCGCCATCGCGCTGCCCGCAGGAACCCGCGCTTCTTCTCCCGCCGCCATGACGAGTGAATTAAGCTGCCGCATTTCGTGATGCAGCAGCCCGACCGCATTGCGTTCATCGTCGTCGGAGCGAAAGGAGTTCGAGCAGACGAGTTCGGCAAGCCCGTCGCCCTGATGGGCGGGCGTCGTGTCGCCGCCCCCGCGCATTTCCGAAAGGCGCACGTTCAAGCCCCGTTCGGCGAGTTGCCAGGCAGCCTCGCATCCGGCGAGGCCGCCACCGATGATATGGATGTCGTAAGTCATTGCGCGCCTGAGTAAGGCTGTGCGATAGCGCGCGCAACCTCAGCCTTCACGAGACGGCGACGGACGAAAGGGGGCGGGCCATGCCGCGACGATCTTTGGTTGAACACCGACCGTGGCTATTCGCGAGCCTCGCCGCGGCGATCGCCTATTACTTCCTCAGCGACGAATCGTTGGGCGAATTGTGGCAGGTTGCCATCAAGGGCGCGGCAATCCTGTGTCTCGCCATCTACGCGCTTCAGCGCCATCCCGGCAGCGACGCGAAAATATTGAGCGGTTCGCTGCTGCTGGCTGCGACCGGCACCATGGCGCTGGAGCTGTTCCCGTTATGGGCAGGGCTGTTTCTCTTCTTCTCCTACGCGGCGGCGATCGCTCTATATCTGCATCATCGGCGACCCGCGCCATCCTATAGCCAGCGTGCGCTCGGCCTTGCACTGCTCGTCGCGACGCCGCTGATCGCCTTCGCTTTGACTGGCGATCTCAATGTCATCGCCTATGGCCTCGTTGTAGGTGCAATGGGCTTCGCCGCCTGGCTGAGCGCCTTTCCCCGCTACCGCGTCGGCGTCGGAGCTGTGATGATTGTCGCCGCCGAGCTGTTATGGTTCGCGCATGGCGACCGGCCCGGCGAGCAGAACCTCGTCGACTGGCTCTACTGGCCCCTCTTCTTCGCGGGGCAGTTCTCGGTCGCCACAGGCGTCATCCAGTCGCTTCGCGGACAGCCCGTGAACCGGTGACGAGACCGGCTCGCGTGCTGCCAGATCAGGGTTCCTGATCGGGCGGGTCGTCGCGAGCCAGCGTCGTATCGGGCTGCGTCTCGTCCTCTCCACCCCGCTTTTCGACCATTTCCTCGACGACCGCCTGTTCGAGCTCGTTCTCCGGTTCCTCAGTCTCGTCAATCAACGCCGCACCGACGATCGTTTCGCCCTTCGCGACGTTGAAGATGCGAACGCCTGAAGAACCGCGGCCCGAAATCGAATAGCCGATATGGTTCTCGAAGCCGCCCTCCGTCAGGTGACGCAGCTGGATCGGCAGCCGGATGAGCTTCGCCTGATCAGTCACGAGCATCAGTTGCGAGCCGTGAGTGACCGGGAAGCTCGCTACGACCGGTCCGTTCCGGTCCGGGTTGCTCGACGGTTCGCCGATATTGGCAAGACCCTGGCCGCCGCGGCCGATGGTCCGATATTCATAGGCAGAGGAAATCTTGCCGTAGCCATTGGCCGTCAGCGTGAGGATGAACTCTTCAGCTTCCTCCATCTGCGCAACGGTATCCTCGTCCAGAGTATGGTCCGTCTCGTTGTTCTTCCACGAAGCTGCGCGTAGATAGGCCTCGCGCGTTTCCATATCGGCTTCGAGCGGATCGAGCACCGCCATCGAGACGACCTTCGCCCCGTTTTTCAGCGTCATGCCGCGCACGCCGATGCCCGTACGGCTCTTCGTTTCGCGCGCATCGGTGGCGCTGAAACGGATCGCCTTGCCGCTGTCGCTAGCGAGGAAGACTTCCTGATCCTCGCTCAGCAATTCGACGCCAATCAGCCGGTCCCCGCTGCCTTCGACGAAGCCCATGGCATATTTGCCGTTTGAGGGAACGTTGGTGAACGCATCCATCGAATTGCGGCGAACCATGCCCTGTTCGGTCGCGAAGACGATGTTGAGGCGGCTCCATTCCTCTTCATTCTCGGGAAGAGAGAGAACATTCGTGACCCGTTCGTCATCGGCAAGGGGAAGCAGGTTGACCATGGGGCGACCCTTCGTCTGCGGTCCTCCCTCCGGCAGCTTCCAGACCTTCATGCGATAAACGCGGCCCGTATTCGTAAAGAAAAGCACGGGGTTATGGGTTGAAGTTACGAACAGTTCGACGACTGCATCCTCGTCCTTCGTCGCCATTCCGCTCCGCCCCTTGCCGCCGCGTGCCTGCGCACGGAAAGTCGATAGGGGAGTACGCTTGATGTAACCGCCATGCGTGACGGTCACGACCATTTCGTCGCGCTCGATGAGGTCTTCGTCGTCGAGCCCGTCCCAGGCCGGCGCGATTTCCGAAAGGCGCGGTGTGGCGTAATTCTCCCGAATATCGACGAATTCCTTGCGCATGACTTCGTAGAGTTTCACGCGGTCGCCGAGGATGGCGAGATATTCCTCGATGGCGACGGCCAGTTCCTTCAGCTCGTCGCCGATCTCGTCACGCCCGAGCGCCGTCAGGCGGTGCAGGCGCAGGTCGAGGATCGCTTTGACCTGCCGTTCGGACAGGCGGTAGGTTCCGCCTTCCTGATCGGCGGTCGGCTCGATCGCCTCGACCAGCTGTATGTATTGCGCGATTTCGCCGATCGGCCACTCCTTCGCCAGCAAACGCGCGCGGGCCTCAGCGGGGTTGGGGGCGCCGCGGATCATTGCCACGACTTCGTCGAGATTGGATACGGCGACCACCAGGCCGAGCAGGATGTGGGCGCGTTCCCGGGCCTTGTTCAGTTCGAACTTCGTCCGCCGCGTGATGACCTCTTCGCGGAACTTGATGAACGCCTGAATGATGTCGCGAAGCGTAAGCGTTTCCGGGCGACCGCCGCGAATGGCCAGCATGTTCGCCGGAAAGCTCGACTGAGCAGGCGTGTGCCGCCAGATCTGATTGAGGACGACGTCCGCCGTCGCATCGCGCTTCAGGTCGACGACGACGCGCACACCTTCGCGGTTCGATTCGTCGCGGATGTCTGAGATACCTTCGATCCGCTTGTCCTTCGCCGCATCGGCAATCTTCTCGACGAGATTGGATTTGCCGACCTGGAAAGGAATGGAGGTAAGGACGATGCTTTCGCGTCCCTCGCTCTTGCCGCCGCGCTTTGTCTCGATCTCGTGACGACAGCGCATGAGGATGGAGCCGCGCCCGGTCGTGTAGGCGGCCTTAGCGCCCGACTGTCCGAGAATGAGCGGTGCGGTCGGGAAATCCGGCCCCGGAATGATCTGGAACAATTCCTCAGACGTGATTGCCGGATCGTCCATGAAGGCAAGGCAACCGTCGATCACCTCGCCGAGATTGTGCGGCGGGATATTGGTCGCCATGCCGACTGCGATGCCGCCCGCGCCGTTGACGAGCAGGTTCGGAAACCGCGCCGGCAGAACCGTGGGTTCGCGCTTGCTGCCATCGTAATTGTCCGCGAAATCGACCGTGTCCTTGTCGAGATCGTCGAGCAGCGCGTTCGCGACTTTCGCTAACCGTGCTTCGGTATAGCGCATGGACGCGGGCGGATCGGGGTCCATCGAACCGAAATTGCCCTGGCCATCGACCAGCGGTACGCGCAGCGACCAGTCCTGCGTCATGCGGGCGAGCGCATCATAGATCGCGCTGTCGCCGTGCGGGTGATAGTTACCCATCACGTCGCCGACGATCTTCGCCGACTTGCGATAAGGTCGACCGGCGACGAAGCCGCCTTCCTGACTTGCGAAAAGAATACGGCGGTGCACAGGTTTCAGGCCGTCGCGCACATCGGGCAGGGCGCGGCTGACGATGACGCTCATGGCGTAATCGAGATAACTCGTCTTCATCTCATCGACGATGTCGATGCTGTCATATTCGCCCGAGGGTGAGATCGGGTCTTGGGGATCGATACTGTCGGTCAAAACGGGTCTTTCCGTGACGCGCCCTTACGGGCGCCAAACAACCCCTCACATGTAGGAGTTTCCGGCGCAAAACGCCACCGCAAGCGACCAAGGGCAGGCAGAATTTCGCGCTTTTTTCCACATCTTGCGTCGTACGACGCTTGCAGCGGGGCGGGCGACATGGAACCGCGCCCGAACCGCCAGCGTTCAATCGCTATTCAGGGCCCTGCATGTAGTTTCACAAGGTATTCAGCGAATTCAGACCATTTACCGGCACCGAAGTGCCCAATCAATTCAGTCCCCAGTTTCAAGAGAGGTTTATCGATGATTTTCAATCGTTTCGACACCAAGCATGCCAAGCGCAGTCCCGCTTCGAAACTTGCGCTCGCCATAGCGCTCGCGTCGGGTACGGCTTTGACCGCGACGGCGCTGGAAGTGCCCGCCCATGCGCAGAAAAAGCGCCAGAAGGGCGATGAGCAGGCTGCAGCGGCCCAGTATTCCGATGCTTTCCGCGAGACGTTCGGACCGTATCAGGAACTCGCGAATTCCGAGACGGCTGACGTCGCGGCTCTTCGTGCCGCAGTCGATCCAGTCCGCGCGTCCATCTCGACGCCCGACGACAGATATGTCGGCGGTAACTTCCTCTACAATACGGGCGTCAAGGCGCAGGACCCCGCCTTGCAGCTCGAAGGCATCAGGTTGATGCTCGAGAGCGGAAAGACCCCTGCGGCCAACCTCGGTCAGTATAATTTTGTTGCTGCCCAGCTCTCCTATCAGCAGGAGCAATGGGCGGATGCACGGCAATTCCTCGAAGCGGCGATCGCGAACGGATATACGCAGAACAATCCGCGCGCATTGATCATCGAGAGCTACATCAAGGAAGGCAATTCCGCCGAAGCGGTGAACTACATCACCCGCGCCGCCGACGAGGCAATGGCGGCAGGCCAGAAGCCCGAGCGCTCGTGGTTGGTGCGTGGCATCCAGCAAGCCTATCAGTCGGAGATGCGGGAAGAGGCGAAGAACCTCTCCTATCTTTATGCGATGAACTACCCGTCGCCGGAAAGCTGGGGCGATGCCATCGTCATCGCGCGCGCTTTCGGTAGCAACGACGACCAGACGAGCCTCGACTTTCTCCGATTGCAGCGTCGCACTGATACCTTCCGCCAGGCGAACGACTATATCGACTATATCGAGTTCGCCGACGCACGGCGTCTTCCTTACGAGGTCAAGGCGATCATCGACGAAGGTTACGCATCGGGAACCCTGCCACGCGACAATAGCTACGTCACCGAATCCTACGGTCTCGCCAAGCAGCGTATCGCGGCCGACCAAGCCGATCTCGGATCGCTGGAACGCGATGCGCGGGCTTCGGGCGCTTCACTGAGTACGGTGATGGCAGCCGGCGACGTGTTCTTGAGCTACGACCAGCCGGCAAAGGCGGAAGAGTTCTACCGCGCAGCGCTCGACAAGTCGGGAGCGGATCGAGGTATGGTCCTGACGCGGCTCGGCATCGCTCAGGTCGACCAGGGCAAGTATGACGAGGCGCAGCAGACCTTCGAACAGGTTCAGGGCGCGCGCTCCGACCTGGCGAACCTCTGGTCGGCTTATGCCAAGCAGCAGGCAGAGGGCACGACGATGACTCCGGCCGCTTAAAGCTGCCCGCTCGAAGTTCGAGAATGATAGAAGGGCGCGGGAGCTTCGGCTCTCGCGCCTTTCTCGTTTCAGCGGAGACGCTTTACCGCATACTGCCCGTCGTTACGCCGCTCGAGCTTAAAATTGTCGAGCGACTTGAAGAGGTCGGACAGGCTCGAATAGCCGTAATTGCGGACGTCGAAGCTTGACCGGTTGCCGGCAATCTGACCGAGCTGGTTGAGCATCGCATAGCCTTGCTCGTCGCGCTTGGTCTCGCGATAGGCCGCCCCGATCAGTTCCATCAGATCCTGGTCGATGGCTGCGGCTTCGCGACCGCGCTTTCCGCTTGGCGTGTCGGCGTCGGCCGTATTGGCGATCAGCTTGCCGATCTCCAGAAACCTTGTGCAGGCAGATTTGAAGGCTTGCGGCGTCTTGGCCTCCCCAAAACCATAGACGAGCAGCCCGTCTTGCCTGAGGCGAGTTACGAGCGGGGTGAAGTCGCTATCAGAAGTCATCAGGCCGAACCCGTCGACCTTGCCCTGATACAGCAAGTCGATCGCGTCGATCGTCATTGCCATGTCGGTCGCATTCTTCCCCTTCGACACATCGAATTGCTGGTGCGGACGAATGCCGAACTTGTTAGTGATCTTGTCCCAGCGCGCGAGATTGTCCTTAGCGAAATTACCGTAGGCACGGCGAATATTCACCTGCCCCAGTTCCGCCATAACGGTCAGCACCGGATCAATGCCTTGCGGCGAGGTATTGTCCGCGTCGATGAGCAGTGCGATATTGAGAAGAGAGCGTTCGGCCATGCGCGCTCTCTTGCCGAGGCCGAGCCGTTCAGGCAAGCCTTTGCATAAGGCTCGAATGCCTCCGAGTTGCGGCTTGCGGGTCGGCCCCATCACTCTTAAGTGGACCGCATGAACGATCTTTCCTCCGTTCCGACGCCTGAGGGCGAGCATCCTCCACGCGAGCGCAAGCCCGACTGGATCAGAGTCAAGGCTCCGGTAAGCAAGGGTTACCACGAGACGCGCAAACTGATGCGCGAACTCAGCCTCAATACCGTGTGCGAAGAAGCGGCCTGCCCGAACATCGGGGAATGCTGGACCAAGAAACACGCGACCGTGATGATCCTCGGCGATGTGTGCACGCGCGCCTGTGCCTTTTGCAACGTCAAGACGGGCATGCCGCGCAAAGTCGATCCGCTGGAGCCCGAGCATACCGCGGTCGCGGCGGCGAAGATGGGTCTCGAACACATCGTCATCACGAGTGTCGATCGCGACGATCTTCCCGACGGCGGTGCGGGGCAGTTCGTCAAGGTGATCAAGGCTCTGCGCCGCGAAACGCCCGAGACGACGATCGAAATCCTGACGCCCGATTTCCGGGGGAAGATGCGCGCTGCGGTCGAGGCGATCTGCGAGGCTGGCCCCGATGTCTACAACCACAATCTGGAAACCGTTCCGCGGCTTTATCCGACAATCAGGCCGGGCGCGCGCTATTATGCTTCGCTGCGTCTCCTCGAAGAAGTTAAGAGCCACGATCCGATGATCTTCACCAAGTCGGGCATTATGCTGGGGCTGGGTGAACAGCGGCTCGAAGTGCATCAGGTGATGGACGACATGCGCAGTGCCGACATCGACTTCATGACGATGGGACAGTATCTTCGCCCGACGCCGAGACACGCGAAGGTCGAGGATTTCGTCACCCCGAAGGCGTTCGACGCCTATGGTTCGATCGCACGCGCCAAGGGGTTCCTTCAGGTTGCATCTTCGCCGCTTACCCGTTCGAGCTATCACGCTGGCGATGATTTTGCTGAAATGCGCGCCGCGCGCGAAGCTCGCCTCGCGAAAGCAGCCGCCAGAGCCGACTGATGCCCGGTATTCGCGAGAAACGCTTCCTGCCGTATAGCTGCGAGCAGATGTTCGACCTCGTCGCCGATGTCGACAAATATCCCGAATTTCTGCCGTGGGTTATCGCTACGCGCGTACGCAATGACAGCGCGGAAGAGATGACCGCCGACATGGTCGTCGGGTTCAAGGCAATTCGCGAACGATTCACTTCCACCGTTAGCAAGTCACGTCCCGAGCGTATCAACGTGCATTATGTCGACGGACCCCTGCGCGATCTCGACAATAGCTGGGTGTTTACTCCGGCGGAGGGCGGATGCGACGTCGACTTCTGTGTGGATTTCGCTTTCAAGAACCGGATGTTCGAGACGCTTGCCGGGGCCTATTTCGATCGCGCGTTTCGGCGTCTCGTCGCGGCGTTCGAGGCGCGGGCGGACCAGCTTTACGGCAATAGCAGTTCGAGCGCGCAGACTGTCGCCTGATGGCGAATTTCGCTGCGCGAGAGGTCTTCCCCGAAACGCTTCAGTTCGCCCTCCGGTTCGCCGGTCGTTCCGCGCACCATTCGGGCGAAGACGACTGTTCCAACGGGTTTGAGAGCATTTCCGCCGGTCGGACCGGCTACGCCGCTGATAGCGACGGCAACGTCCGCATCGCTGTGCTTGAGCGCACCATGGGCCATCGCCCACACACAGGCGATGGAAACTGCGCCGAACGTTTCGAGAATGTCGCTCGCAACGTCGAGGCATTCCATCTTCGCCTGGTTGGAGTAGGTGACAAAGCCGCGCTCGAAAACGGCTGAGGAGCCGGGAATCTCCGTCAATGCTGCGGCAACGAGTCCGCCTGTGCAGCTTTCGGCGAGAGTTACCGTGCGACCGATCTCGCGATTCTCCCTGATCACCCGTTCGGCAAGTTGAACGATGTCGTCAGGCAGCATGTCGGTCGACCACGACGGTTCTATCCAAGTTTCGAAATGCAGTCCGGAAGGTCATGCTGTCCTTTCGAGCGAGACGATCGCTTGTGCGGCGATGCCTTCACCACGCCCGGTGAAGCCAAGGCGCTCGGTCGTCGTTGCCTTGATACTGACCAAACCAGCATCGACGTCAAGCAGGCTCGCCACGGTTTTGCGCATGGCGTCCCGATGCGGACCGATCTTGGGACGCTCGCAGATGATGGTGCAATCGACATTGGCAACACGATAACCGGCGGCGCGGACCAGTTCGGTTGCATGGATGACGAACCGATCGGATGACGCGCCTTTCCAGCGCGGATCGCTGGGCGGGAAATGCGTGCCGATATCGCCTTCGCCGATTGCGCCCAACATAGCATCGACGATGGCATGAAGAGCCACGTCCGCGTCGCTGTGACCCGCGAGGCCGAGTTCGAAGGGAATATTGACGCCAGCGAGCCAGAGTTCTTCCCCGGCCGCCAGACGATGAACATCATAGCCCATGCCTGTGCGAAAGAGCGGCGCTGTCGTCCTCGTCTCGTCACGGAAGTCTTTCGCAAAGGTAAGCTTTTTCAAGGCTTCGTCGCCCTCTACCGTCACGATTTCGAGGCCTGCTCGCTGCAGGACTTGCGCGTCGTCCCCGGCCACTGGCGCGTCCTTCCATGAACGGTGCGCTGCAAGTATTGCGTTGAAGCGGAAGGCCTGGGGCGTCTGTACGCGGCGCAGCATGTCCCGCTCCGCCGTGCCGGTCATCATCCCGTCTTCGCATTGGGCAAGACTATCGACCACCGGCAAGACCGGAATTGCCCCGGGGTTCGTTTTGAGCGCGGCCAGCAGGCGGCCAATGACGCTTTGAGGCAAATTGGCGCGTGCGGCGTCGTGTATCAGGACGAGTTCGGGTTGATCCTCGGCCATTGCTTCGAGGGCCGCGCGAACAGAGGCCTGCCGTGTCGCGCCGCCATGAACGAGGCGCACCTTGTCGAACCCGGCAACGATCTCGCGAGCGAGGTTCTCGAAGGCTTCGGGAATGGCGACGACAATAGGGTCGGCACCCGCTCTTGCTAAACTCTCAAGCGAGTGAAGAAGAACCGGTTTGCCGTTCCATTCGGCGAACTGCTTGGGGATATCGAGACCGGTTCGCGATCCGGTTCCGGCGGCCACCACGACGGCAGCGAAAGGAGAGGGGGCGGGCCCGTTCGTCATGGCCGCTCGCCCTATCGTCTTGCGTGACCTGTCGCAATCCACTAAGCGATGCCCAAAATTTAGGCAGAAGTACGAGTAATGGAAAACCCCCCCGCACCTCCGCGATTGAAACCCATTCCCATTGGCAATGTCGTCATTCAATCTCCCGTGATCCTCGCGCCGATGACCGGCGTTACGGACATGCCTTTTCGCAGGCTCGTTCGGCGCTACGGGTCGGGCCTCAACGTGACCGAAATGATTGCCAGCCCGGCGATGATCCGTGAAACGCGCCAAAGCCTTCAGAAGGCTGCGTGGGATCCGAGCGAGGAACCTGTTTCCCTTCAGCTTGCCGGTTGTTCCCCGGTTGAAATGGCGGAAGCGGCGAAGCTCAATGCCGATCGCGGGGCTGCCATCATCGACATCAACATGGGTTGCCCGGTAAAGAAGGTGGTGAACGGCGATGCCGGTTCGGCGCTCATGCGCGATCTGCCGCTGGCCGCCAGCCTTATCGAGGCTACCGTCAGGGCGGTCGACGTACCGGTCACCGTCAAGATGCGGATGGGCTGGGACCATCAGTCGCTCAATGCCCCGGAACTGGCGCATATCGCGGAGGATCTCGGTGCGAAGATGATCACCGTCCATGGTCGCACCCGCTGTCAGATGTACAAGGGAAGCGCGGACTGGTCGTTCATCAGAAAGGTAAAGGACGCAGTTAGCGTGCCCGTGATTGCCAATGGCGATATCTGTACCATCGAGGACTCAGTTGCAGCGCTCGAGCAATCGGGTGCCGATGGCGTGATGATCGGCCGGGGAGCTTACGGAAAGCCCTGGCTGCTCGGTCAGGTCATGCACTGGCTCGACACGGGCGAGTATCGCGCTACGCCGTCATTCGACGAGCAATATGAAGTTCTGGTCGAACATTATCGCGCCATGCTGGAACTCTACGGTCGCGATGTGGGCGCCAAAGTCGCGCGCAAGCATATCGGTTGGTACGCCAAGGGCATGCATGGATCGGCGGAGTTCCGGAATCACGTCAATCTTCTGGACGACCCGGATCAGGTGCTGGGAGAAATCGAGCGTTTCTATACGCCCTTCCTGCGTCGGCGGGCTGCGTGAACGAACCGCCCGATGCCGCCATTCAGCTGGCGGGATTGATCTTCGCCGTTCTGCTTCTCGATGGCAGGGGAACCATCGTGCAAGCCAACCCTGCGGCCGAGAACCTCTTCGGGCAAAGCGAAAAGCGTCTCGCCGGAAAAGAAGCGTTCGCCTTGTTGAACTTCGAGAACGACCGTTTCAGGCAGCAATTTCATGCGGGCGAGGTCCGGCTAATTGCACGATCCGTCGCAGCCGAAGTCAACGATCGCCGCATGTCCGTCAATCTGACGATCTCGCCCGTAGGAACGGACCCGTCGTGGTATGTCATGACCATCTCGGAAAATATCGGCAATGAAACGGGATATGCTGCCGAGGATCGTTCGCTGGTCGGGGCGCCCAACATTCTCGGGCACGAAATCAAGAACCCGCTTTCGGCCATTCGCGGTGCCGCGCAGTTGCTCGCGCGAAAGATCGGACCGGGCGAGATGAAGCTGTCCGACATCATAACGCGCGAAGTCGACCGGATCGCGGACATCATCGATCGAATGCAGCAATTGGGGAGTAGGGGTGCCCTCGACACACGACCGAGCAACCTGCACGGCATTGTGCGCAACGCTATTGCAACGGTCAGGGCCGCCCGCAGCACCACCACCGAGGCTGATGCAGTCATTGTCGAAGAGTTCGATCCCTCCCTGCCTCCGGTCCTCGCCGACGCCGCGACGCTGGAGCAGGTGCTGATCAATCTGCTGGTCAACGCCTGCGATGCGAGCGTCGATTCTCACGACAGAACGGTCGTCGTGCAAACGCGCTATGCTTCCGGCCTCTCCTTCAAGGCCATCCGCTTCGGCCGGGCCGTCAGGCTTCCGATCGAGATTGCCGTAATCGATCGCGGTGCGGGCATTGCACCGGGAATTGCCGAGCGCGTCTTCGATCCTTTCGTCAGCAGCAAGCCGAAGGGCCAGGGTTTGGGGCTCGCGCTCGCCCGAAAACTTGTCGAGGACATGCAGGGGCGGATCAGTCACACGCGCGACGAGAAGCGCGGAGAAACGAGTTTTCGTATCCATCTCCCGATGGCCGAATAGGGAAGGGCGGCAGGATGAAGCAGAAGATTCTTTTGGTGGAGGACGATGACGGTATCGCAGCCGTCATCGAGGCTGGCCTGAACGAAGCCGGATTTGAGGCCGATCACTGCCTGTCGGTCGCAGAGCGCGACCGCTTGCTCGACAATGGTAATTACGACGCGATAATCACCGATATCATGTTGCAGGACGGCGATGGCATTGCCGATCTCGAACAGGTTCGCGAGCGGGCGGGGGACATCCCTGTCATTATCGTTTCCGCACAGAACACGTTCGATACCGCCATTCGGGCCACAGATGCCAAGGCTTTCGAATATTTCCCGAAGCCGTTCGATCTCGATGAACTCGTACGAGCGGCCGTGCAGGCGACGCGCAGAAACCGCAATCAGACCGTTCGCGAGGTAGAGGGGGAAGATGCGCTCCCGCTGATCGGAACCAGTCAGGCGATGCAGCAGGTGTTCCGTATGATCACGCGCGTCATGCGTAATGACCTGTCCGTGCTGGTCACCGGCGAATCCGGGACCGGAAAAGAACTGGTCGCCGAAGCCATCCATCAGCTCGGCAGCCGCCGCTCGGGTCCATTCGTAGCGGTGAATTGCGCTGCTATTCCGCACGACCTCATCGAAAGCGAATTGTTCGGGCATGAGAAAGGGGCATTTACCGGCGCAATTTCGCAGGCAATTGGTAAGTTCGAGCAGGCAAACGGCGGAACGCTCTTTCTGGACGAAATCGGTGACATGCCGTCCGACGCGCAAACCCGCCTACTTCGCGCGCTCCAGTCCGGTCGTATCCGGCGGGTCGGAGGACGCCAGGACGTTTCCGTCGATGCGCGCATCATTGCCGCCACGAACCGCGATCTTGCACCGCTAATAGCGCGAGGGAGTTTTCGCGAAGACCTATTTTACCGCCTCAACGTCATTCCCATTCACCTGCCACCTCTGCGAGAGCGGCGGGAGGACATAGCCGCGCTAACGCATCACTTCTTCAAGCAAGCCGAACGCGAAGGCTTGCCCAACAGAACGATTTCGCCTGAGGCCATCGAGCGGCTCGCGACCCGGGAATGGCGCGGTAACGTGCGCGAGCTTCGCAATGTCGTGTTCCGCCTCGCCGTCTTCGCGCGCGAGGACGTTATTACAAACGAGAGCTTGTCCGATCTCGAACTTTGGACCGAGACGAACGAGGCCGCAGAGGTCGAAGCAGGGTTTGACCGCATACTGTCCCGCTGGATTGAAGAGGAAAAACCGGCCGCCGGTTCGGTTTACCATAAAGCGATTTCCGAATTCGAGCGCCCTCTCTTCACGTATGCCTTGAAGATGACCAACGGCAACCAGATAAAGGCATCGCAATATCTCGGCATAAACCGGAATACGCTGCGCAAGAAACTTGCCGATCTGAAGCTGTCAGCGGATAACTTCGCCGGGCAGAAGTAGCGGAAGAGCGTACCCTAACGAGAAAACTCTTGCATTTTTGCAACACTATTCGTGTAGTGTTGCAACGATGGCTGTTTCCCCCGACACGCCCAAACTTTCGACGCCGCGTTGGTGGCGACGCGTAATGGTTTTTTCGCGTCGGGCAAACCTGTTTGCTTTGATCGAAATATCGCTTGCCATCGCTTTCTTCGTGATGGTTGCGGTGACTTACCTGACGTTCACTTCGGCGCCCCCTAATGGCGAATTGCTTCCGTCGGGACAGGTCGCAGCCCTGTTGGTCGGAACGCTTATTCCGACCATGGCGCTGCTCGTACTTCTTGGACGCAGGCTTGCACTGCGGCGAGCGGCGGGTAGTACGGCGCGGCTACACGTTCGCCTGGTATTCCTGTTTTCGCTGATTGCAGCGGTTCCGACGCTTCTGGTTGCCGGTTTCGCCACATTGCTCTTTCAGTTCGGCGTCGATTTCTGGTTCTCCGACAATTCGCGCGACCTGATGGCCAGCACCAATACGCTCGCGCAAAATTATTACGAACAGAACCAGCTCGACGTAGCAAACGAGACGATAGCCATGGCGAGCGACATGCGCTTTTACCTCGAGCGTGGGACCATAACCGACGAGAGCTTCCCCAATTACTACCAGTATCAGGCGCAGGGGCGCGACATCAGCGAAAGCGTCATCCTGCAACTCATGCCAGACGGAACAACCCGGAGCGCAGCGGTATTCAACCTCCGCCAAGACAACGATCCGGCAACCTATGCGGGCGAGACGCTTCCGACCCTTATCGCAGGCAAGGCAGTGTCCGTCAGCGGTAACCCGACGCGGATCGAGGCTCTGGCGCCGATCGATCGCGAAAGCGGCGTCTATCTCTATAATGCCCGCAATTCCGAAGCTGCTTCATTCAACTTCTGGCGCGGAGCGAATTCGATTTCCGCAGCCTATCAGCAGCTCATTTCGCGAGCGCGGGCGCTACAATTGCGCTTCAGTCTCGCCCTCTTCGTAATTAGTGTCGCACTGGTCGGTCTTGCAGTCTGGTTCGCCCTGCGCTTCGCGGATCGCCAAGTGGAGCCATTGACGGATCTCGTCGCCGCGGCTCGCCGCGTCGGCGCAGGCAATTTTGCCATGAGGGTGCAGGGAAGGACGGGCGGCGACGAGATCGGCCTTTTGAACCGTGCGTTCAATCGCATGACGCAGCAGCTGGAAAAGCAGACCGATGCGCTTGTGGCAGCGAACAGGCAGATCGAGGAACGCCGCAGCTTCATCGAAGCAGTCCTGGAATCGGTAACCGCGGGGATCTTGTCGCTCGACGAGGACGGGCTCATCCTGCTGATGAATAACTCGGCACAGAAAGTGCTGTTCGATGGCGAGCATGCCTCGCTCGTCGGAAGGAGATTAAGCGATGTCGCTCCGGAAATCGCGAACCTCGTATCCTCCGGTTCGACGCAAGGCATCGTTACATATTCGCGCAACGGGGAATTGCTTACCCTCGCGGTAAAGGTCGGAAACGAGACTTACGGCCGCGTCATCACCTTCGAAGACATCACTCGCCAACTGCTCGATCAGCGCCAGGCGGCCTGGTCCGACGTTGCGCGAAGGATCGCGCATGAGATCAAGAATCCGCTTACGCCTATTCAACTTGCGACCGAACGTCTGAAGCGGCGTTATCGCAAACAGATCGACGGCGAGGACGAGGGCCAACTGTTTGACGAACTCACCAGTACCATCGTGAGGCAAGTCGGCGATCTACGGAAGATGGTCGACGAGTTCTCGTCGTTTGCTCGCTTGCCGAAACCGGTATTTCGCCAGGAAGATGTCGTCGATCTCGTAAGGCAGTCAATGTTCCTGCAGGAAGTGGCTCATCAGGAAATCGATTTTCATTACCGCTCGGACGCGGCCGCCCCGACGATCATCGCCTGCGACAGGCACCAGATCGGTCAGGCGATGACGAATGTTCTCAAAAATGCTGTCGAAGCGGTCGAAAGCCGGCTTCGCCAGTCAGGTTCGGAAGAGGCGGAAAAAGGCCAGATAACCGTCTTGCTCGAGGAACTTGACGATAAGATCTGCATCGCGGTCGAGGATAACGGCGTCGGGCTTCCGACAGATATGGAGCGGATTGTCGAACCTTACGTCACCACGCGAGAGAAGGGCACGGGCCTCGGATTAGCGATCGTCAACAAGATCGTGGAGGAACATGGCGGAGAAATGCAGTTTTCCAATCGGAAGGAGGGGGGCTCACGCATTTCGATGACGTTTGCGCGCAATCCACAGAAAACGAAGACCTCCGACGGGTACCGTGACGTGAATAAGAAGGTAACGGCTTGATGGCGCTTGATATTCTCATTGTCGACGACGAACGCGATATTCGGGAACTGGTCTCAGGCGTCCTGAGCGACGAGGGCTACGAATGTCGCACGGCCGGGGATAGTGATGCGGCCTTGGCAGCAATCGACGAGCGTCGTCCCAGCCTCGTGCTGCTCGACGTATGGCTTCACGGCAGCCAGATGGACGGTCTCGAAGTGCTCGACGCCATTAAGCAGCGCGAGCCCGAACTGCCGGTCATCATTTTCTCAGGTCACGGAAATATCGATACCGCGGTATCGGCCGTAGGGCGGGGTGCGGTGGACTTCATCGAGAAACCCTTCGAGGCAGAGCGGTTGCTGCTCCTCGTCGAACGAGCCACTGACACGGAAAGACTGCGCAAGGAGAACGAGGGCTTCCGCCAGGGCTTTTCGCGAAACGACGAATTTACCGGCAATTCGGCCGTCATCAATCAGGTTCGCGCGACAATCAAGCGAGTGGCCAATACGGGTAGTCGGGTGCTCATTACCGGCCCGGCAGGCTCGGGAAAGGAAGTAGCGGCGCGGCTGCTTCATTCCTGGAGCGGTCGGACGGATCATGCTTTCGTCATCGTCAATTCGGCGCGGATAACCCCGGAACGGTTCGAGCAGGAACTTTTCGGAGAAGAGGCGGACGGTCGCCTCGTACGTCCCGGCCTTCTTGAACTGGCCGATGGCGGTACACTTTACTTCGACGAAATCGCGGAGATGCCGCTTTCGACCCAGTCGCGCATTCTGCGCGTCCTCACGGAACAAAGTTTCGTTCGGGTCGGAGGCTCACGCCAGATCGGTGTCGATGTTCGGGTCGTCTCTTCAACAGCGCGCGACCTTTCCACAGAGATGGAAGAAAAGCGGTTTCGCGAGGACTTGTATTATCGCCTGAACGTCGTCCCGATTGCCATTCCTTCGCTGGCCGAACGCCGAGAGGACATTCCCGCTTTGGCGGAGCATTTCTTCACACGCTACTCGGCGGAACAGGGAATTGCGCCACCCGCGTTGGGAGAGGAGGCCGCCGCGGCCCTTCAGGCCTATGACTGGCCAGGCAATGTCCGGCAGCTTCGCAACGTGGTCGAGCGCACGATAATCCTGACCCCGCGCGAGAAGTTGACTGAGATTGCCGTCGATATGTTGCCCGAAGAGGTCAGGGGAGGGGACGGATCAGGCGGAAACAGCCTGACCGGTTTGATGGGGGCGCCGCTGCGTGAAGCCCGCGAAAGCTTCGAGCGCGAATATCTGGCTGTGCAAATCAGACGATTTTCGGGAAATATTTCCAAGACCGCGAATTACATCGGCATGGAGCGCTCGGCGCTTCATCGAAAACTCAAACTGCTGGGGATGACCGATCGGAAAAATGGCGAGAATGGCGACGACGCATAAATCTGTCGCAAAATCGCTTCGCAAATGCTAAATAAACCCGGCAATCGCACGAGATTGTAACGAAACGGAATATCGCGAGCGCATTGCGCGGACGTGTTCCAGATCGCGGATCGAAGCCTCTTCGGTCCGCCAACAAACAGGAACAGATCATGTCCGAAAGAACCTTGACCGCTCGTCCGAAGTCCTCTCCCCCCGAACCAGCATCTCGCCCTTCCGCGAAAGGCAAGGGTCCGAACCTTCAGGATGCGTTTCTCAATCTCCTGCGAAAGAACAAGACGCCGATCACGATGTTCCTCGTGAAGGGCGTGAAGCTCCAGGGCATCGTTACCTGGTTCGATAATTTCTCGATCTTGTTGCGCCGCGACGGTCAGTCGCAACTGGTCTACAAGCATGCTGTTTCGACGATAATGCCGACTCAGCCGGTCGACGCCTCGCAATTCGACAGCACGGGTAGCAACGCGAAGCAACGGCTGTTGCAGGATGTCTTCCTTTCACGAGTGAGCGAAGCGGAAGCCGAAGTTACGATGTTCCTCGTCAACGGCGTGATGTTACAGGGCCGCATCGCAGCATACGATCTTTTCTGCATGCTGCTCGAGCGCGACGGCTTTGTACAACTGGCTTACAAACACGCAGTTTCGACAATCCAGCCGGCAGTCGATGTCGATCTGACCGAAGATTGGGAAGACGACAACTGAGTTTCGACGACGACCTTTCAGGAGAAGTCACGCGCGGTGCGCGGGGCCTGATTCTTTGTCCTGACATTCGTGCAAAGTCCTATGATTTAAGCGCCGAAGCTCGTCTGGAAGAGGCAAGGGGCCTTGCGCTCGCCATTGGCGTCGTCATTGCCGGCGATGCGATTGTTCCGATCCGCGAAGTGAAACCGAACACTTTCTTCGGTTCGGGACAGGTCGAGGACATCGCGATACGCTGCGATCAGGACGACATAGAACTGGTCGTCGTCGATGGAAGCCTGACTCCGGTCCAGCAACGCAATCTCGAAGACAAGCTCAAGCGGAAGGTCATCGATCGAACCGGCCTTATCCTCGAGATCTTCGGGGAGCGCGCCAACACCGCAGAGGGGCGGTTGCAAGTTGAACTGGCGCATCTCGATTATCAACAAAGCCGTCTTGTCCGAAGCTGGACGCACCTCGAGCGTCAGCGTGGCGGCTTCGGCTTCCTTGGCGGTCCCGGGGAAACGCAGATCGAGGCGGACCGGCGCATGATCCGGCAGCGCATGGCGCGGCTGCGGAAAGATCTTGAGCAGGTACGACGCACCCGAACATTGCAACGATCGCGGCGAGAGCGAGCGCCGTGGCCCGTTATTTCGCTGGTCGGCTATACGAATGCCGGCAAATCGACATTGTTCAACAGAATGACCGGTGCCAATGTCATGGCGGAAGACCTGCTATTCGCCACGCTCGATCCGACGATGCGGGCAATTTCTCTACCTGGCGTCGAAAAGGCGATCCTGTCGGACACGGTCGGTTTTATTTCCGATCTGCCGACGCAGCTCGTCGCAGCTTTTCGTGCAACGCTCGAAGAAGTCACGGCCGCCGACGTCATCTGCCATGTTCGGGATATGGCCAACCCGTCCGCCGACGCCCAGAAAGGTCAGGTCATGGACGTGCTTCGCGATCTCGATGTCGTCGGAGAGGAAAGCGAAGAGCAGGTTCCGATCATCGAGATTTGGAACAAACTCGATCTGTTACCCGACGCGGAAGCCGATGCTTTGCGCGACGTGGCGGAGGGTGACGATCGTGTCGCTGTCATTTCGGCTCTGACGGGCGATGGGATCGAAAAGCTGTCGGAAAAGCTCGGGCATTTGCTGACCCTGTCCGCCCGGCTGCACGAAATCGAACTGTCGGCGAGTGAAGGGCGTAAGCTTGCCTGGCTTCACGCTCACGGCGAGGTTCTCAACGAAAGTCCGGCAGAACCGGACGAAAACGGCCCCCGGCGGCGGCTTAAGGTCAGATTGAGCCCCAAAGAGTTCGGCCAGTTCGAGACGCTATGAACTCTCGCGTTTGACTATTGCCCATAGTTCTTCCTGTTCGTCGAGCGAGAGAGAAGCGAACTGGCGAGGCGCCATGGCTTCCATGGCGCGATAGCGTGCTTCGAACTTCCGGTTGGCGGCGGACAAGGCCTTTTCCGCATCGATGCCATAAGCGCGAACGAGATTGACGGCGGCGAACAGCAGATCGCCTGCCTCTTCTTCGCGCTCCTCGTTCGTCCGGCTCTGTCTGAGTTCTTCTGCCTCTTCTACCAGTTTCTCCGCCGGTCCCGTCGGATCAGGCCAGTCGAACCCATCCCGGGCGGCACGTTTTTGCAGTTTTGCCGCACGAAGTAACGCGGGTAGGGCTGTGGCAACGCCATCCATCGCGCTGGTTTCGCCGCGCTGCTCGCGTTCGGCCGCCTTCAGATCTTCCCAACGTTCGCTGTCCATCGTTCCGTCTTGTCGACCGAAGATGTGCGGGTGACGCGCTTCCATCTTGTCGGCAATAGCCTGTGCGACGTCGGCGAAAGCGAAGTGACCGGCCTCTTCCGCGATACGCGAATGAAAGACGACCTGGAGGAGAAGATCGCCCAGTTCGTCGCGAAGGTCGTCGATATCATTTCGCTCGATCGCGTCGGCGACTTCGTAGGCTTCTTCGATCGTATAGGGTGCGATGGACGCGAAGTTCTGCGCCTTGTCCCAGTCGCAACCCTTATCGGGATCGCGTAAGGTGGCCATGATCGAGAGAAGGCGATCGAGAGATTGCGGCATCAGTCGGCGTCGTTCGGCTTCACCACCGCGAGGACGGCTTCCACCTGCACCTGACCGCCTTCACCGGCGGAGAGCTCGGCCACAGTCCCGTCAAACGGCGCGGTGAGCGCGTGCTCCATCTTCATCGCCTCGAGCACCATCAACCGCTGCCCGGCGGTGACCGCATCGCCCTCGGCCACATCAACCGCGATGACCTTGCCCGGCATGGGTGCGATGATCGCGCCATCGACGGCGGAGGCGTAGCCGGTGCCGTCGTAGCGTGCCGGGATGAACACCCCTGACCAGCCATCATTGTTGCTGACGAATATGCCATCGGCCTTCGCCCGCGCAATAGGCACATCCCAGATCGACTGCGTGCTGACATCGACCTCAGACAGATTATTGCCGTGCCGGACACGGACTGACAGCGGCTTGGGCTCGGCATTCAAGCGGAAGCCAGCCATCCGGGGGCGCCACGTGTCGTCAAGATCAAGAGAGTCACTCGCCTGCCTGCCATTGGCGAGCGCAGCAATTAGCAGCCCTGCTGCTTGGAGCGCGTCGTCAGGCGCAGTAACTGCCGGGATCAGGTCTTCAAGATTGCGCTCGATAAATCCGGTATCCAACTTTGCAGCCTTAAAGTCTTCGGCAAGGGCGAGGTTGCGCAAAAAGCCGGCGTTCCATTTCACCGGATAACAGTGCGAACGGCCAAGATGTGTGGCGAGCGCCTCGATGGCCTCGAGCCGGGTCGGGCGGTGGCAGATCATCTTGGCAATCATGGGGTCGTAGAATGGTGAGACTTCCGCCCCTTCTTCCACCCCAGCGTCCACCCGCAGGTCGCCGTCCCGTCGGTTACGCTGGGCGAGATAGAAGTCCTCCAGCCGCCCCGTACTCGGCAAGAACCCCTTTGCTGGATCCTCCGCATAGACTCGGGCCTCGATCGCCCAGCCGTTGATCGACAGCTCCTCCTGCTTCATCGGGATCGGCTCCCCGTTCGCCACCCGCAGCTGCCACTCCACCAGATCGACCCCGGTGATCTCCTCGGTGACCGGGTGTTCGACCTGCAGACGGGTATTCATTTCCATGAAGAAGATACGGTCGGCGCGCAGGCCTTCGCTGGCGTCGGCGATGAATTCGATTGTGCCTGCGCCTTCGTAATCGACCGCTTTGGCGGCGCGTAGGGCGGCGGCGCAGATTTCCTCGCGCGTTGCCTCGTCCATGCCGGGGGCGGGGGCTTCCTCGATCACCTTCTGGTGGCGGCGCTGGAGCGAGCAGTCGCGTTCGAACAGATGGACGACATTGCCGAGACTGTCGCCGAAGACCTGCACTTCGATATGGCGGGGCGAGGTGATCCATTTTTCGAGAATCACGTCGTCATTGCTGAAGCTGGCCTTCGCCTCGCGGCGGCAACTTTCGAGCGCAGACAGGAAGTCGCCCTCGGCATCGACCTTGCGCATCCCCTTGCCTCCGCCGCCCGCGACAGCCTTGATCAGCACGGGATAGCCAATCGCATCAGCCTCCTGCTTAAGGCGTTCGGGCGACTGGTCCTCGCCGTCATAACCTGGAGTGACGGGCACGCCCGCCTCGCGCATCAGTTTCTTCGCGGCGTCTTTCAGTCCCATCGCCCGGATTGCGGCGGGCGGGGCACCTACCCAGATGAGTCCTGCATCCTTAACCGCCTGCGCAAAATCGGCGTTCTCCGACAAGAAGCCGTAACCCGGATGAATTGCTTCTGCCCCCGTCTGCTTTGCTGCGGCGATGATTTTCTCACCCACTAGATAGCTTTCCGCGGCGGGTGAGGGGCCGATATGCACCGCCTCGTCCGCTTTACGAACGTGCAGCGCCTTGGCGTCGGCGTCTGAATAGACGGCTACGGTCGCGACGCCCATCTCACGGCAGGTGCGGATGATGCGGCAGGCGATCTCGCCGCGATTGGCGATAAGGAGTTTGGTGATCATTGGCATCACATCCTGAACACGCCGAATTGCGGGCGCTCGGGTATCGGGGCTTCGAGCGTCGCCGCGAAAGCAAGGCCGAGCACGTCCCGGGTTTGCACCGGGTCGATTACGCCATCGTCCCATAACCGAGCCGTGGCGTAATAGGGATTGCCTTCATCCTCGTATTTCTGGCGGATCGGAGCTTTGAATTTTTCGGCCTGCTCATCCGTCCAACTATCTGCGTCGCGGTGGACGGTAGCAAGAACGCTGGCCGCCTGCTCGCCGCCCATCACACTGATGCGCGCGTTGGGCCAGGTGAACAGGAAGCGGGGGGAATAGGCGCGGCCACACATGCCG
This sequence comes from Parapontixanthobacter aurantiacus, assembly GCF_009827635.1. Lineage (GTDB taxonomy): Bacteria > Pseudomonadota > Alphaproteobacteria > Sphingomonadales > Sphingomonadaceae > Parapontixanthobacter > Parapontixanthobacter aurantiacus. The sequence continues at coordinate 969,561 of NZ_WTYW01000001.1, read as the reverse complement.
TAATTGCCCGCGCCAAAACTGCCGCCGATGACCACGGTGACCTTGGGTACCGTGGCGGTTGCGACTGCAGTCACGAGCTTGGCGCCATGCTTGGCGATCCCCTCGGACTCGTATTTTCCGCCGACCATGAAGCCGGAGATGTTCTGCAGGAACAGCAGGGGAATGCGGCGTTGCTGGGCAAGCTCGATGAAATGGGCACCCTTCTGTGCGCTTTCGGAAAACAACACGCCGTTATTGGCGAGGATCGCGACTGGCATACCCCAAATGTGCGCGAAGCCGCAAACCAGCGTGCTGCCGTATTGCTGCTTGAATTCGTGGAACTCGGACGCGTCGACGAGGCGCGCAATCACTTCATGCACATCATAGGGCGCGCGGACATCATCCGGTACAATCGCGTACAGATCGTCGGCATCGAACTTCGGTGGGCGCGGATCGCGTAGGTCGATATTTTTAGCTTCCGCATAGTTGTCGCCCAAATGGGAAACGATGTCGCGCACGATGGTAAGGGCGTGTTCGTCGTTCTCGGCCAAGTGGTCCACCACGCCGGACTTCTTCGCGTGCAGATCGCCGCCACCAAGATCTTCCGCACTGATTTCCTCGCCCGTCGCCGCCTTCACCAGCGGTGGCCCGGCAAGGAAAATCGTGCCCTGGTTGCGCACGATAACCGTCTCGTCCGACATGGCGGGCACATAGGCGCCGCCCGCGGTACAGCTTCCCATAACGCAGGCGATCTGCGGAATGCCGAGCGCGCTCATATTGGCCTGATTGAAAAAGATGCGCCCAAAGTGATCGCGGTCGGGAAAGACCTCGGCCTGGTGCGGCAGGTTCGCCCCGCCGCTGTCGACGAGGTAGATGCATGGCAGGCGGTTCTCCTGCGCGATCTCCTGCGCACGAAGGTGCTTCTTCACCGTCATGGGGTAGTATGTGCCGCCCTTCACGGTGGCATCGTTGCAGACGATCATGACCTGCCGACCCGAAACGCGCCCGATCCCCGCAATCATTCCCGCGCCATTAATCTCGTCCTTGCCGTACATATCATTGGCGGCAAGCTGGCCGATCTCGAGGAACGGACTGCCCGGATCTAGCAGCCGCTCGACCCGCTCTCGCGGTAGCAATTTGCCTCGCCCGACATGGCGCTCGCGACTGCCTTCGCTGCCGCCGAGTGCGGCTGCGGCGACTTTGGAACGCAGTGCTTGAGCAAGGGACCTGTTATGCTCGAACCGCGCCATGGCATCGGGTGCTTCGCGATCGAGGGTAGAGGTGAGGGTAGGTGCGCTCATATGGCCTCGTCTTCCGGCCTTGCTACCGTTCGGGCAAGCGGTTCTATCCACGGCAACGGGTATGCGCCAAATTGCTGTTTCAATTCGCTCGGTCGTGGAAGATCGGGCATCAATCCGGCGCGTAATCGAAGCTGACCTAGCCGCCTCGTGCGTCGGCTATATACAGGCGCACCACAGCCTGCGCAGAAAGCGCGGAATTTGCCTGAAGAGCTTTCATATTCGCTTATTCTATTTTGACTTTTCCATCCGACCTGCTGTTCCGTCACCGGTACGACCATATGGAACTCGCCGCCATTAGCGCGGCGACACTGAATGCAATGGCAGACTTCTATGCGATCGTATGGAGGCGAAAGAGCGTAGGATGTCGGGCCGCACAGACACCTTCCCATGACCGATGGCTTTTTCATCCCGCCGCCCCGATCAATTCGCGGCCGATCAGCATCCGCCTGATCTCGTTCGTCCCCGCGCCGATGTCGAGCAGCTTGGCATCGCGCATGTAACGCTCAACCGGCCAATCTAGCGTGTAGCCGGCACCGCCCAAGGCCTGCACGCTTTCGGCCGCGACACGGAATGCGTTTTCGGAAGCAAGCAAAATTGTTCCCGCTGCGTCGAACCGCGTGGTCTTGTCGGCATCGCATGCCTTTGCGACGGCGTAGGTATAGGCACGAGCGGATTGCAGCGCGACATACATGTCCGCCACCTTGGCCTGCATCAGCTGGAAGCTGCCGAGCGGCTTGCCGAACTGGGTACGCTCGCGAAGGTAGGGGATGACGGTGTCGAGGCATGCTTGCATTACGCCGAGCTGCAATCCTGCAAGCACGACGCGCTCGTAATCGAGCCCGCTCATCAGCACGCCGACGCCGCCATTCTCCGGACCCATGATGTTTTCTTCCGGTACGAAGCAATCTTCGAAAACGATCTCGCTTGTCGGAGAGCCGCGCATTCCAACTTTTTCGATCTTCTGACCGATCGAAAAGCCCTCGAAGCCTTTCTCGATCAGGAAGGTCGTGATCCCGCGGCTGCCCGCGTCAGGGGTCGTCTTGCCGTAAACGACGAGCGTGTCGGCATATGGCGCGTTAGTAATCCAGAATTTGGTGCCGTTCAGAACGTAACCACCGTCCGCCTTTTCAGCTTTCAGTTTCATTGAAACGACGTCGGAGCCTGCGCTTGCTTCGCTCATGGCCAGACTGCCGATGTGTTCGCCGCTGATCAGTTTGGGAAGGTATTTTGCCTTCTGCTCGTCATTACCCCAGCGCGCGATCTGGTTGACGCAGAGATTGGAATGCGCGCCGTAGCTGAGGCCTACCGAGGCGCTCGCGCGGCTGACTTCCTCGACTGCGATGACATGCTCCAGATAACCCAGGCCAAGGCCGCCATCGGCCTCTGGAACAGTAATGCCATGAAGGCCAAGCTCTCCCATAGCAGGCCACAATTCGTCCTTCGGAAACCAGTCCTCGCGATCTACTTTTTCGGCCAACGGCGCGATCTGATCGTCGGCGAAGCGGGCAGTCGTCTCGCGGATCATGTCCGCCGTATCGCCAAGTTGAAAGTCGAATTCGGGGGTCGCGCGCATGATCTCTCCTTCACTGCGACGAAGCCCTAGATGGTCGGCGGGCTTAGGTGAACCCGGTTTCGTATGAAAATAGTCGCGCGGGAGCAGGGGCGTTCGACGAAGCTCAGCGATCGTTGAGAATGATAATAAGTATTATGTTAAATAAAAGATGGGCGCGTCAACCCGCTATGAGATTGAAGAATAGGAATACGATAGCGAAAATCGCGAGCCACCCTGTTGCCATGACCACGCCGCGCTTCCACGACAATCGATGGCCGATAAGCGCGCTGCCAGCCAGGATTAGAAATCCTAGCAGCGCAACCAACGACACGATCTGATGTTCGTTCATGCAGCAATTTCCAGACCGTCGTAACCGACGATGACGTTCTTCGGGATTTCCGACTTCAAAGTCGCGTAATCCATGCTCTTGTCGAGATGCGTCAGGACTAATTTCTTCGCACGCGTCTTTCGACCGAGTTCAAGCGCAAGATCAAGATGCGCATGTGTCGGATGCGGATCCCGGCGCAGGCAATCGGAAACCAGAATGTCGGCGCCTTTCAATACATCGACCATCGACGGTGTTATCGCGTTGAAGTCCGTCGCATAACCTATTGTCTTTCCGTCATATTCCAGAAGGAATGCCGTGCTGTCCATACCGCCATGCGGCATCTCGCAATGAGCCAGGCCAAATCCTGCGACCAGCCTGACATTGTCGAGAGTGGAAAGATCTACCAGCGTGGGATAACCGTATTGACCGGCAAAGATGTAATTGAAACGCGCCTTCAGTCGCTTCGCCGTGGCCGCGCTGGCATATCCCGGCAAAGCGTTGGAACGACCGTATCTCATCGGGCGCAAATCATCGATTCCGTGACAGTGATCTGCGTGATCATGTGTCCAGAGGACGGCATCGACGCGGTCGATATCGTTCGCAAGCAATTGCTGCCGGAGATCGGGAGAAGTATCGATCAGCACTCGCTTGCCGAGCGAATTTTCGACTATGATGGATACGCGTGTGCGTCGATTTCGCGGCTCGTTCGGATCGCAGTCGCCCCAGTCGTTTCCGATCCTGGGAACGCCGGTCGAGGTACCCGACCCTAGCATGATGAGCTTCACCTTTGCGCTTTCGCGAACAGGCGGAAAAAGTTGGCGGTCGTCGTTTCCGCAAGTTGTTCGATGGTTTCGTTTCGCAAGTCAGCGAGGAAGCGGGCCGTGTCGCTGACAAAGGCCGGCTCGCAGGTTTTGCCGCGGTTCGGAACGGGCGCCAGAAATGGGCTGTCGGTTTCCACGAGCAGCCGATCTGCCGGAATGATCCTCGCGAATTCCTGCAACGGTTTGGCGTTCTTGAACGTCACGATGCCCGATAAGGAGATCGACAAACCCAAATCGAGAACGCTTTGCCCGAACCCTGCGGAAGCGGTGAAGCAGTGGATGATCGCGGGAAAGGCGCCCTGCTCCATCTCGGTCCGAAGAATGTCGAGCGTATCGTCCTCAGCATCACGCGTATGAATGATTAGCGGCAGCCGAGTCTCGCGAGCAACGTCAATATGCATGCGAAACAACGACTTCTGCGTTTCTCTGTCCGAATGTTCGTAATAGTAGTCGAGGCCGGTTTCACCGATGCCAATGACGGGAGGATGGTCCGTCGCAGACTTCAGGTCGCTCCTCGCGAGATCGCGGTGTTCGTCCGCCTCATGAGGATGAATGCCGACGCTGGCCCAGACGCCGTCCTTGCAGGTCGCCGTTTCGCAAACCCGGTCCCACTCGCTGCGCTTGGTACTGATGTTGAGGAACGCTGTAACTCCTGCCGATCGGGCATTCTGTAAGACGTCATCCTGTCGTTCTGCCAAGCCTTCGTATTCAAGGTGACAATGGCTGTCGACCAGCATCATGCGGCTACCGCCTCAGAAAGCTCGAGGCGCGGAAAAACGGGAGCCGGCTTTTCGATCATATGCCCCTTGGCGACAAGCGCACCGAACCAGCTTTCGTCCTGAAGATCGTCATATGATCTGCGCTCCGATGCGATACCGAGTTGGTCGAGAACGAGTTTGGACTTTTCAGGAATGACGGGCTGAATTGCGATCGCAAGATCGCGGATTGCGATAAACAATGTCTGCAATACCGCAGCCATGCGCGTTGGATCGCTCTTCTTCAACGCCCACGGAGCCTGCTCGTCGACATACTGGTTGCACGCGAAAACGGCGCGCAGCCAAGCCTCGATACCCACCGAAAACCTCAATTGCTCGAACGCCTCGGGAAGTTCGTCGCGACATGCCCGCTGAACAATCGTCAAGAGCGTCCTGTCGGCGCCATCGAAATAATAATCGCTAAGCGCGCCATCCATATTCTTATGGATCATCGACAGAACGCGCTGGCAGAGATTGCCGAAACTGTTCGCGAGTTCCGCGTTGGTTCGCGTCACGATTGCTTCGTGCGACCAATTGCCGTCCTGGCCGAAGGAGATCTCGCGCAGCAGGAAATATCGAAGCGTATCGACCCCATACATCTCGGCGAGTTCAAGCGGGTCGCTGACGTTTCCGAGGGACTTGGACTCCTTCTGCCCGCCCTTTAGGACGAAACCGTGCGCAAATACCTGTTTGGGTAGCGGCAGGTCGGCGCTCATCAGAAAGGCCGGCCAGTAAATCGTGTGGAACCGCGCAATGTCCTTGCCGATCAGATGTAGATCGGCAGGCCAGAATTTACGCCAATTATCTGTTTCGTCAGGAAAACCAAGACCCGTCAGATAGTTCGTGAGCGCATCGACCCAGACATACATGACGTGGTTTTCGCTGCCCGGAACCTTGACGCCCCAATCGAAGCTGGTGCGGCTGACGGAAAGGTCGCGCAAGTCCCCTTCCAGAAATGCGATCATTTCGTTGCGACTACGTTCGGGTCTTATAAAATCGGGGTTGCCACGCAGCAATTCGAGCAACGCGTCCCGATATTTGGACAAGCGGAAAAACCAGCTTTCCTCCGTCGTCCATTCTACCGGCGTACCTTGTGGAGAAAGGCGCTCGCCCCCCTCACCCTCGATCAGCTCCTTCTCGTAGTAGAACGCTTCGTCGCGGACCGAATACCAGCCTTCGTATCGGTCGAGATAGAGGTCACCGCGCGCTTCCATGCGCTCCCATAATGCCTTGCTGGCACGATGGTGATCGTCGTCGACCGTTCGAATGAACCGGTCATATTCGATGTGCAGAGCGTCGCACATATGCTTGAACTTGGACGACATTTCGTCTGCCAATTCGCGCGCAGTCTTGCCCTGCTCTTCCGCTTTACGCGCCATCTTCAGGCCGTGCTCGTCCGTACCGGTCTGGAACCGAACCTCGCGTCCCCGTAGTTTGTGAAACCGCGCAATCGTGTCAGCTGCGATGGCTTCGTACGCATGGCCGATATGCGGCGGACCATTCGGATAGCTAATTGCGGTAGTGATGTAATACGGGTCAGGCATAGTGGCGCTTCGTAGGACGAGCGGCATTCGCAAGCAAGCTACCGATCTCCATCGCGAGCAAACCTGAATCGTAGTTGAAGGTCGCGATTTCCGCCGCCAGACGTTCGCATTCGAGATAGGCAGTGTGACGAGAGGAAAAGTCCTCTCTCGAACCGTTTGCCATGTTCTTCGCCAGAAGCGATCTTGCAAGAGAGACGATGGCTGCCAGGCGTTCGCGGTCGGGTCGTTGCCCGATGGCATTTGCAAGAGCGGCTCTTGCTTCGAAATGCGGATCCCCGCCCTCGAGGATATGCGCCATCGCTTTTCGGACTTCGCCCAGCTTTAGCGCGATCAGCTGAAGCGCCAGTCCCGGCGATCCGTTGGCTCCCTCGATGGCGGCGTCCAGCGCCTCGGGCGTCGCGTCGACATCCTGCTTCGCCAATACATGACGAAGCTGCTCCTCGCTCAGCGCGGCAAACCGCAAGACTCGACAGCGCGAGCGGATCGTCGGAAGCAATTTCGAAGGCTGATGCGAAACGAGGAGAAAATGGCTGCCGGTGGGCGGTTCCTCGAGGCTTTTCAAGAGCGCATTGGAGGCTGATCGTTCCATGTCGTCCGCAGCATCGATGATGATCACCCGTTTGTCGCCCAAGGTTGGCCGGGTCGTCAGTCTCTTCTGCATCGAACGCACTTGGCCGACGCCGATATTGCGCTTGCGCTCGAACGGCTTTCCTTCGGCGCGCTTCTTATCCTCTTTCTCATCCTTCGGCAGTTGCGAAAGGATGTGAATGTCGGGATGTTCGGTAGCTGGCGCGTCACCGCCAACGAGTTTGCGGCCAGCCTCTATGGCAAAGTGCATCTTGCCAATCCCACGCGGTCCCGAAAGGAGCCAGGCATGATGCAACTTGTCTGAACCGACTGCAGCTTGCCATTGACGCGAAGGTTCCTCGTGCCCCTGCAGCATCAGTCGCGCTCTTCGAGAAAGGGTTTCAAGGCTGCCATGACCGAGCGATGGACGAGTTCGGGTGCGCCATTGCCATCGATAATAATGACGCTGTCATCTCCGTCTGCCAGATTGCGAAATCCCTCGCGGACCCGTGCATGGAAGGCCGGATCGCGTCCTCCGATCGCATCGCTCCTCCCCCGATCGCGAGACATAAGCCGCTCTGCCACATTGACGTCGCTCACATCGAACAGGAGCGTCACGTCCGGACGCAGCCCCGTACTTCCTGCCAAATGCAATTGTCTGATTAGCTCGTCTCCTAGAGACCCGGCATGCCCTTGATAAGCGCGGCTCGAGTCGATGAAGCGATCGCAGACAACCCATTTTCCGGCAGCCAACGCAGGTCCAATGAGTTTGTCGACGTGATCCGCACGCGCAGCGGCAAACAGGAGCGCCTCCGCTCTGATGCCCCACCCCCCGGCGGGCGGATCGAGGAGCAGCTTGCGAATGGCCTCCGCCCCCTCCGTTCCGCCTGGTTCGCGCGTATGTACGACATCCTGGCCAGCTCCTCTTAATGCCTCGACAAGCAGCCCGGCCTGCGTCGTTTTCCCCGTTCCCTCGCCGCCTTCAAGAGCGATGAAAAAACCTTTCCCAACCTGAGGATAAGTCACGAAAAAAGGCCCGCGAGACCGTTATACATCCGCTCGAAGGGGTTCGCCGTATCGACCGAACGGGATGCATAGAGCGGTATGCTGTAGCTGGCGGCAGTCCCGTGCGAGACGTCGAGCCAGGCGACCTGTTCGCCATCTTCGATCGGGGCAACAACGGGCCCTGCGTAGCGAATTGAGAGCTTCACGTCGCGCAGATCCTCGCCCTCCATCAGCGTCGCGAACACGCCATGTTCGCTGACGACGTCCAGCCTGCGCGTATCGCCATTCTGAACTGGTATCGTGGCGACCGGGTCGGCAGGAGCGAACAACATCCTGTTGCGCGTCTCCAAAAATCCCCATTCGATGAGATTGCGCGCGGCCGTGTTGCGCAGATTCGCGCGGTCGCTTGCTGCGACGACCATCATGAGCCGCCTTCCCTCGCGCTCGGCCGTCCCCAAGAAGCCGTAGCCAGCCTGATTGGTGAACCCGGTCTTTATTCCGTCGGCTCCATCGACCTTGGAGGTAATCGGATCATGATTGTTCTGCGTGATATTGTTATAGGTATAGGTCCGCTTCCCATAGAAATGTCGATATTCTTCGCCGAAATCGCGCAGGAGTGAACTGCCGAGAGTTACGAGGTCTCGCGCTGTCGTGAAGGTTCTGCCTTCGTCGGGCCAGCCGTTCGGCGTTCCGAAATGCGAGTTCTTCATGCCGATGCGGCGCGCGCTGTCGTTCATCAGGGCCAGCCAGTTGTCGACGGAGCCCCCCATGGCTTCGGCAAGAATGACCGACGCATCGTTTCCGGACACGGTGGTAATGCCGTGGAGCAATTGGTCGAGCGTCAGGACCGCATCATGCGGCACATACATTGTCGAGCCCTTGCCGCTCCATTCGCGAAATGTCTCCGGCCGGACCCCGGTTTGCTGCCGGAGAGAAGCATCGCCCTCCTTGAGCTTCGAAAAGGCGACATAGGTCGTCATGACCTTCGTGATGGAGGCCGGCGCGAAACGGCGATCGACGTCACGCTGGAAGAGCGTCCTGCCGCTCTGTAGATCGTAGAGCATCGCGATCGGTGCTGCTTCAGGCGCAGGTATCTCCGGTCGCACTTCGTCCTTCGCATGGATCTGCGAGGCCAAGGACAGAGCGGACAGAGCGCAGAAAAGGCGCGTCGCAATCGAGAATCGGACCATAAGCCGCTTTTAGCGCGCTATTTCGTCAGCCAACAGACCCACGCTCATCGCATAGTAATTGGAGCAATTATATTCGAGGATTGCACGGTAATTGCCCGTTAGGAGGTAAGCCGGCGTCCCCGTCCCGTCGGGCTGAAAGACGAACGCGAACACGTCGTCGCCGATTGCCCGCTGCGGGGTCACGCCGAGGTCGCGCCATTCTGCGACGGTCTTCCACTGGCTGTGCCGATTATGCACGCGCGGGCATACGGGGGCGACCAGTTCGGTCTCGTAATCGGACGGATCGAACCCGGCGGGAAGGCTTGCCCGAACACCCCATGGCTGACCGGGACGCCAGCCAGCATCGCGGAAATAATTGGCTATGGAAGCAAGGGTGTCAGCGCGATTGTTGAAGATATCGGCCCTCCCGTCACCATCGCCATCCGCGGCAAGTCGAAGATACACGCTCGGTAGGAACTGCGGGTTACCGAATGCGCCCGCCCAACTGCCCTGCAGCCGATCGCGAGGGTAACCCTTGTCCGCGACCTTCATCAGGGAAACGAATTCCGATGCAAACAACTCGCGACGACGCCCTTCCCAGGCAAGCGTCGCCAGGGCGCGGGCAAGGTCGAAGCTGCCGGTAACCGCCCCATAGGCTGTCTCATGCCCCCAGATCGCGACCAGTATTTCCGCAGGTACGCCATATTCTCGCGCGATCCGGTCCGCCGTTCCACGCGAATTGCGATAGACGTCGCGACCGTTATTGATCCTGACGTCATTCACGTGAATGTTGATATAATTCTGGAGCGAGGGAAACACGTCGGGGCGCGAAGGCGTACCCGGTTGCTCGCGATCGAGTTCGATGACGCGTGAATTCGGCGTCAATCCGGCAGTCATTCGCGATAGTGTTGCTTCACTGACGCCTTCTGCACGCGCCCGCGAAACCAAGCTGTCGACATAAGCATCGAAACTAGGTTGCTGAGCGAAAGCGGGAGCGGCTGATGTTCCGACCAAGGATGCCAGAGTAAGCGGTAAGAGCGAGCGTAGAAATTTCATATGTTACTCATGGCAGAACCTGTTCGATCGTTAAAGGCGAGAACGACGCTTTACCTTCGGTGAACTCGGCAATCTCCGCGTGACAAAGCGCCCTATCGGCTTTAGCGCACCGCCGGACGGACAGGTGGCAGAGCGGTTGAATGCACTGGTCTTGAAAACCAGCAAGGGTGCAAGCCCTTCGTGGGTTCGAATCCCACCCTGTCCGCCATGTGGTCCGATTACTCGGGCTGACGGTCCTTCTCGTCGGCATCCTTCTTCGGCACGAGGCTTTCCGCCTTGCGCTCTTCCTCTGGATAGTCCTCCGGTTCGACCGAGGACTGGTTGCGCAGGGCGATATGATCCTCGACGATGCCACCGTCCCGGTCGCCTTCCGGTCGGTCGCGTTCGCCTTGCGGATCATCCAAAATTTCGAATTCCATTGTCTCTCTCCTTGCGCCAATAACGCGCGGAGAAAGGCAACGGTTCTCGACATTTACGACCAGACGATGAAAAATGCGACGAACCGACAGCGGAACGCCGGGCGGTCAGATATGCAACGCCTTTCCATAGGCCGCGAGCACGCTTTCGTGCATCATTTCTGATAAGGTCGGATGCGGGAAGACCGTCTGCATCAGTTCCGCCTCCGTCGTTTCCAATTGCTTGCCGACCGTATAGCCCTGAATGAGTTCCGTCACTTCCACCCCGATCATGTGGGCGCCGAGCAGTTCCCCGGTCTTCGCGTCGAACACCGTCTTGATGAAGCCTTCCGCTTCTCCCAGTGCAATCGCCTTGCCGTTGCCGATGAATGGGAAGTTTCCGACCTTCACCTCGCGCCCTGCATCTTTCGCCGCCTTCTCAGTCAGCCCGACGCTGGCAACCTGGGGATGGCAATAGGTACAGCCGGGAATGTTCGACCGGTCGAGCGGGTGTGGATGGACGTCCTTGTTGCCAAGTTCCCTTGCGATGGCCTCGGCTGCGGTCACGCCTTCGTGGCTGGCCTTGTGTGCGAGCCACGGGCCGGGCGTGCAGTCGCCGATGGCCCACAATCCCTTGCTCTTCGTCCGCCCGTAAGGGTCGATCGTGATGAAGCCACGTTCCATCTCGACCAGATCGTCGAGGCCGATGTCTTCCGTGTTCGGCACGATGCCGATGGCGACGATGACGTGGCTGAAGTCGCTTTCTGCGACCTTGCCGTCCTTCGTCTTGATCTTCGCCTTGATCCCGCTGTCCGAGACCGAGATGTCCTCGACCCCGGCGCCGGTCATGATTGTCATACCCTGCTTGACGAGGCTCTTTTCGAGGAACGCCGAGACCTCGTGGTCTTCGACCGGCACGATGCGGTCGACCATCTCCACGACCGTCACATCCGAACCCATGTCGTTATAGAAGCTGGCGAACTCGATGCCGATCGCGCCCGATCCAATCACCAGCAGTTTTTCGGGCATTTCCGGCGGGGTCATGGCGGCGCGATAGGTCCATACGCGCTTGCCGTCGGCCTTCGCAAAGGGAAGATCGCGGGCCCGCGCGCCGGTCGCTACGATGATATGCTTCGCTTCCAGCTGTTTCTCGCCGTCGTCACCTTTCACCGAAAGGGTGGTGGCGCTGGTCAACCTGCCCTCGCCCATGTGCACGGCAATCTTGTTCTTCTTCATCAGATGCGTGACGCCCTGATTGAGCTGTTTCGCGACGCCCCGACTGCGTTTCACGACGGCTTCAAGGTCGGCCTCGATGGCACCGGCAACCTTGAGGCCGTAGTCCTTCGCGTGGTCCATGTAGTGCTTGATTTCCGCCGAGCGAAGCAGTGCCTTTGTCGGAATGCAGCCCCAGTTGAGACAGATGCCCCCCAGCTTCTCGCGCTCGACGATTGCCGTCTTCAACCCGAGCTGGGCGCAACGGATTGCCGCGACATAGCCGCCCGGCCCGGAGCCGAGAACGATGACATCGTAACTCTCTGACATTATTCGATAACCTTTCGGAAAGTCCTACAGGATGGAACACATGGAACCCGGTCCTGACGAAGAGAAATCTCCCTTCGCGCGAAGCCTGAAAAAGCCATTGGAAAGCGATCGTGAGCCACTGACGTCATGCTCTATTATTCGCATAGGACGATAGCTGCAGGACAGTAATCACGATACCGGACGCAAGTTTGATCGCCCTGCCGCTCAAGCCACCAGCCCGAGCGGGTTTTCGACCAGTTCCTTGAACACCTTCATCAATTCCGCGCCGTCCGCACCGTCGATCGCACGGTGATCGAAACTGCCAGTGGCGCTCATCACCGTAGCGACCGCCAGGGCGTCCTCGACCACGTAAGGACGTTTCTCGCCCGCACCGACCGCCAGGATCATGCCCTGCGGCGGATTGATGACGGCATCGAACTGCTTTATGCCGAACATTCCAAGATTGGACAGGCTGGCCGTGCCGCCCTGATATTCATGCGGCTGCAGCTTGCCGTCGCGGGCCTTGCCGGCCAGTTCCTTCATCTCGGTCGATATGCTCGATATCGCCTTGTTTCCGGCATCGACGATGATCGGAGTGATGAGCCCGCTGGGCGCGGCGACGGCGACCGAGATGTCCGCCCGGCTGAACTTGCGCAGCTCGTCGCCGGCAAAGCTGACATTGCACTTGGGCACTGCCAGCAGCGCCTTCGCCAGCGCCTTTATGAGCAGATCGTTGACCGAGAGTTTGACGCCCTGTGTTTCAAGCGCGGAATTGAGGTCGCTGCGCAGCTTCAGCAACGCATCGAGCCGCACGTCGACGGTAAGATAGATGTGCGGGATCGTCTGCTTCGCCTCGGTCAGACGCCGCGCAATCGTCTTGCGAACGTTGTTGAGCTTTTCCGCCTCGAACGGGATGCCGAAATCGGGAACCTTGGCCGCGCTCGCCGTCGGGGCGGGCGTATGCTCCGGAACGGCAGCACGATCTTCCTTTTGGGCTTCCGTCCCTCGTTTCGCCTTTGCCTTGCCCGGCTTAAATTTATCGACATCGGCTTTCACGATGCGACCGTTCGGCCCGCTACCCTCGATCTCGGCCAGGTCGATGCCCTGCTGTTCTGCGATCCGTCGCGCAAGTGGCGAGGCGATGATGCGATCGTCATCGTCGCTCGCTTCGCCTTTCGGCGCGGTCGCGGGCTTGTCTTCCCATCGCGGCGCATCCTTGGCGGGTTCGGCATCCGCCTTGCTGTCTGCCTGCGAAGCGCTGGCGGGGGTTTTGTCCTGAGCCGCCGTAGCCTGCTCGCCCGACGCATTATCGGACGAATTTGAAGTCGCCGCTTTGGCCGCTTCGTCAGGGTCCTCGCCTTCTTCAGCGAGGATTGCGATCACATCGCCCACCTTGACGTTTTCCGTTCCGGCCTCGACCTCGATCGCCGCGATGACCCCTTCGTCCACCGCTTCGAATTCCATGGTCGCCTTGTCTGTTTCGATCTCCGCCATGACGTCGCCGGATTCGACCTTGTCGCCGACTTTCACAAGCCATTTGGCAAGCGTTCCCTCTTCCATCGTAGGCGACAAAGCAGGCATCTTGATCGAAATCGGCATAAATCTAAATCTTCCTCGACCTTACGGAACAGGCGAGGTTATGCCTTTGCCGATCGCCTTCGTCTAGGCAAGGTTCTTGCGCTATCGGTGAATTCGTCGGATATCGCGCTCGACAGGAAAGACAGGTCGACAGCGGTGAATGTCGGCGGAAAGCGGGGGCGCGATGCGGATTTACATGGTCGTGATGGACGAAACGCCGGAAGCGCGCAAAGCCTTGCGCTTCGCGGCCCTTCGCGCGGCCCGGACCGGCGGCGCGGTCCATATCCTCGCCCTCGTTCCGCAGAACAACTTCAATGCCTTTGGCGGCGTGCAGGCAACGATCGAACAGGAAGCGAAAGATCGGGCAGAAGTGCTCGCCAATAGCGAGGCAGGCAACATTTTCGCAGAACACGGCAAGCGTCCGACGATCGCGGTGCGGACCGGCGATCCGCAGGCATCGGTGAAGAAATATCTCGAGGAACATAGCGACATTGCCGCGCTCGTCCTCGGTTCGAGCGCGGAAGCGGCGGCCGGGCCGCTCGTAACCCATTTCACGAGCAGCGCCGGCGGACTGCCCTGCCCGCTCTACATCGTGCCGGGCGGGCTTTCGACCGAACAGATCGACGCGCTCGCCTGAGGCTGCATCAGGTCAGTGTGCCGCGCGCCGGATAGTCTTTCTCCGTAACGAACTGAATCGCCTCGACCAGTTCGTCGAGCGGAGGACGGGTGAAGGGACCGCTCTGCACGACCGAGAAATACAGCGTTCCGTCCGGCTTCACGAGGAACAGGCCCGGCTCCGAGAACTTGGCGGGTTCCTCGCTGTCCGGGCGACCTTCGGAGATGAACAGGCCCCATTCGCGCGCCTTTTCCTCGCTCAGGTCGTAAGCGAGCGGGACGTCGCCCGTATCCCACTCCCGATCGATCGTCATTGCGCGGTCCTCGTCATCCATCGAGACGGTGAAGGTGTTCACCCCCGCCTTCGTGAAGTCGTCGAGCTTGCCGGCCAGTTCCGTCAGGTATCGCTTGCATACCGGGCAGTGCTTGCCGCGATAGAACACCAGCATGGTGAAGCTGTCCGGGTCCTGATCGGCGAGGACGAACTTCGCGTCGATGGTCAGGGGCAGTTCGAGGGTCGGTACTTTATCGCCGGGCTTCAGCATGAATATCTCCTTTTGATAAAGGCAATGGGCCGTGCGCCGACCCGTTCCGAGGCCTAGCGCTTGCGCCCCTGATGCCGGATGTTGCCGGGGCGGCCTCGCTTGCCCTGCTGGTGGCCCGGCTTGCCCTTGCGCCCGGACTTTTTCGTTCCGCTTCGACGCTCGCCCTGTGCTGGTCGTTTGCCGCGGGGTTCGACGCCCTTCCCCTCGCTATCGGGGACTTCGAATTTGAGCGCCCCGGTCAAAGGATTGGCTTCGGCCAGTTTCAGCTTGAGCCGGTCGCCCGTCGTAAAGCTTTCGCCGCTTCGTTCCCCGACCAGCGACTGGGCTTTCTCGTCGTAGCGATAATAGTCGTTGCCAAGCGTCGAGACGGGAACGAGTCCGTCGCCGCCCAGCCCCTCGATCGTGGCGAAAAAGCCGAAGGACTGAACGCCGGTGATGCGCGTATCGAAGGTCTCGCCTACGCGGCTTGCGAGCCATGCCGCGACGTAGCGGTCGATCGTGTCGCGTTCGGCCTCCATCGCGCGCCGTTCCGACTGACTGATCGCGTCGCTGATCTTTGCAAGGTCCGCCTTATCCTTGTCGGACAGGCCGGACGTTGGGGGCAAGTCGCCTTTCGGCGCTGCCTGTTCGAGACCGTAGGCATCCACCAGCGAGCGGTGGACCAGAAGGTCGGCATAGCGGCGGATGGGTGACGTGAAGTGCCCGTAGCTGTCGAGCGCCAGCCCGAAATGCCCGGCATTGGTCGGGCCGTAATATGCCTGCGTCTGGCTGCGCAGGACGGCTTCCATCAACTGGGCCTTTTCCGCCGGATCGTCGATCTCGGCCAGGAAGCGGTTGAAGATGGACGGCTTGATGACCTGGCCCATCGCGAAGTTGCGGTCCAGCGTGGCGAGATATTCCTTCAGCGCAACCAGCTTCTCCCGGCTGGGCGTCTCGTGAACGCGGTATACCACGGGAGCCTTTTTCGCCTCCAGCGCCTTTGCCGAGGCGACATTCGCGGCGATCATGAAATCCTCGACGACGCGGTGGGCATCCAACCGCTCGCGCACGGCGATCTCCGTGATCCTGCCCTGCTCGTCGAGCATGACGCGCCGCTCGGGCAGGTCGAGATCGAGAGGTTCGCGCTCGGCGCGCGCTTTCGCCAGCGCTTCCCAACAGCCCCACAGGTTCTTCAGATTTTCGCCCGCCTTGTCGTTATCGATCCGCTCCTGCGCGTCCTCATAGGCGATGACCTCGTCGATGCGGACGATGGCGCGGGTGAAGCGCCAGTCCTTGAGCTTGCCGTCCGACGAGATTTTCAGGTGGCAGGCCATTGCGGCCCGGTCGTCCCCCTCGCCCAGAGAACAGACATCGGCGGAGAGGATCTCGGGCAGCATCGGCACGACCCGATCGGGGAAATAGACGGAGTTGCCGCGCTTTCGCGCTTCGCGGTCGAGCGCTCCGCCGGGCCGGACGTAATAGGACACGTCGGCAATCGCGACGACGGCGTCGAAGCCGCCCTTTCCGTCAGGCTCGGCCCAGATCGCATCGTCGTGGTCGCGCGCATCGGCGGGATCGATGGCGACGATCGGCAAATGCCGCAGGTCCTCGCGCTTGTCCGGCGTTACCGGAAGTTTTGCAGCCCGATCCGCCTCTTCGAGCGCGGCATCGGGAAAGACATAGGGAATGCCGTGTTTCGCGATGGCGATGAGACTGAAACTCTTCGGTTCGAGGGGATCGCCCAGCACCTCGATGACATTAACCCCGGCACGCTGCGAGCGACCTGCCAACTCGGCCAGAACCAGCTGCCCTTCCTCCGCTTCGCCGACATCGGCGATCGCGCTGCTCGACCGGATGCGCTTGTCGACCGGCGCAAGCCAGTGCTTGCCATCGCGATCGGTCTCGACGACGCCCATCATGCTTTCGGTCTTTGCGGGAAGCTTCTTCATGGGATGGGCGACCCACCCGCGCCCCGTCTCCTCCGTGCGAGCAAGCACCCGGTCCCCGACCTTCAAAGCCGGAAGACGGGCCTGCTTCTTCTTTCCGCCCTTGCTTTCGCGCACGTAGAGCCGCGGAGGCGGCGTCGCATCGTCGGGGTTCCAGCTGTCGGGAATGGCATAGGCCTCGCCATCCTCGATCTCCGCGATCCGCAGTACCGTCACCTTCGGCACGCCGCCCATGCGATGATAGGCCGTCTTCTTGCCGTCGATCAGCCCTTCCTCAGCCATGTCCTTGAGACGTTTCTTGAGGGCGATCTTCTCCTGCCCCTTGAGGCCGAAAGCCTTGCCGATCTCGCGCTTGCCGACCGTACCGTCGGCGCTTTGGATAAATTCGAGGATCTGTTCGGCCGAGGGCAGGCTCGCCTGTTTTGCTTTGTTCATGCGCGCGATATGGGGTGGACCGGTCGATCTGTCACCCCAAACCGCCCGATGCCGCCCTTAATAGGCGCGGCCCACGATGATCCGCTCGACCGCCGGCTTGCCGGTAAAGATGCACTTCCCGTCGGCAGGGGGGGCATCCACCGGCACGTTACGGAAGGTCAGCTTGAGAGCTTTCAATCGTTCGATGACGGCTTCGAGTTCTTCGCCCGTCGGACGCGACCACTGTACTTCCACCCAGCCGGGGGCAGACGCGCCCTCGGCATAGAGCGCCTCGATCTGCGAAAACTCGTTCACGTCGCGCGTGACGTTGCGCTCGCGCCGATCGCGCGCTTCGACGAAAAGCGCGGTTTGCATGTCTTGGAGAATGGCGACGACGCGGTCTGCAGTTTCGGTCCGCGAGGGCGTCGAAAAGTTCGGCTTGCCGTTTTCCATGTTCCACAGGTCGTCGCGTCGGAGAAGGCTGACAACATCGTTCTCCATGTCGCGCCCGCCGACCTCGATGATGACCGGCGCACCCTTGCGCACCCAGTCCCAGCGTTTCGCAGCGGCCTTGCCCGGTTTCCGGTCAAGCAGCACGCGCACCGGCTCTCGCAGGACGTCCTTCCCGGCGATCGCGTCACGCAATTCCTCGCAATAAGCGAGGAGCGCCGCATCCTCCGGCTTGTCGCGGAGCATCGGCAGGATAACCACCTGGTGGGGAGCGATCGCCGGCGGCACGCGAAGCCCGTCATCGTCGCCATGCGTCATGATGACGCCGCCCACCATCCGGGTCGAGAAGCCCCAGCTCGTCGTATGGGCGAGTTGCTGCGACCCCTCGCGATCCTGAAAGCGGATGCCGCTGGCTTCGGCGAAGTTGGTTCCGAGATAGTGGCTGGTTCCCGCCTGCAAGGCCTTTCCGTCCTGCATCATGGCCTCGATGGACCATGTTTCGACAGCCCCCGGAAACCGCTCGTTCTCCGGCTTCTCTCCTACGATTACGGGGATTGCGAGTTCGTCTTCAGCGCAGGCACGGTACATTTCGATGGCCCGGTGCGTCTCGGTCAGGGCGTCCTCGCGCGTTTCGTGCGCCGTATGACCTTCCTGCCAGAGGAACTCGCTCGTGCGAAGAAACATGCGCGTCCGCATCTCCCAGCGCACGACGTTCGCCCATTGATTGGTTAACAGCGGCAGATCGCGCCAGCTTTGGACCCAGCGCGCCATGGCATCGCCGATGATCGTCTCCGACGTCGGGCGCACGACGAGAGGTTCTTCGAGTTTCGCTTCGGGATCGGGCACGAGTTTGCCGTCCTCGCCCGCGATGAGGCGATGATGCGTGACGACCGCCATTTCCTTGGCAAACCCCTCGACGTGTTCGGCTTCCCGCTCGAAATTGGAAAGCGGAATGAAGATGGGGAAATAGCAATTATCGACCCCGGCGGCCTTGATTCGTGCGTCCATCAAGCGCTGGATCCGCTCCCAGATTCCGTAGCCCCATGGCTTCATCACCATGCACCCGCGGACTCCCGATTCTTCCGCCAGATCGGCTTCGGCGATGACCGCCTGATACCATTCGGCGAAATTATCCGCGCGCTTGACCGAAAGGGCGTGACGTATCTGTACCAAGTTTCACCTGAGAAATGTGCCCCCGCGCAAATCACTGCGCGCAGAGCGGGAGAGATTGAGTGTTCGCCGGCGGCGGCAAACGGACCGTGAAGGGTTATTTACCGAGTTCGTCGAGCTTCTTCTGCATGGCGGCCATCTGGTCGCGCAGTGCGGCAAGCTCGTCACCGCTGTGCGTATCACTTCGCTTGTCACCCTCGCGCGGCTCGCTGGCGGTAGAGCCATTGGGCATGAACGCCTCGGTCGCGGCCATCATCATCGCCATGTTGGTTTCGGCCAGCTTGGCGAAGGGGTTGCGCCCAACGCTGCGCTCGAACGCTTCGCGCATCTGGTCCTGATTGGCACGAAACTGTGCCATGGAGGCTTCGAGATATTGCGGCATCATTGCTTGCATCGACTTGCCGTACATCCCGATCAGTTCACGCAGGAAGCTGACAGGCAGCATCTGCTCGCCATTCGCTTCCTCGTCCATGATGATTTGTGTGAGAATAGAGTGCGTGATGTCGTCCCCGCTGCGCGCATCGACCACCTGAAAGTCGATGTTCTCGCGGACCATCGCGGAAAGATCGTCAAGCGTGATGTAGCTCGAGGACGAGGTGTTGTAGAGACGCCTGTTGGCATATTTCTTGATGATTACGGCGTTCGTATCGTCCGTGTTCTTGGCCATGCTCTCAGGTCCCCGGCAATCGTTTCATGCTGCACTTAGCATTCGCCAAATCGCAGGCGCAATATCGCAAGTCCAGTGTCAAGCAAAGCGGTCGCCGAGAACGGTCAGCAATTCGTATTGCGACAGGCCGGTCGCGCCCGACTTTTCCGGCAGGAGATAGGGAATGTCGAGCCAGTCGCCCTCGCGCAAGTTCGGCGCTTCGCTGCAATCGACGACGACCATATCCATGGATATCTTTCCGAGCAGGGGAAGGCGGGTCTGTCCATCTCGGAAAGCCGCCCCCTCCTGCTTGTTGGCCCTCAGGAACCCGTCGGCATAGCCGATGGAGACCACGCCGATCTCCATGTCATGCTGCGCGGTGAACGTCGCGTTGTAGCCGACCTTCTCCCCTGCCCTGATGCTGCGGCGCTGGATGATCGCGGCTTGCGGATAGGCAACCTGTGCGATCACTTCAGACAGTTCAGTGCGCGGAACGCCGCCATAGAGCGAGAGACCGGGACGGGTGAGATCGAAATGATACTTGCTGCCGAGCGCAATGCCTGCGCTGTTCGCCAGGCTTGTCGTCCGATGCGAAATGGCGGGAATGATATCGCGAAAGCGCTGAAGCTGGCGTACGTTCATCGCACTGTCTTCGTCGGCGCAGGCCAGATGCGACATCAGCACGTCGATGTCGAGCGCGGCAATGGCAGGGTCGCTGCATTCATGCGTAGCGATGCCGAGCCGGTTGATCCCCGTATCGATCATGAGGTGACAGGGGCCCCCGTCCGCCTCGGTCCAGCGCCTTGCTTGCTCGAGCGAATTGATGACCGGCTTTGCCCCTGTTGCGATGGCATAGGCGGCTTCGGCCTCGTTCGTGCAGCCGTGCAGGACCGCGATGGAGCCGGGATCGACGTGGCGTGCGACACCCTCGACTTCCTGCCAGTGAGCGACGAAGAACGCCTCGCAGCCAGCTTTCTTCAGGATCGGCACGCAGCGATCGACTCCGAGACCGTAGCAATCCGCCTTGACCGCCGCGCCTGTCCCCGCCCGCCCCGAAAGACGGTCGAGCGCCTGCCAGTTCGCGGCCAGTGCCTTTTGGTCAATTCGCAGGCGAAGGGTGGATGGCGGCCTGTCAGCCATCTTCGGCAAAGTCGCGCGGCGGTCCGCTCGGCAGGCCCCAGAAGGCGACGACCATGCCGAATGCGACGACCGCCCACGTGTACCACAACCCTGCGTAGATATCGCCGGTCCGGGCCACGATGAAGCCTGATATAAGCGGCAGGAACCCGCCGAGATAACCGGCGCCTATATGGTAGGGGATCGACATCGAGCTATATCGGATGCGTGGGGGAAACATCTCCGACAGAAGCGCCGCTACCGAACCGTAGGTCATGGCCGACAATGCGCCGAGGACGAGGATCAGCCCGAGAATGCCGATGATCGCGCCGATACCGGGAACCTGCCGGGAGAAGTCGAAGCCGTATCCCGCAAGCGTCTCTTCGATGCCGGCACGGCGGGCGGCGCCATCCTCGAACCAAGTTGGCGGCAAGGCGACGACGTCACCGGCCACGGACAGGCCAACGGTCGGAGCTTCCGCGACCGCATAGCGCACTCCGCTGCTGGTCAGCGTTTCGAGCAACTTGCCGCAATCGGTCTGCTCACGGTCGAACAGTTCGGCGAAGGGATCGGTCGCGCATTCAGGTCCAGACACCAGGATCGGATTGTCCCTCGCCGCCTGTGCGAGTCCGGGATTGGCGAGGCTGCCCATGGCCCAGAAGATCGGGAACAGCAGCAGCAGGGCGAGCAGCGCGCCGATCACGATCGGCTTCTTCCTGCCGACCCGGTCCGACCATTTGCCGACCACGAGGTAGAAGCTCATCGACACGAGCCCGCCGACGAGCAGGATCATCTCGACCGCGAATTCGTCGAGGCGCATGTCGCGCTGAAGGAATGAAAGGCTGGAGAAGAACGCGGTGTACCAGATCGTCGTCAGCACGCCCGTAATACCGAACAGCGCGACGAAGATACGCTTCTTGTTGCCGGGATAAGTGAAGCTTTCCACAAAGGGATTGCGCGCCGTCTCTCCCGCCTCCTTCATGGCGAGGAAGACCGGGCTTTCGGAAAGCTTCAGGCGCATCCACAGCGATATGCCGAGCAGGACGATCGATAAAAGAAACGGAACGCGCCAACCCCATGCGGCGAATGTATCCGCCGGAAAGATCGCGCGGCAGGCGAGCACAACCACGATGCTGAGGACGAAGCCGCCGACGACGCTCGCCTGGATGAAGCTTGTGTAGAAGCCGCGCTTTTCTGGTGGTGCATGTTCCGCGACGTAGATCGCAGCCCCGCCATATTCACCGCCCAGGGCCAGCCCCTGAAGTATGCGCAGCAGGATCACGATGGCCGGGGCCCACAGCCCGATGCTTGCGGCATTGGGTACGAGGCCAACGCCGGCCGTCGCGATGCCCATGAGGGTGACGGTCACAAGGAAGGTATATTTGCGCCCCAGCCGGTCGCCGAGAAAACCGAACAGGATCGCGCCGAGGGGCCGGAAGCCGAACCCGATCGCGAAACCGGCCCAGACCAGCAGGATCTGCAAGGTTTCGTTCTCGCTCGGGAAGAAGGCCGCTCCGATCAGCGCAAACAGCGTTCCGTAGATGAAGAAATCGTACCACTCGAAGATCGTACCGGCGGACGAGGCCGCGATGACCAACCTGATTTCCTTCTCGCTCGGCTCCTGTTCGAGCGCGGCAGCCTCGGACATTCTTGCCCCTCCCCTCGCAGCTTCGTTGTAAAGGGCAGCCTTAGCCAGCCGTCACGCCTTTGGAAAGCGCGACCGCCGCGGCCTTCCACGGCAGCAGGATGGCTTCGTGCCGCCCCTTGTGAGGGATGGCAGGAGCGAGCGCTTCGATGTCGGCCCAGTCGGGAAGCGGCCCGTTATCGTCGAGCCAGGAGGCAATCGCGTCCATCGCGGCAGAAATCGACGAGGCTTCGCGACCCTCGGCATCAGCGACGAAGATCGCCGCCGCCGCCTGACCGACGGCGCAGGCCGATGCGGAGATACCGATCTTCGATGTGTCGGACGGGTCGAAGGCGACCGTCACGATGCTGCCGCAGGTTCGCGACCGCACGCTTTCGGAAAGGGTCATGCGCTCGCCTATCGGATAGTCCGCCAGCGTGACGGCAAGTCCGAGGAGGCGCGGCGAATAAAGGGCCGGACTGCCGCTCATTCCTCGTTTGCAGCGGCGTCTGCGGCCCGCATCCGTGCCCGTCGCTCGCCGATGATCTCGACCATGCTGCGCGAGCTTGCATCGATGAATTCGTAGCTGCGGGCCGTCGCGATCCAGTTCGGTCGGCCCTTCATGCCCCAGATCGTATCGAAGCCGAGGACGAGAACCGAGAAACCGATGACGACGATGATGAGGCCCTTGATGGCTCCGAACAGGAAGCCGAGGATACGATCGATGAAACCGAGGACGGAACTGCGCGCGGCCTTCCCGGCATTGGTCGCGATGACCTTCATCGCTGCATAGGGAATGAGCAGCAGAAGAACGAAAGCGAGAATGGACGTTGTCGTCGTATCGCCGAGTTGCGTTCCCAGCTGATCGGTCAGCGGCTTGTGCAGCACGCGAATCGCAGCGATCGCCAGGATCCAGGCAGCAAGCGACAGCACTTCCTGCACGACGCCGCGCATGAAGCCGCCGACGGCAGCCACGCCCACGATTGTCAGCACGATGATGTCGAAGCCTGTCATTGCGATCCCGTCGTTACGTCTCGCGTGGTTAATTTCCCGTCATCGCGCGGTCAACGAGGTTGAGCAATTGCGCCAGTCCGACATAGCGCAGCTGCTTTGCCGGATTTTCGACATCGGCAGGTCCGTATCCGGCGGCAAAACCGAGCTTGGCCGCTTCGCGCAGACGTAGTCCGGCATGGGCAACGGGGCGAATTTCTCCGGCTAATGAAACCTCGCCCAGCCAGACGCTATCCTTCGGCAGCGGCTTGTCGGAGAGGGCGGAGACGAGCGCAGCCGCGACCGCCAGATCGGCTGCAGGATCGGCAAGGCGGTAGCCGCCTGCAACGTTCAGATAGACTTCGGCCGAGGAGAAGTTGAGCCCGCAGCGGGATTCGAGAACGGCGAGCAGCATGGCGAGCCGCCCATTGTCCCAGCCCACGACAGCGCGGCGCGGAGTTGCCCCAGATTGCAGGCGCACGATCAAGGCCTGTATCTCTACGAGGACGGGTCGCGTTCCCTCGATCGCGGGAAAGACGGCGCTGCCCGCCAGCGGTTCGTCCCTGCCCGAAAGGAACAGCGACGAGGGGTTCGCGACTTCCTCCAGCCCGTCGCCGGCCATGGCAAACACGCCGATCTCGTCGACCGCGCCAAAACGGTTCTTGAGTGCGCGGAGGATCCGATACTGGTGGCTGCGCTCGCCCTCGAAGCTCATCACCACGTCCACCATGTGTTCGAGAACGCGTGGCCCGGCAATGTTCCCGTCCTTCGTCACGTGGCCGACGAGGACCAAAGCGACGTTGTTCTCCTTCGCATAGCGGATCAGTTCAAAGGCGCAGCCGCGCACCTGGCTCACCGTTCCGGGAGCACCCTCGATCGTGTCGGAATACATTGTCTGGATCGAATCGATGACCAGGAGACCGGGCGTTGCCATCTGTCCGAGCGTCGTCAGGATGTCGCGCACCGACGTTGCCGCCGCCAATTTCACGGGCGCATCGGCAAGGCCTAGCCGGGCGGCGCGGAGGCGCACCTGTCCCGCAGCTTCCTCGCCACTGACATAGCAGGTCTCGACACCCGCCCGCGCCATGTTAGCCGCCGCTTGCAGCAACAGGGTCGACTTGCCGATGCCCGGATCGCCGCCCATCAGGATCGCAGAGCCGGGCACGAGCCCGCCGCCCAGCGCCCGATCGAATTCAGCGAGGCCTGTCGCCTGCCGCTCGGGCAGCTTGCCCGGCCGGTCAAGATCGACGAATTCCACCGATCGCCCGCCGCTCGAGAGGTCATGCTTTTGCGAAAAGACGGTTGCCGGCGCCTCTTCGGACAGCGTGTTCCATTCAGCACAATCGGGACATTGTCCCTGCCAGCGATGCGACACCCCGCCGCATGCCTGACAGACATATTTTCGTTTCGGTTTAGCCATAATATTCAGGATGCGACCGGGTGGCCCTCGAACTGTTTCGCGTCATCGCAGATTACCGCCCATTCAGGCTTCTCCCGCACGAATTCATGGAACCGCACCTTGAGGTTCAGCGGATCGTCGAAGCAATTGGCAGGGACCGGAAAGCTGTCGCCGGAACTCCCGATTTCGCCAAGCGAAGTGCCGCAGCGGCTGCAGAAAGTTCGGCGGTAGCGAAAGCTCTCTTCGGGTTCATAGACGGAAATTTGCGAGTGACCGTCGACGAGGGAGAAGGCATCGGACTTCACGAAAACGAAGGTGCTCATCCCAACCTTCCGGCAACGGCTGCAATGACATGTCGCCATCATTTCGGGCGGTTCGCTGACGGTGAACCGCACCGCCTTGCAACAACAACTTCCCTCTAGCATCCGACACTCCCGCTTTCCACGATCTGGAACGTAAAGAGAACGACCGGATTTTGCAATCTCGCAATTGCCTACTGGCCATAGTTTTTCCGACCTGCCAGAAAGGCCGCGATGCGGCAGAAAGAGTTACGGATCGCACTGGTTTGCTACGGCGGCGTCAGCCTTGCCGTCTACATGCATGGCGTCACGAAGGAATTATGGCACCTCGCCCGGGCCAGTCGCGATTTCCATGGCGAAGGTGTCGAGGCGTCGGGGTCGAGCGCCGTCTATCGCCGCATCTTCAACGATATCGAAGCGGAGCATGATCTGCGCCTGCGGGTGCTCCCCGACATCCTGACCGGGGCGAGCGCAGGGGGGATCAATGCCGTCTTCCTCGCCGATGCGATCCATTCGGGACATTCGCTGGAGCCATTGACCGACCTATGGCTGGAAATGGCGGATATCGACGAGCTGGTCGATCCGGATGCCCGCCCCGTCTGGCGCTTCGCCAAGTTCTGGGCGCAGCCGCTCGTCTGGTGGCTCATGAGTCGCCCTGACAGCGCCGTTAGCGAGAGCGTCGCCCCCGAGACGCGCACCGAGGTCGCCCGCAAGCTGTCGAGCCTGGTGCGCGGGCGGTGGTTCCAGCCGCCCTTTTCGGGGATCGGTTTTAGCAAGCTGCTCGCCGGTGCCATCACGACCATGCGGGAAACGCCGGCGGAGAAGCCGTTGCTGCCTCCCGATCATCCGATCGACCTGTTCGTCACGACGACGGATTTTCGCGGACACATCCAGTATTTGAGGCTCAACAGCCCCCCGGTCGTCGAGGAAACCGAACATCGCCTGCCAATCTCTTTTGCCGTCCGCGTCCCGCGGGAGGGTGGCATGGGACTGGCAGACATCAACGAGCTGACTTTTGCGGCCCGTGCGACTGCCAGCTTTCCCGGAGCCTTTCCGCCGCTGCGCGTCGCAGAGATCGACCAGCTGGCAGAGGATAGCGGGGCCACTTGGCCGACGCGCTCCGACTTTCTCGAACGGATCATGCCGGTTCATCACAAGCAGGGTGATGAGCATAACGCCTCGCTGATCGACGGATCGGTTCTGGTGAACGCGCCGTTTTCCGGTGCGATCGCGGCTCTTCCCCAGCGACCTGTCCAGCGCGAAGTCGACCGGCGGTTCGTCTATATCGACCCGCGCCCGGACCGGATCGGATCGCTTGGCGACGACGACATGGCGGAACCCGTTGGCTTTTTCGCGGCGATCTTTGGCTCGCTCTCGACCATTCCGCGCGAGCAGCCGATCCGCGACAATCTCGAAACGATCGCCGATCAATCGCGCGAGGCGGTGCGCATTCAGCGCATCATCAAGGCGCTGCGGGACGAAGTCGAAGGCGAGGTCGAGCGGCTGTTCGGACGAACCTTCTTCCTCGATACGCCCACGCCGCGCCGCCTGAAGAACTGGCGCGCCAAGGCGCAGCAGGCGGCCGCGAGCAGTGCCGGCTTCGCGTTCCAAGCCTATGCCCAGACCAAATTCTCGAACATCGTGGAAAACCTTGCGAAGCTGGTGGCCGACGCGGGCGGCGGGCCGGATCAGCCTTCGCTGCAGGTGATCGAGGCGCTGCTGCGCGGCGAATTTGCGGAGCGCGGCCTTACCAATCTGGGCGCACCGGGGGGCGGTGCGAGCGAGGAGGCCATCGCGTTCTTTCGCGTCCACGACATCGACTTTCGGTTGCGCCGATTGCGGCTGCTCACACGCCGTCTCGCGCGCGACTGGGAGATCGATCCTGACATCCCCGTGTCGGCGGTCGAGGAAGCGCGGCAGGCGATCTACGATATTCTGGCGCTCTATTACGCGCGGGAAAGCGAGGAGTATCTCGGACCCGAATTTGCAGAGGCGGCACGCGATATCGCGAAGGACGCCGGGCGGGTCATCGATCTGATCGCAGAGCGGCGGTTGCTCCCCGAACTCGACGAACGGGCGGAGGAGATGCTGGCCGAGGCTATGGCGGCGATGCCTAAGGACCTGAAACGGCGCATGCTGCTCACCTATCTCGGCTTTCCCTATTACGACATCGCCACGTTCCCGCTGCTGCGTAACGAGGTGTATAACGAGTACGACCCAGTGAAGGTCGACCGCATCTCGCCCGACGATGCACGCTCCATCCGCGAGGGGGGAACGCGCGCGACTTTACGCGGAATAGAATTCTACAATTTCGGGGCGTTTTTCAGCCGCGCCTACCGCGAGAACGATTATCTATGGGGCCGCCTGCACGGCGCGGAGCGGATGATCGATCTCGTTTGTTCGACGATCGAGGACGGCGTTTCCGACCGGCTCTGCCGATCTTACAAGCGCGATGCGTTTCTCGCGATCCTCGATGAAGAGGAAGACCGACTGACGCATAGCGCCGATCTCGTTGCGAGTCTGCGGGCCGAAGTCGAGGCCAGACTTCCGGCCGAAGAAACGGAGGAACGCGACGCCGAGGATGACGCGGTTGGTCAGTCTCCGAGTGACTCGTAGACCATCTCGACGAAGTCGTCGGCATCCTTGAACCCCTCCTCGCCCTCATTGAAGCCTGCAAGGGGTGATGCCGCCTGCGCCTCTTCAAGCGTCATACCCTGCTCATATAATTCTCGGACGCGATCGACCATTGCACCCAATTGCGCCCGATAGGCGGTTAGTTCGGCCTTTGTCGAAACCGTGCCGTGGCCTGGTATGACGACCGTCTCCTCATCCAGCATGGGCAGGATGACATCGAGCGAATTCATGGCGTCGAGCACGCTGCCGCCGCTCGATATGTCCATGTAGGGAAAGCCGGGGATGTTGAAGTAGAGATCGCCCATGTGGACGACATTGTCCTCACGCCAGCGGACAATGCTGTCGCCATTGGTATGGCCTCCGCCGACGAACATCACGTCGACCGTATCGCCGTTGACGTGCATCGTGATCCCCTGACCGTAAGTCACGACGGGCAAGGCGGCAGCCGGAGCAGGAGGCGTATTGCCCTCGGGCTGGCTGCCACTGGCGAGGCGGCTTCGGACATTGTGATGAGCGAAGATCTGTGCGCCCTTCTTGGCAAAGTTCTCGTTCCCGCCGGTATGATCGCCATGCCAGTGCGTGTTGATGAGATATTGAACGGGTTTGGCGCCCAGTTCGGTGATGGCCGCTTCGATCTTCGCAGTCAGCGGCGCGAACTGATCGTCGACCAGAATGGTGCCATCCTCGCCGTAGCTCACCGCCAGATTGCCACCCGCCCCGAACAGGACCGCGATGCCCGGTGCGACTTCTTCCGCGGTAATCTCGACTTCGCTGAAATCGCGTTGCGCCTGAAGCGGGGTGGCAAGCAGCCCGATCGAGAGAACGGTAGCGGCGGAAAGGCGAAGGGTCATCGGCAAGTTCCTCTAGGCGCAAGGGCAACGGCTCATGCGCATACGACCGTAAGTCGCTTGCACGCCCCTGTCGAGTTCCCGCCGAACGTCTGCTCGTTACGCTCCGAACGCGCCTTTCAGCTTGTCGAAGAAGCCGCGGCTCTGCGGGCATTCGTCGCCCGTTTCGGTCTCGCGGAACTGACAAAGTATCTCGCGCTGTTGCTTCGTCAGCTTGGTCGGCGTCTCTACCTGTATCTCCACCACCAGATCGCCGCGCCCGCGCCCTTGGAGGATAGGCATTCCCGCTCCGCGCTTGCGCAGTTGACGACCGGACTGGATGCCCGCCGGAATGTCGATGGTATTCGTCTCGCCGGACATGTCGGGTATGTCGACCGAACCGCCCAGCGCCGCTGTCGTGAAGCTGATCGGAACGCGGGTGGCAAGCGTCGTGCCTTCACGCTCGAAAACGTCGTGGCGGCGAATGTGCACGAAGATGTATAGGTCCCCCGGAGGCGCACCGCGCGGCCCCGCCTCCCCCTTACCCGACAGACGGATACGCGTCCCGGTATCGACGCCCGGCGGAATGTCGACCGCGAGCGACTGGGCGACGTCGATCCGCCCCTCGCCCCGGCAATCGCTGCACGGTTTCTCGATGACTTCGCCGCGGCCGTGACAGTTGGGACAGGGTCGCTCGACCACGAAGAAGCCTTGCTTCGCCCGAACCTTTCCGTGGCCGCCGCAAAGATTGCAGGCCCGAACGCCGGTTCCCGGAGCCGCCCCAAGCCCGTCGCACGTCTCGCAGGTCTGCGAGACCTCGACCTCGATCTCCGTCGATTTGCCGTGAAACGCATCTTCGAGAGAAATTTCCATGTCGTAGCGCATATCTGCGCCGCGGCGCGCCTGCTGGCGACTTCCGCCGCCGAAAGCGCTTCCGAAAATCGTCTCGAAAATATCGCCTATATCGCCGAAATCCTGACCGTGAGCATGGCCGCCCCCGCCCATTCCCTGCTGGAAAGCAGCATGGCCGAAGCGGTCATATGCCGCCCGTTTCTGCGGATCTTTCAGGCACTCATAGGCTTGCCCGATCGCCTTGAACTTGGCCTCGCATTCGGCATCGCCCGGATTGCGGTCCGGATGATATTGCATGGCAAGCTTGCGATAGGCCGACTTGATCGTCGCACCATCGGCGGAGCGTTCCACTCCGAGCATTTCGTAATAGTCGATGTCGGTCGCTGACATAATCTTCCCCGTCCAAAAGCGATCCGCCACCGCCACCCCTTAAGGGCAACGATGGCGGTCGTGTCCGTCGGACTTGTCAGCCCTTGGCGTCTGCGTTGTCGTCTTCGCCGACTTCCGAAAATTCGGCATCGACCACATCGTCATCCGCCTTGTTGGCGCTGCTGTCGGAAGCCTCGCCAGCATCGGCGGAACCGCCATCGGCTTGCTGCTTCTCGTAGATCTGCTGACCCATCTTCATAGCAACGTCGCTCAGGGCCTGCGCCTTGGCGTTGATGGCATCGACATCGTCGCCTTCGAGGGCCGTCTTGGTCTCGGCGATGGCGCTTTCGACATCGGACTTCAGCGAAGCGTCGATCTTGTCGCCATTTTCCTCAAGTTGCTTCTCGGTCGTATGGACGAGGCTGTCGGCCTGGTTGCGCGCTTCGGCGGACTGCTTGCGCTTCTTGTCCTCCTCGGCGAACTTCTCGGCGTCCTGCACCATCTGCTCGATGTCGCTATCACTGAGACCACCCGACGCCTGGATGCGGATCTGCTGCTCCTTGCCGGTACCCTTGTCCTTTGCCGAGACGTTGACGATACCGTTCGCATCGATGTCGAAAGTAACTTCGATTTGCGGCACACCCCGCGGCGCGGAAGGAATTCCGACGAGATCGAACTGGCCAAGCATCTTGTTGTCGGCGGCCATTTCCCGCTCGCCCTGGAAGACGCGGATCGTCACGGCCTGCTGGTTGTCCTCGGCAGTCGAATAGGTCTGCGACTTCTTGGTCGGGATCGTCGTGTTGCGATCGATCATGCGCGTGAAGACCCCGCCGAGCGTCTCGATACCGAGCGAAAGCGGCGTCACGTCGAGCAGCAGGACATCCTTGACGTCGCCCTGCAACACGCCAGCCTGAATGGCGGCACCCATGGCGACGACTTCATCCGGATTGACGCCGGTATGCGGCTTCGAACCGAAGAATTCCTCGACCGTCTCGCGGACCTTGGGCATCCGGGTCATGCCGCCGACGAGAATGACCTCATCGACTTCGCCCTTCTCCATGCCGGCATCCTTCAATGCCTTCTTGCACGGCTCAAGCGTCCGCTTGATGAGATCGCCGACCATCCGTTCGAGATCCGACCGGCTGATCGTCTCGACGAGGTGCAGCGGGGTGGACGAACCGCCTTCCATGCGGGCGGTAATAAAGGGCAGGTTGACTTCGGTAGTCTGCGAAGAGGAAAGCTCGATCTTGGCTTTCTCGGCTGCTTCCTTCAGTCGCTGCAAAGCGAGCTTGTCGCTCCGCAGGTCCATGTTTTCCTTTTTCTTGAACTGGTCTGCCAGCCATTCGACGATCGCGCTGTCGAAGTCCTCGCCACCGAGGAACGTGTCGCCGTTCGTCGATTTCACTTCGAAGACGCCATCGCCGATTTCGAGGATGGAAATATCGAAGGTACCGCCGCCAAGGTCATATACGGCGATGGTCTTGCCGTCATTCTTGTCGAGGCCATAGGCGAGCGCTGCCGCAGTCGGCTCGTTGATGATGCGCAGGACTTCGAGGCCGGCAATCTGGCCGGCATCCTTCGTCGCCTGACGCTGCGCGTCGTTGAAGTAGGCAGGAACCGTGATGACTGCCTGGCTGACCGTCTCGCCGAGATAGCTCTCGGCCGTTTCCTTCATCTTCTGCAAAATGAAGGCGGAAACCTGGCTCGGCGAATACTTCTCGCCGCCGGCTTCGACCCATGCGTCGCCATTGCCGCCCTTGACGATGTCGTAGGGGACAAGTTCCATGTCCTTCTTCGTCATCGGATCGTCGAACCGGCGACCGATCAGGCGCTTGATCGCAAACAGCGTATTGTCGGGATTGGTCACCGCCTGGCGCTTTGCCGGCTGACCGATGAGGCGCTCCCCATCCTTCGTGAAAGCAACGATGGAAGGAGTCGTCCGCGAACCTTCGGAGTTCTCGATGACTTTCGGCTTCCCGCCATCCATTACGGCAACGCAGCTGTTCGTCGTGCCGAGGTCGATACCGATTACTTTTGACATTGTTTCCCCATTTCTCATTGGTTGGACGCCGCGCGGCTGGTTCCCTCGAACCAAGCGGAACCGTTCGGCGGCTCGATCACGGAAGGGGATATAGGTGCGGTTTTTGTTGGCACAAGAGAACGAGTTCAGTAGGAAAAAGCCGATCTGGGACAGGGGTAATTGCATGACTTTGACATTCATTTCACGTCGCGGCTTCGCAGCTTTCATGGCGGCGAGTGCGTTGGCGCTATCGGGTTGCGGCGAAACCGCCGAAGAAGCTCCGGCACCGTCCGAGACCGGTCTGGCAGCCGAGAATGCGCGGCTCGTCCTGCCCGCGGTCGAGGGCAATCCGGGGGCGGTCTATTTCGATCTTGCCAATCGGAGCGAAGGCAATCTGGTGGTTCGCGCCGCCTCAGTCGAAGGAGCGAGCAGCACCGACATGCACGAGATGTCCGAATGGAACCTCGAAATGCAGATGACCGACATGGCGCCGCTGATGATCGAGCCAGGCTCCACCGCTACGTTCGAGCCGGGCGGTCGCCATTTGATGGCGCATGACTTGCCGGCAAACCTGACGGCAGGAGACACCGTCGAGGTGACTTTGACGGTTCTTGGCGGCGACAAGTTCAGCTTCCCCGCAACCGTTCAAGAGGCTGGAGAGGATCGCTGAACCCAGTCGTAGCCGAAAATGAGGTGCCGCCACCCTGCCCCGTGGGCGGGGAGCGCGCACTGACTTCCGGCGAAATAGCCTTGGCGCGAAGCGTCTATGGCGATGCGATCGACTACCGGAAAGTCACCATTAGGCGCCGAAAGTGGTTTCCCTTTCAGCCGCGCCAAACCACGATGGCTCCGCGCGGCCATATTCATTTCCATCCTGGCGGCGATGCCTATTGCGATGATTTCTCGAAGGTTCCGGTTCTCCGGGCGGGTCTCTTCATCCATGAAATGGCGCATGTCTGGCAGGCTCAGACGAAAGGAGACTGGTGGCTCGTCCTCAATCGCCACCCGTGGTGCCGATACGACTACTCGCTGAAACCCGGTTGGTCCCTCGGCCGCTACGGCATCGAGCAGCAGGCCGAGATAATCAAGCACGCCTTCTGGCTGAGGAACGGTTTGAAGGTCGCGGGGATCGGCGATCCCGCAGCTTATGACCTGCTCGTGCGTTTTCCGGGGGCGGATCGGTGACCGAGTTCGAATTCGTCTTCATTCTCTATGCCCTCGTTCTCGGTCTTTCGCTGGTAGCGCTGCTTTCGGGGCTGGGTCGTGCGCTGGAGCTTGAATTCGCGTTCGATGCCGCGGGCGAGGAGGCGAAGTTCTCGATAGGATGGCTGACGCCGCTGTTGGCGATCTTCGTCATGCTGGATCTGATGTCGTTCTGGATATTTGCCTGGACCTTGCGCGATCTCATCAGCGTGACACCGGCAACGCTGATCGGCGTCATGGCGTTTTCCAGCGCTTACTATCTGGCTGCGCGGCTCGTCTTTCCTGAGCGACCGGAAAGCTTCGCAAATCTGGACACGCATTATTTTCGCATTTCGAGAACGGTCTTCGGCATCCTGATCGCTCTCGTTTTCGTGCAATGGGCCTACCTGCTCACAATGAGCGAACTGACTGCAGTTCTGCTTTCACCGCTCAGCGTGGGAATGACCGTCCTGTTCGTCGGCCTCATGGGTGCAGCGATGATCTTCCGTCGGAGGGCCGTTCAGGCGACGATCCTCAGCGTGCTTATCGCCCGGTATCTCGTCCTTTACCTGATCGTGTGACGCCATGGAAAAAGGCCGCTCCGTTGCAGAAGCGGCCCTTTTGGTAACGAGTTCCGCCGATCAGTAGCGCGGATCGTCGGGATATCCGTCGAGACCGAAACAGTCGTCGTCGAGATAGCGATCGTTATTATAACCGTCGCAGCCATCGTCCTTGTCGACGAAATAGCCGACAGCACCGCCTGCAAGTGCGCCGGCAAGGGCATAAGTCTCGATATCTTCGCCCGTGATCGCGGCAAGTCCGGCACCAGCGGCAGCTCCGCCGATGGCGCCTTCGGCTGCATAGTTTTCCGCACAGCCGGCGAGGGGCAAGGCGGAAAGGGCCAATGCAGGTGCGAGCAGTATCTTGGTCTTCATGGCATTCTCCAGTAACATTGCCCCCGGCAACTTACGGCTGCAAACCACGAAAGTTCCAAGCGAAATCCGTCAGTCGGGTTTCTTTGCGACGCCGACCATCGCGGGGCGCAGCAACCGGTCCTTGATCATGTAGCCGGGCTGCATTTCCTGGACGATAGTCCCAGGTTCCTTGTCCGCGGTCGGGATTTCGAGCATCGCCTGATGCTGGTTCGGGTCGAGCGGTAATCCCATCGCTGCGATGCGGGTGATTCCGTTCTGGCTGAACACCTTTGCGAGTTCGCGTTGGGTCGCTTCGATACCGGTGACGAAGCCGCGCATCTTTTCGTCTTCGCGCAATTCCGGTGGGATCGCCGCAACGGCCCGGTCGAGATTGTCGGACACCGACAAGATGTCGCGAGCGAACCCGGTCGCAGCGTAATTGCGTGCGTCGGCAACGTCCTTTTCCATGCGACGCCGGACATTCTGGGTTTCGGCACGTGCGTAAAGGACATCCTGCTTTGCCGCCTCGAGATCGGCCTTGAGCGCCGCGATCGCATCGCCTTCGCTCGATCCGCTATCGTCCTTACCCTCTTCCGCCGGGTCTTTCCCATCCTCGAGAAATTCCTCGGGAACGCCTTTCAATTCCTCGGCCACCGCCGCGTCATCGGGCGCATTGTTCTTGTCGTTATTCACGTCGTAAGTTCCAGTCAGCTGATGATTTTGCCCAGGGATCGGGCCGTGAAATCCACCATGGGCACTAGCCGCGCGTAATTCAACCGCGTCGGACCGATGACCCCGAGGACGCCGACCACTTTCCCTTCGCCGTCGCGATATGGCGCGGCGATTACCGAAGATCCGGAATGGGCAAACAGGCGGTTTTCCGAACCGATGAAGATCCGCGTCGATTCGGCATCGCGCGCGGATTCGAGCAGTTCGGCGACGGACTGTTTGTTCTCGAGATCGTCGATCAGGCGCTTCACCCGGTCGAGATCGTCGAGAGCGCTTTCGTCGAGCAGATTGGCCTGCCCCCGAACAATGAGGACCCGTCGCTGACTGGCATCCTTGCTCCATACGGCGAGACCGCGCGCCACGAGATCACGGCTGGCATCGTCAAGGGCGCTGCGCCCGCTCGAAATTTCGTTCGAAATAGACCGCGCAGCTTCCGCCAAGCTCGTCCCGGACAACCTCGCAGTGATAAAATTTCCAGCCTGTTCCAGCGCTGAATAGGGAACGTCGACGGGCAGGTTCATGATGCGGTTTTCTATCTGTCCGTCATCCGCCACCAGGACCGCGAGAACTCGTCTATCTCCCAATGGAACGAAGCTCATCTGTGACAATCTCGCTTCGCGGGTCGGTACGAGAACCATTCCCGCCGCCCCCGAAAGATCGGAAAGGACGGCACTGGTATTAGCCAGTGCTTCCTCGATCGGACCGCTGCCCGCGACCCTCTGTTCGATCGCAGCCCGCTCCTGCGCGTTGGGTTCCGCCACCTGCATCATTCCGTCGACGAAAAGCCGCAGGCCGCTGATGGTCGGCATCCGCCCCGCGCTCGTATGAGGCGCAGCGAGCAGCCCCGCGCTTTCCAGTTCGGCAAGCACCGAGCGGATGGACGCCGGTGAGAGATTGATTGCCTGCTCGCTCGCGAGTGCCTTCGAACCGACCGGCTGACCTTTTTCGAGATAGGTCTCTACCACGCGGCGAAAGATTTCCCGCGCACGGTCGCTCATATCATCTGCTCGAAAGCCGGCCATCGAAACAATTTAGCCGCTGGGCTTGCGGCGACAAGGGCGAAGGTCTTATCGCGCTTGCAACCTGGCCCAAGGCCACGGCAAAGCAATCGCCACAGGAGTGACACATGCGACCATCAGGCCGCGCGCCCGACGAAATGCGCGCTATTACCATCGAAACCGGTTTCACCCGTCATGCCGAGGGCTCCTGCCTGATCGGGTTCGGAGACACGCGCGTCCTTTGTACCGCCAGCATCGAAGAGCGCTTGCCTCCTTGGCTTCGCGGGAAAGGCGCAGGGTGGGTCACCGGGGAATATTCGATGTTGCCCCGGGCAACACATACTCGCGGAATGCGGGAGGCCGCTAAGGGAAAGCAATCGGGCCGCACGCAGGAAATTCAACGTCTGATCGGCCGATCGCTTCGCGCGGTCGTCGATCTGAAAAAGCTGGGCGAGCGGCAGATCACGCTGGATTGCGACGTCATCCAGGCCGATGGCGGAACGCGCACCGCCGCTATATCCGGCGCATGGGTCGCATTGCGGATCGCAGTGAACAAGCTGATGGCGTCTGGCGCGTTGAAGGCAGATCCGATTACCGCCCGGGTCTCCGCAATCTCCTGCGGGATATATAAGGGCACGCCGGTTCTCGATCTGGACTACGACGAGGATTCCACCGCCGATGCGGACGCGAATTTCGTTCTGATCGAGGGCGGGCGGATTGCGGAAGTTCAGGCGACTGCAGAAGGCGCAACCTATGATGAGGAAGGGCTTTTACGCCTCCTGCGGCTTGCCAAGATCGGCTGCGGGCAGATATTCGCTGCACAGGCAGATGCGGTGAAATGACGAATACCGAACGGCGTCTCGGTTCAGGCTCGCTGGTTATCGCGACCCACAACGCAGGCAAACTGAAAGAGATCGGTGCGTTGCTGGAGCCGCATGGACTGAAATGCATTTCCGCAGGGTCGCTCGGTTTGCCAGAACCGCCCGAAACCGGACGAAGCTTTGTCGAAAACGCTTTGATCAAGGCTCGCGCGGCCGCCGAAGCATCCGGCATTGTCGCGCTCGCCGACGATAGCGGGCTGTCGGTCGCAGCGCTCGACGGAAGGCCGGGGGTATACACTGCCGACTGGGCCGAGCGGCAATGGTTCGAAGGCGAGCCCGGGCGCGACTGGTACATGGCCATGGGCAAGGTCGAGGGACTGCTTGCAGAACGAGGTCCCCACGTGGACCGGCAGGCGGCTTTCCATTGCGTACTCGCCATCGCATGGCCGGACGGGGAACACGCTGTCTACGAAGGATTTGCCCCCGGCTCGCTCGTCTGGCCCCCGCGAGGAAAACTCGGCTTCGGTTACGATCCGGTATTCGTGCCGGAAGGGAGCGATAAAACGTTCGCCGAAATCGAACCTGACCGCAAGCACGCCATCAGTCACCGGGCGGATGCTTTTGCGAAGCTGGTCGCGGAGCAATTCCCCAGCTAGAACTGGTCGCGATGGCTCGAGCACTCTACATCCATTGGCCTTTTTGCCTGTCGAAATGCCCATATTGCGATTTCAACAGCCATGTTCGCGCATCCGTCGACCACGACGCATGGCAGGAAGCCCTGTTGCGCGACATGGCGTATGAAGCTGAGCGTGCTGGCGGTGAACCGCTATCGAGCATCTTTTTCGGTGGAGGGACACCCAGCCTCATGCCACCCGCGCTGGTTTCTGCGCTGCTGAGCGAGGCCGAGCGACTATGGGGGTTTGCCGAGCAGATCGAAATCGCTCTGGAAGCCAATCCGACTTCGGTCGAAACTGCAAAACTGGCCAATCTCGCGGTAGCCGGCATCAATCGCGTCTCCCTCGGAATTCAGTCCTTGGACGACGAAGCGCTGCTGTTCCTTGGCAGGGAGCATGATGCCGAGCAAGGTTTGCGGGCGCTGGACGTTGCGCAAAGTCATTTCCCGCGGGTCAGCTTCGACCTCATCTATGCGCGGCCCGGACAAACACTGGACGCCTGGCGCGATGAACTCGTTCGCGCTCTCTCCTTCGGAACGCAACATTTGTCGCTTTATCAGCTGACGATCGAGCCCGGAACGCGGTTCGCGACGGAGCAGCGTCGTGGCAGGCTGGTTCCGCTGGATGACGATGCCTGCGCGGATATGTTCGCGCTGACCGACGAACTGACGAGAGCCGCCGACCTTCCGGCATATGAGATCAGTAACCATGCCGCGCCAGGCGAAGAGAGTAGGCATAACCTCACCTATTGGCGCTATCAGGATTACGTCGGAATTGGTCCGGGGGCACATGGACGCCGTGGCGGCTGCGCTACGGTGAGGCACAAGAAGCCCGAGAATTGGCTGACCTCGGTGCGCGAATACGGGCACGGGACTGCAGAGCAACGCGCCCTTCCCCGCCACGAGCAAGCGACCGAAGCGTTGCTGATGGGGCTAAGACTTCGCGAAGGGGTCGATTTGGAGGCTCTCTCCCGGCGTTTTCAACTGGCGGAGAGCACCATGATCGATCGGGCAAATTTCGAGCGTTATCGAGCGCACGGTTTTGTCGAGCGAGACGGAACGCGCATCATGGCGACCCGGCGGGCCATGCCGATCCTCAACAGCCTGTTGCAGGAACTGGTCGCTGACGATTTGGTCGCGGCATGAGCGATCAGGCGAAAGCCGACTTCCTTGCCGAATGGCGCGCGCATCTTGGGGAAGGGAGGCGGTTTTCGCCGCATACGATCCGGGCCTATCTTGCCACCGCCGGACGGCTTCTCGACTTTCGAAATGCGAACTCCTGGCACGAAGTCGCCTCGATCGAAGCCCGGGACATTCGCGCGTTTCTCGCCTATCGCCGTTCAGAGGGAATTGAAAATAGTTCCGCGGCGAGGGAAATGTCTGCGTTGAAGACCTTTCTGGCTTTCGCCCGGACACGAGCCGGCGTCGGCGACGAAGCCGCGCCGAGATTGCGCGGTCCGAAAATAAAGAAAGGACTGCCGCGGCCGGTTACTCCAGACGAGGCGATAGCGCTCGCGGACCTCGTGGCCGATGCGGAAAGCTGGACTGGCAAGCGTGACCGCGCAGTCCTCTATTTGCTGTACGGAGCAGGTCTTCGCATCGCCGAGGCCTTGTCGCTCAATGGCGACGATGTGCCTCTCGATGATGCTCTTCGCATTTCGGGCAAGGGGGGCAATGAGCGCATCGTTCCGATCCTCGCGCCCGTGCGCGAAGCCGTTGCGAGCTATTGCGACGCGTCCCCTTTCCCGGTCGAACGCGGAATGCCCCTGTTTCGCGGAGCCAAGGGAGGCCGCCTCTCCCAGGGCATGGTGCAAAAGGCGGTGGCGCGAGCCCGCATCGCGCTCGGTCTTCCGACTACTGCGACGCCCCATGCGTTGCGGCACAGCTTCGCGTCGCATTTGCTGGGCGCTGGAACCGACCTTCGCTCGATTCAGGAATTGCTGGGCCATGCGAGCCTTGGCTCGACGCAGATCTATACGAAGGTCGATAGCGCGATGTTGCTCGATACATATCGCTCCGCCCATCCCCGCGAACGCATCGATCCGGTCGACTAGCTCACCGCTTGGCGCGCGGTTTCCAGGTTACGAATCGCCAGATATAACCGCCGACCGACAGCACGATCGTCGCGATGATTACGACGCTGACGACGTTGTCGCTATTGTCGAATGTTCGTGCGAGCCATTGTGTACCTGCGATAAGTATCACGTTCCAGAGAGCGGCGCCCGCTGTCGTGAAGATCAGAAACTTCCAGATGTTCATATGCGACAGCCCGGCGGGCAGCGAGATCATTGTGCGCATCACCGGTGTCGCGCGCAGCACGAATACGACCCAGTGGCCGTGTTTGCGGAAGAATTCGGATGCTCGCTCGACATCCTCCCATTCCATCGTGAGCCAGCGACCGAACCGGTCGATGAATGGTCTCATTCGCTCATAGCCCCATTTGTGACCGATCCAGAACCAGACGTAATTGCCCGCCACGGTTCCCGCGGTCGCAAAAGCGAGCAATGGCCAGTACGAAAATTGACCGCGATCGATTGCCAGCGCGCTGGCCCCCATGATCGCTTCCGAGGGCATGGGCGGAAAAATGTTTTCCAGCATCATCAGGATTGCGACCCCGAGATAACCGAGGCGACTGATGAATTCGACGATGAGCTCATCCATGCGACCTGAACGCGGGAACGACGCGAACGGTCCGCAGGCTTTCAGGGATAAGCCTTACATCTGCGCGTGTCGCCGCTCGATCGAATCCCAGATGGCCCCTGCGCTGTCGGTTCCATTATAACGATCAATGGCGACGATACCTGTCGGAGACGTGACATTGATCTCCGTCAGCCATTTGCCCCCGATTACGTCGATACCCACGAAGGTCAGGCCGCGCCGCTTGAGTTCCGGGCCCATCGCCGTGCAGATTTCTTTCTCCCGCTTGGTAAGTTCGGCTGCCTCTGCATAGCCGCCTTGAGCGAGATTGGAGCGGAACTCGCCTTCGCCGGGCTTGCGGTTGATCGCTCCAGCGAATTCGCCGTCGATGAGAACGATGCGCTTGTCGCCCGCGCTGACCTCGGGAAGAAATTTCTGAATCATGTGGGCTTCGGGCCAGGTCCGGTCGAACAGTTCGAAAAGAGCAGACAGATTCGTTCCGTCCTCTTCGATCTTGAAGATCGCTTTTCCGCCGTTGCCGTGCAGCGGTTTCACGACGATCGCGCCATGTTCCTTCTGAAACCGGCGCACGTCGTCCAGGTTTCTGGCAATGAGGGTCGGCGGCATGAACCGCGCATAGTCGAGCACGAACATTTTTTCGGGCGCGTTCACGACTTCCCGCGGATCGTTGACGACCAGCGTGGTGCCCTTGAGGCGGTCGAGCAGGAAGGCGGCAGTGATGTAGCCGAGATCGAAGGGAGGATCCTGCCGCATGAGCACCACATCGATGTCTTGTGCCAGATCGAGCATCTGCATTTCGCCGGCTTCGAAATGGTCGCCTTCGACACGTCGGACCTCGACCCGGCGTCCGTGCGCCCAGAGCTTTCCGGAAAGCGTATCGTCGCTCTCCCACGAAAGTGTCTCGACATCATAATGATAAATCTCGTGGCCCCGATCCTGTGCGGCCATCATAAGTGCGAAACTCGAGTCTCCGGCGATGTTGATCGTTTCCAGGGGATCCATTTGAACGGCTATGCGCAAGGCCATCGTGCTTCTTTCGGTTTCAGGGTTGCCAGGCATTGGCGATGTGACGCGGCTTGACGCCCGGCGCAAGAAGGATGACGTCGATACGAATGTCTTCGTGAGGTTCGGCGTATTCGTGGGCGACCGCTTCTACCGCTGCCGCTACGCGTGCCAGACGGCGTTCGTCGATCGCCAAGTCGAGATCTGCCGCCGACTTGCGCCACTTGACCTCTACGAAGACGACCGTCCCCTCGCGGCGCAGGACGAGATCGATTTCGCCAAGCTTCGTCTTGACCCGTTCGCCGACCAGCGACCATCCCTGTGCAGCGAACCAGTTGGCAGCTTCTCGTTCAGCCGCCCTTCCCTCCAGTTCCGCGCGCCGGCGTCTTTCCGGACGAGCGATCTTCATTCTTTCAGTTCCAAGGCGCGCG
This sequence comes from Parapontixanthobacter aurantiacus, assembly GCF_009827635.1. GTDB lineage: Bacteria > Pseudomonadota > Alphaproteobacteria > Sphingomonadales > Sphingomonadaceae > Parapontixanthobacter > Parapontixanthobacter aurantiacus. The sequence goes on along the minus strand of NZ_WTYW01000001.1, from coordinate 928,687 downwards.
CATAGAGCGCCTTGCGGTCCCGGCCGCTTTCTTTCGCGACTTGGGCAGCGGCCTTCGACGGTTTAAGTTCGCGCATCGCTTCGACCAGCAACCGGTCGGTTTCATCATCGTCAATTGCCCGCTCCGACGGAGGAGCAACAAGCAGCACGATTTCGCCCCTCGGAGGCTTTTCGCGGTAATGCTCTGCAAGAGACACCGCCGTTCCCCGGCGACATTCCTCATGCAGTTTGGTCAGCTCGCGAGCGACCGCGACGGTTCGATCACCCATAAGGTCGGCAATCGCGGTGAGCGATGCGACCAGTCGAGGTGCGGTCTCATAGAAAATCAGCGTTGCGTCGATTTGCGCGAGGTCGGCAAGCGTTTCGCTGCGGGCCTTCTCGCGATTGGGAAGGAAACCGGCAAAAAGGAAACGGTCGTTCGGCAGTCCTGAAAGCGTAAGAGCGGTCACCGCTGCACAGGCGCCTGGCAGGCTCGTGACGAAAACACCTGCGTCCTGCATCGATCTCACGAGCCGAAAACCAGGGTCCGAAACTATCGGAGTTCCTGCATCGCTTGTCAGCGCGATCGCCTGCTGTCCCGCCATGGCAACAAGCCTTTCCCGAGCTTCCTCGTCGCTGTGATCGTCGTAGCGCCACAGCTTCTTTCGAAGTCCCAGATGCTTCAGAAGCTTGCCCGCGACACGCGTATCCTCGCACGCCACGATGTCGCAGCGCTTGAGGACGTCGACGGCACGCAAGGTGATGTCGCCGAGATTGCCAATCGGCACCGCCACGATGTACAGACCCGGCTCGAGACTGTCGGAAGGCGTTTCTGCACTTGTCACGCGCGCTTCCTTGGCCGAGAATCAATTGAATGGGAAGGCTTGTCGCGGGATCCGCCCAAGCCGGTTGAATAAGGGAAGCAGTGCAAATGTCGGGCATCACTTTTTCGAGGCGCGTTTTCGCTATCGCCGGCGCGACAATCGTTCTGGCGGGCTGCCAAGTCGTGCCCAAGACCACTACTGCCCCGCCCGCGCCAACTCCTGCGCCCACCGCCGGTCCGACGGAAGAAGTGCTGCCGGAGGACGAAACACGGCATCGCGTTGCGCTCCTCGTTCCGATGAGCGGTGAGAATGCCCCGGTCGGTCAGACCCTGGCCAATGCTACGACGATGGCGCTGCTCGATACCAACGCTTCGAACCTTCGGATAACGACATACGACACGGCGAGCGGCGCCGCCGAAGCGGCGCGGCGAGCGGTCGCCGACGGCAACAAGCTCATTCTCGGCCCGCTGATCCGCGAGAATGTCGGCGTCGTGGCCGATATTGCCCGGTCACGCGACGTTCCGGTCATCACGTTCAGCAACGATGCGGCGGTTGCAGGCGGGAATGTCTTCGTCATGGGGCACGTCCCGGAGCAAAGCATCGAGCGCTCGGTGCGCTATGCGGATGCGAACGGAGCCAACAGCTTCGCAGCAATCATCCCCGACGGCGATTACGGAGAGCGCGCAGAAGCTGCATTCGAAACGAGCGTCCGCGGAGTCGGCGGCAACATCGTCGCTGAAGAAGATTATCAGCGCAACAATACTTCCATCGTCAGTGCCGCCCAGCGCGTGGCACAGGCTGGCGGCTTTGATGCCTTGCTGATCGCCGAAGGTCCACGTCTCGCCGCGCGCGCAGCGAATGAGATCGCCGGGCGCGGTACGCCGACCCAGATCATTGGCACCGAGTTGTGGAGCGGCGAGGCCGGTATCGCCCAGACCAGATCGCTCGACGGCGCGATCTTCTCGGCTGTTTCGGACGCCCGCTATCAGACCTTCGCAAATGCTTATGAAGCGCGGTTCGGCAATGCACCTTATCGGATCGGTCGGCTTGGCTATGACGCGGTGCTTCTGACGCTGCGCATATCGAACGACTGGCGCGTGGGACGCGACTTTCCCACTTCGATGCTTCGTCAGGACGGCGGATTCATCGGGGTGGATGGACCGTTCCGCTTCGGGCGAAGCGGCGTCGCAGAGCGCGCGCTCGAAGTGCGCAAGATCGAGAACGGACGCGTTACGATCGTTTCGCCCGCTCCGACGAAATTCGACGACTAACCTTTCGGAGAGCCGCTGGAAACGGGGGAAATTGCGCAGCCCTTCGGTTGCCGCACGCCTGTCTCCGCCCATATAGAACAAAGCATGTCCAAGGATCTGTTCGAAAATCCCCCGCCCGACAATTCCGGCTACGATGCTTCGTCTATCGAAGTTCTGGAGGGGCTTGAGCCCGTTCGTCGGCGGCCCGGAATGTACATCGGCGGAACGGACGACCGCGCACTGCATCATCTCGCCGCGGAAGTGCTCGATAATGCAATGGACGAAGCGGTTGCAGGTTATGCCAATCGCATCGAGATGGAATTGCAGGAAGGGCCCCATGGTACCGCCGGACGTTTGATCGTAACCGACAACGGACGCGGCATTCCCGTGGACGAGCATCCCAAATATCCCGGTAAGTCCACCCTGGAAGTAATCCTTTCAACGCTTCATTCGGGGGGCAAGTTCTCCGGCAAGGCTTACGCCACGAGCGGCGGGTTGCACGGCGTCGGCGTCAGCGTCGTGAACGCTTTGTCGATCGATACGCGGGTCGAGGTTGCTCGCGACAAGCAACTCTACGCTCAGGAATTTTCGCGCGGCGAAACTAAAGGGAAGCTCGAACATTTGGGTCCGACGCCCAATCGTCGCGGAACCTCGGTCGCTTTTACGCCCGACCCGGAAATCTTCGGTGACCGTGCATTCAAACCCAAACGGTTGTTCAAACTTGCACGCTCCAAGGCCTATCTGTTTGCCGGGGTCGAGATACGTTGGAAATGCGCGGCCAGCCTTGCAGGCGACGACGTGCCGGAAGAAGCCACCTTCAAGTTTCCGGGCGGGCTTGCCGATCATCTTGCCGAACAGATTGACGGCCGCGAATGCGTGACCGCCCAGCCCTTCGCCGGAAACCAGGAGTTTCCCGAGAACGATGCAGGGGCGACGCAAGGAAGGGTCGAATGGGCCATCGCGTGGCCGCTTTTCTCCGATGGCTCGACAAGTTGGTACTGCAATACGGTCCCGACTCCGGACGGCGGTACGCATGAGCAAGGGTTGCGTGCCGCCTTGACTAAGGGACTGCGCTCCTTCGGCGACCTCGTCGGACAGAAGAAGGCAAAGGATATTACGGCGGACGACGTCATGAACGGCGCGGAAGTCATGCTCTCGGTCTTCATTCGCGATCCGCAATTCCAAAGCCAGACGAAGGATCGGCTGACTTCGCCCGATGCGGTGCGGCTCGTCGAGAATGCCATGCGTGATCATTTCGATCATTTTCTCGCGGACAACATGGATCGCGGAAAAGCCCTGCTCGGCCAGATCATGGAGCGCATGGACGAGCGACTACGGCGTAAGCAGGAGCGCGAGATCAAGCGCAAGAGCGCGACGAATGCCAAGAAACTCCGATTGCCAGGGAAGCTGACGGACTGTTCGGGCGAAGGGGATGGCGAGACCGAACTCTTTATCGTCGAGGGCGATTCCGCTGGTGGCAGCGCGAAGCAGGCGCGCAACCGCAAAACGCAGGCAATTCTGCCTATCCGCGGCAAGATCCTGAACGTCGCGAGTGCAACAAGCGACAAGATCCGAGCTAATAGCGAGATTGCCGACCTGACGCTCGCGCTCGGTTGCGGAACGCGTAAGGAATGCGACGCGGAAAACCTCCGCTACGACCGGATCATCATCATGACGGACGCCGATGTCGACGGCGCCCATATTGCGACACTTTTAATGACCTATTTCTTTCAGGAAATGCCGGATATCGTCCGCAAGGGGCATTTGTATCTCGCGCAACCGCCGCTCTACCGACTGACGGCCGGCAAGGAGAGTCGCTATGCGAGGGACGATGCGCATCGCGCGGAACTCGAAGCGACCGTTTTCAAGGGCAAGAAGGTTGAAGTCGGGCGGTTCAAGGGTCTCGGCGAAATGAACCCGTCGCAGTTACGCGAAACGACGATGAACCCGGAAACGCGTTCGCTCATTCGCATCACTCTGCCGAGCGAGTTCGAGCATCGCGCGGTCGTGAAGGAACTGGTCGATCAACTGATGGGCCGAAACCCGGAACACCGGTTCAATTTCATTCAGAACCGCGCGGGCGAAGTAGACCGCGAAATGATCGATGCGTGAGGAGGGAGAAGCCTTCCACGAGCCTGAAGAGGGCGACATCATGGCAGGCGATCGGCGTATAGCGAGAGCCGATACGGCCTTGCCGGACTGGTATGCCAGCGACGCTGCCTATCGCCCCATTCCTATCGTCTGGTTCGGCGGAGCCCTCGTCCTGCAAGCGATTGCGCAACCGGCCGTTGCGTTCGTCGCGCTGAGCGTCCTAGGTCTGTCTGCCTGGATCGCGTTGATTCTGGCTGCGCTCGTCACCGCTGTCATATGCCGCTATGTCTGGGCGAAGGGCATGGCGGGAGCGGGTGCGGGCTGGCGCTGGGCGACAATACTTACCTTGCTGTTATTTTTGGGAATTACCGGTCTCGGACTGTTCGCGTGAAGCGCTCGGCGCGCAATCAGTATGAATGTGCAGGACGCCTTCCAACGTCTTGTGAACCGGGCATTTGTCCGCAATCGTCATCAGTTTGGCGCGGTCCTGTTCGCTTAGGTCGTCGCCTTCTATAACGATGCTGCGGTGCAAAGCCTGCATTCCTTCCTCCGCTTCCATTGCCTCGCCATGCTGGCAAGACTTACCATGGTCGCGTTCATGCGTGACGCGGACGATAACCCGCTCAAGCGGCAGCCCCTTGCGATCGGCATACATCTTCATCGTCATCGCGGTGCAACTGCCCAAGGCTGCGTTCAGCAGGTCGTAGGGTGTTGGCCCCGTATCGTCGCCGCCATAGCTTTCGGGCTCGTCGGCAACGAAGCGATGCGATTGGGTGAATATCTCGGTTCCGAACTTTCCAAAACCTAGCCGCGCGACGATGCCTTCCTCCGGAAACATGTCATCCTCGCTTTCCGGCAGATAGCGATCTGCCCAAGCGGCAATGATCGTCGCTGCGAATTCGGCATCCTGTTGATCGAGAAGCAGATGGTCCGCTCCGTCCAAACTGACGAAACTTTTCGGATGCTTGGCCTCACTGAAAAGATTTCCAGCATTCTCAATCCCGACCACGGCATCGGCTGGGGAGTGGAGGATAAGCAATGGTTCGCGAAGTAAGCGAACCCGCTCCATCAGCTTCGCCTCGCGGGCTCGGTCGATGAATTCACGGCTCAGCGAGAACTTCCGCCCTCCGATGGTGACATCGCCGATTCCTTCGCGCTCGATTGCCTTGAGGTCGCCCTCGATATTCGCAAGAACATGCGGCACGTCTGACGGTGCGCCGATCGTTGCAATACCTGCTATGCGCTCGATCTCCTGTGCGGCTGCAAGGACTGCGGCGCCGCCGAGGCTGTGACCGATGAGAAGGATATTTCTCGCGAACCGGTCGACCAGATAGCGCGCCGAAGCAACGATGTCGGCAACGTCGCTGGCAAAGCCCGCACGCCCGAATTCGCCTTCGCTACTGCCGAGGCCGGTAAAATCGAACCGCAATGTCGCAATGCCCAACCGAGCGAGCTTTCTGGACAGCGCGACTGCGCCCTTGCTTCCCTTGGTACAGGTAAAGCAGTGAGCGAACAGGGCAGCGCCACGCAGATGACCCGTCGGAAGTTCAAGCGCCCCGGACAGCTCATGTCCTTCGTTCGTCGTAATCGAGATCCGTTCCGTCGGCATAAGCAGTTTGTCTCCTTTCGTGGTGCCGTAGGGCGAAGGACCGCTGTCTGGCAAACGAGGAAGCGCCCTGCCCCTTGCTCTTCAATGGCCAGTTTCCTATCGCTCAGCCAAATGAGTTGCTGAAGGATACTCGATGGAACAGCGTTTCGAAGGCACGGAAGACTATATCGCGACCGACGATCTCAAGGTGGCCGTCAACGCGGCGGTGACCCTTCGCCGCCCGCTGCTCGTCAAGGGCGAACCGGGAACGGGAAAGACGGTCCTCGCGCACGAGATTGCCAAGGCAGTCGGTGCTCCGCTGATCGAGTGGAACGTGAAGTCGACGACGAAGGCGCAACAGGGCCTATATGAATATGATGCCGTTGCGCGGCTGCGCGATGGTCAGCTGGGTGACGAGCGCGTCCATGACATCAGCAATTACATCAAGAAGGGCAAGCTCTGGGAAGCCTTCACGTCCGAACATTTGCCCGTGCTTCTCATCGACGAAATCGACAAGGCGGATATCGAGTTTCCGAACGACCTCCTGCAGGAACTCGACCGAATGAGTTTCGATGTTTACGAAACTCACGAGACGATCACCGCCAAAGAACGACCGATCGTGGTCATAACGTCGAACAACGAAAAGGAATTGCCTGACGCGTTCCTGCGCCGCTGCTTCTTCCACTACATCAAGTTTCCCGACCGCGAGACAATGCGGGACATTATCGACGTCCACTTCCCCGACATCCAAAAGACGCTCGTTACCAAGGCAATGGACGTTTTCTACGAACTTCGCGAGGTTCCGGGCTTGAAGAAGAAGCCTTCCACCAGCGAGTTGCTCGACTGGCTCAAGCTCCTTTTGAACGAGGATATGCCGCTGGAAACGTTGCAGGACCAAAATCCTAACAACGCCATCCCGCCGCTGCACGGTGCGCTGCTCAAGAACGAGCAGGACGTGATGATGTTCGAACGCCTTGCATTCATGGCGCGCCGCCAAAGTTGAGCGACGCGCGCTCAGTCGAAGCAGTAGGCGATCTCGAAGTCGCCCCAGCGGCGTCCGTTTACAAATAGCGGGATGTATACGTTACGCACGACGTTGTAGGATGTGCCGTCGCCTTCCTGCCGGTACACTGCCATCATGAACGGGCTTGTGCTTGCCTTCGCCTTGGCATCGATCGCTTCGAGCAAGATGCGACCGTTGCGGCAGAACGCGGTATCATGGGCAAGGTCACCGGTGGGCGTACGCGACATCGAAGACAGGTGCGTCGGCAAGAAGCCGTTTTGATCGGTGCAAGCCGCGGCGATGATCCGCGGATCGCTTGCTTTCGTATTGTCGAGAAATGGCTGCCAGTGCTTGTTCGCCCAATCGGAAAGGCGTGTGCGGTAAAGCTTCGGATTGGTGTTTGGAACGAGGACATAATCCCGGTCGAACAGCGCTTGCTCTGAAAGCGTGCCCCGCGCGATTGCCTCTTCCGTATAACGCTGAAGTTCGACCGCGATGCCTTGCGCTTTTGTCACCATGAGGCTGTCATCAGGGGAGAGGTCCCCTTTCACCACCTCGTCGAACATCGTGCTGGCATCGAGTTCGAGCTCCAAGATGCTTTCCTGTGCGTCGTTCAGCTGCTTCTCGTTCTCGCGCGAGATCGCACCAAAATTGGTGAAGGCGTGCCGCATGGCATCGACGCGCTGGCCGATCGTTCCGGTCGAACGCGTGATCTGCTCGTTCTGGTTATCGACCTCACGTACGATACTGGCGACATCGGAAATCGTCGTATCGATCTTGCTGACCGAACTCTTCGCATGGCTGCTGACTTTGGATCCAGCCTCGATGCGACCGATTACCAGCGATGCCTCGCCTTCGAGCGTGTCGATGACCGAACCAATTTCTTCGGTTGCCTTGCGCGTTTCGCTGGCGAGCGACTTCACTTCGCCGGCAACGACTGCAAACGCGCGACCGGCAGTGCCGGCACGCGTAGCCTCGATCGTTGCGTTAAGCGCGAGTATGTTGGTGGTGTCGGCAATTTCCTCGATGTCCTTGGAGCAGCGCTTCACCTGTTCCATCGCTGAGGCAAAGCCTGTGATATGCGTCGAAAGCGCATCGACCAATTCCAGCAGCGCGGAGATATCGCGCAGAGATCCCTCGATCTGGCCGGTCGCCGTCTCGAGCCGTTCCATCGCCCGGCGTGAAAGGAGGCGCGCTTCGTCGCTCGCTTCATTGACCCGGGCCTGGTCATCTTCCAGTTCACGGATCGTGCCTTCGAGATCGTGATAGCGCGAGCGTAAGCTTGCCGAGGCGTCGATTACACCGCCTACGACGCCCGCCACGTCCGAGCATTTGACGGCGACATCGCCGCACAGCTCCGGAATTCGACTGATCGAATTTGGATCGAATTTCGCAAGCGGTTGCATTTTCATGAGATAGCTGACCCTGTTTAGAAAACCCAGTCAGCTCAATAGGGTAAACTGGTAACTGCGAAGTTAAGGATCCCCCGCTGCTCGAACAAAACCGTCAGATCAAAGCTGGTAGGAAATCTGCAAATTCCCCCAGCGGCGGCCTCCAATGTTGATGGGAATGTAAACACTGCGCCATACGATATAGTCGGCGTTCTCATCATCACGGCGATAAACCGAGGTCATGTACTCGGCGCGCGACTGGCCTGCCTTCAAATTGATCGGTGTCGCAAAGATGCGCCCCTTGCGCGAGTAAAGGGTGTCATGCGCCACATCGCCTGACGGGGGTTTCGCATAGAGGCTCATATGGGTCGGAAGATGGCCGTTTTCGTCGACGAAAACGGCTGAACCGATGCGGCTATCCGAAGCGACGATCGCGTCGAGAACCGGCTGCCAATTCGCGTCAGCCCACGGCGTCAGCGCAGTAGTAAAACACTCGGGGTTGCTACCGTGTATGGGCTGATAATGGCGGTCGAAGAAGTCAGCCGTTGCGATCTTGTTCTGCGCGATAGCATTATCCGCAAGTTCCATCGCCTTATGCGCTTCACCTGTGGCAAAGATTACGAGTTCGCTGTCGCTGCGCGAGAGGCCTGCATGAACGAGCGTATCGAACATCTAGCACGCGGTAAGCTCAAGGTTTCCGACATGATCGTGCGCCATTTCCAGATTGCGTTCGCTTTCCTCCGCCTTATCAGCAAATTTGTCGAGCACGTCGCGGACGCGATAAACGTGACCGCTGATCGTGCTGGTCGAGCGCGTTATTTGTTCGTTCTGCTGATCGACCTCTTCCACGATAGCGACCACATCGACGATGGTCGTGTTAATGCTGTCGACCGAGCTTTTTGCCGCGCTGCTCACTTCGGCCCCGATTTCGATCCGCTCAATCACCTTGCCTGCCTCGTGCGACAAATTGTCGATGACCGCACCTATTTCGCTGGTGGCGCTTCGTGTCTGGCCGGCGAGGCTTTTTACCTCGTTCGCCACTACGGCAAAGGTTCGGCCAGCCTCGCCTGCCCGCATGGCCTCGATGTTGGCGTTGAGCGCGAGGATGTTGGTTCGATCCGCCAGTTCCTCGGTATCGCTCGAGCAGCGCTTGACCTGTTCCATAGCTGCGGCGAACCCGGTGACGTGAGACGACAGCGTATCGACGAGGTCGAGGATGTCCGCACACCCTCGATAATGCCCGAGACCTGCGAGCAAGATACTGCAACCTGGCCGCAACTTTCGGGTAAGGCGCGCAGGCGCTCTTCGTCGACCGCAAAATCCAACTGATTGACAAGCGCGTTCACGTCATCCCTCTCAATTTATTACTCTGTCTAATAATAACAGGGTTAACATATGGTAATTGGCCTCGCGGCTTTGCAGATTGCGGGCGTTGCGCTAGTCCGACGACCTATGTTCTATAATTTCGTCGACGAGTTACGTGATGCCGGCATTGGCGCGTCCTTCAAGGAACATCTGACCCTGCTGGAGGCGCTCGACAGGGATGTCATCGAACAGACGCCCGAAGCATTCTACTATCTTAGCCGGGCGACCTTCGTGAAGGACGAAGGCATGCTCGACCGCTTCGACCAGGTATTCAACAAGGTCTTCAAAGGCGTGTTTTCCGACTACGGTCAAAACCCCGTCGAGATACCCGAAGACTGGCTGAAGGCCGTTGCGGAAAAATTCCTTTCCGAAGAGGAGATGAAAAAGATCAAATCCTTGGGCGACTGGGACGAGATCATGGACACGCTGAAAAAACGGCTCGAAGAACAGAAGGAACGCCATCAGGGCGGCAACAAGTGGATCGGTACCGGCGGAACTTCCCCCTTCGGACATTCGGGCTACAATCCGGAAGGCGTGCGGATCGGCGGAGAAAGCAAACACAAGCGCGCCATCAAGGTCTGGGAAAAGCGGGATTTTAAGAACCTCGATAACACCCGCGAACTCGGTACGCGAAACATCAAGATGGCCCTTCGTCGGTTGCGCCGTTTTGCTCGTGAGGGCGCGCAGGACCAGCTCGACATCGACGCGACGATCGAAGGAACTGCCAAACAGGGCTGGCTCGACATTCACTTGCGCGCCGAACGGCGTAATGCGGTCAAGCTCCTTCTTTTCCTCGATGTCGGCGGCTCGATGGACCCATTTATCAAGCTGGTCGAGGAACTGTTCAGCGCGGCCACGTCCGAGTTCAAGAACCTCGAATTTTTCTACTTTCACAACTGCCTTTACGAGGGCGTTTGGAAGGACAATCGTCGCCGTTGGCAGGAACGCACGAAAACCTGGGACATCCTTCACAAATACGGTCACGACTACAAGGTCGTCCTGGTCGGAGATGCCGCGATGAGCCCCTATGAAATCACGCACCCGGGCGGCAGCGTCGAGCATATGAACGAGGAAGCCGGCAGCGTATGGTTGCAGCGTCTGACCAACACCTATCCAGGAACCGTGTGGCTCAACCCGGTCCCCGAGAAGCAATGGAATTATTCGCAATCGACGAAGATGATCCGGCAACTGCTTGCTGACCGGATGTACCCGCTCACGCTCGACGGACTGGACGATGCCATGCGGGAACTGAGCCGAAAACAGGGATAGGATGAATGACTCGTTCCTCGATCTCTCGGCCTTGTCGCCGCGGACAAGAATAGGCGAGGCGTCTGAGGACTCTGGTTCGAAGACGACGAATAGGTTCGCCTTGCCCAAGATTCGGCGAAAAATAAGCGTCCCTGGACTTGAAATCTAAGTTCGTGCGGAATTGAACGGCAATGGCGCAACGTTATCGCCGGAATTCCCGCTTCGCTGCCATCCGTGCCCGGCTCGAAGACTACGATCCCGGAGGGGGCTGGCGGCTTTGGATTTACGAGTTCTTTTTGTTCGGGTTCAAACAAGGGTGGGCTTGCCTGTTCGGAGCCCTGATGCTCGCCCTCTTGCTAGCGACGTATCTGTTTTATCCCGAAAATGCGCTACTCCATCGCTACGATTTTCTTACCCTCGCCGCCGTTGCAATACAGGCGGGAATGCTCGCGTTCCGGCTCGAAACGTTCCGCGAAGCCAAGGTAATCCTCGTCTTCCACATCGTCGGAACCGTCATGGAGTTGTTCAAGACAGCCGTGGGTTCGTGGATCTATCCGGAACCTGCAATTCTGAAAATTGGCGAAGTGCCGCTGTTTTCCGGTTTCATGTACGCAGCTGTCGGCAGCTACATTGCGCGAGTTTGGCGCATTTTCGACTTCCGTTTTACTCGCTATCCCGCGCGCTGGGCGACATGGTTGCTGGCCGCTGCGATCTACGTGAACTTCTTCGCACACCACTGGTTGCCTGATACCCGCCTAATTTTGTTCATAACGACCGCGCTGCTGTTCTTTCGGACACGAGTCCACTTTCGCATCTGGCAGGATCATCGCTGGATGCCCCTGTTGCTCGGATTTTTCCTTGTTGCCCTGTTCATTTGGGGGGCCGAGAATATCGGGACATTCGCCAACGCCTGGACCTATCCCGATCAAAGCGGCGAATGGCGCATGGTTAGTCTGGCAAAATTGGGGAGCTGGTATCTGCTCATGCTGATCAGCTTCGTCTTAGTTTCACTAGTGCAGCCGATCGAAAGATCAGATTAGTATAGAAGATGCTGCTTTATCGTTTGGCGCCAAGCAAGCTCATCGCGCGAGGCGATACGATCGAGATCGTCCGGCCGGGCCGCCGCATCGTCAACCCATTCGCGTAAGGAAGGGCCGGCATTGATGACGTCGATCGCCAAACGCTCCAACTCGTATTCGTATGGGAAGTCGCGCCAAATCTCGTAGTCGGGATAAAGGGTTCGGATTGCCTTGAATGCCAAAGCCTGCAAGCGCCAGGGTTTGAAGGAATGGTGCTGGTAGAAGGGTCCTTCCGCGTGGATCATTAGCCCGTTGCAAAGCTTGCCTGCATGCTTGTGAAAGGTCGGTTCGAACCAGCATTCACGCAAGGCGCAGCCCTCCAACCAATTGGGGGCCACTTTACGCATTTCGTTCAAGACAGCTTTGGCGTCGATGACGGGTGCGCCGAACAGCACTTCCAAGGGGCGGGTCGTCCCCCGCCCCTCGCTCAATGTCGTTCCTTCGAGCATTACCGTACCCGCGTACGCGCGCGCCATGTTGACGTTCGCAGCATTCGGCGAGGGATTGATCCAGACGCGGTTGCGCGGCCAGCCATGGCCGTCTCCGTCCGGCTTCCAGCCTTCCATTTCGATGACCCGATAATCAACGTCGAGGCCGAAATGTTCGATGAACCAATGCCCCATCTCGCCCATCGTCAGACCATGCCGCATGGGCATAGGGGCGGCCCCGACGAAGCTCTCATTACCTGGTAGCAGCAGCGTTCCTTCGACCGGACGTCCGGCGGGATTGGGTCGATCGAGAACCCACACGCTTTTGCCGTATTTTGCCGCTTCTTCTAGTAAATAGAGCAGCGTCGTGACGAAAGTGTAGATGCGGCAACCCAGATCCTGCAGATCGAACAGGAAGACATCGGCGCTCGAAATCATTTGCCCGGTCGGTCGGCGCACTTCGCCATAGAGGCTGAAAACGGGGATGCCGTAGTGCGGATCGGTTTCGTCGGCGGTCTCCACCATATTGTCCTGCTTGTCGCCCTTCAGACCATGCTGAGGGCCAAAAGCGCTCGAAACATTCAGCCCAGCAGCAACAAGTGCATCGAGGGAATGGGTGAGGCTGGCAGTGACGCTTGCCGGATGAGCGATCAAGGCTACCCGTCGTCCTTCGAGCGGCTTTCTCAACGCAGCGTCGTCCAGCAGGCGGTCAATTCCGAATGCAACGCTCATAGCCGCCCCGCCACATGCAATCTGCGCGAGCTTGCGCGGTGGAAGTCCGGCGGACCTTCCGGAAAGGCGAGCGCCCAATACTGCATTCGACCATCACTTTCTTCGATCACTGTCGATAAACCGATAGATGCCGGCAACTTGAAAATCCCCTCTATTTCTGCCTTCAAGGTCAGGGAGTCTTCAGCGCGTTCCGACCAGACGACAATCCGATCCAACGCAGCGTCTTGCCGCTTTGCACGATAGTCCGCAAAATCATAAGCGGCCCAGCATGTTGAAGGCGATAAATTAATCTCGCGGTAGGAGGTGTCGGCTTTGGGCTGCCAGAAAATCTCGCAGCATGTCGTTCGCCACAATTCGTCCCGTCGCGTCGGCGTTTCCCTGCCCGGAATGACCAGGTTGTCGAAGGCTCCGGCAATTACGAAAGCTGCACGGCAACCCGTAGGAGTAGGATGAAGCTCGGCCTCGATGCCCGACACCGGTCCGTCAGCGCAATCCGGATGAAGGACAAGCTTTCTCATGGTTCGCCTATCGCGCAATGCCTCGTCACTCGCAAGGGTACCGATGTTTCCGCCCTTCCATCGGCTCGCAAATCTTTCTAACGGCAAGCGCTATGCAAGAGTACAAATCCGAATTGATGCGTTTGCTCGAAGAACGCGGTCACATCCATCAGGCAACCGATGCCGAGGGACTGGACAAACTCGCGTGCGAAAAAATCATCACTGCCTATGTCGGGTTCGATCCGACGGCCTCGTCGCTGCATGTCGGCAACCTCGCCTCGATCATGCTTCTCAAGCGAGTTCAGCAGGCCGGTCATCGTCCGATCGTGATCATGGGCGGCGGCACCGCGAAAGTCGGCGACCCCTCGGGCCGCGACGAAACGCGGCAGATGTTGACCGAACAAACACTGTCCGAGAATATCGCTTCCATCCGCACCAGCTTCGAACAGATCCTGCGCTTCGACGATAGCGAAACCGGCGCTTTATTGATCGACAACGACAAGTGGCTGAGCGAATTGGGCTACATCGAACTGTTACGCGATGTAGGACCTCATTTCACGATCAACCGAATGCTGGCCTTCGATTCCGTCAAGACCCGCCTCGAACGAGAGCAACCGCTGACGTTCCTCGAATTCAATTACATGATCATGCAGGCATACGATTTCGTCAAACTGGCCCGCGATCACGATTGCCGCCTGCAACTCGGCGGGAGCGACCAGTGGGGCAATATCGTCAACGGGATCGAATTGGCCCGACGTCTCGACGGTCGCGAACTGTTTGGCGTGACAGCCCCTCTCTTGACGCGAGCGGACGGGCAGAAAATGGGCAAGTCGGTGTCGGGTGCTGTCTGGCTGAACGAGGACCGGTTGCCAGCTTACGACTTCTGGCAATATTGGCGCAATACGGACGATCGGGACGTTGGACGCTTTCTTCGTCTCTTCACTGATGTCTCCTTGGAAGAGATACGGCGCTTGGAAGCGCTCGAAGGCAGCGAGATCAACGAGGCCAAGGTGGTGCTAGCGAACGAGGTGACGACACTCGTCCGCGGAAAGGCCGCTGCGGATGCGGCGGAACGCACCGCTACCGAAACGTTTGCTGCGGGCGGTTCCGGAGCCGATCTGCCAACCCTGCACATTTCTCGCGAAGGGGCGCGCGTGAATGCGGTGCTGACGGAACTTGGGTTCTCTGCGTCGAACGGGGAAGCAAAACGCAAAATATCGGAGGGTGCCGTCAAGCTCGACGGCGAGGTCGTGTCCGAAGCTGGCCAACTAATCGAGTTGTCACCGGGCGAGCAGATCAAGCTGAGCCTCGGAAAGAAGAAGCACGCGGTTCTGCGCGGGGTGTAGGCTTGATCAACTCGCTAAGCGGAAGGGCAATTCTCTACGGCGCGTTTACCAAATATCAGCCTTTTTCGCTCATCTGGTCTTATCCGACATGAGATCGAAGGGTTGAACAAGATGGGTGCGGGAGCACAATTGAGCGTTACCGAACTGCGCCGCGTGGCACGGCATCCCGTGGATTATCCGGTCATTGCCGAGCATCATCGGTCCGGCGATCTCGAAATGCATGTCGTCAACATCTCGGCTCACGGTTTCATGGTCGACGATGCTGACGGTCTTGCTCGCGGTGACCGGGTTATCATCCGGCTGCCAATCATCGGGCGTATCGAAGCCTATGTCATCTGGACCCGCGACAATCGTGCGGGCTTTCAGTTCGAACGTATCCTCAGGCAGGATGACTTCCTTTCCATGATCAACACGTTGCAGCCTAACCCTCGCCTTCGGCGACCGCGCTGATCGGCTGAGAAACGCGCGGCAAGCCGCTAACGAGCGTTCGTAACAAACGGCTTTGCAAATGACCTGAGCGCTGCCATTGGCGGTGCGTGGAAAGACCCGTCTCCCCTTTCTCGATAGCCAATTTCCGCGCTTACTGGATCGCACGCCTTGCGATGACGCTGGGCCAATACGCGATGATGCTGATCATCGGTTGGCAAACCTATAATATTGCGCGCGACGGCGGGATGAGCGTGGGAGAAGCGTCCGGTCAACTCGCGCTGATTGGCCTCCTGCAATTCGTTCCGCTCTTCCTTTTGACGCCTTTCTCAGGATTGGCGGCGGACCGGTTTCACCGTCGCATGATCGGGCAATTGACCATTCTCCTGCAACTTGGTTGCGCGATCGCTTTGGCGTTGTTTACCTATTTCGGCACAATCTCCCTCGCGGTGCTGTTCGTCGTCGCGATAATTCTCGGCATCGTACGGGCGTTCAACGGCCCTGCCCTGTCGGCGCTAGCACCGAATCTCGTTCCCAAGGAGATATTGCCGAACGCCATCGCTCTCTCGTCCATTGCCTGGCAAAGCGGCATGATCGTCGGCCCGGCAATTGGCGGTTATCTTTATGCGATCTTCCCCTCCCTGCCCTATGTGGCGGCTTCCGTCCTATTTCTGCTTGCGGCGATATCGCTGGGGTTCATAGGTCAGGTGCCGCGGACGCCGATTGCCGGAAGTCAGCGGCCGATCGGACAAATCGTCGAGGGTCTGAAATACGTCGTCCATAACAAGATGGTTTTGGGGGCGATTACCCTCGATCTTTTCGCCGTTTTTCTGGCCGGTGCTACCGCCCTTTTCCCCGTCTATGCGCGCGACATCCTGCAAGTAGGAGAAACCGGCCTCGCACAACTCGCGATGGCTCCAGCGGTCGGTGCGGCGCTTACTGCTCTCTGGTTTTCGTTCAATCCTCTCAAAACCTATGTCGGTCCGAAAATGCTTCTGGCGGTTGCGGCCTTCGGTCTTGCCACCATCGGATTTGGCCTGTCGAAATCCATGCCGTTCTCGCTCGTGATGCTATTCCTCGTCGGGGCGGCAGATATGTTCTCTGTCTATATTCGCCAGTCGCTGATCCAACTTCATACGCCGGACGATAAGCGAGGCCGCGTATCGAGCGTCTCCATGCTTACCATTTCAGCCTCGAACGAGTTCGGCGACTTTTTTTCCGGTTCGCTCGCTTTCCTCATCGGGCCAGTTCTGGCGGTCGTTTCCGGCGGTGTGGGAGCCATCGTCACAGTCGCACTATGGACGAGGGTCTTCCCTGTCTTGCGAACCACCCATACCTTTGACCCTCCTGAAGCGTTACAGGACGAGGAAACGAAAAGAACAACGGAGAAGACAGCGTGAAAGCCGACACAATACTCGCCACCATAGGAAATACGCCCCATATCAGGCTGGGGCGGATGTTCCCGGATCACGAAGTGTGGATCAAGTCCGAGCGCAGCAATCCGGGCGGATCGATCAAGGATCGGATCGCCCTCGCCATGGTCGAGGATGCTGAAAAATCGGGAAAGCTAAAGCCGGGGGGCACGATCATCGAGCCGACCAGCGGCAATACCGGGATCGGCCTGGCTATGGTCGCCGCCGTCAAAGGCTACAAGCTGGTCCTTGTCATGCCAGAAAGCATGTCGATCGAGCGCCGCCGCCTGATGCTCGCCTATGGGGCCACGTTCGATCTGACGGACAAGACCAAGGGCATGAAAGGTGCGATCGAGCGCGCAAGCGAACTCGTTTCCCAAACCGAAGGTGCATGGATGGCCGCACAGTTCGACAACCCCGCGAATTTCGAGGTCCATGTTCGCACCACGGCTCAAGAGATCATTGCAGACTTCGCTGATACGCCGATCGACGTGATGATCACTGGCGTCGGAACCGGCGGGCACATCACGGGCTGTGCGGAAGAGATGAAACGCCATTGGGCGAACCTGAGGGCCTATGCCGTCGAACCCGAGGGCTCTCCCGTCATTTCCGGTGGCCAGCCCGGTCCACACCCGATCCAGGGCATCGGGGCCGGGTTCATCCCGGAGAATTTGCATACCGACGCGATCGATGGCGCAATTACCGTCGATCCCGAAGATGCGAAGGAAATGGCGCGGCGATGTGCTTCGGAAGAGGGAATGCTCGTCGGTATTTCGAGCGGCGCCACGCTCGCGGCGATCAAGAAGAAGCTGCCCGAAATCGATGCAGGAAAGCGGATTCTCGGCTTCAACTACGACACCGGAGAGCGTTACCTGTCCGTTCCGGATTTTCTTCCAGAAAGCTGATCGATGGAAAAAAGGGCCGCAGATTGCGGCCCTTTCATTGTCATTTTGCAAAATCAGGCGGCAGTCGCAAAACAGTCCTCGTCCAGCGCCATCAGACTGCCGCTGCCCGCTTCCAGCTTGCGGCGCAGCGCGCCGACGTCGGGCAAGAACCGATCCATGTAGTATTGCGCCGTTGCCACCTTGGTTTCGTAGAACGCTTCGTCCTGCGTACCTTCGGCGAGTTTCGCCTGCGCGACCTTCGCCATCTTCAGCCACATCAGTCCGATCGTCACGATCCCCATGATGTGCATGTAGTGGTGCGCGCCTGCCCCCAAATTGTTCGGGTTCTGCATGGCGTTCTGCATGAACCACATGGTCGCAGCCTTTTGCTGACCTAGTGCCTTGTCCAGCGCATCCGCCAGACCGGCCAGGCGTTCGTCGTCCTTGGCGGCTGCGATTTCCTCGTCGCACATGGCAAAGAACGCTTGAATGGCCGCACCGCCCTTCTGCGCAAGCTTCCGACCGCACAGGTCCATCGCCTGAACGCCGTTCGTTCCCTCGTAAATCATGGCGATCCGGGCATCGCGGACATATTGCTCGACGCCCCATTCGCGCACGTAACCGTGACCGCCGAACACCTGCTGCATGTTGGTCGCGACTTCGTAGCCCTTATCGGTGCCATAGCCCTTGATGACAGGCGTCAGCAGGCTGATGAGAGTATCAGCCCGTTCGCGGTCTTCTTCGGTCGCGCCGCGATGCGTCAGATCCACCTGCAAGGCACCCCAAAGGCACAAGGCGCGCATCCCTTCGGTAAAGGCCTTGCCGTCCATGAGCATGCGGCGAACGTCGGGATGAACAAAGATGGGGTCAGCTTGTGCCTCTGGGTCGGCAGGACCGGTCAACGCCCGCCCCTGCCGCCGATCGAGCGCGTAGGCGACGGCGTTCTGATAAGCGACCTCCGCCTGGCTCAAGCCCTGAATTCCGACACCGAGACGGGCGGCGTTCATCATCACGAACATCGCAGCCAGACCGCGGTTTTCCTCGCCGACCATCCAGCCCTTCGCGCCATCGTAATTGAGGACGCAGGTCGCATTGCCGTGGATCCCCATCTTCTCCTCGATCGAGCCACAAGTCACGCCATTACGCTCGCCGAGCGATCCATCGTCGTTGACCAAAACCTTGGGAACAACGAACAGGGAGATACCCTTCGAACTGTCGGGCGCACCCGGCGTCTTGGCAAGAACGAGGTGAATGATGTTTTCCGTCAGGTCGTGCTCGCCTGCGGAAATAAAAATCTTGGTTCCGGTGATGGCGTAGGAGCCATCAGCCTGGGGTTCCGCTTTGGTGCGGATCAGGCCCAAATCGGTCCCGCAGTGCGGTTCGGTCAGGTTCATCGTTCCGAGCCATTTGCCCGATATCATGTTCGGCACGTATTTCTGCTTCTGCTCCTCGGAGCCAGCGGCGATGAGTGCGGAGATCGCTCCGGTCGTAAGTCCGGGATACATGGCGAAAGCCATGTTCGCCGTCGACATGAACTCCTCGACCGCGAAACCGAGTACATGGGGCAATCCCTGTCCGCCAAATTCTTCAGGAGCTGCCACCGTGCCCCAACCGCTCTCCCGATATTGCTCGAATGCTTCCTTGAAGCCTTCGGGCGTTGTGACCGACCCGTCTTCATGGCGGACGCAGCCCTTCTCGTCCCCAACGGGATTGAGGGGCGCGAGCACTTCTGCGGTGAACTTGCCCGCTTCATTGACGACGGCTTCGATCATGTCATCCGTCGCTTGCTCGAAGCCATCGAGATTGTTGTAGCTTGCAAGGTTCAGAACGTCGTTGATGATGAAACGAGCATCCTTGGTCGGTGCGGTGTAAATCGGCATTTGATGTCCTTTGGGGAAAGGGGAATTATTCTCAAGTCGGCTACATCAGGCTCTTGATGCGGTCGACGAAGTCGTCGAGTTCGGAGATGGCGCTGTCGATGTCGTCACGCTGGTTCTTGAGCTTCGCAATATGTGCTTCGCAGCGCTCGATCGTCACACGACGCTGTTCGGTCCGCCCATCATCCAGATCGTAGAGATCGATCATCTCCTTGATCTCCGTAAGGCTGAATCCGACGTTCTTCGCGCGCATGATCCAGGCGAGGCGCGCACGATCCCTCTTCGAATATATCCTGGTCAGGCCGACGCGGGTCGGAGCAATCAGCCCTTCATCCTCGTAAAAGCGAAGCGCCCGGGCCGTACAGTCGAATTCTTTCGTCAGGTCCGATATCGCATATTGCTCTCGAGACAATTCGTCGGGCCGTTCAAGATGCGCCCCGGCATGCGGGCCGCGCTCTTGCTTGCCGGTCGAACCTTCGCTTTTGACTGATGCAAGATTTCGAGAAGCCATGACCGCTCGATACAGTTCCCTTACGTAAACGTCAAGTCTTGACTGTTACGAGAGCGTCACCGTCCAGTTCCCTGAAGAAGCAACTCGTGGCACCGGTATGACAGGTCGGCCCGGCGGGCGTCGCGAGAACGAGTATGGCATCCTGATCGCAGTCCAGTCGCACGGATTCGACGGCGAGCGTGTTTCCAGAGGTCTCACCCTTACACCATAGCTTCTGGCGCGACCGGGAGAAGAAATGGACGAGGCCTGTAGACCGCGTCTTTTCGAACGCTTCGTCATTCATGTAGCCGACCATCAAGATGTCCCTCGTCTGAGCATCCTGAATGACAGCTACGACGAGTCCGGCCTGGTCCCGCTTCAATTTCAAATCCGAACTGATTTCCGTATTGTCGATGGTTCGATCCTCTTTTTCACGGCCCTGTCCGTTCCGCTGCGGATAATATCCAACGAGGCCATTTAGTCGCTGTTGCCTGATAACAACAGAGCGATTTCAAAATAGGACAGGGCTACTCTCTCCACTTTGCGAATGAAGATTTATTTGAGAGTTAGATGTCACGGCTTTCGCAAGGAAGCCCAGCTCGGGGGAAGCAATGCATGACGCCGGGTTCAGGGAAACTTGAAGCAGACGACCGAAGTGGGGACATCGGGCGCCTTCGAGTTCGATGACATAGTCGTTCGATGCGATCGCTGGGGGGCTTCGCATTCGCCGAAAGGCCGAACGATATTCGTCACGCGGCGCCCGGGATCTTACGGTCCCGGGCGTTTTGCTTTGTTTTCATTGTTTCTTTCGGGGGAGGAAAGCTGCCCGCGCTACGCATCCCACGATAACGCTTTTAGCGCCGGCCTCCTTCAACACTCGGACGCATTCGCCATTCGTCGCGCCCGTCGTCACGACGTCGTCCACGAGCAGGACGTCGGCGTTCTCGATCCGAGAGCGACGGGCAGGTTTCACCCGGATATTTCCAGCAAGCAGGTCGCGACGTTGTGTTCCAGGCAGGTTCCCGAGCGGCGGTGTCGATCGAGTGCGTATGAGCCCATCCACCATGCAGCTTCCATGACCGGCAAGTGAAATTTCCTGCGCGAGGAGCGCCGCCTGATTGTAACCTCGTTGCCAGAGGCGCCAGCGATGCAGGGGGACAGGGATCACGATCCTTGCTACATCGTCTTTCGGCAGGCGTGCGACAACCAATCGCGCGAGCAAGCGAGCCAAGGCAATTTTGCGCCCATGCTTAAAGGCTAGAATAAGCTTTCGCGAAACGTCGTCGTAGATGGTGGCCGCGAATATGCCATCGTGGAGCGGTGGCGCTTCGACGCATTGGCTGCAAATCGCTTCTTCGTATGCGTCGTCCGAGAAAAGGGGAATGGAGCATAGGGTACACAGGGGATGACCGGGTACGGCGAGTTCGGACCAGCACGTGGTGCACAGCCCGGTCTGGGCACCCGTCGCCCTCCCGCAAGCGGGGCATCGGGGCGGATATACGAAATCCACTATTGGCGCGATTCCGCGCACGATTTCCGATTTTAGCGACACCGCCTGTGGGATGCATCACTTGCACGCGGTAAGCAAGCACGGCAGAGGCTTTGCTCGATGAAAGCCGAGGCTCCGACAATCTTCGACAAGGCGAGGCGGCGTGTCGCCTATGCTCGCGCGCGCAGTCTGCAGCGTTCCGAAAGCGCAGCGTCCTTTCTGCTCGACGAAATGGCAGAGGACTTTCAGGAGCGCCTCGCTTTCATGAACCTCAGTCCCCGGCATGTTTTGATCGTCGGCGATCCGACTGAAAACTCGCTTTCCCACTTGGCGCACAACGCAAATGCAATCGAATATCGCGGACCCGACCAATTTGATGAGGAACTGCCCCATTCTCGCGAGGAACTCGATGCAGTTCTCGATTTCGGCACGCTGGCAACGGTCAACGACCTCCCGGCAGCCCTTCTACACTACCGTGCGGCCTTGCGACCCGGCGGAGTGTTCCTGTCGACCATCCTCGGTTCCGGAAGCCTCTCCAGTTTGCGCAGCATCATGCTGGCGGCGGATGCGGACCGACCGGCAGCGCGAATGCATCCGATGATCGACCGAGCCAGCACCAGCGCGCTTCTTGGTCGGGTAGGTTTCAACCGACAGGTCGTCGACAGCCACCGGCTGAACGTTTCCTACACATCATTCGAACAATTGCTGTCGGACCTGCGTGACCAAAGCCTGACGAACGTGCTGACGGACCGCGCTCCGAGGCTCGACAAAGCCGCTTACTGCCGCGCGCAGGATGCGTTTGCAGAACTCGCAGGGGAAGACGGGCGTGTTTCCGAGACGTTCGATTTGCTCACGATGACGGGTTGGAAGGTTTAGGCCAGGACCGCCTGAGCGGCCGCAAGACGAGCGATCGGCACGCGGTAGGGCGAAGCGCTCACGTAATCGAGCCCCGTCTCTTCGCAGAACGCGATGCTGGCCGGGTCGCCGCCATGCTCCCCGCAAATGCCGAGCTTGATATCTTCGCGCGTTTCCCTGCCCCGTTCCGCAGCCAGCGTGACCAGCTGTCCGACGCCATCCACATCCAGACTGACGAACGGATCGCGTTCGAAAATGCCTTTCTCAACGTAGGTGCCAAGAAAACGCGCCGCGTCATCTCGCGAAACGCCCAGCGTTGTCTGGGTAAGGTCGTTCGTGCCGAAGCTGAAGAACTCGCCCTCTTCCGCGATCTTGTCAGCCATGAGCGCAGCACGCGGCAGTTCGATCATCGTGCCGACGAGATAGTCGACCTTATGCCCCTTTTCGTCGAACACTTCTGACGCGACATCGTCCACCAATTTTCGCAGAATCTTCAGCTCTCGTGCCGATGCCACGAGCGGTATCATGATTTCCGGAAGCGGCGCTTCACTCGTGTCCTTGGCGACGCTGCAGGCAGCCTCGAAGATGGCGCGCACCTGCATGGTGTAGATTTCGGGGAAGGTAATGCCGAGGCGGCATCCACGGTGGCCCAGCATCGGATTGAACTCGTGAAGTTCTGCAGCGCGCCGTTTCAGTGCGTCGGCGGAGGTATCGAGCGATCCGGCCAATTCGTCGAATTCGCGATCGCTGGTCGGAAGAAATTCGTGAAGCGGAGGATCGAGCAGGCGAATCGTGCAGGGCAGACCGGCCATGACCTCGAAGATTTCTTGAAAATCCTGACGCTGTTCGGGCAAGAGCTTCGCGAGCGCCCGTTCGCGTCCTTCCCCGTCTTCCGCCAGGATCATCTGGCGCACCGCGCTGATCCGCTCGGCATCGAAGAACATGTGTTCGGTCCGGCACAGGCCGATTCCCTCGGCGCCGAATTGCCGCGCCGTGCGGCAATCCTCCGGCGTTTCGGCGTTCGTGCGAACCTTCATCCGGCGATGCCTGTCCGCCCATTCCATGAGAGTTCCGAAATCGCCTTCGACTTCGGGTTCGATGGTCGCGACCCGGCCAGCCATCACCTGCCCGTTCGAGCCGTCGAGAGTGATCGTGTCGCCCTCGTCGAGATTGCGCGAGCCGATCCGCAGCTTGCGCTCCTTCATATCGATCGAAAGGCCCGATGCTCCCGACACGCAGCAGCGCCCCATGCCGCGGGCGACGACTGCCGCGTGGCTGGTCATGCCGCCCCGAGCGGTCAGGATGCCCTTCGCCGCGTGCATGCCGTGAATGTCCTCGGGCGAAGTCTCCACCCGAACGAGGATGACGTCCTCTCCCGAATTCGCCCACTTCTCGGCCGTGTCGGCATCGAGAACGATCTTGCCCGAAGCAGCTCCGGGAGAAGCAGGCAGGCCCGTCGTCATGATGTCGCGATGTGCCTTTGGATCGAGCGTCGGATGAAGCAATTGGTCCAGCGCCATGGGATCGATCCGGCGGATCGCGTCCTTCTCGTCGATCAGGCCTTCCTCGACCATTTCGACCGCCATGCGAAGCGCCGCCCTCGCAGTGCGCTTGCCGGTGCGCGTCTGCAACATCCAGAGCTTGCCCTGCTGCACCGTAAACTCGATGTCCTGCATGTCGCGATAATGCCGCTCGAGCAGTTCGAAGGTTTGCGCGAGTTCGGCGAAGGCGTCGGGCATCGCCTCTTCCATCGATAGCGGCTTGGCATTGGCTTCCTCACGCGCAGCGCGAGTGAGATATTGCGGGGTGCGAATGCCGGCGACGACGTCCTCTCCCTGCGCATTGATGAGATATTCCCCGTAATAGCTCTTTTCGCCGGTCGAGGGATTGCGGGTGAAAGCGACGCCAGTCGCGCTGGTTTCGCCCATATTTCCGAAGACCATCGCCTGGACGTTGACCGCCGTGCCCCAATCGGCGGGGATGTCGTTCAGACGCCGATAGATCTTAGCGCGCTCGCTGTCCCAGCTTTCGAACACGGCGGCGATCGCGCCCCACAGCTGGTCGGAGACGTCCTGCGGGAATGGCCGATCGTATTCGCGCTTCACAATCGCCTTGTATTCCGAGACCAGTGCCTTCCAGTCATCCGCTTCCATTTCGGTATCAGCGTAGAAGCCCTTGTCTTCCTTCGCGATTTCGAGCGCCTCTTCGAACAGGCCGTGATCGAGACCGAGGACGACGTCGCAATACATCTGAATGAACCGGCGATAGCTGTCCCAAGCAAAGCGTTCGTCGCCCGATGCAGCGGCCAGCCCTTCGACCGTCTCGTCATTGAGGCCGAGATTGAGAACCGTGTCCATCATGCCGGGCATCGAAACGCGCGCGCCCGAGCGAACCGAGACGAGCAGCGGGTCGGACGCATCGCCCAGTTTCTTGCCGACGGTGCGTTCGATATGGGTCAGCGCCTCGGCCACGTTCGCGCGCAGGGCGTCGGAGAAGTCTGCCCCCTCGCGCAGATAGCGGACCGATTCCTCGGTCGTGATCGTGAAACCGGGAGGCACCGGCAGGCCGATGCTCGACATGACCGCAAGGTTCGCACCCTTGCCGCCGGTGATCGTCTTGTCCTTCTGCCGCGCGTCCGGTTCGGGCGCGTTTCCGCCAAAGGTGTAGACTGTCTTGTTCATATTCTATCCTGCTTGTCTGAACCGATGGAACACATGGAACACGGTCCTGTCGTAAGAAACTACCCTTCGATCCGACCGAAATCGGCGACACGTTCGACCGCATCGCGGAAGCGGGCGAGAAGGTCGAGCCGCGCAGCACGCTTCGCCGCGTCGGCATCGTTTACCGTCACATTGTCAAAGAACGCATCGATCGGCGCGCGCAGCGTAGCGAGGGCGGTCATGGCCGCTTCGAAATCCTCCGCCGCCAAAGCAGCCTCGGCTTTCGGTTCGGCATCGTCGAGCGCGTCGATCAAGTCCTTTTCCGCCGGTTCGGGAGTGTAGGAAAGCGATTTGCGCGCCTTTTGCCGGCTCGCCTCCATCTGCGCGGCGGCGACTTTCGCCATGGCCGGATCATCGACCAGGGCGAGCGGATCTTCCTCGCCCGTCTCGATCGGGTCGGCATCGCTCGCCCCCTCCCAATCCTCTTTCTTGAGGATGTTGGAGGCGCGCTTGTAAGCAGCGAGCAAATCCGCGCCTTCGGCGGTTTCGATGTAATTCTGCAATGCTTTCACCCTTGCCAGCAGGCGGACAAGATCGTCCTCCCCTCCAAGAGCAAACACCGCATCGATAAGATCGTGCCGAATGCCAGCTTCGCGCTGCTGGACCTTGAGGCGGTCGGCAAAGAAATCGAGCAATTCGCCATCAGCCACGGCAAAACGAAGATCGTTTTCCGTCACCAGGCGAATGACTCCGAGAGCAGCGCGGCGCAGCGCGAACGGGTCTTTCGAACCGGTCGGCTTCTCGTCGATGCCGAAGAATCCTTGCAACGTGTCGAGCTTGTCCGCCAGGCTCACCGCCACCGTCACCGGCGCGGTGGGCACATCGTCGCCCTGACCGACCGGCTTGTAATGATCACGAATGGCATCGGCGACTTCGTCCGGCAGGCCTTCGGCGCGGGCGTAGTAGCCGCCCATCAGGCCCTGTAGTTCGGGGAACTCGCCGACCATTTCCGTAACGAGGTCGGCCTTGGCGAGACGTGCGGCCTGTTCAGCCATGTCCGGGTCGGCACCTTTGACGATCCCCTCATCCACCAGCCAGCGGGCCAGCTTCGCAACGCGCTCGACCTTGTCGGCGACGGTGCCGAGCTTTTCGTGGAAGGTGATGCGCTTCAGACCTTCCGCATGCTCGGCGAGAGTTCTCTTGCGATCGACGTCCCAGAAGAAGCGCGCGTCCGAAAGCCGCGCAGCGAGGACCTTGCGGTTGCCATCGACGATGGCCGCCCCACCGTCTTCCGCCTCGATGTTGGCGGTACAGATGAAAGCGTTGGCAAGCTTTCCGTCTGAATTTTCGCAGACGAAGTATTTCTGGTTCACTCTGGCAGTAAGCTGGATCGTCTCCGGCGGAACCTCCAGGTAATCTTCCTCGAACCGGCCGAGCAGTGGGATCGGCCATTCTGTAAGGCCGGCATTCTCGATGACCAGCCCTTCGTCCTCGACGAGGTTCAGACCCGCTTCGCGCGCTACTTCGGTTGCGCCATCGCGGATCAGCGTCGCGCGTTCCTCATGATCGACAATGACATGGGCGGCCCGCAATTTGACGGCGTAATCATCCGCATCGCCGATGGTGATATCCCCGGAATGGTGGTAGCGATGGCCGAGCGTGACCGCCCCGCTGGTAACGCCGTGCACTTCGCATTCAACGATGTCCTGGCCGAGCAGTGCGACGATGCCGGAAAGCGGGCGGACCCAGCGAAGGCTTCCCGTGCTGATTGAGGCAGCCCCCCAACGCATCGACTTGGGCCAGCTGAAATCGCGAATGACGGCGGGAATGGCGACCGCCAGAACGTCTTTCGTCGCCCGGCCGGGAATGTTCTTTAGCGCAAAGTAGGTTGCCCGCCCCTTGACCTCGCGCTGTTCGAGTTCATCGCGTGAGACCCCCGCTTTCCGGCAGAAGCCCTCGATCGCCTGATCCGGGGCGCCCACCGGCGGGCCTTTCAGTTCCTCGCTGACCGCATCGGTCGCCTGCGGCAATCCGCGCGCGATCAACGCAAGGCGGCGCGGAGTTGACCAGACTATCAGCTCGCCTGTAGCAACCCCGGCCGCATCCATCTCGCGGCGAAACAGTTTTTCCAGTTCCTCACGCGCCCCGGCCTGCATTCGCGCGGGAATTTCTTCGGATCGCAGTTCGAGGAGAAAGTCCGCCGTGCTCATTTCGACCACTCCGGGTATTTCTCCGCCCAGCGCTCTGCTTCCTTCGCCATATGCGCTTCACACGAACCGCGTGCCAAGTCGCGCACCCGCCCCATATAGCTGGCGCGTTCCTGGACGCTGATGACGCCGCGCGCCTGTAACAGGTTGAAGATATGGCTGGCCTCGACCGCCTGCTCGTAAGCGGCGATCGGGACGTCCTTTTCAAGGGCATTCCGGCATTCCGCCTCGGCCATCTCGAACGCCTTCAGCAGCCCGTCGGTATCGGCGACTTCGAAGTTCCACTTCGACATCTGCTTCTCGTTTTCGAGAAACACGTCGCCATAGGAAACGCGTCTTTCGCGTCCTGCCGCTTCGCTGCTTGAGGACGTTCCGCCGTTGAAATTGAGGTCGTACACATTGTCGACGCCTTGAATGTACATCGCCAGCCGTTCGAGCCCGTAGGTCAACTCGCCCGCCACCGGCTTGCAGTCGAAGCCGCCCATCTGTTGGAAATAGGTGAACTGCGTGACTTCCATCCCGTCGCACCACACTTCCCAGCCCAGCCCCCAGGCGCCCAGCGTCGGGCTTTCCCAGTCGTCCTCCACGAAGCGAATGTCGTGCTTCAGCGGATCTATCCCGATCGTCGCGAGGCTTTCGAGGTAAAGCTCCTGAATATCGGGCGGACTGGGCTTGAGGATGACCTGGTACTGGTAATAGTGCTGGAGGCGGTTGGGGTTTTCCCCATAGCGTCCGTCGGTCGGTCGGCGGCAGGGCTGGACGAAAGCCGCGTTCCACGGTTCGGGTCCGAGCGCGCGGAGCGTCGTCGCGGTGTGGAAGGTACCGGCGCCCATGCGCAGGTCATAGGGCTGCAGGATGAGGCAACCCTGCGCGCTCCAGAAATCGTGAAGCGTGAGGATCATGTCCTGAAAGGATGTGCGCGGGTCGCGTGTCATGGCGCGATGCGCTTTGGCTCATCCCCGCCGAAGCGTCAACGTCGCCCGCGCAGAAGCATCAAAAGACAAATAGTGAGACATCTTCAGCCTCGAAATGCCAACCGATCGTCCTTCGGCCCGACAGTGGAAGCGCAAACGGGAAATGCTCGACAAACGAGAGACTATTCTCTTAGTAATACGCAGCAGACAGCACTCTTTCATCAGGCCGCGAAGATTGTCCTTCTGTCGCGCGGCAATCCCATTCGACCCAGGCGTTACGAACCAGCGCCGATCACATCCTGGAAAGGATGCTTCAGTCAGAAAGGAACTCGACCATGACCCTTCTCAAGAAACTTCAGGCCGGCGTAGCGATTGCCGCTTTCTCCTTCACGCTTCCCGGCTGCGCCTACAAGGAAACGCCGACGGCTCAGGCGCCCGCACAGGTCGCGGCGGAACGGGTCGAGATGGAGGGCCCGGCCCTGTGGCGCGTGGCCGACGAGGACACGACCATCTATCTTTTCGGAACGGTTCACGCGCTGCCCGACAACGTCCAATGGTACACGCCGGCCATCGAACGCGCTCTTACCAGCTCCGACCTGCTCGTGACGGAATTGCCTGCAGGTGCGGACAAGGACCCGGCGCTGGCCCAGCTCATGACGTCGAAGGCGATGCTGCCAGAGGGCGAAAACCTTCGCGAGATGATGTCGCCGGAGCAGGTCGCGGTGTATCAGGAAGCGCTCGCCAAATTGCAATTGCCCGCCGAAGCGTTCGATCGCTTCGAACCGTGGTTCGCAGCCATGACGTTGAGCCTGCTTCCGCTGCTCCAGCAAGGCTACACGCCGGAATCCGGCGTCGAAGCCGTGCTCGAGACGAAGGTCGGTGCCGACATGGAGCGCGCCGGGCTTGAAACGCTCGAATATCAGATTGCCGTGTTCGACGAGATGCCTGTTGAAAGCCAGCTTCGCTACCTCGTCGAAACCGCCGAGCAGGTGGACGACATCAAGGACATGCTGGACGAGATGGTCGCAGCCTGGGCCGTGGGCGATGCGGATCGGCTGGCCGCGATGATGAACGAAAATCTCGACGATCCGATCGTTGCCGAACGCCTGCTCTATACGCGCAACGCGAACTGGGCCGAATGGATCGACGAGCGGCTCGATACGCCCGGCACGGTGTTCGTCGCCGTGGGTGCGGGTCATCTTGCAGGGCGTAACAGCGTGCAGGACCAGCTGACCGAACGCGACATCCGCTCGTCCCGCGTGCAGTAAGCCACCTGCCCTTACCACGAAACCGCGCGCCCCTTTCCAGAACTGCCGGACCTTTCCGGTATTCGCAGGAAAGGGGCCGCGCCTATCCGCTGGACATTCCGGCAATCCTTGCCTAAGGGCGCGGGGTTCCCGGCCGTGGTCATCCCTGGAGGCGTGGCGGGACGATAATGATATACAGGCATCTTGAAAGGCTAGAAACATGAGCGACGCTCTTACTCTGCCGGCCGAGACGCGCGAACGGGCTGGCAAGGGAGCCTCCCGTGAACTGCGTCGCAACGGCCGCGTACCCGCCGTCATCTATGGCGGTAAGGAAGAACCCCACACCATTCACGTCGAGGAAAAGGTTCTCGTCAAGCAGTTGATGACGGGCCACTTCATGAACTCGATCGTCCAGGTCGAAGTCGGCGGCAAGCAGGTCCGCACGATTCCCAAGGACGTCGCGCTCGACCCGGTCACCGACCGTCCGATCCATGCTGACTTTCTGCGTCTCGCGAAAGGCGCGAAGATCGAAGTCGAGGTTCCGGTCGTCTTCACGAACGAAGAAGCCTCGCCCGGCCTCAAGAAGGGCGGCGTCCTCAACATCGTGCGGCACGAACTCGAACTCGTCTGCGATGCGGACAAGATCCCCTCCGAGATCGAGATCGACGTCACCGGCAAGGAAGTCGGCGATTCGATCCACATCAGCGAAGTCGATCTGCCCGAAGGTGCGACGAGCGCCATCACCGACCGCGACTTCACCATCGCCACGCTGGTTGCTCCTTCCGCGCTCAAGAGAAGCGAAGAAGAAGGCGCAGACCAGACCGGCGAAGGCATGGAGCCGGGCGAGACCGCCGCGACCGAACAGGGTCCGGACGACGACGCTGCCGACGAACAGGAAGAGAAGAGCGAATAACGCTTTTCTTCCTTTTCAATACAATACGAAGCGCCGGGCCCTTGCGATACGAGGGTCCGGCGTTTTGCTGTCCGCAGCCTACCGCCTCCCCGCCCCTTGCGAGAGCGCCATGCGCCGCTAAGGGTTCGAGGGGCAGATAACGAAGCACACGAAGCGATACGGACGGGCAATCATGCAAATCTGGACTGGTCTCGGTAATCCCGGACCGAAATATGCGCTTCATCGCCATAATGTCGGTTTCACGGCGCTCGACGTGATCGCCGAGATGCACGATTTCGGACCCGTCCAGAAGAAGTTCTCCGGCTGGGTTCAGGAAGGCACGATCGGTTCGCACAAGGTGCTGCTTCTGAAGCCGGCGACCTTCATGAACAAGAGCGGAGAAAGCGTCGGCGCAGCCTTGCGCTTCTACAAGCTGGAAACGGACGCACTCACCGTTTTCCATGACGAACTCGACCTCGCGCCCTTCAAGGTGAAGGTGAAAGAAGGTGGCGGTCATGCGGGTCACAACGGGCTGCGCAGCATCGACCAGCACTGTGGCTCCGACTTTCGCCGGGTACGCATCGGCATCGGACATCCCGGCCACAAGGAACGAGTGAACGGGCACGTTCTCGGTAATTACGTGAAGGCGGAAATGGACGACCTTGCCGAAATGCTCGGCGCGATCGCATCGGAGGTTCGCTGGCTTGCGGACGGCGAGAATGCGCGTTTCATGAGCGACGTGGCCCTTCGCCAGCAATGAGCGACAAGAAGAACATGGCCGACATGTCCGAAGGGCGGGTCGTGCTTCTTCTGGGCGTTCAGGGAACGCTATTTACGCTTCTGGGCCTCGGCCTGTGGCATGTGACGGGCCGACCGCTTGATGAGTTCGCGAGACTTTCGCCGACCAATCTCGCACTTGGCGCACTTCTCGGTGTGTTCTTTATCACCTTAGGGGTCGCGACGCTTCGCCTCTTTCCGCGGTTCTCGCGCCGCATGATGGACTTGCAGCGCGACACCTATGCCTTTCTGGCCAACTCCTTTTCCAATCGCGCGGTCGTCTTCGTCTCCATCTTCGCAGGCGTCGGCGAGGAAGCCCTTTTTCGCGCTGGCTTGCAAACGATCGCATCCGACTATCTAGGTGCGGCGGGCGGCATTCTGTTGTCGTCTGCCCTGTTCACGCTGCTGCACATGAGCAAACCGGCTATCGCGGTCATTCTCTTCGCCATCAGCATCATCTTCGGCGTGGCGTTCTGGTTTACCGGAAGCTTCGTAGTCGTAGCGACAGCTCACGTCCTCTACGATATTTTCGCCGTCCGCTATCTACGCGACATGATGCAGCCGACCGTAACGGCGGAGGAAGCGGCCATGGTGCAGGACGAAGCCTGACCTGCTATAGACCGTTGGCGTCCCCACCTGACGGAGTGTTATCCATGCCGAATATCAATCGCCGCAATCTTCTCGCCGGAGCCGCCGCAACCGGCATCTTCGCCGCAGCCGCATCTCGCGCGCAGCCCGACCAGCGGGAAGCCATGCCCGACCTGTCCGGCAAGTCGATCCTTATTACCGGCACCTCTTCCGGCTTCGGCCGCCTGGGCGCGGAACATTACGCCCGCCTCGGTGCGAAGGTCTTTGCGACGATGCGCAATCTGCCGCGACCGGAAGCCGAGGAATTGCGGCAACTCGCCGCGTCGGACAATCTCGACATCACGGTGATGGAACTCGACGTGCTGGACGAGGCGCAGATCGAGCGGACCGTAGCCGAAGCGGAACGGGCGGCGGGCGGCGCGCTCGACGTCCTCGTCAACAATGCGGGCGTCGGCGTGACGGGCCCCATTGAAGTGCAGGACATGGAAGCCACGCGCCTGATCTTCGATACCAACGTTTTCGGCCCGCATCGCATGGCGCGCGCTGTGCTGCCTGCGATGAGAGCGGCGGGAAGCGGTCAGATCATCCAGATTTCGAGCCAGCTGGGCCGGGTAATCGTTCCCTTTTCTGGCCACTATTCCCCGACCAAATTCGCCCTAGAGGCGATGAGTGAGGCGATGGCCTACGAACTCGTACCGCACAATATCGACGTCTCGATCATCGAGCCGGGCGGATATCCGACGGAAATCTGGGTGAACCGGAACGCTTATACGTCCGCTCTCAAACAACGGGCGGAGGAAGAGCACCTCGCGGGCTATCCGCAGGTCGTCGCGAGCATGGGCGAAGAGGATGGTTCGGGGCGCAGCGCCGATCCGATGGACGTGCCGCGCGCTATCGCCAGCCTTGTTGCCATGCCGGCAGGAACGCGCCCTCTTCGCCAACCGGTCAGCGGCGGCAACATTCCGCAGACGCCGATCAACGAGACGGCTCGGCAAGTCCAGCTCGGATGGCTCGGCGAAAGCGGCTATGGTCCGATGATCCGCGCGGTTCACGACTAGGGACCCGCGGGTTCGCCCTTTCGCATCGCAGCGGCGCTCGCTAAGGGCGCGCCACACCTTACATCATCGGATACGAGATTTCATGGGATTCAAATGCGGTATCGTCGGACTGCCGAATGTCGGCAAGTCCACCCTGTTCAATGCGCTTACCGAAACGCAGGCCGCGCAGGCCGCGAACTATCCGTTCTGCACGATCGAGCCGAATGTCGGCCAGGTCGCGGTGCCGGACGAGCGGCTCGAAACGATCGCCGCCATCGCGAAGAGCGCGAAGGTCATTCACACGCAGCTGGCATTCGTCGATATTGCGGGCCTCGTGAAGGGCGCCAGCAAGGGAGAGGGTCTGGGCAACCAGTTTCTTGGCAATATCCGCGAGGTGGACGCGATCGTTCACGTCCTCCGCTGCTTTGAGGATGACGACATCCAGCACGTCGCCAACCGTGTCGATCCGCTGGCCGATGCCGAAGTCGTCGAGACCGAACTGCTGCTGGCCGATTTGGAAAGTCTCGAGAAGCGCGTTCCCACCGCTCAGAAGAAGGCGACTGCGGGCGACAAGGAAGCCCGACTGACCGCAAGCGTCCTCGGTCAGGCGCTCGACCTTTTGCGCGAGGGCAAGCCCGCACGCCTCACCGAACCGAAGGATGACGAGGAAGCGCGCATCTTCGCGCAGGCGCAGCTGCTCACCGCAAAGCCTGTCCTGTATGTCTGCAACGTGGCGGAAGAGGACGCAGCCGAGGGCAATGAATTGTCGCAGCAGGTCTTCGCCAAGGCCGAGGCTGAGGGCGCGCAGGCGGTCGTGGTGTCCGCCGCCATCGAAGCGGAACTCGTCAGCATGGAAGCCGAAGAGCGCAGTGAATATCTGGCCGAACTCGGCCTTGAGGAAAGCGGCCTGTCGCGCATCGTACGCGCGGGTTATCGCCTGCTCGGTCTCAATACCTTCTTCACCGCCGGACCCAAGGAAGCGCGTGCTTGGACGTTCCCGGAAGGAGCCAAGGCTCCGCAGGCCGCGGGCGAGATCCACTCAGATTTCGAGCGGGGTTTCATTCGTGCCGAGACCATCGCCTATGACGACTACGTATCGCTGAAGGGCGAGAGCGGCGCGCGCGAGGCAGGCAAGCTGCGGCAGGAAGGCAAGGACTACCTCGTGAAGGACGGCGACGTTTTGCTGTTCAAATTCAACGTCTAGGTAGCTTCGGCGGGACCGAATAGGGGGATCGTTCGTTGACCACCCGTGCCGCATCTGCGGTGACCGTATAATAAGAAGGGGCAACGAAGAACATGGTCGACAAATCCGAGAAATTTAACTGGCTGGTTCGCGTAGGCTATTTCAGCCGCGCAATCCTTTATTCCGTCCTCGGGCTGATCGCGCTGACGAGCGCGCAGAAAATAGCCGAGGGTACGAACGGCGTCTTCCAGGCGATCGAGGATTTCCCGGCAGGGACGGTTATCCTGTGGATCCTCGTCGTCGGTCTGACGGCCTATGGTCTGTTCCGGCTCGCGTCGCCCGTCTTCGACATCGAGAACAACGGTTCGGACGCCAAAGGCTGGGCACACAGGCTTGGCCATCTCGGTAGCGCAATCGGCCACTTCGCCCTTGCCTATTCTGCTTACAAGTTCGCGAACAGCGATACCGGCTCTTCCTCCGGCGGCAGCGGCGGAGGAAGTGGAGGCGCACAGGAAGCGGCATCCGGTCTGCTGTCAGCCGATCTCGGTGGCATCGTCCTCGGCCTTCTCGGCCTCGCCTTCTTCGGAGCGGCCTTCGCCCAGGGAAAGAAGGCCATCACAGGCTCGTTCATGAACCGTATCAGCCCGCGCGCTCCGGATTATACGCGTATCCTCGGCGGCATCGGTTTCAGCGCCCGTGCGGTCGTCTTCGCAATCATCGGCTGGTCGCTCGTCCAGGCAGGCTTCCTGTCGGGCGGCGCAAGCCAGGTTAAGACCTTGGGCAGCGCGGTCGCCTCGCTCGCCGGTGACGGGTTCATCTTCACCCTCGTCGCGATCGGCCTGCTGATCTTCGGCATCTTCAGCCTCATCCTGTCGCGCTACCGGATCATTCCGGATATGGGCGCAGAGGGCAAGGTCCCGAGCTTCCGCGCCTAGGACTTCTGAACGGACTGCACGATTTGCTATGGACCCGGACGCGCGTTCCGGGCCATAGCTTCGCGCATCCTGGGAGGCTTGATGGAGAGGTCCGACGATGCGTTATTTCGAAGATATCGAAGTGGGCGAGAAGGACGCCTACGGCGCTTACGAAGTAACGCGCGAGGAGGTGATGGATTTCGCTTCCAAATACGATCCCCAGCCTTTTCATCTTGATGACGAGGCCGCTTCGCGCACACATTTCGGGCGCTTGTCGGCGAGCGGCTGGCATACCTGCGCCATGACCATGCGCATGATGGTCGATCACATGGGCGAACGTCGGCAGGCGAGCCTCGGTTCGCCCGGTATCGATCAGCTGCGCTGGAAGAAGCCGGTCTATCCCGGAGATACTTTGCGCGTCGAGGCAGAGGTCCTCGAGAAGAGGCAGAGCGAGAGCCGTCCCGAGATGGGCTTCTTCAAATCACTACAGCAGGTTTTCAATCAAAACGATGAAGTCGTGCTCGAAATGATTTCGAACGGCATCGTCGAGGTTCGCAACCCCTGAAGCGACGGGAATGTCAGCTTTTTGCGGCCCATCAGGCGCCGCAGCTTGCGCTACCTTCCGCCTCGTAAACCACGCGGTTGCGCCCGTCATAAACGGTCAGGCGCGCCGGATAGCTTGCCGCTTCCGCCCCATCGTCAGGCTCGATCGCCAGGCGAAAGCCATGCTCCAACCCGTCATAGCGGCTGCGTGTGCCAAGCGGGTTTTCTTCGCTCCCGCTATCGGGGGCGAAGCGGGCAACCTCGCCATCGACCTTGAGATAACCAGCCTCGCCGAGCGCGACCGCGATCGCTTCCCCGCCCTCGCTCAACGCGAACGAGCAGCCGGCGCCGTAGATGGCGTTGCGCTCGAAATCGGCAAAGGTCATTTCCTGCGGTTCGATGGCGATCGCGGGCGGACCCTCCGCCGCAGCGATGGCTCGCTCGGTCTCGGCTATCTCCTCCTGCTCGGAACGGGAGGTTTCATTCCCGCAGGATGCGATGAGAGCGGCAGCCGCCACGATGAAATAGCGCTTCATCAATGTCTTCCGAATAGTTTCTCGACGTCTTCCATCGACAGCTTGACCCAGGTCGGACGACCGTGATTGCATTGGCCGGACCGCGGTGTGCGCTCCATTTCGCGTAGCAGCGCGTTCATTTCGGCGACGGTGAGATTGCGTCCCGCCCGCACCGATCCGTGACACGCCATCGTCGCGAGCACGAGATCGAGCTTCTCCTCGAGCAGCAGGGCCGTACCGTGCTTGGCGAGATCGTCGTCGATATCCTGCAGCAGTCTGTACGGGTCGCCGCGCTTCAAAGCGTGGGGCATCGCCCGAACCAGCATGGCCTGCGGGCCGAAACGCTCGATGACGAGACCGTGCTTGCCGAGCGCATCCGCAGCTTCCTCCAACCGGTCGCAGGCCGTTTCCTCCAGTTCGACGACTTCGGGAAGCAGCAGGGGCTGGCTGCGCGCCAGTGCCTCCTGCGCCCCGGCAGCCTTCAACCGTTCGAGGACGAGCCGTTCATGCGCGGCGTGCTGATCGACGAGGACGAGGCCGTCAGCCGCCTCTGCCACGATGTAGGTCTGCGCGACCTGCCCGCGTGCAACGCCGAGAGGATATTGGGGGGCCGCCATATCCTGTTCCGCAGCCGCCTCCGCCCTGCCCTGCGGCAGATCCATCACCGCGACATCGCCGGGCTCGGCATAGTGCATGCGCGCCATCGTGCTTGAGGCAGGGGTGCTGCCCCTCGCGGTCCAGTCCTGGCCCGAAAAAATGGAGCGCATGGCGGGCGCAACGTCGTCCGCTCCGGGTTCGATCTGCCAGCGGTCCATCGCCTTGCGATCGGGACCCTGCGCGCTGCGCTTGTCGCCGCTTGCCAAGGCTTCGCGCAAACCGGAGACAATGAAGCCGCGAATACCGGCCGCATCGCGAAAGCGAACCTCGGTCTTCGCTGGGTGGACATTCACGTCCACGTCTTCTGCCGGTAAATCGAGAAAGAGAGCGAGGACGGCATGCCGATCGCGGGCCAGCATGTCGGAATAGGCACCGCGTACTGCGCCGATCAGGAGCCGATCCTTTACGGGGCGGCCATTCACGAACAGATACTGATGATCGGCAACCCCGCGATTATAGGTCGGCAGACCGGCGATACCGGACAACCGGATGACCTCTCCGTCCGCCGTCATCCGCTCGAAATCGATGACGACACCGTTAACCTTCAATTCGCGCGTGACGACCTGCGCGACCCGCGTCGGCAAGTCCTCTCCCGCCTGAACCGCGAGCGTGCGACGGTCGCCGTGATCGAGCGTGATCGCGATATCCATGCGCGTCATGGCAAGGCGCCGCACGACGTCGAGACACGCGGCGTATTCGCTGCGCGGTGTTCTCAGAAATTTCTGGCGGGCGGGAAGCTTGGCGAACAGCTGCTCGACGCGAATTCGCGTGCCCGGCGGCAGAGAAGCAGGTCGATCCTCCAGCAATTCGCCATGATCGACCAGTTTGCGCCAGCCATTGTCCGCATCGTGTGGACGACTCTCGATCGTGAAGCGAGACACGCTGGCAATCGACGGCAAGGCCTCTCCGCGGAAACCCAGTGTGCGGACCCGTTCGATCGCATCGTTCGCGCCGATCAGGCTTTCAGGCAGTTTCGAGGTAGCGTGCCGTTCCAGCGCGAGCGCCATTTCGTCAGGTGCCATGCCGCACCCGTTATCGGCCACCTCGAGGGCGCTCGTGCCGCCGTCGACGAGCTTCACCGCGATGCGCGTCGCCCCGGCATCGATGGCGTTCTCGACCAGTTCCTTCAATGCCGAAGCCGGCCGTTCCACCACCTCGCCGGCGGCAATCCGGTTGACGAGGTTTTCAGGGAGGCGGCGGATGTGCGGCATAAGTATTAACCGTAAAGACGCGCAGTTCGATTTTCGAGGCCGACCGTGGAAAAATCTTCCCCCTATCGACATAATTTTTTGGTGTTTTGCTTAGTGCGGCGTTAAGGCAGCCCGGCGAGCGGGCACTTTCCCGACCTATACGGCCTTCGGCACTGCCGAACGAACAGCCGCACGGTCTTGCCGTTACGGCAATGCGGAAGGTCCGGGACGGACGAACTAACGGCACGGATATTGATTTCCCATGGGCTTTTTCTCCAATCTTCTCAAGTTTGGCACGCAGAACATCGCTATCGATCTGGGTACTGCGAACACTCTCGTTTATGTTCAGGATCAGGGGATCATCCTCAACGAACCGTCGGTCGTCGCGATCGAAACGAAGGACGGTTTCAAGCGCGTGAAAGCGGTGGGCGACGACGCGAAGATGATGATGGGCAAGACGCCCGACAGCATCGAGGCGATCCGGCCCCTGCGCGACGGCGTCATCGCGGACATCGAAATTGCCGAGGCGATGATCAAGCACTTCATCCAGAAGGTCCACGGTAAGAAGAGCCTGCTGCGCTATCCCGAAATCGTCATCTGCGTACCCTCGGGCTCGACCAGCGTGGAACGTCGCGCGATCCGCGACGCGGCATCCAATGCCGGGGCGAGCCAGGTCTTCCTCATTCTCGAACCCATGGCGGCTGCGATCGGCGCGGACATGCCCGTGACCGAGCCGGTCGGCTCGATGGTGGTCGATATCGGCGGCGGCACGACCGAAGTCGCCGTCCTGTCGCTGCGGGGCCTCGCATATACGACGTCGGTTCGCACCGGCGGTGACAAGATGGACGAGGCGATCGTGTCCTACGTCCGCCGCCATCACAACCTGCTGATCGGCGAATCGACGGCAGAGCGGATCAAGAAGGATTACGGCGTCGCCATGCCGCCCGAAGACGGGATCGGCGAAGCGATTACCTTGAAGGGCCGCGACCTCGTGAACGGCGTGCCCAAGGAAATCACGATCAACCAGGCGCATATCGCGGAAGCCCTCGCCGAACCGATCGGTGCGATCGTCGAAGGCGTTCGCATCGCTCTCGAAAATACCGCCCCGGAACTGGCCGCGGACATCGTCGATCAGGGCATCGTCCTGACCGGCGGCGGGGCGCTCATCAAGGGTCTCGACGACTATCTGCGCGAGGAAACGGGACTACCGGTCAGCGTGGCCGAAGATCCCCTGTCCTGTGTCGCGGTTGGCACGGGCCGGGCGATGGAAGACCCGATCTATCGCGGCGTCCTGATGACGGCCTGAGGCGCAGATCGTGGCGCCGCCTGCATCCCGGCGCTCCAGCTATTCCAAGCGAGCGCAACTGAGCGTCTTTACCGGCTACGTCGTGGCCGGGATCGGCGCCGTGCTGGGCGCCATCCTTCTCATCCTGTCGATCTGGCGACCCGACCTGCCGGGCAATTTGCGAGCGAGCGCCAACGACGTCACGACCCCCGCCACCTCCGCTGCCGCCGAGGTACGTACGGGAAGTAAGGGCTTCCTCGAAAGCGTGCAGGGTTATCTGCGCGCGGGCGCTCAGAACGCAGAGCTGAAGCGGGAAATGGAACTGGCGCGGATTCGGCTGGCCGAAGCGGATGCGGTCCGCCTCGAAAACAGGCGGCTGCGCGCATTGATGAACCTGCAGGAGACCGATTCCGCGCCCGTGGCCGTAACGCGCATGGTCGGCTCGACCTCGTCGAGCGCGCGGCGCTTCGGCTATATCGGGGCGGGCTCGAGCGATGGCGTCACGATCGGGATGCCGGTGCGGACCGCGCGCGGAGTCGTTGGCCGGGTGCTCGAAGTGGGACTGAGCAATTCGCGCATCCTGCTCATCACCGACAGCCAGAGCGTGTTGCCGATCCGCCTTTCCGACGAGCGGCGTAACATCGTCGCTTTCGCCAGTGGCAATGGTGACGGGCGGCTGCGCGTCCGCCTTATCAACCTTGGCATCAACCCGCTCGAACCGGGCGATC
Source organism: Parapontixanthobacter aurantiacus (assembly GCF_009827635.1). GTDB lineage: Bacteria > Pseudomonadota > Alphaproteobacteria > Sphingomonadales > Sphingomonadaceae > Parapontixanthobacter > Parapontixanthobacter aurantiacus. The sequence goes on along the minus strand of NZ_WTYW01000001.1, from coordinate 889,097 downwards.
TGTTCGTGACCAGCGGCGCGGGCGGCTATTATCAGCCTAGCGTTGCAGTGGCGCTGGTTGAGGAAGTGATCGACGACGGTGCCATCGCCCGCGTCGTATCCGACCCGGCAGCCTCGGATTTCGTGGCGGTGATGCCGATCTTTCAGCCTGAGGCGGTAAGGGCTGCGCGCACTGCCGATGATCAGCGGCTCGGCGAGGATGAAGGCAATTCGCCGGACAATCCCGCAGGTGAGGTGCCCGCCGAACCCGCGCCGATGCCCGACGGAGCGGAGTGATGGAGCGCTACAACCCGCGCGCCCGCGCCGACCAGTATGGCAGCCGCCTTCACCGCGAGCATTCGACCATCGTCGCGAATATCGTTCCGTGGGCGAGCATCATGCTCGGCTCCATCCTTCCGCTCTTCGTGATTACGGCGGCCATCCCGTGGATGCCACCGCTGGGCTATCTCACGATGATTGCTTGGCGCATCGTGCGGCCCGGCCTCTTGCCGATGTGGGCGGGTTTTCCGCTCGGGCTGTTCGACGATTTGTTCAGCGGCCAGCCCTTGGGCAGCGGCATTTTACTGTTTTCCCTGACGCTCATCGCCTTCGAAGTGATCGAGGCGCGCTTCCCCTGGCGCAGCTTTGCCCAGGACTGGTTCACGACAGGCTTATGTATCATCGTGTATATTCTGTTCGCGATGATAGTATCCGGGGCAAAGATAACGGGAACCCTGCTGTTCGTGATGGTACCGCAGATCGTCTTGGCGATCCTGCTGTTCCCGCTGCTTGCTCGCTTCATATCGCATCTTGACCGGTTCCGGCTGGTTAGGTGGAGGTCGGTGCGATGAGGCGTTCGCGTCGTCCCAAGCAGCATATATCGAGCACCACGCTGAAGGACCGGTTCGACCGCCGCAGCGTCGTCATCGGTGCATTTCAGGGCGGTATCGGCGTCCTTCTGGCCGCGCGTATGGGTTATATCGCAATCGCCGAGAACGAGAAATACGAGCTTCAGAGCGAAAGCAATCGCGTCAATTTGACGCTGATACCGCCGCGCCGCGGCTGGCTTCTCGACCGGAACGGTGCGCCCCTTGCCTCCAACCGGGCGGATTTCCGCGTCGACGTCATTCCCGAACGGCTTGCGGATCGCGAAGACACGGTCAGGACATTGGGCGAAATCCTCGATTTCGGTCCCGACCAGATGGCCGATCTCAATGCGCGCATCGACGAGGCGCGCCCGTTCCAGCCCGTCGAGGTCTCGACCGGCGTCGATTACGAGCAATTCGCTGCGATCAGTGTCCGTCTTCCCGACCTTCCCGGCGTCGTGCCGCAGCGCGGATTTTCGCGCTTCTACCCGACTGGCCCGTCGGTGGGCCACCTTATCGGTTATGTCGGACCAGCCTCCGCCGAAGAATATGAGGAGGACAACAACCCCCTTCTCATCACGCCGGGTTACAAGATCGGCAAGGACGGTCTGGAGAAACAGTTCGAGCGACAGCTGCGCGGGGAGCCAGGGGCGCGGCGGGTCGAAGTGACCGCTTCCGGTCGAATCGTGCGCGATCTCGAAACGCGCGACGACATTCAGGGCGATCCCGTCAAGCTGACGATCGACGGCCCGCTGCAGGACTATGCGGCGCGGCGCATCGGCCTCGAATCCGGGTCGGTGGTCGTGATGGATTGTCTGACGGGGGATCTACTCTGCATGGCCTCCATGCCGAGTTTCGACCCGAACAGCTTTTCCGCCGGCATCGGTAGCCTCGAATATTCCATGCTGCGCGACGATGTGCGCGTGCCTTTGCGCAACAAGGTTCTGTCCGGCCTTTATCCGCCCGGCTCGACCGTCAAGCCGATGGTCGGCATGGCCTTTCTCAAGGCGGGCCTCAAACCCAACGAGAGCGTTTTTTGCGGCGGCGGTCTGCGGGTCGGCAATCGCGTCTTTCGCTGTTGGAACAGGCGCGGTCACGGGCGCGTCGATCTCGCCAAGGGCATCTATCAGTCCTGCGACGTCTATTTCTACCACTTCGCGCAGGCTATCGGGATGGACCCGATCGCTACCATGGCCCGCCGTTACGGGATGGGGCAGGAGTTCCCCCTGCCCGTTACGACACAGTTCTACGGCACGGTCCCGGATCCCGAGTGGAAGTTCAACAAGTTCGAACGCGAATGGCAGGCCTTCGATACGGTGAATGCGACGATCGGCCAGGGCTATATGCTCGCCAGCCCGTTGCAGCTTGCCGTGATGGCCTCGCGCCTCGCGACGAGCGAGATCGTCATGCCGCGCCTCGTCCTCGACGGAAGCACACCGAAGTTCGAAAGCATGGGCGTGTCCCCTGAATACAAGGCCTATGTGCGTCAGGCGATGAGCGACGTCGTCAATGGGCCGGGGACCGCCGGGCGGGCGCGCCTGCCGGTGGAGGAAGTCCTCATGGCAGGCAAGACCGGGACGGCGCAGGTCGTCGGATTGAGCCTTTCGGACGGCAAGAGCGGACCGTGGAAATTTCGCGACCACGGGCTCTTCATCTTCTTCGCCCCGTTTGACAAGCCGCGCTATGCCGGGGCGGTGGTGATCGAACATGGCGGAGGATCGGGCGCTGCCTATCCGATCGCACGCGACGTAATGACCTATCTGTTCGATCCGCAGAAGGGGATGGACGCACTGCTGGCGCTGGAAAAGCAGTGGGGCGGCACCGCTCAGGAGCGCCTGAACAAGCAATATGCTGCCTATGCGGCCGAGGCAGGCGAGACAGTTCCCCCCGTGCCGCGGCGCGAAGAAGACATCTTCGCGCAGGTCGAAGCCGAGGCCCGGCTCGCCGTTCGCCAGTCGGAATCCATGGCCGACGGCGTTATCACCCCGCGCGAGGACCCCTTCGCGCCCGGCGACACGCAGGGTCGGCCAACGACGTGAGCATCGTCCCCGCTCCGATCGCACGCCAACCCTGGCAGATGCTCATACCGCTCTTTGTGCTGGCAAGCTTCGGCGCGGCAGTGCTCTTTTCCGCGGCAGGCGGCAACATGCAGCCGTTTGCGCAATCGCATCTGATACGGTTCGGCATCTTCCTGGTGATGGCGGTAATCATCACTTTCTTCACGCGCGATGCGATGAAGCTTCTCGCCTATCCGATCTATCTGATCATCCTGCTGCTGCTCGTGGCCGTCGAGGCTATCGGCTTCGTCGGAGGCGGAAGCCAGCGCTGGCTCAATCTTGGTTTCATGACCCTTCAGCCGTCCGAATTGATGAAGCCTGCGATCGTGCTGACCCTTGCGCGCTTCTACGACACCTTGCCAGTCGGCATGGTCGGTACTTGGCGGGCACTGGTTCCGGCTGGCGCGATCATTGCTCTGCCCATGGCGCTCGTACTGTTGCAGCCAGACCTCGGGACGTCGCTCGCCCTCGCCTTCGGCGGCGTCGTGGTGATGTTCCTTGCCGGCTTGCCGATGCGCTGGTTCGTAACGTCCGGGATCGCCGGACTAGCCGCCATCCCCGTGCTCTATACCTTCGCCCTTCAGCCTTATCAGCAACGCCGCGTGACCACCTTCCTCGATCCGGAAAGCGATCCGCTAGGCTCAGGCTATCACATCACCCAGTCGAAGATCGCGATCGGCTCGGGCGGGCTTACCGGCAAGGGGTTCAACCAGGGTTCGCAGAGCCACCTCAATTATCTGCCCGAACCGCAGACCGACTTCGTTTTCGCCACCATGGCGGAGGAATGGGGCTTTATCGGCGGCCTGCTCGTCATCGGGATCTTTGCCCTGATCCTGCGCTGGGGCTGGAAAGTCGCGAGCAATTCCGAGGACCGGTTTGCCCGGTTGCTCGCTGCGGGAATGGTGGCGACGATCTTCTTCTACGTGGCCATTAATCTGATGATGGTGATGGGCCTGGCGCCGGTGGTTGGCATTCCCCTGCCTTTCATGAGCCATGGCGGATCGTCCATGCTGACCAACATGATCTGCATCGGCATCCTGATGCAGGTCTACCACTGGAACCGGCGCACACATCGGCGGGGACTGGATTGATCTTCGTCAGCAAAGACGACAGCGATGACGAAATTTGCACTTGCCTCTTCCATCGCCGCGAATTCACGCTATATGCGGCGCTCCTGAAGGGTCGACCTAGCCCCGGAACGGACGCATAGCTCAGTTGGTAGAGCAGCTGACTCTTAATCAGCGGGTCCTTGGTTCGAGCCCAAGTGCGTCCACCACTTTCAAAACAAGCACTTAGCGGGTGTTTGATGAATTTCAACACGGTCACTCACCTTGCCACTTAATCGAGACGTAATCAGCGCGCTCGAAACTCGGGTCATTCGCTCGTGAGTTTTGATGCGAAAGTTATCAACGTGATGATTGCTTCGCCAGGCGACGTGCAACGAGAGCGCCAAGCAATTCGCGAAACGATCCATACATGGAATGATGTGCATGCCGCAGACCGCCGGTGCGTGCTTTTACCAGTTGGTTGGGAGACTCATTCAGCACCGGCTTTAGGTGACCGGCCCCAAAAACTGATCAACGACCGTGTATTGGAGCATTGCGATCTCTTGGTGGGCGTATTCTGGACGCGATTAGGTACACCAACTGGCGAAGCGGCCAGCGGGACCGTCGAAGAGATTCGACGCCACATGGCTGCTGGTAAGCCGGTCATGGTGTACTTCTCGCAGCAGCCCGTGGCTCCCGATTCCTTAGATCGAAGTCAATACGATGCGTTGCAGGACTTTAAAGCTTGGTGCGCAGAACAAGGGCTAATTCATAGCTACGACACGCAAGACGAATTTAGGGTCGCTTTTGCTCGTCACCTGCAGTTGACCCTTCGTGACGATCCTTATCTGAAGAACCTCCAACGTGCAGTTGCAGGTTTTTCGATCAGCGACCTGCCCGGACTTCCTGATGAAGACGAGCATCAAATCAGTGAAGAAGCGAAGACGTTGCTAAAGGCAGGGATCAACGACAATCAGGGCGTTGTGATGGTTGGGCACTTCCTCAATGGCGACTTGATACAGACAAACGGGATAAATTTTGCCGAAGGCTGTGACGCTCGAGGAAGAGCCGCATGGAAAAGCGCAGTCGATCAACTCGAGTCCAAGTTTTTTATCGAAGATCGCTCAGGAAAGGGCCAAGTCTACTTTATCACGGACGCCGGCTATCGTTACGCTGAAAAACTCCGCGCCGATCAACAAGACCGGCCCGCATAGTCTAGATCATCAACCGTCTTCGTGATTCGTCGTTGGATAGGGCGTGCACGAAGGGAAAGGGCTGTATCTGCGATGGCTAGATTACCGGACACAACTCCACCACATATCACACGACCACCCGGAATACGACGCAGCTATCTTCACCGATCGCCCCATGCTTGGCCTCGTAAGCAGCACGCGCTTCCGCTTCCGTCTGACCCTCGCCCACAATGATCCGGTGCCAGCGCTGAACCCCTACCGGCATCGTGCCTTCCAGCGCCTGCACCCTTGTCCTCAAATTGCGCATGACGTTCCCTCCAATGCTTTCCAGTTCCGTGCCGCAATAAGATCGCGCCAGTTGTCGGGCTGCATTCCCGGCAGACGATCGGGATGGCGCTCGATCGCTTCGCATACCTCGACCATCCGCGCTTCAAGCTGCTCGTCGGTCAGGTTCCATAGGTGAGAACCGAGACCGGCTTCCAGGACCGTCACACGTCGATGCAGATGCCTGCTCATTGCTTGTTCTCCAATGCTGCAATCCGCATTTCCAGATCCCCGGCTTCCACCAGCGCCTTGTGCGCCGTCAGCAATGCCATGACCCGTCCTGCCTCGTCGGGCGTCACTTCCCCAGCCGCGACGGCCTTCAGCAATGCAGCAGAAGCCTTCAGCGCATCTTCGGCAGTCGAAATGGGTGGAAGGTCGAACGTCACCGGGCTGTCCTTGCGTGGCGGTGCAATGCGATCGAGACACAGACGCAGCGCAGCCGTGTCGCCTTCCAGCGCCTTGCTGATTGCGGCGCGGGTCAGCTGCTCGTGCTCGCCTTCCAGCAAAGCCTCGACGGCCAGCGTCGCCTTGTTGCGCGCACCGGGCTTGCGACCGCCCAGCGAATTGCCCTCAGCGAACGTGCCATCCGTTTTCCGACCGTTTGTTTTCGGATCGTCAGCCATCGTCGTAATCGCTCATCGGCCGAGGAAACTCGCGCAGCCAGTCGAAGGCGTCGAACTCCTCATCGATCGAAAAGTCGCCAAGACTGTCCGGCACAAAAGGAACAATAGGCACAAAAGGTCCGGTAGCGGCACGCGAGCCAATAGGGTCAATAGCGCCAATAGGTCCGGCCATCATTGCACCTCCAGCGTGAAACCCGGAGGCGGTGGTGGCATGCCTTCGAGCGGGTTCTTCAGCCCTGCGTCCCGCGCGCCCTCGAATGTTGGAGCGCCGTAGTAGCCCGGAAAACTGGCGTGCAGGTGTCCATCATGGATTAGCAGCTTCGCCTTGGGATCGTAGCGGCGAACCTGTGCCTTCAGCCATTCCATCGACTTGCCGGGAGGCGGCAGCATGTCGAGCGAGGAACCGTCGAGGTGTTCGCTATTCCATGCGGGTTTATATCCTCTGCGCCGCATGTCGTCCTGGTAGGCCTGGTCGCGATAGCCGCTGGTGAAGCGAATGCCGGGGATAGCGTCCTTCAGGTCCGCGAACACATTGCGGCCCCCGCTTTCCCCTTCTATCGCGAAGCCCGGAGGCGGGGGAGGAATCGCCCCATCCGACCCCCCGGCGGCTTCTGCCCCGTCTCCATTGCCGAACAGTTCTTCGCGTGCTGCCTCACGGGCTTCACGAATCGCTTTCTTCGCCGCCTTGTTCTGCTGCGCAATGTTCATCGCGGCATATTCGTCCGACGCAATCAGTTCGGCCAATCCCTCGTGCGTCAGCCGTCCAGCTAATTCGTGGTAGCGATCGTACTCTTCCGGCGTGTAGTCTTTCCTCTCCCCGTTCTCGGTATATTGCTTACCGGGGGCGCTCACGTTCTTTCCGATCCTCAGCATTTCGGCCACGACGGGATCGTTCTTCGCTTCCGACTGCCAGAATGGCGACAGGATATCAGGCCCCAAGCTATCGAACTCGATCTGCCTGCCAAAGACATCGCGACGGGGAAGGAGATCGCTGCTCAATCCCGGAATGCGCGAGCGGATGGCTTCCCCGATGCTTTCCCGTTTGCGTGAGACAGGATCGATAGCCCTAGCAACGCCTGCAACCCCGGCTGGCACGGTGAAGGCACCGACAGTCCGGTTGAGCCAGTTATCCGCATAACGCCCCGGATCGCTCAAGCCCTCGACGAAGGAAGAGACCCCGGACAGCCATACCTTGCTCGCCAGATTGCTCATGAACGAGGCAGTGACCATCATTAACTTATCGTCGCGTTGCCGTTCGCTTAAATTGTCGGGAAGCGTTGCGAGGTCCGCTGCCATGCCGATCGTTGTCGAGAACGGGTCCATCCGAGAGTAGCTGATCCAACGGTTGCCCACCTTGATGGAATAAGGCTCCCAGCCATCGGCATAGAGCAGCCGCGCCTTCCCGGAGTTTGGCGGCGTGCTGCCTGTCACCCGTCCATCCAGCGCAGCCTCATAGATCACCGCTGCGAAGCCGCTTCCCAGCATGGCCTTCGCAATCGCCAGATCGCGCCGCGAACCGCCCGCCACGAATTCCTTCCGCCATTCTGCGAGGGCCGGTGCGGCCGGAGAGCGCTCGACGGCGAATTTCAGCAGGTTGATCGGAGTTCGCACGAACGGAATGATGACCTTCGCGAACAAACTATCAGTGGTCATTCCGGAAATCTTTTGGCCGAAAGGTCCAAGCTTGGTCTGAAATGTCAGGTAGCGTCCGTATTCCAGCGCACGTTCGAACATCTCGTCCGTTGGATCAGCCAGCAGTTCCGCAATTCGGGCTTCGCGTTCTTCCCCCTTCAATCCCTCTCGGTGAGCAATGCGGAGGGCCTGTGCGTTCAGTTCCATCCGCCGCGCGATGCCCTTGAAGAACTGATCCTCTGCCGTCAGAAACCGCGTAGGGAGACGGATGACTTCGCCTTTCTTCCCGCTAATGGCCTTGTACTCGTCACCCTCGACCTTCGATACGAAGTCGTCGGCTTCGCCGGTCCGCAATCCTCTTGCGAAAAGCTTTGCCCCTTCCTTCGCGCCTTGGATAAGTCCGAAAGCGCGCGCTCCCACTTCGCTGCCCAGAATTTGCTCTTTCGCCGCCTTGCCGAGGACGGCTTTGCGTGCTGCACCGATGACAGAAGCAGTGGCGTATTCAGGAACCTGCGCGATGGCCGTGAGGCTATTGCTGACCATGTTGACGATGTGCGTAGGAGGGTTCGACAGCAACATATTGATGTAGAGTTCGGCAACCTTGTCCTTGAACTTGGGGTTCGCCGCCTTCTTCACCAGCGCATTGAACTTACCCGGCGAGAGCTCCGCTGCATCGATGATGATGTCCGCAGTGTCCTGCAAACGATCGCCGCCACCACCCGCGCGAACGAGAGCGTTGAGAACATCGCCACGAAACTGCCGACTGTCCGCTGCCTGGCGAAACTGTTGCAATGCTCGACCGGCTTCCGCCGTCATGCCCGCAACCGATTCCTGAATGGCGACATGGCGCGTCCAGATATGCCGGAACCGCGCGAGTTCCTCCGCACCGGGGTCATCGCCCCTCGCTTTCAGCCGCTTCGCCGCGTTCACCAGTTCGTTCGCGCTCTTCGCCAGTATCTGCCGTGCGGCCAATGCCTCTTCCGCGTTGAACGCCTGGCCCTTTCGGCGCGACAGCAGCTGTTCGGGAGTCATGTTCAATTCCGAGGCCAGCCGTTCGGTCTCGGCCTGTGTCACCCGTCCGCGTGTCGCCGCATCGAACCCGCCCACGGCATTGTAGGAGGTCTTGAGCGCGCGACGTATGTCCTGCGGGGTCTCCAGCTTCGATACATCGATATTGCCGACCCGCTCGATCGCATCGGATGGCCATTCCTCGTAAGCCTCGACCGGCGGAAACGGTGCATCGTCCGAGGCAATGCCGCGATCCTCGTAGATTGGCCCTCGCTCGGTAATCTCCTGTTCCAGTTGCAGGCGTTCTGTCCGCAGCGCATCGAACGCTTCCACTTCCGGCGCATCTTCGGGACGGAAGCGACGACCGGCACCACCGTTGTAGGTATCGGACAGCGCGTCGAGGAACGTGTTGATGTCCGGACGGTCCGAGAGTTCCGGGAAGTAACCTGCTTCCCATGCCTGCAAGGCGGCATCGTCGAGGCTCATGCCCTCGTCGTTCACCAGCGGACCGAACCGTGCCTCCTGTCCAACATGATCGAGACCGCGACGAGGCGCATTGTTCAGATCCATGAACGACAGTTCGCCGCCTTCGTCCCGCAGACCGCCCTGCGTCCTTAGCCAGCCCACCATGTCGAGCGGGCCGACCTTGGGAACCTCCTTGCCGTCATAGGAACGGATGGTGGTGCGTTCCAAGGCCTTGCGTTCATCCAGCGGCTTCGCCTGTGCGAAGCGTCCTGCATCGATCGCAGCAGCTTCCTCGACCCCATCGACCGCATTACCCGGCAACGGCAGAACATCGTTTGGCTGGACGTTCTGTGCAGCTGCCAGACGTTCGGCGTCGGTTGCCGGATCGAGCAGGCGGCGTGTCGTGCCTTCCGGGATTGCCGAGACCGAGGGCGCGGCCTCCATTTCCATCGGCATTGCGTCGATCCGATAGCCGGGAGGGGGCGGGGGAATATCGCGCCCCTGCGGCATGTCCAGCGCTGCATCGAGCGCCTGTTCCTCGCCATAGCCCTCGACAGCCTCTCCTGCCGCCTTCGTGCCCCTGTCGCCGTTCCTGCCCGTCACAGCACGATAACCGCGCGCAACGATCGGAGCGCCGTATTCGATCGCCTTACCACCAACCGCTCCGACAATAGCCCCAGCCGGAACCCCGATGGCCGCACCCGTCAGCCGGTCAGCCGTCGAACCGTCCGTTCCGAGAAAGCCTTCCGCACCACCATAAACCGCGCCGACCTTCGCCAACTGCGGGACCGTGCGTGCTGCCTGTCCGTAGGGAATGACCACACCCGAGGTCAGCGCCCCGGCAATCTCGCCGCCGGTCGCGGCATAGGGATGGTTGCCCTGATCGTAGTCGAGGATCGCTGCGTTCTGCTGTTGGTTGTTGAGCCATATATCGGCCAGCCGCCGGTCGCTGTTCCAGACGCTTTCGCGCCCAGCCGTTCCGCCCAGCGTATCGACAATGGCGCCAGCCTCATCAAGACCCCCAGCCAGAAAGCCTTCCGCGAAACCGCGCACCGCCGCCCCGCCTGCGCCGTCGCCGGAATCGATCGGAATACGCACGCCGCTTTCGTAGAGCACGGAAGCGTTGACCGAGGAGGGATCGGCATCGCGCTTCGCCACCCAGTCGCGCAACTCGTCCTCGCGGGTCGCGTGACCGTTGCGGGCAAGGAAGGCAATGATCTCGTCAGCCGTTCCGGTCTTCAGCAGTGCCAGATATTCCTGTTCGGCTTCCGCCGACAAGCCGCTGTTTGGCGTCGGCGTGTCCCAGAACTTCGCGATGGTCTCGCGCTCCGGAACATAGTCCGGATCGGCGCGAAACTCCTCCGGCGACTGGTTGACCGTTGAATGCAACGGACCGCGCCGGTTGAGGCGAGCGCCCCTGTCCGCAGCCGCATAGTCGGCAAGGCGTTGCGGCTGATCCTGAAGGTATTGCGGCACGACCACCGCATTGCCGCTTTCGAGCATCGCCAGTCCTGCATCGCGATCATCCATCGTCAGCGGAGCGACCGGGCGTCCGTAGGACATATGCGCCGTATCGCCCATGACGACCGGACCATTGCCGAGCCGGTCAGCCAGTGCGGCCCGTGACTGTTCTCCGATCGGGATGGGCTGGCCATCGCGGTCCCAGCCCTGCTGTCTGAGTTCCGGCGCATCGACGCCCAGCAGGCGAACGCGTATTTCTCCCGCTTTCACCGTATCGCCATCCGTCGCTTCCGGATCGACCAGCGTAAAGCCGGGGGGCGGCGGCGGAATGCGCTTCGCCTTCTTCTTCGGCATTTCCTCTGCAGACTCGACGAGGGTGAACCCCGGCGGAAGGGGCGGCAGGCTCACTTGACCGGAACCCATTTCTTGCCGTCGAACTGGATCTTGTTCCCGTTCGCATCGGTCGCGGTTGGTCGCGCCGGTCCCTGCCGGTTACCACGCGTTGGCCGAATGTCCTGCCCCCGGCGGCGGTCTCGGCTGCTGATGTCCTGTCCGCGCCTCACCCGCGTGTCGGTCAAGTCCTGACCGCGCCGCGTCGTCGCTTCCCGCACCCGGTTCGCGCGGCGGTATTCGTCCAGCCGCTCCTCGCGCGTGTCGATGAGGCTGTCCGTGTTTCGGTCCATGCGCTCGTTGTCGATCTGGTCATCCTCGATGTCCCAATCCAGCTTGCGCTCGTCGAGGACGGTTTGAAGCTGCTTGCGCGTCTCCATTCCCTGCATCTGCAACTCGCGAACGAGTTCGGGCGAATACTGGTCAGGCAGCTGTAACTGCGCAGGATCGATACCGTATTGGCTATAGAGCCGGTAGGCCATCGCACGCGCCCGGTTGTAGCTGGGCTGGTCGTGAACGCCGCCGAGCAACTGCATCGATTGCTCGTTCAGGTCGCTCGCCGTTTCCAGTTGCTTTTGCTGCCATTCCGCCGTGCTTGCGCGAAAGTCGATCGCGCCTTCCGGGTCGTACTTCACGTATTCCGCCCACGGATCGGGCTTTTCTTCCTGCTGCGGCTGGCCGCTCATGGCGATGCGGGTTGCAGGCGTATCGCTCATGCCCATCGCCGCCGGGTTCGTCAGAGGGTAGGGCGTGATCGCGCGATTGTCCGGTAGGCCTTCAGGCGGAACCGCAGGGCGTTCCTCGCCAAACCGCGTTCCCGGTGCCTGTTCATGCTGCGACAGTATCAGGTCGGCCAGCGACTTGCGCGCATTGGTCTTGCGTTCGGTCTCGGCTTCGAACGCCTCCCGCTGGGCGCGCAGTGCCTTGTAGCGTTCGGCCTGTTGCGCGATGTCGGCCAGGTTCACCTGCGCCCCTTGGGCCGCCATTAATGGAATACGGGTATCGAGTGTCATCGGACAGCCTCCCTCTGGCGTCGTGCTTCTGCGAAAATGGCAGGGTCAAGTGTGTCGCCTGAACGGGCGATCATGTCGGCCATCGCCTCGTTACCTTCGTCGGCGAGGATGTTCGCTGCGTTGAGCGCCGCTGCTTCAAAGCGCGTGCCGATGTCGGAGCGACCCTGCTCGTTCTGGAACGCGGCGAACTGCGACAGGAGGAACACGAACACTTCGGCGTCCCGCTGCTCACCCTGCAACGCGGCCATCCGGGCGAAGGTCAGCGCCTCGACGAAGCCGATGACGCGCAGGGCTGGATCATGCTCGTTCTGGTTGACGGTCTCCCAAGCATGGCAGGCCATCGACCGTTGGGCGGCTATATGGCCTCTCGCGGCCAGCTTGGGGGTCTCGATGGGATCAAAGGGCGCAACCTCGACCCCACGACTGCCAATTCTCTCCGTAAGGACCCGGCGCATCAATTCGGAGCGACTTACCTTTTCGGCCTGCGCTGCTCGTGTCAGCGCTTCCACGAGCTCGGGGGTGACCCGAAAGTTGAGCATTTCCGTTCGCATCGCGTCCCCGCCCGTAATCGATATATGCGATTTGTCTTACACTATTTAATCGATTTTGTCGATAACAAACGGTTCCTCGCGCGTGGTTATCCGCGCTCTCGTCACGAACCAGACGCTGTGTTAGAAACTCCTAAGGAAACTTGTGCTATTAAAGCGCGCAACTTCGGCGATCCGATGGGGGGTATGATGAAGAAAAGCTTTTTTGCAGCGATATGTTTGACCTTGAGCGGTTGCATAGGGGGGACACCAGTATTCTCTGAAGTTGCTAAGTTCGATGCACTGCCAACAGCACCGCAAGGAATTAAATTAGCACTTGTTCCTCTAAATGATCAGGAAGGTGACATTGAATTTTCGACCTATAGGCAAACGGTGAAAGCACGTATGGAGGCCCAAGGTTTCCAGATTGTCGAAGATCCTACACATGCGGAGTTATGGGCTTTCTTCGATTATGGTGTCGGTGACCCTCGGTCAGAAAGTTTTTCATATCCCATATTCGGCCAAACAGGGGGCGGAACCACTTACCATTCCGGTACCGTGAACTCATCAGCCGGATCGGCCACTTTTTCAGGTACGTCTACGCAGATGCCGTCTTTTGGTTTTGTGGGTTCGGGCAATGGAACACGGACCGTTTACGATCGCTTTTTTGTTCTCGAGATCGTCGATCCTTCTAGGTCGACGCAGGAAAAGGTCGAAATAGTCTATAGATCAAATGTCAGAAGTTCGGGAAGTTCAGGTACATTTCTTCCCATCTCTGAGTGCGTCTTTGAGGCAGTCTTCGAAGAGTTTCGCGGGACAGGATCAAAGAAGATAACCGGGCGAAAATGCTTCAAGGGCTAAGCTTAGCTTACATACCAGATTAGGTGGGCGAACCCGGTTCTAACTCGCAAATATCCACTGGGAACGCTTTGGATAATCCGGCACATTAACGTTTTCCTACACGGTCGCCATTCGTCCAACTGGCGCAATGTCCTGGAAGGCGCCAACCTGCATCTCTCATTGCTTGCGTGACGATCTAGCCCTCACGCTACGATGTGAATGCGGACACGAGGCGCAACCCGACCTTCGGCAACTGCGACAGGCCTGCCGGATGGCATGTGGCGAAGAGACATTTGCGGCGCTGGCCAGTAAAGCGAAGTGCTATCGTTGCGGATCACGGCAGGTCGAAGTGGTTATTTCAGAGCGTTAACCGATCTTTGGCAAAGCACTGATTACAGCGAATGCGTTGCGACGGTGCATTGCAACATCGTGGGGCCGGCATCTCCGTTCATTTGCTCAGCTGGCCCACACCCCCCAAAAAGAGAAAAGCCGCCGTGACAGGAGGCGACACGACGGCTCTGTCATCTGGCAGGATGTTGACCATCCTGGCGACCCGAATGACTCTTTGACGGTACGGCAGGCTTCATGAGCGAACAAGTCAACTCGCCGCAAAAAAAGGGGCTGCTGCCATAGGGAAGGACAACAGCCCGCTCTTAGTCAAAACACTTAAGCCGACCCGCAATGATTTACGGCTCAAGTGCGTCGCCTTTATAGTGTCAAATTATCGTGCCAAGCAGTCGTAAGTTTGCCCAGTCTCAAATTGATACAATTGGCTGGAAAATAAGGCGAAATGCTATCGCTGCGGATCGCGAAAAGTCGAAGTGGTTTTAGAGCCAAAGCAGCGAACTGGACGAAGGGCATAGTTCGGCGCATACATGGATCATGAGATTGATCGCTGCCGCGGTGGCCTTAGCCACCTTGTTTTTGACGGGCTGCAACAGTCAGGCCGACGAAGAACGAGCCTACAGGCAAAGTCTAAGCGCCGTTCGCGACATAATTTGCGCTTCCGATCGCACCGACGTTAGCTTGGGGTTAGAGAAATTTGCTGTTGCTGCTGAAGGGCTCGATCCTGAAACACGAGAAGCGACGATCGACGATATAGTCAACGACATTGAATGCCAAAGTGGCACTGCCGTTATGGTTCCCCCACCGCCCGAGGGGTTCACACGAATTAATTGATCGTCCAGCCTTCGCGTATTTTCCCGTAATTACGGGTCGCCATCTATAACTGGCGATCCCCCTCCCCCTTTTTACGGTGTCCAAAAACTCCGCCAATCATTCGGGTACCGAGACACCCACACGCCCCTTGGCATGCGTAAACTGTGCGCCAGCTTGTCTCAACGTCGCGGCCAATTTCTTGCAGCTTTCAGCATTGATCGATCCGCCTGACTCGAAACGAGCTACGGTCGCATAACCAACCTTCGCGTTCGCCGCCAAATCCTTCGCCGACCAGCCAAGGCCTGACCGCGCCATCTTACAGTGAGGTGCTTTCATGATGATAGAGAATATATCAGAAAGGGGATTGACGCAATAGAGATCGGTATGATAGATATTCTATCAGCCAAGGCATGAGGCCAAGGCGGCTGACCGGGAGCTACTACCTTCCCAGCCAGCCTAATCGCCACCCTTAGTGAGAAGGGCACGACTATGAGCACCAATACAAAACGACGCGACCTTTTGAAAGTCGCACCTCTCTGCGCCGTCGCAGTAGCACTTCCTGCAACTGCCTCCGCAGTATCCGACCGCACGGCATGGGAAAAGGCTATGCGCGCCTATCTCGCCGCCAAGTCCGAGGATGCGGCGTTTCTCGCCGAATGGCGCATCACGTCCGATCGTTGCAAGGCAGCTTGCGAGCGCGTCCCGCACGAAGCGTTCCCCAGCGATCCCTATACCGGCACACCGGGTCCAATTACGACCGACAACGCGTCGTTCGTCCGTAGAGCGCGGCGCACCGTTGCCGACCTTGCTTCGGGGAGGATGCACTTCGATGATCGCCCTGATCTTCGCGCGCACCGCAAGCTGTGCCAGGACGTTGCCGCCGCAGCCGACCGGCGCGACGAGCAGGTTCGCCGGGTTCGCAGCAGCTTCGCAATGGACGAGGCCGACGACATGGCAGAAGAACTTTGCGACCGCGTTTGCGCAACCCACTCCGCCCTTATGGCTATGCCTGCGCCCGACCTTGCAGCCCTGCATTGGAAACTCGATCAGTTACGGGATCAGGATGGCGATATGGAAAGCTGGGCCGCCCGTTATGTCGCACAGACCTTCGCGGACATCGCCCGCCTTCTTCCGGCGGCAGCGTGAACCATGGGCGCGCACAACATCGGGAGGGCTTCGGCCCTCCCTTCGCCTGTGCTTCTCGAGAGCGCAATTCGCCACCTTTCGCGATCCGAACTGGCCGACCTATGCGAACACTTGATCGACCGGCTGGACTGGATGGACCCTGATCCCGATCTGGAGCCTAATGGCGACGAATTGGACGGAACCATGGGAGAGGACGAGTTCTGCACCCACAGCGTTCCTGGACGCTTACAGGGTGCAGGTTGTCCGCTGGCTGATGGCATCGAGGAAAGCGACGAGGATTACTGCCTAGCCAGCGATGATCGTGGATCGAGCGGACCAGCTGCCTTCTTCGCCGGATATTCGCCCCACAAGGCGTTCGAGTTCGACGAGGACTGCGAACGGTGGAGCCAGCCGGTTCACCTAAGCTGAAACATTAAAGTTGGACGATGGGCTGGCCTTCGGGCCGGCCCCTTTTTTGTAAACCGATAAAGCCTTTTCTTGTGCGCGTGCACGCAGCCGTAAAGCTCATTTGTCCCAAATAGAGAGTGGTTAGCTGCGCCCCGATTTTTTTCAGACTCCATCGTCGTTAAGAATGTGGTAACACTATCGAATCGGCACGTGCATCCGGTAACTTTTCGAAAGGTTCTTTGTTATGAGAAAACTTCGCATGTTAGCTGCAATGGCCTCGGCCTTTGTAATCGTACCGGCGGCCAATGCTGCTACCTTTGTTCCAGGCGATCCGGAGTTCCGGGTGTTCGGTGACGGAACGACTGGCACTGATCCAGTATCTGCTGTTATCGGAAATGGTGGACTGAGCGGCTCCGATATCGACCAGTTTATCTTCCAGATCGGCCCAGTGACTGGCGATCTTATCGGTTTAGGTAGCGGCTCGATCACCACCAGCTTCTCGGTTGAAGAAACCAATGGACTCAATTTCAATTCGGTTGTCTTTAATAACGGCGTTTCGGATTTCGTCGTCAGTATTATGAATGGCCGTGGCGGCCTCAGTGATATTCCGATCTTCTCGGGTAACGTCAACACGCTTACGGTTGATTACACCGCGAACACCAATGCTTCCTATGGCGGCAATCTTACATTCACGCCCCTGGCGGCGGCGGTTCCCGAACCCGCTACTTGGTTAATGATGATCCTCGGTTTCGCGGCGATCGGTTTCTCGATGCGGCGGAGGAAGGACTCGGCGGTACGCGTGAATTACGCGTTCTAAGCGTCGAGACGGAAATAAGAATGTAAAAGGGCAGTGGTTTTCCGCTGCCCTTTCTTCAACTTTCATCGAAACAATTGCCGATCAAGAGGCATTCAGAATATCAAAACGCGAATTTGGTCCAAGGTCAGCCATCCGTTCGTGTATCAAACATTCCTGTGCCGCCGTCAGAAAATACGGATAGAGCGACCTGCCCGATGGCGCTCGGCAGCCCGCATGTTCCTGAATGTACTTGCCGATATCGCAGACGTTCAGCCGCATAAGTTGGGAAGGCGCACCAACCGAACAATTAGTCCGCATCGTGCCGACCTTACTAAAACCCAGCATCGTCTCGTAAAAGCGAATGTGACGCGGATTGACCTCAATCAGAAGGTCTGTGCATTCGTAACGTGTGGTTCCGTATATAAAGATCGTATGGAACAGGGACGCTAAAATGTTCATCGGAGTGGATTTCGATGAGAAAGCGAACTTGGTGAGTTCGCATAACTTGACGCCCGGCGATGAGCGAAATTGAGCGATGAAATCGGGGAAACTCGCTTCAGAGGCCAATTGATCTCCGTTATCGATCGTCAATGATAAGGTGCCAACCAGCGAACCTTCCAGAAGCGCTACGAATGTGGAACAATGCCCGTTCGCACCCAAATCATGGTTGGACCCATAGCCTCGCCACCCGTATTTTTCATTGATGAGACTGCACACGGAGGCACGTTGCGCTCCGGTGACTATCAGATCGATGGAAAAGTCCTTTTCGCTTTCACTCGCATTTTCCCGCACAAGGCCCTCGTAAAGCGATAAGCTCGATTGGGTGTTTACCCTCGGTGGCGTGGCAAGCAGAAGTTCGCCATGCGTATCCCGGCATTGAAACATGATAGTGCGTCCCGTCCAATCCTCCGCACTATCGATGATTCTTGGGCATTAGCCTTTTTTAGGAACAAACCTTATAGCGCGGGGTTGTCTACGTCGGCGATCACTAGTCAATGCAAATCAAAAAAACTTCGCTTAAGCGATGAGTAGGTGCGCAAACTAGTTGAGTTGTGCGACTTCTTCGGAAATTCCCAAGCGAGGTCCGCGTTAGTCAAACTCGTTTGATGATGACAATTTTAGCCGTCCTTCATCCGTCAGTTCCCAAATTATCGGCAGCCCATGCCCACACGCCGGATTGCGTGTCATCCTGACCCCGAACTGGCGAACGTGGGCGATCGGGCCGTCGAACGCTAGCGATCGACTCCCCCGCAGGACTTGAGCCAGTCCACCGCCGGGTGGGTAATCGAGGCGGACGCCGAACAGGCCGGACGCTTTCCAGCCGTTTCGGACCGCATAGCGTGCGTGAGCCTCGTACAGCCAGCAGGCATCTTCGACCATCTGTGACCAGTCTCGTGCCGCTATGCCGTCCGGCGGCTGGTCAGGATCGAGGTTGCTCATTCGTTCGTGCCAGTAACGCAGAACTCGTTCAGGACGAACCACACCCCCCGGCACGTTAGGCACGTTTGGCACGTTTGGTCCGATTTGGGGCCTTTCGTGCCATTCGTGCCTATTGTGCCCAGCCTCCAAGATGGCTTTTGCTTCTTCGCGCCAGCCCATCATTCAGCCTCCAGCACTTGCGGATTGACGGCAAAGTCGAGACTGGTTCGCCCCGTGGTATCACCTTCCCGTCGTGGAGCCGGCTGAAGCCATCCGGCATCGACGAGATATTCCGCTGCCGCCCGCATCGTGTCGCCTTGCCGTAGAGCCGACAGGCGCGATTTGTGAGGCGATTGTTTCAGCGTTCGCAGGTTGATCGTCTTGAACTGGTAGCGACGGATATACCGGGCGAGCAATGCCGCGTGCCGTTCGACAGCAGGAAGCGCAGCATCGCCGTAGACCCTTTCTGACATCGGCTTTGCATAGTCGTCCACGAACCGGGCGGCTGCGGCGAGGGCGTAGGCTGATACTTCGGAAGGTTCCGGATCGTCCGAAAAGGCCCAGCTGATGAACTCTCCGACCAGCGCCAGCCGCAGAACCGCTCCGTCCATCTTGCCGACAAAGGACTTGAACAGCGCGGAAGCATCCTGATCGATCGCTGCATTGTCGGCTTGCCACGCCTCGAACAGATCAGCCGCAGGCGGCGCTAGGGGAAGCGTCAGGGCAATATTTGCCCCTTCGGCGGTCTTTGCCCAAGAAAGGCTGTCCAGTCGTTCGTATGCCCGTTGTAGCCGCCCCAGATCGGCCGCTTCGCGAGGGCGGCGAACGCTCGGCACCTTATCGGGCCATGCCCACAGGAAGCGAGCGACCAGTCCGTCATCCGGCGACGACAACAATGCGTCCGCCATCTTCGCAGGTTGAATGCCCCCGAGGACAGAGACCCCGTTGAACGGTATCGAGATTGGACCCTTCGTTCCCTTCCGATCGATTACGAACGGGCGGCCTCCGTATGCCTCAAGCCAGAACTCTCGTCCTCCCGGACTGTATCGTTCGTGCGAAGTGAGCCATCCAGCCAGCTCGTCACGAAAGGAAAGAACGCCTTGAGGGTTGCCTTGCAGGATCGCGCCCAACGCTTCCGGCGTGCTGTCCATCGTGAGCGTACGCCGTCGATGCGGCTCTTCGGGATCTTCGGCATCCTCCGGCATCTTGGGCTTGTCGAGGCCGTTCTTGATCGCTTCGGCAACCTCGTCCTGCCAGCGCTTCCTCGTCTGCTTGTTCCATTCACTGCGTTCCTGGAACTCGCGCAACGCATCTTTGTGATCGTCGGCCTTTGCCTGCTCCAACGTTCGCAAGGGCGCGGTTATTTGATCGAGCGCAGGCGACTTGCGCGAACTGGGGTCACCGACAGCGCCGCACCACAGGATGCACGGTTCGCTCCACGCCGCGGTGTCATAAGGCCGAATGCGGCGCTTGCCCCCGATAAGGCTTGCACAGGAAGCCAGCAGCGCCATTCCGGGATAATCGGGAGCGGTGCAGACCCCTTCAGCCACCGTCACGAGCAAGGGCCACGCAGGACCGAACAGATCGGCCGGCATCGCGACTGGGCTGCGTCGTCCTTCGTTCAGAACCGACATATCGGCTTGCGGCCAGATCGAAATCACTTCCGCATTCTCATAAGCGGCTTTCATCGTCGCAGCACTCATCCGCGCGACTCCTTTAGTTCTTCGTTGAAATCTTTGTGGGGCGGGCTGGGATAGAAAACCCGCACGCCATGACCCCTCGCGCTCATTGTCCGCGCAGCATTCTCGGCAGCGGCCCTACCGGACGCATCGTTGTCGCCTCCGA
Organism: Parapontixanthobacter aurantiacus; assembly: GCF_009827635.1. Lineage (GTDB taxonomy): Bacteria > Pseudomonadota > Alphaproteobacteria > Sphingomonadales > Sphingomonadaceae > Parapontixanthobacter > Parapontixanthobacter aurantiacus. The sequence goes on along the minus strand of NZ_WTYW01000001.1, from coordinate 868,923 downwards.
TTGCTACGTCCCGCACGAAATCCGGCAATCTCATCGACGGCAGGTTCGATGCGCCACAGGCCACCCAGACAGGCCCGCCAATCGCTTCCTGCAACGACAGGCCATCCTCAAGGCCTTCGCACACTGTCAGGTGGCGAGAGACCGGTGCCAGTCGGATCGCGCCGCACCGGACACGACCGAGCGACAGCTTCGGCTTCGGAACGTCAGCCTTCCCCCGGCCATCGTCGGCAAGGTAAGTGCGTTGGATACCGCAAAGCCGGTTATCCGGGCCGGTTACGACCGCGACGAGGCAAGGATATTCCCGCCCGCGCTTCCCGTATTGCAGCCGTGCGAAGCGGATGGTTTCGGGAATTGGGATCGAGATACCACGCCAGCGCAGATAGGCCTCCACCGGAGTTCCCGTCGCCGGAACGGCGTTGCGCCAGATCGACCGTGCTTCCTCGGTCCGATCGCCTTCGTCATTCGCCGGAGGAAGGGGAGCGATGTTCGTGGTAACCACCTCCCCCTGGCCGAGCCGCAAGGCAGCATCGCGCAGGCCGATACCTTCGATGCGCGATACGAAGTCGAAAACATCACCTTCCGCTCCGCACCCGAAGCACATGAAGCGACGACCGTTGCTGTATATTGTGAAGGATGGGGTTTGCTCGCTATGGAACGGGCAGCAGGCTTTCCACTCCCTCCCTGCGCGCTTGAGTTCAACGACGCCGCCCACGACCGTCGGAAGCGGATTGCTCTCGCGGATGGCTTCCAGATCGAGCCGCCCGGTCATGCCGTCACCCGTTCGTCATGTTCGCGGGCCAGTCGATCGAGGTAATGCCGTTGCAGGCTGGACAGTTCGCCCTCAGTCGTGGCGATAGTCTGGAGAAGGCGGGCATCCCAGTTCGTCAGACCGGTACGTCCGCGAAGTATTTGGAGCGCCGTATGCTGGGTGAGCGTCAGCAAGCGAGGTCCGGCGTCGGGCAATTTGACGAACCACCTGCCATCCCAAGGCTGCAACGCGTGATAGAACTCGTCGAGGGGGGCGGTCATCGGACACCCCCTTCAACCAGAGCCACCTTTGCCTTGTTCCACAGGCGATCCGCATCATGCTGCGACAACCTGCCCGAACCGATAGTGCCGGAGCGCAACCATTCTTCCTTCGTCTCGGGAAGGGTGCGCCGCCTAATCTCCATGTCCCGACGAGACGACACGTAGAGATCGACTTCCGCCAGTTGCAGCGGCGTCAGTTTTTCGGTAAATGAGCTCTGCTCAGTGCTGGGGAGCCGAGAGCAATCTTTGGGGGGCTGTGCATCCGTCTTAATGGACAGAATTGCGCGGCCCCCGCGTCCTTTACGGTTTGGACGCGAACCTTTCCGATCCGACATCCGTCACGCTGCCGCTTGCTCAGAGGTAGATGTGAACCGTTGCTTCGAGGCGATCCAAGAGCGGTAATCGCCGAGCCTGTATCGGACTAAGTGGCCATCTTTAATAAAGGCCGGCCCTTCACCTTTCAGGCGTTCCTTTTCGATGCGGCTGGGAGGCACATTGCGCAGAGATGCGAGCTGTTCAGTTGTAAGCAGCTTGTCGTCGTCGTTTTCCATGATGAGGTCCGCTTAATTGCATCGCTCCGTAATGCGGCGATGCTTCGCGGAACCTCATTGAAAGCAGAAGAACTGTTTCGACCATCATTTAAAACTGACGCAACAGTTATTCTAACTGACGGTTTTCCGTCTTATCGCTCGGTGTCGGGCGGGCGTCCACCCTTGCCTAAGCCAGCCATTAGAGATGTTATTGCAGTCACCTTGGGTCGCGGCCCATCCTCATTTTTCCAGCGATCTTTGATATGATGCGATTTCACTTCGCGTATCGGGATTCCCTCTGCATCCAACTCATTTGCAAGCGCCTTCAGCTTCTCAGAGGATGGCTGAATTGGCCGCTCTCCCACTTTCTCATGACTGCCGGAAACGTGGTATGACCCTGAAACGCCGAGAACATCGCTCAGGCTTGCTGCGGTCACGAATAGCCAACCATTGGGCACTGGTGACGAAAGCCCTAGATCTTCGCCGTAGCCAAGAGTAGCGAACGGAACGAAGGGATAATCGATTTCCCATTCCTCGGGCGCAACAGGAATCGGCTTTTTCCCTCCGCCTTTTCGACGCCACGCAAACTTCAAAGTTCCGCTCAAAGCCAAGTCGTGGCATTCCGCCACAACCCCATCGCGCCGAATGACTGCCGATTGAACCCGATCAAGGCGACGATCATTATCGGCAGCGACAGCGCGCCAGAGGGGTTCGGGAATGGGAACTTTCGGATTGGGGTGTCCTGACCCGGCAGCCTTTATTACGTCCGGACCAAATTCACGGTGAATCCCAAAGCGCGGCGTGCCGTCCATGTAGGAGTCCTCCGCAGATGGTATCCGCCGCCCTACAGACTTTTCTGCTTCTTCTACCTCGTGGCCGGTCCAATCTGCCCATATGGTCGCTCCTAGCAGATCAAACGCACGGGCTAAAAAGATATAACCCTCAGGTTGATCTGGCCAAAGTTGACGATTCACCCATCCCGGCCAACGAAACCTCGTCATACACACCTCCGCGTGTGCTCCGATAGTTAAGATGGCGCGGCAGCCCGGTCGGAGTCCGGGTTTTCGGGAGCTACCCTAGCCACGCCGCCATCACGCCCGCCCTTTGGCGAGTGCGATCACGTTCGGCGCGCTCGCGCGCGCAATGAGCTTCTCCAAATATGCACCCCACGCTTCGAGTGCGTCGCGCTTCTCATCGGTGTAAGCGTGTAGGTTGTAGACGCCACGGATGCCCGCAGTTTCGCCAGACTTGTGATTTATGACCTTCTCGGTCACCTCAATCGGAACACCCAGTGCCTGCATCTGCGTCGTTCCGGTTCTGCGAATGTCATGAAAGCGCCACGGTCGAAGCAACACAAGCTCACGTTCGTCTCCGAGCGCATCGGCCCGCTTGTCCGCCATATCCTGAAGGATCGGAAGCATCTCGCGGTCGAGTTGCTTTTTAACCTTTGAAAACCCGGAAATCGGCGTTGCGCCGGTAGTTGAGAACACCAGCCCCTTACGCGGCCAACGCTTCGCCTCATGCCCGGTAGCGTTCGCCATTTCAGCAAGGACCGCAACGGCAAGCGGGTTGAGCGGCACAAGATGATCGTCCTCATTCTTCGCGCGTTCGCCATCAAGCATCCAGACTTTTTTTAGGCTGTTTAACTCAGCCCATGGCAATCCGGCGACCTCTCCGCGTCGCTGTAGAGTAGTTACCAACAATCGCACGAATTGCCCCATCGGGCGGGCCAGTTCGAAGCTCGCTTGCCAGAGCGCAACAATTTCATCGGGTGACAGGACGCGCTTTCTGGCCTTCACACCTGGCGGGGCAGCAGGGATCGGACTGGAAACTAGGTCACCTTGATCGACAGCCCAAGCGAACAGCTTACGAAGCGTCGCATGCGTGTTGCGGGCAAGAGCGGGCCTATCGCTCAACCGCCGAATGACACGCGCCAGATCGGCCTTTTCAATCTCAGGCAGCGCCTGCCCCCTCAGGTGCGGAATGACATGCAGTTCCAATTGGCGCTTTGCATCCGCCCACGAATCCCGCCATTCCGATTTAAGATAGGCGTCCGTGAACGTGTCCACGTACTTGGAAAATTCCAAATCGACCGCCTCGCGTGCACGCTTGCGTGCAGCGAGAACCGGATCGTCTCCGCGCTTAACATCGTACAGCAGTTCTTCGGCGCGCCCCCTCGCCTTTTCCGGCGTCCATGGCGAACCATGAATACCGATAGTGAGCCTGCGCGCATTGCGACCCGGCAAACGATACTGAAGCACATAGGATCGAACACCGCGTGGCGTGACGCGAAGACCGAAGCCCCGAAGTTCAGTGTCCCAGTAATAGGCGTCGCCTTTCTCGGGGATCGCTGCCTTGGGAACAGTCGTCAAAGTAAGCTTCAGTCGGGCCATGATCGCAGTCCACGTAATCACTGCGTAATCGATATACCGGAACCTAACGGAAGCCAACCGAAAACAACTGCGAGAACACAACGGGAATAGGACCGAATTTGTGCGGCTTTCGGAAAGTGGCTGAAATTCGTTGAAACGAGGGCCACAAAACTCTTAATCAGCGGGTCCTAGGTTCGAACCCTAGTGCGTCCACCACCCCCTCCCTGATCTGCGATTTTTGCGGGCCGCTCGGGTCTGTTTCCGGACGTCTTAGCAAATACTAAGACGTTTGCGGCTGGCCCCTTAAGATATTAAAAAGTTTGCCGATGCTACGCGTTGAGCATGTTTCCGATTACCGGCAAAACCTTCAGCGCACTCTTTCACAACCGGGGGCGCTCGCAAATACTCGCGACAGGCAAGTTGCGGCTCGATGACGAGTGGCGGACGTTCAGGATCAAGGACATTTCTGCCACCGGACTGAAGGGCATCGGCGTCCTCGACCTGCCCTGCGATCTGGAGGTGGAGGTGCAGATCAAGGACCATGAGCCGATTGCGGCAAAAGTCGTATGGTCGGAAGATCGAATGTTCGGCCTTCTCTTTACTTTTCCGATCAATCCCGATGATTACCGGACGACGGTAAGCGGAACATATGCGATGCCGCGGAAGCCTGTCACCAGACGACGGTCCGTTTAGCAAGCGCGCATAAGAATAATGCACATTCGAATGTGCTAGTTCGTTGCCGTTCACATTCCAATGTGATAGCGCACCTGATATGACCGACTTACCCCAACAGATAAGGCAACTCGTCGAAAGCAAAGCCTTTACCAAGGCCGGCATAGCCCGCGCCGCCGGGCTTCACGCGAATTCCCTGCGCGACTGTCTTTCCGACAGCTGGAATCCCACGACCGAAACGCTGGGCAAGCTCGAACGATTCCTTGCCGACAACGACAGTTCGCCGGTTCTCGTCGGCATCGAGGAAATTATCGACGAAGCGCGCAACGGGCGGATGTTCGTACTCGTCGACGACGAGGATCGTGAAAACGAAGGCGATCTGGTAATCCCTGCGCAGATGGCGACGCCCAACGCAATCAACTTCATGGCGACGCACGGGCGCGGGCTCATCTGCCTTTCGCTTGATCGTGCGCGAGTCGACACGCTTGGGCTCGAACCGATGAGCCGGTCGAACCGGACGATGTTCGAAACGGCCTTCACGACCTCGATCGAAGCGCGCGAGGGCGTAACCACAGGCATCAGCGCCGCGGACCGCGCCCGCACTATCTCCGTCGCCATCGATTCGACCAAGACGAAAGACGACATCGTCACGCCGGGGCACGTCTTTCCCCTGGTCGCGCGCGAGGGGGGAGTCCTCGTTCGCGCCGGCCACACGGAAGCGGCGGTCGACATCGCGCGCCTGGCTGGCCTCAACCCCTCCGGCGTCATCTGCGAGATCATGAATGACGACGGCTCGATGGCACGTCTCGACGACCTGATCGGTTTCGCGCGCAAGCACGGGCTGAAGATCGGGACGATCCGCGATCTCATCGAATATCGCCGACGCAACGATCATCTGGTCGAGCGACTGCACGAAGAGCAGTTCAAGTCCGACTATGGCGGCGACTGGCAACTCCTGACCTATCGCAACAAGATCGACGGCAGCGCCAGCTACGTTCTGCAGAAGGGACACGTGACGCCTGACCGCCCCACGCTCGTGAGGATGCATACGATCAGCATCCTCGACGATGTGCTGGGTCGCTCCGGACCGAAGAAGCGGGTGTTGCAGCGCGCCATGAGCCGGATCGGGGAAGAGGGCGCGGGCGTCATCGTCATCCTCATCAATTCGCGAGCGGCCAGCGCTGGCGACGAACCGCCCAGTTCCGCGAGCGGCGACTTCCGCAATTACGGGATAGGCGCGCAAATCCTAGCCGATCTCGATATCGAGGACATGGTCCTTCTGACCAATTCACACCGCAACGTCGTGGCGATCGACGGCTACGGCCTGAATATCGTCGCCGAAGAAGCTATCCCGGAGTAGACAGCATGGCTCGTATTCTGATCGTCGAGGCGCGGTTCTACGACGAATATAACGATCTGCTTATCGCAGGGGCACGGCGCGTATGCGAAGCAGAAGGCCATTCGGTCGAAGTGCTGACCGTGCCCGGCGCACTCGAAATACCGGGCGCGATCGCGCTGGCGGCGGAGAGCGAAAGCTATGACGCATTCGTCGCCATCGGCGTCGTCATCCGGGGCGAAACTTATCATTTCGAGATCGTCGCCGGCGAAAGCGCACGCGCAATCATGGCACTGACGATGGACGGGATTGCGATCGGCAACGGTATCCTCACCGTGGAGAACGACGCGCAGGCGATGGTCCGCGCCGACCCGGAGCAGAAGGACAAGGGCGGCGAATCAGCAAAAGCGGCGCTGGCCCTGCTGGCCCTGCAAGACCGGTTCGCAGCTTAAACTACTTTAGCGGAACGAGAACCGCCGCTGCCCGTCGATAGGTTTCGCGGGTGTCGCCCCGCTCGACCGAAACACCGGACGAAAGGCAGCTTCGACATGAACGGTCCGCTCGAATGGTTTGCCGCGATCGGCGCGGTCATCGCTGCCGCGATGATTGCTGCGGATATCGGGCGACGCGCGACCGGCTGGGCTTTCGTCCTGTTCAGCGTGGTGGCGATAGCGTGGGTCATCGTTGGCCTCACCGGCGGAGGCATGCCGCTTACGATCCAGAACGCCATTCTGCTCATCGTGAACCTGTGGGGCGTCTGGCAATATCTCCTCAGCCCGAAAAACAAGCGCAAGATCGAGAAGATGGAAGAGATCGAGAAGGAGGCGGAGCACGAGGTCGAAACCTCTTGACCCGCCCTTCCCTGATACACTTGAAATCTCTCAACCGATATTGATGCGCCCGAAGCAGTCGCGTCCGGCATAGCGGGCGCTCGAGCCGAGCTCTTCCTCAATCCGGATCAGCTGATTGTATTTCGCAAGCCGGTCCGATCGGGCGAGCGAGCCGGTCTTTATCTGCCCGCAATTGGTCGCCACTGCGAGGTCGGCGATAGTGGAATCTTCCGTTTCGCCAGAGCGGTGGCTCATCACCGATGTATAGCCGGCGCGGTGCGCCATATCGACCGCGGCGAGCGTTTCGCTGAGCGTTCCGATCTGGTTGACCTTGACGAGCAGCGAGTTGGCGAGCCCGCGCTCGATCCCGTCGCGCAGGCGTTCGGGGTTCGTGACAAACAGATCGTCGCCGACAAGCTGGACCCGGTCGCCCAGAGCTTCGGTCAAGGCCCGCCAGCCTTCGAAATCGTCCTCGTCCATCCCGTCCTCGATGCTGCGAATGGGGTAGGCATCGCACAATTCGACGAGGTAGCGGGTCATCTCGTCACCGTTCAGGCTGAGGCCCTCCCCGGCGATCTCGTACCGGCCATCGCGATGAAACTCGGTCGCTGCGCAGTCGAGCGCGAGGACGACGTCGTCGCCCGGCGTGAAGCCAGCCTTTTCGATGGATTGCATGATGAAGTCGAGCGCGTCGCGCGTTCCGGCGAGATCGGGCGCGAAGCCGCCTTCATCGCCCACGGCAGTCGAAAGCCCCTTCTCCGCAAGACCCTTCTTGAGGGTATGAAAGATCTCCGCACCCCAGCGGACGGCTTCGGCGAGCGAATCCGCACCGACCGGCATGACCATGAATTCCTGAATATCGATGGGATTGTCGGCATGCTCGCCGCCATTGATGATGTTCATCATGGGGACGGGCAGCGTGTGCGCCCCCACCCCGCCGACATAGCTGTAGAGCGGCAGCCCGCGCGCATTCGCCCCGGCCTTGGCGGCGGCGAGACTGACGCCAAGAATGGCGTTCGCGCCGAGCGATCCCTTGTTGGCAGTTCCGTCCAGGTCCAGCATCGCATGATCGAGATCGCGCTGGTCCTCGACATCGAGCCCGATCAAGGCCTCCCTGATCGTCTCGTTCACCGCGTCCACGGCTTTCAGAACGCCCTTGCCCATATAGCGGCTGGCATCGCCGTCGCGCAGCTCGACCGCTTCGTGAGCGCCGGTCGATGCTCCGGAGGGCACGGCAGCCCGTCCGAAACTGCCATCGGCGCACAGAATGTCGACTTCGACCGTCGGATTGCCCCGACTGTCGAGAATTTCGCGCGCATGGATGTCGAGGATGGCGGTCATCAGGCTTTGTCCCTTTCGTCGATCTAGGTGTAGCACAGGTCTAAGACACCTTGCCCGTCTCGTCTTTATGAGGCGGAACGTTTGGGTGCAAGTTGCATTGATACCAATGAAGCAGGTCGCATCAGCGATCCAACCACATTTAGAAAAAGGGGAAAAATTATGGCAGAGTTTTCAGCGACTAATACGACGACGACCCCGGTAGAGCCGGTCACGACGAAACCCGAAACGAACACGACCAACCCGCATCGCGCCGAGGCGAAGTCGCGTTTTAACGCGGCGCTCGACGAAGCTAAGGCTGGAGCCGCCGCCCTGAAGGCAGAGGCGACCGAGCGCGCCGGCGAATATCGCACTCGCGCCAAGGGCAAGGGAAGCGATCTAAAGGGCGATGCCCGTGCCTATGGCGACCAAGCCAAGGGCAAGGCCAGCGAGCTCGCGACCGATGGCAAGCACAAGACGAGCGAAGCGATCATTTCGCTGAGCCGGAAGATCGACGAAAATGCGACCTATGTCGAAGAACGCCTCGGTCCGAAATATGGCGACTATGCTCGCAACGCGTCGCGCAAGCTACAAGAAACCGGCACGCGCCTGGATGAGAAGAGCGTCGACGAACTGACCGAGGATGCGCGTGAATTCATTCGCCGCAATCCCGGCACCTCGATCGGAATTGCCGCGGTGACCGGATACTTCCTCTCGAAGCTTCTCAGCACGGGACGCTGACAAATTGGAATTCAGGGGCGGGTCGATACCCGCCCCTCTTTCCGCACTGGGCTGGAACGTATGCTCCAACCGTCATGAAAAGACCAACAAAGGCGAGATAATTGACTGGAAACGAAGCGATGTTGTCGGAGAGAGAAACCCACGATTTTGGCAGTTCGGACGACCCGGTTGATGCGACCGGCGACTATGATCCTGTCGCGGCCCGCCGTGCTGATGCCGAAGGGTATGACCCTGACCCGCCCTCTCTGATCGACGACGCAAAGGCGTTGTACGAAGACGGCACCGCTTATGTTCAAGCCGAACTCGCCTTCCAAAAGACCCGTGCGAAATATGCAGCCAACCGTAGCGGTCAGATCGCTGGCTACGCCGCCGGTCTGCTCGCTATCGTGCATTTGGCATTGATTGCGCTGGTTATCGGCGTTCTCATCGCTCTCATTCCGGCGGTCGGAGCTTGGGCGGCGACCGGTATCGTGGTCGGCGTGTTGCTGGTGCTTGCAGCGATTACGGGATTTGCTCTCAAGTCGAAGATCGACAGATTGCGCAACGTTCTCGCCGACAACCGCCCGACGGAGAACCTGCGATGACCCAGGACCTCGAACAGCAACTGCGCGAAGATCGCGTCCTTCGTGATGCCGCTTACGGTCTGGTCCGGGCAGACATCAAGCACTTGAAGGAAAACTACCAGCAGAAGGGCATCGCGGAACGCGGTGCAGACAAGCTGAAGGAAGGTGCGACGGACGTCTATGACGAGGCTCTGCTTGTCGCTTCCGACCACAAGGGTGCTCTTGCAGCACTTATCGCCGCCATCGGTCTCTGGTTTGCCCGCAATCCCATTCTCTCGGCCCTGTTCGGCGAGGAATACGACGAAGACGAGGAATGGGACGATGACGATGACTGGGACGACGACGAAGACGCATATGACCGCGAGGCCTACGCCTGACCGGCCCTCGCTACAAACAACAGATATTTGAAGGATAACCCCATGAACGACACGACAACAGCAACCCCGAACACAACGGATGCCGCAGTTCCTGCCAACGATGCGCAGACCGCCTCGAGCACGGAAATGACTGCCGAACAACGGCGCGACCTGCTGCGCGAACGCATCGAAGCCGGCGAACGCCGTAACGAGGAACGCTCGCTCGGCGATTATGCGAAGGAAACTGCGGACAACATCACCGACTTTGCCAAAGAACATCCGATCGCGACGATTGCAGGTGCCATCGGCATCGGTCTGGCCATCGGTGCTATGACGCGTCCGGGTCGCCGGGCCGCACGTCGCGGAGCGGCTAAGACCGGTGCGCTTGCTGCCCTGGCTTCCGAAGCGATCATGGCATTCGGGGCCAACGTTCTCGACGGTGCCGAAGATCTTGCACGCAACAGCGGCGATGCGATCGAGGATTTCGGAGATCACGTCGGCGATCGCGCACGTACTTTCCGCCGCGGGGCTGCCTATCGTGCGGGAACGCTGGCCGACAGCGCGAACAGCACGAAGCGGAACCTGACGCGCAAGGCGAAGCGAAGCTATCGCGATCTGCGTCACCGCGCAAAGCACTGATCAACGCGACGACTTAGCGAAAGCGGCGCACGGCATTGCCAGTTGCGCCGCTTTTGTTATGAGCGGCCTTCTATTCGCAACCACGCAATGCCGGATCGATCGAAATGCAGGAACAGGAAGTCAAGCAGCAGCTCTACATGGTCATGGGGGGCCGGGTTACCGATCCGCGCGACATCACCTTTCAGGATCCGGAAAGCATCCACGTCGCCGGTATATTCAGCGATTACGACCGGGCGGAAGAAAGCTGGCGGAGCAACGCCCAGCGCACGGTCGACGATGCAGAAATGAAATATGTCATCGTGCACCTGCACAAGCTGCTCGATCCTGCAGGATGACGGTTCGCATCCGCGATTTTCGAGACGAAGACGCGGATGACCTTTATCGGATAACGCAAGCCGCTATTCAACGCATCGGGGCCCAGGCCTACGATGCCGAACAGACCGCGGCATGGGCAGCGGGTCACATGAATGTGCAGCGTTTCCGCGAACGCGCAGCAAGCGGTGCAGTCATACTCGTCGCAGTTTGCAAGGACGATCGCCCACGAGCCTATACCTTGCTAGAGCCGGACGGCCATCTCGACCAGCTCTACACGCATCCCGGCTGGACCGGTCAGGGTCTGGCTTTGCGGCTACTGGCGGCAGCCGAAGACTTGGCGAAGAAATGGCAAATCAGGCTGCTCTATACCGAAGCCAGCGAGCTCGCCCACCCGGTCTTTCTGCGCGCCGGTTACGAGTTGAAGCACCGACGCGACTTCACAATCGAAGGACCGTCGGGACCCGTGCCGATTTATAACTACGCCATGGAGAAGCACGTCGGGTGATCCGACACGCGAACGGCGATCAGATGAACTCGATTTTCTCGACGAGATAGAACTTGTCGCCCGACGGTACGGTCACTTCGATCTCGTCCCCTTTGGACCGGCCGATAAGCGCCCTGCCCAGCGGCGAGCTGTAGGAAATGCGCCCCTTCGCTGCATCGGCTTCGGTCTGGCCGACAATCTGATACTTCACCGGCTTGTCGTCCTCGTCGAGCAGCGTGACGGTCGCCCCGAAGATGATCTTGTCGCCCGAAAGGGTCGTCGGATCGATAATCTGTGCACGGCTGGTGCGATCTTCTAGGTCGGCGATCTGTGCCTCGACCTGTCCCTGCCGCTCCTTGGCAGCGTGATACTCGGCGTTTTCGGAAAGATCCCCATGCGCCCGCGCTTCCTCGATCGCATCGACGATCTTGGGGCGTTCGGCACGCAAGGCCTTCAGATCGGCGGTCAAGCGTTCGTAACCTTCCGCCAGCATCGGCACCTTGTCCATCGGAAATCCTTCTTCTTTAATTCGGCTTGTCGCTGCCCTTCATCGACAATTCCGAGACGGCTCGTACGCGATCAGGCGCCAAGGGTTCCCGTTCAAGTTGTCGTGGAGGGCGTAAATTCGTTCAGCTATAATAGTCTTGCAGCGAGCGGACTTCAAGTTCGTCGGGCGAAACGTCCCTGATCGCCTGCGCCGCAGCCAGCGAAGCCGCCGCCGTGGTGTAATAGGGAACCTTCCGGTCGAGCGCCGAGGCTCTGATTGATGCGGAATCGAGTAGCGATTGCCAGCCCTCGGTCGTGTTGAAGATGAGATCGACATCGCCGTCCACGATCCGGTCGACGATATGGGGACGCCCTTCGGCGACCTTGTTGACCCGCTCGACGGCGAGACCGTGCTCGCTCAGATAGGCTTCGGTGCCGCCCGTCGCGACGATCGTAAAGCCTGCCTCGAGCAGCGTCTTCACGGCGGGCAGGATGATCGCCTTGTCGCTGTCCTTGACAGAAACGAAGAGCGTGCCCGAGCGCGGCAGCTTCTGCCCCGCCCCGATCTGCGATTTCAGGAATGCGCGAGGAAAATCGCGATCGATACCCATGACTTCGCCGGTCGACTTCATCTCCGGTGTCAGCACCGGATCGCTTCCGGGGAAGCGGGCGAAGGGGAACACGGCTTCCTTCACCGCCATGTGCGAAGGACGAAGATCGAAGGGCGCGAATTCCGTCAGCCTCGCTCCTGCCATGATGCGTGCCGCGATGCCGGCGACCGGCACGCCGGTGGCCTTGGCGACGAACGGCACGGTGCGGCTAGCCCTGGGGTTGACCTCAATGAGGTACACCTCGCCATCCTTGACCGCGAATTGCACGTTCATCAAACCATTGACTTTCAACGCCCTTGCCAAGGCCTCGGCCTGGCGCTCGAGTTCAGCGACGATGTCGTCCGACAGGCTGTAGGGCGGCAGCGTGCACGCACTGTCGCCCGAATGGACACCGGCTTCCTCGATATGCTGCATGACACCAGCAACGCGGACGTCCGTGCCGTCGGCCAGCACGTCGACGTCGCATTCGATCGCATCGCGCAGGAACTGGTCGATCAGCACCGGGCTGTCGCCCGACACGTTGACGGCGGTCGCGATGTAATTGTCGAGCTGCGCTTCGCTGTCGACGATCTCCATCGCCCGGCCACCCAGGACGTAGGATGGGCGCAGCAGCACCGGATAGCCGATCTGGCGCGCGACCGCAGCCGCCTCGTCCCGGCTGCGGGCAATACCGTTGGCGGGCTGCTTCAGCTTCAGACTGTTGACCAGCGCGGCGAAGCGTTCGCGGTCCTCGGCAAGGTCGATCGCATTGGGCGAGGTTCCGAGGATTGGGATACCCTCGTTCTCCAGAGCCTGCGCCAGCTTGAGCGGGGTCTGTCCGCCGAACTGGACGATCACGCCGACCAACGTTCCCGCCTGCTGTTCGACGCGCAGGATTTCCAACACGTCCTCGGCGGTCAGTGGTTCGAAATAGAGGCGGTCGGACGTGTCGTAATCCGTTGAGACCGTCTCCGGGTTGCAGTTGATCATGATCGTCTCGAAGCCCGCGCCCGGTTGCCCGTCGCTTTCGCGGGCCGGATCGCCAAGTGCGAAACAGGCGTGCACGCAGCAATAGTCGAACTCGATCCCCTGCCCGATCCGGTTAGGCCCGCCGCCGAGGATCACGATTTTCCTGGCGTCGGTCGGCCTGGCCTCGTCCTCCGGTTCTCCGAAGGTCGGCGCTTCGTATGTCGAATACATGTACGGGGTGATGGCCTCGAATTCCGCGGCGCAGCTATCGATGCGCTTGAAGACGGGCAGCACGCCGAGCTTGTGCCGCAGGCGGCGGACCTCGTCTTCCGAGGTCGCCCCTGCCATCGCCCGGAGGGTATCGTGAAGGAGGCCCGACCGCTTCGCCTGCGTTTCGGCCAGCCCTCCGGCGACCCCGACAGAACGGACCGCGAGCGTCGCCAGGCGCTTGTCGGAAAAGCCCATCGCCTTCAGCCGCCGCAACTCCTCTGCGGTATTGGGCAGTCCCTGATGGGACAGCATGCTTTCCTCGTAGATGATCGCCTCGATCTGCCGGAGGAACCACGGGTCGTAGGACGTCACCGTGTGGATGTCCTCGACGGACAGGCCTTCGCGGAACGCCTGCGCCACCTGCAGGATGCGATCGGGCGTGCGCTGGGCGAGTGCAGCGGTCAGGACGTCGCGACTGACCCCTTCGAGTTCCACGACGCGATTGAACCCGTCTAGTCCGGTTTCGAGACCGCGAAGGGCCTTCTGCATGGATTCCTGGAAGTTGCGTCCGATCGCCATGACTTCGCCGACCGACTTCATGGCGGTCGAAAGATCGTTCTTCGCGCCTTTGAACTTCTCGAAGGCGAAGCGCGGGATCTTCGTCACGACATAGTCGATGGTAGGTTCGAAACTGGCAGGCGTCGCCCCGGTGATCTCGTTACGCAATTCGTCGAGCGTGTAGCCGACCGCCAGCTTCGCGGCGATCCGCGCGATGGGAAAGCCGGTCGCCTTGGAAGCGAGCGCGCTGGAGCGAGAGACGCGCGGGTTCATCTCGATGACGATGAGCCGCCCGTCCTTCGGATTGACCGCGAACTGCACGTTCGAGCCGCCGGTTTCCACGCCGATCTCGCGCAACACGGCGATGCTCGCCGAGCGCATGATCTGGTATTCCTTGTCTGTCAAAGTCAGCGCCGGAGCGACGGTTATCGAGTCGCCCGTATGAACGCCCATCGGATCGACATTCTCGATCGAGCAGACGATGATGCAATTGTCGGCGCGGTCGCGCACAACTTCCATCTCGAACTCTTTCCAGCCGAGCAGCGATTCCTCGATCAGCACTTCGGTCGTGGGCGAGGCTTCGAGACCCGCGCGCACGATGCTTTCGAACTCGCTCCGGTTGTAGGCGATGCCGCCGCCCGTCCCGCCGAGCGTGAAGCTAGGCCGGATGATCGCCGGTAGGCCCGTGCGTTCGAGCACCGCGAAAGCCTCGTCCACGGTATGCGCCGTGCCGCTGCGAGCGCTTTCGAGGCCGATCGCGTCCATCGCCTCGCGGAACCGCATCCGGTTCTCCGCCTTGTCGATGGCGTCAGCCTTTGCGCCGATCATTTCGACGCCGTATTTTTCGAGCGTTCCGTTATTGGCGAGGTCGAGCGCGCAATTGAGCGCGGTCTGACCGCCCATTGTGGGCAGCACCGCGTCGGGGCGTTCCTTCGCGATAATTTTCGCCACGATGTCCGGCGTGATCGGCTCGACATAGGTGGCATCAGCCATGTCCGGATCGGTCATGATCGTTGCCGGGTTCGAGTTCACGAGGATGACGCGGTAACCCTCTTCGCGCAGCGCCTTGATCGCCTGCGTGCCGGAATAGTCGAACTCGCAGGCCTGTCCGATGATGATCGGGCCAGCGCCGATGACGAGGATCGAGGAGATGTCGTTACGTTTGGGCATTATGCTCTCAATGCTGCTGTTATGGCCGCTAAGAAGGTTCCAATCTGAACGATGTTAGCGAATGCAGGGTCGCGAATAAGCTCTACGAGTCCCTGTCGAGGTGGCTGCGGCAGGTCCAGTAGGGTCTTAATGGCCAATGCTAAGCCTAAAATTTGTGACCTAACTTCGTTTTCTCTTATTGCTTCAGCACAGTCTTCGATCTGACTCACTATACTAAGCACCTGCTTAATCTGGATAGGGGAGACTAATCCCGTCCAGTCACTGCTTGAAACACGAATGGCTTCTCCCAAGCGCTGGTGTTCATCCTCCCAAACTTCCAGCGCACGAGCTCCAAGCCCCGATAACCGAAAGACTTCTACGCCGCCCAAACGTGATGACTGTAGCATCTTTTCGACCACCAAATGTTGAAGACCCTTTCTGGTTTCGAGGCTCTTAGCGCCAATTTGCTCGCGCACTCGAGAACTAGTTACCCATCCCTCTTGTTGCGGTAACAGCGGTCCGTCATCCAATGCAGGATATTGCGTCCCAACGTCTCGAACCGCAGACAAGATTTCGTAGTCAAGGTCTGAGGTGTTTGATGACACCTCGGAACTCAACCCAACATCCCCACGAATTTCTCGAACAAATAGAAACTGTCCTGCGGACCCGGCGAGGCTTCCGGATGGTACTGCACTCCGAACGCCTTCTTGCCCGTGATGCTGATCCCGCAATTCGTGCCGTCAAACAGCGAGCGGTGCGTCTCCACCACACCTTCCGGCAGAGTTTCGCCATCGACCGCAAAGCCATGGTTCATGCTGGTGATCTCGACGAGGTTCTCGTTTTCGGCCCAGGTTCCGCCCACGCGCTGAACGGGATGGTTCGCCCCGCGATGCCCCTGGAACATCTTCATCGTCTTCGCCCCTGCGGCCAGTGCCAGTATCTGGTGGCCCAGGCAGATGCCGAAGATCGGAATGTCGCGCTCCAGCAGTCCCCTTACGACCGGCACGGCGTATTCGCCGGTCGCCGCGGGGTCTCCCGGACCGTTCGAAAGGAACACGCCGTCGGGCTGCAATTCGAGGACATCCTCGAGCGACGTCTTGGCGGGCACGACGGTCACCCGCGCACCGGCTTCCGCCAGCTT
Source organism: Parapontixanthobacter aurantiacus (assembly GCF_009827635.1). Taxonomy (GTDB): domain Bacteria; phylum Pseudomonadota; class Alphaproteobacteria; order Sphingomonadales; family Sphingomonadaceae; genus Parapontixanthobacter; species Parapontixanthobacter aurantiacus. The sequence continues at coordinate 852,636 of NZ_WTYW01000001.1, read as the reverse complement.
GCGGAAGATGTTGTTTTTCGCGCCGTAATCGAAGGCGACGACATGCGGCAGCCCTTCGCCGCCGACGGTCCGGTAGCCCTTGCCGAGCGCCCAGGCTCCGCCGTTCCACGTCGCGCGACCGTCGCGCGTCACGAGACCGGCAAGGTCCATCCCCTCAAGCCCGCTCCACTGCGCCGCCCTCGCCTTCAAGGCATCGAGATCGAAATTCCCGCCGGGATCATGCGCAATGACCGCGTTGGGCGCACCCTGTAGCCGGATGAGGCGCGTCATCGCCCGCGTGTCGATCCCCGACAAACCGATCTTTCCATGCGCGGCCATCCATTCGGCGAAGTGTTGTTCGCTGCGAAAGTTGCTTTCGGGCGTGACCTCCTCGCGCACGATGCAGCCGACCGCACTCTCGACCTGGCTCTCGAGATCTTCCTCGTTTGTCCCGACATTGCCGATATGGGGAAAGGTGAAGGTCACGATCTGCGCTGCATAGGACGGGTCGGTCAGGACCTCCTGATAGCCGGTGATCGAGGTGTTGAAGCAGACTTCGCCCACCGCGCTGCCGATGGCGCCGAAGCCCTTGCCCCAGACGACCGTTCCGTCCGCCATGACAAGGCATCCGGTCGCCTCTTTCGGCCGTGCAGGATGAGAGGCGGACAGGGCCATGATCGGGCGCTCCGTTGAAATTGTTTCCGGCGATGGTTGCTAAGTCGCCACCGCTAGTCCCGGACCTGGCGAGCGTCAACCTATCGCCATCGGCCTTGATGCGCTAATTCCCGCCACAGACCGAAATCATCCACAGGTAAAGCCATGATCCGCGAGAACATACAGAAGGAAACGATTGCCGCCATGAAGGCGGGCGACAAGCAACGCACAGCCGCGCTACGTCTCATTGGCGCGAAAGTGAAGGATCGCGACATCGAGATGCGGACCGCGACGTCGGTCCCGGACGACGACGATCTGCTGACCGACGTGCTCCTCAAGATGGCGAAGCAGCGCCGCGAATCGATTACGATGTACGAGGATGGCGGGCGCGAAGAACTTGCCGCGAAGGAACGCGCCGAACTCGCCGTGATCGAAGAATTTCTTCCGCAGATGCTCGACGAGGGGCAGATGCGCGTCGCAGTCGAGGAAGCGAAGAACACCGTTGGCGCGCAGTCGATGAAGGACATGGGTAAGGTCATGGCCGAACTGAAGGCTCGGCACGGCGTCCTGCTCGACATGAGCAAGGCTGGACCGATGGTGAAGGAAAGCCTGTCCTGACACCGCCCGTCGCTCGACTCGCGTGCATCTGTCGGGCAGTAGGAACGCATGGCCCTATCCCCGCAATGGCTGGACGAATTGCGCGCGCGCGTGACGCTGTCGAGCATCGTCATGCGCACGACAAAGTTGCAGCGCGTAGGCCGCGAATGGAAAGCCTGTTGCCCGTTTCATAACGAAAACACGCCCAGCTTTTACGTCAATGACGAGAAGGGTTTCTACCACTGTTTCGGCTGCGAGGCGCATGGCGATGCCATCCGCTGGATGACCGACCAGCAGGGTTTGCCCTTCATGGATGCGGTGAAGGAACTCGCTGCCGAAGCGGGCATGGAGGTCCCCGCCCCCGATCCGCAGGCCGCGCGCCGGGCGGAGGAACGGGCCAGTCTGCACGACGTATGCGCCGCCGCCCAGGACTGGTTTCGCGACAATCTTGCATCTGCGCAGGGCGCGGAAGCCAGAGCCTATTTGCAAAGGCGCGGCATTTCACACGAAGTCGCACGGCAATTCGGCTTCGGCTTTGCACCGACAGACCGGCAGGCGTTGAAGCGTGCGCTCTCCCGCTTTCCGGAAGCTATGCTGATCGAGGCAGGCCTGCGCATCGCGGTAGACGACAAGGCACCCTATGACAGGTTCCGCGGACGGCTGATGCTGCCGATCGAGGATGCCCGTGGTCGACCAATCGGCTTCGGCGGACGCATTCTCGACGAGAATACCAAGGCGCCGAAATACCTCAATTCTCCCGACACGCCGCTCTTCGACAAGGGACGCACGCTCTATAATCTGCATCGCGCCGCCCCTGCCGCCCGCCAATCGAGCCGCATGATCGTCGTAGAGGGCTATATGGACGCCATCGCCCTCGCGCAGCACGGCTTCGGCGAGGCAGTCGCCCCTTTGGGCACGGCGCTGACCGAGACGCAACTGGAATTGCTCTGGCGTCAGGTCGAACGTCCCATCCTGTGCTTCGACGGAGACAATGCAGGACAGCGCGCAGCCATGCGAGCGATTGCCCGGGCGCTTCCGCTTTTGAGGCCTGCCCATTCGCTTTGCATAGTCCGCCTCCCCGCCGGACAGGACCCGGACGACCTCCTGCAAGCCAGCGGAGCGGCTGCGATGGAGAAGCTGCTCGGCGAGGCGACCGGTCTCCTCGATGCCCTCTGGCAATTCGAACGCGATGCACGGCCGCTGAACTCGCCCGAGGACAAGGCGGGCTTGAAGGCTCGGCTTCTCGATCATGTCGAGACGATTAAGCATCCCGACATCCAATCCCTCTATCGCCGCGAACTCCTGGATCGCTATTCCGCCTTCGCCTATCCGCCACGGCAGCAACGCGAGTGGAAGGCCGGGGGCTTTAATCGTCGCGGAGCGATCCGGCAGAGCATACCGCAACTCTCGGCGACTGCGCGGACCGCGCTCGTGCGGGCGAGTAGCGGCGGCACGCGGGGCGAACTTTCGCTTGCGGTCATTCACGGACTGGCGCGCTATCCCCGCGAGATATTTCGTCACGAGGAAGCCCTCGCCCGACTTGCCGATCGCTCCGCCGAATATGCCGAAGCGATCGATCTGTTGATCGAATCGGCGGAAACGCTTGAAGAGAACGATCAACCGACCATATTGGACACAAGCGGCCTTCCTGCTCCGCCGGACAAAACCCGTTTCTCCTTCCTTTGCGAAGGCATCGATCCGGTCAGTGCAGTTGAGGATTTGGCCGAAGCCGTGTCGTTGCTCGTCGAACGACCCGCCATCGAGGCAGCACTCGCTGCGGCGACGGCGCGTTTTGCGAGCGACCCCGAAGGAGCTTTCGCGGAGCAGCAGCAATTGCTCAAACGAAAGCTGGAATTCGAGGCGCGACTCGGGCAGATAGCTTCGCACAAGGCCGGCAAGGCCGATCGTAATTCTGACTCCTCGCCCATGGCGGATGACCCCGGCGAGCACGAAACGGACCAGACCTGATTTATGGCTTCCAAGGTTAAAGCTGACAAGGACGACGCACCCCTCATCGATCTGAAGGGGGCCGACATCAAGAAACTGATCACCAAGGCGAAACGGCGCGGCTATCTGACGATAGACGAGCTGAACGAAGCCCTGCCTCAGGATCAGATGTCATCGGAGCAGATCGAAGACGTGATGTCGTCGATCTCGGAGATGGGCGTCAACATCATCGACAGCGAGGATGAAGCCGATTCCGACAACGAGACCGAAGTCGAGGAAATCGGCAAGGACGGCGGCGACGAAAAGGCAACGAAGAAGCCTGCGGAGAAGACCAAGAAACTCGCTGCCGGCGAACGCACCGACGATCCGGTTCGGATGTACCTGCGCGAAATGGGCGCGGTCGAATTGCTCTCGCGCGAAGGCGAGATTGCCATTGCCAAGCGCATCGAGGCAGGCCGCGACATGATGATCATGGGCCTGTGCGAATCGCCCATTACCTTCCACGCGATCATCGACTGGTCGAACGCCCTCAACAACGAAGAGATGCAACTTCGCGAGATCCTCGATCTCGATGCGATGCTCTCAAAGGAGCCGCCGGCGGACAAGTTGTCGGACGACGCCGAGGACGATGATGACGGCGAAATTTCGGAAGAGACCGCCGGCCCGACCATTCGCGACGACGACGATGATGACTCGGATAGCGATTCCGATGATTCCGAGGATGACGAGGACGGCGAAGAAGGCAGCTCCTCGAAGCGGGATGACGAGGAAGAGGAAGACAACACGCTGTCGCTGGCGCAGATGGAAGCGGCATTGAAACCCGAAGCGATCGAGCGGTTCGCGCGGATAACCGACCTCTTCAAGAAATTCGAGAAGCTGCAGGCCGAGCGCGTCGACGTCCTCGGTCGGGGCGATGAATTCCCTGCCGCCAAGGAACGCAAATACGAAGGTCTGCGCGAAGAACTGACGGCGGAGGTCGAATCGGTCCAGTTTCACGCTGCCAAGATCGAATTCCTCGTCGACAACCTGTACGCCTTTAACCGGCGCCTCACCGCGCTGGGCGGACAGATGTTGCGGCTTGCCGAGCGGCACAAGGTGAAGCGGCGCGACTTCCTCGACGCTTATATCGGCAACGAGCTCGACGACACCTGGCTCAGCGACCGGGCGAAGAAGGACAAGAAGTGGGCGGCCTTCGCGGAGAAGGAAGAAGAAGCGATCGAGCGCATTCGTGTCGAAATCTCGGACATCGCTGCCAATACCGGCATGAGCTTGTACGAATTCCGCCGGATCGTGAACATGGTTCAGAAGGGCGAGCGCGAAGCGCGTATCGCCAAGAAGGAAATGGTCGAGGCCAACCTGCGTCTCGTGATTTCCATCGCCAAGAAATACACCAATCGCGGCCTGCAATTCCTGGACCTTATTCAGGAAGGAAATATCGGCCTGATGAAGGCGGTCGACAAGTTCGAATACCGCCGGGGCTACAAGTTCTCGACCTATGCGACTTGGTGGATTAGGCAGGCGATCACCCGTTCGATCGCCGATCAGGCGCGAACGATCCGTATTCCGGTTCATATGATCGAGACGATCAACAAGCTCGTCCGCACGTCGCGTCAGTTCCTCCACGAGGAGGGTCGCGAACCGACCCCGGAAGAGATGGCTGCACGGCTCTCCATGCCGCTCGAAAAGGTTCGCAAGGTGATGAAGATCGCCAAGGAGCCGATCAGTCTTGAAACGCCGATCGGCGACGAGGAAGATTCGCATCTCGGCGATTTCATCGAGGACAAGAATGCGATCATTCCGGTCGACGCCGCGATCCAGGCGAACCTCAAGGAAACCGTGACGCGCGTTTTGGCCTCGCTCACGCCGCGTGAGGAGCGCGTCCTGCGGATGCGGTTCGGCATCGGCATGAACACCGACCACACGCTCGAAGAAGTCGGCCAGCAGTTCAGTGTGACGCGCGAGCGTATCCGGCAGATCGAGGCCAAGGCTCTGCGCAAGCTCAAGCATCCGAGCCGCAGCCGGAAGATGCGCTCTTTCCTCGACCAGTAGGTAGCACGCTCCAAGTTTACACTAGCGATAAGGGACGTTTGGGCGCCTTCGAAAATGGCGCCCGACGTCCGCGATAGGGCAAGCTGGTTAATCCATTCAGACGCACAGATTGGGCGCCCCGAACCTTGCTTATCGTCCCGATCCTGCACAGTGAATTTCGAATGAACTGGTCGTTTAAGATGCTATAACTCTTTCACAATAAACGGGCCTCGAAGCTCGAAATTTGGGGGAGAGAATATGGCATCGCGCAGGTTGTCGTTCGACGACATCGCCAGCCTTTTGAAAGGGTTGGGCGGGAAAATTCATTACGTGCCGAATACCGGCAATGCGGGCGACAGCCTGATAGCAGAAGCAACCTATCAGTTCCTCGAAGAGCATGGCATCGACTATTCGGTCGGTCGTCTCGATGAGCGTCTGTCCGAAAAGCGTATTGTCGTCGTCGGCGGGGGCGGGAACTTCAACGGCCAATACGGCAACGTGCGCAATTTCCTGAATGCGAATTTCGATCGCTTCGAGCGACTTGTCATCCTGCCCCATACCATTCGGGGCGAACCGGAATTGCTCGGCCGGATGGACGACCGTTTCACTCTTATTTGCCGCGAATTTCCGTCCTACGAACACTGCGCTGCCGTGGCTTCGAAGGCGAACGTCTACCTTTCGGATGACATGGCACTCGCCTGGAACGTCGATAAGACGCTCGCCTATGTCCGTTCGCTGAAGGCGCATGATCGGGTCGACCGGGCGTTTCTCTACCGGCAGGCGAAGCACGAGTTCAGATTGCTGCAGTATCGCGCCTGCAAGAAGACAGGATCGCTCAACGCCTTTCGCAAGGACATCGAAAGCTCGGGCAACGCCTTGCCGCCGAACAATGCCGACCTGTCCGATATTTTCGCGACCGACAACATGACGCGGCGCTTCGCCGCCAGTGCGGTAAGTTTCCTCGTCCGCTATCTCGCGAGCGTGAAGGAAGTGCACAGCGACAGGCTTCACGTTTCGATCATTGCGGCCATGCTCGGAAAGACGGTGTTCATGCACGACAACAATTACGGCAAGAATAGCAGCGTCTACGAAAATTCGCTGGAGCATCGCTTCGCCAATATCGCCTTCGTCGGACGTCCGGAGCGGCAGGTCGCTGCCTGACCCGATGGGGATTTTTCCCCGAAAGGCGACTGGAATATTCCCTGTGATTCTCCTATGGGCGCGGCATGCGAATTGCGATTGCCTCGGACCATGCAGCGGTCGGCCTGAAGGCCGAACTGCGCGAATGGCTGATCGATGCCGGGCACGAGGTCGCCGATCTCGGCCCTGATGCCGGCGAGAGCGTCGATTACCCGGACTATGGTTACAAGTTGGCCGATGTCGTCGCCGACGGCACGGTCGAGCGTGGCATAGCCCTGTGCGGCTCCGGCATCGGCATCTCGATGTCTATGAACCGCCATCCTGCCATTCGCTGCGCACTCGTATCCGAGCCGCTGTCGGCGAAGCTCGCCCGCGAACACAATGACGCAAACTGTTTGGCGCTGGGCGCGCGCCTGACCGGGATCGACATGGCCAAGGCTTGCGTCAGTGCCTTTCTCGAAGAGGAGTTTGCAGGCGGCCGTCATCAGCGCCGCGTCGACAAGCTCTCGCAACCCCCTGTCACGTCTGACTGAAAGAAACCCCATGAGCACCGCCTTCGCCGACACCCCTCTCGTCAACGGCCGTTTCTGGCATGACAATCTAGCCGAAGCCGATCCCGAAATCGCCGCCGCGATCGACAGCGAACTGGGTCGCCAGCGCGACAAGATCGAACTTATCGCGAGCGAAAACATCGCGAGCCGCGCGGTACTCGAAGCTGCCGGCAGCGTATTTACGAACAAATATGCGGAAGGCTATCCCGGCAAGCGCTACTATGGCGGCTGCGAATATGCCGACATCGTCGAGCAACTAGCGATCGAGCGCGCCAAGAGCCTGTTCGGTTGCAAGTTCGCCAATGTGCAGCCCAATTCCGGCAGCCAGATGAATCAGGCGGTCTTTCTGGCGCTACTCGAACCCGGCGATACCTTCATGGGGCTGGACCTCAATTCAGGTGGCCATCTGACGCATGGCTCGCCGGTCAATATGAGCGGCAAATGGTTCAATCCGGTCGCCTATGGCGTGCGCGAAAGCGACGAACTGATCGACATGGATGACGTCGCGAAGCTGGCTGCAGAGCACAAGCCCAAGCTCATCATCTGTGGCGGGACGGCCTATTCGCGCGAATGGGATTTTGCGCGTTTTCGCGAGATCGCAGACGATATAGGCGCCAATCTGCTTTGCGACATGAGCCATATATCGGGGCTCGTTGCCGGCGGCGCGCATGCCTCTCCCTTCCCTCATGCCCATATCGTGACTTCGACCACGCACAAATCGTTGCGCGGACCGCGCTCGGGCATCATCCTGTGGAACGACGAGAAGCTGACGAAGCCCTTGAATATGGCAGTCTTCCCCGGAATGCAGGGCGGTCCGCTGATGCACATCGTTGCGGCCAAGGCGGTCGCTTTCAAGGAAGCATCTCGTCCCGAATTCAAAGTTTATGCCCACAAGGTCGTCGAGAACGCGCGGGCGCTTGCAAGCGCACTCGAAGAACAGGGCCTAAGGATCGTGTCCGGCGGCACTGACAATCATTCCATGCTGGTCGATCTCACGGCGAAGGATGTGACGGGGAAAGCCGCCGAAAAGGGCCTGGATCGGGCTTGGCTCACCTGCAACAAGAATGGCATTCCCTTCGACAAGCGCAGCCCGTTCGTGACCAGCGGGATAAGGCTCGGAACACCGGCCGGCACCACGCGCGGCTTCGGACCGGCGGAGTTTCGTACCATCGGAAAGTTGATCGCGGAGGTTGTCGACGGCCTCGCAAAGCATGGCGAGGAAGGGGACGAAGCTGTGGAACAATCGGTTCGCGAGCGCGTCGCAGAACTGTGTTCCCGCTTTCCGGTTTACCCGGAACGCTAAGATTTGCGAAAGGTAAGAAGATGTCTGATTTCGATCGCGAAACCCCTCCGATGACCGCAACCGAAGACGAAGTGAAACCGACCCGCCAGGCTTATGGCGATCGCAGCACCCTCGCTAGCGATGCGCGTCGGGAAGCGTCCGCAATGGCGAAGGAGGGTCTTTCTCATCCCTCGACGAAGCCTGTTCTGACCGGGGCGGCGATCGGCGCCGTAGCCGGGGCTCTCCTGCCCTTCGTCACTTTGCCGCTCGGCCTTGCTGCGGGGGCCGGTTACGCGTTCTACAAGCGCGTACGACCCGACTGATTTATGCGATGTCCTTTCTGCGCCCATGACGATAGCCAGGTAAAGGACTCGCGCCCGACCGAGGACAGCACCGCAATCCGGCGGCGTCGCCAGTGCACGCATTGCGGCGCTCGCTTCACCACGTTCGAGCGCGTCCAACTGCGCGAAGTCATGGTCGTGAAGAGCGGCGCTCTTGGCTCAGGCAACGCACAGGAATTGCGACGAGAACCCTTCGATCGTGAGAAACTTGCGCGCTCGGTCGCACTCGCCTGCCGTAAGCGCGACGTTAGCGCCGAACGGATCGACCAGCTCGTGTCCGGCATCCAGCGGCAGGTCGAAACGGCAGGCGACAGCGACGTCGCCTCTTCCCGCATTGGCGAACTCGTAATGGATGGGCTGCGACAGATCGATAGCGTCGCCTATATCCGCTTCGCCTCCGTCTATCGCGACTTTGACGAGGCGCGGGATTTCGAAGAATTCGCGAGCACGGTGCAGGAAGCCGCTCCGGACGAAGCAAGGCATGGCTGAACAGCCAGCAATCGTACTCGTTCGCCCGCAACTCGGTGAAAACATCGGCAAGGCGGCGCGGGCGATGTTGAATTTCGGCCTTACCGACCTGCGCCTCGTTGCGCCTCGTGATGGCTGGCCCAATCCCGCCGCCGGACCGGCAGCCGCGGGGGCAGACGTGGTGCTGGAACGGGCGCGGGTTTACGAAACTACCGCCGACGCCGTGGCCGAATGCGCGCTCGTATTCGCTACGACCGTACGCAAGCGGGGTGATACCAAACCTGTCGTGGGTCCGGACGAAGCCGCAGAACAGATACACGGACTGGCGGGCAAGAGCGCGATCCTCTTCGGCCCCGAGCGCTCCGGGCTCGATGCTGCGGATGTCAGCCTGGCTCGAACGATCTTGACAGTACCGATAAATCCGGAGTTCGGTTCACTGAACCTGGCGCAAGCTGTCATCCTGTGCGCTTATGAATGGTCGAGAGCGAAGGATCTCGTCCAACCGCCCAAGACGGATGCCCTGCCCCCTGCCCCTCAGGAGGAGCTTGACGGCCTGATCGCGCATTTGGACCGTCTTCTCTCGCAAAAGAACTACTTCTTGCCGGAAGAACGTGCGGAGGCATCGCGGCGGACGCTTCGCAACGTATTGACGAGCGCGAACTGGAACCACCTCGAAGTGCGCACCATGCGCGGTATCTTCTCTACCCTCGAAAACCCCCCGCGGGGAGAGCGGCGTCGCTAGCTCAGCTGCGAAGTTCATCCCAATGCTCGAACTCATAGGCGATCGAGGCTTCGACCAAGCCGTCCCATAATTCGGCAATGGCAGCTTTCGGCAAGCCGTCCTGTTCCGCCCGGCGCGAAACGGCTTCGATGACAGCGCGCTTCCTCGCCTCGTCGCGAACATGACCGCGATCGGGCTTGATCCTCGCCGCGGCACGCATGTAACCGAAGCGCGTAGCCAGAAGGTCCATCAGCGCCTGATCCGTCGCATCGACGCCGCGACGCACCTCTTCCATCGTGGTGCACTCTTCTGGTCGCTCGGCAGATGTCTTCATGCGCGCTCCTCTGGCCGCTCGAGCGTGCTTTGTCGAGAGTGCAGCAGGCACTTGACCTTGCTTGTGATCCTGCTATCCGCGCGGCTTCGCAATTGGTTCCGCATCCCGGTGAAGCGGCAACCGCGTCAGGCAGAACGGCCTTTCGGGCGATACCGGGTTGAATGGCGGGGACAGGCCCCGTCTTGGCATATTGGAGAACAGACATGTCGAAGCGCACGCGCGCCAAGCATAAACTCGACCGCCGGATGGGCGAAAACATCTGGGGTCGTCCGAATTCCCCCGTGAACAAGCGCTCCTACGGACCTGGTCAGCACGGCCAGCGTCGCAAGAGCAAGATGAGCGACTTCGGCCTGCAGCTGCGCGCCAAGCAGAAGCTCAAGGGCTATTATGGCGACGTGACGGAGAAGCAATTCCACCGTACGTACCAGGAAGCTGCCCGGATGAAGGGCGATACGGGTCAGAACCTCATCGGACTGCTCGAACAGCGGCTCGACATGATCGTCTATCGCGCGAAATTCGCACCGACCGTTTTCGCCGCTCGGCAGATCGTCAATCACGGACACATTTACGTCAATGGCGTGAAGTGCAACATTCCGAGCCGCCGGTGTCACGTGGGCGACGTCATCAGCCTCGGCAACAAGGCGAAGGACATGGCCCTCGTCATCGAGGCGCAGAGCCTGCCCGAACGCGAGATACCCGATTATGTCGCACCCGACGGCACAGACAAGGTGACTTTCAATCGGGTTCCGACGCTCGACGAAGTGCCTTACCCGGTTACGATGGAACCGAACCTCGTCGTCGAGTTCTACTCGCGCTGATCCAGCGGCTGAAAATTCGTTCTAAAGAAGGGGCGGTTCCTAGCGGAGCCGCCCTTTTTCTTTCAGTTTCCGAGCGCGCTTGCGAGAAACTTGTCGATCGCGATCAGCATGTTCATGCGAACCTTGCTGTCGCCGAGATTGTGCTGGAGACCGTCGAACTCGGTATAAGTGACGTTCTTTCCGGCACTCTCCAGCCGCTTCGCCATCATTTGCGAGTGGCGCACATCGACATTCAGATCGAGGTCCCCATGGAATAGTTGCACGGGCGCCTTGAAGCGGTCCGCATGGCGCAACGGGCTGCCGGCGGCAATGTGCGGACCCTGCCCGAGCTGTTCGTCACGTAATGAGTAGTTGGTGTATCGGCGGGCATCTTCGCGCAGATATTCGAGATCGGTGACCGGGGCGATTGCGACCACTGCCTTGTACAGATCGGGTTCGATGACCTGCGACTGCAGCGCCGCGTAACCGCCATAAGACCAACCGGCGATGGCAAGTTTTTCGCCATCGGCCATGCCCGATGAGACGAGCCAGCGGCCAGCATCGTTGATATCGCTGATGGCGGTTTCCCAAGCCTGATAGCCATTCTTGCCGTACCAGTCTTCGCCATAGCCGGCAGAGCCGCGGTAATTGGGCTGCAGCACGAGATAACCACGCGAGGCGAAGAACTGAGGCAGCCAATCGAACCCCCATTCGTCGCGAGCCGCGGGTCCACCATGAGGCAGGACGATCGCGGGAAGGTTCTTCGCTTCGGCGCCGATCGGTAAGGTCAGATAAGCCGGGATCTCGGTTCCGTCGGCCGACTTGTAGGAAACCGGCGTCATCCGGCTCATCGCCTGTTCGCTCAACAATTCGCGTACCGCCAGAAGCGGTTCCAGCTGATTGCTCGTCTTGTCGTAGAGATAGACCATGCCCGGATCGGTATCGCTCGACGCGACGATCAACAGCTTGTTCTCATCCGCAGACGAGCCGATAATATTCACGAGCGGATGCTCGGGCAGCGCGTTGCCCAGGGCGGTGGCGAGCTCGTCGAGCTTCGGATCGAAATAGTCGATTGCCCGCTTTTCGGTAGCGTAGGTTGCACCGACGACCCGTCGCTGTCGCCCGATGCGAATGAGCGAATCGACATCGACGTCGTCGCGGCTCATCACGATGCGACCATTGGCAAGATTGTCGAGAGGCGCTTCGATGATGACATCGAAACCGTTTTCCTTGGCGTAGCCATAAACGACATTGCGACCGGCATCGACCGCTACGGGTGCGAAATCATCCCTGACCTTGCCGTTGACGGAAACAGGTTCCATTCTGTTCCACGAACTTTTTCCGGCATCGCGGTACATGAATACGCGCTCTCCACTGAGATAGCCCGAACCATCGACCAGATCGCGATATTTAAGCCGAATGTCGCCATTCTCGTCCGCTATGTATCGCGAAGCCTGGGCATCGGGCCGTTCGACGGACCTGGAACTCCCCTTGAATACATCGATCGAATCAACACCCAGTCCCTCCTGATCGTTGGCCAGTCGGGTACCGATCGTTGTTTCCTTCACATACTCTTTCGTGAACAAGATGCGGCCTTCGTCGCCCTCTACGTCGAGCGCAACGATGTCGCCGCCATTCTGGCGAAAGCCGAGCGCGCGGAAACTGTCGCGCTCGCTGATCATCTTCATGTCGCTACCGTCGTCGTCGATGGCGATCGTTCGCGTGAAGGGCAACAACAGACCCGACGCATTGCCTACCCCGTAGAGTTCGCACACCAGTCGGGAGTTGGTGACCCATTCGCATCCGGTAATATCGGCAATTTGCTCCGTATTGCCGGTAATGGACACGATATCTGCGCCGCCGTTCAGATCGACTATATTGACGACCTCGGTATGTCCCGGACCGGCCGAAACGTAAGCAATCTTGTCGCCCGATGGCGAAAGACTGATTTGCAGAATAGTCTCCCGCATGCCGAAGCGAGCGGCAGTATTTTCCAGATCCTCGGCAGCTGCGGAAACCGATGCCGTTGCCAGCGCGGCAAAACTTGCGACCCACTTATTCATAACGCCCCCTCGCGTATACAATCCCACACGATGATTATGGCTTCTGCCGATTTTTACAAAGCTAAATTTGATGGAGAACGATGGGTAAATTTTGGGGATTGAACAATTTTCCGAGATTGGCGAGCCGGGAAAGCGGAGATTTTCTCTTGCCCACGAATGGCCGATTGCACGCTCATTCTGATAAATTTTATATGCGCCGCATCCCGCGGAACTGGGGCAAAAAACGAGCGTTCGATGCGCATGACCGAGTACCGCTTCATCACCCGCAATCGCGTGGGCAAATGGTATGATGACCTGCGCGATGCGCAGCGCTTCGCCGAACGGATCGGCGCAGGCTTCCTCGATCCAGGAGGGCGCTTCGTTCCCTACCGGGGAACCGTCCTGGAATTTCGCGACAGAGGCTGATCAGCGGATATAATCGGTTCGGAAGGCGCGCGCGAAGCTGGCAAATCTTCCTTCCTCGATCGCATCTCGCATGGCCTGCATAAGTTGCTGGTAGAACGAGATGTTATGCTCCGTCATCAGCATCGCACCCAGGATCTCACCCGATTTGACGAGATGGTGAAGATAGGCCCGCGAATAGGTTGCGCATGTCGGACATGTGCATCGCTCATCGAGCGGTTGCTGGTCTTCCGCGAACCTCGCATTTCGCAGATTGATCGGTCCGGACCAGGTAAAGGCCTGCCCGTTGCGACCGGAGCGTGAAGGAAGTACGCAATCGAACATGTCGACGCCCCGTTCGACGGCTCCGACCAGATCGTCGGGCTTGCCGACACCCATCAGATAACGCGGCGCAGCTTCAGGCAACTGTCCGGGCGCGAAATCGAGGGTCGCGAACATCGCTTCCTGTCCTTCCCCCACGGCCAATCCGCCGATCGCATAGCCGTCGAAACCGATGTCCCGCAAAGCCTCCGCCGACACGCGGCGCAACTCCTCGTCCAGCGCGCCTTGCTGTATGCCGAACAGTGCCGCGCGTTGTGCATGTTCTCCTCCAGCGTCGAACGCGTCGCGGCTACGCCGTGCCCAGCGCATCGACATCTCCATGCTTCGAGCGATGGCGTCGCGGTCCCCGTCGGCGCGCGGGCATTCGTCGAACGCCATGACGATGTCCGAGCCGAGCAGCCGCTGGATTTCCATGCTCCGCTCGGCCGTCAGCATGTGCTTCGAACCGTCGATATGGCTTCTGAACTCGACGCCCTCTTCGGTCAGCTTGCGAAGGTCCGACAGGCTCATCACCTGATAGCCCCCGCTATCGGTCAGGATGGGGAACTTCCAGTTCATGAACTTGTGCAGCCCGCCGAGGCGCGCGACCCGTTCCGCCCCCGGACGGAGCATCAGGTGATAGGTATTGCCCAGAATGATGTCGGCGCCCGTCTGTCGCACTGTTTCGGGCTTCATCGCTTTGACGGTGGCTGCCGTTCCGACCGGCATGAAGGCCGGGGTGCGGATCGTGCACCGCTGCATCGTAATTTTGCCCGTCCGGGCAAGGCCGTCGCGGGCATGGATGGAAAAGGAGAACCGCTCACTCATTGCTTGCGGGCCGTAGCGATGCGAGCCATGGCGGGCAAATGCTATTGGATTTCGTCGTCGCGAGCGCAGGGCAGGAATGGACGCCGGAGGCGTATATGTTCGCCGCGCTCGCCGCAGTCGCCATCTTTACGGGTTTCGTCGACGCCATTGCGGGCGGTGGGGGCCTCGTGATGATGCCCGCTTTGCTCGCGACCGGAATGCCGCCACATTTCGCGTTCGGCACGAACAAGCTTCAGTCGGTCTTCGGCACGACGATAAGCTGCGCGAACTATACGCGCGGCGGTCTCGTCGACTGGAAAGGCAACTGGCCGCTCGCCGTCCTGGTGTTCGTCGCCTCGGCGAGCGGTGCGCTCGTGGTCCAGCAAGTCTCGACACGCATTCTGGCCTACATCATTCCCGTCATCCTGTTGATGATGGTCGCCTATCTCATATTCTCGCCGCGCATGAACGACGAGGATGCTCACGAGCGCCTTTCGCGGGTCGGTTATACGCCCGTAGCCGGCGGTATCGGCTTTTATGATGGCTTCTTTGGTCCGGGGACGGGTCAGTTCTTCACGACCTCGCTCGTCGCCTTGCGCGGCAATGGCCTCATCCGTGCCGTTGGCAATACGAAACTGCTGAACGCGACGACCAACTGGGCCGCGGTGCTCGTCTTCGCCCTGAGCGGCAAGATGATCTGGTTGCTCGGCCTGTCGATGGCCGCCGGGGCCATGCTCGGCGGGTACCTCGGCTCACGCTTCGCGATGAAGCATGGCGCGCGAGTCGTCAGACCGTTGATGATCGTTGCGTCCCTGGGCCTTACCGGAAAACTCGTCTGGGACTGGTTCGTGTCCTGATCGTGAAGAGAATCACTTCTCGGGAAGCAGGAGCGAACTGTCGCCATAGCTGTAGAAGCGATAATGCGATGCGATGGCATGTGCGTAGGCGGCCAGCATACGCTCGCGCCCCATCAACGCGCTAACCAGCATGAACAACGTGGACTTGGGCAAGTGGAAGTTCGTTATCAGACCGTCGATGGCCCGGAAACGATAGCCTGGCTTGATGAAGATGTCTGTGTCCGCCGCGAACGGCAGGATCGTCCCGTCCTGATCCGCAGCGCTTTCCAGAACGCGCAGGCTCGTCGTCCCCACGCCGATGATGCGCCCACCTTGCTGCCGTGCCTCATTCAGGCGGACAGCGGTCTCAGGACTGATCTGTCCCCATTCGGAATGCATCCTGTGCTCGTCGGTATCTTCCGCTTTTACCGGGAGGAACGTCCCCGCTCCGACATGTAGCGTCAGCGTTTCTCGACCGATGCCGCGCTCGTCGAGAGCAGCGACCAGTTCCGGCGTAAAGTGAAGCGCAGCGGTCGGAGCTGCCACCGCGCCTTCATTCGCCGCAAACATCGTCTGATAGTCGCTGAGATCGCGCTCATCGATCGCGCGTTTGCTCGCGATGTAGGGCGGCAGCGGCATTTCGCCGGCGCGCGAGAGCAGCAATTCGACCGGTTCCTCACCCTCGAAAGCCAGCGTGAAACTGCCGTCGTCGTGGCGTTCTTCGGCGATCGCCGCAACGCCGGAGCCGAAATCGATCCGGTCGCCTTCTCGAAGTCGCTTGGCATTGCGAATGAACGCCTGCCAGCGCCTCAAATCGAGCCGTTTGTGCAGGGTCGCGCCAATCCGCGCGTCGCCCCGGTACCCGGTCAGCTTTGCGGGGATGACCCTCGTATCGTTGAATACGAGGACGTCGCCCGGTTCGAGGAGATCCGGCAGGTCCCGCACGATCCGGTCCTGCAACCGCTCGCCCTCGACGAGCAGCAATTTGGCGGCGTCGCGCGGAGCGACCGGACGCAAGGCGATCCTGTCCTGCGGCAGCTCGAAATCAAACAGGTCAACGCGCATGATCCGCGCGCCTTAGGCGATGAGGCTGAGACGCAAAAGGGTCAGGATTCGATCGGTGCGCTGAGGTCGTCAGCCGTGATCGTTTCCGCCGGTACTTCGCGCCGCACCGGCACGGGCTTGTTCTGGCTCGCGAGGGAAGCCTGAAGGATGCGCGTCGGATTGGCGGGGGGCTCGCCACGATTGATGGCGTCCACCGCGTCCATGTTCGAAATTACCCGGCCGAAATTCGTGTACCGCTTGTCGAGCGAGAACCGTGGGTAGAACACGATGAAGAACTGGCTGTTGGCGCTGTCTTCCTCGTTGGCGCGGGCCATTGAGATCGTGCCGCGCACATGGGGGATCGGATTGAACTCTTCAGCGAGGTCCGGAAGCTCGGAGCCGCCCTGCCCCGTACCCGTGGGATCGCCGCTTTGCGCCATGAAGCCATCGATCACTCGGTGGAACACCACCCCGTCATAAAAGCCCTGCCGGGTCAGCGTCTTGATCCGCTCGACATGGTTCGGGGCCCACTGAGGCATCAGGCGGACGGCAACGCGCTCTCCGTTCGACAGGTCGAGCAGCAGGATGTTGTCGCGATCCTCGGCGATGTTGTAATTGATCTGCGCTGCGTAGTTGACCGTCTGTTCTTCGGGCGTAACCACCGCATCCTGAATCTGCGCAGAGGCGGCGCTTCCAAGCGCAAAAGCGGGGAAAGACAGTGCAAGGGCAGCGATGAAAGTCTTCATGGTGATATCGGCTCTACTGGTTCTGACACTGCGGAAGATGCTGGTCCGCGTTTCGGCTGCATCGCTTAGGCAGGTTCGACTGTCATTACAATGAATGAGGTGGCCGCGGGCGGCGGTTCAATAGTCCCCTTTTTGCCCGATCTTCGCAACCTGCGAGACGACGTCGTCGCGAACCGCTTGGCTGACGAACGGCGTGATGTCACCGCCGAACAGGGCAATTTCCTTGACGAGCTTCGAGGCGATGGGCTGGAGCGAGACGTCTGCCATAAGAAACACCGTTTCGATGTCGTCGTCGATCTGCTGGTTCATGCCGGCCATCTGGTATTCGTATTCGAAATCCGCGACTGCGCGCAGGCCGCGAAGAATGATGGTGGCGTTCTGCTTCCTCGCGAAATTCACGAGCAAGGCGTTGAACCCGACGACTTCGACATTGTCGAGATGCATCGCCTCGATCTCTCGCTCCACCATGGCTAGGCGATGATCGGCATCGAACATCGGGTTCTTGGACGGATTGGTCGTCACGCCGATGATAAGACGGTCGACGAGCTTCGAGCCGCGACGGATGATGTCCGCGTGACCGAGCGTGACCGGATCGAAAGTTCCGGGATAGATGCCAACTCTCATATCGTTCCTTCTTAGCGGTCGCGTTCCACGATGTAGCGCGCAAGATCGGC
This sequence comes from Parapontixanthobacter aurantiacus, assembly GCF_009827635.1. Classification (GTDB taxonomy): domain Bacteria; phylum Pseudomonadota; class Alphaproteobacteria; order Sphingomonadales; family Sphingomonadaceae; genus Parapontixanthobacter; species Parapontixanthobacter aurantiacus. The sequence goes on along the minus strand of NZ_WTYW01000001.1, from coordinate 834,925 downwards.
GAGGAGACTGTCCTGCGCTCCATGCGCCGCGAGGTGTCCGATCGCCTGCTCGGACAGCGCGTGAGCCTGGCGGCGCGCCGCGTCGACCCCCATCAGCGAAACGAAGGTCGCCTTGCCGGCATCCTCGTCCTTGCGCAGCGCCTTGCCAGCCTTAGCTTCGTCGCCTTCGACGTCCAGCAGATCGTCCGCGATCTGAAAGGCCAGTCCGATGTCGCGGGCATAGGCTCTTAGATAGGCCCGCCCCTCGTCCGGGACGCGTGCCAAGATCGCCCCCATTTCGACCGCGGCACCAAGCAGCGCACCGGTCTTCATCTGCTGAAGGCGCGTCACCGCCTGAAGATCGAATTGTCGCGCCCCTTCCGCCTCGGCTGCCATGTCCATCATCTGGCCGCCGGCCATTCCCGCGTGCCCGCTGGCGCGCGCGAGGGTCTCGATCAGTTCGGCACGGACGAACGGGTCCGAGCTCATGGCGGGATCGGCCAGCAATTCAAAGGCGAAGGCGTGCAGGCTGTCGCCGGCAAGCACCGCGGTCGCCTCGTCGAAACGCAGGTGGACCGTCGGTTGACCATGGCGCACGGCATCGTCGTCCATGCACGGAAGATCGTCGTGGATAAGCGAATAGACGTGGATCGCCTCGACCGCGCAGCCGGCCCTTACCGCCGCTGCCCGTTCGACGCCGTATAGTTCGGCAGTCGCCACGAGCAGGAGAGGACGTACGCGCTTGCCTCCGCCAAGCATGGCATAGCGCATCGCATCGACGAGCCGGCCGCGCTCGTCGTTCGGAACTTCGAGATAGCGGTCGAAGAAATCGCGCACTTCACGCTGCGTTCGCTGAAGCGCGCGCGCGAGGCGCTCGCTCATGCCGCTATGGCTTTCCTCAGCCGTCGGCATCGAACGCTTCCGTGCGCACCGGCTTGCCCTGATCGTCGGTGACGATCCGCTGAATGCGAGCCTGTGCTGCATCGAGCCGCGCCTGGCAATGCTTGCGCAGGGCTTCGCCCCGTTCGTACAGATCGATGGAATCGTCGAGCGGCACGTCGCCATTTTCCAATTGCCGCACCACGCCTTCGAGCTGCTTCAGCGCATCCTCGAAACTGAGATTGGATATTTCCGTCGTGACGTCGTTCATGGGGCGCGAGCATTGACGCGGCAAAACCGCATGGTCAAGCTGCGCCTGTCTCGGTCTGCACCGCTATCGCGGAGGAAGAAACGCATGTTCATCGGACACTGGGCTCCCGCCCTCGCCGTCGCGGCCTCTTCAAGACGAGCGCCGCAGCTGGGATTCCTTTTCGTGGCGGCACAATTGACGGATTTCGCATTCTTTTTCTTCGCGCTGATCGGCCTGGAGCATTTGCGCATCGTTCCGGGCATGACGGCGATGAACCCGCTGGACCTTTACCACTTGCCCTATACTCACAGCCTGTTGGGAACGGCGTTCTGGGCGACGGGCTTTGCCGCACTCGTGTGGCGTCTGAACAGGGACATGGTTGGTGCCATACTCGCCGGAAGCGTGGTCCTGTCGCACTGGTTCGTCGACTTTCTCGTGCACCGGCCCGACCTGACGCTGGCCGGCGGACCGGCTCGCTTCGGCCTAGCGCTGTGGGATGTTCCGGTCGCGGCCATCGCACTGGAATTGTCACTCGTTGCGGCGGCTTTCGCCTTTTACCTCAAGCGCACGAAAGGGCCGCCGATACCGGCATTTACGTTGCTTGTCCTGATGCTCGTCTTGCAGGCGGTGAACTGGTTCGGCCCGCCACCTGAAAGCGCAGATGCGCCCTTCCTTCTCGCCGGTCTCGCCGCTTTCACCCTAGTCGCGCTCGTCGCATGGTGGGTGGGGAAAACACGCTGGCATCGGGCGGAAACGGGATTGGCAGTTTCCTCGGTTGGCAGCTAAAGGCGCTCCCATGTCCCATCCAACGAATGCCATCACGCCCGAGATCGTCGCGCAGCACGGTTTCACTCCCGAGGAATACGACCGGGTTCTTACCGCTTTAGGGCGAGAGCCGAACCTTACCGAACTCGGCATCTTCTCGGTCATGTGGTCGGAGCATTGTTCGTACAAGTCATCGCGTCTCCACCTGAAGAAACTGCCGACAGAGGCGCCCTGGGTCATCTGCGGACCAGGCGAAAATGCGGGCGTCATCGACATCGGCGACGGGCAAGCGGCTATCTTCAAGATGGAGAGCCATAACCACCCTTCCTATATCGAGCCCTATCAAGGTGCGGCGACGGGCGTGGGCGGCATTCTGCGCGACGTCTTCACGATGGGCGCAAGGCCGGTGGCTAATGCCAACGCCCTGCGTTTCGGCAGGCCCGATCATCCGAAGATGAAGCACCTCGTGAAAGGTGTCGTTGCAGGCATCGGTGGCTATGGTAATTGCGTCGGTATTCCGACGGTCGCGGGCGAGACGAATTTCGACCCGGCCTATGACGGCAACATCCTCGTCAACGCCATGACCGTAGGCGTCGCGGACGCCGACAAGATCTTCTATTCGGCGGCCACGGGCGTCGGTAATCCGATCGTCTATGTCGGTTCCAAGACCGGGCGCGACGGCATCCACGGCGCAACCATGGCGAGTGCGGATTTCGGCGAAGATGCGGAAGAAAAACGCCCGACCGTTCAGGTCGGCGACCCTTTCACCGAGAAGCTGCTGATCGAAGCCTGTCTCGAACTGATGGCGACCGACGCGATCGTCGCGATCCAGGACATGGGCGCGGCTGGCCTTACTTCCTCCAGCGTCGAAATGGCGACGAACGGCAAGGCGGGCATTCGCCTCGACATGAACAAGGTGCCCTGCCGCGAGGACGGCATGACGCCTTATGAGATGATGCTTTCCGAAAGCCAGGAGCGGATGCTCATGGTGCTGAAACCCGGCAAGGAAAAGATGGCGGCCGCCATCTTCGAGAAGTGGGAGCTCGATTTCGCGGTCATCGGCGAAGTCACCGATACCCAGCACATGGTTCTCGAATGGAACGGCGAAACCGTCTGCGACATCCCGCTTGGCCCGCTGGCAGCCGAGGCGCCGCTCTATGACCGGCCATATCTTTCGCAGGACGAATACAAGGTCTGGGCGAAGATCAAACCACTCGAGGATGTACCCGAAACAAGCGATGTCGGCGCAGATCTCCTTACCCTGCTCGCTTCGCCGAACCTCGCCAGCAAGGGCTGGATATCGCAGCAATATGACAGCCAGGTCGGTGCCGATACGCTCCAGACAGGCGGCGATGCCGGCGTGGTACGGGTCCACGGCACGAAGAAGGCGCTGGCGATCACAACCGACTGCACGCCGCGCTATGTTTATGCCGATCCTTACGAGGGGGGAAAGCAGGCCATCGCCGAGGCTTATCGCAATCTGTGTGCCGTCGGCGCGCGGCCGCTCGCCGTCACGAACTGCCTGAATTTCGCCAATCCCCAGCGACCAGAGATCATGGCGCAATTCGTCCACGCGCTCGACGGGATGGGCGATGCCTGCCGCGCCCTCGACTTCCCGATCGTGAGCGGAAACGTCTCGCTCTACAACGAGAGTAAGGCGACGGGCGGCGGCAGCGCCATTCTTCCCACGCCCGCCATCGGCGGGGTGGGTATCATCGACGATTACGATGCGATGATGACGATGGGCTTCAAGAACGAGGGCGACGCGATCTACCTCGTCGCGGCGGAACATTGGGCGAAGCCCGACCCGACGCGCTCGCATCTCGGCAAGTCGCTCTGGCTAAAGACCGTTCACGGCCGGGACGAAGGGCGCACGCCGCCGACCGATCTCGTGCGCGAACGCGGAGCGGGCGACATCGTCCGGCGCCTGATTGCCGAGGGGATCGTCAACGCGGTGCACGACGTCTCCGATGGCGGGCTGGCCGTCGCTTTGGCGGAAATGGCGCTCGCCGGCGATCTGGGCGCGGAAGTGTCTGCCAACGAAGCCTATACGGCGGCTCAATGGTGGTTCGGAGAGGATCAGGGGCGCTACGTCGTGACCGCCTCCGATATCGAGGCATTCAACAAAATCGTTGCCGAGGGACCGGAGAATGCTGCGGCGGCGCAGGTCGGCTTCCGCCGCCTCGGCACAGTCGGCGGCACAGAGCTTTTCGGCAGAACCATCGCAGAATTGCGCGCTGCGCATGAAAGCTTCTTCAAGGAATGGATGGAGAGTTGAATTACCGAGGCGGGGGACATCTATGACGGACGGTCACCGGCCTTACCCCGCCCTGCCCCGCCTGACCGATGAGGAGCGCATCGCGAAGGCGCGCTCGTTGAGCGAGACGCTGGCAACGAGGCGATCATGCCGTCACTTCTCCAGCGACAGCGTCCCCAAGGAAGTGATCGAACTCGCGATACAAGCTGCCGGAACCGCACCCAGCGGCGCGAACCACCAACCCTGGCATTTCGCAGCCATTTCCTCTCCTGGCATCAAGCGTCGTATTCGCGAGGCCGCCGAGCAGGAAGAGCGGCGCTTCTACGGTTTCGATGGCGCGGAAGCGAAGGCCGGCAAGGCGTGGCTCGATGCGCTCGATCCACTAGGCACCGATGACCAGAAGCCGTTTCTCGAAACCGCGCCGTGGCTCATCGTCGTCTTCGCCCAGCGTAAGGGCGGCATCGCCGAGGATGGCGAAACGCAGAACTACTACGTCACCGAAAGCGTCGGGATCGCGTGCGGACTGCTGCTTGCGACGCTGCACAAAGCGGGGCTCGCGACCCTGACGCATACGCCCAGTCCGATGGGTTTCCTCCGCGAGATATGCAGGCGGCCCGAAACGGAGAAACCGGTGATGATCGTCGTTGCCGGTCATCCAGCTCCGGAAGCCAGCGTCCCGGATCACGCAGCGAAGAAAAAGCCGCTCGAGACAATCTCGAGCTGGCTTTAATTCTTCGAACATCGCGTCAGGCGTTCGACAGTTCCTGAGTATCCTGTGCTTCGGACGCCTTGCCCTGCCCGAGAATATCGTACGGGTCGATGCCTTCGGAGCGCCAGACTGCATGACATTCGCGATACCAGTGCGGCTCCGGAATGTTCAGCAGCTCGCGCGCATCCTCGAGATCGGTCGCCAGCAGCTCCATGATCGGTAGCCCGACGATCGCGGGACATGCGACGCCCGTGCGGTGTGCCTGACGAACCGCCTTCATGATCGGAGCCTTGCTGCCGCGCGTCTTCTGCTTGATGTTGAGCGCGCCGGCATAACCGATCAGCAGATGCCCCTGGCTCGGCTGCTGACCATGCGTGAAGAGGAGGACGCATTGCTCGCCGAGCGCGTCGCGGCCGTAGCCGGTCAAGATGTGCAGCAGGTCATGCGTATCGCGCGCGCGCTCTACGTACCACTGCCACAGATCGTTATATTTCGGACGGCCGAGCTTGTCGGCTTCGGCAACGAGACCAGCTGCCGACAGCCCTTCCCGCTCCATGAAGTCGCAATAGGCCTGCGCTACCGAATTCTTCGGAAAGGTCCGCAACTTGGCGTGATCGTCGAGCAATTCCGGCAAAGACGGCTCGACCTGACGCAGCCGGTTACCCTCTTCGCTAAGCGTCAGCTGTTCGACGCGTCGCCCGTAATTCTTCGACGGAAGCGATTCGAAAATGCGGAAGACGTGGCTCGTCTCTTCCTTGTCCTTCAGCAATTCGCGAAAATGATGCAGCGCCTTCAAGGGGCGGTATTGCGGCATCTTGCGCGCAGGATCGCGAAGCGGCGTTCCATCCGGGGCGCTCGGGGCGGTCGTTTCGAAGGTCTGTGGTGCGGTCATGGCAAAACCCTTACTGACAAGGATGTTAATATAGCGTTGCCAACAGGTTTTCCAAGCACGAATTTTTCTGACCGCGTCCGCCTATTCCGAGACGAATTCGTCGCGCGGGATCTGAAGCAGTACGAGCAGCCCTGACAAGGAGCCGCGAGCAATGCTGCCGTTCGATGCCTTCAGCGCGGCTTCCTTCCCATGATAGGCGACGCCGTAATGTGCTTCTTCGAGCATCGGAATGTCGTTTGCGCCGTCGCCGCACGCCATGACGACCGCGTGTTCGCCGAGCGCCCGCCGTTCTTCCTCCAGCGTCGCGCGCTTGGCCGTGCTGTCGACGATCGGACCGACGAGCGTTCCGGCCAACTTGCCGTCCGACACGGCCAGACGGTTCCCCACCACCCGGTCGAAGCCGAGTTGCCTGCCGATCTCATCGGCGAAATGATGAAAGCCGCCCGTGACGAGAACGGTGCGCGTCCCCTTGCTCTTGAGCGTTGACACGAGCTCCCGAGCGCCTTCGTTCGGGACGATTCGTTCGGCGAGGCAATCCGTGATGGCCTTCTCGTCCAGCCCGGCAAGGAGGCCGACGCGTTCGCGCAGCGCCTCCTTGAAGTCGAGCTCGCCCTGCATCGCCCGTTCGGTAATCTCCGCAATCTGCGGCTTCAGCCCCGCATAGTCGGCGAGTTCGTCGATACATTCCTGCCCGATGATCGTGCTGTCCATGTCGCTGATGAAAAGCTGCGGTATCTCGATGCTCTTCTCGCCTACCAATATGTCGCTGCCCGGCATCGCATGGCGCAGTATCTGGTGAATTTCCGTCGGCGTCCCGTTGGCGAAACTCATCTCGACGACGCCCTCCGCCTCGTCGATGATCTGCGACAGCGCGAGGCTGAGGCCAGCCTGCTCGATTTCCCCGACGGCTCGCTCGAAGCTTGCCGACAGGCTCGATGGATCTGCTATCACGCGGGCGATGGGCACTGATAATTCCTCTTTTTCTTTCTCGGACAAGCCGCTGCTCGGGCTCATCGCAGGGCCGACGGCAAGCGGCAAGACCGATCTGGCGCTCGCGCTGGCCGACCATCTGAGCGAGCGCGGGTGCAGGACCGCGATCGTCAACGCCGACAGCGCCCAGGTCTATCGCGATCTATGCGTGCTGAGCGCCCGCCCGACCGGCGCCGAGATGGCACGCGTGCCGCATTTCCTGTTCGGGGAATGGGACGGCGCTCAGCCGTGCTCGGCAGCCGACTGGGCGGCGAAGGCGAAAGAAGTCATTGCTCGCCTGCACGAGGAAAGCGTTCTGCCGATCCTCGTCGGCGGTACGGGTTTGTATATGCGCGTCCTGCTCGACGGCATTGCGCCGGTTCCGGCCATCGATCCACAGGTCAGGCAAACCGTGCGAAGCCTCAGTCAAGAAGATGCGTATCGGGCGCTGCTGGCGGAAGACCCGGAGGCGGCGGCTCGCCTCGCCCCCGCCGACAATGCGCGGACGACGCGCGCGCTGGAGGTCGTCCGCAGCACCGGCCGACCCATCGGCGAATGGCGAAGCGAGAAGGAAGGGGGCATCGCGTCTTCGGTCGATTTACGACCTGCAATTCTCCTGCCGGAACGGGAATGGTTGTACGAGCGGTGCGATCGGCGTTTCCGGCAGATGCTCGATCGCGGAGCGATAGAGGAGGTGGAGCGGCTGCTCGCACGCGGTCTCGACCCCAACCTTCCGGTTATGCGCGCCATCGGCGTTCCCGAAATCGCTCACTTGCTTGCGGACAGAATTAGCCGCGAGGAGATGATCGAGCGCGGGCAGAGAGCGACAAGGAACTACGCCAAGCGCCAGTTCACGTGGTTCAGGCGACAACCGCCGGAGGAATGGCCTCGCATAGAATATGATAATTTGAACGTAGCAAAAGAAATAATATTTCCGCTCTATCCCTGTTGACGTTATTTTTATGACTGCTAGAGGGGCGGCACTGGCCCGGTCGCGTATGCCCCTGCGCGTCGGGCCAATTTTCTGGAAACTGGCGGCGAAGAACTCTACGGTCGATGGAATATGACGGCATTTCGTAACGGTGCGGCCATTCTGGTCGAATGTCTCGAGCGGCAGGGGGTCGAATATGTCTTCGGCTATCCCGGCGGTGCCGTGCTGCCGATCTACGACGAATTGTTCGAGAACGAGAAGATACGTCACATTCTCGTTCGCCACGAAGCCGGTGCGGCGCACGCCGCTGAAGGATATGCCCGCTCCACCGGCAAGCCGGGCGTCGTGCTCATCACTTCGGGACCCGGGGCGACCAATGCCGTAACGGGTATCGCGGATGCCTATCTCGATTCCATTCCCATGGTCGTCATTACGGGACAGGTCCCGACGCCCCTCATCGGAACGGACGCCTTTCAGGAGGCGGACACGATCGGCATTACGAGGCACTGCACGAAGCACAATTACCTCGTGCGGGACATCGACCGGCTCGCCGACACGATTGCCGAAGCGTTCACCATCGCGACGACCGGTCGTCCCGGTCCGGTCGTGATCGACATTCCCAAGGACGTGCAGAACGCCGAGACGAACCTGTCCTTCGATGCTCCGTCGTCAAACGCCCGGCGGCGCTACGAGCCGCGGATGCTCGCCGCGCCGGGAGAAATCGCGCAAGCGGTCGAGATGCTGTCCGAAGCCAAGCGACCCATCCTTTACACCGGCGGCGGGGTCATCAATTCGGGCCCGCAAGCGACCAGGCTGCTGCGGCAATTGCAGGAACTCACCGGCGCTCCGGTAACCTCTACCCTGATGGGTCTCGGCGCATTTCCCGCGGACCATCCCGACTGGCTCGGCATGCTCGGAATGCACGGCACGCTCGAGGCGAACATGGCGATGAACCGCTCCGACGTCATGGTCTGTGTGGGTGCGCGGTTCGACGACCGGGTGACCGGGCGGATCGATGCTTTTTCGCCGGACAGCCGCAAGATCCACATCGACATCGACCGTGCCTCGATCAACAAGAATATTCCCGTCGAACTCGGCATTGTCGGCGACTGCGCGAGCGTACTCGAACAAATCATCGCCGCCTGGGGCGATCGCGACGGCCAAGACCTCACCGAATGGAAGGCGCGCATCGCGGGCTGGCGGGCGCGCGAATGCCTCGCCTTTCCCGAAAGCGGCGAAGCGATCATGCCGCAAAAAGCGGTGCAGCGCCTCTTCGCCCTTACGCATGAGCGCGATCCAATCATCACGACCGAGGTCGGCCAGCACCAGATGTGGGCGGCCCAGTATTACGGCTTTACCGGTCCCAACAAGTGGCTGACGAGCGGCGGCCTCGGCACGATGGGCTACGGCCTGCCCGCCGCGATCGGCGCGCAACTCGGCAATCCGGGCGCGCTCGTTATCGACATTGCCGGCGAGGCAAGCATCCAGATGAACATCCAGGAGCTCGGCACGGCGAGCCAGTATCGCCTGCCGGTCAAGATCTTCATTCTCAACAACGAGTATATGGGAATGGTCCGGCAGTGGCAGGAGCTGAACTACGATTCGCGCTACTCCAATTCCTATTCCGACAGCCTGCCCGATTTCGTCCGCCTGGCCGAGGCCTATGGCTGGAAGGGGATCCGCATCACGCAAGAGGCGGAACTCGACGCAGGGATCGAGGCGATGATCGCGCATGACGGTCCGGTCATCGTCGACTGCCAGGTATCGAAGGACGCCAACTGCCTGCCCATGATCCCGAGCGGGGCTGCGCATACCGAGATGCTTCTGCATGGCGACCGGGTCGACAATGTCATCGGCAATGAAGCAAAGGCGCTCGTATGATGGCCGAACAACAGGATGGAGAGCGTCACGTCCTGACGGTGACCGTCGACAACGAATCGGGCATTCTCGCCAAGATCGCCGGCCTGTTCACGGCGCGCGGCTATAATATCGACAGCCTGACCGTCGCGGACATCTCCGAAGATCACGCGGTCAGTCGCATCACCATCGTCACCAACGGACCGCCGCAGGTGATCGATCAGATTCATGCGCAGCTCGACCGGCTCGTGCCTGTTCACAAGGTCGTCGACCTGACCGAAGAAGGGCCGCATGTCGAACGCGAACTCGCCCTCGTGAAGGTCACGGGGTCGGGCAATGCGCGGGTCGAGGCGCTCCGCATCGCGGAGATATTCCGGGCGAAGGTGGTCGACAGCACGACCAGCAGCTTCGTCTTCGAAATTACCGGCGCGCCGGACAAGATAAACAGCTTCATCGTGCTCATGCGCGATCTCGGTCTGGCCGAGGTCGGACGCTCCGGTAGCGTCGGCATGATGCGCGGCGTAACGTCCTGACAACTCGAAACTGAATGACGCCGCCCCCGACGGGCGGGCGCGAAAAGGGGAAGTGATGAAAGTCTATTACGATGCCGATGCCGATCTGGACCTCGTCAAGGGCAAGAAGGTCGCGATCGTGGGCTATGGCAGCCAGGGCCACGCCCACGCGCAGAACCTGCGCGACAGCGGCGTCGGAGAGGTCGTCATCGCCCTGCGCGAAGGTTCGGCGACGCGCCGCAAGGCAGAAGAAGCAGGCTTCAAGGTGATGACCAATGCAGAGGCTGCCGCCTGGGCCGACCTCGTCATGGTTCTGGCGCCCGACGAGCATCAGGCAGCCATCTGGGCGAACGATCTCGCCGGAAACATGAAGCCCGGCTCCGCCCTTGCCTTCGCGCACGGCCTCAATATCCATTTCGGCCTCATCGAGCCGCCCGGCAATATCGACGTCATCATGATCGCGCCCAAGGGTCCGGGCCACACGGTACGCAGCGAATATCAGCGTGGCGGCGGCGTGCCCTGCCTCATCGCGGTTCATCAGGAAAGCGGCGAGAGCGGCGGCAACGGTTACGCGAAGGCGCTCGCCATGTCCTATGCCAGCGCCGTGGGCGGCGGACGCTCGGGCATTATCGAGACGAACTTCAAGGAAGAATGCGAAACGGACCTGTTCGGCGAGCAGGCTGTCCTGTGCGGCGGCATCAGCAACCTCATCATGGCCGGGTTCGAGACGCTGGTCGAAGCCGGCTATGCCCCGGAAATGGCCTATTTCGAGTGCCTCCACGAGACCAAGCTGATCGTCGACCTGCTGTATGAAGGCGGCATCGCGAACATGCGCTATTCCATCTCGAACACGGCGGAATATGGCGACTATCATACCGGCCCGCGCGTCATCACCGACGAGACGAAGGCCGAGATGAAGCGCGTGCTCGAGGACATTCAGGCAGGCCGCTTCGTCCAGCGCTTCATGCTCGACAATGCGGTCGGCAATCCCGAAATGAAGGCGGCGCGCAAGCGGCAGGCAGAGCATCCGATCGAGAAGGTCGGCGCGGAACTGCGTTCGATGATGCCCTGGATCGGTGCTAACAAGCTGGTGGACAAGGAGAAGAACTGACGCCAGTTTGGCGTTCCCCCTTCCCTGAACCGACAAGGAAACACCCGATGCTGTCATTTCGCCATATTCTAGCCGGCGGCGCCGCCGCCACGCTCGCCTTCGCCACGGTCAGCGCGCAGGACATGGCTGCGAACGAGCCGAACGCTGCCGTCGACATCTCGACGATTAGCGGCGGAACCTACTCTGTGGATTCGGCGCACAGCATGGTCGGCTGGCGCGTGCTTCATTTCGGTTTCAACGACTATCTCGGCATCTTCGGCGACGTTTCGGGCACGCTGAGGCTCGATACGGAGAACCCGGACCAGTCGTCCGTATCCGTGACGATCCCTATTGCTGCCGTAACCGTGCCGAGCTCCGAGTTGCGCGACCACCTGTTGCGTCCGGGGGCAGATGGCGGCGAGCCTGATTTCTTCGGTCCGAACCCCGAACCGGCAACCTTCGAATCGACCTCGGTCGATGTCGCCGCCGACAGAAGGAGCGCGATGATCGAGGGCAATCTGACGATGAATGGCGTCACGCGCCCGGTGACCCTCAATGCGCGTCTGACAGGGGCGGGAACGAACCCGATGAACCAGGCGGAGACCGTGGGCTTCGAAGCGGAGACCTCCATCGATCGCTCTGAATTCGGCATCGATTACGGGATGCAGGCCATCGGTGACACGGTCGATCTCAACATCACGATTGCGTTCGAAAAGGACGGCTGACGGCCCGTCCTCTTCGGGTCGCACCGCATTTAAGGAACGTCTTCGGCTCGCCTGTCGTTCGGAATAGCGATCGACTGGAGAAAATCTTGATGCGTTTTGCTTTTGCCCCCGCCCTTGCCGCCGTTGCCGTCCTTCTCGCCGGATGTAGCGAATCCACGCCCGTCGACGATGATGGCGAAACGGTGGCGCAGCCATCCGAAGTCAATATTCCCGAGTTCGAATATAGCCGAGAGCCCAATCGCGAGCCCATCGGCGTTACGGACGAGGCCGGCTGCAATGCCGGTCTCGCCCGACCGTTCGTCGGACAGGAAGCGACCTCGGAAACGCGCGGCGAACTGCTGAGCGCGGTCGCGCCTCTCGTGACCGTTCGCTGGATAAGCCCGGACGAAACGGAGAATGATGAGGTCAATCCGCGACGCCTCACGATCTCGCTCGACGAGGAGGGCGTGATCCAGACCGTTCGTTGCGGTTAGGAGTTTCGTCTGGACAAGATTGCTACTTGCGGCCATACGATCCGCGCAATGATCGAACGGAACGACACGACGCTACGACTTACGCGCCCTTGGGCGTGAGCGTGCTTTCCTGGACGGACGGCATGGAACGTTCAAGGGTCTGACCAGCGCCGCCTTTCGTTTAATAGCCATTTCGAGCCGATTCATGCCCCGCACATCCCTGATGCCGGACCCTTCCCGAAAATACCGGCCCTTCCCCCCCATCGACCTTCCCGACCGCCAATGGCCGAGCCGCCGGATCACGACCCCGCCGCGCTGGCTGTCGACCGACCTGCGCGACGGAAACCAGGCCATCGTCGATCCGATGGACGCGGTGAAGAAGAACCGTTTCTTCGACCTGCTGGTGGAAATCGGTGTGAAGGAGATCGAGGTCGGCTTTCCCAGCGCCGGCACGACCGAGTTCGATTTCATACAGGGTCTCGTTCGCTCCGGGCGTATACCCGAGGACGTCACCGTGCAGGTTCTCACCCAAAGTCGCGAGGACCTGATCCGCACGAGTTTCGCGAGCCTCGAAGGCGCGCGCTCGGCCATCGTTCATCTCTACAACGCGGTAAGCCCGGCATGGCGCGACATCGTTTTCGGGATGAGCCGGGAGCAGGTGCGCCAGATCGCGATCGATGGTGCCCGCATCATGCGCGAAGAGGCCGAAGCGAGGAGCGGGACCGACTGGAACTTTCAGTATTCGCCCGAGACTTTCTCCACCGCCGAACTCGATTTTTCGATCGAGGTATGCGCCAGCGTGATGGAGGTGCTCAAACCGACGTCCGAAAAGCCCATCATCCTCAACCTTCCTGCGACGGTCGAAGCGGCGACGCCGAACATCTATGCCGACCAGATCGAGTATTTCTGTCGCAACCTGCCGGACCGCGATGCCGCCGTCGTCTCGCTGCATACGCATAACGACCGGGGAACCGGCGTCGCGGCGGCGGAACTTGGCCTGATGGCGGGCGCGGACCGCATCGAGGGTTGCCTATTCGGAAATGGCGAGCGGACCGGTAATTGCTGCCTCGTGACGGTCGCCCTGAACATGTATACCCAAGGCATTGATCCTGGGCTCAATTTCTCCGACATCGACCGGGTGATAGAGATCGTGGAGTACTGCAACCAGCTGCCGGTGCATCAACGCCATCCTTATGGCGGCGAACTCGTTTACACCGCTTTTTCCGGCAGTCATCAGGATGCCATCAAGAAGGGCTTTGCCGCGCGCGAGCGGCAGAACGACGATGCCTGGCGAATACCGTATCTTCCTATCGATCCCGCCGATCTGGGACGCACCTACGAGGCGGTCATCCGCGTCAATTCGCAAAGCGGCAAAGGCGGCTTTGCCTGGGTGCTCGAACAGGATCAGGGACTGAAATTGCCCAAACGGATGCAGGCCGACTTCTCCCGTCAGGTACAGGCATTGGCGGATCAGGCGGGCCGCGAACTCAATGCAGCGGACATCTGGGATGTCTTTCGCCGGACATATTACGTGCAGACGAGCGACAAGCACTTCCAGCTCGTCGAATACGAGGAAAGCCGGGCCGGCGACGGTACGCGGATCTTCAGCGGTACGATTGCAGTCGACGGAAAGGAACAAAGTGTCAGCGGTCGCGGCAACGGGCTTATCTCGTCAGTGATTGCGACCTTGCGCGACAGCTTCGGCGTGGCGATCGAAGTGCAGGACTATTCCGAGCATGCAATCGGCAAGGGAACCGATGCGCAGGCCGCCGCCTATCTCGAATGCACGATGGATGGCGGTGGGACCGTATGGGGCTGCGGGATCGACGAGGATGTCGCCACGGCCAGCGTGCGAGCGGTTCTCAGTGCCGCAAATGCTGCCGCAGCGCTGAGCAAGGATGCTTGTTAAGGCTCGATTTCCTAACGCGGACCGTTCGGCTAGGGTGGCGCGATGAAGCACGCGAAACGATTGGCTGCATGACCGGGAATAAGGATCGGCAAGAAAGCTGGTCTCCTTCCCCAGGACAGTGTTCCATGTGTTCCATCGGTTCAGATAACACGCAGGGAGGATGAACAAGAATGACGGAAACGATACTCGAGCCCGACCTGCCGATCATCGATCCGCATCATCACCTATGGGATCTTAGGCCCCTTCTACCAGCATTGGCCGAGGTCGATCATCCGTTCATTCAGACCCTTCGCTGCGCGCCCTACTACAATTTCGACAGCCTGCTGGATGACACCCGGACCGGTCACAACATCATCGGCACGGTCTTCATGGAATGCGGCGCGTTCTACGATGCGCGCCGACCGGCCGAGCTCAAGGTCGTCGGCGAAGTCGAATATGTGAACGGTGTCGCCGCACAGGGCGCGAGCGGACTGTATGGGCAATTCGCTCCCTGCGCCGGTATTGTCGGTCACGCCGACCTGCAACGAGGCGAAAAGGCGGGCGAAGTGCTCGACGCTTTGATCGAAGCAGGGAATGGGCGGTTTCGCGGTATCCGGCATCAGGCGGCTTGGGACGCGGACGCCGAGGTTCTGGGTCCGCCATTTCATGCGCCGGAGGGTCTGCTGCGTCAGGATGACTTCCGCAAAGGGTTCGCCGAACTCGGCAAGCGCGGTCTGACCTTCGATGCTTGGGTGCTCGAACCGCAATTGGGCGACGTGATCGAACTCGCGCGCAGCTTCCCCGATCAGCCGATTTGCCTCGATCATTGCGGGACGCCCATTGGTATCGCCTCCTATCGCGGCAAACTCGACGAGAACTTCGAACGCTGGCGAGCGGGCATTCGCGAACTGGCCAAATGCGAGAATGTCGTCGTCAAGCTGGGAGGGCTCGGCATGGCGACCTGCGGATTGCCTGAAGAAGGTCCGGAAGCCGGATGCGAAAGCGAAACGCTCGCACGTCTATGGCGTCCCTATATCGAAACGTGCATCGAAGCCTTCGGGCCCGAAAGAGCCATGTTCGAAAGCAACTTCCCCGTCGATCGGTGGGGTGCGACCTATCCGGTGCTGTGGAACGCGTTCAAGCACCTCACCGCCGATGCGAGCGATGATGAAAAGGCGGCACTCTATGCCGGCTCGGCGGCTTCGTTCTACGGTATCGAACATTTGCTAGAAACGGCCTGATTGCCTAAAGCCTGCCAGTCGGTTTTCATTTGAAACGGAGAACGAGAGTGTTTGCGAAGCCGCCCTTCGACAAGATGCGCCTGCCGGTCATCGGAGCGCCCCTGTTTATCGTCTCCGGCCCCGAACTGGTCATCGCGCAATGCAAGGCCGGGATCGTCGGCAGTTTTCCCGCACTCAACGCGCGCCCCGCATCCATGCTCGACGAGTGGCTTCATCAGATAACCGAAGAACTGTCCGCCTTTCGCCGCGACAATCCCGACGCGCCGGTCGCGCCCTTCGCCGTCAACCAGATCGTCCACAAGACGAACAACCGGTTGGAGGAGGACGTCGCGCTCTGCGAAAAATGGCAGGTGCCGATGATGATAACCTCATTGGGTGCGAGGGAGGAAATCTTCGAGGCGGCCCATCGCTGGGGCGGCATCGTGCTGCACGACGTGATCAACGACCGGTTCGCGCGCAAGGCTATCGAGAAAGGCGCGGACGGGCTCATTCCCGTCGCTGCCGGAGCAGGAGGTCACGCAGGCACGATCTCGCCCTTCGCGCTGATGCAGGACATCCGGGAGTGGTTCGACGGCCCGATCGCGCTGTCCGGCTCGATCGCACATGGCCGCTCCATTCTGGCAGCCCAGGCTCTCGGCGCGGATTTAGCCTATATGGGTTCGGCCTGGATCGCGACCGAGGAAGCAAACGCCGACGAAGGCTACAAGAACGCGATCGTCGAGGCCAATTCGAGCGACATCGTCTATTCCAACCTCTTTACCGGCGTGCATGGAAACTACTTGCGGAAATCGATCGAGAATGCCGGGCTCGATCCGGACGACCTGCCCGAAAGCGATCCGAGCAAGATGAACTTCGGATCGGGAGGAAATACGAAGGCCAAGGCCTGGAAGGACATCTGGGGCGCAGGGCAAGGCAACGGACCGATCAAGTCGGTTGGAAGCGTGGCTGATCAGGTCGAACGGCTGGCGCGCGAATATGACGAAGCGAAGAAGCAACTTTTCGAAGCGTCGGAGGCCTTCCCGCGGCGCTGATCAGAAGATGCCGGCGCGCAATCCTTCGGCCATGGCTTCGCCGAGTTCGCGGCATTGCTTCCGTCGCTCCTCGTCCAGCGTTTTCTCCGCCAGTATCGCCTCGGGTTCCTGCGCATCGAAATTGAAGATTACCGGTTCAGCGATGCGCTTCAGTCGCCAGCCTTTCGCTATGCGGTCGATCTGACGCTGGGCTCCCTCACCGTCCGATCCTGCCGCGATCAATGTCGCGAAGGGGCGTCCTTCGAGCTTGCCGAGGCAGGGGTAATAGCAGCGGTCGAACATGTCCTTCATCATGCCGCTCATGCTGGCGAGGTTTTCGGGACAGACGAACAGGAAGCCGCCCGCGTCGAGAAGGTCCGCCGGTTCCACCTTCTCGGCGGGGAGCAACCGGGCTTCCTCGCCCGCGGCCTCGGCTGCGTTTTTGGCCATCGCTTGAGATGCGCCTGTCCGACTATGCCAGATGATCAAAAGTGACGAACTTGCCATGCTTGGGCGGACCTCCGCCATCGCTGCGGGAAAGTCAAACGCGCGGCCTTTGATTGCGGTTCGCGAAGCGCTAGATATCTGCCGATGAACACTTCTTTTTCTCCCCCTGCATTCGGCGTCGAACGTTCGCTGTCCGGCAAGCGATGGCGCTGGCGCGGAGGGAATATGGACATGCGCAGCGGAACCGCCGATCCGACGCAGGATCTGGTGACGCAGTTGCTCCGCGCGCGTGGCGTGAGCGAGAGCGATCTCGACCGGGAGCGGCAACCAACCCTGCGCAGCTTCCTTCCCGACCCGGCGGAATTTCGCGACATGACGACGGCTGCCGACCGCATCGTGCAAGCAATACTGTCCGAGGAAAAAATCACAATCTACGGCGATTATGACGTCGACGGGGCAACAAGTGCAGCCTTGCTCATACGCTTGCTGCGAATGCTCGGCGTCGAAGCCGAATATTACATCCCTGACAGGCTGCTCGAGGGCTACGGGCCGACGGGCTCGGCGTTGGTTGAATTGGGTCGACAAGGCAGCAGCCTCGTCGTTACGGTCGATTGTGGGGCGATGGCGCACGAGGCCCTAGCGATGGCCCACGAAGCTGGAGTCGACGTGATCGTCGTCGATCACCACAAATGTTCGGCGGACCTGCCGGTCGCCTCCGCCTTGGTCAATCCGAACCGTCTCGACGAAAGCGACCTTGCGGCATCGCACGGACACTTGGCAGCCGTGGGCGTCGCTTTCCTGCTGGCCATCGAAGTCGTACGCGTATTGCGCCAGCGCGACTATTTCGATGGGCGCGAAGAGCCCAACCTCCTGTCGCTACTCGACCTTGTCGCGTTGGGCACAGTAGCGGACGTCGCGGCACTGAGGGGTCTCAACCGCGCCTTCGTGGCGCAGGGTCTCAAAGTCCTGGCCAAGCGTCAGAATATCGGAATGGCAGCCCTGCTCGATACCAGTCGCCTGAAGCGTGCGCCAGTATGCAGCGATCTTGGCTTCGCGCTCGGTCCACGAATAAACGCTGGCGGCCGCGTCGGAGAATCAACCTTGGGCGTGCGCTTGCTGACGACGGAAGACCGGGAGGAAGCTCAGTTCATCGCGGAACAGCTCTCGGGCCTCAATGAGGAGCGTCGCGCCATCGAACGCGAAGTTCAGGAGGCATCGGAGCAACTTCTCGAAAGCCAGCGCGACAACGCCGTGCATGTTCTGGCCGGAGAAGGCTGGCACCCCGGCGTCATCGGGATCGTCGCCGGACGGGTGAAGGAAAAGACCGGCAAGCCCTCGATCGTCGTCGCGCTCGATAATTCGACGGGACAGGGGAAAGGCTCCGGTCGCTCGATACCGGGGGTGGATCTGGGCGCAGCCATTATCGCTGCGCGAGAGGCGGGCTTGCTCGCCGCAGGGGGCGGTCACGCGATGGCAGCCGGACTTACGATCGAGGCCGACCGTTTGAATGATTTGGCCGCGTGGCTCGACGAGCGCCTGGCAGGAGCGGTTGCGCAAGCGCGCCAGAGCCTCGATGTTGCACTCGACCTCGGACTTGCGCCGGGAGGTGTCAGTCCATCACTGGTCGAAGCCATGGAACTGGCCGGACCCTACGGTGTCGGCTGGCCCGGTCCACGGGTGGCCGTTGGTCCGGTAGAACTCGTGAAATGCGATGTCGTGGGAAGCGACCATGTTCGCCTGATAGCTCGCGGCGCCGATGGTCATAGTTTCAAGGCAATCGCCTTCCGCATTGCGGATAGCGACATGGGGCAGACGCTGCTTCACGCATCGCGGGGGCGCAAGCTGTGGCTGGCCGGGCGCGTGAAGATCGATGACTGGGGCTCGCGTCCCGCAGCGGAAATGCATCTCGAAGACGCTGCTTGGGCCGACTGACCGGTCTCTTACCGAAGCAATGTGTGGAGGTGGTGACCCCTACGGGAATCGAACCCGTGTTTCAGCCGTGAAAGGGCCGCGTCCTAACCGCTAGACGAAGGGGCCAAGAGGCCGGCTGAGCCGGACCGATGGTGTGGCGGCGCAATTACGTAGCATCGCCAAGACAGTCAAGCCTTGCTCCGCTATTTTTTGAAAACGCGTTCGAAAGATGGCAATTCGTCGGCGCAAGGCTGCTTGGCGTGGCGCGATGAAGCGGCTAGTCGAGCGCTCGATGAGTAGTCTTTCCGACTTTTCCTGGGCTGGGTTCGCACTCGCCGCACTGGCCGGCGTGGTCATGATTGCGGCAGGCGTCGATCCAATTCTCGTCGGGGTGGTCGTCCTTGTGTGGGTCGGCAGCCTCATGCTGGCAGCCTCCCGCCCCCCTCAGGTCGAGGCGAACTCCGCATCGTCGTCCATCAACGCAAAGGCGATGCGCGAAATGCTCGACTTGTCGGGATCGCCACTGATGATGACCAATCGGGGCAAGATCGAGATCGCCAATGCCGAGGCGCGGCGCCTTCTGGGCGAGCATATCGTCGGTCAGGACGTGCGCGTGGCATTTCGCAACCCGGAAGCAATCGAATTGCTGACCAGCGACAAGGGCGGTTCGACAATCGTGCAGGGACTGGTCAGGCGCCGCGACATCTGGCGCATTGGGCAGCAGGTTATCAGCGATCGCCATGCCGTCATCGAATTACTGGATCAAAGCTCCGAATCAGATGTCAGCCGCGCGCATTCGGACTTTGTCGCCAATGCGAGTCACGAATTGCGCACCCCCCTCGCCTCGATCATCGGCTATGTCGAAACGCTGGTCGAGGACGGCGAGGAGGTATCGCCGGCCAACAGGATCAGGTTTCACGAGACCATCCTGCGCGAAGCCAACCGAATGCTGGCGCTGGTCAACGACCTCATGTCGTTGTCACGCATCGAAGCGGAAAAGCACGATCCTCCGGCACAGCCCCTGGTGTTGAACGAATTGGTTGAGCAGGCAGCGAAGGACGGAGCGGGACCGGATCGCGAGGCGAGGCTGCGCTTCGATATGCAACAGAACTTCACAATTCGCGGGGACGAGCAGCAGATCGAACAGCTTGTCCGCAATCTGGTCGACAACGCGCTCAAATACGGATCGCAGACGGAAAGCGTGACGGTTGCGCTCGAAACTGCCCGCAATGATCAGGTGAGGATGGTTGTGAGCGACCGTGGAACGGGCATCGAAGCAGAGCACCTTCCGCATCTCACGCGGCGTTTCTACCGCACCGATCCAGGTCGCAGCCGCGCTTCGGGAGGGACGGGCCTCGGCCTTGCCATCGTCAAGCATATCGTCGAACGCCATCGGGGACGCATGACCATCGAAAGCAAGATCGGCGAGGGAACCCGGGTCGCTATTCGCTTTCCCTTGTATGATAACGGGGTTGGAAAAGTTTCGGAGAATCCGGAGAAATGAGCGCGAGAAATTTGTCTTGTGATTAAACTCGCGGACGTCCCTCCTCATTCCGCAATCAGTCGTCTAACGCATGGTCGTGCCAAAGATACAACGGGCGAACGGTAGTGGAGACAGGCATTGCGACGCTGTCTCCAATTCGTAACATTAGGTCGCTCTAGCGCGGCTATCTTTCCGCCAAACAGGCAAAGGTTGGCAGTCATGTATCGCAGTTTTCCTAGTATTTTCGTCGCCGCGGGCGCTCTGGCTCTCGCATCCTGCGGAGGTTCCGGCGGTTCCGATTCGCGGAACCAGGTTCGCGCTGTCGGATCCTCTACGGTCTTTCCGTTCGCAAAGAAGGTCGCCGAGCAATTGACACTCGACAATCCCGGCATCGGCTCGCCGATTATCGAATCGACCGGGACCGGAGCTGGTTTCAACTTGTTCTGCCAAGGCATCGGCGCCGATACGCCCGACGTGACCATGGCATCACGCCGGATCAAGAGTTCCGAGTTCGCGCAATGCCAGAGCAATGGCGTTGACGAAGTGGTCGAATTGCAGGTTGGCCTCGATGGCATTGCCTTCGCGTCCGCGCAGAACGGCATCTCGATGAACCTCACTCCGGAAATCGTTTACCGGGCTTTGGCCGCCAATCCCTATGGCGAAGAGCAGACGGCTGAGACCTGGTCGGACATCGATCCCTCACTGCCCGACGAGCCTATCCTGGTCTATGGCCCCCCTCCCACCTCGGGAACGCGCGATGCGTTGAAGGAACTGGTTCTCGAAGTCGGATGCGACGCCAATCCGGAAATGGAGCAGCTCGCCGAAACGGACGAAGAGCGGCACACTGCAATTTGTACCGAAGTTCGCAATGACGGTGCTTACGTCCAGCAGGGCGAGCAGGACAATCTCATCGTCCAGAAGATCGAAACCAATCCGCAGGCCGTCGGCGTATTCGGATATTCCTATCTCGAAGAGAACTCCGACCGGGTTCAGGGCTTGCCAATGAACGGTGTCGAACCGACTTACGAGAACATTGCATCGTTCGACTATCTCGGTGCACGTCCGCTGTATGTCTACGTCAAGAAAGCGCATGTCGGCAACATTCCGGGACTGCGCGAATTCATCGACCAGTGGACCAAGAGCTGGAACGAAGATGGCCCCCTCGCCGCTATCGGTCTGGTTGCCACACCAAATGACGTGCGCAGCGAACAGATGCGCCGCGCAACCGAATTGACGGCTCTTACAAGCGAAGATCTGAGCTGATCGTCCGCTGACTCATGACAATAACAACTCTCTTGCTGCTGGCTGTCGGGCTTGCACTGGCCGGATGGCTGGCAGCAAGGGCGCGTGCATGGAGCTTTCAAAAGGCTGATGGCGCGCGAAGACTGGCCGCGCGACCGCAATATCATGCGTGGTTCGTCGCGTTGTGGATCATCCTGCCAGTCCTGCTGTTCATCGGTTTATGGAGCGTCATATCGCCCCAACTCGTCACCCAATCCGTTCTCGCAAGTCCCGCTGGTCAGGCCCTGCCTGATTTCGATCTCGAGCGAACCAAACTGCTGAACGAAGCGCGTGCCGTCGCCGAGGGTTCGGCGATTGGTGTGTTCAACGAGGGAGCGCGGCCCCTTATCGAACCGTATCGCGATGCATTGTCGCGTTATCAGTTCATCGGTCTGGCGCTCACCGTCATTATCGCTCTGCTTGCCGGAATGCAGGCATTCTTGCGATTGAAGCCGGACTTCGCAGCGCGGACGAAAGTCGAGAAGATCGTGATGTCGGTGCTGATCTTGGCATCGCTGGTCGCCATTCTCACGACCCTTGGCATCGTCGTCAGCCTTGTCTTCGAAACCTTTCGCTTCTTCGAGAAGATCAGCCCGATCGATTTCCTGTTTGGAACCGAATGGGGTCCCGACCCGATCGCGAGTGCCGACAATCCCGATCCGAGCCGCTACGGTGCAATTCCGCTTTTCTGGGGCACGATCTATATTGGCGCGATTATTGCGATGATTGTTGCCATTCCCCTGGGCTTGATGAGCGCAATCTACCTCACGCAATATGCCAGTCCGAAATGGCGCAGCTGGCTCAAGCCGACGCTCGAAATTCTGGCTGGCGTACCGACCGTGGTTTACGGTTATTTTGCCGCGCTGACCGTCGCACCCTTCATCCGCGACATTGCGCGCGCTGCCGGGGTCGAGAATGCGTCGAGCGAGAGTGCCCTCGCAGCCGGTCTCGTTATGGGCGTGATGATTATACCGTTCGTATCATCCATGGCTGACGATTCGATCGCCGCTGTTCCGCAGTCCATGCGCGATGGCAGCCTCGCCATGGGTGCGACGACGTCCGAAACAATCCGCCGCGTCCTTGTACCCGCAGCCTTGCCGGGTATCGTGGCCGGTATCATGCTGGCCATCAGCCGCGCGATCGGAGAAACGATGATCGTCGTCATGGCCGCCGGTGCCGCTGCAAACCTGACAGCCAATCCTCTGGAAACCATGACGACTGTCACTTACCAGATCGTCGCGTTGCTGACTGGAGAAGGAAGCTTCGATCACCCTGCGACCCTCGCAGCATTCGCGCTCGGCTTCGTCCTGTTTCTCGTGACGCTCGGGTTGAACTTCATCGCTCTCCGCGTCGTTAAGCGATTTCGTGAGGCTTACGAATAGCCATGGCGAGCTTTTCCAATCCGACACGTACCGCCGAGTTCGACAAGCGCCTTCGCAAGCGCTATCTCGCCGAGAAACGTTTCAAGTTCTTCGGCCTCGCCGCTATCCTGTTTTCCATTACTGTCCTGGCGATTCTGCTCGTTTCGATGTCGCTCAATGCGGTTGGCGGGTTTCAGCGGACGGAACTGCAAGTCCCCATAGATTTCGCAGCCTCAGGCCTTGCCGGGGACGAGGCCACCCTGAGAAGCGAGCGAGCCCTCTCTTCCCTTGAAGCGCAAGGTCTTCCGCAGATCGTGGAAGCAGCGGTAGAGGCAGAGACCGGATTGGAAGGGTCTGCCATCCTCAACTCGTCGGCGTGGCGAGAGGTGGCCCAGCAAATTGTAGACGATCCTGGAATTTTGCAACGCGAGGAAGTCGTTTCGCTTCCCATCGATGCCAAGCTAGCATCGGGTTATGCGGGCGAGGGTTCGCCGGAAATGCAGGCTCTTGCTGACGAGTTGTCGGAAGCGGGCCTGATCGAAAACCGGTTCGACTGGGGCTTTCTGACCCGCTCGGATGCGACGAGCCCGCAACAGGTCGGCATTTGGGGGGCTCTGAAGGGTTCGATGCTGACGATGCTGGTCACTCTCGCACTTGCTTTTCCCATTGGAGTGCTGGCTGCGGTTTACCTTGAAGAATATGCGCCGAAGAACCGGCTCACCGATATAATCGAAGTATCGATCAACAATCTTGCCGCAGTTCCTTCCATCATTTTCGGACTTCTCGGCCTGGCTGTCTTTCTCTGGATTTTTCCGAACATGCGATCGGCACCGCTGATCGGCGGGATGACGCTGGCCCTTATGACCATGCCCGTCATCGTCATCTCGGGTCGCAACGCCATCAAGGCAGTGCCGCCCTCGATCAGGGATGGCGGGCTAGCCCTTGGCGCATCGCGCGTGCAGGTGGTTTTCCATCACGTCCTTCCGCTGGCCCTACCCGGCATTCTGACGGGCACGATTATTGGAATGGCGCGCGCCCTCGGCGAGACGGCTCCGCTTCTCATGATTGGCATGCGTGCGTTCGTTGCCAGTCCGCCAGACGGCTTCACGTCCCCGGCAACCGTATTACCCGTGCAGATTTTCCTGTGGTCCGACGAGATCGACCGCGGCTTCGTCGAGCGCACGAGTGCGGCAATTATAGTGCTATTGATCTTCCTCCTGCTAATGAACGGATTAGCTATCTACCTGCGCAATAAATTCGAGAAAAAGTGGTGACCAGAATACACCAGAACATGGAAGTCCGTGATGCGAAGATGCAGGCCCGCGACGTCTCGGTCTATTACGAGAGCAAGCGCGCCATCGACAACGTATCGATCGACATTCCGAACAAGCTGGTGACTGCGTTCATCGGACCATCGGGCTGCGGAAAGTCGACATTCCTGCGGACCTTGAACCGTATGAACGACACCATCCCCTCTGCCCGGGTAGACGGTGAAATTACGCTGGACGGCGAGAATATTTACAGTCCGAAAATTGACGTCGTACAGCTACGCGCACGTGTCGGGATGGTGTTTCAAAAGCCCAATCCCTTCCCCAAGTCGATCTACGAAAACGTCGCTTACGGACCGCGTATCCATGGCTTTGCGGAAAAGAAGGACGACATGGATGCCGTCGTCGAGCATTCGCTCAAGCGCGCCGGTCTTTGGGAAGAAGTGAAGGATCGGCTGAGCGATTCCGGAACCGCTCTTTCCGGCGGACAACAGCAGCGGCTCTGCATCGCACGCGCGATTGCGGTCGACCCGGAAGTCATCCTTATGGACGAACCATGTTCGGCACTCGACCCGATTGCGACTGCGAAGATCGAGGAGCTGATAAATGACCTCGCTGACAATTACGCGATCGTCATCGTGACCCATTCGATGCAGCAGGCAGCGCGCGTATCGCAGCGCACAGCCTTCTTTCACCTTGGGCAAATGGTCGAATACGGACCGACATCCGATATCTTCACGAACCCGCTGGAAACTCGGACCAAAGACTATATCACCGGAAGGTACGGATGATGGTGGAACATACAGTCAAGGCATTCGACGAAGACATCACCCGCCTGAGGGGTCTCATCGCAGAGATGGGCGGCCTCGCCGAAGTTTCCATTCAGGAAGCGATCGAAGCGATCGTCCGGGGCGATGTGGAACTCGGCAAGAAAGTGGTCGCTCGCGACAAGAAGATCGATGTCCTCGAGGCAGAGGTCGACACGCTTTCCGTGCGGGTCATCGCCCTAAGGGCGCCGATGGCCGACGACTTGCGCGAGGTAATCGCGGCGCTGAAAATTGCCGGTGTGGTCGAGCGGATCGGCGACTATGCAAAGAACATTGCCAAGCGGGTCGATCGGATTGAACAACGCAGCCGCTTCGAACCCCTAACTTTGATCCCCGCAATGGCCGAAGTCGCAGCAGAGATGGTCCATGACGTGCTGACGGCCTATGCCGCACGTGACCCTGATTTGGCGCTGGACGTTATCCAGGCCGATGAAAAGGTCGATGCGTTCTACGACAGCATCTTCCGCAATCTCGTCAGCCATATGGTTGAAAACCCCGCAACGATTTCGAGCGCCGCACAGCTGCTCTTCGTTGCCCGTAATATCGAACGTATCGGAGACCATGCTACGAATGTCGCCGAGATGGTCCACTTCGCCGCTACCGGCACCTATCCGATCGACGACGACCTCTAAGCAGCGGCGAGGCAATCGAGATGATCCCGGCGAACTGTGCGAAGAACGAAGACCGATAGGATGAAAGGCGCGAAGCTTATCCTTGTCGAAGATGATCCGGCCCTGTCGGAGCTTCTCGAGTATCGCTTTACCAACGAGGGCTATCGAGTCCGGGTAACGGCAGATGGCGACGAAGCTCTCGTCATGGCAAGCGAAGACCTTCCGGATCTTGTAATTCTCGATTGGATGATTGAGGGAACGAGTGGCATCGAAGTCTGCCGCAGACTGAGGCGCGACAAAACGACGGCGCACGTTCCGATTATCATGCTGACCGCCCGCGAAGGCGAGGACGATCGCGTTCGCGGTCTGGAAACGGGTGCGGACGACTATATCACCAAACCGTTCAGCCCGCGCGAGCTGCTCGCCCGTGTATCGGCTGTCATGCGTCGTATCCGCCCTGCCCTTGCCGGCGAAGCCATCGAAGTCGGTGACCTTCGTCTCGATGCCGTAGCTCATAAGGTCGAACGCCGCGGTCAGACTTTGCAATTGGGGCCTACCGAATACCGGTTGCTGAAGTTCTTCATGGAAAGTCCGGGGCGCGTTTTCAGTCGCGGACAACTTCTCGACGGGGTCTGGGGGACGGGAAGCGATATCGAACTCAGGACCGTCGACGTTCATATTCGTCGGCTTCGCAAAGCTATTCACATCGATGACGTCAACGACCCTATTCGCACGGTCCGTTCGGCCGGCTATGCTCTTGAGCCTGTGTAAACTTCATCGGCAAACGCCGCCAAAACGCTTCGACTGATCAAAATGAAAGTGGTCGCGATGGGCGGCATTGTAGTCCGGTGACAGCACCGTGGCATATACGGAGCATGCGCCGTCGCGAACTGCATTTAGGAACTCCTGCTCCCGATCCTCTCCGTTCCAGTCGTCCAGGACGCTGATACGCCGGCCGTTCGTGAGATTGAACGCGGCGATGTCGATTGCATTGCCTTGAGCATGCTCGCTCCACGTTCCTTCTGCAGAGTTGCCAATCCTGCGGCAGCTATAGGTGCCGAGATGTTCGACGGATGCGATGTCCTCCTCGAAAATTTCGATCGCTGCCGGCCTGACGGTCTGCTCGAGCCAAATTTCGAACGCGGCCAAGACGGGACACGATGCGACAGGTCGGTCAGGCGAAAGAGGTAGACCGGGGAGCACCGTCTTATCGCTTCTGCGGCATTGATCCTGCTGTCCCTCGTCGGGGGGTAAAATCTGAAAAGCCACTTCGCTGCGTTCGAGCACAGAGCGACATGTCTGCACATCGTCTCGAAGACTCTGCAGCTTTGCGGATGTCGCCAATCCGTAAGGTTCTCTCAGATCGAGTGGAGCCCACGGATTGTGTTGCGGATGTTGGTGCAGCCAAACGGCGCCCATGAGAATTATTCCGACTGCCATCACCAAACGGACCGTACGCAAATCGCCGGCGAAACGACCGATGCGGCGGGAGAACGACAAAGCGTCAGGCAAGTTCGCGCAGCCGCTCCGAAACTCTGGCCAAGTCGCGCTGGAATGCCTCGGCTTGTGCGTCTGCAGCTTCGCCATCGAGCCTCAGGAGGTAGGATGGATGGACGGTCGCCCATAATTCCCTGCCGCCGTCGAGCTTGATCGGCTCTCCGCGCACCTTCGTAATGCTGACCGTTTTTCCGAGAAAGGCTCGCGCCGCGCTTGCTCCAAGACTAAGGATAAGTTTGGGGTCGACTAGGTCAGTTTCGCTCTCAAGCCACCAGCGGCAGGTGTCGATTTCCTTCGCACCCGGCGACTGGTGAATTCTCCGCTTACCTCGCTGAACGTATTTAAAATGTTTGACGGCATTAGTGACGTAAGCCGACTTACGATCGATACCCGCGCGTTCGAGATGACCATCGAGCAGCTGCCCGGCGGGTCCGACAAAGGGTTTCCCCGTTCGATCCTCTTGATCGCCCGGCTGTTCGCCAACGATCATGAGACCGGAAAATGCTTCCTTATCAGCCGGTCCTTCTCCGGCGACGGCTTCGTTCTCAAGCAACCCGATTGGGCAGTTCGTGCAACCGTGAATGGCCCGATCTAGTTGATCGAGGGTGTCCGGCCTTTCCAGTTCTTCACGTTCACCCGTTGCAACCATTTCAGCTTCTCGCTTCTGCGCTCCCGAAATCAGCGCAGGGATCAGCTCCGCTTCCGGCAGATTTTTCCAATACTTCTTGGGCATCTCGCTGAGCATGGCCCCAACCTTCAAACGCGCAGGATTGAAGATGGACGCATAGTATCTTCGCCACAGCTCCTCTACCGGATCGCCATCGGGAGCGTCGGTAATCGACGCACCGGGCCCTGCCTTCAGAATTTCGCCATCCCAATGCAGCGATCCCTTGGGGGTCAAGATAGACCATTGCATGTTCGTGAAACGTCTTACGAAAAAGCCTGCATTTGCGCGAACGATATGGTGCTCGGGCTCGAACCACGCGACGTAACGGTTTCTGCCCTCTGGAGACCCGGCGCTCTCGACTTCGCGAAACCGAACGAACGCATGCATCTTGTGGCTGTCGCGGCGGACGTTCTTGTCCATCTCCTCCAGTCTGCGAACGTCGTCATCCGTCTTGTCTTCCATCAAGCCGCCATTGGTCTGCAAGCGCCAGAGCAAGCCATAAAGCAAAGCGAAGCGTTCCGGATCGGAATGGAGAGAAGCGTTCTTGGCCACGGCCATGAACCGCTTGCTGACGCGGATTTGTGACGGATGATCAGGCAAGTCTGGCAGTTCCGCCGTGCTGCCTTTCCCATCTGCTACTGAAAACAAGTCCGAGTTTCCGCCGGGTTCGATCCAAATGACCTGATCCGGTTTTATCCCGCATTGAACGAGACGGCGGGCTTTATCCCGCCACTCTTCGAAGTCGTCGGGAGCGGAGAGATGTATCGAATAGTATCTCCGATGCCATGTTTCTCCTCGCCCAGTCATGCGCCGAACAGTTCCAATTGTTCGGACTTAGGTGCAAGCAGCGTTCGCAGGTCAGCACGGTCGGTCAAAGTGGTCGGTCGCCAGTTTGACGCAATCAGAAACGGCCGAACTTTCGCAATCGATACGGTCAGCTTTGCGATATCGTCTAGCGTCAGCGAACGGTGCTTTCGCGCCGTAATAATGCGCTCGACAGCCTTTACCCCAAGACCTGGGACGCGCAAAAGCCGTTCCTTGCTCGCCCGATTGACATCTACCGGAAAGAATTCCCGAAATTTCAAAGCCCAAGCCAACTTTGGATCGATGTCCAGCGGAAGATTTCCGTCAGCTTCCGTTGCCTGCATGACCTCGTTCGGCTTGTATCCGTAGAAACGCATCAGCCAGTCTGACTGATAGAGGCGATGCTCCCTCACCAAAGGCGGTCTCTTCAATGGCAACACCGCGCTGGCATCAGGTATGGGAGAGAACGCCGAATAATAGACCCGACGCAGTTTGAAAGAGTCGTACAGACGGCTCGCTTTACCGACGATATCAGAGTCCGTCGCGGCGTCGGCCCCAACAATCATCTGCGTGGATTGTCCGGCAGGTGCAAATTTCGGAGCATGGCGAAATCTCTTAATTTCATCCTTCGACTGCGTGATTGCGCTTTTCACGCCCCCCATCGCCCCTTCGATTTGCATGGCATTCTTGTCAGGAGCTAGCCTTGTCAAACCGCTATCCGTCGGCAGTTCGACGTTGATCGAAACCCGATCCGCATACAAACCTGCGCGATAAACAAGTTCGGGATCGGCTTCTGGAATGGTCTTGAGGTGGATGTAACCGCGAAAATCGTAGTCGTCCCGCAAGATGCGAGCCACTTCGACCATCTGCTCCATCGTATGATTGGAACTTTTGAATATTCCCGAGGAGAGAAAAAGACCTTCGATATAGTTGCGGCGGTAGAAATTGATCGTCAGATCCGCAACTTCCTGCGGCGTGAAGCGCGCACGACGAACGTTGCTGCTCTTGCGATTGACGCAGTAATGACAGTCGAAGATGCAGTGGTTTGTGAGAAGGACCTTGAGAAGCGAGATGCATCGTCCATCGGGTGCATAGGCATGGCAGATGCCCATCCCCTCAGTCGAGCCGATACCCTTTCCCAAGCGGCTGTCCTTCTTCGATGTTCCGGAAGAAGCACACGATGCGTCATATTTCGCCGCATCGGCCAAAATTCCGAGTCTCTCGATTATGGTTTCATTTTTCATGGAACACCTCAATGTTCCATTTATGTTCTTACTTAAGTCATTTCCATCTTTTTCTAGGCAGTTCGCCATTAAACAAAGTCATAAAAGGGGGCATTGCGTCGCAAGTTTCTGGAGCAGCCCCTTCGGAACCACAGGCTTCGGCTAATCGTATTCAGTTGTGAAAATAGGAGAAAACCATGAAGTACGATGACGCCGACGCCGATAAGCTCAAGCACAAGTTCTGGAAGGCGCTCGCCGATTCCCCGTTCGTGTTTCTTGAACGCAAGGAAAATCCTGGAGAAGCCGTCGTGATGACGGCGCAGCTCGACAAGGACGCAAACAGCGAAATTTGGTTCTTCACGACACGGGACCATCATCTTGCCAAGATGGGTCCTGCAGTCTGCACCTTCGCTGGTGAAGACCATGAGATCTTTGCGCGTTTCGAAGGTGTTCTTAGCGAAGAGACAAGCCGCGAACGGCTCGAAAAGCAATGGAGCAACGTTGTCGAAGCGTGGTTCCCGGGCGGTAAAGATGACCCGAACTTGCTGATGATGAGCATGAAGCTTGCCGAAGCGGACATCTGGAACAGCAACCTAGGTACGATTACCACAGCGAAGATGTTGCTTGGCATGGACGTGAGAGAAGAAGGACGCGAAAAACACGCTGAAACTTCACTCTAATTTTGCTGTGATGAATGAAGGCCGGTCCCTCTGCGGAGGGCCCGGCCTTTTTTAGGTGCCCAGAATATCGGGGAAAATGCCAACGATCAAAATGGCGGCAAGAGCCGCCGGGCAAAGCCAGCGTACGAGGAAGAACCAGAACCGGTCGAGTCCGCCGCGAAGACCATTTTCGGCATCGATCATTCGTCGCTCGGCGATCCAGCCAACGAAAATCGTCGTCAAAAGCGCTCCAATGGGCATGAACAGCTTCGCTGTTACGCTATCCAAGGCGGTAAAGAGATTTTCTCCGGCGAAGAGTGGAATGAAGCCAAGCGGATGAAAGTCATTCAAGGCATTGAACGAATATGCGGACGCGACGCCCAGGATGAGCGCGAGGGCAGCGACCGTTCCCGCGGCGATAGGTCGAGCGAACCCAAAACGGTCTACCGCCCAGGCAGTTGGAACCTCCATTAATGAAACCGAACTGGTCAAAGCGGCAAAGCCGACCATGACGAAGAACGCCAACCCGATGACCGAACCAGCAGGCATGGACTGGAAAGAATGCGGCAGCGTCGCGAACATCAGGCCCATCCCCCCTTCCGAACTCAGGCCTGCCGCGAGGACGATCGGAAAGATACAAAGACCGGCAATCAGCGCGACGGACGTGTCGGCAAGCGCAATCGTCGTCGAGGTCTTGGCGAGATTGACGTCGCGAGCGACATACGATCCATAGGTTATCATGCCTGCCACGCCCAGCGACAGCGAGAAGAAGGCCTGACCTACTGCTGCCAGCATGACGGGACCCGTGAGGCGAGTGAAATCGAACGAGAAAAGAAATGCCAGCGTCTCAGTGAAGGCTCCTGTGAAGGCGCCGTAAACCGTTATGCCGATGAGGAGCAGGAAGAATGCTGGCATCAGCACGACAGACGCCTTTTCGATGCCACCTGAGACACCTCGAGCGACGAAATACAGGGTGATCGCGACGAAGACTGCGTCCAGAATGGACATCATCCCGCCCTGCTCCAGCAGGGTAGGAAAGATGCTTTCGATATCGCTTGCCGACATCCCCGCCAAAGCGCCGCCGGTTACACCGCTCGTAAACAGATCACCGACGAAGATTCCGACGTAATAAAGGACCCAGCCCCCGATCACACAATAGAACGCAAGAATCATGAAGGCTGAAAGAACCCCAAGCCCCGCTAGTCCGGTCCAGGCTTTCGACGCTCCTGATTCCGCCGCCATACGTTCGACGCTGCGGGTCGCTGATGCCTGTCCGTGTCGTCCGATGAGCGTCTCCGAGAGAAGAACCGGAAGTCCGATCAGCGCAATGCAAAAGATATAGAAGAGAACGAACGCACCACCGCCGTTTGCAGCCGCCTCGGCGGGAAATCGCAC
Source organism: Parapontixanthobacter aurantiacus (assembly GCF_009827635.1). Lineage (GTDB taxonomy): Bacteria > Pseudomonadota > Alphaproteobacteria > Sphingomonadales > Sphingomonadaceae > Parapontixanthobacter > Parapontixanthobacter aurantiacus. The sequence continues at coordinate 803,085 of NZ_WTYW01000001.1, read as the reverse complement.
GAGATTACCGAGGCCTACTGCCGCGCCGATGGCTGCCAGTATGAATCCGCTTCGCGAGGACCAACCGTCGCGTCCCGCGGCCTCCTGCGTTTTGGTCGTGGCCACCATTCAATTCTCTCCCGGACTTTTATCGAGCGATCGAAGTTGTCGACCGCAAATCTACCGGAAACTTGCCGCTTCACCGCGTAAAAGCAATGGCTAGTGCCTTTGCATCTGTGGAACAGGACGGTTAGAGCGCTGCGAATGAGCACGACGTTTCAGATCGACACCGCGACCAGTCGCGCAAATCCCACGCCAGCCCCTATGAAACGGCTGACGGTGCCTCAGATCAGGACACGGAAAACGGACGGTTCGTCGGGCAAACCGCTCGTCATGCTTACCGCCTATACGGCGCGGCAGGCGCAACTTCTCGATGCGCATTGCGATCTGCTGCTGGTCGGGGACTCTCTAGGGCAAGTTATTTACGGACTTCCTTCTACGATCCCCGTTACGCTCGAAATGATGAGCAACCATGCCGCAGCTGTCGTGCGCGGATCTTATCATTCGGTCGTCATCGTCGACATGCCTTTCGGCTCCTACGAGGCAGGCAAGGAACAGGCTTTCGAAAGCGCAGCCCGCCTGTTGAAAGAAAGCGGAGCGGCGGGGGTCAAGCTGGAAGGCGGCGCAGCGATGGCGGAAACCGTTGCATTCCTTGTTGCGAGAGGAATTCCAGTGATGGGACACGTCGGGCTGACCCCGCAGGCGGTCAACGTTCTCGGAGGTTACATGGCTCGTGGCCGCGACGACAAGGAAGCGGAAAAGATCACAAGCGACGCGAAAGCGCTCGATGATGCCGGCGCGTTCGCGATTGTCGTCGAAGGCGTCGTAGAACCGATCGCGATCGAAGTAACAAGGGCCGTGTCTTGTCCGACGATTGGTATTGGCGCGTCGGCGCAGTGCGATGGGCAGGTCCTGGTCACTGAAGATATGCTTGGCATGTTCGAGCGCGTTCCGCGCTTTGTGAAGAAGTATGACGACATCGCCGAACGCATCGGAGACACCGTCGCGCGCTATGCGACGGAAGTCAGGGAACGCTCCTTCCCGACCAGCGATCAGACCTACAAAGCGAAATCCTAGGCTCGAACGATGTCGACACTCCTTCAGTTCTACAAGTTTTCGCTCGCCTTCATGGCAGTCTGTTTCGGACTGGCGGTCTGGTACGGCTACTCGAGTACGGGATCGATTGCGGCTACCGGAGAAATTCTTTGGATCGTTTTCGTTCTGACCATCCTCGAAGTATCGCTGAGCTTCGATAACGCCGTCGTAAATGCGACCGTTTTAAGGGACATGAGCGAGAAATGGCAGCGGCGCTTTCTCACTTGGGGCATTCTAATTGCCGTCTTCGGAATGCGGATCATTTTTCCGCTTGCGATTGTCGCAATTGCAGCGGGCATTGGCCCCGTCGACGCCATCAGATTGTCGTTGAACGAACCTGAAACCTATGAGGCCATCGTATCCAGTGCGCATGTCGGCATCGCTGGGTTCGGAGGCGCGTTCCTGATGATGGTCGGTCTCAATTTCTTTTTCGACGGAGAGAAGGACGTCCATTGGATCGTCGCGATCGAGAAATTCGTGACTAAGGTTTCCAACATCAAGGCCGCCGAAATCGCCATCGTCCTTCTACTCCTTTACGGTATTTCTCTCTGGCTCGAAGCAGCAGAAGCGCTCACCTTCATCGTGTCCGGCGTGCTTGGACTGGTCACGTATATCGTAGTCGACGGGATCGGGACCATTCTCGACATGACTGAGAAGAAGAACCTCGCCGAAGGCGCCGTGCGATCCGGTCTCGGCGGGTTTCTTTATCTCGAGGTGCTTGATGCGAGTTTTTCGTTCGACGGTGTGATCGGTGCGTTTGCTCTAACGAATAACATGCTGATTATCGCAATCGGACTGTCAATCGGTGCGATGTTTGTACGGTCGATGACCATTCATCTCGTGCGTGCGGGAACCCTGGCTCAATTCCGCTACCTCGAACACGGTGCTTTCTGGGCTATCATCGCACTGGGTACGATCATGCTGTTCTCTGCCGAATTTCACATTCCCGAAACGATTACCGGCCTCATCGGGGCGGTTCTGATCGGTCTTTCCCTATGGTGGTCTGTACGCCACAAGCGAAAGATGGCAGCGGTCGCTAACCCGACCTGATGTTGAGCCTCGCGGCGATTGGGGCTGCCACGACGAGTTGCAACAGGTGATAAAGCAGTAGCGGAACGATCACGAAGCCGGCGATATCGGGCTCGAACATGATTGCCGCTAACGGCGCACCGATTGCGGCGCTTTTCTGAGCTCCAGCGAACATGAAGGAGATCCTGTCCTTTCGCGGCTGTTGCAGACACCCAGCCAACCACCATGCGCCCGCATGAGCGATTGTCAGCAGCACGGCGGTGATAGCGAGAATAATGGCCCAGTCCGCGAGCGAGACACGTTGCCAAAGGCCTTGCTCGACCGCGCCGGACAGGGCGACATACACCGCGATCGCTATGACGAACCGATCCGCCCAACTCGCCAGATGGGCTCGCTTCATCACTACCGTCCGCAATAGTGGTTGAACGATCAGTCCGAGCAAGAGCGGTAAGATCAAAATGACTACGATCTTGGTGACCGCATCGAGGCCCACCGCCCCGCTCTCGTCACCCCCGAAAAGGAGGAACAGCGGGGCGCTTGCGAATATGCCGACGACTGAAAGTATAGCTGCGCTGACGACCGATAAAGCGCCATTGCCGCCCGCAATCATCGAATAGGAAGTCGCAGACTGCACCGTAGAAGGTAGCACGCCTAGGAATAGAAAACCTACGGAGAGGGTTGCCGGAAGGATGTGAAGCGTCAGCTTGCTCGCCAATAGTCCGATGCAACCCATTACGAGAAAGGTCCAAAGAACGAGCGGAAGCAGGAATCGCCAATTCAGAGTTCCTCGCCAGAGTTCCTCTCGGGTGATCCGTATCCCGTTCAGGAAGAAGAGCAGGAATATGGCAACTGACGAGACGTCGCTTGCGATACTTCGCCACGATCCTGCCGCCGGAAAGACAGCCGCCAGCACGATTGCGAACGTCAGCAGTCGCAGCATTGGATCTGCTGCTAGTCGTGCAAACTGACCTATGGTGATCTCCGTTTTCGGCGAAGCAGCCTTAAGGCTGAAGCGAATGATGCTTCATCAGATCATAAAGCGTCGGACGGCTTATGCCTAAAAGTTTTGCGGCCTTACTGATGTTGTTCTCCGACCGCGAGAGAGCCTCGATCACCATTCGCCGATCCGACTGTTCGCGCGCGGCTTTCAATTCGAGAAGCGCTGTCGCCTCGCCTTGTGCCTCGTCGTCGAAATCAAGATCGCTTACACTGATAAATTTCTCGTCGGTCATGATAACGGCGCGTTTCACTCGATTTTCGAGCTCGCGGACGTTGCCCGGCCAGTGCCATTCCGCGATCGCGGCCAGCGCTTCGGTTGTAAATCCCTTAATCGCCGGGTTCATTTCTGACCCGAATTTCGCGAGAAAGGCTTTCGCGAGCAAGATCGGATCCCCGGATCGTTCGGCGAGCGGGGGGACCCGTATCACCACTTCTGTGAGGCGGTAGAAGAGGTCTTCGCGAAAGAGCTTATCCTCGATCATCGATTCAAGGTCTCGGTGTGTTGCGCAAACGATCCGGGTATCGACCGAGATGGACGAACGGCCGCCAATCCGTTCGATCGTGCGCTCCTGCAGGAACCGGAGGAGCTTCACCTGGAGCTGCAAGGGGATGTCCCCAACTTCGTCGAGAAAGAGCGTACCGCCGGCAGCAAGTTCGATCTTTCCTTCCCTCAGCTTGACTGCTCCTGTGAAGGCCCCTTTCTCATGACCGAACAATTCGCTTTCTAGGAGTGTCTCGGGGATTGCAGCGCAATTAATAGCGACAAAAGGACCATGCCTTCTCGGGCTCTGCTCGTGCAGCGCTTTCGCAACCAACTCTTTCCCGGTTCCGCTAGCACCCAGGATGACGACCGATACGTCGGTAACAGCAACGCGTTCAATCGTACGCGCGACCTTGATCATCTCGGGCGCGCCCGTAATCATCCCGCCAAGTATCGTCTGCCCATCTTGCGATTTGAGCAGTAGTCGCCTATTCTCTTCCTCGATCGCAAAAAGGTGAAAAGCCCGGTCGACGATCATTCCGAGTGCGTCAATATCGATCGGCTTTTGATAAAAATCATATGCGCCTCGTGCGATTGCGTGGAGCGCGCTTTCCCGTTCTCCGTGCCCCGACGCCACGATAACCTTCGTCTGCGATGCTTCCTGCATGATCTGGTCGAGGATCGCGAAACCTTCGCTTGTTCCATCTGGATCGGGAGGAAGGCCGAGGTCCAGAGTGACTACAGCAGGCTTGATTTCACGAAATCGCGAAAGTGCAGCTTCCCTGTCGCCGACAATCGACACGGCGTATTTCTCATACGCCCATTTTAACTGCGCCTGGAGCCCCTCATCATCCTCGATCACCAGCAGTTCCGGTCGCTGTTCGTTCATCTAAGCAACCTTCGTTATCTTGTTAGCGCCGACAGCAGGCAGGATCACTGTGGCGATTGTCCCGATACCTTTCTCAGAGACGACGGCGATCTCGCCTCCGCATTCCCGGATAAGCTTTCGGGCTTCAAACGCTCCAATGCCAAATCCATTCGTTTTGGTCGAAACAAACGGCTTGAAGAGGTCGTTTCGAACGAACTCCGGCGACATTCCACAACCGCTATCGGCAATCGTCACCTGCACCTGCCCATCGACCAACTTGCAATCGACGACCACCGGTGTCGGGTTCTCGGTAGCATCCAGTGCGTTTTGCATCAGGTGAGACAAAGCTTGCACGAGTTTGTCCGGGAAGACCTCGACATAGCATGATTCGGTCATTCCGACCCTGATACTGTCTTGCGTCCCCAGTTTGCGGACCAGCGCTCTTAATGAATCCTCCAAATTTATAGTCCTGGACGCCTCTTCACCCATATCGTCGTAATTACCGAGCTTGGAGACGAGCCCGCGCATCTTGCGACTGCTATTCTCGAGCGTCGTCAACATATCAGCACGAAATTCCGGGTTATCGAGATGTGTTGCCGCGTTTCGCACGAGGAGGGACAGTTGGCTCGACAGGTTCTTTATGTCGTGCATCAGAAAAGCCATTCGCTTGTTAAACTCGTCGAACTTCTCGGCATCCATCAGACTTTTCTGCGCGCTATGTTCGGCTAGGTAACTGCCGATTTGAGAGCCTAGAACCTGCATGAGTTCGATGTCTTCCCAATCGAGCTTTCGTCTGAATGACGGCGCTTGCAGAAGGGCAACCCCCACGAGTTTATTGAAGTGAAACATGGGCACCAAGGCCCACCATTTTGCGACGTCGCCAAGCCATTCATGGAGCTCGGCCTTCTCTTCCTCAAGACCGCCATCGATCGCAACGATTTGCCTATTTAGCGTCAACTTATGGGCGATTGGCGTGGGAAGCCGCGAGATATGCAGGTCAGGTTTTGAGAGAGGGTAACTCGCTCCGTGCTGAAAGCCATCGACATCATCGACCGTGAAAAGATGTCCTCCACTCGTTTCTAACAGGTCGCACATTGTCCTGAGGCACCGTGCTTCGATATTTTCCACGCGACCGGTTCGCTGTCCAATGGTTTCAGAAAATTGGAGCCAGGAACGACGAAAATCGTAACGATGCTTGAACAAATGTCGGGCCGCCAACTCCCTCGCGCCTTCGCGAAACTGCTTGCTTGGAAGCCAGAGAAATCCGGTAACCAGCGTCGCTACCAGCAAGAAGGATACGATCCACTGGTCGATCCCCGTGGACGCCTCGCCGAACGAACGCGCAAGCGTGCCGACCGCAACGGCATACGCCGCGATCAAAAGCACCGACAGGCTTCTGAAAGTGACCGAACGGGACGGAGCGATGCGTATTTGCGCGTTTGCAGCTTTGGCTGCGACACACAAAGGGACTGCAAAGAAGATCGGCCCGATGCTTCGCCCGTAATGAATTGCCGACCATAATCCGTCTTCCGATGGATCGAGCGCGAAAAGCCCGACATAGGCACCCAGTTCGATGCCCCAGAAGCTCGCCATGGCGACAGCAGCCCAACGCAGAACGGATCTTCGTTGGTTTGCTTCTACGAAGAGATTATGGGTGAGGATCAAGGCTCCTACGCTAACGAGCATACGTAGGAGGATCGAGGCATCATCGATCAACTGACGCGCCTCTTCGTTATCGGACAAGGCAATCGAAGCCGCAACAAGGAGGAGCTGAACGGCTTCAGCCGCCAGAAGTACGAGGTTCAGCCATTTGACCTGCCGGAACAGCGTATCGCCCATAAGCGACCGGAAAAGAACGAAAATTAGGCTAATCCAGAAAAGATTACGGCAAACAGACGCAAGCTCGGAAAATATGCTGTCGTAACCTGACCCGACGAGCGCGATGCACCATATTCCGACCGAGATGAGCGCGGCAACCGACAGCATGCGGTCTCGTCGCGCCCGATCACCCGTGCGAAACAACCAAATGGCGCAAAAGAACGACGCTGCTGCCGCGAGCAACTGCCCCATCAGGAAGGCAGCATCAGCGATTTGTGAAAGATCCGCCTGCATCACGCGACGCTCACATGAGAGGTGACAGAGATCAAAATTTGCATCGACACCAAAATTGCCCGCCCGGTCACAACATCCTGCGAACACCTAGAAAAATTTGGTAAATTTGCTGTAACCGAACGGGGCTTCTTGTCTAAATGGAAGTGCGCCGTCCCTCGCTCCATTCAATTGTGCTCCCCTGCGGCGGAAATGCTCGCTGCGCGCAATTTCGTCTAAAGCAATACCGGCAGCCCGGCCCGATCGGTTCAGCACTTTCAGGAGCAAGCATGAACCCGCGCGACTGCGCCAGTTCATCGGCATAATCAGACTTAATGCCAAGCAAGATTGCAAACTGGCCGATGCCGCTACCCTCCGCGCGCTCGACAGATTGCGCCACGGAAAACCAGCTACCTTGTTTAGTATCGGCAAAGGTAACGAGATGTCGGTGCATTCCGGCAATGCCTGCGAAGCTGTCGAATACGCGCCAGAGCGGACATAGCTGACCGCTTTCGAACATTGCCGCTCCACTGGCCCCGAGAAGTTGCTTCGATATCTGACCGGCTCGATCGACCCTAATCAGAAAAAAGGGCAAACCGCGATCCCCAACGCGCTGCAGGGTCGTCAAGCGGTGGGAGAGCTGCTCAAAATTGACGCTGAAACGACGCGGAAGAATAGCGAGGTCGTAATTCGTCTGGCGACAGGCGCGTAGAAAGCGGCTGTAGGGCATCAGAATTGCCGCCGCGGCGTATGAAACGAGGTAGCGCGCAAACAGATCCGCTGCGCTTGTGTCGTCGGCATCGAAACCGCTTCTCGCTTCGGCCAGCAATTGTCGTAATTCCAGCTCGGCTAGCTGCGCGGCGAGCGAGAAATTGCGCGAATAGACACTGTGCATTTCGGATAGTTGAACCTGGCGTGCGTGCAGATCGAGCCTCCGCCGCTTGCCCAGCATGACTTCATCGGGAAGAATACGAACCGATAACTGATGACGCTCGCGCAGCCGCTCGGCAATGGCTGCCCCGACATCGGCGCGCGAAAGCCGAAGCTCGTCCGCCAAGCGTTCTGCCGCTTCGTCGATATTTCCGAAATAATTTTGCCAGCGTTCGATCTCTTTCCGGCATGCCGTCAGCGGGTCCGTAATTGAAGTGTCTCTCATGCTCGCCGTGTCATAAAGCCGCGCGAAGGCGCTTGCGAATTGGGGAGCGACCGCGAGCAACTCGTCTATATCTTCACGATCAAGCGACAGATCGGTGAACCGTTCGTCCGCAAGACGCCGCGACAGACCGTCGATGCCGCCGACAGTCTCATCCGCGCTCAGCTGCTTCGGGTCGAAGTCGAAGCCGCCTACCAATTGCATCATTACCCGCGCAGACAACGGCCTCTGGTTCCGCTCGAGCAGATTCAGGTAGCTCGCGGAAATGTCGAGACGCGAAGCCATGGCAGCTTGCGTAAGGTTCGCCTTGCGCCTCAATCTTCGCAAGGCGTGGCCAGCATAAATAGGCTGCGTGCTCATAACGAACCTGATAGTGTCAAGATATTTACAGACTTACAAGAAAACTATCGTTTGAACCATAGTTAGCACAGCTTTTATGTAAATTTCCTTCGGTTCTGACACCCCGGCAGATTAAGCAACGGTCAACCCAGTCACTAAGATTCTTGAGGGAACACTATGACCTACCAAAACACAGCAAGCCATCTCGAAAGCCTGATCTCCAAGGAGGGCAGTTCCTGGAGCGCAATCGATGCGGAAGCGGCTGCACGGATGCAGTTGCAAAACCGTTTTCGTACCGGGCTCGACATCGCGCGCTACACCGCGAAGATCATGCGCGAGGACATGGCGGCATACGATGCCGATCCGGCGCAATACACTCAGTCGCTAGGATGCTGGCACGGGTTCATCGGCCAACAGAAGCTGATCAGCATCAAGAAGCATTTCGGATCGACCGAGCGCCGTTACCTCTACCTTTCTGGCTGGATGGTCGCGGCCTTGCGCAGCGAGTTCGGCCCCCTGCCCGACCAATCGATGCATGAGAAAACGAGCGTTCCGAGCCTGATCGGTGAGCTCTACACCTTCCTCAAGCAAGCTGACGCCCGCGAGCTTGGAGGTATGTTCCGTGATCTCGACGCCGCACGGGAGAAGGGCGACGAAATGGAAGCCAAGCGGATCGAAAACGCTATCGACAATTACGAAACGCATGTCGTTCCGATTATTGCCGATATCGATGCCGGCTTCGGCAATGCGGAAGCGACATACCTGCTCGCGAAGAAGATGATTGAAGCAGGCGCCTGCGCGCTCCAGATCGAGAATCAGGTCTCCGATGAGAAGCAGTGCGGCCACCAGGACGGCAAGGTAACGGTTCCGCACGAGGACTTTTTGCAGAAGATCCGGGCAATTCGCTACGCTTTCCTGGAACTGGGCGTCGAAGACGGGGTTATCGTTGCTCGGACCGATTCGCTCGGCGCGGGACTGACGAAGCAGATCGCCTATGTCGAAGAGGCCGGCGACCTGGGCGACCAGTACAATTCTTTTCTTGATTGCGATGAAGTTGACGCGGCCGACGTCAAGAACGGAGAGGTCTTCATCAGTCGCGAGGGCAAACTGTTGCGACCCAAGCGCCTGCCATCAAACCTTTATCAGTTCCGCCCGGGAACCGGTGAAGACCGCTGCGTCCTCGACTGCATCACATCCCTGCAGAACGGCGCCGACCTCTTGTGGATCGAAACCGAGAAGCCGCATATCGGTCAAATCGGTGGCATGGTCGACCGCATTCGCGAAGTCGTCCCTAATGCAAAACTCGTCTACAATAATTCGCCGAGCTTCAATTGGACGCTGAATTTTCGCCAGCAGGTTTACGATGCATGGCAGGAAGAAGGCCGCGATGTCAGCAATTACGAGCGCGAGCGTCTGATGAACGAGAAATACGACGACACGGAACTAGCAGCCGAAGCCGACGAGCGTATCCGGACCTTCCAGAAGGATGCGGCGGCGCAGGCCGGAATTTTCCATCATCTCATCACTTTGCCGACCTATCACACGGCGGCACTCAGCACCGACAATCTCGCCAAGGAATATTTTGGCGAGGCCGGTATGCTGGGCTACGTCAAGGGCGTGCAGCGAAAGGAAATTCGCGAAGGCATCGCTTGCGTCAAGCACCAGAACATGGCTGGCTCGGATATTGGCGACGACCACAAGGAAAGCTTCGCCGGCGATGCGGCCTTGAAGGCGGGCGGCGCTCATAATACGATGAACCAGTTCGCCGCCGGATAACGAAGTCAGAGAGGAAATGACGATGAGCGAGGAAGAAACGAAAAAGCCGGAACCGGGGCGTGCCCGCGCCCTGCTTTCGACATCGGATTTCCGATTGTTGCGTGAAGCCTTGACCAGCCATGCACGAACGATCGACGATCGCGAGCAGCTGGCTAAAATTAATGCTTTGCATCACCGTCTAGGTAATTATACTTAACGCATTCCTTTTGGAGAGGATGACTGGCCGCGAGCAGTTTGACTGCCGCGGCCATTTTCTTTTCAGCCTCCGTTTGCGGGCGTCATGATGTCGAGCGTCATGCGTGTCATCGCTTCGGCTGCGGTTGAAATCACTTTCTCCGCGTCCGGTGCCCAGAACGGTGAGTGCAGCGAAGGCAGTTGCGCTTCGCCTCTTTGCGCCGCGGCGAACCGATCTTCGGGAACACCACCGACCCAGAAGATCAGCGATTCGATGGCGTCGGGGTCTTCGCGCCTGAAACGACCGAAATCCTCGCCACCCATGACGGAGGGAACCTGCATGACGCGCTCTTCGCCGAAATTTGCCCTCATTTTGGCCATCATTTCTTCGGTGAAATCGACGCTGTTGAAGGTGGACGGCGTGAATTCGTCATCGCGAAACGTTACCAGCGGCATCCGATCCTCCGGCATACCGGCAGCGATTGCTTCACCCTCAGCAATACGGGCAATTCCGTTCCGCAGCAGTTCGCGGCTTTCATCGCTGTAGGAGCGGACCGTCAATTGCAGTTTCGCCTCGTCGGAAATGATATTGTGCTTCGTTCCGGCGTTAAAGCTCCCGACCGTGACCACGGCAGGGTCCAGCGGCGAACTCTCGCGGCTGACCAATGTCTGCAGCTTCATGACGATGGCGCTGCCGAGAACGATGGGGTCCTTCGTCGTATGGGGATAGGCCCCGTGGCCGCCGACGCCTTTCACGAGAATGTCGACGCTATCGACATTGGCAAGAGCATAGCCTGGCGAGTATCCGATCATTCCCGCAGGAAACTGCGCCGCGTCGTGAAAGGCGATCGCGTAATCGGGTTTCGGAAAACGCGTATAGAGCCCGTCTTCGAGCATGGCCTTCGCTCCTTCGCCAGTCTCCTCGGCGGGTTGGAGAATCATCACCAGCGTCCCGGACCAGTCGTCCTTGCGTTCGACCAGTTGCTGCGCCGTGCCGATAAATGCGGTCATGTGCGTATCATGTCCGCAGGCGTGCATGATCCCGCTTTCGACCCCGGAGACGGGCGTGCCTCGCTTCGTCGAGGCAAAAGGCAGACCTGTCTGTTCCGTCACCGGCAGACCGTCCATGTCGGCGCGCAGCATCACGGTTGGTCCTTCGCCGTTTTTCAGTACGGAGACTACGCCGGTCTTGCCCACTTTCTCGGTCACTTCGAAGCCCATCGCTCGCATGCGATCAGCCAGTTTGGCCGATGTTTCGAACTCCTGCATGCTCAGTTCGGGGTTTGCGTGAAGGTCGCGATAGAGCTCCATCAAGGCGGGCATGTCGTCAGCCACCGCCTCGCGCAATTCGTTCGCCTGAAGCGGTGCGGCAAGGGCGACCGAACCGAGCAATGTCAGAACCGTTTTCGAGAACATCGGCGAAATCCCTTCCTACATTTCGTATGTCGTGACGAGTGCAAAGGACAGCACGGCAACCATCAGCACGACGAGCGGGACGCCGGTACGGATGTAGTCTTTGAACTCGTAGCTTCCCTCGGCCATAATCAGCATGTTCGTCTGATAGGCGATCGGTGTCGCATAGCAAAGGTTGCAGCCGAACAGCACGGCCAAGATCAGCGGTTCGGGCGGAAGGCCGAGTTGCGAGGCGATGTTGAAAGCGATCGGCGTTCCGACAGTTGCAGCTGTCGCGTTCGAGGCGAAGTTCGTCAGGAGCGTGACGAACAGCATGATGCAGGCGAGAACCGCTGCGGGCGACAGAAATTGCAGGCCGATCGACAAGACCTGCCCCAGCCACCCCGCAGCTCCGCTTTCGAGGATAATGCGACCGATCGCGATGCTGGCGGCCACCAGCACGATGACCTTTGCCGAAAGGGCCCGTCCGACGCGATCGAACTTCACGCAGCCGGTCACGAACATGAGGATCGCGCCGGCCAGCGCGGATATAGCGATTGGCAGCAATCCGATCGAAGCCGTGCCCACGGAACCCGTCATGATGACGGCTGACAGCACTGCCTTGGAACGCCGCGGTAGTTCCCGCACGCCTTCCAGTATCAAAAGACTGTCCGAACGCGCGAATTCCGAGAGGTTCTCCGGCAACCCCATGACCAGGAGGACGTCGCCCTCCCCGATCCGCATGTCGCCACCATCGCTGTATTCGTCTTTCTGCCCGATCAACCGGTTGGGGCGATGGATGCCGAGAACGGCAACGCCATAAAGGTCGGCGATGCCTGACGTTGGAAGGGTTCGCGAGATAAGGCGCGAGTCCCCGGTGACGGTCATTTCGACCACCGAAATGTCTTGCCCGAGCGCATTGGCCTGACGCTTGATGCGGTCGAGCACCCAGGACGGCGCAACCTCGCCGCGCAATTCGCGCGAGGCGGCTTCGATGGCTTCGTGGGGACCGGAAACATGCAGCCGGTCGAGCGCCTGTATCTCGCCCTTCGGCGCGTTGTGGAACTCAATCTCCTTCGGCAAGCGGGCCAGTATCTCGTCCATCTGCTTACCTTCGAGAAACCCGTCATCGCCGACGCGGAGCCGCGCGTGGAAGCGTCGCTGCTGACCGCTCACATCGACGCGGTTGTCTTTGAGGAGCCGCGGCATCACCAGCCACAGGTAGGGAAGCGCGAACATCGAGGCGAAGAGAACGATGGGTGTGAAGTGGAATACCGGCATCGACGGCATTCCGAGGTCGCGGGCGATGGAGACTACGAGAATGTTCGTCGAGGTGCCGATAGTCGTCGCCATCCCGCCGATCAGCACGGCAGCATTGAGCGGAATGAGCGTCTTGGATGCCGGCATTGCGCCGCGTGCAGCGAGGCTTACGAAAATTGGCAGTAGCAGGACCAGCACCGGGGTGTCGTTGACGCCCATGGACAGGGTGAACGCGATGATAAGCGAGACCAGCAAGCCGAGTTGCAGGTTAATCTTGAAGACGCGCTCCAGAAACCTTGCTGCCGGCTCGAGCGCACCGGTCACGACCAGTCCGCGGCCCATGATCATGAGCGCACAGATGGTGATCAGCGCGTAGTGACCGAAACCGGAAAAGGCGAGTTGGAGGCCATCCGCGGGGCCCATCCCCTCAAGCGGAAAGAAGTATAGCCCGACCGCGATGACCGCGATCGTCATGAGCGATACGATTTCGACGGATAGCTTACCGCGTGCAAACCCGATGAACATGGCGATCGTCAGGATCATCGCCGCAAGAGCATGGAACGATGGGAGACCAGGCAGCAGCATCGTTTAATTCCATACCATTTCAGCCTGTCATTATCAGGCGATCTCCTTGCCAACAAGGCAGGATTGGAGCGGTATCGCGCGCAATGAACGGGAGATGGTGCCCCTGGCCCGACTCGAACGGGCACTCCGTTAGGAACTCGATTTTGAGTCGAGCGCGTCTACCAATTCCACCACAGGGGCTCCCATGGAACGCGGGCGAGGTAGCCTGCCCGGCAACCTCAGGCAAGTGCGATCTTGCCGCAAGAGGCGAGGAGAGAGACTACTTCAGCGCGTTCGCGAGCAATTTGTGCAGGCGGCTGTGCAGGACATCGTTCGCTGCCAGTATCTGCGCTGAATGGATCGGCTGCGATCGGCCCCGAAAATCGGATACGAAGCCGCCAGCTTCTCTCACGATCAGGCACCCTGCCGCAGTATCCCAGTCATTGAGACCGCTTTCCCAGAACCCGTCATACCGGCCTGCCGCAAGCCATGCGAGGTCGAGGGACGCAGCGCCGTAGCGGCGAATGCCAGCTACATTCGGCCCGATGGCGCCGAAGATACGGCTCCATTCGCTGAAATCGCCGTGACCCGAAAAGGGCATCCCAGTCGAAATGAGCGCCTCGGACAATTGCTTGCGCGAAGAGACGCGCAGTCGCCCGTCATGCAGCCATGCGCCGCGCGATTTTTCTGCCCAGAAGGTCTCGTCCGTGACCGGGTTATATATGACGCCCGCAACGAGATCGCCCCAACCTCCGCCGCCCGGGCGGGGCTCCTGAACGGCAATCGATATCGCAAAATGTGGAATGCCGTGCAGAAAGTTGCTCGTACCATCGAGCGGATCGACGATCCAGCGGGGGCTGGACGGATCGCCCTCGATCGTCCCGGCTTCCTCCAGCACGAACCCCCAGTCGGGGCGCGCGTGAAGCAGTTCGTCGTACAAGGTCCGCTCCGAACGCTGGTCGGCTTTCGAAACGAAATCAGCGGGACCTTTACGGCTTACCTGAAGATGTTCCACTTCGCCGAAATCGCGACGCAGGCGATGGCCCGCCTTGCGCGCGGCGCGCTCCATGACTTTGACGAGGCCTGGCATTGCCATGACGGATCAGCCTGCCTTCCCGACATAGGTGCGCTCATAAACATCGACGACAATGCGCGTGCCGCTTTCGATATGCGGCGGAACCATAACGCGCACCCCGTTCTCGAGAACGGCGGGCTTGTAACTGGACGAGGCGGTCTGGCCTTTCACGACGGCGTCGGCCTCGACGATGGTGGCCTCGACCTGTTCGGGCAAGGCGACGCTGATCGGTTTTTCCTCGTGCATTTCGAGCGTGACCTGCATTCCGTCATCGAGGAATGCGGCGGCATCGCCCAACAGATCGGAGGGGAGTTCGATCTGCTCGTAGGTTTCCTGGTCCATGAAGACGAGCATGTCGCCCTCGGCGTAAAGATATTGGAACTCTTTCGTGTCGAGACGCACCTTCTCAACCGTATCGGCACTGCGATAGCGCACATTGGTTTTGCGCCCGTCAACGAGGTTCTTCATCTCGACCTGCATGTAGGCGCCGCCCTTGCCAGGCTGCGTATGCTGTATTTTGGCAACCTTCCAGATGCCGTTTTCGTATTCGATGATGTTGCCGGGACGAATGTCCACGCCGCTAATTTTCATGGAAAAACCTTCATAAAGACGCTGCCGAACGTTATATCGGCGGTGAGCACGAGCGCGCCTTAGCCGCTCGGTCAGACAGGAGCAAGCGGCCGGGAGATGAGTATGGCGCGAGCAAGTAGCATTCGAAGCGCGCCGGCGCTTGCCGCAGCCGTCGTGGCGAGCGCCAGTCTTGCATACGCGCCGCTCCATGCTGCGCCCGGCGGTTCCCTCGGAACGCTCCCGCGCGGCGATTACGTCTGCGGCGTCCCGGGATATGCGGGCGGCAAGGCCTGGATCGAGCGCGACGAAGCAAACTTCCGGATCGTGAACGGGTCCAGCTATCGCACACCCGAAGGTCGCGGGACCTATTTACTCGCCGGAGACAACGTCCGTTTCACGCGAGGACCCATGAAGGGACGAACGTTTTTAAGGGAAACGATGAACCGCCTGCGCGAAATCGGCAATGACGGCGAACTTGGCAGAATGCGCTGCAGCCGTCGGGTAAACTCGCGGTAAGAGGGCTTTCAGGACCCGCTCAGCAAGGGATAGGGATTGATCGGAGACGCCGGTTCCCACCATTCGCTTTCTGGCGTCGTCCGCAAGATCTGGAAATGCAGATGAGGTGCGTCCGCCTCAGCATTGCCGCTGCTGCCGACCGTTCCGAGCCGCTGACCTCGCGTTATTCGCTGTCCTTCGCGAAGTCCCCGCGCATAATCGTCGAGATGGGCGTAATAGTGAATGGTTCGACCGTCGAGCGAGCGAACGTAGATCGTATTCCCGCCGCGATCGGAGAAGAACAGTCGCTCGATCGTGCCCGGCCCGGCAGCGACGACGCTCGTGCCCTTCGGGGCCATAATATCGATCGCTTCATGCAGACGTTCGCCTTCGCCGCGGGAGTGTTCGTAGGTGTCGACCAGATCGCTGCGCCTGATGTTCAATACCGGCACGAGCAGGTTACGAGTCTCGTCCGCCGAAGGTGCGACCGGCGCTTCTCGGTCGAGGACCGGATTGGGCGCACTCCCGGATAAAATCGCGGCCTCCGTCAGTTGCGCTGCTGGCGGCGATTGTCCAACCGCTTCTGCGGGGCGGGTCTTATCGCGCTGGCTTTCGCCCGAAGCGTTTTCCATGAGCGTGCCGCCAAAAATGATCCAGACAGCCGAAGTGAGCGTTGCCGTGGCAACGATCGTCAGCATCCGGTCTACAATCGGTAACGCCATGTCAGCTTTCGAAAATCACCTGCGTATCGTTCGACACCATTTCCGCTAGTCTTGCCGCATCCCAGTTCGTCAGGCGCACGCAACCGTGGCTTTGCGTACGACCGATGGTCTGCGGCTCCGGCGTACCATGGATGCCGTAATGCTCCTTCGTCAAGTCGATCCAGACCACACCGACCGGTCCATTGGGCCCCGGCGGCAGCTGCTGATCTTCCTCGCTATCCGGGACATCCCAGAAGAGGTCGGGATCGTAGGAGAACTCGGGATTATGACCGACCCCGTTAATCTTCCACTCGCCTATCGGAAGCGGATCATTGGTGCTTCCAGTCGTAACGGTGAACAGGGCGACAAGATTGTCCTGCGCATCGAAGGCTCGCAAAGTCCCCGCGCTTTCGCTGACCACGATCCGCGCGACGTCGGGTTGCTCGGTGCCGACGCCGAGTGCGGCAAGCGTCTGTTGCCACCCCTTGTCCGATACCGCACCCGGCGCGATGCGATCTGCGCCAATATTGGGTACCCTGATCTGCTGACCGGCCGTAAAGTAGCTATCGGTCTTGCTTCCATTGCCTTGCGAACTCGTCCGCGAAGACGCGCTTCCGTCGGTCTCTGATTGGGCACCATTTTCACCCTGATTGGCGACAGTCATCCCTGCCGGGCGACCGTTCGGGTTGAGGCGCTTCAGAACATCGACCGTCGTGTGAAACCGTTCGGCCAGTTTCTCGTCCAGGCTCTCGTAGCCCAGTCGGTCGAGCTTCGCCTGCTCTGCAGGCTCATCGGGAATGTCGGTGTAGGAGATGCGGCCCCAGTTTGCCGGTATGGTGACGACACGTGTGGCAGGAATGTTATCCCATCGGGCAAGCGCCTGTTTCGTAGGCTCGTCCAACTCCCCCGTCACGGTCAGGTCATTCGCCTCCTGAAAGCCGCGCAAGGCGTTTTCGGTCGACTGACCCATCTTGCCGTCGATTACGCCGGGCCCGAAACCTCTTCGATCGAGGACGACCTGCGCCTGCATCATCGGGCGTTCCTCGCTGTCGGGTATGGTAACTTCGGTTGCAGACTGTCCATTGCGCGTATCGTTCGACGCCATCGAATCCGCGAGATTATCCGCCTCGGCCTGTTCGGTTGGCGCGGTATCCTGCTCTTCTTCCTTGTAACGGTCGGTACCGTTCAGGTCGCACGCCGCGAGCGCGAGAACGGATATTGCAGCAAAGAGGGTACGCATCGAATTCTCCAAAAGCTGACAGGCCTTTGGAGCGTAAACCTAGGAAGAAGCGAAAATATCCGCAAAAGCAGCAACAGCGCGTTTTTCGTCCGTGTTCCAGACGCCTCCGCTTACCGCCAGGAAATCGGCACCTGCCTCAACGAGCGGCTTGCAATTCTCTGGTGTTATCCCGCCGATTGCGACGCAGGGCAATTCAAACAGCGATTGCCACCACGCGAGAATCTGGGGTTCCGGTCGCGCGTCACTTTTCTTCGTGTCGCTCGCGAAGAAGGAGCCGAAAGCGACATAATCGGCGCCGGCCTCGCCAGCCTCCATGGCAAGGTGCCTGCTATCCTTGCAGGTGACGCCGATCTGCGCCTGCTTTCCCAGCGCCTCTCGCGCGTCGGCCACGGTGCCGTCCCCTTGCCCCAGATGCACACCGTCGGCGGACAGCCGTTTGGCGAGCGCAATGCTGTCATTGACGATGAAGGCAACGTCGCGAGCGGCGCAAATCTCTTGCAGCGGTTCGGCCAGTCGAGCGGCCTCGTGCTGATCGATGCCCTTGACGCGAAACTGGAACGCAGCCACCGGCCCGGCATCGAGCGCACGTTCGAGCCGGGCGGGAAAATCGCCGCCGGTTTCCAGCGGCGATATCAAGTATAACTGGCAGGGAAGCTCCCTCGGCAAGGTCAGGCGGGCTCCATCGAGGCGCACTGAATCTCGTCGATTGCATTGCCCAATGCCTGATCGAACTGCTCATCGTCCATGTGAGCCTCGAGCACTTCAAGCAGAGCCCGGCTGAAGCTGGCGATGACGCCTTCGTTCTTGCTCAGCTCCCGGCACGCTTCGTCACGGCTGTAGCCACCCGACAGCGCCACCACGCGGAGTACTTTAGGATGATCGACCAAAGGCTTGTAAAGATTGGCTTCGCTCGGGATCGTCAGCTTCAGCATGACATGCTTGCCGTCCGGCACGCGGTTCAATTCGTCGAGCATGTGCGTCAGTAGAAGCGCTTCGGCTTGAGCCCGGCTGTTGCTTTTCAGCGAGACTTCGGGTTCGAGAATGGGAACGAGACCATTGTCCAGGATTCGGAGGCCGTAATCCATCTGCTGCGCGACATTCGCCTTGATGCCTTCGTCGTTCGCTTCGTGGATGACGGAGCGCATCTTCGTCCCGAAAACGCCATAACCCTTTGCTTTTTGGCACATTTCTTCAAGCTGGGGGATCGGCTTCATGAGCTGCACGCCGTTCTCCTGATCGTGCATTCCCTTGTCGACTTTGAGGAACGGCACGATGCCCCG
The DNA here is from genome assembly GCF_009827635.1 of Parapontixanthobacter aurantiacus. Classification (GTDB taxonomy): domain Bacteria; phylum Pseudomonadota; class Alphaproteobacteria; order Sphingomonadales; family Sphingomonadaceae; genus Parapontixanthobacter; species Parapontixanthobacter aurantiacus. Next base: position 784,467 of record NZ_WTYW01000001.1, on the reverse strand, counting down.
GCGCGACAGCAATTCGGGAATCGGCGAGCCGTCATCGGTGCAGCCCTCCATGGTTTTCTCGAACAAAATCGCGCCGATAACTTTGCCATTTCCGAAACTGGGTGAAGTCACAATCCGGCAGCGCATCTGGTGAATGCGGGCGAACATCTCATCCTCGCCCGACCATTCGTCCTCGCTGACGCCATAGGCCGCGAGCGCCTTGGGCGTCGATCCGCCGGACTGGTCGAGAGCGGCAATGAAGCCCTCGCCTTTTGCCATCTTTTCAGTCATTTCCTGCGTATTCATGCGTTCCTCGCGTAACTGTTCAAAACCGTTTCATCCTGGCCGGGCGGGTAGTCCTGCGCCGCTCATCCATCAAGCTTCGCCCGGTCCGATGTCCGTTACCGGGACAAGCAGCGGACAATTTGCAAAAGTCACACTTGGGTGTCGTTGTCGCTTCGACGCGCTTGGCCCAAGTGCTTCAATATCCTTGCCTTTTCCCCTTATGAAAGGCGCGACCCGCCGCTCGGTTCCGCAGAGATCACAATGATGTCGAGAAGGGGTCTAGCAGCACCTGACGCCGTGCAAACGTGGTCGAGACAGGCTTGGCTACGCATCAATTCTGCAACGCCGCGACGCCCGGCAATTCCTTGCCTTCCATCCATTCGAGGAAGGCACCGCCCGCCGTCGAAATGTAGGTGAAGTCTCCGGCCACTCCGGCAGCGGCGAGCGCTGCGACCGTATCGCCTCCGCCGGCGACCGAAACGAGCGAGCCTTCCTTCGTCAGCGCGGCGGCCGTGCGGGCGAGCGAGACCGTCGCCGCATCGAAGGGCTCGGTTTCGAACGCGCCGAGTGGGCCGTTCCACACGAGCGTCCGGCAGGTCTTGAGGACGTCGGCCAGCGCTTCGACGGCTTGCGGGCCGATGTCGAGGATCATTTCCCCCTTCCCGACCTCATGCACGTTGCAGGTGCGCAGGGATGGCGGGTTCGCCGCAAATTCCTGCGCCACGACGACGTCATAGGGCAAATGCACGGTGCAGCCTGCCCGGTCTGCGGCGTCGAGGATGGACGAAGCGGTGTCCGTCAGATCGTGTTCGCACAGCGACTTTCCGACATCGACGCCCTGCGCCGCGAGAAAGGTGTTCGCCATGCCCCCGCCGATGATGAGGTGCTGAACCTTGATCACCAGGTGTTCGAGCACGTCGAGCTTCGTCGAGACCTTGGCCCCGCCGACGACCGCGGCCACCGGCTGTTCGGGCGAGCCGAGCGCCGCGTCGAGCGCCTTCAGTTCCGCTTCCATCGCCCGCCCGGAATAGGCCGGCAGGATCCGCGCCAGCCCGACGGTCGAGGCATGGGCGCGGTGCGACGCGGAAAAGGCATCGTTGACGTAAAAGTCGCCATGAGCGGCAATCCCGGCGGCGAATTCCGCATCGTTCGCTTCTTCGCCCGGCCAGAAGCGCACATTGTCGAGCAAGCCGATGTCGCCGCGGTCCAGAATGTCGAGCGACTGCGCGACCACCGGCCCCATGACTTCGGGAATGAACATGATCTCCCGATCCAGGACCTTCTCGACATCGCCCTGCACGAAGCTGGTGCTCATGGTCGAGTGTCGCTGGCCCTTGGGCCGACCGAAATGTGCAAGCAGCAGGACTTTCGCGCCCCTGTCCGCCAGTTCGAGGATCGTCGGCTTCACCGCCTCGACCCGCGTCACATCGGTTGCCGAACCGTCCTGCATGGGTAGGTTGAGATCGACCCGGACCAGTGCGACCTTACCGGTGAGATCGTCGGGCAAATCGTCCAGCGTCTTGAAATTCGCCATATATGCTCCTTTGCCCGCCCCGCTTTGATCGAGGAAGGTGGCGCGGCCCGCCCGGTCGTTCCGGGCAGGCCGCAGCAAAACGACCTAGCCGATCAGACCGGCGACGACGCCGCTCGTGTCGATCATGCGGTTGGAGAAGCCCCATTCATTGTCGTACCACGATACGACGCGGGCGAGCTTTCCTTCCATGACGCTGGTTTCCAGGCTGTCGACGGTCGAGCTGGCCGGATAGTGGTTGAAGTCGCTGGAGACGAGCGGCTGGTCGGTAAAGTCAAGCACGCCCTTCATCTTGCCTTCCGCAGCCGCCTTGAGCGCCTCGTTCAGCTCCTCTGCCGTGGTGTCGCGACCCGGTACGAATACGAGATCGACGAGGCTGACATTGGGCGTCGGCACGCGCACGCTCGAGCCGTCGAGCTTGCCGTTCAGTTCCGGCAGGACGAGGCCGACGGCCCGCGCCGCACCGGTCGTCGTCGGAATCATGTTCTGCGCCCCGGCCCGCGCCCTGCGCATATCGGAATGCATCTGGTCGAGCATCCGCTGGTCGTTGGTGTAGCTGTGGATCGTCGTCATGAACCCGCGCTCGATGCCGACGGTATCGTTCAATACCTTGGCGATCGGGGCGAGGCAGTTGGTCGTGCAGCTCGCATTGGAAATGATGTCGTCATCGGCCGTCAGCGTGTCGTGATTGACGCCGTAGACGATGGTCTTGGAAACGCCCTTGGCCGGGGCGGAGATGACGACGCGCTTCGCACCTGCCGTAATGTGAGGCCGTGCGGCCTCGTCCGACTGGAAGAAGCCGGTGCATTCCATGACGATGTCGACGCCCATGTCCTTGTGCGGCAGGTCGCCGGGATTGCGCTCCGACGTTACGGCGATTTTCTTGCCATTGACGGTGATGCTGTCGCCGTCGGACGTGACTTCGCCGGGAAAGCGGCCATGCGTCGAATCATGGGCGAACAGCAGCGCATTGGCCTTCGCATCGGCAAGGTCGTTGATCGCGACCAGTTCGAGGTCGTGATCGTCGCGCTCCAGCAAAGCGCGTGCGACGAGCCGCCCGATCCGTCCGAAACCGTTGATTGCTACTTTGGTCGCCATTGAGTGTATCTCCTGCTTATCTTTTCAACTTGTCCATGATCTGCGGGACGATGGCGTCCGCAGTGAAACCGAATTGCTCGAACAGGACATTGCCGGGTGCGGAAGCGCCAAACCTGTCGAGCCCGATATTGAGACCATTCGCCATGGTATAGCGTTCCCAGCCCAGCGTCGCGCCCGCCTCGATCGAGACGCGAAGGATCGTGTCCGGATTGACATTGGGCAGCAGGTCCTCGCGATAGGCCTCGTCCTGCTCGGCAAAGGTTTCCATGCACGGCATCGAGATGACGTCGGCGCCGACGCCCTTGCTTTCCAGCTGCTGCGCGGTGGCAAGTGCCACCTGGACCTCACTGCCGGTGGCGATCAGGATGACCTTGCGCTCCGCCTCGGCAGACTTCAGGCGATAGGCACCCTTGGCGGACAGCATCCCGCCCTCGCGGCGAACCTGCGGCAACCCCTGGCGCGACAGGCACAGGACGGACGGCGTGTCGCGATCCATCAGCGCCAGCTTCCAGCACTCCGCCGTTTCGACGATGTCGGCCGGGCGATAGACCTTGAGATTGGGGATGAGGCGCAGCGACATGATCTGCTCGATCGGCTGGTGCGTCGGGCCGTCCTCGCCCAGCCCGATGGAATCATGCGTCATGACGTAGATCGCGCGAACCTGCTGCAAGGCCGACAGTCGAATGGCGTTGCGTGCATAGTCGCTGAAGATGAGGAACGTGCCGCCATAGGGGATCACGCCGCCATGCAGCGCCATGCCGTTCATCGCTGCCGCCATGCCGAACTCGCGAATGCCGAAATAGACGTAGCGCCCGGAATAATCGTCGGCGGAGAACGCCCCGATGCCGCCCGCCTTGGTATTGTTGGAGCCTGTCAGGTCGGCTGAACCGCCGATGGTCTCTGGGATGGCATCATTGATGACTCCAAGTGCCATCTCGCTCGCCTTGCGGGTCGCGACCTTCTGTTCTTTCGACACCAGATCGGCAATGTAATCGTCGATCGGCCCGAGGTCGGGCAGGTCGCCATCCATGCGGCGCTCGAACTCCTCGCGCTGGTCCGCTTCCTTCAGCCGGTTGAGCCAGTCGCGATGCGCGTCGCGGCCCCGGCTGGCGGTCGCCTTCCACGCGTCGCGGATGGGATCGGGAATGACGAAGGGTTCGTACTGCCAGCCAATCGCTTCGCGCGCGCCTTTAATCTCGTCCTCGCCGAGCGGAGCGCCATGCGCGGCCGCCGTGCCCTGCTTCGTGGGCGCACCCTTACCGATGACCGTGCGACAGGCGACGAGCGAAGGGAGTTCGCTTTCCTGCGCTTCCTGCAATGCGCGGCGGATGTCTTCGGGGTCATGCCCGTCGCAGCTCGTTACGTGCCAGCCCGTCGCTTCGTAACGCGCGGCGATGTTCTCGCTGGTCGACAATTCCGTCGAGCCGTCGATGGTGATGTTGTTGTCGTCCCACAGGACATTGAGATGGCCGAGCTTCAGATGACCTGCCAGCCCGATCGCTTCGTGGTTGATGCCTTCCATCAGGCAGCCGTCGCCCGCCACGACCCAGGTCCGGTGATCGACGAGCTCGTCGCCGAACGCGGAATTGAGGTGTCGCTCCGCCATGGCCATGCCGACCGCCATCGCGAGCCCCTGCCCCAGCGGGCCGGTGGTCGCCTCTACGCCGTCGAGGAGGAAGTTTTCCGGATGCCCGGCGCACGGCCCCTTCCACTGGCGGAAATTGCGAATGTCCTCGATCGTCGGCCGGGCATAGCCGGTTAGATTCAGGAGGGCATAGATCAGCATCGAACCGTGGCCCGCCGACAGGACGAAGCGGTCGCGATCGGACCAGTCGGGTGCGCTGGGATCGAATTTCAGGAAGTCAGAGAAGAGGACGGTGGCGACGTCCGCCATGCCCATCGGCATCCCTGGATGGCCCGAATTCGCCGCCTCGACCGCGTCCATCGCCAATGCGCGGATGGCGCCCGCCATATCCGCGAAACTCACTTCGTGCGAACTCATGCTGGTCGTGCCTCCATCGGCCGGAAAGGGGGGTTAGGCGCGCCGAGTCGCCATCGTGCGACTGCCTTTGCCGAGCGTGCTGGCAAGGTCAAGGCGCGCGCCCCCTTCCGTTCCCGGACGAAACGCCCTGCCGCACGGAGCGCACCGTTTGTGCAAAAGCTCTCAAGCGCGTGACGCAAACCGTTGCCATCCAAGCGTTTTGGCGCGATAAACCGCGCTATGGACGAGGACCGGATCGAAACCGCCATCGAGCGTATCGAAGCGGCGCGCCTGCGGCTCGTAGCTGCGGCCGAAAAGCTGGCGTCGCGCGAAGCCGACGATGGCGCCGATAGCGACCTTGCGGAACGTCATGCGGCGATGAAGCGGGCGGTTGCCGACAACCTCACCCGGCTCGACGACCTGATTGGGCGGCTGGAGGCATGAAGCAGCTCGATCTCGAAGTCGGCGGCAGGCGCTACCGCGTCGCCTGTGCGGAAGGGCAGGAACCGCGCATCCGCGAACTGGGCCAGGTCATCGACGACAAGCTGAAGATGCTCGGCCTGTCGCTGGCCCAGAACGATGCCAAGCACCTGTTGCTTGCCGCGCTTGTCTTGGCCGACGAGATGCAGGAGCACTCGGCCGCGCATCCCGATGCAACCGGTTCCGGCTCGCTCGCATCGCTGAAAGAAGAACTCGAACAGGCTCAGACCGAGCGCGATAGCCTGCGCAAGGATCGCGACCGGCTGACCGCGGAACTCGCCGCGCGCGACGAGGAGCCGCCGCAGACCCTGACCTTCGGGGTGGCCGCCAATCGCGAACTCGAACGGCAGAACCGCCAGCTGGCCGACCAGCTCGAAGCATTGGCCGATGCGCTGGAGAAGTCCGCCGACACGATTGAGAACAGCCTCGCCTGATAATTCGCCGAGCCCGGCTTTCCCCTTGAGCGCGGCACGGCGCACCCCTACATGGAAGGCGGCGGGGCTGCCCGGTACGAGCCATTGAACATCCCTGAGGCTATAAGCACATCCAAGGGAGCTGTCCCTGTCCCGGATCATGGGCCCCTTCCTCAACTGAGGAACCCCGGGGTTCGGGGTATACGGCGCCCACCTGACGTTCTCGCGTCAGTGGATCTCGAGGCAACGACCCATGGTGGTCCCGCCACTTCTCGATGCATCGCCGCATTCAGGCGCGAAGGAAACACGTGACCGAGCAAATAGTCACCGACAAGGCCGATCTGCGCCGCAGTCTGAGAGCGAAGCGAAAGGACCATGTCGCGGCCATCGACGACAAGGTGCGCGCGCTTCTCTTAATGCGTCCGCCCGCCGCAGTCACCGATCTGCTCGAAGCGGACGACGTCATCGGCCTCTATCATGCGATGGGCGACGAGGCGCCGACCCGCGCCTATGCTAAACATTTTCAGGAAAACGGCTATCGCATCGCCCTCCCTTATTTCGCAGAAGAAAATGCGGCGATGGAGTTTCGCGAATATACCGATCCGTTCGCGGACGACGATCTAGAAAGCGGTCCGTTCGACATTCCGCAACCGCGCAGCGAGGCGCCGCTGCTCGACCCGGACATCCTGTTCGTGCCCCTGATCGGATTTACCGAAGAAGGCCACCGCCTCGGACAGGGCAAGGGGCATTACGATCGCTTCCTCGGCGCGAACCTCGTGCGGCAGCGCATCGGCCTTGCCTGGGACGCGCAGCTCGTTGCTGAAATGCCCGTCGAACAGCATGACGAGCCGCTCGACATGATCGTGACGCCGACCCGCCTGTTCGGTCCGTTCGAAAAGCGAGCGGCGCGATGAGGCAGGAGCCGACCTGGCGCATCCCGATCGGAATTCTCGGCCTGCTGCTGGGGCTGGCCATCTACGGCATCGTCATCGCCCGCTATGCGCCCGACCTGATCGGCGACTGGCCGACGCTGGCACAGACGCTGGTCTATATCGTGCTCGGCGTCCTTTGGCTTCTGCCGCTGCGCCGGTTCCTCATCTGGATGGAGACGGGCCGCTGGAGCCCTCCGCCCGACGCCTGAGCGTGAAAGCGGGCCCGGTTTCGTAGCGGAACGGCGGCGCACAAGCCCCGTTTCCTTCCTATGCCCGAACTTCCAGAAAACGAGGCGCAACGCCGCCTGCTCGAGCGCGAATGCCTCAACCGCACGATCGAAAGCGTCGAACTCGGCGACGACACGAGCTACATCGAACTCCCCGGTGACAACGAACGCAAACGCCTTGTCGGGCGGCAATTCACCGAAACGCGGCGGCATGGCAAAAACGTGTTCGCGGGCAGCAAGACCGGGCCGTGGATGACGGTGCATCTCGGCATGACCGGGCAACTGATCCCGTTCGACGAACCCGCCGATCCGCCGGACTATACGAAGCTGCTGATCCGGTTCGAAGGGAACCGCGCCCTTGCCTTTCGCTGTCCGCGAAAGCTCGGCCATGTGCGCGTGATCGACGACCCTGACGAATATATCGCGAAGGAAGGCTTGGGACCGGATGCCCTTGCCATCGACCGCGACACTTTCTTGGAAACCTTCGGCAAGACGAAAAGCGCGATCAAGGCTGCGCTGATGAGTCAGGAGAAGTTAGCAGGGATCGGCAATCTCTGGTCCGACGAAATCCTGTTCGAGACCGGCCTGAACCCGCAATGCCGCGCAAACGAATTGTCGAAGGACACGCTCGGCGAACTCTACGATGCGATGCAGTCGATCCTCGAAACCGTCGTTTCGAAGGATGCCGATTATGAGAAGCTTCCCGATGACTGGCTGGTGCGCGGCCGCGATGAAGGCAGCGATTGTCCGCGCTGCGACGGGACGATCGTCACCGCGAAAGTCGGCGGACGCACCGCCTACTTTTGCGATAAACATCAGGAATGAGGTTAAAGTCCCAAGTGGCGCGAGTGACGGGACTTGAACCCGCGACCCTCGGCGTGACAGGCCGATACTCTAACCAACTGAGCTACACCCGCGCATTAAACGCTTGCAGCGCCCCTTGGGAGACGCGCCACTAAGACAGACCCGGAGGAGTGTCAATACTGGCGCGAGGCTTATTTTGCCGCTTTTTCGCAAAGGGGGGAAAACCGCCCGAAAACCCCTGCGAACGCGGCGAAAATTCTACGGCTGGCTGAGCAGTAGTACCGGCGTTTCGATGAGTTTCTTCAGCGCCTGCACGAAGCTCGCCGCATCGTAACCATCGACGACGCGATGATCGCAACTGATCGAGATGTTCATCAGCTTGCGCTTCTCGATCCGCTCGCCGCCCATGCCATCGGGAACGAACATTGGTCGTTCGATGATGCGGTTGGGGCCGATGATCGCGACTTCCGGGCGATTGATGACCGGGGTCGTCGCGACCCCGCCGAGCGGGCCGAGAGAGGTAACGGTCAGCGTTCCGCCCTGCATTTCTTCGGACTTGGCTGTGCCTTCGCGCGCGGCATCAGCGAGCCGAAGGATTTCACGTGCAAGCTGCCACGGGTTCTTCGCCTGTGCATCGCGGATGACGGGCACCATCAGCCCGGCATCGGTCTGCGTTGCCATGCCGAGGTGGACCGCGCCGTGACGTGTGACGATGCCTGCCTCATCGTCGTAGCGCGCGTTGATCATAGGATAGTCGGGCAGTGTCTTGCAGATCGCGGTAATCAGCAACGGCAGAATGGTCAGCTTCGGCTTCTCACCGCGATTGGCGTTGAGTTCGCTGCGCATCGCTTCGAGCGCGGTGACGTCCACTTCCTCGACATAGCTGAAATGGGGGATGTTGCGCTTGGAAGCCGCCATATTCTCGGCAATGCGCCGGCGCATCCCGATAACCTTGCGTTCTTCGTCCGAGCGGGTCTGCGCGGCACCGGTGAAGCCCGAATTATAGGACAGGAACTGGTCGAGATCGCCGTGTCTCAGGCGCCCGCCTTCGGCTGGCTTCACTTCGGCCAGATCGATGCCGAGATCCTTGGCACGCTTGCGGACTGCGGGCGACGCAAGAACCTTGCGGTCGCTGGTTGATGAAGAAGCAGCGGTGTCGGTCGGCTTGCTTGTGTCCTGCCCGCGGGCAATGGCATCGTTCGCATCGGACGGGTCAGGGTTCTCGACCCCGATCCGCTCCTCGACCGTGCTATCCTTCGGCGAAGGAGCAGGCGCCGGCGCGGGTTCAGGCGATTGTGAAGGCGTCGGAGCAGAAGTCGGCGCCGGGGCCGTGCCCGCGCCGGAGCCTGGCGCATGGTCCGCCACGGCCTCGTTCTCTTCCAGCACCTCGTCCGGAACTTCGCCTTCGACCTCGATCACCACCAGCATCGAGCCGATGGAGACCATGTCCCCTTCCTCGCCGGCGACTTCGAGCACCTTGCCCGTGACGGGGCTTTCCATCGGGACCGTCGCCTTGTCGGTCATCATGTCGACGATTTCCTGGTCTTCCTCGACCTTGTCGCCAATCTTGACGTGCCAGGCGACGATCTCCGCCTCGGCAATGCCTTCCCCGATGTCGGGCATATTGAATGTGAATTTCGTCATCGGGCTCTAGCCTTCCAGAAGTTTGTCCATGGCCTCGCCGATACGGATCGGGCCGGGAAAGTAAGCCCATTCCAGGCTGTGCGGATAGGGAGTGTCGAAGCCGGTCACGCGCTCGATCGGGGCTTCGAGATGGTAGAAACAGCGTTCCTGAACCAGCGCGGACAGTTCGGCGCCGAAGCCGGAAGTGCGCGTCGCCTCGTGCACGATCATGCATTTACCGGTTTTTTCCACCGACTTTTCCACAGCCTTGATGTCGAGCGGAACGAGTGTGCGAAGGTCGAGAATTTCCGCGTCGATGTTCTTCTCGCGCGCGACAGCCTCTGCCACGTGAACCATCGTGCCATAGGCGAGGACGGTCATCTGCGTGCCCTCGCGCACCGTGCGCGCCTTGCCGAGCGGGATGCGGTAATAGCCTTCCGGCACGACGCTGTCCGCGTGCTTCGCCCAGCTCTGGACAGGACGGTCGTAATAGCCCGAGAACGGGCCGTTATAGATGCGCTTGGGTTCGAAGAAGATGACGGGGTCGTTATCCTCGATCGCTGCGATCAGAAGCCCCTTTGCATCGTGCGGCGTGGAGGGGATGACCGTCTTGAGGCCAGCGACGTGGGTGAAGATGGATTCGGGCGACTGGCTGTGCGTCTGTCCGCCGAAGATGCCCCCGCCGAAGGGAGAGCGCACGGTCAGCGGTGCGATATACTCCGCAGCAGAGCGGTAGCGCAGCCGCGCCGCCTCGCTGATGAGCTGGTCGAGGCCGGGATAGATGTAATCGGCGAACTGGATTTCCGGGACGGGCCGCAGGCCGTATGCGCCCATGCCTACAGCGACGCCGATGATGCCGCATTCCGAGATCGGCGTGTCGAACACGCGCGTCTTGCCGTGCTTTTCCTGAAGATGCGCGGTCGCCCGAAAGACGCCGCCGAAATAGCCGACATCCTCGCCCATGATGATGACGTCGGGATCGCGTTCCAGCATGATGTCGAGCGCATCGTTGATCGCCTCGATCATGTTGAGGCGGCGGTCGCCGTCCGCATCCTTCGTGCCCTTCCGGCTCTTCGCGCCTTGCTGCTTGTCGGCCACGTCGCTCATTCCGGGAGTCCTTCGGGAAATTTCGTCTTGCGTTCGTGAATGGCCTGTTCCGCCTGCTCCTTGAGGTGCCAGGGCAACTCCTCGAAGACGTCCTCGAACATGGTGCGGAACGGATGGTGGAGACCATGGCCGAGAATGCCGTTCTTCTCGGCTTCCTTGGTCGTGCGCTTCACTTCCTCGGCGGCCTCGCGGTCCATTTCCTCCTGCCGCTCCTCGTCCCATTCGCCGAGCGCGATGAGGTGACGCTTGAGGCGCATGACCGGATCGCCGAGCGGCCATTCCTCCCGCTCCTGCGCACTGCGATAGCCGGACGGATCGTCGGAGGTCGAATGACCCTCTGCGCGATAGGTGAAATACTCGATCAGCGTCGGCCCGCCATTCGCCCGCGCCCGGTCGGCCGCCCATTTCTGGCTGGCATAGACGGCGAGCGGATCGTTGCCGTCGACGCGCAGACCCGCCAGTCCGTAGCCGAGCGCCCGCGCGGCGAAGGTCGTCCGCTCCGCCCCGGCAAATCCGGAAAAGCTCGAGATCGCCCACTGGTTGTTGATAACATTGATGATAACCGGTGCATTATAGACCGTCGCGAAGGTGCAGGCCGAGTGGAAGTCACCCTCCGCAGTCGAGCCCTCCCCGACCCAGGTCGCCGCGATCCGGCTGTCGTTCTTGATCGCGCTCGCCATCGCCCAGCCAACCGCCTGCGGCGTCTGCGTCGCCAGATTGCCGGAGATCGAGAAGAACGAATGTTCGCGGCTCGAATACATGATGGGCAGTTGCCGCCCCTTCAGCTTGTCGCCCTTGTTCGAATAGATCTGGTTGATCATCTCGATGAGGGGATAACCGCGTGCGATGAGGACGCCCTGCTGCCGGTAGGAGGGAAACACCATGTCGTCCGAGGCCAGCGCCATCGCCGCCGAGACGCTGGTCGCCTCTTCGCCGGTGCATTTCATGTAGAAGCTGGTCTTGCCCTGCCGCTGTCCCCGAAACATCCGCTCGTCAAAGGCGCGCACGAGGGCGAAATGGCGCAGCATCGTCCGCAGCGTTTCCGGATCGAGCTTCGGGTCCCACGGACCGTGCGCCCGGTTGTCGTCGCCCAGCACACGAATGAGGTCATGGCAAAGCGGCGCAGTTTCCTTCGCCTCGCATGCTTCGTCGGGGCGCGGCTGCTCGCCCGCTGGCGGGATCGACAGATGCGAGAAGTCCACCTGATCGCCGGGCCGGTATTTCGGCTCCGGCACGTGCAGCGACAGTTGCGGTTTGTTGGAAGCCGCCGGCTCGTCGGATGCGCTCGTCAAATGTCTCTCCTCCGCCGCGTAAGGCTCGCTCTCTCGATGTAGCAATCTTGCAGCTTCGTGTTATTTTATTTCAGCCGCTAGTCCGGGTCAAGCCGCGTCTCAGACCGCGACCGGAGCGGAGATCGGGGGATGCGGATCGTAGCCGTGAACCTCGAAATCCTCGATCGCGTAACCGAAGATGCTGTCCGGTTTTCTCTTGATCTCAAGCGTCGGATGGCCGCGCGGTTCCCGCTCGACTTGCTCGGTGACGAGATGCGCGTGATTGAGATAGAGGTGGACGTCGCCGCCCATCCAGACGAGTTCGCCCGGCGCGAGCCCGGTTTGCTGAGCCATCATCTGCGCGAGCAGTGCCGCGGACCAGAGGTTGAACGGCAGACCGAGCGCCACGTCGCAGCTGCGCTGGTAAAGGATGCAGTTCAGCCGGTCGCCGGCGACATGGAACTGGTAGGTCTTGTGGCATGGCGGAAGAGCCATCGAGTCCAGTTCGGCGACGTTCCAGCCTTCTATGATATGGCGCCTGCTGCCCGGATTATTGATGAGCGAATCGACGGTCTGAGCGACCTGGTTGATGCCCTCACCCTTGCGGTAATTTCCGTTGCCCGTCTGTTCATAGGTCGGCCAGTCGACCCATTGCTTCCCGTAAACCGGCCCGAGATCGCCCCATTCCTCGGCGAAGACGGGATCGTCGGCGATCCGCGCGACGAATGCCTCCAATGAGAGGTCATCTCCCGTATCGCGGACATAACGCGCGTGAGGCCACTCGTTCCAGATCTTGACGCCCTGCAAGACGAGCGGCCGGATATTGGTGCTGCCCGTCAGGAACCAGAGAAGTTCGCGCGTCGCCGTCTTCCAATAGACCCGCTTGGTCGTGACGAGCGGCATGGCTCCGCCCGACAGATCGTACCGCAACGTCGCGCCGAAGATCGAGCGAGTGCCGACGCCCGTTCTGTCGCTGCGCTCGTTCCCGTTCTTCCAGATATCCTGCATCAGATCGAGATATTGCTGCTCTGGATGCGCGGTCTCGGCAGCGGGAATCGGACGGGTCGCCATCGCGCGACCTTAGACCGCGAAAAGCGCGCTTGCCACCCTCGCCTGCCGGCTTTATAGCGCCGCCTTCTGCAGGTCCGGACCCTCACCCGGGAAGCGAGCCTGCGGCACGATCGGTCGGGAAGTAGCTCAGCCTGGTAGAGCACCGTCTTCGGGAGGCGGGGGCCGGAGGTTCGAATCCTCTCTTCCCGACCAGGTCTTTCTTACGCGACGCGAACGACCAGAATGCCGAGCAGCAGCGTCAGCGCTCCCAGTCCAAGCGAAAGATGCCAGCGCAACCGCAGGAACGCTGGCGGCGCCAGGCCGAGCGCGCGGTCGACGAAGGGCGACAGCGTCAGGAAGATGCCCAGCCAGATGAGCGAGGGATCGGGCCAGCGCCATCCCAGCGTCCAAGGCAGGTACAGCGCGAGCGATAGGAGGCTTGGCAGGACGGCAACGGCGAACGCCCAGCGCGGCTTCCCCCCGCTTTGCATGGCCTGTCCCCACCACACCCCGCCGAGAAATGAGAAGATCAGCGCCGCATAGGCGAACCCTCCGGCCAGCGCGACGAAGCCCCATTCCCCTCCGCGAAGCACCAGCAGTACGGCGAGCAACTGAGGCAGTAGCCCCGCATAGCCGAGCCACAGATACGACGAAGTGTCCGGCCCGGTGCGTCCGCTTTCGGGGTTCATGCTTTCTCCTGCTTGTAAGGTGGATGTGCGAACCGCATATCCTGTCTATGTCCGATAACGACAATCCGGGCCGCCACCGCGCGGTTCCCTCGGGTCGCCTTTCCCGCCTTTCCGGCTTCACGCGGCTTGCCGGAGGTGTTGCGGGAGGAATGATGGCCGAAGGCGCACGACGGCTCGCGGCAGGCGAACGACCGCGCGTCAACGAGATGCTGCTGACGCCCGGCAATGCGAAGCGGCTGACGGAGCGACTTTCCCATTTGCGCGGAGCGGCAATGAAACTCGGTCAGATGATCTCGATGGATGCGGGCGACGTCCTGCCGCCCGAACTCGCCGACATTCTCGCCTCGCTACGCGACAACGCCAATTTCATGCCGCCGAAGCAGCTCGACACGGTTCTGGCGGCGCAATGGGGCAAAGACTGGCGCAAGCAATTCCGCCGGTTCGAGCCGCGGCCCATCGCGGCGGCCTCCATCGGGCAGGTTCACCGCGCCGTTACCCGCGATGACAAAAGCCTTGCAATAAAGGTCCAGTATCCCGGTGTCGCGCGCAGCATCGATAGCGACGTGGACAATGTCGCGAGCCTGCTTCGCTTGTCGGGCTTGTTGCCGAAGGAACTCGACATCGATCCCTTGCTCACGGCTGCCAAGGAACAGTTGCACGAAGAAGCGGATTACCTGCGGGAGGGAGAGCAGATGCGCCACTTCGCCGAGCGGTTGACCGGCAATCCTGATTTCACCGTCCCGCGCCTGTATGAAGAACTCACCCGGCCGCAGATCCTTGCAATGTCCTTCGAGGAAGGCATCCCCATCGAACAGCTTGCCGGGGAAGCGCAGGACGTGCGCGACCGCGTTTTCGGCAAGTTCATCGAGCTTGTCTCGAAAGAGTTGTTCGAATTCGGCGTCATGCAGACTGATCCGAACTTCGCGAATTATCGCTACAATCCCGAGACGGGCCGGATCGTCCTTCTCGACTTCGGCGCGACCCGTGACCTGTCCGATACGATCAGGGGCAATTACAGGCGGTTGATCGAAGCAGGCCTCGCGCAGGACAGCGAGCGACTTATGACCGAAGCCGTCGCGGCCGGGTTCGTCTCGCCGGCCACGATCGAACGCCACCGCCCGCGCGTCGAACGCATGATCGACATCATCGTCGGCGAGATGGCGGCGGACAAGCCCTTCGACTTCGGCAACCGCGCCTTCGTGCCCCTGCTGCGCGACGAGGGCATGGCGATCGCGCAGGACCGCAAGAGCTGGCACATTCCGCCCGCCGAAACGCTTTTCGTTCAGCGCAAGGTGAGCGGGACGGCCTTGCTCGGCGCCCGCCTGAAAGCGGTCGTCGACGTGCGTGGCATCGTATCTGAAACGCTCGCCGCCAACCCCGTTACAGGAGCCGACCAATGAATACCCTGACACTTCTAGCGATGGCTGCCGGCCTCGCCATGACCGCCTGCGCACCGCAATCCACTCCCGAGGATACCGGCGTCACGGACGACAATGCGCAAGCCGCGAACGAGAACGAACGCAACGTCGAACGGTTCAAGGAAGCGCTCGAAAGCTGCGATGCGTCGGCGGCTTCGGAACTCATCGGAATGCAACTCACCGACGAACTTCGCGAGCGTGCGCTGGCTTTGGCGGGTGCCGAGATGCTGCGCGTCATTGCGCCTGGAACCGTCGTAACGATGGATTATCGCACCGACCGCCTGAACGTCATGACCGATGAAGAAGGTGCCATCACCGGCTTTCGTTGCGGCTGATCGCGCAAGAGAAAGGGCCGCGCCTCGCAGCGCAGCCCTTCCCTTGATCAGCGAAACGAGCGGGATCAGAAGCGGATATTGATATCCGCGACCGCCCGGTCGTTGCGGACCGCATCGCGGCCGATATCCGTTTCGAACCCGGCTCCGAACCGGACGAGCCCGCGAGTGACCGAAACGCCGCCCTTCACTTCGGCCCAGTTGCTGTCGCCATTGGCGAGCGGCAGCAGGATGGGAACGTCGCTCGCCGCGGCGAAGCGCACCGTCATGCCGTCCTGTGCCCCGTCGAGGATACGGACGTAATTCGCCTGCATCTGCGGAACGAAGGTCCAGCCATTGCCCAGATCCTGCGAGCCCGCGAGCTTCGCACCGAGGCGGGCCTGCACTTCGCTCGTCGCGAAATCGTCGATCGCGAGCGCCGTTTCTCCGCCCGTTTCCGCAAACCCGTCGAGCGACGTGCGGTTATAGGCAAGCTGAGCGCGCGGCGTCAGGGTCAGTCCGTCCGACACGGGCACGTTAATGCCGGTTTCCGCAACCGCGGACATGCGCTCGCTCGACCGGTCGCCTTCGAGATTGTATTCGCCGAAGCCGTCCGAGCCGAACCGCAGCGTTTGCGTCCGGGCCATCTGGTAGTTGGCTGCAAGACCGACATAGGCGCCGTCGTCGAGGCGATAGGAGCCGTAGGCGGCGACCTGGTTCACTTCGCTTTCGGCCGTGTCGAAACCGCTATTGGCAAGTCCGCTGGCATAGCCGTAGCCGACGCCCACGGTCAGGCGCTCGGCAACTTCGTGCTCGATGCCCATACCGACGTAGCGGCCCTGCTGGCGGTCGTCGAGATTGCCCGTCGCGCCGCCGCTATTGTGCGAGGCGAAGGTGCCGCTCGATACGAAGCCGGTGAAGCCCTCGGGAAGCGCCAGTTCCTGCTGCCGGTCCGGTGCAAGGTTCGCAAAGCCGTTGCGCACGGCAGGCGAAGTTTCGCGGTCCGAGCCGACCAGGCCCCGCAGCGAGCCAGCTACACTGAGCGTGCCCGTATCCTGCGACCCCATCAGCGAGAGGCGGTCGGTGACGTTGTCGAACAGCATGCTGGCCTGCTGTTCCTGCAGGAGAGAGGCATCGTCGTTGATCCGCGGCGCCAGCGAAGCCAGCGCATTGGTCAGATTGGCCCCTTCCAGAAGGTCGAACGTGCCGTAGAGGTTGTACAGATCGTTGTAGGACGAGGAGCGAAGCTGATCGAGCGCGGAGGCAAATGCCCTCGCAGTCGGGTTGTTACGACCGATGATCTCCACGAACTTGCCAGCGCGCAGTTCTGCAATGACGCTCGTGTCCGTGTAGCTCAGTTCGGGACGAAGGACGCCTTGGAACGAGTAGACTTGTCCGAACGTGCCCTGAACACCTCCATCCGCCGTGGCGATGACGAATGCATCGCCGTCGCGCGGCTTGGGCGCCTTGCCGCCGATGGGCTTGTTGAAGACGACGGACGCACCCGGCGCATCCGGATCGTTCGGGTCCGACAGGGACAAGACACCCGTGACGGCCAGCGTATCAGCGCCGGAACGATCGGCATCGATATAAAGCGCGGAGCCCGATGCGAGGATCGCGTTGCCGTCGATCGTCAGGGTTCCGATCCGGTCGGCGCCACCGGGCGCAACGATGCCCGCTACCGACGTAAAGAAGGGCGTTTCGAACGTTCCGGTGCCTGACAGCAATCCGGTCAGCAGGAACGCCTCGCCGGTGCTCAGCGTGCCGTCGACATTCGTCCAGCCGGTGATCTGCGTCCAATCGCCGAGCGTTGTCAGCGAACCGCTCTCTTCGATGTCGAGAACACCGCCTTCCATCGTCAGCCGGTCGATCGTAATCTCCGCATCAGACAGCGTCGTGATGCCCTCGTAAAGGGTCACGTCGTAGTAACGCGGCTTGATCCGGTTGACGACATCGCCGGAGTAGTTGTCGGGTACGAAATTCTCCGAGCCCGGTCCGCCTTCGACGAAATACTGATCGCCTGTCGCGCCGACGATCGGATCCTGGTCGAACTCCTGACATTCGCCGGTCTGGAGGAACGGGAAGTTCAGTTCGATGCCGCAGATCTGGCCGTATTTGGCGCCTTCGCCGCTCAGTTCGGCACCGGGCGCGTCGGGGAGGCGATTGATGAGTTCGCCATCGAGTGCGACGTAGTAATTCGGGTCCATCGCTTGAACCCAGTGACCGGGATCGGTCCACTCGCCGTTTCCGCCCTTGGTCGTTGCATAGACGTAAGGATTGTTTGCGACGATGACCTGCCAGAACGCATGGAGCGGCTGGTAGAAGCTGTAGGAGCCATATGCATCGCCGAATGCGGTCGAACCGAAGATGCTACCGCCACCGGACAGCACGCCCAGAACGAGATCGAGATCGTATTTCTCGTCGAGGATCAGCGGACCGCCGCTGTCGCCTCCGGCAGTCGTGCCTTCACGGGGGAGGGATACGTCGTCGGTCCCGAATACGCCGAAATCGAGCCGAAGCTGCGAAACGTCGTAAATGCCGTCAGGATCGGTGAACGACGTCCAGTAAAGATTCTGCTCGAGGCCGCTGCGCGAACCGAAAATGCCCTCGTCATAATCGTCGAGCGAGCCGAGGAACGATACGAAGTTTTCCGCAGACCGGCGGCGGAAGTCGATGCCCTGATTGCCGAGAGCGTTCGTTCCGGCACCGCCATAGCCCGAAATCGTGACATGCTCTTGCTGATCGAGCGGAGTGAACAGCATTGCCCAAGTGGGAACGTCGAAAGCCGGAGTATCGAGCGTGGCAAGCGCGATGTCCGCTTCGAGGAAGCCGAATTCAAGCGAACGTTCGTCGTACCAGAGGTAGTCGACATTGTAGAATGAGCGGCCCTCGACCGTGTCGAACCCGCTATTAATCCATGAAATGGCGCCCGGACGTGCGTTCTGCTCAAATCCGAAACCGATCGGTGTGCCCCCCGTATCGGCTCCATAGGCCTCCTGAGGACGAGAATTGACGCAGTGCGCGGCTAGGAGAACCGTGCGCGGATTGATCAGCGTTCCGGTACACAGGCCGACCGAACCTCCGCCGTTCCAGACAATCATCTGACCGATGCCATTGACCCCGTCGATGTCGAGGCTGCCATCGGGATTATCCGCATTCGGATCGATGTCGTCGCGCGTAATGATGCCGGGTGAATATGGATCGTCGCCGATGCTCACGTCGATCGAACCGGCCATCGGTGCATTCGACATGCCGGCCGTAGCGAGACTGACGTCGTTGTCCTGAGCGGATGCCGGGAAAGCAGCTGCAAGCGCAGCGACCGACGTAGCCGCGACGAGAGAATGGCGGAAATGTAAGGATTTTGTCATGAAGGGACCCCTGACTGTCGTTTGAACGAAAGCCCGCCGATCCTCATACCGGCGATTCGCTGTTCGTCCGATGCAAGGACGATACCAAGAGAGCCCCCCATTGAAAGGGACCTTACCAAAAAATTAACAAATATGTCCGGAGTTGTTCAGGATTGGCACAAAGGCTTTGTCAGTTGACCAATTGTTCTTCGATCCAGCGGTCGATATGCGCGTCGAGAACATCAAGCGGCACGGCGCCGTTCTCGAGAACCGCATCGTGAAAATCGCGGAGCGAAAATTCTGTGCCGAGCGCTTCGCTGGCTCTTTCCCGCAACTCCCGAATTTTCAGTTCGCCGATCTTGTAGGCAAGCGCCTGACCCGGCCAGGTAATGTAGCGATTGACTTCGGCATCAATATTCGCCGGCGACAGCGCCGTATTGTCGAGCATGAACTCGACCGCGCGTTCTTTCGACCAGCCTTTCGAATGAATGCCCGTATCCACGACGAGCCGCGCCGCTCGCCACATCTCGTAGGACAGGCGTCCCATCTCTTTCGCGGGCGTGTCGTAAAGCCCCATTTCGATACCCAGCCGCTCGCTGTAAAGGCCCCATCCCTCGACGAATGCGGTGAAGAAGGTGCCGTTGCGACGGAGCGGATGCAGGTCGAGTTCCTGCTGCAGGGCGATCTGATGATGATGACCGGGAACCGCTTCGTGCACACCAAGCGCCGGCAATTCCCACAAGGGACGCTGATCGAGCTCCGTCGTATTTACGCGATAGATACCGGCCTGACCGGTTTCCAGAGAGCCAATCTCGTAATAGGCCGTCGTGTTGCCGGGGGCGGTGGCCGCCGGGATGGGCAAGACGGTATAGGGCTGGCGCGGCAGCATTCCGAACAGCTTCGGCATGAACCCGTCGATCTGCTTGGCAAGCGCGCTGGCCGCCTCCATCAGTTCTTCCGGCGTTTCGGCATAATATTGCGGATCGGTGCGCAGATGCTCGATGAACGCCTCACGCGATGCGAAGCCCGCATCGGCGGCGACCTCCTCCATCTCCGCGCGAATTCGCGCGACTTCGGACAGGCCGAGCTGATGTATCTCGTCAGGCGTCATGTCCGTCGTGGTGAAGCTCCTCACGCGATAGGCATAATAGTCCGCCCCGCCAGGCGTTTCGAGAATGCCCGGAGCGCCCGTCCGGCAGTTCGGGGCATATTCGTCTTCATAGAATGAGACGAAGGCGCGATAGGCTGGGAAGACATCATCGACGATGGCGGTCCTGCCGCGTTCCTTCAGCGCCTCCCAATCGCTCTCCGAAATGGTCGAGGGACGCTCTGCGAATGGCTGCCACAGGGCGGATTGGGTCGGATCGTCGGTAATCTGCGCTTCGATCCGGTCCGCGAATCCTTCCATCGGGCCGCAAGGTTGCGTCAGGCCGCGCGCCACCGCTTCGCGCGAGCGTGCAATTCCGTCCTCGTTATAGGCCGGGTACGCCTCGAGCCGGGCGACGTAGCTTTCGTAATCCGCTTTCGTGAAGAACGGTGAGCTATAGGGGAGCGCGGAAAGCGCCTGGAACCAGCCTCCGCGATTGGTGAAGATGACGTAGCGCGACTGGTCGAACTCGGCGAAGGCAATCTCGTCCGCCAAGCCCCGACGCGCGATCGCCAGATCGACCCGGAGGTCGTCGGGCAGCGCGCTCTCTTCGATCGCGTCGAGCCGATCGACAAACCCCCGGGCTTCCGCGATGTTGCGCTCGTATCCGTCAAGCGACAGATCGCCCAGCTTGCCGTCGCCGCGACGATCACCGACGCTGGTGGCCGTGCCCGGAGAATTGTCGAGCACCCATTGCCAAATTTCTTCGCGCAGAGCCTCGTAGCGTTGCACCTCTTCACTTGTAGAAGCGTTCGTCTGCTGCTGCGCTTGAGCCGAACCGGGTGCAAGAACCGAAGCCAGGCAGGCGGACGACAAGAGGACGGCGGAAAGGATGGTTCTCATACTGCGGGCTCCGTGTTTCTTCGCGTGTTCTATTGCGGTGGGGCGGTTTGGTCCAGTAAGCCGCCGGACATGAGCGATCGTCATTCAGTCCTGTTCGTATGCCTTGGCAATGTCTGTCGCTCTCCGCTTGCCGAAGGTGCCTTTCGCGCGGCAGCCCAGCGGGCGGGCCTCGATGTCGAGGTCGATTCGGCGGGAACGGCGGACTACCACATCGGAAAACCACCCAACCCGCGAGCCATTGCCGAAGCGCAGAAGCACGGTATCGACATATCGAACCTTCGCGCCCGCCAGTTACACACGCGGGACTTCGCTCGCTTCACGCATATCTTTGCGATGGACAGGCAGAACCTGGAGGACGTCAAGGCGCGCAACGTTACCGACGGGACGGCGCGTATCGGCCTGTTGCTCGATGCGGTTCCCGGTCGCGAGGGCGCGGACGTCGCGGACCCCTATTATGACGGAGAAGAGCACCTGAGCGATACATGGGAGGATGTCGCAGCTGCCGCCGAGGCGCTCGTCGCCCGCTTTTCCACGCAGTCCTAACCGCCTCGCAGCAACTGGACGCCGTAATCGCGCTCGAACAGGTAGAGAAGGATGCGCGCCGCTTCCCCTCGCTCGCCGGTGAGACCGCCATCGCGTTCAATTAGAAGTCGCGCATCGTCATGCGCCTTTGGCAGCAAGCGCGTAATCTGATCCAGGCTGGCAATCCGAAAGGCGTTGTCGCCCGATTGCCGCGTGCCAAGCAACTCGCCGCCACCGCGAAGGCGTAGGTCCTCCTCAGCGAGCCGGAAACCGTCCTGCGTCTCGCGCATCAGGGCGAGCCGTTCGCGCGCTGTCTCGGACAGCGTCTCGCCGCGCAGCAGCATGCACACGGATTTGGCGGCACCACGTCCCACCCTCCCGCGAAGCTGGTGCAACTGGGCAAGCCCGAACCGCTCAGCCTGCTCGATTATCATGAGGGTGGCATTGGGCACGTCCACACCCACTTCGATGACGGTGGTGGCGACGAGTATCTTTGCCTCGTTCGCGACGAACCGTTCCATCGCCGCATCCTTCACTTCGGGGGCGAGTTGGCCGTGGACGAGGGCAACGTCGTCGCCGAAGCGTTCGCGCAAGGCGGCATAGCGCGCTTCTGCTGCCGCAATGTCGTCGCCAACTGCATCATTGTCCCGGACCATCGGACAGACCCAATAGGCCTGCCCGCCCTTCTCGACATGACGCGCAACTCCGTCGACGATCTCGCTCATCCGGTCCAGTCCGGCGACGCGGGTATCGATCGCCTGCCGGCCCGGCGGCAATTCGTCGAGCTTGCTTACATCGAGTTCGCCATATTGCGCGAGGGTCAGGGTACGCGGAATGGGCGTGGCCGTCATCGCCAGCGTGTGCGGCGCGCGGCGGCCCTTGCTGGCGAGCATCAGGCGTTGGGCAACGCCGAAACGGTGCTGTTCATCGATCACGACGAGAGCGAGATCGCGGTAAGCGACAGTGTCCTGGAAGATGGCATGAGTGCCCACAACGATGTCGATGCTGCCATCCATAAGACCCATCAGAGTGGCCTCGCGCGCCCTGCCCTTGTCGCGTCCGGTCAGCAGCGCCATGCGGACGCCGGTGGGAGCAGCCATCCTGCGCAATGTCTCAAAATGCTGGCGTGCGAGGATCTCGGTCGGTGCGAGCATGGCCGATTGCGCACCGGCTTCGGCAGCGATCAGCATGGCACTCAGAGCCACGACCGTCTTTCCAGCACCGACATCGCCCTGCAACAGTCGCAGCATCGGTGCTTCCTGCTGAAGATCGCCTTCGATTTCCCGAATGCTGCGCGCCTGCGCTCCGGTCAGCGCAAAGGGCAAAGCCAGCTTTTCTCGAAGCGACCCGTCGCCGGCCAGCGCCCTTCCCTTCCGGCGGCGATTGTCGGCGCGCACCAGCAGCAAGGCGATGCTATTGGCCAGCAATTCGTCGTAGGCGAGGCGCTCGCGAGCCGCTTCATGCTCTCCGCGATGCGCCAGATGCAGCGCCTCTCTCCAGGCGGGCCAGTCGTCCTTCGCAGCCTTGCTCGGCTCGATCCATTCAGGAAGATCGGGCGTACGTGTCAGCGCCTGTTCGATCAGACCGGCAATACGCGGCTGGGTGAGCCCTTCCGACAGCGCATAGACCGGCTCGCATACCCGATCGAGCGAAGCGTCGGGCTCGTCCAGGATGTGATCGGGATGCACGATTTGCAGCATGTCGCCATATTGGTCGAGCCGACCGACGATCCACCGCTTCTCGCCGGCCGGAAGTTGCTTGCGGGCGGAATAGGATGCCCGCCCGAAGAAGGTGAGCGAGACGACATTGCCGATCTGGTCCTGCGCCAGGACGCGGTAAGGTCCGCGACCCGAACTCGCCTTATGCTGCGTCGGGGTGAGCGCGACGATAATCTGTTCGCCGATCCCCGCTTCGTCGAGACTGTCGACGCGGCGACGCATCACGAAGCGTTCCGGCAAGTGATAGATCATGTCGCGGATGCGCGTCAGGCCCAGCTTTTTTAGCGGTTTCCTGAGTTTCGGTCCGACACCGTCGAGCGTATCGGTTTCGGCAAAAAGGGGATTGAGAATGTCCGGCCGCATCGCGGGTCCTTATAGGCGCTTGCGCCATGTTTGCGAGTGGCTTAGGCGCCTTTGTCATGCATGAAAGCGACGATCTGAAGCGAAGGTTCGCCCGCGCGAAGTTTCGCGCCTGGCATCGCGGCACGCGCGAGGCGGATTACATGATCGGCGGCTTCTTCGATCGCTATGCTGCCGAATGGAGCGCCGCCGAACTCGCCTGGTTCGAGGCCTTGCTGGACGAGGACGATGTCGACGTCATGGCATGGGCGTTGCAAGCCGCGCCGGCGCCCGAGCATATCGAAGGCCGACAGCTCGAATTCATGCAACGGCTCGACTATGTCGGCATCGGTCCTACCGCCGCGGACCGCAAGTAGGATTTTCGCGCGACGAGGAAACCGGTTCGCGGTTTCGACGCTTGGAAGAACAATGCCCGATTTCGACAAGATCCTCTCCGCCCGCTCGCCGCTGACCCTGGCGCGCGTCGTCAAGGGCAGCCAGCCTCTCGTCATGGCCGATCTCGCCCGCGCGGCGAAGGGTCGCGCCGTGTTCGTGACCACCGACGAGGCAGCCATGCGCGTGACCAGCGAGGTTGCTCGCTACTTCGCGCCGGAACTCGAGATCATCGAATTCCCGGCGTGGGACTCGCTGCCTTACGACAGGGCCAGCCCTGCCCTTTCGATCAGCGCGCAGCGGCTTTCTGCCCTTCATCGGTTGCAGACAGGAAAGTCTGCGGCGCAACTGGTCGTGACGACGGTCAATGCCGTCCTGCAAAGAGTGCTGACACCGTTCCGCATCCGCGAGAACGTTCGCGAGTTCAAACCGGGCAGCGAGATCGGACGCGAGAGCCTCGCTGCGCTTCTTCAGCGGCAAGGCTATTCTCGCAGCGACACGGTCATCGATGCCGGCGAATACGCCATTCGCGGGTCGATCGTCGACATCTACCCGAGCGGTCTCGACGCCGGCCTTCGCCTCGACTTCTTCGGTGACGAACTAGAAAGCCTGCGGACCTTCAACCCGAATACGCAGATGACGACGGGCACGCTCGACCGTCATCTTCTCCTGTCGGCGAGCGAGGCCTTGCTCGACGACGATACGATCAAGCGATTCCGCAGCCGCTATCGCGAGATGTTCGGCGCCAACGCGACGCAGGACCCGCTATACCAAGCGGTAAGCGAGGGTCGCCGACTTGCCGGAATGGAGCACTGGCTTCCGCTGTTCGAAGACAAGCTCGCGACGTTGTTCGATTATCTCGACACAGACAACGACGTGGTCGCGATCGATCAGGCGGCGATCCAAGCCGGACAGGACCGGCTGGCCGATGTAACGGACTTCTATGCGGCGCGAAAGGAAACCGCAGGGCAGAAGGCAGGCAGCTATCGGCCACTGAAACCCGAAGCACTCTATCTGTCCCCTGAAGAGTTCGATGCGGCGCTGGAAAATACGCCGGTCCATCGAACGATGATCTTCGATCAGCCTGAAGGCACGAAAGCCGTGGATTTCGGCTTCACCTCAGCCCGCGATTTCGCCCCGGAGCGCGGGCGAGGCGAAAACGTTTACACAGCGGTCGTCCAGCACCTCGACGAAGTGCGCAAGGCGAACAAGCGCCCCATTCTCGCGGCCTATTCGAAGGGCAGCCGGGCGCGCATTGCTTCGATCCTCAAGGAAGCGGGAACGGCAACGCGCGAAACCGACAGCTGGCAGGAAGCGCTTGGCGCGGCGCGCAAGGGCGATCCTGCGATCCTCGTCCTGCCGCTCGACACCGGGTTCTCGAACGACGAACTCGAGCTCCTGACCGAGCAGGACATTCTCGGCGATCGCCTGGTCCGCCGCAGGAAGACGCGGAAGGGAAGCGACGCCTTTCTCGCCGAACTCTCGGCACTCGTGAAGGGCGATCTCGTCGTTCATACCGATCACGGCATCGGCAAGTATCTCGGCCTCGAACCGATCAAGACGGGAAAGAGCGAGCACGACTGCGTGATGCTCGAATACAAGGGCGGCGACAAACTCTATATCCCGGTAGAGAATATCGATGTCCTCAGCCGCTACGGTAGCAGCGAGGAAAGCGTCATGCTGGACAAGCTGGGCGGCGAGGCATGGCAGCGCCGCCGGGCACAGTTGAGGGAACGCATTCGCGCGATTGCAGGCGATCTGATGAAGACCGCGGCACAGCGTGCCTTGCGCAAGGCGCCGGTGATGGATGCCGAAGACGGCGACTACAACCAGTTCGTCGATCGCTTTCCGTGGGAAGAAACCGACGATCAGGAACGCGCGATTGCCGACGTGCTCGGCGATCTGGAAGCAGGCAAGCCGATGGACAGGCTCGTCTGCGGCGATGTCGGCTTCGGCAAGACCGAAGTCGCCCTGCGCGCGGCGTTCGTCGCCGCGATGAGCGGAAAGCAGGTTGCCGTCGTGGCCCCCACAACCCTGCTCGCCCGGCAGCATTACACCAATTTCACCGAACGGTTCGCCGGCTTTCCCTTGAAGGTCGGTCGGCTTTCGCGTCTCGTCCCGTCGAAGGAAACGAAGGAAACGCGCGAGGCGCTTGCCGACGGAACGATGGACATCGTCATCGGAACGCACGCCATCCTTTCCAAATCGACCAAGTTCAAGGATCTCGGCCTCGTCATCGTGGATGAGGAACAGCGGTTCGGCGTGACGCACAAGGAGAAGCTGAAGCAATTGCGCGCCGACGTGCATATGCTGACGCTCACCGCGACCCCTATCCCGCGCACGCTGCAAATGGCCATGACCGGTTTGCGCGAACTTTCCACGATCCAGACGCCGCCGATCGACCGGCTCGCCGTGCGGACCTATGTGAGCGAGTGGGACGATGTCGTCATTCGCGAGGCATTATTGCGCGAACATCATCGCGGCGGGCAGAGCTTCATCGTCGTGCCGCGCATCGCCGACATGGAACCGCTGGCCGACTGGCTGAAGGAAAACGTTCCGGAAGTGAAGTTCGTAACCGCACACGGCCAGATGACCCCGGCCGAAGTCGAGGATCGGATGGGCGCTTTCTACGAGCGGAAATACGACGTCCTTCTGTCGACGACGATCGTCGAAAGCGGTCTCGACATCCCGAGCGCGAATACGATCATCATTCATCGTGCTGACCGGTTCGGGCTCGCGCAGCTCTATCAGCTGCGCGGACGCGTCGGCCGGGCAAAACTCCGCGCCTACGCCTGTCTGACCTATGCGCAGGACACCGCCCTATCCGAGGTGGCCGAAAAGCGTTTAAAGGTGCTGAGCGATCTCGACTCGCTCGGGGCCGGTTTCCAGCTTGCCAGCCACGATCTCGACATTCGCGGGGCCGGCAATCTTCTCGGCGACGAACAATCAGGCCATATTCGCGAGGTCGGTTTCGAACTCTACCAGTCGATGCTTGAGGATGCGATCCTCGCCGCCAAGGCCGGCGATGCGGGTCTTGCGAAGGATCGCAGCAAACTCAGCCCCTCGATTACGGTCGATGCACCGATCATGATCCCCGAAGACTACGTTCCCGATCTCGCCGTTCGCATGGCGCTGTATCGCCGCCTCAACGATGCGTCCGACAAGGCCGAGATCGAGGGGCTGGCGGCCGAGATGATCGACCGGTTCGGGCCGCTCCCTTCGGCAACCGCCAATCTCGTTCGCCTTCTCGAAATCAAGCATCAGGCCATTGCCGCAAATATTGCCAAGATCGATGTCGGCGCGGCGGGCACGCTCGTGACCTTCCACGAAGATGACTTTCCCGATCCCGAAGGACTGCTTGCCTATGTCGATCGCCTGAAGGACACGGCGAAGCTGCGTCCCGACATGAAACTCGTCATCAGCAGGAAGTGGAGCGACCCGCAATCGCGGCTGAACGGCCTGTTCCAGCTGACCAAGGGTCTGAGCGGGATCGCGAAGAAGAGTAACAGGGAACGAGAAGCAGCGTAGATCTACTTGCCGATAAGGTCCATGAACCTCTCGGGCCGAAGCGGTTCGCATTTCAGGAACCCCTGATAGAAGTCGCATTTCTCCCGTGCGATGATCCGGCGCTGTTCCTCGCTCTCGACGCCCTCCGCGACGATCTTCAGTTCGAGCGCTTTCGCCATGGCGACGATCGCGCGAAAGACGGACAGGTCGCGTTCGTCGTTCTCGATATTCTCGATCATCGTGCCGTCGAGCTTGATGTAGTCGAGCGGCAGGACTTTCAGATATCGAAAATTGCAAAAGCCTGCGCCGAAATCATCGAGCGCCAGACTGACGCCCTTGGCCTTTATCGCTTCGAGCGTCTCGGTGGTCTGGACAAGGTCGGTCAGCAGCAGTTGCTCGGTAATCTCGACCGTGATGTTGTTCGTCTTGCAGCCTGCTTCCTCGATCATCGCGAGAAAATCTCTGGCAAAATTGCCGGATGAGAGGTCTGTGGGCGTAATGTTGAGCGACAAGCGCATGGGTTGCGGCCATTTGCAGGCAAGTCGCAGAGCTTTTTCCGAGATATGTCGCGAAAGCTGCGCGACATGATCGGCCCGCTCGGCAATGGTGAATAGCGTGCTTGCGCCAACCAGACCGAGTTCGGGATGCTGCCAGCGGGCGAGCGCCTCCGCCCCGATCAGGCGCTCACCGGCAACCGAAAATTGCGGCTGAAAGACAATCTCTATTTCGTCCCGGTCGAGGGCCGCGATCAGGTCCGCCTCAAGCCGCGTGCTCGATCGGTTGTGGATCGGCGCGTCGTCGCTAACCCATGCGATCCTGCGGGCATTGCCGTCGAACTTCTCGGCAAAAGCGCTCGCCATCCGGTCTAGCAGCGCATCGGTGTCCAGATCGACCGACCGCATAAGCGTGACCCTCGGCCAGAGCCGAACGGTTCCCTCCCCGACGACGTTGGATACGGGAAGCGCGATCGCGTCCGCCAGAGCTTCGGCAAGCCACTGCCAACGCTCTCGGCTGCACCGTTCGAGCGAAGCTATCAGGAACGTTCCTCCACTCACACGCGCGGCCAGCCAGCCGCTTGCAGCAAATTCGTCGTCAGCGAAATGGGTGATCCGCCGCGCCACTTCGATAAGTGCGCCATCGCCTGCCGTCTCTCCGAAGGCGACGTTGATCGTGTCGATGCGTTGCAGAGAAACGAGCATCGCATGCATCGTGAACTGCGCGTCGCGCTTGGCAGCATTCGCTCGCCAGCCTTCGATGGTCTGCCGCGCCTGCGCAATGCTTGCGAGGCCAGTCAATTTGTCGCGTGCGTCAGCCGACCCAAGAGAAAAGCCCGAAGCCTCCCTGCCCTGCCCTGTCGATTTCGGCGAGACGGTCATCATTTTACGATCCGGAAAAACCCTTTTGAGCGTGCATTGCCGACCCACTCATGAAAATATACTTACTCGCCCGTATTGTCCATTTCACGCAGAATATCTTAGAGCAGTCGAAATGGCACACTCCTTCGGAAAAGCGGTCGCGTGAACGACGAGTTCGAAAAGATCGCATTGCTCGCTTCGGATACCGAAAACGCGCAAGAGGCAGCGACCAGCCTGTTGGAATTGCAAGACTGGTGCGATCCGAGCGAGGCCGACGCCGTCGTGGTCATCGGCGGCGATGGTTTCATGCTGCAGACGCTGCACGATATGCTCGATCGCGAAGCGGTCCTCCCCGTTTACGGACTGAACCTGGGCACGGTCGGCTTTTTGATGAACCGCCTGCGTGATCCGAACAAGCTGGTCGAACGCGTACGAAGGGCGCGGCAGGTCAGTATCGCTCCGCTCAACATGGAAGCGACTACGCAGGCGGGTTCATCCTTTTCCTATCGCGCTATCAACGAAGTCTCGCTTCTGCGCGAAACCCGGCAAACGGCGAAAATAGAGATTGCAGTCGATGGGAAGGTCCGCATCCGCGAGCTCGTTTGCGACGGCGTACTCTTGTCGACCCCGGCCGGCTCGACCGCCTACAACCTTTCGGCAAACGGGCCGATCCTTCCCCTGGATTCGCAACTTCTCGCCCTGACCCCGATCAGCCCCTTTCGTCCGCGCAGATGGCGCGGAGCGATCCTGCCGGACAAATCGCGCGTCACCTTACGCGTACGCGAACCGGACAAGCGGCCGGTGTCCGTCGTCGCCGACCAGATGGAAGTGCGCGATGTTGCAGAGGTAAGCCTCGAGATCGATCGCGAGCGTGCCCTTACCTTGCTGTTCGATCCCGGTCAGGCGCTGGACGAACGGATCGTCGCGGAACAGTTCATTGCCTGACTGTCGCAATGGCAAGGGTCGAAAGGCGTATTTTCGCGAAAGGGACGCTTGCCAAACACGAATGCGGACCATATAGGCGGCGTCCTGCAACGCAGCTGTTCCCCGATAGCTCAGCGGTAGAGTAGGTGACTGTTAATCACTTGGTCGTTGGTTCGAATCCAACTCGGGGAGCCACCTTTTCCGACAAACTGAAATAGTGGTCCGTCCGTAGGCAAACTTTCGTCTGCGCGCCGCAAACTGTTGCCTCTTGCGGTCCAGCCCGTCTAGCATTTTCCGATGATCGATTTCTGTATCGGAGGCGCGCCCAAATGCGCAACGACGGCGGTTGCCAAATATCTTGGCCAGCATCCGGACATCTTCTTTTCCGAGCCCAAAGAACCCTATTTCTATGCCTCCGAGGCGCTGAACAAGCAGGTAATGTCGCCTCGCATGTCGCGGTCGGAATATGAGTCGCTTTTTGCGAACAAGGCGGAGCACCAGGTCGCAGGCGAAGGATCGACCTATTACTTGCATCTTGCCGAGCGCGTCGCGCCATTGATGGCGGCCGACAATCCTGACCTTAAACTGATATTTTGCGTTCGAGACCCGGTCGAACGGGCGCGATCGCATTACAACTATGCGTTCAGTCGCATGGGGCCCTATATGCCGAACGGGGCGGGTCGGCCGATGCCTTTCGCCGAATTTGTGCGCGACGAAACGATGTTCGAAATGGGCAATTACGCGAAGCACTTGGAAACGTATTTCGACACTTTCGGGCGGGATAACGTGCTTATCGTGCTGTTTACCGACATCAGAAAGAATCTTTCGGACACGCTGTCACGGATTTGTCGGCATATCGGCGTCGATCCCCAGTTCGATTACCGCAAACCGGAAACGACCAACCGAACGAAATATCCGAAATACCATCGGACCATTCGCCAGTTCGATCGCGCTCTGAACCTCGTCTATCCTCATCTTCCGGTAAAGATGCGCAATGCGCTACTGCTCAAACGACGCGATCTTCTTTTTGCGGTCGACGGAGATAAGTATCAGTTGACCGATGAGGAACGGGCCGATGCACGCGCGCTATACCGCCCGTCGGTGGAAAAATTGCAGACCATGATAGATCGCGATCTATCGCATTGGCTGACGGACGATCGGGAGAAAACATCCTCTCACTGAGAGCTATCAAACCCGTATTGGCACTTCGCCGAGACGGAGGCCAAGTTACGTGCCGGTCAATAGTCGTGCGCCGACCCAGATCGTCAGGGCTGCTGTAAGCCACCTGATCCAGGCAAGCGGTAAAAAGCGGACCGCCAGCAAGCTGCCGATCTGACCGCCGATCACGACAGCCAGCATGAGCGGCAGACCGAACGATATTGCGGCGGAGAGGCGATCGGGGCCAGCCTTCATGATCTGGCCGGCGATGCCGAAAATCGAATTGACGAGAATGAAGAAGCTCGCCGTTGCCGCAATGGCTCGCGCGTCGTTCCAGCGAACGAGATGTAATAGCGGAGCAATAAAGATGCCTCCGCCGATCCCAACCAGGCCTGCGAGATAGCCGAGCGGAAAGGCGGCAATCGGCATCCACTTCGCCCCCGGCGACACTTGCTCGCCTTGCGGCCCGGTAGCGACGGGCGCGAGCATCGTAAGCCCGGTCAGAACAAGGCTTGCTCCGAGCAACAGCAGAAAGCTTCGCTCGTCGATTGGTGTCAAACCACCGAGAAATGCAGCGGGCGCGGCGATCGCCGTCAGAACGACAGCACCGCGCCACGGGGTTATCTTGCGACGTGCGAAGCGGACCGTACTGCCCGCCACCACGATGACGTTGCAGGATAATGCGAGCAGCGGCATTATCCGATAATCGACATCCGACAGGGCCAAAAGGGCACTATAGGTCGAACCTCCGCCGAAACCGACGGATGCGTACAGCAGGGCCGTCAGCAGGAAGGCTACCGCCAGGACAATCATTCAGCGGTGAGCTTTCCTGCTGTTCAGAGTTCTATTGCGCAGGTTCGCGCGCGCCGACTGCACCGTGACAATGCTTGTACTTGCTGCCCGAACCACATGGGCATGGCGCATTACGGCTGATCTCCTGATCGGCATAGGGATTGTCGTCCGCTCTACCACCCGGGCTCGCAGCCGCGCGCGGACTGCCCGCGAGCGAGCCGAACAGGGAAGCGCGACGCGCAGAACCATCGCCGTCGTTGGAATCATCCAGCCCGGTCAAGGGATCGATATGCCCGGTAAGGAAATCCGGCAGGTCGGGAAGCGGCGGCGGAGGCGGGGCCGGTGCGCCGACCTGGACCTTCAGCAGTTCGCCGGTCACATCTTCGCGCAGCGTTTCGAGCATTCGTTCGAAAAGACCGAATGCCTCCTGCTTGTACTCGTTGATCGGCTGCTTTTGCGCATGGGCGCGCAGCCAGACGACCTGGCGCAGCGCGTCGAGTGTTGCGAGGTGTTCCTTCCAGTGGAAGTCCAGACGGCGGAGTAGCAACCCCTTCTCGAACACGCGCCAGCGCGCCTCGTCCACCTGCGCGGTCTTCTCGTCCATCGCTTGCGTGACCTGCGCCAGCAGGCGTTCTTCGATGATTTCGGGTTCGACCGTATCTTCCTCGACCCATTCCTCGATCGGCGGCGTTATTCCCAGCGTTTCCTCGAGGCGATGTTTAAGGCCTTCGATGTTCCACTGTTCCGGATACGAGCCCGGCGGGCAGGTTTCGCTGACCATCGCATTGATGGCGTCCTGCCGCATGTCGAGAACGACATCGTCGACTGCTTCGCTATCCATGATTTCGGCGCGCTGATCGTAGATCACCTTGCGCTGATCGTTCATCACATCATCGTATTCGACGACTTGCTTGCGCATTTCGTAATTGCGCGCTTCGACCTTGCGCTGCGCCGTCTCGATCGCCTTGGAAAGCCATTTCGAGCCGATCGCCTCGCCATCCTCGAGGTTGGAATTCATCATCTTCGAGAACAGCGTATCGGGTCCGAAAATTCTAAGGAGGTCATCTTCGAGACAGAGATAGAAGCGCGAGAGACCGGGATCACCCTGCCGTCCCGAACGACCGCGCAGCTGATTGTCGATGCGCCTGCTTTCGTGTCGCTCGGTTCCGAGGACGAACAGCCCTCCGGCTTCGAGAACCTTCTGCCGCTCCTCCGCAACTTCTGCCTTGATCCGCGCGATGGCAGCGTCCCGCTCCTCACCCTCTTCCAGATGCGCAAGCTCTTCCTCGATCCGGAATTCGACGTTGCCGCCGAGCTGGATATCCGTACCGCGTCCGGCCATGTTGGTGGCGATCGTGACCGCACCGAGCCGCCCGGCCTGGGCGACAATATGCGCTTCCTTTTCGTGGAAGCGCGCATTCAGCACTTCGTGCTTTACCCCCTCCTTGTCGAGGAAGCTGGAAAGAAGTTCCGACTTTTCGATCGAGACCGTGCCGACGAGCACCGGCTGGCCTGTTTCGTTCTTTTCTGCGATCGAACGGGCAATGGCCTGGAACTTGTCCTTGGTGTTCTTGAAGAACTGGTCTTCCTCGTCGATCCGCTGGACCGGCAGATTGGTCGGGATCGTGACCACATTCATCTTGTAGATGTCCCAAAATTCGGAAGCCTCGGTGGCCGCCGTGCCGGTCATACCGGACAGCTTGGGATACATCCGGAAGTAGTTCTGGAAGGTGATCGAGGCCATCGTCTGATTTTCCGGCTCGATCTTAACGCCTTCCTTCGCTTCCGCAGCCTGGTGAAGGCCGTTGGACCAGCGACGGCCATCCATCATGCGACCGGTGAATTCGTCGATAATGACGACCTTGTCGTCCTTCACGATGTAGTCGGTGTCGCGCTTGAACATGTGAACGGCGCGCAGGGCCTGATCCAGGTGATGAACGACCTGCGTGTTCTCGACATCGTAGAGATTGTCGG
The DNA here is from genome assembly GCF_009827635.1 of Parapontixanthobacter aurantiacus. GTDB lineage: Bacteria > Pseudomonadota > Alphaproteobacteria > Sphingomonadales > Sphingomonadaceae > Parapontixanthobacter > Parapontixanthobacter aurantiacus. The sequence goes on along the minus strand of NZ_WTYW01000001.1, from coordinate 751,249 downwards.
TTTCGAGAAGGCCCTTCGCGATCAGCAGCTTTTCGACCTCCTCGATGCCGTCTTCGGTCAGAGAAATCTGCTTGGTCTTCTCGTCCTTCTCGTACCAGTCTTCAGGGATTTCCTTCACAACCTCGTCGAGCGCGACGTAGAGTTCCGACTTGTCCTCCGTCGGTCCCGAAATGATGAGCGGCGTTCGCGCTTCGTCGATCAGGATGGAGTCCACCTCGTCGACAATCGCGAAATTGAACGGCCGCTGCACCATCTGGTCGCGGCTGTGCTTCATGTTGTCGCGCAGGTAATCGAAGCCGAACTCGTTGTTCGTCCCGTAGGTTATGTCAGCCTGATAGGCTTCGCGCCGTGCATGTTCTGGCAGGTTGGGAACGATGACGCCGACGCTCAGACCGAGGAAGCGATAGATCTGCCCCATCCATTCGGCATCGCGCGGAGCAAGATAGTCGTTCACCGTGACGACGTGCACACCCTTGCCTTCGATCGCATTGAGATAGGTCGCAAGCGTCGCGACCAGCGTCTTGCCCTCACCTGTGCGCATCTCGGCAATTTCGCCGCGGTGCAGGACGATGCCGCCGATCAGCTGAACATCGAAATGCCGCATGCCGAGTACGCGCTTCGATGCTTCGCGTACGGTCGCGAACGCTTCGGGAAGAATGTCGTTCAGCGTTTTTCCGTCGGCCAGCTGTCCCCGGAATTTCTCGGTTTGCGCCGCCAGTTCCTCGTCGGAGAAAGAGGTTATCTGTTCTTCGAGAGAGTTGATCTGATGGACGATCTTGCCGAGCGATTTGACGTAGCGATCGTTCGAGGAACCGAAGATCGATTTGGCGATGGTCTTGAGCATGATGACGGCCTTTCGGGCACCAAATAAGTCGAAGAAGCCCGCCGCCATTCGGCGCGAGCGTAGAAAAACAACGATGTAGGAAGCGTTCGCCTATTCGTAGGCGCGGTCGATACCCATCTGCACCGTCGGCAGGAATATCGTCGTCGAGGCCACCGGCTTGCACCGGATGCGCTTGACGTCCTTGCGCTGCCAGCCACGAGGAGCGAGAACTTCGCATTCCACGTCGGCAGGCGTTTCGCTCGCCTTGTCGCGACCATCGACCTCCGCTGCCATCGCCGCCACGGAAAAGGCCTGCGCCGGAATTCCGATCGCGGCGAGACCGGTCAGTAATGCCAGACAGGTGAGTAGCCGTTTCAACATGGTGGCGCCTGCATATCGCATAACAAGTTAAAGGTCTATGCCCGGCGCACGAAATTGAGAATAGCCTGCCTACTGTTCCTTCGATACAGGCGTTGCGCATGGACCTGACCCGCTCGCCGCTCGCCCTTCCGTTCCCCGAACTTCCCGAAATAGAGGGTGTTACAGTGCGCGTTGCGCGTGCGCAGTACAAGGATTGGGACCGAGCCGACCTGACCTTCATCGAACTGGCCGAGGGAACGAGCGTAGCGGGCGTCTTCACGAAAAGCGCCTGCGCCTCGAGCGAGGTCGAACTCGGCCGCGAGCAACGCGAGAGGGGTAAGGCGCGCGCGCTCGTTGTGAATGCGGGCAATGCCAATGCCTTTACCGGCTATCGCGGGCGCGAAGCCGTCGAGCAGATCGCCAAGCAGGTTTCCGATCATTTGGGCTGCGAACCCGGAGAAGTTTTCGTTTCTTCTACGGGCGTCATCGGCGTACCGCTTCCGCAAGACAAGGCTCGGCGCGGCATCGCGGCAGTGTTGGACAGCGCTCCGGTCGGGTGGCGCGAGGCGACCGACGCCATCGCGACCACCGATACCTTTCCGAAGGCCGCCCGAACGAGTGCGATGATCGGCGATGCGCGGGTCGAACTGGTCGGTGTCGTCAAGGGAAGCGGCATGATCGCGCCGGACATGGCAACCATGCTCGGCTATGTATTCACCGATGCGGCGATATCGCCAGCACTGCTTCAAGAGATGCTCGAACGAGCGAACGAGCAGACCTTCTCGTGCATTACGGTCGATGGCGACACGTCGACGAGCGATACCGTGTTGGCTTTCGCAACGGGCAAGGCCGCTAACCCGACGATCACATCGCAGGACGACGCCGGAGCCGACGCATTCGCCGCTGCGTTGACAGACTTGTGCCGAAAGCTCGCCCAACTCGTCGTGCGCGACGGGGAAGGAGCGCAGAAGTTCATAACCATAGATGTCGTGGGCGCTGCTTCCGATGAAAGCGCCCGCAGGATCGGTCTGGCTATCGGCAACTCCCCCCTCGTCAAGACCGCCATCGCCGGCGGCGACGCGAATTGGGGTCGTGTCGTGATGGCTGTGGGAAAGGCCGGCGAACCCGCCGACAGGGATCGCCTCTCGATTGCATTCGGCGGCGTATGGACCGCGCGTGATGGCCAACCGGTCGAGGACTACGACGAGCGCCCCGTTGCCGAGCATTTGTCTGGTGATGCCATCGATATTCGCGTCGAATTGGGAATTGGTCAGGGTCACGCGACGGTTTGGACCTGCGATCTTACCCATGGCTATATCGCCATCAATGCGGATTACCGCTCGTGAAATCGCTTTCGAAAGCGGATCGTTCGCTCGACAAAGCTATCCATGCGCTGATGAAGCGCACGGCGGAGACTGCGATCCTGCCGCATTTTCAATCGCTGGATGCCGGAGACATCGAAAGCAAGGCAACCGACGACGTCGTGACGATCGCTGATCATGCGGCAGAACGGATGCTGGCCGACGGGCTCGCCGAGATCGACTCGTCGCTGGCCATCGTCGGGGAGGAGGCAGTTCACGCCGATCCTTCGGTTCGCGAGGGGCTGACGCGGCCGTGCTGGATCATCGATCCGCTCGACGGAACCAACAATTTTGCAAAGGGCAATCCGCCCTTCGGAATGATTCTTGCACAGGCCGAGAACGGCATCGCCACAAAAGGATGGATTTACGATTGCCTGACCGGCCGGTTCTGCTCTGCACATCGCGGCTCCGGGGCTTGGGCAGACGGAGAGCCTGTTCGCGCTAGCGAGACCGGTCAGGACAAGCCGGTCGCAGCGATCTCCCTCGTCTTCATGCAGGAAGAGCACCGCGAGGCCATTCGCGAACACATCGCCCCGCATTACCAGCTGGTCGACATTCCTCGCTGTGCGGCAGAGCAATATCCAAGGCTGGCATTCGGAACGAACGACGTTTCGATCTTCGAGCGAACCCTGTCATGGGATCATGCGGCAGGCGCGCTATGGCTCAATGAAGCGGGCGGCAAGGTCGCGCGGCTGGACGGCAGCGAATACCGCGTCAACGAACCGAATCGAACCGGCCTCGTCGGAGCGGCATCGCCACGATTGTTCGATGATCTGGCGGAGCGCCTCGCGGCGCTTCCTGCACGATCAGCCTAAAGCTGCTGTTCGAGCCAGCCCTTCAACTGGCTCTTCGGCGCGGCACCGCGCATATCCGCAACGATCTCGCCATTCTTGTAGAGCGCGAGATAGGGAATGCCCTGAACACCGAGCTTTCCGGGCGTATCCGGATTTTCCATGATGTCCATCTTGGCGATGGTAACGCGCTCGCCCAGTTCGTCGCTGATTTCCTCCAGCGCCGGGCCGATCATCTTGCAGGGTCCACACCAGTCCGCCCAGAAATCGACCAGCACAGGCTTGTCGCTTTCAAGGACATCGCTTTGGAAACTAGCATCGGTGACGGCGCTGGTGGGCATCGTATATCTCCTGTTTTCTTCTCAATAACAGCTAGGAAGCGTTCCGGTTTCGACAAGCTGGATGAGGGCGAAGCTTTCCTACTCCCCCGCGAACCCGGCCTGTGCCGCCTCCAGCATATCGTAGGGAAGGACAAAGGTCTTAGGAGCATGGGTATAGACCAGATGCACTTCGATGGCGCGATCCGGATATATTGCCTTCAATGCCGCGGCATAAGCGGCCATTTGCTCTATCGTCGCCTCGGGTATTTCGGATAGGTCGGAAGGGGGCCGGCGCGTCGTCTTGTAATCAACGATGCGGACGTATTCGTCAGTCAGCACCAGCCTATCGACGGTCCCGATAACGACGCGACCCTCGACGATGGCCGAGAATGGCACTTCGGCTAGAGAGTTTTCCCCGAACAAATCAGCGAAGCGAGCATCCCCAAGAAGGGAAAGCGCCTGTTCGCCAATCTCTTCGCGTTCCTCCACGGTAAATTCCTCACCATGTCGGGCAAGCCAATTTCGGACCAACTCGCTTCGTCCACCTTCTGGAACATCGGGCAGACGCTCAAGCAACTTGTGAATGAGGGTTCCGCGAAGCGCTGCCGCCGCCCGCTCATCGGGTTTGAGCGGCGGAAAGGACGGCTCCGCCTGGCCGAGTGCCGAAGGCGACAGCGGACGCGGCGGACGCGGTTCAGCGCCGACGGGCCGCCTGACCCATTCAGGGAAGGCGAAGGCAACTTCCTCGGCTTGCTTTTGCTGAGTCGCCGACGGCTTCGCGCGCTGCCCTATCTCCCAGCGCGAGCCCCATATCGGATCTTCCAGCGCATTATCTTCGAAGAGCGGTTTGAGCTTTTTATACCAGCTGTTCTCGGGCGCTTCTCCCTTGTCGCGTGGACCGAGCGAACCACCGATGAAAAGGGCCTCCTCGGCTCGTGTCATCGCTACGTAAAGGAGGCGCCAGTGCTCTTCCATTTCAAGGGCATTGGCTTCTTCGATCGCGGTCAGAAGCGGCCCTACCCGCTGCTCCTTCGCCGGGCGTGGAATGGGAACGCTTTTGGTCGTACCGTCGGCAAGTCGTTCCTCGAGCAAGAGATCGCCAGGCTCGGAAGGCTTGCCCGCAGCATCTGCGAGGATGACGATTGGCGCCTGCAAACCCTTGCTTCCATGGACAGTCATCACTCTGACCTGATCGCCGCCCTCCCCTGCCTCGCGCTTCAGTTCGCCCTCGCCAGCATCGAACCACTGGATGAAGCCCTGAAGGCTCACGATATGCGAACCGGCATAGGATTGGGCCGCGTTCAGTAGTTCGTCGATCGGATCGTTGGCTTCGCTCCCCAGCCTCGCGATCAGGGCTGCGCGCCCCTTCATCGGTCCGACGAGAATGTAGTGCAACAGAGCCTGCGGTGTGGAGAAGTCCGCTCTGGCTAGGATATTGCGCAATTCCTCTACCGTTCGGGTGACAACGGGCTGTTCCGACTTTCGAAGGTGGTCCCATAGCCGCACGCCGTCTGGCCGATAGCCATGCGTGAGCAAATCCTCCTGCGACCAGCCGCATAGCGGGGAAACCAGCAAATTCGCGAGATTGAGGTCGTCATTGGGTTGCACTGCGAAACGGATCGCCGCCATCAGATCCTTGACCGCGAGCGGATTGCCCAGTCGAAGCCGGTCGACGCCCGCTACCGGAACGCCATGGGCATAGAGGCGCGCGACGATCAGCGAAGCGAGTTCGCGGCGCTTTCTGACAAGCACCATAACGTCACCGGGGGTTGCGCGGCGGGCCTGGTCTTTAGCCAGTTCGAACGGTTCGTCTGTCATCCACCGGGCCACCTGCCGGGCGATCTTGTCGGCCATCTTGCGATCGTGGCGGGACAGCCAGTTCTCGCCCCCCTCCTCGTCCTCGCGGTCGTCGTCCTCCGAAACCCCGTCCTTCACAGTGTTCCACAAGGCTACGATGCCGGGGCGGCCCTCCCCCACATGTTCGACTTCGCCGTCGGACAGACCAAAGCTTTCCGGGCCGATTTCCGCGATCGCCCGATCGACGAAATCGAGGATATGGGACGAGGTGCGATAGGAGCGTTCGAGCTCGAAATCCTTGAGATAGCGCGGTTCCGGAGCGTCGCGCAGAAGCGCTGCATTATTCGCCGCCGCAGCCATGCGCTCCGCGACCTTGCGCTTCGCAGCCTCGAAATTCCGCGGACTCGTGCCCTGGAAACCGAAGATTGCCTGCTTGTAATCGCCGACGGTGAAGATGGTCCTCACCTTGCCCTCACGAGCACCTAGACCGGCATAGAAGTCGTCGATGAGGCCAAAGACGATGTCCCATTGAGCGCTGTTCGTGTCCTGCGCCTCGTCGATCAGAACGTGATCGAATTGCCGGTCCATCTTGTAGCGGATCCATGCCGCCATCGATGCATCGCCGAGGAGGCGAGCGGCTCGCCTGATCTGATCGTCGAAATCGATGAGCCCCTCGCGCGCCTTCGCCTCGTCCCAGCGTAGGGCAAAGCGCCGCCCGAGTTCGAGCGTCGGTGCGAGCGTGTCCGCAAAGTCGATGAACGCAGCCGTTTCGCCGATCGCTTCGAGACCTGCCTTGATCTCCTCGACCGCTCGTTCGTAAGTCTCGGATCGCTTCGCCAGCGCCGCGACCGGCGTTCCCGCCTTGGTGAGCGCCGTGCCGTAGAACCCGCCGAGCCGGTCGAGGCGTTCAGCTGGATCAAGGGCGAGCCATTCACTGAGGAAGTCCGCGATGTTCGTCCCGGTCTTCGTGTTCCAGTCGCGCGCGATCCGTTCGATTTCCCTCACTTGCGCGATCGGGAAGGCACCGTCGCCGCATCGCTCGGCAAGATCCTCTTGCGTCAGGTCTGCCGGCAATCCCAGAAGGCGCGCAGCACGCGGTCGCATCGGCGGGCTCCAGCCACCCGGTCCTGTCCACAGGTCCTGCGCCGCGGTACAGCGCATCAGCCAGCGAAGCACGGCATCCGGCCCCTTGCTGCGGCTGATCGTCTCGATCGCAGCGAAAACCGGATCGCCCGACCGGCGGGCTTCCTCGACGAGATCGCCAAGCACCTCCCGCGACAGGAGGTCGCGTTCGCGGTCGTCCATCGCACTGGTTCCCGGCATCAATCGCGCTTCTTCGGGGAAGCTCGCCAGCAGATATTGGGCGAAGGCGTGGATCGTATCGATCCGCAGGCCGCCGCCGGGACAATCGAGAACGCTGGCAAACAACGAACGAGCCCGGTCGAGGCTCGCCGGATCGATCGGTGCGCCGATATTCGACAACTCTGCCGCCAGTTCCGTTTCCGGCAGGCGCACCCAGCGGGCCAGCACCGAATTGACGCGCACCGCCATTTCCGCCGCGCCTGCCTTGGTGAATGTCAGGCACAGCAATTGTTCGGGCCGCGTGTCGGGTCTCAGCAGCAGGCGCAGTACGCGTGCGGAGAGAACCTGCGTCTTGCCGGTCCCGGCAGAGGCGGACAGCCAGACGCTCTCGCGAGGGTCGATCGCGTCGCGCTGCGCGCCTTCGAGGCGATAGACCTGACCGCTCATTCGGTTTCCTCTTCCGCCAGACGAGGAAGCCATTCGTCGAGCCGCATAAGCTGGTCGTAATCGTTATAAGCGGGATAATCGGGATTGAGGCGCGCCGTGAAAGCCGCGTCTCCCTTGATCCAGTCCGCGATCGCGCCCCGGAGGAAACCTTCCGTCACGGGGAGGAAATCATCAGGTGCAATTCCGCTTCGCTTGCGATCGACCTTGAGCGGCGTCTCGACATAGCCGAACCCCGTCTCGCTCTTCGCAGACTTGCCGAGCGACCAGTATTCGAAGCATTCCGGTTCGCCGCTGATATCTTCGAAGCCCCCCTGGCGGGCAATGAGGCCGAGCAGACCCAGTTGAAGCGCAAATCCCTTTTCGACCATCGCGGCACTCGGCGGCTTGCCGGTCTTGTAATCGACGATGCCAAGCGTTCCGTCCCCCATCCGGTCGATGCGGTCGGCCCGCCCGTAAATTCGCACATCGTCGACGATCATCTCGCCTTTGCGTTCGACCGCGAGCACCGTGCGAACGTCGTCGCCTTCCAGCGAAAGCGCGATCCAGCGCAGTGCATCGATCAGACGCGGACGCCATAGCGCGATGGTAAGAGCGCCGGTATGCGTCGCTTCCAGAACCTCGTCGGCGACTTCGACGATGTCGCGGCGCTGACCTTCCTCGTGCCATTTCTGGAGGATGTCGTGGGCGATGTTACCCTGCCAGGCGGGCGTGGCCGCCGCATCGAGCGCATCGAGCGATCTTAGTTGCAGGATGGAAGAAGCATAGAACTGATACGGATCGCCGCGCAGGCGATCAAGCGCGGTCACGGTGATCGGAACGTCGCGCTGCGCCGGGGACGGACGCGGCGCAGGACGCTCATACGCTGGCAACGCTTCGGTAGGCGCATCGAGCCGACGTGCGAGTTCGGGCATCCGCGCCTCTTTCGCGGCACCTTCCGGATCGTTTATCAGTGCTTCGACACGAAGAAGGAAGCGCGAGGCGATCGCCGGACCGGATTCGTCGCGTCGCGCCCTGCTCAACACGACTTCGGGAGCGCCCAACGCACTTGCGAGATCGTGGGCGGAGAGCCCGATCCGGTAATCCGGTCCGGGCACGCCCAATGCGCGAAGGACCGGAGCCGCGAGGTTTGCATCCATGGTCGCTCCGGCTGGCCAGGTTCCTTCATTCAACCCGGCGCAGATCATCACGTCGGCGCGGGCCATACGCGATTCCAGAAGCCCGTAGATCGCCACGCGCGAATGGCCGCCATAGGGCGGTCGAACCGCAATCCGTTCCATCGCGTCGGACAGGATCGCGGGAAGATCGCTTATGGCGACGATCGTGCCGGCTTCCCATGCGTGCCGCCGCAAGTCGTCGAGAAACTGGGACAGCGCACGTCCGTCCTCGCGTGCCCACAACCGCTCGCCGCACAGTTTCTCGCCCGCCTCGATCATAACCTCGCAGCACTCGGCAATCGGGATGCGCTCGCGTTCGGCCAGCGCGAAAAGATTTTCGAGTGCGTCGCAGCAGACCTGCCACCACCCGAGAGGCTCGTCGCTTTTCCTTTTCCTCGCAAACTCGGTCAGCATTGCCTCGATCGGTCGCAAACCGCCTTCCGGTCGTGGACCGCGGAGCAGCAATTCCAGCTCACGAACGCGCCGGAGCCAGATGCCTCGATCCCCTCCGCCGTCCACCAGCGGATGCGAGAAAAGCGAGACGAGCGGCACCGGCGCGGCATTCTCGGCCACGGTTTCAGCCAATAGCAAAACGAGCCGCCCGGCCGCCGTGATCGACAAAGGCTTTCCAGCGCTGTCCTCGGCAACGATGTTCCAGCGAAGGCAGTGCTCGGCTATTCGCGCGGCGAGGTTGCGATCCGGCGTCACGACCGCAATCTGTTTCGCTGGCGTTTCCAGCGCCTCCCGAACGAGAAGAGCGACCGCTTGCGCTTCCCCTTCCGGATTGGCGCTTTCCATAATCCTGATGCCTGCGAGACGCCGCTTTTCCGGTGGCAATTGCGCCCAAATCCGGCTCGCCTTCGGCGGCAGGAAAAGCGAGGATATCGCATGACTGCGCGCTGGAGGGCCAGCCATGTCGCCCTTGCGATGCCAGGGTCGCACCTCTCCGCGTGCGACACCCATCCGATTAAGCAGGAGCTTGAGGTGATATTGCGGATGGGTCACGGCGTCGTCGCGGGAAAATGGCGTCGAGCCATCGGCCGTTGGAGCACCCGCCGAGCCGAGTTCGTCCCAGACATCGTCCGGCATGGCGAGATCGAGATCGGGCAAGATGACCGAACCCTGCGGCAGGAACGCAATCGTTCGCAGCAGGCGCGCAATACCCGGCGAAGCGCTGGTAATGCCGGCAGCAACGATCGGGAAATGCGGCGGATTTCGGCTCCACCGCTCGCTTGCCTTGGCGAACAGCGCATTGCGCCGCGTGGCGAGATCGACCCGCCCCCATTCTTCCAACTTGGCGCGCCAGCGAAACTGGATGCGGGCAAACATTCGCAAAGAATCGGTCCAGTGCTGCGCCAAGTCTCCGAGCAGGTCGAGGACCGGTTCGCCCAGCAGGTCGTCGGGGGCTACTTCTTCGATCAGCAGCCGGTCCATCGTCGCCGCCATGTCGCGCGCCATACGCAGCCTTGCAGCATCGGAGCGGATGTCTTCGCCCCATTCCTCAGCGATCAGATCGGTGAGGGTCAGCCACCGGCGCATCGGATCGACGGCTGGCAGCAGATCGTCCGAACCGAGCGGATCGAGCAGGTGACCGAGCGCCTCGTCGAGTTCGATATCGCCGATGACCGCCATCCGGGGGAGGAGCATCCCGCGTCGGTCGTTCTGATCGAGGAGGCGCACGAACGCCTCGCCGACCGTTCGCTTGGCGCGTCCGCTGGGCAAGAGAAGCGTGAGGTTCGCCATGCCCGAGATGTCGTCGGCATAGCGCGGGACGAGACCGGCGACCAAGGCGTCGGCGAACCCGCGATGCGCCGCAACCGAATAAACGTCGGGGTGCGACTTGATCATCGCGGCGCGTGAAACCGCATGTCAGCCATTGCGCAGCGCATATTCGGTTGGAGCGATCGATTGCGGCGTGCCGACTTCGAACCACGATCCGGTGAAACTGACACCGAACAACCGGTCCTCCGAGATCGCACGATCCCATAAGACATTCGTCGAGAACTTTCCCTCTGGAGCGTCGCGCAACAGGCGATGCGACACGAGTTGCAAACCGGTATAGATGAACGGCGCAATGCGGCCCGACTTGCGACGGGACAGCCGCCCGACATCGCTGAGGTGGAAGTCCCCCTCGCCCTTAAAATTGCGGGCATGGCCGTGCTCGACCAGCAGCAGCAGCGCGTCCATTCGTTCGGGGTCCCATTGCGCCGACAGGTCGAGAAGCGCGTTCCGCGGTCCGTCGAGCCAGATGTTGTCGGCGTTGAGGCAGAAGAACGGGTCGGGCAACTGCGGCAGCGCCTTGATCATGCCCCCGCCCGTCTCGAGCAGCTGGTCGCGTTCGTCCGAAATCGTGATCGCAGGCTTCTTCCGCTCCTTCAGATGAGCTTCGAGCGCATCGGCGAGGTAGTGCACATTGACCACGGCACGTTCGATCCCGGCTTCCGCAATCCAGTCGAGCACATGGTCGATGAGCGCCTTCCCCGCCACGCGAACGAGCGGTTTCGGCTGCGTTGCGGTCAGCGGACGCATTCGCTTGCCGAGGCCCGCGGCCATGACCATCGCGCTATCGCTCGCGAGGCCGGACGCGCTCATTCCGAAATACCTCCATAATTCTTGCGGACATCGGCAGGAATGTTCGCGTCGAACCAGTCCGCTACCGGTTGCAGAGCAGGGTGGAGAAGGTCGCGTTCGAACAAGCGCCAGACGCGGGGGATCATCCGCAGATAATGGCCTTTGCCGTCCCGTCTCGCGAGTCGCACGAAGATGCCGACGATCTTGGCGTTCCGCTGCGCGCCGAGAATTGCGTAATCGGCGCGGAACTGCTCGCCCTCGCCGGTCCGCTCAAGATAGCGGTCGATCATTGCGACTTCGGTTTCCGGCGAGACGTCGCGCCGCGCATCCTGCAGCAGTGATACGAGGTCGTAGGCAGGATGACCGGCCAGCGCGTCCTGAAAATCGATCAAGCCCTGTTCCGGTGCAGCATCGCCGCCCGGGTGTACAAGCATGATGTTCTCGGCATGATAATCTCGCAGTACGCAGATGCCCTCATCCTGCCGAAGCATGACGGGTTGCAGCACGTCTTCCCACGCCCGCTCCCAACCGCTTTCGTCGACCGTCAGGTCCAACGCCTCGCAATACCATTCGACGAAAAGACGCGCTTCGCGCAGATATGTCGGGAGATTGTATTGGTCGAATTCGGGCGTCGGAGCTTCGCGCAGCGCGACGAGCGTATCGACCGCTTTCCCGTAGAGCGCTTCCTCGTCTTGGGGTCGGTCGTCCAGCCACTCGCGCAGGCGGATATCGCCGAAATCCTCAAGCAAGACGAAGCCCTTGCCCGCATCCTGCGCGATGATGTCGGGAGCCCGGAAGCCGTTATCGCAAAGCCATTTGGCAACTGTCAGAAACGGTTCGGGATCCTCGTGCGGGGGCGGAGCAAACATCAGCATTGCCGACGATGCCCCCTTTCGGAGCCGAAAGTAGCGGCGGAACGAAGCATCGCCCGGCAGCGGATGAACCGTCGCCCCTTTCCATTGCGTATCGGCTAGAAAGCGCTCGCCCCCAGGCGGTAATTCGCTCGAACTCATCTTTTCAGCCAATCCTTGCCCGGTTCAATCTTCGCAATCCGCCTTTCGCCTACAAGAGACAGGTCGATTTGCAAGCATCGCTCGTCATGCGCGAACCCGCCGACATTCTCCGGCCATTCCGCGATCATAGCGGCGTCCGCGCGATATTCCTCCAGCCCCAACTGGTCCGCCTCGGAAGGATCGTCGAGCCGGTAGAAGTCGGCATGGACCAGCGGAAGCCTGACCGAAGGCGGTTCGTACACTTCGAGGATCGTAAAACTTGGAGAAGGCACGTCCCCCTCATGACCGAGATGCCGCAGAATCGCCCGCGCGAGGGTCGTCTTGCCCGCCCCGAGCGTCCCGGACAAGGCGACCACATCTCCGACCTTCAACTTCTGCGCTATCGCGCTCCCGAGCCGGTCCACGGCATCGAGGTTGGGGAGTTCCGCGGTCGTTGGCAGTTGTTCCGTCACGGCAGCGAGATCGTCGCCATCGTGCCTTCGCCCTTCTTCGAGACGATCTTCAATGATCCGTCATGCGCTTCGATCAATTGCTGGGCCAGCGGAATACCGAGACCCTTGCGCCGTTCCAGGCCTTTTCCATCGGTGGCTGGCCGCAGCCCATCCATCGCCCGCGACAGTTCTTCCTGATCCATTCCGCAGCCATTGTCGGCAATGATGATCTGTGTGCGCTTTTCGTGCTTGCGAAGGACGATCTGGATTTTCCCGCCCTGCTCCGCTGCAGTAATTGCATTGTCGAGCAGATGTGTCACGGCCCGCCGCAATTGCGGGCCGTCTGCCTCTGCATAGAGGCCAGCATTTCCGCGCAGATCGAGCGTCAGTCCGTTCTCGGTTATGACTGCTTCGCGAGAGCGGACGATCTGCGTGATGAAAGGCAGCAATTCGAGTTTGGCTTTTCTAATGGGAAGCAGGCCCGCTTCGCTCTGCGTAAGGTTGAGGACGTTTTCCACCTGCTCCGTAAGGCGCGCGACAGATGCGCTGATCGCTTTCGCGTAGTCCTTCGCCTGATCGGTGAGTTGTCCGGCAGCACCCGATTCGAGCAATTCGGCAAAGCCGCTGATGGACGTAAGCGGCGTGCGAAACTCGTAGGACATATTGGCGAGGAAGCGGTTCATCACCGCATCGGCCTCCTCAAGCGCGCGATTGCGTTCGAGCAATGCTTCCTCTGCCCGGCGCGACGCAGTGATGTCGAGAATGGTAAGCAAGCCGTTGCCGTCCGGCAGGGGAACGCCTGCATATTCCAGGGTACGCCCGTCAGCCAATTGCACCCGCCCCTGCCGTTTCTTGCGGTCGAGCGTGGCTGCCCTGATCGAATTTCCGATAGCGCTTGCCCGTTGCGGTTCGGCAAGTTTCGGTTCGATGATCCGCATGAGCGTTTCCGCATCGGAATGCCCCTCGATCGCGTCCTCTTCCAGACCCCAGACCCGATTGAAACCACGGTTCCATAATTCGAGCGTCCCGTCGGGCGTGAATACCGCCAGCGCTTCATAGAGATTGTCGAACGTTGCCGTCCGCGTCCGCAGCAGCGTATCGCGCATAGCCGAAATGGCGAGTTGTTCGGTCCGATCCTCCGCGATGAAGACCAGGCCCCCGTCGGGCATGGGCTGGGCGACGATCCGCAGATGGGTTCCATCGGGCAGAGGCCAAGCCTCTTCCTTGGTTTCCTTCGCCTGAAACCACTCGGCGATTTCCTTGCGCCATGCGGGAAAATCGCGCACTTCCGGAATGCGGCCGCCTTCGCGAGCGATCATCAGGACCCGTCCGAAATCGGCATTCTCCGTGACGGCTCCCGGCGGCAACGCGAAGACCCGGTGAAATGGCTGGTTGGCAAAGGTCAGCCGACGCTCTGCATTGAACTGGGCAACGCCGATCGACAGCTGATCGAGCATCTGCCGCTGTGCATTGCGGAATGCACGGAACTGGCGCGCCTGTTCCTTCATTTCTTCGATGTCGACAGCATATCCGGCAATGCCTTCACCGATCAGCGGTAAGTCGGTGACCCGCAAGGTGCGCCGCTCCCCGCCGATTGTCGCCGTGACGACTCGTTCGATTGGCTGGCGCTTGTCGGCTGCCTGCTGTGCGACTTGCGAGGCGCTTGCGCCGTCGACCGTCTCGACTAGTTCGATCTGGTCGGTAACGACGGCATCTGCACTCTCCGCGCCGACGGCCTCGACATAGGCGCCGTTCACGAGGCGCAGCCTGGCGTCTTTGCCGCGAAACCACATCGGACTGGGCGCGGCCTCGATCAGTCCCACGAGCGCGGCAAAGTCATCGCGCGACCGCCTCGCTTCTGCCCGCAGATGCTCCAGTTCTTCGTCGCTCTCGCTAAAGTCGAAGACCCAGATGAGCGCGGCTCCGGTCGGAGAGACTTCCGGATCGGCGAGATACCCCCACATTGCGAGGCTGCGTGACGACCCGACCGCTCTTACGGAAATGCGAAAGGGCGCAGCTGTCTTTTGCGTGCGGCGGACAAGAGTCGTAAGTTCCTCGACCTGCGTTTCGCTGAGGCCGCGATCCTTGTGCGCCGACAATTCGCTGAGATAATCGGGAACCTTGTCGAGACCCAGCCAGCGTGCAAGTCGATCCGGTGCCTCGATCCGTCCGTCCGTACGCACGAGCAACGGCACGGCGGGTGCCTCCTCGATCATGCGGGAAAGGCGCTTCGAGGTTTTTTTCGTCGCCTCCGCGGTCCGGGCCCGCCCCGCATATTGCAGGACGACCCAGGTCGCGCCGCCCGTCCAGACAGCCAGCAATAGGCCGATCAGGGCAAGAGCGGTGGCGGATATTTCCATCGATTCGACGCTATGGCGCTGCGCGGCGCATTGCAACGCAGATTCGGTTGGCCGAGTGCGCTCGTCCGGTCCGGCCCCGAGCCTCTCGCGAGGTTCTCGAAACCGGAGCGGACGTCAGACGCAGTTCGCCCGATCAGTAGCGATAATGATCGGGCTTGAACGGGCCTTCCTTGGGAACTCCGATATAGTCGGCCTGCTTCTGGCTCAGCTGGCTCAGTGCGACGCCGAGCTTGTCGAGGTGCAGGGCCGCGACCTTCTCGTCGAGGTGCTTGGGAAGGACGTAGACCTCGTTTTTGTACTCGTCCGACTTCGTATGAAGCTCGATCTGCGCCAGCGTCTGGTTGGTGAAGCTCGCGCTCATGACGAAGCTGGGATGTCCCGTCGCGCAGCCCAGATTGACGAGACGCCCCTTCGCAAGGACGAGGATCTTCTTTCCGTCGGGGAACGTCACGAGGTCCGTGCCTTCCTTGATCTCCTGCCATTCGTAATTGTCGAGCGCGGAAATCTGGATCTCGCTGTCGAAGTGGCCGATATTGCTGACGATCGCCATGTTCTTCATCGACTTCATGTGTTCGGCGGTGATGACGTCCTCGTTACCGGTAGCCGTCACGAAGATGTCGGCCCGCTTCACCGCTTCGTCCATCGTAACAACTTCGAAGCCGTCCATCGCCGCCTGAAGCGCGCAGATCGGATCGATCTCGGTCACCATGACGCGTGCTCCGCCGTCGCGCAGGGAAGCTGCCGAGCCCTTGCCGACATCGCCGTAACCGGCGACGCAGGCCACCTTACCGGCAAGCATGACGTCGGTAGCGCGGCGGATAGCGTCGACCAGCGATTCCTTGCAGCCATAAAGATTGTCGAACTTCGACTTCGTCACCGAATCGTTCACGTTGATTGCCGGAAACGGAAGCTTGCCCGCCTTTGCAATCTGGTAGAGGCGCATCACACCAGTCGTCGTTTCTTCCGAAACGCCCTTGATGTTCTGCACCGACCTGGTGAGATAACCCGGCTTCTCCGCGATGAATTTCTTCAACGCCTTCTGCATCTCGATCTCTTCGGCATTGGTCGGTTCGGGCATCGTCTCGCCCGCTTCGATACGTGCCCCCCACAGCGCGAACATCGTCGCATCGCCGCCATCGTCGAGGATCAGGTTCGCCGTCCGCTCGCCATCGTCGTCGGTCGACCAGTCGAAAATCTTCCCGACATAGTTCCAGTAGTCGGCCAGCGATTCACCCTTGATTGCGAAGACGGGGATGTCCTTCGCCGCGATTGCAGCTGCGGCATGATCCTGCGTGGAGAAAATGTTGCAGGTCGCCCAGCGCACGTCCGCGCCGAGTGCGACGAGCGTCTCGATCAGGACTGCCGTCTGGATCGTCATGTGGAGAGAGCCGGTGATCCGCGCGCCCTTCAGCGGCTTTGCCGAACCATATTCCTCACGCAGGGCCATCAGACCCGGCATTTCGGTTTCGGCTATCTCGATCTCCGCACGTCCGTAATTGGCGAGAGAAATATCCTTGATGACATAATCGTTGAAGTCGGCCACGCGCGTCGGTCCTTGTATTTGTTCGGATAGAAGATTTGCAGCGCACGCAAGAAAGGGCGGCGCCGAGTTGGCACCGCCCCTATCCTTTCGCCCTGCCAAGAGCAACCGTTGCGAACTTCCGTAAGGCCGTTCGCGCCGTACCTGTTCCTAATCGAGATAGGCGAGGTTCCGGCCGCGGCGCGAATCGAGAAGTTGCGAGGCAGCCAGGGCGAGCTGATTGGGGTCGCGTTCCTCCGACAGGTTGTTCGCAACCTTCTTGAGCTCGGCACATTCGAGCCACGGATGCCCCTGCCCGTATTCGTTCGCCATGCCGACGCTCATCCGGTCGAGTGCGCGCATTGCACCTTTAGCACCGTGTCGCTTCTGCAGATCGGTGCGAAGCTGCCGCCCGGCGAGGTTCAATGTCGAAAGATGCGCTGCGGAAAACTTACGGTATTCAGGCTGGAAATCGTCCTTCCCGGTTCGGCAGCGAAGGCTCGTCACCATTAGCATGATGTCGAGCTTGCGGATGTTTTCTGCCGTTTGCAGCGTGTCTGCGGCGATCGCGTTCGACGGCGTGGCAAGCATGGCGGCAGCGACGGCTGCCCCAGCTAGTTTCCTGCGGATATTCTGCATTTCCTGTCCCCCGTTGGGCCGGCCGCTACGAAGCGGCGGCGTCTGCTTCGAACAGGGCTGTCTCAAGGCCCCTGCCAACAGGGATCGCGCCCAAGCATTTAGGCTTTCTTAAACAAACAGGATGAGCGCAAATTAACCATCCGTCGGACGAGCGACGGCGCTCCGATGCAATCGCTTGCTATGCGACGGCACATGCCTATGTGCTAAGCGGACCACGCACCACCAGAAGCGGAGAAACAAGAATGACAATTTCCGTCGGCGACAAGCTGCCCGATACCACGCTCATCAAACCGACCGAGAACGGACCTGAGAAAGTCCAGTCCAGCGATTTCTTCGCGGGGCGCAAGGTCGCGCTGTTCTCCGTTCCGGGTGCATTTACGCCGACCTGTTCGGCCAAGCATTTGCCGAGCTTCGAAGATCACGCCGCCGAGTTGAAAGCCAGGGGCGTCGACGAGATCGCCTGCACGGCCGTCAACGACCCGTTCGTGATGGGCGCCTGGAAGGACACGACGGGCGCGAAGGAGGTCACCATGCTTTCTGACGGGAATGGCGATTTCGCGCGCGAACTGGGCCTTACGATGGACGGATCGGGCTTCGGTCTAGGCCAGCGGGGTCAGCGGTTCTCGATGCTGGTGGAAGATGGCGTCGTAAAGCAGCTGAACGTAGAGCAGCCGGGCGACTATTCCGTCAGCAGCGCGGAACATATGCTCGAGCAGATGTAATACGAACCAGCCCCGGGAATGCCGCATGGCGCGAGCATTCCCGGGCGCCTCTCTCGGAACGAACGAAGATGGTCGAGAAGCCTTCCGAACAATTCCCGGAAACGATTGACAACCGTGCCGAGATTTCGGCCGATTGCACTGACTACAAGGTTCTGCTCGGCTGGAGCGCGGGAGATCTGGGCGATCGACTATCCCTTCGGATGCAGTCGCTCGACGCATCACAGGAACGCGATCAGGATGTCCACGAAACCTGCATGTTCATGACAAAAACGCAGGCAGTGCAACTGGCTACCTATCTTTTCCAGATTACCGGAGAGAGCGCGCCGACGCGGCACAAGCCGCCTCTGCTCGACAGGTTGCTCGGCAAGTAACGACTAGCGCTAATTAATAGCCCATCAGGCTGAGGACTTCTTTCCGGCTGCGTTCGTCCTCGCGGAAGATGCCCATCATCCGGCTCGTCACCATGCTCACACCGGGGGTTCTGACGCCGCGCGCAGTCATACAGGCGTGGCTTGCCTCGATAACGACCGCAACGCCTTGCGGTTTCAGATGCTCCTGAATGCACTGCGCGACTTCTGCCGTAAGTCGCTCCTGTATCTGCAACCGGCGCGCGAAACCATGCAGGACGCGCGCAAGCTTGGAGATACCGACCACGTGGTCGTTGGGTAAATAGGCGATGGCCGCCTTCCCGATGATTGGAGCCATGTGGTGTTCGCAATGCGACTGAAAGGGAATGTCTTTCAACAGGACGATCTCGTCATAGCCGCCGACTTCTTCGAACACCCGGCTGAGATGCACCGCCGGGTCTTCTTCATAGCCGAGACAATATTCCTTCCATGCTCGCGCGACCCGTTTCGGCGTGTCGAGCAAACCTTCTCTCGTGGGATCGTCGCCCGCCCATTCGATCAGCGTGCGGATCGCCGCCTGTACCTCTTCGGGTACCGGCGGCTTGCCGCGTTCTACGTCCTCATCCGGTCCCACCAAACTGCTCATCGCGTCAGCCTCCTTGCGATGCGATCCTTCACTCGTTTCAGCCTCGACCGCTTACGGAACATTCCGCCTTTTGCAAACGGCTCGAACATGTCCTCCGGATCCTCCGGATCGAGCAATTGCGACTCTGCCAAGGTCTCTTCGACGCCATTCAATTCCGGCAACTCATATTCGCGCAAATTGCGTCCGCCCTCCGTCTGCGTCGCTTCGATGACACCGCGCATCGAACCGTGCGTCTTGAGTAAGGCGACCATTTCGCTCTCTTTCACGCCGCAATGCTCGGCAAGCAGGGAGTGGCGGATCTTCTCGATCTGATCGCCGACATGCGCGTTGGCCTTGCGCCGCTTGTCCAGGAACACATCGCACTCGCTATCGAGACCGAGGGACCGATTGTTCATGTTTGCCGAACCGATGCGGAAGACGACATCGTCGACTATCATGATCTTGGCGTGGACGTATATCGGCGTTTTTCCGGTAAAGGGCGTCCAGAGCGAAAAGCGCTTCTTCGTATCGGCATCGTTCAGGCATCGGACCAGTTCCGCGCGAGCATGGTCCATCGCCTGCTGTTCGAGCCAGCCTTCAGCATGTTCGGGATGAACGATGACAAACTCCGGCGGGTTGTCTTCGCCGAGGCGATCCAGAATCGCTTCAGCGATGACACGTGAGGCAAAATACTGGCTTTCGGCGTAGATGAAGTATTCGGCCTCGCGGATATGCTTGACGAACAACCGCTCGATTTCCTCGACCTTTTCCCAGTCGCGATAGGCTGCGCGGGTTCGCGCAATGCCGAGTTCGACATTCTCGAACTGAACGTCGAGCCCTTCGGGCCAGATGCTTTCATGCGGTTCGACATCCGGAAGGGGTTTGCCCCCTGCCCTGATCCATCGGTCCTTACCCAGCTCCGCAAGAGCGGTCGCGATGGGACCTTCCATCATCATCGTGGCATCGTGCCACGGCGGATGCTGGTCGCCATCAGGCCCGGTCCGCCCGTCGTCGTCTTCCTTGTGTTGACGTGTGTCCCAGCGGCCGGTCGTCATGTCGATCCCCCCGCAGACGGCCAGCGTCGAATCGATGACGGCAATCTTCTGGTGATGGCTGCAACCGACCGGGTGCGCGCTGTCGAATTTGAAATCGATCTGTTTGTGGGGAAACCACCGCATCAGGTCCCACCACATCGAACCGCGCAGCGCGAACTTGAACGCCCCGAAGCTCCATTTCAGGATACGGATCTCAAGACCTGGACGATGGCGAGCGAGCCACGCGACGAAGCTGCCGAGCCTGCTCGGATATTTCTCGCTCCAGCCGCGTTGCCACCAGCTTCGTCCCGTAGCGAGATGAATGCGCGTGTCGACATCCCAGCCGATCAGCAGGATGCGCCGTCTGGCTTTGAGCATGGCGGCCTGCATGACTGCGAAGTAATCGGCAGCATCGATGATGAGGGAAGCGCGTTCGACCATCTCGTAGCGCCAGACTTCCGGCTCTACGCTCGGCGGCAGCCGCGACACGCTCTTGTCGGTCAACGTATCGTCGTCGGTCGTGCTCAATTGCAGGCTCCCCCTCGGCACCGTTGGCCTATCGCGCGCAAGCGTTAGACGCTTATCGCCCTCTTCGGCTAGAGCCGAAATCGCTCGCCAAGCCCCATCCCGAGAAGAAGCTCGTCGAACGGCTTACGGGATGGCGATTGCAGGGAAAAAATGGCGCGCCCGGAAGGATTCGAACCTCCGGCCACCTGATTCGTAGTCAGGTACTCTATCCAGCTGAGCTACGGGCGCGCAATGGAAGTGGCCACATAGGAGGCAGTGGCAACCTTGGCAATAGCTCAATTCAGAAGATTGGCTTCGCCTTGCCTACATCATGCCGCTTCGCATTGAATAAGGCGGCGAGATAGTTCGGCATCAATCGGCGGCATATCCAAATCTCGGAACCGGCTCGCGGGGACCCACGCTATCTGGCCCCCCTCGAGTGAGCGTGGTTCACCCTCCCACTGGTCGCAACTGTAAAGCATGACGACAATGGTCCCACCGTCTTCTCTGTCGTCGCTATCGCCGAAGGCAAATGCCCGGAGATCTTTCGCCTGAATGCGGATGCCAAGCTCTTCCGCAATTTCCCGAACGAGGGCGGTGCGAGGCGTTTCGCCGGGTTCGACCTTACCACCGGGAAATTCCCAAAGGCCGCCGTGCTCTTTTGAAAGAGGGCGTCGTTGCATCATCCAGTGCCCGTCCGAATTGCGCAAAGCCAGCGCAACCACGGGGAGCCATGTCGGAATACTTTCCACTTTCTTCGTTTCCTTCAACCAATCCTTAACTGCAAATGCTTAGTGCCTGTCGCATCCGAATTCCGAAACGTCCCGGAGACTGCTCCAGCATGCGACACGAACTGACAGCCTTCCTCAAGGACGAAAGCGGCGCGACCGCCGTCGAATACGGACTGATACTTGCGCTGATCTTCCTCGGCGCAATGACGAGCTTCACCTATGCCGGTGCGTCCATTTCCAACCTCTGGAACTATACCAGCAACAACATCGATGGCGTCGTCAACGACTGAGAATTCATCGGTTTCACGTTAGCGAATTTTCAACACCTTCAACCTAAACCCGAACACTCTTGAACCGACATGGCGCAAGACGGGTATCGAAGACCAAAACCAGGAGACTACAAATGACGAATTTCAAGAAGCTGATCCGCGACGAAGAAGGCGCAACGGCAATCGAATACGGCCTGATCGCCGCTCTTATCGCTGTCGCTCTGATCACGGCTCTCGGCAGCCTCGGCAACAACCTGAACAACACCTTCAACGCAGTTGGCGACGAACTTAGCAACGCTAACAGCTAAGTCGATGCCGATGCAGGCCTGAGACCTGCATCCGTAAAAGAAAGGGCGGCCGGCAATTCCGGTCGCCCTTTTCTTTTTTTTGTGTCTGTGTGGCTGACCTAAGTGGTTCTGCGTATGTTGTGGATAATGTAACCGCCAAAGGACAGCAGCTAACTCCCCCTTCGAAGCATCCCGCTGTTCGGGACGCCATCAGATCGGAGAGGGAAGATGAACAGGTTCATGCAGTGCCTCAAGAGCGAAGCGGGTTCTGCCAGCGTCGAGGCAGGCGTCCTCGCTGCTTTTCTAGCCTTGGGCGCAATGTCCTTGGCAGAGGCGCTGACGGAGCAGATATCGCAACCGCTAAACAGCGCCGCAGCAACCATCCAACAGAATTCGCAAACCGAAAAAACCGTGATGCGTACCTCTGCACCACCTGCTCACGAGAAGTCCCGCGAAGAAGCGTCAGGAGCGCGAAGTGACGGATTCGTACGTTCTAGCGTCCGCGAACGACGATCTTCACTTTTTGCCCGGCCCGAAGCTGTTCGTCTCCGACCAATCCGTTGAGGACGCGGAACCGCTCGATCTGTCCGGTGTCGTAAGCCATTCGGCTAGCAAGGCGCTGAACGGTATCACCCGGCTGCACGGTTACGACGTCCAATACGCGCGGTATGATGTTGTCAGCCTCAGCCTGCGTAATGCGCCGCATCGAATTGAACAGCGGCGAGAAGACGCCGGCCCTTCCAGCAGGCGCAATCGCCTGAAAGTGGTAGGCCCGGTCATTCGAGAATTCGTAGGCAAAAACGACAACATCGACCTGGCTTTGGCCGTTATTGACCCGTGCAGTGCCGTAGGCGGCAGGCAAGCCGTTGACGGTCGTGCGCTGAATGCTTGCCGGCGTTAGCGCCTGCTGGTCTCCGCCCAGACTCCTGAACACCGAAGCGACATAGTTTTCGAGATTTCCACCATACTGAGCGAGCGTAAACTGCGCCTGGCCGGTCTGCCCGTTGATCGCGACCGCTCTCGTCGAATTGACCATGTAGTAGCCGTCCGGCGCCGTGAAACGCAGACGAAGATCGGGATGAATGAAGCTCTGTCCTTCGATGACCCCTTGCGATGGGCTGTCACCATACGTCAGACCGTCTATCCGCGTCAGGAACGTGTCACGATTCGTGATACCTTCTCCCAAGCCCTGCGCCCGCTCCAAGGCAGTTTGCACACGACTGGCGGGATCGGGGTGCGTCGAGGCCCATTCCGGAAGTTTTGCGTCGCCCCTCCCCTGAAGCTGCGCATCGAGCTGGTTTTGCAGGGCAAGACTGCGCAGAACCGTGCTCATCGCACGCGGATCATAACCGGCAGTGTCGAGATAACGGATTCCAAGCGCGTCGGCTTCAAGTTCCTGACTGCGGGAAAAACGCAGGGTCAGCAATTGCGACGTTTGCAAGGCTGCCTGTCCAAGCTGCTGGCCGAGCGGATTGTTGCCCAAAAGAATGCCCGAAAGAATGGCGGCACCGGCGCCAAGAATCGAGTTACGCTGTGCATTCGCCTGCCGCCGCTGGGCGTGACGAGCAGCCACGTGGCCGACCTCATGGCCGAGC
This sequence comes from Parapontixanthobacter aurantiacus, assembly GCF_009827635.1. Lineage (GTDB taxonomy): Bacteria > Pseudomonadota > Alphaproteobacteria > Sphingomonadales > Sphingomonadaceae > Parapontixanthobacter > Parapontixanthobacter aurantiacus. Next base: position 728,244 of record NZ_WTYW01000001.1, on the reverse strand, counting down.
ACGGCGGCAAGCTCCGCCTCGTTGTTCATGAGCGAAACGAGCTGGCGCGTCGTATAAACATATCCGCCGGGGATCGCGAAGGCGTTGTTCACCGAACTGTCGAGCAGCGAAACGGTGAAGGATTCGCGGGCATTGGCGAGGCCCGATTCGACGGCGATATTCTGTCCGACCTGTTCCACGTAGTTCGCTTGCGGGCCCGTCATCCGGCCACCGAACTCCGAGAGCAATTGCGGGTGATACTCGGCACCCTGTTGCGCTTCGGACTGCGTGATCGGTGCGGAGGCGCTCGGAATGTTCGCCGTGCCCATGCAACCCGACAGGGTGAGGGCGAGACCGGCACAGCTTGCCAGCGCGGTAATCTTGGAACGGTTGAACGACGATCTGGACATTGTTTTCCCCTTGCAGCGTGAGAGATGCACGATGCTTTTCGCATCGGCTTCAGCCTCACGGCGCGCTTGCGCGTTTTATGCAGGTGAAAGTATTGTCTTCGCCGATTTGTTCCCGCCTTGCGCGGTCTTAGCGGGCCATATTGAGAAAACGCTCTTCGCGCTGAGCAACGATTTCCTTCGAGGTTCGGCCATCGAATTGTGCGAGTTCTTCGGAAATTCGAGAGGTCAGGCGATCTGCGGCGGTTTCAGGATCGCGATGCGCGCCGCCAACCGGCTCGGGAACGACGCCATCGATAACGCCGAGGGACAGCAGATCGCTGGATGTCACTTTCATCGCTTGCGCCGCTTCGGACGCCTTTTCGGCGGTGCGCCAGAGGATCGACGCACACCCTTCGGGCGAAATGACGGAATAGACCGCGTGTTCGAGCATCAGCACGCGGTTCGACGCAGCCAGCGCGACCGCGCCGCCTGAACCGCCCTCGCCGACGATGACGGAGATGATCGGTACCGGAAGGGCAAGGCAGGCTTCTGTCGAGCGAGCAATGGCCTCTGCCTGGCCGCGTTCCTCCGCTTCGACGCCCGGGAACGCGCCTGAGGTATCGACGAGGGTGACCACCGGCAGGCCGAACCGTCCGGCAAGCTCCATGAGCCGGATTGCCTTGCGATAGCCCTCTGGCTTTCCCATGCCGAAATTGTGACGCAGGCGGCTTTCCGTGTCGTGCCCCTTCTCGTGACCGATCAGCATGACCCGTCGCCCGTCGAGCTTGGCGAAGCCGCCCATGATCGCCTCGTCGTCGCCATAGAGCCGATCCCCGCCCAGCGGCATGAAATCCGCAAAGCCGTACTGCACGTAATCGCGAAAATGAGGCCGCTTAGGGTGTCGCGCGACCTGCGTCTTCTGCCACGGGGTGAGCGAGGAGTAGGTCGTTTCGAGGAGGGCCGCGCTCTTCTGTTCGAGGCGAGCGAGTTCCGCCGAAATATCGACCTGGTCGGACTGTGCACTGCTTCGCAGATCGGCAATGCGCGCTTCGAGCTGCGCGACGGGCTTTTCGAAATCGAGGTAAGCGTTCATGCAAGCTGCGCTAATGCGTGGACCCTGCCCAAGCAAGCCTCGAACGGAACGTCGTCGCCGCTACCCGTCCCTTTTCGCCAGAGGATGCCGCTGATTGACCAGTTCGACGAGCCGCGCCGCGTCGAGATGAGTATAGATTTGCGTCGTCGCGATGTCGGCATGGCCGAGCAACGTCTGCAGAACGCGCAGGTCCGCACCGCCCTCCAGCAGATGCGTCGCAAAGGCATGGCGCAGCACATGCGGGCTGACTTTCTCCATCGGCAAGCCCGCGCGGCCAGCCAGTTCCTTGATTATCTGGTAGAGCCGGATGCGCGATATGTGCGTCGCGCGCGATGGAAAGAGGTAGCGCGATTGCACCTTCCTCAGAAGTAGCCAGCGCGAAAGAGCGATCCGCGCCCGGCCGCTAATCGGGACGAGCCGCGTCTGGCCGCCCTTCCCCGTTACCGTCAGGAAAGGAGCATCGCGCGGCACGGCGGCAAGCGGCAGTCCGACCATCTCGCTCGCGCGTAGCCCCGAACCGTAAAGCAGCTCGACGAAGAGAAGTTGGCGCACCTTGCGCGGTTCGTCGCCGGTCGCTTCCTCCTCCGCGCGTTCGAGCAAACGATCGACCTGTCCGACCGACAGGATCTTCGGCAAATTGCGGGCCGGTGTGGGCGCACGCAGAGCCGTGCTCGGATCGTCTTCGCGAATGCCTTCTTCGCGCAGAAAATCGCAGAATTGCCGAACGGCAGAAATCTTGCGCGCGACGGTCGCCGGCGCTGCCTCGGACAATGCCGAAGTGAGCCGCTCGAATGCACGCTTCTCGGCAGTGGCCAGGTCGCCAACGACCTCCGCGGCCTGTTCGAGGTCTCGCCTGTAGGCGAGGATGGTGTTCCGGGCGGCCCCTCGTTCAGCAGCCATCGCTGAGAGAAACCGCTCGATGAGTTCGCGGTTATCCGAGCGGATTGCCGCCCCGCCCGTCAACCGCGGGCAATCGCTTCGGCTGCGATCATGCGCGCTTCCGCGCCGAGGCCGACGGCGTCGAGCGAGCGCACGATTTCGAACAGGTGAGCTGGCGTCATGCGTGCCCAGCTATCCCCCTGCATTCCCAGCCCGGCAAGCAGGACCACCATCGTCGGATTGCGAACTTCTGCGGCGCGACGGATCGTCTGCGCCCATTTCGAATTCTTTTGCAGATTGACCGAAAGCCTCTCTTCGAAATCGGAGATGGTTCCGCCCTGCAAGCGGCCCAGTCCGGCGAGCCCGGCCAAAGCCAGCTTCGCCTTGCGCTGGCCGGAACTGTCGTCGTCATCGACGAAACTGTCGAAATCGCCTGACGAGACGCTACCGCCTTCGCCAGGGCGCGCGACGGCCAACAATGCCCAGGCCGCACTCCCCTCCTCGACCTGATTCTCCCAAGCGAGCGCATTGCGGTCCAGTCCAGCGGAAAGCATGGACGCCAGAAGTGAGAAGGCGTCGGCGCTTTCTACCGAGGTTACTGGATAGCGGGCCGAAGCGAACGCCGTACTGACCATCTTGCCGTAACGCGTTTCCCCCTCGCTCCAGATGGCGCGTAAGGCTTCCAGCTTCTGCGCCGGGCTCGGCGCAACATAGGCGGCACGCAACGCTTCCGCGCTCTGCAATGCGTCGCTGTCCTGCTCGGCAAAGACATAGGCTTGGGAATAGAGGTCGACCATTGCCGAAGAGGAAAGGATTCCGCGTTCCGCAGCTTCGGGCGCGCCGTCGAGCCGCTGAGCGATCGGCAGCATTGGCGCGGTCGCTGCGATCAGACGGTAATAGGCAGGTGCGCTTTCGACCAGTTCCTCGGGCACTTCCTCTCCCAGCGCGTTCGCCAAGGCGAACCGCCACGGCGTCAGTTCCTCGACCCCCTGCCACTCGATGTTTACCGCGCGTCGTCCGCGTGCCGAAGCGCCTGCGAAGCGTTGGGCGAGCAGCGCGTCGATACGTTCGGCGGAACCGCTTCGCAGGACGCGATTGAGATCGCTTGCCGCCCGGGCGCTTTCTCCGGCGAAAGATGTGCAGATACCCTGCAACATGCGCCACTGCGCGTCTTCGCGCTCCGTGCCCTGAAGGTTCACGGCCGGACAGATGCCCAGAATGTCGGACGTCGCGAGATAGGCGTTGACCGCCGCATCGGTCAGCGAACGGTTCCATTCTCCCGTATCGACGCTCTGGGCAAGCGACCGCGCCGCGGCGAACTCGTTCATGCGGTTCAGAAGGGCGGTCCGCTTCGCCGCGAAGACGACAGGTTCCATGCCTTCGGGTGCGGCTAGGCGACTGGTCAGCGCGCGCCGCAGAAGGATATGCCCCCAGCGGGACACGAACTGACCGTCCATTCCGTCTAGCACGGCGGCAACGAGCGTGCCGGGCTGGTTCGCGAGCGACTGACTCGGAACGCCGCCTTCCTGCGGTCCGATGACACCTACCCGCGTCAGCGGGCGGCGAGCAGCAGGCGGAATATCGTATTGTGGACGAAGGCCGAGCAACTCGTCGAGCTCGTCAGTGGAGAGGTTTTCGAGTTCTTCGAGCGTCGGTAGTTCTGCCAGAATATCGCGGCTCGGCGCCGGCGGGGCTGGCCGCGCCTCCTGTCCGCCGGGAATGGGTTGCACCACCGCGCCGGAAGGATCGGGTGCGGGCGTTCCGGGCGAACCCGTCGATGGCGCGGGACGGGACGGTTGCGCCGGCGAAGGGGTCGGTGCCGGGGCGGGAGCTGGCGTGGGCGCTGGTGGATCGCCGAATCCCGGCGGAAGGAGGGATTCGGGCGCTTCCTGCGCTACGACCAAGGTCGATCCGGCGAACAGCAAAGCGCCTGCGGCCACTCCTGTCAGCCAGCGCCTGCTCGGCATGGTTCGACCGTTCGTTCTCATAGCAATTCCAACCACTCGTTCGCGCATATCAGCCAGCCGCATCGTCCGGTACCGGGATTTCCTCGACCACAGGGCGCAGAGGTTCGCGGCCCCCGTCGATCAGGGCATATACCAGCAAGATTACCAGTCCGGCACCGAGGATGATCCCGATCCTTTTAGCAGACATCGCTATCCGTTAGCTCCTGCGCCGCACCGATGCGACTACGCTTGCGCAGCGTCTAGCGCATCTATAGCGATGCTATCAATGTCGAACAGGCCTCAAACAAGCGAAGCGGGGGCGGATGCAGCGCCTTCTCCCGACATCGAACGACAGGCGCTGCACGATCTCAGACGTCGCCTTCCCAAGCCGATCGTACTCGTCGGACTGATGGGTGCAGGCAAGAGCACCGTCGGGCGCAAGGTCGCCTCGCTGCTCGAATGTTCCTTCTGCGACGCGGACGAAGCGATCGAGGACGCTGCGCAGCGCAGCGTATCGGAAATCTTCGAGGCTCATGGCGAAGCCTATTTCCGCGAGGGCGAACGCCGGGTCATCGCACGGCTCATGCGTGAGGAAACGGGCGTCATCGCGACCGGCGGCGGAGCATTCTGCAACAACGAAACGCGCGAGCTCATCCTCGAAGAGGGGATCGCGGTATGGATCGATTGCGACATCGATACGCTGGTCGAACGGACCGGGCGGCGCAATTCGCGACCGCTCCTCAAGAACGGCGATCCAAAGGAGATCCTCACCCGGCTGTATGAGGAGCGCGCGCCTTTCTACGCGGAGGCGCCGATCCGCATATCAGGCTCGAACAATCCGCATCTTGAAACGGCGAAGAACATACTGGAAGCGGTCGAACGATGGCTGTCATAAAGGTCGCCTTGGGCGGGCGCTCCTACGATGTGGTGGTCGAACCCGACATCTTGCCAAATTTCGCCGCTATTACCGACAAGCTGTTGAAATCAGACACGGTTTGCGTCGTTGCGGATGAACGCGCCTGGGCCGAACATGGTCGCCGATTGGAGGCATCGCTGGCGCAGGGCGGTCGAGAAATTGCGCTTTACGAAGTCGCTTCGGGCGAGGGCTCGAAAAGCTGGTCGGAGCTCGAAAAGCTGACCGACTGGCTCTTGGAGAAAGGTGTAGAGCGCAGCGACAACGTCATCGCTTTCGGGGGCGGCGTGGTCGGCGATCTCACGGGCTTCGCCTGCTCGATTCTCAAGCGTGGCTGCGGGTTCATCCAGGTGCCGACGACCCTTCTGGCGCAGGTGGACAGCTCGGTCGGCGGCAAGACGGCGATCAACACCAAAGCCGGGAAGAATTTGGTGGGCGCGTTCCATCAGCCGAACCTCGTCCTGGCGGACATCACGACCCTCTCGAGCCTTCCCCCGCGCGAGATGCGCGCCGGATATGCGGAGGTCATCAAATACGGCATCCTTGGAAATCTCCCGTTTTTCGAGTGGTGCGAGCGTCATGGACCCGCGCTGGTTGCGGGCGATACGGCGCTGCTCGAAGAGGCGGTCGCGCAGTCCGTCTCGATGAAAGCGGCGATCGTCGCGGAGGATGAGCGGGAAACCACCGGAAAGCGTGCGCTCCTCAATCTCGGACATACGTTCGGCCATGCGCTGGAAGCGGAAACAGGCTTTGGAAACAAGCTCTTGCACGGCGAAGCTGTAGCGCTCGGCATGGTGCTGGCCGCCCGTTATTCCGCCCGGCTCGGAAACATCGCCCGGAAAGAGGCGGAGCGCATCACCCGCGCCCTCGATGCGGCTGGATTACCGTCCGAAATCAGTGCCTTGTCGCTCGATTGCGATGGCGAAACTCTGGTCGGACACATGCTCCATGACAAGAAGATGGAGGGCGGCACCCTGCCCTTCATCCTGCTCGACGCCATCGGCAAGGCGCGCCTCGACCGCAATGTGGTGCTCGACGACGTCGCGGCCTTCCTGACGGAAGAATTGCAAGCGCATTGAGTGACTTAGGCGGCGCTATTCGGATCGACTCGAAAATCGGCACAATGATGTCTAAACGGCCCACACTGATGTCGAGGGCCCGCCAAGCGTCGGCTATTCCAGTTCGAGAATGACCTCGTCGACGGCCAGGCTGTCGCCCTCGCCTGCATTGATCGTGGCGATCGTTCCGCCCTTCTCGGCGCGCAGGATATTCTCCATCTTCATCGCCTCGACCGTCGCCAGTGGCTGGCCCGGTTGGACTTCTTCGCCTTCGGTCACATGCAGCTTCACGAGCAGGCCGGGCATCGGGCAAATGAGCATTTTCGACGTATCGGGCGGGACCTTCTCGATCATGTGTTCTGCCAGATGCGCGACATGAGTCGGCAGGATCCGCAGCCGGTGCGTCCGTCCACGGGTCGTCACTGCATAGCCGGTCGTCGTCGGCTTCAACTGGATCGTCAGTTCTTCCTCGTCGAGGGTTACCGCGACGACCCGGTCGCCGGGCGTGTATTCCATTTCGAGCGCCACTTCGCGCCCGTCGACCTCGATGTCGCTCTCGCCGAGCGTCACCGCGTAGTCCTGTCCGTCGATCCGCACCGTCCAGTCGCCCGGAGGCGCAACCCGCCCGCCGAGGCGCTGGTCGATCCGCCGTGCGCGGTCGGCATCAACCGTGGCGATCACCCCGCCGATTGCAGCAAGCCCGCGTTTCAACTCGTCCGAGGCCGCCGCCCCTTCGAACCCTTCGGGATATTCCTCCGCGATGAAGCCCGTCGTCAGTTCGCCGGAGCGGAACCGGGGATGCTGCATGATTGCGGATAGAAAATCGACATTGTGGCCGACCCCCTCGATCCGGAAGGCGTCGAGCGCGGCCACTTGCAGGTCCGCCGCCGCATCGCGCGTTTCGCCCCAGGTGACGAGCTTGGCGATCATCGGGTCGTAGAACATCGAGACTTCGCCGCCATCCATCACCCCGTCATCAACGCGGATGCCGTCGATGCCGCGCGTGTCGTTCTTCGCCCCGTCGCTTGCCCAGGGTTCGACCGGCGGGTCGTAATGGACGAGCCGCCCGATCGAGGGGAGAAAACCGCGATAGGGGTCTTCGGCATAGACCCGGTTCTCGATCGCCCAGCCGTCGATGCCGATATCCTCCTGCCGCATGTCCAGCTTTTCTCCGGCGGCAACGCGGATCATCTGCTCGACAAGGTCGATGCCAGTAATCGCTTCGGTCACCGGATGCTCGACCTGCAGCCGGGTGTTCATCTCGAGGAAGTAGAAACTCTGGCCGCTCTTGTCCGCGCCGCTGACGATCAGTTCGACCGTGCCCGCCGAATGGTAATCGACCGCACGTGACAGGGCGACCGCCTGTTCCCCCATCGCGCGACGCATTTCGGGCGTCACGAAAGGCGAAGGTGCCTCTTCGACGACCTTCTGGTGGCGTCGCTGGATCGAGCATTCGCGCTCGTTCAGATAAAGGATGGTGCCGTGCTTGTCGCCGAGGATCTGGATTTCGATGTGGCGCGGGTCTTCGATGAACTTCTCGATGAAGACGCGATCGTCACCGAAGGAATTCTTGCCCTCGCGCTGCGTCGCTTCGAAACCTTCGCGCACATCGGTATCGTTCCAGGCGAGACGCATGCCCTTGCCGCCGCCGCCCGCGCTCGCCTTCATCATCACGGGATAGCCGATCTCGTTCGCCCATTGCAGCGCCTCTTCGGTATCGGCAATCGCATCCGGCGAGCCCGGCACGGTGTTGACGCCGGCTTCCTTCGCGAGGCGCTTCGATTCGATCTTGTCGCCCATCGCCGCGATCGCGCTGGCAGGCGGGCCGATGAAGACGAGCCCTTCCTTTTCCAACTGTTCGACGAAGCTCGCCCGTTCCGACAGGAAGCCGTAACCGGGATGGATCGCCTCCGCTCCGGTCTGTTTCGCCGCTTCGATGATCTTGTCCGCCAGCAGGTAGCTTTCGGCCGCGGGCGGCGGACCGATGTGCACGGCCTCGTCCGCCATGCGCACGAACGGTGCGCGCGCATCGGCGTCGGAATAGACCGCCACCGTGGCGATGCCCATGCGGCGGGCCGTCTTGATGACCCGGCAGGCAATTTCGCCGCGATTGGCGATCAGGATTTTCTTGAACATCGGCTCTCCGAGGACGGCATTGGAAGTTGGCCGTTCCTATGCCGCCCCCGTGGCCTTACATCAAGCCGCCGCGGCGATGCAGGGACGCCATGCCCCTTCTGCCGCAGCCGGGCTCGTTCGATGCGCGGTCAGTCGCGGTCGATATGCGCGAGATGACGCGCTTGCGTGTCGATGAGGGAATTGAATTCGTCCCAGATCGCCTCTGCCGTGTCTTCGCCGCCGACCTGGCGCGCAAATTCGGCTTCCCATTTGGCGCTTTCGGGATTTTCCGCCCAGCCCATTGCGGCGATGCCCTGCCGCATGGGGAAGGCGACGATAGAATCGTAGTCGCCCGTCGCCATGTGCAGATCGATCACGCCGTCGAGCCCCAGCGCAGTATCGACCTTCTCGAACATCTCGATGATCTCGTGCGCGCGCTCGCCCTTGCCCGGCTTCCACTTGATCATCGAAACCCGGTACCAGTCGAGCTCGGCAAGCGCCGGATCGGCGTCCTGCGCGAAGGCGGCGGGGGTCATGCTCGTTGCGGCGAATGCGACAGCGGCGGCGAACATCAGTTTCTTCATGGTCAGTCTCCCTGTTGATAGAAACTGCGACCCGAAACGGACCTTTCTCCCGACGGTGTCTGCGGTCTGCCGGTCCGACCGGCTTATTAACCTAGTTTAACAAAAAAAGCGAGTCGGCGGGTCGCGCCTGTGGGCTGACACGGCCGTCCTCGTCTCGATCAGCCGAATGCGCCCGCGATCAGCGCGAGGAATGACCCGATGCCGGCGCCGAGAAATCCCGGAACGATGCGATGGCCGAAGCGCAGCCACGCGGCCGAGACCTTCTTGCCGCGCGCCATCTGCACGATGTCCGCCTGGCATTGCAGCGCGACCACGCCGCCAGCCGCGATCAGTCCGGCGGTAAGCATCATCTGGCGGAACTCGATCCGTTCCGCGAACAGGCCTTCGGACAGGGTCAGGATACCGCCGAGCGTCAGCACGGACAGCGACGTCATGTTCTTGAAGAAGTCGTAGCTTAGATTTTCGGCATCCGCGCCGGTGAATTCCGCCAGCAGTTGTTCGTCGGTGGTGCCCCCCAGCTTCTCCGTCAGGGTTTTGCGCCCTTCCGCTTCCTGCCCGTCCTCGCTCATCTTCGCCCCCTTTCGGAAGCCTTGTTATTCCGCCGGTTCGCGCATCTGGCAAGCCCCGTGACGGCTGCGGCGAAGCGGCTCTTCCTCTTGCAGCGGCGTGAGGCCAAGTTTGGCGAACAGCGCGCTGTCGCTGTCGTCGCCTGCATTGGGCGCGGTCAGCAGCTTGTCGCCGGTGAAGATCGAGTTCGCACCCGCCATGAAGCACAGCGCCTGCGTCGCCTCGCTCATGCTCTCGCGGCCTGCGGACAGGCGCACCATGCTCATCGGCATGCAGATGCGGGCCACCGCCACGGTGCGGACGAACTCGATATCGTCGATCTTGGCGAGCGGCGTATCGGCGAGCATATCGCCCAGCACCGTGCCCTTGACCGGCACCAGCGCGTTGACCGGCACGCTTTCGGGATGCCGTTCCAGCGTGGCGAGCGTGTGGACGAAGCCCACCCGGTCCTCGCGCGTCTCGCCCATGCCGACGATGCCGCCGCTGCACACGTTGATCCCCGCATCGCGCACGTTCTGGAGCGTGTCGAGCCGGTCCTGATAGTTGCGGGTCGAAATGACGCGCTCGTAATATTCCGGCCCGGTGTCGACATTGTGATTGTAATAGTCGAGGCCCGCTTCCTTCAGCATATCCGCCTGTTTCGGCGTCAGCATGCCCAGCGTCATGCAGGTTTCGAGGCCCATGGCGGAGACGCCCTTCACGATCTCGACGATCGCGGGCATGTCGCGGTCCTTCGGGTTGCGCCACGCCGCGCCCATGCAGAAGCGTTGGCTGCCCGCATCCTTCGCCTGCGCCGCGGTCTGGAGCACGGCGCGCACGTCCATCAGCTTGGTCGCCTCGACGCCGCTATCGGCCTTCACCGACTGCGAGCAATAGCCGCAATCCTCGGGACACCCGCCGGTCTTGATGCTGAGCAGCGTGCAGAGCTGAATTTGCTCGGGCGGATGATACTCGCGGTGGACGGTGGCCGCGCGGAAGAGCAGCTCGGTGAAGGGGAGGTCGAACAGCGCCGCGATTTCCTCGCGGGTCCAGTCGGTGCGGATGTCAGTCATGCTTTTCCGATGTCTTTTTGTGAGCAAACAGGCTGACCACGATCAGCAGCGCTCCGATTAGCAAGAAAGCGTAGCCCCAAGGCCAATGAAGCTCACGGAATTGCTGGCACTGTGCTTCCAGCCAGCCAGCAGGATTTGACCGGCAGCGCAACGCAAATGTCTTGGCTGGCGAGGTAAGCAACCCAATGAGCAGCATTATCCCGCCGAATGTTTGCAGATTTTTGCGCTTCACTCCGCCGCCTCGTCCAGATCTTCACCCGCGGGCGGCATGTTGTGGCCCAGCAGGCGCAGCACGTCCGCCGCGCATTCGACCACATTGCTGCCCGGACCGTAAATGCCTTGCACCCCGGCATCGCGCAGGAAGTCGTAATCCTTTTGCGGGATCACGCCGCCGGCGATGACCTTGATGTCGCTCCGGCCCGCTTCCTTCAGCAGGCCGATCAGTTCGGGGATGAGCGTCTTGTGGCCCGCGGCAAGGCTCGACGCGCCGATGGCGTCGACATCGTTCGCCAGCGCCATTTCGCGGGTTTCCGCAGGGGTCTGGAACAGCGGGCCGGAGAGCACTTCGAAGCCCATGTCGGCAAAGGCGGATGCGATGACGTTCGCGCCGCGGTCGTGGCCGTCCTGCCCCATCTTGGCGACCATCAGCTTCGGCGCGCGCCCCAGCCGCCGCTCGACCGCCTTCACGCCCTCGACCACCTGCGCGTAGCGGGTGTCGTCCGAATAGGCCGCCGAATAGACGCCTTTCACCGGGCTCGGCATCGTGTCGTAGCGGCCGAAGACGTCTTCCAGCGCCGCCGAAATCTCGCCAAGCGTCGCGTCATGGCGTGCAGCCTCGACCGCGAGTTCGAGGACATTCGCGCCGCCCTTCGCGCCTTGGGGCAAGGCATCGAGCGCGGCCTGACACGCATCCTCGTCGCGCTCGCTGCGAACCCGTTCGATCCGCGCGATCTGCGACTGGCGCACCGCGTGGTTGTCGATGTCGAGCGTGTCGATCTCGTCTTCCTTGTCGCGGCGATACTTGTTCACCCCGACGATGACGGTCTCGCCGCGATCGACGCTCGCCTGTTTGGCTGCCGCCGCGCGCTCGATCTGCGCCTTCGGCTTGCCGCTGGCGACGTATTCGGTCATGCCGCCTGCCGCCTCGACCTCGGCGAGCACCACCTTCGCCTCGTCCACCAGCGCGGCGGTCAGGCTCTCGATGTAGTAGCTGCCGCCCAACGGATCGGCGACATTGGTGATGCCGGTCTCCTCCTGAATGACGAGCTGCGTGTTGCGCGCAATGCGGGCGGAGAAGTCGGTCGGCAGCGCGATCGCCTCGTCCAGCGCATTTGTGTGGAGCGATTGCGTGCCGCCCAGCACCGCGGCCATCGCTTCGATCGTGGTGCGGATGACGTTGTTGTAGGGGTCCTGCTCCTGCAAGGACACGCCGCTCGTCTGGCAATGGGTGCGCAGCATCTTCGACTTGTCGTTCTGCGCGCCGAGATCGGTCATGACGTCGTGCCACAATGCACGCGCCGCGCGCATCTTGGCGATCTCCATGAAGAAGTTCATGCCGATGCCCCAGAAGAAGGACAGGCGCGGCGCGAAGGCATCGATGTCGAGGCCCGCTTCCATCGCGCGCTTGGCGTATTCCTTGCCGTCGGCGATGGTGAAAGCGAGTTCCTGCACCGCCGTCGCACCGGCCTCGTGCATGTGATAGCCGGAGATCGAAATGCTGTTGAATTTCGGCATGTTGGCCGAGGTATATGCGATGATGTCCGAAACGATCCGCATCGAGGGTTCGGGCGGATAGATATAGGTGTTGCGGACCATGAACTCCTTCAGGATATCGTTCTGGATGGTCCCGGCGAGCTTGTCCTGCGAAACGCCCTGCCGCTCCGCCGCGACGATGTAAAAGGCGAGGACGGGGATCACCGCGCCGTTCATCGTCATCGACACGCTCATGCTGTCGAGCGGGATCTGGTCGAACAGGATTTCCATGTCGCGCACGGTGTCGATCGCGACGCCCGCCTTGCCGACATCGCCGACGACACGCGGATGATCGCTGTCATAGCCCCGGTGCGTGGCGAGGTCGAAGGCGACCGACAGGCCCTTCTGCCCGGCGGCAAGGTTGCGGCGATAGAATGCGTTCGATTCCTCGGCGGTGGAGAAGCCGGCATATTGGCGGATCGTCCACGGGCGGCCGGTGTACATCGAGGCGTAGGGGCCGCGCGTGAACGGCGCGATGCCCGGAACACCGGGGTCGAGACCTTCGGTATCTTCGCTGGTATAGAGCGGCTTGACGTCGATCCCCTCCGGCGTGTGCCAGGTGAGAGCATCGAAGTTTTCCGGGCCCTTCACTTCCTTCGTGGCGCGGGCTTTCCAGTCGTCATAGGTCGGGATGTTGTCGCTATCGCTCATGCGGCGTCTCTAATCACAATTCGTCCGGCCGCGAAAGTGCAGCCACGTCACAGTCCCTTGAATTCGGGTTTGCGCTTTTCGAGGAACGCCATGCCGCCTTCCGTCGCATCGGCGCTGGCCCCGGCGCGCTGCTGCCCCTCGGCCTCCGCGAGCAGCACTTCGTTCAGGCTGCAATCGAGCGCAGTCGCGATATTGCGCTTCATCGTGCCGAGTGCGAGCGTCGGACCATCGGCGAGTTTGCGGGCGAGCGCCCTCGCCTCGTCCATCAGCGCCTCGTCCTCGACCGCCTTGTAGATGAGCCCCCAATCCTCGGCCTGTTCGGCGCCGATGCGCTCGCCCAGCATCATCATGCGATTGGCGCGGGCGCGCCCGATGCTGCGTGCGAGCAGCCAGGTCGAACCGCCATCGGGAACGAGGCCGATATTGACGAAGGCCTGCAGGAAATAGGCGCTTTTCCCGGCAAGGACGAAGTCGCCCGCCAAGGCCAGCGAACAACCGATCCCGGCGGCGGGACCATTGACGGCACAGACGACCGGAACAGAGGCGCGCAGAACCAAGTTGATCGCCGGATTGTAATGGTTTTGCAGGGCGCGGTGGCTGCCACCCTTATTGTCGAGCGCGCTTCTCTCTCCGCGCGCTGCCAGATCGGCGCCCGAGCAAAAGCCCTTGCCCGACCCGGTGATGAGGACGGCGCGTGCATCGCCGAGATCGTAGAACGCCGCCCCGATCTCGTCCGCCATTTGCGGCGGCATGGCGTTCAACCGGTCGGGCCGGTTGAGCGTGATGGTCGTCAGCGGACCGTCCTTCTCGACGATGATGGTCTCGTAGCTCACGCGCATTCTCCCACAGCTTATCTTCGGCCAGCGCGGTAGCGCCCAGTGGCCTCGCTTAGCAAGTGCATCGCACCGCGATGCTGCCCGATGGGCTAGGCCGCCGCGCTCGGGCGGGCGGAAACGCGCTCGTGCCAGGCGCGAAGGTTGTCGCATTCCTCTGGCATGGCGAGCCCGACGAAGGCAGCGAAGTCCACGGTCGTCAGCAGAAGGATGTCGGCGGCGCTGTAGCCGTCTCCGGCGAGATATTCGCTTTCCGCAAGAGAACTGTCGAAGAACCGCATCGCATCGGCGACGCGCGGCCTGTTCGCCTCGCCCCACTCGCTATTGCGACCGGGCAGCGCGGCGGTGAAGGCGTGCGTGTGGACCCAGACCGCGCCGACGGGCGGCATCGCGATCATCTCGACCCGGCGCGACCACATCTCGATCCGGGCAATCTCCAGCGGCGTGGTTCCGAACAGCGGCGGTTCGGGATGCAGCGTCTCGAGATAGCGCATGATCGCGACGCTTTCGGCAATCACCGTACCGTCGTCGAGTTCGAGGATCGGCGTCTGGCCGCGCGGGTTCTTCGCGACGAAATCGGGAGCCTTCTGCTCGCGCCTGGGAATCGAGACTTCGCGCGACGGCAGATCGATGCCCTTCTCGGCCGCGAAGATACGGACGCGGCGCGGATTGGGTGCCGGGTTCGGACTGTCGTAGAACAGCATCAGTGCGCGTCCTTTTTCGGCGTTTCCATGATCTCGGTCAGCTGGCCCATCATGTCCTTGGGGTGGAGGAAGAAGATCGGCGTTCCGTGCGCCCCGATGCGGGTGGGGCCAAGAATGCGCTTGCCCCTCCCCTCGAACCAGTGCCGCGCTTCCTCGATGTCCTCGACCTCGTAGCAGACGTGGTGCTGCCCTCCGAGCGGGTTCTTCTCCATGAAGGTGTTGAGCGTGGAGGTCTCTCCCAGTGGTTCGATCAGTTCGATCTGGGTGCCCTTGCCGACTTCGCCTGTGCTGTCCGGCGTATCGACGAAGCAGACTGTCACGCCCTGTTCGGGGAGGTCGAACGGCTCCGTAATCTGCACCGCGCCCATTGTGTCGCGGTAATAGCGCAAGGATTCCTCGATCGAGGGCGTGGCGACGCCGATATGATTAAGACGGCCGAGTTTCATTTCACTTTTCCGATCAGAGTAGCTGCGAGCCAAACCAAGCCAATCCCCGCCATCAAGCAAAATATATAGGCTTGGACGTTGAGGAAGCCTTTCAGGAGTCCGAAGAGATTTGACCAATTCTCTTCGCCGATACCGTGAAAGAGATATCGGAACGTGCCGGTCTCCTTCGCAGCATTCAGCCGATTGAAACATACCCATGCTGCAATCGCCGCAAATGCGGTCCAGCAAATTAAGAATGTGATGCCCTTAGCGTCCATGTCTCACCTAAAGCGGAATATTATCGTGCTTCTTCTAAGGGTTTTCGATCTGCTTCGTCCGCGATGGCAGCTCGGTGACTGCTGAGGAATATGGGCTAGCATCGGCATAAAGTTCCAGCAAATCGCTCTGTTTAATCGCCGTCGCACTAGCGGCAGTAGCGCACGCCATGCAGAACAATGCTGCACCGCCACCAACAAAAATGCGATCTCGTGATGAGAGGTTGGGATTGGGATTGGTCATTCCCTGATACACGCCAAACAAACCGCCTCCGGCAAATACCATTGCCACGAACCAGAACTGCATAGGACTGACTGGCTCCCCATATCTGACGACCAGATCACTTTGTGTCTTCATCGATAATGCCTCCCACCACATCAAAGCAGGGAAGCCTACGAAAAACGCCAATGCGACAATACACCAGACAGCTTTGCCCATCTCATCACAACGGAATGTTGTCGTGCTTCTTCCACGGGTTCTCGAGCTGTTTGCCCCGTAGCTTACGCAGCCCCAGCGCGATCCGCCGCCGCGTCGAATGAGGATAGATCACCTCGTCGATATAGCCACGCTGCGCCGCCACGAACGGATTAGCGAAGCGGTCTTCATATTCCTTCGTTTTTTCGGCGATCTTTTCGGGATCGTCGCGGTCCTGGCGGAAGATGATCTCCACCGCGCCCTTCGCGCCCATCACGGCAATCTCGGCCGTGGGCCAGGCGTAATTCAAATCGCCGCGCAAATGCTTCGAGGCCATGACGTCATAGGCGCCGCCATACGCCTTGCGGGTGATGACGGTGATCTTGGGGACGGTCGCCTCGGCATAGGCGAAGAGCAGCTTCGCGCCGTGCTTGATGATGCCGTTATGCTCCTGCGCCGTGCCGGGCAGGAAGCCGGGCACATCGACGAAAGTGAGGATCGGGATTTCGAACGCGTCGCAGAAGCGCACGAAGCGCGCAGCCTTCTTCGAACTGGCGATGTCGAGCACGCCTGCGAGCACCATCGGCTGGTTCGCGACGACGCCCACGGTGCGCCCCTCGATACGACCGAAGCCGCAGATGATGTTCGCGGCATGGGCTGGCTGCACCTCGAAGAAGTCGCCCTCGTCCAGCACTTTGCGAATGACCTCGTGCATGTCGTAGGGCTGGTTCGCATTGTCGGGAATGAGCGTGTCGAGGCTCGGCTCCGCGCGGTCCCACTTGTCCGAAGTCGGGCGCTCGGGCACTTCCTCGCGGTTCGACAGCGGCAGGAAATCGAAGAAATTACGCGTCGCGAGCAGGGTCTCGATATCGTTCTCGAACGCCACGTCCGCGACGCTGGTCTTGGTCGTGTGGGTGACGGCCCCGCCCAGTTCCTCCTGCGTGACGACTTCGTTCGTGACCGTCTTCACGACGTCCGGGCCGGTAACGAACATGTAGGAGCTGTCCTTCACCATGAAGATGAAGTCGGTCATTGCCGGCGAATAGACCGCCCCACCCGCGCATGGTCCCATGATGAGGCTGATCTGCGGGACCACCCCGCTCGCCAGCACGTTGCGCTGGAAGACCTCGGCATAGCCGCCCAGCGAGGCGACGCCTTCCTGGATGCGCGCCCCGCCCGAATCGTTGAGGCCGATGACCGGCGCGCCGACCTTCATCGCCATGTCCATGACCTTGCAGATCTTCTCTGCATGGCGCTTCGAGAGCGAGCCGCCGAACACGGTGAAGTCCTGGCTGAACACGAAGACGAGCCGGCCATTGATCGTGCCGCTGCCCGTGACGACGCCGTCGCCGGGAATGCGTTGCTCGTCCATGCCGAAATCGGTGCAGTCATGCTCGACATAGGTGTCGAGCTCCTCGAAACTGCCGAAATCGAGAAGGACGTCGAGCCGTTCGCGCGCGGTCAGCTTGCCCTTGGCGTGCTGCGCTTCGATGCGTTTTTCGCCGCCCCCGATCCTTGCGGCCTCGCGGCGGCGTTCCATTTCAGCGATATTGGCCGACATTCCAGTCCCTTCGGTCGCGATGCTTTTGCAATGATGCCGCTGCCTTGCCGCGCGCCGGTGAAGCGGTCAAGCGAAGCGGGTGCAGCGCGCGGAGGTCGGCGAGGTCAGCCGCGTCGTGCCGCGATCAGGAATTCGACATTGCCTTCGGGTCCGGTGATCGGGCTCCGGACGATGCCGTCCACCGCCCAGCCCGCCCCTTCCAGCCATTCGCGCACTTCGCCGCATACGCGCTCGTGCAGTGCCGGGTCGGAGACGACGCCGCGCTTGCCGACCTCTTCGCGCGCCACCTCGAATTGGGGCTTGATGAGCGCGACGAGGCGACATTGGCGCTCGGCCAGTTCGAGGGGCCGTTCCAGCACCTTGGCAAGCGAGATGAAACTGGCATCGCACACCACCCAGCCGACCGGACGATCGATCTGTTCGCGGGTCAGGATGCGGGCACTCGTCTGCTCGAGCACCGTGACGCGCTCGTCCTGCCGCAGCTTCCAGGCAAGCTGGTTCGTCCCGCTATCGACGGCGAAGACGTGGTCCGCACCGTTCGCCAGCAGGACGTCCGTGAAACCGCCCGTCGAACTGCCGACGTCCATCGCGATCGCACCTGTCGGATCGAGCGCGAAATGTTCGAGCGCATGGGCCAGCTTGATCCCGCCACGGCTGACCCAGGGATGATCGCGCCCCCGCACTTCGAGGGGCGCACCTTCGGCCAGTTGCTGGCCGGGCTTGACGAGCTTGGTCTCGCCCGAAAAGACCAGCCCTGCCATGACGAGCGACTGCGCCCGCGTGCGGCTTTCGACGAGACCGCGATCGACGAGCATCTGGTCGAGGCGCATTTTTCTGGGCATGGGAGCGAAAGCCGTTAGCGCGCATTGGAGGACCATGAAACCGATATATCTGCATCTTACGGGCGCGATTGCGCTGAGTTTCACTCTGGCGGCCTGTATCCCCTCCGTCCCCGAAGAGGCCCCGCCCCCTGTTTCGCAGCCGCTTCCCGCGCCGACGCCGACGCCGACCCCCGCACCGCCCCCGCCCGTTCCGCAATACGAGAATTATCTCGATGCGCCGCAAACGCCAGGCGATTGGAGTTATGGGCGCGAGGAGGTCGGACAGACGCGGCGACTCTACACATTCGCCACCTTCGACACTCCGCAGGGAGAGACGCTGCTGCGGCTGACATGCAGTCCTGGCGGAAATGTCCTCATCGGACGTAGCGTCGACGGAATCACGACTTCGCAAATGGTCATCAAGACGGAGACAGCGACAAAGAGCTTCGTCGCACCACCCGACCCCGAAGGCCGGAAGTTGAAAACAGCGGTGGTCGATCCGCGAGACCCGATCCTCGATGCCATGGCCATTACCAAAGGCCGGTTCGCGATCGAGATGGACGGTTATCCCTCGATATACGTTCCCGCCTGGCCTGAAGTCAGCCGCGTGATCGAGGATTGCCGATAGCTCGACCCTTCGAGGTGCTTTACCGCGAGCGGTGAGCACCCGAAATTACGCTGTGAAAATCTCGTAAATCGCCCCTTGCATTTTGCGGTTGCGAACAGCAGATTGCTTTTCAAGATCAGCGGCGAACGCGGTCTTGGGCTTCCCGGTGAACGGCAGGCTCTGGCTAAATAGCGCGAAAGGAGGTGATCCGATGTCTCATGGTTCAGCAAGGGGGTCGGTAAAGTTCCAGGCGGAGCATTATCGCGGTTGAAGACGCGGTAAAGGTTTCGTCGGCGGCACTTCCGGCCGCTGACCCATGAAAGGGCGGCTCCTCTTTGTTGAGGGCCGCCCTTTTGTTTGGGTAAGCCATTTCGGACAGGTGCTCTCCGCCATCGCGCTTTGGCCGGGTTATCGACAGTCCTTGCCCTCGGCGCGGCTTGGCCATATTCGCGTCGAACCAAACGACGCCCACTCCGATGGAGAAGCACCTCATGGCCGATGCGCCGGCTCTCGACTTTCAGGCTATTCCCCACCCCGCCCCGGTACCCGGCGAAACGCGCCGCCAGGCGATCGCCGATCCGGGCTTCGGCACGGTGTTCACCGATCACATGGTCGTCCTCGACTATGACGAGGCAAAGGGCGGGTGGCATTCGGCAAGGCTCGGACCGCGCGAGGCGATTGCGCTCGATCCGGCGGCGGCGGTGCTGCATTACGCGCAGGAAATCTTCGAGGGGCTGAAGGCCTATCGCCATGACGATGGCTCGCTCGCCCTGTTCCGGCCCGAACAGAATGCGCGCCGTTTCAACGCCAGCGCGCGGCGCATGGCGATGCCGGAACTGCCCGAAGAACTGTTCATCGAAAGCATCCGCCAGCTGATGGCGGTGGACCGGGACTGGATGCCCGACGCTGAGGGCGGCTCTCTTTACCTGCGCCCCTTCATGTTCGCGAGCGAGGCGTTCCTCGGCGTACGTCCTGCAAAGCAATACAAGTTCGTGCTGATCTGCTCGCCCGTCGGAGCCTATTTCAAGGGCGGCGCGAAAGCGGTGAAGATTTGGGTCAGCAGCGATTACGTCCGCGCCGCACCAGGCGGTACGGGCGCTGCGAAGACCGGCGGCAATTACGCGGCCAGCCTCGTTCCGCAAGCGCAAGGCATTGCGAACGGTTGCGACCAGGTCGTCTTTCTCGATGCGGTCGAAAAGAAATGGATCGAGGAACTGGGCGGCATGAACCTGTTCTTCGTCATGGACGATGGCAGCGTTGTCACTCCGCCGCTGACGGGCACGATCCTGCCCGGTATCACCCGCGACAGCCTGATTCACCTGCTTCGCGAGGAGGGGCTGGACGTGCGAGAGGAACCTTATTCGATCGACCAGTGGGAAAGCGATGCGACGAGCGGACGCCTCGTAGAAACGCTGGCCTGCGGAACGGCGGCGGTCGTGACGCCGGTCGGGCGGGTCGTCGGAGAAGATCGCGACTTTACCATCGGCAGTGGCAGCGCCGGACAGATCACCACGAAATTGCGCGAGCGTCTCGTTGGTATCCAGCGCGGGACTGTGGCCGATCCAGCCGACTGGGTAATGCGCCTCTGACGAGGCCGGTTGCGCCCACTCCTGCTTGCCGGGCAAAACGATTACTGTAATTCAAAATCGCACCGTTCAAGCGGGCAGCCTGCGCACCTATCTCCGGTCAAAAGCAATCCGGAGTCTGACCAATGATCGAACATCGTCCTTTCGAAAGCCTCGGCGCAGCCAACCACGGCTGGCTCGACGCACATCACCACTTCTCCTTCGCCGGCTATCACGACCCGGCGCGCATGAACTGGGGAGCGCTGCGCGTGTGGAACGACGACCGCATCGCAGCCGGTGCCGGCTTTCCGCCGCACGGACATGCCGACATGGAGATCATCACCTATGTCCGCAGCGGCGCGATCTCGCACCGGGACAGCATGGGCAATGAAGGCCGCACCGAAGCGGGCGACGTCCAGGTGATGAGCGCGGGAACTGGCATCCAACATTCCGAATTCAATCGCGAAGACGAGGAAACGACCATCTTCCAGATCTGGATCGTTCCCGAAGAACGCGGTGGACGACCGCATTGGGGCGCTGCGCCGTTTCCGAAAGACGATCGCGCCGGGCGCTTCGTCACCCTCGCTTCCGGCATGGAAGGCGACGGGGACGCCTTGCCCATTCGCGCTAATGCGCGCGTTGCCGGGGCGAGCCTCGCTGCGGGCGAGAGCGTGACATACGAAACCGGCAAGGACCGGCACCTGTATCTTGTCCCGGCCACGGGTTCGATCCGCATCGAGGACGTCGAGGCGAAGGCCCGCGACGGCGTCGCCATCACCGACCGCGAAAGCGTGACGGTGACCGCGCTGGAGGATGCGGAGATCGTGCTCGTCGACGCCCGCTGAACTGCACGTCCCGCGCGGTCTTGCGTCAGTCGCGCGGGACGTTTTCGCGCAGTTCCGTCAGCCAGACGTCGGCTACCGCGTCGCTCGGTGCGCGCCAGTCGGCCCGCGGAGAGAGCGCCCCGGCTGACGTGACCTTCGGCCCGTTGGGTAGCGCGGATCGCTTGAACTGGCTGAAGGCGAAGAAGCGCTGGCAGAACTTTTCCAGCCAGTCGGCGATCGTCGACAGATCGTATTCGTTCTTCGCTTCCTCAGGAAACTCGATCGGCCAGACGCCGCTCGCCTTGTCGCGCCAGGCATGGTGCGCGAGGAACGCGATGTGGCTCGGTTTCTGTCCGTAGCGGATCGTGTGATGCAGGAAGAAGTCGTTGAGTTCGTACGGGCCGATGACTCCTTGCGTCGACTGTATTTCGCCGTCCTCGCCCGCCGGAACCAGCTCCGGCGAAATCTCGGTATCGACGATCGCATCGAGCGCCTTGTTGGTTGCAGGATCGAACTGGTCCGTGCGTTCCGTCCAGCGAATGAGATACTGAATTAGTGTCTTTGGAACACCACTATTGACGTTGTAGTGGCTCATCTGGTCGCCGACGCCATAGGTGCTCCAGCCCAGCGCCAATTCGCTCAAATCGCCCGTTCCGAGGACGAAGCCCTTGTGATGGCCGGCAAGCCGGAAAAGGTAGTCCGTCCTCAGCCCGGCCTGAACGTTCTCGAAGGTCGTATCGTAGACCGGTTCGCCGTCCGCAAAGGGGTGGCCCATGTCGCCCAGCATTTGACGTGCGGCCGGCTTGATGTCGATCTCTTCCGCCGTGATGCCGAGCGCGCGCATGAGGTCCCACGCATTGCCCTTCGTGTGATCCGAGGTCGCGAAACCGGGCATCGTGTAGCCGCGAATGTCGGTGCGATTTCTGCCGAGCCGGTCCATCGCCTTGGCCGCGACGATCAGTGCATGGGTCGAATCGAGACCGCCCGAAACGCCGATGACGAGCGATTTCGAACCCGTTGCCTCCAGCCGCCGCATAAGGGCATCGACCTGGATGTTGAACGCCTCGTAGCAATCCTCGTCCAGCTTGTCGGGGCGGTTCGGCACGAAAGGAAAGCGCCTGATGGGCCGACGCAGGCCGATGTCCCCGCCCTCGTAGCGATGCGTGAAGGAAACGGTCCTGAACCAGTCTTCGGGCCTTTCGGCGGCTTCTGCCGCATCGTTGAAGGTCTGCATCCGCATCCGCTCATTGAGGATGCGCTGCGTGTCGATGTCGGCAATGCACAATTCGGCCTCATGATCGAAGCGCACGCTCTCGACCAGCAGGTCGCCGAGCTCGTAGATCATGCCCTGCCCGTCAAATGCCATGTCGGTGGTGGATTCGCCGTAGCCGCTCGCCGAATAGGCATAGGCGGAAACCGTCCGGCTGGACTGCGCACGCGACAGCAGATGTCGCTCGTCCGACTTTCCGATCGTGATGTTCGACGCGGAGAGGTTGAGCAGGATCGTTGCTCCTGCAAGTGCGGCGCGGGTCGAGGGCGGATCGGGCGCCCAGAAGTCCTCGCAGATTTCCAGCGCGAAGGTGAAGCCCTTCAGATTGTCGGCGGAGAATACGAGGTCCCAGCCGAACGGCGCCTCATAGCCGCCCGCCGCGATCGTCTTGCCCACGATGTCGCGGCCATGCGCGAAGTAGCGCTTTTCGTAGAACTCGCGATAATTGGGCAGGAAGCTCTTGGGCACGACGCCGAGCAATTCGCCATTCGCGATGGCGAGTGCGCAATTGTAGATGCGCCCCTTGTGCCGCAGCGGCGCGCCAATCACCAGCACCGGGGTAACGTCGCGGCTCGCCTCGACGATCCGCTCGATATGCGCCTCGACGCTATCGAGCAGTGCCGCGTTCAGCAGAAGGTCGTCGATGGCATAGGACGACAGGCATAATTCCGGATAGAGAAGCAGATCGACATTCTGCGCATGGGCTTTCTTCGCCTGCTCGATGATGCCGTTTGCGTTGTATTCGACGTCGGCGGTGCGCACCTTGGGCGTGCTTGTCGCCAATCGCACGAAACCATGCGTATGCAGGTCGTAGAACGGGTGGTCGGTATCGGGCATGAAGGCGAAATTCCCCCTTTCGGTTTCGGGAACGCGCTGCCTGCGGCCCTCCCTCTGGCGAGTGTCCTAACGGCTCCTTACGCGGCGAGCAATTCGGACGCGGCCGGCGACTGTTCGAGCATGGCGATAAGCCCGCGCTCCTCGCGCGAGAGGTACTTGGTCGAGCGCGGAAGACGCTCAGTCTCGCGCCATGCTTCCTGTCCATCGACTTGCGCGATGACCGCCGGGTGGATGTAGCTGCGCCGGGTAACCGCGGGCGTATTGCCCAGCCGCTCCGCTACCGCTTCGAGCAGCACCTTGAGCGTCAGGCGTTCCTTCGCATGGAACAGCGCATTGTATGCCAGAACGCTGCCGTGCCAGGTGCGGAAGTTCTTCGCCGTGAAATGCTGGCCGGTCGCCTCGCGGATGTAGTCGTTCACATCGCCGCTATCGATCGCGTGAAGTTCGCCATCGTCATCGCGAAACTGGAACAGGCGCTGCCCTTCGAGGTCCTGCAGCCGCTTGATGACCCGTGACAGGCTCTTGTCGGCAAATTCGACGTGACGCTCCTTCCCCGACTTGCCGGGATAATGGAGAACGAGCTTGGTCCCGTTGACCTCGACATGGTTGCGTTGGAGCGTCGTCGCACCATAACTCTGGTTCGAGCGCGTGTATGTATCGTTACCTACGCGCACCGCACCCCTGTCGAGCAACCTGACGACGGTCGCCACGACCTTCCGCCGCGTCAGCTTGCGCGCCTTCATATCGTCCTCGACCTTCTTGCGCACCAGCGGTAGAAGGTTGCCGAATGCGAGGCAGCCGTCGAACTTCTCACTCTCGCGCATGGTTCTGAAGTCAGGGTGATAGCGATATTGCTTGCGCCCCGCCGCATCGTAGCCGGTCGCGAGAATGTGGCCATTGTCGGCCGGGCAGAACCATGCGTCGGTATAGGCCGGCGGGAGCGCGATAGCATTGAGGCGGCGTTTTTCCGCGCGATCCCTGATAAGCGTTCCCTTGGGATCGTAATAGGCCCAGCCGGTCCCGGCGCGCTTGCGCGTGATGCCGGGTAGATCGTCGTCGACATAAATGAGATGTTGCGGT
This sequence comes from Parapontixanthobacter aurantiacus, assembly GCF_009827635.1. Taxonomy (GTDB): domain Bacteria; phylum Pseudomonadota; class Alphaproteobacteria; order Sphingomonadales; family Sphingomonadaceae; genus Parapontixanthobacter; species Parapontixanthobacter aurantiacus. The sequence goes on along the minus strand of NZ_WTYW01000001.1, from coordinate 704,049 downwards.
TCGCTGGCCATGATCTTCGATACGTTCGAGGCGGCCCTTGGGTTTCCGATCGGGGAAAGAGAGGGCTTAAGGCGCTGCCGGTTTGTTCGCGCCGTGCGATCCCTGCGCCTTGCGCCAAGGGGACTGTCTGCCCAAGTTGCGGGTCGAGCGCATTCCAAAAGAAGGAGCCCCCTCGATGACCGACACGACCTATACTCCGCCCGAAGTCTGGACCTACGACCGGGAAAACGGAGGCCGCTTCGCCAATATCAATCGTCCGACCGCGGGCGCACGAGAGGAGCGCGAACTGCCCACAGGCGAGCACGATTTCCAGCTCTATTCGCTCGCCACGCCCAACGGGGTGAAGGCCTCCATCATGCTGGAGGAACTGCTCGAAGCCGGACATTCTGAGGCGGAGTATGACGCGTTCACCGTCAATATCGGCGAGGGCGAGCAATTCGGCAGCGGCTTTGTCGACATCAATCCCAATTCCAAGATTCCCGCCCTCCTCGACCGCAGCGGGGCGGAACCTGTGCGCGTCTTCGAATCGGGTTCGATCCTCGTCCATCTGGCGGAAAAGTTCGACGCCTTCCTGCCTGCCGAAGGCAAGGCGCGGACCGAAACCTTCAATTGGCTGTTCTGGCAAATTGGCAGCGCGCCCTTCATCGGCGGAGGCTTCGGGCATTTCTACGCCTATGCGCCCGAGAAATACGAATACCCGATCAATCGCTATGCCATGGAAACCAAGCGATTGTTCGACGTCGCGGACAAGCGGCTTCAGGAAAGCCGCTATCTGGCAGGAGACGAATACACCATCGCCGACATGGCGGCATTTCCGTGGATGGAGCCCTTCACCACCGGCAAAATCTACAACGAGGCGAAAAAATTCCTCTCGATCGACGAGTATGAGGCGGTCGGCAGATGGGCAAAGGAGATCGCCGAACGCCCCGCTGTCAGGCGCGGACGGATCGTGTGCAAGACCTGGGGCGAGGAGAACGAGCAGCTCGCGGAGCGCCATTCGGCTGAGGATTTCGAAGGCAAGGCGATCTAGCGCCGCGAGACAATGAAGGGCGAAGCAATTCGCCCTTCACATCCGCATCGACACCGCTATATGGGGCGGCGCCCGGCCGGCGGTTTCTTCCACGAACCTGCCTGCTTGTGCATTGCTGGGGTGTGGCCAAGTGGTAAGGCACCGGTTTTTGGTATCGGCATTCGCAGGTTCGATCCCTGCCACCCCAGCCACTCCTCGACAGTCTCGCCCCGATCAGCCGTAGGTCCGCGTAAAGATCGGAGCAGCACCCGCTATCGCTTCGGAGGGCCGTAGCGGCTGTCGAGCCGGTCGAGGAACCGCGACACCGCGAAGCACAACGTTGGCACGAGCAAGATCGAGATCACCCCGTAGACAGGGAACGTTAGGCAAGGATGGTTAACGTTACGCTAAATCGCTTTCGCCAGGCTCGGGGCACCTGTGAGCGATGAAAGCCGTTCACGCCAACCCACGACGCCGAACGGTCGCTCCGATACTCTTAGTTTTTGATAAGACCGGGTCTTTTATGGAACCGCGGATACCCCATATGGGTAATTTGTCTTTGGAAGCGTGACGAGGTAAATGAGCGATCATAGCGCCATACTCAACCGCCTGCGCCGGATCGAGGGGCAGGTTCGCGGCATCGCCGGAATGGTCGAGGACGAGCGATACTGCATCGACATCCTCGTGCAGCTGCAGGCCGTGAAGGCCGCTCTCGGGCGCGCCGAAAGCGAGATCCTGAAGCGTCACGCCGCAAGCTGCGTGACGGAAGCGATCGATAGCGGCGACCCGGTCGAACAGCAGCGCAAATTCGCCGAACTGGTCGACCTGTTCGAAAAGGCAAAACGATGAAGAACATTTTCCTGATAATCTCCGCGATCTGTCTTGCACTTTTCGCCGTGCCTGTCGCGGCCCATGGACCGGACGACGAACAGGGCGCGTCGAGCGAAGCCGCCTCTGCACAAGCTGGCAGCGCAAACGAAACGCAAGGAAATGCAGCCGCGCAAAGCGCCGCGGGTTCGACAAGCGCTCAGGAAGAGGGCCGCTCGGACGAAGCGCATGAAAGTGATTCCGGTTCGATCCTGACAAAACTGCACCCCGCGACCGTTCACTTTCCCATTGCCCTGCTGCTGATGGCGGCGGCGACGGAGGCTTTCGCGGCAGCACGTTCCGCCGACGCAAGCGGCCTTTACCGTGCCGTGAACGTCATGGTCTGGGGCGGCGCGATCGGCGCGGTCGTCGCGGCGATCTTCGGATGGATACACACCGGCCTCTGGTTCGGGGGCGGGACGACGATCCAGCTGCACCGATGGACCGGCACGAGCATCGCGGCAATCTCGCTCGGCGCGGCGGCGATTTCGGGAGCCACCAATCGCACGGCGTTGCGCTTCGTCCTCGGCTTTCTGACACTCGCCATCTTCGCACAAGGCTATTGGGGCGGCGAACTCGCCCATGGTCCCAACCATCTCGGCTTATGAAGGAAATGATGATGCACAAGATACCGTTTTCGTCTTCCCGCCTCCGCAGTCTGACCGGCGGCTTGGCTCTCGTCGCAGCGCTGTCGGCCTGCGCCGCGCAAGCCGCGGAACTTACCATGTTCCGCGATCCCAATTGCGGTTGTTGCCTCGCCTGGGCCGAGCATATGGAACAGGGCGAGAAGCACGACGTCACGACGATCGATCATCCCGACATGGGATCGGTCAAGGCGGAGAACGGCGTGCCTGACGATTTGCGCTCGTGCCACACGGTCCTTGTCGATGGTTACGTGATCGAGGGCCACGTGCCCGCAGCCGATGTCGAACGCCTGCTCGCCGAGCGGCCAGAGGGCGTCACCGGCCTCGCGGTCGCTGGCATGCCGATGGGCTCGCCGGGGATGGAACATGGCGACCATCGCCAGCCCTTCGAGGTGATCGCATTCGGACCTGCCGGCCGCAGCGTCTGGGCGAGTTACGAAGGGAGCGGTGCATGAAGGACAAGACAGCGACCGTTTATCGCATGGTCATGCCGGACCATGTGTGTCCTTATGGTCTGAAGACGATCGATCTGTTGAAACGCGAAGGGTATTCGATCGACGACCACCATCTTGAAACCCGCGCCGAGACCGATGCCTTCAAGGAAAAGCACGACGTCAAGACAACCCCGCAGACATTCATAAACGGCAAGCGTATCGGGGGATACGACGATCTCCGGGAGCATTTCGGCAAGTCGCGCAGTCAGCCAGCCGAAGACGAGACTAGCTACCAGCCGGTGCTCGCGATCTTCGGCGTCGCCTTCCTGCTCGGCCTCGCCATCAGCTGGTACGTATTCGAGACGATCGTCACCGTTCAGGCGATCGAATGGTTCGTCAGCCTGTCGATGGCACTGCTCGCGATCCAGAAGCTGCAGGACGTTCGCAGCTTCTCCACCATGTTTCTCAATTACGATCTGCTCGCACGCCGCTGGGTCCGTTACGGCTTCATCTATCCGTTCGGCGAGGCACTGGCCGGCATCCTGATGGTAGCGCATGCCTTGCCGATAATTTCCGTTCCCGTGTCGCTGTTCATCGGCACGGTCGGCGCCGTCAGCGTCTTCAAGGCGGTATATATCGACAAGCGCGAACTCAAATGCGCATGCGTCGGCGGGAGCAGCAACGTGCCGCTCGGCTTCGTGTCGCTGACGGAGAACCTGTTCATGATCGGCATGGGCCTCTGGATGGGAGCGAAGGCACTCGGCTGGATCACGCTATGATCGCAGCACTTTTGCTTGGTTTCGCGCTGTTTGCCCTGTCGCTCTACTTTCATCTCTGGATGCTGCGATGGGCCAAGGCGATCTCGCCTGCCGGCAAGGACCCGCGACACCTGCGCCTGCTAGGCGGCGCCTCTATCGTCCTGCTGAGCCACCTTGTCATTGCCGCTATATTCGCTGCCGGAATGTATCTCGCGGCCCAATGGGGTCTCGGCAGCCTCGAGAAGGACGTCATCGATAGCTGGATGGACTATTATTATTTCGCGCTGATCACCGTTTCGACCGTGGGGCTGGGCGACATCCTGCCCGCCGGTCACATGCGCGCCATTTCCGGGATCGCGGCACTGACCGGGTTCCTCATGATCAGCTGCACGGCGCAATATGTTTACAAGACCATGAGCAAGGAGGAGAGCTGAGATGGCCGAAAACCGCAAACACGCAGAACATTCCGACAAGGGCGGCGGCGGCAATTACTGGCGCTTCATGGCGATGGTCGCGACCTCGACCGTCATCATGTTCTTCCTCATGTACACCAACACCTATGACGCGGACCAGATCTTTTGGAGCGAGACGCGCTTCTGGATGATGTTCGTGATGGGCGCGATGATGATGATCGTCATGCTGCTTTTCATGTGGGGGATGTACAAGGACCGCACGAAGAACTTCATCATCATCGGTGTCGGAGTCGTCATGTTCGCGCTCGCCCTCTGGCTTGTGCGCAGCCAGACCACCGTCGATGACGAGGAATACATGGCGGCGATGATCCCGCACCACTCGATCGCGATCATGACGAGCGAGCGGGCCAGCATCAAGGACCCGCGCGTCCGTAAGCTGGCGCATGACATCATCCTCGCCCAGCGTCGCGAGATTGCGCAGATGAAGTATCTCATCGCGGACATCGAGGAAAATGGCGTCCGCACGGAAGAGCGGCTCCCCGAAAGCCTTGCCGTCCCAGTCGACCTGCCCGAAGTCGAGACGACGCAGCAGGGAGCGGCCCAATGACCCGAACGATGACTCGCGCCCTCCCCCTCGCCCTCGCCCTCGCCGGTTCAGTCCTGCTGGCCGGTTGCAACCAGAACACCGCGCTCGGCAACGACCGGGAAGCCGGGATGTACCCTGCTCCACAAGCGGCTCCGATCGTCGGCGTCGAAGAGGCCTTGGCAAATGTAGCCGTCGAAATCGTAAAGCCGGAGACGATGTCCGATGCCGATATTCGTGCCATCGGCGGAACGGCAGACCGCTGCGTCTTCCGCCTGACCGAAATGTCTTTTCCCGCCTTCGTGTACGAGGCAGGTGGCGACGCCTTCATCAAGCTCAACGGCAAGCTCGTTCCGCTCCGTGCCAGCGGCGAGAACCGCTACATGGCGGGCGGGCTGCTGATCGTGACGCGGCTGATCGACGAGACCGGCAATGCCGGACTGCAAATGCAGGAAATGATCATGGTGCCGCCCGATGCGAAGGACGAGCTCGGCTATCGCGGCTTTGCGCAATGCTACGGAACGGCGAGCGCCTGAATAACTGCGGCTGCGTCTATCGTTCGTCCGAGCGATAGACGCGCACCCAGTCGACTTCCATCGCGAGTTCGCCCGCCTTGATCCGCTCGACCGTGGCAGCGGGCAGACCCTTGTAGGGTTCGGAGATACCGTTGGTCTTGAACGGATAAACGCCGCCGACCGCGAAGTTCAGGATGATGTGCTTGGGCGTATCGAAGCGCCATTCGCCGTAATTCTCGACCATGGGCCGCGTCACCCGGTAGGTCAGCCGACCATCGACTTTGAACAGGATGCGCTCGGCGTTCCAGTCGACTTCGTATTCGTGCCAGTCGGTGACGTCGGTACCGGGCTCGAAGAAGTACTTGTTCACGAGGGGCGTCTCGCCCGAATAGCCCGGACCGTGGAGAGCGACGCCCGTCCAGTCGGCTTCCCCGACATATTCCATGATGTCGATTTCGCCGGTGTCCGGCCATTGCCCGTTGCCGAGCAGCCAGAAGGCCGGCCACACGCCGGTCGCGTCGGGCATCCGGATGCGGGCGACGGCGCGACCATAGGTGAAATCGAACTTTTCCTCGGTCGTGATTCGCCCGGAGACGAAGTCGGCCTTGCGCCCGGTCGGGGTCTCGAATCCCTCTTCGAAGCGCGGTTGCAGGCGCAAGACGCCGTCTGCCGCGCCATCGACGCTACCCGCGGCGGCGAATGCGATGGTGCGAGGCGCGTCAATATAGGCCTGCTCCTCTTCGTTCACCCAAAAGGTCGGGCCGACGACATTCCACTTGCTCCGGTCGAGCGAGCCGCCATCGAAATCGTCGGCGAAGATCAGTTCTTCCGACGGGGCCGCAGCCACCGACTGGGGCGCTGTGTTCTGGGCGCAGGCGGGTGCGAAAATCACGCACGCCGTCGCAGTCAGCAGTGCCTTGTAAACGTTCATCATCCTCTCCCGATAAGCCATACAGAACGAAGGTGCTCGCTTGCCCCGGTCATGCCGGACGCCGCGCGAACAGACCGAAACCGGCAATGATTGCGTAGCAGGCGATCGGCAGGATCATCGCGACCGCCAGGCTGCTGCTGGCATCAGCGAGGACGCCATAGAGGAGCGGAACGACCGCTCCGCCGAAGATCGCGACATTGATGATGCCCGAACCGTCCGCCGCTCGCGAGCCGAGCTTCTCGCAGGCGAGCGAGAAGATCGTCGGGAACATGATCGAGTTCATGAGGCCGACCGCGAGCAGGCTGTAAGCTGCGACTTCTCCCGAGGTCAAAATGCTGACGAGGATCAGCACGATCGAACCGGTCGCGTTGAATGCGAGAATCTTCCCCGGCGAAAAGACGCGCAGGAAATAGGAACCGACGAAGCGGCCCACCATCGCTCCGCCCCAATAAAGGCCGATCATCCAGCCGATTACGCTTTCGGGTTCGCCGAGAACGCGATCCTGCGCGAGATAGTTGATAATGATCGAGCCGATCGAGACTTCCGCGCCCACATAGAGGAAGATGCACAGGGCCCCGTAGCCGAACCGGCTGCGCTTCAGCAGGTCAAGCCCGGCCAGCCCCGAAGATGCCTCGTGCTTCTCGCCCTGCAAACGATTGCGAAACAGCCAGACCGCCAATGCCACCAGTGCGATGAGGCAGGCGACGCCGAGATAGCCTTGCCAGATCGCTTCGCTTTCGGCCTGCCGATAGGCTTGCAGTTCCGCACCCGAGAGCTCGGATGCGCTCAAACCTGCCAGGCTACCGAGGATGACCGCCGCGCCCACGATCGGAAAGACGGTCGTGCCGAGACTGTTGAACGCCTGCGCGAAGGTGAGGCGGCTATGCGCCGTCCTCTGCGGACCAAGGAGGGAAATCAGCGGGTTGGCGACGACCTGCACAATGACCACTCCGCTGGCGAGGACGAAGAGCGCGAGCAGGAACATCCAGTACGTCGCCGTCTGGCTCGCCGGAATGAACATCAGGCAGCCCAGCATCATGGTGACGAGGCCCGCCACCGCGCCGCGCATATAGCCCAGTCTCTTGACCAGTTTCGCTCCCGGTATCCCGATCACGAGATAGGCGGTGAAGAAGCAGAACTGCACGAGCATCGCCTGGGTATAGTTGAGGGTAAAAAGCTCCTTCAGCTTGGGAATGAGCACGTCGTTGAGCGACGTGATGCCCCCGAAGATGAAGAACAGACCGAAGACGAAATAGTTGAGACCGGGCGCGTGAATGCCGCCCGCGTCCTCTTCGACGGGATGCGGATCCGTGCTCGTTGCCACATCGGGTGCGAGTGCCATTGTCATTATCCTCCCAAAGCTCGGCACGATTCCCTCGAAGCCGAGATATCGCCGCGCCGATTGACTGCCGGTCTCTTGCCGGCATGCAAAAAGAATTACCCGATCAGCCTAGAAAGAGCACGCGGTTCCTTCGGGAAGGTTGTCCCGTTCGATGGTGGCGATGTCGAGCGTGAACGCACCCTCGCTGGCAATCGTCAGCTCGTTGCCGAGCCCGCTCGCACATTCCTCCGTAATGACCATTTCACGCCAGTCCTTCTCGGCCGCGACCGAAAGCGGCTGCGTCAGGGAAAGCGTCGCGCTGCCAGTCGTCAGAGTAACCGTTTGCTGCGGACGCTGCCTGACACGGTAGACGATGCGGTAAGCCCCCTCGCCCTCTTCGGTCTGCGATATGGTCAGGGCCGAGCCGGGCGTGAATGTGATCTCGCGCGAATCTTCCTGAGCATTCCGGTCGATCCCGCGTGCCGTGACGCCGCCGCCCGCTCCACGCAGATCGGGCAAGGCGACCCCGCCCGCCACTGCCGTTATGCCCTGCTCGAACCGGCCGTTGACGAACCAGTCGGAGCCGCTCGCCGCGAGCAAGGCGTCGCAGCTTTCGTCGAGCATCGGCAGGCTGGACCGCTGGGTCAGCGAAAGGCCGTAGCCGACCGGGAACAGCGCCTTTTCCGGCCCGTTCACCGGCCCCGCATCGCAACCGCGCGGCCAGCTGAAGCTCAGTCGCCCGGTGGAAGGTTCGGTGCCGGTCAGGACGTCGGCGATGCCAGCTCCCTCGCTACCCGGCAACCAGGCAGCGACGAAGGCGTCGGCCGCGTTCAACTCGCGATTGACCCACATCGGACGGCCCGACAGGAACACCGCCACGGTCGGAATGTCTTCGGCTTCGAACCGCCGCAGGAGCGCCAGTCCCTCCTCGTCGGAGAATGCGACATTCTTCCGGTCCCCTGCGAATTCCGCGTAAGGCTCTTCGCCGAATACGACGATCGCGACATCGGGGCGGGTCGTGTAATCGCCGTCGGGCGCAAGCATGGCGGTTCCGCCGCTTTCTTCGGTCGCAGCCTTCAGTCCCTGCCAGATGGAGGTGGCGCCGGGAAAGTACTCGTTGTCGAGATCGCCCCCGCCCTGCCATGTCAGGGTCCAACCGCCCGCAGCCTGCGCGATGTCGTCGGCGGCGCTGCCAGCGACGAGGACGGTGGCCCCGGCCTTCAGCGGCAGCACGCCATTGTTCTTCAAGAGGACCTGCGACTTGGCGACTGCCTCTCGTGCGATCGCCCTATGTTCGGCCGAGCCGAGCAAGTCGTAGCGACCGGCTACGGGGCGCTGCGACGGCCTCACGAATTCGTCGAGCAGGCCAGCCCGCATCTTGACGCGCAGCACCCGTCCGACCGCTTCGTCGAGGCGCGCCATCGGGATGGTTCCATCGCGCACTTGCGCGACGGTCGTCTCCAGCAAGCCGCGCCATTCGTCCGGGACCATGTAGATGTCGAGCCCCGCCAAAAGCGATTGCGGGCAATCCGTATTGGTGCACCCTGCCACTTGCCCGTGCCCGTTCCAGTCCCCGACCACGAGTCCGTCGAAGCCCAACTCATCGCGAAGTACGCCGGTGAGCAACGCCTCGTTGCCGTGCATCTTCCTGCCGTTGATCGAGTTGAAGCTTGCCATGACCGCCTCGACGCCCGCGTCGATCGCGGCAGGATAGGGGGCGGCGTGAATGGCCTTTAAGCTCTCGATGTCGCCGGTAACTTCGCCTTGATCGACGCCTTGGTCCGTTCCGCCATCGCCGAAAAAGTGCTTCGCCGTCGCGATAACATGCTGGCCGCGCAACCGGTCCGGATCGCCCTGGCGGCCTTGCAGTCCTTCGATCAGCGCGGCTCCCAGAGGCGCGACGATGGCCGGATCTTCGGAATAGCTCTCGTAAGTCCGGCCCCAGCGATCGTCCCTCGCGACGGCGACCGTCGGCGAAAAATTCCAGTCGATGCCCGTGACGGCGATTTCCGTCGCGGTCGCTTCCCCGATCCGGCGGACGAGATCCGCATCGCGCGTCGCACCCAAGCCGATATTATGAGGGAAGATGGTCGCACGAATGACATTCGTATGGCCGTGAACCGCGTCGGTGCCCCACATCATCGGGATGACCGGCTCGTTTCCTTCAAGCGGTTCGACGGAGGCGAGATACATTTCGTCCGCCAGCTTCAGCCATTCGGACGCTTCGGCGAATTCGTCACCATATGGGCCGCCATTACCGCCGTTCAGATAGCTTCCGAACCGATAGCGGCGCATGTCCTCAGCGGTGAAACTGTTGATCTGCGGTTGAACGAGTTGGGCGACCTTTCGCTCGATGCTCATGCGGGAAAGCAGATCGGCAATGCGCGCTTCCTCGCTCGTCTGCCCCGAGACCGCGGGAAGCGTATTCGCCTCGTTCGGTACGGTGCTGCAGCCGGCAAGACATACCGCAAGGGCTGTCGCCGTCCAAAACGCTTTCATGGCCAATTGTCCCTCCCGGTTCTCTTTATGAGAACGTTATCAATTAGACGGGTTGCCACGCATGGCGCTCGAAATCAAGTCGCTATCGGGTCCGGCTGATCGTCAGGAGCAACGCCATCGCCATCGCTGCCAATGCAGCCAGAACGAAAAAGAGCGCGCCAAAGCCGAAACTCGGCACGAGCGCAATCGCGATCCACGGCATGATGAGGCTGGGAACGGTATTGGTAAGATTGAACAGGCCGAGGTCGCGCCCGCGAGTCTCTGGCCGGGGCAGCACGCGCAAGGTCTGGCTGGAATGCAGGGCGAGGAACACGCCGGTCGACAGACCGAACACCATGTAACCGGCGATCGCTCCCGCGAGACTGGATGACAGCGCCATCAGCAAAAGACCGCAACCGCCTACGCCCGCTCCCACTGCGAGCAGGATGATCGGCCGGTCGTGACGGTCCGACCATCGCCCAGCCAGAAGCGCGAGCGGGACCGAAAGACCGAGCACGACGGCGAACAGGCGCGCCGTATCGTTGTCGGTGAAAGCCTCGTCGATGCCCATTATCCAAACGAGGAGGTAGGCGAACAAAGCTGCCTCGGTAATCTGCACGAGCAGCCTCGCGAGCCACATCTTGCGAACGGCGCCCCGCCCGAAACTCCGCGGTCGCTTGCCCGAAACCTCACTCGGAGCGACGAGGTGCGGCATAGGACGCGGCTTTCCGAAGACGATTACCGGCAGGACCATGCAGGCAACCAGCCCGGCCACGAGCAAGAGCCGGTCATCCTGTCCCGCCAGTCCGGGAAATGTCACAAGCGCGCCGGAGGCTGCCCCCAGCGCCGGCGCGAAAGCTAGTAGCCCGCCGAGCAATCCCTTCTGTTCGTCGGGAATGACATCGCCGGCCCAGGCGGCAAGTGGCCCAAGCATCATGTTAATTGCGATCTGCCAAAGCACGATCGTCACGATGAGTTCGAGCGGACCGTCCGTAGCCCTTACCGAAACGAGAAGCAGGCAGGAAAGCAAGAGGCCGCCGACGATCCACGGCTCGCGGCGCCCCGTGCGATCGCTGGCCCAGCCGAAACCGATATTGGCGAGGCTGGCGGCGATAGCGCCGAAAAAGGCAATATAAGCGAGATAATCGATCGTGCGACCGGCCGAGAACTCGGCAACACGAACGGGAAGAAGCAGTGTAAGGAAGGGAACGTAGGACACCGATCCGCCCGCGACGGCCAGCGCATAAAGCCACATGAACCGCCTCGACTGGCGCGGCGGAACCGTGGATTTGCTATCCGTCACGTCGCGGCGCTGTTGCGGTCGATCCGCGAACGACCAGCTCGCCTTCGACGATGACGGGTTCGTGGCCGGGATTATCTTCGGGCGGTTCGATGAGCAGTTCCACCGCGCGCGATATGGTCGCGGCGATTGGCTGGTCCACTGCCGTCAGCGGCGGCCTCGTGAAGCGCACGATGGGCGAGTTGTCAAAGCTCACTAGCGACAGGTCCCGTGGGACGCTTAGGCCGCGTTTGCCCGCAACTTCGAGCGTGGCGAGCGCCATCTGATCGCTGCTGGCGATGATCGCCGTCGGGGCCTCGTCCAGATCGAGCAGCTTGCCGGCCGCTGCAATACCACTCTCGAACCCGAAATCACCGCGCTCCAGATAATTTTCGTGCGGCAGACCGGCCTCGCCCAAAGCTTGCCGCCAGCCTTCGATGCGCCATTGCGACAGGCTGAAATCCGTCGGACCGGCGATCAAACCGATCCGCTCATGACCCAGTTCGATGAGATGCTTCGTCGCGAGCGCCGAATTGTGCTCGTCGCCCATCGACATCGCGATGCCGGGCCCGTCCTGCATAGACCCGATCCGCGCGAAAGGAATGCCCCTTTTCGCAAGCAGCCGTGTGATCAGCGAGTTCTCCGAATGGGGCGGGGTCAGGATGACGCCGTCGGGCTGCAACGCCGCAATCGCCGCCCCCAATTCGCGCTCGACATGGTCGTTATGCGTATCGACGAGCTCGATCAGCATCCGATAGCCGTGCTTCGCGCAGGTCAGCATGCCGCCGAGCAGCATCTGGTCGACCCAGTCGCGCCCTTCCCGCGCCCGCCAGTCGGCGATCGTCAGATCCCGGTCGTTGATTGCCATGATAATGTAGGACCGGGAGCCGCTCATGCGCTGCGCCGCGATCGAGGGAACGTAGCCGAGCCGGTCGATACTCGCCTGCACGCGCTCTTTCATGGCGGGGCGCACATTCGGCTCGTTATTGATGACGCGGCTGACGGTTTGCAGGGAAACCCCTGCATCCGCTGCCACATGCTTGATCGTCACCGACTGGCGCCGACGTGCCATTCTTCGTTAATCCCCTGGACTGACCCCGCCCGATATGGCTCTTTCCTAAAAGCCGAAAGCAGCAATTTCAAACCGCGCGCACCGGCCCGCAGACCGGATGGCGAACGGGTCCCGATTTGCGCCGGAACCCGCCAAGTTTCGTATCTCCTGCCCCCTTAGAAGGCGAAGCGCGCGATGAACGTATAACGCCGATCGTTGCGGAAGGCGTTGCTCAATACCCGCGTGCCCTCGTAATCGACGACGGTCGTCAATTGCGTCACTTCATCGAGCAGGTTAACGCCCTGCACGCCCAGCTTCAGGAAATCGTTGACCGTGTAGAAGATCGACGCATCGAGTTGTCCGCCCGCTTCCTGGAAGGTCGGCGAGAACGGGAACAGGTCGTCGCGCGGCGTGACGAGGAACTCGCTCCGCCAGTTATAGGCGGCACGAGCCGAAAACGGACCGTATTCGTAGAACGCCACCGCATTGACCGTATGCTCGGAGAATCCGCGCAGCGGCAATTGCTGCTGGAACGGGCCGGCATTGAGCGGTGCCGAGCCGTCGGCGACGGACGGCGACCCGATCGACGACAGCGTCGGGTTGGTGAAGTCGCCTGCATCGATGTAAGTGTAGGATGCCTGCACGCCGAAGCCGCTCAACAGACCGGGCAGGAAGTCGAACTGATGCTGATAAGCCAGTTCGGCGCCTTTCAGCACACCGTCGTAATCATTGGCCGGGCCGGTAATGATCACATCGGCCGTCGTGCCGTTCCCGCCGGTATAGGTCTGAAGGCCCGTCCCGCTGTCGATTAGGCCGGTAATATCCTTCACGAAGAACGCGGCCGTCAGCGAACCGACATCAGCGAAATACCACTCAGCCGAGATATCGTAGTTCCACGATTCTACCGGACGTACTTCCCTGTTGCCGGTATTGACGGAGAGAAGCGGTCCGGAGTCGACGCGGCCACTGAAGCCGAAAACGCCGTTGCGAGCAAAATTGTTGAGTTCCGGACGAACGATGCCCTTCGAAATTGCCCCGCGAAGGACGATACCCGTGCCGCTGTCGAGCCTGATGTTGAAGCTCGGCAGCCAGTGGTCGAAGGTGACGTCCCGATCGTCTCGCACGAGATCGCCAGTAAATAGCGAAGCATATTGCGCCAACCGGTCGCCTTCCAGTTCGCAATAGAGCACCTCACGTGAAAACACCGAACCCGTATCGGGATCGATCTCGGCCCCGTCCGGCACGTCTGGACAGCTATTAAGAATTTCTCCCGGTTGCACGATGCCGTCACCGTTGCCGCCCTCGTTGACGCCGTCCACGATCCGGACGTCATCGAACTGGCCGGGATCGGGAAACGCCAGCAGACCGCGGGTTTGGACCGTTGTCTGCACATAGCGCAAACCGATATTGCCGCCGAGCGACCAGCCGCCGTCGAAGTCCATGCCATAATCGACACGCGCATAGGCCGCGCCGGTCTCTTCGGTAACGTCCGAGATTTCGGCCGGGCAGAAGGGATCGCATTCGACGACCCTCCCGTCCAGCAGCGGCCGCGTCCGCCCGTTGACGCCGAGATTGAAACGCTCAGGCGACTGGCTGAATGTCGTGATCTCGTCCCATTGCTGGTCCGTTACACCGTCGAGATATTCCTGCAGAAAGTCGTCCCCGCCGTAGAAATAAGCAGCGCCGTTCTCGATCGGAGATCTCGTTTCGCCCCGCTGGAAGCTGTCCGCGAAGGGATTGCGCAATTGCGAATAGTTGGGGAATTCGTCCGTATAGGCGCCGCCGGCGATGGCGAATTCCTGATCGGGCAATCCGGTGTAGAAGCGGCCCGGGGTAAAGCCCGGCGCGCCCCACTCATAGGACAGAGTTCCCACCGCGCCCGGCTGGCAGCCCGGTCCGCCGCCGCCAGGACCACATCCGCCCCGACCGGTCCACGGTGCCGAAAGGTTGCCCCAGGTGCTGAAATTGGTGTTGCGCGTCGTGCGTTCGCGCGCAGCCCACCGCGCGCCGAAACGCGCCTTCTTGAAGAAACCTTCGTCACTGATGTCGTATTCGAAATCGCCACGCAGGCTGAACAGTTCGCCATCGTTTCGTTCGCGGCTGTCGAGCCCGAACCAGTAATAGGTGTAAAATCCGGAACTGAAATAATCGTCCGGCGCTCCGATGGGCGCGATGAAGCGGACATCGGGCACTTCGCCGGTGAGATCGAGATCGATATCCGCCCAGGTGCTGAGCGCGCCGAAGACGGAATCGCGCGTCAGGTCGGAACTGAGATATTGCATCTCGAAATTGCCGCGGAACCGATCGGTGAAGACCGTGTCGATGTCGAGCGAGAGATCCTGCGTCGTGCTCTTGAGTTCGCGCAGGAAGCGCAGGCTGTCGAGCGGAATGCCGCCAAGCCCGAAGGGCGTTGCGTAAGGGTCGCCGACATTATCCGTCAGGATACCGCGCACGAGCCTGCCGTCCTCGAACAAAGTGTCGCTGTCGGACCTCAGGTCCGGCGAGGAAACACCGTCGTCAATCCGGCCGATCAGCGCAAATTCCTCGGTCGCGAATGTCGTTTCGGACCGCAGATACTCGAGCGTCATCAAGAGACCGCCGTCGAGCGTTTCGAACTGCGCTACGCCCGAAATTGCCTCACGGTCGCGGTCGAGCGTCGTCGAGCGGACACCGGCATATTGCGGCACGAGAACCGAGCCTTCGGGCGGGAATTGTTCCGGTGTGAAGTTCGGCTCGTCGCCGAAACCGCCGGAGTTAAGGTCGAAAACGCGCTGGCATCCGGCGCTGAGATCGGCGGGCCGATAACAGGTGTCGATTGCCTGCGATGAGTCGGTACGGCTTTTCAGCTTCGACTTCGAATAGCTGGCCTGCAAACCGAACGTGCCGACCCCCGTCTCGAAAGTGTCGGATGCGATGATGTTGAAGGTCGGCGACCATTCCTCGCGCAGATCGCCGTAATTGGCTTCTACCGAACCGGCGATACGGAAGCCGGGCGTGTCGAGCGGCTTGCGGGTGACGAGATTGACGAGGCCGGAAATCTGCCCTTCGATCATGTCGGCGGTGACGTTCTTGTAGATTTCGACGCGGCCGACCAGCTCGGGCGACACGTCCTCGAAACTCAGCGCTCGGCCGCCATTGGCCGAGAAGATGTCCCGGCCATTCAGTTCGGAGCGGCCGAAATTGTCCGGGAGGCCGCGAATGATGACGCCCGTGCCTTCGACCGAGAAGCGGGTCGGGTCCGAGGTTTTCTCGAACCGGCCGATGGCGATGCCCGGGACGCGTTGCAACGCTTCGGCAACGGAGCGGTCGGCCAGCGCGCCGATGTCTTCTGCTGTGATGACGTCGATGACGGTATCGGCGCGTTCCTTGAAATCCTGTGCCGTGCTGAGCGAGGCGGCGATCCCCGTCACGATGATGACGTTTTCTTCTTCCAGCCCCTCGGGAGTGCCGGCCGGGAATTCGTTCGTGACAGCGCCCTCGTCCTCGTCCTCGGCTTGGGCGAAAGCAGGCTGCGCCGCGATCAGGGCAAGACCGGATGCGGTGGTGAAAGCGGCGATTTTCCGCGAAAATGCGCGCGCGCCAGTCGTGTTACGAGACATGTGTTCTCCCTCTCCCATGTTATCGACAGGTTGGCCCGTCGCTTTTTTCGCAAGGACGAATCCCGCAATAATTCTGCAACATATCGCGGGTTGTGAGCGTTCACAAGACGCTATATGAACGTTCCCAACAAGCGTGGCGCTATGGTAACACATGGCGATTGCGGGCATGGGACGGGGACATGGCAATAGAGCATATCGTGATCGTTGGCGGCGGAACCGCCGGATGGATGGCAGCGGCAGCATTGTCGCGCATTCGCGACGGACGGAACCTGAAGATCACCGTCGTCGAATCGGAAATGATCGGCACGATCGGGGTCGGCGAAGCGACCATCCCGCCCTTCGTGGAGTTCAATCGCGCGCTCGAGATCGACGAACGCGAATTCCTGTCGCGCGTCGACGGGACTTTCAAGCTCGGCATCCAATTCGTCAACTGGGGGCAAGTCGGCGAAAGCTACATCCACCCGTTCGGCAATTACGGCTACGATCTCGGCGGCATCGGCTTTCACCAGGTCTGGCACCAGTTGCGGCAGCGCGGCGACAAGCGCCCGCTTCAGCTCTTCAACCTCGAAACGATGGCGGCGCATTTCGGAAAGTTCTCGCGCAGCCAGGATTACGGCCGGGACGACCTGCCGCCGATGAACTACGCCTATCACATCAATGCCACGGCCTATGCGCGCTATTTGCGCGACTACGCCGAGAAGCGCGGCGTGACGCGGAAGGAGGGGATCGTCGAGGACGTCCGGCTCGACGGAGAAAGCGGCTATGTCGCCAGTCTCTCGCTCAAGGACGGCACGCAGATTGACGGCGACTTCTTCGTCGACTGTACCGGGTTTCGCGGTTTGCTGATCGAACAGGCGCTCGGGACGGGCTATGTGGACTGGACCAATTATCTCCCCTGCGACAGGGCGGTCGCCCTGCCCTGCAATCGCGACGACGGCTCGCCGCCCCCGCCCTTCACCCGGGCAACCGCTCACAAGGCAGGTTGGCAGTGGCAGGTCCCGCTGCAACATCGCAACGGCAACGGCCACGTCTATTGCAGCCAGTTCATGGAAGCCGACGAGGCGCAGGACATCCTGGAGACGAACCTCGCCGGCAAGCCGACCGCCGAGCCCAACCACCTGCGGTTCGTCACGGGACGAAGAAAGAAGTTCTGGAACAAGAACGTCGTTGCTTTGGGCCTCGCCTCCGGCTTCATGGAGCCGCTCGAAAGCACATCGATCCACCTCATCAATACCGGGGTGAACAAGCTCATCGCGATGCTGTCCCTCGACGGAGTGCACGCGTCGCAGGCGAATACCTACAATCGCCTGACGACCAAGGAATACGAGCGGATCAGGGATTTCCTCATCCTGCATTACAAGGCGACGCAGCGCGACGATTCCGAATTCTGGAATTACTGCCGCACAATGAGCGTCCCCGACACGCTGACCGAAAAGATCGAAATCTTCCGCGCCAACGGACAGGTTTTTCGCGAAGAGGACGAGTTGTTCACCACGACCAGCTGGGCGGCGGTGATGATGGGTCAGGGCATCGCGATGGAAGGGACCAGCCCGATGGCAGAGGGCGTCGCCAATCGCTCTGCCGGGGAAATCGACGAAATGGCGAAGTCGATCCAGTGGCTCGTGCAGCAGATGCCGAGCCATGCGGCCTATCTCGAACGATACTGCCCCGCCCCTCGCCAGCACTGAACCCTCCGCTTCGGTTTGCGCGAGTGGGAGGGTCGACTGCCCCCCAAACCGGCGCGTGCGCAACCGAATGAATGGACAAAGCCGCGCGAACCGATATGCCTTGCACATGGCATATCGCAAGAACCCGATCACCGCCGCCGCTCTCGCGGTCGCAGGAGCATTTCTCACTGTGGCTTCGCCCGCCTTTGCCGCTCAGCCCATCACCGGCAAGTGGACGACCGAGGATGGTGACGCGGTCGTGACGATCCAGAAATGCGGGTCGAGCTATTGCGGTCGCATCAGCAGGTTTCTCGTCGTTCCGCCGCAGGGCGTCGACCAGCGGGACGTGAACAATCCGGACAAGACGAAACGCAATCGAAAGCTGCTGGGCATGCCGGTGCTCACCTCGCTGGAAGAGGACGATACCGAATGGCGGGGCAGGATCTACGACCCCAAATCGGGCAAGGATTATCGCTCGGTCCTGCGGCGTATTTCCGCCTCTCGCCTGGAAGTGAAAGGCTGCCTCGGCCCGTTCTGCCAGACGCAGGTCTGGAAACGGGCAAACTAGCTAAGCGCCGCTTTGGGAAGGATCAGATCCGACTCATCTTCATGGCAAGGCGCGCCAGTTCGGGAAACGCGCTTGCCGCTAGCGTCAATCCTGCCGCGCCGCGTGAAGTCTCGGCAAGATGCCACAATTTCTCCGCAACGCGGACCGGTCTGGCTGCGCGCTGCGCGAACCGCCGCTGGAACAGTTCGGCAGACTCTCCCGCCAGATAAGCTCGTGCCGCCGCCTGTCCGCTCGCCAGTGCGATCGCCATGCCCTCTCCGGCAAGCGACGGAATGACCGCCGCCTGATCACCCAACCGGTAGATGCCATGGCTCGTCTTTCGGGCGGTCCAGCCATAGGGAACCGCACCGATCGTATCGACCGGCTCTTCGGCGTCAGCTAACGCCAAGCGCGATGCAAAATGCGGATTGTCCGTCGCCACCTTCCTCAGCAAATCCCACGGATCGCCGCCCGCCTCGGCCAGTGCCGACTTGCGAAGGGCAAGGCAGACATTTCCGTTTCCGCCCTCTTGCAGGACAATGCCCGCATATCCGCCTTCGAACAGATGCAATTCGATCGCATCGCCGACGAGCCGCTCGAGTTCGGATGATGGCGGAAGTCGCACGCGGAGCCCGAGCGCAAGATTGCCGCTGTTCCGCGCACGGGCTTCGCCGCGCACGTCATGTTTTCCGGTCGCCAGGAAAATGGCGGGACTATGCCAGCTTCGCCGTTCGCCCTCGATCTCCCCTTCTTTGACGCTGCGGGCACGATCGATTTCGAGGCGCGCTCCACACTGCACCGCCGAGGCGCGGAGGGCCGTGTCGAGCGCCTTGCGCGACAGGCCATAGGCAGGTTCGGGCAGATCGGCTTCGGCCACGCGCTCGCCAGAGTACTGGCGCAGGCGCGTTACGGGCCGCGCTCCGAGCGTCAGCGGATCGCTGCCGAGTGCGCGGAGGCTCGCCGCGGTGCGCCAACTCATGAAGCCGCCGCAGATCGCGTCGCCCACCTCCACCTGTCGGTCGATAAGGATCGGTTCCGCCCCGGCCCGCGCCAGAAGCATTGCGGCCACGCTTCCTGCAGGTCCCGCGCCGAGGACGATCGGCCGTGTCATTTGATCCGCTCCACGCACAGACGGAAGGGGAAGACGCGCTTCACCTCGGCTCCCTCTATCCCGGCTTCGTCGAGAAGCGGTGGCCATTCGTGCGGTCGATAGGAGCGCGCGATGGAAAGATGCCCGTCCCGTCTCACGATTTCGTGCCAGCCGAACAGCCGGGCCAGCACCGGGTACCCCATATAGGCGAAACCATGCCGGTGCAGGTCGTTGACGAACCATCCCTTCGCCGCCTCACTTTCCATGAAACGCAGGAAGGCGACCAGTTGCTCATGCGTCATGTGGTGAGCGACGAGGCTCGAAACGATGAAATCGAACCGGTCTCCTGCAAGCTCGGCATAATCCCCGGTGCGATATTCGATCGGCTCGTCGGCGCGCGTGCTCTTACGGGCGACTGTCTCGCTGCGCGAATTGAGGTCGATGCCGACCAGTCGTGCGGTTTTCCCTCGCTCGCGCGCCCATTTTGCAATTGCGCGAAGCATGTCGCCATCGCCGAACCCCACATCGAGCAGCGAGAACTCCGTCGCGCGACCCAGCGCCTTTTCGAGAAAACGCAGCGTCGGCCGGCGCGCCAGCGTGACCGTATTGACCTTCGCCAGATCGTTCAGAACCGCGGCGTAGACGTCCGCGTCAAGCGCGGGGTCGTCCATGATTTCCTCTGCCTCGGATCGCTGCTCAAGCATCGCGCCAGGCGAAGCGGAAGCCCTCCATCGCGAGGCCGGGTCCGAAGGCCAGCGCGACCCCGCTTTCGGGTCGATCCCTGTAGGTTCTTTCGAGCACGAACATCAGCGTCGAAGACGACATATTGCCGAAATCGCGCAGCACGCCGCGCGAGTGATCGAGCGCATCGTCGTCCAGATCGAGGCCGTCCGCCACCGCATCGAGAATGGATCGACCGCCCGCGTGAACGGCATAGGCTACGGGCTTTACGCCGTCCCCGATGACGCGCTCGCGGACATCCTCGCGCTTGAGTGCGCTGCGGATGCGTGTCGGCACTTCGCCTGATAGGCGCATCTCGAAGCCGGTATTGCCGATCTGCCAGGTTATCAGTTCGTCGCTCTCTTCGAGCGCCGCCGCGATTCCCGCCTCTATGGCGAGGCCCTCCCCGCTTCCGCTGATGATTGCCGCCGCGGCGCCGTCTCCGAACTGCGCGCCCGCCAGCAATGGCTCGATGTCCACGGTCTGCTGATGATGCAATGTCGAGAGTTCGACCGTCACCACGAGAACCCGCGCCCCCGATTCGGAGCGGACGATATGCCGCGCCGTCCGCAGGGCGGTCACCGCCGCATAGCAACCCATGAAGCCGACCAGCACCCGCTCGACATCGTCCGCCAGTCCGAGGCGCCGCGCGAGGATCTGATCGATGCCCGGTGCGACGAAGCCTGTGCAGCTTGCTACGACGAGATGCGTTATCTTACCGATATCGCCCAGCTTGGCGATCGCCGCCATAGCTAGCGTCGGTGCCTCTTCGGCATAGATCGTCATCCGCTGCGCGGTGGATGGTGCCTCCGCCGAGTAGAACCCGGTTCCTTCATCCAGCTTCGCATCTTCTTCGGACAGGATGGACCAGCGGTGGTCGATGCCGGAGCGCTCTGCCATGCGCGCATAAAGGCGCGCTTCGCGGCGACCTTCGAGCTGCCGCAACGCCCATTGCCGATAATCTTTCTCGAAATCGCAATCCGGCACGGCTGTGGCCAAGCGATTTATCCGGGCTGTCATGTGGGAATGCGTCCTCTTGCCGAATGATCAACCGCTGCGCTGCCTTATCGGTTCCGGCAGGTGTCCGGCAAGCATCCGCAGCAGACGGCCAGAGCATCGTTGCAAGAGACTAAAGTCAGAAGTTTGTGAGAATGGTAGCGGAGGAGGGAAATATAGGGAGCGTATAACATGCTGATTTACCTAATCAACTTTTTGAATCACCTTGCAAATACCCCCATCAATACCCCCAGAATCGGACAGATGAGATAAAGCGCCTTTGGCAAACGATGACATGTAATTCGTAGTGACAGGTGAAAGGAGCGTCGGCCGTTTTCGGGCCGATCAGAAGGCGAAACGCCAGGTCATGAACCATCCGCCCGATCGTACAGCGAGGACATGTCATGGTCTGGCATGGACGGCATATTGTGGCCCGCATGCGGATCGGGTGTGTCGCTAGGCTTCGCATTCATCGGCGGGGGAGTGGCCGCAGGTGACGGCGCTACTACCGGAGTGCTCGCCGGTCGGTCTGGTTGCCTACCGGCAGTCACAGCTTCATCCGACCGGTTCGTGTTGGCCTCTCCAGCGGGAGAGGCAGCGTTGTCTCTTTCGCCTTCGCCAGGACCTGTGCTCTCGGTCGGCGGGGCCGTATACAGTGGCAAGGCTTCAGCTTCTGATGAAGTGTCCTGCGTCTGATCACATGCAGCGAGCCTTAGCCCCAGTGCCGCCGCAGCAAGGGGGGCAACAAACCCGTTCCGATTCGATCTGCGCATCATTCTATCCTTCAAAGCCAGGAGATACCAAGATGATTGGCACCGTGCGCAAGCTCGCCGCCCAGAAATCCCTGCACCAGCACTAGAGCGGCCATGGCAAAGATTGCGGCGCGAAGCGCGGTCCGGCTCGCGGAAGCACGGCTCGCCAGATAGGCCATCGCCAGACCGAGGACCGCGATCAGCATCCCGTTCCATCGATGGACCTGCATGACGGCATCGCCGCCGAACCAAAGGCCGGTGTGGATCCATCCGAACAGGACTGCGACGACTGCGCCGATTGCTCCGCCGTGGACGAGTACGCGCACCGCGCTCTCAAGCCCTGCATCTTTCCGGCGCATGACGAACAACTCGGTGGCAGCAGCCATGAGAAACAGGGCGATCGGGAAGTGGATGGTCGCCGGATGCAGTTTTTTCAGGGCGGCGATGACGCCGGAATCGCCCTCATCAGCATGGCCACCAGCCTCGTCATGGCCTCCACTTGCTTCGTCGTGCGCGGCTGAGGGCTCGCCGACCGCTCCGCCGTCGCCCATCTGCGCCATGGCCGCCTGGTCATGCGCATCGCCATTCGCGGCGGCAGGCGCGGCGCTCGTCTCTTCGCCATGCTTTTCGTCGCCATGAGCCTGAACTGGTCCGACGAAGAGCAAGCTGGCAGCTACAATAGCCATGAATTGCATTCGTTTCATTCTCTACGGGTTCCGGTCTTGGCGATGGTCGTGCGACCTATTGTGTCTGTAATGCTCTGCGAACCCTCATCTCTTGCCGTGATGGAGCGCGGTGATCCTCGGCGCGTGAGGGTCCAAATTTAACTCATGAGGGGGTTGGGTCTCTTGCCAATATCAGAGCCTTGTTAAGAGGGCGGCCAGCTTTAAGCACGAGCAAGAGCCCGGCTACCATCTCCTAACCGTCTTGCGCCATGTTCTGGTGAGCCGCCATCTGCTTCATCATATCGTGCATCATCATCATGCGCTGGTGACAGGCCGCCATCATATCGGCGTTGTCCCCCTGCATCATGCCCGCCATGTGTTCCTGCATCGCTGTGCGGTGCTCGGCCATCAGCCTTTGGCGTTCGGCAGGATCGCTCGCCGCGTGGGCCTGCTGCATCAGCGCGCGCATTTCAGCCATCTTCTCGCGATGGGCAGCCATAGCGTCGGAATCCTGCATCGTGTGGCCAGCGTGATCCTGCTGCTGTGCCACAGCCTGAGCTCCGTGCTCATGCTGTTCCTGGGCCGTCGCCGGAGTGGCTGTCAGGCCAGTGGCGAGAATGAGAGCTAGAGCTGTCCGTTTCACAATCGATTTCCTTTCGTCGGTCATGCGATGGGTGCTGTGCGCATTCATTCTCTTTACGCAGCCAACATCTGTTCCCCTCAAACAATTTCCGCGCCCACCGGAGACGGCTGAGCCGATGGCACAGCCGGTTGCAGGAATGGTGTTTTTCGGTCACCCTTTTTGACCGAAGCCGGTCGAGATGAATGGGACAGATCATGGTGACAACAGAGCCGTCGGAGAAGCAGTCGTGAGCACGGTCAATGAGGACGGCAGCTGGGACATTCCGGAGCCCGATCATGCCGAGCTGGTGCAAATGCGCATTCGCCTCATAACTCTCGAGAACATAGTTCTCGGCCTTTTGTCCGGGGCCAGCGATGAACAGATCGACCAGATCAGAAAGCGTGCGGACATGATCGAACCACGCCCCGAGGCGAGCCGGCATCCGCTTACCGAACTGGCAGCAGGTGACATGCGTAAGTTTCTCGAACGCGCTGCTCGCATGGCCGAGGCGGAGGGCCGCGAAAACCATGACTGATCCAGGCTTTGGGGCAGCAAAGGCGCTATGCAGGACGTGGAAATCCGGCCCGCCGCTATTTCCTTGCGCACATCATTCCGGCGTATCCGCAGCATGACTAGAACTCATTGGCTCATCTTTGTTTGCGGGAGCCTGATCGCGTTCGTCTGGGAGATTTTCCAGATGCCGTTTTTCAAGCCGGGAAATCTCGAGCCTTATGAGCAGACCATTCGCTGCGGCATTGCAAGCCTAGGCGATGGCGTGATCCTGCTAACAGCTTATAGCCTTGCTGCATTGCGCGGCGGGCGCGCGTGGCTCTGGCAAGCCGCCAAAATGCCCTATGCGATCTATTTCGGCTTCGGGCTTGTCGTCGCCATCGCCGTCGAAATGATCGCCACATCGCTTCCGGCAGAAAGCTTCGTGAGCTGGCGCTACAGCGAGTTGATGCCGCACGAGCCAGTGACGGGGTTGGCGCTGATCCCGATCGCGATGTGGACGATCGTGCCTGCGCTCACGATCCTTCTGGTCCGCTTTGCCCGAGCCGAACCTGATTAAACTGGGAGCGGCTTCAGGGTGCGTTCGGCACATGTTTCGCCCGCCGCCTGATTCTGGGAAACCGGTTCGCAAGCAGGACAAAGCCCGAAACCGCGATAATCGTCCCGCCGATCCCGAACAATAGCAGCCACCAGCTGTTGATGCGGTCGCGCTGCGTCCAGTCCATGATATGCAGCCCCCAGACAAAATCGAACAGGCGCCAGGTGTCGCTGCGGGCAGCGAGCACCGAGCCACTCGATGCATCGATGTAGACGCGGGTATTGTCCTCATCGCCGTAGGTGATCTGCCACGCCGGAAACGGACCCCGGAATTCGGTCCCGACAGCATCTTCGATGAGGCGCGTGGTCGCTATGGTGGTTGGTGGCCCGGTCCAGGCATAGCGAGCGATGGCCTGTGCGCTTGCAGCGGGAAGAGGCGAAAGGAGAATGCCGCTGTCCGGGTCGCGGAGCGTGACGCTTCCATCGTCCCGGCGGACCTCGGTTACGGCCCTGCCGCCGACCGCGCGCGTCGCAAGGGAAACCACCCCCTCGCTGCTATCGAGCCAATGGGGCATGACAGCATCAGCGGGCAGGACCTCCGGCGCGCGCGAAACGACATGTTCGGACCGAACCTCTTCGATGTCGAGAAACGACATCAGCGCCCCGGTGATCATCCACAGGAGCACTTGGACGCCGACAAAGATCGCCAGCCATTTGTGAAGCTTGCTGCCCAGCACATGAAGACGCAGCTTGAAAGAGCGTGTCGCCAATCGGTGTTCCCCCGATCAGATCAGTTGTTACGCGGTGCGCGTGACGATGAATGGTACTGAACGATCTTCCAGCCATCTGCATCATGGGCGAGGACCGAGGTCGCAACCCCTTCGCGGTCGATTACGCGACCGTCGGCCAGTTCGATCCGATAGGTGTACGTTTCGCGGCCATACGCCATATGTCCCATCCGGGTGACTGCGAGCGTCGGTTCGCCGAAGGTGAAGCTGGTTATTGCATCGAGTTCCGGTCCCAGGTGATGCTCCATGTAATGCGTGAAGCTGCCTTCCGCCTTGCCGTTTTCGTAAATGAAGGATTCCTGGGCAAACAGCGCAGCCATGGCCTCTGCATCGCGCGACGTCAGGGCATCGCGATATGATGTCAGAATTGCTTCTGCCCCAGCAACGTCATCGTTCATCGCAGCCATATGCTCGGCATGGTTCATGCCCTGCTCCGTATGATCCATCGGCGTTGATACCGAATGTTCCGAATGCGCCGAATGGTCCATGGATTGTGCCAGGGCGGGAGTGCCCCCTGCAGCCAAGGCCAGGGCGACCGCGCTTAGAGATAGTCTCGTTCTCATTGTATATTTCCTTCACTTAAAACCAGAATCGCAAGCCCACGACGTAATTCATCACGCTGGGGTCTTCCCCTGCGGCGCGGGCAAAATCGGCGCCCTCACCGATCCGCCACTCCTGGGAGACGCCGACATAGGGCGCGAATTCGCGTGCGAACTCGTAGCGAAGACGCAGACCTGCCTCGATCCGGTCGAGGCCAGCGCCAATGCCGAGTTCGGGAATATCCTGAGCCGAAAGAGCGATTTCGGCTCGCGGCTGGAGGATCAGCCGCTGCGTGATGCGCTGATCAAGCTCGCCCTCAAAGCGCGCCGTTACATCGCCCTTGCTCGATACGAACGCCGCGACGTCGATCTCGAACTGGTAAGGGGCAATGCCCTGGACACCGATGACCGCATGGGTGCGCTCGGGCCCCGTCAGATCCTGACGGACACCGGCTTGGAAATCGAAGAAGGGTGCGATGGCGCGGCTCCAGAGCGCCTGGACCTCGGCGCCCTCGACGGGCTCACCGAAGCTGCCTTCACCCTCGGATTTGAACCAGAACTTGTCGATATCACCGCCATAATATCCCTGGATATCCCAAAGATATCCATCAGCTCCTTCGCGTGCGCGATACTCAAGGCGGTCGCCCTGAAACCAGAAGCGCATCCCGCCGTCGGTCTCACGGACAAGTTCGCGCCGCGCTTCGTTCATGGCTTCCTCGCCCCAGATCGCAACCGCCGCGCGCGCGGGACCGCTCCCAGCTTCGGGAGGAGGCGGCAGCAGCGGGATATCGTCGTTCGAGCCCATCTGCATCGCCGAATGGTCCATGCCCTGCATGTCCTGCGATCCCATCTGCCCATGGTTCATCTGGCTGTGATCCATCTGCCCATGGTCCATCGACGAGCTGCTGGCTTCCGCCTGCCCCATGTCGCCGCGGTTCATTTGCGAATGATCCATCGCGCCTTCGTCAGGCCTGCCCTGCGGCATCGAACCATGATCCATCGTCGAATGGTCCATCGCAACTTCAGGCTGGGCAGCGGGGCCGCAAGCCCCCTCTGCTACCGGATGCCCCATCGCGCGATGGCGCTCGGCTGCCGCCTCGCACTTTGTTTTGGCGTCAGCCTGCGCCTCGGCGCTCTGCTGCGGTTCCACTGGCGAGTGACCCGCATGCTGCGCCGCGGCGGGGGAGGCGAGAACCGAACCCGCGGCGGCCGAGGCAAGCAGGCTGATGATAGATATCTTCATGCGCCCTCTCCGGCAGGATTGGCAACCGTGACGATCTGAAACATCCCGGCATGCATGTGATAGAGAAGGTGGCAGTGGAAGGCCCAGTCGCCCGGCTCGTCCGCCGTCAGGTCGAACTGCGCGCTGCCACCCGGTTGCAGGATAACCGTGTGCTTCAGTGGTTGACGGTTTGGAGGTGCACCGTTGACCAGCTCGAAGAAGTGTCCGTGCAGATGGATCGGGTGTGCCATCATCGTGTCATTGATCAGCTTTACCCGCACGCGTTCATTATAGGCAAAGCGGATCGGCTCCTCGGAGACGGCGGAGAATTTCTTGCCGTCGAACGACCACATGTAGCGTTCCATGTTCCCGGTAAGATGGATTTCCATCCGGCGCGAAGGGCTTCGCGAGTCCTTGTTTGGTGTCAGCGCGCGCAGCTTGCGATAGTCGAGGGTACGGTGCGGGACATCGGCAAGGCCAATCCCGGGATCGCCCATCCGGTCGACCGGGTTCATCGACACCATGTCGATGCCCGGTCCGACCTTCACATCGGGAGGCAATAGCGAGGTATCGCGCATCTGCATGCCTCCCGCCATGCCAGCCATTCCGGTCATCTCCGCCGAACCGCCATCCATACCGGACATCCCGTCCGCGCCAGCCGCTCCGCTCGATCCGTGATCCATTCCGGCCATCCCGCCAGCGCCATGGTCCATGCCGGCCATACCAGCATCGCCGCCGGAGCCATGGTCCATACCGCTCATGCCCATATCGGCCATAGTGAGCAGCGGGGGATCGCGCAGCGGCGGGATGGCCGCACGCGCGCCGGGCGTGCTCGCCAGCGTTGCGATGCCCATACCTGACCGATCCATCGACTCCGCCATCAGCGTGTAAGCCTGCTGCTCACCCGGCGTCACCACGACGTCGTAGGTTTCCGCGACGCCGATCTGGAACTCGTCCACTTCGACCGGCTCGACGTTCTGCCCGTCGGCTTGAACCACGGTCATCGGCAGGCCGGGAATGCGAATATTGAAAAATGTCATGGCGCCGGCATTGATGAACCGAAGCCGCACACGCTCGCCCGGACGGAAAAGATATTCCAGATTGTCGAGCGGTCCATGACCGTTCAGCAGATATGTATAAGTTGCGCTCGACACATCGAGGATGTCGGTTGGCATCATGCGCATTCTGGCCCACATCCGGCGATCCTCGCCCGAGAGCGGATAGTCGTCGGTCCAGGTATTCTGGTTGTAGTTGAAGTAGCCTTCGCCCTTCTTGAGCTTGTCGAATATCGTGTGGGGCGACATTTCGCTGAACTCGCTCAGCACCACGATATATTCGCGGTCGGCCTGCACCGGATCGGGACCTGCGGGATCGACCACGATCGGACCATAATGACCGGCCTGTTCCTGCAGCCCGCTATGCGAATGCCACCAATAGGTGCCTGCCTGCCGCACGGGAAATTCCGCTGTGAAGGTCTCGCCCGGCTTCACGCCGGGAAAACTTACGCCCGGCACGCCATCGAGCTGGAACGGCACGAGCAGGCCATGCCAGTGGATCGAGGTGTCTTCCTCAAGCTGGTTATGGACGTTGAGGCGGACGGTGGTCCCTTCGCGCAGGCGAAGGAGTGGCCCAGGGATGCTGCCATTGACGGCAATCGCGCCGCCACGCCTGTTGCCGGTGGAGAAAGCCGAGCGCGCAACCGTCAGATCGATATTCGGTCCGGTCGCCTCATCGATACCTCGCCGGGCGGCCCCGGAGAGCAGATCTCCGCCTCGCGCCCAAGCGGGAACGGCACCGCCCAGGCCAAGCAGGCCCAGCCCGCTGGCACTTGTTCCAAGAAATTTTCGGCGATTGACGGCAGGCATAGGGGGCTCCTGAGAAGGCATATACCGTCACTTACGCGGCCACCTGCGCTACCCCTCAAAGTTTTCGAACCGCTCCTTCAGCCGGTTGCGCGCACGATAGATGCGCGTCTCGACAGCTTTCTCCGTGGTGCCGAGCAGCTCGGCAGCCTCGGCCTGGCTGTATCCCTCGACAGTGACCAGCACGAGCGCCTCTTGCAGCCGCACCGGCAAGCGCCCGATTTCGGCCTGGACCAGCCGCAGCTGTTCGCGGGCTCCGGCAACATTTTCGGGATTGGGGGCATCGTCGGCAACGGCGTCGGCTTCCCGCCCGTCCGGCAAACTAAGGAAGCCCGCAACTTTCCTCCGGCGGAGCCTGTCGCGGCACCGGTTGAGAACGATTGTCGTCAAATAAGGACCGATGGGCTTGCTCGGATCGAGGCGATGCCGTGTCAGCCAGACCGAAGCGAGACTGTCCTGGACGACATCTTGGGCCCGCGAGGGTGAACCCAGCATACGCGTGGCGAGCGCAATCAACCTAGCGATCTCATGCTCGACCAGAGCTGTGAACGCCCGCTTGTCACCGGCTATCGCCCGCCCGATCAGAGCTTCGTTCGAAGTGTCATCCACCACTGCCAAGGCTGATCAGTCACGCGGATCGCGCGTGAGGGCCGCGGACACTTTCCGGTCGAACTGAAGCTGCTGATCGGGATCGAGAATTTCCCGCATGTCGAAGACGTGGCGCACGGTCGCTTTTTGCAAATCGCCCATGCGCGCATGCACCTCGTCGATCGCGGCACTGACTTCGGGCCCGTATTCGTGCTCGGTTTCCATTGCCTGGGCGAGCTGGGCGTTGGCTGCGCGCGCAGAGGCTTCGAGCCTTGCCTGTTCTACCGCGAAACGCGCTTCGAGCGCGTCGAGCCGCTGCTCCTGATCAGCCGTGAGCGAGAGTTCATCGTGCACGAACTGGTGCAGGCTACCCTCGGCATCGTTGTTGGACCAGCGATCGGCGGCAAGCGCTCCGAGGCATCCGGCGAGCGCCGCCAGCAGGACCGCGAGGACAAGGTGAAACTTCTTCAACGCCTATGACCCCACATGAAGCAAAGCAGCGGGCGACAGGGATTCTCCGCCAACGAGGCTCTCGCCAACAATTTCTGTAGGAGCGCCATATTCGGACGGCCATCCGCTGGTCCCTGCGCCTGCCGCCAGGCCGACGACAAACAGACCGGCGAACAAGGCCATTCTGCGTCGCTGATCGGCAATTTCGCCAAGCTGTCCTGCGCGCTGCCAGACGCCGTTCATGAAGTCGGGCGGCACGTCGCCAGCCTCCTGCGACGCCATCGTGCCGAGCATCGCATCGAGTGTCTGATTATCACGCATCCCTTGCTCCTGTCGGTTGCACGGTTCCTATACGCGACACTTCGCGCAAACCCTCAAGATAATTTGAGGGCAAGAAGCAATTGATGCGTAAAGGCATTGAGTCAAAAGCACGCGTCGTTTGTCGGCGCAGAATTTGCGCGGACACATTCTGGCAAAGTCATTCTGCTCGGCGCGGCCTCAGGAAAGGCAAATGTAAATGAGTTTCATCAATCCATCAAAACCGTTCAGTCGTTCGCTGGCGGCTTCGCTCCTCCTCGCCCTTGCAGCCTGCTCGAATGCGGCCCAGGCCGCGACATACACGATGTACCGCGACGCAGGGTGCGGGTGCTGTCTTAACTGGGCCGGTCACGTAGAACACGGGCTCGAAGCGGAGGTCGCCTCGGTCGACTCCGACGACATGGCTGCACTAAAGACAGCCAGGGGTGTACCGCAGGATCTGTGGTCGTGCCACACGATGGAAGTCGATGGCTATATCATCGAAGGCCACGTGCCGGCCGATGCCGTCGCGAAGCTATTACGCGAACGCCCCGAAGGAGTGGCAGGCCTGGCCGTGCCCGGAATGCCGCTTGGCTCGCCCGGGATGGAACTCGGGGACCAGGTGCAGCCCTATGATGTCATCGCCTTCGGCCCAGGCGGGCGGAGCGTGTTCGCATCCTACCCGTGAATATGGGCAGCCCTTTTTGCGCCAACTCTGACGGAGGACCATCATGTCGGACTATTCGGTCAAAACCTCAATTTTCATATGGGGCTGGACACTCAGCCTCTTCCTGCTTTTCAGCTACCTGATCTGCATCGGTTTCGGCCTGCTCGCGCCCGAACAGGCGCACATGCACGAAGCGTGGGCGCCGCTGCTTCCCGGTTTCGAGTGGCTGACCCTCTCGGGCTTTCTGGCAGGCGCTCTTGGAAGTTTTTTGTATGGTTGGTATATTGCTTTAATCGCGGTGCCGCTTTTCCGATATTTTCAGAAGCGTTTCAGTCGATAGACAGAGCTTGTCGCGGTAACTTGGTCCAAGAGGGGCAAGGCCTCGTCTGGCTCATTTCGATCGCATATTATTACTGGAGCTAGAGCCATTCCCAGAACTCCGTCCCAAGGAGAGAGGCGATCCCTGTTAGTTCACGTCGCCATCGGCGCTGTTCTGGGTGTAGTGATTCTTCACCCGCTCACGACGCTCGTCTTTTGGTACGAGTTTGGTGCCTTGGCCTTTGCCGACCAAGACAGCGCACTCAGCTTCATAATCGACCGGACTCTCTCCGCGTTTGCGTTCGAAATGTTTGCAATGAGCTTGATATATGCCGCGATCGGCGGCGCGATCGGACTGGGTTTTGGAGTGTATCATGTTCGGCTCGTGCACGAGCGGTCCAGAGTTCGCTTTCTGGAACGCGAACTCAATGAAGAACTTCCATTACTAATAGCTCGCGGCGAAAGCGAGCAGCTGGAATTCAAATCTTCCTTCCGTTGGGACAGGCGTCAGGAGAAAGTCAACCGCAGCTTGCAGCAAGTCATCGTCAAAACCCTGGCGGGGTTCCTCAACCAAGAGGGCGGCACTCTCCTTATCGGTGTCGAAGATGATGGCAGCATCGCGGGCATCGAGGCGGACATGCAAACGCTTAAGCCCGCCAACCAGGATGGCTTCGAACGTTTATTGATGGACACAGCAAAAGAGGGTCTTGGAGGACACGCGTGTGCTCTGATCCATTGTAGGTTCCACAAACTCGAGGAAAAGATCGTTTGCCGAGTTATTGTGGAGAAGAGCTTGGAGCCGATCTATTTTTCCGAAGGGAGCGTGGCCCGGTTCATGCTGCGAGCAAGCAATAGCACGCGTGAGCTCGATGTGCGCGAAGCTCAGGCTTATCTCCAGCATCGCGGGAAAGTGAGCATCTAACCGCTGGTCTGTGGGACAGCACGCGTGTTCGGAGCGCTTTGTCGATCGGCTCAGTTCCTGCAAATTTATGATGCGGTTGGGGCTTCGCCCCGCCACATACTCAAAAATATTGAGGGATGAGCCCCGACCGAACGTACTGTCCGGCATGATCTTTCTTGAACGGGAGACCATCGACAGGGGAAAGTCTTGCAAGACCATGAGCACGAGAATCAAAGCGAAACAGCTGGCTCGATAACCCTGCTGGGCGGCGTGGCGATGGGAACCGGCGTCATGATCGGTGCCGGCATATTCGCGCTGACCGGGCAGATCGCCGAGCTTGCCGGTCCGCTCTTCCCCTTATCCTTCATCGCTGGCGCGCTGGTAACCTCGCTGGCGGCGTACAGCTATATCAAGATGTCGAACAAATGGCCGTCTTCGGGCGGCATCGCGATGATCTTGCAGAAAGCATACGGACCCGGCGTGATCGCCGCCTCTGCCTCGCTCCTAATGGCGCTGTCGATGGTGATTAACGAGAGCCTCGTGGCCCGCACCTTTGCCACTTACGCGCTGCGCCCGTTCGGCCTCGAAAGCAGCGGGTGGCTCGTTTCTCTCGCAGCGCTTGCCGTCATCATTTTCGCCTATCTCGTCAATGCAGCGGGCAACAGGTCGGTAAGCGGCTTCTCGCTTATCATGTCCGCCATCAAGATCGGCGGCATCGCGCTGTTCGCAGTCGCCGCGATCTTGGCCAGCGGTTTTTCATCAGGCGCATTTTCGCAGCCCGTCTCGCTGACCAATGCAGAAGCCCTGCTCGCCTCGGTTGCTTTCTCGATCCTCGCCTTCAAGGGCTTCACCACGATTACCAATAGCGGCGGCGAAATCGTCGACCCGCACAAGAATGTCGGCCGGACGATCATGATCTCGATCGCGGTCTGTATCGTGATCTATCTGCTTGTCGCAGTGGCGGTGGGTTCGAGCCTGAGCATATCCGAGATCGTCGAGGCGCGCGATTATTCGCTCGCAGCAGCGGCGCGTCCGGCGCTGGGAGAACTGGGCTTCTATTTCACCGTCGCGATCGCGATCGCCGCAACGACTTCGGGCGTGATCGCGAGCGTATTTGCCGTGTCGCGCATGCTTGCGATGCTGACCGACATGAAGATGATCCCGCACAGCCATTTCGGCATGAGCGGCGGGATACGCAGCCACATGCTGGTCTATACGGTGGTCATTGCCGGGACGCTTGCCGTCCTGTTCGATCTGTCGCGGATCGCCTCGCTGGGCGCCTTCTTCTACCTCGTCATGGATATGCTGGTGCACTGGGGCGTCCTGCGTCACCTGCGCAAGGAAGTCGGCGCGCGAGCATCAATACTTCTTACAGCACTCGCGGCAGATGGCGTGGTCCTCGCAGCCTTTACCGCGGCCAAATTGCGCAGCGATCCTGCCGTTGTCGCCTATGCGGCGATCGGCATCGTCGCGGTGTTCGTGGGGGAATGGATCTACCTCTCGCGCAATTCCGAAGCGCCCGCTTCTCACAAAGATGATCGGTCAGGAGAGAAGAGTTGATGGCACCTTCTTCAACC
The DNA here is from genome assembly GCF_009827635.1 of Parapontixanthobacter aurantiacus. Classification (GTDB taxonomy): domain Bacteria; phylum Pseudomonadota; class Alphaproteobacteria; order Sphingomonadales; family Sphingomonadaceae; genus Parapontixanthobacter; species Parapontixanthobacter aurantiacus. The sequence continues at coordinate 670,852 of NZ_WTYW01000001.1, read as the reverse complement.
AGCTTTGCCGCTTTTACGCCGGGCTTTTTCGAAACCGTTTCCCGAAAACCTGAGTTGACGAAGCGAAACGTCAAGAAAAACAGATGGAGCGATTCATGACGACCCGAACAGCGGCGGTCTACCGCATGGTGATGGAGGACCATGTCTGTCCCTATGGCATCAAGACGGTCGATCTTGTCAAGCGGCAAGGCTTCGAGGTCGACGATCATCACCTGACCAGCAGGGAGGAAACCGATGCGTTCAAGGACAAGTACGACGTCGAGACCACCCCGCAGACCTTTATCGAAGGCAAGCGCATTGGCGGCTATGACGATGTCCGCGAATTCTTCGGCAAGAGCCGCTCGCAGCCTGAGGAAGGCGAAACCAGCTATCAGCCGGTCATTGCGATTTTCGCGGTCGCGCTGCTGCTCGCGCTAGGGCTGAGCTGGGCGTTTTTTGACGACCTCTTCACTGTCCGGGCCGCAGAATGGTTCGTGAGCCTGTCGATGACCCTGCTCGCCGTTCAGAAGCTTCAGGACGTGCGCAGTTTCTCGACGATGTTCCTCAACTACGACCTGCTCGCACGGCGCTGGGTGCCCTATGGCTTCGTCTACCCGTTCGGCGAAGCCGCTGCCGGCATTCTCATGACCGCGGGCGCGCTGACCTGGCTCTCGGCCCCGCTGGCATTGTTCATCGGCACAGTCGGCGCTGTCAGCGTCTTCAAGGCTGTCTACATCGACAAGCGCGAGCTTAAATGCGCCTGCGTGGGCGGCAGCAGCAATGTGCCGCTCGGCTTTGTCTCGCTGACCGAAAATCTGTTCATGATCGGAATGGGTCTGTGGATGGGCGCGAAGCTTCTCGCATGATCACCGCGCTCCTTCTCTCCGTCTTTCTGTTCCTCTCGGCTGTCGCTTCGCACCTTGCCATTCTGGGTGTCGGTCACCGGCTTCTCGACCGGCGCCGCGATACGCAGGCAAAGCTTGCCGTTTCGCTGATCGTGCTCGCGTCGCATTTCCTCGTGGCGATCCTTTTTGCCGCAGGTTTCTGGCTGGGCGCGCAATGGGGCCTGGGAGGTTTCGACAAGGCGCCTTCCATGGACTGGATGGACTACTTCTATTTCTCGCTCATCAACGTGACCACACTGGGCCTGGGCGACATTTATCCGACCGAGCACCTGAGAGTCCTGGCCGGCGTCGAGGCCCTCACCGGCTTCGCTCTCATCAGCTGCTCGGCGCAGCTATTCTGGACCATGATGCACAAAGGAGAAAAAGCATGACTGAAAAGACGACCCACTCGGACAAGGGAGGGGGCGGCAGCTACTGGCGATTCATGGCCATGGTGTCGACCTCGACCGTGATCATGTTCTTCCTGATGTATGCCAACACCTTTACCGTCGATGATCTTTTCTGGAGCGAAACGCGCTTCTGGATGATGTTTGTCATGGGCGCGATGATGATGGTTGTCATGCTGCTCTTCATGTGGGGCATGTACAAGGACCGGACCAAGAACTTCATTATTCTGGGCGTCGGCGCCTTCGTGTTCGCCCTCGCGCTGTGGCTGGTGCGCAGCCAGACCACCGTCGACGATACCGAATATATGGCAGCGATGATCCCGCACCACTCGATCGCGATCATGACCAGCGAACGCGCGAGCCTGAAGGATCCTCGCGTGCGCGAACTCGCTCAGGCCATCATCGTCGCCCAGCGCCGCGAAATCGCCGAGATGAAATATCTCATCGACGATATCGAGCAGAACGGTCCTCGGACCGAAGAACGCCTGCCCGAGGAGATGCAGCCATGAACAAGATAGCTTTCACGGCGCTCATCGCGCTACCGCTTGCCGCCTGCAATTCGAACACCGCTCCGGGCAACGACCGCGAAGCCCAGCTCGACCCGCCTGCCACTGCCGCGCCGATCGAGGATGCGGCCAGTGCACTGGCAAATGTTGACTCAGGCCTGATGCTTCCCGGGACCATGAATGACGCGGATCTTGCTGCTCTGGGCGCAGGACAGGCCTGCCAGTTCCGCCTGACCGAAGTGGCCTTTCCCTCATTTGTCTATGACGGCGACGGGGGCGGAGCAATCAAGATCAATGGCAAATTGATCCCCGTCACTGCCGATGGCCCCGGCAGCTATTCGAACGGTGAGCTTCGGATCAGAACCCGCATGCTGGATGATGAAGGCGATGCGAGCCTGCAGATGCAGGAGATGATCGTGGCAGCGCCAAGAGCCAAGGATGAGTTTGGCTTTTGGGGCTATACCACCTGTCCAGCCGAGGGAGCCTGATACTGGCAGGGCGCATGGGCGGGCCGTCGGTTACCCCATGCGCCCGCGCCTCCGCCCTTCGTCGCCCTCACCAGTTTTAACAGGAACAAGCAGATGACCGATACGAGGCCCATCGCTGTCTTCGGCGCAGGCGGGAAGACCGGCACCGAGCTACTGAGGCATGCCCTTGCCCGGGACATACCGATCCGCGCCTTCGAACACACGGTGCCCGGACCAGACGAGCGGGTGGGCGACTTCGAATATATCGAATGCGATGTGCTGTCGGACGATTTCGCTGGCGATCTCGATGGCTGCCGCGCGGTTATCTCGACCCTCGGTGTCGCTTTTGGTCCGGGCAATGCGATCGATCCACCGCCGCTTTATACCGATGGCACGCGCAACCTGCTCGGGGCGATGGCACAGACGAAGATCGACCGCATTGCCGTGATCTCCGCTGCCTTTGTCGAACATCAGTCGAGCGTCCCGGCCTGGTTTGAGCTCACCGCCAAGCCTGCATTGTTCAATATACTCGAGCAGATGCGCGCCATGGAAGCGATGCTCAGCGACGCCCAAGGTATCAAATGGACGGCCGCACGGCCGGGCTGGCTGCTGGATGAGCCTTACACCGGCGATGCCGTCATTACGGACGAACGCTTGGCAGAAGGCTGTTTCCGCTGCCGTCATGCTGATCTAGCGGCGAGCCTGCTTGAATTCGTGTGCGAAGATACCTGGATCAACGCAAAGCCTGCCATCGGCAGGCCCGAAGCCGAACGTTTCGAAAGTCCTGCCGCCATCAAGGCCGAACTCGGGATCGATTAAACGTCGTAACATTTTTCAATCTGTAACGAGCCCGAACGTTACAGACTTTGAGCAACAGACAAGGAAGTCGCATGTTTCTGGAGAAAATCAAAACCCCCGGTCTCTCACACCTTTCCTACATCATCGGCTCGGGCGGAAAGGCAGCGGTCATCGATCCGCGCCGGGACTGCGAGGTCTATGTCGAAAAGGCCCGGGCCGAAGGGCTGGAGATAACGCATATCTTCGAAACCCATCGCAATGAGGATCTGCTCAGCGGCTCGCCGATCTTGGCCAATTTGACAGGAGCCACGGTCTATCACGGGCCCAACGCGGCAGGCGAAGTCATCTTTGCCAGGACCGCGCGCGAAGGCGATTGTTTCGAGCTGGGTCAATTGAAGATCGAAGTGCTTGAAACACCTGGACACACCGACGATCATCTCGCTTTCGTCATCCATGACAGCGAATATTCCGAGGGGCCGGTCGGCGTCTTTACCGGCGATGCCCTGTTCGTCGGCGATGTCGGGCGCACCGATTTCTATCCCGAGCGCAAGGAAGAAGTCGCGGGCCTTCTATTCGACTCCCTGCAGAAACTTTGCGGCCTCGGCGATCAGGCGATTATCTACCCGGCGCATGGTGCGGGCTCGGTCTGCGGGTCGGGAATGGCGGACCGGGAATTCTCGACAATCGGCCACGAGCGGCGCAACAACCCGCGCCTGCGCATCTCCGACCGCGACGAGTTCATCGAGGCGAAGGTAGCAGAGCACCACTACCAGCCGCCCTATTTCCGGCTGATGGAGCGGCTCAACCTTGCAGGGTCCGATGCCGCGCCGCGCGTCATGCGGCCAAGGCGTCTGGGGCTGGAAGACCTTAGCGAGAGCGGCGCCGATCACCTGGTCGATGTGCGCGAGCCGCTCGCCTACGCTGCCGGCCATCTGCCGGGTGCCATGTGCCTTCCGGTTGGAATGATACCGGCCTTTGCCGGATGGTTCCTCGGTGAAGGCGACAGGATCGCCCTCATTGCTTCCGAGGAAGGCCAGCTAGCCCAGGCCATGGCCCATCTGGTGCGCATCGGTCTCGATAATGTTGTGGGCGGCTATGTCGGCGTGGTTCCAGCCGCCGCACAGGGCAAAGCGATGCGCAGCATTCCCATGATTGGCACCGAGGAAGTCGCGCGCAGGCTCGATCAAGACAGCGGCGAGTGGACCTTGCTCGACGTGCGCGACGCGGACGAACGGCAAGAAGCAAGCATCGACGGCTCAGGACATATCTATGTCGGTGAGCTCAACACGCGGTGGGAAGAGCTCGACCGCGACCGCCACTACACGCTGATGTGCGCGAGCGGCATGCGGGCGAGCGTTGCGGCGGGTTGGCTGGCCAGCAAGGGTTTCGAGCACCTCGATATCTATCTGGGCTCTATGGGGGCGTGGACAAACGCCTCCAGCTGAAGCGCCAAAATCTTGAAAAGCAAGCCAAAATCTTTTGCGAGATTTTGCTCGTATGTGGTAGGTGAGCTTGCTCTTCGCTCAACGAGCAGCGCGACCGGGCGCTTTATCCATCGAGTGACTTCCTGGTCCTCGAACGAAGACGAATGCCAGCGCCCCCAGGATAGCGATATTTTTGAGCAAAGGACCTGTGTGACCTGGGGCGATATGGATCGCAAGAGTTATCTGAACGAGGGTAAGAAATAACGCGGTGCATGAGAGCCGGGTCATCCACCCCAAGGCCAGTGATGTTCCTGCACCGATGAAAACCAAGCCAGACAGCCACAAAAGAATGGACGCATCTCCAATTAGAGCAACGTGATCTTTCCATGGCGACAATGCCATCCGGCCCAGCATATATTCATGCGCAAGAAAATGCCCCAATCCGCCTATGATGAATATGAGGCTCAAACAGAGGCGGAAGACCGGATCGATCAATCGCACTTTTGCGGCCCATGTCGCTAGGCTGTTTTCCATATTCCGGATCATAGAGTTCTTTCCCCCTCAGGTTGATACGTCGATGGCAGACTTATTGGGTGCGCGGACCAGTTTCTTCGGGAGGCGTCTGTGGTTCACCCAAAACGTTGACCGGCAGTTTCAGATAGATCGTACCGTTTCCTTCTGCGCGAGGCATATTCCCTCCGCGAATGTTGACCTGGATTGATGGCAGGATGAGGCGCGGCATACCCAGCTGGTTGTCGCGCTCCTCACGCATGGCTACAAATGCATTCTCGTCGACCCCGGCATGGATATGAATGTTGCTGTGCTTTTGTTCTTTCACCGTCGTTTCCCATTGGTGCTGCGAGCGGCCCTCCGGCAGGTAGTCGTGGCACATAAACAGCCGCGTCTCCTCCGGTAGCTCGAAAATCCGGCGAATAGAGCGATAGAGCGTGCGTGCATCGCCGCCGGGAAAATCGGCCCGCGCCGTGCCGTAATCGGGCATGAACAGCGTATCGCCGACAAAGGCGGCGTCTCCGATAACATAGGTCATGCACGCGGGCGTATGTCCCGGCGTATGGAGTGCCTGGGCCGATATGGCGCCTAGGTCAAAGCTGTCATTATCGGCAAACAAATGGTCGAACTGGCGTCCATCGCGTGGCAGGTCCACTCCGGCATTGAATATCGGCCCGAAGGTGTTCTGCGTGACGGTGATCTCGCTACCAATAGCAAGTTTGCCGCCTAGTGCGCGGCGGATGTAGGGTGCGGCGGAAAGGTGATCGGCATGGACATGGGTTTCCAGGATCCACTCGCACTTGAAATCCATTTGCCGGACGAATTCGATCACTTTATCGGCGGACTTAGTCGCCGTTCGCGCCGCTGCGGCATCGAAATCGAGCACCGGATCGATCACCGCGCACGCCTTGGTTGCAGGATCGGACACGACATAGGTCACGGTGTTCGTGTTCGTGTCGAAAAATGCCTCTATGTCGGGTTTCATCGAATAGTCTTTTCGTATGCTGGTTGAGAGCGGTTCTGCGTAGGTCAGTCCTGCGCCCGGTCGACGTAATTACGGACGAAGTTTTCCAGCGCCGGTTCGTCGCACACGAAGCCCATATCCGCCGCCTTCTGTAGGGTCGCATCGCCGCTCATTCCCTGCTGCGACGCCAGATGCATTATTGTGAAGGCTCCTGCGCGCTTGCCCGAGGCGCAATGGACCAGCACCGGCTTCGGAAGCGCTTCGACACTGGCCCTGAACTCATCGACGAGCTCGTCCGATATGGTGCCGCCCGCCACCGGCAAGTGACAATATTCAAGGCCGAGCGATGCCACCACTTCACCTTCGCGGTCCGGGGCGAGAGGCTGATCCGCCTCATCCTGGCAGCGCAGGTTGACGACCGCCTTGTAACCATCCTCCGCCAATGCGCGCAGGTCGCCCTCGGAAGGCGGAGCGGTCGAGACGGCGAATCTGCCATTGAGGATCTTGATTTGGGTCATAAGGCATCATCCTGGTTCAGGTTCAAAGGTCCGGGTCCGCGATTGCGCGGCAGCAGATTACGATTGACTTTATATTCATACCTTCGCATATATGCAAGTATGAAAGCCGAAGATATTCGCGATCAAGCCGAAAAGGCGGTGGCATTGCTCAAGGCGCTGGGCAGCCACAACCGCCTGATGATCGCCTGCCAATTGGTTGAAGGCGAGCGCAGCGTGGGCGAGCTGGCCGAACTGCTGGAACTTCGGGAAACCGTGGTTTCGCAGCATCTGGCGCTTATGCGGAAGGATGGCCTGGTCGCAGCGCGGCGCGATGGCCGCACGATCCATTATTCGCTTTGCGGCGATGCGCCGCGCCGGGTGCTGGAAACGCTCTACGCCATCTATTGCAGCTCCGCCGACGATACGACCGGTCCAGCAGACGGCCATTGAACAGGCTTTCAGTTATGTTGGACAATCCCGGATGATGGATATCGGCGTCATCGTGGCGCTCCTATCGCTTACCTCGGGCCTCCTCGTGGGCTTTTCGCTTGGACTACTCGGCGGTGGGGGATCGATCCTCGCAGTGCCGTTGCTTGTGTATGTCGTCGGTGTTCACGACACCCATGTCGCTATCGCCACGTCCGCTGCTGCGGTGGCGGCCAGCGCCTTGGCAAACTTATTGTTCCATGCGCGAGGCGGCAATGTGAAGTGGCGCTGCGCAGGCCTATTCGCAGCATTCGGCGTTGTCGGAGCTGCCGCCGGATCAAGCCTGGGAAAAATTACATCGGGCGATCTGCTTTTGGGCCTGTTCGGTCTGGTGATGATTGTCGTCGGCCTCTCGATGCTGCGCGAGAAATCGGGCGGATCCGACCCGGATGTCCAGCTCACCCGAGCCACGGCGCTGCGCCTCACCCCGCGCCTCGCGTTCGGAGGATTGCTGGTAGGCGGACTGTCCGGTTTCTTCGGTATCGGCGGGGGCTTTCTGGTGGTGCCGGGTCTGGTTGCCGCGACGGCCATGCCGATTCTCAACGCGATCGGCTCCTCGCTGGTCTCTGTAGCCGCTTTCGGTACGACCACAGCCGCCAATTACGCCCTCGACGGACTCGTCGATTGGGAGATTGCCGCGTTTTTCATCGGCGGCGGCGGTATAGGCGGCTGGCTGGGTACTCGCGCATCGAACCTGTTGGCTAAGCGCAAACGAGCGCTGAACTTTATATTCGCGGCGGTCATCATCCTCGTTGGCATCTTCATAAGCGGCCAATGGGCGATAACAGCCATAACGTGATCGCTGCCTTTTCGAACCGAATTGTCCGAAGGATCAACACTGCTGTTCACCGGGCGAAGCTCAAGCCGCGCAGACGCAGGGCGTTGCCGATCACAGACACCGAAGACAAGCTCATCGCCGCTGCCGCGATCATCGGGCTGAGTAGCACTCCGAAGAATGGAAACAGTACGCCTGCTGCGACCGGAATGCCGAGCGTATTGTAAGCGAAGGCGAAAAACAGGTTCTGCCGGATGTTGCGCATCGTTCCGCGCGACAGCACGGTGGCCTGCACCACTCCTGTCAAATCACCACGAACCAGTGTGACCCCGGCGCTTTCGATCGCCACATCGGTACCAGTGCCCATGGCAATACCAACATCGGCGGCAGCCAGCGCAGGAGCATCGTTGATCCCGTCCCCGGCCATGCCGACCCGGCGACCTTGCGCTTTCAGCTCTTCGATCTTGCGGTGCTTGTCTTCGGGCGAGACATTGGCGTGTACCTCGTCGATACCCATTTCGCGCGCGACCGCTTCGGCAGTGCCGCGGCTGTCGCCCGTGAGCATAACGACCCGGATATCGCGCTTGTGCAGAGCCGCAATGGCCGCTGCACTGGTAGGCTTGATCGGATCGGCCACCGCGATGAGCCCTGCCGGACGGCCATCGAACGCAACGAACATCACCGTCTGACCCTGCTTGCGGCCATTTTCGGCCGAGCCGAGCCAGGCCTCGTCATCGATCCCGACGCGCCGCATCATCTTTTCGTTGCCGATCGCAACCCGGCCCCCCTGGACATTGGCTTCAACACCTTCCCCGGTCGTCGAAGCGAGATCCGTGGCATTGGCGGGCGAGACGCCGCGCGCTTTTGCGCCTTCGACGATGGCATGGGCCAGCGGATGCTCGCTGCCCATTTCGACACCTGCAACCGCTGCCAGGAATTCAGTTTCGTCGATGCCGTCTGCAGGCTTCACCGCCACCAGATCGGGCTTGCCTATCGTCAACGTGCCGGTCTTGTCGACCACCAGCGTATCGATCTTCTCGAGTGTCTCCAGCGCTTCGGCATTGCGGATCAGGATGCCGTGCTGGGCACCCTTGCCTGTGCCTGTCATGATCGACATCGGCGTAGCGAGGCCAAGCGCGCAGGGACAAGCGATGATCAGGACCGCAATGGCATTGACCAATGCGTAGGCAAGCGCAGGGGCGGGACCCCAGATTGCCCAGACCACGAAGGTGGCGATGGCGATCACAACCACCGCAGGCACAAACCAGCCAGCCACCTGATCGGCGAGCCGCTGGATCGGTGCGCGGCTGCGCTGCGCGTCGGCCACCATCTGGACGATCTTGGACAGCATCGTGTCCTTGCCCACGCCGGTTGCGCGCATGACGAACCCTCCAGTCTGGTTGACCGTGCCGCCGATGACAATGTCGCCAGCCTGTTTGGCGACCGGAAGCGGTTCGCCGCTGATCATGGATTCATCGATCGCGCTCGATCCCTCCTCGATTTCGCCATCGACGGGAACCTTGTCGCCGGGTCGAACGCGCAGACGATCGCCTGTGGTTAGCTGATCGAGCGGCACCTCGCGCTCGTCGCCTGAGCCAAAGATCTTGACCGCGCTGGGCGGTGCCAGCTCGAGCAGTGCGCGCAAGGCGCTCGAGGTCGAACCCCTGGCCTTGAGCTCGAGGACCTGTCCGAGCAGAACGAGCGTCGTGATGACCGCTGCCGCCTCGAAATAGACCCCGACCCGTCCCGAATGGTCGCGGAACGCTGCAGGGAACAGATCGGGCGCGACCGTCGCCACGACGCTAAAAAGATAGGCGATGGCCACGCCGAACCCGATCAGGGTGAACATGTTGAGATTGCGCGTCTTGAGCGACTGGATGGCCCGAACGAAGAACGGCCAGGCGCCCCATAGAACCACCGGGGTTGCGAGCGCAAATTGCGCCCACTGCGCCCAGGCCGGTTCTATCAGACGGTCGAAACTGAGCCCCGGTGCCATGTCGCTCATCGCATAGACGAACAGAGGCAGCGTGAGCAGCGCGCTCCACCAGAACCTACGCAGCATGTCGACCAGTTCGGGGTCGGGGCCATCGCCCAGCGAAACGGTTTCCGGTTCGAGCGCCATGCCGCAAATCGGGCATGAACCCGGCCCGGGCTGGCGGATTTCAGGGTGCATCGGACAGGTGTAGATCGTGCCTTCGGGCACATCCTCGACCGCGTCGAGATGCGCGCCCGAGAGATAGAGCTCGGGATCGGTGACGAACTTGTCGTGACAGCGCGGCGAACAGAAATAGTGTGTCGCGCCCTCATGCGTCGCGATATGCTGAGCCCCGTCGATTGCAACGCTCATGCCGCATACCGGGTCGATCGCGGTACCCTCGATCACACTCTGGTCCTTGCTCATCGCCTGTCCTTCCTAGCTCTTCACGACTACGAACTGCCCCATCATGCCTGCATCCTCGTGTTCGAGAATGTGGCAGTGATACATGTAGGGCAGGTCTGGGTCGGTGTGTTCTTCAAAACGCAGGAGAAGGCGTACCTGCTCGCGCGGGTTGACGATCACGGTATCCTTCAAACTGGTTTCCAATGGTGGGGGCGCTCGGCCATCGCGGTCGATCACACGAAACTGGACGTTATGGATATGAAACGGGTGGGCCATCATCGAAGCGTTGGCGATCTCCCAGATTTCCCATTGGCCGACTGGCACACGTTCGTTGATCACATTCATGTCCATCGCAGCACCGTTAATGGACATTCCGCCGCCCATCATGCCCATGTCGAGAACGAAACGCCGGGTTCGGACGGCTGACGACGGGTCGGTTGGAGCAAGCGATGCCAGTTGTGTCGGCACCCTGATGCGCTGGGCCGAACTTGCCGGCCTGATATCGAGGATTTGAAACACGTCTGCGGAAGCATCGCCGCTATCGCCGCGCCCCATCATCCCGCCGCCCATCATTCCGCGTCCGCCCATCATGCCCATGGCGTTTTCGGGACTGCTGGCAAGAAGGCGAAGCGGGCGTCCTTCCGAGAGATCGATAATTACCTGCGCGCGCTCCCCCGGGGCGAGCCTGACCGAGCGGACGATGTGCGAACGATCGAGCAAGCCGCCATCGCTCGCGATCAGTTGCATCGAACGATCACCTTCGAGCGAAAAATCGTAAAGGCGGGCGTTCGATCCATTGAGGATGCGCAGCCGCAATTGGCCTGTCTGTGCGTCGAACACAGCGTTTTCAGTGCCGTTGACGAATATCCGGCTCCCGCGCACGCCCATCATCCGCGCGTGCATACTCAGCGGGTACACCAAGCGGCCGGATCCATCGATCACGCGGTCCTGCACGATCAGCGGAATGTCGTCGACGCCATAGTCGCTCGGCAAGTCGAGGCGCTCTTCCTCGTCGTCGCGAACATAGATCGGTGCGGCGAGCCCGGCATAGACCTGCGGCCCGGCTCCGCGCTCCAAGTGTGAATGATACCAGTAGAGCGAAGCCCGCTGGCGAACTTGGAAAGAAGGCCTCCAGCGTTCGCCGGGACGGATCAACTGATGCGGTCCGCCATCGGCTGCGGCAGGAAGTTCGAAACCATGCCAATGGACCGTAGCGCCTTCGGCCAGCTTGTTGTCGATATGGAACTGCACCCACTCGCCCCGGCGCATTTCCAGCGTCGGTCCCAGATAGGGTGCGTCGATGCCGATGGTGGGCGAAGCAACACCGGTGACGAATTCCTTCTGGCCTGGGGTCAAAGACAAGCGGAAAACCCGTGCGCCCTGCTCAATCTCGCCACGCTGCAAGGGCGGTATAGCGAGCAAATTGGATCCGTCAGTGCTGTCCAGCATCGATGCGTCTTGCGCTTTGCATCCCGCAAGCGGGAACGCGGCAAAGCCTGCAGCAGCAAAACCAGCGCTTTTGATCAGTGTGCGGCGGTCCACGGGGAATGCCTGGGTTATGCGGGGTGTCCGGATCATGCTCCTCCTGTTTCGCGATGGGCGGCACCAGATTTGCCTGGCACCGCCCAACCGATTTACTCCTTCGTGATCGACGTGATCACACTGCCTTCAGAACCAGTACGAAATTCAAAGGCAATGCCCTCACCGACGCTTACTTCGCTGCGCAGTTGCTCATCGGCTTCGAACGCCATGGTCATTGCCGGCCATTCGATTGCGGGAACCGGGCCGTGGTCGACGGTGATCGTACCCGCTTCGGCGTCGATGGCGGTGACGGTGCCTTGCGCACTCGCGGACTGCATTGCGTTGCCGGTATCCGCCATCGGCATATCCTGGCCGTCCATCATCATTGCATCTTCAGCCATCGGCATGTCCTCCATCTCGGCAGTGTCCTGGCCAGAATCGCAGGCTGCCAGCGCCAGCGGCGCGGCCAATAGGGTTATGAGGGTTGTGTGACGCATTCTTCTTCTCCTTGGGGTTGGGTTGGCCGTTCCGGCCGGGGACGACGCAGCAACAGATAGGCTGCGGGAAGCACGAACATGGACAGGAGCGGCGCGGTGATCATCCCGCCGATCATCGGCGCGGCGATGCGGCTCATCACTTCGGAGCCAGCCCCAGTGCCGATCAGGATCGGAAACAGGCCGGCGAGGATGACCGCGACGGTCATTGCCTTGGGCCGGACGCGCAACAATGCCCCTTCACGGATGGCGGCGGAGACTTCCTCCGCATCCGGGTCCTCACCGCGCCGCTCCAGCGCAGCTTTCAGATAGATCAGCATGATGACGCCAAATTCGGCTGACACCCCGGCCAGCGCGATGAAGCCGACGGCGGTCGCGACCGACTGGTTGTATCCCATCAGGTAAAGCAGCCAGAAGCCGCCTGTCAGCGCGAACGGCAAGGTGCCCATGATGAGCAGCGCCTCGTCGAACCGGCGGAAGATCAGGTAAAGCAGCAGGAATATGATCGCGAGCGTAGCCGGAACGACGATCTGCAGACGTTCGTAGGCCCGCGTGAGATATTCAAACTGCCCGGCATAGGACAGGCTGACGCCCGGAGGCAGATCGACCTCGGCCGCGATAACCTCCTGCAGATCGCCAACCACAGAAGACAGATCGCGCCCGCGCACATCGATATAGACATAGCTTGTGGGACGGCCCTGTTCGCTCTTGAGCATGGGCGGGCCGCTGGTCACACGCACCTGCGCAACGGTACCAAGCGTGATCTGCTGACCAGACGGGGTCAGCACCGGCAGATTGCGCAGCTCGTCGACACTGTCGCGGATCTCGCGCGGATAGCGAACATTGATCGGGTATCTTGCGAGGCCTTCGACTGTACGGGCCACATTGGCACCGCCAATTGCGCCGGAGACGATCTGCTGCACGTCGGCGATGTTGAGACCGTAGCGGGCCGCTTCCAGCCGGTCGATATCGACATCGACATAGCGGCCTCCCGACAGCCTTTCAGCCAGCGCAGAACTGACGCCGGGAATGTTCTTTGCCGCCTGTTCGATCTGGAGCGCGACGCGTTCCAGCTCGCCGAGATCTTCGCCCGAAACCTTGACCCCGATCGGGCTCTTGATCCCGGTTGCGAGCATGTCGATCCGGTTGCGGATCGGCGGCACCCAGACATTGGCAAGGCCAGGCACCTGCACGGCGCGGTCCAGTTCCTCGACCAGCATATCCGGTGTCATGCCCTCGCGCCACTCATCGCGTGGTTTGAAGCGGATGGTCGTCTCGAACATTGTGAGAGGGGCGGGATCGGTGGCGGTATCGGCGCGCCCGGCCTTGCCGAACACGGTTTCGACTTCCGGTACGGTCATGATCAGCCGGTCGGTGCGCTGTAGCAGCGCTGACGCCTCTCCGGGAGACAATCCAGGCAGGGCGCTGGGCATGTAGAGCAGGTCGCCTTCGTCGAGCGGCGGCAGGAATTCGCCGCCAAGCCGCGAGAAGGGAACGAGCGTGGTCAGGAAGACCAGCCCAGCGATGACCAAAGCGGTCTTCGGGCGGCGCATCACCCAGTCTAGCCCGGGCCGATAGGCCCGGGTCAGCACGCGATTGACCGGGTTGCTGTCCTCTGCCGGAATCTTTCCGCGCACCAGCCATCCCATCAGCACCGGAACCAGAGTGATCGACAGGATCGCAGCAGCCGCCATGGCATAGGTCTTGGTAAAGGCCAGCGGTGCGAACAGCCGTCCCTCCTGCGCCTGCAAGGTGAACACCGGCAGAAACGACAAGGTGATGATCAGCAGGCTGAAAAACAGCGCCGGGCCGACTTCCTTCGAGGCATCCGCGACGATCCGCCAGCGCTCCTGGACGGACAGAACCGTGTCAGGGTTCTCCTCGGCCCAGCGCTCCAGATGCTTGTGGGCGTTCTCGATCATCACCACCGCAGCATCGACCATCGCGCCGACCGCGATGGCGATCCCGCCAAGAGACATGATGTTCGCGTTTACGCCCTGAAAGCGCATCACGATGAAGGCCGCGAGCACGCCGAGCGGAAGGGTGACGACCGCGACGAGTGCCGAGCGCGCGTGCCACAGGAACAGCAGGCACACCAGGGCAACGACAATGAATTCCTCGATGAGCTTGGAGGTCAGGTTTTCGACCGAAGCATCGATCAATTGCGAACGGTCGTAGGTGGTGACGATCTCGACCCCTTCGGGCAGGCTTGCCTGCAATTGTTCGAGCTTCGCTTCGACCGCCGCAATTGCGCTGCGCGCATCGGCGCCCTGGCGCAGAATGACGATACCGCCGGCAACCTCGCCTTCGCCGTTGAGTTCCGCAATGCCGCGCCGCAGCTCCGGGCCGATCTGGATATTGGCCACATCGTCCAGCGTTACCGGAGTGCCGCCCGCTTCGGCGCGCAAGGGTATGCTGCGAAAATCCGCCAGCGTGCCGAGATAGCCCGAGGCACGGACCATATATTCGGCCTCGCCCATTTCGACGATAGAGCCCCCGGTTTCCTGATTGCCTGCCTGCACCGCGCGGACCACTTGCGCGTGCGTCACGCCCAGCGAAGCCATGCGATAGGGGTCGAGCACGATCTGGTACTGCTTGACCATGCCGCCCACGCTGGCGACTTCGGCGATGCCGGGAATGGTTTTCAGCTCGTAGCGCAGGAACCAGTCCTGCAGGCTCCTGAGCCCGGCCAAGTCGTGACCGCCGCTGCGGTCGACCAGCGCATATTCGTAGATCCAGCCCACCCCGGTTGCATCAGGGCCGAGTGTGCTCTGAACCCCGTCGGGCAAGCGGTTCTGGACCTGGTTCAGATACTCCAGAACGCGAGAGCGCGCCCAGTAGAGGTCGGTCCCGTCCTCGAAGATCACATAGACGTAGCTGTCTCCGAAAAAGGAATAGCCGCGCACGGTCTTGGCACCGGGGACCGACAGCATGGTCGTGGCCATCGGATAGGTCACCTGGTCCTCGACGATACGGGGCGCCTGACCTGGATAGTTCGAGCGGATCACCACCTGTACATCGGAAAGGTCCGGCAGGGCATCGACGGGCGTCGTCCGTACCGCCCAGAAACCGGCCAGCGCCAACCCGATCGCTGCCAGCACCACGAAAAAGCGGTTGGCGATCGAGCTATCGATGATGCGCGCGATCATTGGCCGATTTTCCGGATCGAGACGATGCGCGGCCCCGTACTGGCTTGCACAAATGTGAAGGAGACCCGGTCGCCGCGCGCAAAACCGCGCAGCTGTTCCGGTCCTTCGCTGGCAAAGGGCATGGTCATTGCCGGCCATTCGAGCGCAGGCACCGGACCGTGGCGCAAGGTCACGCTGTTGGCGTTTATGCGCTCGATCGTCCCGGTCGCGCGATAAGTCTGCGGTTCATCTGCATCGTCCGACCCTCGGTCTTCGCTCGCACCGGATGGTGCCTGATCGACGGGACGCACGTCGATGCCCGCAAGGCTGGCTTCGGAATCGAGCAGGAACTGGCCCGAGGTGACCACTCTCTCTCCTGCAGCCAGCCCGGCAAGGACTTCGGTCCGTCCGTTCGCTTCGCGGCCGATACGGATTTCGGCGGGCCGATAGCCGCCACCTCCCTGCGCGATCATCGCCAGGGTCCGCTCGCCGGTGCGAATGACAGCTTCCGAAGGGACCAGCAGCGCTTCGCGCCGTTCAGGCGCGAGCATCACTTGGGCAAACATTCCCGGCTTGAGCCGCAGGCCCGGATTGGGCATCGCTGCCCGCACGGTTATCGTGCGGCTCGCATCTTGCGCGCTCGGCAGAATGGCGATGATGCGTCCGGCAAACCGTTCGCCGGGAAAGGCAGTGAGCGTGGCGCTCACCGGCTGCCCGACACGCGCGTTGCCAGCCAGTGCCTCGGGTACCGCCGCCTCGAGCCAGATCGGACTGTACCCGCTGATCTCGGCCAGCGATTGGCCCGCCGCCACGGTCATGCCCGGCCTTACTGCGAGCGACGTGATCGCGCCCGATTGCGGTGCTGTGACGGTGATGATCGTTTGCGGTCTTCCGCTTCGGGTGACCGAGGCGATCATCGAGTCCGGCATGCCAAGCAGCCGCAGGCGCTCGCGGGCGGCCCGGGTCAACGCTTCGTCGCCGGTTGCGGCAACAGCAAGATACTCGTTTTGTGCGCCGCCCCATTCGGGCACAAGAATGTCGACGATCGGAGCGCCTCTGGCAATCAGGTCCTGCGGTGCATGGCCGTAGGTCCGCTGAACATAGCCGCCGGCGCGCGGCTGAACGATCGCCATCTCGCTGCCGTTATATGCGAGCGTGCCGGTGACGCTGATTTCAGGCTCCAGCACGCCATATTCCGCTTCAGCAGTCCGGATCCCGAAATTCTGGACGAGCGTCGAATCGATACTCACACCCCCGGCGCCCTGCGCGTCGCCGCCCGCGCATTTGGGGACCAGCTGCATGTCCATGAAAGGAGATTTGCCCGGCTCGTCGAAGCGCTGGTCAGGGACCATCGGATCGTACCAATAGAGCACGTCCTCGCAGCCCGTATCTGTCGCTGCATCGCCGCCGCTCTCGCTGCCGAGCATTGAGAGACCGTAGCCCGCCAACAGACTGACCAGAGCAATACCAAGTCCAGCCGCATACATGCGCTGGCGCGGTGTGAATCGTTCGAGCGCGGAGTTCATGGCCTGCTCTCCCCGTAGGTCAGTCGCAGCCTCACCGCCGCCTCGACAGCTGCCTGTTCGCGCTCGAGTATCTCCAGTTCGAGCAGCGCGAGCGCGGATTTCGCCGTAATCACATCGACGAGATCGGCACGCCCGGCCGCGAAACTCGCTGTATCGAGGTCCGCGCGGTCGCGCGCCAGCGGAAGAAGCTCGTCACGCGCGCGTCCCCATTGCCGCACTGTGCTGCGCCAGGTTGCCAGATCAGCTTCGAAACCGGCAACCAACGCGCGCCTGCGATCCTCGCGCTCGGCCGATGCGGCAGCGGCTTCGGCTTCGGCAGCGGCAATGCGCGGATTCTGCCGCCGGTCGGTAAAGATCGGCAGTGTAATGGACCCCATGATCGACACCGCATCGCCGAAATCAGGATTGCGGCGACCATAGGTGACGCTCACCCCGAAATCGGGTCGTTTCTCGGCGCGTGCGAGCGCGACACCGGCTTCGGCCCGGCCTCGTTCGGCATCGGCCAGCAGGATTTCGGGATTGCTTTCGAGCTCGAACCGCAGCTGCTCCTCATCGAGGACAGCCGATGGCGCGGCTCCCAAAGCAACCGGATCTGCGAGCGGTATATATCGGGAAATCTGCGCTTGCGCAGTCTCGCGCTCGGCTTCGATAGCGGTAATCGCGTCTTCAATTCCGAGTAGCTCGCGCCGGATTGCCAGGCTCTCCGCCGGGCGGGCCGACCCCGAAGCAACTGCACTGTTGGCAACCGGAACGAATGCTCTCAGGTCGTCCAGCGCAGCCTGGGCAAGATCAAGCCGCGCTTGCGCATAATGGAGCCGGACCCAGGCCGTGCCCGCATCGGCGAGAAGAATACGCTCGGCCATGCCAAGGCGTGCCTCGGCGAGCCGCACTTCCGAACTGGCAACGCCGAACCTCGCCCGTCGACGGGCGAGATTTGGGATTTCCTGCTCGATACCGATTGCGATCTGCGTGGGGAGTTGCCGGTCTGGGTCGAACGCGGCAGGTCCGGTCACAGGAAGGTTCATGATACCTGCGCGTACGCGCGGATCGGGAAGCTCATCCGCCGCTTCCGCTGCCTCGCGCCGCGATTGTACACGCAGCGCGCCAGCTTCCAGAACGGGTTGTTCGCCTCGTGCTACCGCCAGTATTTCCTCGTATCCGACAGACTGTGCTTGGGCAGTCTGCGCGGCGAGCAGGGCCGAAAACGGCACCCAGCCAATGCGCCAATCCATAATTCTTACTCTTTCAAAGCGAGCTGACCGGGAAGGGCCACGGCGCACGCGGGCGAGCAACCGGGCGCTGGGCCTGTTTATCCGTCAAGCTCGCAAGCGGCGCGATGCACCGCCCGGGAAATGCTAGATGGTGAGCTGGGGTTGTGGAGGTGGCGATTCCGGCGGTAGCGGCTGGCTCTCGAGCCTGCTGGCACTCGCGGAAAGGTACTGAGGCGCAACAAAAAGCGATTCTGTTTGCGCAAGTCCCGCAGCGGTGAGCGCCAGCGGCGGGAGACAATTCATAGCAACAAGACAATCGAGTGTCATCTCGCGGCAAGGCCCGTGCTGATCGACCTTGTCCTTATCGGCGATCACCTGCCCGGGCATTGGGTGATTGGGCATGCCTTGCACCATTTCAGCGCAATCAGTCGTTCCGGCCACTTCAATCTGCGGAACAGCTGCCTGTGCTGCGACCTGCACAAACAGGCCGAAGCTGAAGCAGATCAAAGTAAGAGCACGAATATACGTCACCGGTTTGGGATAGTCCGAACGCATACGACGTGCAAGTCGGTTATCAGGCTGAAGACAAAGGCCAGATTTATGTTTTCGCTTCAGCAAACCCGAAGCCCAAACCTATTGCCCAAATTTGCCTAACAGCAACCTGACTTTGACGCTTCCTCGGTGGGTTCCGATACCTCACGCACCAGATCGCCGGTCTCTTTTTCGTTCGCATGCCGAGCAATGTCGGCTTGTGAAACGATGCCGCAACATTTGCCACTCTCGTCCACAACAGGAAGCCGCCGAACTTTGTTGTCCTCCATTTTGCTGCGACAATCATCGACACTCGTGTCGGGTGTCACAGTAATCGGAGAGCTTGTCATCACGTCTTCTACCGACGTGTCAGAAGACTTGCCGTCTGCAACGCAGCGACAAGCAATGTCACGATCGGTAATCACACCGACAAGTGTGCCGGAATCATCTACAACCGGAATTTCGCCGCAGTCGTTTTTCACCATGAGATTAGCGGCCTCCCGTACACTGGTCGAAGGATTGCAGCATGCAGGATTCGAGGTCATCACATTCTTGGCTTCCATGATATGTCTCCAATTTCTATTAAATACCTGAATATTTGCGTACCATTGCAACGGCGAGGCGCCGGATAATGTTCCTCTCGCATTTCCGGATGAAATCGATATGGACGAACGGGCACGGTCATGCCGAACGAAAGCTGTAGAATGGCATTCGCCACCTCATGGAAGGCGCTAGCATCTGAATAGGCCTTACCCAGAAGCCCAGGAATACAGAAGTATGGGTCCGCCGAGAGGCGTGAGGCACAGGCACCGGCCCGCTTCATTGCTCTTCACAGTCTCCGCTGCGATAGCCGCCCTAATGCAAATGTCTGCCCGCTTTATGAAGAATTCGCGGCCATCTCTCGTCTCAGTCTTCATGATGTTGAAGATCGGGTAGCAGCGATAAGTCACTGCTCTTTCAATAGACCGTGTGCGGGACAATCATCGAACGCTCCTATCGATCTGATCGAAAACCACCCTCTGGCCAATTCCAGACGGCCATTTTTTCAAAGCTCATATCCGCCATCGTGTAGGCGATCCCGCCGACACCAAGGCCGGAGCGGCGCAGGCCTGCAAAGGGCATCCAGTCCACGCGGAATGCCGTATGGTCGTTCACCATCACAGCCGATCCAGCCAGAGAGCCGATGCTATGATTGGCGATTGACAGCCGATCGGTGAATACAGCGGCCTGAAAGGCGTAAGGCAGGGCATTGGCCTGCTCGATAGCCAGGTCGATATCGTCATAGCCATACACGCAGATCACGGGGCCGAAGATTTCTTGCCGGGACACATTGGCACTTTCGGGAGGATCGAGAATGACGGTCGGAGAGAAAAGAGTGTCACTCAGACGGCTTCCCCCGCACACCAGGGTGCCGCCTGCTGCGATGGCATCATCGACCCAGCGTTCGACGCGGTCGACTTCCTCCGTCCGGATCAAGGGGCCGCATTGGGTTTCAGCAACGGCGGGATCGCCCACGACGAGCTTTTCGGCAGCTCGCCCTAGGTCATTGGCGAAGTCTTTCAATTCTGCAGCAGGGACGAATACGCGCTGTACGGAAACGCAGACCTGACCCGAATGATAGAACCCGCCTTTGAGCAACGAGGCGATCACTGCTGCGCGCTCCACGCCGCTGTCCACGATTACCGGCGCCGCACCGCCGTGCTCGAGAGCAATGCGGGTTCCCGGCGCCAGCTTCGAGCGAAGCATCCAGCCGATTTTCGCAGAACCGATGAATGAGAAGAACGCCGTGCGCGAATCGGTTACCATTCTTTCGGCGATGTCGTTGCCGCAAGGTGCGAACCGGCACCAGGCCTCAGGCAGGCCGGCTTCATGGAGAATGCTCACGAAGCTCTGGCATGACAGAGGTGTTTCCAGCGCAGGCTTGATAAGAACGGGGCACCCGGCTGCTACCGCCGGTCCAACCTGATGGACGATCAGGTTGAGG
The DNA here is from genome assembly GCF_009827635.1 of Parapontixanthobacter aurantiacus. Classification (GTDB taxonomy): domain Bacteria; phylum Pseudomonadota; class Alphaproteobacteria; order Sphingomonadales; family Sphingomonadaceae; genus Parapontixanthobacter; species Parapontixanthobacter aurantiacus. Next base: position 650,380 of record NZ_WTYW01000001.1, on the reverse strand, counting down.
GGGTGATTGAATGCCGAGATCGCCACGACAGGACCGATCGGCTCGCGGAATGTATACGCCGTCCTACCCGCACCCGCTTCTGTCAGGTCCATGGGGATCTCGTGACCGCCGCCATCGCTGAGCGCCTGAACGCATAAGTCGACGCTGTTGATCGCGCGACCGGCTTCCACGCGCGCATCGACCAGCGGTTTGCCGCCCTCCCTGACGATCTGGAGAGCCAGATCCTCGGCTCGTTCGCGCATGATATCCGCAGCCCGCCGGAGGATGGCGACACGCTCGTGCACGGCAAGCCAGCCATGGCGGTCGCGGTGGAGCAACTGCGCTTCATTCAGCCATTCATCGATTTGAGGCCAGTCGACAAGCGGCACTTCTGCAACCGGCTCGCGGTCGAACGGATTGTGAACGATCGTCTTCATAGCTCGCACACCTTTGCGCCGAGTTCGTCGATCAGCACCTTCTTGTTTTCGGAGTAGTCGACGGGCAGATCGACAAGGTGCACGCCGCCCGCCTCGAATGCGGCGTTCAGGACCGCCACAAGATCTGCGCTCCGCTCGACCCGGTGACCGGTCGCTCCATAGCTTTGTGCGTAGGTGACGAAGTCGGGATTGGAAAAGGTTAGGCCGTAGTCCGGAAAGCCGAGCTGGTCCTGCTTCCAGCGGATCATGCCGTATGCCGCATCGTTCAGGACGAGTACGACGAGGTTCAGGCCCAGCCTGACGGCCGTTTCCAGCTCCTGCGAGTTCATCATGAACCCGCCATCGCCGCATACCGCGAGCACTCTGCGCCCCGGCGACAGCATCGCCGCCATCATGGCCGATGGAAGGCCTGCGCCCATCGTCGCCAATGCATTGTCGAGAAGGATGGTACCCGGTTCATTCGCAATGTAGTTTCTGGCGAACCAGATCTTGTAGATACCGTTGTCGAGCGCAACGATATCATCGCGCGCCATTACGCTGCGTACGTCGGCAACCACGCGCTGGGGGACCATCGGAAAACGTTCGTCGTCGCTGGTCTCGGAAATGTGCGAAGCAATCTCGTGGTGCAGCACAGTGTAATAGCTGCGATCGCACTGCAGCTTGCCATCCAGACGGTTTCCCAGCCGCTCGACCGATCCGGCGATGTCGCCGATGACCTCGAGCTGCGGGAAGTAGACCTGATCGACTTCGGCTGCCTTGTAATTGATATGGATGACGGTCTGCCCGCCCGGCTCCATGAAGAAGGGCGGCTTCTCCACCACGTCGTGACCGATATTGACGATCAGATCGGCCTTTTCGATTGCGCAGTGAACATAATCGCCCGACGATAGCGCCGCGGTGCCCAGATAGAGCTCGCTATCTTCATCGACCACGCCCTTGCCCATCTGGGTGTCGAAGAATGGAAAGCCGGTATCAGACACGAATTTGCGCAACGCTTTCGAAGCGCGGCGGCGGTTCGCTCCGGCACCGATCAGGAGCAATGGCCGCTCAGCCGCGATGATGCGCTCGGCCGCTTCGTCGAGCGCAGCATCTCCGGCGACCGCATAACGCCTGTAATGCGGAGGTATGACCGGTTCGATCGTTTCCTCTTCAGCGATATCTTCCGGCAGCTCGAGCAGTACAGCGCCCGGCCTTTCTTCCTGCGCCAGACGGAAACCTTCGCGAACGAGCGAGGGAATGCGATTGCCGTTCACGATCTGGGTCGAAGCCTTGCAGAGCGGCGTAAACAGGGAAACGACGTCGACAATCTGGAACTGGGCCTGTTTCGATGTCTTTATCGGTTTCTGCCCGGTGATGATGATGAGCGGAAAGGCCCCGAGCGCGGCATAGGCCGCCGGAGTTGTCAGGTTCGTCGCACCAGGCCCGAGAGTTGCGAGGCAAACCCCCGCCTTGCCGGTCAGACGGCCATAGGTCGCCGCCATAAAGCCCGCACCTTGCTCATGGCGCGTCAATACCAATTCGATTGAGGACGTGCGCAGGGATTCCAGCAGGTCGAGGTTTTCTTCGCCGGGAACGGCAAAGATGTATTCCACCTTTTCAGCCTCTAATGCAGCGATAAACAAGTCAGAGGCTTTCATTTTCGATATTCCCTTTTCAGAAGCATGAATGCCCTACGGCAATGCTTTCTCACTACAACCGCAAAGAGAGTCACAGACGCAAGGAGCCTCGCCTCATTCGCACCATGCCGTTCAGCGAATGTTCTGAAATGCGCGTAGCCGCAAAAAGTATCCTAAAAACATGACCTTTGGATTTGGCAAGAAGGTAGGGACTCCGTTTCTTGACATTCCCACCGCCGCAGTATGAGTCCGCGATCCACCTCGTGTGCCCCCACGCGAAACCGGTGCAATTTGCGACATCGGCGAAAATGTTTTGCTTGCCCATCAAGGCATGGCGGAGACAGATATTTTCCCGCGCTGGGATCACGTGCCGATGACATTCGGATGCCTGAATGGCTGGGCCAGTGATCGGCGGGACAGTTGACCTCTCTGCATTGACATGATCGATGAGTACCGGGCCCAGACCTGATTTCTATCGTCCAGAGAATCAGAGATATCTGCCGATCATCCAAGGAACCAATATGTACCGAAGTCTTGGTCTTTCGATCGCCGTCGCAGTCTTCGCGAGCGATCTCATTTCAAAATGGCTTATTGTGAATGTGGTCATGGACCCTGCCCGCGTGATAGATGTTTTTCCATTCTTCAATCTGGTGCTCGGATATAATCGCGGTGTTACATTCGGCCTCCTGAGTTCCGGCAATCCAATCGCGCCCTATTTGCTGTCCGGGTTCGCGCTTCTTGTCGTGGGCGTTCTGGCCAGATGGCTCTGGCGCAGTACCGTACGCCTCGAATCCGCCGCGATAGGTTCGATCATTGGCGGTGCATTGGGTAACGTTGCCGACCGACTGGCGGACGGAGCGGTCACCGATTTTCTCGACTTCTATGTCGGCGGCTATCACTGGCCGGCGTTCAATCTCGCGGATGTCGGAATAGTCCTTGGAGTGGCATTGTTTCTCGTTACCTGGTGGTCCGGAGAAACGCAGCGCGACGATGGCACCGCGCCGAAAGTGTAGATTCTGCGCTTTTGCCAAGGCAATCTTCAGGCGGATTTTCTAGCAAGCCCGCCGATGATGCCGCAGTCGGTGGCAGTGCCCCCATCGCAGGCCCGTGCCAGGCCGATCAGTTCCTGTCTCATCGCCTGCAGCTGTTCGATCTGCTCTTCCACCCGGCGCAAATGATTTCGTGCCAAAGTCGCAGCGTCCTTGCAATCCCGGTTTGGTGCGTCCGACACTTCGAGCAGCGAGCGAACTTCGGACACCGAAAAGCCCAAACCCCGAGCCCGCCGGATGAATGCGAGCCGTTCGACATCGGCGTCTGCGTAAATCCTTCGTCCCGACTGGGAGCGCGGAGCGGGCTTCAGAAGACCGATCTCTTCATAATAGCGAACGGTGTTGACTTTGGTCCCGGTCGCGCGGGCAATTTTTCCTATCTGCATTCTTTAATCCTCGATGATGGCCATCGCAGGGTGTGTGTCTCCGCGACGCAATCGCACATCGGCCGTCAGACTTTCTGCGAAAGGTGCGCAGAAAGTCCTTGATCCTCCAGTAACTGGAGATTGTAAAGCTCAAAAATCATGAGTTTAGATGATTCGGAAGACTGTGGTTGCACCGGCGACCCCGAGAGGGCGGTTGACGATCCGCAATACCGCCGCGCGCTTTGGATCGTGATTATCCTCAATGTCGGTTTCGGCATGATCGAGCTGGCCGCCGGGTTTTTAGCCGCGAGCCAGGCGCTCAAAGCCGACGCGCTGGATTTCCTTGGCGATGGCTCGATCACCTTCATCGGACTGCTTGCGCTCGGATGGACGGCATCGACGCGTGCTCGGGTGGCGCTCGCGCAAGGTTTGTTTCTGGCGGCGCTTGGTGTGAGTGTGATCGGCGCGGCGATCTGGCGCATGTTCGATATGGTGCAGCCGGAAGCCGGCATCATGGGCTGGGTGGGTTTTGTCGCCCTGCTTATCAACCTTGCCGCCGTTTTTGTGCTCGCTCGCTTTCGCAAAGGAGGCGATGCTCAAGCGCGCGCGATATGGCTATTTTCACGCAACGATGCCCTGGCCAATGTCGCGGTCATCGTCGCAGCCGGTTTGGTTTATTGGTTGGGAAGCGCATGGCCTGATATCATCGTGGCCGCTGCGATTGCGTTTTTGTTCCTCCATTCGGCTCTCGAAATTATCCGCCATGCGCGCAGCGATATGAAAACGCAGCAGATTGCATGATGAAATATTTGGCGCGCCTGTCCGGCATTTGCCTGGCCCTTCTGTTGTCGTTCGGCAGCGCGCAAGCGTTGGCGGCAGAACCCAACACGATCTGGCGCCTGCTCGATTACATGGCGGTAGATTATGCAGCTGCCGTCGAGGACGGCGAAGTCGTCAACGAAGTCGAATATGAGGAAATGGTCGAATTCGCCGGTACGGTACGATCGGGTATTGCGGAATTGCCTGAACGCCCCGGTCGCGTTCGGCTAGAGGCAAACGCGAAGCAACTTGAAGCCGATATCCTCTCGATGGCCCCCGTTGATCAAGTTGCCACGGCAGCCAGAAAGCTCGCTGCGGATCTCCTAGCCATCTATCCGATCACGCTCTCGCCTTCGAGGGCGCCCGATCTTGAGCGCGGAAGACTGCTGTACCAGGAGACTTGTGCCAGTTGCCACGGGGTGTCAGGAAACGGTCGCGGGCCGGCGTCTGCGGGCCTTGATCCACCGCCGATCGCATTTACCGACGTCGATCGCGCGCGTCAGCGCAGCATTATGGGTCTCTATCAGGTTATCGACCAAGGGATCGATGGCACCGCCATGCCCGGTTTCTCGCAGCTCTCCTCCGACGATCGTTGGGCCCTGGCCTTCTATTCGGGATCCGTCGCCTTTGAGGCGGTCGACGAAGGGGCGCGTCTATGGAAGTCAGATTCCGAACTACGCAAACGCTTTCCCGATCTTGCCGCTCTCACGAAGATCACGCCGGACGAACTGGCAGGAGAGATCGGGCAAGTGCGCGCGGACGCGCTCATGGCCTATCTTCGGGCCAACCCGTCGGCGATCGCCGATGCAGCGGGGCCTCTTGGCATCACACGTACCCGGCTCGCAGAAGCTGAACGCGCCCACGCGAACGGGAATATTTCCCGGGCCAAGGAGCTCGCACTGTCGGCATATTTGGACGGGTTCGAACCCGTCGAACCGATATTGGCGACACGCAATCCGGATCTTCTGGTGCGTATCGAGAGCGGGATGATGGACTTGCGTGCAGCCATCGACGCAGATCTGCCGACCTCTGCGATAAGCGAACGGATCCGGGCCATCGAGGGTTTGCTCGTACAGGCTGAAAATGTCCTTGCGCCGGAATCTGCGACGGGCTGGTCAACCTTCGTGGCATCTTTCGCGATCCTCCTCCGCGAGGGTCTGGAGGCATTGCTGATCGTGATCGCCATGATCGCTTTCGTGAGGAAGGCGGGACAGGATCGGGCATTGCGATTTGTTCATGGCGGGTGGACCGGTGCGCTGGTGGCAGGCGCGCTTACTTGGCTTGCGGCGACCTATCTTCTCGACATCAGCGGTGCCGGCCGGGAATCGATCGAGGCATTCGGTTCGCTGATTGCAGCGCTGGTCCTTCTGTCGGTTGGCGTCTGGATGCACGGAAAATCACAGGCAGACAATTGGCAGCGCTATATCCGCGACAAGCTTGGCAAGGCGCTTTCGCGCGGATCGCTCTGGTTCCTGTTCGGGATCGTATTCCTTGTCGTCTATAGAGAGGTCTTCGAAACCATCCTCTTTTACGCTGCGCTGTCCGCTCAGGGAAGTACGGGCTATCTGCTGGCGGGCGCTGCCACGGCCGGTTTGCTCCTTGTCGTCATCGCCTGGCTGCTGCTGCGCTACAGCCGGACGCTGCCGATCGGAAAGTTCTTTGCCTACAGTTCGGTGCTCATCGCCCTGCTTGCGATTGTCCTGATTGGCAAAGGGATCGCGGGCTTGCAGGAAGCGGGTGTGATCGGAATTGCGCCGATAGCCGGCGGTCCGCGACTAAGTATGCTTGGAGTTTATCCGACGTTCCAAGTGATTGGCGCTCAACTTGCAATGGCATCCGTACTTTTACTTGGTTTCTGGATTAATCACACCCGAGCATCAAACAATGACCGGTCACGCGATGCAGTGTGATATTATATCTTTCTATTACGGCGTTTGTGTCGACCCAGGTCGGTACATGAATAGCGCATTTGTTCGTTCTTATGCATTGAGCTGCGCGACGGCTTCGGAATTCGAAGAGAATATCGACTTGTGCCATGTGATTGGTCCTGCTAGCGGGGCCAAAGTGTCATGACCCTCCGTATGCCCCTTCTTGCCTTGAAGCCGTTTTTCGCCATGCTGATTCTCTTCGGCCTGGTGTTCAGCGTAAGCGTGGACGCGGCGGTATGCGGGCCTGAAATTGGCGAACTTACAAGTGTCGAAGCTGCAAGTAGCGAGACTGGTCAAGACTTGCCGGACAGCCCGAATGAGCAGCATGGCATCTGCGCCCACGGCCATTGCCATCATGGAGTCCAATTTGCAGGCAATGCGGATATCGGGGCCGGTGAGCGTTCATCCGGTGCACAGCATTTCTTCGAACCCGTCGGCCTGACTGCAGTCCAGCAAGCGATTTTGACGCCCCCTCCTCGAATCTGACGTCCAGTATTGCCGCCGCAATGTCGGCGCGCATTCGGCATGTCAGTAGAGGAAAAATCAATTCATGTTTGCCATTATTTGGCGAGGCGCCCTTTTTGCAGGGCTGAGCCTCGCAGTACTGCCCGGTGCGGTGCGTGCACAAGAACGCGCGGTGTTGACGCTCGACGAAGCTCTCGCGCGTGCGGGTGTGGACGAAAGCGCGCAGGTGCAATCAGACAATCCGCGTTTGATCGGGCCGCAGGCCGAAACGGACGCGGCACGCGCGCTTATCGATCAGGCACGGCTTCGGCCAAATCCTGAGCTTGCCTTTGAAGCGGAGAACATCGCAGGAAGCGGTGCCTTTTCAGGGCTGCAAGCAACCGAATATACGCTGTCTTTGAGTCAGCGCCTCGAGCTAGGCGGCAAGCGGGGCGCACGCATTCGCTCGGCCGAGGCCGAGGCGCGCGTGGCAATGCTTTCTGGAGAATTGTCGGTCGCTGAGCTGAGTCGCATGGTGCGCGAACGCTACATCGAGGCGGTCGCTTCAGCTGCGCGACTGGAACTTGCCCGCGACGTAGTCGAACGCAATCGCGAACTCGCGCGTATAGCTGGCCTGCTTGTCGAAGTTGGCCGCGAGCCGCCGCTGCGCTCGCTTCGTGCAGAAGCGGCCCTTGCTGAAGCCGAGGCGGAGTTTGAAGCCGCGCGAGCTTCAGAGATAGCGGCGCGGAGCGCGTTGGTGGCGCTCTGGGGTGAAACGTCCCCTCCCCCGGACGTGCCATCGGCGTTTCCCGGGATCGAACCTCCTGCGATGCTTCTTGCATCGCCTTCTGCTTTGCGTCTCCAAGTCGCGCGTGCCGAACGCGAGGCGGCGGACGCTGCGATCGACAGGGAGCGCTCTTTGGGTGTTCCCGATCCGGCCATCTCCGCCGGTGTCAGGCGGTTCGAGGAAAGCAGGGATCAGGCCTTCCTAGTGGGCGTCTCGATTCCCCTTCCTTTCCGCAATCGCAATCAGGGTAACATCGCCGCTGCCGAGGCCCGCTTCCGCGCGGCCTCCGCACGCGAGGCTGTCGCCCGCGCGGATTTCGAACTCGAAGTAACCCAGGCGCGCGGCCGCTTTCTCGCCGCCGAGGCTCGTGTAGAGACTCTGTCCCAAACCTCCCTGCCTCAAGCGGAAGAAGCCTTGCGCCTCGTCCGGATTGGGTATCGCAACGGCAGGTTCCCGCTGATCGAGGTTCTGGCTGCGGCCGAAGCCCGCGATGCAATCCGAGAAGCCTTGATCCAAGCCCAGGAAGATCGCGGTCGCCTGGCGGCGCAGTTGATCTGGCTTGGCGCCCAATGAGGAAAATACCCATGAACCGTAAGCGTTTGGCCGTACTGATCGGCCTGATCATTCTTGTTTTTGCGGCTGCTGTAATGCTGTGGCCGGACAACGGCGCAGAACCGCACAGCGAAGAGGAAACCGAAGAAAGCGATCTCCCGGAAGGACTGGTCCTACTCGGCGAAGAGCAGATTCGAAGCTCCGAAATCATGGTCGAGACCGTTGGTGAGGGCTCGGCGGTAGAGCTAGTGTTCCCAGCCACAATCGCCGCTAGCCCCACAGGCAGCGCGCGGATCGATGCGCGAGCGGCGGGCGTGGTGCGGAGCGTTCAAAAAACGCTGGGTGATTACGTCCGGCAGGGTGAAACCATTGCGCGTATCGAAAGTGCGGAAGCGGCAGCTTTGGCATCGCAATTGAGCGCGGCGCGCGCGCGCGTCAACGAATTGTCAGCCGCCTATGAGCGCGAACGCCGGCTTTTCGAAGCCAATGTTACGGCGCGGCAGGATCTCGAAGCGGTGCGCGCCAATCTCCAGGTCGCCCAGTCAGAACTGTCCCGCGCGCAGGCAGCGGTTGCGGCAGCGGGCGTGAGTGGCGACGGTCGGTCTTTGGCGGTTACCAGCCCTCTTGCAGGACGGGTAACGGCGGCGCCTATTGTCCTTGGTTCGTTTGTCGATGCGGGAGAGGAACTCTACCAAATCGTGAATCCTAATGCGATGCAGATCGAAGTCGCGCTCCCCTCTGCAGAAGCGAGCCGTATTCAGCCAGGCGATGAAGCCACGCTGGAACTTGCAGAAAACCGCGAGATCGGAGCGCGGGTCCGCTCCGTCACGCCATCGCTCGATCCTGAGAGCCGCAGCGCGACGGCAGTCCTTTCGCTCACGCGGTCCATCCCCGGTCTTCAACCAGGTGCCTTCCTGCAAGCGCGCATCCGACCTTCGGGCGAGGTCGACACGGGCCGCATGTCGGTGCCCGAAAGCGCGGTGCAGTCACTCGACGGCCAGGAAGTGGTTTTCGTGCGCACGCGCCGCGGCTTCCAGACCCGTCCGGTGGTGACCGGCGCACGTTCCGCAGGCCGCGTGGTGATCGAATCCGGTCTCGAAGCGAACTGGCGGATCGCAACCGAGAATGCCTTCCTGCTCAAAGCCGAACTCGAAAAAGAGGAAGCCGAACATGGACACTGATCGCATGCAGGAAACGGAGCACTCGCACCGCCACGGCCTGATCGGCATGATCCTCGACATGGCCGTGCGTTTTCGCTGGGCCATGGTCGTTTTGACGATCGGTGTCGCCATCTATGGCGTGATGAACCTTCTTCGGCTTCCCATTGACGCCGTACCCGACATTACGAACGTTCAGGTGCAGATCAATACCGAAGCGCCCGCCCTTTCCCCCTCCCAGGTCGAAACGCAGGTAACCTATCCGGTGGAAACCGGTCTCGCCGGGATCGATGGTCTGGAAATGACCCGTTCGATTTCGCGCAACGGGTTCAGCCAGGTTACTGCAATCTTCGAAGAAGGTACTGACATCTATTTCGCGCGGCAGCAGGTCAATGAGCGCCTGACGCCGATCACCGCTTCGCTGCCCGAAGGAGCAGAACCGGTAATGGGACCTATCTCGACCGGTCTGGGCGAAGTGCTCATGTATACGATCGAGTTCGAGCATCCGGGGGGCAAGGAAGCACCGAAGGGCAATGCGGTCGGTTGGCAGTCCGACGGAAGCTTCGTTACCGAACGCGGTGACAGGCTGGATAGCGATGTCGCTAAGGCTGCTTATCTGCGTACCATTCAGGACTGGGTGGTCGCTCCACTCATGCGGTCGGTCGATGGCGTCGCCGGTGTCGATTCCATCGGGGGTTTCCGAAAGCAATATCTCGTACAGCCCGATCCTGCTCGCATGACAGGCTACGGGCTTTCATTCGATGAGGTGATCGATGCGCTGGAAGCCGCCAACCTTGCCGAAGGCGCGAATTTCGTCGAGCGATCAGGAGAAGCCCTGCTGGCTCGTGTCGATGCACGGCTCGGCAGTGTCCAGGACATCGAGCAAGCAGTCATATCTACACGTGGAGGCGTTCCCATTCGCGTGGGAGATGTCGCAACGGTCAGCATTGGCGGTGATCTCAGAACCGGGGCTGCATCGCTGAATGGCGACGAGGCTGTGGTTGGTACCGTCCTCATGCGGGCAGGAGAAAACAGCCGCACTGTTTCAGCCCAGGCCGCTGAGAGGCTTGACGAAGTCCGCGCCTCCCTGCCACAAGGTGTGGTAGCCGAAATCGTCTACAATCGTTCGTCTCTCGTCGATGCAACGATCGCGACCGTCGAGAAGAATCTCGTCGAGGGTGCGCTGCTGGTCATAGCCATCCTGTTCCTTTTGCTCGGCAACATACGGGCCGCAATTATCGCCGCTCTGGTTATCCCTTTTTCGATGCTGATGGCATCGATCGGCATGAACCGGCTCGGAGTGTCAGGCAATCTGATGAGTCTGGGCGCGCTTGACTTCGGTCTGATCGTCGATGGGGCCGTGATTATCGTCGAGAATAGTGTGGCACGTCTTGCGGCCAGACAGGAGCATGAGGGCCGGCTCCTGACACTTGGCGAACGGCTGACGGAAACGCGGCTTGCCGCGCAGGAGATGATCAAGCCGACTGTCTATGGTCAGGCGATTATCCTTCTGGTGTTCGCACCGTTGCTGACCTTCACCGGAGTCGAGGGCAAGACGTTCTCGCCGATGGCCATCACGGTCATGCTGGCGCTCGCGTCGGCATTCGTACTCTCGCTGACTTTCGTCCCGGCGATGATCGCGATCCTGCTGAACAAAAAACTGACGGAGAAGGAAGTCAAACCGATCCGGATCGCCAAGGAACGCTATGGGCCTCTTGTCCGCAAAGCCATCGCCCGCCCTTGGCCGGTGATCGGGGCCGGTGCCGGCATTTTTGCCGTTGCTGCTCTGGTGTTCAGTTTCCTTGGCAGCGAGTTTACACCGCAGCTCGACGAGCGCGATATCGCGGTGCAATCATTGCGAATCCCTTCCACATCTCTCGAGCGGTCTCTGGCGATGCAGCGGCGAGTAGAAGATCGATTGGAGGAATTTCCGCAAGTGCAGCTGGTATTCTCACGTACCGGTACTGCGGAAGTGGCCAGCGACCCGATGCCGCCCAACGCCTCCGATGCGTATGTGATCCTGAAGCCGCGCGATGAATGGCCTGACCCGGATCTTTCGAAAGATGATCTGGTGGCAGAAATGGAGAGTGCTCTGGGAGGCCTGGTTGGCAATCTCTATGAGTTCAGCCAACCAATCGAACTTCGCTTCAACGAACTGATCGCTGGCGTGCGCGGCGATGTCGCGGTCAAGATCTACGGCGACGACCTGACCGCCATGACCTCGGCAGCGAACGAGGTCGCCGGGATTTTGCGCGAGGTCGAGGGAGCTGCGGATGTTAAAGTCCAGCAGGTCACCGGTTTCCCAACGCTTGATATTGCCTTCGATCGTCCAACGATCGCTCGATATGGGCTGAAGGTCGAAGACGTCGCTCAATCCGTCGCAATTGCTTTGGGCGGGCGGCCTGCCGGGCTGGTCTTTGAAGGCGATCGAAGGTTCGAGGTCGTCGTTCGGCTTTCGGATGCGACACGCGATGATTTCGATCAGCTTGGTGCATTGCCGGTGCTGCTTCCGAACGGAGCGACCATACCGCTGCGCTCGGTCGCCGAATTCCGGGTTGTGGATGGCCTTGCCGAAGTCCGCCGTGAACAGGGACGCAGGCTGGTGATCGTTTCCTCCAACGTGCGCGAGCGCGATCTTGGCTCCTTCGTTGAGGAAGCGAGGGCGAATGTCGAGGCGCAGGTCGAATTGCCCGCTGCAGCCTTCATCGAGTGGGGCGGCCAGTACCAGAACCTTCAGGCTGCGCAGGAACGGTTGCAGATCGTTATCCCGATCGCTTTCGCGGTTATTCTCCTGTTGCTCTATATGGCAGTCGGAGGCTGGGTTCCCGCTCTGGCTGTTTTCAGCGCGATCCCGCTCGCCCTCGCTGGCGGCATCTTCTCGCTGGCTCTGCGCGGAATGCCGTTTTCGGTTTCGGCGGCAGTCGGGTTCATCGCCCTCTCGGGCGTGGCGACCCTCAACGGTCTCGTGATGGTGACTGCAATACGCCAGCGTCTGGACAAGGGGATGGCGCTCGATGAGGCCATCGTGGAAGGCGGACTGGCGCGCTTGCGTCCAGTATTGATGACGGCTCTGGTCGCGTCGCTCGGGTTTGTCCCCATGGCGATCGCGACCGGCACTGGAGCGGAGGTTCAACGGCCTCTGGCAACGGTGGTCATTGGCGGTCTGATCACCGCCACTGCGCTCACCTTGTTCGTCCTTCCCGCGATCCTGAAGCTCGTCTTCGCCACCAGAAAGGATGACCGGACGTGGCGTCAACGCTGGTGGGACCGCCTGCGCCGCAACGTCACTCCCGAGGAACGGCAAGAGCTGCAAGAGGTTACGTGAATGGAGAGCATCAATGATTAGTAGCCAGCTCAGTGTGACTCTTGCCGGCGCCCTGATACTTTCAAGTGTTCCAGCATCGGCGCAGGATCAGAGCACGCTTGTTCCGATCGCCGGTGTCTGGAGCCTTGGTGAAACGCGGTCTTGTGATAGCGGACCGGCCTGGGTGTTTTTCGCAGATGGCTATTATGCCGAAGTGCAGCTTCCGGACGGTGGCCCCGCCGCCGTCGGAATTTGGCGAGACGAGGGCGATGCCATCGCTTACACCCACGCGCACATGCCATTTGAAGGTCATGAACGGCCGATGCGGGTTCGTCATCTTACCATCGAAGAGCGCACCGCCGAAAAACTGACAACCCGCAATTATCGCGGTGTCACGCGCACGTTTCACCGCTGTCCAGCGAATTCGCTGAAAGTGCCGGCAGGTCAGGACGCACATTGACGCTTTCGTTACGCAATATGCGGGCTTCGCTAGTCCCTATTCGGGTTTCGCGAACCTGCAAGCTTACGGGTCTGCGGCACCGGGAGCGGTCAATTTCCAATGGGAAGCAATAGGCAATGACGCGAACCATCGAACTCGAAGTCTCACCGCTCCTTCCCGACATCCCGAGCGAAACCGATCATTGCATCGCGCGCTTGCAGTCTTTGCTCAGCTCGCGGATCGGCGTGCACGAGGTCACGATATTGCCCGGCGAGAAAGATGCATCCGCCCGACTAGCGATATCATACGATGCCGATCGCCTGACTGTCGCCCGCATCAAGGAGTTGGCCCATGTGGCCGGAGCGGAAATCTCCGAACGCTACGGACACGTTGTCTGGCAAGCCGATGGCATCAATTCCACCCGCCGTGCCCAAACGGTCGCGGACCTGCTGGCCAGCAAACCCGGTATCCTCGAAGCAAATGCTGATGCGAGCGGGAGGTTCATCGCCGAGTACGACCGTCAGCTAACCGATGAGCCTAGGATTGCTGGCGAGCTCAAGAACCTCGGCGTGTCGGTTCTGGCGGGCGATGTCGCCAGGAACGCCGAGCACTCTTCCAAAGACCATGATCACGATGATGAAGATCGTGCCGGGCACAGTCATGGTGGCATTTTCGGCGCGAACACCGAACTCTATTTCTCGCTCGCCTCGGGCGTATTTCTCGCGACCGGGTTCGGGATTGAGAAGCTATGGTCTGGGCATCCAGGATGGCTGCCATTCGCATGCTATCTCGCGGCGTATTTCTTTGGCGGATTCTTTACCGTCCGAGAGGCGTGGGACAATTTGCGCCTGCGCCGGTTTGAAATCGACAGCCTCATGCTTGTCGCCGCTGCGGGCGCCGCCTTTCTCGGGGAATGGGCCGAAGGCGCGCTATTGCTGTTCCTGTTCAGTTTCGGCCACGCGCTCGAACACTACGCGATGGGCCGCGCCAAGAGGGCGATCGAGGCGCTCGCCGAGCTCGCGCCGGAAACGGCACGAGTAAAACGTGGAGATGACGTCGTTGAGGTTCCGGTCGAGGAGCTTGCGCTAGGCGACGTCGTAATCGTGCGTCCGAACGAACGCCTTCCGGCTGACGGCTTCATCTTGGACGGCGTCAGTGCCATCAATCAGGCTCCGGTGACCGGGGAAAGCGTGCCGGTCGACAAGAGCGCGGTTTCGAATATCGCTTCTGCGCGCGCAAATCCTGACAATCTTGCGGATGACAATCGCGTCTTCGCAGGGACGATCAACGGATCGGGCGCGCTCGAAGTGGAAGTGACCCGGCGATCGAGTGACACGACCCTCGCCAAGGTCGTCCAAATGGTGAGCGAAGCCGAGGCTCAGCAATCTCCTACCCAGCGCTTCACGCAGCGCTTTGAGCGAATTTTTGTGCCTGCCGTGCTCGCTTTGGCCGGCCTGCTCCTTTTCGCCTGGGTTGTCATCGACGAGCCGTTCCGCGACAGTTTTTACCGGGCGATGGCGGTGCTTGTGGCTGCCAGCCCCTGCGCTTTGGCGATCGCGACCCCGAGCGCGGTCTTGTCCGGAGTAGCCAGAGCAGCACGCAGCGGCATTCTGGTAAAGGGCGGCGCGCCGCTCGAGGATCTCGGCGCGCTCAAGGCCATCGCGTTCGACAAGACCGGTACTCTTACCGAAGGCGAGCCCCGCATGACCGATGTCCAACCCGCGCAGGGTGTATCTGAAAACGAACTGCTTGCGATTGCCTCGGCGGCTGAAAATCTGAGCGATCATCCCCTAGCACAGGCGATTGTTAGGGACGGCAAGCAGCGGCTTGGCGATGAGGCACTGCCCGAAGCTACAAGTCTTGAAAGCTTCACAGGCAAGGGGATCACCGCGCTTGTCGGCGGTGAGCGGGTGTGGATCGGAAAGCTCGAAATGTTCGGGCAAGACGGGGTCCCTCAGCTCGGTGCCGAACTGTCGGATGCTATCGAGTCCATGCGCGAGCGCGGGCGGACGACGATGGGCGTTCGCTCGGAAACGCGCGATCTTGGAGCGATCGGTTTGCTCGACACGCCGCGGGCGGCAGCAAAGGCGACGCTCGAAGCGTTGCGCGGCCTCGGGATCACCCGAATGATCATGATCTCGGGCGACGACCAAAGAGTGGCCGATGCGGTTGGAAAGGAAGTCGGCCTCGACGAGGCCTGGGGCAATCTCATGCCCGACGACAAGGTCAAGGCCATCCGCAAGCTTGCCGGCCAGGACAAGGTTGCGATGGTCGGAGACGGGGTTAATGACGCTCCGGCCATGGCGAACGCAACGGTCGGAATAGCAATGGGGGCTGCCGGCTCGGACGTTGCATTGGAGACAGCCGATGTCGCGCTGATGGCCGATGATCTCGCCCGACTGCCTTTCGCCGTCGATCTGAGCCGACAAACCCGGTCAATCATCCGGCAGAACATGATCGTCAGTCTCGGAATTGTTGTCGTGCTCATCCCGGCAACCATTTTCGGTCTCGGGATAGGCCCCGCTGTCGCGGTTCACGAGGGATCAACGCTAATCGTGGTCGCCAATGCGCTTCGCCTTCTGGCGTATAAAGAGAAGGGCAGCACAAAAGACATAGCAGAGAAGCCAGTATGAGCTGCAACGATGACTTCGATCTGGATTCGGCGGACAAGCGACGCACATTGTGGATCGTATTGTGGCTCAACGTCGCAATCGCGGTTGGTTTCTTTGTCGTTGCCTATTTTGCGGACTCGAACGCGCTCTTGGCCAACGGGCTCGACAATTCGTCGGACGCGCTTGTCTACGCTCTCAGTCTCCTTGCGCTGAGTCGACCGCGCTCCTGGAAGCGAGGCGCAGCGCGCTTTTCTGGCGTCATGCTTTTGATCTTTGCCGGCGGAGTGATTGCTGATGCCGTCAGGCGGTTTGTTGAAGGTTCTGAGCCGGGTGGCATCCTGATGATCGCGATGGCTGCCGTCGCGGGCATAGTGAACCTCTATTGCCTTCGCCTGTTGCAAAAGATGCAGAACAAGGACGTCAACATGCGGGCCGCCACCACATTCAGCTTCAATGACTTCATTTCGAACGGCGGGATTATCATCGCTGGCGTCATCGTTATGATCACAGGCGCGAACTGGCCGGACCTTGTGGTCGGCATCGCTGTGGCTGGCATAGCTCTTTACGGCGGGATCGATATCCTGCGCGACGCGCACAGTGACAAGCACGACGAGGCGGGAACGGTTCATGGCGAAACACGGGAATGAGCCTCGTCCACGAGATATTTGTAACTGAGGATTTGTCGGCGATCCTGACCTTGGCGATGCTGGCAAGCCTCGGCCTGGGTGCTGGCGTTGTCTGGGAAGAAAAGCACGGGCCTACCCCGAACGAAAATGGGTTCGCGGCGGCCGTCCACTCTGGCGCCCTTGCCGCACTTGCGCTTGTTTTGACCGGTCCTGCAGTTGGACAAGCAAGGGGTGACTTCATAGACGCAGCCCTGCTCCCCGCTGGCGGGACTCTCTATCTTCTGGCGGTGCTGATCGGAGGCTGGGCTTCGCATCGCGACTCAGTTGGAACCCTGTCCGACGCCGTGGGAAGACGCGGGCCGAAGATGACCATTGCGCTTCAAGGCGGTATTGCGCTGGGGTTTGGTGGCATCGCTCTGGGTGCAGCAGCAGCCGTGTCTGTCTTCGCCGGTTTCGCAGCAACACTAGGGGTTGGAATCACCTTTTTCCTGGTGGGGCGAAAGACAACAGCCGGATTTCGCGACAGCGCGATGAAACGCATGGATCGTCTAGCGATCCATGTTTTTCTGTCACTCGCCTTTGTTGCCGCAGCGGTAGCCGGGTTTTGGCTTCTCCACGGCATGAGCGAAACAGCGGACGCGCGGTTGGCAATTCTACTCGCAGGATACTTTCTTGTCTGGTCGGTTCATTTTTTGCTGCAAATCCCGGGCAGACTGGGAGGTTTGAATTTGGCAGCACTCGCGGCCTTCATCTCCGGGCTTGCGATGTTCGGAATGATTGCAGTCGGATTTAACGCCGCGATCGGAGCAATCGATAATTCCGATGCGATCCTTCAGCATCCGGATACCGCCGGCAACAAAATCGCAAATAGCGGAGAAAAGTGATGGCGCACTCGCACGATCAAGCTGGCCACAGTCACGGCGAGGAAAACCTTAGCGATCGTCAGCTGATCCTCGCGGTCGCGATCAATGTCCTCCTGACCCTTGCCCAGATTGTCGGCGGCATCCTTTCAGGGTCACTGGCGCTTATCGCGGATGCATTGCACAACTTCAGCGATGCGGCCTCTCTTGGTCTTGCGTGGTTTGCGCGACGCATAGGCCGGCGTCCGGCGGACAAGCTGATGACCTTCGGCTACGCCCAGGGAGAAGTGGTCGCCGCACTCATCAATCTGACGACCTTGCTGATCATCGGATTCTATCTGATCGTTGAGGCGATCAACCGTTTCGCCGCGCCGCAGCCGGTCGAAGGCTGGACCGTGATCTGGGTTGCCGGGATCGCACTTGTCATCGATCTCGTCACCGCATTCATTGTCTATCGCGGCGCGCATGACAGCATTAACATGAAGGCTGCCTTCCTTCATAACGTTTCGGACGCGCTGGCCTCGATCGGTGTGATCGTCGCCGGAGTGCTAATTATTCTATACGATCTCGTCGTCGCCGATCTCATCATCACTCTCATCATCGCGGCCTATGTCATCTGGCAGGGCGCGACGCTCCTACCGCGAACCGTTCGTCTGCTGATGGGAGCAGTGCCGGACGAGGTGGAATTTGATCAGATGGTTGAAAACCTGCGCGCGCTTGGCGGCGTGCAGGATATTCACCACGTCCATGTCTGGAATCTGGGAGAACATCACCGGGCGCTCGAAGCCCATCTCACTCTTGTTGATTACTCCCAAACAGCATTCGAGGGAGTCAAGCGACGCGCGCGGGCGATGCTGGAAAAGGATTTCGGCATCGCACATGTCACTTTCGAGCCCTGCCTCGCTACGGACTGCGATGATGCGCTGATCCCTGCCCACCCGGCACCCAACAACGGGAAAAACACGGTCGGTGATTAAGCTTTCGCTGGCCTGTTCCTGCCCGGCCGTTCGCAGACCCTGAGCCCTCATCGCGCGCCGGTCGCGGACGGTATTGCAGTCCAGAACCGATGCACCGCGAGCCGCCCTCACCCAATATGGGCATAAAAGCCTACTACTGCTATTGCGAATACGTCTCAATAGCAGTAGTAGGCTGGTAAATGTCTCGAAAGGATTCTTCACATGTATCGCGCTACCGCCTCGCTCATAGCAATTGCACTGGCCGCCCCTGCTTACGCCAATGAAAAAGACCCGACCGATGAGCGGCAATCGCAGGACGGGATAGCAAACCCAAGCGAATCGATTATCGTGATTGGCGGTCGCATCGATGCGTATGAAGTGGCCGGTGCGGCGGACCTAATCGATGGCGAGGAACTGAGCGAATTCGAGCATGGTGACGTCAACCGTGTCCTGCGCCAGGTGCCGGGGGTCAACATTCAGGAAGAGGACGGTTTCGGGCTATTCCCGAATATTGGCTTGCGCGGCGCGCCGGTCGAACGGTCGAGCAACATCACCTTGATGGAAGATGGCGTTCTCATTGCCCCTGCCCCCTACGCCGCTCCGGCCGCGTATTACTTTCCCGCGATCGGTCGAATGGACGCAGTCGAAGTGATCAAGGGCGCGGGCTCGGTACGCTATGGTCCTCGCACGATCGGCGGGGCCATCAATTTCCGATCGACTCCGATACCGACCGAGAGCCTGGCTGGCGAAGCTTCCGGCCAGCTTGGTTCTCGCGGCTATTATCAGGGTCATGGCTGGATTGGCGCTAGTGCCGACAATTTCGGGGCGATGGTAGAAAGCTATCAGCAAGGCAGTGACGGGTTCAAGACGATAGATGGGCTTCCCGGCGCCGAGACCGGTTTTCAACGTCAGGACTATCGCGCCCGCTTCGCCGTCCACACCAACCCAGATTCGCCGGTCGATGCTCGCCTCGAGTTCGCCTATGGTCGATCCGAACTTGAGGCGAACGAAACCTATTTGGGCCTCGCCGACGCGGATTTCGCGAGCGATCCGTACCGGCGCTATTCGGCCAGCCAACGCGACGTTTTCACGGGCGAGCACGATCAATATCGGCTCACCGGCACCCTCCGGTTGCCCGACGACACGCAGTTCGCGGTTACCCTATATCGCAACGATTTCACACGAAGTTGGTCGAAGCTACAGGACATCGATTTCGATGGTGATGGCAGCTTTGATGCCATCCAACCCGTTTTCGATGCTCCCTCCTCAAACGAGAGAGGCCTCGCAATCCTGCGAGGCGCAGACAGCGCTGAAGGTGCCCTTCGCATTCGCAACAACAACCGCGTCTATCGGAGCGAAGGCGTCCAGCTTTCGTTCGAAAGACCTTTCGAGACCGGCGAGGTCAGGCACAACCTGGCTGCGTCGCTCCGGTATCACGAGGATGAAGAAGACCGGTTGCAGAATGAGGAATTCTATACGCAAACGGATGGAGATCTCGTTTTCGTCCGGCAGACGGCTCCGGGCGCTCAAGCCAATCGCGAGGCGAAGGCGAAGGCGATCGCTTTCTATCTGGAGAACCGGATCGAGATCGGCGGGCTTACTCTGACACCCGGCATTCGGTACGAAGGCATCGACCTTACTCGACTGGACTATGATCGAGCCGACCCCGCTCGTCTCGATGGACCTGCGCGCATACGCAAGACCAACGTTGACGAATGGCTTCCCGCACTCGGTGCAACCTATGCACTGGGAGACGTGCTGTTGATTGCAGGCGCTTCGCGCGGTTTTTCTCCCCCCGGGCCCGGAAATCCGGAGGCACGAGCCGAGAAAAGCTGGAACTATGAATTTGGTGGGCGTTTTCGGAATGGCGCCATTCAAGCTTCCGCGATTGCGTTTTATTCCGACTATTCCAATCTGCTCGGAAACTGCACACAATCCGTGGGGTGTAGCGTCGGGGATATTGGCGACCAGTTCAATGCTGGGGCCGTCTCCGTGAAGGGGTTGGAGCTGGCAGCTTCGACGGAGCATCAAGTGGGTAGGGAAATTTCTATTCCCTTCTCGGTGGTTTACACGCTCACCGACGCGCAATTCGAAAGCAGTTTCGAGAGTGCGTTCTTCGGTTCCGTGTCCCAGGGCGACGCACTCCCCTACATCGCTCGCCACCAATTCTATGCCGAAACGGGGCTCGCATTTGGACCGGCATCCTTGCTCGTGAGCGCCAATTACACATCGCAAGTACGCACCGAAGCAGGTAGCGGGGATATTTCGCCCGATGAGCGTATTGACGAAAGGATTGTCTTTGATCTCGCCGGCCGGTTTGCGCTGACGGAAGGTCTCTCTTTGTTTGCCAGAGTGGATAATCTGTTCGACAATGCTTATGCTGTAGCGCGTCGGCCTTCGGGTTTGAGACCGGGGGCTCCCCGGCGCTTCGTAGCAGGCGCTAGCGTGCGCTTCTGAGTATCTACGCCGGCCGATGATCGCGCAATCTTGTAGGAGGCGGGAGCGCCAGTGAGCATTTCCGCCTCACTAAATGCAGGTGAGGTCGAGACTCACGCAATCGATTGCGCCGACATTCGACGTGCCGCAGGCCACACACCCGCCAAAATATGAGGACGGCGGACACCTCCCCCAGAATAAATAGGAGTTTTGACATGACCCTCTCCATTGGCTCGACAGCTCCCGATTTCACAGCGGAAACGACCCAAGGCACCATCACCTTCCATGATTGGATGGGCGACAATTGGGCTATCCTGTTTTCTCATCCAAAGGCATTTACCCCGGTTTGTACGACCGAGCTGGGTTACATGGCCGGTCTCGGCGAGGAATTTGCCAAACGCGACACCAAGATTCTCGGCCTGTCGGTCGACAGCAGCCAAGACAATCGCGACTGGCTACCCGATATCGAGGCGGTCAGCGGCAATAAAGTCGATTACCCGGTGGTCGGCGACAGCGACCTGAAGGTGGCCAAACTCTACAATATGTTGCCCGCCGAGGAGACTGGCAGTGCGGAGCAAAGAACCGCAGCCGACAATGCTACCGTTCGCGCCGTCTATATCGTTGGCCCGGACAAAAAAATCCGTGCGATGCTACTCTATCCGATGAGCAGCGGACGCAATTTCGAAGAAGTGCTCCGATTGCTCGATTCAGTCCAGCTCACCGAAAGTAAAGGCGTGGCAACCCCGGTCAATTGGCAGAGTGGGGATGACGTCATCATTCCACCGTCTGTTTCCGATAAAGAAGCGAAAGCGCGCTTCCCGCAAGGTTTCACAACGCTGCGCCCCTATCTGCGCACGGTTAAAATCGACTGACCAGCGCAAGCGGATGTGGTGTATTTGGGCTCGAACTCAACAGGGGAACCCGCATGAAGCTAGACAAAAGCAGTCACGCAACTGCGGCTTCTGCCGCATTACGATTTGGCACCGACGAATTCGTAAGCGCATCCTGCCAGAAACTCGCGGAAATGGAGTTCGTTCAGCTCTCGGCGGGCTGGTAGCCACGGGCGGAATTCTTCGTATTCGCGCGAGACGCCGAACGGTTTCGTAGCGAATATTCCGATTTCAATCAGCCATCGCGGCCAGCGCTCGGGGTGCTTCAGGCCAAGCAGGGCCATCCGGCCACCCGTCGGGAGAGCAGCTGAGGCGCGCTCGATGATCGCGGCGTAGTCAGGTGGCATTTCCAGTCGAAAGGTGCTGATGACTGCGCTGGTCTCGCTCGGAAAGCGGAAGGCGGCTACGTCTGACTGCACAAATTCGACATTGCTAGCTCGCAGGCGCTTCGCTCGTCGACGGGCTTGGTCGAGCATGCCTTGCGAAAGGTCGACCAGCGTCACCTTGCCGCTTGGTCCTACTCTCTCAAGCAGAAACGCGAGGTTTGCGCCGGTGACAGCACATAGATCGATCACATGGTCACCGGCCTTGAGTTCAAGCCGGTTAACCAGATCGCGTCGCCAGCGACCAAGACCGGCCCACCGAAACCCCGACACCAATCGGTCATAGATTCCCGCGTTCTTGTCGTAGAGACGTTCAACCTGTTCGTTGGATAGAATTGCCATGGCGCGTGCTAGCGAACCTCGTCCGAAGAGATGGTGAAAACCTCCGCGAGGTCGTCCGGGTAGCGCCACGCAATATGTCTGCGACGGCGATGTCTATTGCATTGACGGTAGCTGCGAGACGATCGAGCGCACCGCCAATGACGAGTTCAAAGATGCGGCGGTCGCATTGCACGCCATGGACGAGGCGCGCGGCCAGTTCGATCCGAACACGCTGACGCTGTTTCGCGGCACGCGCAACACATGCTCGTCCAAGGTCTTCGGCGTCCTCAATTGTTGCAAGGGCAAGGGCTTCCCGCTCATTCCAGGTATTAGCCTGCTGGTCGCGCTCGGCTGCAACCGCGAGGAAGTGCTGCTCCACGAACGCGATGCGCAGGGGCTGTGCGCCTATGTCGGGACCTACTGGTTCTACTGCGTGAAGCCCGCTCCCATTGAAGAGCCACAACAGCCTGAAGCCGAGCCGGTCGCGGCCAGCCAAGAACTCGACGCGATCACCTCCGAGCTGCGCGAACTCAAAGCGCGCGCGATAGCGTGACCAAACGCCCGATTCCGATCGGCTACGGCGTGCTCTCGGCCGACGAGCTGCAGGACCGCATCTACCTTCTCACCTCCAAGGAAACCGTCATCACGCGACACCGATTGGAACGACGAACTCACGGCATGGCTGCGCCGCAAGGCGGCGCCGTAGAGGAGAGAGGGCTTCTCGAATTCCTGATCCGGCAGAGGGCGTGTCCCGATGCCTTCATCAGGAGGACGAATTGCCATGTTTCAAGGCGAGGAAAGCGAAGTGCGCGAAGCCAGCCTCGCCGAGAACTTCCAGCGACTCGCGATGAACCCGGCCGACGAGGCGCAGGCCTTCGCCTCCATCATCGAAGCAGGAGCTACGACGGAAGACGTAGCGCGACGCTTCGGCCTCACCGTCCGGTTCGTCGAAGGGCGCCTGCGTTTGGCAAGTCTGGCACCCTGCGTCTTCGAAGCGCTCGCCGAAGGCACGATCACGCTCGACATGGCCAAGGCCTACGGCGCGATCTCCGACGTCGAGCGCCAGGCGCATGTCTATGCCGAGCTGCAGGATGCCTGGTACCAGATCACGCCTGACACGATCCGCCGCATGGTGCTTGATGCCACGGTGCGTGGTTCCGATCCGCGGGCCGTGCTTGTCGGACGCGATGCCTATCTCGCCGCAGGCGGCCGGATTGAGCGCGAACTGTTCGACGATGACGCCAGCGAGAGCTGGATCGATGTCGCGCTGCTCGAAGACCTCGCGCACAAGGCCATGGACGAAGCCGCAGAAAAGACCGCGCTCGAATTTGGCCTTGCCTGGGTCCGGCCGACGCTTGGCAACTACGTCAGCCACGACCTTGTTGAAGGTCTCGGTCGCTTGCCTTCGCGCCCCATGCTTTTGATGGAGCGTTTCAGATTGAGCATCTGTCGACGGACCGGTCCTGCACCAAACTGGCGGTCGGGACGCTCGGCGTTGCGAGCAAGTGCGACCTCTTCAGGCAGTTCGAAGGTAATGGCGACGACCAGGGCGTGCCATTTGCGGGCAAGCGCGACCAGGCTCTTGCGGGATTCCGGTTGTACACTGGTGGCATCAACGACCGTGAACCGCCGGTTCTTGAGCCGCTTCTCGACAATGAAATGCAGCACGTCGAAGGCGTCGCCGGTGGCGGACTGGTCAGTCTCGTCATCGGCAATCCAACCACGCATACGATCCGAGGATACGACCTCAGTCGGCAGGAAGTGCTTCGACGCAAAGGTCGACTTGCCCATACCTGACGCGCCAACCAGAAGGACAAGCGCGAATTCTGGAATCTCGATCTTCATGCCGCCTCCTTCACCGCATCGACGCGTGAAAAGATGGCGACCTGTGTCGGGTGACCATAAGTTGGATCTTCGCTCCCAATGCCTTCGTATCGGACCTCGTAGCCGTACGCCTTCGCAACTGATTCCGCCCAGTGGTGGAATTCGGAACGCGTCCACTCGAACCGATGGTCCGAATGCCGCATGGTGCCTGGCTCCATCCCTTCGAAAAGGACGTTGTATTCGCTATTGGGAGTGGTCACGATCACGTTTGCCGGTCGCGCGTGACCGAACAAGGCCGCTTCCAGTGCTGGCAACCTCTCTGCATCGATGTGCTCGATAACCTCCACAAGGGCGGCCGCGTCGAAACCCTTGAGTCGATCGTCGCGGTACACGAGCGAACCTTGCATCAGCTCAATCCGCTTGCGCTTGATGTCGGGCATGCGATCCAGCTTCAGCCGGTCACCTGCCTTTGCCAGAACGCGCGGCGCGACCTCGACACCAACAATGCGGTCGAGACCCTTGATCGTGAGAAGCTGGCGCAACAACCGACCTTCTCCGCAACCAAGATCGAGTACGCTCGACGCTCCGAGATTGCGGACCAAATCCGCCAGATAATCCATGCGCTGCGTGTTGAGCCGGATCGGCTTTTCGATCTTTTCTTCCTCTGCATCGCGCGACGCGTGTTCCTCCGGTTCTTCCGCCTCAACCCGCTCCTCTAGTTGCTCAGTTGCTGACCGCATGAGCGACCGGAACCCAAGCAGGTACCGACGAACGATGAGCTCCTTCTCAGGATGCGCCTCAAGCCATTCGCCACCCTTTTGGAGCAGTTTTTTGACCTCATCCTCGCCCACGTAATAGTGCTTGGAATTGTCCAGCACCGGAATGAGCACAAAGAGGTGCGTAAGCAGGTCCTGAACCCTTACCGTGCCTTTGATGTTCAGCGACACGTATGGGCTAGCCCCCCACTCTGGATGCGCCGGATCGAGCGGAATTGCTTCTGCCTCGACTGAGTATCCCAACGGTTCGAACATGCGCGCCAGAAGGTCAGCCGACCCCCTGGCCGGGAGCGGCGTAAGAGAACATTCAAGCGGGATCGCGGTATCAGCAAGCTCCTGACGCAGCTTCGATCGGCCACCCATTGCGGTATTGAGAAGACGGCCAAGTGCGACCGACAGCAGCGATGACGCGGCATATGGCCGGTCATTGACATACTGATCCTCAATGCTCGCCTTGCCCCTAACCAGCGCGACCGGATCGACCTCCAGAGTAATCGCAGCGGTGCATCGATCCTCCCCAGCCTCGGGGTAGAACAGAGTTGCTGATCCAAACGGCAGCTCGACCGAATGGACGTTCTCCGGATGCTTCATCAGGAGGAAGCCGAGGTCGGTAGCAGGCCTATGAGTGATAGAAATTGTCAGAAGCATTTTCTCGATCCGGGTACAAAAAAGCCCCGTCGATTTCTCGGCGGGGCTGCGTCCATTGTTTGGGTGAAGTCCGAACTAGGGCGCAGCGTTTGGATTGGGCAGCAGGGCGCGAAAATTGCGCGCGCAAAACCGCTCGTCGCCATAGGCGCGATGATTCAGTGCAGGCAGTTTCGCTATGAACATGTGCTTCTAGTTCAACAATTCTTCGATACGGTCAAGTTGCCTCTTCGAAGCGCCTACCTGCTGCGACAGATCTAACGATATCGAGTGCCGAAGTCGTGCGCTCATCGGATTCCTTTTTGATCCAACCATGCCAGTGTACCTGGCCAATGGCGTTTACGGGCCTGCTGACGCAGCGTACCATCTCCATCCTTCGCTTCGGGATCAGCGCCTGCACTAAGCAATGTAAGCACGGCACGGTCATCGTCCAGAGACAGCACGGCGGTAGTCCCATCATCGTCTTTCGCGTTGGGATTGGCTCCCGCATTCAGCAGGGTTTTCGCAACGGCCGGGTCATTGGAACCCATTAAAGGCGTCCAACCGATGCTATCGCGCGCTTCCAACGGAACGCCAAGCGCGACCAATGCAGCAGCCATTTCGACACGCTTGGCACTCCCTGCATCCGCGCAACGCCCATAGCCGCTTCGCAGTTGGTGCAGCGCATTTCCGCCTTCACCAATCGCTTTCGGATTTGCACCTGCTTCGATCAGGGCCTTCGCAATTTGAGCGCTGCAACCCATGTCGCTTAGGAAGGTCGAGTCCAAACTCTTCTTGCTCATCCGTGCCACTTGCCCCGCGCTCTTCATCTTTTCGAAAAGGGCTATGTTTCCCGTTTCTGCCGCATATTGAGCAATCACCGAACCGATGGTCGCGGTCTCGGATGACCGTCCACGAACCCCGACATCGACAGTCGTCGACAAGTTCAACCCTTCGGCAATGACTGCTTGGATCAGTTCATTGGCGCCAGCCTGCTCCGGTGGCCACCAGTTTAGTTGAATCGCGGACTGAACCAGTTCGGCAGCATCTCGTGATTGGAAATCGAACCCTTGTGCCTTGAGCAGAGCAACGGTTTGAGCGTTCCCACGAACCCATCGATCTGTGCCGGCGAGCTCGTCAACAGCATCTTCCAGAGCGGTCACGCTGGCAGGCATTCCAACCTCTTTGCCGACGTAATCGACCACGCGTTTCGTTGCCTTGCGGACATGTACCGTGCGTCCATCGCAAGCATAGGCGGACAGGCCACGCGACGCAGCCAGCTCGCCGCCAGCGTCGTGATCGACGAAGAGATGAAGCTCGGTCACGCTCTCGGGCACACTGACGAGGCCGAAGCGCTCATTCCCGAGGGTCGCCCAGACGGGGACACCGGTGAGAGCATAAGCCGACATTGCGCTTTCAATGCCTTCAGCAAGGCCGAGCTTGCCAGAGGCCGGAGCGAAGAGGCGGACAGCAGATTCACCGAGCGCGCCAAGCGCGCGTTTCGGCTTGTCGAAAGCGGCCTTGGTATTGCCCGAAAGGAACGTGCGATGGACGGCGACCGGCCCCTCGTCGAGGCTGACTGCCGCGATCAGGGCGGGCAAAAAGCGGGTCCGTCCTTTTGGACCAAGCGGCGTTCGTGGATGGAAGCGGAGCGCTGGAGATGCGGCGAGGATGCCGCGGCTCTCAAGATATTCCTTTGCCGGACTGGCACGCAGTGGCTGTGCATCGCGCCAGATCCTCAGCGCTGCCGCCGAGGGTTTGCGGGTGCTGGTCGGTTCGGGGCCGTTGGTCGTCGCAGAAGCTGAAAAAAGCGCCGGTGCCTCGAATCCTTCACGCGCCAATGCAGACAACACGCTCTGCTGATCGCATCCCGCAAAGCAATGGAAGAGGATGGCCTGTCGGCCGAGCGACACACCGAGTGACGGCGTGCGATCATCATGCGCAGGGCAGCAGGCCATGCCCTTGGTGCCGGACCACTTGCCGCCCCGGCTTTCGCAGATCTTGCGGGCGGTGTCCTCAAGCGAGGTACGTGACAGGGTTGAATTCGAAACGGGCATACCGGCTCCATCGCCTCACAATTGCCCCTCCAACCGACCCTCTCTCCTCTCGGATAAGCACGCAAAAAAGCGTTTTCCTACACCTATTTGTTCTATTTATGTTCTCTTGCAGATCGAGGCAAGGTGAAAGGTTATGCGATGCGAATGTATCTGGTGGCCTGCGGTTGCGGTGCGCTAGCGATAGCGATTTCGGGGTCTGCGCGGGCGCGGGAGTTTCAAGTCTTCGACCATGACCTCAGCAAAGTTGAGGTTACAACCGACAAAGGTCTTGGCTTTAACCCGACTGCAATCGACTTGGCCAAACCAGAAGGCGGCAAGGCTTATATCGATAGAAGCTTCAAGGAAGCTTTGTACGAGCCACTCATCCGGCAAGCTGAAGCGCGATACCAATTACCGCCTCGACTGCTTCAGGCCCTGATTTGGCAGGAATCGCGGTTCAACCCGATGGCGATCAGTCCGGCTGGCGCCGCTGGTCTCGCTCAACTGATGCCGGGAACGGCAAGAGAACTCGGTGTCAGCAATCGCCACGATCCGGCTCAGAACATCGACGGTGGCGCGCGGTATCTGAAGCAGATGCTAGAGCGCTTTGGTGCGATCCATCTCGCGCTGGCCGCCTACAACGCTGGACCCGGCGCCGTGTCGCGAGCCGGCGGGATACCGAAAAATCGGGAAACGCCTGGATATGTGAAGAGCGTTATCGACCGATGGATGGCATACAGCTCGATATGACTACGAATCGGAAAAGGATCAGCGGACGGCTCGAGCATCTTCCTCGGGGAGCTGCAATTGTAACCGATGCCGGTGATCACTGGGTTCTTGAAGACTATGAACCCTCAAACGATGACTTCGGATTTGAAGTTACCGCAGAGGGTATTGTCGTCGGGTTCGACCGGCTTCGCGTCGAATGGCTTGGTCAGGTGTCCGCTTAGGAGCAGGTCAAGCGGCCCTCAAGACCGCAATGTTTTGCGGCTTGCCGCCGATGGAGTCGAGGAAGTCTGCCCAATCCTGCAACATTGCACGCCGAGGAGCGAGATATTCGGCAGCATTGTATGCTCCGCGAACTTCGTTTTCTTCGCTGTGTGCCAATTGCAGTTCGACCCAGTCTTCATGATATCGACGGATCCACATCGGGGGATCGCCGACCTCGACAAGCTGCTCATTCGCCCAGGTGCTCGCCAGACCCCTGAAGCCGTGAACAGTTTGCCGCCCGTGGTAACCGAGCCGATAGAGGCCATAGATCATCGTATTCTCTGAGAGCGGCATCTTGGGCTTCTGGCCTGGAAAGACGTATTTACCTTCGGACTTGCTGATCAAATCCTGAGCAAGAGAAGCGGCTTGTCGCGACAGTGGCACGATATGCTCGCGGCCCATTTTCATCCGGTCAGCGCCAATGCGCCATACTGGTGAAGGTCCACCCATATCTTCGAACTCGTGCTTCTTGGCGAATCGAAGCTCCTTCGTCCGCACCCATGTAAGAAGAGCGAAATTCAATGCTGCCCGGGTAATCTCGGAGCGTCTCTCACCCTCTTCTTGATATTGCCCGATCTTAATCATCAGCTCGGGTAGCTGCGCGAGAGGTAGCTTCGCCATATGCTTGACCCGAGGCCGTGGCTTCAGTGCCCCGCGAAGATGCGCAGTAGGGTCGGAATCACAAAGGCCGCTGGCAATAGCGAACTGGAACACCTGTCCAATACATTGCTTTGCCCGCCGACTGATGTCGAGCGCGCCGCGCTCTTCGATTTTCCGAATGACCTTTAGCACTTCTGGTGGAGTGATCTCATGCATCATGAGCTCGCCCAAGTCAGGAAACACATCCTGGTCCATGCGTGACCAGACACGCTTCGCATGCGCGGGATCGAGACTACTTGCTCTGTTCTGATGCCACATGGTGGCGATCGCCCTGAAGGTCTTGGCCTCTTCGAAGTCCCGACCCGGTTTGTGGACCATCGGGTCCCTGCCCTCAGCCAGCACACCTTTGGCAACTTTCTTGAGTTCTCTTGCTGCCGCTATTCCTACTTCGGGATAGGCGCCGAAAGAAAGCAGCTTCTCCTTACCGTGGTAACGGTATTTCAGCCGCCAGAGCTTCGAGCCGTTCTTTTGAACAAGGAGGAATAGACCCTCCCCATCCGCAAGCTTGTATGGGCGCTCTGCCGCCTTCGCTTTTTTGATCTGAATCTCACTCAAGGCCATTGGGGGTATCGCTCCTTTTCGCTACCCCCGGAAAATACCCCCAAAATACCCCCACACCAAATCCGGCTTCAAGCGAATGCAAGCGCACGCAAGCGGACGCGAATCGCTCACATCATTCTGTTTTAATTGAATTTTGCGGATGCATGCGGCCCCAAGCGAACCCATGCGGATTCGAGAATGGTAGCGGAGGAGGGACTCGAACCCCCGACACGCGGATTATGATTCCGCTGCTCTAACCACCTGAGCTACTCCGCCCCGAGAAGGGATGACGCGATAAAGGGCGTCGAAACGCTCGCGACAGGCGGCGCGTTTAGGGCCGGCTCGCCATCCGGTCAACCTCGCATTTCACTCTCGCGGCGCGAGTCATCAGCCGCGGAACGACCAGTCCTTTGCGAACTCCCACGGACCGCCGCGATAGCGGTGCAGTGCGAACCCCTTGAACGCGAAGTCGCGCGCCTCGATCTGCGGCGCCAGCAGCGCCTGAAGCGCCTTCGCTTCTTTCGCGCTGACCTTGTTCTGGACCGTTACGTGGAGCCGCGGGCGATGCTCGTCCTGCGGGGTCAGACTGCCATGGAAATGGTCCGCAATCGCATCGCGCAAGGTGAGCATGGCCGGGCTCGACAGCCTGAGCGCGGTTCCGCCGCCAAGGCTCATCACGCCCTCTAATCGCGCAGGAGCAGGCGCGTTGTCGCGCACCAGTTTGGCGATGAAGTCGGACAGTTCCGCCTCGCAGGAAGGCGGCAAGGCGTGAAAGAGCGTCACATGCGCTTCCAAGTGATTGCGTTCCGGCGGAAAGTGCTCGTCCCTCAGCCGCGTGGTCCATGCGTGCATGTCCTCGGGCAGCCGTGCCGTCAGGATGAGCGGCGCCGGGGCGTTCACGCTGCGCTGCTCAAAGATTTTATCGCCTGATCGACCCGCTCGCGTCCTTGATCTCCGCCGTCATTGGCCCCCGCAGCAAAAGCCAAGCCGCTATTCCGGTCGACGATCGCGCGCGCATACCAGAAGGTGTTCGAGCCGTCGTGGAGGAGCACCGGCAACCGGTCTTGCCCGAAGGATGCAAGAGCCCAGCCGCCAGCATAGGTGAGGTCCGGCGATGGCGGAGTCAGCAGATGGCGCAGGGTTTCCGGCTGAACGAGGGGCGCGCCTTCCCGCAGGAACAGCGAAAGGAAACGGCCATAGTCAAGCGGCGACATATGCACCGTCCCGGCCGGACCGAAGGCGGCGGGATTGTCCGCGATCCCGGTAGGATCGAGCGGCAGGCTCGTTCCGAAATAGGCCTGTCTGCCCCACAGCCCCTCCTGAAGGGGTGCACCGAAACCGGCGCTGCTGAGGCCCAGCGGCTTGAACACCATGTTGGTCATCGCTTCTTCCCACGACATGCCGAGCAGGCGTTCGATCGCCGCCCCGAGCACGATGAAATTGGCGTTGGCGTAAGCGAAGGTTCCGCGCTCGTGGCTCGGCGCGCGCTTCAACCATTCTTCGGTAAAAGTCCGGCGTTGGTCGGGCAGCGGGGCATCGTCAGCCCGCCGCGTGTTCAGCCAAGTAGCGTCGATGCCGCGATCGGACAGTCCGGCGACATGCGCCATGAGTTGCTCGACGCTCGCATCGCGCAGGTCGGCGTGAAGCGCGATGTCGGGGAACAGCTCGGCCAGCGTTGCCCCCCAGTCCGCCTCGCCCCGTTCGACGCAAACCGCATAGAGCAATGCCGTCATCGCCTTGGTGTTCGAGCCCAGATGCCAGCGCAGTTCGGGCGACAGGTCGAGGCCATTCTCTTCCAGCAACTCGAGCCGGGTGACGCCGTCCGCATTGACGGCGATGCCGAACGTGCCGACGAGGAACGCTTGTTCCTTCGCCGAAAGCGATTGCGCAAACAACAAGGCGGTCGAGCCAAGCGCGCCGGAAAGGATCGCGCGACGGGAGCAGGACGGCGTCTCTACCGCCATCAGATGCCTTCGCGGCGACGAAATTCGCGCCATTTGCGCACATTCTCGTTATGCTCGGCCAGCGTTCTTGCAAAAACGTGGCCGCCGCTACCGTCTGCGACGTAATAGAGCGCGTCGGTATCCGCCGGGTCGAGCACGGCGGCAATGGCCTCGCGCCCCGGATTGGTGATCGGTCCGATCGGCAGACCGGCGATCGCGCGCGTGTTGTAGGGGTTGGGATCGCGCAACTCGCTTACGCGGATCCGCCGCCCTAGCGGCTTGCCCTTGGTGATGGGGTAGATAGTGGTCGCATCGGCGCCCAGCATCATGTTCGTTTCGACGCGGTTCGACATGACGCCCGCCACCATGCGCCGTTCTTCGGGAAGGCCGGTCTCCTTCTCGACGATGCTGGCGAGGATCAGTGCCTCGCGCGGCGTGTCGACCGCAATGTCCTCGCTTCGATTGGCCCATAGTTCGGCCAGCGTCTCGTCCATTGCGGCCTGCATCCGGGCGAGGACGGCTGCCCTGCTCTCGCCCCGTTCGTAGTCGTATGTCTCGGGCAGGACCGAGCCTTCCTCGGGCACTTCGATTTCGCCTGTCAGCAGGGGCTCGGCCATCAGCTTTTCGTAGACGAGGATCGAGGGC
Source organism: Parapontixanthobacter aurantiacus (assembly GCF_009827635.1). Taxonomy (GTDB): domain Bacteria; phylum Pseudomonadota; class Alphaproteobacteria; order Sphingomonadales; family Sphingomonadaceae; genus Parapontixanthobacter; species Parapontixanthobacter aurantiacus. Next base: position 618,382 of record NZ_WTYW01000001.1, on the reverse strand, counting down.
GTACCCTCGGGGATCGTGACTGCCCGGCGAATGACGTCGCCGTTCTGGAAGGTCTCCAGAATCTGCGCGGGACTGGCGCCGGCGGGCAGGAGAAATTCGCCCGCCTTGATCGGTTCGCTTCCCCCGAGGATCTTGGCCCTGAACAGGAATCCGTCGGCGGAGGAGACTATCCCTTCCTCTTCCAGCTTGCCGGCAACCGAAGTCAGGCTCGATCCGGACGGGACAAGGAACGTGCGATCCTCGACCACGGTCCCGCCGCCATACCACGGGAAAATGAGCGCGCCCGCTCCGATGGCCGCAGCGAGGCCGACGATGGCGAGGAGGAGGCAACCGAACTTCTTCATCTGCGTGCGTCCGGCCCTTGCCTGTCCCTGCTTATCCTAGTCACTCGGCCCGCTTCATGATGAGCGAGGCGTTCGTGCCGCCGAACCCGAAGCTGTTGTTAAGCACGGCATCGACCTGCCGTTTCTTCGCCTCGTGCGGGACGAGATCGACGCCTTCCGTCCCTTCGTCCGGATTGTCGAGATTGAGCGTGGGCGGAACGATCTGGTCGCGCAGCGCCAGGATGCAGAAGATGCTTTCGACGGCCCCTGCTCCGCCGAGCAAATGCCCGATGGCGGATTTCGTGCTCGACATGGATGCCCCGCCGAGATCATCGCCGAAGACGCGCTTTGCCGCAGCCAATTCGATCGTGTCGGCCATCGTGCTCGTCCCGTGCGCGTTGATGTAGTCGATGTCGCCGGGTTCCATGCCCGCCTTCTTCAACGCCATGCGCATGGCGAGTTCCGCGCCCTTGCCCTCGGGGTGCGGCGCGGTGACGTGATAGGCATCGCCCGACAGGCCGTAACCCACGACCTCTGCATAAATCTTCGCGCCGCGCGCCTTGGCATGCTCGTATTCTTCGAGCACGACGACGCCCGCGCCCTCGCCCATGACGAAGCCTTCGCGGTCCTTGTCATAGGGGCGGCTCGCCTGTTCCGGCCGGTCGTTGTAGCTCGTATTCAGCGCGCGAGCCTGCGCGAAGCCGGCGACGCCCAGCGGGTTGACGGTGCTTTCCGCGCCGCCCGCCAGCATAATGTCGGCATCGTCGTCGCGGATCATGCGCGCCGCATCGCCGATCGAATGCGCACCGGTGGAGCAGGCAGTCACGACCGCATGGTTGGGCCCCATCAGGCCATATTTGATCGAGACCTGTCCGGAGATGAGATTGATGAGGCGCCCATGCACGAAATGCGGGCTCACACGGCTCGCGCCGCGTTCCTTAAGGACGATGCTCTCGCTCTCGATGCCGGGCAGTCCGCCGATGCCCGAGCCAATCGAGGCGCCGGTGCGCATCCGCATCTCCTCGGGCATGTCATCGAGGCCCGCGTCTTCGAGCGCCTGTCCCGCCGCATCGATGCCATAGACGATGAAGGGATCGACCTGTCTTTGCACCTTGTGATCGACGCGCTTGTCGGGATCGAAGCCGTATTCGTGATCCTTGGGCTTCACCTCACAGGCGATCTTGCACTTCTGCCCTTCCGTATCGAAGCGCGTGATCTGCCCCGCCCCGCTCTTGCCGGCGAGCAGGTTGGACCAGGCGGTTTCGACATCGGCTCCGAGGGGCGTGACAAGACCCAGGCCAGTTACCACGACACGGCGCATTCAAATCTCCAAAAACAGGTAGGCTAAACGACGACAGGCCCGAACCCGAAATAATCGGGCTGGACCTGTCGGATAACCGCCTCACGCGCGTTCGAAGCGCGCTGCGGGCGAGTTACGGCAACGTCAGGCTTCAGCCCTTGTGCTCTTCGATATAGCGCGTCGCGTCGCCGACCGTGCTGATCTTCTCGGCCGCATCGTCGGGAATCTCGACGCCGAACTCTTCCTCGAACGCCATGACCAGTTCCACGATGTCGAGACTGTCCGCCCCGAGATCGTCAATGAAGCTCGCATCCTGAGTGACCTTGTCGCTTTCGACGCCAAGATGTTCGACAACAATTTTCTGCACGCGGTCAGCAGTATCGCTCATGAATTTCCCTCTCGGATTGGGGGGTTAGATATAGCTCTTTGCCCTAGAGAACGCTTCGCCGCAGTGCAAGAGGCATGAACCGCTGCACCGCCTCTCCTTCGCCCGGACCGGCCTTGCGGTTTCTCAATCGCCCGGCGTCTTCGTCGCACCTTCCGGGATCGCCTGGTTCGCGCGGGTCGGCTCGACCGTGCGGATATGAAGCTCGCGGAGTTGATTCGTGTCGGCGGCGTTGGGCGCGCCCATCATCAGGTCCTGCGCGCGCTGGTTCATCGGGAAGGCGATGACCTCGCGAATGTTCGGCTCGTCGGCAAGCAGCATCACGATCCGGTCGATGCCCGGCGCGGAACCGCCATGCGGCGGCGCGCCCAGCTTGAACGCTTCCAGCATTCCGCCGAAGTTCTTTTCCACCGCTTCCTTGCCGTAGCCGGCGATCTCGAACGCCTTGTACATGATGTCGGGCCGGTGGTTACGGATCGCGCCGCTCGACAATTCGTAGCCGTTGCACACGATGTCGTATTGCCAAGCGAGGATGTCGAGCGGATCCTGGTGCTCCAACGCCTCCATCTCGCCCTGCGGCATCGAGAAGGGGTTGTGGCTGAAGTCGATTGTCTTCTTTTCCTCGTCATATTCGTACATCGGGAAGTCGACGATCCAGCAGAACTTGAAGCAGCCTTGCTCGATCAGGTCGAGTTGTTCAGCCGCACGGGTCCGGGCAAGTCCCGCGAGCTTGGCTGCATCCTTTTCTTTTCCAGCAGCGAGGAAAACACCGCCTTTCCCGTCGAGGCCGCAACGATCCGCAATCTGGACGAGACGTTCCACGTCGAGACGATTGGCTATCGGTCCGCTAGCGATTGTCGCGCCGTCAATATCCGTAATCTCTACTTCGCCAGCCCGAAGTCGGCGCTCAATATCTAAACCCTCGCCGAATCTGATATAGGCGAGCCCCGCAAATCCCTCCTGTCGTGCCCACTCGTTCATCTTGTCGAAGAAGCTACGCGCTTGATCAGCAGTATTCGGGGCAGGAATCGCACGAACAACGCCACCCGCAGATATAATGCTATCGAACATCGACACATCGCTTCCCGCGAAAATATCTGAGACATCGGAAATGATCAGCGGGTTGCGCAAGTCCGGCTTGTCGCTGCCGTATCTCAGCATGGCCTCGCGATAGGGAATGCGCGGGAATTCACCCGCGGGCGTCACGCTCTTGCCGTCGGCGAATTCCTCGAACACGCCGGCGAGAACGGGTTCCAGCGCGGCGAAGACATCGTCCTGCGTGACGAAACTCATTTCCAGGTCGAGCTGGTAGAATTCCGGGCTGCGGTCGGCGCGCAAATCCTCGTCGCGGAAACATGGCGCGATCTGGAAATAGCGGTCGAACCCGGCCACCATCAGCAGCTGCTTGAACATCTGCGGCGCTTGCGGCAGCGCGTAGAAGGTGCCGGGATGCAGGCGGCTCGGCACGAGATAGTCGCGCGCCCCTTCCGGGCTGGACGCGCCGAGGATCGGCGTCTGGATCTCGTTGAAGCCCTGCTCCGTCATGCGCCGCCTGATCGAGGCGATGACCTTGCTGCGGAGCATGATGTTCGCATGAACCCGCTCGCGGCGCAAATCGACGAAGCGGTATTTGAGGCGCGTTTCCTCGGGATAATCCTCTGCCGAATTGACGATCAGCGGCAGTTCCTCAGCCCGGCTCTGCACCGTGCAGTCGCGCGCAAAGACTTCGATCGCGCCGGTCGGGAGGTTATCATTGACCGTTGCCGCATCGCGCGCCTTCACCTCGCCGTCGATCGTCACGACGCTTTCGACCCGCAGGCCTTCGAGCGTCTTCAGCGCCGGGGAATCCTCGTCCGCCACGATCTGCGTCATGCCGTAATGATCGCGCAGATCGACGAACAGCACGCCGCCATGATGGCGTTTCCGGTGGATCCAGCCGGACAGGCGCACGGTCTTTCCGACGTCTTCCTGTCTCAAAGCGGCGCAGGTATGGGTACGATAGCTATGCATGGAATGTTTTTTCCGTCGTTTGTCGCAAGAGAGCGGTCGCATTTTCGCGCATTCGCTCTATTAGGTTGCGCGGGCTAACAGGGGAAGCGCCGCTTTTTGTCAACCCGATGGATGCGCGCGATCGCATCGCGGGGGCAGACGGGCGGCGGCGGCTTTCAGCGAGGACGGCACTCCGTCCGCCATTCGAGAGAATAGATGCACATACACGATCTGATCACCGATACGAAGACCCTCGCAGCCTTGTGCGAGCGGCTTGCCAAATCCGAATTCGTCACCGTCGACACCGAATTCATGCGGGAAAACACCTACTGGCCCGAACTCTGCCTCGTCCAGATCGCGGACGAGAACGAGGCCGCCGCCATCGACCCGCTGGCTAAAGGCATCGACCTGTCCCCCCTCCTCGACCTGCTGACCGACAACGAGGACGTACTCAAGGTCTTCCATGCCGGCGGGCAGGACGTGGAAATCGTCCACAATCTCACCGGCAAGACGCCGCATCCCATCTTCGACACGCAGATCGCGATGATGGCGATCAGCCAGTCGGAACAGATCGGCTATGCCAATCTCGTCGAAAGCTGGCTCGGCTTCGGCGTGGACAAGGGCGCGCGCTTCACCGACTGGAGCCGCCGTCCCTTGACCGACAACCAGATCGAATACGCCATCGGCGACGTCACGCATCTGGCGAAGATCTTTCCGCGCATCCTCAAGAAGCTGGTCAGCACCGGACGCGGCGTATGGCTCGATGCGGAAATGGAAAAGCTCGCCGATCCGGCCAATTACGAGAACGACCCGGCCATCGCCTGGCGACGGATCAAGGCGCAGGGACGCAATCCCGCAATGCTCGGGCGACTGAAGGCGCTCGCTGCCTGGCGCGAGGGCGAGGCACGGCACAAGAACATTCCGCGGGGCCGGATCGTGCGCGACGAGACGCTCGCCAGCCTCGCCATGTCGCCGCCCAAGAAACAGGCCGACCTCACGAAGGTGCGCGGTCTTTCGGGCGCGTGGAAGGACAACGACATCGGCAAGCGAATGATGAAGGTCATCGAAGAGGCCGAGCCGCTGTCCAAGGACGAATTGCCCGAACGTGGCCGGCGCGGTGCGCCGCTCGGCAAGGAGGGGGCGCTGGTGTCCGACCTTCTGAAACTGCTGCTCAAAATCCGCAGCCGCGAGATCGACGTCGCCTCCCGCCTGCTGGCGCGCAGCGACGACCTCGATGCACTGGCCGCCGGAATGCGCGATCTGCCGCTGCTGAAAGGCTGGCGCTACGAGGTGTTCGGCAAGGACGCCCTCGAAGTGGTCGAAGGCAAGCTCGCCTTCGGCGTGCAGAGCGGTAAGCTCGTGATGACGCATATCGACGACATGCCGGAAAACGGCATGAATGGCGGTTCGCGTAGGAACAAGGAAAGCGCCAGGGACAACGCAAGCGAGAGCGCCGCCTGACCGCCCATGTCGATCTACCTCCCCACGATCAAGCAACTCCAGTATCTCGCTGCGCTGCACGAGCACAAGCATTTCGGCCGTGCCGCCAAGGCCAGCTTCGTGTCGCAATCGACCCTGTCGAGCGGCATCCGCGAACTGGAATCGCTGCTCGGCGTCACGCTGGTCGAGCGGAGCCGCCGCGTCGTGCGCTTCACGGCGCTCGGCAATCAGGTCGTCGCCAAGGCGCACCGCATCCTGCGCGAGACGGAGGAACTGTCCGAGATCGTGCAGGCTGCAGGAAAGCCGCTGGCAGGACAGCTTCGCATGAGTGTCATTCCGACGATCGCGCCCTTCCTGCTGCCGCGCATCCTGCCGCGCCTGCGCCGCGAACGGCCCGATCTGCGCCTCAAGCTGCGCGAGGAAACCAGCAAGGACGCGGTCGAGAGCCTGCATCACGGGCGGGTGGATTGCGTGCTCCTCGCTCTCCCTTACGAAACCGGCGAAGTCGCCAAGGCGCATATTGCCGACGACCGCCTCTTCGCCGCCTTCCCCAAGGACGATCCGCGCGATCTGCCGAGCAAGGTGCTTCCGTCGATGATCGACGAGGGCCGCCTCTTGATGCTGGAAGACGGCCATTGCCTTAAGGAACACGCGCTGGCGGCCTGCAACCGCCCCGAACTGCGCGAATCCGCGGCGATGATCGGCACGAGCCTGCATACGCTGGTCCAGCTCGTCGATAACGGGCTTGGCATGACCATCGTGCCCGAAATGGCGATTGAGGCGGGCATCCTCGACAATACGGACGTCGAGGCGCGCCCGCTGGAAGCGGACCAGGCGACGCGCGAAATCGTGCTGGCGTGGCGCAAGAACTCCCCGCGCGAGGCGGATTTCGAACTGCTCGCCGAGGAACTGCGCGCCGGCTAGCCAGGCGCGCAGTCGCCTATGGCTTTTTGCGCCCAAACCTCTTTATCATCCGGCTGCCAAGATCTTTCAGTTGGCGCTTCGCCGGTCCGAGCAAACGCCTTCCGTGTCCCTCTATCCACAAGGTTCCGACGGCACGGTTTATCGGAACCGAAAGCAGTTCCGGCCATCCATGTGCGGTCATGTCGACCTGCAGTCTCTCGGAGCGGCGATATGAAACCGACAGGCTAAGCATCGCTTCGATACAGTACCCGCTGGTCATGAAATTGAGCGTGTTCGGCCGGCCGAGAAACAGGTATCGACTATTCGCCTCCCAGCAACCCAGACGCTGTTCGAGGTAGGAAAGATCGAGAATGTCATAGGGGTTGGCCCGAACGAAACTTGGCAGACCGTCGAGCCAATGCTGCGCTTTTGCTAGAGTGATTGGCAAGACCGGCGTCTTTGTTAGTTTCAAGAGCATTTCCGCGGTATGACCATCTCCTGTCCAGTGGCTATGTCTTTCACAATGCGCCGACCGTGATCGATCATTCGTCCGGCAGCGGTGGGACCATCCAACGTCCGAAACGTCGACTTCGGCCAATGCCGGACGGGTTCGAAAGAGTGCAAATCGAGATAATGATTGGGCAGCAATCGTTCGATCCCGTCGAATGCCGTGAGCCCGAAGCTGTAATAATTCTGGGTCGCAAGCGGATCGACTGACTTGCTAAGTTCGAGATTCCTCGAAAACGGTGCGAGCAAGTTGTGGGACGTGGCGACGCGCCTCGTCGAACGCTCGAAAACTGCGGAATGGATCGGTCCCAGATAGATACGCTCAAAATCGGCGGCGAGAACAATGGCGATCCACATCCCCTCCAGCCCCGTTCCATCCGAGTGACCACTAGCATTTCGACCATAAAGGAAATTTTCGACAAGGGCGTCGTCAACCGGACCGTCGCTACCCAGCCTTACTATATCGGGATAGGGAGTAGCTTTGCCCGATACGGTATGCAGCATCGGCTCTATGACCCAACCGACATGCGCCCCCTTGTCGGTCTGGAGCTGCGCCAATCGTGCGTCGGGATGACACGCCAAATGCCATCTGCCGAGACTTCGCTTCTGCCACTCCCCCGGCAAGTCGCCTTTTTGTTGTGACAGCACCCATTGACGGGGCAAGTCATCGGTTTTCAGAGGATATATGGCATCCAGCTCATCGAAATTCGTCATTATTGCAGATGATCTCTTCGTTTCTGTCTTGCGTTCTCCTAACAATGATGAAGAGGAGTTCAACATGAAGAAAATTATAAGCGAGATCAGCTTCTCGTTTACATCATAGATTAGTCAATTTTTAAAACTCATTATTGTGCGTAGTCAGAACGATCAGCAAGCTGCTGGCTGTTTCTTTCCTACTTGAGCACGTCGTGGCAAGGTCTGGCGATGGCAAAGCCGCGCACCCTCGCCCCTTCCACATTTCTCGAAAGACCTCTTTGGCCCGCGAGACAATCTACCCGGCGCGGGTCGATCGAAAGTCACACGGCTTGTCGAAAGAAGGGCCGCAAGCCCCTCCCGAACAACGCTTTTTGCAGCAAGGTCACAGGGGTTACGGCGATGTTCTGCGTTCCATCCAGCCGAGCGGAGATCAATCCATGTGCTTCAGGCCGACCCGCAAATAGTCCCAGCCGGTCACCAGTGTCAGGATCGCCGCGCCCCAGAGGAAGAACAGGCTCGTTACGTGGATCCAGCTATCCGCAAAGGCGGCGCATTGCCCTTCGAGCGACTGGCACGGTTGCCCGTGGACCGCGCCGCCAAGGATCAGGCCGCCCAGCGCGAGAAGCTGGAACGTCGTCTTCCACTTCGCGAGGCGGCTCACTGGCACCGAGACCTGCAATCCGCCGAGAAATTCGCGCAGGCCCGAGACGGCGATCTCGCGGATGAGGATGATGAGGCCCGCAATCACATGAAGATCGCCCGCATAGGGACCGCGCAGATAGCCCTGCGCCGTCAGGACGACGATCACGGCGGCGACCATGATCTTGTCGGCAATGGGATCGAGGAAGATGCCGAGCTTGGACACGGCGCCGCTCGACCGGGCGAGATAGCCGTCGAAATAGTCGGTGATGCCCATCAGGCAGTACAGGGCCCAGGCGAGCCAGTAACCCAGTTGCCATTGCGGCCACCACAGCAGGAAGGCGAGCAGCGGAATGGCCACGATCCGGCTGAGAGTGAGGATATTGGGCAAACTCAACATCGCGGCAAAACGTCCTTCCCGTACGGCTGCCCCGTCCCTAAACGTCTTTCGATGCTGCGCAAACCCCGCTTTATTCCTTGCCCGTGCGGCACGCTGCGCTACACCGGCTCGCGGATGAGGAAGAGTTCGACAAGGATTGGCAGCCGGCTTCGCACCGGCGGTGAGGAAATACGATAGTTCCATGACCGTCACGACGCATCTGCTGCGCCGCCGCCGCTTCCTGCCCCTGTTCGTCACGCAGTTGTTCAATGCGTTCAACGACAATCTGTACAAGAACGCGATGGTCCTCTTCGTCGTCTATCAGGTGTATAATTCGCCGCAGACCGAAGGGAGCTTCAGCGCGCTTGCCTCCGGCCTGTTCATTCTGCCATTCTTCCTTCTGTCCGCGCTCGCCGGGCAACTTGCCGACATGCGCGACAAGGCGGCGATCATCCGGACGGTGAAGGCGTGCGAGATCGGCCTGATGTGCATCGGCGCCGTTGGCCTGTTCCTGGCATGGCAGGGGCTCTTTACCCACGCAGTCGCCATTCCGCTCCTGCTGTTCGCTCTCCTGTTGACGGGCGTGCAATCGACCTTCCTCGGCCCGATCAAATACGCGATTCTGCCGCAGCATCTCAAGAAGGACGAAGTGCTTGCGGGAACGGGCCTCGTCGAGGCGGGGACCTATATCGCCATCCTCGCAGGCACGATTTTGGCCGGATGGATCGAGGTGCAATGGGCGATAATCGCCATCCTCGTGACCGCCGTGGTCGGCTATCTCGTCAGTCGGCAGGTGCCCACCGCCCCGCCGATGGGCGAACCCGAAACGCTCGATTGGAACCTGTGGCGGGCCTCGGTCAATCTGGTGAAGGACACCATGCATGACCGGCAGATCTTCTATGCGATTATCGCCATCAGCTTTTTCTGGGCGATCGGGGCGGTCCTCATCATCCAGTTCGTTCCGCTGGCGAAGAACGTCATCATGGCCGAGCCGGAAGTCGCCAGCCTGTTTCTCGTCATCTTCTCGATCGGTATCGCCATCGGTTCGCTGGCCGTGAACGCACTATTGAAGGGGCGCGTTTCCGCCCGATATTCGCCATGGTCGGTGATCGCAATGGGCGCGTCGGTCGTCGCGTTCTATCTCGTGTGCCGGTTGTGGGAAGCGGACCAGCCGACAGAGCTTCTCAACGTGTCCGAGTTCATGAGTTGGCCGATGGCAAGCCTGCTGCTCCTTTGCCTGCTGGGCATTTCGGTCGCCGGGGGAATGTTCGTCGTGCCGCTCTATGCCTTTTTGACAACCCGCGTCAGGCCCGAAAAGGCGGCCCGCACGATCGCTGCGAACAACATCGTCAATTCGGGTGCAATGGTCGTGGGTTCGCTCGCGGCGATGGCTCTCAACGTATTCGGAATGCGGCTTACCGAGCAATTGCTGATGAGCGCGGTGATGTGCCTCGTATCGGCATGGCTGGGGCAACGCCTTTACGACATCGAGCGCGCCGATGCCCTCGTCACCGCATAGGTTCGCCGCTTCAGGCGAAGAAGGCGAGTGCCGCGGCGAAAACGACGAAATAGGTGCTGGCGACGCCGCGCATGTCCTGCATGGTGAGCCAGAGCGTCGGGCGACCGCCGATACTGTCCGCATCGATCGCCGGATCGGCTGCGAGGGATTTGTGAGGAAGCCGCGCGCGAAAGGAATTGCGGGCGCTTTCAGTGGTAAGGACGAGTGCTCTTCTCATGATGCTGGAGTTAACGAAATCGTAACCATTATGCTCCCCGCAAATGAGCCGCTGTCGCAATTCGGCACGTTAAGGATGGCGGCTAACCATCGCATCCTGCAGAACCTCGTCGCGGGCGAGAATGTGGTCAGGTCACGACGAGTGCGCGTCGGACGAAGCAGCGGGAGCCCCTCGAAATGAATAGTCACCAAGCACCAGTCACCGCCGGATCGGGCAGCTCGTCCAGGCGCGGTGCCGATCTTCTCGTCGAATGTCTCAAGGTGCAGGGTTGCGAGCGCATCTTTACCGTTCCCGGCGAAAGCTTTCTGCCCGTGCTCGACGCATTGCTCGATTCGTCAGAGATCGATGTCGTCACCTGTCGGCAGGAGGGCGGCGTCGCCTTCATGGCCTGCGCCGATGGAGCCATGACCGCGCGACCCGGCGTCGCCTTCGTGACGCGCGGTCCGGGCGCGACGAATGCCAGCATCGGGGTGCATGTCGCCCATCAGGATTCGCAGCCGCTCATCCTTTTCGTCGGCGACGTCGCCCGCGAAATGCGCGAGCGCGAAGGCTTTCAGGAGATCGACTTTTCCGCATTCTTCGCACCGATCTGCAAGTGGGCCGCGCGCATCGACCATGCCGAACGGATTCCGGAATTCATCGCACGCGCCTACGCGACGGCGATTTCGGGTCGGCCCGGTCCGGTTGTCCTCGCCCTCCCCGAGGACATGCTGACCGATCATGCCGAGGCGCTGCCGCGCCCCTTCGTGGCAAGGCCTGCCCAGGCGCCGTGCCCCGACGCCATGGCGGCGATGATGGCCCTGTTGCAGGACGCCGCCAGTCCGCTCGCGATCATCGGCGGCGCCGGTTGGCATGCGAAGGCCCGGCAACATTTCCAGCTGTTTGCAGAACGCATCGGCCTGCCCTGTGCCACCGCCTTTCGCCGTCAGGATGCCATCTCTCCCACTTCGCCCGTCTATGCCGGCAATCTCGGCTACGGGCCTAATCCGAAGCTGGTCGAGCGCGTCCGCAATGCCGATCTGATCCTCGCCGTCGGAGCGCGCCTCGGCGAAGCGACGACCGATGGCTATAGCGTGCCTGCATTGGTCGACGGAGCGCGCAAGCTCGTCCATGTCCATCCCGACCCGGAAGAGTTGCACCGCGTCTACGAAACCGACCTCGCTATCTGTGCGGATATGGGCGAGTTCGCGGAATGCGCCGATCTGTGGGACGAGGGAGCGGTCATAGACTTCGATGCGGGCCGCGAAGCCCATCGCGAATGGGAAGAATGGTCGACGCCCGTTGCAAGCGGGCACGAACTCGATCTGGCCCGCTGCGTGACCTTCATGCGCGATACCCTGCCGGCCGATACCATCCTGTGCAACGGCGCGGGCAATTACGCCGGCTGGTGGCATCGCTACTGGCATTATGCGGGCCATCCCTCGCAACTGGCCCCGACCTGCGGCGCGATGGGATACGGCGTTCCGGCAGCGGTCGCCGCTTCTCTCCGGTTTCCGGAGCGCATGGTGGTCGCCGTTGCGGGCGATGGGGATTTCCTCATGAACGGGCAGGAGCTTGCGACCGCCGTGCAGCACGATGCCGATCTTCTCGTCGTGGTGGTGGACAACTCAGCCTATGGTACGATCAGGATGCATCAGGAGCGCGAGTTTCCGACCCGCGTCTCAGCGACCGACCTCAAAAACCCGGACTTCGCGAAACTGGCGGAAAGTTACGGGGCGTGGGGCGCCACGGCCCGGACGACGGAAGAATTCAAGGACGCTCTCATTGCTGCGAAGGGTCGCAGCGGCGTCAGATTGATCCATTGTCTCATTGACATCGAACAGCTTGCCGCCAGCGGAGCGAGCGTATCGGGCCTGCGAGCCTGACGGCGGACAGGTTTGTCGCTGATCAGTTGACCCCGGCAAGCGACATGATGACCGACCACTCCTCTGGCTTGATCTCGGCCACCGAAAGGCGCGATTGCCTGACGAGTTCGCAGTCCTCCAGCGCCGGTTCCGCCTTGATCTGCTTGAGCGTCACGGGATTGGGCAATTTAGTCTTGGGGACGACCTTCACTGCGGCCCACTTCCCGGTCTCGTCCGTCGGATCGGTAAGCCCTGCTTCGCTGACCTCGCAGATGCCGACGATTTCCAGCCCTTCGCGCGAGTGATAGAAAAACGCCTGATCGCCGACTTCCATCGCCTGAAGGTTGTTCTTCGCGCGGTGATTGCGAACCCCGTCCCACGTTCCTTCTCCCTCGGCATTGAGATCGTCCCAGCTATATTTGAAGGGTTCGGATTTCAGCAGCCAGTATCGGGCCATGGTGGAAAGCTCCTCAGTTTCGCTTGTTTGCCGGCGGGAAGTCGAGCGCGACGTGTCTTCGCCGCCAGATAGGCAACGACATCACTGAGCGCAAATCGCGCCCGCCTTTCAGTGTTAACAGAATGTTGAGGCAAACTGTCTATCGCAGCCATGTAGTGAAATGGGGGAAGGTGGCTTCGTCGCGATGAAGATCTGGCAGACGGGCGCGCAGGAAAAGCCGTTCGAAAGAGACTACGTCACGATCGGGGTCGCGCTCTCCGCGATGGTCCTGTTCGTCGGTCTGGCAAGCTCCGTTCTGCCACAGGTCTATCGCGCCGCCTTCAGCAATGCAGCGCCCCCCGACGTCACGCTCGTCAATGCGCTGCTCCTCAACATAGCTCTCATCGCGATGGGCTGGCGCAGGAACCGGACGCTGAACGCGAAGATCGCCCAGCATATGGCGGCGGAACGCGAAGCGCGCGAATTGTCGCAGATCGATCCGCTGACCGGCTGTCTCAACCGGCGCAACGCAATAGAGACGTTCGATGCGCTTCTGGCGAAATGCCGCATGGACGGGGCCAAACTGGCGGTATTCGTCATCGACCTCGATAATTTCAAGCAGGTCAACGATCTCAACGGACACGCAGCAGGTGACGAGGTATTGCAGGAAACGGTCGCCCGCCTGCGCGCACACCTGCCGCCTGACGTGGTTCTTGCGCGGCTGGGCGGAGACGAATTCGCTTGCGCCATCGCCTATTCCGGCCCCGCGCCCGAGAAGGTCGATCGGTTGGCGCAGAAGCTGATCGGTAGTTTCGCCGAACCCTTCGCGAGCTGCGACCACCTCATGGATATTACCGTGTCGCTCGGCATCGCATGCAATGGAGGGCTCGACTATTCCGGCCTTTCTGGAAGCCGCACAGCGGCCAAGGCTAATGCGAACGATCTGCTACACTGGGCGGATATCGCGATGTACAACGCCAAGAAGAAGGGCAAGAACCGCTACGCCTGGTTCGAGGCCTCGATGGAAACCGACCTGCAATATCGCAGCGAACTGGAGCGCGGCATCCGGGACGGCATTACCAATGGCGAATTCGTGCCTTTCTACGAGCAGCAGATCGACATCAGCTCGGGCGACCTTATCGGTTTTGAGATGCTGGCACGCTGGCGCTCGCCGGAACTCGGTCTTGTGCGACCCGATATCTTCATTCCGGTGGCAGAGGACATGGGCGTCATCGCCGAATTGTCCGAAAGCCTCATGGCGCAGGCATTTCGCGATGCGCGCGACTGGGCGCCTCACCTTACCCTTTCGGTGAACATCTCGCAGGTCCAGTTGCGCGATCCCCTCTTTGCGCAGCGCATCCTCAAACTGCTCGTTCAGCACAATTTCCCCGCCTCGCGGCTCGATCTCGAAATTACCGAAAGCTGCCTCGAGACCGATCCCCAGCAAGTGCGCTCCATCATCGCCAGCCTGCGCAACCAGGGCATCCGCATCAGCCTCGACGACTTCGGAACGGGCTATTCAAGCCTGTCGCAATTGCGCACCCTGCCTGTCGACCGGTTGAAGATCGATCGCAGCTTCATCGCTTCGTTGCGCGATGAAAATGCCGACAAGACTATCGTCAATGCCATCTTCTCGCTTGGAAACGGGTTGAAGATGCCGATCACAGCGGAAGGCATCGAGACGGCCGAGGTCTTGCAGAACTTGCGCGACATGGGGCAGTTCAGCGGGCAAGGCTATCACTACGGCCAGCCCGAGGACGCCGCCAGCGTGACAGCCATGCTGGCGTCCAAGGGGCTGTTACTCGGCCCTGCGGCGGTGACACGGGAAGAAGGCGCAGACGATACCGGCGCGAAACCGGACGAGGGCGAACTGCGCCGTTCGGCCTGAATTGTCCGGCAGGCATCGCGTCAGCCTTTTCAAATTGCCGCGTTTCGCCGCGCCCATCCCTTTACCTAGCGCGGGCGGGCGCATAGATGCGGGGACACAATGCGCGTCTCCTTCACCAAAATGCACGGGCTGGGCAACGATTTCGTCGTGCTCGATGCGCGCGACCGTCCCCTGCCCGACCTCACCGAAGAGACGGTGAAAGCCCTTTCCGACCGGCATACGGGTATCGGCTGCGATCAGTTGATCGTGATGCAACCCTCGACCACCGGCGACTTTGCAATGCGGATCTACAATCGCGATGGCGGAGAGGTCGAATCCTGTGGCAATGCCGCCCGTGCCGTGGCGCTGTTGCATGGGAGCAAGGCCAGCGTCGATACGCGCGGGGGCCTCATCATGGTCGAGCCTGACGATGCCGGTGCACGCGTCGATATGGGCAAGCCGAACTTCGCGTGGAATGCGATACCGCTGCAAATGCCGCTCGATACGCTCGACATGCCGGTTGCTTGGGACGAACTCGAGCATCCCGTCGCACTCGGCATCGGAAACCCTCACATCGTCTTCTTCGTCGAGGATTGTCACGGCGTCGATCTTGCCCGCATCGGTCCGCAGATCGAACGCGATCCCCTCTTTCCCGAGCGCATAAACGTCAACGTCGCGACGGTGAAAAGCCGTACAGCGATCGACCTCAGGGTCTGGGAACGCGGAGCCGGTCTGACGCGAGCCTGCGGAACGGGCGCCTGTGCGACGACGGCAGCAGCGATTGCGCGCGGTCTCGTCGACCGGAAGGTAACGGTCGGGTTGCCCGGCGGCAGCTTGCAAATCGAGCAGGCCGACGATGGGCACATCTGGATGAGCGGTCCGGCGACGCGCAGTTTCGAAGGCAGCTTCGAATGGGACGACTTCGAATGAGCGTCGAGGTTGCAGATAGCGCGGCCAAGGTCGTTTCGCTGGGCTGCCGGCTCAACATCGCCGAGAGCGAACGTATTCGCGCGATGCTCGCGGAAGAGCGCGACATCGTGGTCATCAATAGCTGCGCGGTGACGCTCGATGCGGTCCGCCAGACGCGCAAGGCGATCCGACAGGCGCGCCGGGCCAATCCGCATGCGCGTTTGCTCGTGACCGGATGCGCCGCCGAAACCGAACGCGCGCAGCTTTCCGCCATGGACGAGGTCGACGGGCTGATCGACAATGCGGCGAAGCTGGACGCGCGCGCCTGGAACATCGCCGAGAGCAAGCAGGCGACCCCCGACAAATCGCGCCATACCCGCGCCTTCATCGCGATCCAGAACGGTTGCGATCACGCCTGCACCTTCTGCATCATCCCGCAGGGACGCGGACGCAGCCGTTCCTTGCCGATCATGGATGTCCTGCGCGAAGTCGAGCGGCATCTCGTCGCCGGGGCGGCTGAAATCGTCCTCACCGGCGTCGATGTGACGAGCTGGGGACATGACCTTTCCTCGCAGCCGCCGCTCGGCGAACTCGTTGCCGCGATACTTACGCATTTTCCCGAATTGCGGCGTCTTCGAATGTCTTCGCTCGACGGCGTTGAAATCGACCCGCTATTGCTTGATCTGTTCGCTGACGAGCAGCGCCTCATGCCTCATCTGCACCTCTCCCTCCAGCATGGGAGCGACCTCATCCTGAAACGCATGAAGCGGCGCCATCTGAGAAAGGATGCGATCCGGTTGGTCAGCGCGCTCAAGTCAAAGCGCCCCGAAATTGCAATCGGTGCCGATCTCATTGCGGGGTTTCCCACCGAAACCGAAGCGCACCACGCCGACAATCTTTCCATTATCGAGGAACTCGACATCGTTCACGGTCACGTATTTCCCTATTCGCCGCGGTCAGGCACTCCCGCCGCGCGCATGCCGCAATTGCCCCGTCCGACGGTGAAGGAGCGAGCAGCGCAATTGCGTGAGCGTGTCGCAAATGCACGGCACAGCTGGCTCGACGGCCTCAAAGGAACTGATCTCAACATCCTCGTCGAGAGCGACGGGACCGGCTATGCCGAAAATTACGCCCGCGTTGCTGCTCCTCCGCACGCAAGTCGCGGAGAGATCGTCGCTGTCCGTCCCCAATCGGTCGAGAACGGGTTGCTGACATGAGCGAAACGAGTTGGTCCGACCGCCTGTTCGGCGGCTTTCGCAAGACGTCCGAGAGGTTGTCTTCTAACCTGACCGGCGCAGTCGGCACGGCGCGGCTCGACGATGCGACGCTCGACGATGTCGAGGACGCGCTGATCGTTTCCGATCTCGGCCCCGCCGCAGCCTCGCGCATTCGTGGGCGCCTGGCCGAACAACGGTTCGGTTTGCAGATCACGCCGCAGGAACTGAAGGAAGCCGTCGCGGAGGAGATTGCCGCCATCCTTCGGCCTGTTGCCAAACCCATCGAGATCGTCGCTTTTCCGCGCCCACAGGTGATCCTGGTGATCGGCGTCAACGGTTCGGGCAAGACGACGACCATCGCGAAGCTCGCGCACTGGTTCCAGGAAGACGATTACGAAGTCATGCTGGCCGCCGGCGATACGTTCCGCGCCGCGGCCATCGGTCAGCTGGCAACCTGGGCCGAGCGGCTCGACGTTCCGATCGTGCGCGGTCCCGAAGGCGGCGATCCCGCCAGCATCGTATTCGACGGCGTCAAGGCCGCGACGGATCGCGGAACCGATGCGCTGATCGTGGATACGGCGGGTCGCCTTCAGAACAAGCGCGAGCTGATGGACGAACTGGAAAAGATCAGGCGCGTGCTCGGTCGCCTCAATCCCGAGGCGCCGCACGACGTCGTCCTCGTGCTCGATGCGACGAACGGCCAGAACGCCCTTAGCCAGATCGAAGTGTTCCAGCAGGTCGCGGGAGTTACCGGTCTCATCATGACCAAGCTCGATGGCACGGCACGCGGCGGCGTCCTCGTCGCGGCGGCCGAGCAATATGGCCTGCCCATCCATGCGATCGGCGTGGGCGAGAAAATGGACGATCTGCGGCCCTTCGATCCCGACCTCGTCGCACGCGTCATTGCCGGGGTGGCATGATGACGACGGACAAGCCCGAGGCGAAGAGCGGCTGGCTCAACACACTCGTCGATTACGGGCCGCTGCTCGTCTTTCTCGGCGTCTACAAGTTCTATCAACCGCCAGAAGATTCGACCTTCGGAGAGATCGCCGCCGTCATCTACGGAACGATAGCGTTCATGGTCGCCGCAGTTATCGCGCTTCTTTTCAGCAAGTGGAAGTTCGGCAAGGTTTCGCCGATGCTGATCCTGTCCACGACCCTCATCGTGGGGTTCGGGGCGCTGACCATCTGGCTGAGGGACGAGCGTTTCATCCAGTTCAAGCCGACCGCAATTTATCTGCTGTTCGGCTTGGTCCTCGTGGGCGGATGGCTGCGCGGCAAGGCGCTACTCAAGATCCTCCTCGAAGCAGCGTTCGAAGGCGTCTCCGACGAGGGATGGCTGAAACTCTCGCGCAACTGGGGCCTGTTCTTCCTCGCCTTGGCTGTTCTCAACGAGATATTGCGCGCTCAGATGACCTTCGAAAGCTGGCTTTGGGCAAAGTTCTGGGTGTTCATGCCGCTCTCCTTCCTGTTCACCTTCAGCCAGATCCCCATGCTGTTGAAGCATGGCCTAGACGTGGGGCAGGAGCAGGAAGCGGCAACGAAGCAACCGCCCACCGGAGAGTAAGCCGCTAGATCCGCACCTGACTGCCGAGTTCGACCACGCGATTTGTCGGCAGGCGGAAGAACTCCATCGCGGTCGCCGAATTACGCAGCATCCAGGCGAAGATCTTTTCCCGCCAGATCGGCATCGCGGGCTTGTCGGACGGCAGAAGCGTCTGCCTCGACAGGAAGAAGCTCGTCTGCATCATGTCGAACTCGCCGCCGCATTGCTGCATCGTCTTGAGACCGCGCGGCACGTCGGTTTCCTGCATGAAGCCGTAATGCAGGACCGCCCGGAAGAAGCCATCTCCCATGTCGTGCAGTTCGCACCGCTCCGCCTCGTCCACATAGGGCACCTCTGCGATGAGGACGGTCAGGATGACGACCCGCTCGTGCAGCACCTTGTTGTGCTTGATGTTGTGCAGGAGCGCGGAGGGAACGCCGTCCTTGGACGACGCCATGAAGATCGCCGTGCCCGGAACGCGCATCGCACTGTTCTTCGCGGATTTAGCGAAGATTTCGAGCGGCAGGGACACCTCGCTCATCCGGTCGCGCATGAGCTTTCGACCGCGCGCCCAGGTCGTCAGCAGGGTGAAGGCCACGAGGCCTACGACGAGCGGGAACCACCCCCCGTCCGGTATCTTGACGAGGTTGGCCGCGAAATAGGCACCATCGACGATCAGGAAGAAGATGACGACCGGCAGAGCGACCCACCATTTCCACTTCCAGACACCGACGAAGAGGACGCCCATCAGCAAAGTGTCGATCGTCACCGCTCCGGTGACCGCAATGCCGTATGCGCTCGCGAGGTTGGACGAGTTCTGGAACGTCAGGACGAGGATGATGACCGCCACCATCAGCGCCCAGTTGACGACCGGAATATAGATCTGGCCTGCTTCGGTTTCGCTCGTGTGACGGATCGAAAGGCGCGGCATGAAGCCCAGCTGCATCGCCTGATGTGTAATCGAGAACGCGCCTGAAATGACCGCCTGACTAGCGATGAAGGTCGCGACGGTCGCCAGGATGACGAGCGGGAGGCGCCATTCCTCACCGGCCAGCAGGAAGAACGGATTGCGCACGACCTCGGCCGCCTGTTCGGGCGGCAAGCCGGAAATCATGGCGCCCTGCCCGAAATAGTTGAGCAGCAAACAGGGCATGACGAAGCCGAACCAGGACAGCCTCATCGGCCCGCGTCCGAAATGTCCCATGTCCGAATAGAGCGCCTCCGAGCCGGTCACCGCCAGCACGACCGCACCGAGCGCGAGGAACGCGATGGCCCCGTCAGTGATGAAGAACTGAATGGCGTACCAGGGGTTCAGCGCCCACAGGATGTCGGGGTTCTGCACGATCTGGTTAAGCCCGAGCCCTGCAATGACTACGAAATAAATGATCATGACCGGCGCGAACAATGCGCCCACCTTGGCCGTGCCTCGGCTTTGCAGGAGGAACAGGAACACGAGCAGGACGAGCGCAATCGGAATGACCAGCGGATCGAGGCGGTGGTTGACGACCGTCAACCCTTCCACTGCGGACAGGACGGAGATTGCCGGGGTAATCATGCTGTCGCCGTAGAACAGCGAGGTCGCGAACACGCCGAGCAGAACCACGAGCCAGCTGTGACGGCTCTTGCCGATGCTGCGTGAGAGCAGCGCGACGAGAGCGAGGCTACCGCCCTGCCCCTTATTGTCCGCCCGCATCAGGATCGTGACATATTGCAGGGCGACGACGATCAGCATCGACCAGAAAATCAGGCTGACCACGCCCAGAACGTGCAACCGGTCGATCGCGATCGAGAAGTTGTTGGCACCCGAAAAGGTCTCGCGAAAGGCGTAGAGCGGACTCGTACCGATATCGCCGAAGACGATCCCGATGGCGCCGATGGCAAGACCTGCACGGCTCGTTCCGCCGTGGCCCGCATGGCCCCCCTGCATTTGCTCGCCCGGCGTTCCGACGGACGGCTCGGCGGTTTGAGGCAATGACGTTTCGCTCATAAATAAAGCAGACCCAATTTCTCATCGACCCTCTGCTCGCAAGCTGAAAGCGATGTCCATTCCGGCATGGCGCCGTTCCCGGCCTCCCCCTGGTCCCGTGCGCCTGTTGCTGCGCTATCGAGGAAGGAGCGCGTCTAGCAGTATCGCTATCGCCCCGCAAACGCTGTCTTGTGGGGCGGCTATGGCGGCGGAGCGCGCATCGCTTCGCCTTGCGCGGAAACACGCTCCGACAGCGCCCGCAATGCAGCACTGCGCTGCGCAAGGATGGGGCGATAGGAAGCATCTTCCTCGGTCATGGCGAGCGCCTGCTGCCACAATTCGTCCGCTTCGGCGAGCCGCCCGCCTCTCAGCATCGCCAGCCCGAGAAAGTAGGGCGGCGCCGGGTTCTCGGGGGCATAGCGGGCGGCACGCTGGTAAGCTTCGCCCGCCGCCGGTGTCAGCGTCCCGTCGGCATGCTCGACAAGGACGTTGCCGAGCGCGACCCACCCTTCAGCATCTTGCGGATTTTCTTCCAGCGCCACGGCAAGGAACTCCGCTGCGCGCTCGTACTGGCCGTCGCGGGTGAAGCCGTCGGCCAGAATGACGTAGCGCGGAAGGGGCAGGTTCGGGTCGAAGAATTGGCGGCGCTGCGCGACCATTGTCTCGCCCGATTGCGCCTCGGTCGCAATCGCCGCGCGCGGTGCAGCCGGTTGCCCCGGACTGCCCTGTACGCCGTAACCCGCCAGGCCGAACAGCAGGACCGCTCCGAAGATCGTCCAGACCGGACGCGGCAGGCCGAACACGAAAGCCGCAGCGGCGAAGGCCAGCGCTGCCAGCGCGATGACCACGAGCCAGATCATGCGCCAAAAGCCTTATCTGCCCGGTCGCGCCGGACGAGACGACGCCGCAGGACGAACAGCGCAGCCAAAACGATCACGACGGGCACCGCAAATAGCGGCCAGGTCGTAGCGGCGATGCGCGGTTCGTAGCTGATATAATCTCCGTAGCGCTCGATCATCCATTCGCGGATGCTTTCCGGGCTTTCCCCGGCAGCGATGCGGCTCCTGACCTGATGGCGCATGTCGCCTGCCATCGGCGCGTTACTGTCGGCGATCGACTGGCTTTGGCAGGTCAGGCAGCGAAGGCCGTGCATCAGTTCGCGCGCCGCCGCCTCCTGCTGCGGATCGTCGAGCTGCCTATAGGCGTAGGGCGCGGGCGGCATGGCGTCCTGCGCAGCGATCGACGCAGGTACTAGCGCGAGCAACAAAGCGGCGGCGAGGTGGTGCGCGCACCTCACTCTGCCAGCCTCAGCTGTTCAAGCAGGATCGGAACGTCGCGCTCGCGAATGTCGCCGATATGCTGATAGCGGATGATGCCATCGCCATCGATCACGAAGGTTTCCGGAACGCCCGAAGACCCGATCGACAATTGCACCTCGGAAAGATCGTCGCTTCCTATGCGGGCATAAGGGTTGCCGTGCCGTTCGAGGAAAGCGGCGACGTCTTCCGGCTTGTCGCGGATGGCAATCCCGACGATTTCGGCTCCCGCATTCTCTAGCGCGTCAAGCTGCGGCGCCTCGGCGATGCAGGGCAGACACCAGCTTGCCCAGATGTTGAGCAGCCGGGGCTTGCCGTCGCCAAAATCGGTGCTCGAGACGCCGTCCACGCCCGCCACGGCTGGCGGCAGCGCGAATTGTGGCAGCGGCTTGCCGATCATCGCGCTTTCGATGCGCTCATCCTTGGGCTGCGACAACTGATACATGGCAAGGCCGAGGAACAGCGCGAACAGGGCAAGCGGGACGAAGAGCTTCCAGCGGTTCATGCGGCAGCCTCCTCCAGATGCGCCTCGTCCGCGCGGCGTTCGGCCATTCTTCGGCCGACGATCCGGCGGCGCAGGTCGCTTCTCACTCGTCCGGCAATCGCCAGCCCACCGCCAAGCGCCACGAGGATGCCGCCATACCAGATGAAGGTGACGAAAGGCTTCCACCACAGTCGAAGCTGCCAGCGACCGTCATCGGTCTGGTTGCCGATCACCGCGTAGAGCTGACCGTTCCAACGAGTCGCGAGTGCGCTTTCGGTCGTCGCTTGCGAGGGAGCCCAGAAATTGCGCGATTGCGGCGTAAGGACGGTCGGTGCGCCGCGCTCGCTCGTCCGGGCGGAAAGACGCGCTTCGAGAGCGGTCCAGTTCGGTCCGGCAACCGGCTCGACACTGTCGAGCCGCACTTGCCACGGCCCCACACTCGTTGTCGCGCCCGCTTCGACGGCAGCTAGTCGCTCGACGGTGAACGCACTCTCGCTCGCCATGCCGAACAATGCGACGGCAATACCGAAATGGGCGACGACCATGCCCCATACCGACATCGGCACGCGCGCAAGCCGACGACCGCGCAGAGGCATGAAGCTCGCCAGTGCCAGCGCCGCAGAAAGCGCGAGCCCCAACAAAGCAAGGAATGACACTTC
This sequence comes from Parapontixanthobacter aurantiacus, assembly GCF_009827635.1. Taxonomy (GTDB): domain Bacteria; phylum Pseudomonadota; class Alphaproteobacteria; order Sphingomonadales; family Sphingomonadaceae; genus Parapontixanthobacter; species Parapontixanthobacter aurantiacus. The sequence continues at coordinate 595,841 of NZ_WTYW01000001.1, read as the reverse complement.
GAAGAGAAGCGCAACGAAACCGAGAACGACGAGCGCCACCGCCGTCAGCAGGGCCGCCGGTCTGGCGATCCGTTCCAGGCTGTCGCGCCGCCAGCGCAGCAGCGGGCCGATCGCCATGACGATCAGCATGGGAACGACGAAGATGGCGCTCACTGGATTGAAATAGTCCGGACCCACGCTGACCCGGACATCGAACGCCTCTGTCAACAGGGGATAGAGCGTACCGAGCAGCACGATGCCGAGGATGGCGCACAGCATCACGTTGTTGAAGACGAGGGCGCCTTCCTTGCTCGTCGCGGCGAACCGCTCGCCCTCCGCCACGGCGCCTGCGCGTAGGCCGAACAGCAGCAGCGCACCGCCGATATAGACGCCCAGCAGGAAAAGGATGAAGGCGCCCCGCTCCGGATCGACAGCGAAGGCATGAACGCTCGTCAGAATGCCGGACCGGACGAGGAAGGTGCCGAGCATGGACATGGAGAAGGCGATGACGCCGAGCAGGATGGTCCATGCGCGAAGAGCGTCGCGCGCCGCGAGGACGCCGATCGAGTGAAGCAAAGCCGTCGCGGCGAGCCATGGCATGAGCGAGGCGTTCTCTACCGGATCCCAGAACCACCAGCCGCCCCAGCCAAGCTCGTAATAAGCCCAGTAGCTGCCCGCCGTGATGCCGAGCGTCAGGCAGATCCAGGCCGCCAGCACCCATGGCCGCGTCACCCGTGCGAAGTCGGGGTTCACCTGCCGTGTCAGCAGTGCGCCGACTGCGAAGCTGAAAGCGACCGACAATCCGACATAGCCGAAATAGAGCACCGGGGGATGAAGGGCGAGGCCGATATCCTGCAATAATGGATTGAGCCCGGCCCCCTCGGGTGCAGGCTGCGCGAGCCTCGCGAACGGATTGGAACTGAAGATGAGGAACGCATAGAACCCGAGCGCGACGAAACTCTGCGCTCCCAGCGTTGCCCGCATCATGTTCTCGGGCAGGCGCCGCTCCAGCCCAGCGATGAGCGCACCGGCCAGCGCCATCACGGTCACCCAGAGCAGCATCGAGCCTTCGTGATTGCCCCACGCGCCCGCCAGCTTGAAGATCATGGGCTTGGCCGAATGGGAATTCGCCGCGACCAGTCCGACCGAGAGATCCGTTATCGCGAAGACCCACAGGAGCATCAGGAACGCGATGCCGCACAGCAGTCCCTGAACGATCGCGGCAGGCCGCACGATTGCCGCCAGGACTGCGCCTTGTTCGCGACCCCCGGCAATAGCCGCTCCGAGTTGCAGCACGCACAGGGCGAAGGCCAGCCACAGGGCGGCGAGACCGAGTTCCGCGATCATTGCGCTTCGCGCGCTTCGACGACCAGTTCCTCGGCCTGATGCTTGCTCATTTCCTCGAGCTCGCGCGGAACGTAGTTCTCGTCATGCTTGGCGAGCAGGTTGGTCGCGCGAAACACGCCCTCGCCCGTCAGCCGTCCTTCGGCAACGACGCCGGAACCCTCGACGAAGAGGTCGGGAACGATCCCCGAAAAACGCACCGGTATGCGGCCGCTTTCCTGGTCGGTCACGTTAAACGCAATGGTCACACCGTCGTTGAGCGTGCGCAGGCTGCCCGCCTCGACCATTCCGCCTAGCCGGACATCCCGGTCGGTGGGCGGCGGATCGCTCGCCATCTGGTTGGGCAGGTAGAAGTAATTCGCGTTGTTGCGCAATGCGTAAGCCGCCAGCAGCCCCGCGCAGATCAGCGCGACAAGCGCCATCACGCCCAGAACGAGGCGCTGATGCTTGGGTTTGACGCGGCTCATCGCTCCGTCCCTTCGGACAGGCTGCGCTTGACGGCATCGCGCCGCTTTTCCGCGCGCTGCATCGCGATGAGCGACCACGCGATCATCGCCAGCGTCACTGCTATGCCAAGGGCATAGGCAGCTATGACGAAATCCCACTGGCCGATCTGTTCGCGGTTCATGCGGCCTCGCTCGCCATGCGCCGCAACCGCGCTTCGGCCTGTGCATCCGCCAGAAGGGCGCGCATTCGGGCCAGAACCACACCTGCGAACAGCAGCGAGAAACCCGCCACCGAAAGCATTAGCGGGCCGAGATAGGCCGCGTCGATCGCGCTGTTGCCCATCGTGATGCTGGGCGGTTGGTGCAGGGAGTTCCACCACACGACGCTGCGGTTGATGATCGGAATGTTGATCGCGCCGAGCAGGCCGAACAGCGCGGGAATCTTCGGCGAGACGCCCTCGCGCGCGCTCGCATCCGACAGGGCGATGTAGCCGAAATACAGGAACAGGAGGATAAGCATTGATGTCAGGCGCCCGTCCCAGACCCACCACGTCCCCCAGGTCGGCCTGCCCCAGATGGAGCCGGTCGCAAGGCAGATCGCGGTAAAGACCGCACCGGGCACTGCCGCAGCGCGCGCGGCAAGAGCCGCCAGCGGATGACGCCAGACGAGGAATGCGAGGCTCGCCCCCGCGATTGCCATCCATCCTCCCATGCCGAGCCACGCGGTCGGCACGTGAATGAACAGGATGCGCACCGTTTCGCCCATCAGGCGATCGGGCGGAACGCGCGTCAATCCGACATAGAGGGCGATGGCAGCCATGACCGTGCCGCTCGCCAGAAGCAGCGGAGTGAGCCACCGGGCAAGCTTCAAAAAACGGCGGGGATTGGCAAAACCGTGCATCGTTCTCGTCCGCCTGCTACATGGGGAACAAGGCGGCTTACGGCAAGCTTTTACGCGCCGCGACCGATCAGCTTCTGCGCCATTGCATTCGCGACCGCGTGCGAGGGAACGCCGCTTTCTTCGCTCTCCTGCCAGATTTCCTTCAACCGGCCCGGAATCTGCGCGATGCGGCGGCGCACTTCGTTGATGTCGCAGTTCTCGCTGTGCTGGCGACAAAGATATTCGAGGGTGACGCTGATGATCCCGCCGGCATTGATGACGTAGTCAGGGGCGTAGAGGATGTCGCGATCCGACAGCAGCTTGCCATGCGCCTCGCGCGCAAGCTGGTTGTTCGCGCCGCCCGCCACGATCGCGCAATCGAGCCGTGCGATGCCGTCATCATCGAGGATCGCGCCCAGTGCGTTGGGGCTGAACACGTCGCAGGAGACCGACATGATGCTTTCCGGCGCAACCGTTTTCGCCCCAAGCTGCTGGGCAAGATCCTGCGCCCGGCGCTGATCGATGTCCGACAGGGTGAGCTTCGCGCCGTCCTGTGCAAGCAGGCGCGCAACGCCCCCACCAACGCTGCCGACCCCCTGGATTGCGACGTGGACGCCCGACAGGCTGTCCTTGCCGAGCTTGTGTTCGACCGCCGCCTTGATGCCGTGATAGATGCCCATCGCCGTGAACGGGCCCGGATCTCCCCCGGCCTCGTCGTCATCGGTCGTCGGCAGGCCGGATACGTATTGCGTCCGCTCGGCAACGGCGACCATGTCCTTTTCCGAGATGCCGACATCTTCCGCCGTGACGTAACGCCCGCCGAGCGCCTCGACCGCATCGCCGAAGGCGGCAAGCATCTCGGGCGTCTTGGTGCGCTGCTCGTCCGCGAGAATGACGGCCTTGCCGCCGCCAACGGGGAGGCCCGCCATCGCGTTCTTGTAGCTCATGCCTCGCGAAAGGCGCAGAACGTCGCGGATGGCCGCCTTGGGCTCCGCATAATGCCAGAAGCGCGTGCCACCCGCGCCCGGTCCGCAATGCGTCGAATGCAGCGCGATGAGCGCGGTCAGGCCGGACTGTTCGTCGCGCACCAGTTGCACGAGCTCGTGATCGTCGAAATCCGGTTCGGTCCAGAAGGCGCTCATGTCATCGAATTCCAAAGGCAGGCGGACAGATCGTCCGGTTCGCATTTGCCGATGGGAGAAAATGGGGCGATCGAGGGGTCTCGAACCCCCGACCTCCGGTACCACAAACCGGCGCTCTAACCAACTGAGCTACGATCGCCACAAACCCGCTTATCGACAAGGGTGAAGCGGGGCTGATAGTCCCTGAAGCAGGCGGGTCAAGCCGCCTTTTCGGGAACAATGCGCCTGTTGCATAAGCCATGCGTTTTTAAAAGGGGAAATCCAATTTCCCGCCGGGATCGCGCAAGAATGTTTCGCACGGCTTCACGAAGCGGGCGACAACGATTAGGAACGAACCCGATCATGCCCGCATCCGGTGAATCATCCGCAACCCGCCTGCTCGACCGCCCCGGCGTCCAGCGCATCCCGAGCGACAAGCTCGAACTGTTCCAGTGCCGCGACTTCCTCGGAGCCGAACTTTGCGAGCGGCTGATCGGACTGATCGACCGCGACCGGCGCCCCTCGACCATCGCCGACGACAATGGCGACAAGTATTTCCGCACGAGCGAGACCTGCGACCTGCAACCGGGCGAACCAGCAGTCGTCGAACTCGAAGCGCTGCTCGCAGAACTGACCGGCATCGACCCCGCTTATGGCGAACCCGTTCAGGGACAGCGCTATGCGCAAGGCCAGGAATTCAAGGCGCATACCGACTATTTCGAACCGAACGGCGTCGACTGGGACCGCTATTGCTCGGTGGCTGGGCAGCGCAGCTGGACCTTCATGGTCTATCTGAACGAACCGCAGGCGGGCGGCGCAACCCGCTTCAAGACGATCAAGAAAACCATCCAGCCCGAAACCGGCAAACTGGTCGGCTGGAACAACCGGCGTCCCGATGGCCGGGTGAACCCGAACACTTTGCATCATGGAATGAAGGTGCGCGCCGGCGTCAAATACGTGATCACCAAATGGTATCGCGAAAAGCCATGGGGATGAGCGAGGCGCCTGGTTTCGTCGCGATCTATCGTTGGCGAATCGAACCCAAGAACGTCGCCGCGTTCAGGGACCGCTGGCTGCGCGAGACCGAACGGCTGAAGGCGAAGGGCGGCATGGGCTCGCTGCTGGCCGTAGCCGATGACGGCACCTATCATGCGATCGCGCTGTGGCCGGATCGCGAGACTCGCCGACAAGCCTTCGATCAAAGCGAGAGCGCAGAGCCCTGGCCGCCTGCGGAACGGCTCGAGACGACAATGCTGACGCCGCTCGACAATCTCTGGGGCGGGTAGAATCGAAAAGGGCGGCTCCGCAGGACCGCCCCCTCTTACCGTTGACCGGAAGACGCCCTTACTTCTTGAGCGACAGTCCACCGAAACGCTTGTTGAAGGCTGCGACGCGGCCGCCTTCCTGGATCTGCTGCTTGCCGCCGGTCCATGCCGGGTGGCTTGTCGGGTCGATGTCCAGCGCCAGCGTGTCGCCTTCGCTGCCCCAGGTGGAGCGGGTCTGGAACTCGGTGCCGTCGGTCATCTTGACCGTGATCGTGTGATATTCGGGGTGCGTATCGGTCTTCATGATAGTCTTCTCCGTGCGCGACATGCCGGTTCCGACCGGCACAGCAATATGGATGGCTGAAAAGGATTGCGCGCGCCTAACGACAGGCAGCGCGATTGGCAAGCGATTTAGCCGTGGCGTCGTCGGTTACGCCTGCTCCGGCGCGTCCGCGATCATCGCGGTGAACTCGACATCGCAGGTCGTCTTGCCCTCGACGCTGGCGACGCCCTTGAACTTGCATACCCGCGCGCGTTTCTGGACGAACTCGACATGCAGATCGAGCAAACAGCCGGGTTCCACCGGACTGCGAAACTTCGCATTCTCGATCGCCATGAAATAGACGAGCTTGCCGGAACCGGCGAGATCGAGCGTTTCCACCGCGAGAACGCCTGCAGCCTGCGCCAGCGCCTCGATCTGGAGGACGCCGGGCATGATCGGCCTCCCGGGAAAATGCCCCTGGAAGAAATCCTCGTTGAAGCTGACCGCCTTGACCGCGTGAATGCGCTCGTCCTTCACGAGGCTCGCCACGCGGTCGACGAGCAGCATCGGATAGCGATGCGGCAGGGCCTTCAGAACCTGCGCGACATCCATCGCGCCCGTTCCGTTCGATTCCGTATCACTCATGGCCCTGCCCCGTCTCTATTTCTGTCGCTCTTACGCGGCTCAGCGGCCCTGCGGCTGCGGCGTAGCCGGCTGCTGCTGCTGACCTTGCGCGGCCGCCTGCGCAGCCTGCTGCTGGGCGACGGCACCGACGATCTGCTGAACCGTCTGGTGCAGTTGAACCGTTTCGCGACGCGGCTGCCAGCCGGCAGGCGGCGTCGTGCTGACCGTGGGCAGACGCTGATCGAGCGCGGCGGTGATGTCGTTCGTCACGTTCGCGGATTCCGGCGCATATTGTACTGCGTCGGGCGCGAGGATCATCGTGATGTTCTTCTGCTGAATGACCTGGTTGCGGGCATTCTGGTAGTCGTTGACCAGTTGCTCGATGACATAGAACTGCGCCATCTGGATCGGCTGGGCGATCTGGGCGATCTGCTGTTCCTTCGTCTGAATCTGCTGCACGACATTAGGGTTAGCCTGAATTTCGGCGTCGGTCAGCTGGCCGTCATTATTCGTGTCGAGGCTGCGCTGAAGGTTCGTCAGTTCTTGCTGGCCCGTGCGAATCTGCTGGATCTGCGTCGCATAGGTCGTCTGGATCTGCTGCTCGGCAGCAATGCGTGCGGCGGCGCGCACGATGACCGCTTCGGGGCTGGCGACGGCGATGCCGTTGACCTGGGCCGCAGCAGGAGCGGCAAGCGAAACAGCGGCTGCGCTCGCGGTGAGCGACAGGGCGGCGAAAGACAGTTTGGTAAGTTTCATCAGAATTGCGTTCCTACGTTGAAGGAGAAGAGTTTGGTATCGTCACCGGGCTCTTTCTTGAGCGCATGAGCCAAATCGATCCTGAACGGACCGAAGGGCGAATTCCAGTTGACGCCGACGCCCACGGAAATGCGCGGGCTCATAGTGTCGCCGAAATAGAGTTCCCGGAACGGTCCGATTTCGCGGGTGGCCACATTCTCGGCCCCGTCCGCATCGGTCGGCGACAAGGTCAGCGTTCCGGTAAGATTGTCGCGATAGATCGTGCGCGCGTCGGGCAGGATTGAGAGCAGCTGCGGATCGGGCGCGTTGTAGAGCGACCCGATATCGACGAACACCGACGGCCTGAGGCCGAGTTCGCGCGCCCCGCTGCCGAGCGGTATTTCGAGTTCCGCGCGGCCAAGGTAATAGGCCGTTCCGCCAATCGCGTCGTTTCCGCGGCGGCGATTGTCGGTGAAGTCGAGTTCCTCGAACTCGTCGGTCGCCGGATTGTAGTTCTGCCGGATGACGCGCGGGCCGAGGCCGCGAATGTCGAAGCCGCGGATCTGCCCTTCGCCGAGGAAGAAGCGGTCCGTCAGGCGCACCGGATCGTCATTGAGGCTGCGGATCGCGCCACCCTCTGCCGAGAGGGAGAAGATGAAGCCGCTGCCGATGTCCCAGAACTGCGCCGCATTGCCGCGGACGCGCAGATAGTCGACCGAACCGCCGAGGCCTGCAAACTCGCTGCTGATCGACAGGCGACGACCGCGGGTCGGGCGCAGGCTGCTATTGAGGGTGTTGTAGTTGAGCGTCGCCCCGAGAATCGAACTCGTTCGCTCGCCCAGCGCATCGCACAGGAACCGGCTGGCAAGGAGCGGTTCGCAGGTGCTGATCCCGTCCTCGTTGAAGTCCGCGAAGTAGTTGCGCTGATCGATCGTCACGTCTTCGATCTGGAAGGTGTAGCTGCCGATGAGCGAGATGTATTCGGTAAGCGGCACGCCCACGCGGGTGGAGAAACCGGTGCTGCTCTGCTCGAACGTCGCGCGGCCCGTGTTGAAATAGTCGTTGTCGAAATCGCGGCGGAAGATGTCGACGCCCGCCGAAATGTTGCGATCAAACAAATAGGGCTCGGTGAAGCTCACCTGCGCCGAGCGCGAAATGCGCGAATAGTTGACGGACAGGCCGATCGTCTGGCCCCGCCCGCGAAAGTTGCGCTGCCGGATCGCGCCCGACAGGATGAAGTTCTCGATCGAGCTGAAGCCCGCCGACAATTGCAACTCGCCGGTCGGCTGCTCCTGCACGTTCGCCTCGAGGATGATGCGGTCGGGCTGGCTGCCCTCGACCTGCGTCACCTCGAAGTTCTCCTGGAAATAGCCCAGCGAATTGATGCGCGCGGTCGAACGAGCGACCTGCAGCGAATTGAACGCATCGCCTTCCGAAATACGGAACTCGCGGCGCAGCACCTTGTCCTGCGTCAGCGTGTTGCCGTTGACGTCGATCCGCTCGACATAGACGCGCGGCGCCTCGCGCAGCTGGAGCGTCACGTCCATCGTCAGCGTTTCGGGATTGCGGGTGAAGCGCGGCTGCACGTCGGCAAAGGCATAGCCGTAAGCGCCGACCGTCTCGGTCAGCTGCTCGACCGTGTCCTCGATCAGCTGGGCGTTGTACCAGTCGCCCGTCTGCATCGGAAGGCGCTGCGTCAGCGCCTCGCTGTCGAAATCGCGCAACTGGCTTTCGACCTCGACATCGCCGAACTTGTAGCGCTCGCCCTCCTCGACGACGAAGGTGATGATAAAGTCGCGCCGGTCGGGTGTCAGTTCGGCCACGGCGGAAACGACGCGGAAATCGGCATAGCCCTGCGTCAGGTAGAAGCTGCGCAGATTCTGCTGGTCATAGGCCATCCGGTCGGGGTCGTAGCTCGTATTCGAGCTGAAGAAGCTCGTCAGCCGCGCCTGTTTCGTCAGCATCTCGCTGCGCAGTTCGCCGTCCGAGAACTCTTCATTGCCGATGATGTTGATCTGCCGGACCTTGGACTTGGGCCCCTCCTCGATCTCGAACACGATGTCGACGCGGTTCTGCGACAGCTGCACCATCTTTGGCTCAACGGTAGCGGCAAAGCGGCCCTGCCGCTTGTAGAGTTCGATGATGCGCGCGACGTCGGCGCGAACCTTGGAGCGAGTGAAGATCTGTCGCGGCGCCAGCCTGATTTCCGGCAGGATCTTGTCGTTCTTCAATCGCTCGTTGCCTTCCAGCACGATGCGGTTGATGACCGGGTTCTCGGTCACTTCGACGATGACGTTGCCGCCCTCGTTGCGGATCGAATAGTCGGAGAACAGTTCCGTTGCGGCGAGGTCCTTCAACGCCTGGTCGGCGGCCGCCGCGGAATAGGGTTCGCCCGCACGCAGACGGATATAGGAGAGGATCGTCTGCGGCTCGAGCCGCTCCGCACCCACCACCTGGATCGAGCGAATGATGTCGGTCTGCGCCTGCGGCTGGCTGGTCACAGGAGCCGCCGTTGCGGGCTGCGCTGCGGTAGCCGGCTGCTGCTGCGTCGTCGCCGCCGTACCTTGCACGGCGAGTGCTTCATCCGCCCCGGTGTCCTGCGCATAGGCGAGCGACGGAAGACCGGCGAGCGCCGATCCGCACAGAAGGCCGGCGATCAGCCGCGCCGAATTCGACGTTGCGCGCTTCACTATAACTCGTCCGTTCATCAGTTAGGAATTTCCCGTCCTGCCCGTTATCCAGCCAGTGCCGCGACATCCCTGTCGTCGCGGACCGGCACACGGCATCCCGACTGCCGGGATGCGACGTGCGGTCGTCCTTTAGGCGATGCGGCAGGCCAATCAACCTCGCGCTGCGCCCGTTGCACAGTTTACCCTCGCATTCCCGACGACGCCGGACTTGAAGCTACCCGAAAAAGGGCAGCGAAATCACGTCGTTGATCGTCACGAACACCATCAGTCCGAGGACCAATGCGATGCCGGCGCGATAGGCGATTTCCGTGCCGCGTGGTCCGACGGGTTTGCGCCGGACGGCTTCGGCAGCGTAAAACGCCAGGTGGCCGCCATCGAGGGCGGGAATTGGCAGGAGGTTAATGAATGCCAAATTAAGCGAGATGAGCGCGGCGAACTCGATGTAGGAAAGCCAGCCTTCCGACAGTCTTTCGCCCGAATATTTCGCGATCTTGATCGGGCCGCCAAGCTCCTGGACGGAGCGTTCGCCGAACAAAATCTGCCGCAGACCCTCGACCATGTTCCCGACGAGCGCGATGTTCGCATCGACCGCCAACCCGATCGCGGGAAGGGCGGCAACCCGCTCGAACGACACGCGGTCACCCGTCACGCCGAGCAGGCCGATCCGTCCTTCGTTGCCGTAACGGTCGGTGAACAGGTAATCTTCCGTCACGAGCGGATAGCGAAGGTTCTCGCCGTCGCGCTCCACCACGACGTCCATCGCCTTGCCGGGATAAAGGGCAACGACATTACGGATCTCGGTGAAGTCCTCGATCGTTTCGCCATCGACGCTGACGATCCTGTCGCCTATCTCGATCCCCGCCGCCTGCGCCACGGAATTTTCGGAAAAGCCGGTGACATAGGGTTCGGCGACCGGGCGGCCGCTAAAGGTGAAGAAGGCCGCGAAGATGGCGACCGCGATCAGGATGTTCATCGCCGGTCCGGCGAACACGATCAGCGCCCGCTTCCACAGCTTGGCATTGTGAAAGCCCGCGCCGGCGACCGTCCTGTCCTCGTCTTCAGCAAGCGCATCCTGCGTACCGACCCCGAAGACGGCATCGTCCTCCTTTCCGGGCGAATGAGGGATGCTGGCAGGGTTCATGTCCCCCTTGAACTGGACATAGCCACCGAAGGGCAGCGCAGAGAGCTTCCACCGCGTGCCGCGACTGTCGGTCCAGCCAACCAGCTCCTTGCCGAAACCGACCGAGAACGCCTGCGCGCCGACGCCGAACATCCGGCCGACGAGGTAATGTCCCAATTCGTGCAAGGTAACGAGCGGGCCCAGCACGGCAATAAAGCCGAGGAACCACATCCAGACCGGAATCTGCTCAGGCAAAGGCGTGTTTTCCCAATAACCGCTCGGCAAGTGTCCGGGCCGCGTCATCGGCAGCCAGCACCTCTTCGAGAGAAGTCGATTGCGGCGCGAGATCGCTCTGCGCCAGAACGTCCTCCACTACTACCGCAATCTTGGTGAACGCTATCTTACCGTCGAGGAAAGCGGCGACCGCCACCTCGTTCGCTGCGTTGAGCGTTGCGGGTGCGGTGCCGCCCGCCGCGATGGCTTCGCGCGCCATCCGGGTGGCGGGAAAGCGATCTTCGTCCGGCGCGGCGAAGGTCAGTTCGCCAATGGCCGCCAGATCGAGCGGCGCGCACGGTGTCTCCATCCGGTCGGGATAGGCGAGGCAGGAAGCAATGGGAACGCGCATGTCGGGCGGGCCAAGCTGCGCGAGGGTCGAGCCGTCACGATATTCGACCATCGAATGAATGACGCTTTGCGGATGGACGAGGATGCGCAACCGGTCGAGGCCTACCGGAAACAGGTAGTGCGCCTCGATGAATTCGAGACCCTTGTTCATCATCGTCGCCGAATCGACGCTGATCTTGGCGCCCATGTCCCAGTTGGGATGCGCCACGGCTTCTGCGGGCGTCGCGGCGTTGAGCCGGTCTTTCGACCAGGTTCGCAGCGGCCCGCCGCTGGCGGTCAGGGTGATGAAGCGAACGTCCTCCACCGCATTGCCCTGCAGGCACTGAAAGATCGCATTATGTTCCGAATCGACCGGCAGCAGGGTCGCGCCGTGCCGCTGGACCGCTGCCGTCATCACCTCGCCCGCAGAAACGAGGGCTTCCTTGTTCGCCAGCGCCAGTGTGCCGCCGCGCTCGATCGCGGCCATGACCGGCGCAAGCCCCGCACAGCCGACGATGGCAGCCACGGTGATGTCGCAGGGTCTTGCCGCCGCCTCGCACAGCGCCGCCCTGCCCCCGGCGGTTTCGATCTTCGTTCCGGCCAGCGCTTCGCGCAACTCGGCAAGGCAGGCCTCGTCGCCGACCACTGCGCATTCCGCGTCGAACTCGCGGGCCAGCGCCGCAAGTTCCACGGCGCTGCAATTCGCGGTCAGGGCAACCACCTTCCACGCAGCGCGATCGCGGCGGATGAGATCGAGCGTCGATGCTCCCACCGACCCGGTCGCGCCGAGGATCGAGATAGAGCGCATCACGGGTGCAGCTGCCACAGGAGGGCGCCGACGATCGCAACCGGCAGCAAACCGTCGACCCGGTCGAAGATGCCGCCATGACCCGGAATGAGGTTGGAGCTGTCCTTCATATTCGCCCGGCGCTTCAGCCAGCTTTCGAAGAAGTCGCCGCATTGCGCGACCACGGCAAGAATTGCACCGACGAGGAACGCGCCAACGCCTCGCGCCGAGAAGGCGTCGGAGCCGACATTGGAATAGAAGAAGCCGAGCGCGACGAGGCCCGCCGCGATGGCTCCGCCGCCCAACCCCGCCCAGGTCTTGGAAGGGCTGATCTTCGGGGCGATCTTCGGGCCGCCAATCGTCCTGCCGCTGAAATAGGCACCGGTATCGGTGGCGATGACGACCGCGACGAGGCCGATGACGACCGGAATGATCAGTTCGATGAGGGCGGATGCGGCCAGCGCGATATAGGCCGCTCCAGCGAGGAGGGCGACGAGGCGATTGACCAGCTTTGTCGTGGCTCGCCAAACGAGCCGGAGGAACTCGCCGAAACAGGCGAACGCGATGGCGACGACGAACGCGTCGAACCACACGCCCCCCGCCCACAGCGCCGCCGCCGTAATGGCGAGCATGACCGCGGCGGATGCGGCCCGGCGCGGCAGGTCCGACGTTCGCAGGCTGAGCGGCAGCTTGACGTAGCGCACCGCGCCCGCCTTGAACCGGTCGCGCTTCCTCATGCGCTGGACGGGTTCCTCAGCGCCCGCCATAGCGTCGCTCCCGCCGGTCGAACTCCTCGAGCGCCGAGCTCAGGTGATCGGGGGTGAAATCAGGCCACAGCGTGTCGACGAAGATCATCTCGGCATAGGCGACCTGCCACAACAGGAAGTTGGACAGGCGGACCTCGCCGCTGGTCCTGATGAGCAGGTCGAGCGGCGGCAGATCGGCGGTGAAAAGGTGGCGCTCGATATCCCCCGGGGCGATCTCGACATCATTGTGGCCCGTTTTGGTGCCATTGTGCGCACCCGTATCAGCACCAGCCTTTTCGCGCATGGCGAGGCTCGCCGCGCGGCAGATTTCCTGGTGTCCGCCGTAGTTGAGGGCGACCGCCAGCGTGTGGCGGCCCTTGGCGGTCTGCGCCAGCGCATCTTCGAGCATTTCGACAATGTCGGGAGCCAATGCCTTGTAATCGCCGATGATCTTCAGGCGAACGTCATTGGCGACGAACTCGGGCAAGTCCGATTTTATGAACTTCCTCATCAGGTTCATGAGGTCGCTCACTTCCTCTTCCGGCCGCTTCCAGTTCTCGCTCGAAAAGGCGTAAAGGGTCAGGCATTCCAGCCCCATCTCCTTGACCGCGCGTACCAGCGTGCGCACCGCCTCGACGCCGCGCTGATGGCCGAGAGCCCGCGGAAGACGGCGCTTTTTCGCCCAGCGCCCGTTGCCGTCCATGATGATGGCGACGTGCCGAGCGCGATGTTGCGATGAACTCATGAAGCGGACCGAAAAATCATACGCCTATTGCGTCATGATTTCCTGGACTTTCTTCGCGACGACGTCGTCGATTTCAGCGACGTGCTTGTCCGTCAGCTTCTGGACCTCGTCCTCGGATCGCTTGCGGTCGTCTTCGGAAATTTCCTTTTTCTTTTCATCCTCTTTCAAGGCTTCCATGCCATCGCGTCGCACGTTGCGAATGGCGATTTTCGCCTTTTCGCCATACTCGCCGGCGAGTTTCGCAAGATCCTTGCGTCGTTCCTCGGTCAGGTCGGGCATGGGCAAGCGGATCGTCTGGCCATCCTGCATCGGATTGAGACCGAGATTGGCCTTCGCGATGCCTTTCTCGACGGCGTTCACATTCGCCTTGTCCCACACCTGCACGCTGAGCATGCGCGGCTCGGGTGCGGAGACCGTCGCGACCTGGTTCAATGGCATCATCGCGCCATAAACCTCGACATGAACCGGATCGAGCAGGCTGGTATTCGCCCTCCCCGTTCGCAAGCCGGACAGGTCGCTCTTCAATGCTTCCACGGCCCCGTCCATGCGCCGGTCGATATCTGTTTTGTCGTATTTAGCCATGAAGGCCTCTCCTCAATCCTGCTCAGCGGCCTGTACGATAGTCTGCACGCCATCGCCAGCCAGAACCCTTGCGACATTCCCCTTTTCCCTGATCGAGAAAACGATGATCGGAATGTCGTTCTCCCGCGCCAGCGCCACTGCCGTCGCATCCATCACCTTGAGATTGTCCGACAGGACCTGGCCGTAAGTTATTGTATCGAAACGGCGCGCTTCAGGAAACAGTTTCGGGTCGCGCTCATAGACACCATCAACGCTCGTCCCCTTAAGCAGGGCATCGCAGTTCATCTCTGCCGCCCGCAGTGCCGCCCCCGTGTCCGTCGTGAAGAATGGATTGCCCGTACCAGCGGCAAAGATCACAACCCTGCCCTTGGCCAGATGCCGCTCGGCACGACGTCTGATATAGGGCTCGCACACGCTCGACATCGGGATGGCCGATTGCACGCGCGTTTCAACCCCCGCCTGCTCCAGCGCGTTCTGCATGGCGAGTGCGTTCATCACGGTCGCGAGCATACCCATGTAATCGCCGGTCGTCCGGTCGAGGCCGCGCGCTGCACCCGCAACACCGCGAAAGATATTGCCTCCACCAATGACGAGACAGATTTCCAGCCCGGTTTCCTTGGCGGCCTTCACCTCTTCGGCAAGGCGCGCGACATAGGCCGGATCGATGCCGTATTCCTGATTGCCCATGAGCACTTCGCCCGACAATTTGAGGAGAATGCGTTTCATCGGGAGAAGGGTCATGGAGGCGAGGTTCTTTTGCTGAAGGCGTTACGAGCCCGGCCTTAAAGCGTCCGCCTGCACGTGCCAAGTGCGTGTCTGCTGGTCGCCGCAAGTCCAACGCGATGGAACAAATGGAACACGGTACTGGGGTGAGAAATGCCGCTGGGCTTTTCACGGTTGTGTACAAGGCAGACGATGAGAAGGAGCGCCTCCCTCTTAGCCCATAGCACTGAAGTAGGACAGTTCATCCGGTTCGCTATGGGAGGACGGATGTTTCCCGGAGGCAATTTGCACATCTACTGTGGTTTCGGTAAAACTCCTCGAAGGGTCGCGAGGAGGTTTGATCATGCGTTTACTTCTACCTGCGCTCGCCCTCGCAGTTCTTACAACGCCGATTTATTCACCCGCGCTTGGACAGCAATTGAATAATCCCGCGGCGGATGACCACACCGAGCGCAACAAGCGTCTCGCTGCGGCGTTCTACGAAAATCTTTGGTTCTCGAAAAACACCGATACCTTCAACGAATATGTTGCTCAGGAATATGTCGTACACGACGTTGGCGAACGGAAGAATGTCACCGAGAAAGCGATCGCTCAAAAAGAGATTGCCGACCTGTTTCACAGTCTTGGGGAAATGAGCGGCGAAATCGACTATCAGATTGCAGAAGGTGACAAGGTCGCGACCAGGTGGTTCATTTCCCTAACCCCGAACGAAAACGGCCGAGCCATGGGAATGACAAGGGTCGAGCGCGTACCCATCATTAATGTTTTCCGATTTGACGCAGACGGTAAGATTGTCGAGATCTGGAATCATCGGCACGATGTGGATCTCCCCCAGCCTTCCGGCGGCGGAAACGGACCCGCCAACTAACCCTTGTGGAAAATTGGGCGCCGCTTACGTTACGGTGCAGAAACTGCCTTAGCCAGATACCGATAGAATCGCGGCCACCGGAGCGATGACTCCGATGGCCGCATGATTCAGTCGTCTGTGGCTGAGAAGCGTCAGCTGCCGCGGGTTGCGGCGACTTCTGCGGCGAAGTCTTCCTGCTTCTTCTCGATCCCTTCGCCGAGCTGGAAGCGGACATAGTCTTTCAGCACGATGTCGTGCCCGGCATCCTTGCCTGCCTTTGCCACGACCTCGGAAACCGGCGTCTTGTTGTCCATTACGAACAGCTGCGAGAGCAATGCGTTTTCCTTGGCGAATTTCGCAATCGCGCCGTCCACCATCTTTTCCTGAACGTTTTCG
Source organism: Parapontixanthobacter aurantiacus (assembly GCF_009827635.1). GTDB lineage: Bacteria > Pseudomonadota > Alphaproteobacteria > Sphingomonadales > Sphingomonadaceae > Parapontixanthobacter > Parapontixanthobacter aurantiacus. The sequence continues at coordinate 579,946 of NZ_WTYW01000001.1, read as the reverse complement.
GGCTTGCCGCTTTCGGCAGCCTTTTCCTGAGCGATGGCGCGTTCGCGCTCGATCACTTCGGGGTCGAGACCCTCGGCATTCAGAGCCTGCGGGAAGGCAGCGGCAATGTGCATCGCCAGCTGCTTGCCGAGCGGCTCGAGAACGTCGGCGGACGCCTCGCTCTCAAGAGCGACGAGCACGCCAATCTTGCCGAGATTTTCCGAAACCGCGTTGTGGACATAGGGCACGACGACGCCCTGGCTGACGCTCACGGTCTTCATGCGGCGGATCTGCTGGTTTTCGCCAATGGTGGCGACATTGTCGGTCAGCTTGTCGGACACCGTTCCGCCACCCGGATACTGGGCCGACTTCAATGCCTCGACATCGTCGCTGTCCTGCGACGCGGCGACCTGCGTCGCCTTGCGCACGAAGTCCTGGAACTGTTCGTTCTTGGCGACGAAGTCCGTCTCACTGTTCACTTCGACGGCAACGCCGCGATTGCCTTCGACGGCCACGCCGACGAGACCTTCGGCCGCGGTACGGCTCGATTTCTTCTGGGCGGCGGCAAGGCCCTTGGCGCGCAGTGCGTCGACCGCCGCTTCGATATCGCCGTTCGTTTCTTCCAGAGCCTTCTTGCAGTCCATCATGCCCGCGCCGGATTTCTCGCGCAGGGCCTTCACGTCAGCGGCAGTATAGGCAGCCATCTGTCATTTCCTTCTTCGTATCTGCTGGTTGCACCGGATGCGCCGCGAAATGGCGATCCGGTGCGTAGATTCAATGACACGCCGGATCGGCGCGTCACTTGCATGGTCAGGCGGCGGCTTCTTCCGGCGGCTGTTCCATCGCGCCGACGTCTTCGCCTGAATCGCTGGCCGAGCCGCCCTTGCCCGCGCGTGCCGCATCGGCAACAGCGTCGCAATAGAGGCGTACCGCGCGACTTGCATCGTCATTGCCGGGGATCGGAAAAGCAATGCCGGTCGGGTCGGTATTGGTGTCGAGAACAGCGACGACCGGAATGCCGAGGACGTTGGCTTCCTTGATGGCAAGGTCTTCCTTGTTCGCATCGATCACGAACATCACGTCGGGAATGCCGCCCATGTCGCGGATGCCGCCGAGCGAGAGTTCGAGCTTGTCGCGCTCACGCGTAAGCTGAAGGACTTCCTTCTTGGTCAGACCGGACGTTTCGCCGCCGAGCTGTTCCTCGAGCGACTTCAGCCGCTTGATCGACTGGGAGATCGTCTTCCAGTTCGTGAGCATCCCGCCGAGCCAGCGGTGATTGACGAAATGCTGTCCGGATGCACGCGCCGCTTCCGCGATCGGCTCCTGAGCCTGACGCTTCGTGCCGACGAGCAGTACCTTGCCGCCCGAACGCACGGTCTGCTCGATGAAGTCGAGCGCGCGCGACATGAGCGGAACGGTCTGCGAGAGGTCGATGATGTGAATGCCGTTGCGCGAGCCGAAGATGTACGGCTTCATACGCGGGTTCCAACGGTGGGTCTGGTGGCCGAAATGCGATCCGGCTTCGATCAATTGCTGCATCGTGACGGGAGAAGCCGCCATAGGTAATTCCTTTCCGGTTGAGCCTCTGGAAGACAGGAACCTGCGGGGTTCGCCCGCGCGGCACCGGTATGTAGCGCCTTCCATGTGGATTTTCGCAAAAGCCGGAAACCGAAATGGTCGTCCGGGTGCTGCGATTTGGGCGACATAGCGGCGATCAAGAAAGAAATCCACTACCTTTTCATCGCTAGAAAGGCGCTGTTCATCGCAAATATGACTTGACCGACTGGAACATATAGGGAACAAAGGTCTGAGGCGGGAACGCAAGCGCCCTCCACCATGTTTCAACAGAGTTATCCACACCGTCTCATGGCGTGGACGACCATGTAAGGGGATGATTCCGTCATGTTAGGTTTGCTCGCTGTCCTGGTGTTCTTTGTCGCAGCAATCGCGGTCGCGCTTACACTCAGCGACAGCGCCGTTCGCTATGTTTCGGCGATACGTGCAATCAAAGCGCGCCGGGCAGCCTCGGCAGCGGCCAGCATTCGTCCCACACGCCCGCTTCGCCCGGTAATGCGTCCGCTATCGAGCCAGCGCCGTACCGTCAGCCCGACACGCGGCTATCGCGCTGCCGCCTGATCCTGCCGTATTTCCACAGGCCATAAGGCATCAGCGCCAGATACAGCACGCAGATCGCTACCAGCGCCCACCACGGTTCCGCCAGCAAGGCGGCAAAGAAGATTCCTACCAGCGCAATCATTTCGAGCCGCACCGAGCGCCGTGGACGAATCGAAGTCCAGCTCAGCGTCGCAATGTTCGAAATCATCAGAAACGCGATCAGGGTCAGCCAGACGCCCATGAGGATCGGGTTGCGGAACCATTCGAGCCCCGTTGCCATCCAGAGATAGAACGGCAGAAAAGCGAGCCCGGCCCCAACCGGCGCCGGTACTCCGGTTAGGAAACCAGCGGATTTGTGCGGCTGGTCATCGGTATCGATCTGCGCATTGAAACGCGCCAGACGAAGGGCGCAGCAGATCGCGAAGGCAAGTGCCGCGAACCAGCCCAACCTCGATAATTGTTCGAGCGACCAAAGATACAGGATCAGCGCTGGCGCCATCCCGAAGGATAGCGAATCGGCCAGACTGTCCATCTCCGCGCCGAACCGTGACTGCGCGTTAAGCAAGCGCGCGATCCGGCCATCCATTCCGTCGAGAACTCCGGCGATGATCACTGCGAAGATCGCCAGGCTCCATTGTTCCGATATGGCGAAGCGAATTCCGGTAAGCCCCGAACACAATGCCGCCGCCGTGATGGCGTTGGGCAGGACCGCGCGGAGCGACAATCCCTTCCGGCCACCAGCGCGCGGGATTTCGTCCTCGGTCGCCTTTGGGCCGATTCTCTGCGAGCGCAGCTTGTCCGCGAACGGGTCGACCGGTTCCCTCACAAGGCAATTCCTTCGATAAGTTTTTGTTGTCCGACTTCGCCCAGTACGGTTTCGCCCGCGACGGTCCGCTGCCCCAGCACGACCCGCGGATCAGTCCCGGCAGGCAGGTACACATCCACGCGGCTGCCGAACCGGATGAGCCCGACACGCTGTCCGACGGCGATCATGTCGCCGGGCTTGACGAAGGGAACGATCCGGCGCGCGACGAGCCCGGCGATCTGGGTGAAGCCCAGCTTCAACCCGTCGCCGCGGGCGATCACGATATGCTGCCGCTCGTTTTCTTCACTCGCCTTGTCGAGATCGGCGTTCACGAATTTGCCCGGCATGTAGATCACGCGCTCGACCGTTCCCGATATCGGTGCGCGATTGATGTGAACGTCGAACACGCTCATGAAGATCGAAATGCGCACGACCGGCTCACCAGGCAAACCCGGATTGCCCGCGCTGTCCGCCATCTGCATTTCGGGCGGCGGCGCAACCTTGCTGATCAGCGACACGAGACCGTCTGCCGGTGCGACGATGTAGCGATCGTCCTGCGGCACGACGCGTTCGGGATCCCGGAAGAAGGCGAACACCCAGGCGGCGACGCCGAGCAGCGGCCAGCCAATGATTTCCCAATCGAGGATAAGCAGGAAAAACAGCGCGATCGCTACTGCGATCAGTCCGAACTTGCGCCCTTCCGGATGGATCGAGGGCCAGTTCCAGCTGGCTTCTCCGCGCCCCTGATTGTCGAGTTGATTACCTGCCATCCCTAGCGATCTAGAGCGTGCTCAGCATCGGGGCAAGGCAATCCCCTGTCCAGAAGACCGCTCGGATGCGCCGATCGGTCAGTTCAACCGACCTTGCGAACGAACACGGCCCCGGCGGAGTAACCCGCGCCGAAGCTGCAGATGAGGCCGGTATCACCGGGGGCGAGGTCGTCATTGTGCTTGTGAAACGCGATGATCGAGCCCGCACTCGAAGTATTGCCGTAGGTGTCGAGCACTGTGGGGCTTTCGTCTTCCGACGCTTCGTGGCCGAGGACGCGCTGCGCGATGAGCCTATTCATCCCCGCATTCGCCTGGTGGAGCCAGAGACGGCGCAGCTTGTCTGCTTCTATTCCGAAACCTTCCGCCTCATCGACGATCATCTGCGCCACCATCGGTACGACTTCCTTGAAGACCTTGCGGCCCTCCTGCACGAAGAGCTTGTCCGGCGCCCCGGAGGTGTCGGGATGCGCGCGATTGAGAAAGCCGAAATTGTTGCGAATATTGTTCGAGAACACGGTCTTCAGTTTCGTGCCGAGTATCTCCCAATGCTGTGCCGGAGCGATCGCCGCGTCCTCGACCAATACGGCGGTCGCAACGTCACCGAAGATGAAATGGCTGTCCCTGTCGCGCCAGTTGAGGTGCCCGGAAGTGATTTCCGGAGACACGACGAGAACGCTGCGCGCATTGCCCGAACGCACGTAATCGGCGGCGGTCTGGATGCCGAAAGTGGCGGAAGAACAGGCGACGTTCATATCGAAGGCGAACCCGTCGATCCCCAACTCCTGCTGAATTTCGATTGCCATCGCGGGATAGGGGCGTTCCATATTGGACGCCGCGCACAGCACCGCATCGACATCCTCGGGTGAACGTCCGGCTTTCTCCAACGCTTCACGAGCGGCAGCCACGCCGATCTCCGCCATTTGCGAGAGTTCCTCGTCGCCGCGTTCGTCCCAGCGCGGGGCCATCGTCTCGATATCGAGAATCGGTTTTTTCGCGATGACGTGCCGCGCCTTGATCCCGCTCGCCTTCTCGATGAACTCCGTAGAGCTCGGTTGCAGTGCCTCGATCTCTCCGCTCGCGATCCTGTCTGCATTGTCCGCGTTGAAAGATGCGACATAGCGGTTGAAGCTGTCGACCAGTTCTTCGTTGGAGATGCTTTCGGGCGGCGTGAACAGGCCAGTGGCAGAGATGACGGGTCGAGGGGTCTGGGTCATGCCTCGCCTTAGTCGCAGGCCGTAGCGGCGGCAAGACCGGGCACTCTCAGAGCTCCAGTGACCGATTGTCGAATGAGATGTCGCAACCTGAGGGCTTGCAATCATCGCCCGAACGAAGCGGTCGACGCAGAAGATTCCGGATACGCGACAGAAGGCAGTGGTGGACAGGGCTTGAATCGAACCTTGCAAATAACGTTTTGATATCAATCTGGTACTCAGAGGCAGCGCAAACGCTACCCCACACTCTCCCCCACATTTTTGTTCATATAAGCTTTGTTCGATTCAGCTTTTCGGCAGTTAAGCTGAATATTTCGGGCTTTCGCGACGCACTCACATGCGATTTTCGAGGGCGGTCGAGACCTACCGAACTCCAGCTACAGGCACTGCTCCCAGCCGTCGAGCACCTGCCTGCAAGTTCGGCCCGAACTCAATTTAGCCCCCTCCCAGTTCTTGGTATTGACGTACGAAGCCCACACTGACTCAACCAGTCCAATGAGAAGACATTGCGGACGAAATTTGATCGACAGGTGCAACCATTCCAGCGCCTTGCTAGGTGTCGGATGATGAAAACCGACCTCGATCATCTGCCACCGCAAAAGCAGCGCGAGATTGAACGCGTGGTGCAGCTGATCTTTGAGGAGTTCGAAGACGCCTTTGCACTGGCCAAGCACGAGTGGAAAAAGGCCGGACGCATCCTCAAGGTGATCCTCTACGGAAGCTATGCGCGCGGCACCTGGGTCGACGAGCCGCACACCGCCAAGGGATACCAGTCGGACTACGATCTCTTGATCATCGTCAACGACAGGCGCCTGGTCGACCGCGTGAAATATTGGTCGAAGCTCGATGACCGGCTGATGCGTGAGTATGGTGTTACCAATACGCTCAAGACGCCGGTCAATTTCATTGTGCACACGCTTCAGGAAGTGAACGACGGCCTCGCACATGGGCGCTACTTCTTCATGGACGTGAAGCAGGACGGGGTTGCGCTCTACCAGTCTGAAGACACCGAACTGCACACGCCCAAGCCCAAGACACCGACACAGGCGCTCGCAATGGCGCGGGAGTATTTCGACGAGTGGATCCCAGGGGCGACTGATTTCGTTGACAGCGCCAACCACCTAATGGGCAAGGGTCGATACAAGCGAGCAGCGTTCCTGATGCATCAGGCAGCAGAGAGCCTGTATCATTGCGTGCTGCTAGTCTGCACCTTCTACACCCCTCACGTGCACAATCTCGGCTTCCTGCGCACCCAAGCCGAACGCATCGACGCGCGCCTCACCTATGTCTGGCCCCGCGAGACGAAGAAGGACCGCGCGCGCTTCGAGAAGCTGAAGGAAGCCTATGTCAAAGCGCGATACTCGAAGCACTACCGCATCACCAAGGAAGAGCTCGAATGGCTTGGCGAGCAGGTCGAGGAGCTTGGCCGCGTGGTGCACGAAGTATGTTCCGAGCGGCTCGAAAAGCTCAAAGCCGAAGCGAAGGCGAGGCCGGACAAGCAATAACCAGCCACTCGCTACAGCGCGGATTCGAGGAAATTTGGGAAAGCCGCTTCTGGCAAAAGACCGGCATCCTGTGGGCCAGTCGCGCCGCTAGATCCTACCTTCGAAGTGAGGAAAGAGCGGCAGCGTTTTCTCGGCCAGATCGGTGTCCCTTGCCTCGCGCATGATCTCGTAAGGCCGAAGCGCCGCCAGGATCCGCGCAGTCAGCGCGTCGATCGCGACGCGCTGGTTGAGCGCCCTCGTAGCGGAGAACACGTCGTGAATGGCGTAAGTCTTTGCCGTCCGCAGCGCGATCTCGATCGCCTGCGCCAGTTCATCGTCGTTGGCTCGAATCATCATTTCCACAGCTAGAACATAACGGGAACTTTGTGCCAACCGTTTTCTGCAGGCGTGCTGCAAATTGACACTCGAGCCCCCTCCGGGCAGCGCGTTCCCATGTGCAACCTCTACCGCATGACCAAGGCCCATGACGAGGTCGCACGCTGGTTCAATGCAATCGATCAGCTTGGCAAATCCAACATCGGTGCCGAGGTGTTCCCGGGATATCCTGGCGCAGTCGTCGCGGATGGAAAGCTCCAGCAGATGACATGGGGCTTTCCACTGACACTCAAGAGCAAACGCACTGGCAAGCCGCTCAAGCCGAAGCCGGTCAACATGCGCGGACCGACAAGCTCGACGAATACATGTGGCGCTACAGCTTCGAGGAGTGGCGCTGCCTCATTCCGCTGACGGCGTGGGCCGAAGCCGAAGGCAAGCCGGGCAGCAAGACGCGGACCTGGCTGAGCCGACCCGACGCCGAGTTGTTTGCAGCTGCTGGGCTATGGCGCAACAGCGACGAATGGGGTCTGGTCTACACCATAGTAATGACAGACAGCGCAGGCGCTGCCGCAGAATGCCATTCGCGAATGCCGGTTCTGCTGGCGCAGGATGATTGGTCAAAATGGACCGATGGAACGCCATCCGAAGCGCGCCGTCTTTGCAAGCCATGGGCGGGTGAGCTTGCAATCGAACGCACCGATCAGCGCTGGTAGCGATGCCAGCGTGCTGCGTCCGGAACGTCATCCGCAAGTCGCGAACCGTGCAACTAGCAAACAATGGCGATGCGTACCGTCTTCGCCCGATCTGCAAGCCTGCTGCAGCGGAGATCGGTAGGCAAAAATTGTCCGTAGGCGTCTGATTTCGAAAACAAATAAGATGGCGAGATAAAAGAGCCGCCGTCGGTCGGGCTGCAGGTGGTTGGCTTCGTTGAGTAATCTGCGACGGCACGCAGCACCGCCCTGCGGCGGTTTCCAGAAAATCCCGTTTCTTTCTAATCAGAATGGCGACGGCGCTCTGTCGAATGGCGCCCCAAGCGGTCATGACATGCTCAACAGCGCAGGTCTGCGCCAGTCCATACGGATGTGTGCAGATGCATTCTGCTCAAGCAATCTCGAGCGTCGGCGCAATAGCGTGAGAACGGCGGCCGCAGCGTAGGAACGTCATGTGGCGCGATCAGGCTTGTTCGGCAGATAATCGGTGTCGATGGCGGGCCTGACCTGCTCCCCTGCTCCATCGCTCCCAGGTCGGTCCGTCATCACCCTAAAGATGAAAGGACCGGCAGGCATGTCGATATCAGGCGCGAACGACCAGCGAGCCGACCAGAAACGCCAGAAAGACATCGAGCCGATCGCAATGCGGGTTCCCGAAGCATGTCGATATCTCGGGATCGGTCGCAGCACACTCTATGTTCTCATCGGCGAAGGCGAGATCGAATTTATCAAGCTAGGCAGTTCAACGCTTGTGCTGACCGAGAGTTTGAAAGGACTGGTCGAACGCAGGCGCAAGGTTCTCCACCCTGGCGCGGAGGCCGCATCTTGAACATGCATCCCGATCTCGTCCACGCGGTTGTGCTGGCAGCACTCACCAGGGCCCCGGACGGCGCAAAGCGAAGGCTGGTCTCATCCGTTCCGGAGCGTCGTCAGCAGGCCGAAGATGTCATCGCCGCCAGCATTGTAGTGGCCTTGGCTCAGCTGAAGTGACGCGAATCCAGATGCCGGTAGAAGAACGTCCGCTTTGCGCCCCCATCTCAGGCATTAGACCGATCGCCCACAGATCCCATAAGCCGGCAAACTCTTCCACCTTTGTATCTGCAGGCTTATTCTCGCATACGAGCATCTGCATCGATATTGGCAGGGGCTAAATTCTGAAAATTGCCTGCCCCTTTACGACGGCAGAAAACGCACTGTCGCATAGACGTTGGCTTGTTGGCGTAGTTGCGATGAGGGTCGAATGGTGAGTGCAGCATCGCAACGAAGCTGCAAGCCAATACGCTGTCGGACCGGAGAGGCGATTACCGCATGCAGTGACGCGGATAACTAAGGAACCGCCTATGCACAGGGCACCACAGCAGCCGGGGTGAGCTATCCCTGCAAGCACCTCAAGCCTATCTTCATTATTCGCGTGCAATCATCGCTGAAAGCTGCGATGATCCGTTGATGGCACCCAAGAACCAACCTCGACCCTACCCAGGAGGCAAGGGCAAGGCCTACCCCCACGTCATCAATCTAATGCCTCCGCACTCTACCTACATCGAGACGCATCTCGGAGCCGGAGCCGTGATGCGAAACAAGCGGCCCGCAGCCCGCAACATCGGAATCGAAATCGACCCCATGGTCATCGACCGCTGGACTAAGTGCGAGGATCACGGGTTCGAACTTATCCAAGGCGATGCCGCCGAGATTCTCCCGGCTCTAGATATCACCCAGGATACCCTCGTCTACTGCGATCCGCCCTATGTTCCAGACACCAGGCGCCGCGCACGGGTCTACCGGCACGACTATGATGCAGCTGATCACGAGCGCCTGCTCGCGGTACTCAGTGCGATACCAGCCCGGATTATTTTAAGCGGATACCCGAGTGATTTGTATGATAGACTGCTGGAAGGCTGGACTGTGACCGAACTCACAGTTCAGACGCACGTGGGACCGGTAAAAGAGTATCTGTGGACGAACTATAAGCCGGGCCCCGTCCTGCACGACTACTCCTTCGTCGGTATCGATTTCAGGGAGCGCGAGGCGGTCAGGCGCCGGCTGCGCACTGTCTGTACGAAGCTCGGGAGAGCGCAGGAGGTCGAGCGACGCGCCGCTTTCGACCGATTGGCAAGCTCGCACCCTCAGGAATTCCTTCAGGCAGCGGAGCGCATTAGATGAACGCTCAGCCCACGATCACGAACATCGCTGGCCCATGGTCGGCACCGGACATCAATACCTATCTCGGACGCTGCCAGATCGACACGCCCTCTGATCTGGTGGATGCCACCTGGCGCAAGGTACTGGAGAAGAGACCACATTACGATCTAGTGATCGACCTCGGCGCTGGTGACGGTCGATTCGCGAAAGCCGGGAGATATTCTTCCTACATCGGATTCGAGATCGATGCCGAGCGGTTCGGATCGTCGACGCTGCCTGACAATGCGACAATCCGGCACGAATGCGCGTTCTCCGCACCTATCAGCGGAGCGTCCTTGTGCATCGGCAACCCTCCATTCGTGCGCAACCAAGATCTGCCCGAAGGTTGGCGCGAGCAGATCGCCGCCAAGTTGAATAGGCGGTCAGGAATCAAGATCTCTGGCCTTGCCAACGCTTGGCTCTACTTCTTCGTGCAGTCGCTTGAGATCACCTCGACAGACGGCGTTTGTGCATTGGTCGTTCCGTTCGAGTGGACCAGCCGCCCTTCGGCCGCCGCCCTACGCAAACGAATAATCGACGAGGGCTGGAGCGTCGACGTATACAGGCTCTGCGACAGGACGTTCGAGAGCGTGCTGACGACATCGTCGATCACCATTGTGGACAAGGGCGATCGCTCGGGTCGCTGGCGCTATTTCGAACTCGACAGGACAGGTGCGGAGCGTGCGATCGTCTCGCCGACAGGCACCGACCAGGCGATGATCGCCTATGGTGAGGGTCGCGGCGACCGCCCGGCCGGACGTATCCGACGCGGCGTGAGCCCAGGTACCCAGAAGGTATTTGTACTCACCGAGAGCACACGAGCACGCCATGGGCTGCGGTGCGGCGTGGATGTCGTGCCATGTATCACTTCGCTGCGGCACCTGCCGCGCGAAGTCAATGTTCTCACTTGCGAAGTATTCGAGCGCTACTACAGGTCGGCTGGACAGAGATGCTGGCTGCTCGTACCTGATCGAGAAAGCACGTCGCCCAACTGGTCAGCCTACGTCGATTCTATCGATCCAGTGCTTCACGACACAGCGACATGCAATGAACGAGCGAATTGGTGGGAATATAAGATGCCCGAAGTACCGACCGCGTTAATCGCCACCTGCTTCAAGGGCCATTCTCCCAAGTGTACGGTCAATGAGTTTGCAGTTCGCGCAGTCGGTGGGGTGGCAGGACTTCATAACCTCTCGGCCCTAGAGGCGCGACGTTTCGTAAATAAGCTCTCTGCGACTGACCTTCGTCCAAGGATTGTCCCCCATGCCAATGGCCTTTTCAAGTGCGAGATTGGTCAGTTAAACCGGGTCCTTGCCGAGCTCACCGACGCATGAGCGAGGCCATCGTCAAGGTTCCGTCGCCACCGGACAACCTAATCGAAGAGGGCGAACTCGCCTTCTCGATCGAGAGCCGGCTCATCAGGGAACTGGGGGAGCGTCTGGTACGCGAGCCCGAAGTCGCGCTCCTTGAGCTCGTGAAGAATTCCTACGATGCGGATGCCCGTACCTGCGAAATCCGGCTACGAGGCAATGATGCCATTCTCATCCGAGATGATGGCCACGGAATGACCCTTGCTGAATTTCGCAACGGATGGATGCGGATCGGCACCGGTACCAAGGGAAAGAACCCTGCCAGCCGCAGGTTCGGTCGGCCGATCACGGGCGAAAAGGGCATAGGGCGCTTCGCCGTACGGTATCTCGGCTACCGACTTGAATTGACTTCCGTCGCTCACGATCCGGCGCGCGGCAAGACGACGCGGCTGACTGCCCAGTTCGACTGGCGCGAATTCGACCGGCAGGAGGATCTCGGCCGGGTGACGGTCCCATACCAGCTGGCCGAGGTCAACGAGGCCACGGCCCCCGGGACGAGCCTGCTCATAAGCGAATTGCGTCCGGTCGTTGATGACATTGATTGGAAGGCTCTACGCACGGGTTCAATGGGCGTCGTCTCGCCGATCAGGTCGCTCCTTGAAAACCCCTCGGGCGACGACGACGAGGATCCGGGTTTCGCCCTCGTGTCGAATGAGGGCGACCAGGACATCGACATAGCCATGCGGCTGCTCGATCACTACTTCCTTCGATCGAAAGTGCTCTTCGAAGACGACAGGCTGGAGCTCACGGTATTCCGGCAGGGGCAGGAAGAGCCCTATCTCGTCATCAAGGAGGAGATGAACTCGCTCCTAGGCCGGCTCTCGGCCGACATTCGTTTCTTCCCGCGCCGCGAGGGTCTTTTCGCTGATGCCGGTTTCGACGGTCGCAAAGCCTACGGTTGGGTGAGGGACAATCACGGTGTGAAGGTCTTCGATCGTGCCTTCCAGGTGCGGCCATACGGGATGGAAGGGGACGACTGGCTTGATCTAGCCAAGGACAACGCGACCAACCACCGCAAGCCCCGCTCGCAGGTCATGACCCGCCATTACCCCATGACAAAAGAGGTGGAAGGCGCGCCGAAGCTCAACTGGATGCTGCGACTGCCGGCCAACCTGCAGCTCATCGGGGTGGTCCAAGTCTCGGGCACGAGGGAGTCCGATGGCGGAGAGGAGGGCCTCATCGCAGCGGCCGACCGTGAAGGCTTCCTCGTCAATGCGGCGTCCGAACAACTCTACCAGATCGTCCGCACCGCGGTCGAGGCTATCGCGTTCGCGGACCGCGAGATCACACTGCGGGAGGCCGATCGGAGGGCGGAGGAGGAACTCAAGCACCTGCGTGCCGAGACCCGAGCAGCAATCGCGCAGATCGATGCCGACCAGACGCTCAGCAAGGAGCATCGGAACCGGCTGATCGAGGTCCTCTCGGATGCACAGGAGCGCACCGAGAGACAACAGGCCGGGAGCCGCGAGAAGGAACAGCAACTCGAGATCATGAGCCTTCTCGGCGTGGTGGCCGGCTTCATGACCCATGAATTCGGCGTCGCCCTCGCGGAACTGCGTGAAGCACGCAAGGAACTGCTCGCGCTTGCGAAGGATGATCCCCGGTTCGCCCAGAACGCCGAGGCCCTCGAAGGCCATATCGAGACGCTGCGGTCGTTCGTGCAATATTCGCGTGCCTATGTCGAAGGGACCCGCACTCCCAGTGATAAGCCCTACAAGGCCGCGCCGAGGTTTCGTCATGTCGCCGAAACATTCGGCAAGTACGCCAGCAAGAGGCAGATCGAAGTCGTGGTCGACGTCGAGGCCGACGTGATCGCAGCGCGGGTACCGCCATCGCTCTACGATGGCATCGCGCAGAACCTCTACAGCAACGCACTGAAGGCGCTGTCGCGGTCGCGGACCAAGGATCGACGCATCGTCTTCAGGGCCTGGAATGAGGGCGGAAGGCACACGATGCAGGTGTCGGATACCGGGGAAGGGATCCCCGAACCGATACGACCGCTCGTATTCGATCCTCTCTTCACGACGACGGATCGGCGCAACCCAGACCCGCTCGGGTCGGGAATAGGCCTCGGTCTTGCCCTTGTGCGCCGCGGTGCGGCCGCATTCGGTGGGAAGGCCGATCTGGTTGACCCGCCACCCGGCTTCAGCACGTGTGTCGAGGTGCAGCTTCCCGGGGTGACAGACGATGAGTGATGGAAAAGAAGGAACCCGCTCGATCCTCCTGATCGAGGACGAGCCCGCCCAGATGGAGAAGCGACTGACTGCTCTCTCGCAGGCAGTCGGAGGCACGCGCTTCACGATCGAGCCGTGGCTGCCGGGCGAGGAGGGAACCGAGTACGAAGCGGCGCTGGGACGTCGGCTGGAGACGCGTCCGATCCTCGTCGCCACCGATCACGCCCTCGATGATGGGGGAGCCCACGGATTCCGCAGCGGAGCTGTCGTATCGGCGTGTCGCAAGATGGCCATCCCGGTCGGCAACTACTCGCGCAAGCCGATCGACCTTGAGGAGCCCGACCTCTTCCTCTTCCGATTTAGCGAGGATCCCGAAGTCGCTGCTGGAGAGATCCTCGACATAGCGTCCGGGTTCGACGACTTGGCGGCACGCATATCGCAGGCGGAGGCTGCGGGAAGGAAAGGTTGGGCGCGTACGCTGGCTGATGTACTCGGCCGTGGCGACATGGCAGCTAGCTTCTCGCTCTACTCCGCCCGCAACGTCGGTTCCTTTGCGGCCACGATCAAGGCTCTCGAAGAGAGACTGGGCGAGGCGGAGGCCATTCGTAGCCTCGAGATCTACATGATCGGCCACCTGTTGAAGAACGGTATACTATCGTTCGCCGGTCCGATCATGGATGGGTTGACGCTGTGCTCCTACCTGGCGTGCGCCGACGAGCAGCAGGAGGAACTCGAGGCGCTGTTCGCGCAAGCCCAGTACGAAGGACCGTTCGGCGGACGGACGGCCTATTTCTGGCAGGATGACATCGATGAAGCGCTCGAAGGTCTCGCCGAGAAACACGACGTCGAGGAAGAGGATGGCGATCCGGGCGATGACATCTATCGGCGCAGGATAGTCGATGCGGTATTGGGCGCGAAGCCGCATGGCTGTCAGCGAGAAGGGTGCGGGGGAAGTCGCGGGGGCTTCCGTTGCCCCTATACGGACCGAACGGTCTGTGATCGGCCCGACTGCTCGGCGACCTCTTCGAGCTGGATCCCAACTGGGGCGCATCTCTGCCGCGTCGAGCGGGAGTATTATGACAGGCATGCACCACTCTTGGGTCTGTAGGTGTCCGATCAACGCATGAGATCGAAGCTCCAGAAGGAGCTGAAGGCGGCCCTGAAGGAGGTCATCGCCCGCGTTCCGGTGATTGCTCCGGGCTGCGAGATAAGGCCGACGGATCCGCGTTCGTTCTATCAGGTGCGCAACGAGCATGAAGGTCTGACCTTCGACTTCCCCATCACCGGTCTGCGTTTGCGTCGCGCTGCGGGGGATGACAAGGCGAGCCTCTATGTCGCGTTGTCCGGGACCATAGTCTTCGACACCGAGCAGAAGACAGGAAAGCCCCTGGTCCATTGGTTTAGCACCAGGATCTCGTATTTTCACACTTCAAAGGCGGGCAAGGTCGATCACCTGCTCGCGCTCCATTACGACTGCGACCCCACCAGGCCGGGGCACCCCCTCTACCACGCTCAGCTGTCCTCGAACCCCACAGAGGTGGCCGCCAACCTGCAGGAGCTGAACCGTTTGTTCGGAACGAACCTAGCTCTCGACAAGGATGCGATGTGCGCGACGGGGGCAGCAAGCAAGGTGAGGATCCCGTCGGCTCACATGGACATGATGTCGGTGATCGCGCAACTCGTCGCCGATCATCTGATCGATTCCAATTCGAACGAGGAGGAGAAGGATGGTTTCGAACGCATCCGGGAGCGGCTCCTGTTCTTCAAGAGCCACCCGGAGCGCGATGGCCGCATGAACGCGGTTGTGGCGAACAATTGCTTTAGAGGCCTGCGCTGGTATCCGATGCCCTGATGCTGTGGTTCCTCGTTGCTAAAACAAGCAACGGACCAGGCGCCTATTTGCGACCGGGTGGCCAGCTGAATGTACGCTTTCCGCACCTTGTCGGTCGGAACCGAACCGTCCCGATCCGGCCCAGCAACAGAACCATCTCTAAATCACATACTTGGCCGATCTAAAATCAGGAAGGCAGCCATATCCGGACCGCAATTCTTTTGAATGCCGTTACAGAAAGTGCGCCACGCTCGCGCGATTTCGAGCCAGGCAGGGCCAGCGCGATTTCGACGTTGGCGGAGGTCGCTTCCCAGATTTCGCGCGGGTCGAAGGTGCGGTTGTCCATGAGAACAAGCATCACCGAATCGCAGGGCGCGTCGCGTTTGATCTTCCCAATTCTCTGGCTCTTGCTTGATCCGTCTCCAAAGGCCCGGCCCTTAATCTGAATGCGCTGGGACCCATTGCTGGTCTTGCGGATCGCATCATATCCTTCGGTGCGCGGAGGAGCGAGTTCGAGGCCGAGGATTTCGGCGGCGACATATTCGGCGATCTCGCCGGTCACCCCTAGCGGTTTGCCGGTTAGCCGGTAATATTCGCCAGCGAGGGGGCGCACTTCGGCAAGAATTTCCCTAACCCGCTGCGCTTCGGGTGTTTCGGTCATCGCGCATTTTCCATCAGAAACCCCAATCTTGACGATGGCGCGCGAGATAGCCGCGCTGGCTGACCGACGGGCGTTGCCGCAACGGTTGAGGAACACCGAGAAGTCGGCGGTCTGCGGGGCTCAACCGATCAGCGATGAGCATATCGCCCGTATCGGCGAAACTGATCAGCCCGCGATCGAAAAGCGCGTCGATGTCGGCGCGCAGTAACAGCCCGTTGTTGCCGTCCAGCTTTTCATGGTCGTCGCTGTCACACCAAGCGAGGATGTGCGAGGCGCGCAGCACTTCGGATACGCCGCAGCCGGTCACGGCACACCGGCCGTCCCACTTCCGTTCAACGTCCCGCCGGAACCGTCCCTGGCCGAGCCGGGAATCGATCAGCCGTTTCTTGGTTGTCGGTCCCACGTCCTTACGCTTCTCGATCGTCTTGATGTCGCCGCTGATAATGCCTTCATCGACGGCGAGTATTGTTGACCGGATGCGATGCCACATAGGCGACCGATCAGCCTCGGGCACCGAGATCATTATTCGAAGGGCCTGAGCATCGTTCAGTTCGGTGAAGCTGTTGAACATTGTCAGGAGTTTCGAGGTGCCGCGCACAGCATGCGGGTTGATCCGCGCTGGACGGTCGAGCCACAGGAAGCTGTCGGCGGGGCAGCGCCAGTTCGGAATCCATTCAAGGTCTCTCTTCCAGACCTTGTCGAAGCGCTCTCGCTTGCCGCCATGACATGCGCGAACACTCGGAATCGCCCAAGCCTCGTCGCCGAGCCGCGCGATGTCCAGCTTACGGGTGAGGCGTTTTCGTTCTTTCGAATTGTCGATCAGGCAAGTGGCGTTCGCTGCGATGCCGACCAGTTCCTGCACGCCGTCGTGCGATGCGTAGAGGAATAGGATGGTTCTTCCGGCTTCCTCAGCAACGGGGGCGTTGCCCACGCCTTCGGTATGGAAGATGCGCCAATCGACGCCATCTTCTTTATATCTGAGCGCCGGCGCATTGTTCCACTCCTCGTGGCCAAAACCATTTTTCTTCGGATAGCCGCTGGTGGCCCTGACGCCCGAAGGTTCCTGATAGCCGTTGCGATTCCACAAAATTGGCTTTGCTATAAATAGTGCCATCCATAAACTCCCCTGATCGCAGTTTCGACGGCAGGGCGTCGGGCGGTCCAGATAGTATTGGTCCGCTTGAGAGGACGCCAATGGACGACTGGTTCGGCAGCTTGGGGCACGTCACAGCCAACTAGAGTTTCAAAGCTCTACATCGGCCTCACGCACATTCATTCCGTCGAGTCTCGCCGAAGGTTGGCATACGGAAATTGGGCGCTCAGGATTTCTTGCCGGACTTCCTCTTCTCTTTCCTACTGGCAACCACGAGCGGCGCAGATCGCGTCTGAAACAGGTTGAACAGATGCTCAACCCTTTCGCGCTCGGTGGCAAAACGCTCTTTTCGGTAGAGCCTGTCTACCAGTCGGTCATTCGCTTTGTGCGCCTTGCGCACCTCCACCGGCATGCCCCCCGCATCGTACATGTCCTCCAGCGTCGCGGGGGCGCATGCTTCCCGCGCGGCGACGATAGCCTTCGCTGAGGCCTCTAGCTTTGTCTTGTCGGCATCATCCACGACGGGCCACGGGAAGGAATTATAGACGTTTGGCGCATAGCTGTAGCGGCTCTCCAGCCTGCCTGCGACCGTCCGCATCCAAGCCATATGCATGGCCGATGTCAGCAACGCCATGATCCAGAGTTCTGGTTTTGGCAGGATCAGGAGCTTGTTGCTGCCGATCACATTCTCATCGAGAACGCAGATGGGGATGTATTCTCGAGTCTCCGACGACACCTCGGGGACCGCCAGATAGGACGATGACGGCTGTCGGTCCTGCGTGAAGACCCAGGGCGTCGCCGCAAATTCCCGAACGCTGTCCGTTGGGCTCTTCAGCCGCCCGTGCTTGACGCGGGCGAGGCGTTCCTGAATCTCGGGCGAAGATTTCAGCTCCGCCGGAGTGGCGTTTTTCAGCCAAAGACACCATCGCCACTTGCCGGAAATAAGCTCCTGCCCGCCAACATATGGGCGAAGCCATTTTGCGATGCCCGGATCGCGGGCGAGCGCAGCTTTCCGGTCTTCCTCGTCGAGGATCAGGTTGCTCGTCGTGACGTATTTGCCGTTCGGCCCTTTGAGCCGTGCGCCATCCGCAGGCTTGCTGCCTTGGAATAGCTTGGGCATACCTGCGGGCGGGCGGCTCCGTGCAGCGATGAATATTTGCGGGCTGGAGATTAGGTAACTGTTGATCTGCGGAACGATCGACATGTGAGGATCGCCCTTCACATCGTCGTAGTCGTATATCTGCCTTGATCCGTCACGGTCGAAATCGAGTCCGACTATGATGACGTGAACCGCTGCTTTGCCTCGTGCCTCGCTGAGCCATTCGAACGTGCGGTGGGCGAAGAAAATCCTCGCCCCCGACCGGAAAAGCTGGGGCCACAGGATTGAAGCCTGCTCGCCCTGACATATCGAGTTCGTCGAAACGAAGGCGATTCTGATTGCGCGATTCTTCTGCGCGTAGTCGGTCGCGAGCTTGAACCAGCAGGTAACATAGTCGAGCCGGTTGACTTGACCGTCGCGGCCCCAGACCCGGTGCATACCGGCTTTCTGATCAGCGTCGCGCAATGCATGCCCGATGAAAGGCGGATTTCCGAGGATGTGCGTACATTCCGCAGGCGGCAGAACGCTTTCCCACGCCACATCCAGAGCATCGTCATGCCGGATCACAGGCGACTTCCTAAGCGGTATGCGAACGTAGCTCTTGCCAAATGCGAGCGAGAGCCGCGAATTCATGATGTGATCCATCATCCACATCGCCGTTTCCGCGATGCGCGACGCAAACTCGCCGATCTCAATGCCCGCAAACTGATCGACGTCAACCTTCGAGAGAGCCGAGACGTCTAGGATGAGCTGGTCTTTACCCGCAAATATCTCGGTCAGGACATCGAGTTCGAGCAGGCGAAGCTCGCGGTAGGCGATGACGAGGAAGTTGCCGCAACCGCAGGCAGGATCGAGAAATCGCAGTTTGCTCAGCCTTTCCTGAAATTCGGTGAGCCTTGCGATTTTCGCAATGCGCAGGGCCTTTAGCCGTTCGAATTCGGCCCGCAGCTCGTCGAGAAAGAGTGGCCCGATGACTTTAAGGATGTTCTTCTCGGTTGTGTAATGCGCACCTTGCCGTCGCCGTTCTGCTCGGTCCATCACGGACTGGAACAACGATCCGAAGATTGCGGGCGAAATAGGGGACCAGTCGAAGGCGGAAACTTCTAGCAGAGCTTCTCGCATCGAGCGATTGAAGTCCGGGATGCGCGTCGATGTTTTGAACAGGTCGCCGTTCACGTAGGGGAACTGCGCCAAGTCTTCATCAAGATTTTTGCTACGCTTACCCGAAACAAGAAGCTCGAGGCAGACAGCAGGCTACTGTGGATCGAACATTTCCGGTTCGGCTGATTGGAAATGGGGGCTATGTCGAGAAGGTTGCCTAAAAACGGACGGCCTCTCAGCGGCCCTATTTTCTGTCGGTCTGCGATGCTGGTCAGGCAACCGCTGGATGTCCGCTTCTGGCGAAAGCTGCCGTTCGATATATCGCTCTGGAACGGCAGGATTGTCCCCGAAACAGCCGCTCGGCGCCCCGATGTGGCAGGACGACGAACGACCCCTTTCGGGATGGGCGGCTCGCCGCTTCAACGACCGATTAGAGGGCGCAAAGCGGCTATTTTTTGACCGCAGGCCAAATTGTGGGCGGGCTTCCCTAGCGGGCGACCTGCTCTATCCGCTTCGCCGACCGGGCCTGTAGTCCCGGCCCATTCGGGTGACGATCAGGAGCAAGTTCAAGTTGAGTGGGAGTTTCTGGAGGACACGCTCTGTCCCGCGCTGCGCGCTCCTGAGGGCGCGGCGTTCTTGAGCTAACCCGCAGGCAGTCTTGCCTCTCTCATTGCCGGACGCCCGCTGGCGCACTGACCGCGCGCGCAGGGCATCCGGCGGCTTCGCTCCGTTGCAAGGGTACCCCCTTTGTGCGGATCGCGGATGCGATCCTTGGCGTGGGAACGCCAAGGGCTTCGCCCTCTCGTTCCCGAAACCGCAAATAGATGCCCCCGGGTGGCGGGCTGCGCCCGCTGGCCCGCGCCAGGGCATCGATTTGCGGTTTCCCCTCCCCCTCCCATCCTCGCCGGAGGGCAGGCGGCATGGCGTAAGCCATGCGCGCCAGCCGCCATGGTGGCTCTCCCGTTGCGCGGGGATGCGCTAGCCGGCTGCGTCGGAAGGTCCGTCCGGGATGGCTGTCCCGGAACAATAGGCTCCCCACGCTTCCATCAGCTTCACGCGCGCACCCGGCTTTTCCTTGGTGCCGAGATAGGTGGTGCGGCGATAGGCAGCCTGCACCGCGTCGGGCGTCTTGTGAGCCAGTGCCGCCTCAACCACTGCATCCGGATAACCTTCGTTCGCTGCCCAGTCCGTGAAAGCGGAGCGGAAGCCGTGGACGTGGAAGGGCTCCTGCATGTCGCGCAGCACCTTGAGCAGGGTCATGTCCGACATTGCTTTGCCGGTCGCCCCGGAGAAGACCACTTCGGCTCCCTCGACCCGGAGGGCATCCGCTTTGGCAAGAACCGCCATCGCGGCTTCGGAAAGTGGGACCACGTGGGCTTTGCTCCGCTTCATATGCTCGGCGGGGATCGTCCAGAGGCGCTCGTCTAGGTCGAATTCCTCCCACGTCGCCAGCCGAACCTCTTGCGAGCGCGTGCCGGTCAGAATCAGGAGGTCGAGCGCGAATCGTCCAAAGGATGGTTTGCGCCTCAGTGCGGTCATGAACGATGGGATAGCGACGTAGGGCATCGCCTTGCGGTTCTGCGTTTGCTTTACCTGCCGGGGGAGACCGCGACCGGCCTTCAGACTGCTGTTCCCCGACGGAGCTTCGCTCGATCGCCAGCCCTTGGCATGCGCGTAATCCAGCACCGCGCAAATCCGATTGCGCACCTGGCGCGCGGTTTCCGGGATTTCCTGCCAGATCGGGGTGAGGACCGCGATTATGTCAGCCGCGGTGATGCTGCCGGTCGGCATGTCCCCCAGTTTGGGGAAGGCGTAGTTCTCCAGACTGGCCCGCCACTGGCGGGTGTAGACGTCGCTCTTCCAGCCTGCTTCGTTTTCAGAGTGGTACTGGGTGGCGGCTTCGCGGAAGGTGACCTTGGCGGCGGCCTCGTCCTTGCGTTCCGTGAGAACATCGCGCTTTTCGACCTTCACGGCCTTGCGCAGCCCGTTCGCTTTTTCCCGAGCATCCGCCAGCGTGACCAGTTTGGCGCTTCCAAGCCCAATGTCCCGCCGCTTGCCGTCTTGCTGGAGTCGAAGCAGCCATGAAGCGGAGCCGGTTTTCCCAACTTTGAGGAAAAGACCGTCGCCATCCTGATACGTGCCGGGATTCGCCAAAGCTGCCTTGACCGCCACCGCCGTGAGCTTGCCCATTTCCTTCCCCACATCTCCGCAGGCTGTTCCGGAATATTCAAGTGTGGGGAAGCGCAGTTCTTTCCCCACACCTTCCCCACACTAGGCCTCGGATAAGGGTAGATCGCGATGGCCGCGTGGGGACGGAATAGGTGCAATATACCGCAGAAACCCAAGGGTTTCCACGGATTCCTGGGGATGCTGATAGATGCTGAAAGAAAGGGCGGTGGTGGACAGGGCTGGATTCGAACCAGCGTACGCTTGCGCGGGCAGATTTACAGTCTGCTGCCTTTAACCACTCGGCCACCTGTCCACTGGTGCGACGTTCAAGATAAACGCAAGAGCGCGCCCGGTTTCATGCGGGCCTCCAGCCGAGAGGGGCCGCTTTGGCGAAGCGATGCTTGCCTGTCAATGGGCGTGCTGGCAGGAGGCGCGAAACTTTGTCCGACGAAAGCGCGAACCATGAACAAACCCAGCAAGAAACGCGCATTGAGAGGCCGGGCCGGCCGGATGCGAGGAGGCCGCGGCAGCGGTCGCGCAAGTCCGGGCCAGGTCCGCCTCTGGGGCCGTCACGCCGTAGAGGCTGCGCTGAAGAACCCTGCCCGTCAGCATCGCAAGTTGTGGGCGACGCGCGAAGGCATTGCCTCGCTCGATGGGGATCTCCCTCCCGATTTTCCCGTCGAATTCGCCGATGTCGCCGATCTGGGACGCCTCGTCGCACGCGACGCTCCGCATCAGGGATTGGTTCTTGATTGCTTTGCGCTCGAGGACATTCACCTTTCCGACATCCTCGCGGAAGAGGGGAAAGAAGGACCGATCGTTGTTCTCGATCAGGTAACGGACCCGCACAATCTCGGAGCCATCCTACGCTCTTCCGCCGCCTTCGATGCGGCTGCCATCGTGACGCAGGACCGCCATGCTCCCCCCGAAAGCGGGGTCGTGGCCAAGTCGGCCTCCGGCGCGCTCGAAACCGTTCCCTGGGTGCGCGTTGTCAATCTCGCACGCGCGCTCGAAGAACTTGCGGAAGCCGGATATTGGCGGATCGGCCTTACCGGCCATGCCGAAGCGACGCTTGCCGAAGCGCTGCCGGCCGGGCAAGTTGCACTGGTGCTGGGCGCGGAAGGCGAAGGGATGCGCCAGAATATCGAAGCGCATTGCGATGCGCTCGCCAAACTGCCGATCTCTGCGGCGATGGAAAGCCTCAACGTGTCGAATGCCGCAGCTGTCGCGCTTTACGCAATCGCGACGCGCCCGTCCGACTGATCTACTTACGTTCGACGGGTGGGAAAAAAGGAGCCACCTCCCGTCCCGGATGTGGCTCCTTCTTTATTTGCTCGATACGCGCATCCTGTCGATGCGCGGCATTTCTTACGAAATGCTTAGTTGACCGAATCCTTGAGGCCCTTACCGGCCTTGAACTTCGGCTGGTTCGATGCCTTGATGGTCATCGGTTCACCGGTGCGGGGATTACGGCCCGTCGAAGCCTTGCGCTTCGCGACCGAGAAGGTGCCGAAGCCGACGAGGCGAACTTCGTCGCCGTTAGACAGCGCTTTCTGAATGGAATCGAATACGCCTTCGACGGCGTTGGCGGCATCACTCTTCGACAGGCCGCTCGAATCCGCGACTGCACTGACCAGATCGTTCTTGTTCATTATTGTATCCCCTGAGAATCTTTCTTGGCAATTCGGTCTTGTCGTTCCGAATGCGCGGGATTTGAACGCCTGCCGCCCCTCATGTCAAAGACTTATTGGCAGTTTTGCGCCATTCTTGCACAAAAACGGGACAAATTAAGCGGAAAAACCGTCTTTCTGCACGAAAGGATTGGGGGCGGCGCCGATCTCAATGACCTGCCGCCCTCATCCGACCCCGTTACGCTTAATGGGCAGTCGGCTGATTCCCTCGATATTCGATCACCGGCTGGCTCGCCAGATCGTCGGCTTCGGTCCAATCGATCGGCTCTGGTTCGGAGGTCAGCGCCTGAGCAAGAACTTCGTCGACGTGAGAGACCGGAACGATGTTGAGCCCGTCTTTCACGTTATCGGGAATTTCCGCCAGATCCTTCAGATTGTCCTCTGGGATGAGGACGGTCTTGATGCCACCGCGGAGCGCCGCGAGCAGCTTCTCCTTCAATCCGCCGATCGCAAGCACACGTCCGCGCAAGGTTACTTCGCCGGTCATGGCAACGTCCGGACGAACCGATATGCCCGACAGGGTCGAGACGATCGAGGTGACCATGCCGATACCCGCGCTGGGGCCGTCCTTGGGTACCGCGCCTTCCGGCAAATGGATATGCACGTTCTTCCGCTGGAAGATCGACGGCTTGATCCCATAGGCGGGCGCCCGCGCCTTCACAAAACTGAATGCGGCCGCGACCGATTCGTTCATCACTTCGCCCAACTTGCCGGTCGTCTTGATCTCGCCCTTGCCGGGCGTCGTGACACTTTCGATCGTCAGCAATTCGCCGCCGACTTCGGTCCACGCGAGGCCCGTGACCGCGCCGACCTGAGCCTCTTCCTCGCCAATGCCGTGCTTGAACTTGCGCACCCCGGCGAAGTCGCCGAGATTTTCCGGAGTCACGGTCACGCTTTCGACTTCGCCTTCGAGAATCTTCCGCAAAGACTTGCGAGCCAGACGCGCAATCTCGCGCTCCAGCGTCCGCACTCCGGCCTCGCGCGTGTAATAGCGGATGAGGTCGCGCAGCCCTTCCTCAGTGAGAGTGAACTCCCCTTCGGTAAGGCCGTGATCCTCGATCTGCTTGGGCAGCAGGTGGCGCTGTGCAATCTCGACCTTCTCGTCTTCCGTATAGCCTTCCAGCCGGATGATCTCCATTCGGTCGAGAAGCGGCTGCGGCAGGTTGAGGCTGTTCGCAGTCGTCACGAACATGACGTCCGACAGGTCGATATCGAGTTCGAGATAATGATCCTGGAACTTCGAATTCTGCTCGGGATCGAGCACTTCGAGCAAGGCCGAGGCGGGATCGCCGCGGAAATCCTGACCCAGCTTGTCGATCTCGTCGAGCAGGAACAAGGGGTTCGACTTGCCTGCCTTCTTGAGGTTCGTCACGATCTTGCCGGGCAGCGAGCCGATATAGGTTCGCCGATGGCCACGGATCTCCGCCTCGTCACGCACTCCGCCGAGCGACTGGCGAACGAATTCGCGACCCGTTGCACGGGCAATGCTCTTGCCGAGCGAAGTCTTGCCGACGCCCGGCGGCCCCACGAGACACAGGATCGGACCCTTGAGTTTGTTCGTGCGAGCCTGAACGGCGAGATATTCGACGATCCGGTCCTTGACCTTGGTCAGGGCGTAGTGATCCTCGTCGAGGATGTCCTGTGCCTTGCCGATGTCCTTCTGAACCTCGCTCTTCTCGCCCCAAGGCAAGCCGAGCAGCACGTCGAGGTAATTGCGCACGACGGTCGCTTCGGCGCTCATGGGTTGCATCCCCTTGAGCTTCTTCAGTTCGGACTGGGCCTTGCTGCGCGCTTCCTTCGACAGTTCGAGCTTTTCGATCTTCTCGGCGAGTTCCGCCAGTTCATCGCCCTCGCCGTCTTCGCCGCCGAGCTCGCTCTGGATCGCCTTCATCTGTTCGTTAAGGTAATATTCGCGCTGCGTCTTTTCCATCTGACGCTTCACCCGGCCACGAATCTTGCGCTCGACCTGAAGGACGGACAATTCGCCCTCCATGAACGCCATGACCATCTCGAGCCGTTTCAGGGGATCGGCCTCGCTCAGAAGTGCCTGCTTGTCGGAGACCTTCACGTTGATCGCAGCCGCGATGACATCGGCCAGTTCGCCGGCATCGTCGATGTCGCCGAGATCGCTCGCCGCATCGTCGCCCAACTTCTTGTTCAGCTTGGCATATTCTCCGAACGCCTCGATCACTTGCCGCATCGTTGCGGTCACTTCGCTGCCCGACACCGTTTCCGGTTCGAGCATCTCGACGTCGGCAAGTACGAGATCACCCGAATCCGTCAATTCGCGAAGCGCAATCCGCTCGTGTCCCTCGACCAGCACGCGAACCGTGCCATCGGGCAATTTCAGCAGCTGCAGAACCTGCGCCAGCACGCCGGTATCGTAGAGGTCGTCACGCTGCGGATCGTCGCATCCGGGGTCGAGTTGTGCGATGAGCGCAATTTCCTTGTCACCCTCCATCACCGCTTCCAACGCGGCCACGGATTTCTCCCTGCCGACGAAGAGCGGCACGACCATGCCGGGGAACACGACGATGTCGCGAAGGGGAAGAAGGGGGTAGGCCTGAGTCATAGAAACGTCCGTCGAATTGCTTGGCCGGCGCGCATTTCAGGCGCCGTTCTGTCTTGCCTTGGCATATGGGAACGCCTCGCGGACCGCGCAATGCCGCGTCGCCCTCCATTACCCGCATTATGACGGGGAATTGGTGCGCCTCGCCAGCAATCCCGGGTTCGGGATAGCAAAGCCGTGGCGCGTTCCATCGCCGCAGCAAATTCTTCGGTAAGTTCAGCCCATTCCGGGAAGGTTGAAGCCTGGCGGCAGGCCCATGCCGCCCTGCATTTCCTTCATCTGTTCGTTCGAGACGCGATCGGCCTTGTCGCGCGCATCGTTGAAGGCTGCCGTCACGAGGTCTTCGAGCATCTGTTTCTCTTCGGGCTTCATCAGGCTCTCGTCGATCTGGACGCCGAGCATCCGGCCCTTCGCGGTGCAGCGAACCTTGACCATGCCGCCACCCGAAGTTCCCTCGACCTCGATCGAGTCCAGCTTCGCCTGCATCTCGCCCATCTGGGTCTGAATGCTTTCCGCCGCCTTCTGCGCGGCTTGGATCATTTCTTCCATCGATTTCATGCTGTCTTGCTCCAATTGTTGTGGCCGCCCGATACGCCGGGTTCTTCGTCGACGAAGCGGGCATCGGGGAACTTTGCGAATACCGCCTTGACGAGGGGATCGTCGCGCAAGGCGGCTTCGCGTTCGCGTGCCTCATCCTGCTCCCGCTCGACGAACGAGGCAAGTCCGCCCTTCTCCGCCTGTTCGAGCGTCCAGCGATTGCCGGTGACTTCGAACAACGCATCGCGCAGCAAAGCGGAAATGTCGTCGCGATAGCGACGGTCGCGCGAAAACTTCAACGTGGTCTCGCCGAGCGCGATCGGCCGAACCTGAAGGCGCATGACGCTGGCGGCGTGATGGCGGCCCGATCGCTCGACCTGTTCGATCAGTGCCCTCCAGTCTTCTTCGAGATTGTTCGAACCCGAAGCCTCTGCCCCGGGCTGTCCCGTCGAAGGTGCGTCGGTCGACGGTGCGGGCGCGCGCTTTGCCAATTCCTCCATCCGCTTCATCATCTCGCCCGGATCGGGCAAGTCTGCCGCGTGAAGAATGCGCAACAGGGCCATTTGCGCGCTGGTCAGCGGCTCGGGTGCCTGACGCACTTCCTCGTGACCCTTGAGAAGGAGCTGCCACAGCCGGTGAAGCTGCCCTGCCGAGAGCCGCTTGGCCCAGTCGGTCAGAGCGGTGCTTTCTTCGGCGCTCGGCGCGTCGGCACGGACGCCCGATATTTGCGCGACGGTGATGCGGTGGACGAGGTCCATGAGGGTGCGGATCAGTGCGATCGGCTCGACGCCAAGCGCATATTGGTCCTCGATCGCCGCGAGCAATCCTGCCGGATCGCCCTTCAGAATCGTTCCGAGCAAGCGCCGCTGTGCGCTCTTGTCGGCCAGACCAAGCATTGTGCGAACCCGCTCCGCCGTGACCTTCGCGCCCTCCGCGTCGCTTTCCATGTCAGCATGGGCAATCGCCTGATCGAGGATCGAGAGTCCGTCGCGCACCGAACCTTCTGCGGCCCCGGCGATCATGTCGAGCGCCTCTGCGTCCGCTTCGACGCCCTCCTGCGCGCAGACCCACGCAAAGTGGTTGTGCAGCAATTCGGTCGGAATTCGCCGGAGATCGAAACGCTGCGTACGCGAGAGGACCGTCACCGGAAGCTTGTCCACTTCGGTCGTGGCAAACAGGAACTTCACATGCGCAGGCGGTTCTTCAAGCGTCTTCAGAAGCGCGTTGAAAGCATTGCGCGACAGCATGTGCACTTCGTCGATGATGTAGATCTTGTAGCGGGCAGAGACCGCCGAATAGCGCACTGCCTCGATAATCTCGCGAACATCGTCGACACCGGTATGGCTCGCCGCGTCCATCTCGATCACGTCGATATGACGGCCCTCGGCAATCGCGCGGCAAGGCTCGCAAACGCCGCAGGGATCGATGGTCGGCCCGCCATTTCCGTCGGGGCCCATGCAGTTCAGCGCCTTGGCGATGAGGCGCGCGGTCGACGTCTTGCCGACCCCGCGCACGCCGGTCATCAGAAACGCATGAGCCAGCCGGTCGCGCTTGATCGCATTGGCGAGCGTGCGGACCATCGGTTCCTGCCCGATCAGTTCGCTGAAGGTCTGCGGGCGGTATTTTCGGGCCAGGACGCGATAGGGCGTTGCCGGGTCGACGGTTGCGGTCGACGCAACGTCGCTCGTCGCAGCGGTTGGAGACGGCGCAGGCGTTGGAGAAGAAGCGGGCACCGGAGGTGTCGGCTCTGCCTCGGCGAACAAGGCATTCTGTCCGGCAGCCTCCAGTTCGGCAGCGCTCGGTCCGTCGTCGCGCTCGCCTCGCGCGGAATCATCGTTCCACGGAAGTCCGCCGCTATCGTGTTCCGCGTTCGCGGGTGAATCGTCCATGCCGATTAGCTACGCCCTGAAGCGCGATTTGTCATGGTCTGCGGGGAAAGAAAAAGGAGCCGAGCGACCCGTCGCAATTCACCTGGGCTGCTTCCTTCCGGACCTGACCCGGTGAGCGAACGCAAACGTCCACCCGACTCCCGGCGCGCCATATGGTGTTTCAGAAGAACTTTGTCCAGCGCCCGGTGCAGATTCGCCGGAACGGGAGTCCGCTTACTGGAAATTGTCGGCGTAGGCCTGAAGCTTCAGCTTTTTCGGCGGCGTGGGATGAACGCGCGCCGCGATGCCGTGCTTTTCTGCATAGGCCTTCGCCGCTTCCTTGTCGGGAAACGTCAGACGAACCTGCGACTGCGTATCACTGCTGCCGGTCCAGCCCATAAGCGGATCGGGCTTGCGCGCCTCGGACTGCTCGAATTCGAGAATCCATTCGTCGACCCGCGCCTTGCCCGACTGCATTGCGCTTTTGGCTCTCTGGTAAATGCGTGCTGCCATCGGCTTGCCTTTAATCGGATTTTGCCGAACGCGCAAAGGCGTTCTTCGTCTTCAGGCTGGGTAGCTCTTCCCAAGGCCGGTCCGGCCAGCGATGCTTGGGATAGCGGCCCTTCATGTCCTTTGCGACTTCGGCCCAGCTCCCCCGCCAGAACCCCGGAAGATCGCGGGTCGACTGAATGGGCCGCCCGGCGGGGCTGGTAAGCTTCAAGAGCAAGGGGGTCCGTCCGATAAGGGGTTGCCGATCGCAGCCGAACATCGCCTGCACGCGAAGTTCTACCGACGGAGCATCGTCTCCGGTATAATCGATCGCATGCGTCGTTCCCGCAGGCGAGGTGAAATGACGCGGCGCTCCCTTTTCGAGCCGCTGGCTGCTCTCCCAATCGAGCAAGCCTGTGAGGCTGGCGACCAGCCTGTCGCGTTCGACAAAAAGGTCGCGACGTCCGTCGAGCAGCGGCGTCAGCCATAATGGCGCGCTTTCGCGAAGAGCGTCGGGAGAAAAAGCTTCGATTCCCAGAAACCGAGCCCGCGCCAGCAGATCTTGCGGGAGCAAATCGTCAAGGTGTTCGAGTGCCCGCTGCATCAGGAACTCACGTAGTTCCTCCGGGTCCGGATCGGGTTCGGGAGCGGAGGACAGAAGGATCCCGCCCAAACGCTTTTCCCGCCGCGCTTCGACGCGACCAGCGTCTTCGTTCCAGCGGAACATGCTGCGCCGTTCGATGAGATGAGCGCAATGTTCCTCGATATCGCGTTCGTCCAGTGCCAGCGCCGCCGTAATGCGCGCGTCCTTCGCCTTGCCCTGAGCGTCGCCGATGACGAGCCATTGCGCGCGGGCGAGACAGCTTGCCGGGTCGAGCCTGAAGCCCCGCCCTCCTGCGGAAAGCCATTGCTCTCCGCCTCGTGCCTTCGCGATATTGTCGGGGGCGGCGAGCGCCAGATGAATGGCCGGGTCGTGCGGCCCGTCGCTTCGTTCCGTGACCAGCTTCTCGGCCTTTGCCGCCCAGCCATCGGCAAGCCGCCGCGAGGCTGTCGCCCGGTTCGAGCGGTCGCCGTTCCAGCGCGACAGTCTTTGCGCCAGATCCTCGCTTCGTCCACCCAGCCCGCGCTCCTGTAGCAGCAGCATCATTCGTGCCGCCTGCTGCACGGCACCGTGCCTCGCTGCCGAGAGAATGGCCGCCGCGGATACGGGATCGAGCGGAAGCGCGGCAATGCTCCGACCGCGATCGGTGATGCGCCCGTCGCCGTCCAGCGCGCCCAGCTGGACGAGGCGGGACCGGGCAGCGGCCAACGAGGCTTCGGGCAGCGGATCGAGCCATTCCAGTTCCTGCGGATCGCTCGTGCCCCACTCGGCCAAGGTCAGGACGAGCGGAGCAAGGTCAGCCGTTTCGACCTCCGGTGCGGAAAAGGCAGGACGCCCCGCATGGCTTGCCTCGTTCCACAAGCGATAGGCCACACCCGGCCCCTGCCGCGCCGCTCTGCCCGCACGCTGGGCGGTGGCTGCCTGACTTGCCGCGACCGTCACGAGGTGCGTCCGGCCCGCCGCTCGGTCGAATTCGGGCTGCCGCGCTAGGCCGCTATCGACGACCACCGACACCCCGTCGAGCGTCAGCGAGGTTTCAGCGATGCTGGTGGCCAGCACGATGCGCCGCCCTTCGGTATCGCGCCGCAATGCCGCTCTTTGTGCCGCCGGTTCGACCTGTCCGTGGAGCGGCAGGACCGGCACGCCGCCGAGCCGTGCTTCCAGCCGCTCGCGCACCCGTTCGATCTCCCGAACGCCGGGCAGGAAAGCGAGAAGGTCTCCCTCGGTTTCGCGCAATGCCGTCAGGACCGCGTCACTCATCGCATCCTCGAGCGAAACCTCCGCGCGAGTGCCGAGCCATCGAACCTCCAACGGGTGGGCTTTCCCCTCACTTTCGATGACCCTCGCATTCCCGCCGAGCAACCGGGCGAAGCGCGCTCCGTCAATCGTCGCCGACATGACGAGCAGCCGCAGTTTCTCGTTCAGCACCGCGCGGCTTTCCAATGCCAGCGCCAGCCCGAGATCGCCATCCAGATGTCGCTCATGCGCTTCGTCGAACAGGATCGCCGACACGCCCGGCAATTCGGGGTCAGCGACGATCCGATTGACGAGAATGGCCTCGGTCACGACGAGAATACGGGTCGCCGCCGACTGCTTCGTATCGAGCCTCGTCGTGTAGCCGACCGTCCGTCCGACGGGCTCGCCCAGCAGTTCCGCCATCCGTTCGGCCGCCGCAC
This sequence comes from Parapontixanthobacter aurantiacus, assembly GCF_009827635.1. GTDB lineage: Bacteria > Pseudomonadota > Alphaproteobacteria > Sphingomonadales > Sphingomonadaceae > Parapontixanthobacter > Parapontixanthobacter aurantiacus. The sequence continues at coordinate 549,429 of NZ_WTYW01000001.1, read as the reverse complement.
GTGCCGCCAACCGGCGGGGCGAGGTCATGATTACCTGGCCTGCGCACCAGTCTTCACCGATCAATGCGGGTGCGACCGCCGTCGTCTTGCCCGCGCCCGGCGGGGCAACCAGGACAGCGCCCGTATCCTCGCGCAAGGCAGCGAGCAGGTCCGGCAGGACTGCATGAATGGGAAGGTCGCTCACGATCAAGGCCGCATTAGCGTCTCGGGCGCATATTGTCGAAAGGGCCGCCCTTCCCGCAATCGCCCGGCGCGAATCAATAGCCGCGCGAGACGGCGAACATCGCGGCTTCGGACAATGCCATGCGCGCCTTGCCGTCGGGGAAGATCGACAGTGCATCGATCGCGCGCTCTGCAAAATGCCGTGCCCGCTGACGAGTCGCCTCGACCGCGTCGTGCCGTTCCATCAGCGTTATGGCATAGGCAAGATCCGCCTCGCTCGTCCGGTGCCCGCCGATGGCGGCTTTCCAGAAGCCCCGCTCTTCCTCGTTACCACGCGCATAGGCGAGAATGACCGGCAGCGTCATCTTCCCCTCGCGAAAGTCGTCGCCACGATCCTTGCCCATTGCCGCCGCGTCGCTGGAGTAATCGAGCGCATCGTCCACGAGTTGGAAAGCGATGCCGAGATTGCGTCCATAGGCGTCGAGCGCCTCTTCCTGCGCGTCACTGCATTCCGCGACGACCGCCGAAATACGGCTGGCCGCTGCGAACAAGGCGGCGGTCTTCGCGCCGATGATCGAGAGATATCGTTCCTCGCTCGTCTCGATCTGGCGCTGCGCGGTGAGCTGATCGACCTCGCCCTCGGCGATGATCGCGCTGGCACTGGACAGGATTTTCAGGACCTTAAGGCTGCCGTCTTCCACCATCAGTTCGAAGGCACGGCTGAAGAGGAAATCCCCGACCAGCACGGTCGCGGGATTGCCGAAGATAATGTTCGCGGCCGCCTTTCCGCGCCGCAGGTCCGATCCGTCGACGACATCGTCGTGAAGCAGGGTTGCGGTGTGGATGAACTCGACCGCTGCGGCCAGCTTGTGATGGCGCGACCCCTGGTAACCGACCAGTTCCGCCCCGGCGAGCGTCAGCATCGGGCGCAAGCGCTTGCCACCGCCGGAAATGAGATGGCCTGCCAGCGCCGGGATCAGCGGTATCTCGCTCTGCATCCGGTCGAGGATCACGGTATTCACCGAATTCATCGCCGTCGCGGTCAGCGACAACATGGGGTCGAGCGTAGGCTTGTTGCGCTGTAGCGGCACGATTTCGGCGGTCATGTCCTGCCATTTGGCGCTGCCCCTGCCCCTTGGCAAGGGCGGATAGCTGCATGGTTGTTGCATGGCGCGCATGGAACAGGCAATTACGGGCGGGTCCGGGACGAGGGCTCGATCAACGAGGGATGAGGGAAGATGGCCGACGCGCAACTCGAAACCTACCGCCGCAGCATCGACAATATCGATGCCGCGCTCATCCATATCCTCGCCGAGCGGTTCCGCATCACGCAGGCGGTGGGCGAATACAAGGCGAAGGCGCAGCTGCCGCCAGCCGATCCGGGACGCGAGCAGGCGCAGATTGCGCGGCTGCGGCAACTGGCGGAGGATTCGCAACTCGACCCGGAATTTTCCGAGAAGTTCCTGCGCTTCATCATCGACGAGGTCATCCGCCACCACGAACAGGCCCGGGGCGAGTGAGCGAAGCCGACCATGCGTCTGAGCGCGGCGCAATGATACTAACGGCAAATCAGCGTATGCTCGTCGTCGCCGGAGCCGTATTGTTCCTCATCGGATTGCTGCAAGGCGCGGTCGTGCAATCCTTCGCCAATCCAAGGATGGCGCTTTCGGCTCATCTCACTGCCGTACAGAGCGGGATGGCCATGATGATCGTAGGTGCGCTGTTGTCCGCAGCGCGCCTCTCCGAAAGACCTGCCGGGATAGCGCGATGGACGATCATCGCGGGTATGTATTTGTTGTGGTTCGGTCTCACGGCATCGGCAGCAACCGGGGCTAGCGAATCCCTGCCCATTGCCGGTGCGGGCTACAACGCGGATGCGATGATGGAATGGCTGGTTTCGGCGACAATTATGCTCGGAAGCGTTTTGATGATCGTCGGCTGGACGATTTTTGTCGTGGGACTGGTTCGACGTGGTCGGTAGGTCCTGAAGGCTACAACGCGACGAGACGAATAAGCTCTTTCATGACCTGTTTTATCCTCATCGAACACAGCCCTCGCTATGGTTTTCCGCGGAAGGTTCGCTACCCCGCCCTCGGCAGCATCAGCCTGACGAGCAACCCGCCCAGATCCTCGCTTTCGTCGAGTGCCACCGATCCGCCGTAAATTTCCGCGACGTCCCGCACGATCGCAAGGCCTAACCCCGTTCCCGGCTTGTCCGTGTCGAGCCGTGCGCCGCGTTTGAAGATGCGCGTCCGCTCCTCTTCTGGGATGCCCATGCCGTCATCCTCGACCCAGATGACGCATTGCGCCGCCTCCGGCTCGGCATCGACGGTCACGAACACGCTGCCGCCGCCATATTTCGCTGCGTTCTCGATCATGTTGCCGAGAATTTCGTCGAGATCCTGCCGCTCTATGGCGACGGTCGCCCCGCGATTGCCGTCGAGATCGAAGCGCACGTCGGGATAGAGCCGCGCGATGGCGCGCTGCACCGCGTCGGCACTTTCGCAGACCGGCGTTCGCGCATGACCGATCGCCCGGCGACCGACCGCACGCGCCCTTGCAAGGTGATGATCGACATGGCGGCGCATGGTCGTCGCCTCGCGAATGACCGTATCCGGCAGATCGGTCGCTTTCGCGGTCGCGGCATTGTTGATGACGGTCAGCGGTGTTTTCAGCGCATGGGCGAGATTGCCCGCATGGGTCCGCGCTTCCTCCGCTTGCTTCTCGCTATGGGCGAGCAGTGCGTTGATCTCTTCCACCAGCGGCTCGACCTCGAGCGGCAGCGAATCGGTGATCCGGTTCGCGCCCGTCGTTCGCAAGTCCTGGATTGCCTGACGCACCCGGCGCAGCGGTCTGAGGCCGAAGCGGTTCTGCAGGAAAGCGAGGAGCAGGAGGCCGAGCCCCAGGACCGCGAAACTCCAGTAGAGAATGCTGCGGATTTCGGCGATGTCTGCGTCCAGTTCCTCGCGCGCATAAGCGACGGCGAAGGTCCAGCGCGTCTCGCTGTCGGGCAGGATGACGGTGCGCTCGACGACGCGCAGGGGTTCGGTCGGAAACTGGTAGGAATCATAGGTGTGGATGTCCATGTCGACATGGTCGCCGCGCAGGTCCAGTGCCCGGTCCCACAGGCTGCGCGAAGGGAAGTCGTCATGGCCCGGTCCGCTGATCTGCCAGTAGGCCCCGCTATTGGGTTCGAGGAACCGCTGATCGCCCAGCGCGCGATAGAAGAACACCTCGCCATCCGGGCCGATCTCCGCCGAATTGAGCATCGCGGTGAGGACGTATTCGAGCTGGTCGTCGAAATTGTTCTCAACGAGATTGGTGAGCGTGCGATCGAGCGCGAAGCCTCCGCCCAGCAGCAGGACCGCGATCCAGCCGGCGGCAATGACCATGAGGCGGCTGGCAAGGCTGCGCTTGGGCGCCCCGGAGGCTACCGGGCTGGCAAGGGTCACGGCATCGTCCCCGGCGGCGGCGGAGGTAGCGGCGGGCGCCTCCGTCAAACCGTCGGGCCGATGCACGTTCATCTCAAGCGCGCGGCTGGTCGGCCGGGTCGTCGAGGCTGTAGCCGAGGCCCCTGATCGTGGTGATGACGTCCGCACCCAACTTCTTGCGGATGCGGGTCACGAACACCTCGATCGTGTTGGAATCGCGATCGAAGTCCTGATCGTAGATATGCTCGATCAGCTCGGTGCGGCTGACGACCTTCCCCTTGTGATGCATGAGGTAGGACAGCAGCTTGTATTCCTGCGCGGTCAGCTTGACCGGTTCGCCCTTCAGAGTGACGCGGCCCGAACGCGTGTCGAGGCGCACATCGCCCGCCGTCAGTTCGCTGGAGGTATTGCCCGAGGCGCGGCGGATGAGTGCGCGCAGCCGCGCGATCAGTTCCTCGGTCTGGAACGGCTTGGCAAGGTAGTCGTCCGCACCCGCGTCGAGACCCGCGACCTTGTCGGACCAGCTGTCACGCGCCGTCAGCACGAGGACGGGGAAGGTGCGCCCTTCCTTGCGCCACATGCCGAGCACCGTCAGCCCGTCGATTTCCGGCAGGCCGAGGTCGAGGATGACGGCGTCGTAGTCCTCGGTCGAGCCGAGGAAATGGCCGTCCTCCCCGTCGGTCGAGAGATCGACGGCATAGCCGTTCTGTTCGAGCGTGGTCTTGAGCTGGTTTCCGAGTGTCGGTTCGTCTTCGACGATCAATACGCGCATAGGCTTGGCTTTCCCCTGTGAACCCGGTCGTTGCCGGCGATGTGCTGTATTGGCGGGAACGCGTCAAGCAAGGCGTAGGTTTCGCAAAACCTTACGCCTGCACGCTGCGGCCTAGTCGCTGCGCTTGAGGATCTTGCCGGTCCGCGCATCGACGTCGACGAACAGGACCCGCCCGTTGCGGATGAACTTAAGGCGATAGGCGCGCGCCTGCGAATCGTAGGACGGGCCGAGATATTCGGCGCCCTGCATCATCGGCAGGATCCGGCGCTCGATCTGGCGCAGCGAAAGCTGGTTGCCCGCGCGCATTTCCTTGCGCGCCTCGCCCTGCTCGCTCAGCGGCTGCGCGGCGAGCGGCGTTGCGGCAGGCAATGCGAATGCCCCCGCCAGCAGCGCGGCCAGCGCCAGTTTGTTCATGCGTTTCATAATGCGAAGGATACTAGGCCAAAGGCATTGAACAAGGTGTGAATGGTGCGCGCACGACGTCCTTTTCCACACCTCGTTCTCTGCCGTCGCATGCCTCAGCGGGTCATCTCGTACTTGATGAGGAGATTGACATTGACGCCGACTTCACCCGGTTCGATGCGGGTTCCGGTTACCTGAACGCTCTCGGCGCGCGCCATTGCCGGGGGCGGCGGGGGCACGGGGCCATAGCCTGAGAAGTTCTCGCTGATCTCGAGGATGCGAACTCCGCTGTAACCTGCCAGCCGGGCATAGGACTGGGCCTGCGCCATACCGCGGGCGAAGGCCGTCTCGCGCGCCTCTTCCTTGATCGCGGCGTCGTCCTCCAGCATGAAGTTCGGGCCGTAGACGTTGTTCGCACCGGCATCGACCATCGCATCGAGGATGTCGCCCGCCTGATCGAGATCGCGCAAGGTCACGCTCACCGAATTGTTGACGTTGTAACCTTTGAAGGTCTGCTCGCCGGTTTGCGGGTTGTACTGGTAATCCGGGTTGAGGTTGAAGCTCGAGGTCTGGATGTCCTTACGCTCTATGCCGAGCGAACGCAGCCGCGCGATCAGCCGATCCATCGCCTCGCCATTCTGCTCGATCGCCTCGCGCGCGGTGGCTGCGCGGGTCTGTACCCCGGCATTGATCATGGCGACATCGGGCGCGGCACGCGCCATTTCCGTGACGTTGAGTTCGATGACGGGATTGGTCGCCTGGATAGTGACCTCGGCAGCCGAAAGCGATGCGGGCAGCAAGGCCGCCCCGGTCAGTGCGAAAAGCGGAAATACGTATCTGTTCATCGGTGATACCTCCTGATGGGCCGGTCATCGGCCCGCTGTGCTTGACTGTCGATGAACCGCCTTGTTCCAGCGACGGCGAGCGTCTAAGCGCGCCCCAGCACCATGGCGCAGCCCCCCATCCTCAGTCTCGAAAGCATCGGCCTGCAGATCGGCGGCAAATGGCTGTTCGGCAATCGCGAGGAAGGCACGCTCGACCTGCATATCGGCCCGCGCGATCGCATGGCCCTGATCGGTCGCAACGGAGCAGGAAAGACGACGCTGTTCCGGCTGATCATGGACCGGCTCGAACCCGATCGGGGGCAGCGCAAGGTGAAGCCCGGCACGCGCATCGTCCTCCTCGAACAAGAGCCGGATTTTTCCGCCCACGCGACGCTGATGGAATTCGCGCTATCGGGCGAACATCCCCCCGCAGAGCACGAGATCGAAGCCATTGCGGGACAGCTCGGCATCGACATGAGCAAGCCGGCGGACGGCGCAAGCGGCGGGGAGAAGCGACGCGCCGCCATCGCGCGCGCCCTGGCGCAGGAGCCGGACCTTCTGCTGATGGACGAACCGACCAACCACCTCGACCTGTCGGCGATCGACTGGCTCGAGGACTGGCTGGCCCGCTACAAGGGCGCCTTTCTCGCAATCAGCCACGACCGCACCTTTCTGAAGCGGCTGACCAATGCGACCCTGTGGCTCGACCGGGGATCGTTGCGCCGCAAGGATGTCGGCTTCGGCGGCTACGAAGCGTGGGAAGAGCAGGTCTATGCCGAAGAGGCGCGCGCGGCGGAAAAGCTGGATGCGAAGCTGAAGATCGAGGCGCACTGGTTGGAACGCGGCGTCACCGCGCGGCGCAAGCGCAATCAGGGGCGGCTGGAAAAACTGCACGACATGCGCGCAGCCCGCGCCGCGATGATGACGCCGGGCGGAACGGCGAAGCTGAAGCTGGCAAGCGACGAGGATTTCCGGTCCAAATCGATCATCGTCGCGGAGGATATCGGAAAATCTTATGACGGCCGCGCGATCATCAAGCCCTTCTCCCTGCGCATCCAGCGCGGCGACCGGATCGGCATCGTTGGAGCGAACGGCGCCGGCAAGACGACCTTGCTCAAGATGCTGACCGGCGAACTGGAACCCGATACAGGCAGCGTAACACTCGCCAAGACGCTAACCGGCGTGATGATCGACCAGCAGCGCAGCCTGCTCGCCGAGGGCAAGAGCGTGCGCGACGTGTTGGCCGAAGGCGGCGACTGGATCATGGTGGGCGACGCGAAGAAGCACGTGCAGGGCTATCTCAAGGAATTTCTGTTCGACCCCGGCATCGTCGATACGAAAGTCGCAACGCTGTCCGGCGGCGAGCGTTCGCGCCTGCTCCTCGCCCGCGAATTCGCGCGCAAGTCGAACCTCCTCGTCCTCGACGAGCCGACTAACGATCTCGACCTGGAAACGCTCGACCTGTTGCAGGAGGTCATTGCCGACTATGACGGCACGGTCCTCATCGTCAGCCACGATCGCGACTTTCTCGACCGGACGGTGACGGTGACGCTCGGCCTCGACGGGTCCGGCAAGGTCGATGTTGTCGCGGGCGGTTACGAGGACTGGGCTGCAAAGAAGGCGTCCCCGCCCCCTGCAAGACAGGCACCGGCAAGCGGGTCCGACAAGGCGAACCAGTCAGGGAACGCACCTCCCCCGCCCGCATCAGGTCAGAACCAGGGAAGCAGGAAGCTGTCCTATAAAGAGCAGCGCGACTACGAACTGCTGCCCGCACGAATCGACGAACTGGACGCCGCGATCCGCCGTGGCGCGGAAATTCTGTCCGATCCGGACCTCTATTCAACCGATCCCCAGAAATTTGCCAACATCACCAAGGGCATAGAGAACGCGCGGACCGAAAAGGACGCGGCGGAAGAACGCTGGCTGAACCTTGCCGAGCGGGTCGAGGCGCTTTGACGGCGGAAGCGCTCAAACGCGAGATCAGGGCCTGTACCTTATGCGCCGGGCACTTGCCCCTCGGCCCCAAGCCCATCGTTCAGTTCAGTGCGACCAGCCGGGTGGTCGTCATCGGACAGGCGCCGGGGCGGATCACGCACGAAACCGGCCTCGCCTTCGACGACAAGTCCGGCCACCGGCTTGCCGGATGGCTGGGCGTCAGCTTCGATACGCTGCACGATCCGGCCCGGTTCGCCATCGTTTCGATGGGCTTCTGCTATCCCGGCAAGGCGAGCGGCGGCGACAAGCCTCCCCGGCCCGAATGTGCGCCGACCTGGCACGATCGGGTGTGGCGCGAATTGCCGGAGGACCGCCTGACCTTGCTGGTCGGAGCCTACGCCCAGCGCGCCTATCTGACGGAGACGAAGGCACTGACCATGACGGCGCGCATCGAGCGCTATCGCGAATTTCTGCCGCGTTTCATCCCATTGCCGCATCCCGCGTGGCGGAGCGCGCTATGGATGGCCAAGCACCCGTGGTTCGAGGCAGATGTGCTGCCCGAATTGCGGCGGCTGGTGGCTGAGCGGATAGGCACGGCTTAGAACGCTCAATTGATGCGGTAGAAGTTCGCCACCCTATCGAGCGCCAGTTTCAGCACCAGTTTCCCGCTGCGCGCGGGCCAGTCCAGTTGCTTCTCCGCCATGGGCAGGCCCTCCCCCGCGCAGACGACCCGCCACAGAATGTCCTGCAACCCTTTGCCCGCTTCGATCATCGCGCCGTCGAACCGCTCCTTGGCCGCAAGTTGCCGCTCGCTGGACGTGAGCCCCGCCTCACCCGTTCCCTTGATCCGCACCGGGTCCCAGCGCATCGTGACGTTCGGCCCCAATTGCGCGCGCTCGTAATCGGCCCGCAGCCGCTCGCCCGCATCGAACAGACGGTCGTCGAGATGGCCGCGCGCATGCAGCCAGGTCAGCGGCGATTCGCCTACATTCACGGCGACGCTGCGACGACGCTTCACCCCTCCCCCGACCCGGCGCGGTCCTTCGAGGGTCAGTTCCTTTTCGACGATTTCGCGGCGGATCATCGGCGGTATCCTTTCGGCTGGGGATTGCTGAGGCATCCCCTTGCCAAATCCGGTCGGCTGTAGGAAAGACAAATATCACCGATATGGTTAGAGTTCGGCGATCGAGGGAAAGAGCGGGATGATCAATCGCATTCGTGACATTCGCAAGGACAAGGGGCTGACGCTCGCGGAACTGGCGGAAGCCTGCGATCCGCCGACGACGGCGCAGACCATCGGACGGCTCGAAACGGGGATGCGCAACCTCTCGCTCAAATGGATGGAGCGGATTGGCGCGGCGCTCGATGTCGACCCGGAAATGCTGGTGCGTAGCGAAACCGCCAACCACCCGCAGCTCGTCGCCCGGCTGACCGGCAGCGGGCCGGAGGCGCTGGACACGCCGCGCGATGCCATCCTCTCCACCGATCTCGGCGGGGAAAGCCCGCTCATGGTGCTTTCGATCGATGAGCCGGTCGGGGAGTATCGGCAGGGCGACCAGCTCTGGCTGCGGCAACTTGCTCCGGAGGATTCGGCGCGCGCGATCAATCGCGACGTCCTCGTTCCGCGGAAGGCGGGCCGCTTCGCTTTCGGGCGACTGATCGACCGGCGCGGCACGCTCGTCGGATTGCTGCCGCCGGGTCATGGCGAAAAGCAGCAGGTGGTGGACGATCCGCCGTGGATCGCAGTGGCCGAAATGCTGGTTCGCCGGCTTTAGCCCGAAGCAGACACCCGAAAGGGCGCACCTGGCATCGCTGACATCGGGCTAGGTGCGCTTAGACCCCCGCTCGACATCCTTGTTCAGCGTTCGCCGCGCGCGACCTTTTCCTGCCGATCGGCGACCGATTCCTGCGGTATGAAGCTGTCGGAATCGACGCCGAGCCACAGGAGCAGCGGGGCCGCCATATAGACCGAGGAGTAGGTGCCGACGAACAGGCCGAGCGTGATCGCAGCGACGAGGCCGAACAGGCTCGCGGGGCCGAAGAACAGCAGCGGCACGAGGGCGACGAGCAGCGTCAGCGAGGTCATCACGGTACGCGCCAGCGTCTCGTTCACCGACAGGTCGAGAAGCTCGGGAAGCGCCATTTTCCGGTACTTTTTCAGGTTCTCGCGGATACGGTCGTAAACGACGATCGTGTCGTTCAGCGAATAGCCGATGATGGCGAGGATCGCCGCGATGATCTGGAGGCTGAATTCGAGCTGGAACAGCGCGAACATGCCGAGCGTCAGCGAAACGTCGTGGAACAGGGCGAACAGCGCGCCGACCCCGAACTGCCATTCGAAACGGACCCAGATATAGATCGCGACCGCCAGCATCGCCGCGAGCAGGGCATAGACCGCGCTCTGGCGGAACTCGCCGGAAACCTTGCCCGAGACGGTGTCGCGCCCATCCAGCTGGAAGTCCGAGAATTCGCTCTGCAAAGTGCCGGTAATTTGGTCGGCGATCCGGTCCGCCGCTTCCTTGTCGCCCGTCACCTCGTCGGGCAGGCGCACGCGGATCGAAACCTGGTTGGGCTCGCCGAACCGCTGGACGAGCGGGTCGCCATATCCCAGCGCGCCTACCGCTTCGCGCAGTTCCGCGACGGGCGCGGTTTCGCTCTCGGTAAAGGTCGCGCGAATTTCCTGACCACCGGCGAAATCGACGCCGTAATTCAAGCCTTGGGTGAAGACGAGCGCCCAGCTCGCCGCGATCAGCAGGATGCTCACCACGAAGAACGGCACGCGCCATTTCAGAAAGGGAATGTTCGTGTCGTCGGGGACAAGTTTCAAAAGTCGCATGGTCTCGTCCTCCTTACAGGTTCAGCTCGGTCGGGCGAGCCTTGCGCATCCATCCCGCGACCCACATCCGGGTCAGCGTCACCGCGGTAAAGACGCTCGTGAACAGGCCGATGACGAGCACCACTGCGAAGCCGCGAATGGGGCCCGAGCCGAACAGGAACAGCAGTACCCCGGCAATGAAATTGGTGACGTTCGCATCGTAGATCGCGCGGCTTGCTTCCTTGTAGCCGTTCTCGACCGCGGCGACGATCCGCCGCCCGCGTTTGCGCTCCTCCCGGATGCGTTCGTTGATCAGCACGTTCGCGTCCACCGCCGCCCCGATGGTCAGGACGAAGCCCGCAATGCCCGGCAGAGTGAGCGTCGTATTAAGCGCGGCCATGATGCCGAGCAGCATGAGGACGTTGATGACGAGCGCGACGGTAGCGTAAATTCCGAAGCGGCCATAGGTCGCGATCATCAGGACGATGACGGCAACCGAGCCGATCAGCATGGCAATCATACCCTTGCGGATCGAGTCCGCACCCAGATCGGGACCGACCGTGCGTTCCTCGATAATCGCAAGATCGACGGGCAGCGCGCCCGAGCGAAGCGATATGGCAAGGCGGTTGGCGCTTTCGACCGTGAAATTGCCGGAAATCTGCGCGCTACCGCCAAGGATCGGCTCGTTGATATTGGGCGCGGAAAGGACTTCACCGTCGAGGATGATTGCGAAAGGCTTGTTGACGTTCTCGCTGGTCAGCGTGCCGAAACGTGCCGCCCCCTGCTGGTCGAACTGGATGGTGACGACCGGCTGATTGTCCTGATCGAAAGTCTGCTGCGCGCCGACGAGATTGTCCCCGCGGATGCCGCCGAGCCGACGGACCGCCACGGATTGTCCGGCAAAGGGCGAATCCTCGACATAGGGAAAGATCTGCGAACCCGGAGGCGCGACACCGGCCGCAACGTCGGCAGCATTGGCATTCTCGTCAACCAGCTTGAATTCGAGTTGCGCGGTTTCGCCGAGCAAGGCCTTCAGTTCCTCGGGATCCTGCAGACCCGGAACCTGGACCACGATGCGATTGTCGCCCTGGCGGATGATCGTGGGCTCGCGCGTGCCCAGTTCGTCGATCCGCTTGCGCACGACCTCGACCGCGCTTTCCATCGCCTGTTCGACCGCAGCATCTATGCCCTCGCTCGTCGGAGTGAGGACGAAGCGGTTCTGGTCGACCACTTCAAGGTTCCAGTCACGCGTCAGCCCCGAACCGTTGAGGATCGGCAGCAGCAATTCACGCGCACGGTCGACATCGCTCATGTCGTCGAGAAGGAAGCTTAGACGACCGCCCTGCGCGGAAACATCGCCGATGCGAATGCGTGGCTCGGCGCGGCGCATTGTCGTGCGGACGGTCTCTTCCAGATTTTGCAGACGTTGCGTGGCGACTTCCGCCGGGTCGGCTTCGAGCAGCAGGTGACTGCCGCCTGCAAGGTCGAGCCCGAGATTGACGGTCGGCGACGGCAGGGGCTCGGGCCAGGCCCGGTTCGCGAGATTGGCAAGCGAGGGAAGAGCCGCCAGGACGGCGATCAGCGCCAGGCCCCAGAGCCAAAGTTTCTTCCAGGTGGGGAAATCCAGCATTTCTGCGTCCTAGATCGAGATTACGGGGCCGATGGCGAACTAGGCGTCGGCTTTGGCCTTGCCGGCGGGCGGGATGACGTCGCCGATCGTGCTTTTCACCGCCTTCACCCGGACGCCCTGCGCGATCTCGAGTTCGGCATAATCGTCATCGACCTTCATAACCTTGCCCACGAGGCCGCCGGCGGTGACCACCTGATCGCCTTTCTTGAGACCTGCGACCTTCTCCGCATGCGCCTTTTGCTGGCGCATTTGCGGACGGATGATGAGGAACCAGAAGATCGCGATCATTCCGATGATCGGCACCCACTGGATCCATCCGGGAGGCGCGTCGGCAGCGCCTGCGGCAGCAGCAATGAGATACAGCATCGAAAATCCCTAGTCCAAGTAAAGCGGTCCGCGCCTTTCAGATAGGGCGCGCGTCGCGCAAGTCGAGGGGCGAACCCCGCCCGACATGCGGATTGGGTTGCGCGACTAGCAGCAAATATTCGCCGGAGCAACGCGCATTGCGACGGGTTCGAGAGAGACGCTTGCCAAGCTATCGGGCCGCGCCTATAGCGCGCCTTCCACTGGATCGGGACGTAGCGCAGCCTGGTAGCGCATCACACTGGGGGTGTGGGGGTCGCTGGTTCGAATCCAGTCGTCCCGACCAGTGGTTTTTCTCTCAAAAGAAGTTTCGGTCAGCCCGGACTGTCATTGGGCGGCGTCGCCGCTTGCCGTTCCTCGTCCGAACCGCTGGACAGCGCGACAAATCCTCCCAGCGCGGCGACATTCGCAGCGATGCCAAGTCCCATTCCGCCCCCACTTGCGGCGCTTCCCTCAACCAAGGGTGCACCCAGCGCGCAGCTTCGCTCGTACCAGTTCAGCCATTCGCTCCAGTCGTAGCTGCGCTCGTCACCCGCTTCGCGATAGGTCTTGCCGGCGAACTTCCAGTCCTGCGGCGCGTTGTCCGCTTCGAGCCAGGCGCGATATTCGGGGGCAATCCGCGAACAATCCCACAGGCGCGGCGGTTCGAGGCCTTCGCCCTCGCCTGTCCAGACGATCGTGTCGGCGTCCTGCGACGCGGGCTGCGCGGCCACGCCAATGGACAAGAGAAGAGCGGAAGAGCCGAGGCCCAAACCGACAAGCATAGCGTTGCGTCTCATGGCGTTTTTCGAAGGCCCCTTATAGCTGCGGACAAACCGCTCTCGCGTCGCTCGCTCGACTTCTAAACCCGTGCGCGCCTCTTGTCTATCTTGCGCGAAAGCACGCCCCGCTGCCTAAGCGAAGGACCGACAATCCGAAAACCGGCAGCCGCGGAGGCCGATTTCCTACACGAACCTATTTGGTTATAGGAGGTTTCTTTGCGGAGAACAGACATGGCATTTATCGAAACGATTATCGGTCCCATCGCCTCGATCATCGACAAGATCATTCCGGACAAGGGAGCGGCCGCCGAAGCGAAGCTGCGGCTCATCGAACTCGAAGGCAGCCAGGAATTGAAAGCGATCGAGACCCGGCTCGGCGCGATCGTCGCGGAAGCCAATTCCCGCGATCCGTGGACCAGCAGGGCGCGGCCCAGCTTCCTCTACGTCATTTACGTCATTATCCTGGCTGCGATCCCGATGGGCATCCTCGCCGCCTTCACGCCGGAAACTGCCGAAGCCATTGCCCGCGGCATGAACGCCTATCTCAACGGGATACCCGATCCGCTGCTCGCATTGTTCGGAACCGGATATCTCGGATACACGGCGGCGCGGCAAATCGGAAAGAACAAGGGCGTCGCCTGATCCGCGGCGGCTAGGCAGCGGCCCCTCCCCCGCGCTATGGGAGGGGCCATGCCGCAATCCGACCGCCCGACCGTCTACGTCCTCAACGGACCCAATCTGAACCTCTTGGGTCTGCGCGAACCCGAAATATACGGCACTGCGACGCTCGACGACATTGCCGACCTTCTCGAAGATCGTGCGCGTGAACTCGGACTCGCGATCGACATGCGCCAGTCCAACCACGAGGGGCATCTCGTCGACTGGCTGCACGAGGCACAGGCGGAAGCCGCCAAGGCGGTGCTGCTGAATGCCGCTGCCTACACCCACACCTCCATCGCCCTGCTCGATGCCATCAAGGCGATCAAGACGCCGGTGATCGAAGTCCACCTGTCCGATCCGACGCAGCGCGAGCAATTTCGCCATCATTCCTTCGTCGCAATGGGCGCGGTCGAGACAGTGCAAGGCCGCGGACCGCAGGGCTATGTCGATGCGCTGGAGATTGCCGCGCGCCTCTGACCGGGATGTTGATTGCCGACTCCGAACCGGCCCGCCCCCCTTGCCAGTCGGCCAAGCCCCGCGCATAGGGGCCGCAACCAGCAAACAAGGGGCATTCATGGCCGACAGCAAGGGTAGCACCGGGCGCAAGACCGGGATGAACGTAGATACCGACCTCGTCCGCGAACTCGCGGAACTTCTCTCCGAATCGGGATTGAGCGAGATCGAGGTCGAGGACGGCGAACGCAAGATCCGCGTCGCGCGCGGGGGCATGCAGATGCCTGCCTATCAGGCAATGCCGATGGCGCCCCCCTCTCAGCCGCAAGCGAGCGCCCCTCAGGGAAGCGCGAGTGACTCCGCAACGGGCGGAGAGGCCGAAAACGTCGCTGCCGATGCGCTGAAGTCACCCATGGTCGGCACGGCCTATCTCGCGCCCGAGCCCGATGCTGCCGATTTCGTGAAGGTCGGCGACAAGGTCGAAGCGGGCGACACGCTGCTCATCATCGAGGCGATGAAAGTCATGAACCCCATCACCGCGACGAAGGCTGGGACCGTGAAACAGATCCTCGTCGAGAATGCCCAGCCGGTCGAATTCGACCAGCCGCTGGTCGTGATCGGGTAACGACGCCATGGCAATTTCCCGGATCCTGATCGCCAATCGCGGCGAAATCGCCTTGCGCATCCATCGCGCCGCGCATGAAATGGGTATCGAGACGGTCGCCGTCCATTCGACCGCCGATGCCGATGCTATGCATGTTCGCCTCGCCGACCATGCAGTCTGCATCGGCCCGCCGCCTGCGAGCGAAAGCTATCTCAATGTGGCCTCGATCATCGCAGCCGCCGAGATCGCCCATTGCGACGCCATCCATCCCGGATACGGCTTCCTTTCCGAGAATGCGCGCTTCGCAGAGATCGTCGAAACGCATGACATCGCGTGGATCGGTCCCAAGCCCGAGCACATCCGCACGATGGGCGACAAGGTCGCGGCAAAGAAGAGCGCGGGTGAACTCGGTCTGCCGCTCGTGCCCGGATCGGACGGCGCGGTCGACAACGTGGAGGAAGCCGCCCGAATCGCCGAGGAAATCGGCTATCCGGTGATCATCAAGGCAGCGAGCGGCGGCGGCGGGCGCGGCATGAAGGTCTGCGACAGTCCCGAAAAGCTGCAGACGCTGATGCAGCAGGCCGGTAGCGAAGCGAAGGCGGCTTTCGGCGATGCCACCGTCTATATCGAGAAATATCTCGGCAATCCTCGTCACATCGAGTTCCAGATCTTCGGCGACGGCAACGGCAATGCGATCCATCTGGGCGAACGCGACTGCTCGCTTCAGCGCCGTCACCAGAAGGTGCTGGAAGAAGCACCCTCGCCCGTGATTACCGCCGAAGAGCGCGAGCGGATGGGCGGGATCGTCGCCAAGGCGATGGCAGATATGGGCTATCGCGGCGCGGGAACGATTGAGTTCCTCTGGGAGAACGGCGAATTCTACTTCATCGAAATGAATACGCGCCTGCAGGTCGAACATCCGGTGACCGAAATGATCACTGGCCTCGATCTCGTGCGCGAGCAGATCAGGATCGCTGACGGCAAGCCGCTTTCGGTGACGCAGGACGAGATCACCTTTACCGGCCATGCGATCGAATGTCGCATCAATGCCGAAGACCCGTTCACCTTCGCGCCCTCGCCGGGCAAGGTAAGCGCGTATCACGCCGCCGGCGGTATGCATGTGCGCGTCGATAGCGGGCTGTATGCGGGCTACTCGATACCGCCCTACTATGACAGCATGATCGCCAAGCTGATCGTCTATGGCCGCAACCGCGACAAGTGCATCATGCGCCTTCGTCGGGCGCTCGAGGAAATGGTCATAGAAGGCGTGAAGACCTCCATCCCCTTGCATCAGCAGCTGATTAAGCAGGACGACGTGTTGAGCGGCGACTATACGATCAAGTGGCTCGAGGAATGGCTCGCCGAACGGGACAGCGAAAAAGCCGAGTGAGCCTGTAACGGGCTTCGGTTTTTATTCAAACTTTCAGCCCGGCTCTCCGCTAGATCGGAACGCCTGGTGCGTGTTTCGCAGTGCGGATCGTTAGCGAGGTCTTGACGCTTTCCACATTTGGAGCAGGCGTCAACTTGCCGGTCAGGAATTCCTGAAAGCTTTGCAGGTCGCGGCAGACGATCTTCAGGATGAAGTCGATCTCCCCGTTCAGCATGTGACATTCGCGTACTTCGGGAAATTCGCGCATGGCGTTCTCGAATTCTCGCAGGGCGTCTTCTGCCTGGCTCTTCAGGCTGACCATGGCGAAGACGGTAATCGTGAAGCCGAGCTTCGACGGATCGAGATCGGCGTGATAGCCGCGGATGACGCCATCCTCTTCCAACCCCCTCACGCGCCGCAGACACGGCGGAGCGGTCAGGCCGACCCGATGCGCGAGTTCGACATTGGTGATGCGACCTTCGTCCTGCAATTCGGCTAGCAGCCGGCGATCGATTTCGTCGTATTTTTCCATTTGCTTCTCGTCCCTCGCGCAGTTTTCGCGCTCAGCCGGTGGCAAGAATCCTTCCGGATAGACAATGGCAGCATATCAGCCATTGCCAGAATTGCTAAGATTATTTCCTTAACCATCTTCCGTCCCGCTTTGTGACGCGCCGCGAGGTTTCGCGGCGGACGGCTATCAAACGTCCTAAATAACGCATTAAGGAAGCGCCGCGCCCTCCCGATGGGAAGGGGTCCGGGCAGCGAGACAGGGAGTGCCGCTTGTATATCGACGATCGCCTTAAAACGGTGCTGAGCCAGCGCGTTACGGGCGAGCGTGCGATCCGCACTCAATATCGTCAGTTGCTCGATATCATGGGCCATATCCATACCATGATCGACGACGAGCTGATGGCCGAAGCGTGGCAACGCATGGACGCGCTCGAAGCGCAAATCGCGGAGAAGGAGCGGGCGGCAATCCTGCGCGAGGCCGGCTGGCGCTTTCGCAATGCATCGCTCGCCTCGTACTTCGCCGGCGAATCGCCCGACATCGCCTCAGCTGCGCTGGGCAAGGTCAAATTGAGCCCGGAGGAATGGGCCGATCTCATCCCCGCCCTGCCGGTCCGTGCCCGCGGTTTCCTTCGCCTCCGCGACGATTTGCCGCCCGCAGCGACGCAGGTTCTCGAGCGGCTGGGCGTGCATGATCGCGCGCTTCCCTTGCCGGACAACTGGGTCGCCGATGATGCAGCGGCAGACCCGGCGAACGACGATGGGGCGGACATACAGGACGATACGCCGGAAGAGAGTGAAGCGGATGGTCCAGCAATCGACTTCGAGCGGGACGCGAGCCCGGTCGAGCGCGAACTGATCGAGTGCGAAACGGACAAAGCCAATGACAACATCACGTCGATCGGCGGCATCGTTCGCCGGATCGACGCTTACCGACAGAACCGCGAAGCGACCGAACAGCGCACTGCCAAGCGCAGGCAGCGCGACGATGCGGGCCCGTCGCACTTCCGTTTCCTCAGCGATGCCGAGGGTCGCATCGTCTGGGCCGATCCCGAGATCGCGCCGAGCGTCATCGGCGCTTCGCTGCTCGCCCAGCGAACGACCGGCGACACGTGGGAATTACGTCAGGCAATCCGGACGATGCAGCCGCTGGAGAATATCACGCTCGAACTCGTCGGGGCTCCAAGCATAACAAGCCGCTGGATCGTCCGGGCATTTCCGCAATTTGCCGATGCGACCGGCGCCTTCATCGGGCATGGTGGCAGCTTCTCCCGCGTCGCGCCGCCAGAAGTGCGCGCGGCGGGCATTAACCGCGAAGCCTCGGACCAGGTTCGCCAGATCCTTCATGAATTGCGCACCCCGGTGAACGCGGTTCAGGGCTTTGCCGAACTCATCCAGCAGCAGATGCACGGCAGCGTGCCGCATAATTATCGCGCGCTCGCCGCTTCGATTGCCGGCGACAGCGCCGCGATGATGGCCGGCTTCGAGGAGATCGAGCGCTTCGCCCGGCTCGAAACGGGCGACAGCATCATGGCGGAGGGCGAGTGCGACCTCCTGCCGATCGTCAAGCGACAGCTCGACCGCCTGCGCGGCGCGATGAGCGAGCGCGTACGCTATTTCGAAAGCCAGTTCGAAACGCGCAGCGCCGTCGTTGCCCTGAATTGTCCCGATCTCGAGTCGCTCAGCTGGCGCATCCTCGCGACCATTGCCGGCTGGTGCGAGCCGAGCGATGTTTTCGCCATCGGCATCCGGCAGGTGCGCGAAGGGCGCTTCACCCTGCTGTCGGTCGATCTTCCGGCCGCGCTGGCCGCACAGGAAGACGTGTTCGCATTGGAAGGCGTGACCGAGACCGGAGCGCCGGTGCGCAGCGGGATGCTCGGCGACGGGTTCGCCCTGCGCCTTGCACGCAGCGAGGCGCGGCGCGCGGGCGGCGACCTGCTACGCGAAAACGGCAATGTCGTGCTCGTCCTGCCCTCGCCCGATCCGGAACGCCGGGAAACTGGCGAGGAACTGACCACCGACGCCTAGGGTCGAACGGGAGCGCCCCGGCCCGCGAATGCGAATTTTGCGATGGATGCTTGCCAGCGCGAGCGCGCCGGGCTACGCGCTGCCGCAGTCAATCGGGGACGCCCTTTGCGGGCATCCGACCAAGCGGCATCAGGCGGGCCTGTAGCTCAGTTGGTTAGAGCTGGCCGCTCATAACGGCTAGGTCGCGGGTTCGAGTCCTGCCGGGCCCACCAGATGCACTTTGGCGTGGTCGTTCGGATTGGCTCCGGTCGGGGAGTGGCGCAGCCTGGTAGCGCACCTGTTTTGGGTACAGGGGGTCGCTGGTTCGAATCCAGTCTCCCCGACCAACTTACGCAGTCTCTTGCGCTTTCATGACTTAGATGAACCTCATATATAATGGCCGCCGAGATTAGCTGCATCGCTGAAATTGTCGGTCGTTAGGACTTGTTGAAGCGTCAAGACGGTCGACGATCTAAGGGGCCTCGGAAGATCGTATCTCGCTATCGGTCCGACGCGACATAATTTTATTGATTATGACCGAAAGCTCGCCGGACAAAGTCTTTACGAAGTATTCGGTCAGATGATTGGTGTCCCGATAGATCACTTGCCCACTACGTTCGACTGGACAAATTGAACCGGGACAGATTCGATCAGTAAGATCAAGGCCGGTTACCAGCCTTCTCGCGGCAATCTCACTATACTCTCCCTTATAACGTTCGGTATTTAAGGTGCCCGCGCGTTCGAAGCGGCAGTCTTGCGGCGGCAAGCCGAGCGACCGACGCCATTCCGCCCCCCAGCTCGCCTGTGACAAGCAAGCCACTACATCGAAGCCTGGTCGCGGATTGTCGCGTAGTTGGAGAACGTGGCTTCCAGAAGCAGTTAGTTCATCAAATAATTGACCCGTGCCAGTCCGCCAAGCTTCAGGGTCTACCGCGTAAGCTAGCGACCCTGTTACTACGACAAGCTCGGGGGCTAACTCCGATATGTATTGCAGTGCCGCGCCGCGCCATTGTTCACACTCGCGATAACGACGTCCCAGAGACTGGTAATAAAAGCTTACATGCGCCGGAGGACAGGCGACTTTTACCAGAGTGATCAATTTCCATCCCCGCCGCTCGGCGATCTCACGAATTGGCGTGAACCACTGCGCAGCGTGGCTGTCCCCAAGAAGGACGATCGTGCGACTGCCATTTTGAGTTCCAAAGCGGCAAGGACGTACCGCGCGCTCGTAGAAGTCTGCAACGCAGCCCGCATCGCGCAACGTCGTATTCTGAACCGCTGCCGCCGCGTAGACTTTCTGATCAGGCTGCATTTTCCAACCTTCGGCAGCCAATCGCCAAGTAAGAGCAGCGACGATGCCGACGCAGCTAAAGACGACGAGCATGGAGATAGATCGAAGCGGCTTGCTCGATAGCACTCGACTATGGCGGACAGGATTTTCAATGCAGTGGTAAGAGATTATCGCAACAATAAAAGAAATAGCGACAAGAAAGAGTCGCTCGATAATATGTTCTCCCGTCCCCAATTCGTCGGCCAATAGCAAGATAGGCCAATGCCAAAGGTAGAATGAATAGGATATCGTTCCAACGTAGCTTAGTGGTTTTACTTTCAGAGCCCTCGTCATCGGTCCGTCGTTCGTCCATGAACCTAGTGCGAGCAAAACGGTAGTTGCTATTACAGGAATCGCCGCTGCCGTGCCGGGAAACAGAGTTTGCTCATCGAATATTGACGCAGTCGCCAGCAAAATGACGAGAGCTGCGAACGATGCGAGGGACAGCCATCGATTTCCGCCATAAATACTAAACAGTCTCGTTGAGAGCGCCGCTGCGCCCCCGGCGGCGAACTCCCATATTCGTGTCGGCATCATAAAAAACGCGAAGGACTGATACGTGTCGGTCAACCAGACCGAGGAAGCGAACGACAGCGCACCAGCAAGGCCAATCCCCGATATTACGGCGAAATAAACGCCCTTTTGTGTTCGTCGACCTATCCTGGCGAATGCGAAGATAGTTAACGGCCAGATGAAATAGAATTGCTCTTCGACTGAAAGAGACCAAGTGTGCAGGAGTGGGCTCTCACTTAGATTATCGGCAAGATAATCCGTTTGCCTCCAAACGAACAAAAGATTGCTCGCATATACCGCGCAGGAGAGAACCGTATTGGCAAGCTCGGAATGTTGATAAGGAGAATAAATGAGCAAACCGGCCAGGCCGGTGAAGATCAGAACGACTATCATTGCCGGAAGCAGACGCCTGATGCGGCGAGCCATAAAATTAAGAAAGTCGATGCGCCCTTCCCTCAGAACTTCGTCGTACAGGATGGGTGTTATAAGAAAGCCGGAGATGACGAAGAAAACGTCGACACCTACAAATCCCCCAGACAATCCAGGGACCCCAGCGTGATAGAGGACGACGAGCAAAACCGCGATGCCACGCAAGCCTTGTACATCGTCGCGAAATGGCCGGACCGCGGACCTCCCACCCTTGCCGTGGAACATCGTAGAGACCGGTGAGGTTTGGCTTGCCATTGAATGTCGACCTCGTCCTCGCAACTAGTCGCTAACGCAGATCGACAAGACGCTCGTTAGTCTTTTGGGGCGCTTTCTATCCGCGCGAATTATCGCTTGCGTCAGACAGCGGAAGGTAGCTCGTCCGCAAGAATTTACCCGGTCCCGCCACGAGTAACGCAACGCTCCTAGGAAGGTTCGAACGCGAAGTAAAGTACGGGCAAAATTAGCAAATTTAAGAAAAGCCTAGACAGTCGGTCATCGTCGAATCGGCGTACGAGTTCCATTCAAACTGCGTGCGATATATCGATTTGCTTCCCTGTTTCCCGAACAGGAACAAGCGTTCAATGATTCAGTTCGACGATTTTTCGATAGTAGTCAGGTAAGCAAGTTTCGATGTTAGAGACTGCCTCATGTTATGATCCGCGAAGACGCGATTGAAGAAAGCTGGTTGGCATTATCGTTTCGCAAGATAGCCGCCCGACCATAGACCGCCGCGCGATCTGGGCGATTGCCGTCCCGGCGATGATCACCAATGTCGCGACCGCGCTGATCGGTCTCGGCGATATGTGGATCGTCGGGCGGATGGGCGATACCGCGGCGCAAGGCGCGGTGGACGTAGGAGCACGCCTGTTCGCGCTGCTTTTCACGGCGATGAACTTCCTCAAGACCGGGACGACCGGACTGGTCGCGCAGGCAGGCACGCGGGAGGGCGACACGGCGCAGGTCGGCGTGCTCGTGCGCGGCCTCTTCGTCGGTCTGACGATCGGGCTACTCCTGCTTCTCTTCAAACCCGTGCTTTTGCCCCTGCTGCTGTCGGCGCTGGGAGCGGAAGGTGACGTCCTTGCCGCCGCCGGGACCTATGCGGGGATCCGCTACTGGACCGCGCCCGGCGTCATGTGCAATCTCGCGCTTGTCGGCTTCATGGTCGGGCGCCGCCAGATGCGTGCGGTCCTGCTGATCGAGGTGGCCTACAATCTCGCCAATGTCGGGCTCGGCCTGTGGTTCGTGCTGAGCCTCGATTGGGGCATCGCAGGGATCGGATGGTCCAGTCTCATCGCGGAATATACCAAACTGGCGGTCATCGCCGCATTCCTTCGGCGGGATGCGGTCTTCACGCGGGTCGGGCGACTTCGCCTCGATGCAGCATTGATCGGCTGGCAAGCCGTTCGCCCGTTCCTGTCCGTCAATCGCGACCTGTTCCTGAGAACGATCGTCCTTATGGTGGCGCTGGCCGCCCTCACCCGGTTGAGCGCAGAGCGCGGCGATGCAGTGCTCGCGGCGAACGGCATTCTCTATCAGCTGTTCGTGCTGACCGCCCTGCTGCTGGACGGTTTCGAGAATGCGGCGCAGGTCCTGAACGGAGAACGTTTCGGAGAACGCGACGCCGCCGGCTTTCGCCACTATATTCGCGCGATCATCCTGCGCGGATTGGCGGTCGCCCTCGCTGTGTCGGCGGTCTTCATCATCCTGGGAAAGCCGATCATCGCCAGTTTCGCCGCGACACCCGCCGTTCTCGACGCGGCCTACGAGGTCTGGCCGTGGCTGCTTGCCTTTCCGGTCGCAGGCGTTCTCGGCTTCATCTTCGACGGCGTCTATGTCGCGGCGAGCTGGACGCGCGCGCTCCTCGTCTCGATGATCGGAGCCTCGCTGCTTTATGCTGTGAGCCTGTGGCTGACCTGGCCCTTGGGAAGCAACGGGTTGTGGATTTCCTTCACCCTGTTCCTGCTCGCACGCGCGGCGATCCAGGCGGTTATGCTGCGCCGTTTGTCGAGCAGGATCGCCTGACTATTCGCTCGGCTTGATCGGTCGCGGTTCGTTGGCGAGAATTGCCGTCACGGCGGTCCAGACTGCGACGTTCTGCCGCAACTGGGCGGGATCGATTTTGTCGAGCGTGTCGTCCGGCGTGTGATGCAGATCGAAATAGCGCGTTCCGTCCTGCTGCAAGTCGATGATCGCCGTTCCTCGTTCGCGGGCGATATTGATGTCCGCCCCGCCGGTCGCGACTTCAGCTGAAGGCGCGACGCCGAATGGTGCGACCGCTGCCGCGATGCGACGATAAAGATCGGGGTTGCTCTCGGTGAAATTGCTGTCGAAGCGCCAGATCCGGTCCGCCCCGAAATCACTTTCCAGTGCGACCGCGATGGGTTCGTCGGCATGGGCCGCGGCATAAGCCTTGCTGCCCCAGAGGCCGGTTTCCTCTGCGCCCGCGAAAAGAACGCGGATGGTGCGGAGCGGCTGACCGGCTTCCGCAACATGTTTCGCGGCCGCCGCGACGATCCCGCAACCCGCGGCATCGTCGAACGCGCCCGTCCCCAGATCCCAGCTATCAAGGTGACAGGCGAGCAAGACGGGCGGCAGCGAGGGGTCGCGACCGACGATCTCGCCGACGACGTTGCCGCTTTGCGTCTCGCCGAGCAGGCGGGGCGTCAGGACCAGCTTCATGGTGATGGCTCGCCCGTTCGCGCGTTCGAACATCCGGATTAGATTATCGGCATCGGGCAGCGAGAGTGCGCCCGCCGGAATGGGTTCCACACCTTCTGCGAAGGTCGTGCCGCCGGTATGGGGATTGCGGTGATAGTCGGTCCCCACGGAGCGGATGACGGTAGCGACCGCCCCCTTGCTGGCGGCTAGTGAGGGGCCGGTCCAGCGTGCGGGTCCGGCGAAACCGTATTGCGAACCGTCCTGCGTCGGGCTCATCGCGTGCGAGATAAAGGCGATCTTGCCGGCGAGGCTGCCTTCCGGCGCTGCTTGAAGCGCAGCATAGGTCGGGAAATAGACGACCTCCGCAGTAATCCCGTCCGGACCGGTCGAGGCCGAATTGCCGAGCGCGGCAATGGCGAGCGGCTGCGCAAAGGGAGAAACGATTTCCGCCTCTTCCTCGCCGCGCACCCAGGTATCCATCATGAAGGGCTCGTCCGCCACATTGGTAAAGTCGTTGGCGGTCAGCCATCGCTCGGCCCAGACGCGGCCGCGCGCCTCGGCTTCGGTACCTGCCTGACGCGGGCCGACTTCGGTCGTGATGCCTTCCACGAAATCGTAGGCGATGGTGTCTTCGCTCAGCGCCCGCTCGGCTTGCGGATTGGTCGAACCCGTCGCCTGAGCGTCGGCTTCGGCAGGGTTGATGGCAAGGGCGACAAGGGCGACGGGGGCCGCGAACGTTCTGAAAAAATCCATGGTCACAGGCGCATAGCGATGCCCGTGCCGAATGGAAAGCGGCCTCGGCCCGGCAAGCCCACCCCTTAGAGACCAAGGCTTGCTCCTTTGTCCGGCACGACCTATCTGGCGGCCAACGCATTTACCCACAATCGAAAGCGGCCATGCTGCCGCGCGAACGAGGAAACCGACCAATGGCCGCGCAATACGCCTATGTCATGAAGAACATGACCAAGACCTTCCCCGGTGCGAAGAAGCCCGTGCTGGAGAACATCAACCTGCAATTCTATCAGGGCGCCAAGATCGGCATCGTCGGTCCGAACGGGGCCGGCAAGTCGACGCTCATGAAGATCATGGCGGGCATCGATACCGATTTTCAGGGCGAGGCCTGGCCGGGCGAGAACATCACTGTCGGCTATCTGCCGCAGGAACCCGAACTCGATCCCGACAAGACCGTCCTCGAAAACGTGAAGGACGGTGCCCGCGAAACCGCCGACATGGTCGATCGCTACAATCAGATCGCCGCCGAGATGGCGGAGCCGGATGCCGATTACGAGAAGCTCGGCGACGAAATGGGCGAATTGCAGACCAAGATCGATGCGGTCGACGGCTGGACGCTCGACAACCAGCTCGAGATCGCGATGGAAGCGCTGCGCTGTCCGCCATCCGATGCAAGCGTCGCCAACCTGTCGGGCGGGGAAAAGCGCCGCGTCGCCCTCACCCGCCTGCTGATCCAGAAGCCTTCGATCCTGCTGCTGGACGAGCCAACCAACCACCTCGATGCCGAAAGCGTGGAATGGCTCGAGAACCACCTCAAGGAATATGCCGGCGCGGTCCTGATGATCACCCACGACCGCTACTTCCTCGACAATGTCGTGGGCTGGATTCTCGAACTCGATCGCGGCTCCTACTATCCTTACGAGGGCAATTACTCGACCTATCTGGAGAAGAAGTCGAAGCGCCTCGCACAGGAGGAACGCGAGGAATCCGGGCGGCAGAAGGCGCTGAGCGAAGAACTCGAATGGATCAGGCAGAACCCCAAGGGTCGCCAGACCAAATCGAAAGCCCGCTTGCGCAAGTTCGAGCAGTTGCAGGACGCGCAGAACGACCGCAAGCCGGGCAAGGCGCAGATCGTTATCCAGGTGCCGGAGCGGCTCGGCAGCCAGGTGATCGAGGCGCACAACATCTCGAAGGCGTTCGGCGACAAGCTGCTGTTCGAGAACCTCTCCTTCACCCTGCCGCCCGGCGGGATCGTCGGCATCATCGGTCCGAACGGCGCGGGCAAATCCACGCTGTTCAAGATCATCACCGGTCAGGAAGAGCCCGATAGCGGCCACATCAAGATCGGCGAGACGGTGCATCTGGGCTATGTCGACCAGAGCCGCGACGACCTCACCGCCAGCAACAATGTCTGGGAGGAAGTCAGCGACGGCCTCGACTACATGAAGGTCAACGGCCACGACATGTCGACCCGCGCCTATGTCGGGGCGTTCAATTTCAAAGGGCAGGACCAGCAGAAGAACGTCGGCAAGCTGTCGGGCGGAGAGCGCAACCGCGTTCACATGGCGAAGATGCTGAAACAGGGCGGCAACGTCCTGCTGCTCGACGAACCGACCAACGATCTCGACGTCGAGACGCTCCGCGCGCTGGAAGATGCGATCGAGAACTTCGCGGGCTGCGCCGTGGTGATCTCGCACGACCGCTTCTTCCTCGACCGCCTGGCGACCCATATCCTCGCTTTCGAGGGCGACAGCCATGTCGAATGGTTCGAAGGCAATTTCGAGGCTTACGAGGAAGACAAGCGCCGCCGCCTGGGCGATGCCGCCGATCGTCCGACGCGCCTGCAGTACAAGAAGCTGACACGCTAGGCGCCGTCGCCGGATTGCTCCGGCAAAATAATACGAGGGGGGTGATCGGTCTTACCGGTTACCCCCTTCTTGTTTGCTAAGGGATCGTCTTTCGCAACCGGGAATTGGGATTGGGCTCGTCGAATTCCGAGAACTTGGGTGCGAGTTTGCGCAGTTCGTAAAGGTCGTAGATCGAGAAGCCGACTTTCGAGAAGATAGGCAGGATGACGAAGAGGGCCACTTCGGTCGTGCTGTCGATGACGCCGATACCCGAAGGTCCCAGCGCCCAAACCGTGGGATAGCCGAGCCACATCAGGGTAAAATAAGTATTCACCCTCGTGAAGGCACCGCCGATTTCCGCGTTGTGGGCGAACGCCTCGCGCCTTACCCGTCCCCAGAGGATGCCCAATATCAAGGCGAGGCAGACGCAGCCAGTTGCGTACCAGAACCATTTCGCGGCGCTCTCGCCCGACAGGTCGGCGAACAGACCCGACAGGATCATGATGACGTCCAGTCCCACAAGCGTGAAGATCGTCGTCTTGTCGAGCGGCCTGAAGAACATGCCGGTCGATGCTAGGACGAACAGTATCAGCGGCGTCGTGACGAGCCAGTCGAGATAACGCGCAAAATAGACGGTCTGGCCGCTTACCTCGATCGTCCCCTGCCCCAGCGCCATCGCGGTATAGGCAAGCCCGGACCAGACCGGAATCATGATCGCGACGGCATATTCGTATTGCGGCACGTGGCGCGGATCGCGGCTCCAGAAGAAGAACAATACCGCGCCAGCGGCCATGCAGGCGACATAGGTCCAGAGCCAGGAAGTCTCGGTCAAGCTATTCTCCGATTGGGCCGCTCGACGTTGCAGCCACCTTCAAGCATCGAACCGGGGGCTTCACCGATCGTTCCGCGATAGCCGCCGCCAAATAACCTTAGTGGATTCTAGCACGAGCTCGCATTCATGGCCTAACCGGCCTGCTCCAAACCAAATCTGAGAGTTTCGCACGGCCTTAAGCCCGCGCCTACTCCGTCAGCACCGTGTTGATTGCATGAACGACGCCGTTGTCACCGGTAATATCGGCTTCCACCACCCTCGCTTCGACACCGTCGGGCGAAGTCACCATGATCTGGCCGCCTTGGTTGTTGATCGTCAGCGTTTCGCCTGACAATGTCTGAAGCTGCGTCTCGCCTTCGGCTATATCCTCGGCGCGGATAATCCGGCCCACGGCGTGCCGCTGTAAAATTGCGACAACCTGTTCCTGTGACATCTGGTCCAGCCCCTCTACCGCGCCGAATGCTTCGTCGATCGGGGCAAAGATGGTGACCGCGTCGGCGTTGGCGAGCGTTTCGCCGACGCCGTTGGACACCGCTACCTCAAGGAACCTATCGAGATTTCCGTTGGCACTCGCCGCCTCGACCACATCGACCGAGGACGGCGTCATGTCGCCGCTTACTTCGTCCGAGGCGGCGCTGTTATCTCCGGTAGTTGCGTCCCCGTCGGCCTCGGTCGAGCAAGCGACGAGCGACAGGGCGATGGCGCCGGTGGCAACAAGGGAGCTAAAGCTATGGGTCATCTTGATCCTTGTTCTCAACAATAGGCGATTTTTCCTTTCTTATATTCTTGGTTTGGGAAGTCGTTCCAGCGAGGTCGATGCAGCCCCGTCCGCCCCATTTGACTCGCCCGGCCTCGTTTGCGAGACTCACGCGTGAGGGCGCCCGGTACGCGGGCGCGACCATGACGGCGCCAATCCCCGTGCGCCGGACACACGAAATCCGAGAAGGACATATCATGCAGACTGCAAAACACGGTGACACCGTATTGATCGACTACGTCGTCAGCAAAACCGACGGGACCGTCGTCGGCAATACCGAGGAAGCCGGCCCCCAGGAAATCTCCATCGGCCAGGGCCAGACCTTCCCGCAGATCGAGGAAACGCTCACCGGCATGGAAGTCGGCAAGCAGGAAACTGTCGAAATCGACAGCGACAAGGCTTTCGGCCCGCGTCGTGACGAACTCGTGATCGATATTCCCCGTCAGAGCCTGCCCCCGGAACCCGAGCCGCAGCCCGGCATGGCTCTGCAGGCACAGCAACAGGACGGTACGCCGGTAACGCTCCATGTCGTGTCTGTTGGCGAAGAGTCGGTCAAGGCCGACGGCAATCACCCGCTCGCAGGCGAAGACCTGACTTTCGGCGTAACCCTGCGCGAAATCAAGCAGGCTGCCTGAGCGCGGTCCCGGCCCGCCGGTTCGAAGCACTGCGCTTCGGACCGGCGAGCCCGGCTTTATCCGAGACCGCTCGGCTCGGCGGAACTCGCATTCCAATCCCCGCCTGCCCTGTTCCAGGCGCGATCGTGAAAGTAATAGGCGAACGTCTGAACGAGCGGTTCAATGAGGCCGATCGCCAAAGCCGCCTGCCAGTTGCGGGTCAGAGCATAGGCCACGGCGATAGCGACGACCAAGTGCATGAGCGCGTAACTGGCCGTCTTCATGCAGGTAATCTTGAAACAGCTCGCGGGCGAATGGGACATCTCTATTTCCTAACTGCTTGAAGCAATCTGAAGCGAAGTATTCACTAAAACCAACCCGACATTCGGCGATTGGTTTCGTGCTGCCGGGCACGAACGCGCACCCGGCA
Source organism: Parapontixanthobacter aurantiacus (assembly GCF_009827635.1). GTDB lineage: Bacteria > Pseudomonadota > Alphaproteobacteria > Sphingomonadales > Sphingomonadaceae > Parapontixanthobacter > Parapontixanthobacter aurantiacus. Next base: position 520,592 of record NZ_WTYW01000001.1, on the reverse strand, counting down.
CTGCACCAGAACTATTTCATCTGTTCTTTTTGAGCCCCACTATGCGGCGGCGCCGGACCGAGCATCTTCTTCATTCCCGGGTCCTCCGTCGCGTTCCACAGGCGTGACGCAAGGATGCGCCCGGTTCGTGCAGCGGTGAGGTTGCAATACATGTCCGCGGCGATGTTTCCGCTGGCGTAGATATGCGACATGTCGAACGGCACGCCATCGGAGTTGGCCGGATACGCCGCCATTCCCGAGGCGACCATGCGGCACGTTGGAGCGCCACCGGGCGCGATTGCATTTTCCTACCGTCGGCCCAGCCCGGTAAAAGGGCGCCGTGATCGGCCGACTTCTCTCTCATGTAGATGCTGCCAACTCGCGGAAGCTATCGCGGGCGGCGGAGCTCGTTGTCGGCCTACGGTTTTGTATCGCCAGGACCGTGTTCCATGTGTTCCATCGCGTAGGATTTTTTGCCCCTTCCGCCCCGGAACTCTGCCATTTTGCCGGGTTCCCGAAAGTACGGTTCCGGCATTTGCAATTCGTCAAGAATTCTTGCCTAAACGATGGTCGAGACGAAGGGCGCAGCAGTGATCGACATCGAAGTCCAGAACGAAACGCACCAGACGAACGAGCGATTGCAGTTCGCGATCGTGCCGCGCATCGGCGAGGGAATTCGCCTGCGCGAACCGGACGGCTTCTGGGCTTCCTACGACATCATCGATCTCTGGTATCAGCAGGCCGAATACGGAAAGGTCTGGGTGCCCTACATCCACGTAAGAAAGACGCCGGGCGAAAAGGACGCGATGCCGCTCGCGCCGCTCGGCACTCACCGACAGGAGGCTGCACCATGCGCCATCTCATAAAGCGCGCCGGCAGCAAGGGGCGCATTGCCCAGTCGGACCCGCTCGCAGCACGCCCCTCCCGCCCGGATGTGGATGCGCTTGCCCGCGACCGGGGCGAGGAAGAGGACGATGTTCTCGAAGCGGCGGGAACGGTGAGCGAGACGACCGCAACCGCAACGCCCGCCGTCTCGACCACACGCCATAGCCTCGGAGCGCGGGTTTCCGCCCTCGCGCCGAAGGAGACGCGGCGACGGACTTGCCTGCTGGTCGATGATTCGCGCATGATCCGCAAGATTGCCCGACCCATCGTCGAGGCGTGCGGCTTTGCCGTCTCGGAGGCCGAAAACGGCGAAGAAGCACTGGCGAAATGCCGGATCGCCATGCCCGATCTGGTGTTGCTCGATTGGGACATGCCGGTCATGACGGGCATCCAGTTTCTCGATGCCCTGCGCGAACAGGACGGGGGCGATGCGCCCAAGGTCGTATTCTGTACCAGCAAGTCGGCGGGGCGCGACATGGATCGCGCTCGCTCGAGCGGGGCGGACGAGTACATCACCAAGCCCTTCGATCAGACGGGCCTGCTGGAGAAGTTGAAGCTTATCGGCGTCGTCTGACGCTTGCGGCGGTTCCTAAGGCACGATCCATTGACCGGACGGCTCGCGACTTTCCTCCTCGAAGGTCAGGAGCGCGCGGCGGTGCCCCTCATTTGCGAGGTGGAGCCAGTCCAGCTTCGTGATGACGATACGCAGGATCGCGAAATTGACGCGCGCCGGAGCAACGTCGGCTTCGCTCGGATTGACGCCCTCTATCGGGGCGGGAAGCCCAGAGGTCGGACTTTGACTTGTCGAGCTGGGACCCGCCTCGGCCATGTAGCAACGCCGCGCGAAGGTCGTGCTGTCGTTCCAGGCGGCGTCGGCTTCCGGGCTGTCCCGTTCGACGACCGCTCGCCCGGCGACACGTATCTGTATCTTGGCGTCCTTGTCGTAGAAAAGGACGCTAACCGCATCGCTGCTGTCGAATTGATCGACTTTCGGACTGCGCGCATCTGTATGGAAACGCAGCTGCCATTTTTCCGCGTCGAAAGCTCGCAGGATCATCACCCGTTGCGCCACACCCCCCTCGCCGTCCAGGCTCGCGACGACCGGAGAGTGAAAAGGAACCTTGCGGTTGCTCGCCCCCTCCGAGAGACGATGCCGGGCGTCGTCCATGATCGTTTCGAATGTCGGTTCCACGCCTTCGGCAAGCGCAGATAGCGGTGTCCAAGTCAATCGCGCCATCCGGATGGTTCATATATTCGTTAAGAAACATGAACGGAAAGCATCATGTCCGGTTCATGGACCGGTCAGTCGTCGTCCGATATACCCGCTTCATCGACAATGATCGCACGGGTGGGCGCGACCGAAACAGTGGAGAGCCACCGATGGCAGTGAATAACATTCTGAAAAAGAGCGGTTTCGGCATCATTGCCATCGCTTTGGCTGGCGTTGCCTGGCCTACGGCGGCAACCGCCTCCGCAGCATCGGCTTCGGTCGAGCAGCAGCGCGAACGTGGCCAACGAACGCTGGGCGACCGGCAACGCGCACGATCCGAACGTGGTCAGGCGCGGCAGGATCGGCGCGAAGTCAGACGGGAAATCGATCGGGAAGTCCGCCGCGAAGCTCCGCAAAGGCGCGACGTCTCACGCGACCTCGGTGAACGCCGGGCCGTTGCCCGCGAAGTCGTCCAGGAAAGAGCGGAGCGGGCCCAGCGCGTTCAGCAGGAACAACGCCGCGACCTGAGGGAAGCGCGGCGCGGGGGTGAACGCGACCTTCGCGAAAGCAGGCGTGGCGGCGATCGCGACCTTCGCGAAGCTCGCCGTGATGTCCGCCGGGACGCAATTCGCGAGACCCTGAGGGAAAGAGACCGCGATCAGCGCCGCGACGCTTATCGCGATCGCTACAGAGGCGACCGGGGCGACTATTATCGCGGCGACCGGGACCGGGACGGACGCTGGGACCGGCGCGGCGACAGGCGCGATCACCGCGACGACAGGCGGTGGGAGCGGCGCGGAGACCGCCACGACTATCGCGACCATCGTCGCTGGGACCGACGCGCATGGCGCAACAACCAGCGTTACGACTGGTTGAGGTATCGCAACCTTCATCGCAATCACTATCGCTTGGGTCGCTACTATGCGCCCTATCGCGGACACAGCTATAACCGGCTGAGTATCGGGATCTTTCTCGACAGTGGCTTCTTCGGCAGCCGCTACTACATCCGCGATCCCTGGTCCTATCGCCTGCCGGAGGTCTACGGGCCCTATCGCTGGGTGAGGTATTACGACGACGTTCTTCTCGTCGACATCTATTCGGGCGAAGTCGTCGACGTCATCTACGACTTCTTCTGGTAGGACTGCCGAATACCCCTGCTTGCCGGAACGAAGGATCGGAAGCGTTCCGGCAGGCACTATGGCCCCCGCTCATCTCGATGGCGGGGGCTTTTGCGTTTTCGCTCAATCGAGGCGGGTTCCGCGAACGCGATGCCCACCGAAAGGAAGCATCCTGAAAATGCCGAGCGTTTTGTCGAAGAAGGTATGCTTCAGCGCCCCGAGCGTATGAAGCACGATCAGATAGAGCATGATTTCGGCCCCTAGGGCATGCAGACCGCCGATGCGCTCGCCCGCTGCCATATCCTGTCCCACGGGAAGACCGGGGATGGTGAACAAGCCCCAATAGTCGATATCGCTGCCGAAATAGGAGATCGCCAGCCATCCTCCCAGCGGCAGACCGATCAGCAGCACATAGAAAATCGCATGCGTCGTGCGCGCGAGAACACGCTGCCATGTTGGAACCCGCTGCTCGATCGCCGGGAGCGGGTGCGTCAATCGCCAGATCAGCCGGATCAAGCTCAGTACGAGGATCGTGATGCCGAGCGACTTGTGCTGGGTCCACCACCACCCGGCAGACGCTTCGGTTGCATGCTCTGCGGCTTCGGCGAGCCGCCAATTGGTTATCACCGCAATCGCGATAAGCCAGTGAAGCAGCATCGCCACGCGACTGTAGCGCTCCTTCGATCGATCGAGAATTTGCATAGCCTCTCCCATTCTTGATGGAGCAACGGCATACGCTCTTATCCGCGCGGAACAAGAGTTGCCGCTTGCTCGCCCGCCAACCATCGCTATCAGACGCGTTGATGTCGCAATCGATGAAGCATCCGGACCAGGCGGCGATCGCCCGCATCGGCGCAAAGGTGACGCAGCGGTTGACGAGCGATCCGCAAGCCTATCGCCTGCCGACGGAGACGGCGGAAATCTACGCCATCGGCGATTTTCTCACCCCGTCGGAGTGTGCCCGCTTCATCGCGATGATCGACGAGGTCGCGCAGCCCAGCGCAGTGTTCGAGGTCGACTATGCGTCGCAGTTCCGCACTTCCTATTCCGGCAATTTCGATCCGGCCGACCCCTTCGTGCTGGCAGTCTCCCGGAGGATCGACGACCGGCTCGGCTTGGATTTCGAGATCGGCGAGACGATTCAGGGTCAAAGATACCTGCCGGGGCAGGAGTTCAAGCCGCACAATGACTGGTTCTACACCGACCAGCCTTACTGGGAGGGCGAGAAAAAGCGGGGCGGACAGCGCAGCTGGACCGCAATGGCTTTCCTCAATGAAGTCGAGGAAGGCGGTGCGACGCACTTTACCGAAGCGCGGCTCGCCATCGATCCCAAGCCCGGCGTCCTCCTCATCTGGAACAACGCTCTGCCCGACGGGTCGCCCAATCCTGGCACGATGCACGCAGGCACACCGGTCCTTGCAGGAGAGAAATATGTCCTCACGCGCTGGTATCGCACGCGCAAATGGGATTAGCGGCTAGCCGGACCTATTGCCGGCGCCATCAAACGGCAGAGTGATCGTCGCGCGAAAGCCGCTCTCGGCGAAAGTCGTATCGATCCTGCCGCCCACTCCGCGCAGGACGTTCTCCATCAGGCGCGTGCCCATTTCCCCGCCCTTAACAGCGTTCGCATTCGTCTTCGGCAGGGCCGGGCCGTGCGATTCGATCCAGTGAATGACCAGTTGCTCGTCGTCGCTTTCCCAGTCGACATGGACCCGCCCTTCCGACTGGCCGAGCGATCCGTATTTCAGCGCGTTGGTAGCCATTTCATGGATGGCCAGGCCGATCGGGGTGACCCAGCGACGCGGCAGAGGCGTCTTCGAGCCGACGATTTCCAGCCGATCCTCGCGCGACGTCCGATAGGGTGCAAGCACCTCGCAGACGAGTTCACAGAGATCGACCCGTTCCCCGGTCGCACTCAATTCGGTGCTCGAAGCACGATGCGCCGCTGAAAGGGCCTGAATGCGGCTCGTGACCTTCTCGACGAGCCGGTCGACACTGGTTTCGTTTCGCCCAGACAGCCGCACGATGGCGATGACAACGGAGAACAGATTGTCGGCGCGATGCTTCATTTCGCGCGCGATGTCGCCGCTCGTATCGGCTCGCTCGCGCTCCGCCAGGAGATCGGTGATGTCCCACTGCGAACCGTAAAAATAGGCGAGCTTGCCGTCCTCGCCATAGACGGGTCCGACATGGACGGCGTTCCAGAATGCAGTTCCGTCCTTCTTGTAATTCAATATGTCGACGACCCGCACGCGCTCCTGCGAAACCGCTTCGCGCAACTTGGCGACCGCCTGCGGATCGGTTTGCTCTCCTTGGAGGAAGCGGCAGTTGCGCCCCAGTATCTCGTCCCGGCTATAGCCGGTCAGTTCGACGAATGCCTCGTTCACGTAGATGATCGGGCAATCCTCGGCATAGGGATCGCTGACGCACAGAGCCATGCGTGTCTGCTCGGTCGCCTCGATGAACAACTGCGCGGGATCGATGCGCAAATCGCCGGGATCGGCGTTGCCCTCGCCTATCGAATCAGTTGAGGGGTACTCGGCGTCGACCTGTTCGGGGACGACGTTCTGTGCAGACAAATCGCTCCGTTCTTCGCGCTCCATCCCGCCCGTTCCCGATTCCGCGTTACGTCGTGACTAATGCATTCTTAATCAGACGCCGCGAGTTTTCAATGCCATAGAGCGCGATGAAACTACCCATGCGCGGCCCCTGGCTCGAACCGAGGAGTATTTCGTACAGCGCCCGGAACCAGTCGCGCAGGTTCTCGAACCCGTATTCCTCGCGCTTGCCGATTTCATAGACGATGGTCTGGATATCCTCCGCCTCGGTATCGCCATTGAGCGCGGCAAGCCGACGATCGAGTTCCTCCAGCGCGGCGCTCTCGCTTTCGGTCGGAGGCCGTCGGCTGAGTTGCGGGGCGATGAAGGTCCGGTTGTAGCGAAGCGCGCTGCGGACGAGTTCGGCCAGTTCGGGCTGGCTGTCCGGTTCGGCGACATCGACGTAATTGCCGAGATAGGACCACACCTGTTCTTCCGTCGCTTCCGCCCCCAGCACGCCGACGAGGTTCAGGAGCAGGCTGTAGGACACCGGCAGGCTATCGCCCGCCCCCGGTGCCTCTTCCGCCTCGTAACCGCCATTCACGCGCAGCAGGTGCCAGACCGGGTTGCCGAGCTGCTTGTCGAGATCCTGTTCGGCGAGGCGTTCGCGAAACTGCCAGTAATCGTCCACTGCGCGCGGGACGACGCCGCCATGCAGTTGCTTGGCGCTTTTGGGGTTCGGGAAGATGTAGAAGCCGAGGCTTTCCTCGGTGCCGAAGTCGAGCCATTCCTCGATCGTCAGCCCGTTGCCCTTGGACTTGGAAATCTTCTCGCCCTTCTCGTCGAGGAAGAGTTCGTAGATGAGCCCGTCCGGCTTGTTGCCGCCCAGCACGCGCGCGATCTTGCCCGACTGGATACCGCTGTCGGTCAGGTCCTTACCGTACATCTCGTAATCGACGCCGAGCGCGACCCAGCGCATCGCCCAATCGACCTTCCATTGCAGTTTCGCCTGACCGCCGAGCGCGGACTGTTCGACAGTCTCGCCGGTCCCGTCGGTAAAGCGGATGAGCCCTTTCTCGGCATCGACGACCTCGACCGGAACCTGCAGGACCGCCCCGCTGCTCGGAGAGACAGGCAGGATCGGCGAATAGGTCTGACGGCGTTCCTCGCGCAGCGTCGGCAGCATGATGTCGAGGATTGCCTGATTGTTCGCGAGCACGTTGCGCAGGGCATCGTCGAACGCCCCCGAATTGTACCGCTCGGAGGAACTGACGAATTCATAGTCGAAGCCGAAGCGGTCGAGAAATTCGCGCAGCTTGGCGTTGTTGTAGGCAGCGAAACTCTCATGCGTGGTATCGAACGGATTGGGAACCCGGCTGAGCGGGAGGTGCAGATTGTCCTGCAAAAGCTGCTGGTTGGGGACGTTGTCCGGCACCTTGCGCAGCCCGTCCATATCGTCGGAAAAGGCGACGAGGCGTGTCTTGCCGTCCTCGGGCCGCGCACCGATCAGCGCTTCGAACGCCCGGCGGACCAGCGTCGTGCGCAGCACCTCCTGAAAGGTTCCGATATGCGGCAGGCCGCTGGGACCGTAACCCGTTTCGAACAGCACCGGCGAACCGTCGGGTTTCGTGCCGTCGGGATAGCGCTTGAGCAGGCGTTGCGCCTCCTGAAAGGGCCAGGCCTTGGAAGAACGTGCGGCGTCGATCAGTTCGGTCATGCTCATGGCGTTATCCTCTTGCCGCTTGGGCCTGCTTTCGCAAGCGCGAAGTGACTCGCAATCATTCATCTTCACCAGCTTCAAACTGAACCGATGGAACACATGGAACACGGTCTTGGCAAAGGAAACCGGTGGGGCGCGAAGCCAGCCAAACACGGTTCGTGAAAGGTCAGAGGTGTGATGGTCCGAAGCATGAGGGGCACGCTATCACCCGCAAGACAATGTAGGACATGTTTACTTTTCGTTCCGCGCACCCCACTACCGTCAAAGTGAGCGAACACGGCCATTGCGACGACCCGGCGGCGATCGACATTCCCGCGCTTCATGCCACCCATGCGGGCATCTGGCTGCGTTCGCCCGACGGTCGCACGAGCGGCATCGCGAAAGGCGAGGCGATCAACCACGCCGCGGACACGCCCCTCCTGCTCGTCAATGCGCCGCTGGTCGCGACGCGGCTCGGTTATCCAGACCTTTCGGGACTGGACCTGCTCGAACTCTTCGCCTTCGTTCACCCCGCCCGTTTTTGCGTGCCGACGCCCAAGGGGCTTGCCGATGCGCTCGATCTGCCCGTGCCGGAAAGCGACGACGAGGCGCCGCTGCTTCTGCAACGCGCCGCTGCCAAGCTGTTCGCGACCTGCGAAGCGACCCATTGGCCGGAACGCGAAGGTGCCTGGAGCGCGCTGCAATCGCTCGCCCGGTTGCGCTGGCCATGGGCGCAATTCCTCAATCGCCATGTCGCGAAGCCTCAGCGCGCCGAGAAGTGGCTGTTCTCCAAGCTTAGTGAATGGGAAGAGAGCGCCGAGCGCCCGCAGCCGCGCCAGTTATCGCTGTCGGAGAACGCGATTTCCGAGCAGCTCGCTCAGCTGACGGGAGCCTCCGCAGAACGGCGCGAGGGGCAGCGCGATTTCGCCATCGATGCCGGCAAGATGTTCGATCCGCGCATTGCCAAGGGGGTGCCCCATTTGCTGCTGGCTCAGGCGGGGACCGGCACGGGCAAAACGCTCGGCTATCTCGCGCCCGCCTCCCACTGGGCGGGAGAAAGCGGCGGCACGGTCTGGGTCTCGACCTTTACGAAGAACCTGCAGCGCCAGTTGCGGCAGGAAAGCCGCCGCGCCTGGCCGGAGCGGCGCGCCGACGGGTCGCGCCCCGTCGTCGTGCGAAAGGGCCGCGAGAATTACCTGTGCCTTCTGAATCTCGAGGATGCGCTGCAAGGCGGGTTTGCCGGGCGTCCCGCCATCCTGGCGCAGCTCGTTGCGCGCTGGGCGGCCTATACCAGCGATGGCGACATGATCGGCGGCGACCTGCCCGGCTGGCTGGGCACGCTGTTCAGGAAACGCGGCATCGCCTCGCTGACCGATCAGCGCGGCGAGTGCGTCTACGCCGGCTGTCCGCATTACCGCAAATGCTTCATCGAGAAGAGCGTGCGCGCCGCCGCAAGGGCCGATCTCGTCATCGCCAATCACGCGCTCGTGATGATCAATGCCGCCCGGTCGCGCGACCCGGCGAATGCTCCCAAGCGGATAATCTTCGACGAGGGCCATCATGTCTTCGACGCTGCCGATGGCACTTTTGCCGCCGCGCTCACCGGGCGGGAAACGGTCGAATTGAAGCGCTGGCTGCTCGGCCCGGAACGCAAGAACAAGGGAAGAAGGCGCGGTCTCGCCGCACGCCTGAGCGACGTGTCGAGCTATGACGAGGCGGGCGGCGAAGCGATCGAGGCCGCGATCGAGGCGGCGCGCGCCCTTCCCGAAAGCGGCTGGATCGAACGACTGGCCGAACATTTGCCTGACGGACCGATCGAAGCGCTACTCGCGGCGGTGCGCGACACGACCTATGCGCGCGACGAATCCGGCGGGCAGGAAGCGGGCTACGGCATCGAGACGGAAGCGGCGCAATTGCCCGGCGAACTCATCGAACAGGCGGGCCATGCGCTCGGCGCGCTGTCCGCCATTCGCCTGCCGCTCGTCAAGCTGGCAGGGCGGATCGAGGCGATTGCCGAAGCCGCACCCGACTGGCTCGATGCGCAGGGGCGTGCGCGCCTCGAAGGAGCGCGCCATTCGCTGGCCTGGAGGATCGACCTTTTGGCGGCGTGGATTGCCCTGCTCGACCGGCTCGGCGGGCCGGTGGACGAGAAGTTCGTCGACTGGCTGTTCGTCGACCGCAACGATGCGCGCGAATTCGACGTCGGCATCCATCGCTGCTGGCTCGATCCAATGGAGCCCTTCGCGCGCACCGTCCTCGATCAGGCGCATGGCGTCATGCTCACTTCCGCGACGCTGGCCGAACGCGGCGAGGACGGCTTCGACTGGCAATCCGCGATCGAGCGAAGCGGCGCTGCCCATACCGAGGCGCGCCCCCTCCTCACCCATGCGGAAAGCCCGTTCGATTATGCAAACCGCGCCGAAGTGCTGATCGTGACTGACATAAAGCGAGGCGACCTGGCCGGACTCGCCGGGGCCTATGCGCGCATCATCGAGACGACGGGCGGCGGCGTCCTTGGCCTGTTCACGGCGATCCGCCGCCTGCGCGCCGTTCATGGCCGCATTGCCGATCGCCTCGCGCGTGCGGGCCTGCCGCTGTTCGCGCAGCATATCGACCCGATCGACACGGGCACGCTGACCGACATCTTCCGCGACGATCCTGCCGCGAGCCTGCTGGGGACGGACGCCTTGCGCGACGGCGTGGACGTGCCGGGCAATTCTCTCCGCTGCGTCGTCATGGAGCAGGTCCCCTGGCCACGCCCGACGATCCTGCATCGTGCGCGCCGCGCCGCTGCTGCGGACCGTGGCGGTTCGGGGCAGGCTTACGATGATCGCATCATCCGCGCACGGCTCGCCCAGGCCTTCGGACGCCTGATCCGCAGCAAGGACGATCGCGGCCATTTCGTCGTCCTCTCGCCCGCCTTTCCCAGCCGGCTGAAGAGCGTTTTTCCGGCCGGCACGCCGATCCATCGCGTTACGCTCGACGAAGCTCTTGCGCGATTGGCCGGCGAACCCGATAGGGATGCAATGGACGGAGACGATGACTTCCTGTCCGCGCTATCAGGGGCGAATACCGCATGAAGATCCTCGGCATCCTCCGTCACGCCAAGTCCGACTGGAGCGATTCGCGCAAGGCGGATTTCGAGCGCGGTCTCAATGAACGGGGCAAGCGCGGGGCGCGGCTGATGGGCGAGCATATTGCGCATCACGGCATCCGGTTCGACCGGATCGCCGCCAGCCCGGCGCAGCGGGTGAAGGATACGCTGGAAAGCGCGCTTCCCGGCCGCGACGTGCATTACGACCGCCGCCTTTACCTCGCCTCGACCGATACAATCTGCGAAGTCCTGTCCGAAGTGGACGGCGATCCGCGCGCCATCCTGTTGTCGGGACACAATCCGGGTCTTCAGGACATGCTGTTTACCCTCGTCGCCCCGAATGCGGAAAACGCCTTGTTCGACGAGGCGAAGGTCAAGTTTCCGACCGCGAGTTTCGCGGTCTACGAACTCGACATCGACAAGTGGTCGGACATCCGACCGGAGTGCGGGAAGCTGGTGCATTTCGCCCGGCCCCGCGACCTCGATGCCTCGCTCGGTCCGGAGGACTGATCAAGATTACCTAGAACAGCGAGGCCTGCCTTGCATGGCCCGACCACGGCTCGTCGGTCCGGTCGATCGTCAGTTTCCCGGCATAGGGCGCGCAAAGCTCCATAGCGGCGTCGGGCGGCCCGGCGGTCCATAGCTCGTAACTGGCAGGTTCGAGGACGACCGGCATTCGGCTGTGCACGTCGGCGGCGTCTCCGCTGGCATCGGTCATCACCATCGAATAGACGCGGCCCCATTGCGGGCTTTCGTCCCAAATGCCGGCCACTGCGAAGAGCGGCGTGTCCGGCAGGCTGAGCCAGGTGCGCGTCATTGCGCCCTTCTTGCCCTCCGCCTCGGCCCAGGCGCTCAGCGGAATGAGGCAGCGGCGCTTCACGAAACTCTTGCGCCAGAAGAAGCTGTCGAGCTTGTCGGTGCGCGTGTTGTTGACCGGCTTGGGCTTCAGCGCCTCGCCCTTGGCGTTCTTGCGCTCCAGCGGAAAGCCCCAGTGCATCGCCTGCACCTCGCCTGACGCGACGACGAGGCCCGGATAGCCGGGATAGACCTCGCTCCCGAGATTGGCGCCGCCGGCCCGGTCGACCGCCCGGAACCACTCCGCCACTTCGCCGACGCTCTGGGCCATACGATAGAGATTGCACATGCTGCTCGCTCAGACCCCCGCATTGCCGACGACGAAGCAGGCGGCGGCGACCAGCGCCCCTGCGAGCCGGTTGGAGCGGAACCTGTCGAGCGGATTGGCGGCATCCGCGGGATCGAGGGTCGCGACCTGCCAGGCGAGATGCCCTGCGGCCGGAACGAGCGCGATCAGCGCCACCCAGTCGGCGCGATAGAGCCAGAAGGCGAGCGCCCAGAACGCGACGGCGGCAGCGTAGAACAGGGCCGTTCCCGCGCGAACCTTCTCGCCCATGCGCAATGCGGAGGAGCGGATGCCGACCAAAGCGTCATCCTCCCGGTCCTGCAGCGCATAGATCGTGTCGTAGCCCACGACCCAGCACACCGCCCCGGCATACATTGCGAAAAGCGCATCGAAATTGTCGCTGCGAAACTCGCTCCAGCCGACGAGCAGGCCCCAGGTGAAGACGAGGCCGAGCCAGACCTGCGGCCACCAGGTGATCCGCTTCATGAATGGATAGGCTGCGACCAGCGCGAGGCTCGCCAAGGCGACGATCTGCGCGCGAAGCTGAAGCTGCAACAGGACGATGAGCCCGACAAGGCACAACAGGCCGAGCCAGATCCACGCATCGCGGCGGCGCACCCGGCCACTCGCGACGGGCCTGCTGGCGGTGCGCGCGACCTGCCGGTCGAGATCGGCATCGACGATGTCGTTATAGACGCAGCCCGCCCCGCGCATCGCGATCGCGCCGAGCAGCAACCATGCGAGCAGGGCGAACTGCCAGCCCGCCCCCGCCAGCCAGACGCCCCAGACGCAAGGCCAGAACAGCAGCCACCAGCCGATCGGGCGATCGAAGCGCGCGAGCGCGGCATAATCGCGCACCCGGCGCGGGAGCAGTGCCATCACTCCGCCATGCTGGCTGTCCGGGACGCTGTTCTCGTTCATGCTCAGGCGCATCTAGCGGGAAGCGCAGCGCTCGTCTAATGGCGCGATGCGATGGTCCACCAACCCCGAACCCCGGCATGGCCTCCGAAAAGCGCGCCCCGCCTGTTCCTCGCCGAGGTGCTGAGCGAGGGCGGCGTGATGACGCTCGAGGGGAATCAGGCCAATTATCTCGGGAGGGTCATGCGTGTTTCCCCGGGCGACAACGTCATCCTGTGCGACGATGTAACCGGCGAATGGGCCGCCAGCGTCGTGGAGGTGGAAAAGCGGCGGGTCACGTTGCGCGTCGAAAGCCGGTTGCGTCCGCGAGAGGCCGTGCCCGACTTCTGGCTGTGCCCCGCCCTTTTGAAGAAGGACCGCTTCGACATGGTCCTCGAAAAGGCGACGGAACTCGGCGTCGGGCGGATTGCGCCAATTCTCACCAGCCGCTGCGTCGCGGACAAGCTCAATCCCGAGCGCGCCCGCACCATCGTCACCGAAGCGGCGGAACAATGCGCCCGGACCGCCCTGCCCGAACTCGCTACGGTCGCGAAGCTCGAAGTCCTGCTGCGCGAGTGGCCGCAGGAGCGCATTCTGTTCTTCGCCGACGAGGATGGCGGCGAACCGGCCGCCCCCGCCTTTCGCCGCGAGAAGGCGCCCGCCGCGCTCGTCATCGGGCCGGAAGGCGGCTTCGACGATGCAGAGCGAGCCGCGATCCGCGCCTTGCCGCAAGCGCGCCCGATCAGCCTCGGCCCGCGTATATTGCGGGGCGAGACCGCAGCCATCGCCGCGACCGCCCTGTGGATGGCCGAAGCGGGCGATTGGGGAGCAAATGAATAAATTGCTTCCCTCGCAACGCCCTGTTTTCTAACGCGCGCTGCATGAGCACGCGCAACACGTCCGAGAGCGACGATCCGGTCATCGAAACCCGCGACCAGCTGATCGCGCCGATGCAGGCGGGCGAAAAGCGCAAGGAAGACTGGCGCATCGGGACCGAGCACGAGAAGCTGGTCTATCGCACGACCGACCATGCCGCACCGTCCTATGACGAGGAAGGCGGCATTCGCGACATCTTGCTCGCCATGCGGCAATTCGGCTGGGAGCCGGTCGAGGAAGCGGGCAAGGTCATCGCCATGCGCGGCAGTGACGGCACGATCAGCCTCGAACCCGCAGGCCAGCTCGAACTGTCCGGCGCCCCGCTCGAGAACCTGCACGAAACTTGTGCGGAAACCGGACGGCACCTTGCGCAGGTGAAGGAGATCGGGCGCAAGCTCGGCGTCGGTTTCCTCGGCCTCGGAATGTGGCCCGACAAGACCCGCGACGAACTGCCGATGATGCCCAAGGGGCGCTACGAGATCATGAAGCGGCACATGCCGCGCGTCGGCACGCTCGGCCTCGACATGATGCTGCGAACCTGCACCATCCAGGTCAATCTCGACTATTCGAGCGAGGCTGACATGGCGAAGAAATTTCGCACCGGCCTCGCCCTGCAACCGCTCGCCACCGCCCTGTTCGCCAATTCGCCCTTTACCGAGGGCAAGCCCAACGGCTTCCTCTCCTATCGCAGCCATATCTGGTCCGACACCGATCCCCATCGGACCGGGATGCTGCCCTTCGTGTTCGAGGACGGCTTCGGGTACGAACGCTGGACGGACTACATGCTCGATGTGCCGATGTATTTCGTTTATCGCGACGGCAAGTATATCGACGCGGCGGGCCTCAGCTTCCGTGACTTCCTGAACGGCGAACTGTCCGTCCTGCCCGGCGAGAAGCCGACGCAGAGCGACTGGTGGGATCACCTGTCCACCGCCTTTCCGGAAGTGCGCCTCAAGAGCTTCCTCGAAATGCGCGGGGCCGATGGCGGTCCGTGGAGCCGCATCTGCGCCCTGCCCGCCTTCTGGGTCGGCCTGCTCTACGATCAGGGCGCGCTCGATGCCGCGTGGGATCTGGTGAAGGACTGGAGCATGGAAGAACGCGAAGCCTTGCGCAACGCGGTCCCGAAGCAGGCACTCAACGCGCCCCTGCCCGGCGGCGGAACGCTACGCGACCTGGCGCGGGACGTGCTCGCCATCGCCCGGTCCGGCCTGTCGGCCCGCAAACGCCTCAATGGCAGCGGCGACAACGAGACGGGCTTTCTCGAAACGCTCGACGAGATCGTTGCTAGCGGGAAGGTTCCCGCTGAGCGGCTGCTCGACAAGTATCACGGCGAATGGGACGGCAACGTTTCGCGCGTCTACAAATACAGCTTCTGACGGCTCCGCCGGTTTACCGGAAGGCGGTAATCCGGCCACTGTCGTCGAGGACGTAAAGCGTTTCGTTGGCAACGACGGGCGCGTTGCTGATCGGTGCGTCCAGTTCGGTGAAGAGTGACGTCGATCCCTCTCCCACGCTCGCCCGATGGATCTCGCCCTCAGAATTGGCAATCCAGAGCTGGCTTCCCGCGAGCACCGGTCCTACCCAGAAAATCGGCCCCTCGCGGTCTTCGGGATCGCGATATTGAGCGAGTTCGGTGATCCAGCGCACCCGGCCCGTACCGCGCGCAATCGCCAGCAGCATGGCATCGTTCGACAGGGTGAAGATCCATTCGCCAGCGATCGCAGGAGTGGAGATTCCCGACAGGTTCAGTTCCCAGATGCGCTGGCCGGTGACGAGTTCGTAGGCTGCCATGCGGCCGCCCTGGCCAAGGGCGTAGACCCTGCCATTATCGATAATCGGATCGGCGTCGATATCGGTCAGCGAGCCGACCTCGGTCGAGATGGAGGTGCGGGCCAGTGCGTCGGACCACAGGACGCGGCCATTCTCGTAGCGATAGGCGGAGAGCTCGCCCGAACTGTAGCCGGCGATGACCGTCCCCTGCCCGACGGACGGGGCGGCCACGCCGAACACGCCGGCCTGCGTGGTCGATCCGGATTCCTGCCATTGCTGCGATCCGTCCGCAGCGCTCAGGGCGAAAATCTGGTTGTCCTGCGTCATGACGAAAACGTTTCCGAAGGCGATCGTCGGCGCACCGCGCAGCGGGCCGGACGGCTTGACCTTCCATTTGAGGGTTCCGGTCGCGGCATCGAGCGCCATGACCTCGCCCGCGCCATTCGTTGCGTAGACCGTGTCCCCGGCATAGGCGACGCCGCCGCCGAAGGCTACGTTGCGCAGGCTGTTGTCGATCTCGCTGCGATACTGCCACTGGCGGGTTCCGGTGGCGGCATCGAAGGCATGGACGACGCCGTCCGTGTCCACGACGAACAGCGAGCCGCCGCCTACGACCGGCGCCGCGGCAAGCCGTCGCCGCTCGGTCGAACCGGCGATCGTTGCAGTCCAGGCTCGTTGCGGATTCTCGCCCAGCGCAAGGTGGCCGTAAGCCTTGTTGGCCGTGCCGCTCGTCTGCGCCCAGTCGGTGTTGACCGTCGCGGCAGGCACGGTGACCGGGACGTTCTGCAAGGCAGGATCGACCTGCGCGCTGCTTTCGATCCGGGAGAGGACCGGCATCCGCTCGCCCACCGTCGGCGTCGTCTTCTTGCCGTCGCCTCCGCCGAACAGGCCGCCGCTGCACGCCGTGACCGAGGCAAGCAGGAGCGCGGTGCCGAAGATGCGGAAAGGTCGTTTGTTATTGCTCATCACGTGGGAAAGCCCTCGGTCTCTCGAAATGCGCCGGCGATCAGACCGGCATCGTGGTTCGTTTATCGGTGTTTACCGCTAGGTCAGGAATCGCTCGCCGTAGCTTCGCCCGCTTCGGGCGTGGTCGTTGCCGTGCCGCTGATGACGTTGGCAGGATCGTCGATCGAATCGACCCCCATCAGGCCCGCCATCTGCCGGGCGCGCGATTGCAGCGTCGGCGGCGTCTCGTCGTCCTGCGCGATCTGCGCGAACAAGGCGCCGGCCTCCTGCCGCTTGCCCTGCGCGACGAGCGCCATCGCCTTCATCTCCGCCGCGCTGGCGAAGAACGGACGACCGGGCTGCGCCGCCGCGTCGAGCAGTCGGATGGTTTCCGCGGGTTCGAGGCGGTCGTACATCGTGCTGACCTGCCGGACGCGCGCAAGCTCGCGGATCTCGTCCGGAACGCTCGCATCATCGGCAATGGCTTCGAACATCTGCGCTGCGGCCTGCGTCTTGCCGTCTTGCAGTGCGATGGAGGCCTGCCCCATCAGAGCAATCGCGCGTGCCCCTTCCCGCTCGCCGGTGGCCAGCGGTTCGAGTGCCTGCGTGGCGGCGCTAAGGTTGCCGGCTTCTTGCTGGTCGAAAGCGGTGACCAGCGTTTCTGAATCGCGTTCGCGCGCACCTTCCTGCGCATTGTTCCAGTAGAGGTAGCCGCCGAATGCGAGCAGCGCGACCCCGACCACGGCGAGCAGCGGCGCGCCATAGCGCTTGCCGAACGCCGCCATGTCGTCCTGCCGCACGGCCTCGTCGACCTCGCGCATGAGGACATCGCCCTCTGCCGCCTCGCGCCGGGCTTTCTTGTCGTTCGCTTTCGGATTGGTCGGTGTCAGCGCCAAGGCAAAAACTCTTTCTCGTTGATCTGGATCGGCGGGCGGGACAAACGCCCCCGTCGCCCGCGTGCCATGCCTTTAGGGACTGGCAGGGACAAGGGCAATGGTCTGACACGGCAAGTGAACGACCGGTGAAGCGCCCGGCAAATCGCACCTCGCGAAATGCGTTACCAATCGTCGCGGCGCATCGCGCTCGAATAGAGGCGGCGATAGGTCGCCACCATCCGTTCCTCGTCATAATCGGCCAACGCCTTTTCGCGGTTCGCCTTGCCGATGGAATGACGCAAGTCGGAATCCTTAGCCAGCCTCTCGACGACAGTCTGGAGCGTCTCGACATCCTTGTGCGCGGCGAGAAAAGGGCGGTTTTCCTCAGCCACCATCTGCCCGAGGCTGCCATTGTCGAACGCTGCGAGGGGGAGCCCGGCGGCCATTCCGCGCACGGCGTCGAGCCCCGCCCGCTCGCTGTGAGACGCCAGGGCGAAAATATCGAAAAGCCCCAAAATCTGCGACATTTCAATGATTTTCCCGGGCAAGTGAACCCGGTGATTGATGCCCCGCCTGTCAGCCTCTTGCGCCACTTTATCGCGCTCCGGTCCTTCGCCGACGACCACCAGATGCCAGTTTTCCGGCAGTGCAGCGCAGATCGCGACGAGGGAGGCGATATCGGCCGTCCCGTCCAGCGGTCCCGTCCATCCCAGCCAGCACTCGCCCTTCCTCTTGATGAGGCCCGGCAGGCTGTCATTCGCCGGGCGGAACGCGAACTTACAAACCGGGACCCCTGGCGGGATATGCTTCACCCTGCCAAGCGGCTGCTGCCACGCGACGAGCGCGGCTTCCTCTATCCGCTCGGACGAAACGACCAGCCCCGCCGCCTTGCCGAACGCGAAGCGACGATACCACGTAGCTGCCATCCCGCCCTCCAGCGCGGCGTCTCCGATCTCGTGATGCACAAGCGGCGGCAGGTCCATCGCGTCCTTGAACAAGGTATGCGCCATCGCCGCATCCAGCGCATCGCGCCCATGGGTCAGGACGAGGTCGAAGGGCTGCATGGCCCGCGCCAGCCGGGACAGCCTGCCGGGCAACGGCAATCCTCGAATGGGCGGAAAGTCCGTGGGATAAGTGACTGATATTGAACCGCCGATCCCTGCTACTTTCGACGGTGAGCCTTGGTCGGCCGTCACTACGACATGCTCGACCTTATTGCCGAACGCCCTCATCAGAATACTGTCGCGTTCCGCCGCCATCCCGTCGGGAAAGCGGCAATGAACATGCAGGAACCGGGGCCGTCCCGACCGCTGGCTCATCGACGGCTTTCTGCTGCAACGCGGTCGAGCAGCCTCTCGATCGCCTCCACGGCTTCCGGTTCGTCGAGCGTCGGGGCATGGCCGGTATCCGCCACCGTGACGGTCTCGGCATCGGGCAAGCGCCGCTTCATCTCGTCGAAGGTCGCTTGAGAAAGAAGATTGGACAAGGCTCCGCGCACCATCAGGACGGGCCGGTCCTTCATGGCGTCGAGCGCGGGCCAGAGGTCGGCAGGCGCGGCGGCATCGTCCGATTGCAGGATCGGCTCCGCAATCTTCATGTCGTAATCGAAGCTGATCCGGCCATTCGGGCCGAGCACCATCACGCGCTTCGCCATCGCGATCCAGTCCTGCGTCGCATAGCCGGGATGAGCCTCGCCATGCGTATCGGCAAGCGCGCGCGCTGCGTGAATCCATGTAGGAAAGTTGCGCCCCTGCCCGACATACTCTCTGATCTTGTCGAGGCCCGCAGCCTCGATTGCCGGACCGATGTCATTGAGGACGACGCCCGCCAGCCGGGAAGCATCCTGCGCCGCCTGAACCAACGTCATCAATCCGCCCATCGAGGTGCCGATCGCGACGTAGCGGTCGATCTTTTCCTGATCGAGCAGAGCCTGAACGTCGCGCACGTATTGCCCCACATTGTAGCTTTCGCTGCCGGTCGCGTAATTGCTGTCGCCGCGCCCGCGCATTTCCGGGACGATGACGCGCCACTCGCCCGAGAAGCGCTCGGCAAATCCTGCGAAATCGCGCACATTGCGGGTCAGACCGTGCAGGCAGAGGATCGGCGGACGCTTGTCGCTGACATCGTCGCGCGCTGCATAGTCGCGGAAATGCAGCGTCAGACCGTCCTCGCTCGTCCAGTTGCCATCTACGAAATGATCGGATGTCATGGCATTGCTCGCTACCGCTGCGCGCGGTCGAGCGCAACCGACGAACATGCAGGCGCTGCCCTTGCCATATGGCGGGCGATAGCGATAGCGCGGGGGCCAACCATGACCGATTACCGACCCGACACGCCCATCTTAAGCCTCGCCCCTTGGCTGGCCGACCCCGTTACGCCCGCCGCCTTCCCGGAATGTACGCTGCGCCATCGTGCAGAGGGACCGGCTGCGCAAATCGGCCTCGACGGGTTGAGTGATGACGAGTGGCTTGCGCATTTCTGCCGGTTCGAACCGCTGGCCGATAATTTGCCCGAGCCGCTCGCGCTCAAATATCACGGTCATCAGTTTCGCGTTTACAATGCGGACCTCGGTGATGGTCGCGGGTTCCTGTTCGCGCAGATGCGCGACGAGGGCGGGCGGCTGCTCGACCTTGGAACGAAGGGTTCGGGCCAGACACCCTATAGCCGGGCGGGCGACGGAAGGCTCACACTGCAGGGCGCGGTGCGCGAATTGCTGGCGACGGAGATGCTGGGCGCGCTCGGCGTCGATACCTCGCGAACCTTTTCCATCGTCGAGACAGGCGAGCAGCTGGAACGGCACGACGAGCCATCCCCTACCCGCTCCGCAGTGCTGACGCGGCTCAGTCACGGCCATATCCGCATTGGAACGTTCCAGCGCCTTCTCGCCCATGACGAACCCGATCAAATGCGCGAACTCGTGGCCTATTGCCTCGAACAGTTTCCCGGCCCCCTTCCGCCCGCCGATGCGCCGGAACGCGAGGAACCCGCGGTCATCCTGATGCACCAGGTCGTCGAGCGGCTGGCCGATCTTGCGGCGAGCTATATCGTGGCTGGGTTCGTCCACGGCGTCCTCAACACCGACAACATGAATATCAGCGGCGAGAGTTTCGACTACGGACCGTGGCGCTTCCTGCCGGAATGGAACGGTGGTTTCACGGCAGCCTATTTCGATCACGCCGGTCTTTACGCCTTCGCCCGCCAGCCTGAAGCGATTCACTGGAATTGCGGACAGCTGGGCGTTGCGCTGCGATTGCTGGTGGAGGCGCCGCCGCTGATCGCGGCGCTCGAACGATTCGGTGCGCTCTATCAGCAAGCGGTCGGGCGGCGCTGGTGCTGGCGGCTGGGCCTCGTTCCCGGCAGTGACGAGGAGAACGCGGCGCTCGTCGCGGCTTCCGAACAGGCGATGCGCGATGCGGAGATCGGCCCGGACACCTTCTTCTATCGCCACCGCTCGGGCCGGGCAGCCGAAGGAGCGCTGGCCGAAGCCTTGGCTCCGTTCGAAGCCGTCGCTGGCGAGGCGGAGTACTGGGAGCGCGAGATCGAAGGCGCCAGTCATCCGGCCAGCCTCGTCCACAGCGAAGTGGAACGCATCTGGTCGGCGATCGCACAAGACGACGACTGGTCGCCGCTTCACGACAAGCTCGCCTCGATCCGGGACCTCGGCAATGCACTCGGCCCGCGCCCCCTCGCGAAGGGTCATCTGGCCAGCGACAGCGATCCGTAATCTTACAGATTGGTTTTATGTGAGCGCTGTGGCAGGGCGCGCAGTGACGTGACCCACGGACGAACGGAACATTCCGAGAGAGGTAAGCGACATTCTTAAGTCCTATGAGCCGGCGACCGGCAAGGAAATCTGGCAGGGCGAAGCCGGCGATGTCGAACAGGCCGTTGCCCGCTCCAGGGAGGCTTTTCCCAAATGGGCGACCACGCCGCTTGCCGTCAGGATCGAGATGCTGCGCCGCTTCGCCAATGTCGTACGCAAGCACGCCGACGACTTCGCCGAACTGATCGCGCGCGAAACTGGCAAGCCGCTCTGGGAAGCGCATACGGAAGTTCAGGCAGTCGTCGCAAAGGTCGATATTTCGGTTACCGCCTATGCCGAGCGGACCGGCCAGAAGAAGCTCGACAGCGCGCTGCAAGGCTCGGCTGCGCTGCGGCACAAGCCGCATGGCGTGATGGCCGTGCTGGGCCCGTACAATTTCCCAGCGCATCTTCCCAACGGACACATCGTTCCCGCCCTCATCGCGGGCAATACCGTCGTCTTCAAACCGAGTGAGAAGACCCCCGTAGTCGGCGAATTCCTCGTGCGGTGCCTGCACGAGGCCGGCATCGACGACGGCGTTGCACAGGTGCTGCATGGCGGACCGGAAGAGGGCAAGCAGCTCGTCGCGCACAAGAGCGTCAACGGTGTCCTCTTTACCGGTTCGGCGCGTGCCGGGATCGCGATCAACCGCGCGCTCGCTTCGGACCCGAGCAAGATCGTCGCGCTGGAAATGGGCGGCAACAATCCCATCGTCGCCATTCCGACGCCCAAAATCGAGGATGCCGCGGCGACCATTATCCAATCGGCCTTTACCACGGCGGGGCAGCGCTGCACCGCCGCCCGGCGGCTCATCGTGACCGCCGACTTTTATGACGAGATCGTCCCCGCGGTCCGGGCCTTGGCCGACAGGCTCATCCTCGACGAACCCTTCGCCGATCCCGCTCCGTTCATGGGGCCTGTCATCGACAACGAAACCGCCGATCTGCTGAGCGAAAGCTTTCTTGCGCTAATGAGCCGCGGCGGTCGCCCGATCAAGCATCTGAAGCGGCCCGATCCCGATCTGCCGCTGCTCAGCCCGAGCATCATCGACACGACCGAAATCGAGGAGCGGCCCGATATCGAACTTTTCGGTCCGTTGCTGCAGGTCATCAAGGTCGAGGATTTCGACGCCGCCATATCCGAGGCAAACAATACGCGTTACGGCCTGTCCGCATCGCTTCTGGGCGGACAACCGAAGGATTTCGAACGGTTCTGGACCCAAATCAGGGCAGGCATCGTGAACTGGAACAGACCCACCAACGGCGCTTCTTCCGCGGCGCCGTTCGGCGGCATCGGCCTGTCGGGCAATCACCGTCCGGCGGCCTTCTATGCAGCCGATTACTGCGCCTATCCCGTGACGAGCACCGAAATGGTACAGCCGCGCGCCTCAATCGGCGTCGGGCTGCGCGACAAGTAGCGCTCCAAGCAACCTCGACAATCGACACCTAGCGCATCGCGCAAATAGAAACGCCCACCGTCGGCTGGGCCGAGCGGTGAGCGCTTCCGTTACGATCCGGTGGGGATCGCTTGCCGGTCGCGGGTGGGCGCGACCGAACCTTGTCCGGGCTTAGCGGCAGCGTGTAGCGGAACGGTCGATCGTCCGACCGAGCAGCGCGCCACCGGCGGCACCCAAAATGGCACCGAGCGTGCGGTCGTTCCCGCGGCCCATCACCTCATGTCCGATCAGACCGCCGACGCCGGCACCGATCAGAAGGCCGGTCGTGCCGTTTTCCTTCTTGCAGTAGTAGCGGCCATCGCGTTCGCGCCAGATGCGCGTGTCGCGGTGAACGGGCTCGCCGTAATTGCGATAGTCGCCGCGATCATAGCGGTCGTAACGATCGTAGCGGTCGCCATGCCCGTGACCATGTCCGCGACCCCGCTTGCGCGGCTTGTGCTCAGCCACCTGATCGTTCCAGGCGGGCATCGGCTGCGCCACGGCGGTGTTCATGCTGGAGAAACCGGCGGACGGCAATTCCGCCGCTCCGACCGGAGCCGTCAGGGTCATTGCTGCCGCAGAGGCGGTCAGTGCGAGAGTCTTGAAGAGATTGCGTGTCATAGTCTTGCTCCTTCCTTGAGCAACTGGAACCGGTCACAGCCTCCTCCCACGAGGGTCGGTTGCAACGGCCGGTTCGAGTCGCCGTCGATTGGTATGTTCATCTTTAAGGTTACAAAGCTGAACAACACGCAACCACTGTTCAGGAAAATCGGTTCTGCGATGAACCGAGTGTCGGCAGCCGACGAATTGTTGTTTGCGCCCGGCATCGGCCGGCACTAACGCCCGCGAATGAATCGCGGCCCCGTCATATCAGAGCAGAAGATCGGCCCGGTTTCGGGCGTTTCCGCCTACGTTATCTGGGGTTTGCTACCCCTCTATCTGCTGCTGGTAATCGAGGTGCCCGCGCTCGAACTCGTTTCCTGGCGAATCGTCTGGACCGTTCCGGTCTGCCTGCTGATCGTCATGCTCCGCCGCCAGGGACGCGAGATTGCCGCGGCCTTGCGCGACAAGAGAGCGCTCGGCTGGCTCGTCCTCAGCGCGGGCCTGATCGCGGCGAACTGGCTCATCTATATCTGGGCCATTCAGCATGAAGCCGTGCTCGCCGCGAGCCTTGGCTACTACATCAATCCGCTGCTGAACGTCGTGCTCGGCACCGTCTTTCTCGGTGAAAGCCTGTCCCGCCGACAATGGCTGGCCGTCGCCATCGCCGCAATCGGCGTCGGCATTCTTGCATGGGGCGCCATCGGGACGTTATGGATCAGCCTTGGCCTGGCGATGAGTTTCGGAACCTACGGCATCGTTCGCAAGCAGGTGAGCGTCGGCGCCCTTCCCGGCCTTACCATCGAATCGCTGCTGCTGTTCGTCCCGGCTAGTGCCGTCGTCGTTTATTACGCCGCATCGCCCATCGGTTCGTCCTTCGACGATTCGCTGCTTCTGGGCAGCGCGCTCGCCTTCGGAGGCGTCGCGACCGCCGTGCCCTTGCTGCTATTCGCCATTGCCGCACGACGGATGCCCTATTCGACCCTGGGTTTCATCCAGTTCCTCGCGCCGAGCATCGTCTTCGTCCTCGGCTTGACGGTGTTCGAGGAACCCTTGCTCGAGGAAGAAGTCTATAGCTTCGTCGCGATCTGGCTCGCCGCGGGCATTTTCGTCTGGGACCTGCTTGCGCGGCGGCGCGTCGGGCGGGTCTAGCCGACGAACGTCCAGCGCAGCGTTTCGCCGGCATGAAACGGGACGATCTTGTCCGTCCCTCCATCCAGTTCGTCCACCACCTGAGTATTGCGGCGCTCCAGCGTCACCGTGCCCTCGTTCAAGGGCAGCTTGTAGAAGGTCGGTCCATTGACGGAGGCGAAGGCTTCGAACCGATCGAGCGCTTCCTCCTCCTCAAACACCGTGGCGTAACTCTCGAGCGCATGGGGCGCGTTGAAAATTCCCGCACACCCGCATGCCGATTCCTTAGCATGCCGGGCATGAGGCGCACTGTCCGTGCCGAGGAAGTATTTCGCCGAACCCGAGGTTGCCGCTTTTCGCAGCGCAAGCCGATGCTTCTCGCGCTTTGCGACAGGCAGGCAATAGGCGTGAGGGCGAATGCCGCCGACCAGCAGCGCGTTGCGATTGATCTGGAGATGCTGCGGAGTAATAGTTGCGGCGATCCCGGGACCCGCCCTTTCGACGAAATCGACGGCATCGCTGGTCGTGATATGTTCGAAAACGACGCGCAAACTGGGGTGCCGCTCGACGAGAGGCGCGAGGATGCGCTCGATGAAAACCGCTTCGCGATCGAAGATGTCGACATCGTCATCGGTGACTTCTCCATGGATCAGCAACGGCATGTCGACTTCGGCCATGCGGTCGAACACCGGGTCGAGATGCGCGACATCGCTGACCCCGTGGGCGGAATTGGTCGTCGCATTCGCCGGATAGAGCTTGGCGGCGGTAAAGATTCCGCGCTCGAACCCCGCAATAAGGTCGTCGGCATCGCAGTCGTCGGTAAGGTAGCAGGTCATCAGCGGCGTGAAGTCACAGCCCGCCGGAACCGCATCGAGAATCCGACTGCGATAGGCGTTCGCAGCTGCGCTGCTCGTCACGGGCGGCGAGAGATTGGGCATGACGATGGCACGCGCGAACTGGCGCGCGGTATGGGGCACGACGGCGCGCATGGTTTCGCCATCGCGAAAGTGGAGATGCCAGTCATCGGGTCGGCGAATGGTGATCCTGTACATAGCGCCCCCTTACCATCTCGCGTGGCGAGCGCCAGCCACCCAACAATCGCTGGACGACGACGGATGCGTCCCTATGTCCTTACGGACGCAATACAGGGTCGCCTATCCTTACGTCGAGCGGCCCGACAAAGACAGGAGCGCCCACCCATATGGCATCGCCCCGCCTCAAATCTCGCGCCATCATCCGCCTCTCTCCCCAGGACGATGGCGAGGACGTGCGCGCTTTTCTGCAAGGTCTCGTCACGAGCGACGTCACCCGCGACTTGCCTGTCTGGGCCGGTTTGCTTTCGCCGCAGGGCAAGGCGATGTTCGACTTCATCGTCTGGCCTTCGGGAGAGAGCGAAATACTGCTCGACTGCGAACAAAGTGTAGCTGACGATCTGGTGGAGCGGCTGTCGGTTTATCGACTGCGCCGCAAAATCGCCATCGAACGTGATGATAAGGCTGGCGTTTTCTGGCAGAAGCAGCTCGGTGACGGGGCTGCCCCCGATCCACGCCTAACAGGTCTGGGCGAACGATGGATTGCGCCGGTTTCACCCGACGATGAGGCCGTGGACGCGGAGTGGCTCGAACATCGCTTGCGGTTGGGCGTGCCCGAAGGACGCGACGAACTTGGCGATATCCTGTGGCTCGAAACCAATGCCGCGGAACTGAACGGCGTCAGCTTCTCTAAAGGCTGTTTTATCGGTCAGGAAAACACTGCGCGCATGAACTGGCGGCAGAAAGTCAATCGGCGGCTGGTGGTCGTGCGCTTGGACGCATCAGACGAGAAACGCCGAGTGACTTCCTATCCCGAGCTAGGTTTCGCAGTCGATCACCTGAAGGTGGCAGACATCGACCGATCGATCCTGCCGGAATGGCAGGCTGAAGCCCTCGTCAAACAGGATGAGGCGTCGGCGCAGGACTGATCGCGCGAGCCAGCATTTCCTCCGCGCGATCGCGCGCGGCGGCGCGCGGCAGGTTCAGGGAACGGGCAAGCTGCGCTCCCATAAGGGCATCGCCAAGCGCCAGCAATACAAGCGTCAGCGTGTTTTCGTGCACCTTCATAATGTCGCCATCATGCCTCATGGCTTCTTCCGGGGCGATCTCGTCGACGAGGTGATGGATCGTCTCGACGATGGGGTCGAGCGCGTCCTCGTTGCCGGTCAGCAACATCCACCCGGCAAGCGCTCCTGCTCCCTCCGCATCGAACGCGTCGAATGCAAGATCGACGACCTCGCGCGGGCTGCCGGTCCCTTCCCGATTGGCGTGGACGGCGTCCTTGATCGTCGCGCAGACCACTTCCGCAAGATGCGCTGCGAGCGCCTTCTGCAGGCCAGCGGCCGAACCGAAATGATGCAGGAGGTTCGCATGCGTTCGCCCGATCCTGCCGGACACGGCCTTGAGCGTCACGGCTTGCGGTCCGGCTTCGATCAACAGGCTACGGGCAGCCTCAAGCGCGGCAAGCCGCGATTCTTCCGGAGAGAGGCGTTTTCTGGTCGACATGATCTATCCGGCAACTGATACTTCGCGGCGGGTGATCGGGTTACTTCCCAATGACCCGCCACGCAAGCTGCCCGCGATCTCGCTTGCGCTGCTCGATCAAGCCACGCGGGCAAGCGGGTTCGGATCGTCGTCCATGCCGCCCGAGGCGTCTTCCTGAAGATCCAGCTCGTAGCAAGCCACGGGGTCATGGCCGCCCCGCGCCAGGCTGAAGCCCTTACGAATGACGCCGGTGGGCCGGAACCCCGCCTTGCGCAGGACACGCCCGGACGCAGGATTGTCGAGAAAGTGCGAGGCCGTGAGGTGCTTGTGCCCAAGCAGCCTTGCGATCCGGACGACCGTCTGCGCCGCTTCGGTCGCGAAACCATGCCCGCGATACTCCTTCGACAACCAGTAGCCGATCTGGACCTTGCCGGTTTCTTCGTCGATCCCCATTCCCGCTTGTCCGATCAGCCCGCTGCCGGGCAGGATTACTGAGAAGTTCGGCAAATGCGGCTGGCGCTCCAGCGCGACATAGTCTTTGGCATCTTGCTCGCGATAGGGCCACGGAGCGGTCGCAAGATTGCGCACGGTGGCCTCGTTCGCGATGGCACCATGAATCGCTTCCCAGTCCTCGTAGAAAACGGGCCGCAAAAACAGCCTTTCCGAACGGTGGAACATTGCCTCTTTCTCCCGGTCTTGCAGCGCGCCCCTACCGGACGCGCGTGACGGTTTCGTGATTCCCGCCGGGCCGATCCGGCGAAAATGCGAAAGGGAGAAACGACAAAAGGGAGACGGGGCGGCCCCATCTCCCTTTCAAATGTTCGATCGGTATTCGCGATCGGGACCGTTCCGTCTGGACGGTCCCGTCATCGAACCATCCGGTTATTCCGCAGCCTGCGCCGCCATGTCCACGGACACGAAGGTACGACCAAGTTTGCCTTTCTTGAATCGCACGCGGCCGCCTTCGAGCGCGAACAGGGTATGGTCTTTGCCCATGCCCACATTGACGCCCGGATAGTATTTCGTGCCGCGCTGACGAACGATGATGTTGCCCGGAACGACAGCTTCGCTGCCGAACTTTTTCACGCCGAGACGCTGACCCGGTGAATCGCGACCATTGCGCGAGGAGCCGCCTGCTTTTTTATGTGCCATGGTCTCGTATCCTTACTTCGTCTCGTCGGCTTTTTTCGCCGCGGTCTTCTTTGTGGCCGGCTTCTTCGCCGCGCCCGTCTTCTTCGGAGCTTCGCTCTTCGTTGCAGCCGCTTCGGAAGCGGTACCCTTCTTCGGCGCTGCCTTCTTCGCCGGAGCGGTCTTCTCGGATGCCTTCGTGTCGGCGTCCTGCTTCGTTGCCGGAGCGGTATCCGCCTTCTTCTCGGCAGCCTTCTTCGGAGCAGCCTTGCTGTCGCCGACCGAAGTAATGCGCAGCAACGTCATCTGCTGACGATGGCCGGCCTTGCGACGATAGTTGTGACGGCGACGCTTCTTGAAGACGACGACCTTCTCGCTCTTGGCCTGGGCGATGATTTCCGCGGAAACGGTAACCTTGCCCGCATCGGAAAGCGTGTCGCCCTCGCCTGCCAGCAGGACGTCGCCCAGCGTGATGGTATCGCCCGCCTCGCCGGCGAGTTTCTCGACTGCTATCTTGTCTCCGGCAGCAACCCGGTACTGTTTGCCGCCTGTACGCACGACTGCGAACATGGTGATTCCACTCTCAATCTAATTGTGTGACGACTTACATAGAAAGCCGCGTGCCGAGCCGCAATGCACGAATGCCTGTCGCCTCGAAGAACGGTGCCGTTAGGCGATCGGAGGCTGCAAGTCAACGTCCATCCGAGGCAAAAAGTGATGCCGCCCCGCCTTCGACGCGTGCCATCGGGGAAAACGATTGATATGGGAATGGGATGACCATTCCTCGTCGATCAAGCAACTGTCCGATGCGCCTTGTCCCCGTTGCGGCATTCCTTGCCCTGACTGCCTGTGCCGGTTCGGCGGACGACTATCCTTCGCTCGCGATCCGCGATGTCGAACGCATTGACTATGCCGAGATCGGTTCGTCGGACGAGAGCGATGTCGCAGCGCCGGTCGCGTCGCAGGAGGTCATCGAGCGCGTTGCGGCCCTGCGCGCGCAGGCACTGGCGGACCACGCGAACTTCGTCGAAGCTGCCCCGGTAGCGCGGCGCCTCGTTCGTGCGGGAGCCGGAGCCGATCCGACGAGCACGGCGCGCCTCTCTGCCGAAGTCGCGATTTCCGACCTTTCCTCGCTGCGGTCGCAGACAGCCATTCCGCTGGCTGATCTCGACGCAATGCTCGTCGCGGCGAGCATTGCGCTCGAACCGACGGCCGAAATCGCGGAAGCGCGCGATGCGGTTGTCCGACTCATCGCCGAAGAAGATCAGGTGTTGAGCGAATTGCGCGCCATCCTCTGACAGCGGCGCTTTAGGTCCAGCGCGACAGGTCGAGCCGGTCTTCCGCCCGCGGCTCGATCCACTCCCAAGTGCCGCCCCGCTTTTCCCGCTTCCACAGCCAGCTGGCCGATTTCAGGTGATCCATGAGAAAATCGACCGCGTCGAAGGCGGCCCGGCGATGAGGTGCCGCCGCCATCACGAGGACGATCGGTTGCCCGCGCGTCATGACGCCAATCCGGTGCCAGACAAGCACGCCATCGAGCGCGAAGCGGGATAATGCTTCCTGCGCCAGTTCGCGGATCGCCGGTTCGGTCAACGGTGCGTAATGCGTCAGTTCGAGCGCCTGGGTCTCTCCGTCGTCGCGGACCTTTCCGAGAAAGCTGGCGATCCCGCCCGACAGGCGGTTGATGTTCGAGAACGCGGCTTGCGCCTCGCCAACGCTGAGACCCTTGTCGAGCACGCGAGCCTCGACCGGCGCAGCCAGAGAAATCCTAGCCACCGCTCACCGGCGGCAAGAGGGCGACTTCGGAACCGTCCTTCGCGGACAGTGCCTGTTTGTCGGCAAGAACCACTCCGTCGAGGCTGATATGGGCGCGATCACCGCGCAGTTCCTCGGCGATACGCGGTTCGACGCGTTGCGCTAGGCCCTCCCAATCGAGGGGAGCCTCGAACTCCTCTTCGTCCCGCCCAGCCCAGTCGGCGAATTTTCCGAGATAGACGATCCGAACCATGCCTTAGCCGCCCGTCGTCGACATATGGCGCGGCTGTGCTGGCTCCTGCCCCGCACGCTCGATGCGGAAATCGTGACGCTCCGGCTTGATCCGCAGCGCGCGGTCCATCGCTTCGTCAAGCGCAACGTCCGCATCGTCACTTCGTAGCGCAGCGCGCAAATCGACTTCCTCTCCACCGCCAAGACAAGGATAGAGCTTTCCGGTCGTCGTCACGCGCATCCGGTTGCAGCCGGCACAGAAATTGTTCGTCAGCGGGGTGATGAAGCCCAGCCGCCCGCCCGTCTCGACGACATCCACATAACGCGCCGGACCGCCTGTCCGGTGTGTGGTCGGAACGAGCGTCCAGCGCTGTTCCAGATCGCGGCGTACCACGTCGAGCGGCAAATAGTGATCGATCCGGTCGCCATCGACCTCGCCCAGCGGCATGACCTCGATGAGCGTGACCTCGTGCCCATGCATGTGAGCCCATTCGACGAGCCGCGGAATTTCAGCTTCGTTGGTATCCTTCAGCGCCACGGTATTGAGTTTAATCCTCAGTCCGGCATCTTTCGCCGCTGCGATCCCTTCGAGCACCCCCTCGAGCGCATCGCGCCGGGTCAGCCGCGCGAACAGCTCGCGGTCGAGCGTATCGAGCGAAACATTCACCCGCCTGACCCCCGCCGCCGCAATCGCTTTGGCATAGCGAGCGAGTTCGGTTCCGTTGGTCGTAAGGGTCAATTCCTCGAGCCCGTCCCCCAGCCTTTGGCCCAGACGTTCGACGAGGGTGACCATGTCGCGCCGCACCAGCGGCTCGCCGCCCGTCAGCCGGATCTTCGTGATACCGCGCGCGATAAAGGCATTGGCCAGCCGCTCCAGTTCCTCGAGCGAAAGGACGTCCTTCTTAGGAAGGAACTGCATCATTTCCGGCATGCAGTAGGTGCAGCGAAGGTTGCAGCGATCGGTAACCGACAGCCGGAGGTAGGTAATCTGTCGGGCAAAGCCGTCGACCAGCGGGGCGCTCGGCTGGTCCGTCACAGGCGCACCCCTTCGCGATGGGCCGGGAGATATTGTCCGGTAATCGCTCTCGCTCGTGCGAGGTAACTGGTCATTGCGTCGATCGCGGCGGGATCGCTGGCTCCGATCATGTTGACCCGCTTGGGTGCATGGCGGCGCGCCAGGGTACGCACGGCCCCGCGACGCCAGTCCGTATGTTCGTAATCGGCGTCCGGCAAGATGAAGAGAACGGCATCATGATTTGCCAAGGCCTCTTCGGCCCTGACGACACAGGTTGCATGAAAGGCGGCAGCGCTGGATAGCGCATCGCCCGGCAGGTCGGCAGCTTCGATGACCGCCTGCCCGCTCACGTCCGACGCTCGCGGCGAAGGGTCATTCCGATACGTTCGTTCCCTTCGGCAATGGCGAGCTTCACGATGTCGACCACCACCGCGCGCACCCGCTTGTCCTGCGCGAAGATCGTGTGCGCAATATGGTCGCCGACCGCCTCGATCAGCTTGAAATGGACGTTCGCCGGGAGGTTCTGCGCCGCGTCCTTGAGGTCCATGTAGTTCTTGCTCATGTCGAGCGGCGTGTCGGGGTCATAGCGATCCGCCACCTCCATCTCGGCCGAAACCGAAATTCTCAGAGGTTGCGGCTTGCCAGTCTCCTCGGAATATATTCCTGTGAGGACATCCACTTCCAGATCGGCGACGTTGAGGGTGAGCGCGTCGCTCATTGGTTCACGCCCTCGCCATCCTGCGACCAGCGCGCGAACAGCGCCGTTGGCAGAAGGCGTCCATCCTGTCCCTCTTCGCGCACCGCCAGTTCGCCATGTTCGACCTGGCCCGGCAGATCGGCGAACAGTTCGCGCATCAGACCGGCGAGTGCCAGCGAGGACATCCGGACAGCATAGACGGTGAGAAACAGGAAGCGGCTTTGCTCGTCGAGCAGGCGGCGGCAATCGGCGAGCAAACCCGGAAGGTCCGCTTCCAGCCGCCACGTTTCGCCGTTCGGACCGCGACCGAATTTCGGCGGGTCGAGGATGATCCCGTCATAGCGTCGCTCGCGGCGCACCTCGCGTGCGGCGAACTTGCTCGCATCGTCGATGAGCCAGCGGATCGGGCGGTCGTCCATATCGGACAGCTTTGCATTCTCGCGCGCCTGTGCAACCGATTTCTTCGATGCATCGACATGAACGACCTTCCCGCAGTCGCTCAATGCGAGGCTGCCGACACCGGTATAGCCGAAGAGATTGAGGGTTTCCGCCTCTTCCACGCCGGCAAGGCGTTCGCGCATCCAGCGCCAGACCGGAGCCATGTCGGGAAAGAACTGCAGGTGGCGGAACGGCGTCGGTTGCGCAGTAAAGCGAACGTCGTCCCATGCGAGCTCCCAGCCGTCGCGCGGGAGTTCGGGCGCATCGCTCCAGCGACCGCCACCGTCCTCGTCCGAGCCGGGCGTAAACTCGCTATGCGCCGGCCAGTCGGCAATGCGCGGTGTCCACATCGCCTGGGGTTCGGGCCGGATGAACCGGTAATCTCCGAACTGCTCCCATTTGCGACCATGGCCGCTATCGAGCAGGCGATAGGCGTCCCAGCCCTCGCCGACCATGAGGCGCGGTTCAACGACAAGCTGCGCCATCAGTTGGACGGGGTCGCATTGTCGGCGATGAAATCACGCACGGTCTCGTAATGACCGGGCAGGCTGGTGCAGCGTTCCTGCCGTGCGAACAAATCACCGACGCGCGCAGGCAGGCTCGGCCTGAAACCGGTGGCACGCTCGACGGGATCGCGGAACTTGGCAGGGTGCGCCGTTGCAAGGGTAACAATCGGAACCTCGGCAGGGCAGTCCTGCATCCGCGCGGCGTGTAGCCCGATCGCCGTATGCGGATCGAGTATCTGACCGCAATTCTCGCTCGCCCAACGCATCGCCTGGGCCATCTCGCTTTCGTCTGCCCGGCAACTGGTGAATAGCTCGGCTGCTCCGCCAAGCTGCCGCTCGGTCAGCTTCAGCGCCTTTTCTGCATCAAAACCCTTCATCTGCTGCGCCAGCGCCACGCCGTCGCGATCGCCGCAATCGAACAGCAATCGCTCGAAATTGGAACTGACCTGAATGTCCATCGAAGGCGCAGAAGTGGGAGTGACTTTTCCGGCGGAGTAGTCGTTCTGCGACAAGGCCCGATGCAGGATGTCGTTGACGTTGGTCGCCACGACCAGCCGCTCGATCGGCAGACCCATGCGCGCCGCCACGTAGCCGGCGAACACGTCGCCGAAATTGCCAGTCGGAACGCTGAAGGCAACGCGGCGATCGGGCGCGCCAAGTTGCAGCGCGGCCGCGAAATAATAGACGATCTGGGCCATCAGCCGCGCCCAGTTAATCGAATTGACGGCACCGATGCGGAAACGGCTTGTCAGAGCCTCGTCGACGAACATGCGCTTCACCATGGCCTGCGCGTCGTCGAAGCTGCCTGCAATCGCGATATTGTGAACGTTGGGCGCGTTCACCGTGGTCATCTGGCATCGCTGGACGTCGGATATGCGCCCCTCGGGATGGAGCATGAAGATGTCGATGTTATCGCGGCCTGCGACCGCATCGATGGCGGCGGACCCGGTATCGCCGCTCGTCGCGCCGACGATGGTCAGTTGTTGCTGGCGCCGGGTCAGGAAGGTTTCGAACAGCAGGCCCAGAAGCTGCAGCGCGACGTCCTTGAACGCAAGCGTCGGCCCATGGAACAGCTCGAGCAGCCAGTGCTGCGCATCGAGCTGAACCAGCGGGGTCACGGCGACATGGGCGAACCGGCCATAGGCCTGGCCGCACAAATTGCGCAGTTCGTTCTCGGAAAGGCTTTCGCCAACGAATGGCAGCATGACCCGGGTTGCCAGTTCGGGATAGGACAGACCGCGCATCGCGGCGATCTCTTCCGCCGGGAAACGCGGCCATTCGATCGGCAGATAAAGTCCACCGTCGCTCGCAAGGCCAGCGAGCGTGACATCCTCGAAGTCGAGCGCCGGTGCGCTTCCGCGGGTGGAGATATATTCCATGCGGTCCGGCGGTTAGCGCCCTCGAACTCGCGCGGCAAGCGAGAGGGGCTTTGCGCTCGTCAATCTGACCTGTTGCGCCGTTTAAGCGCGAGTATGTAGATCACGAGGGCCGTCAAAGCGAAGAAGAACCACTGCCCGGCATAGGCAAGGTGATTGTTCGGCAAGTCCGCCGGGTCGGGCCGTGCCAGCGGCTGCAATCCCTCTGGCGGTTCGCGAAGCTG
This sequence comes from Parapontixanthobacter aurantiacus, assembly GCF_009827635.1. GTDB lineage: Bacteria > Pseudomonadota > Alphaproteobacteria > Sphingomonadales > Sphingomonadaceae > Parapontixanthobacter > Parapontixanthobacter aurantiacus. Next base: position 486,712 of record NZ_WTYW01000001.1, on the reverse strand, counting down.
GACCTGTGCGCCATCCTCTCCACCCGGAACAATGAGCCCGGCGACCAGCCCTCCAGCCCATGCGTCGTAAGAGGGTTCGCGCGACCAGCCCAGCCTGACGTCAACCGGACCGGGCGCCGTCGAACAGCGTGCAACATGGGCGAAGCCAGATTGCCCCTGTTCGTTGCGGCCCGCACCGGAGCGACGCGACAGGACTTCCACGCACTCGAAAGCTGTCGGATGGAACAGGTCGGCCTCGTTTATCGCACCGCCGTCTTCTGCAGGAAAAGGTTGGGGTTCGCCGCTTTCCAGCGCCGCTTCGTATCGCGCGATGAGCGCTTCCTTTTCGCCTTTCCGACCGAGTTGCCAGAAACCGAGCGCAACCATGATGGCGCAAGCGGTGACAACGACGATTGTCGGGACGATCGGCACGTTGCGCGTCATTTCGTTGCGTCACCTTCAGCATCATCGCGCGCCTCACTGCGTGCTTCGCCCGCGCTGTTGCGAAACTCGCTGAAGAGCAGCAAGGTCTTCGCTACGCGAAGGCCGGCAAGAACGCTGACGGTGGTCAGGGGTATCCAGATCACTGCATGGACCCAGAAGGGCGGGCGGACGGCGGCATCGAGCCACAGGGCTAGCCCGACCAGCACGGCTCCGATGACGAGCGTAAGGAAGGCGGCAGGCCCGTCACCGACATTGAAGCGATCGTAATCGAGGCCGCAGACCCGGCATCGCGATGCGAACTTAACCGGTCCCACGAACAGGGTACGCGCTCCGCAATGCGGACAGCAACCGAAAAGGGCAGCCTCCACGATCGAAGGCTGCCCCTTGTCTTTCGGCGTGTTATCGCCCGGTTGCATCAATGATATGCAACGCCCGCGCTGCCCCAGACGTAAACGACGATGAACAGGAACAGCCAGACGACGTCGACGAAATGCCAGTACCAGGCTGCTGCCTCGAAACCGAAATGCTGGCGCGGTGTGAAGTGGCCCTTATAGGTGCGCACGAGGCAGACGATCAGGAAGATCGTGCCGACCAGCACGTGGAACCCGTGAAAGCCAGTCGCCATGTAAAAGGCGGAACTGTAGGTGTTGCCGCCGAATTCGAACGGCGCATGGGCATATTCGTAAACCTGGATGGTCGTGAACAGCGCGCCGAGCAGGACGGTCGCCCAGAGGCCCTTCTTCAGTCCTTCGCGATCGCCGTGAATGAGCGAATGGTGCGCCCAGGTTACGGTCGTGCCAGAGCAAAGCAGGATCAGCGTGTTGAGCAGTGGCAATTCGAACGGATTGATGACCGACTCGATGGCGACAGGCGGGAACGTACCCCCGATCACTTCGCTCAATTCGCTCGGGAACAGTGAGAAGTCGAACCAACTCCAGAACCAGCCGACGAAGAACATGACTTCCGATGCGATGAACAGGATCATCCCGTAGCGCATGTGCAACTGGACGACAGGCGTGTGGTCGCCGGCCTGCGCTTCTTTCACGATATTCGAGAACCAAGCGAAGAACGTCGCGATCAGTCCCGCAATGCCGAGGCCCAGAACCAGCCAGTGCGAGGGGAACTCCTCGGGATGCATGTACATGACTATGCCGCTGGTGAAGGTCAGTGCTGAGATCGAGCCGACCAGCGGCCAGATGTCGGGTGGCAGGATGTGGTATTGGTGATTGACGTTGCCGGCCATGAGTTGCGTCCTGTTGGTATTTCCCTGACGCCCTTAAAGGGGCGATAGCGTGCGGTAAAGGGGCTTAGGAACCCGCGCTTTCTTCCGAAGCGTCGTCTGTCCTGTGGAAGGTATAGCTTAGCGTGATCTGCTCGACATCCTTCGCGTTCTCATCCTCGAGAATTGCCGGATCGACGTAGAACAGAACGGGCATCCGGACCGTTTCGCCCGGCTGCAACGTCTGTTCCGTGAAGCAGAAGCACTGAATTTTATTGAAGTATTTACCCGTATATTCGGGCTCGACATTGAAGCTCGCCGTGCCGGTTATCGGGATGCTGCTCTCGTTCTCGGCGACGTAGAACGCCATGTCCCGCTCGCCGATCTGAACCGTTTCGGTGGAACGCTCGGGGCGAAAGCGCCACGGAATGTCGCGCGCCACGCTGCCGTCGAAGCGGATCGAAATGGTCCGGGCTCCCGCGGATGCGGCGAGCCGCGCTGCCATGTCGGCATCGGCTTCGCTCGCCCGCTGCGTCGTTCCGCCGAAACCCGTCACGCGGCAGAACATGTCGTAAAGCGGCACCGCAGCGTAACCCAGTCCGAGCATCGCCGCAGCGAGCAGCGCCGCGAACAGACCGGTTCGAACATTGGGATCCATCATCCTAGTCTCCCATCCTTGCGATGGTGATGGCGTAGAACAGCACGACGAAGAACAGCAGGATCCCGCCGATTACCCAGTTACGGCTCTTCTGCCGCTGCTTGAATTCCTTTTCCTCTTCGGGCGTCATGATGTCACTCCCGGCAATGGCCAGTGTTGATAGGCTGCGACCCGGTCGAATACGAGCAGGCCGAACAGCGCGAAAAGATAGATGATGCTGAATGCGAATAGGCGCTTTTCCGGCGTCATGCGATCGCCCTCGACCGCTTCGCGAAATGCGACCGGAATCGAAAGGGCGACGAAAGTGAGCGACAGCAGGAGCGCGCTCACCCCGTAGATTGCCCCCGTACCGCCGATCAGCCACGGCGAAATCGCGATCGGAACCAGCAACAGCGCGTAACCGAGGATCTGGCGGCGCGTCGAACGCTCACCGCGAACGACGGGCATCATCGGAATGCCCACCTTCGCATAATCGGACTGGACGAACAGCGCGAGGGCCCAGAAATGCGGCGGCGTCCAGAAGAAGATAATCGCGAACAGCAGTACCGGCATGGCCGTCACTTCGCCCGTCACCGCGATCCAGCCGATAAGGGGCGGAAACGCTCCTGCACCGCCGCCGATCACGATGTTCTGCGGGGTGCGCGGCTTCAGCCAGATCGTATATACAACCGCGTAATAGACGATCGAAACTGCGAGGATAGCGGCAGCCAGCCAGCCAATCGCCAGACCCATGGTGACGACGGAGGCAACGCTCAGCAGAATGCCGAAATCCCGGGCATCCTCGCGGCGCATCCGGCCACCCGGCAGTGGGCGTTTCGCAGTGCGTTTCATGCCAGCATCGAGATCGGCTTCCCACCACTGGTTGAGCGCCGCCGCCCCGCCTGCGCCCAGTGCAATGCATAGGATGGCGGTAAAGGCGAGGACCGGGTGAAGGTTTCCCGGTGCCGCAAGCAAGCCGCAGATCCCGGTGAAGATGACCAGCGTCATCACGCGCGGCTTCGTCAGCGCGAAGAAGTCGCGCCATTCTGCCGGTAGCGTCTGTTTCGTGATGCTCGTCATCAAGGAAACCCGGTTGTGCGGTCCTTTTGCAAAGGGGCGCAGCTTGCGCCGCGCCCCCCAAGTGTAACAGAAGGTTCGGCAGGGCGGATGTTCCGCTCCTGCCTGACCTTATGCGGTTGCCGGCTTGTCGCTGACCGGCATGTGGTTGTGATAGTCGTGATGATCCTCGATCACCGGCAACGTTTCGAACTGGTGGTAGGGCGGCGGGCTCGACAAGGTCCATTCGAGCGTCGTCGCACCTTCGCCCCAGTAATTCGCTTCGGCACGGCGACCGGCGACGAAGGCGTAGATGATGTTCACGAAGAAGATTACGACCGATGCCGCCACGATGATGTAGCCGAGGCTCGCCACGTGGTTCCACTGCGCATAGGCGGCAGCGAAGTCGGGATAACGTCGCGGCATACCCTGCATTCCGAGGAAGTGCATCGGGAAGAACACGATGTTCACGCCGATGAAGAACACCCAGAAGTGGACGTGCGCAAGGAACTCGCTGTGCCAGCGGCCACTGATCTTCGGGAACCAGTAATACCAGCCTGCGAACATCGAGAAGACGGCACCCATCGACAGAACGTAATGAAAGTGCGCAACGACGTAGTAGGTGTCGTGCAGATTGTCGTCGATGCCGCCATTGGCGAGAACGACGCCGGTCACGCCGCCGACCGTGAAGAGGAAGATGAAGCCCAGCGCCCAGACCATGGGCGACTTGAACTGCAGGCTTCCGCCCCACATCGTTGCGATCCAGCTGAAGATCTTCACACCGGTCGGAACCGCGATGACCATGGTCGCCGCCGTGAAGTACATCTTCGTGTTCACGTCGAGACCGACGGTGTACATGTGGTGCGCCCACACGACGAAGCCGACCACGCCGATCGCGACCATGGCGTAGGCCATGCCGAGATAGCCGAAAACGGGCTTGCGGCTGAACGTCGCGACGATCTGGCTGATCATGCCGAAGCCCGGCAGGATCATGATGTAGACTTCGGGGTGACCGAAGAACCAGAAGAGGTGCTGATAGAGGATGGGATCGCCACCGCCCGACGCGTTGAAGAACGTCGTGCCGAAGTTACGGTCAGTCAGCAGCATCGTGATAGCCGCAGCCAGCACCGGCAGGGCGAGCAACAACAGGAACGCCGTTACCAGAACCGACCATACGAACAGCGGCATCTTGTGCAGCGTCATGCCAGGAGCACGCATGTTGAAGATCGTCGTGATGAAGTTCGTCGCACCGAGGATCGAGCCCGCACCTGCGAGGTGAAGCGAGAAGATCGCGAAATCGACTGCCGGTCCGGGCGATCCAACATCGGTTGATAGCGGTGCATAGACCGTCCAGCCCGTACCCGCGCCCATGCCGGTTCCACCGGGCACGAACATGGAGAACAGAAGGCTGAAAAAACCGGCTACGGTGAGCCAGAAGGAGATGTTGTTCATGCGCGGAAACGCCATATCCGGTGCGCCGATCATCAGCGGCACGAACCAGTTGCCGAAGCCGCCGATCATCGCCGGCATCACCATGAAGAAGACCATGATGAGGCCGTGCGCCGTGATGAACACGTTCCACATGTGAAGGTTGGCGTTGACGGAAGCCTCTCCGCCCAGAAGATCGACCCAGAAGCCGAGATACTGGATACCTTCGGCAGCCAGCTCGGCGCGCATAATCCCCGAAATCGCACCGCCGACGACGCCGGCGATGATCGAGAAGATCAGGTACATCGTGCCGATGTCTTTGTGGTTCGTCGACATGAACCAGCGCGCGAAGAAGCCCGGCTTGTGATCGGCGTGATCATGGGCGCCGTGGGCGTGGTCTTCGCTATGAGCCTGATAACCTTCAGCGGTGGTAGCCATTTTCTCTGTCTCTTCTTACGATAATTTCTCTGAACACGCTCGGACCGAAGCGATTAAGCTCCGGCCGTGCCCGTCTCCAGATCGTCGTCGATTGCTTCTTCGATCGTGTCGGTCGTCTCAATATCGTCGGCGCTCGGGCCAACTTCAACTGCCGCGTCTTCTTCGGTTGCTTCCTCTCCGCCGAGCGTGCCGCCCTGCGCAAGGACCCATTGCTGCCACTGCTCGAACGGCAGGGCCTCGACTGCAATCGGCATATAGGCATGGCGCGCGCCGCATAGCTCGGAACATTGCCCGTAATAGATGCCCGGCTCCTCGATCGTGAGCATGCGTTCGTTGAGGCGTCCGGGAACGGCGTCGAGCTTGAACCAGAGCGACGGTACCGCGAAGGAGTGGATCACGTCAGCGGCCGTCGTCTGCAGGCGGATCGGCACGCCGACCGGCAGGACCAGGCGGTTATCCGCCTCGAGCTGTGCGGGAAAACCCTTCGCCCGTGCTTCGTCCTCCGGCATCATGTTCGAAATGATTTCGAACTCGCCGTGATCGGGGAAGCTGTAGGTCCAGTACCACTGATAACCCGTCGCCTTGACCGTAATCGCGTCTTCGGGCGGCGTCTCGTACTGGCTTGCGAGCAGACGGATCGACGGCACTGCAATCACTAGCAGGATAAGCGCCGGGACGACCGTCCAGACAACCTCGATCAGCGTATTATGCGTCGTGCGCGAAGGGGTCGGATTGGACTTCTTGTTGTAGCGCACGATGACCCAAAGAAGCAGGGCCAGCACGAACAGACTGATAATAGTTATAATCGGCAGCAAAATCGCGTTGTGCATCCACAAAGCGTACTCGCCGTCTTCAGAATATTGCTCCTGAAAGCCGAAAGCACCCGCTTCGGGCTGACCCTTGATCCATTCCGGACCGAGCGGCGTATAGCCGCTGGCATCGCTGCCTTCGGCGGCGTCGCCGCGCTCTCCTGCACCGACGAGCGGCGAGGTGTCATTGGTCGGGGTTTGGGCCTCCGGTGCCAGCGGCTGCGTCTGCTGCGGCTCGATATCGGCCTGCGCCGACGCCGCGTAGGGGGCGGTGGCCAGCAGGGTCGCTGCCATCATGCTCGCGAGAATCTTACCCGATTTCATGTACCCGAAACTTCCCATCTGATCGTGCAACGGGTGCGAAAGACCCGTAAAATTCGAACATCTGCGGCACGAGGCCGCAATCTGTTCGTAGCTTATATCTGGATTTACCGCGCGGCCTATACCGTCGCTTGCCCCGCGCCTCAAGCGGTTCTAGGAGAAAAATCCGCAACCGGGGTTGCAAGGGTTTCAATTGGATACCGAATTATCCGACCGGGCACAGGGGAGCAATCTGCCGCAATGACCGACGATGAGGTGATCGAAGAGTTTCGCGCAAGCGAGGCTCTGCTCGAAGGGCACTTCAAGCTGTCGAGCGGGCGGCACAGCGGCCATTATCTGCAATGCGCCCGCGTCCTGATGAACCCGGCGCGCGCCGCCCGGCTGGCCGAGGCACTCGCAGAAAAATTACCTGAAGACCTCCGCCAGCAGATCGACAAGGTCGTTTCTCCCGCCATGGGAGGTCTCATCATCGGTCACGAGATGGGCCGCGCTCTCGGGAAAGATGCGATCTTCCTCGAACGCCCGAGCGGCACGTTCGAATTGCGCCGCGGGTTTCGGATCGAACCCGGCGAAAAGCTGCTGATGGTGGAGGACGTCGTCACGACGGGACTGTCCAGCCGCGAGGCCATCGCCGCAGCGCATGAGGCCGGCGGCGAGGTCATCGCCGAATGCGCGCTGATCGATCGCACTTCGGGTTCCGTCGATCTCGGCGTGCCGTTCTACGCTCTGTTGGGCATCGATTTTCCAAGCTACGCCGAGGATGAAGTGCCAGAGGAACTCGCCGCGATTTCAGTAACGAAACCGGGCAGCCGGAAGTGAAGCGGTTCGCGGCCCTCGCACTGCTCTTCGCGGCCATTTCGGCGCCCTCCCCGGCTCACGAGATAGACCGGGACGGATTGACGGTTGCTGCCGAGGAAGCCGGTTTCGACGGGACGCTTCTGGTTGCACGGGGCGACGAGATCCTCTTTGAGCGCGCCTTCGGGACTGTCGCGCCCGATGGCGACGCGCCGCACGAACTCGGCCAAGTCTGGCGCTGGCACTCGATCTCGAAGCAGATTGCCGCAACGATTGCGATGATGGCCGTCGCGGAAGGCAGGCTGGATATCGACGCGCCGATCGCGCGCTACCTCCCCGATACGCGGCAGCCTTTCGCCGACCGCCTCACCACGGCGCAGCTGATGCAGCATCTCTCGGGCCTTCGCCACGCGGATGACGGACCGTTTGCGGATAACGGCTATCCCCGCTTCTATATTGTGGCGCCTGACAGCGAAGAAACGGGTGTGTCCTTTTGCGAAGGGCCGACCGAAGTCGAGCCGGGTGAAACCTTTCGCTACGGCGATTGCGACTACGTCATGGTCGCGGCCATCCTCGAAGCTATTTATGGCAAACCCTATGCGGAAATTCTGGACGAGAAGATATTGACCCCTCTCGGCATGACGAATGCCGGTCTCGCCAGGGACGCCGCCATCGGCGTCGAAGGCTACGAGAACGGCGAGCCGGAACGCAAGCTGCGTCTGGGGGCAGCGTCTGCTGCGGCGGCGAATTACGGAACGGCGCATGACCTTCTGAAGTTCTCTCGCGCGCTCATGAGCGGCAGCCTTATTCCGAGCGACTTGCGCGAAAGAATGTGGCTCGGCGATGGACGCTATGGTTTCGCGGCGCTGGGACAATGGGCGTATGAAGCGCCCGTTGCCGGGTGCGAAAGACCCTTGCGGATCATCGAGCGGCGGGGCGCCGGAATGGGAACGCAGGCGCGCAACATCATCCTGCCGGATCAGGACATGGTCATCATCGCGTTCACCAATCGCTCCGAAGCCGACTTCAATTTCGGCGAGGTCTGGACCGGCGACGCATTTACCCTCGACCTCCTTGAAGCTGCCGCATGCCGATGAGCGATCGTCTCCGCCTCGGCGTCAATATCGACCATGTCGCGACCATCCGAAATGCGCGAGGCGGCGACCATCCCGATCCGGTGCGGGCGGCCCAGATCGTCGCAAGCGTCGGCGGCGACGGGATCACGGCGCATCTTCGCGAGGATCGCAGGCATATTCGCGATGACGACTTGAAGCGCATCCAGCAGGCGACCGACTTGCCGCTGAATCTCGAAATGGCTGCGACCGAAGAGATGCTCGCGATTGCGCTCGCGCATAAGCCCCATGCCGCCTGCATCGTCCCCGAAAAGCGCGAGGAGCGCACGACCGAGGGCGGCCTCGATGCCGCCGGTCTTCACAATTCGCTCGTGCCGCTGGTCGATCGACTGAGAGAGGCGAGCATTCGCGTTTCGTTGTTCATCGAAGCGAACGAGGCACAGCTCGATGCCGCGATCCGGCTTGGCGTACCGGTCGTCGAGTTTCATACGGGGGAATATGCCCATGCCTGTCTCGACGGAGATGGCGAGCGGGTCGAACGCGAACTCAAACGCATCAGTGACATGGCTGCGCTTGCCGTGAAGAACGGGATCGAACCCCATGCGGGTCATGGCCTTACCTACGAGAACGTGCAGCCGATCGCCGCCATTCCGCAACTTGCCGAACTCAATATCGGGCATTACCTCGTTGGGGAAGCGGTGTTCGTCGGTCTGGAGGAAGCCGTGCGGCGAATGCGCGAATTGATGGACGACGCGCGCTAGTGGCGGATCCCCTGACCCTGAAGCAGAAAGTGCTGTTCTTCGCCGCGGCGCTGCCGTTTCTCATTAGTCTCGGTGTAGCGGGCTACGCGATCAATTCAGGCGTCTTGCTGGGCTTCGGCATCGCGTGGCCGATACTTCAGGTATTCGGCTATTATTCGACGCTCAAGATGGCGAAAGGCGACGTTGCCCATCCTCTCTTCACGACGCAGATCGCACTGCACTACATTGTCCTCGTACTGTTCGTCGCCATCATGTCGCGTGTCGTATGATTATCGGTCTCGGCTCCGACCTGTGCAATATCGAGCGAATCCAGAACTCTCTCGACCGCTTCGGCGAACGGTTCGAGATGCGCGTATTCACCGAGATCGAGCGGGCCAAGGCCCGCCGCCGCCCCTTCACCATTGCCGGCACCTATGCGAAGCGATTCGCCGCGAAGGAAGCCTTCTCGAAAGCCGTGGGCACCGGGTTCAAACGCGGCGTGTTCATGAAGGACATCGGCGTCGTGAATGCACCGTCGGGTGCCCCCACGCTCGCGCTGGAAGGCGGCGCTGCAAAGCGGCTTGCGGAATTGACGCCGCAGGGCCATGAGGTTGCCATTCATCTTACCCTCACCGACGATCATCCATGGGCGCAGGCCTTTGTGATCATCGAAGCGTATCCGAAACGATAAGACAGCATGGTTACCGGCAATCCATCAGTGACAGAAAAGCGCGCCAACAAAGACGCCAAGAGCGACACCGACCACGGGACTGGCGAACCGGAAAGCATCAACTGGTGGGTCGAATTGCGCGGCCTTGCCTTGATGCTTCTCGCTGTGCTGGGCTTTCACAGCTTCATTGCCAAACCGTTCTATATTCCCAGCGAGTCGATGCTGCCTTCGCTCATGACGGGCGACCGCCTGATCGTCAGCAAATATCCTTACGGCTGGAGCTGGGCCTCGATTTCCTTCCACCTCGCGCCGCGCAGCGACTGGCACCTGTTCGCTTCGACGCCCGAATATGGCGATATCGTCATACCGACCCATCCCGAGCGCGACGAGGACTACATCAAGCGCGTCGTCGCTTTGCCCGGAGACACGATTGCTGTTGAGAACGGCCAGATCGTGCTGAATGGCGAAACCATCGAGCAAAGCGTCGAGCCGCCGATCCGCCTGCCGGTCGATCTCAATTCGCCCTGCGATCCGATGCAATATCCTGGTATGCGCAAACGTCTGGAGACGGGCGAACTGGTTTGCGAGATGCCGGTACTGCGCGAGACGCTACCGAACGGGGCGACGTATCTGGTGATCGACCATTTGCAGGACCAAGGGCTCGACAATTTCGGACCAATCACCGTTCCCGAAGGCAGCGTGTTCGTGATGGGCGACAACCGCGATCATTCGGCGGATAGCCGCGCCCCGCTTTCCGCGGTCGGTGGCGGCCTAGGCGGCCCTATCCCGCTGGAAAATATCGGTGGCCGGGCCGAATTCATCACCTTCTCGCTCGACGGGACGACCAACCTCAATCCGATCAGTTGGTTCACTTCGCTGCGACCGGATCGTGCTTGGACGACGCTAAGGCCAACGCAAGTCGAGACGCGGCCTACGGAAACGCGCGCGGCGAGCCGTTAATTGGCCAAGACACCGACCGACAAGGACACGGACGAACGGCGTAGTCCGACCCGCATCGCCAATCCTGAACTGCGCTACGAAGCCGCACGGGCGCTCGTCTGGGCGGCGGTCGTCGGGCTGATCGTTCTGGCGATCTACGTTTCGAGCGCGCTGCTCGTCCTGTTCGGTGCAATGGTTTTTGCAGCCATGCTGGACGGCGGGGCGCGCCTCCTAGACCGCGTGTTGCCGATCGGTCGGCGCTGGCGCGTCGGGATCGTCCTGCTCCTCGCGATCGCTTTCCTCTACTGGCTGGTGACATTCGCCGGACAACAGATCTCGCAGGAAGCCGCGCTTTTCCCCGAAGTTCTGATGCGGCAGGGGCAATTGCTGCTCGAATGGCTGAGGAGTCGCGGTTTCGCGGTCGATCAGGCACAATTGCAAGACATGACGGGCGCGATCATGTCGGGCGTCGAGACGGTCACGATGATGATCGGCGGAGCGTTCGGAGTAGTTACGACCGTCGTTCTCATCCTCATCATCGGCATCTATGTCGCCATGGAACCCAAGCTTTACGAGCGGGGCGTTGCCTGGATGCTACCGCGCGCCAAACGCGACGAATTCCACGTTACCGCCGACCGCATGGCCTATACGATGCGCCGCCTGATGGCAGGCCGCCTTATCGGAATGTTCGTCGAGGGCGTCTTCACCTACATTCTGCTGGCCTGGTACGGAGTGCCGATGGCGGCTTTGCTCGCCATTCTTACCGGCCTGCTGGCCTTCGTCCCGAATATCGGCGCCTTCGTATCGGGCGTGCTGATGGTGCTGGTTGGTTTCTCCGGCGGAGTGGAGATGGGCCTCTACACGATCTTCGTCTACATCTTCGTCCAGTCTTTCGATGGCTACATCGTCATCCCCTACATCGCGCGCAAGACCGTCGATCTCGCGCCGGCACTAGTTCTCGGGATGCAGCTGATAATGGGACTGCTATTCGGTATCCTCGGGCTGTTCCTCGCCGATCCGCTGCTCGCGATGATCAAGGTGCTGCTCGAACGGCGCAGCGAGACCGTCGCTGCCCACGAAGGCGACCCCGCCCTTCCCGCTAACGTTCATACCGGTCACTGAAACCGTCCTGTCCCGTAATGGCCCGTAAATTCCTCTACATCTTCGCCGCGATCATCGTCCTGGTCATCGCCGGCCTCGTAGTCCTGCGCATCTGGTCGCAGGAGCTGACCCAGCTCGCCTTCGTTCCGACAAGCGACTTTACCGAGCAGACGCCGATGGACGAAAGCCGCTATGCCGATGCGGCGATGTGGTTCGAGCGACCGGGCAAGGGAACGACGCTCGCGCGTTGGGAGCCGCAGCCTGCCGCACAGGAGGGCGCTGAGGACGCCGTCGAAGCAGACGCCGACACCGCAGAAGCCGATACAGACAGAGCGCCTCGTATCGAAGACCGGCTCGATTATGCCGTCTTCTTCGTTCATCCGACGAGCTATCTGGACCGGAGCAACTGGAACGCGCCGCTCGACGATGCCGAATCGCAGCGTATCGCGAAGATCTACGTTCGCGGAATGGCGAGCCCGTTCAATCGCGCGCAGCAGATCTGGGCGCCGCGCTACCGCCAGGCGACCTTCGGCGCTTTCCTTGCGAACAGCGAGAATGCCAATGCGGCCATAGAAGCCGCCTATGACGACGTTGCACGAGCGTTCCGAGTGTTCGCTCGCGAAGTTCCAGACGACATGCCGATCGTCCTTGCAGGTCATAGTCAAGGTGCGCTGCATCTCATCACGCTTATGCGGCGGGAGATTGCCGACACGCCGCTCGCGGAGCGTGTCGTCGCAGTCTATCCCATCGGCTGGCCGATCTCCGTTACGCAGGATTTGCCTTTCTTGCCCTTCCCGGCCTGCGGCGATGCGTCGCAAGCTGGCTGCATCGTCAGCTGGTCGAGCTATGCCGAACCTGCAGACCCGAGCGCAGTCCTCGAGACTTATCGTAATTCGATCGGCTTCGACGGAAACGCGCGCGGCGACAGTCCGATCCTGTGTTCGAATCCGCTCACCGGCGGACGCGGAGGTTCGGCCCCGGCGAGCGCGAATAAGGGCACGCTCGTTCCCGAGGAAAGCCTTAGCAACGGGACGCTCGTCACCGGCATGGTCCCGGCCCGCTGCGACGAACGCGGATTGTTGTTGATCGGAGAGCCGCCGGAGATGGGCAGCGCAGTCCTGCCCGGCAACAATTACCACGTCTACGACATTCCCCTGTTCTGGGAGAACTTGCGCCAGGATGTGGCGGCACGCCTCGCTGCATGGCAGGACGGTCAGCGATGACCTCCTCCATCCACGAAAACGCGCTCTCCTTCGCCGACGCCCTGCCCGATGGCGGGTCCCTCATGGGCCTCGATCTCGGTACGAAGACCCTCGGGGTGGCCGTCTGCGATGCCGGCTGGCGCTTCGCCAATGCGGACAAGACGATCACACGCGGGAAATTCGGCAAGGATTGCGAAGCGTTGCGCGCCATTGTGGAGGCGCGGCGCATCGCTGGCTTTGTCCTCGGCCTGCCGCGCAACATGAATGGCAGCGAGGGACCGCGTGCCCAGGCGACGCGCGCCTATGCAGCGAACCTCGCGCGCAGTTTTGACCTGCCCATTTTACTGTGGGACGAACGCTGGTCCACGACCAGTGCGACGCGCGACATGATCGGTCAAGATATGAGCCGCGCCAAGCAAAAGGCGCGGGTCGATTCGCACGCCGCCGCCGTGATCCTGCAAGGCGCAATCGACGCGATGACCGGCCACTCACTGCCCGGACTGGCTTCGTGAGCGAGCTGCAGGATTTCGACCCCGCCAAGGCGGCACCCTTCATGCTGCAGCACGGCCATAGCGGCTGGCTTGGCCTGCGCTATCGTGATCATGGGACGGATTGGGTCGAACTCGAACTGCCGTGGCGCGAGGATCTGATTGGCGAAACCGACCGTATGGTGCTTGCCTCCGGCCCGATCATCAGCCTGCTGGACATGGCTTCGGGCCTTGCCATCTGGACGATGGTGCGCAAGTTCGTGCCCATCGCAACGCTCGATTTGAGGGTCGATTACCAGCGACCGGCGCGCGATCATGCCTCGGTCATCGGCCGGGTCGAATGTTACCGCAACACCCGCTCGGCCGCATTCGTGCGCGGCATCGCCCATGACGGCGACCCGGACAATCCCGTCGCGCACATGGCTGGCTGTTTCATGGCGATCAACGGCGAGGTGCGCCATGTCCCCGGCTGAACATCACCCCCTGCCCGCCTATGCCCGGTCGCTCGGCATACGCTACGACCGGGAAGAGGACGGCATCCCTGTTCTCGCAGTGGATTTCGGTGCCTCGGTCGAAGGACGACCGCAGCACTATCACGGGGGCGCGACCAGCGGCCTCCTCGAAAATGCGGGCTATGCGGCTCTGCGGGTCACGCTCGAAGGGATCGGCCGCGAACACCAGCTGAAGCCGATCAACATCACCGTTCAGTTCCTGTCGGCTGGCAAGAGCAAGCCGATGTATGCAAAAGGCCGGATCACCAAACTAGGCCGGCGCAACGCCAATCTTGTCGTCGAAGCATGGCAGGACGATCGCGAAAGACCCGTCGCGACCGCAGTCATGAACATCCTGATGGGCGCTCCCGCCGAGAAATAGCGCGGCGTTACCCGAACGTTACTGTTCGAGTTGCTCCATCTCTCTCTCGAAAGCTTCCTCGAATCTGCGCGATTGCGCCTCGGCGCGGTCCTCGAGCTGCTGCGCTCGCTGTTCGGCCCGGCGCCGCGCGGCCTCGATGCGGTCCCGGTCCACGCGCAATCCTTCCTCGCCGAGCGATACGTCCACGGGAACGCCATCGACCTCGGTCGTCAGGACCACTTCGCCATCGACGATGCGAACCCTTGTATTGCCGCTTTCGCCCAGGGGAATGTCGTCTAGACCCGGGACATCGAACGGTTCGACCGGCCCGCCAGGATCTTCCTGTACTTCGGGCGTGCGCGACCCGGCGGGCGCTGCCACCCCGGCCTGCGCCATGAAGTCGCGCCAGATGCGCGCAGGCAAGCCGCCGCCGGTGACCCCCTGGAGGGGCGAATTGTCGTCGTTTCCGACCCAAACGCCTACCACCAAGTCGCCGGCATAGCCCACGAACAGCGCATCGCGATTGTCCTGCGTCGTGCCGGTCTTGCCATAGGCGGGGGCGGACAGGCGCGCTGCGCTTCCCGTACCCGCTTCAACCGCGCGCCGAAGCAAGCGCTCCATGTCGCGATGGGTTGAACGTGACAGGCTGCGCCGGCCACTCATCATCCGGTCGAGCCAGCCACTTTCCTCGAGCGCAAAGGCGTGAGGCACGACGGGAAAATCGTTCGCCGCAATACCGGCATAGGCGGCGGTGAGATCGAGCAGGCTGGTCGTCGTCGTGCCCAGCGCAACGCTCGGGTCACCGGTCGCGAAATCGCCTTCGAGGCCGAAAGCGCGCGCCATGTCGATCACTGCCCGGCTGCCGACCTCGTTGTAGAGGCGCACCGTCGCGACATTGCTCGACCGGGCGAAGGCCTGTTCCAGCGTCAGCGTGTCGCTGTAGCGACCATCATTGTTCTTCGGACGATAACCGCCTTCGGTAATCGCCGCCCCGGAAATAGTGTCGTCCGGGTCCCACCCTTCCGCGAGCGCCGTCAGATAGACGAAGGTCTTGAACGTCGAGCCGGGCTGACGCTGCGCCTGCGTCACGCGATTGAACGGCGTCTTCGCGTAATCGGTGCCGCCGATCATGGCGACCACTTCACCGTTGCGCCGCATCGCGACGAGCGCGACCTGAGCGCCGTTCAACGGCGCGCGCTGCGTCACACGCCGCGCGATATTCTGGAGGCGCGAATCGAGCGTTGTCGTGATCGTGCGCGATTCGTAGCCGCTCTCGATCAGCTTGCGCGCCTCGGGCAGCGCCCAGTCGGCGAAATAGGTGCCGGTCGGAATATCGCTCTTCAGCCTTACGTCTAGCGCGGGGGGACGGATGGCTGCCGCCTCCGCTTCGGTCAGCTTGCCGTTGGCGACCATCGCACCGAGCACCGTTCGCATGCGCTCCTCGGCGCGATCGTAATGATGCGTCGGGGCATAGCGCGAGGGCGCCTGAACCAGCCCGGCCAGCATGACCGCTTGCGGCAGCGTCAGGTTCTCCGGCTGGCGGTAGAAATAGTGCAGGCTCGCGGCGCGCAGCCCGTAGACATTGTCGCCGAAATAGGCGTTCGAAAGATAGCGCGAGAGGATCTCGTCCTTCGTCAGCCACCCCTCGAGCCAAAAAGCGATCAGCATTTCGCGCGCCTTGCGAGTCATGCTGCGTTCTGGCGTGAGAAAGGTGAACTTGGCGAGCTGCTGCGTGATGGTGCTGCCCCCGCCATAGCCCGTCCAGGCTGCGCGTGCGATCCCGCGCGGATCGATCCCCCAATGGCTGTAGAAGCGGCGATCTTCGATCGACAGGAAGGCATCGACCACATGGTCGGGCAATTCGGTCGCGTCGACCGGAGCCTCGACCACCGCACCGTTGCGCGCGATCGGTGTCCCGTCAGCGGCAAGCAGAGTGATTTGCGGCGGCGCTATGGGTTCCAGCGACTTCGACAACGGTGCGGTCAAGGCGAGCCATGCGACGAGCGCAACGAACAGTGCCGCGATCAGCAGCAGGCCACGCTTGATCCATTTCCAGCTAAGCCACCAGCGGCGTCGCGGTCGCTCACGTTCCGATCGGTGATGGAACGGCTCTTCGTCGTCGGCGTCGAGATGATCGCCGCGATAGCCCGTCAGCGCATCGAAGCGGTCTAGCCGATCGTCCCAGTCATTGCCGTAGGCGTCCTGCACGGAATAATAGCGAGAACCACGCGGCGCATCGTAATCGTCGTCGTCGCCCGACGGCGAAGAACCCTTGCGAAAGACGTCGAAGATGCTCATGGCCGGGCTGTATTAAACGACTAACACAGCTTTACGCAAGCTGAACCGGTGGTCATTGCCATTCGATCCTCTGGCATGTCGCCGCGCGCCGGACCTATTTCCTGAACGCGGCACTTTCCGGCAAATCCTCGCCGAATACGCGCTGGTAATATTCCGCGATAAGGGTGCGCTCTTCCTCGTCGCACTTATTAAGGAAGGACAAACGGAAGGACATCGGCAGATTGTCGAAGATCGCGTTGTTCTGCGCCCAGGTGATGACCGTACGTGGGCTCATGACCGTCGAGATGTCGCCATTGATGAATCCCTGCCGCGTCAGATCGGCAAGCTGGATCATCTTCTTGAGAACCTCGTCGGAGGTGTCCGGGTTCTTGGTCTTGACGATGTCGAGTTCGGTCTCTTCTGGAAGGTAGTTGAGGCCGACCACGATGTTCCAGCGGTCCATCTGGCCCTGATTGATCGCCTGCGTCCCGTGATAAAGGCCGCTCGTATCGCCCAGTCCGACCGTATTGGCGGTCGCGAACAGGCGAAAGTTCGGATCGGGGCGGATGACGCGGTTCTGGTCGAGCAATGTGAGCTTGCCCTGCTGTTCGAGGACGCGCTGAATGACGAACATGACGTCGGGACGCCCGGCATCATATTCGTCGAAGACGAGCGCGACGGGGTGCTGCAATGCCCAGGGCAGCAGCCCTTCCTTGAACTCGGTCTTCTGCAATCCGTTCTTCAGTACGATGGCATCGCGCCCGATAAGGTCGATCCGGCTGATATGCGCATCGAGGTTGATGCGGATGCACGGCCAGTTGAGGCGCGCAGCGACCTGCTCAATATGCGTGGACTTGCCCGTCCCGTGATAGCCTTGGACCATGACGCGCCGGTCATGGGCGAAGCCGGCGAGAATGGCGGCAGTCGTGTCGGGATCGAAGACGTAGCCCTCGTCCAGATCGGGTACGCGGTCGTCCTTGAGCGAGAAGGCCGGTATCTGCCAGTCGCGATCGATGCCGAAGACCTCGCGGGCATCGACGGTGGTATCGGGGGCGGAAATGACGGGCGCGGAATGCTCGTCGAAGCTCTTTTCGATATAATCGTTCATTGCGCCGTTCGGTTAGCGAGCGCAGCCCCGCCCCGCAAGGCAAGAGATTGCGCGCGAGCGGAACGAATGGCCAGCGCCCGGCATTTTGTATCGGGGGCGGCGTGCCTGCCATACCTCATCTCGCGAAAGCCTCGACAATGCCTGCCCCAAGACCATCGGACTTTATCAGAAAGCGCGTCGTCGAAGGCGTGCGGGGGATTTTCAACGATAGTTCGCAAGGACAAAAGCCCGTGCCGCCCTCGGACGAGGCTGTGTTCGAGAAGGACAGTCCGATCCGCATGGTCCATGCCGACATCGTCGCGATGATGGTCGGCGGCATTCGCTCGCTTCTGCTGCAGATGCTTCATCCCCACGCTCTGCAAGGCGTTCTCGATCACTCCAACTTTCGCGCCGACATGCACGGACGTCTGC
This sequence comes from Parapontixanthobacter aurantiacus, assembly GCF_009827635.1. Taxonomy (GTDB): domain Bacteria; phylum Pseudomonadota; class Alphaproteobacteria; order Sphingomonadales; family Sphingomonadaceae; genus Parapontixanthobacter; species Parapontixanthobacter aurantiacus. The sequence continues at coordinate 468,725 of NZ_WTYW01000001.1, read as the reverse complement.
GCCGCACGGCCCGGTTCATCGCGGTGACGACCTACGGCCATCGGGACGACGCTCTCGCGGCGATCGACAGGGTCAACCGGATCCACGAGCAGGTCAAGGGAACGCTGCCCGATGGAACCCCCTATTCCGCCCGCAACCCCCGCACGCTCGCTTATGTTCACGTTGCCGAAGCGCAGAGTTTTCTCGCCGCCTATCTGCGCTACGTCAGACCGGATATGCCGATGGCCGAGCAGGACACCTATTATCGCCAGTTCGCCGTCATCGCCCGCGCTCTCGATGCCGATCCCGCGCCCGTCACGCGGTCGGAGGGGGATGCGCTGATGCGCGAGTTCCGCAAGGAACTGTCAGGCTCGCCGGAGGCACGGGAAGTGGCGCGACTGGTGCTGGAGGAGCGACCGGAAGGCGCCCCGCCCGCCCTACAGCAATTGCTGGGGACCGAAGCGGTCGCGATGCTGCCCCCTTACGCAAGGGCATTGCTCGGGCTCGATCGACCCGGCTTGGCCGCAATTCCCGCCCGCGCTGCGACATGGGGCATGGGTAAGACGCTGCGCTGGGCCTTCCAGCAGACCTAGGCGATCTTCGGGGGCAATGAGAACAGAGCGGTAAAGCGCCCCGCGAGTTCGCGATCCCCTTCGACAGCGACACTGAGCTCGGCTTCGGCCGTATCGAGCGGGAGATCGCGGTAAAACATGCCAGCAAGCGGAGAGGCCGCCGGGGCGCGGAAAATCGTATCGCATTTGCGGGTCGCACCACGGCGGATGGGCAAGTCGCCTTCCAGCCTCGCGACGAAGCTCGCTTGGCCGATCTCGAAGCCAACCGATCCGGACAATTTTTCAAGTTTCTGCCGGTCGACCATCGTGCGAAGCGACATCATGAACGCCGCGGGAGATAGCGGTAGCGTCGGATTGTGCATGGTCGATCGTGCTGCCCAGCGACCAAGCTCCTGAATGACCGGCTCAGCGGCATGACCCCATTCGGTCAATTCGTAGAGCTTCGCCGGAACCGGGTCGGTGAGATGGGCACGTTGCAGGACACCCGCGCTTTCCAGAGTAGCGAGACGTTCCGTCAGAACCTTCGCGCTAATCCCGGGCAGTGCGCTGCGCAGATCGGAAAACCGGCGCGGTCCGAGCATCAGTTCCCTTACGATCAGAAGCGACCAGCGCTCCCCGAGCAGTTCCAGTCCGAAAGCGGTTCCGCAGGCGTCGTCGTACCAGCGCCCATGCGTCGCCTTATCTGCGTTAGTTTCTTTTTGTAACTTCATTGTTGATTTATGTAAGTAACAGGCGCATCCAATGCAAGTAGCGATTCGCTGCTCGAGGAGATCGAGATGTACGTTCAGGGATTTCTGATTGCCGTGCCGCAGGAGAAGAAAGAGGCTTATCGTGCGCTCGCGGAGAAAGCCGCCGACAAGTTCCGCGAATATGGCGTCACCGAAATAGTCGAAACTTGGGAAGAGAACGTGACCGACGGCAAGGTCACCGACTTTCGCATGGCGACCAAGGCCGAACCGGGCGAAAAGATCGTGTTCTCGTGGATGATCTGGCCAGACCGCGAAACCTGCGAGGCCGCAGGCCCGAAGATGGAAAGCGATCCCTTCTGGGCCGAAATGAGCGAAATGCCGTTCGACGGCAAGCGCATGATGTGGGGCGGTTTCGCTCCGATCTTCACAATGGGCAGGAACGACTGATGGCCGGTATTCCACTCTGGTATGAGCTTATGACCACCGACGCTGCAAAGGTTGCCCCTTTCTACAGCGAAGTCCTCGGTTGGAGCGTTGCGACCAGCGGCGATCGTCTTCCCAACGGAGCGCGATACGGAATGATCGACCGGGCGGACGGCAGCCAGGCCGGAGGTGTGCTCACAATGTCGGAGGATATGCGCGAACATGGCGCGCGGCCTTCCTGGCTCATCTATTTCAACGTCGACGATACCGACGAAGCCTGCGCAATGGCTCAGCAACTGGGCGCAACCATCCAGATGCAGCCGGTAACGATGGAAAACGTAGGCCAAATGGCGATGCTAACCGATCCGCAAGGTACGCTTTTCTACGTCATGACCCCGACCCCGCCCGAAGGCAGCGAGCCGGAAGGTGAAAGCTCCGTATTCGGTCCGGAAACGGTTGGATACTGCGCATGGAACGAGCTCAACACGCAGAACGCCGACGAGCAGGAAGCGTTCTATTCGCAGCTGTTTAGCTGGGAGGTCACTGGCGAGATGCCGATGCCCGACGGCCATACGTACAAGTTCGTAAACATTGGCGACGTGCCGCTCGGCGCGATTTCCTCGATGAAGCCCGAGAGTATGCCAAGCCAGTGGCTGCCTTATTTCCGCGTCGCCGATATCGATGCGGCAAAGGGCGCGGTCGAGGCGAACGGAGGCAAGGTGGAATTGGGACCGCACGAAGTTCCGGGCGGCGATCACATTCTCGTTGGATTTGACCCGGACGGTGCCGCGCTCGGCCTCGTCGGTAAGAAGGCAGATTGAGATGCGCGAACTATCCGTGACGACCTTCATCGACGCCGCGCCCGAAAAGGTGTGGGACGTCATGGCGAACCGGCAAGAAGAATGGGCCTGCCCTGCTCCTTGGCGCTGCGAAGTCGTTAAGCAGGAAAAGCGCGCGGGAGGCCGCGATGCCACAGTTTTTCGCGGTCCGAACGGCGAAGAAATGCCGCAGGAAGGTATCTACCTTGCGTGGGACGAGGGTCGGCGGATCGTCAGCACCGACGCAGTGACAGGAGACTTTCAGCCAACCGGTCCCTTTATGATCGGCATTTGGGAAATCGAGCCTGAACGTGACGGCACGCGCTATACCGCGAAGGCTCGGCACTGGCGGGAGGAAGACCGCAAGAAGCATGAGGAAATGGGCTTCGTGCAGGGCTGGGAAGCCTGCGCCGCGCAGCTGAAAGCCATCTGCGAAAGCGAAGCTGACTAGCTGAAAGCGTTGGACTTTCTCAGAAGCTGATAGGCTTCGACCACCCGCGACAATCGCCGTTCGTGCCTGCGGTCGCCGCCATTGCGGTCGGGGTGATAGCGTCGCACGAGTTCGGAATAGCGCCGCCTCAGACGTTGTCGGTCCGCACCCGTACCGAGGCCTAACGTTTCGAGCGCTTGCGCTTCCTGACGGCTGAATCGCCCGTCCATCGCCATCTCCGCCTCGCGCTGCGTGCGGTTCCTGATCCCGCTAGCGCGCGCACCGATCGCATCCAGCGGATCGGCGAAATCGGCCCAGCGGGGCATTCCGTCGACGCCCGCAGTCGGTTTGAAGGCGGGGGTTTCGGTCTGCCACCCGGACGAAGGGGATTGCGCGGACAATATCTCCTCGGCGCTCATCCCCTCGAACCAGTCGTAGCCGGCGTTGAACTCGCGCACGTGGTCGAGGCAGAACCAGCGCCATGCGCCCGGCCCGTCGAAACTGTTGCCGCGGCCGCCCGGCGCGCGGAATTCTCCCGGTTCCCGGCAGGAAGGATGCTGACACAACTGCCCCTTCGTATCGAACCTTCCGTGGAACCTGTCCCGCCGCATAAGCCTTTAGTTTGGGAAGAGGGGCACGCAATTCCAAGTGGAAACCGATATGGAAAGGAACCCATGAACACTGGTGTGGGACAGGAAATGGAGCGATTGCTGCGCGAAGCATTCGATCCGCAGGAGCTCGACGTCATCAATGACAGCGCAATGCATCACGGCCATGCGGGCGATGACGGATCGGGCGAATCGCATTTCACCGTCAGGATCGTGGCGGAAGCCTTCGTCGGAAAGTCGCGGCTCGAACGACAGCGGATGGTGAACCAGGCGCTCGGAGACATTCCCGGCGAGCGGGTTCACGCATTGGCGATCAAGGCGGAACCTCCCGCGCCGCCCGCCGTGACCGCCGGAGGGACGGGACAATGAGTTACGATCTGTGGTACTGGCCGTCCATTCAGGGGCGCGGCGAATTCGTCAGGCTGTTCATGGCGGCTGCCGGGATCGAATGGCGAGACTGTGCGCGCGAGAAGGACGCCGAAGCATTGCTCGACGACATGGATGAGCGCAAGGAAAAGGGGTTTGCACCTTACGCCCCACCCTATCTGGTGGACGGAGATTTCGCCATCGCGCAGGTCGCGCATATCGTGACGTGGTTAAGCGAGAAACATGACATCGGCGCCGCGGATGAAGCCGACAAGCTGCACCTCATCCAGCTACAGCTCGACATCACCGACATCGTCGAAGAAGTGCACAGCGTCCATCACCCCGTCGCTTCGAGTCTCTACTACGACGACCAGAAGGATGCCGCCGAACAGGCGGCTGAGAAGTTTCGCGAAGAGCGCATTCCGAAATATTTCGACCATTTCGAACAGGCTCTCGGAGTGAAGGATGGCGGCCCGTTCAGCCTCGGCTCTACCTGGAGTCATTTCGACACCTCGCTGTTCCAGCTGGTCGAAGGACTGGAATACGCCTTTCCGAGGCGCATGGCGGCGATAAAGGACGATTACCCAATGATATTCGCTTGCCGCGATGCGGTTGCCCTGATCGACGGTCTGGCAGCTTACGTCGCTTCCGAGGACCGCATCCCCTTCAACGAGGACGGCATCTTTCGCCACTATCCGGAACTGGACGCGGCATGACCGGCGATCCTTTCGAAATCGTCGTCGAGCCGATTACGCACGATCTCGGCCAATTCGAGGTGCATCGCGCCCTTCCGTCCAAGGCGCGAACGATGGTCGGACCCTTCATCTTCGTCGATCAGTTCGGCCCGGCCCAGCTCGACATCGGCGGCGGCATGGACGTGCGCCCTCACCCGCACATCAATCTCGCCACCGTGACCTGGCTATTCACAGGTGCGATCGAGCATCGTGACAGTCTCGGCACCTTTTCGACCATTCGTCCCGGCACGGTCAATCTGATGACGGCGGGAACGGGCATCGTGCATTCGGAGCGCAGTCCGCAGGCGGAACGCCGCGAAGGACCGAAACTCTATGGAATGCAAACCTGGCTTGCGCTGCCCGACGGACGGGAAGAGATTGCTCCGGCGTTCGAGGCGATCGACGACCTTCCCGTCATCGAGGACGGCAAGGCTAAAGCGACGGTCATCATGGGTGAGTTATGGGGCGAACGCGCACCGACACAGACCTATGCCGACACGATCTATGCGGAGATCGTGTTGCAACCTGGCGGCCGCCTGCCGGTTGCCGCTTTGGCCGACGAACGCGCTGTAATGCTCGTGGGCGGCGAAGCGAGCATCGCTGGCCGAGCCCTCAACCTCTACGATTTGGCTGTCCTGAAGCCAGGAGAGGAAATGACCCTTTCCTCGCAATCGGGCGGGCGCGTCATCCTGCTGGGCGGCGAAGCATTCGCGACGAAGCGCCATGTCTGGTGGAATTTCGTCAGCAGCGAGCGGGAGCGGATCGAGCAGGCGAAAGAGGACTGGCGCGCTGGCCGCTTCGCCAACGTGCCGGGTGACAGCGAGGAACATATTCCGCTACCCGATGGCGAACCCAAGACGGTCAGCTACCCCTGACGATAGCGGTTGCGCAGTCGCAACCGGGAAAGGAAGCACGAGGACGATGGCACTGGATTTCGACGGCAAGACGGTCTGGATAACGGGCGCATCCTCCGGCATCGGCGCGGCACTCGCCCGCGAATGGGCGCAACGCGGAGCCTCGCTCGTCCTGTCGGGCCGCGACGAGGCTCGCTTGTCGCAAGTGGCTGATGGTCTGGAATGCGAGACGCTCGTCCTGCCTTTCGACGTACGTGACGAAGCAGCGATGCGTGAGGCTACGGAAAAGGCTACCGCATGGAAGGAAGGCGGCGTCGATGTGTTCGTCGCCAATGCCGGCGTTTCGCAACGCAGCCTCGCCGTCGATACCAACATGGCGGTCTATCGAGAGATTATCGACATCGACCTCACCGCCCAAATCGCCGCGACACAGGCGCTGCTGCCGCATATGGTCGGGCGTGGATCGGGGCGGTTCGTCTTCATCTCCTCGGTTGCGGGCAAGGTCGGCGTGCCGATGCGGACCGCCTATTGCGCGGCCAAACACGGACTTATCGGCTATGCCGATGCCCTGCGCGCCGAACTCGTCATGAGCGGGATCGACGTCCATGTCGTGACGCCCGGTTCGGTTGCGACGAATGTCTCGCGCAATGCACTGGAAGCCGACGGTTCGGCACGAGGACGCAGCGACAAGGCGATCGACGAGGGGATACCGGCGGACGAGGCGGCCACAGCGATCATCGACGCGGTTGCTCTCAATCAGCGTGAGATCGTCGTGGCGCGCGGCATGGAACAGGCGATGGCAGAAGCACGGCGCACCCCGGACCAGCTTCTCGATCAGGTCGCCCGGATGGTCGAGAACGGCTATGTCGAGAAAATGCAGCGGAGCGATACATGATGGAACAGACCCGCATCACCCTGCCGAGCGGCATCGAACTCGATACCGTCGATACCGGCAATCCCGAAGGAACGGATGGTGAAGCACCCGTCCTTATCTTCCTTCACGGCTTTCCCGAAAGCCACCGCACATGGCGTCATCAGATCGCGCATTTCCGGGATCGCTATCGCTGCATTGCGCCCGACCAGCGTGGCTATCGCAACTCGTCGAAGCCGCAGGACGTCGCAGCCTATACGGTCGACAAGCTCATCGGCGACATCTTCCAGCTTGCCGATGCGCTAGGCATCGCGAAGTTCACCATTGTCGGCCACGACTGGGGTGGCGCGATCGCCTGGGCGGTCGCCTATGCCGGGCAGGCGAGCGGACGGGTCGAGCGCTGCATTATCGCCAACGCGCCCCACCCGGTCGTCTTCCAGAAACTGCTTTACACGAACCGCCAGCAGCGCGAGGCGAGCCAGTACATGCGCGAATTCCGCGATCCGGCGAATGACGCGCTGGTGAAGGAGCATGGCCTCGTCGGCATCCTTCAGAAAGCAGTCAAGTGGGACCGCCCGAGTGCCATGGAAGCGGAGGAACGCGATGCCCTGATGGCGGAATGGCAGGATCGCGACGCAGCCTTCGGAATGCTTAACTGGTACCGCGCCTCGCCGATCGACGTGCCGCCGCTCGATGCAGCCTATGAACTTCCAGAGGGCTACATGCCCCCGCCGCTACCCACCCTGACGATGCCCACGCTAGTAATCTGGGCAATGGACGATCTTGCCCTGCCGCCCGCAAATCTCGAGGGACTGGACGAGGAAATAGCCGACCTGACGGTGAAGGAAGTCAGCGGTTGCGGGCATTTCGTACCGTGGGAAGCCCCGGACAAGGTCAATGCCGCGATGGACAGTTTCCTCGAACGTACCGGCTAGGTGCCACGCCATTCGACCCATGCGCCGTGCGGATGAGCGGTCGCCAGCAGATGCGGCGTCCCGTCGCCCTCGCCGGCTTTTTCCGCCGCATCCCAATAACGCAAGGTCAGTTCATGGGCGAAGGTCGCACGGTTCGTCTCCAGCGCCAGCCATGCAAGCGGCTTCTCGCGCGTGGCCTGCGCACCTGCCTCTTCCATCGCCGATGAAATGCGAGAGCGTTCCGCCTCGGGCAGATATTGCCACAGGATCGAATGGAAGATCGTCCGGCAGATGCCTGCGTCTTGCTCCTCCTGCAGCAGTTCCGCGACGAATTGACCTGCACCCTGCCGCGCGACGAGCGGCGGTTCCTCGCGGGCGAGTGCGATAGCGGCGTCGATCCGCGCCATGCGCTCGACCGCTTCCGGCCAGACATAGCTCTTGAGGCGAAGTGCCTCGGCCTCGTTCGTCAGGTCGATCGGCTTCAAGTCGCAGCCGAAGACGGATTCGATCCGCACATCGCTGACAGGGGGCGGCGCGCCCCGCCATTCCGGCTCTATCTTGAGGGGCGAGGCGTTCGCTCCGAAACGGATGCCGCCGAGATCGAAGCGGAAGCGGTGCATCATCGTGTTGATGCCTGCACTCGCGCCCAGTTCGTAAAGGCGAAACGGCATGTCTATCCGGTCAGCCAGCCATGCAAGCCCGGCCATGATCGCAGCCGACCTACCCGCTTCGTTGGTCTGCGGCGGCGTATCGAGCCAGGGCAGAAGCAGCGTGTCGTAGGTTCGGGCCAGGTCGCACACGATCTCGTCCACTTGTCCCTGATCGTTCGTCAGCCCGGCATAGACCGGCTCCAGCGCACGATCGGTTCCGGTCAGCAGGAGGTTGTGAAAACCGCCCGCGACGCGCAGCGGCACGGCATCCTCGAGCATCAGGCCGTGCCAATTGGCAAGCCGTCGGGCGGTTGCCGTTTCCTCGCGCGCGATGAGCGCCAGTTGCGCGCGAATGACGCGCGCCGTGTTGGGCGCACCGTTCTTCTCCGCGTGGTCGGCCTGCCACTCGATGGCTTCTGCCACCGACTTGGTTTCCATCACCGCGCGCTTGCTTGAAGTCTTCTCGTCCTGGCTCATCGCATGTCCTCGTGCCTTTCGCGAACCCATTACCGATTGCCCTTTGCGCAGGCTCCCCCTATCTCGCGCTGCATCATGCCGAGCCCGCTGACCTTCGCCGTCCCCAAGGGGCGGATTCTCGACGAGGCGCTGCCCGTAATGGCGGCCGCCGGCGTCGTGCCGGAAGATGCCTTCCACGACAAGTCCAACCGATCACTGACCTTCGCGACGACGCGCGAGGACATGGCCCTTATCAGGGTGCGCGCATTCGACGTCGCAACCTTCGTCGCGCATGGTGCCGCGCAGATCGGCATCGTAGGGTCCGACGTGGTGGAGGAATTCGCCTATTCCGATCTCTACGCCCCGGTCGATCTGCAAATCGGTCACTGCCACCTCGCGGTTGCCGAACCCGCGGACGGCATCGCGGTGACCGACCGGGTGAGCCACCTGCGCATCGCGACGAAATACCCCAACATCACCCGCCGTCATTTCGAGGCGCGCGGCATCCAGGCCGAATGCGTCAAGCTGAACGGAGCGATGGAGATTGCTCCCTCCCTAGGGCTCGCTTCGCGGATCGTCGATCTCGTCTCCACCGGGCAGACGCTGAAGACCAACGGCCTCGTCGAAACCGCGCATATCATGGACATCACCGCGCGCCTGATCGTCAACCGCGCGGCGCTCAAGACCGATGCGCGCATCGCCGAACTGGTGGAAGCTTTCCGGGCGACGCGCGCAGCGGCGGACAAGGCCGCCTGATGCAGCGGCTGGCGACGAGCGAGGCCGATTTCGAACGGCGGTTCGCAGCGATCGTGGACGATCGCCGGACGAGCGATGTCGATGTCTCCCGCGATGTCGCCGCCATCCTCGACGACGTCCGCAACCGCGGCGACAGGGCGCTGGTCGAATATACGATGCGCTTCGACAAGCACCGGCTGAGTGACGAGGCCGACTGGCGGATTTCGCGCAAAGAGTGCGAAGCAGCCTATCGCGACCTCGATCCCGAACTGCGCGACGCACTCGAACTCGCGGCGGATCGCATCCGCTCCTACCACGGAGCACAATTGCCCGAGGATCGCGACTATACCGATGCCGCGGGAATGCGCCTCGGCGCGCGCTGGAACGCGGTGGAGGCGGCGGGTCTCTATGTACCGGGAGGCCGCGCAGCCTACCCCTCTTCCCTGCTGATGAACGCTATCCCGGCAAAGGTCGCGGGCGTCGAGCGCCTTGCCGTCGTCACTCCGACCCCGAATGGCGAGGCTAATCCGCTGGTTCTTGCTGCCGCGCATATCGCCAAGGTCGACGAGATCTGGCGGGTCGGCGGCGCGCAGGCGATCGGTGCGCTCGCCTATGGAACGGACCGGATTGCGCGGGTCGATGTCGTCACAGGGCCGGGCAACGCCTGGGTCGCGGAAGCGAAGCGACAAATGTTCGGTGTCGTCGGGATCGACATGGTTGCCGGGCCTTCCGAGATACTCGTCATCGCCGATGCCGACAACGACCCGAGATGGATCGCCGCCGACCTGCTCAGCCAGGCAGAGCACGACCCGACCTCGCAATCCATCCTCATCACCGATGACGCTCCTTTCGCGCTGCAGGTGACGGATGCGGTCGAACTGCAACTGCGCGATCTCGCGACCCGCGAGGCTGCGGCGCAGAGCTGGAACGATAATGGCGTCGTCATCGTGGTCGACACGCTGGAGGAAGCCGCCGCCCTCGCCGACCGGCTCGCCGCCGAACACGTCGAACTGGCGGTTGCCGAGCCCGATCCTCTCTTCGCCAAGCTGCGCCATGCCGGCAGCGTCTTTCTCGGCCGCATGACACCCGAAGCGGTCGGCGACTACGTAGCCGGGCCCAATCACGTCCTGCCGACCGGACGGCGCGCGCGCTTCGCCAGCGGGCTGTCGGTCCTCGATTTCATGAAGCGCACGAGTTTCCTGTCCGCTTCGCCGGACGGCCTTGCCGCCATCGGCCCTGCCGCCGTCGCTCTTGCCGAAGCGGAAGGGCTTCCCGCCCACGCCCGCTCCGTCGCCCTGAGACTGAAGTAACGCCCCTATGAACCGACCCGCCAATCCCCGCTCGACCGCCCGTTCCGCCGCGCGCCTCGCCGCCGTGCAAGCGCTTTACCAGCACCAGATGGAGGGAACGCCACAAGCTCGGCTGCTCGACGAATTTCATCAGCACCGCCTCGGAAAGGAAATCGAGGACGAGCAATATGCCGACGCCGAGGTCGATTTCTTCGACGATCTGGTCGCGGGCGGGCTTGCCCGGCGGGAGGAGATCGACGAGGCGCTGATGGCGCGCCTGCGCGAGGGCTGGACGCTGGCGCGGCTCGACAAGACGATGCTGCAGATCCTGCGCGCGGGGACCTACGAACTGATTGCCCGCGCCGATGTGCCGAAGGCCGCCGTCATCAGCGAGTATGTCGACGTCGCCAAGGCATTCTTCGACGACCGCGAGGCGAAATTCGTCAACGGCGTCCTCGACGGAGTCGCCAAGGACGTGCGCAAGGACTGACGACCAGCATTCGCGAGCCGCTTGCAGGAACGCGATGCCAGATACGCCGTTTCTCCCGCCAAAGAGGGAGAGTTCGATGCCGCAACGTATCAGAAATGTTCTCGCCGCGAGCGCGGCCATGCTTGCGCTGGTCGCCGTTCCGCCAGCCTTCGCGCAAGGTCAGGGCAACGGCAACGGTAACGGCAGGAGCGGCGGTGGAGGCTCAGCTGAAAGCGCCGCACGTGGCAATCCGGGGAACGGCAGTGCTGGCGAGCGTGGTAACGCAAACGGCAATGCCGATCGCGGCAATCGCGGCGGCTCGGAGACGAATCTCCGGGGTAACGGAAACGGAAACGGCGCGAACGACCGGGGCGGACCGCCCGCACGGGTCGAACGCGGCAACGGGTCCGCAAATGCCGGGCGCTCGAACGGGAATGGAAACGGCAACTCCGGCGTCGGCGGCAACGGCCGCAATGCCGGCAACGGTGCGAACGGCAATTTCTCGAACGGCAATTCCGGCAATCGTAACGCAGGGCTGAGAGGCAATGGCTCTCGCAACGGATCGGGCAACTATTCGAGCGGTGGCACATATTTCGGCCTGAGCGAACTCTACGACACCGGCCCGCGGCTGATCGACGGGTGCCCGCCGGGCCTTGCTCAAAAACGAAATGGCTGCCTGCCGCCGGGTCAGGCGAAGCAGCGCTATCGCAGCTACGAACCCGATTTTTTCGGCCTGTGGGGCGCGGACCGGGGGGATTACTATTATAATGACGGCTATCTGCTGCGCTATCGCGGCGACTCGCTGCTTGGCTATCTCCCGCTGCTCGGCGGGGCGCTCGGTATCGGCAACATCTGGCCGTCCTATTATGAGCCGCGGCCCGTCCCGGACTATTATTCAAGCTATTACGGATTGGGCGATCCGCGCGGCTATCGCTATGCCGACAACGTCCTTTATCGCGTCGATCCCCAAACCTCGGCCATTGGCGGCATCGCCGCCCTTCTGACCGGTGACCAGTTCGAGGTTGGCCGTCCGATGCCGGCGGGATACGACGTCTACAACGTCCCCTACGGCTATCGCGACCGCTATTATGATACGCCCGATGCGCGTTATCGCTATGCCGACGGGCGCATCTACCAGGTCGATCCGACGACCTCGCTGATCGCCGCCGTCATCGATCTGGTCCTTTGAGGAGCGCTGCGATGACGAAAACTGTCGCGAAGGCCGCGCTGGCGGCCGTTCTTGCCCTTGGCCTTGTATCCTGCGGTAACGACGCCGGAGAAGCGACCGCCGCAGGCGCGGAGCCAGGCGACGAAACACTCGCCGAAGTTCTCGCCGATGCCGGCACGCTCTCCACCACCGCCGGCGCGTTCGAAGAGACCGGGCTGGTCGGCGTGCTGGAAGGCGAAGCGAGCTATACGGTGCTCGCCCCGTCCGACGCCGCCTTCGAGGCGCTGGGGACGGATGCGCGCGACGCGCTGCAAGGCGAGGAGCAAGGCGCGCTGATGGCCGCAATCCTGCGCGAACACATGCTGCCGGGCGCACTGACGCCCGAGGCCATTCGCGAGGCGCTCAACGCCAATGACGGCACGGTCGAGGTCGCCAGCTTCGGCGCTGGAACGCTCTCCTTCCGCTCGGAAGGCAATGACATAGTCGTCAGCAACGAAGCGGGCCAGAGCGCACGGCTGGCGGGCGAAGCGGTCGCCGGAAGCAACGGCGTCGTCATCCCGATCGACGGCGTGCTCGTCGATCCCGCCGCCCTTCCCTGACGCAGGTCCAGCCCTACAGCATGATCTCGCCCAGGATGAGACCGAGGGAAACGATCACCCCTGCGACCGGAACGAAGAGCGGCACTTCATAGGCGGGCTCTCCGCCCTCCTCCGCGAGTTTCAGGCGCACGAGTGCGAGGTTTGCCGCAGCGAAGACGGCAAGGATGATGTAACTCGTCCAGCTTGCCAGCTGCTCGGTCGGGAAGAACAGCGCGAGGCCGGTCACGATCAGGCCGCACAGCAGGGTCGCTGCAACCGGCGTGCCGGTCTTGGAATTGACTTTGGCGAGCCAGCTCGGCGCTGCGTCCCTCCGTCGCCCGAGATCGTGAAGGACCCGCGGCGCCATCACGATCTGCGCCATTGCGCCGTTGACGATCATCGCGAGGCTGACCGCTCCGAGGACATAGCCGCTCGACCCCTTTTCGCGAACCAGATCGACGAGCGGCGCACGGCTTTGCGCCACTGTGTCCATCGACAAAACGCTCACCGTCACGGCGGATACGACGAGGTAAAGAAGCAGCGAAGCGATCAGGGTGAACCAGATCGCGCGCGGCATCGCGGTGTCCTGATCCTTCGCTTCCTCGGAAAGAGTCACGAGGTCCTCGAACCCGATATAGGCGTAGAATGCGAGGAAACCAGCGGGGATCACGGCGCCCGCTAAGCTCGTCTCCGGCGCATTCCAGGCAGCGAGAAACTGATCGGGATAGCTGCCCAGATCGCTCCAGCCGTGGCCGATGACCCATAGCAGACCCGCGACGCCTGCGATCGTCGTCAAGGCCATGAACCAGGACGACTGCCGGATGCCCACGACTGCGAAGAACGTCAACATTGCGGTTAGGATCGGGACCGACCACCATTTCGAGATGGTCACGAATACATTGGAATAGCCGACGAAACCCGTGACGATGGTCGCAGCGGAGACGACGCCCGTCGCGACGATGCCCCAGCCTGCGAGCCCCGTCAGCGCCCGCGACCCGAAACCTGCCGAAACGAAGGAGGCGCTTCCCCCGCTTTCGGGAACGCGGGTAGCGAGTTCGGCATAGGATAGCGCGGTGAACGCCGCCGCCAGTGCCGCCATCAGGAATGCGAGCGGCGCGAGCGCCCCGGCAAGACCAATGATCTCCCCGATGACGACGTAAATTCCGGCTCCCACGACCGTCCCGAGACCATAAAGCTTCAGGACCGAGGGACCTATGGTGCGTTTCAGTTCGGCTTGGGACGGAGAGGAGGACTGCGTAATCTGATTGGTCGCCATACCGTTCCCAAAGAACGACAAGGCTGAAAGTTCAAAATTCTCTGCCTATGGCCTTGCGCATGACGAGCGGGCGGTACCCTTCATTGCAGGACCGAACGCGAACGGAACTCGTATCAGATCGAGGAGAACCGCTCGATGTCGGCGATCTTCCCTGACACGACGAGCTCGTCCTTGGGAAAGATGATCGTATCCGGGATCGCATGGAGAAAATCCTGCCCTTCCCGTTTCACGCCCACGACGGTCACGCCGTATTTTTCCCGGCATCGGCTGGTGACGAGGGGAAGACCCAGGATCGCTTCGGGCGCCTCAAGACGCGCGATGGCGAACTCGTTGCCGAAGGAGATGAAGTCGAGCAGCCGCTCGTTCAAAAGATGCGCCACGCGTTCGCCCATGCGCTGCTCGGGAAAGACGACGTGCCCTGCCCCCGTCCGCTCGAGTATACGCGCGTGGCTCTGGGTCGTCGCCTTGGCCCAGATATTGTTTAGGCCGAGATCCGACAGCGCGAGGACGGTCAGCACGCTCGCTTCTATGTCGGTTCCGATGGCAACCACCGCCGCATCGAAATCGGTCGCGCCGAGCCTTTGCAGGGTGGTCGCCTCGGTGCAGTCGGCTTCGACCGTCTTGGTCAGTTGCGGCGCAAATTCCTGGACCAGCCGGGCATCGACGTCCACCCCGAGCACGTCATGTCCCATCCGTTCCAGCGTCAGCGCGACGGCCGCTCCGAACCTTCCCAGTCCGATAACGAGAATGGGTTTGCGCTTTCTATCCGACAATCGGGCTCTCCTCGGGATAACGGTAGGGCCGCTCGCGCCCGCCCAGAGCAAGCGCGGTAGCCACGGTGATGGTTCCGACCCTGCCGATGAACATGAGGGCCGCGATGACGAGCTGCGCGCTCGGCGGCAGGTCCGCGGTGATCCCCGTCGAAAGCCCGACGGTCGAGAATGCCGAGATGCATTCGAACAGGATATCGTCGAGCGGAAGCGGACTGATCGACGCGATGTAAGTGGTCGCCACGAAAATCAGGCTTGCGGACAGGACGGTCACCGATAGCGCCTGCCGCTCGATCTCCTTGCCGAACCGGCGCCCGAACAGACCGGCATCGCGCCGCCCGAGCACTTCGGACAACACGATCGCGAACAAGACGAAGAAGGTCGTCACCTTGATGCCGCCCGCGGTCCCGGCGCTCCCGCCGCCGACGAACATCAGAATGAAGTTTACCATCAGCGTTTCGTCGTGAAATGCGCTGACATCGAGGCTGTTGAAGCCGGCAGTGCGCGGCATGACGGAGTGGAAGGACGCATTCAGCACCTTGCCGCCGACATCCATGGGACCGAGCGTGCCCGGATTGTACCACTCCGACGCGAGGATCGAGAGGAATCCCACCAGCAGCAGTGCGACGGTTCCCGCAACGGTGACCTTCGTGTGAAGCGTCCAGCGGCGCCAACGCAGCCTCGTGGTCCGAATGTCCTGCAGGACCGGGAAACCGAGCGCCGTGAGGACAACTGTGAACATGATCGGACCGAGGATGTAGACATCGGTCTGGTAGCCGATAAGGCTGTCGGAATTGACCGAAAAGCCCGCATTGTTGAAAGCGCTAACGGAATGGAAGACGCCGTGCCACAAGGCGTTGCCTGCCGGCATATCGTAAGCGAGCATTAAACGCGCCGCGAGGATGATCGCGACGAGCGCTTCGACCGTGAGCGTGACCGCGAAGATCAGGCGCAGGACGGAGGCGGCATCGCCTGTTTCCAGCCGATTTCGCTCTACCTGAGTCGCCATTCGTTCGCGCAGACCCACGCCTCGGCCAACCATGAGACCGAAGAGCGTTGCGGCCGTCATTATTCCAAAGCCGCCGATCTGGAACATCAGCAGGATCGATACCTGCCCGAAAACGGACCAGTAGGTCGGCGTGTCGACCACGATGAGGCCGGTCACCGCGACCGCCGAAGTGGCCGTGAACAGGGCTGTCAGAAACGGCGCATGGACGCCGGAGGTCGTGGCGAAGGGCAGGCTGAGAAGGATCGTACCCACGACGATCGCGCACAGGAAGAGCACGGGAATGAGGCGGATCGGATCGCGGAGCCCTCGCATTTCGCTCCATTGCTACCGTTGCGGCGACATAGCAAGATGACAAGAAGATGCGACGGACAGATGAGGTTTACACGTCATGCGAAAACTCAAGGTGAAACGGCTGCTGGCGAGCACGCTGGCTGGGTTAGCCGCGTTCTACGCGATCCTGGTGCTGATCTTCGCAACCTACTTTCCCGCCTTGGCTCTTCAATACGCGAAGTCCCCTTCGGATTGGCGGGAAGCTGTTCAGTTTATTCCCGGCTACGCCTACCGGGCCGTGCAGGCGGACTTCTTCACACCGAGCGACGGTCCTATTTACCGCATTACAGGTGTCACCTCGAATGCCAGCGAGCTTTATGTAATTTTCCGGGATAATGGTGAAGAATGTTTGATCTGGATTGAAGACTTCAATGAATTTACAAGGTCATGTTTCAGTGAGGGCAGAAGGGTAGGTTTCTATCCTGCTCGGTATGAAATACAAAAATACTTTAATTCCAATGGTAAAATTTGCTTCTTTGAAGGGCAAGGCTTGTTTGAGCTATCCCGTCAAGTAAGCTGTCGTGACATTCAATCTGAGCTGGTGCCATGGAGGAATTTGGGGCAATGACTACTTTGACTTTCGCGCAAGTGAAGGAGAGGATTAACTATCGCGATTTAGAGGGTGGGATTGCTAATAAACGGACCGAGGGACGAGCGATAATTCAGATTTCTGAGGGACACTGCTCTCGTGAACCGGCTGGCGACTAGCCCGATGGCCAATGCAACGCGTCGCGGGCAAGTTCCAGCGCCTTTCCCAGCGCCTCCTCCGCCGGCACCCGAACGTCGGACTGCACGCCGACATTCTGCCGGTTCGTACCGGTGATCGGATTGACCGAACGCCCTTCGGGGCAGATCGAGGGCGAAATGTTCGTAGACGCGGCGATATTCGAACGGATGCGCCCCGCCGCCAGTTACCTTCCGACGGTCGCGTACGGGTGGCGGCCTAAAAAGGCTGCCGAACTAGAAGAGTATGAGCGTCTTCTTGCGGCTGAGTTCGACGGCAGCTAGACGACCGCTTTCCATCCCATAGTCCAACGTTCGCAAGCTTCGCGGCATCGGCCCTAACGCGGACCGACTGCTATCGCGGTTTGTGTGGCGAACCCGACCGTTAGCTAACGACCCGACAAAGGACCTTGCAATGGGACTGTCCCCTGCTTTCGCCTCACTTTGCGAGCCGGCCAATCGCAGTATTATCCCGATGCCGAGGTGCTCATTGCATGCAAAATCACGCGAATGGTCTCCTCTGGCTGATCCCACATGGGAAAGTGTCCGCTACGTTCGAACCAGTGCAGCGTCGCTTCGGGAAATGCTTTGATCGCGCGATCCGCCTGCTGCGGTAGACACAGCCGATCCTTGCGTCCCCAGCCGATCACAACGGGCTCAGCTGTTTTCGCAGGTCCCTCTTGCATTGCGCCGTCGGCGAGGTCCTTCACGAGCGAATTGACGGTCCGCGTATTAGCCAATGACCTGAGTTCACGCGCGACGAAGGCCGGGTCGAGTTCCCAAGGCCTTGCAGAAAGCTGGGCCATCAGCGCGGTCCGGCCTGCGACATTTCCGGTAATGGCAGAAAGCGCCGGTCGCAGCGCGCGAACCAGGGCAACCGATGGCGTTATGGTCGCTTTGAAGAAGTTACGCTCCCACCCCTGCCAGAAGCCGCCCGGATCCAACGCGACAACCGCGCCCGCTCGGCCGCGCCGCGCCATCTCGAGCACCAGGCGAGCGCCCAACGAACTGCCAACCATATCAATATCTGTGAGATTCTTCGCGCCGAGCCAGTCGTCCAGACTCCGCGCGAGACCGTCGAACGTTCCGCTGTCGGCCTCTTCGGGTGTCTCCCCATGGCCGGGTAGGTCTATGGCGATCACCTCCCTGACTTGAGAAAGCGCAGGCGAGATCGTGTCCCACGAGCCGGAAGTAGCCCCTAGTCCGTGGACAAGGAGAAGGGGTTTTCCGCGCCCTGCGCGGGTAAAGTGCATGGTCATGTAATGGTAACGTCTCGCACCGACTTATGGCCCCGTAGATGTCGTCATCGCCCGAGGTGAGACCAAGAACGGACAGTCCGGTATCGGCCCAGTTGGGGTCGCTCAATCTCGTATCTTCGACGTCCGCTTTCCACCCCTGATCGGTCAGTTGCCACCTGTGCGGCGTCTACCAATAGCGGACGGGGCGATGTGGCAACCATCTGGCCAGATGCGTACCTGTAGCTAACTGCCGAATTGCGGACGAACGCTCGCCGCTTCATGGATGCAACATGACTGACGAACCGTACCGTTTTTCGGACGAGGGATGCTTCCCGCTCTCAATCCTCGGCGTCATATTCCTCCTGACCTTACTTCTAGACAGCTGCGTTTCGCGTGAAGTGGTAGCTCGCGCATATTCGCCAGACGGCAAGGTCGTGGCGAGGCTATACGAGATCAACGGCGGAGCATCGACCGACTTGGCTTACACGGTCCAACTCAGTAGGCCATGGCCACGATGGGATCATCAGGTTGCGGACTTTTATGGCGTGGTCCGTAATGACTGCGCTTACGGACTGGACATGAAATGGACGGACAAGGCCACGTTAGAACTCCGCTATCTTGAAGCTAAGTCCTCGTACGTCGAACAATCGGCCCAGGTAGGAGGAGAAGCGATACGGATTGTGCCCAAGCCTCATACGACTAGCCCCGATGCGCTCTGCGGCAGTATGCTTTACAACTTGCAAGGCAGGCCGCACGACGCTCGCTAAAGTTCGCTTTCCACCCCATGCCCGACATTCGCTGCCTGTCGGATAACAACCAAAGACCGGCCTGTCTGCCGCCCTCCTTTTCGGGCAGTCCGATACGCGGTAGTCTCTACCATCCCTTGCCCTAGCCGGAGTGGTAGGTCCGTATGAGAGTGTCGTTGACGATCCTGGCAGCAGCCCTTTTATCCAGCGCCTGCGCTCCCAATTCTCTGACGACCACGACGGCAACGAGTTCGGCAAGGGACGACGTCCGGTCATTCGAAGCAGAAGTCATGCAGTCCTACAATGCCGGAGACGCCGAAGCGGCCGCGCGACACTACGCGCCCGATGCATTCGTCTTCATACCCGGTCAGGAGCTGCGCACTGGTCGCGATGAAATAAGGGCGAATATTAGCCGGTTCATGGCCGATCCGAACTTTGCGCTGGCGTATGAGAACGAGAGGCTGGACGTGGCTGCGAGCAATGATCTCGCATATAGCCGTGGCCTGCTGACGGTTTCCTATACGGACCCTGCGACCGACGCGGTGCGCACCATCCAAAGCCACTATCTGTTAGTGATGCGGCGTGATCCGAACGACGGGTGGCAGGTTGTCCAGGATATCTCGTTTTAGTTAAAGGCGCAGCCGCTGTTCACTCGATAAACGGATATCCGCTGGAACATTCGGAAGTTCGAAATTCGCGGACCCAGTGCGAAGAACGGATACTTTGGGAGGCCGCCCTCCTTTCGGAACAGCGCAAACCGCCTGACGGCAGACAGGACGGCCTGCACTTGCTAGTCGTCCTCGGATGAACGAGTTCGACTTCATCGCGGCGCTGCGCAAGCTGGCGCATCACCCGGCGGCGCGTGGGCTGGCGGACGATTGCGCGGTGCTGGAAGTCGGCAACGAAACGCTCGTGCTGACGCATGACGCGCTGGTCGAGGGCGTCCACTACCTCCCCTCGCAGGATCTTGCCGACGTCGCCTGGAAACTGGTCTCGGCGAACCTGTCGGATCTCGCGGCAAAGGGCGCGGAACCGGTCGGCGTGCTGCTCGGCGCGATGCTGGGCGATGGGGATGCGCGCTTCCTTGCCGGGCTTGAGGAAGTGCTGGCGGAATATGATGTGCCGCTGCTCGGCGGGGATACGGTCGCTGCGCCTGAGGGGGCGGCGCGCGCCTTCGGCTTGACGGCGATCGGGCGCGCGAGCGCGACGCCGGTGCCTTCGCGCAGCGGTGCGCGCCCGGGGGACGGCGTCTATCTGTGCGGCAGCGTCGGTGCGGCGATGATCGGGCTCGAGGACATACGCGGCGGTGCGGGGGACAGCAGTGCGTCCCTCGCCTATCGCCGACCACGCCCGCTCCTTGCCGAGGGACGCGCGCTCGCACCGCTGGTCAGCGCGATGATGGACGTCTCGGACGGGTTGCTGCTCGATGCGCGGCGCATGGCCGAGGCGAGCGGCGTGACCTTCCAGATCGACAGCGACGCCGTGCCGCTCTCCGCGCCCGAAGAACGACGCGAGGAAGCGCTGCGCTGGGGCGACGACTACGCCCTTCTCTTCACCGCCGAGCCGCGCTCCGAATGGCCGGTCGCGATTGCTCGGATCGGGACGGTAGGAGAAGCGAATTGGACGCCGCTGTTAATTGATGGCGAGGCTCCCTCGCCCGACGATGCGCTCGGCTATCGGCACGAGGGCTGAAACGACGCTTACCCCGCGCCCGACGACGCTAGGCCCCCTCTCGACATCATTGTGGATGCGCATTTCGACAATTCGTCGCGCGGATGGCTCTTGCCAGCGTCCGGCGATGACCTATACCTTCGCCCGGTCACCCGAACAATAAGCGGGGACTTGGGAAAAAAGGGGATGTTCGTGGAACTTGTAATAATTTCCATCGCGCTGGGGCTCGTCGCCGTAATCTACGGAATTATCACGTCGCGTCAGGTACTTAAGGCCGGCGACGGCAATGACCGGATGCGCGAGATCGCGGGCGCGGTGCAGGAAGGGGCGCAGGCCTATCTGAAGCGGCAATACACGACGATCGCGATCGTCGGCGTGGTAGTGGCTGTAATCGTTGCATATTTCCTCGGAGTGATCTCCGCTGCCGGCTTCGTGGTGGGAGCCTTGCTGTCCGGCGTCGCCGGTTTCATCGGCATGAACATCTCGGTGCGCGCGAATGTCCGCACCGCCGCCGCTGCACAAAGCGGCCTGCAACAAGGACTTACGGTCGCTTTCAGGGCCGGTGCGGTGACGGGAATGCTCGTGGCTGGCCTCGCGTTGCTGGCGATTGCGGTCTTCTTCTGGGTGCTCACCGGACCGATGGCGCTCGACCTCACGGTTCAGGCGGAAAAGCGGGAAGTCATCGACGCGCTCGTCGGGCTCGCCTTCGGCGCTTCGCTCATTTCGATCTTCGCCCGGCTGGGCGGCGGCATCTTCACCAAGGCTGCCGATGTCGGTGCCGATCTCGTCGGCAAGGTCGAGGCCGGCATTCCGGAGGACGATCCACGCAATCCCGCCACTATCGCGGACAATGTGGGCGACAATGTCGGCGACTGTGCAGGAATGGCTGCCGATCTGTTCGAGACCTACGTCGTGACCGTCGGCGCGACCATGGTTCTCACCGCCCTGCTCATCACCAATCTCGCGAGTGACGAGCTGTTCGCCCTGATGAGCCTGCCGCTGCTGGTCGGCGGCGTCTGCATCGTCACTTCGATCATCGGCACCTACCTCGTGCGGCTGGGCAAGTCGAACAACATCATGGGAGCGCTTTACAAGGGCTTCATCACCACCGCCGTCCTGTCGGTTCCGGCCATCTATCTCGCAACCACCATGGCGCTGGGCGACATGAACGCGGTGATCGGAGGGGTCGGCATCGCCGCCGAAACCGCCGTCGAGGTAGGCGTCGATCCTGCTTCCGTCGAAGCGGTCGAAGGTGTCGCGGGCGGCTTTACCGGCATGGATCTGTTCTGGTCGATGATGGTGGGTCTCATCGTGACCGGCCTCATCATCTGGATCACGGAGTACTATACAGGCACCGGCTATCGCCCCGTCCGGTCCATCGCGAAGTCGTCGGAAACCGGACATGGCACGAATGTCATCCAGGGCCTCGCCATCAGCCTTGAGTCGACCGCCCTGCCGACGCTCGTCATCGTGATCGGCATCATCGTTACCTATCAACTGGCAGGCCTGATGGGGATCGCCTTCGCGGCGACCGCGATGCTCGCCCTGGCCGGAATGGTCGTGGCGCTCGATGCCTATGGCCCGGTAACCGACAATGCCGGCGGGATCGCGGAGATGGCGGAACTCGACGAAACGGTTCGCGAGAAGACCGATGCGCTCGATGCCGTAGGCAACACGACGAAGGCCGTGACCAAGGGTTACGCCATTGGGTCCGCGGGTCTTGCGGCTCTGGTTCTGTTTTCTGCCTACACCGCCGACCTCGTCGAGTTCTTCCCGGCGCTGGATGTAAGTTTCAGCCTCGAGAACCCTTACGTCATCGTCGGCCTGCTGCTGGGCGCACTCCTGCCTTACCTCTTCGGAGCTATGGGCATGACCGCGGTGGGCCGTGCGGCGGGCGACGTCGTGAAGGACGTTCGCGCACAGTTCGCCGCCGATAGCGGCATCATGGCAGGAACAAGCCGGCCCGATTACGCGCGCACCGTCGATCTCGTCACGAAGGCGGCCATCAAGGAGATGATTCTGCCTTCAATGTTGCCCGTCCTGGCTCCGATCGTGGTGTACTTCGTCATCACGCTCGTCGCGGGGCAGGCCAACGGGTTCGCGGCGCTCGGCGCCCTCCTGCTCGGCGTCATCATCTCGGGCATCTTCGTTGCCCTGTCGATGACCGCAGGCGGCGGTGCGTGGGACAATGCGAAGAAATACATCGAGGACGGCAATCACGGCGGCAAGGGTTCGGAAGCGCACAAAGCGGCGGTGACGGGCGATACGGTAGGCGATCCGTACAAGGACACTGCCGGACCGGCGGTCAATCCGATGATCAAAATCACGAACATCGTTGCGCTGCTGCTTCTGGCCGCCCTCGCGTCCTGACGACTTAGCCCAAAAATGAAAGGCCGTCCGGTTCGCACCGGGCGGCCTTTTCTTCGCCTGAGTTTCCGCGCGTACTAATCGCCGGCGTGATAATAGTCCCAGATCGACTGCGCGACCGCTTCGCTGACGCCCGGAGCACGTTTCAGATCGTCTAGCGCCGCAGCCCTGACCTTGCTCGCCGTCCCGAAATGCAGGAGCAAAGCGCGTTTGCGCGTCGGCCCGATGCCAGGAATGTCGTCGAGCGGCGATGTCACGATGCTCTTGCTGCGTTTGGCACGGTGCGCGCCGATGACGTAGCGATGTACCTCGTCGCGCAGGTTCTGCAGATAGAACAGGACCGGCGAATTAGTCGGCAACGTCTTTTCCCGGCCATCGGGAAAGTGAAACACCTCGCGCCCCTCGCGCCCGTGATGCGGCCCCTTCGCGATGGCGATAAGCGGCACGTCCTCGATGCCCATCTCGGCGAGCGTGTCGCGAACGGACGACATCTGGCCCTTCCCGCCATCGATCAGAACGAGGTCCGGCCAGACCGCCTTTTCACCCTCGGTCTGGCGATCGGGATCGTCCTTGAGGGCGCGTGCGAAGCGACGCTCCATAACTTCGCGCATCATGCCGAAATCGTCGTTCGTCTGCGCGCTCTTGATGTTGAACTTGCGGTACTGCCCCTTCTGGAAACCTTCGGGACCTGCAACCACCATAGCTGCGACCGCTTTCGCGCCCTGAATGTGGCTGTTATCGTAAACCTCGATACGTTGCGGTACATCATCGAGTTCGAGAAACTCGGCCATCTCACACAGGGTTTTCGCTTTCGTGCCCGATTCCGCATGGCGGCGATCAAGCGCCTCCTTCGCGTTGCGCGCTGCCTGCTCCATCAGGTTGCGGCGCTGCCCGCGCTGAGGGACAGATATTTCGACCTTGTGGTCGGCAATTTGCGCAAACGCGCTTTCGAGAAGTTCGCGCTCGGACAATTCGCGATCGACCAAAATCGTGCGGGGCGGCGGTACTTCCTCGTAGAACTGAGCGATTACGCGTGCCAGGATGTCGTCTTCCTCCACCTCCTGCGTATGCGTCGGGAAGAACGAGCGATGGCCCCAGTTCTGACCGCCGCGAATGAAGAAAGCCTGCACGACGGTCGTTCCGCCTTTCGCCGCCAGCGCGAACACGTCCGCATTGCCGACGCCGCCCGGATTGATCGCCTGCGTTCCCTGGATGAAGGTCGCGGCGCGCAAACGATCGCGCAGCATGGCTGCACGCTCGAAGTCGAGATCGGCGGCAGCTTGCGCCATCTGTCCTTCGAGCTCTTCCTGCACCCTGCCCGACTTTCCGGCGAGGAAGGACTTGGCTTGACTGACGAGTTCGTCATAGCCGCCTTTGTCGATCCGCCCGACACAGGGCGCGCTGCATCGCTTGATCTGGTAGAGCAGGCAGGGCCGATCGCGATTTGAGAAAAAGCTATCGGTGCAGCTGCGAAGCAAGAACAACTTCTGAAGCGCGTTCAGCGTCGTGTTGACCGATCCCGCGCTGGCGAACGGGCCGTAATATTCGCCTTTCGCGCGCCTTGCGCCGCGATGCTTCTGGATGCGCGGAAAATCGTGGCCTGCGCGCAGAAGGATGAACGGAAAACTCTTGTCGTCGCGGAGAAGCACGTTGAACGGCGGACGATAGCGCTTGATAAGCTGCGCTTCGAGAAGCAGCGCCTCGGCTTCCGAATTGGTGACGACGATTTCCATCGAGCGACACTGGCTGACCATTCGTTTGAGACGATTGGTGAGACCGGCCAGCTGAGCATAGTTGGCGACCCGGCTTTTAAGCGAGCGGGCCTTCCCGACGTAGAGCACATCACCGCGCGCATCGAGCATCCGATAGACACCGGGCTGATGCTTCAGGGTACGCACGGTATCCTTGATGGTGGCGACGCCAGCTTCGAGGTCGGGCTGGGCGGACGCGATCGTACTGCGCGCCTTGTCCTCGTTGAACCGCTCCGCCCCGTGCGGATTGGTCATCCTGCCCGACCGGGCGCTTTCCCCGTTTCGCCGGTCTGTCTTGGAATTGCTGCTCGTCGTCGGCTTGGCCATGCCGGTTAGATAGCGATGCACGATTTCACTTAAAGCGAAACCCGTACGGCTCGATCAAAATTCGCTCCGTGTCTGACGATTCGGTAGAGTCGAAAACGCTTCTCGATGAGCGGCAAAGCCATGGAAGTGAGTTTCCTGTGGAAAAACTTTCCAAAAACTGCTTATGGTTAACGCGGGAACGGTCGAAAATTACGGGAAACAGGAAAATTTATGGACAATAGGACTGATGAACAGGGCGAATTCATCAATCGAGTGACTTTGCCCGAAATGGCGGAACGCGTCGTTGCCGATGTCCGATCCCGACAGTTGCCGCCCGGCCACGTCATCACGTTTGCGAACGAAAAGGGCGGCGTCGGCAAGTCCACCCTTGCCTTTCACTGCGCCGTCGCGCTCTCCAATGCCGGAGCGGAAGTGCTGGCACTCGATCTCGATTACCGGCAACGCACGCTCGCAACGGCGCTCGAAAACCGGCGCGGGACGGCGACCTGCCTATCCGTTGATATTGCCTGTCCCAATTACGCCGTCGTCGAGAAACAGACGGGCTCTGCACTCGTGCAGGAGATCAACCGGCTCGGCAGCAAGGCGCGCTTTGTCATTATCGACGCACCGGGGAGCGACACGCCGCTGGGACGGCGTGCGATCGCTCTTGCCAATACGCTGGTCACGCCGCTCAACGCCTCGTTCCTCGACCTGCAACAGCTCGGCAGGTTCAATCCTGTTTCCATGCAACTATCGGCGCCCGGCCCGTTCGCGGGTCTCGTCGGTGCAATCCAGGCTGAGCGGGTCAAAGTGGGGCAGGCGCCGGCAGACTGGGTGCTACTGAAGAACCGCGTCAGATCGAGCGAACAGCGCCAGCAGAAGCGGATCGACGAAGCGCTCGATCGCCTTGCCGATGTCTGGCAGGCGCGAACGGCGAGCGGGTTGAGCGAGCGCGTCGCTTATCGCGAATTGTTTCTTTTCGGGCTGCTACATGGTGACCTCAAGAAGATCCCGCAACTGCGGGCCTCTGCTCGCAAGGAACCGCAGGACATCGGACGGTTGCTTGCCGAGTTGCGGCTACCTCCGATGGGCATCGGCAGCTGCAACCGCAGGACTTCGCAAGCCCGTGTGCTCGAACGTACGCGCGAGAATTACCTCAAGTCCTTGCAGACGCATCTCGCCAGCGATCGCGTCGCCGGACGCGGGAACTGATCAGAACAGCTTGCGCAGCTCCACTCCGACGTAGCGACCGGTGGGATCGATAAAGAAGGGTTGATAGCGCAGCGGTGTCACGCCTGTTTCGTCACGCACGCGTTGGCGCTTATCGAAGACATTGTCGATATTCAGCGAAAGACGCGTTCCGTCGAGCGCTTCGGTGTCCTCGAACAAGCGTTCCAGATCGAAGAACGCGCGTAAATCGACCGTCGCCAGCGACCCGAACAGCAGATCGGGACTATCCGTCACGGCGTTGCCGTTGATGCGTGTCGGCGAGCGGTAATCGAAGCTAAGGATGGCCCCGTAACCCTTGTGAAAAGCGAAGGCATTGGCGGAAACGGAATGACGCGAGACGCCTCCCGTGTTCCCGATCGCGTCTCCTTCCAGAAGGTCAAGGCGTGGTCCGCCGGGCGATACGAGGATTTCACTCGCAATTTCGTAGGTATGATCGAGCGAAACGCGCCAGCGCCCCTGTCCGCCGGGCCGCTCCCCGCCCAATTGCGGCCCGCGTTGCCGCTCTTCTCCCTCGGGCGGTTCCTGATAGCGACCGATATCGCCCGAGACGTTGAAGGAAGTCCGCAAACGGCTCGCATTGCGCTCCGTGAAGGTGACCGGGCGCTGGTCGATCGCGACCAGTGTCCCGTCGGCAGCGCGGGTCACGCGGTTCGGAAAGGCCGCTTCGATAGCAGGCGTCAGTGTCGGAAAACCGACGGAGACGTCGTCGGAGCCCTCGTCGATATAGTCGAAATTCAGACGGGCATCGTCGAACAGATCGAAGCGATAGCTCGCCGAGACTTTCCAGTCGCGTTGCCGTTCCGCCTGAAGGTTAGGATTTCCGCCTGTCGTGATGTCGGCCAGGACTGTTTCGCCAGTAACGAAATCGAACACGGGGACGTTGGGTCGCAGGATTGTAGCCGCGCCGAGCTGCGTCAGACTGGGGGCGGTATCGCGCAACGTGTAATTGAGCGATAGGGTCAGCCGCTCCGCGGGGCTCCACGTCATGCCACTCTCGATTTCGGACAGAGTGCCGAAGTCGGAGAGATAATCGAGCCCGGCCCCGAGATTGACCGAAAGTTCGCCGATACCCTTCAACAAACCACGCGAACCGCGACCGAGCGGCACGCCCAAATTGAATCCAGCTTCGAAGCGGCTTCGTGACAAAGCCACGTCGTTCGACACGTCGAGCGTGCTGCTGCTTTCGATCCTGTTCCACTTGTATCCGGCATCGAGCGTCAGCGATACGTCCAGACCCGCAAGGTTCAGGGGCGTTCCACTCGCTGTCACAAGCGAGTCCAGGGTGTAGGTGCTGGTCGAGGCTCGCTCGATGTCCGGGCCGTTATAGGTCGGTAATGGCCCATCAATCGCAATGAGGTCGGCCAGAGCCGCTTGCCTTAGCGCTTCGGTCGGCGCAGCCAGGTCGGAGTCCGTCGATCCGTCCGTTGCAATCGCGTCGAGGGTTCCGGTGACCTGCCATCCCGATAGCGGCAAATCGAGGCTCGAGCCTAGCGAATAGGTATCTGTTCGCCCTACCGTCGTCAGGGGATAGGCGCGCCCAAAACTGCGAAATGCCTCGTTTCCATCTCCGTCGACCAAGAGGACCGTGTTCAATCCATCGAGCGATCGATTGTCCTCTCTCTCGAACGTGCCGTTCAGGCTGAACGAGCCGCCCGCCCCGCTCTCCCCCAGCCCTCTCGACCAGTTTGCGGTCAGTTCCAGCCCTGCGCTGTCGCCAATGAGCGTGCGATACCGGGACGGATCAGGATCGCCGGCCAAGACGGGAAGAGAGACGCCGATGCCGCGCTCGCTTTCGAAAAGCGGCGTCGTGTCGTTCAATTCCGCATTGATGTTCAATCGGTCCCGACCGTCGATCCGCAAATAGGTGCCTTCCATCTCGGTTCTGCGAAAACCGCCTGCCGTGGGCTGTTCGTATTCGAGTTCGAGTTCCTTGCTGTTGAAGTTGTCCTTCAGGATGAAATTCACGACCCGGCGATCGGCCGAAAAGCCGAACTGAAGCGCTACCTGTTCAGGCAGTATCTCGACTTTCTGAAGCGCCTCCGGGGGATAGGACCGCAATTCGCGGAAACTGGAAATACGCCGACCGTTTACGAGAAACACGGGGCGACCGCCACGCCCGGAACCCGAACGCGTTTGCGATTCGATCCGCTCGATAACTTCCTCGATCGAACCGGCGCCCAGTGCCTCGATATCGGCCTCGTCGAGCTCGGCGATCGGCGGCGCATCCGTTTGCACCTGCCCGCGAACGCGTTCGGCGACAACGACGATGGTATTGGCGGGAAGCTGCCCGTCATCATCGACGGCCTCAGGAACAATATCCTGCGAATGAGCGGTCGCCGGTAGCAGAAGGAAGCATAGCGCCGCGAGGCTCGACGCCGACAGGTTCAGTTTGGTCATGGAAGCCGATTGAGAAGTTTCGTTGTGAATGCACGCTGAGGGAATTTGTTTCGGTCCTGGTCGCCAATCGTCCATCCCGGATCCTCGACGCTTCCTTTTTCGCGAACCCATCGCTATGTGCTGCAAAGAATTCTCAATTGCTTACAGGAAAACCGAGTTACATGGCCAAAGAAGAACTTCTCGAAATGCGCGGTAAGGTAGTCGAATTGCTGCCCAATGCGATGTTCCGGGTAGAATTGGAAAACGGCCACGAGGTCCTCGGTCACACGGCAGGCAAGATGAGGAAGAACCGCATTCGCGTGCTGGTCGGCGATGAGGTGCTGTGCGAACTGACGCCTTACGATTTGACGAAGGCGCGCATAACCTATCGCTTCATGCCGGGTCGCGGCGGTCCCGGCCCGCAGTAATCTTCGTGACTGCGCCGACGCTCGTTCTGGCCTCTGCCAGTCCGCGGAGGCTCGAACTTCTGGCACAGATCGGCATCACGCCAGATCGCGTGGTTCCTGCCGATATCGATGAAACTCCGCACTCGAAGGAATTGCCGCGGGTCTATGCCGAACGCATGGCCTTGGAAAAGGCGAGCGCGGTTGATGCCCCTTATTGCCACGTCCTTGCCGGGGATACGGTCGTGGCTGTTGGCCGGCGCATCTTGCCGAAAGCAGAAAACGAGGATCAAGCGAGGGCTTGCCTCGACTTGTTGTCAGGACGGCGGCATCGGGTGTTTTCCGCCATCGCCCTGAGCGCGCCGGATGGCGATGTTCGTCTCAAACTCTCGGTCTCTGCGGTGAAGTTCAAGCGGCTCTCCGCCGAGGAGCAAGATGCCTATATCCGCTCGCAGGAATGGCGCGGAAAGGCGGGTGGCTATGCGATACAAGGGGAGGCTGCCGGTTTGATCAGTTGGTTGCAGGGCAGCCATTCGGGCGTCGTGGGCCTTCCCCTCTACGAGACAAGAACGCTCTTGCGTTCCGCAGGATTTGCCATTGCCTGACTGGCAAGTCGAACAAGGCATTGGCGAGGAGCGCGCAATTCTTTTCAGACGCGGCAAGCCGGTCGCCGCTCGCATTCACGTTCCCGGTAATCTCACGCCCGGATCGGTCGTTGAGTGCAAACTGGTTTCGAAGCGATCCGGCTCGAATCGCGGAACTGTCGCGCTTCCCGACGGTCGAAAGAGCCTCGTCGATCGACTGCCGAAACATGTTACCGCGGGAATGGCGCTAAGTTGCGAAGTTCGCCGTACGGCTATTCGGGAGGCAAACCGAACGAAACTTCCCTTGCTGCGCCCGACTGACCGCCTTCCTCAGGAAACAGCTGGTTTGCTCGATCAATTGCGCCAGGAAGGGGAGAGGGCTCAACTGGTCCGACGGTTCGAAACGGGCTTATGGGAAACATTCTGGCAAGACGCTTGGTCGGGCGAACTTCGTGTCGCGAATTGTACTCTGTTCATCAGCGAAACGCCTGCGATGACCCTCATCGATGTCGATGGCCCGGGTCCTCCTCGACAGCTTGCTATAAATGCTGTTTCAACCATCGGCCGCTGCATTGCGCGGTTCGATTTGTCCGGATCGATAGGAATTGACTTTCCGACCTTGCCCGCGAGATCCGAGCGCAAGCAAGTCGATCAGGCGCTCGATAAAGCGCTAAGCGATATTGCTCATGAGCGGACGGCGATGAACGGTTTCGGTTTCGTGCAAGTCGTCACACGCAAAATACGTCCCTCGCTCATCGCTACAATTCAAGCCGATCCGGAAGCTGCAGCAGCGCGCCTGCTCCTTCGCCGCGCAGAGCATGTCGAAGGTGCCGGAACGACGTTTATCGAAGCGCATCCTGCGGTCGTTGCCGCCTTGCGTTCGAGCTGGCTTGACGAATTACAAAAGAGGTCTGGTCGGCCGGTCCGCTTATCCGAAAACCCGTCACTTGCGCTTTCCGCCGGCAATGCACAGATTGTCGAGCGATGACTTCAAGACCCTGCCCCATCTGTAAGAAACCGCGTGACGAGAAATATCGCCCCTTTTGTTCTTCGCGTTGCCGCGACCGCGATCTCAACCAATGGTTTGGGGAAGGCTACGGCGTTCCGGGTCGTCCTGCCACGCCGGAAGAAATGAACGACGCTTCCTGAAAACGGGCTTGCCAAGCCCGGACTGGTTCGTCATAGGCGCTGCTTCCAACGCTCCCCGGTATGCACCGGACGAGTAGATGGGCCTGGGTAGCTCAGTGGTAGAGCAGACGACTGAAAATCGTCGTGTCGGTGGTTCGACTCCGCCCCCGGGCACCACATCTCATGATATTGCAGCGACCAGAGTAGCATAAGCGGCTTCGATCTGATTGAAGTCCCGCGGCCTCCTGAGCCGATATACGGGAACGCGCGCAATGACGGGTAAAGCCGCGCGGGTATCCT
Source organism: Parapontixanthobacter aurantiacus (assembly GCF_009827635.1). GTDB lineage: Bacteria > Pseudomonadota > Alphaproteobacteria > Sphingomonadales > Sphingomonadaceae > Parapontixanthobacter > Parapontixanthobacter aurantiacus. The sequence continues at coordinate 437,913 of NZ_WTYW01000001.1, read as the reverse complement.
GTTCTAGCAGCGACATGGCTTCGAGAAACGGACGCCGATAGGACGTCTGCGCAAGGACGGCGCTGACTGCCTCGCTGCCCCTTAAACGACTTAAAGAGACAGATTCTCCCCATTCAAGGATGACTATCGCATGCAGCGGAAGCTCGTTTTGGCCGGACAACGATGCCGGCGCGCAGTGGAACTTCGTGCTGCGCGACAGATCGCGCTCAATGATATCGGCCTGCCGCCCAAGATGCTCGATCGCGGGTTCCCATAGCTTGACTTGCCCGGTGGAACGATAAATGCGCGGCTCCGATCGAGGTCCTGCATGCCAGGCTATGCGGCTGAGGTCGTCCGCGACGAGGGCATGCCCCCGATCGGAAGCGAACGCGGCGAACGTAGATTTACCCGCCCCCTGCCCGCCGCAGAAAAGCACCGCGCCGCTCGCCCACGTGACGGCGCTGCCGTGCCACATCAGCCACCTTCTCTGATAGCCGAGGACGCTCCACGCGCTGCCGAGTGTGTAGAGCCGCAATGCCCGAAGATCGGCGTTCTGCTCGGGCAAGATGACGATTTGCCTGCCTGCTTCGATATTCCAACGCGCGACGCCCCGCACGAAGAATGAGAAAGCGTCTCCGTCGGAACGATAACCGTAAGGAGCAAGTCCAGCCCCGATATCGAGCGGCGCGCATGGTGAACGGACTTCGATTGAGACGTCCGGATGGACCGACCCTTCCATACGGAAGGTCTCCCACTCGTGAAATTCCGTCTGTGAAGCGACGACGATGCCCGAATGGCTATAGTTGTATCCCCGGGCGTCCATTCGATCCCATCTTTGCTCTCAGGAGGCAATGCAAATGCTTCGTGCAATTGCATCGACACGCTGCGAGGTGTAAGAGCCTGTCATTGCCCCGGCAAGCGTAGCAGCGTCAGGCTCCGCGGACCGGGGTTTAGCTTTTTCGTCCTCGGAGTAATCGACCATGTCCCGTCGCCGCCAAATCTACGAAGGCAAGGCCAAAATCCTGTATGAAGGCCCGGAACCCGGGACCATCATCCAGTACTTCAAGGACGATGCCACGGCCTTCAATGCGCAGAAGAAGGGAACGATCAATGGCAAGGGCGTCATAAACAACCGCATCAGCGAGTTCGTCTTCACGCGCCTTGCCAATATCGGAATACCGACGCATTTCATTCGCCGCCTCAACATGCGCGAACAGCTTATCAGGCAGGTCGAGATCGTCCCCATCGAGGTAGTCGTTCGCAATGTCGCAGCCGGTTCTATCTGTCAGCGCCTCGGACTGACGGAAGGCGATCCGTTGCCGCACACATTGATCGAATATTGCTACAAGGACGATGCGCTGGGCGACCCATTGGTCGGCGAAGAGCATATCGCATGCTTCGGCTGGGCCGGGCATGAGGAAATGCAGGATATCGCCTCGATGGCCATTCGAGTGAACGACTTCCTCGTCGGCATGTTCGCGGCGATCGACATACGCCTCGTCGATTTCAAGCTCGAGTTCGGGCGGCTTTATGACGGCGACTATTCCCGGATTATCCTGGCGGACGAGATCAGCCCGGACGGTTGTCGCCTGTGGGACATGAAGACCGGCGAAAAGCTCGACAAGGATCGCTTTCGGCGCGATCTGGGCGGCGAGGAAGAAGCCTATAACGAGGTCGCGAGACGTCTTGGCATCCTGCAGAACGACGACAACGTGCCCGGCGAAGTCCTCGACATGTCGATCGCACGCAACCGCCTGCGCGGTGGCGGAAAGCCGACAAAGGGTAAATAGATAGACCGCCGGGGTAATTGCCGGTTAAGTCGGACGAAGCGATAAGGCTTTCGATGTACTCGAAATTTGCCGTCGCGACGCTCGCCCTTCTCTTCAGTTCTATAGGGGTTTCTGCTCAGGAAACCGTTAGCCAATCGACAACGGTGGCAACATCGCAGTCCGGTTGGAACGCGAGCGACTGGAACCTCGAAGACAGTGAGTTCGAGCCGGAAGAGGGTTGGCATTTCGGACAGCTCGACAATGGGCTGCGCTATGTCATTCGCCCGAACGAGCGACCGGAAGGGACTGCACTCGTCCGGATGTACATAGCAACCGGTTCGCTCGACGAGACAGAAGAAGAGCGCGGTTTCGCGCATTTCGTCGAGCACATGGCGTTCAACGGATCAACGAACGTTCCCGAAGGCGAAATGGTGAAGCTGCTCGAACGCGAGGGGCTCGCTTTCGGCGCCGACACGAATGCGTCGACCGGGTTCGACCAGACCCAATACAAGCTGGACTTGCCTCGCGCGGACTCCGAACTTCTCGATACCGCTCTCATGCTCATGCGTGAGACAGTGAGCGAACTGACCTTCGACCCCGCCGCGGTCGAGCGGGAGCGCGGCGTCATCCTTTCGGAACGGCGAAGCCGCAACAATTACAGCTTCAAGAATACGCTGGACAGCTTCGACTTTCTCTATCCCGAAGGGCGGATTTCTACACGCATCCCCATCGGAACCGTCGACACGCTGAATGCAGCAACCGCCGCTGGATTGCGCGCATTCTGGGAGCGCGAGTATCTGCCGAGCGATACGGTCGTTGTCGTGGTCGGCGATTTTACAGTTGAGGAAGCCGAAGAGCGGATCATTCGCCATTTCGCCGACTGGCAAAGGTCCGGAACGAGCAAGAAGGTGGACGCCGGTACAATCGATCCCATGCGAACCGGAGAGACCGACATCTATGTCGATCCAGCCCTTACCGAAACGCTGACGCTTGCTCGCCATGGCAGCTTCATCGATCGTCCCGATACGCTCGATGAGCGCCACAAAGCGTTGCTTCGTTCGATCGGCGCACGCATTCTCAACCGCCGGTTGCAGACCCTCGTGCGCTCGGAAGACGCCCCGTTCAGAGGCGTGCAGATAGGCGTCTCCGATTTCTTCGAAGCCGGCAGAACAGCGGAATTGTCGGTTGCCAGCGAAGACGGACAATGGCGCCCGGCCATCATGGCAGCCGTTAGAGAGTACCGAACAGCCCTGCAATACGGCTTCTCCGAAGCTGAAGTAGCGGAGCAGATGGCAAACCTCCGGACTGCTTACGAGAATGCTGAGCGGAACGCAGCGACGCGTCGCAATGCGGCTTTTCTGCGGGATGTCGAACTGATCGTTGAAGGGGATCGCGTACCGGCTGGACCGACCGTTAATTTGGCGAACTTCGAACGGTTCGCTGCCGGCGTCACCCCTGAAGCGGTCTTGGCTGCATTTCGCGAGGATGCGATACCGCTCGATGAACCCCTTATCCGCTTTGCCGGCAAATCGGCACCCGAAGGCGGCGAAGCCGAATTGCGAGAAGCGGTTCAATCCGCCTTCGCCCAGCCTATTTCGCCTTACGACCAGTCCGAGCAGCAAAATTTTGCCTATACGGATTTTGGACCATCAGGCGAAGTGATCGAGGATCGACGGATTGAATCGATTGGTGCCCGAGCGATTACCTTTGCCAATAGGGTCAGGCTGAATTTGAAGCCGACCGATCTGGCCGACAACAACGTTCTCATATCCGTGGCAATCGATGGTGGTCAGGCACTGGAAACACGCGACAACCCGAATGCGGTCGCTCTCGCCTCCTTGTTGCCGGCAGGCGGACTGGGCGAACACAGCCGAGACGAACTGCAAAGCATCCTTGCCGGAAGGGCTGTCCGCGCAGCTTTCAGCGCCGGCGATGACGCGTTCCAGGCTTCTGCAAGCACGACACCGGATGACCTGGAACTACAGCTTCAATTGCTGACCGCATACATTGTCGATCCCGGTTATCGAGCGGAAGGTCTCGGTCCTTGGCGCAAGAGCCTGCCGGACTTCTATGCGAAGCTCGGCAAGACCCCCGCCTCTGCGCTTAACGAGGCCCGCTATCCTCTGCTGACCGATAACGACCCGCGTTTCGTTCGCCAACCGATCGAAGAATATTCGCAGCTCGATTACGATCAGTTGTCGCGCAATATCTCCGATCGATTGCAGAACGGAGCCATCGAAATTGGCGTTGTCGGGGATATCGACGAAGCGCGCGTGATCGAACTGGTGAGCCGGACGTTCGGCGCCTTGCCGCAACGCGAAACCGACTGGCGCGATTACGACGATGGCAGACGTCAACTCCCTTTCACTACCGACCGAGGTGTTCACGTCGTCACTCACGAAGGCGAAGCTGATCAGGCTATGGTGCGACTGATCTGGCCGACCGTTGACGACGATGACTGGCGCGAAGTTTCGGCACTGAACTTGTTGGCGCGGGTCGTACAGCTCGAACTTACCGAAAAACTGCGCGAGGAACTTGGCCAGACCTATTCGGCGAGTGTCAGCAGCAGTCCCTCGAGCCGTTTCGATGACTTCGGGACGTTTGAAATGGGTGTGTCGGTCGATGTCGATCAGGTTTCGGCGGCACGCGCGGCCATGGGCGAGGTGCTCCGTCGTTTAAGGAAGCAACCGGTGAGCGACGACGTCCTGCAGAGAGCGCGCCAACCCGTCCTGCAATCCCTCGACAACCGTTTCAAATCCAATTCCGGTTGGCTCCAGGTCGTGGCTCGCGCACAAAGCCAGCCGAAGGAAGTCGAACGCATCTTGCAAGCTCGAACGCGCTACGAAAGCTATACGGCAGAAGATCTTCAGGAACTTGCCATGCGTTTTCTCGATCCGGCGGGGGCGGTCGATATTCGCGTCCTTCCTCGCGACGCACCGGAGGCCGCGACCGAAAGGTGAAAACCACCCACAGCGCCTTGCACGGTCCAATACCAAAAGGCATAGCGGGCGTCGTTCCTTTCAGAGCAAGCGAAGGCGTCAACCTGTGAAAATCCGAATTCATGTCAGCCTCAAGCCCGGCGTTCTCGATCCGCAGGGCCGCGCCGTGCATCACGCATTGGAAGGGCTTGGGTTCGAAGGCGTCAAAGATGTCAGGATCGGACGGATCATCGAACTGGACGTCGCTTCCGATACGAGCGACGAACGCATCGACGAGATGTGCCGCACCCTGCTCGCCAATACGGTCATCGAAAACTACCGCATCGAGAAAGGCGACGAATGACCATGCGCTCAGCGGTCATTACCTTCCCGGGATCCAATTGCGACAGGGACATGGTGGTCGCACTCGAACAGCTGTCGCGTACATCGGTCGCCAGGGTCTGGCATCGCGATACGAGCCTGCCTGAGGGGCTCGATCTTATCGCCCTTCCCGGCGGTTTTTCCTACGGCGACTATCTGCGCGCTGGCGCCATGGCTGCCAACAGCCCGATCATGCGGGAAGTCGTTCGGGCAGCAGAACGTGGCGTCCCGGTTCTCGGTGTTTGCAATGGCTTTCAGGTGCTCGCCGAAAGCGGTCTCCTGCCGGGAGCATTAATGCGCAATGCCAGTCAGAACTATATTTGCCGGACCGTCGGCCTACGCGTCGAGAACAACCGAACGCGCTTCACCTCGGCCATGGCCGAAGGGCAGGAAATTCGCATTCCGATCGCGCATCATGATGGCAATTACTTCGCCGATCCCGAAACACTGGAGCAGCTCGAAGGGGACGGTCGTATCGTCTTCCGCTACACGGAAAACCCAAATGGATCGCGCAACGACATCGCCGGCGTGATCAGCGAAAAGGGCAATGTGTTGGGGATGATGCCACACCCCGAACGGGCCATCGATCAGGCGCATGGCGGAACCGATGGCCGGGCTATTTTTGAAAGCTTGCTCGAGAGCCTCGAACCGGCCTGACAGCAGCTGACGTGATCGTAAGACGCCTTATGCCCGCCGCAACGTCTCGCGGCGTAACAAATCGCTTGCCTCGATCGCCTGCATGGGTCGCCCGAAATAATACCCCTGAATTTTCGTGCAGCCCAAGCTTCGGATGAGGGCTGCTTCGTCGGCGTTCTCGACACCCTCAGCCGTTGTCGTCATGCCGAGACTATCTGACATGGCGACGACCGCGCGAATGATCGCGAGGCTCTCTCGATTGCCCTGTGCAGCCCCCTGGACGAAAAGACGATCCACCTTGATCGTCGAAAATCGAAGAGTTCTAAGGTATCCGAGCGACGAGTAACCGGTGCCGAAATCGTCGAGCGCAACACTGCAGCCGAGATTGAGAACTTTTTCGAGCGCTGCGCGGGCAACGCCTGCATCGCTCAGAAAAACGCTTTCGGTGACTTCGATTTCGAGCCGATGCGGAGCCAAATTGGCCTTGTCCAATGTTGCCGCGACCATGTCCGCGAAGTCGGGTTCGAGTAGCTGGGCAGCAGCGACGTTTACGTTCACCATGACGTGCGAAGGCCATTGTGTTGCCTTGCGACAAGCCTGCTCCATCACCCATTTGCCGATCGGCAGGATCATGCGAGTTTCCTCGGCCATGGGAATGAATTTCGCGGGACTGATGACCCCATGCAATTTGCTGTTCCACCGAAGAAGCGCTTCGAAACTCACCACTTTCTCGAAGTTCGCATCGACGACCGGTTGATAGAGCAGTTCAAGTTCATCATTACCGATCGCATTGCGCAGCGATGCTTCGAGTTGCCGCTGCTCTTCGGCTAAAGCATGCAGCGAAGCCTCGAACGAGCAATGTTCCCCGCCCCCGAGGTCTTTAGCCTGATAGAGAGCGAGGTCTGCGCTGCGCATCAGTTCCTCGACTGTCTTGCCATCGCGTGGCCCTACAGCGGAGCCGACACTTGTGCCGACATGCAGCGTATGATCATCGACGATGTAAGGGGCTGAAATGCTTTCGATGATGCTCTTCGCGAGCTTCTTGACGTATTGCGTATTCGCATTTTCGAGAATGACGACCCCGAACTCGTCTCCACCCAAGCGGCCGCACATGTCGCGCTCGCCCATTAAGGCGTTCAGACGTTCCGCGACTTGCGCCAGCAACTTGTCACCCACTTGGTGTCCGAGCGTATCGTTGACGGCCTTGAACCGATCGAGGTCGAGCATCAGGAACGCACAGCGTGACTTCCATTGCTCTGCGAATTTCAAGGCGTCTGCCAGCGTCTCGTTGACCAGCAGACGGTTCGGAAGACTTGTCAGCGTATCGTACCGAGCGAGGTAGGCGATCTTTTCGGACGATTCCCGCTCTTCGGTGACGTCCGAACCGACACCGCGGAACCCCGTGAAGTTGCCGCGATCATCGAGGATCGGGGTGCCCGATAGTTCCCACCACCGCTTGCGGCCCTGCACGTCGACCTGAACGACCAGTTCGGCGAAACTCTCCCGACGTTTCAGCTTGTCGGCCAGTTCAGCCAAGCTCTTGCATAGATTGTCCTTGCCCCAATTCTTCCCCGCAAGCGTTTCGATGAAGGCCAGACCGTTCGCTTCTGCCGGATCGCGTCCGATCGCATAGGCAAACCTCGGCGAAACGCTCCGCAATCGGCGCGAGCTGTCGATTTGCCAAAGCCAGTCGGCCCCATGTTCTTCAAATTCGCGCAGAAGGAGCGAGACGACCTGATCCTTCTCGGCGACTCCTGCTTCCGCAATCTTGGATGCAAGGTGCAAGCGCGACTTCGCGATCGTGCCGCTACATACGATTACGACGTAAGCCGCGGTAATCGTCGCATAAAGGAATTGGTCTAGAACCAGGAAGCCGAAAATTACGCCAGCACAACTGAAGAGCGTGAAAACGATCGTAGAAAGGGGTGAATTACCGAGGCCTAAACAGGAAACCGTCACGGCAAGAATGATGATCGACCATGTCGCATAAAGACCGATCAGATCGGCTTGAAGCGAGAAATAAACGGCGGGCAATGCCCATAGGCTACCGATAAGCGCGAGCATTCCCGCAAATTGAAACAGTTCAGTTCGAAGCATCGGACGGCGGTCGACATCTCCGAGCGAACGTTCGAACCTGATGCTTGCACAAACCGCGCCTGCCAGAGCGGCGAGCCATCCTGCGTAGCTGACGAATGAAACCGATGGCCAGATCAGCACGAGCAAAAGGGTTGCGGCAAACGCATGACCGGCAAGTCTTCTATACGAAAAGGTCTTGGCGTCGGCGTATTGGAACGCCCGTAATTGCCGCCACTGCTCCGATCCGGCGCGATCGAAGCCCAATATCGCCCTTACGGAGAGGGCTTTACCTTTGTCAGAAGTGGAGGCACTTTCGCTTTTCACCCGCGCGGGGATAAAGACCAAATGTTACGTAGCCGTAAACCATCGGTCGCAATGAAAGTAAAAATGCAGTTAATTACTCATTTTGTTGAAAAGGTAATCGTCTTTATTTCGTTCGCCTTTCACTCGACTGTTACGGACTTCGCCAAATTGCGCGGTTGGTCGACGTCGGTGCCTTTCAGGCAAGCAGTATGATACGCCAGCAGCTGGACCGGAATGGCGTAGACGATAGGCGCAATCAAAGGATGGACGCGGGGCATCTCGATAGTCGCCATGCATCCTTCACCCGCTTCTGCAATGCCTTCGCGATCGGAGATAAGCACGATCTTTCCTCCTCGTGCTCGCACCTCTTCCATGTTGGAGACCGTCTTCTCGAAAAGCGGTCCCGAAGGTGCCAAAACGACCACGGGCACGTGCTCGTCGATCAAAGCGATCGGCCCATGCTTCATCTCTCCGCTGGCATAGCCCTCGGCATGGATGTAGCTGATCTCCTTCAGCTTCAATGCCCCTTCCATCGCGAGGGGGAAGTCCGGCCCCCGGCCCAGATAGAGCACATCCCTCGCTGGTGCGATAAGGTGAGCCATACCGGCAATCTCTTCGTCTCTATCAAGCGCGGAGTTCAAACAAGCGGGGACTTCGAGAAGATGCTCGACGACGCGCTGTTCCTCTTCTGGCGACATGAGGCCCTTCAGCACCGCCATATGCGCGGCGAGCGCAGACAGAACTGCAAGCTGACAGGTGAACGCCTTGGTCGACGCTACACCGATTTCCGGGCCGGCATGCGTCGGCAGAAGGAGGTCGGCCTCGCGTGCCATCGTGCTGGTCGGAACGTTTACGACGACGCCGATCGTCTGACCCTGTTCCTTGCAGTGGCGGAGGGCAGCCAGTGTATCTGCCGTTTCCCCGCTCTGCGAGATGAAGAGTGCGAGCCCTCCGTCCTCCAGCACGGGCTCGCGATAGCGGAATTCGCTCGCGACATCGAGATCGACCGGGATGCGTGCAAACTGTTCGAACCAGTATTTCGCGACCATCGCGGCATAATACGATGTCCCGCATGCCACGATCGTGACGCGGCGGACACGCGACAAATCGAAGTCAAACTGGGGAAGCGCGATGGAATTGTCTGCCTGGCGCAAATAGCTCTGCAGGGTTTGCGCAACGACCGTCGGCTGTTCGAATATCTCCTTCTGCATGAAGTGCCGGTAGTTGCCTTTCTCGATGGCGGTCGCCGAAGCGCCAGAAGGGCGGACTTCGCGCGTCACTTCATTGTTATTTTCATCGAAGATTTGCGCGCCATCACGGGAGATGATCGTCCAGTCGCCCTCTTCGAGATAGCTGATCTGCTGGGTAAGCGGGGCAAGCGCGAGTGCATCCGATCCGAGATACATTTCGCCATCTGCGCTCGATGTTCCGTAGCCGATAACGAGCGGCGAGCCCCGACGTGCACCGATAAGCATATCCGGGTAGTCCTTGAATGCGATGGCTATCGCGAAAGCACCACGAAGGCGCGGCAAGGTGGCGGTGACCGCTTCGACCGGGCTTGCCCCGTTTTCGATCTCACGAGATACGAGATGAGCGACTACCTCGCTATCCGTTTCGCTTTCGAGAGTTCTCCCGTCGGCGGTCAGTTCCGCTCGCAGTTCCCTGAAATTTTCGATAATCCCGTTGTGGACGAGCGCGAGATGTTCCGTAGCGTGTGGATGGGCGTTGCGTGCTGTCGGAGCACCATGCGTCGCCCACCGCGTATGAGCGATACCGATGTCGCCCTCCGCCGGATTTTGTCGCAGTTCCTCGACGAGGTTGGCTAGCTTGCCTTCAGCGCGCCGCCGAACGAGTTGGCCGTCGTTTATCGTGCAAATGCCCGCACTGTCATAACCTCGGTATTCCATGCGCTTGAGACCGTCGACGAGGCGATCTGCGACCGGCGCCATTCCGACAATACCGATAATTCCGCACATATGCGTAAGGGTCCTTCTGGTTTGCGGGAGCGAATCCGGCACGATGAGGGAATGCGAATGTCCTAGGCGCTAATTCCCGGCAATCAATCGTTGTTCCGTATCTCCGTTGCGTTATCGCAATGTTAACCAAAAGTGCCCATTCCCGTGTCATCAGGGGATTGGGAACCTTATAAGCATGACACAGTCGCAGAAGCCGACATGGTTGCGGTTCGAACTGCCCGTCGAGGTCGTTCTGGCCTTGGCGTTTCTGACGGTCACCTTGGCAGTCGGCCTGCTGTCCGGCTTACCGTTCAGCTTGCCGAACAGCGAACGCGCCTCTTTCGTGGGAATCCATTATCTATACCCGTTGATCGCAATTGCGATCTGGGGCGTGACCATCATGTTTTCTCCCGAGCGCAAGGTAAGCAGCGTCTTTTTCACTGCTCTTCCTGCATACGCGCTCGTTCTCGTCTGCCATTTTAATCTCAAGCTTTGGATTCCCCACCTCAACGGGGCTTTATGGGACGATTTCTTCTGGCGGACCGACGAGGCTGTCAGACCCGTGGTCGATGCAGCGATGGCGATCAGATCGGCCCTCGACAGCGTGATAGCTCTCGACGGCAACTTCTACATGATCGGCTTCATTGCCATGTTCTATCTCGTCTTCATCTTCGTCTCGTTTCGCCGCTCCGAAGACTTCCGCGAGTTGATGGTCGCGATTATCTGCCTCCAAATTCTAGGATCGATCGGATATTTGCTGACGCCCGCTCTCGGACCGTTTCTGTACGAAGTCGGCGTCGAACCGCTATCTACCGATGCACAGCGCGGAATGCTCGGCTCGTGGGAAGCGAACGTCGCAGGGGGCGCTGCCTGGCTGGCTGACCAGGGCGGTCGCCAACTGACGGTTGGCTTGGCCGCCATGCCCTCGTTACATACGGGGGCGTCGTTTCTCTTCCTCATGTTCGCGGCAAAGCGTTCTCCGGTTCTCACGGGCCTCCTTACGCCGTTGTTCCTCTTCATCACCATCGATGCGGTCGCCAATCGATGGCATTATGTGATCGATTTGCCGGTCGGCATCGGTTGCGCGCTGCTGGCGCTTTATCTGGCCCGTAGATTCGCCGGCGAGGAAGCTTCCGCCAGCACGTCGACTCTCATCGAACAGAATGACGTAGGCCAGCCCGCTCCCGTCCCCGAGAACGCCGGGGCCGCATAGGGAAAATTTAAGGTTTCCAAATTATTCACCACATTCGCCGCCGGGCCGGCTGACGATCGGAACGAGGCAAGAAATAATATGAGGGATTTTTCGGCATGAGTGCATTCGGACGGAAAAACGGGGCTGGCGGGATGAAGCCTGGCGCACGCCCTACTTTCGGTGTCGCGAAGGCCATGCATGGCGGCGATGCGCCGCATCCTGGAAAGCGTGCCGACAGTCAGTTTCCGCCCCTGCCCGATGACGAGGCTAAGGAACGTGCACCTGCGGCTCCATCAAGTTCCACGAGCGATCCGCTCGATCCGATGGCGCGTCTGACCGATCGCGCAAACGCGGTCGTCGAAGGTCCTGCCGAAGCGACCGGGTTCGAGGCCAGCGTTCACAACATCAAGGAACAAGTTCTTCCTCGCCTTCTCGAACGCGTCGATCCCGAAGCAGCTGCGACGCTCACTAAGGACGAACTGTCCGAGGAATTTCGCCCGATCATTATGGAAGTTCTGGCGGAATTGAAAGTCACGCTGAACCGGCGCGAACAGTTCGCTCTTGAGAAGGTTCTGATCGACGAGTTGCTCGGCTTTGGTCCGTTGGAAGAATTGCTGAACGATGCCGACGTGTCGGACATCATGATCAACGGTCCTGAGCAAACCTACATCGAGAAGAAGGGCAAGCTGCAACTTGCGCCGATCCGGTTTCGCGACGAGCAGCATCTCTTTCAGATCGCTCAGCGGATCGTCAATCAGGTCGGCCGCCGCGTCGACCAGACCACACCGCTCGCCGACGCCCGCCTGAAGGACGGTTCGCGCGTCAACGTCATCGTTCCGCCGCTGAGCCTAAAAGGCACGGCGATCTCGATCCGTAAGTTCTCGGAAAAGCCGATTACCATCGACATGCTCAAGAATTTTGGTTCGATGAGTGAGAAGATGGCGACCGCCCTGAAGATTGCTGGCGCGTGCCGGATGAATATCGTGATCTCCGGCGGTACGGGTTCGGGCAAAACGACGATGCTGAACGCTTTGTCTAAGATGATCGATCCTGGCGAGCGCGTCCTGACGATCGAGGACGCGGCCGAACTTCGCTTGCAACAGCCGCACTGGCTGCCCTTGGAAACGCGCCCGCCTAACCTCGAAGGCCAAGGCGCCATCACCATCGGCGATCTCGTCAAGAACGCGCTGCGTATGCGTCCTGACCGTATCATTCTTGGCGAAATTCGTGGCGCAGAATGCTTCGACCTTCTCGCCGCAATGAACACCGGCCACGATGGCTCGATGTGTACGCTCCACGCCAACAGCCCGCGCGAATGTCTGGGCCGTATGGAAAACATGATTTTGATGGGCGACATCAAGATCCCGAAGGAAGCCATCAGCCGCCAAATCGCGGAATCGGTCGATCTCATCGTTCAGGTGAAGCGCCTGCGTGATGGTTCACGCCGGACGACCAACATCACCGAAGTTATCGGGATGGAGGGCGATGTCATCGTGACGCAAGAACTGTTCAAGTTCGAATATCTCGACGAAAGCGAAGACGGAAAGATCCTCGGCGAATTCCGTGCTTCCGGCTTGCGCCCCTACACGCTCGAAAAGGCACGCCAGTTCGGCTTCGATCAAACCTACCTGGAAGCTTGCCTCTAGCCTAGCCGGCCAGCACCCCCTTGACGCCCATTACGAACAGGCCGGCACCGATGAAGGCGCTGGCGAAGAATATGCCTATCCAAGGCATGAACCCGACGGCGTCGGCCGTCTTCCGTTTCGCTCGCTTGCGTTCGGCGATCGCAGCCACGCCAGCCAGAGCGAAACAGAACATGGCGTAGAGAAGCAGCAACTCCGCCTCGCTGGCGAAGGTCGCAAAATCGTGAGTCGCGGCCTGCATCACGCATTCTGCCGCGAACGGATACTCGGCAGCACCTTTCGCCAAACTTGCCGCTCTCTCATATATTTACATCCGGAACCGAAGCCATTGCCCCTCGTTCTCTCCACTAACCCGCTGCTGGGTTAAAGGAGGTAATTATGGTCCGTAAAGTTGTTATCGCCGTAGGAGTTGCATCGCTCGCGCTTACTGCGGCCGCATGCAACACCGTCAGAGGTGCCGGAGAAGATCTTCAGTCGGCAGCGAACGAGGTAGATGAGGAGATATAAGCATAATGGTAAAACGAATTTTGATTGCAGCTAGCGTAGCATCGCTCGGATTATCCGCAGCGGCCTGCAATACGGTCGACGGTGTAGGCGAGGATGTGGAATCAGTAGCTGAAGAGGTCGACGAAGAACTTTGATCGACCTGGAAATGTCGAAATGTAAGACGCTCGCCGAATGGCGGGCGTTTTTCATTCGGGATTAACCGGTTTCGCGTTTAACGTGGTGATGCATGTAATCGAACGGATTGGATCGGAATGTCTCGAAAAATACTTCTATCGGTCAGCGTCGCCGCTCTTGCTCTCGGCCTGTCTGCCTGTAACACCGTCCGCGGCCTTGGTGAGGATTTGACTTCTGTTGCCGACGCCGTTGACGAAGAAACGTAAGGTCGACTTCGGTCACTCGCCGATGGTCTTGCGGTAAACCAGGATCAGATTGTTGGCCGGCATCTCATATCGCTTGGCACGATAAAATCCCCTCCGCCCTGCAACCTTGTCAATATCACCGACATGGCGTAGCCCCCATCGCTCATCCCGTTCCTTCAAACTTCGGTCGAACGCTTCGTTCGAAGCGGCGGTCGGAATATCCGCCTCGCGGAAAGGACCGTAGAGGATAAGTGGCGCGTTCCCTGCTGACAAAACCTTACGGGCTCCTGCGAAGAGCCCTTCGGTAGCGGTCCAAGGGCTTATGTGAACCATGTTCACACACAAAACCGCATCCGCTTGATCGATTGGCCATGAAGCACTCGTGCAGTCAATCGTGACGGGGGGCCGTATATTCGTCAGCCCGGCCTCGTCTCGCCAAGCCTTTATGGATAGCAAAGCCTCGGGATCAGCGTCGCTCGGTTGCCAGTCGAGCGAAGGAAAACGGTTTGCAAGATAAACGGCGTGCTCGCCGGTCCCGCTCGCAATTTCGAGCACGGTTCCGATAAACGGCAATTCTTTCTCGAGCACATTGGCGATCGGTCGATTGTTCCTCGCCGTAGCAGGGGCGTGTTTCTTCATCTAAGGCTCCTCGCCTTGCGACCGAAAGTGCGGCGCAGCAATAACCAGGCGAGCAACCCCATCGGACCTGCCATGAAGGTGAGCAAGAGAAAGGGCGCCTGTATCAGGCGCGAAACCCTATGCCGGTCAGCGTCGCGGGCCAGCCATATGCCGACGAACAGATCGAAGGCCAGATAGTGGACCCAGCCTATGACGATCGCGCCCTCGGACCGGAAAAGGTTCTTGAGCCCGTCGACCGAGTAATCCGACAGATCAACCGCCGCCGAACCTACGTCGCGAACCGGATCGAAAGCTCCGGAAAAGAGTCCGATCGCCAAGGTAGTATAGGCAAGGCTCAGCAGTCCGACCCCGCCAGCAAAGATAGCCTTTAAGACGAATGGTCGCCGGGGAAGAGCGACGAGCGCGATCCAGCAGGCAAGCGCCAGAAGATTGCAAAATGAAAAGACGCCTTCCCAACTCACAGGTGCATTCCCCTGACCGGATCAGGAAGCGAGTTGGCCAAGCGCATTAGCGAATCGTATTCGTGCAGATATCGCCCTCGCGTCTGCTTCAGCGACAATGTCAAAGCAGCCCGAGCCACGTCATTTGCTTTGACGGCTCGATACTTTCGATAATGCCCGTGAAGAAAGCTGTTCACGAACGGCGCAGCGGCAATACCGATAGTCTCAAGAGGACGGCGATCCTCTTCTCGTTTTCCGCGCAGAAGCGATGGACGCAGGATATCGAGGCGATGAAACCCGAGTTTCGCGAGGTTGCGCTCCGTCTCACCCTTGACGCGCAGATAATCGCTACGCGAGCCGATCGCCGCACCCACCGAGCTTGTCACGATCATTCGCTCGACGCCGAACCGCCGCGCCGATTGCGCCGCATCGAGTACGAGACAGTGGTCAACCTCGCGAAACTTTTCGATACTTCCGCCGGCTTTCTTGCGTGTGGTTCCCAGCGCGCTCACAAGGACGTCCGGCCGCATGGCCTCGAAAATCTCGCCCCACTTTGATGGATCTGCTACGAACATCTCCATCCGAGCATCGGGCGGCAGCGGTATCTCGCGGCGGGCGATCGCTGATAATCTCACATCTTCGCGTCCGACGACCAGTTCGATTAGCGACCGTCCGACCAAGCCAGTCGCGCCGATCAGGGCAATGCGGACCGGATTTCTGAGGAACTTATCAGACATTGCTCAGTCCGTCCGGCCGTCGCCCGGTAATCTCTTGGTACCGATCGATCGCGAAGCGGTCGGTCATGCCCGCGATGAAGTCAGCGATGTGCCGATCCCTGCCCACCCGGTCCGACGGCAGTGCGGCATGCCAGGAGGGCGGTAAGAGGCTCTCATCATCCGCATAAGCTTCGAATAGTCGCCGGATGACCTTGCTGGCCCGGTCAGCCGTCGCGACCTGCTCGGGATGGTAATAGAGCTTGTCGTACATGAAGGATTTCAGCCGTCTTTCGTCTCGCGCCATTTCGTCGGAAAACGTGATAAGCGTTCGACCGGCCGCCCGAACTTCTGCGACGCTCCCCACATCAACGACGTTTGCGCGCGCCGTTTCCAGCACGTCCAGAACCATGCGCCCGATTTGAGTCCGGATCAGCTCTCTCAGTTGGGTCGCCCGATCGGCATTCGGGAAGCGGCGCTCGATTTCCCGGAATGGCTGCGCCATGAACTCCAGCGAGAGAACATCGTCGATGTTCAGAAAGCCAGCGCGTAGGCCATCGTCGATATCGTGATTGTCGTATGCGATATCGTCGGCAATCGCTGCCACTTGCGCTTCGAGCGATGCGTGGTAATCTAGGGCCAGCGGAAAATCGTCGTCGAGCTGACGAAGCGCCCAGTTCGGCTCGGCAATCGGTCCGTTATGCTTGGCCAGCCCTTCCAGCATGTCCCAGGTGAGATTGAGGCCGGGATGATCGCAATAGGGGCTTTCGAGTCTCATCAAGGTTCGCAAGGTATGCGCATTGTGATCGAAGCCGCCGCTGTCGCTCATCATGTTCGACAAAGCGTTCTCGCCCGCATGTCCGAACGGTGGATGGCCGATGTCATGGGCAAGACAAAGCGCTTCCGTCAGATCCTCGTCCAGGCCCAGTTCGCGGGCAATGACCCGTCCGATCTGGGCAACTTCGAGGCTATGTGTCAGTCGGGTCCGGTAGTGGTCGCCGTCAGGTGCTACGAATACCTGTGTCTTACTGCGCAAGCGGCGGAAGGCAATTGAATGAATGGTGCGGTCGCGATCTCGCTGAAATTCGCTGCGAGGTCCGCGAGAACCCTGCCGGTTCTCGGCAAATTCGCGACCGGGAGAGCGGTCCGGATCGGCTGCATATGGTGCAAGTGGCATGGACTGCTCGTTTACCTTGGACCGCCGCGCATCATAGGCCGAGCCCCTAACCGCAATGCAGGAAGCGGGCAACTCGAAGCGAAAGGGCGGCGGAACGGAAAAGGGCTGCCGGTCGGTTCCGGCAGCCCTCTCTTTCGACTGAGGTTATGCGATTATCAGCGAGTGCCGATCGTATCCGCTTGGCCGTCAGGATCGCCGATAACGGTTCCGTCGGTCTTTGCCGCTCCCCACAGCAGGATGCCGGCAAGGTGCGGAGCGGCCATCGACGTGCCGCTCAGCGTGGCATAGCCGCCATCCTTGTAGGTCGATCCGATCGCTACACCCGGTTCCGCAAAGTCGATCGGCGGATTGGCAAAGTTCGAGAAGCTTGCCCATCGATCGCCCTGCGAGAATGCGGACACAGTATAAATCCTGTTGCCGTTCACGCGAGCGGGCGAAACGTTATTCGCGTTTTGCGACTCGTTTCCGGCTGCAAGAGTGAAGCTGGCCCCGGACAACTGCGCTGCTGCCAGGATAGCGTTGTCCAAAGCACTCGAGGCGCCGCCGCCCAAAGACATGTTCGCGACATCGCCTGGCTTGGCGTTGGCCCCGACGTAATCGACCCCGGCGATGACACCGCTATTCGAACCCGAACCGCGCCGTCCAAGGACCTTTACGCCGACAACTTCGGCTCCGGCGGCTACGCCAACGACGCCGATGTCGTTATTGATCGCGGCAATCGTTCCGGCAACGTGAGTGCCATGGCCGTTCCCATCATCCGCGTCGCGCTCGCTGGTGAAGTTCGTCGACAGTGGCACATTGACGTTGAGATCGGCATGATCGAGGTCGACACCGCTATCGATGATCCATGCTCTGCCCGCCCCGGTATAGTCCTGACCGCCTTTGACGCGGGTGATACCCCACGGTACGACCTGCGCCGGAGCGGTCGTTCCGCCCCCGCCCTTGTCCGGCTTGCCGCGCTGTACGATCTGCATGACCTGATCCTGCTCGCAATAGGCGATGTTCGGGTTCTTTTCCTGCATCCGGGCCAAGCCCTGAGGCGAGATGTTCGCGGCAAATCCGCGGATCGTATTCTTGTAGACGAACTTTACGGAACCGCCGTTCGCGCGAACCGCCTTGTTGGCGAAATCACGCGTTTGCCCCTTGGCGACCTTGTCCGACTTGAATACGCAGATGTAGGAATTCTCGATCTTCTGAGCGGATGCCGGAGCGGCCGCCAATGCGACACCAAGTACTGCGACGCTCGCACCGGCGGTGCGGCGAATCATTTTCATCGTCATTTGATTGTCAGTCCCTATCCCGTTGAGGAAAGGGGAGGATGCCTCACGCCCGGTGAAGCACAATCCAACTTCTCACCGCCATTCGCTCACCCGTGCAATTTCGGAGACAGGGCGAACAACATGTAAAAAGTTTCGGCTAAGTCGTCGATTCCTCACCGAGAATCCACGCCGCCGCAGCCTGGCAATGAATGTCGGTCGAGTCGAAAATCGGCAAGACGTTCGCGTCCGTATCGACAATCATTTCAAGTTCCGTGCAGGCCAGGATGATCGATTTCGCCCCTTGCTGCGCTTTCTCCGTAATAATCGTCTTCATGGCTCGCTCGGCCTGCCGCGTCGACTTCCCGACCATCAGTTCCTGATAGATGATCCGGTCGATCGTCTCGACGTTCTTCAGGTCGGGGGGCAGCAGTTCGATGCCATGCGCGAGCAGCCGCTGCCGATAGAAATCTTCTGTCATCACGTTTCGCGTTCCGATCAGAGCCGCCAGCTTCACGCCGGCGTCTGCCATCTTCCGTCCGACGCACTCGGCGATATGGATGATGGGAATATCGACCGCTTCAGCGACGTCGTCATAGACCTTGTGCATAGAGTTCGCCCCAATCACGAGCGCCTGTGCCCCTGCATCTTCCAGTCTCTTTGCCGACAGGATGAGAACGTCGGCAGCTCTCTTCCAGTCGTTCGCTTCCCGCAAGCCGTGCAACTGCAGGAAATCGAGGCTCTCGATCATCATCGGAGCGCTCGCCATGGGTTCGGCATGCTTCTGAACGAACTGGTTTATGCGCGTGTAATAGGCCCCGGTCGAAACCCAGCTCATTCCGCCGATCAATCCAAGCTTGCGCACGTCCTGTTCCCGTAAGTCTTCGAATTTGAAGGTCCGGTGCGCGCTGTAATTGCGACGCTCGCTAGCGTCCAGCCTCCAGAGAATTGAATTTTCAGTCGAGCGCCTTGACGATCTCCTCGACCATCTTTTTCGCGTCGGACAGCAGCATCATGGTCTGGTCCATATAAAACACATCGTTGTCGACGCCGGCATAGCCGACGCCGCCCATGCTGCGCTTGATGAAGAAGACCTGCTTTGCCTTGTCCACATCGAACACGGGCATACCGTAGATGGGCGATGATTTATCGGTCTTGGCCGCCGGGTTCACCACGTCGTTCGCGCCGATGATGAAGGCGACATCGGCCTGCGCAAATTCGCTGTTGATGTCCTCGAGCTCGAAAACGTTTTCGTACGGCACTTGCGCTTCAGCGAGCAGCACGTTCATGTGCCCCGGCATGCGCCCGGCGACGGGGTGGATGGCATATTTCACATCCACGCCCTTTTCCTCGAGGATGTCGGCCATCTCGCGGAGCGCGTGCTGCGCCTGCGCCACGGCCATGCCGTAGCCCGGGATGATGATGACCTTTTCCGCCTGTTCGAGCATAAAAGCGGCGTCTGCGGCGCTGCCCTGCTTGTAGGGTCGCTGCTCCTTCGCCTCGCCGCCGCCCGCCCCGCTATCGTCAGCGCCGAAGCCGCCCGCGATCACGGAGATGAAACTGCGGTTCATCGCGCGGCACATGATGTAGCTGAGGATCGCGCCTGAAGAGCCGACCAGCGCGCCGGTGATGATCATCGCGGTGTTGCCGAGCGTGAAGCCCATCGCCGCCGCGGCCCAGCCCGAATAGGAGTTCAGCATCGACACCACGACCGGCATGTCCGCCCCGCCGATGGGGATGATCAGCAGGAAGCCGATGACGAAGGCCAGCACTGTCAGCGCGATGATCAGCGGCATGGTTTCGGCGGGTGCTGCCATGGCGAACAGGGCAGTCAGAACGATGATGGCAACCAGGGTGCCGAGATTGATGACATGGCGCGCGGGGAGAAGGATAGGCGAACCGCTCATCCGGCCCGACAGTTTCAGGAAGGCGATGACCGAACCGGAGAAGGTGATCGCACCGATGGCGATGCCGAGGCCCATCTCGACCTTGGAAACTGCGCCGATCTGCATGGGCAGGCTGTAGTCGGTGCCGATCGTATCCATCGGCACCAGCAACCCGAATGCGCCCGGATTGAGATAGGCCGCCCAGCCCACCAGCACTGCGGCCAGGCCGACAAGGCTGTGGAAGGCCGCGACCAGCTCGGGCATTGCGGTCATGGCGATGCGCCGCGCGATGGTGATGCCGATGATTGCGCCGATAAGAATGGCGAGAGCAATTTCTCCAAAGGAAGCCCAATCAGGTGCCAAGTTGCCATCGCACAGCATCATGAATTCGCTGTTGCCGGATCGAGTGATCACCGGCTCCTCAGGGCATCCGTTATTTTTGATGCTCGGGAAATGGGTCACCAGCGTCGTCACCACCGCGATCAGCATGCCCACCAT
Organism: Parapontixanthobacter aurantiacus; assembly: GCF_009827635.1. Classification (GTDB taxonomy): domain Bacteria; phylum Pseudomonadota; class Alphaproteobacteria; order Sphingomonadales; family Sphingomonadaceae; genus Parapontixanthobacter; species Parapontixanthobacter aurantiacus. Next base: position 417,586 of record NZ_WTYW01000001.1, on the reverse strand, counting down.
GCCGAAGCGGTTGCCCGTTCGGCTCGTCGCTGGAGAGGACAGGCCGCGCAGCGCGAGGATGAAGAACACGCCCGACACGAGATAGGCGAGCGCCACCCACGGGTTTACCGGCTCGCCGGTGGCAGCATGGGCGGGCACGGCTAAAACCGCAAACGGCGCGGCGAGAAGGAGGCGAAGCATCACTTCTTCTCCTTCTTCTTGTACATCGCCAGCATTCGTGCCGTTACCGCGAAGCCGCCAAAGATGTTCACGCTGGCGAGAACGATACCGAGCAGTCCCAGCCACTTCGCCCCCGGCACGTCCGCCGCCGCCGCCGCGATCAGCGCGCCGACGATGATCACGCTGGAAATCGCATTGGTAACCGCCATCAGCGGCGTGTGCAGCGCGGGCGTGACCGACCAGACCACGTAATAGCCGACGAAACACGCCAGCACGAAGATCGACAGGATCGAAATGAAGTCCATCTTACTCTCCCGAAATCGATCTTGTTGCGGTCCAGGGCAGCACGAAATTGCGGCCCTCGCTCCAGCTCTGGCCGACGATCGTATCCCCCTCGAGACAGCCGGAATGCTGATAGGCTCCGCTATTGTCGGATGTCCGCCACGCTGCGCACAGCCGCCCCTGCCCCGTCCCTGCCCGGCCAGCCAGTATCGGACTGCCGTAGAACGTGCCCGACAGTTCCCCCGTACGTTCGACCCTCAAGTCCATCGGTTGATCGTATGGAGCGTCTGTCAGCGAGGGACGCAAGTCCACGTTCCAGGTACCCGAAAGGGCCTGCACTGGAGACGCTTCGTCAGTCCCGAGGGTCGCACACGCGGTCAAGGCGAACGACGTCGACAATGCGAGAACCAGCGACGACGACTTCACCCCGCCAGCCTCTCGTTCACGACCTTTCCGCCTTGCGTCAGCCTGACAGCATTGCCGATCTCTTCGTCGAACACAGGCTTCCCTGCGTCCTTGTCCCAAAAGGCGGAAAGGAAATTATAGAGGTTGCGCGAATAAAGCGCACTGGCATCGGCCGCGAGGTGGGTCGCGGTGTTCGCATAACCTACCAATTTGACGCCGTGCTTCGTCACCGTCTGATCGGGGACGGAGCCTTCGACATTGCCGCCCTGTACGACCGCGAGGTCGAAAATGACGCTGCCCGGCTTCATCGTGGCGATCTGCGCGTCGGAGATCAGCCGCGGCGCTGGTTTGCCCGGTATAAGCGCCGTAGTGATTACGATATCCTGCTTCGCGATGTGCGAGCTCACCAGTTCGGCTTGGGCCTTGCGGTATTCCTCGCTCATCTCGGTGGCATAACCGCCCGAGCCCTCGCCCTCGATGCCGGCTACGTTCTCGACGAAGATCGGCTTCGCTCCGAGCGACTGGATCTGTTCCCTCGTTGCGCTGCGCACATCGGTCGCGGAAACCTGCGCGCCCAGCCGCTTGGCCGTGGCGATCGCTTGAAGCCCGGCGACCCCGACGCCCATCACGAAGACCTTTGCCGCCTGAACCGTGCCGGCAGCAGTCATCATCATTGGGAACGCCCGCCCATATTCGTTCGCGGCGCTCAGCACTGCCTTGTAACCGGCGAGGTTCGACTGGCTCGACAGGACGTCCATGCTTTGCGCGCGCGTGATGCGCGGCATGAATTCCATTGCCATCGCCTCGAAGCCTCGCGCTGCGAACTGCTCGACGCGATCCCGGCGGGAGAAGGGATCGAAAATCGCGAGGACCAGCGCGCCCTGCCGTGCCCCTTCTAGCAAGTCCGCCTCGGGTGCCTGGACACCCATGACGATGTCGGCATTCTTCACGACCTCAGTGGCGCTCGCTATCTCGGCTCCAGCCTCGCGGTAGGCCTCGTCAGCGTAGGATGCTGCCCGACCCGCCTCCGTTTCGATGGCGACCGTCGCACCGAGCGCAAGAAATTTCCTGGCCGTTTCCGGTGTCAGCGCGACGCGCGTTTCCCCATCGGCGCGTTCCTTCAGTACGGCGATCCGCACTGCGATGCTCAGCCCGAAATGATGATGACGACGATGAGCGCTATCAGAGCAATGAGCGGGACGGCCCATTTGAGGCTGGCAATGAACCCTGAATAGGTCTTGCTCGCAGCCTTCATGTCGTTGGCGGGTTCCATGGGTTTTTCCTTATACGGTGTGACTTTCCTGCACGTCTTAACCCGGCAATCAAGGATGCTCAAGCTGCGCGGAGCGACCATCGACAGGGGGAGCTTGCGAATGGCGGACGAACGGGGCTGATCCTCCTTAATCGGACTTTTACTCATTCACACTAGTGCAAGCGCTTGTATCAATACGAGACAGATGAAGATCATGGCAGACAACGATTCGCAAATATTGATGCTGATCGACGACGAGCCGGCGCAGAGCCGGCTGATCAGCGCACTTGCGGCACGCGAGGGCTGGCGCACGATCATCGTCGGCGATGCCGATACGGCACTTGCGACACTGAATTCGCGGGAAGGCGTCAATATCGCCGCCATTCTCGTCGATCAGTGGGTGCCCGGTGAAGACAGCTCCGATCTTATCGGCGTCTTGAAGCAAATGCGCCCCGATCTGCCCATCCTCATGCTGACCGCAAGCGCTTCTCCGCTCATCGCGGTGCAGGCCATGCGTGCAGGCGCGACCGACTATCTCATCAAGCCGATTGCGCCCGACCGTTTCCTTCAGGCCCTGCGCAGCGCGACGACGCGCGAGGCTCCACGCAACGAATTGCAGCCACTTAGCGAGAAGATGTCCGCAACCCTCGACTTCGAGGACATGATCGGCACCGCGCCCGCCTTCCGCAGCGCTTTGGCGCAAGCCGCAAAAGCGGCGAGGGGTCAGGGGCATGCGCTCGTCGAAGGCGAGAGCGGAACGGGCAAAGAAACCATTCTGCGCGCGATGCACTCGGCTTCCCCGCGAGCGAAGAACGCACTCAAGGTCATCAATGTCGGCGGCGTGCCGATCAATTCGATCGAATCCTTGCTGTTCGGTCACGAACAGAACGCCTTTCCCGGCGCGTTCGAACGTCAGATCGGCGCTCTGCAACAATGCGACGGAGGCACGATCATTCTCGACGAGATCGATCGCCTTGCCCTGCCCGTTCAGGACCGGCTCGCCGATACGCTGGCGACAGGCATCGTCCGGCCCACTGGGGCGAAGCATGGCTTCCGCGTTGAGGTCCGAATGCTTTGCGCCAGTAACTTCCGCCTCTCCGAAATTGCGCAGGGCGGCCAGTTCTCGAGTGCGCTGCTGTCGCAGATCGGCAATACCCGCATCCATCTTCCGCCCTTGCGCGAACGGACGAGCGACATTCCCGCGCTCACCCGGCATTTCCTTGCGCGGATCGGAGAGCAGCCCGGCCTGAACCACCACTCGATCACCGATAGCGCACTCAACCTGCTCGCCAGCTACGACTGGCCGGGCAATGTCCGCCAGCTTCAGGCGGCCTTGTTCCGCGCGGCAGTTTTCTGCGACGACGAGGCGCTGACTGCGAACAGCTTCCCGCAACTCTCCGAAATTCTCGGAGAATGCGAGGATCAGTCCGACCGGCGCCAGGATGGTGCAGGCATCCTGCTCTACACGGCCGATGGCAACCTGCGTCCGCTAGAGGACATCGAGGCCGATGTGATCCGGCTCGCCATCGGGCACTATTCGGGTCGCATGACCGAAGTCGCCCGCCGGCTCGGGATCGGTCGCTCGACCCTTTATCGCAAACTCAGCAATCTCGGTATCGACAGCGCCGCCTGACGCAGCGATCGGGCGACTTCAGTCGGTCCATTCGAACGAACGCGCCGCGCGAAGCTCGCCCTCGTTACCGAGCAGCGAAAGGGTGAGTGCCTTGTTCGCCCAGTCGATGTCGATCAGCCCGAAATTCTCCTCTGAGATGAAATCGGTCACGCGGCGATCGTCCGGCTCCCGCGCAGTATTTTCCGCCGTGGTACTGAATGCAAGGTTGAGCGAACTGGAAGTGATCTCCCAGAATTGCTCGCCCGCGGCAGCGGGCGGCGCATAGGTATAGAGCCCGCCCGCGTGCCGATCCCCCGACAGGAGGACGAGCCCGCTATCCTCGCGCGTAGAAAGCATCTCGTACAGCCGACGCCGTTCGGCGGGCAGTGCCGCCCACGCCTCGTAATCATGCGCGTCCGTCAGCACCTGGACGCTGCTTACGATCATGCGAAGGTCGGCGGGTTTCTGCAGTTCTTGCGCGAGCCAGTTCCATTGGTCGCCGCCCAGCATCGTCGCATCTGCGCGTTCGGTCGGCAGATAAGGTCCGAGCGGCGGGCGATCTTCGCTGTAAGGCAGACGGTCGAGATCCGAGCGGAAGAAGCGCGTGTCGAGCATGATGATCTGCACGACCCGCCCGTCGCTACCGAAGGTCCGGCTTTCGTAAACGCCGGGCCGCGAGCGAACCTCTTCGCTCGACCCCCAATAGGTCTCGTAGATCTCCTCCGACCAATTGCGCAGCGCGAAAGATGCCCCGGCGTCGTTGAAGCCGTAATCGTGATCGTCCCAGGTCGTCAGCATGGGAACCTGCCGCCGGAAATCCACGAATTCGGAATGGCTGGACTGGAGTGCGTACGCATCGCGCAGCGTCTCGAGACCCGCATCGCCGCGCCAGCCGGTATCGCCATAGACATTGTCGCCGATCAGCATGAACAATTGCGGATCGGTCGCTTCGATGCGGTCCCACATGTGCTGGGAGCGCGACTGGTGGTTGCAGCTTCCGAAGGCGATCCGGGTCAGGACTGTATTGGGATCGAGTGAAGCGCCAGCGGGTGCACGGGGCAGCGTGATCTCTTCGCGAAGGACATCGTAATAGCGGGCAAGCGCCTCCTCCGGGGTCGTGATCCGGCTCGCCGATACGGCAGCGCGCTGCATCCCTTCGGAACTGCCAGTCGTGGCGCATGCGGAAAGAGCGAGGGCGATCGCCGTGGCTAGGGGAAGGCGAAATTTCATGAGTCCGACCGTTTCTCTGATTGCGACATTCGAAGCGAAGCACTGGCCCTAGCCATCGGACGTGTCAATCGCGCGACAAAGTTGGCTTCCCCTGCTCGCGGGTATCGACAGAATCGCTTGCGGGTCATAGCACTCGCCGGATGGCCTACACATTCGACTTCTCCGGACGCAGCGCCCTCATTACCGGCGCTGCCAGCGGCATCGGCGCGGCAAGCGCTCGCTGGCTCGACGATAACGGCATCGAGAAGCTTTGGCTGATCGATCGGAACGGCGAAGGCCTCGACGCGCTCGATCTGTCCTGCGCAGTCGAGAAACGCTGCGGCGACGTGGCGGACGAGACCTTCTGGTCCGGCCTCGAGGAAGAGATCGATGCGCTCGATCACGCGGTCGTCAATGCCGGAATTGCAACCGGCGGAGAGATCGCGACGCTCGCCTTCGACGACTGGCGCAAGGTGATGGACGTCAATCTCGACGGCGCCTTCCTCACCCTTCGAACGGCATTGCGCAAGATGCTGCCGGCGGCACGCGGAAGCATCGTCGTGACCGCATCGGTCACCGGCCTCAAACCGGTTCCGGGCATCGGCGGATACGGAACGAGCAAGGCGGCTGTCGCCCATCTCGCGCGCATCGCCGCGGCGGAGAACGCGCGGCACGGTATCCGCATCAACGCCATCGCACCCGGCGGTGTCGATACGGCAATCTGGGACAGCGGCGAGGACTTCCGCGCCGCGACCCGAAAATACGGACGCGAGGCGGCGATCGGAGCGATGGGCAAGGATACCCCGCGTGGACGTTTCGCGACGCCTGAGGAACTGGCCGGCGATATCGGCTTCCTCCTGTCCGACATGGCTGCGAACGTCACCGGCACCGTCCTGACCAGCGACGGCGGCTACACGCTTTAGCATCTATTCGGGCAGGTCCGCGAAGTCGGTGAGGGCAGCATCGCGCAGCCCTCGCCAGACGTTGCGAGCCTGCACCGTCTCCGCGACGTCGTGAACGCGCAACAGTTGTACGCCCGCATTCATTCCGGCGATCGCCAACGCGATGGACCCGCCCAGCCGGTCCTCCACCGCCGCCTCTTTCGACAATGCCCCGATCATGCGCTTGCGGCTGGCGCCGAGCAGCAATGGCTGACCCAGCGCATGGAACATCGGCAGGGCATTGATGAGCGAGAGGTTGTCGCGAACACTCTTGCCGAAACCGATGCCGGGATCGAGGATGATGCGGCTGCGCTCGATGCCTGCGGCGATTGCCGCATCCCGGCGTTCCTTCAATGCGTCGAACACGTCGAAGATAACGTTGCCGTAGGCTCCGTCGGCGTGGAGATCCTCGCCCTTGCCCGGCGCATGCATGATGACCACCGGGCAGCCGCGATCCGCCACGAGTTCGATGCTGCGCGGGTCGAAGCGCAGGCCGGAAACGTCGTTGACCAGCGCCGCCCCGGCGTCGAGCGCCGCCTCCATAACGCCCGCGCGGCGCGTGTCGATGCTGATTGCTGCACCCATCGAAGAGCAATAGGCGATCGCCGGAAGAACGCGCTCGTTCTCCTCGCCTTCCCAGGTCGCCTTCGCGCCAGGACGTGTGCTTTCCCCGCCGATATCGATGATCGCCGCGCCCGCTTCCAGCATCGCCGCGGCATGGGCCCGGCCCGCTTCGGGATCATCGAGGAACGCTCCGCCGTCGGAGAAGCTGTCGGGCGTTACGTTCAGGATGCCCATGATCTGCGGCTGATCGAGTTGGATCGTCCGCGCCCCGAGCGATAGCGCGGGATGCGCCATGCGCAGGTTCGACCATTGCGCTTCGGCTTCCGCCCCGACCTCTTCCGGAAGTTTGGCGAAAACATCGTCGATCGTGCCGGGCGAAGCGAGCCAGCGTTCGACGATCTGCCCGCCGCGCCGCAGGATCACGGCGAACCGGCTGGCGTAGACCATTCCGCCGGCAAGGCGCACGGCATTGCCATGCTCGCTCTGCGGTCCGGGCGCGATACCGATGGGGCGAAGATAGACCGAGTCGCTCACTTGTTCATCTCCAAGCTGTCGAAACTGAACCGATGGAACACATGGAACACGGTCCTGTCATTCAAAAACGCTCCGATGCGAAGACCATTAGGGCGGATCGATACAGGTAGGATGGCAAACTGCTGCATGCGGTGAAACTAGCGCAACGCTCGGCGGTAGGACAGACGCCGGATCAGTCTTCGTTCGCCAGCAGATATTCCTGCCGCAAGCTATCGATTGCGACCGTCTTCCCATCGCGTTCCATGTGCCAGAACACCCACCCATTGCAGCTCGGCGCGCCTTGCAGGACTTTGCCGAGAGCATGGATCGAGCCGCTTTGCCGCTCGTGGACGAGCGAGCCATCCGCCCGCACGGTCGCGTGCCAGCGCCGTTTCTTGTCGAACAGCTGCGTGCCGGGCGGTACCGTGCCGTTTTCGACCAGCGTTCCGAAGGCGACGCGCGGCGCGGCCTTTCTGGATTGCATCGTGGCGAGTGCGCTCTCGTCGAGCGGCAGTTCCTTGGCGATCCGTTCTGCGGCGATGCCGCGATAGAAATCTTCCCGTTCGCAGCCGATCCATTCGCGGCCGAGCCGCTTGGCGACCGCGCCGGTCGTTCCCGTTCCGAAAAACGGGTCGAGCACGACATCGCCCTTTTCGGTCGTCGCCAGCAGGAGCCGGTAGATCAGCGCTTCGGGCTTCTGCGTCGGATGTGCCTTGTGACCGTCATGCTTCAAGCGTTCCTGCCCGCCGCAGATCGGGATGAGCCAGTCGCTGCGCATCTGTAGCTCGTCGTTCAGCGTCTTCATCGCGGTGTAATTGAACTGGTAGCGCGCCTTTTCCCCCTGGCTCGCCCAGATCAGCGTTTCGTGTGCGTTGGTGAAGCGCGTTCCCTTGAAATTGGGCATCGGATTGGACTTGCGCCAGACGACGTCGTTGAGGATCCAGAAGCCCAGATCCTGAAGGATTGCGCCGACGCGAAAGATGTTGTGGTAGCTGCCGATGACCCACAATCCGCCATCCGGCTTCAGCACGCGCCGCGCTTCGGTCAGCCAGTCGCGTGTGAAATCGTCATAGATCGCGAAACTGTCGAACTTGTCCCAGTGATCGTTCACCGCGTCGACGCCGCTGCCATCGGGGCGATTGAGATCGCCGCCAAGCTGCAAATTATAGGGTGGATCGGCGAAGACCAGATCGACGCTGTCGTCAGGCAAGGTCCGCATCGCCTCGATGCAGTCCCCGGCGAGGATCTGGCCGAGCGGCAAGTCCTCAGGCGCGACCGCCTGCTTTCGCGCGCGCGCTTTCGCAACGCGCCGCTCGCGCATCTTTACCGGTTCGACGACACCCACCTGAGACCCCTTCCCTTTCGACTTATCCACAGGGTGAATCCTCAGGGAGTCCCCGTCAAGCGGAGAATTCTGATCAGTATCGGATCAAGTGGTTGCGGTTCCGCTCAGAAAGCGCGCTGGCACAATATCTTGAGTTTGGAGAAGGCCCGCGCCTCGACATGCTGCGGTGTGGCGCGAAAGACTCGCCGCGCGCGCCCTCGCTTGTTTTAGCCGGTGACCGGCAGCCGCAGTTCGGCCTGTGCGACGGGCGCGAAGCTGCGCCGATGGAGTGGACAAGGTCCGTGATGCCGCAGGGCGACGAGATGTTCGCGCGTCCCGTAACCCTTGTTCCTGTCCCAGCCATAGGCGGGAAATTCAATGGCGGCCTCGCGCATCAGGCGGTCGCGACATTCCTTGGCGAGGATCGACGCTGCGGAGATTTCGGAATGGCTCGCATCCCCGCCAATGACGGCGCGCGCCGCCCAACGCCATTCCTTCACCCGCCCCGCGGGCGTCAGATTGCCGTCGATCACCGCAGAGACCGGATTGCCGTGGCCGCGCTCCGCCAAGAGGAGTTCGAGGCGGTCCATCGCCTGCGTCATTGCGAGCATGGTCGCGCCGAGGATGTTCACGCGATCGATCAGCGCAACGTCGACGATGCCGATCGCCCAGGCGCAGCGTTCCTTGATTTCGCGTTCCAGTTCGGCGCGGCGTGCGGGAGAGAGCTTTTTGGAATCGTCGAGACCCTCCACCGCCCCCTTGCAGAGCACGACGGCAGCCGCCACAACAGGACCGGCCAGCGGACCGCGACCCGCCTCGTCGATCCCCGCGATGCGGGTATGCGGTTCGAAAAGATCAGGAGTACCGCTCAGCATGTCCCGTTTCGTCCATCTCGCCCTTACCGTTGCCGCCTCTTCCATTGCCTTGGCAAGCTGCAACGCGGAACCACCCGTGGATAGCGCGTCGATGACGGACGAGACAACCGGAGAATTCTCCGGCTTCGCGATCGAGGAATTCGGCGCCTTCAACGAACCTTGGGCCAGCGCTTTCATCCCTGGCACACAAATGCTCTTCGTGACGGAGAAGCCGGGAACCGCCGCGATCGTCGATACGCAGAGCAAGACGCGCATTGCCGTCAGCGGATTGCCGCAAGTCGATTACGGCGGTCAGGGCGGCCTCGGCGATGTCGCTTTCCTGCCGAGCGAAGCCTCGGGTGAAGTCGATGGTCGGACCATCTATCTCAGCTGGGCCGAAGCGGGCAGCGGCGATACCCGCGGCGCGGTCGTGGGTCGCGGCCAGTTGACTTGCGAGGGAATGCAGAGCTGCCGCATCGAAGGGCTAGACGTGATCTGGCGGCAGGCGCCCAAGGTAACGGGCCGCGGCCATTATTCGCACCGGATCGTCTTCTCGCCCGACGAGCAGTACATGTTCGTCGCATCGGGAGAGCGTCAGAAGAAGGAACCGGCGCAGGATACCTCCAACAATCTCGGCAGCATCGTGCGCCTCAATCTCGACGGCACGCCCGCCGCAGGCAATCCGATGGCGGATGCGGGCGGCGTGACGAGCGAGCTGTGGTCATGGGGCCATCGCAATATCCTCGGCATGGATTTCGACGAGGAAGGTCGCCTTTGGGAACTGGAGCACGGGCCGCAGGGCGGCGACGAACTGAACCTCGTTCGAAAGGGCGAGAATTACGGCTGGCCGGTTCGCTCGAACGGCGTCAATTACGACGGGTCCAACATTCCCGATCACAGCGCGGACGACGGCTTCGCCAAACCCGCGATCAGCTGGACCCCGGTGATCGCGCCCGGCAACTTCGTATTTCTCGAAGGCCAGATGTTCGAGGCATGGGAAGGCGATGCGATCATATCGGGGCTGAAACCGCAGAACCTCATCCGCGTGGACATGGACGGCGACACGCCGCGCGAGGCAGCGCGCTATGACATGGGCGCTCGCATCCGGTCGGTGATCGAAGGGCCAGATGGCGCACTATGGGCGCTGGAGGATGAGGAGGGCGGTCGTCTGCTGCGCCTCACGCCCGAGCGCAACTAGGCAAGCAAAGATAGGCGCGGGCGAAGTTCAATTCGGGTGACATTGCCCATCGCCGCCCCTATCGGCGGCGCCTCATGGCTGCCCTAATCCCCCTTTCCTCTATCGATGCCGAACTTGTCGAGGCCTTGCTCGACCGGGTTTTCGGGCCGGATCGCCATGCGCGCACCGCCTATCGCATCCGAACGGGAATGCAGCCGCTCGACGCGTTGTGCTTCGCGGCGCTCGACGAGGACGACTATCTTGTCGCGACGATCCAGGCATGGCCGGTTGCGTTGGGCGACCGGCAGGGCAAGCCGCATCCGCTCATCATGATCGGCCCCGTCGCCGTCCTGCCCGAGCGACAGGGCGAAGGTTTCGGTCAGGCATTGATGGCGGCCTGCCTTGCCGGGATCGGCGCGAACGGGATGCCGCGTCTGCCGCAAGTCCTGATCGGCGATGCCGACTACTACGGGCGCTGGGACTTTACCGCAGGGCCGGCGCGTGGCTGGCATTGTCCCGGCCCCTACGAGCAGGAGCGCCTGCTAGTGCGCTGCGACAATCCGGCAATCCTGCCCGAAGAGGGGATGCTCGGTCCCTGGACCGGTCGCGCCGGTCACTGACGCCATCTTCGCGTGCAAGCGTTTCCGAACGCTTGTCTGGCGCGGTCGGTTCTGGCAACGCTCTGTCCTCGACAGCCATGCCCTACACCCCGCCCCCCGAACTGGCCGAAATGTCGCTCGCCGAGATTGCCGAGCAGGTCCGGCTGCGCAAGCTTCCGCCGGTCGAGCAATGGTCGCCCGACGAGACCGGCGACAGCCACATGCGGATCGCGGCGGACGGAAGCTGGTATCACGAGGGGAGCAAGGTAACGCGGCCCGCCATGGTGCGCGCCTTCGCCTCGCTTCTGATGCGGGATAAGGACGGCGCGCACTGGCTCGTCATGCCGTATCAAAAGCTTTCGATCGAGGTGGAGGACGCGCCGCTCATTGCCGTCGATGCACAACGCCGGGAGGACGGCATTGCGGTCCGCCTCAATACCGACGAGGTGCTGGTCGTGGGCGCCGATCATCCGCTGATTGCCAAGGGTTCGCGCGAACGGCCCGACCTCTACGTCCATGCGCGGCGGGGCCTCCTCGCTCGGCTCAACCGCAGCACTTACGCGCAGCTTGCCGAACTCGCTTTGGCAGAAGGCGAGGAGTGGCGGATGACGAGCGGAGGGGAAACCTTTTCGCTGCTTCCGCCCGCCGCCTGATGAGCGAGTTGTTCGGCCGGCTGAAGCAGCTCTTCGACGAGGGCCATCGACGCGGCACCCCCGACCTGCTCAGCGATGCGCGCTTCGCCACGGCCGGACGGCAGGCAGATGCCGCCGTGCTCATCGCGGTGACCGAGCGCGAACGACCGGGCGTCATCCTCACCCGGCGACCGACGACCATGCGCGATCATCCCGGCCAGGTCGCCTTTCCCGGCGGCAAGCTGGAAACGGGAGAGGACGCCATCGCCGCCGCCTTGCGCGAAGCACAGGAGGAACTCGCCATCACCGCCGATGCGGCACGGGTCATCGGCGCAACCGACCGCTATCAGACCGGGACCGGCTTCGACATCACTCCCGTTCTCGCCACCGTGCCGCCGGACATCGCCATCCGCCCCGACCCGCGGGAAGTGGACAGCTGGTTCGAGGCGCCGCTCGATCTGTTGATGAAACCCGAAAACTGGTCCGCGAACGAAGTGTATTGGCGGGGAGCGACACGCCGCTATCTCGAAATGAATTACGAGGGCTTTCGCATCTGGGGGGTGACGGCGGCCATCATCGTTAATCTGTCGCGCAGGCTCGCTTGGGTCGAGGCACAGGATGGCTGAGACGTTCCCTACCGTCCTTCCAGCCGCAGACTGGACGCGAAACGAATACCTGCTTTCGCTGGCCGAGACGCTTGGCCCGGACAATATCCGCTGGGTCGGCGGCGCGGTGCGCGACACGCTCAGCGGGATCGTTGTGAAGGACGTGGATGCCGCGACCCCGTTGCTGCCCGACACGGTAATCGGGAAATGCAGGGAAGCGGGCATCCGGACCGTTCCGACCGGGATCGAGCACGGCACGGTAACGGCAATCTTTCCGGGTCTTCCCGTCGAAATCACCACCCTCCGCCGGGATGTCGCCACTGACGGTCGGCGCGCAACCGTCGCCTTTGCGAGCGACTGGCGCGAAGATGCCGCGCGCCGCGATTTCACGATCAATGCCCTTTACGCGCATCCGCATACCCTCGCGATTTCCGACTATTTCGGTGGATTGGAAGACCTCGCCGCCGAACGAGTGCGCTTTATCGGCGACGCCCGCCAGCGCATTGCCGAGGATCATCTGCGTATCCTGCGCTATTTCCGTTTTCGCGCGCGCTATGGCGGATGGGAGACCGCGGACGAGGAAACCGAAGCCGCCATCGCCGAGATGGCGCCGACCCTGAAAGGCTTGTCGCGCGAGCGCATCGCGATGGAACTCCTCGCGATCCTCGCCCTGCCGGATCCGTTTGCGACAGTCTGCAAAATGCGTGAACTCGGTGTCCTTTCCATCATCCTGCCCGAAGCAGGGAAGCGCGAATTCGGCGTGCTCGAGCGGCTCGTCAAGACAGAGCGCGCGAACGATGTCGCCCCTTCCGATATCCGCCGCCTCGCCGCGCTGCTGCCGCCGATCCCTTCCGTGGCAGAAAGTGTCGCGGCTCGCCTGCGCCTTTCGAAGGCCCAGCGCGCCCGCCTTTCCACAGCGGCTGCTCGCCGACCCGATGATGCCGCCCGTGCGCGTGGACTGGCTTTCGAGGAAGGCGTCGAGGAAGCCACGGATCGTTTGCTGCTGGAAGGAGCCTCTCTGGCTCCGCTTGTCGATTGGGACGTGCCGCTCTTTCCGCTCAAAGGTGGCGAGATCATCGCCCGCGGGGTTGCGCCCGGTCCCGGGGTCGCGCGCCTGATGCAGACGCTGAAGGAAGAATGGATCGCCGCGGGCTTCCCCGAGAAGGGGGACGTCATCGCCATGCTCGACCGGCATCTGGCAAAAGACGACTGACGAAGCGGCACACAGCCCTTCAGCCGCGCTTAATCAACGATTCGATAGAACAAGCATGGTTGCCAAGAACGGCAATCTTTGAAAAAACGTCATTGTTTCCGGCTCTTCGAGGTCGGGGGCGCGCCACGAGACGCCCTTCGCATTATGCGGAAAGCAGTGGCGGACATCTTTATCCGGCTCGGCAGTCCAACGCGATTTCCCCGATCGCTGCGGGCCGTTCTATGCCTGTCTGACACGAATTTTTTGGAGAATTACATGAATTTCGCGAAACTGGCTGTCGCAGCTATCGCACTTACGGCAACCCCCGCACTGGCCCAAGAAGCGGACGCATCCCCGGTCGTCGTCGGCGCCGTCGTCAATGGCCCGCAAGGCAATCCTGTCGGCACGATCGAGCAGGTCGCCAACGGTCAGGTCATTCTCGACACCGGCAAGCACAAGGTTCCGCTGGCTGTCAGCCAGATCGGCGAAGACGCAAACGGCCCGGCCATCGGCGTGACGCGCGAACAGCTCAATACGATGATCGACCAGCAGATTGCCGGCATGATCGAAGCGCGCGATGCTGCGCTCGTTCCCGGTGCGATGGTGATGACCGCCGACAACCAGCACCTCGGCACGATCGACACGGTCGAAGGCGACCAGATCGTCGTCCTGCGCGACGAAGCGAGCGACGACAAGGTCACGCTGCTGCGCGAATATTTCGACGCTGCCGATACCGGCGTTACGGCGCGCCTGACGATGGGACAGATCGAAGAGGCGCTGGCTGCAACGAACGGCGCGACCGCGGGTGCTACTGCGGAAATGACGTCGGCCGAATAACCCGACGAGAAATGACCGGCTTCAATGCCGGACGGGACAGGGCCGGAAGCGTCGATGCGCTTTCCGGCCCTTTTTCGTGCAATAACTGGCTTCGAAGCCGGCGGTTCAGTCGAACTTGTTGTCGCGCGGGAAACCCTGCGGGGGCAGGCGACCCGCGCCGCCTCTCGCGACCTTCCATTGCCACATTTCACCCTCCGTCCGCGTACGGTCACCCTTGCCGCCCATCTGCCAGCTGAGACCTTCCTCGAGTCTGAAGGTCGTCGCATCGGACAGCCCCCCGTCGCGATAGCTTTGCAGCTTCACCCCCTGCCCGCGCGCCAGTTCGGGAAGTTCGTCGAGATTGAACACCACGAGCTTGCGATTGTCGCCGACGATGGCGGCGTGGTCATGCGCCGGATCGATGAGGCGCGCGACGACGAGCTTCGCGCTGCCCTTCAGATTGACAACCTGCCGCCCCTTGCGTGTCTCTGCCAGCAGATCGTCGGCGATGGCGGCAAAACCTTTCCCGGTATCCGCGGCCAGCAAAAGGCGCGATTTCGGGCGATAGATGAGTGCGGCGATGATGGTCGCGGCCGCGTCCATATCCAGCATCGTGCGGATCGGCTCGCCAAACCCGCGAGCGCCCGGCAACTTGTCGCAACCCAAGGTGAAGAACCGCCCGTTGTCCAGCGCCAGCAGCAGCTTGTCGGTAGTTTGCGCGTGCAGCGCGAAGGCCGGACCGTCGCCTTCCTTGTATTTGAAGTCAATTGCCAGATCGACGTGCCCCTTCGCCGCCTTGATCCATCCCTTCTGCGAGATGATGACCGTCACCGGCTCCTTCTCGATCATGGCATCCATGGAGAATTCGACCGCCGGTGCGGCTTCCTCGATCGTGGTGCGGCGCTTGCCGAGCGGCGTATCCTCCGCATAGTCCTTGCGCAGCGCAGTCAGGTCGCGTTTCAGCTTGGTCCGCTGGCGCGCAGGCGAGGCGAGTAGTTTCTCAAGCCCTTCCTGCTCTTTCAGCAGATCGTCCTTTTCCTGGCGCAGTTGCATCTCCTCCAGCTTGCGCAGGGAACGCAGCCGCATATTGAGGATGGCTTCTGCCTGCCGGTCGGTGAGCGAGAACTCCTTCATCATCACCGGCTTGGGTTCGTCCTCGGTCCGGATGATCTCGATTACGCGGTCGAGATTGAGGAAGGCGATGATATAGCCTTCGACCAGTTCGAGGCGGGCGGCAATCTTGTCGAGGCGGTGGCGGGCGCGTCGCTGAAGGATGTCGATCTGGCTCGCCGTCCAGTTCTCCAGCAGTTCTTTGAGGCCCATGACCATCGGCGTGCGCGTGGCGTCGAGCACGTTGAGATTGAGGCCGAAGCGCGTTTCTAGGTCGGTCAGCTTGTAGAGCGATTCCTTCAGCAGGTCGGGATCGACATTGCGGCTGCGCGGGACAAGGACGATGCGGATCTGTTCGTCGCTCTCGTCCCGGACGTCGTCGAGGATCGGCAGCTTCTTGTCGGAAATGGCCTGCGCGATCTGCTCGATCAGCTTGCCCTTGGTGACCTGATAAGGAATTTCAGAGATGACCAGTTGCCACTGGCCGCCGCCGAGGCGCTCAATCCCGGCTTCGCGATCGGCTTCCTTCTCCGCCTCGGCAGCATGGAACCGGCCTCGGACGCGGAATGCCCCCCTGCCCGTCTCGTATGCCTTCGCAATGCTCTGCGGACTGTCCACGATGAGCCCGCCCGTCGGCAGGTCCGGCCCCTTGAAGATTTCCATCAGCCGAGCGTGTTCGACATGGGGGTAGTCGATCAGTTCCAGCGTGGCGTCGATGATCTCGTGGACGTTATGGCTGGGAATGCTCGTCGCCATGCCGACCGCAATGCCGCTCGCCCCGTTGGCGAGCAGGTTGGGAAAGAGGCCGGGCATGAGCTCGGGCTCCTGCTCTTCCCCGTTATAGGTCGGGATGAAATCGACCGACCCTTCGTCCAGCCCCTCCATCAACTGCATAGCGGTTTTGGTCAGGCGCGCCTCGGTATAGCGGTAAGCCGCCGCGTTATCGCCATCGATGTTGCCGAAATTGCCCTGCCCCTCGACCAGCGGATAACGCAGGGCGAAATCCTGCGCGAGCCGCACCATCGCATCATAGGCGGCGGTGTCGCCATGCGGGTGGTACTTCCCGATGACTTCGCCGACGACGCGAGCCGATTTTTTGAACGTGCTCGCCGGATCGAGGCGCAATTGCCGCATCGTCCAGAGCAACCGCCGGTGGACCGGTTTCAGTCCGTCCCGCAGGTCGGGGAGCGAACGCGCGGTAATCGTACTCAGCGCATAGACGAGATAGCGTTCGGAAAGGGCGGAATCGAACGGGGCATCGACGATCGCGTCGAAGGGATCGGGTTCCAGGGTGTCGTTGTCCTTATCGCTCATGCGCCTCGCCCTAACATCGCCACGCCCCGCCGGAAAGCGCGGAACGATGCGGTTTCCACGCCCGTTGAGAGGTCAGACACGCAATCGAAAGGAATAACGCATGACAAAGAAGGTGATGATCCTCGCCACCAACGGTTTCGAACAATCCGAACTGATGAAGCCCAAGGCCAATCTCGAAGATGCCGGCATCGAAACGACCGTCGTCAGCCTCGAAAAGGGTTCGATCAAGGGTTGGGACAAGGACGACTGGGGCGAAAGCGTTTCGGTCGACAAGACCGTCGACGAAATCGAGAATTGCGAAGGCTACGACGCACTGCTTCTTCCGGGAGGCCAGATCAATCCGGACCTGCTGAGGGTGAACGAGCGCGCCGTGGCCATCGTCAAGGAATTCAACATGGCCGGTAAGCCCATCGCGGCCATCTGCCATGCGCCGTGGTTGCTCATCGAAGCAGGCATCGTCGAAGGCAAGACCGCGACCTCGTACCACTCGATCAGGACCGATTTGAAGAACGCAGGCGCGAACGTAGTGGATCAGGAAGTAGCGACTGATGGCAACATCATTACCAGCCGTAACCCGGACGACATTCCCGCATTCTCTAAGGAACTGATCAGCCGGTTGCAGGAAGAAAAGGTCGGAGAACCCGCCTGATATACGTCTGACACATAGTTGATTTCGAACGGGCCTCGCCAATTATGGCGGGGCCTTTTCTTATGATCTTCGGACCTTTTTGACCGGGCGGAACATTGGGATCATCAAAGGGGAACCATGAAGACGATCGTCCAGCTTTTCGCCGCAATCCTTTTCGCCATGTTCGCCGCCGGGGCCCAGGCGCAATCCGAACGGCAGGTCGCACAGGGTTCCGAGCCTTACGTCTTCCAAGTCGACACGCTGCAAAACGGCGGCTCTGCGGGCGAGACGCTACTCGATCTCGACACCCCTCTCGGCCTTATGGAAACCTTCATGGATGCGGGCTAGCGCGGTGACTGGGAAGCAGCCTCCGCCGGGCTCGACTTCGCCAATCTCGAGGACCGCGAGAACGTATCCCGGCGCGTCGTTGCCGCGAAGCTCTACGATTTGCTCTATCGTTCCCTCGCGATCGATTGGCAAAGCCTGCCCGACAGACCCGATGCGGTCGATACGGAAACCAGCAGCAAGGATCCGATGGCCGGCGTCGCGCGGCGAACGATCACATTGGGGCGCTTGGAGCGCAACGATCGCTCCGTTCCCGTTCAGTTGCGGCGCGTCCAGGCCCCGGATGGCGAGCCGGTCTGGGTCTTCAGTCGGCAGACCGTCGCCAACGTCCCCGCGCTGTACGAGGAATACGGTCCGACCTCGTTCGAGAAGTCGCTGCCGCCCTGGCTTCGCGCGCAGGCGTTCTGGACGATGGCGTGGTGGGAAGTCCTCGCCCTGCCCCTCATCCTGCTGGTCGCCGCACTCGCCGCCGCCCTGACATATTTCGGCATTCAACGATGGCGCGATCGGATGGGCGGCAACGAGAAGATCTACGGCGTATTGGAGGCCATTCACCTGCCTGCGGCACTGCTCGCCTTCGCAGGGACGTTCGCGCTCGTGCGGGAAAGTTTCTTCCGCCTCTCGGGTCCGGTCCGCGACCTCCTCGACCCGCTGCAACTCTTCCTCTTCATCGCGGCGGTCATCGGCATCGCCCTGTCGGTCATCGATTCGCTGTTCGACTTCGCGACGACCCGCCGGACCAGCAAACTCGAAGCGCCAGAAAATGCCGCCGATCGCAATTTCTACACCAAGCTAAGCGCGATCCGCCGCATCGTCATCGCGCTCATCCTGCTCGCCGGGATCGGCTTCCTGCTCATCGCCAGCAATCTCTCGAGCACGCTCGGCTTGTCCATCGTCGCTTCCGCGGGCGTCATCGGTCTCGTACTCGTCTTCGCGGCGCGCAAGGCGCTGGGCGACATCATGGCCAGCGTCCAGATCGCCTTTGCTCAGACCGCGCGGATCGGCGATGCCGTGTTCTACGAAGGCCGCTGGGCCTATGTCGAGAAGATCGGCTTCACCCATTTGCGGCTGCGCACATGGGACGAGCGGCGCATCATCGCGCCTGTCAGCTCGTTTACCAGCGAGAGTTTCGAGAACTGGACGAAGCAGGACCCGAGCCTGATGATGCATGTCGAACTCGAACTCGACAATCGGGCCGATGTCGACGCGCTGCGCAAGCCGTTCCGCGAGTTCATCGAGAACGACGAGGACGTGATCGACCCGGACGATGCAACGTGCCAGGTCGTCGGACAAAGCGCGAAAGCGATGATCGTGCGCTTCATGGCGCGCGGTCCCGATCCAAGAAGCGGGTGGAAGATGCATTGCCGGCTGCGCGAGCACATGCTGGCGGCGGCCTCCCGCCTCGATGCGGCATCGGGCAACGAACCCGCACCCGCATTTATCCCGCGCGAGCGCGAGGTCAGGATGGACACGGACGCCGATTGATCGAACCGAAGTTTCGCGTCGTATCTCGGAAATGTAAAGTTTTAGGCCGAACTTCGTTGAAGGTCAGGTGCGGCTCATATCGTGGGCTTCGGGGGGTATCGCGACCTCGATGCCATCGAGCCGTTCCGACAGGACGATCTGGCACGACAGCCGGCTCGTCCGGCAGGCGCCCGCGGCGAGATCGAGCATGTCCTCCTCTTCTTCGCTGGGGCCGGAAAGTTTTCCGAACCAGTCCTTCGCGACGATGACGTGGCAGGTGGAACAGGCCATCTGCCCTTCGCAGGTTCCTTCGAGGGGCATTCCCGCCGCCTGTCCGGCAGACAGGAGCGTATCGCCCGGACTGGCCGGAGCCTCGATGATATCACCCTTCGTCGTTTCGAAGCGGACCGTCAGCTTCATCGCTCCAGCACCCCTTGCGCCTGTGCGGCGGCGTTGATCTGCTCGGCGGCCTTCTCGAGCTCTTCCATGGTGGTGTAGCGACCCCAGCCCAAACGGATCGAGCTTTTCGCCTGCTTCTTCGACAGGCCGATCGCATCGAGCACATGGCTCGTGCGCCCAGAGCCGCTTGCGCAGGCCGAACCGGCGGAGAACATCACGTCGCGGCATTCGCTCATCAACCGGTTCACATCGAGCCCCTTGCGGCGAATGTTGAGATTGCCGTGATAGCGTGCGTCCGCGCTGCCGTTCAATTGCCAGCCGTCGAACAGCTGGATGGCCCGGTTCCACAGCTTGTCGACATGCTCCGCGTCGCGCTCCATCCGCTCCTTCGCTTCCTGTGCCGCCGCGCCGAAACCTGCGCACAGAGCAGGGCTCAAAGTGCCGGAGCGAAGGCCGTTCTCCTGCCCGCCGCCGGTCTGAACTTCGTCGATGTCGAGCCCGCTGCGCACCCACAGCGCGCCGATCCCCTTCGGGCCGTGCAGTTTGTGCGCGCTGACCGCGATCATGTCCGCGCCGGTCACTTCCATCTTTCCGTAGGCCTGAACCGCGTCGCATAGGTAGAGCGCGTTGCTCTCTTTCGCCTTGCGATGCCATTCGACCGTCGGCTGGATCGTGCCAATCTCGTTATTGACCTGCATCAGGCAGACGAGCCGCGTATCGGCTGGCAAGTCCTGCTTGGTATTGCATTGACCGTTCTTCGCGACGTTGAGGACGTGCGCTTTTCCGGCATCTTCCGCCGTGTCGATCACCGCCGCGTGTTCGATCGCGGAATAGGAGACGCTGCCGCCCGAACCGCTTCCGCGGATGGCGAGATTGATCGCTTCGGTCGCCCCGCTGGTAAAGATGACCTTGCCACCGGCAGGGAAGAGCGCCGCGACCCGGTCGCGCGCGAGTTCGACCGCGGCGGCCGCCTGCCGGCCCATGCGATGTGGCGAGTGCGGATTGCCGAACCCGCTGCCGCCCGGCCCGTCGAGCCATTGCAGCATTGCGTCGCGCGCTTCGGGCGCGAGCGGGGTAGTCGCCTGGTAATCGAGATAGATCATGTCCGGGCCAGGTCTAACCACACTTCCGCGAAACGTTCCACCTCGGCCTTCGTCGTGTTCCAGCCGAACGACACGCGGATCGTGTTGGCAGCGACCTCAGGCTCGACCTGCATCGCTTCGAGAACGCGGCTGGTTTTCATCGTGCCAGAAGAACAGGCGCTGCCCTGCGAGACCGACATGCCCGCCATGTCGAAGCGCATGACCTGCGCGGTGGCGCTCATGTTCGGCATGGCGATGGCGCGTATGTAGGGCGTCGGATCGGACAAGCTGTCGGATAGCCAGGTTCCGCCGAGGGCGCGGCATTCCCGCGCGAGTTGGTCGAGCGGTTCGAGGATGTCGCTCGCGACATAAGGATCGCTGGACGCTTCGAGCGCCTCTGCCATGCCGAGCACGCCGGGCAGGTTCTCCGTCCCGCGCCGGTAACCCCGCTCCTGCCCGCCCGACGGTTTCAGCATCGCGTAGTCTTCCACCAGCAGCGCGCCGATGCCGATCGGGCCACCGAACTTGTGCGCCGAGACGATCGCCATGTCGCACGGAAGGATCGTTACCTTGCCAGCGGCTTGCGCGCAGTCCGAAAGGAGAAGCCCGCCAGCCCCCGAAACGATTTCGTAAAGTTGCTCTATCGCCTGTGCATTGCCGGTTTCGGAGTTGATCTGTTGCACGGCGACGAGAGGACGCTCGCGTTCGACGGCTTCCTGAAGGACCGCAAGATCGACAGCACCGTCACCCCCGACCGGCAGCCGTTCGGCTTCCGGTGCAGCTTGTAATATGCAGTCGTGCTCGACCGCGCTTACCAGTCTCGCGCGGGCGTCGGCCCGTTCGAGCGCCAGCGCCGCAGCTTCGCTCGCGCCGCTAGTGAAAATAACCTCCCCCTGCCACCCGAGCGCCGTCTTGATCCGCTCGCGTGCATCTTCCAGCGCGGCCCGTGCCTTACGGCCTTCGGCGTGCGGACTGGACGGATTGGCCCATAGCGCGAACCCTTGTTCCATCGCAGCTTTCGCCTCCGGGCGCAGGGGGCTCGTGGCGGCGTGATCGAGGTAGATTCGTTCGGGAATGGTACGGGCTCGAAATGATTGCGATTTTGCGTCGGAACCCTATATAGCCCGCGACCTCGCATGCGCCACCCGCGCGAGGCGCAACAATTTTCAAGCAGGTTCCCGTCCATGCCATCAGTCATTTTTCCCGGCCCGGAAGGCCGCCTCGAAGGTCGTTTCAGCGGCGCACCGCGCGATCGCGCACCGGTCGCGATGATCCTTCACCCGCACCCCCAAGGCGGCGGAACGATGAACGATCGCATCACGCAGAAGCTCTATCAGACCTTCGTCGACCGCGGTTTCGCGACACTCCGCTTCAACTTTCGCGGAGTAGGCCGCAGCCAGGGCAGCTTCGACAACGGCATCGGCGAGTTGTCGGATGCGGCATCCGCGCTCGACTGGGTGCAATCGATCCATCCCGAAGCGCAGACGACCTGGGTCGCCGGGGTCAGTTTCGGCGCATTGATCGGCATGCAGCTCTTGATGCGTCGTCCGGAAGTGCGCGGTTTCATCTCGATCGCGCCGCCTGCGAACATGTACGATTTCAGCTTCCTAGCACCCTGCCCGGCAAGCGGCATCTTCATCCAGGGCGCGGCGGACACGGTGGTCCAGCCACCCGCGGTGCAGAAGCTGGTCGACAAGCTGCGCACTCAGAAGCACATCACGATCCACCACGAGGAAATTCCCCGGGCGAACCATTTCTTCGAGAACGAGATGGACGATCTGATGGCGTCGGTGAACAACTATCTCGACTTCCGCCTGCACCCGGACTGCCCGATAAAATAGGCGCGATTTCAGCGCCTTACGGGTCGCCAGAGCAGCTATTTCGCCCTCGGTACACAATGGCACCGAGATCGGGTTCATTGATGTCGAGCCCCTAGTTAAGGGCATCGAGCCGCGGTCTAACTTCACCGAACCGGACGTCATGCAAGCCCATAGGTTGCAACACGCCACGCGATCGTGCTTGCCCAGATTATGTAATGATGTAACATACTCTATTGCAGCGGAAACGAACCGCGCGAAGACAAGAGAGGATTGCATCATGGCCTATGTTGATCGGGCTGCCGCCACACGCCGCCCCGGAACCATCGTCACCGTTGCCGCCATCCACGTCGTCATCGGCTACGGCCTCGTGGTCGGCCTGGCGGGCGGCGCGTTCGAAGAAATCAAAGACGACCCATTCATCGGCATCTTCACACCGAAGGAGATCCCGCCACCCCCGCCGCCCAAACCCGAACCGCAGCCGCAACCTGACAATGCCGCGCCGCAAACCGCGCCCGATCCCTACATCCCGCCGAGGCCCGACACGATCACGCGCGACGACGCCCCGCTCATTACCGCGACCGACGTCCTGCCGCCCCGGACCGACACCGTCCTCATCGATCTGCCCAAGGGTCCGGTTGTCCAGCCAAAGCCAGAACCCAAGCCGGAGCCGCGCTTCAGCCCGGTTGCCGCCGCGCCGCGAAACGATCCGGGTCGCTGGGTCACCACCGATGACTACCGTTCGGTCTGGATCAATCGCGGGCTCGTGGGAACGGCGCGTTTCCGCCTCGACATCGCAGCCAGCGGCGCTGTTACCGGTTGCACGATCACCGGCTCGACCGGCCATCCACAACTCGACGAAGCGACCTGCGACCTCGTCTCGAAGCGTGCCCGTTTCAAGCCGTCCAAGGGAAGCGACGGGCAGGCCATCGCCGGGACCTACGCCAGCGCGGTTCGCTGGGAACTGCCCGACTGATCAGTCGAGGCCTTCGCCCCCTTCGATCCGTTCGAGGGGGGCATCGCCGCTATCGTCGGGGACCGTCCAGATCGCCACATTGAGCGCAGCGACCCCGGCCAGCACGACCATCAGCACCGCCTGTTTCCTGACGCCGCGACGCCATAGCGCCACCGCTCCGCCGATCAGCAGGCCGCAGGCGAGGACCATCACCGCCAAAATCGCTTCGAGCATCGTGTTGTATCCTCCGAATGCATTTACCGGGCCGCGCAGCACCCTCCGACCGCCAGATAACGCAATCCACCGCTTCGCGCCAATCCGCCCCACACTCGCCACCCCTCGAGAACATCGGAGCGCCGTGAGCAGCGAAGCGCAACATCGTTTGACAGGTCTCGCATGCTGCTGTCAGACATCGCACCCATGAAGAACCCGAACGATTTCAGCTTCACCCGCCGCCAGGCCATTGCCGGCCTGTCCGCCACCACGTCGCTCGCCGCCCTCGGCGGTTGCGTCGCCACTCCCCGGCCCGAGGGGATCGCACAGGCGCAGGCCATCGGCGCGGAACGTCTGCTGGAAGGGGTTGCCTATTCCCTTTTGCGGCACGAGCCGGAGCGCGCGACCTCGCTCGGCGTCGATACCGGCCGCCATGCCGCGCTTCGCAGCCGCCTCGAAGATCAGAGCCAGGCGGGGCAGGATGCCTATGCCGCGCAATTGCGCGACGATCTTGCGCTGGTGCGCCGTTATCCCATGGACGGGCTGGACGCCGACACGGTGACCAATCTCGAAGTGGTCGAAAGCGCCTATGCGACCGCGCTCGACGGGTTCGCCCTGCCCTATGGCGATGTCGCCGTGGGAAGCTGGCGCAACGCGCCCTATGTCGTCATTCAGAACGTCGGCACCTATCTCGACATGCCGCGCTTCATGGACAGCGTCCATCCGCTGAAGGATGGCGACGACGTCGATGCTTACATGGCGCGGCTCGAACAATTGCCCGCGGTCCTCGACGGGGAACTTGGCCGGATGAAAGCGGCGCGCGCGATGGGCGTCGTGCCGCCCGACTTCCTCATCGACAAGGCGTTGGGCCAGATGGAAAGCACGCTGGGCGATGCAATGGGCGGTACGCTGTTCGTTGCCCAGTTGCGCCAGAACCTTGCCGCCTCCGGAATGCCCGAGCAATTCGCGGCGCGCGCCGAGGGCCTTGTCACCGGTCCGATCGCCACTGCGCTCGAAAAGCAATTCGCCGAATTGAGGACGCAGCGCGGTCTCGCCGATTCCAACCCCGGCATGTGGTCGCAGCCGCGCGGCGAGGAATGGTACGACTGGGCCTTGCGCGCCAGCACGACGACGCCGCTGTCGCCCGACGAGGTGCATGAACAGGGGCTCGAAGAACTCGAAAACCTCCATGCGCGGATGGACCCGATCCTGCGCCGCATCGGCTATACGAGCGGAACGGTGGGCGAACGGATGCAGGCTTTGTCGCAGGATGAGCGCTACAAGTTTGCAGAAGGCGATCCCGGACGCGCAGAGATCATGGCCTTCATCCAGGACCGCATCGCCTGGATCAAGGGCGAGATGCCGCGGGCGTTCAATACGCTCGTCGATCCCAATCTGGAAGTGCGCCGTCTGCCTTTGGCCGAGGAGCCGGGCGCACCGGGAGCCTATGGCGGGGCGGGCAGCAAGGATGGCAGCATACCGGGGCGGATGTGGATCAATCTGCGCACGACCGATCTGCATCGCAAATACGACCTTGCCGACCTCACCTATCACGAGACGATTCCGGGCCATGTCTGGGAAGGCGAATATTCGAACCGCCTGCCGCTCATCCGTTCGATCCTCGCCTTCAACGCCTTTTCCGAAGGCTGGGCGCTGTATGGCGAGCAACTGGCGGACGAATTGGGCGCGTATGAGGATTTCGAGGTCGGGGAACTGGGTTATCTGCAAAGCCTCGCTTTCCGCGCCTGCCGCATGGTCGTCGACACGGGCCTACATTCCAAGCGCTGGAGCCGCGCACAGGCGGTCGATTTCTTCGTCACTCGCAACGGTTCGAAGCGCGAGGAAGTCGAGAGCGAAGTCGATCGCTATTGCTCGTGGCCGGGACAAGCCTGCGGCTACAAGGTCGGCCATAGCGAGATCGTGCGGCAACGCGGGCGCGCCGAGGCGGCGCTCGGCAGCAATTACGACTTCAAGGCATTCAACGACGCCGTCATTCTCGGCGGCAATGCGCCGCTCGACGTGATGGCGAAGAACGTGGATCGCTACATCGAGCGAGCGCGAGCCTGATGCCCGAACCCGTTCTGTAAGCGCGGATCAGGCCGTGCGGTTCGGGCGTCCCCTTAGGCGGCGCGCGAACCCTGCGCCTGGAAATCGTCGGCCAGCCGGTCGAAGGACTGGCGATAGCTGCGCGTGTCGTTTTCAAGCTGGCCGAGCAGCTGGTCGACGAGCGAGAATTTCTCGTCCACGTCGCCCAGCAGTTTCGCGACGTCGTTCGCTTCGTTGCCGATCGCCGCGACTTCCTTCGAAACGTGTTCCGCGCTCATGAAGGTTTCCGAGACCGCGTCGGTAATGGCCTGCACCAGCTCGATCTGATCGGCGACCTGCGTTTCGACGCCGCTCGCGCTGTCCTTGATCTCCGAGATGGACTCGCTGATCTTTTCCGCCAGTTCGGCGCTGCTCTTCGTCGCGGCGATCATCTCGAGCACCTGGGTCGAGATTTCCTGTGTCGCGTCGCGCGTCTCGTTGGCGAGATGCTTGACCTCGCCCGCGACCACCGCAAAGCCCGCGCCGCTTTCGCCGGCGCGAGAGGCTTCGATACTGGCGTTCAATGCGAGCAGCTGCGTCTGGTCCGCGATCTTCTGGATCATCTTGACGATGGCCTTCACCTTCGCGCTGCTATCGGCGAGCTGCTTGGCGCTGACCGCCGAAGCGACCGCCTTCTCCGCCGTATCGCTCGACACGAGTTCCGTGTGGCGCGCGCTCTTGCCGACCTTCTCAATCGTGCCGCCAAGAAATCCGACGGAGCGTTCGGCCTCGCCCATCGCGCTCGCGCTCTGCTGCGCGGAAGCGGCGACGGCGCTGCTCGCATCGAGCAGCTTGCGGCTTGAAACGCCAGCCTTCTGGGTAGAGGCACGGAACAGTTCGGTCTGCTCACCGAGGATCTTGACCGTGCCGAGCACCCTGTCCTCGAAGGTTTTCGCCTGCGATTGCAACGACGCGCGATAATTCTCGCGGTGGACGTCGTTCATCGCCGTGCTGATAATGTCCGATTCGATCGCGGTCAGGGTCTGGAGCGCCTGCATGACTTCGATGAGGCGCTCGCCTTCCAGCTTGTCGGCGGCAATCCGCATGGCTTCGGCAAAGGTGACGGAGACGATGGCGAGGCCGGTCGTCATGCGCGCGCCGACGGCGGCGAGCATCTTTCCGAAATTATAGAGGTAGGGAATGCCTTCCTCGATATTGGTATGGGTGAATCGGGCGTTGAAGAAATAGGCAGCCTGCTTGCGCTGCATTTCCAGCGCTTCGGCGTTCATCGTGCCGGCAAGGCGAGGGTCACGGCGGCAGACTTCGCATTGGAGGTCGAAGATCCGGTCGCTGTGACCGCGCATGATTTCGTCCATGCCGCGAAGCGCGTCCGTCAGGCGGTGATCCGGATCGAACAGGCGCAGCCGTTCCTGCCAGGCGTCGAGATCGAACACGCGCTTCTGGAATTGCTGCTTCGCGACCGGCTGGTCCATCTGTCTCACGCTCCCTCTTTATCGAAGCGGCGATAAGTCACCTTCGCAAAGATATGGTTAATATCGCCTCGATGGGGGGCAAACGGCTTCGCAGGACCTTACGAGACGCTGCCGACAAGATAGCTTCGGCGCGCGAGGCACCTTTTCGCAGCGTGGCGCGTTCTTGCTTCATGTTCGGGTTCGATACGTATCATTTCATGTTCGCAGGGGCGGGAGCGGTCATCATCGCCGCCTACTGGCTGCCGCGCTTCCTGTCGGGACGCGAACCGGCGGCGAGCGCCCTCCTCGTCCTGATCGGCTTTATCACCTTCACCTTCTTTCCCGGAATGCCCGAAGCGCTCGACCCGATCGCGCAGCCGCGCATCTGGGAGGTCTTTGCGGAAATCTGCGTGATCATGGGGCTGTTCGGCACCGGCCTCAGGATCGACCGGGTGCGCGACCGAGAGCAATGGTGGCCGACGCTCAAGCTGTTGCTCATCGCAATGCCTTTGACCATCGTCGCCCTCGCGCTGTTCGGCTGGTTCGCCGCCGGGATGACGCTGGCCGGAGGGTTGCTGCTCGGCGCGATCCTCTCGCCTACGGACCCGGTGCTGGCGGGCGACGTGCAGGTGGGCCCACCGCTCGAAGGAGGCGAGCACCCGGTCCGCTATGCGCTGACGACGGAAGCGGGCCTCAATGACGGGCTCGCCTTTCCTTTCGTCCATCTCGGCATCCTCGTTGCCGTGGCGGGCGGGTTCTCTACAGGGCTGATGACCGAGTGGATCCTGCGCGACGTCATTTACAAGATCGTCATGGGCGCGGCGATGGGCGGCGCGGTCGGCTGGCTCGCGGGCAAGCTGCTGTTCGACTGGCCGCACGACAATCCCCTGTCGAAGACTCGTTCGGGCGTGATTGCCTTCGCCGGCGTCCTGCTGACCTACGGCATTACCGAACTGGCCGAGGGCTACGGCTTCATCGCCGCTTTCGTCGCGGGCGTGGTCCTGCGCCGCGAAGAGAGCGACAGCCGCTTCCACAAGCGGCTCCACGACTTCTCGGAATCGCTGGAGCACACGCTGACCGCAATCCTGCTGGTGGCGCTGGGCGCGGCCCTGCCGACGCTCATGCCCTATCTCGACTGGAGCCATGCCTTCATCGGGCTGGCGCTCATCTTCCTCATTCGCCCGCTTACCGCTTCATTCGCCCTTGCCGGCACGCCGCTGACCCGGCGGCAGAAGCTCGTCACGGCATTCTATGGCGTGCGCGGGATCGGCTCCATCTACTACCTCGCCTATGCGGGCAATCACGTCGATCTATTCAACGAGCCGGGATTGTGGGCGACCGTCGCCTTCACCATCGTCGTATCGACCATCGTGCATGGCCTGACCGCCGGTATCGCGGTGGAACGCGCGACCGCCGAGGACGAGATCAGCGCCAAGGCGCAACCGGCGGAATAGGAGCTGCCCTCGACAGCGGCTCAGGCACCCGGTCGAGTTTCAGCGCCGTCTCGTTGCCCGTCGATGGCAAAACCCCCTCCGCAGCGGTCATGCCGCCACGAAGGGGGTTTTCCTCTCCAACCGGTATGAAGCGGTAAGGATCAGGCCGCGGTCGGGGCCGCTTCCCTCACGCCAGAATCGACATGCGCCTCGAACTCCGCGAAATTGTCGACGAAGAGCTGCACCAGCTTCTTCGCCGTGCGGTCATATTCGTCCTTGTCGTCCCAGGTCGTGCGCGGATCGAGAATGTCCTGGTCGATGCCCTGTTCTTCGAGCGAGGGAACCGAGACCGGCACGTCGAAGCCGAAATTCGGATCCTTGCGGAACTCGACATCGTTGAGCGAACCGTCCAGCGCCGCATTGAGCAGGGCGCGGGTCGCCTTGATCGGCATCCGCTTGCCCGTGCCGTATTTGCCGCCGGTCCAGCCCGTATTGACGAGCCAGCACTGCGCGCCGCCTTCCGCGATGCGCTTCTTCAGAAGATTGCCGTAAACGCTCGGATGGCGCGGCATGAACGGCGCGCCGAAACAGGTCGAGAACGTCGCTTCGGGTTCGGTCACGCCGATTTCCGTTCCGGCGACCTTCGCCGTATAGCCCGAGAGAAAGTGATACATCGCCTGGTCGGGGGTGAGGCGCGCGATCGGAGGCAGCACGCCGAAGGCATCGGCGGTCAGCATGATGACGTTGCTGGGCGGCGGGCCCATGTTCTCGTCGGAAGTGTTCGGGATCGAGGACAGCGGATAGGCGCCGCGCGTATTCTCTGCGAGCGAGTTGTCGTCGAGATCGATCTTGCCGTTCTCGTCCATCACGACGTTTTCGAGCAGCGTGCCCTTCATCTTCGTCGTGGCGTAGATTTCCGGCTCCGCTTCGGGATCGAGGCGGATCATCTTGGCATAGCAGCCGCCTTCGAAATTGAAGACCGCCGTGTCCGACCAGCCATGTTCGTCGTCACCGATCAGGGTGCGGCTCGCATCGGCGGACAGTGTCGTCTTGCCCGTGCCGGACAGGCCGAAGAACACCGCCGACTTGCCGTCCGGACCAATATTCGCCGAGCAGTGCATCGGCATCACGCCCTTAACCGGCAGGAGGTAGTTCAGAACGCCGAACACGCTCTTCTTCATTTCGCCGCCATACTCGGTGCCGCCGATCAAAATCAGCTTCTCTTCGAGATTGACCGCGATGACCGTTTCGCTGCGTGTACCGTGGCGTTCGGGATCGGCGTTGAAGCTCGGCAGGTCGATGATGACGTATTCCGCCTCGAACCCTTCGAGTTCGTCCTTCGTCGGGCGAACGAGCATGGTGCGGATGAACTGGTTGTGCCAGGCATATTCGTTGACGACGCGCACCCGGACGCGGTGTTCAGGCTGCGATCCGCCGAACAGGTCGGCGACGTAGAGCTTGTCCTTGTCCTTCAGCGCGGCGAGGAAGTCTTCCTTCAGATTGGCAAAATGCTCCGGCGTCATGGAGGCGTTGTTGTCCCACCAGACGGTGTCTTCTGTCTCGGCGTTGCGGACGATGAACTTGTCCTTCGCGCTGCGTCCCGTGTGCTTGCCCGTCGTGACCACCAGCGGACCACCCTCGGCGAGCTTGCCTTCGCCATTGTCGAGCGCGGCCTGCGTCAACTCGTCGGAGGACAGGTTGGCGTGGATGGTTGCGTTGGTAACTATACCGTTATCGGCGAGCGAAATGGATGACACGGGACGGGACTCCTGAAACTTGATGCTACAGCGGCAATGCCGGTCGAAGACCTTGCCGGCCGACTGCAACGATAGCACGAGCCTGGGGCGCCGTGCATACGAATGCGCTCTCGGTTGTCTTTCCCGTTAATAGCGCACAACAGTCGCGTCAAATGCCGTTAACCGCGTATTGTCGCGCCGATCCAACGACTGTCGCGATTTGCGACATCCCGAATTATCAAAGTTTATATTTCGGAGTCACGGATGCTGCAAATGCGAAGGTTTCATGCTGCGTAGCGGCATATTGATGCCGCGTTGTATCGGGCGTGCGAAAGGGCTAGGTTTCGAGGCGATATGGAACATAGCGAAGACATGAGCGACCTTTCCGCAAACGCGCCCGACCCGAACGACGACAAGGCAGTCGATGCGGTGCATGACGGTGGCGAGGATACGGGCAAAGAGGATCAGACCGTCATCGCGCTGGTGGATGACGACCGCAATATCCTGACGACGGTCTCGATCGCCTTGCAGGCCGAAGGCTACATGACCCGCGTCTATTCCGATGGCGAGACCGCGCTGAAGGCTCTTCTCGAGAACCCTCCCGATCTCGCCGTGTTCGACATCAAGATGCCGCGCATGGACGGCCTCGAACTGCTGCGCGCGCTGCGGGCGCAATCGGCCCTTCCCGTCATCTTCCTGACCAGCAAGGATGACGAGCAGGACGAGGAACAGGGCCTTGAAATGGGCGCGGACGACTATATCGCCAAGCCCTTCAGCCTGCGCCTGCTACTGGCCCGTATCCGCGCTATCCTGCGCCGGCGCGATGCTCGCCTGCCGCAAGGCTCCAGCACCAAGAGCAGCGGAGAAGCGGCGGGCAATCTGACCCGCGGGCGCCTGTTCATGGATGCAGAGCGCCATTACGTGACCTGGGACGGCAAGCCCGTCTCGCTTACCGTGACCGAGTTCCTGTTGCTGGAAGCGCTGGCGACCCGGCCCGGCGTCATCAAGTCGCGCAACCAACTGATGGATTCCGCCTATCCCGACGACATGTTCGTCGACGACCGGACGGTGGACAGCCACATCAAGCGGATGCGGCGCAAGTTTCGCAGCATCGACGACAATTTCTCCGCCATCGAGACGCTTTACGGGGCAGGCTACAGCTTCTCCGATGGCTGAAGGTATACGGGGGATCGCGCGAATTCGCGCGTGGACGGCGAATGTTTGAGGAAACGCGCAGCGTCCTGCGAAGCGATCCGCGCCTGTCCAAGCTGCGCTGGTCGTTGCGCCTCTCGCTTTACTGGCGCATCCTGTTCGTCAACATCCTGCCGCTGATCCTGCTGGGCGGCGGGCTGATCTACATCGACAGCTATCGCAAGCAATTGCTGGACGAGCGGTTCAAGCTTGCCCTGATCGAAGCGCAGATCACGGCCGAGGCGCTGGCCGGGGCGACGCCCGAACGGCAGGCGGCGCTGCTCATCCAGATCGGTCGCGAACAGCGCCTACGCCTGCGGGTGTACGACGCGGCGGGCAATCTCAAGACCGACAGCTTCTCGCTCGCCCCGCCCTCCTTCACGCTGAACGACCCGCGCGACGACCTCGATGCGAGCGGCCTTTCGCGCAATCTCGATCGCGCGTTCGACTGGATCGTCGGAGCCCCGCCCTTGCCCGATTATGTCGAGCCCGCGGCCGACGATGCGGAGGACTGGCCGGAACTGCAGCGGGCGCGGGAGGAGAACCTGACGCAGATCGTATTGCGCGACGCGCCCGACGGAACGCACGTCATCACCGCCGCCGCGCCGGTCGGCCTCGACGGTGAGACACTCCTCACGACCCGCAATCCTGTCGACATCACCCGCGCCGTGCGGGAGGCGCGCAGCACCGTCGCGATCGTCGTTCTGGTCGCGCTCGCTTCGTCCACGCTGCTCTCGCTGTTTCTCGCCCGCACCATCGTCCAGCCGCTGCGCGAACTCGTGCGTGCCGCAATCCGGGTGCGGCAGGGCCGGGAACGGCTGGTCGAAGTGCCGCGCCTGCCCGAAAGAAGCGACGAGATCGGCCTGCTCGCCCGCGCCATCTCGGATATGTCGAGCGCCCTGCGCACCCGCATCGACGCGGTCGAGAGTTTCGCCGCCGACGTCGCGCACGAGATCAAGAACCCGCTCGCCTCCTTGCGCAGCGCGGTCGAATCGCTCGGCAAGGTCGAGGACCCGGACTTGCGCAAACAGTTGAGCGAGATAGCCGAGCACGACGTCCGCCGCATCAGCCGCCTCGTCACGGAAATCTCAGATGCCAGCCGGATCGATGCAGAGATCTCGCGCGCCGTTTTCGAGCCTGTCGACCTTGCGGAACTGGCCGAGAACATCATCGCGTCGCGCGATGCTCGCGGGGAGAACGGCAGCGCCCATGTCGAACTGTCGACGGGCCGGGACTATTATTTCGTCAACGGCGTTCCGGCGCGGCTCGAACGGGTGATCGAGAACCTGATCGACAATGCCGTGTCCTTCTCGCCCGAAAGCGGAACGATCGCGGTCACCCTGTCCGCGCCCGGACAGACCATCGTGATGGACATTTGCGACGAGGGTCCGGGCATCCCGGAAAGCGCGCGGGAAAAAATCTTCACGCGGTTTCATTCGGATCGGCCGGAAGAAGAAGATTTCGGCAATCATTCGGGCCTTGGCCTCGCGATAGCACGAACCATCTGCGAAGCGCATGAAGGCACGCTGACCGCTCATGCCCGCAGCGATGGGGCAAGCGGGGCGTGCCTGCGGATGGTCCTGCCGGCGCTCCCCGAGCCCGAATGAGCGGAACGTCGGTCCTCAACATGACGGCGGTGGCGGTCGGTGGTCGTGCGCTGCTCCTCGCCGGGCCGCCCGGTAGCGGCAAGTCGACGCTGGCGCTCGCGCTGATCGATCGCGGGGCGCAGTTGATCGGCGACGATGGTGTGCTGCTCGAAGGCAATGGGGACCACCTTATCGCGCAGCCGCCCGAGGGGCAGACGCGCGGGCTTCTCGAAGTGCATGGGGTAGGCCTCGTCTCCTTCGCGGTGACTGCGGCTCCGGTGGCGCTGATCCTCGAATCTCACGATGCGCCTCCTCGTCTGCCCGAGACGGTCGAGCGTCGCACACTGCTCGACATTGCCATTCCCGTGGTGCCTTTCGACTATCGCGCGCCCTCTGCCGTTCTGCGCGCCGAACTCGCCCTGAGACATCACGGCCTGCCCCTTTCGCCATGATGCGTTGCGTCCCCGGCGGCATTGCGTCATTGAGCCGTTTGCGATGAGAGAACCCGATACCGCCTCGCTGTCGAACGACGATGCAGCCCAGCGCATCCTGCTCGTCACCGGCCTGTCGGGAGCGGGCAAGTCCACCGCACTGCACGAACTCGAAGACATGGGCTGGGAGATCATCGACAATTTCCCCATTCGCCTGCTGCCCGGAATGATCGCGACCGAAGGCGAACCGCACGCCCCCCTCGCCATCGGGTTCGATTCGCGCACGCGCGGCTTCGTGCCTCACGAGATTACCGAGATGGTGAAGGAGTATTCGCGCGCGGACGGGATCTCGATCACCACCCTGTTCATCGATTGCGGCAGCGCCGAACTCGAGCGCCGTTACAACGAGACGCGGCGGCGCCACCCGATGGCCGCCGAACGCCCGGTTCGCGAAGGCATCCTGGCGGAACGCGAACTGCTCGAACCGCTGCGCCGCTGGGCCGATCTCGTCATCGACACGACCGACCTGTCGAGCAACCTCCTGCAACAGGTCGTGCGCGACAAGTTCTCCGACGCCTATCGCCAGCCGATGACCGTCACCATTTCCAGCTTCGGCTTCGCCCGAGGGATGCCGCCGCTGGCCGATCTCGTCTTCGATATGCGCTTTCTCGACAATCCGCACTGGATCGCCGGCTTGCGGGAACAGACGGGGCTCGACGGACCCGTCGGCGATCATATCCTGAGCGACGAGGCGTTCGAACCGGCCTTCGCCAAGATGAAGGACCTCGTCCTTGAACTGCTGCCGCGCTATGCCGCGCAGGGCCGCAGCTATCTCAACATTGCCTTCGGGTGTACCGGCGGGAGACACCGCAGCGTTTTTACCGCGGAAACCATGGCCGACACCTTGCGCGAGCAGGGCTTTTCGCCCACGGTCATCCATCGCAATCTCAAGGCGCGGCAAACCGACGAGCTTGAGGGGCGATAAGTAAGGGTTAATGCCGCAACGCGGATAATTTCGCGACGAACAGGCAAGGCGAAGATACTCGATTCGAACCATCGCATGGACACTTCATTGACAACTCCGCAGCTTCTGACCGCCGGGGCAATCCGGACCGCTCGATGATCGGCATCGTCCTCGTCACCCATGGCAGCCTCGCCGAGACCTTCATCGATGCGATGGAGCATGTCGTCGGCAAGCAGGAAAACGTCGCGCCGATCTGCATCGGGCCGAATGACGACATGGAACAGCGGCGCGAGGAAATTGCCGCCGCCATCGCCGCCGTCGACGAGGGGAGCGGGACGATCCTGCTGACCGACCTGTTCGGCGGCACGCCTTCGAACCTCGCCATCTCGCTGATGGAGGCAGGCCGCATCGAGGTCATCGCGGGCATCAACCTGCCCATGCTGATCCGGCTGTCGAGCTGTCGCAACACGATGAACGTGACCGACGCCGTGCGGGCCGCGCGCGATGCCGGGCGCAACTACATCACGGTCGCCTCCGAATTTCTCGGCCATGCGGGCGAAGCGAGGGAAGCGAAAGTCGCCGGTTCATGAGCCGCGCCGCGCGCGAAGTCGTGATCGTCAATCAGCGCGGGCTTCATGCGCGCGCGAGTGCGAAATTCGTCGGTGCGGTCGCCGCGCTGCCAGACGACTGCAAGGTGACCGTCGCGAAGGACGGCAACGCAGCCGCAGGCGGCTCGATCCTCGGTCTGATGATGCTGGGCGCGGCGAAGGGCGACACGGTGACCGTCGCGGTCGAGGGCGATGACGCCGATGCGGTCTGCGACGAACTGACCGCGATGATTTCCGACGGCTTCGGCGAGGAATAGTGACCGGTTCGCCTGAAGGACATTCCCCGGACGACGGCGCCCGGCGGCGCACCATATCCGGCTTCTCCAACCCGACCGTCAAATATCTGCGCTCCCTGCGCGACAAGAAGCATCGCCGCCGCGAGCGCAAGTTCCTCGTCGAGGGTCTGCGCCTGCTTACCGATGCGCGCGAGACCGGCCACGTTCCCGAGCTGCTCGTCATGGCCGCGGGCCGCGATCCCCACCCGCTCGTCGCGGCGCTCGAGAAGGCAGTCGCGGCAGAAGGCGGCGACATCGTGGAGACGACGCCCGACATCCTGTCCAAGATCACCGGTAAGGACAATGCGCAGAGCCTCGTCGGTGTCTTCCCGGAATTCGACACCGCGCTCGACCGGATCGAGCGCGATGCGGCGGACATCTGGCTGGTCGCACAGGCGCTGCGCGATCCCGGCAATCTCGGCACGATGCTGCGGACAGGCGATGCGATCGGCGCGGGTGGCCTCATCCTGATCGACGATTGCGCCGACCCTTTCGGTGTGGAAGCCGTGCGCGCCAGCATGGGCGCGATCTTCACGCAGCGCGTGGCGCGCGCGTCTTGGGCGGAATTCGAGACATGGCTGCGCGGCGGTGCGGGGCAGCTTGTCGCCGCCAGTCTGCGCGAGGCGGTGCCCTATCGCGAGGCGGCCTATGCCGCGCCCTGCTTCGTCATGGTCGGCAACGAATCGCGCGGCTTGCCTGCCGAATACGAGACGGCCTGCGACCTGCGCGTGACGATGCCGATGCTCGGGCGCGCGGACAGCCTCAACGCCGCCGTCGCCGCTGCCGTGCTGGGTTACGAGGTGCGCGCGCGGCTCGGCTGACTGCCGAGAGATAGTTTAATCGCGGAAGCGCGTGTCGGGAAAGGAACGCGGTGCGCGGCCCCTCATTGTGCCGTCATGACCACTACGACCCTTATTGCCGGCGTGCTGCTGGCACAGGCAGCCCCTGCCCCGGCCTCGACCACTTTCGAAACGGGCACCGGCGAGGAAGCGACAATGGAAATCGACCGCAAGGAAGCCCGCGAACCGGTCGAGGGGCCGGAAGAATACTTCACCGGCACCGCCCACATTTCCGGCCAGTTCGATCGCGCCGGTCCCTCGCGCGTGACCGGGGCCATCGTCTCCTTCGAACCGGGCGCGCGGACCGCCTGGCACAGCCACCCGCTCGGCCAGACGCTCTACGTCACGCAAGGGATCGGCTGGACGCAGTTGCGCAATGGCGAGAAATACGAGTTCTACGAGGGCGACATCCTGTGGTGCCCGCCGGACAAGGACCACTGGCACGGCGCGACCCCGGACAGCAGCATGACGCATTACGTCGTGCAGGAAGCGCTGGATGGCGAGAACGTCGTGTGGAAGGAAAAGGTCACGGACGAGGAATACATGTCGCCGCTCGCCAAGGGCGGCGGGAACTGAAGCCGGATTTTCGGAGCGACGCCTATTCCGCCGCGTCGCGCTCCTCTTCCTCGATCGAAGCGGCGCTGTCGGCTTCTTCCGAGAAATTCGCCAGCCGGCGCGGCTGATGCCCGATCGGCAGCGCCTCCGCCAGATCCTTCGCGCTGGTATCGATGCTCAGTTCCTCGAACCGCTCGCCGGTGCGGCGCAGATTGGTATCGAAGCTGCCGACCAGCTTGTCGAAATGCGTATTGGTGGATGCAAGGCTCTTGCGGAGCGCCCCCAGATGACCGGCGACGACGCCCAAGCGGTCGTAGAGTTCCTTGCCGAGCGCGGCGATTTCCTGCGCGTCGGCCTGCACGCCCGCCTGCCGCCAGACCGTGCTGACCGTCAGCGCGATCGACATGAAGTTCAATGGCGATGACAGGACAATCTGCTTCTTCAGCGCGTAATCCAGAAGGCCGCTATCCTGCGTCAGCGCGGCGTAAAGAACATGCTCGCCGGGCACGAACATGACGACGAAATCGGCCGATCCCTCGACGAAATCCTGATACCTCTTGGCCGATAGCTCGTCGATATGTGTGCGCAATTCGCGCGCATGGGTCCGCAACAATTCCTGCCGCTCTTCCTCGTTATCGGCCTCGTTCGCCCGCGCATAGGTGTTGAAGACGTTCTTCACGTCGACGACCAGCCGCCTGCTGCCGGGGATGTTGATGACGGCATCGGGGCGCAGGATGTTGCTGTCGTCCCCGCGCACGCTGACCTGGAAGTCGAAATCCGCCTTGTCATAGAGGCCGCAGCTTTCCAGGAGGTTTGCCAGCTGCAATTCGCCCCAGTCGCCCCGCGCCTTGGTCGCGCCGCGCAGCGTGGTCGTGATGCGGTTGGCGCCTTCCATCACCCGCTCCTGGCCCTCACGGACCTGTCCGATGACGCCCTGCAACCGTTCGAAATCGCTGACCCTGTTCTTCTCGAGTTCCTCGACCCGCTTGCGATAGCGTTCCAGCGTCTCGCCGACCGGCCCGACCTTTTTCTCCAGTTCGGCGAGGCTTTCCTTGTTCAGCGATGCGAGATGCGACTGCGCGCCTTCGAGGAACTTCGAGCGTGCTCCTTCCAGCATCTTTTCGCCGATCTCGTTGAACTTAGCCTGCAGCTTTTCTTCGGCATCGACGAGGCGCTTCAACTCGCGCTCGAAATGGCGTTCGCGCTCGGCATAGCGTTCTTCCAACGCCCGTTCTCGCGCCTCTGCACCGCTTTCCAGCGAGGCGAGCCGTCCGGCGAGACTTTCGCGGTCGGACCGCACCTGCTCGAGCTTGTCCGCCAGAGTATCCGCGGCTTGTGCGCGAACGGTCGCGTTCTCCAGATCCACGATCGCCCGGCGAAACTTCTCGTCCACCTCGCGCGCCTCCGCATCGCGCTCCGCATGGCGCGCCTTCCAGTCGGCGACGGGGCGTGACCCCATGAACCAGCCGGCCGCCCCGCCGATCAGCAGGGCCACGATGATGAGAATAAGTGCGATCGTATCCATGACGCGGGAACATAGACGGAACGCCGGGCGCCTGCCAAGTCGAACTGCATCCGAAATGGTGCAAAAGGACGGAACCAGACGCCGCGCTTGTTCGCTCCTGTTTCGAAAGGAGAATTCTTCCCATGTCCATCAAGGAAATGATTTCCGAACACCCGCAGGTCGGGGCCGACTATAATGAGCAACTGGCCGAGGCGGTGAAGCACGCGATGTATTGCGCGGCGATCTGCAATTCCTGCGCCGATGCCTGCCTCGCCGAAGAGGGCGACATGCGCGATTGCATCCGCGACTGCCTCGATTGCTCCGACGTGTGCACCGCGACCTATCGCATCGCGACGCGCCGCACCTCCGGCAATGTGGGCCTCATCGAGCAGATGCTGCGGACCTGCATCATGGCCTGCGAAATCTGCGAAGACGAATGCAAGAAGCACGATAACGACCACTGCCGCCGCTGCGCGCAGATGTGCCGCGAATGTGCCGACGAT
Organism: Parapontixanthobacter aurantiacus; assembly: GCF_009827635.1. Taxonomy (GTDB): domain Bacteria; phylum Pseudomonadota; class Alphaproteobacteria; order Sphingomonadales; family Sphingomonadaceae; genus Parapontixanthobacter; species Parapontixanthobacter aurantiacus. Next base: position 379,001 of record NZ_WTYW01000001.1, on the reverse strand, counting down.
TGCCTGAAGGCACTCAACGGGATGCAGCAACAGCAGCACGCCTGAGGCGACGCAGCCGTATCACGAACGAAAAAGCCCCGCTTCACGGCGGGGCTTTTTGCTATCTCGTCTGGACGATATCAGGCCGCGCGGCGAAGCTTGTCCAGCTTCTTCAGCGCCATCTGGCGCTTGAGGCGGCTCAAATGGTCGATGAAGAGAATACCTTCGAGGTGATCCATCTCGTGCTGGATGCAGGTCGCCATCATGCCCGTCAGGTCTTCCTCATGGTGGTTGCCGTCAAGGTCCTGATAGCGGACGCGGCAGGCCGACGGGCGGTCGACATCGGCATAGATGTCGGGGACCGACAGGCAGCCTTCCTGATAGGTCGCGAGTTCCTGCGACGGGTCGAGGATCTCGGGATTGACGAAGATACGCGGTTCCTTCTTCGTCGCCGGATGCGTGTGACTATGCCCGTCATGGTCGCATTCGACCGGCGGCGCGTCCGGGTCCTCGGGTTGCAGGTCGATGACGAGGATGCGCTTGGGCACGCCGATCTGGATCGCCGCGAGACCGATGCCGTTGGCGGCATACATCGTCTCGAACATGTCGTCGGTCAGGGTCTTCAAGTCCGCATCGAACTCGGTCACCGGCTCGGAAACGGTCTTCAGCCGCGGATCGGGCGCTTCGATAATCGTGTGAATGGTCATGGCACGAAGATAGTCGCTGCCCCGCCCTCCTGCAAGCGCGCAGCACCCACCCCGGTCCTTCCAAAAGGGAGCGAAGCATGAAAGGTCAAGCATGAGACCCGGCTCGTCGAAGCGACGAACCGCAAGCGCGACCGCGCGTCGGCGCTTATGCGCCGCCCCCTCGGAGGCATTCGCGCAGCGAATTGCCGCGAGAGAAGTAAACTACCCCAGCGGCCGCCGCGCCCTCAGCGCCTGCGCCAGCGTTCCCTCGTCGAGATAGTCGAGCTCGCCCCCGACCGGCAGGCCATGCGCCAACTGCGTGACGCGCACCGGCAAGTCCTCCAGCCGTTCCGCGATGTAATGCGCGGTCGTCTGCCCCTCCAGCGTCGCGTTCATCGCGAGCACGATCTCGTCCACGCCGCCACCGCCGACCCGTTCGAGCAATTCGGCAATGCTGAGGTCTTCGGGCCGCACGCCGTCGAGCGCCGACAGCTTGCCGCCCAGCACGTGATAGGTTCCGGTGAACAGCCTCGCCCGGTCCAGGGCCCATAGATCGGCGACATCCTCCACGACGCAAATGCTGCGCGCATCGCGGCGCGGATCGCTGCATACGCCGCACGGGTTACGCGTATCGACATTGCCGCAGATGTCGCACTCGACCAACGTATCGCGCACCCCCTCCAGCGCCTCCAGCAGGGCGGGCAGCGCATTCTCGCGGCGCTTGACGAGATACAGCACCGCCCGGCGCGCGCTGCGCGGGCCGAGCCCGGGCAGGCGGGCAAGCGCAGCCGCGAGCGTCTCGATCTCCTGCGATGCCATCTGTGCCGAATGCCTTCCTCGTGCGGCTCCGCTTGTCGAAGCGTCAAGCCTTGCCTATCGCTGGCCGCGCCGACGGTCCGCAATGCGCGCTTCCCAAAAGGAACGAGCGACTGCCGGGATCGAAGCGGTGAGGAGCTATGTAATGCGTATTGTTTTCATGGGAACACCCGAATTCGCAGTGCCGACGCTGCGCGCGCTCGACCATGCCGGCCATACGCTGCTCGCTGCCTATACCCAGCCGCCCAGAAAGGCGGGACGCGGCAAAAAATTACAGTCCTCGCCCGTCCAGAAGGAAGCCGAAACGCTGGGTATCGAGGTGCGCTCGCCCGTTTCGCTTAAAAGCGAGGAGGAACGCGACCGCTTCGCCGCGCTGGAGCCGGACATCGCGGTCGTCGCCGCCTATGGCCTCATATTGCCGCAAGCGATCCTCGACATTCCCGAGCATGGCTGCCTCAATGTCCATGCGAGCCTCCTGCCCGCGTGGCGCGGCGCCGCGCCGATCCAGCGCAGCATCCTCGCCGGCGACAGCGTCACGGGCATCACCATCATGCAGATGGAGAAAGGTCTCGACACCGGGCCGATGCTGGCGACGGTTCGGACCCCCATCGACGACAAGACGGCAGGCGAACTCGAAGCCGAACTGGCCGAGAAAGGCGCGCAGCTGATGGTCGGCACGCTGCGCGATCTCGCCATCCATCGCCCCATTGCGCAGGACGACGCGGAAGCGACTCACGCGCCCAAGATCGACAAAGCGGAAAGCCGGATCGACTGGACCCGCGATGCGGAGTTCATCGAGCGACAGATCCGCGCATTCGCTCCCCGGCCGGGGGCGTTCTGCGAACTGGAAGGCGAGCGCCTCCGCATACTCTCGGCGCAGGTGATCGGGCGCCAGGGTGAACCGGCGACGGTGCTGGACGAGGAGTTCACCATCGCCTGCGGCCATGCGGCGATCCGCCCGACCCGCATCCAGCGCGCCGGAAAGCCCGCCATGGACACGAAGGACTTCCTTCGCGGGAAGCGGATCGAGCCGGGAACGCGCCTCTCCTGATGCGGCTTGCGCTGACGATCGAATTCGACGGCACGCCGTTCCAGGGGCTGCAGCGGCAGGCGCATGGGCCGAGCGTGCAGCAGGCGGTGGAGGACGCCGCTTTCGCCGTGACGGGGGAGCGCGTCATCCTGCACAGCGCGGGCCGGACCGACAGCGGCGTTCACGCGCTTGCCATGCGCAGCCATCTCGACATCGCAAAGGACATGACCCCCTTCCGCTTCATGGAGGCGCTGAACGCGCATCTGCGCCCGGCCCCGGTCGCCATTCTCGCCTGCGAGGAAGTCGACGAGGACTGGCACGCGCGCTTTTCCTGCATCGGACGGCGATACCAATATCGGATCGCCAATCGCCGTGCGCCGCTGACGCTGGAAAAGAACCGTGCCTGGCTCGTCCGGCAGGAACTCGACGCAGATGCGATGAACGACGCCGCGCAGGCGTTGGTCGGGCAGCACGACTTCACGACCTTCCGCTCGGTCCATTGCCAGGCGGCGAGCCCCGTCAAATCGCTCGACCGGCTCGAGGTGGAGCGCACCGACGACCGGATCACCATCTATGCGGAGGCGCGCAGCTTCCTTCACCATCAGGTGCGCTCGATGGTCGGATGCCTCGCGCTCGTCGGCATGGGCCGCTGGCCCGTCGCACGGGTCGCCGAGGCGCTGGCCGCACGCGATCGCAATGCGCTGGGTCTCAACGCCCCGCCGCACGGCCTCTATTTCGTCGAAGCGGTTTATCCCGATTGACGCAGGCCCGCGCGATTGCAAGGAACCGCGCCAATGAAGCGACGCGGCCTCGTCTGCCAAAGCGTCGCAGTTAAACGAAAATAGGAGAGCGAACATGACGACCACCGGAAAACAGATTTTCACGACGCTGGACAAGGGTGGCGCGCTGACCGTCGAAGTGGCCGAGACCGAATTCCCCGATCCGACCGGCAATCAGGTGCTCGTGAAGATGGAAGCCGCGCCGATCAATCCGAGCGATCTCGCGCTCCTGTTCGGCCCGGCGGATCTCGACAATGCCGAATATTCGGACGGCAAGATCGTCGCGCAGATGGCCGAACCGTTCCTCTCGGGCGCAAAAGGCCGCCACGGACAGCGCCTGCCCGTCGGCAACGAGGGCGCGGGCACGGTCGTCGCAGCTGGCGACGGCGAAGCGGCTCAGGCGCTGATGGGGCAGCGGGTCGCCTGCGTGCCGGGCCATGCCTTCTCCCAATACGCGATTGCCGAGGCGGCGATGTGCCTGCCGCTGGGCGATCATTCGGCGGAGGACGGGGCGAGCGCCTTCGTCAACCCGATGACCGCGCTGGGCTTCGTCGAGAATGCTAAGATGGAAGGGCAGAAGGCAATAGTTCACGCCGCCGCCGCCTCCAATCTCGGCCAGATGCTCAACCGCATCTGTCAGGAGGACGACATCGCGCTCGTCAACATCGTCCGCAAGCAGGAGCAGGTCGATCTGCTGAAGAACCTCGGCGCGAAGCACGTCGTCAATTCCTCCGACGACAATTTCATGGACCAGCTGCGCGGCGCGATCGATGCGACCGATGCCTATTACGGCTTCGATCCGATCGGCGGCGGCAAGACGATCGACACAATCTTCAAGGCGATGGAACAGGTCGCGGTCGGCAAGATGAGCGAATATTCGCGCTATGGCTCCAACCAGCAGAAGAAGATGTACATCTATGGCCGCCTCGATCTGGGCCCGACGATCCTGACGCCGTCCTACGGCTTCGGCTGGACGCTGTCGGGCTGGCTGCTGACCCCGTTCCTCCAGCAGGCCGGACAGGAAACGGCAGGCCGGATGCGGAAGCGCGTGCTCGACAACCTCACGACGACCTTCGCCAGCCATTACAAGAAGCGCGTCAATCTCGAGGAAATGCTGACGAAGGACGCGGCGACGAATTACCGCGCGATGAAGACCGGCGAGAAATACCTCGTCACGCCCTGGGGGTGAGTCTGGATTGATGATCGGCGGGGCCTCGGAAAAGACCGGGGCTCCGTCGCGGTTCGGATAAAGACCGCTTTTATTGGTCGACTAATAGTGGCTAAACGACTGGGATTGGGGTGGAAAGGGGACACTGCCGCGCAGCCGCTGCTAGACTAAACTTCGTCTCCACATTCAGGGCAGTGGTTGACGATGTGAGGCCACCACATGTGCCGACCACCTTCCGTTATTCTTCCGTGGCCGCATGACCGCCGCCGAAAGTAGACAATGTAAAACGCCAACATCCCCGCGAGCCCGAGAAACACCGCTGCGACTTGTGAGAGGTCAGGGAAATACCCAAGCAGCAAGCGCCAGATGGCGACATTGCTGACGACAAGACCGGCCAACAGGAGCAAGTTCAGCGCAAGCGGTTTCAGGCGAGGTATGGTTCATCAATGCATCAGCGGCCTAATGTCCGCAATGGGGTCGTTACCCGTAGGTCCGATCTTGGCGGAGCGGGCGGGGAAGCAGCCCCCCCCCCCCCCCGCCCTCACCGCCGGTCGAAAGCCGCCTGCGCTTCTTGCGGATCGGTCACCCCGTTCGCGAGCAGCAGTTGCAGCAGCACCCTCGCCTTGGCCGGGCCGAGCGCGCGTGCGGCGATGAAGCCGAGCCGCGCATCGTCCGGTTCGCGGTCCACCAGCCCTTCGTCCACCCGGCTCGCACGCACGACCAGCACGCCGCTTTCAGCCGCGGCAGCCAGCCGATCGCGCACCGGTCCGGGCATGTTGCCCTCTCCGAAGCCTGCGAACACCAGCCCCTGCGCCCCGTCGCCAAGCGCCCGGTCGACGTCGATCGTCGGCATCCCGGCATAGGCATGAAGGATCGGCACCCGCGGACTGTCCGTGAACAATTCGTACCGCGCCCCTTCCGGGTGGCCGTTCTCGTCGAGCCGCCATGCCGGGCCGAACCAGTCGAGCGATGTCGGCGTGACATGGCCGATCGGTCCACGCGGAAAGCCGCGAAAGGCATCGACTCCGCTCGTCAGCGCCTTGCGCGCATCGCGCGCCGCGAACACCCGGTCGCTCATCACCAGCACGACGCCGCGCCCGGCGGCTGCCTCGTCGCCCGCGACGCGCACGCCGTTGGCGAAATTCCTGAGGCCGTCGCTGCCGACCGCATCGGCTGGCCGCATTGCGCCCACCAGCACAACGGGCTTGTGGCACGGCAAGGTCTGGTCGAGGAGGAAGGCGGTTTCCTCCGCCGTGTCGGTGCCGTGCGTGACGATGATCCCGCCGCACGCCGGGTCGGCCAGCGCCTCGCTCGCTGCTTCGTGCAGCTTTCGCCAGAGGTCCGGTCCCATGTCCTCGCTGCCGATATTGGCGATCTGCCGCCCTTCGAGTTTTGCGGGCAAGTCCAGCGTGGCGATTTCGGCGAGAAACTCCGCGATGCCGATCTGGCCGGGGCGATAGTCGCGCCGCGTCGCGGAGCCGGCAGTGCCCGCGATCGTGCCGCCCGTGGCGAGGACGAGGATGTGCTGGTCGCTCATTCCCGCCGCCTTAGAGAGGGCGCGGCAATTCGCAATGATTTTGGATTGATTTCGTCGGCGATGGTTGTAGAAGCGCCACTTCCGGTCGGGATTCGAGGCATTGCCGCACGAAACCGACGCTGGAATACCGGGTGATTAGCTCAGTTGGTAGAGCATCTCGTTTACACCGAGAGGGTCGGCAGTTCGAGCCTGTCATCACCCACCATCATTTCAATGACTTACGCCGTCAGACGCTGGATTTCTTATATCCTAGCAATCACATAGTAAGCCGCGCAAAATCGAAATTTTGCATCCGGGTGTGCCTGGGTAAGGTACTCTCAGATTTCTGCCCCCCTGCCTCCGATAACCTGGATGGAACCATTCAGGTTTTGGCGCGACTTCTCTGCACCACGTGCCTACCCAGGGGTACCCGTAAGGCGCAACATCCTATACGCCCCGAGAATCGCTTTTGAGTCGTTCTAGACCGTCATCGGTGGAGGGGTAGCCGGGGAAGTAAATTTCGCCTTCAGAAGCCTCTCAGGGTCGTCTGGCGGCATCAGAGAATCGCTACTCTATCCCCTTCCACCAACTCTCGATATTCAGCCTCGATAACCTCGGTGTCTTCCTCGGACAGATCAATCGACGCGAAGAAGTCGGACCTATGCGTATGCTCGACTTCCTTTCGTTCAACGAACAGTCGGAGCGTCTTGCCAAGCAGCTCTATCGCCCTGATCCTCTCGCCACCGCTGTTATCCGGGTCTTCCGCTTCGTGCTTCAGCCGCTCAATGACCCAATCCGCGTCGATCCTGTTCCTATCGGCGGTGTCTTGGCGTTCCTTGTCGATGACTTCCGCTATCTTAGGCAGTTGGAGCAGATCGTAGGCTGTCTTGGCTGCGTGTTTGCCGGAATAGCCAGCAGCTATCGCCGCATCCTTCCCTGCGCCTCTCTCGCCACCCCGCTTGATATACTCCATGACGAAACGATGCTGTTTCGGTGTTAGCGTGTCAGACATTAGTTTCTCTCTTATCTTCCCTCTTATTTCTCTCTTATATGGACTAGACATATTTGTCGTAATAACTCGACGTATTTGTCGAGATAGCTAGACGTATTTGTCGAGATAGCTAGACGTATTTGTCGAGATAACTCGACGGATTTGTCTATTTAACTCGACACATTTGTCGCAATACCTCGACGTATTTGTTGAGATGAAACACCTATTCGCCTTCAGTTCGCGGGGCGGATAAATCACCCCGTTTCACATGATCGGCGGGCGGAAGGGCATGAACCGGCGCTGCATCCATGCTGAAGAAGGCAGAGGCTTCAAGCTGGCTGAACATGAAGCCGACGATGGCAGCAGCCACGATCCAGACGAGCTTGCCAGCAGAGGCAAGGTTTGCGCCAATGGCTGCTCAAACCCGATTTTCAGCACCTCTGTGCTTAAGTAGGAGCATAGAAATGCGACTTAGACGCCCGTCACTCGCGCCTATTGTCGATAAGCCTAATGATAAATTTCAACTGATCCTGCCCATACCCAGCCAAAGCCCCGATCTTGGGTAATCGGGTCAACGTACGCTATATGAAGCCATCGGCCGTCTTTATCTACCACCGCCAAAGGCGATTCAGGTGAAAGACGAATGATGATATCGGCAGAGCCACTGGCACTCTTCCGAATGTTGCCAGCCCGTCGCATCTCGCCTCGTGGGACAGACTTCAAGTTTCTTTTCTCTGCTTGATCGGCCAAAAGCGCTTTTACTGCAGCCGCCTCGGCTTGCTCCAAGCGTCGAAGTATTTCGTTATTAGTCTCAACTTCATTCTTGACTGAATTTAGGTTAGCCCGATCCGTTTCAGTAAAAGATGGAAACAAAATGGCCCAAACCGCGAAAGCAAAACTGAGTACCCCCAATACTTCCGACCTAGACGGAACCGGATTTGCTAATACCTCATCGAACCACGAAATTATTAACTCGATCCAACGGTCGCCTACTTTCTGATCATTGCGGTCTGCAGCTTGCACTAAATGAGAAAGTCCTTCATCTAGAAACGTGCTTGCAATTGTATCGGCTCTGATTCCGGCGAAAGCAGTACGGATAGCGGAATCATTTCGTCGAAATAGCTCGGCAACCCCCATGACAGCTTCGCTTAAGTCGCGAAAAGCGGCGTTCGAGAAGCCTACGCTTGCAAACACGTCCTTTTGACCCAACGTCAGCTCGTCTACGCCTTTGAGTGCTGATGGAACTTCCGGTGAAAATGCGCGCAAAGACGTTAGTTCGAGCGAATTCCCAAGCGCGTCTGACAGATCAGAAAAAGCCCTGTTTGATACTGGCATCAAGGCCGATCCGATTGAATTACTGATGGCTAAAGATACCTCCGAAACAGCCTCTGTCGAAGCACGTATAGAAGCTAGCGCAGCGGACGTTACAATCGGCGATGCTATTTCATTCGTAGTAACTTTTGTCGAAGCGCCAATACCTGCAAATGATTTGGACAAGGCTCGCGTCGTTTCACGAATAGAATCTAAGCTTCCGAACGTGCCGATACCTGCTGAAAGGGTGGACAAGGCTCGCGTCGTTTCACGAATAGAATCTAAGCTTCCGAACGTGCCGATACCTGCTGAAAGTTCGGACAATGCTCGCGTCGTTTCGCGAAGGGTCTGCAAGGCGTCGGATGAACTTAAAATCGAGGATATTTCGGGTGTGACCGAAATCTTCGATAAGTCATTATCGGCTAAAGTTTTGGCCAATGAATCCATTAGATTACCATATCCTGCTCGCGTAGACATTAGCTAGGTTGATAGGTACCGATATACGCTGGCACGGCCAATATTTAGCGTTCGAGCGATATCAGTCGGCCTCATTCCCTCTCGAGAAAGTCTTCGCACTTCACTGCCATCGATTGATGGTCGTCGTCCTTGGTAAACTCCAGCAGCCTTCGCTTTGGCGATGCCTTCCATCTGCCGTTCCTTGCGAATATCGGCTTCGAATGCCGCGACCGCACCGAGAATGGCCATCATCAACCGTCCAGTGGAACTGTCAGTATCGACACCACTTTGTTGAAGGCATCGAAACGCCACGCCTTTTGTCTGAAGACGCTCGATAATTACGAACAGGTCGCTAACCGATCGCGCCAACCTATCTAACCTGGTTACGATGAATATGTCGCCTTCTCGCACATAGTCTAGTGCATCTTCGAGTTGCTCACGCCCTTTCGCAGACAGGCCAGATCGCTTCTCAGCAAAGATCTTGTCACAGCCAGCCTCGGTCAAGGCTGTTTGTTGAATTTCGAGGCTCTGCCCAATTGAACTAACTCGTGCGTAACCAACCAACGCCATTGTACTCTCCGTCTCATAAGGGTCTAGACCCTGGCGGGTTGCCTCAAATTTCTATTATGGTCAACTTAATTGAGACACTTTTCGCGTCTCATGACCACGTATCATTTGGGTTTACCCGAAAGAAACGCCCTGAGTGATGCTAGCTTTAAGCAATTTGCTTGATCCATGCACTTCACATTCCGCCGCAAGTTGACGAGCAGAGGCTCTGCTTATGCTTGCTTACCGTTCTTTGAGCGATGCGCTTCAAAGCTATTGCTGTTGATCAGCTAAGGAAAGACGTGCCTCCCCTCTGATCTAATTCGACAGCGTCAGTGCTTCTCTTGCTAGATTGCGTTTCAGTCCTGGTTTGCCTTCACCACGGATGTAGGCGCCAAAGTGGCCATTGCCTGGGGAGGGATGCGCAAGGTGGACGAACCACACGTCAGCTGATTTGTAGGCCATTGGATTAATCCATACGACTTCGCCTCTTTGACGCGACATAGCAGCCGCAACAGCTTTTACGTAACTGTCGGTATTACCTAGTAAAAGGACGCGGGATGTTCGGCTTGGAAGTCGTACAAGATGCTGTTCTACGCAAGCTTGCACAAAGCGATGCCCTACTACTGACGGCTTAAAGGCTGGAAGCACGTTTGGGCTATCCGCAGTATGCTTCCCCTTCTTTCGGTCGAAGCCAGTTAGCGAGCATCGAACCATACTGGCGAAAGCGAAATCTTTTTCACTAGCCACAAAACGACGTTCAAATCTCTCTAATGTTTCGTTGGCTAGCAGACCTACGGACTGAAAACATTGCAGTATGCGATGACGCATACCTTTGAATGCAACGCGGTCAAAGCATTCGGTTCGATAAGCCGATGACTGTGTGTTTCCCTTGCTCATTCCCAAAACTAAAGTTTCGGGATTAGAAGCTCCCCAGTGGCCCGGGTCGCGTACCAGTCGGAAAGAGCCTTCTTCCTGAACAGTAGCGGTCGAACTATCCCAACATCGCGAGCATTCGACAGAACCATGGCGAAACATCAATAACCTCCCCTGAAAAGCAAAAGCCAGGGCAACAACCCTGGCTTTTGCCCCCACCGACGAAATGCTTGTAGATAACAAGGAGGAGAAAGGTCACCCCCCCGGCTAACGTCATTCCCGGCAGTTCGGTTCGTTCAACCTATATCTCTGTCCGGATTGGTCAATAGCATTCCCCAAAATGCGGAACTTTGAGCTTTTCGATGTTTGATCCGCTTCCTAAGTCGTTTTGCCGCTTTCGCGCTGATACAGTTCGCGTTGAAATTCCACGAAGTTTCGTCGGATGTCCTTCATGCTGCCTAACGTCACAGCCGCGTCGTGGGTGCTGCCGTATTTCAGCGTTAATAGCCCCTTGAGGTTGTCGGTGTCGAGCTGGTCAACGCCTTCCTCGACGTAATGGGAAAGTACGAAATCAAGAAATTCCTGCGTCCTCTCGTCGTATCGCGAGAGGATACCAGCACGGCGTTTCTCGACCCGCTCGGCCCTGGGCGTAGGCGTCTTGGCGTAGGCGATGAACGCCAGCACATCGAACAAGTCGCTGTCTTCACCCTTTGTTAGTTTGCGGATTTCATCGAGCTGTTCGCCAGTGAAGCCTCGGTCAGCCAAGCCGGACAACAGTGCCTTCCTAGTTTCTGGATCGCTCCAAATTTCCCGCAACTCGACTTCGTCACGAAACAGCGAGGGCAGTTGTCCGAAGAGGGATTCAATGAACTGCGCCGCTGAGAGGGGCTTGCCATCCGGCCCCATGAATATCGTCGCTTCGATATGCTGAAAGGTTCGCTCCTTGCCATCAGCAAGCTTGATCTTGACCTTCTTCGGTGTCGGACGCCGTTCCTCGTCTTCCGCACTTTCTGAGCCATCTGCCGGCCCTTCCTCGCTATCCGGCTTCGATATCCTCGGTTTGCTAGGCTCTGGATCGATCGGTTCGCCATCCCATTCCGGGTCTTGGAAATGCTGATGCGCTTTCACGAAGTCGAGGATCGTAAAATAGTCCTTGCCTTCATACAATCGCGTGCCTCGCCCGATGATCTGTTTGAATTCGATCATCGAATTGATGGGCCGCAGCAGAACGATGTTACGGACGTTTCGCGCGTCCACTCCAGTTGAAAGCTTCTGCGAAGTCGTCAGGACGGTAGGGATGGTCTTCTCGTTATCCTGAAACTGGCGCAGGAACTGGTCGCCAATCGCGCCATCGTTCGCCGTCACACGAACGCAATAATTCGGGTCGCTGTTTTGCTTGTTCTGATTGATGATGTCGCGGATCAAGGCCGCATGATCCTGCGTCGCGCAGAACACCAATGTCTTTTCCTTCGGTCCGATCTTCGACATGAAGGTACGAACGCGATATTCCTCCCGCTCGCGTATCTCGATGTTCCGGTTAAAGTCGCTTTCCGTGTAGCGTTTGCCGTCGATAATCTCACCTTCCAGAACGTCGTCGTCTTCGGTGTAAAAATATTCGTCGATGGTCGTCGCTAGCTGCACGACCTTGAACGGCGTCAGATAGCCGTCACTGATGCCCTCTTTTAGCGAATAGACGTAGCGCGGCTCGCCGAAATAAGCGTAGGTATCGACGTTGTTGTCGCGCTTAGGTGTCGCGGTGAGGCCGATCTGAACCGCCGGACAGAAATGGTTCAGTATCTCCCGCCATGTGCTTTCATCATTCGCGCCGCCTCGATGGCATTCGTCAACGATGATGCAGTCGAAGAAGTCGCAAGGGTAATCGCCGAAGTAAGGCTGCGGTCCGCCTGCTTCGTCCGTACCGGACATGAAGGTCTGGAAGATCGTAAAAAAGATGCTGGCATTCTTCGGCACCTTGCCCTTCTTGCGAATGTCGGCTGGCTCTACACGCGCCAGGGCGTCTTCAGGGAAGGCCGAGAAACTATTATATGCTTGGTTGGCGAGGATGTTGCGGTCGGCCAGGAAAAGCACCCTTGGGCGGCGCGTAGGCTTTTCTGAGGCCTTCCAATCACGCAGGTTCCAGCGGGCTTGAAACAGCTTCCAGGCGATCTGGAAGGCGATGGCAGTTTTCCCGGTGCCGGTCGCCAATGTCAGCAGGATGCGGCTGTCGCCCTTCGCGATGGCGTCCAGCGCCGCCTCGATGGCGTTGTCCTGATAGTAGCGCGGCTCGTATGTGCCGCCTCGCGTCTCATAAGGAATAGCGGCGAAGCGGTCGCGCCAGGCGTTTTCTTCCGCGAATACCGCGTTCCAAAGCTCTTCAGGTGTCGGGTATCGTTCGACATAGCCTTCGTCGCCGGTGGCCATGTCGATCCGGTAAATGCCCTTGCCGTTTGTCGAGTAGGCAAATCGGGTCTGTAGCTTTTCGGCGTATAGCTTCGCCTGACCGACGCCTTCGGTATCAATGGCGTCGCGCTTCTTCGCCTCCATGACGGCGAGGTTCTGATTGCGGTATGACAGCAGATAATCCGCAATTTGCGCTTTCGCTCGCTTGTTGTTTCCGATCTTACGACCTGGCGCGATAAGCCATTCGCGCCGCACCCGGCTTTCCGCAACCTCGCCCCATCCCGCCAGCCGCAGGGCCGGATCGATCAACTCGGCGCGGGTTTCGGCCTCGTTCATGCAGCTGCGGCTTGCGGTTGGCCGGTTAGTTCGCCGGAAAATGCTCGGGCTAGCAAAGTCTGTTTTAAAACAGTCAATTCGGCCAGCAAGGCTTCGTACTTCTCTTCGAGCCGGGTACTAGCCGCCTTCAATACATTGGTCCTGTCAACGATGCTTCGCTGCTCCTCTAAGGACGGAACGCAAACTGAAAAGGCTTTCGCCTCAGGATAGTATATCGTCTGGTGGACTGAACCACTCGAGAAACGTAATATATCCTCACCCTGAGCCAAGAATAGGAATTTTAAAAATTCCGGCGAAATTTCCTCCATGCATACCCAATTTAGGAAATCCTGACTGGTCGCCATTTCCTCCCCCATGACGACTACATATCCGACAGAAGCAGTTCTTGAAAGACAGACCGTATGCTTCGGGAGGATACGTGCTGAGGAATTTTCAATACCTGCGTTCGTTACTCTTTCTTTCGTCGTATTGATCGTTGCGCCGTGATGCAATTTGGCGTCCCGAATGCCGATCCAAGGAATTTCGCCACCCCAATAATGCGGTTTGCTTCTGCTGGGTGTATGACCTGATTCAAGTCTCGCGATTGAAGTTAGCCTTCTCCATTCCCAGCCGCGTGGAGGCAACGACCTTTGTGGCCCGACGCCTAGCGCACGCCTTCCTTGGATTGGACGGGAAGTTGCTTCTCGACCGCCCGTAGAAGTCTGTTCATGGCTTCGCCGAGGCGACACCCGCTTCTTCGCTGGCTCCGGTTCGACAGCTGCTTCGTCATACTTTGAATTTGGCGTATCTGTGCAAAACGTCGTCGCGAGGTAAGATGAAAACAATTCCCGCGCGTTCGCAAAGTTTCTCTCGGCGTTCGTTGTGGCGGTCGCGATGCTAGCAAAAGCCTCATCTAAAATTGCGACGATCCGCCGCTGCTCTGCGAGGGGAGGAAGAGGTAGCGCTATCGCCTTGATTTTCTTAGACGAGAGATGCTTGACTGTCGTGAAGGTAGTGTGGTCTTCAATCTCCTTCAAATGTTTGTTGATACCATAAAATAGAAATCGCGGGTCCAGCCGGGACGAAAAGTTCGTAAGCTTACAGACTCGCTGATTGAGTAATCCGGGCGGTCCGTGCCACTGATAACAGGCGAATTCGCCGTCCATTCCGATCAAGTAATCACCTGAAGTAACGACGAAGCGGTTATCATACTCGCCGTCGAACCTGAGTGTCGTAGCATGGCCATCCTTTAGGTCGCGAATACGGATGAGCGGCATTCCACTGGATACGTCGAAACGTTTCGAGTCGAAAGCATAACCATTCTGAATATCGACCAGCTCATCGAGCGAAACTTCCGGCCAACCAACCATCAGAGCATTGTCTCGATCTGAGCGATGATCTTCGCGCTTTCTTCGTCCAGCTTCTTCATCTCTGCGATGATTTCATCGGGCGAGCGGAGTGGCGCTTCTTCCGGCGCATTCGGATTGCGAACTGACAGATCGAAGCTGCTCTTGTCGATATCCTCGATTGCCACCGTCCAGCTCTTGTCGCTATCGGCGCGGTCCGACTGGAGCTTCACAAACTCCGCTAGGTCGTCGTCGTTAAGCGGATTGGTCTTGCCCATGTTCCTGCCCGGATCGAGCTTGTAATGCCAAACGCGCTTGGTCGGCTCGCCCTTCTCGAAAAACAGCACCACCGTCTTCACGCCCGCCCCCAGGAAGGTGCCACCTGGCATGTCGAGGATGGTGTGAAGGTTGCAGCTTTCGAGAAGCTCCTTGCGTAGCGCCACGCTGGCATTGTCGGTGTTGGAGAGGAAGGTGTTCTTGATGACGATGGCAGCGCGACCGCCCGCCTTCAGCGAACGAATGAAATGCTGAAGGAAGAGGAAGGCCGTCTCGCTCGTCTTGATCGGGAAGTTCTGCTGGACCTCTTTCCGCTCCTTGCCGCCGAAAGGGGGGTTGGCCAGCACGATATCGAACTTGTCCTTTTCCTGAAGGTCCATGACATTTTCGGTCAGCGTGTTGGTATGGATCAGGTTTGGTGCCTCGATACCATGCAGAATCATGTTCATCGTCGCGATGACGTAGGCGAGGCTTTTCTTCTCCTTCCCAATGAAAGTCCGCTCTTGCAGTGTTCGAAGATCAGCGGTGCCAAGGTTCGGTTTGGCGCGAAGGTACTCGTAGGTTTCGCACAGGAAGCCACCAGAACCGCAAGCGCCATCATAGATGGTTTCGCCGACCTGCGGATCGACCACCTCTATCATGGCCCGGATGAGCGGCCTAGGCGTGTAATACTCGCCGCCGTTGCGGCCCGCATTGCCCATGTTCTTAATCTTGGCTTCGTAGAGGTGCGAAAGCTCGTGCTTTTGATCCTGCGAGCGGAACGACAGCCTGTCGATCAATTCCAAGGCATCTCGCAGCGAATAGCCGCTCGTAAACTTGTTTTTGATTTCGCCGAATATCTCTCCGATTTTGTATTCGATCGTATCGGGACTGTCAGCTCGCGCTTTGAATCCTTGCAGGTAAGGGAAAAGATCGGCGTTGACGAAATCGATTAGATCGTCCCCGACCAAGGCGCGGTCATGGTCGAACTTACCGTCGGCATCTTTTGGCGCGGCCCAGCTCGACCAGCGGTGCTGCTTATCGAAGATCGGGGAGTAGGACTTGCTGTCCAGTTCGGCTTCCAGTTCGCGCGAAGCTTCCAGATCGTCGAGATACCTGAGGAACAGCATCCACGATGTTTGTTCGGTGTAGTCCAGCTCCGTTGTGCAACCGGCTTCCTTCCACAGTACGTCATCAATGTTTTTGAACGTCTGCTCGAACATGTGCAGCGATTCCTCCCTCGTTCCTCAAGCTGTCCGCTCTAACCGCAACGGGTAAAAATCTGAATAGGGAAGGTGACCCCTATCATTTCCCTATCAGGTGGCCGCAATTGGCCTACAGAGCCGAACGGCTCGTTGCGAATGCTAGGGGGTTGTGGGGTGAGAAAAGCGGCGTTTTCAAACTTGGTAGCGTTATGAGCTTTGAGAAAGCCTTTCTCGTCTGACTTTGTAGAACGTCGCAAGAGGAAGGCGGTATCAAGCCAAAAAGACCGCTATCTCGTCCAGCAAATGTTTGCCCATCTCGACACCGCTTTGTCAGATACGAAGCACGGGGCCGCTTTGATGCGACCCCGCTTCATTTAACAGTTCTAAGCCGCGTCTCTAAGCTGGTCGTCGCCGGAGTTATCACCCTCTGCTGGTATATTATATGTGGAGCATATTTCGCCCACGTTCGCATCTGAGAATTCATCGTGACGGGGCTGATTTCTGCCTACGTCGAGAAACCCATTGGGTAGATTATTCAACCCAGTTGGTCGCTTTTCTAACCACGGCAGGCGCATATTTTGCATACGCCGTTTTTCCTTATCTGTCGGACGATAACGCATGAAATCTTTGGTTGCATGCCTTTCGCCCACATCTTTCATGGTAAGTTCGTAGACCGACGCCAATGGCTGCTTGTTGTCGAAACTCCCCTTCACAATTGTTCGCACGAAACCCTTCTCTTCCAATTCCTGAATATATTTTCCGGCGGTTCGATGCATCTTGACGTTAAGCAGGTCGGCAGCCTGCCTCTGTGACATGTAAATCTCCCTGTTGTTGACGCCGTTATAAAGATGGAGAAATTCGACCAACAAGGCGCGAGCTTGCGGAGATAGAAGTCGATATGCGGCCGACTTAAGCAGGAACGATTCCAGCATGACGAACTTTTCGTGCTTATTGCGACCGGTCTTATCGACAGCGCGTTTTCGGTTTTTCGTTTTTGCCACTTTTCGTTCCAAATCATGCCGCCAATTGTCGATCGCTTGTGCTGGTCAGTTCGCTTTCAAGTAGCCAAGCATCCAGGGCATGCCTTCGGTAAACGACACTTCGGCCAATTTTTGCATAGGGCGGACCACCGCCAACTACGCGCAGTTTCTCCAGCAAGCTTTCCGAAATATCGAGGTATAGAGCGGCCTGCCGCGTTCGCATGTTTGGTGGGAAATCTTCCAAAACCATTTCTCATCTCCAGGTTCGTTTGACGTAAGCGTATCCAGTTGGATCGCGCTGCCCATCGTTGGATGAGCCAGAGAAAAATGCGCGACTGCAAGAGGATTGGAAGAGGGTAATGCGCGCAATTTCCGCGCGGAATACGCGCGAAATACGCGCGGAATACGCGCGGAATAAATTTAGCAACGGTTTCAACGAAATGAAGCTCAGTCATTCAGCGTGCTGAACGAGAAACCAGGCGCGAAAATCATCGCTAAATGGCCTTACGAGAGGGCGTGAGAGGATCGTTCTGTTAGGAAGACGACTCTTCAGCACACTGTTCGGCTGTTATTTGTGCGAGATACGCGTCCCATTTTGCCATGGCAGTTTGCTTCTCCGGCAGATAGTCATAGCGTTGATACCGCTGCCCTGCTCCGAGCTTCAGCGTCCGGCCTTGAATGACTTCGATCATATCTGGCGAAACGCCCAACCTTTGAAGTGCCGTTGCCACAGTTCGTCTAAGGTCGTGAAGCGTCCAATGTTCAATCGGCAACGTGCCTTCTTCCCGCGTCAGTTCATCGATCTTCGCATCTAGCCGTCTTTTTAGCCGTGCCAAGTTTCCCAACCGATTGGAGCCGGAAACGCTGAATACAATAGGACCGATGTTCTGCGTTTTTTGCAACAGAGCTTTCATTTGCGACGTAAGCGGAACCACGTTTCCCCGGCCCGATTTCGTGCGGCTTTTCGGGACTTCCCAAATGCTTTGGTCGAAATTCAACTCATCCCATCGCATTCCGCTTACTTCGCCTAAGCGCTGTCCTGAAAGGGCAAGCAACTGCACCATCGATCCGTATGGATGGTCAAGACTTTCTGCCGCCCGCCATACTAAGCGCAGCTCATGTTCATCGAGGAACCGTTCACGACCGGGATTTGGTTTGGGCCTTGGTGTTCGATCGAGCGGGCTTCGTTCTAAGTCACCGCGGTCCTCCGCCCACCGAAACATTTTGCCAACAACTTCAGCAGCTTTTCTTGCCGTAGCATTCCTGTCCTTCAGCCCGTCCAACCATTCAGCAACATCCCGCTTCGTTATCTTTGTAATTGGTTTCTTTCCGAAATGGGGAATTGCATGACACCGCAACACTGATGACGCTCGATCAAATGAGCCTGGCCAGTTTGCTCGAAGGTACTCGTTCGTGAAAAATTCGGCATAGGTATCGAACGCTAAATCGACGCTTTCGATGCGACGCCGCTTTTTCTCCGCATTATGGTCAATTCCTTGGCTAGCAGCGAACAGTATCTGCTCGGCTTCTTTCCGCGCCTGCTGCAATGTCCACGGCGCGCCATGTGGCCCAATCGTTGCACGTTTTTGTTGGCGGCTACCTTCGACCCGATAATTCAAGACATAGACCTTCTTGCCGCGGGGTGTGACCTTCAACCCGAAACCGTTCAGAAGCGCATCCCAGATGAAATGGTCCACATCTCCTGGCTTGGCAGCATCGACGACAGACTTGGTGATTTTGATCGCATTCACTTCGCTTTTCCCGGCGTTCTAGTAAGCATATAGTAAGCCAACGATATGCAACCTGATCTAACCGAGGAAGGTACGGCCCAGTGAAAAGTGTTGAAAAACTACGATATTTCGAACCTTCGTAGAAGGCCGTACAACTCCATAAGCAATAGAGCATCTCGTTTACACCGAGAGGGTCGGCAGTTCGAGCCTGTCATCACCCACCATTCCCTCTTTTATCACACCTTTTGACGTGCCCTTCATTCGGCGGCGAGGGCCGCGTCGATGCGCTGCCGTGCCTCCGCGCTCGTCCAGTCATACGCGCCCAGCACGCGCCAGACTTCGCGCCCTTGCGCATCGTAAAGCACCGTCAGCGGCAAGCCCGCAGCCCCGTCCGACAGCGCCGCGCCGAGTTTCGCTTCGGGATCGAGCCATTGAGGCAAGTTCGCCAGTTCGCGCTCGCTGAAGAACGGTTCGACCACTTCCGCCCCGCGAAGGTCCTGGCTCACCGTGACGACGCGCAGCCGGCCTTCGTAATCTGCGGCGATCGTGTCGAGCATCGGCATCTCCACGACGCATGGCCCGCACCAGGTCGCCCACAGATTGATGAGCACGGGCTGTCCCTGAAGCGCCCCGGTGTTCAGTTCGCCTCCTTCCGGGTTCGTCAGCAGGACCGCCGGCATCAGGCTGCCCGCCTCGCCCGTATCGATTTCGCCGCTCAAGGCAGGCTTCGCCGCGGGCAACGCGCCTTGCGGTTGCGCGGCCTCTTCCCCGCCATTATCGCAGGCGCCCAGTAACAGGACGGACAGCAGCGTGAGCGACGAGCGGAACGAGGACGATAGCGAAAAGGCCATGAAGCAAGACGGCTCCAACAAGATGTGGGGCGGACGCTTCGCCGCCGGGCCAAGCGCGATCATGCGCGAGATAAACGCCTCCATCCCCTTCGACAAGGCGCTGTGGCGGCAGGACATTCAGGCGTCCAAAGCGCATGCGCGGATGCTCGGCAAGGCAGGCATCGTCAGCGAAGCGGATAGCCAAACCATCCTGAACGGTCTCGACCGGATTGCCGCCGAATATGAGAGCGATGGCGTGCCGGAGGACTGGGACCTCGAAGATATTCACATGACGGTCGAGGCGCGGCTGACCGAAATGATCGGCCCGGTCGCCGGAAGGTTGCATACCGCCCGCAGCCGCAACGACCAGGTGGCGACCGACTTCAAGCTATGGGTGCGCGACGCGCTCGACCGTGCTTCGGCTGGCCTCCTCGCATTGCAAAGGGCGCTCGTCACGCGGGCCGATGAACACGCCGCCGCCATCATGCCGGGCTTTACGCACCTCCAGACGGCCCAACCGGTGACGCTGGGCCATCATCTCATGGCCTATTACGAGATGGCACGGCGGGACGTCGCGCGGTTTTCCGCGGCGCGCGAGCGGCTGGACGAATGTCCGCTGGGCAGTGCGGCGCTCGCCGGAACGGGCTTTGCGATCGACCGCGATGCGACGGCCGGGGAACTGGGCTTCGCCGCGCCGACGCGCAACTCGCTCGACGCGGTATCGGATCGCGACTTCGCAATGGACTACCTGATGGCGGCGAGCCAATGCGCGATCCACCTCTCTCGCCTTGCAGAAGAAATGATCATCTGGGCAAGCCAGCCCTACGGCTTCGTCCGGATGCCGGACACGCTGTCCACCGGCAGCTCTATCATGCCGCAGAAGAAGAACCCGGACGCCGCCGAACTGGTGCGCGGGCATACGGGGCGGATCATCGGTTGCACGACGGCGCTGATGGTGACGATGAAGGGGCTGCCGCTCGCCTATTCCAAGGACATGCAGGACGACAAGCCGCCGGCCTTCGAAGCGGCTGGCCTGCTGGAGCTCTGCCTTGCTGCCATGACCGGCATGATCGAAGGCTGCACCTTCAATACCGAGCGGATGCGGGCGGCGGCGGAACTGGGCTACGCGACCGCGACCGACCTCGCCGACTGGCTGGTGCGCGAGGCGGACATTCCGTTCCGCGAGGCGCATCACATCACGGGCGCAGCGGTGAAGATGGCCGAAGCGAAAGGCGTCGCGCTCGACGCCTTGTCGCTCGACGACCTGCGCGGGATTGACGAACGGATCGACGAGCGCATCTTCGCGGCGCTGTCGGTCGATGCCTCTGCCGCCTCGCGCAACTCCTATGGCGGGACCGCGCCCGATCAGGTAAGAGCGCGCGTCGCGGAAGCCGCATCGCAACTGGGTATCGCCTTATGAAACGCACATGGATAGTTGCCGGGGTCGTCGCCGCCCTCGCCCTTTCGGGATGCGCCCGCAAGACCGCCCTCGAACCCGCGCCCGGTCAGGACCTGCCGCCGGTCCCCTACGGAGCGAGCGAGCCGCCGAGTTCGACCGAGCTTCTCGAACTCGATCCGCAGGCCGCACCGCAACGCAGCACCGAATTGCGCCGCCGTTCGGAAGAGCGCGAGGACGACCCGTTCGACATCCCGCCGGAGTGACGGACCAACGACCGTAGAGCCGGGCTCGACATCATTGAGGGCTGTTTAGGTGCCATTGTGGATCATCGCGGAAATGCCCTCTGTTGAGGCGTAAAAAGCGTTTTAGAGTAGCGAAATTCAGGACAGAGATGGATCATTTCCAGTTAAAAGACGGGCACTTGCACTGCGAAGATGTACCGATGTCTCGTATCGCCGACGAGGTCGGGACGCCGGTCTATGTCTATTCGAAGGCGACGCTGGAGCGTCATGCCGCGGTCTTCCGCGACGCTCTGGCCGGGGTGGGACGTGGCGAGCCTCTGCTGGCTTTCGCGGTCAAGGCCAACCCCAACCTTGCGGTCCTGAAAGTCCTGGCAAATCAGGGATATGGCGCCGATGTCGTATCTGTTGGCGAGCTTCGCCGGGCGCTGGCCGCCGGGATGGAACCGGCCAAGATCGTGTTCTCCGGGGTGGGCAAGACGGCTGCGGAATTGCGCGCCGCGCTCGAAGCCGGGATCGGCCAATTCAATCTCGAAAGCGAGGAAGAGGGCGAGGAACTCTCTGAAATTGCTTCCGAAATGGGGATGCGGGCACGCTGTGCCCTGCGCATCAATCCCGATGTCGATGCAGGAACGCACGACAAGATCTCGACCGGCAAGGCGGATAACAAGTTCGGCACGCCTATCGGCGATGCCGCAAGCCTCTATGCGCGGCTGGCAACGGTCCCCGGCCTCGAGATGCGGGGTCTCGCTATGCATATCGGCAGCCAGCTATCCGATCTCGCCCCGTTAGAAGCGGCCTTCGAAAAGCTGGGCAAGCTTCTGAAAACGCTGCGAGAATCTGGTCAATCTGTCCGTCAGGTCGACCTCGGAGGTGGCTTGGGCGTCCCCTACAAAAGCGGCGAGATACTTCCGAGTCCCGGCGAATATGGCGCGATGGTCCGGCGAGTGACGCAGGATTGGGACGTTTCACTGGCTTTCGAGCCTGGCCGCGTAATCGCCGGAAATGCCGGGGTTTTGTTGACCCGCGTAGTGCGGGTGAAGCGCGGCGTCGTGCATCCTTTCGTCGTGGTGGACGCAGCGATGAACGACCTTGCCCGCCCAGCGATGTACGGCGCATGGCATGATTTCGTGGCGGTCGAGCCGGACGGCGAAGAAATGACGGCGAACATAGTCGGACCGATCTGCGAGACGGGCGATACCTTCGCCACCGGACGCCAATGCGACCGGCTCGAACGTGGCGATCTCGCCATTTTTCGCACCGCCGGGGCCTATGGCGCGACGATGGCCTCGAGCTACAACAGCCGGGGTTTCGTCGCCGAAGTGCTGGTCGACGGGGATCGTTTCGCGGTCGTCGCCGACCGCATAGCCGCCGACAGCATCATGAACGCAGAGCGGGTACCCGACTGGCTGTGACGATCCGGTCCCTCCCCCTTTTCCACCGCATAGAGGGTCGGAAGGTCGTCCTCGTCGGCGAAGGCGCCATGGCGGAAGCCAAGCGTCGCCTGATCGAGCGTGCCGGGGGAATTCCGGTCAGCGAAGCCGAGGCGCACCACGCACATCTCGCATTCGTCGCCATCGAGGGCGAAGCCCGCGCGACACGCATCGCGACGGGATTGAAGCGGGCAGGCCTCCTCGTCAATGTCGCGGATATGCCGAACCTCTGCGACTTCACGACTCCGAGCATCTGCGATCGCGACCCGGTTCTCATCGCGATCGGAACAGGCGGAGCCTCCGCCGGTCTCGCGAAGCACCTGCGCTTGCGGCTCGAGCTCCTCTTGCCGAGGCAACTAGGACGGCTCGCGAGCGGGCTGTCGGATGCGCGCGATGCCTTGCGCCGGCGCTTTCCGGACGGAGATGCACGCCGTCAGGCGCTCGATGCGGCATTGGGCGAAGGCGGAACACTCGACCCGTTCGATGACGGGGCAATCGACAAGCTCCCGGCCTTCCTAGAAGGTGCAGGGTCCGAGAATCGCCCGGAGACTTTCGAAATACGCCTTTCGAGCCACGACCCGGAGGAACTGACCTTGCGGCAGGCACGCCTGCTGGGGCGAGCCGACACGATTTTTCACGACGACGACGTGCCTGCGGAAATTCTCGCCCGAGCGCGTGCCGACGCCGTCCGTCGTCCTTCAGGTCATCGACCGACCGATCCAGACGATGAGCCGGACGGCCTGACGCTTATCCTTCGTTCGCCGAAATCATAGAGCCGGAGCAGGCTCGACGTTCCTGAAATAGCGCGCGATCGCGGCAATGCTACGGTCCGTCAGCCGGACGAAGGCGCGGCGACGGTCGATCGCGTCCTGGACCTTTTCCACCAGACCCTTCGCCGTCAGCTGCGCAATCCAGCGCAAGGCGGTCGTCGTCGGAACACCAGAAGCGATGCACAGCGACGTGACCGATACCCGCTGCCCTTCCGCATGGGCCGCCGCCAGATCCAGCAGCATGTCCCACGCAGGGTCCGCAAACAGATCCGCCTCGAACAGGGCGGAACGTTCCTGCCTCTGCCTGATCACGCGCCGAATAAGGCCGGGAGACGGCAGCTTCGACAGTTCCGCCGGCGCGGTATGCAAGGTCGCGATATCAGGCATCGGTCGTTTCCCCATTGAATGCCCGCGAACGGATTTGTCCGAGAAGAATAAGACGTTGCCACCTGCTCGGGATCGGATGAACCTGCGGCCGGCGGCGTGAGAAGGAGCGCAATACTTCCGGCGTGTGGCGCGGATGGGTGGCAACGAATACGCACTCGTCCCTCAGTCCCGGTGCGCTGTCGATGATCTCGATTGCCCGATAGGCGCAATCGTCGACATCATCGATCCTGAGATAGACGAGTTCAGCGAAGCGTTTTGTTGCAACAAGTGCGGCACTTCTTACGAGCCGCGTCAGCGATGCACTTTCGATCACCGTGAGGTCGGCCCCGCGACAATCTTCGGCGAGCTTCTTACGATAGGCTACGTCATCGGCATAGAGTGCGACGGTACGTGCAGCGATGCACCTCGGCGCTTGGAAAAACTGCGTTTCGAATTGGAAGGTCATGGCTTGCTCCCTTTGTTCTTTCTGGAACGAAATTAGAACAGAAGGACACCGGGTCAAGAACATATAGTGGTCGGAAAGAAGATGAAATTAACCATTCTTCTTAGGCATAGTGGAAAAACCAAGAGGAATTACAGCGGTAGATCGCGGCGCCATCTGGTAAACGGCATTGCTGTTTGCACCCCGCCCTCAGGAGTACTTAAACGCATTTTGTCGTGAACTTAACCACGTCGGGAATGCGACCGGACTGATGCTGGCGCGCAGCGATCCGACACGAACCGGTCGCGAATCGAAATGACTAATTGCGGGCGGGAGTCGATCCCGCAGAAAAAGGATCAATCTTCGAAAGGATCGCGGACGAGGATGGTGTCTTCGCGCTCGGGACTGGTCGATACGAGTGCGACCGGCGTTTCGATCAACTCTTGGACGCGCTGAATGTACTTGATCGCATTCGCCGGCAGATCTGCCCAGCTTCGTGCCCCCGCCGTGGTGCCCTGCCAACCGTCCATCTCTTCGTAGATGGGCTCAACCGCGGCCTGCTCCGCCGCGTGGCTCGGCAGATAGTCGTAGACCTTGCCGTTCAACCGGTACCCGGTGCAGATACGCACCTTGTCGAACCCGTCGAGAACGTCAATCTTCGTCAACGCGATGCCCGTCACACCGGAAATCGCACAGGTTTGGCGGACGATGACCGCATCGAACCAGCCTACGCGGCGCTTGCGCCCCGTTACCACGCCGAATTCATGGCCGCGCTCGCCCAGCGTCTGTCCGATTTCATCTTCGAGTTCAGTGGGAAACGGCCCGGACCCTACCCGGGTCGTGTAGGCCTTGACGATGCCGAGGACGAACCCGGTCGCATTCGGGCCGAGGCCCGAACCGCTCGCCGCCGTCCCGCTGACCGTGTTCGAACTGGTAACGAACGGATATGTCCCGTGATCGACATCGAGAAGGACGCCCTGTGCCCCTTCGAAGAGGATTTTGGCGCCGGCCTTGCGAACCTTTTTCAGGCGCTTCCAGACCGGCTGCGCGAACCGCAGCACGAACGGGGCGATCTCCCGCAACTCGTCGAGCAGCGCAGCGCGGTCCACCGGCGGCTGGTCGAACCCGGCGCGCAAGGCATCGTGATGCGCGCATAGCCGGTCGAGCTGAGGCTCCAGCTCATCGAGATGCGCCAGATCGCAAACGCGGATGGCCCGGCGACCGACCTTGTCCTCGTAAGCCGGGCCGATGCCGCGTCCCGTCGTTCCAATCTTGCCGCTACCCGCGGCTGCCTCGCGCAACCCGTCGAGGTCGCGGTGCAGCGGAAGGATGAGCGGACAGTTATCGGCCACGGCCAGATTGTCGTCGTTGATCTCGACGCCCTGCCCCTCCAGCTTCTCGACTTCGGATTTCAGCGCCCACGGGTCGAGCACGACGCCATTGCCGATGATCGACAATGTACCGGTGACGATCCCGCTTGGCACGAGGCTGATCTTGTAGGTCGTGCCATCGACGACGAGCGTATGGCCGGCATTGTGGCCGCCCTGGAACCGGACGACCGCATCAGCCTTCGCCGCGAGCCAGTCGACGATCTTTCCCTTGCCTTCGTCGCCCCACTGGGCACCGATGACGGTTACGTTGGCCATGGGCTATTTCCTGTTACGCTGAGACGGACACAAACGCGCAAGCGACTAGGCGCTGCAGGGCGCAAGGGCAAGCGCGGAACGCCCTCGTTTCCGGACATAATTCTCGCGCCTCGCCTTGCCGCGCCGTTTGCGATGACGCTCCCCCGCGCCTATGTGGGGGCCATGTCCGACATCACTTCCGCCGAGCCGCCCTTTCTCGTCGCGGCACTTTACAAGTTCGCGCCGTTCGAACAGCCGGAAAGCATACGCGCAGAACTGCTCGCAGCAGGCGAGGCAATGAACGTGAAAGGTACGCTGCTGCTCGCAAGGGAGGGCATCAACGGCACGATTGCCGGGTCGGACGAGGGAATTGCGAAGGTTCTGAAACACATTCGCAGCCTGCCCGGATGCGAAGAGCTTGAAGTCAAGTTCTCGCAGGCATCCACGATGCCGTTCAACCGGATGAAAGTCCGGCTGAAGCGCGAGATCGTCACCATGGGCGAACCCGATATCGATCCAGTCGGCAGTGTCGGCACCTATGTCGATCCGCAGGACTGGAACGCGCTGATCGATGATCCGGACACGCTCGTCATCGATACGCGCAATGATTACGAAGTGGCGATCGGTACGTTCGCAGGTGCCGTCGATCCCGAAACGCAGAGCTTCGGCCAGTTCCCGCAATGGTTTCGCGATCGCTCCGAAGAATTGCGCAAGAAACCGCGTGTCGCGATGTTCTGCACCGGCGGAATTCGGTGTGAGAAAGCCACCGCTTTTCTGAAGCAGGAAGGCGTCGAGGAAGTCTATCACCTGAAAGGGGGAATTCTTTCCTATCTCGAACAGGTCCCTGCCGAGGAAAGCCGCTGGGAAGGCGAATGTTTTGTTTTCGACGAGCGGGTCAGCGTCGCGCATGGTCTGGCGGAAGGAAGCTACACCTTGTGCCGCGCCTGCAGGCGTCCGCTCGGCCCGGATGAAGTTGCGTCCGCTGATTTTGTCGAAGGGGTCAGCTGTCCCCTTTGCATCGGCGAAAAGACCGAGGAACAGCGCGCACGCTATTCGGAACGGCAGAAGCAGGCGGCCCTCGCCAAGAGCCGCGGCGAGCGTCACGTCGGACGCAAGCTTGCCTCGAAAGGAACGGGCACGGATGGCTGAACCGGTCCTCTATTCCTTCCGGCGCTGTCCCTATGCGATGCGCGCCCGCATGGCGTTGCACGTCAGCGGGATCGAGCCGGACTTTCGCGAAGTAGTGCTACGCGACAAGCCCCACGCTTTGCTCGAAGTTTCTCCCAAGGGCACGGTTCCGGTCCTCGTCCTGCCGGACGGAGAAGTGCTCGAGGAAAGTCTCGACATCATGAAGTGGAGCCTTACGCAAAACGATCCTGAAGACTGGCTTGCCCGAAAGGACGATGCACTGATCGAAGCCAATGACGGTCCGTTCAAGCATCACCTCGACCGCTACAAATACGAGACCCGGCACGACAGCGATCCCGTCGAGCATCGACGGGCTGCCACGGAAATACTCGCGCGACTTGAGGAAAGACTGGCGCAGCAGCCTTACCTTTCCGGTGATAGACGAGGGTTCACCGATATCGCGATCATGCCCTTCGTCCGGCAGTTCGCCCATGCCGACAGGGAATGGTTCTTTGCTCAGGAATGGGGGCATCTCATCCGCTGGCTCGAAGAGATCAAGGCAAGCGCCCTGTTCAAGGGCATCATGGTCAAGCGCGAGCAATGGAAGCCGGCTTCTGCCTGAACCGCTTGGACGCCAAACCGTCTGCGTCTTCGGATAGAATTGCCTTCCTCCTGCGTTGGTGTGTCGAACATCAATCGCAACGAAAAGGCTGACCATGCGCGACGAGAACTATCCGACCCTTACCCTGAACGACGACCGGCAGATCCCGCAGCTGGGTTTCGGCACCTGGCAGATCGAGAACGAGGATGCTCCCGACGCGGTAGCGACAGCAATCGACGTCGGCTATTGGCTCATCGATACGGCCGCAGTGTACAAGAACGAGGAAGGGGTCGGAAAAGGCATCGGCGACTGGAGCGATATCTTCCTCCAGACGAAGATCTGGAACGAGAGCCAGGGCTACAACCGCACTAAAAAGGCCTTTGCCAATTCCCTGAAGCGGCTCGACCGCGAATATGTCGACATGCTGCTGATCCACTGGCCTTGCCCGCAACAGGACAAGTTCGTCGAAACGTGGAAGGCGATGATCGAACTGCGCGAGGAAGGCACGGCCAAATCCATCGGCGTGTCGAACTTTCGTGAGGAAGATTTGAAGCGACTGGTCGACGAGACAGGCGTCGTTCCCGCGCTCAACCAGATCGAATTGCATCCCTCCTTCCAGCAACGCGCCTTGCGCGAAACGCACAAGGAAATGGGGATCGTCACGCAGAGCTGGTCACCACTCGGCCAGGGAAAGGGAATGGGCAAGGACGTCATCGGCAAGATTGCGGAGGAGACCGGACAGGATGCCGCCGCCGTCATTCTTCGCTGGCACATTCAGCATGGACTTGCGCCAATTCCGAAGGCGTCGAGCCGCGCGCATATCGAAGCGAACTTCTCTGCCCTGCAATTCGAACTTACGGACGATCAGATGGAACGGATCGACGCGCTCGACAGCGCGGATGGCCGAATCGGTCCCGATCCGGCGTCATTCGACTAGGGCGTCGAAGGCAAACCGGACTCAAAGCGGCGCTGGGCTGTCGTCCACCAGTTGGTGGCTGCACCCCAGCGCTTTTGCGTCGCAGCTGTTGCTCAAGGCCGCACGCGTGCGCCAACCTTCTTCCCGCAATCGCTGCGCAGTCTCCGGGTCATGTCCGACCGGGAGAAAGACGATTGGTCGCTGCTCTCCGGCCTCATCGCCGACCGCTTCCAGCATAGGATCGACGTAAAGCGAGAAGCCCACCGCGGGTTCGTCCGGACCGAGAATGGCGTAGCTTCCGCCCCGCCCCAAGGCTCCGCGGGCGTCGCCTGCATAGAGCGTGAAACCGAACCAGCTTTGATATTCGAAGCCGTGCCGCTCGCTCGGATCGAGGGTCACACGAGCGCGCGTTCCGATCTTGTCAACGATCTGCCGCAAGCCTTCGATCCTGCTGGCGAGAGCGCCACCAGCGTCGATGCGCGACAAGGTTGCGATTGCTTCGTCGAATGGACCCGCCGCGTAGAGAAGCGGGAGATATGCCTCGCCCCCCGGAACCTGCGCCAGCCCGCCCGCATCCTTGGTATCGAGTTCGCGGCGAACGCTCGCGATGTCATCGGCCTTTAGCGGAAAGGCCTGATCAGCCAGTACGTCGACGATGTCGGGCAAGGTCAGGTCAAGCGATATGTTGCGCGCTCCCGCACGCTCCAGAGCCGCGAGCGCCACCGACACGATTTCGCTGGCCGCCTCGACCCCGTCATTGCCGATGAGTTCCGCACCGATCTGCAACCTTTGACGGGCCGGATCGAGCTGGTCGGCTTGAAGCACCGCCACTTCGCCGCCGTAGCACAGGCGCAAGGGACGCGGCGCATCCGCGAGGCCGGTCGCTGCGATACGTCCGACCTGCACCGTCATGTCGGACCGCAGCGCCATCGTCCGGAGGCTTTCGGGATCGGTAAAACGAACCATTCGCCGGGTGTCGATACCGTGCATCCGCTGCCCCAGCGACTGTTCGAACTCGACAAGCGGAGGACGCACGCGGTCATAGCCGAAGGAATCCATCGCCGTCAGCGCAGCACGCATGATGCGCGTGACGGCGGCGGCCTGCTGCGGCAGGCGGTCTTCAAGCCCTATGGGCAACAAGTCGTCGGTCGATCGATTCATGGCCGCCGCCATATCGGCTTTATGGGCATGGTCAATCGAACCGCGCCTCAGAAGGAGAGCGGGGTCACGACCTTCACGCCTTCGAGGCCGCAAGCCTGCTTGACGACATCGGCGTCGATCGGCTGATCGACCGACAAAAGGAGCACGGCATCGCCGCCTTCCTTGTGCCGCCCCAGATTGAAGTTGCCGATGTTGATGCCGTTTTCGCCCAGCAGCGTACCGATGCGCCCGATGAAGCCGGGTGCGTCCTCGTTCACGATGTAGAGCATGTGCCCCTTCAGATCGGCTTCTATGCCGATACCGAAAATATCGACGAGACGCGGTGCTTCGTTGCCGAAAAGCGTGCCGGCGACCGAGCGTTGACCCTGCTCCGTATCGACCGTTAC
Organism: Parapontixanthobacter aurantiacus; assembly: GCF_009827635.1. GTDB lineage: Bacteria > Pseudomonadota > Alphaproteobacteria > Sphingomonadales > Sphingomonadaceae > Parapontixanthobacter > Parapontixanthobacter aurantiacus. Next base: position 349,320 of record NZ_WTYW01000001.1, on the reverse strand, counting down.
GCGAATGAGCGTGTGATACACCCCTTCGCGATCATGCCGAATTTCGCGCACGTCGAGCCCGCGTTCCTTCGCAAGATACGGCGCGTTGACCATGTTCACCGTGTCGGAATAGCGGCGCATGAAGCCCGACAGCACTGCACCGGTAATCGGTTTGCCGTTGAGTTCCGCAGCCGCGCCCGAACGCTCGATGCTGATCTTGGTCAGATTGCCGTGAGCGAGTTGTCCCACCAGCGAACCCAGCTTTTCGGCCAGACCCATATAAGGTGCGAGTTTCGGTGCTTCTTCAGCGCTGAGCGAAGGCATGTTGAGGGCGTTCGTGACGCCGCCATTGACCAGATAATCGCTCATCTGTTCGGCGACCTGCAAGGCGACGTTGACCTGGGCCTCGGTTGTCGAAGCACCGAGATGCGGGGTGCAGATGAAGTTCTTCGTTCCGAAGAGCGGGCTGTCCTTCGCCGGTTCCTTGGCGAAGACATCGAGAGCCGCACCCGCGACGTGTCCGCTTTCGAGGGATTCCTTCAGCGCTTCCTCGTCGATTAACCCGCCCCTGGCGCAGTTGACGATCCTGACGCCGGGTTTCGTCTTGGCAAGATTTTCGCGGCTGAGAATGTTGCGCGTTTCTTCGGTCAGCGGCGTATGCAGGCTGATGAAGTCGGCCCGCTCAAGAAGCGCATCGAGTTCGACTTTCTCGACACCGAGTTCCACCGCTCGCTCGGCGGTTAGGAACGGGTCGTAGGCGATAACCTTCATTCGCAAGCCGAGCGCCCGGCTGGCGACGATCGAACCGATATTACCCGCTCCAATGAGGCCGAGCACCTTCCCGGTTACCTCCACCCCCATGAAGGCGCTTTTCGGCCATTCGCCAGCTTGCGTCTGTTCGTTGGCCGCAGGAATCTGGCGAGCCAAGGCCATTATCAAGGCGATGGCGTGTTCCGCCGTGGTGATGGAATTTCCGAAAGGGGTGTTCATCACGACCACACCCTTCCCGCTAGCATAGGGAATATCGACATTGTCGACCCCGATGCCGGCGCGACCGATGACCTTCAGATTGGTCGCGGCATCGAGGATTTCCGGCGTGACCGTCGTCGATGACCGGATCGCCAGCCCCTGATAGTCGCCGATGCGCGCCTTCAGTTCCTCGGGCGTCTCGCCGGTGATGACATCGACCTCGCAGCCGCGCTCTTCGAAGATGCGCGCTGCATTGGGGTCCATCTTGTCGGAGATAAGGACTTTCGGCTTGCTCATGCCCGGCCCCCCTTCACTTCTTCATAGGCCCATTCGATCCACGGCAAGAGGCGCTTCAGATCTTCCTGCTCCACCGTGCCGCCACACCAGATTCGAAGGCTTGGCGGAGCATCGCGATAGCCGTTGAAGTCGTAGCCGACATGGCGCTCTTCCAGCATCTTTGCGATCTTCTTGGGCACGGCGGCCTGTTCTTCCTCGCTCAGCGATTCGTACCAGTCGCCCTGGAACACGAAGCAGACGCCGGTATTGGTGCGCTTGGCAGGGTCGGAGACCATGTTGCGCAGCCACGGGGTCGCCTCGATCCAGTCGGTGACGAGCTTCGCATTCGCATCGGCGCGTTCGAACATCGCCTTGCGTCCGCCGATCGATTTCGCCCATTCCAGCGCGAGAATGTAATCTTCCGTCGCGAGCAACGATGGCGTGTTGATCGTCGCACCTTCGAAGATCGCGGTGTTGATCTTGCCGCCCTTCTTCAGGCGGAACAGCTTGGGAAGCGGCCAGTCGGGATCGTAGCTTTCGATCCGTTCGACGGCCTTGGGTGAAAGGATCAGCATTCCGTGCTGCGCTTCGGAACCCATGACCTTCTGCCAGCTATAGGTCGTCGCATCGAGCTTCGGCCAATCCATTTCTTGCGCGAAGATAGCGCTGGTCGCGTCGTTGATCGTTACGCCTTCGCGATCCGCGGCAAGCCAGTCCGTATCGGGGATCCGCGCGCCGGAGGTCGTCCCGTTCCAGGTGAAGACGACATCGTTGTCCTGAGGGATCGATGCGAGATCCGGAATTTCGCCGTAGGGCGCGTCGAGGGTCGTCAGATCGGACAGCTTGAGCTGCTTGACCGCGTCTTGGATCCAGACGTTGCCGAAACTTTCCCAGGCGGCGACGGTCGCCGGTTTCGGTCCGAGCATGGTCCACATCGCGCATTCGAGCGCGCCGGTATCGGAACCGGGCATGATGCCGACGAGATAGTCTTCGGGAACGCCGAGCAATTCCTTCGACAGGTCGATGGCATATTTCAGCCGCGCCTTGCCAGTGGCGCTGCGATGCGAGCGCCCGAGTGCTTCGGTGGAAAGATTTTCGGCGGACCAGCCCTTGAACTTGGCGGTCGGGCCGGACGAAAAGAAAGGACGCTCCGGTTTGAGAGCGGGTGTATCAGTCATGTATTCTCTCCTTGCAGAGAGCACGCGCGGCGTTGGGACCGCGTGGCCCGGCTGCGGACATAGACTGAAAAGACAGCGAGTCAACGCGATCCAAACTTTCATCGGGCGAAGCGTGGGCGATGCTGGACCGCTCGCACGGATCGCCGCAAAACGTCCTCGCCATTCGCGAGACCCTCACCTATGAACGCTGCCGGAATGGAACTCAGCGACCTTCGGATTGCCCTTTTCAGCGGGAATTACAACTACACGCGCGACGGGGCTAACCAGGCTTTGAACCGCCTCGTGGAGTACCTTCTGCGGCAGGGCGCGACGGTTCGCACCTACGCTCCGACCGTCGAAAATCCAGCGTTCGAAGCGACGGGCGACCTCGTGTCGGTGCCCTCCATTCCCATGCCCGTGAAGGGACGCGGCGAATATCGTATGCCGACCCACCTCTCGCGAGAAAACAAGGCGGACATGGAGCGGTTCGATCCCCACATCGTTCACGTATCCTCTCCCGATCCCGGCGGCCACGCAGCCGTTCGCTGGGCGATGAGGCGCGGTTTGCCGGTGCTTGCCTCGGTCCACACGCGGTTCGAAACCTATCCGCGATATTACAATATGAGCTTTCTGGAGCCGGTCATCGAAGCCGGTCTGAAGCGCTTCTACAATCGCTGCGATGCTTTGGTGGCGCCCTCGCACTCGACCATCGAAGAGCTGAAAGACCAGGGGATGCATACCGACATCTCGCTCTGGACGCGCGGTGTCGATCGCGAAATTTTCAGGCCGGACCGGCGCGACATGGCCTGGCGGCGGACGATCGGGCTGGAGGATGGCGACGTCGCGATCGCCTTTCTCGGCAGGCTCGTAATGGAAAAGGGGCTGGACCTCTTTGCCGAGAGCATCGTGCAATTGCGCCGTCTCGAGGCCCCGCACAAGGTGCTCGTCATCGGTGATGGTCCTGCGCGCAAATGGTTCGAGAACGCTCTGCCCGGCGGTATCTTCGTCGGCTTCCAGACCGGCAAGAATCTTGGCCGCGCCCTCGCTAGCGCCGACGTCTTCTTCAATCCGTCCGTCACCGAGACCTTCGGAAACGTCTCACTGGAAGCGATGGCAAGCGGCCTACCTGTCGTGGCTTCGCAAGCTACCGGCAGTGCGAGCCTCGTGACGGACTGGGAGACCGGACGGCTCGTCCCGCCCGGCGACGCCCATGCCTTTGCCGAGGCGCTCGCCCCTTATTGCCGAAATGGCGAATTGCGCGAACGTCACGGTGCGGCGGGCGAAGCGAAGGCACGCGAATATAGCTGGGATGCCGTCAACAGCGCGGTGGCAGAGACCTATCTCCGCCTCGTCGAACAGGCGCGGTCGAAATCTTCGCAAAAATAATCAGCGTATCACGTTCTTCCGGCGCTGGCTGATCGCATAGATCAACAGGAAGGTTGCGATCGACCAGATGACGATTGAGATGATCTGCGACATGCCGCCGCTGGCCCAGTCGGGCGTCTCGGAGACTGCTTGATACAAAGTCGTTCCGGCCAGCCCGAGCAAGGCGAGCGCAAATCCCGCTACGGCCCAGCGGCTGCGAAACAACAGCAGGATGGAGCCGGCGACCGAACCCCAGACACCGAACGCCCAGAAGGCGTCGACCCATGCCGGGAATCCTTGAAAATACGCCATCGCCTCTTCGGGCGTGGCCCCCATCCCCTCGGTCATCCGCCGCATATAGTCCATATTGCCCGACTGGGTCTGGACGTAGTCGAACGCTCCGAACGCGTTCCAGATGAGGCTGAGCCCGCCTACGGCCCACAAATGCCAGGGTGCCTTCGTTCTTCCGCCAGCTGTCAATGCTCTTCTCCCCCGAAAAAACGCGACCCGCCTTCATCATACGCAGAGAATGGAAATTGGCAATTCTGTCCGCCGCGACCTAGATAGCGCGGATGGCCGACCTATTTGGCGACGAACCTCAGCCGACCGCCCCCTCCGACGAAGCCAAAGCCGACGGGCCGCTTGCGGACCGGCTGCGCCCCCGAGACCTGTCTTCGGTAATTGGTCAGGAGCATCTGACCGGCGCAGACGGAGCGATCGGGCGCATGGTGTCCGCCGGGCGTCTGTCCAGTATGATTCTGTGGGGACCGCCGGGAACCGGCAAGACGACGATCGCACGCCTGCTCGCCGATAGCGTCGGCATGAGGTTCGCCGCGATCAGCGCGGTCTTTTCAGGGGTTGCAGACCTGAAGAAGGCGTTCGCCGAAGCCGATCGCATGGCAGAGGCCGGACAGCGAACATTGCTGTTCGTGGACGAAATCCATCGTTTCAACCGGGCACAGCAGGACGGCTTCCTGCCGTTCGTCGAGCGCGGAACCGTGACGCTTGTCGGCGCGACGACGGAGAACCCCAGTTTTGCCCTCAATGCAGCACTCCTGTCGCGCGCGCAGGTGCTTATTCTCCAGCGTCTCGACGCCGACGCTCTGCAAGAACTCCTGCGCCGCGCAGAAGCCCTGGAAGGGCCGCTACCGCTCGATGACGACGCGCGGGCAGCGCTCGTCGCCAGCGCCGACGGTGACGGGCGTTTCCTGCTCAATCAGGCAGAGACGCTGTATAACGCGAAGATCGACGAACCGCTCGATCCGGCAGCGCTCGGACGGTTCCTGCAACGAAGGGTCGCTGTCTACGACAAGGACCGGGACGGTCACTACAACCTTATCTCGGCGCTTCACAAATCCGTTCGCGGCTCCGATCCGCAGGCATCGCTTTATTATCTCGCGCGTATGCTCACCGCCGGAGAAGAGCCGCTTTATGTGTTGCGGCGGCTGGTTCGCATGGCGGTCGAGGATATCGGCATGGCCGACCCGGCAGCGCTGCAGCAGTGCCTCGCAGCGAAAGATGCCTACGAGTTTCTGGGTTCGCCCGAAGGTGAGCTCGCCATCGCACAAGCCTGCATCTATCTCGCGACGGCCCCGAAATCGAATGCAGCCTACAAGGCGCAGAAAGCTGCCTGGAAAAGCGCGAAGGAGACGGGCAGCCTCATGCCCCCGCCCAACATCCTCAATGCTCCGACCAAGCTGATGAAGGACATCGGATACGGGCGCGATTACGCCTACGATCCGAACGCCGAAGACGGCTTTTCGGGCGCGAATTACTGGCCCGAGGAAATGGAGCCGCAAACCTATTACGAGCCGGTCGAACGCGGGTTCGAGCGCAAGGTGGCGGAGCGGATCACCTATTGGAACAGGCTGCGGGAAGAACGCGGGTGACGCAGCGCGACTTCGCGCATTTCGTGGCGATCGACTGGTCGGGTGCCGTCGGCGAACGACAAAAAGGTATCGCTGTCGCAGTCGCTGCCGCTGATGGCGGTCCTCCGACCCTCATCGAGCGCAGCAAACCGTGGGCACGCACCGAAATTCTCGGCTGGCTCCATGACGGTTTGCCGGATAACAGCCTCGTCGGCCTCGATCTCGGTATCAGCCTGCCATTCGTCGACTGTGGCGCGTATTTTCCCGGAAACGATCGTAGCCCTTCGGATGCCAAGGCGCTCTGGCGGCTGGTCGACGATGTGTGCGACACCGACGATCATTTCGCAGCAAGCAGCTTCACGGATCATTCGTCCTTCGCCCCCTATTTCCGGCGGCACGGTGGACGCGAGGGTCCCATGTTCCGTTGCGACGAGGCAAGTCACGGACGCGGTCGGTTTCGCGTCACCGAACACGCACAGGCAGCCATGGGTTGCAAGCCCTACTCCAACTTCAACCTCGTCGGTGCGGCACAGGTCGGCAAGTCCAGCCTTACCGGAATGCGACTGCTCAATCGCCTGAACCGTCCGGCCTCGGTCTGGCCAATCGACGAGGTTTCGGAAAGCGGTCCGGTCATCGTCGAAATTTATACCGCGCTCGCGTCAATGGCGGCGGGACGCAGCGCGAGCCGTTCCAAGATCCGCAATTTCAAAGACCTGGACGTAGCGCTTGAGGCACTCGGTTCGCCCCCGCTCAGGCGGAAAGGACCAATCGACGACCATGCCAGCGATGCGCTGCTCGCTGCCGCATGGCTGCGCAAGGTCGCAAAATTCGACGAGCTTTGGCACCCGCCAGCTCTCACGCCAGCTATCGCACGCACCGAAGGCTGGACATTCGGCGCAATATGAATACATGGCGCAGCGCGGTGCCGGCTTAGCTCAGTTGGTAGAGCAGTTGATTTGTAATCATCAGGCCGCGGGTTCGACTCCTGCAGCCGGCACCAGTTTACCGCTCTTCAAACTGGCCGATTAAAGGCGGCCCAGCCTTCCCTTGCGATGGCTTTTTCTGTACCCGCTGCCCTGCGGCGCAAACCGTGCTGCCGGGATCGGGATCACCGCGTGAAGAAGCTTCTTCTCTTCGCCCTCATCGTCTGCGCCATCGTCGCCTTCTTCGCATTCGGCGGCGCGCAGTATTTGTCGCTCGATTTCCTGAAAGAGCAGCGCGAAGCTTTCGATGCCATTTATGCCGAGCGACCGGCCTTCGTCATTGCCGCGTTCTTCGGCATTTATGTCGCGACGACCGCCTTATCGCTTCCGGGCGCGGCGATCCTCACCCTTGCGGCGGGCTATCTGTTCGGGCTCGTGGTCGGGACGATCATCGTATCCTTCGCCTCGACGATCGGCGCGACCCTGGCGTTCCTTTCGGCCCGGTTCATCTTGCGCGACTGGGTGAAGTCCCGCTTTTCCGAAAGGCTCCAGACGATCGACCGCGGGGTCGAGCGCGACGGCGCGCTGTATCTCTTCTCGCTGCGGCTCGTCCCAGTCTTCCCGTTCTTCGTCGTGAACCTGCTGATGGGTTTGACGGGCATCAAGGTGTGGACGTTCTTCTGGGCCAGCCAGCTCGGCATGCTGCTCGGGACCATCGTTTACGTGAACGCGGGAACGCAGCTTGCCGACATCGATGCGCTAAGCGAAATCGTGACGCCCTCGCTCATCCTCAGCTTTCTCGCGCTGGCTGCCCTCCCCTGGGTGGGCAAGGCAATCCTGGCGTTCATGAAGCGGCGAAAGGTCTATGCAGGCTTTACCAGGCCAAAGCGCTTCGATCGCAACCTTATCGTGATCGGAGCGGGATCGGCCGGATTAGTCGCCGCCTATATTGCCGCCATGGTAAAGGCCAAGGTCACACTCGTCGAAGCGAACGAGATGGGCGGCGATTGCCTCAACACGGGATGCGTCCCTTCGAAGGCGCTGATAAAAAGCGCGAAGGTAGCGGCGGCGATGCGCCACGCCGAGCGTTACGGGGTCGTGTCGCACGAACCGGAGATCGACTTCGGTCAGACGATGGCGCGCGTTCGAAAGGTCATCGAGGCTATCGAACCGCATGACAGCGTCGACAGGTTCGAGGGTCTGGGCGTCGATGTCGTCAAGGGTTACGCAACGATCGTTGATCCCTGGACGGTAGAAATTGCGCGAGACGATGGAGCGAAACAGCGGCTCGCTACCCGTTCGATTATTCTGGCGACGGGCGCCGAACCGACTATTCCCAAAATCGAGGGCATCGAAAGCTCAGGCTATCTGACCAGCGAGACGATGTGGGACGCCTTTGCAGACATGGCCGAAGCGCCGCGCCGCGTGGTCGTGATGGGTGGAGGCCCGATCGGCTGCGAGATGTCACAGGCACTGTCCCGTTTGGGAAGCGAGGTTACGCTGATCGAAGCGGGCGAGCGGCTGCTCAGCCGCGAGGATGACGAGGTTTCGGCTTCGGCTCGCGCCATACTCGAGGAGGCGGGGGTTTCGGTCAGGACACGGCATGAAGTCGTCCGCATCGACACTGCAAACGAGGAGAAGCGCGTCGTCACGAGCGGCCCTGAAGACGAGTTCGCCCTTTCCTATGACGTGCTGCTCGTCGCGGTCGGCAGGTCGGCGCGCCTTAAGGGTTACGGCCTCGAAGCCATCGGAGTCGATACCGGCGGGACGGTCGTGACGGACGAATTTCTCGCAACGAAATTTCCGAATATCCTCGCGGCAGGCGATGTCGCGGGACCCTATCAACTTACTCATGCCGCTTCGCATCAGGCGTGGTTCGCGACCGTCAACGCGCTGTTCGGCCGCTTTAAGAAGTTCAAGGCGGACTATCGCGTGGTCCCGGCCGTGACGTATCTCGATCCGGAAATAGCCCGCGTCGGACTGAACGAAGGGGATGCAAGCGCAAAAGGCATTTCGTTCGAAGTCACGCGATACGAGCTCGACGACCTCGATCGGGCCATCGCCGAAAGCGAGACGCGCGGGTTCGTGAAAGTTCTGACACCACCCGGCAAGGATACGATTCTCGGGGTAACGATCATCGGTGCCCATGCCGGCGAATTGCTGGCCGAATACGTGCTGGCGATGAAACACGGTCTGGGGCTCAACAAGATCCTTTCGACGATCCACAGCTACCCCACGATGGCCGAAGCCAACAAATATGCGGCCGGGGAATGGAAGAAAGCGCATAAGCCCGAAAAGCTGCTTGGTTTCGTCGAGCGTTACTTCGACTGGCGCCGGGGTTGATGGGCGCCTTGGCACAGTTTCAGGGCCTGCTCGGCATCGTTCTGCTCCTTCTGCTGGCGTGGGCGATCTCGGAAGATCGCAGCAATCTACCGGGCTGGCGCTGGATTGCCGGCGCACTGGCCATGCAGGCCGTTCTCGCGCTCGTCGTGCTCCGCGTACCGTTCGTATGGTCGCTGATGGGTTACGCCAATGAAGGCGTCGCCGCCATCGAGCGGGCCACACTGCGCGGATCGTCCTACATGTTCGGCTATCTCGGTGGAGCCGAATTGCCTTTCGCATTGCGGGACGGGGCGGAACCGCCGCTCATCATTGCCTTTCAGATCCTTCCGCTGGTCATCGTCTTTTCCGCGCTAGCCGCGGTGCTGTGGCATTGGGGCGTCCTGCAATGGCTCGTTCGCGGCCTGTCGTTCATGCTGCGCAGAACCCTCGGGGTCAGCGGCGTAGTGGGTCTGGCAGGCGGTGCGAACATGTTTCTCGGCGTGGTCGAAAGTCCTCTGGTCACCCGAGCCTATTTCGAGAAGGTCAGCCGTTCCGAACTTTTCGCGATCATGGTGCTCGCCATGGCGACCATCTCCGGAGCCATTCTCATCCTCTATGCCCAGACACTGTCCGCCACGGTTCCCAATGCGGTCGGTCACATGATTTCCGCTTCGCTGATCTCTCTTCCTGCCGCATTGCTTTTTGCCCGGATCATGGTTCCCGGCGATGTCAAAACGGCAGAAGACCGCGACGCTCCAGGCCTAAAATACGACAACACCATCGATGCCGTGATCCGCGGCACGATGGATGGCCTGCAACTGTTCCTTGCCGTTATAGCGGTCATCATCGTCATCTTTGCGCTCGTCGCGCTGGCCGACCAGATCCTTGCGCTGCTGCCGCTCGTCAGCGGCGAACCGGTAAGCGTCGGCAGGTTGTTCGGATGGCTTTTCGCCCCGTTGATGTGGGCCATCGGCGTGCCATGGTCAGAAGCCGTGGACGCCGGCGCGCTGATGGGCAAGAAGGCGGTGCTCAACGAATATGTCGCCTATCTCGAACTGGCGGCGCTTCCCGACGAGACTTTCTCTTCCCGAAGCGAATTGATCGTCACTTACGCGCTGTGCGGCGTTGCCAATTTTGCGAGCATCGGCCTTCTCGTATCGACGATCGGCACGCTGTGCCCGGCGCGCAAGGCGGAAGTCGCAGGCCTCGGCATAAGAAGCTGGATTGCCGGAAACGCCGCCACCGCCATGACGGGGGCAATGGTCGGTCTGGTGACCTTCGGCTAGATAACCTTCTCATGTTCGATGCCAAACTCCGACCGTGGATCGATCCGCCCCTCAATCGCATCGGACGCGCCCTTGCTGCTCGTCGCATAACTGCAAACGCGGTTACTGCTTTCGGACTTGCGGTCGGCCTTCTGGGCGCAGTCGCAATTGCCAACGGGCTGTTCCTTCTTGGACTGGCTTTGATCGCGGCAAATCGCTTGCTCGATGGACTCGACGGAGCGATTGCGCGCGCCAGCGGACCGACGGACCTTGGCGGCTATTTCGATATCGTCGCGGATTTCGCCTTTTACGTATCGATCCCGGTTGCCTTCGGCTTCGTCGATCCCGCGAACGCGCTCGCTTCTCTGGTGCTTACCGCCTGCTTCGTCCTGACCGGGACAAGCTTTCTTGCCTATGCGGTAATAGCGGAAAAGCGAAAGGCGCAGACGACCGCTCACGGACAGAAAAGCTTCTTCTATTCGACGGGGCTCGCCGAAGGGACGGAGACGATCCTGTTCTTCGTCGCGATGACGATATTCCCGGCCGCTTTCGTCGTCTTGGCCTACGCTTTCGCTGCGCTGTGCGTGGCGACCGTCATTCAGCGCAGCATTCTTGCTGCGGTCAGTTTCGCGAACTGAGGTCGCTTTCGATCGCCAGACGCAGTTCCCGGACCCGCTCGGCGTTCTTGCCCAGATCGCTCTGCCCGACACGGCTGACGGAGCGCAGATCGATGACCGAACCGGCCCCGCGAACCTCGCGAATGCGAGCGACGATGTCGTCCTCGAAACCGTACCAGAAGGTTTCCGCCGTGCCCTCGACGCGACCTGCTGCGACATCGGTCGTGACGTTCTCGAACCCTTGTTCTTCGAACACGTTCGCCACTGCGGCAACGGCTTCCTCGGGCGGCGCAGTCGTCACGAGCGGCTCCATCGCCGGGTAAAGCTGCCGGTTCAGCCGTTGCAGGGTTTCGCCCTGCATACCCTCGAGCGCCTGATCGTAAGGCTCAACGGGATTGGCATCTTCCGCCTGTCGCTCGCGCAGCAATTCGGCGGAAAAGGTCGGCGGGTCCGCCGGATTGGTCGTGACGTCGTGGATTGGATTGTCCTCGGCCCGCTCCCGCACGGTTCCGAGGAACACGAAGATGCCCACCGGAATGACGAGCGCGATCAGCGGTACGATCCAGTTGCCGCGCGGCTTCTTCACGAGCGCCCAGAGGAAGGCGACGATTGCAAGTGCCGATACGACGGTCAGCAGCCACGGTCCCCAACTCGCGGTCATCGTACCGAGCCCGAACTGCCAGTTCCAGACACCGATCTTGCTACCCAAGGCTGCTATCGCAAACCATACGGGGAGCAGCAGGGCGAGGATCAGGGCGAGCCAGCCGAGGCGCGCCTGCATCGGTTTCTTGCGCACCGGCTTGCCGGTTTCGGTCGCGATGATGGTATCGGAGTTCTTCCGCGATGTTCTCATGTTCGGTGAAGTGCCTTCAATAGCGTGTTATTGCAAGGGCATCAGCCGCGCCCCCGATACGACTGGACGCCTTGGTCCGGCACCCAGAGGCCATTCGGCACGGGTCCGCTTTGCCAGAACACGTCGATCGGGATGCCGCCGCGCGGATACCAGTAGCCGCCGATGCGCAGCCATTGCGGTTCCATTTCCTCGAACAGCCGGTTGCCGATGCCGACGGTGACGTCTTCGTGAAAGCCGCAATGGTTGCGAAAGCTGCCGAGAAAGAGTTTCAGCGACTTCGATTCGACGATCGTCTCTCCCGGTGCGTAATCGATCACCAGATGCGCAAAATCGGGTTGCCCCGTAACCGGACAAAGCGAGGTAAACTCGGGTGCGGCGAAACGCACCATGTAAAGCGTTTTCCCTCTCGGATTGGGAACGTAATCGAGGACCGCCTCGTCAGGCGAGGAAGGCAGTGTGCTGCTTTGTCCCAGATGAAGTGGCGCGGAGGTTTCGTGGGATGTGTCGCTCATGCAGCGCATCTGCCGATAAAGCATATCGCGCGCAAGCCGGAGGTTGGAAGTCGCAGGTTTGTGCCATAGAGGCAGCGCAGACGAAGCGACGGTCACTGCCTGTTCAGGAGCAGGAGTGAACGGCGCTTCGAACGTCCCAGTCCACAGACATCAAACGGTTGCTTTCCTGCAATGAGCGCATTGCGAAACCTGACTATTTCCTTCCTGCTTGCAGCGAGCGCGATGGCATCGCAGGCGTCGGCTCAATCGGCGCGCGATTTCCAGTTGCCGCCGGAGCCCGAAGAACGTCCGGATGTGCAGGGTCCGGTCGATAGCGATGCGCCGGTAGTCCGACCGATCCCGCGCCGTATCCCCTCGCCTCTTCCCGAACGCGAGCCGGAGCCGATCATCCTCCCGAGCCAGTCGACACGGGACGACGCGCAAGCTACGCCCCGGAACGGTGCAGAAGCACCAACGTCTTCAACGGGCGTGGGCCAAGCCACTCCTTCCCGTCCTCCCCCTGCGCAGGTTCAGCCCGGTGCAGTATCTCGAAGCGAAACAGTTGAAGAACCGGCGAATGGCGAGCCGCCGCTGACGCAGCTTCCGCCTGCGGCAGCACCGTCGACCGATGCGAACCTGACCGAACCCTCTACGGTTCCAGCCGAAACAACGCCCTCAGCCGGCGAACCGGAAGACCAAACGGCATGGCCATGGCTTCTCCTCCTCGCCGTCGGACTAATCGGGGCAGCCATAGCAGTCATTCTCATGCGCAGACGTCGTTCCGGGCCGGTTGTGCCGACCGTCGAGCGTCCCAATATCTCCGGCTCCAGTGCGAACGGCTCGCCCCCGCCCCATCCGCTTTCGGTGCGCATCGAAGCCGTAAAGCTGACGCGAAGCTTCATGAATGCAACGCTTGATTACCGTGTCATCGTGCGCAACCGCACGGATGCCGCGCTGACCGACGTTTCGCTCGCCGCAAGGCTCGTACCGGCGCACAATGCGCTTCCAGTCGAGGAACAGATTGCCGATAATCACACCGACCTGCCACGGACCCATGCGATCGAACGACTGTCGCCCGGCCAAAGCCGGACCATCGAAGGAAAGCTCACCCTTCCGGTCAATACGATACAACCGATCAGGCAGGGCAATGCGGCTCTCTTCGTACCGATTTTGCAAGTAAGGGCCGACAGTGACGAGCATGGTCCGGTCGTCCGCAATACCGTCGTGGGACAGGTGTCTGCAAGTGGCTCGGACCGCTTGCTGCCGTTCCGCCTCGACGAAGGGCCACGCAGCTACGCACCCCTTTCGCAGCGCGGATTGGACTGAACCTTCGGGCCGGTTTAGGATGGCGCGATGGACAGTCTTATCTCCCCCGCCCGCCTTGCCGAGTTGCTTCGAGACGACAAAGTCGTCGTAGTCGATGCGAGCGCCCATCTGCCGGATGCCGAACGCGATGCCAGAGAAGAGTATGATGAAAACCACATACCCGGCGCCCGTTTTCTCGATCTTGGCAATTTCAGCGACCCGCAATCCCCGGTGCCGAAGGCGGTACCGTCAGCCGAACAGTTCGCGCAGAAGATGCGCGAACTAGGTATCGCGGAAGACAGCGCCGTCGTGCTGTACGACGACAGCGCCCTGAAAACGAGCTGCCGCGCATGGTTCATCTTCCGCCTTTACGGAAAGAAGGACGTGGCGATCCTCGATGGCGGTCTTGCGGCCTGGCGCGAAGCGGACCATTCGCTTGAGAATGGGGAGCCGGATTTTGCGAAGAGCTCTTATTCCGTGCCAGAGCAGGGCGATGCCTTGCGCAGCAAGGCGCAGATGTACGCCAACACGCAATCAGCCGAGGAACAGATCGTGGATGCGCGCGATGCTGACAGGTTCTCGGGCGAAACGGATGACGGCGTTCACGGTCTCCCCGGCGGGCACATTCCGGGCGCGTGCAACGTTCCCTTTCCGCAACTCTTCGACCGGCAGGGCAAATTCCTTCCCGTCGACGAACTGCGGGAAAAGTTCCGCGATGCCGGAATTGATCCGGAAAAGGCGGTCGTCGCCACTTGCGGTAGCGGTGTGACCGCCTGCGTTCTTCTCTTCGCACTCCATCTGGTCGGTGCGAAAGACAGCGCCCTTTATGACGGCAGCTGGCTCGAATGGGGAAGCGATCCGCAGATGCCCAAAGCAAGCACCGGCGGAAGCTGAGCCAATTAGGCCTTCATCCTGTCGCGGCTTGCGCTAGGGTATCGAGCATTCACACCATCGGAGCGTGAGACGGTTGACGGGATCGAAGACGAGCGGGGAACACGATCAGGCGACGCGTGCGGTCAGCGCGGGGCGCGTCGGCGATTGGGCAGAGCATATCGTCAATCCACCCATCTATCGAGGAAGCACCCATCTTCATGCAAATTGTGCTGCGCTAAAGGAAGCCGGCAAGTCGAACCATGACGGTCACTTCTTTTACGGACGACGCGGTTCGCCGACGCAATGGGCGCTTGCCGATGCGCTGACGCAGCTGGAACCGGACGCCTTTGGGACGATGCTTTATCCCAGCGGCGTTGCGGCTTTGTCGGGCGCCCTTCTCAGTTCATTGTCGTCGGGCGACGTCCTGTTGATGACGGATAATGTCTACGACCCGAGCCGAGGCATGGCGAACGGCCTGTTCAAGAAGATGGGCATCGAAACGCGCTACTTCGATCCGCTCGACCTCGACGACTACAGCGCCAAGTTTTGCGACCGGACCCGTGCCGTCCTGCTCGAAGCGCCCGGCAGCCTGACGATGGAAATGCCCGACATTCCACGGCAGGCGGCGATTGCGCGCGAACGTGGCGCGACAAGCCTTATCGACAATACGTGGGCGACCAGTCTCGGTTTTCCTGCGCTGCGGCATGGCTGCGACATCGCAATTATGTCTTTGACGAAGCATGTCGGCGGTCATTCCGATCTGCTCATGGGCAGCGCGAGCGCGGGAGAGCGGCATTACCGGCGGCTCCGTCGCACCGCCCAGCAACTCGGCGCATATGTCTCGCCAGACGAAGCGTCGCTCTGCCTGCGCGGCCTCCGGACCATGCCGCTGAGATTGCAGAGATCGATGGACACGGCGCGGCAGATCGCCCGGTGGCTGAGGGACCGGAAGGAAGTCGCTCATGTCCTGTGCCCGTTTCTCGAAGGCGATCCCGGCTATTCGATCTGGCAGAGAGATTTCACAGGAGGCTGTGGCCTATTCAGTTTCGTGCTTGCCGGACGCAGCGGAGCGCAGCGCGCTGCGCTCATCGATACGCTTGACCTGTTTGGAATAGGATATAGCTGGGGCGGATACGAAAGCCTCGCATTGCCGTTCGACCCGGCCTCAATGCGGTCGGTGATGCGCTGGCCCAAACCTGGTTGGAAGGAAGACGACCGGCTCGGCGTCCGGCTTTCGATCGGACTCGAAGATGCAACCGACCTGATCGCCGACCTCGAGCGCGGGTTTGCCGCAATGGACAAGATATGACTGCCGCCTCTGCTCCGTCCAACCCCTCTTCCGGCGAATCCGGCACGCCTCTACCCGAGGCCGATGCGACGCCCCAAGCGTGGAGCATGGCCGAGGAGGCACCGCAGGGAAGCGTGACCGCCGCCGAGGGGATCAAGGAAGTCGTCGCTTCGCGCAGTGAAACCGCCGGCTCCCTGTTGGAGACTCTGGACGACGCCGCCCTGAGCCTGGGCGACATGCGACTATCGCTGCTCGACGTCTTCGTCGTAGCGGCGATCCTCGTCGGCGTCATGTTCATGGCATGGTTGTTGAGCAAGTTCGCTCACTCCGCCGTGCGCCGTGTCTCGAAGCTCGACGGGGCGCAGCAATTGCTGGTCGAGAAGCTGCTGACGATCGCCGTCTGGGGTTCCGCTTTCTTTATCGGCATCGACCTCCTCGGCATCGATCTGACCGCTCTCGCCGTCTTTTCGGGTGCTTTCGGCCTCGCTATCGGTTTCGGCCTGCAGAAGACGTTCGGTAACCTGATCGCTGGAATCATCCTGCTAATGGACCGCTCGATAAAACCGGGAGACGTTATCGCGGTTGCGGACACAGCGGGGAGAGAAACCTTCGGGCAAATCCGCAAGATCGGCATTCGGGCTGTCTCGGTAACGACGAGAGACCAGCGCGAATACCTCATTCCGAACGAGAACCTGATGATCAATCAGGTAGAAAACTGGTCTTATTCCTCTAAAAACGTGCGGATGCAGGTGGAAGTCGGCGTAAGCTACAACACCGATCTGGACCTTGCAGAAAAACTGATGCTGGAAGCGGCCGACCAGGTCGATCGCATCCTGAAGTCGCCCCCGCCGACCGTATGGATGAGCGCCTATGGCGACAGCTCGGTGAATTTCATCATCCAGTGCTGGATCGAGGATCCGGAAGACGGGGTCGGCAACGTGCGTTCCGCCGTGCTCAAGGCACTGTGGAAGCTGTTCAAGGAGCATGACGTCGAAATTCCGTTCCCGCAGCGCGACCTCAACCTGCGCGGAAATGCGCAATTCGATCAGCTGGTCGCAGCCCTGTCGCAGCGCTTGGCGGACGAAAAGAGGCAGGACCGAGGACGCTGAAACCCCAGCTTCTCTAACCGATACCCAAGGTTTTCAAAACTTTTCTATTTTTGACGACACGGTTTCTCGCTGGAAGACCGGGTGCGACGCCGCCATTTCGACCGAATGGCTAAATCGGGCACCATCTATCTCGTCGGAGCCGGTCCGGGCGACCCCGACCTTCTCACTTTGCGCGCAGCGCGGTTGATCGAACACGCGGAGATCATCGTTCATGACGGTCTCGTCGATCGCCGCATTCTCGACATGGCTCCACGCGGTGCGCGCCTCGTTTCCGTCGCGAAGCAGCGTTCGCGGCACACTTTGCCGCAGGACAAGATCAATGCTCTGCTGATCGAAGAAGCGAAGAGGGGGATGGACGTCATCCGGCTGAAGGGCGGCGATCCATTCATTTTCGGACGCGGCGGTGAGGAAGCAGAAGCTGCGCGTGCCAGTGGTATCGACTGCGAGATCGTGCCCGGCATCAGCGCCGCGAACGGTGCAGCAGCAGCAGCACAGATCGCTCTTACCCACCGCGACGCATCGTCGATCGTCAGTTTCGTCGCCGGCCAGTGCAAGGGCCTGTCCGACCAAGACTGGGCGGGACTTGCAGGCATAGGCCGGACGCTCGTCATCTATATGGGTGTCAAGACCGCTCCGCAGATCGCGGAAAAGCTGATGGCCGACGGCCTTGCGCCTGAAATGCCGGTTGCCGTTCTAGAAAACGGAGCGCGTCCCGACATGCGCGTCCTGCGCGGTTCTCTCGCGGCGTTACCGGAACTCGTCGAGCGCGAAGCAGTCAGGAGCCCGGCCCTCATCATCATCGGAGAAGTGACGTCGCGAACAGACGTCGAGCTGGCACGGGAAGCAGCGAAGGTGACATCATGAGCGAGAACACGATGATGCTTATCACCGGCAATGACTTGCTAACCGGCGCTGTCATCTGGTGGACCGGTTCCGACTGGTCGGTTCATATCGAGGACGCGATCGACGCAGGCGACGCCGCCGAAAGTATAGCTGCCGAGCAGGAAGCCGCGCGGAAGGTCAACGTTCCCTACCTCGTCGAATCCACGATGCAGGACGGGGTGCCGCGCCCAAATCATATCAAGGACCGCGTACGCGCTCTTGGGCCGACGGTGCGACCTGACCTTACCATCAAGCCGGACACTGCGGCCAATGCGATCCGGGAGATCGTCTGATGTATCTTTACGACCAATACGACCAGGCGATGGTGGATGCCCGCGTCGCCGAATTTCGCGACCAGTGTCAGCGCCGGATCGACGGCAAGCTGACCGAAGACCAGTTCAAGCCATTGCGGCTGATGAACGGCCTCTATCTTCAGCTACATGCCTATATGTTGCGCGTAGCGGTGCCTTACGGAACGCTCAAATCGACGCAGATGCATGCGCTTGCCGACATCGCCGACAAATACGACCGGGGATATGGGCATTTCACGACCCGCCAGAACATCCAGTACAACTGGATCAAGCTGGAGGATGCCGGGGACATTCTCGCGGATCTCGCCAAGGTCGAGATGCACGCGATCCAGACGAGCGGTAATTGCATCCGCAATATCTCGTCCGATCATTTCGCAGGTGCCGCGGCGGACGAAGTGGCCGACCCCCGCCCCTATGCCGAATTGCTGCGCCAGTGGTCGAGCTTCCATCCCGAATTCAGCTA
Organism: Parapontixanthobacter aurantiacus; assembly: GCF_009827635.1. Lineage (GTDB taxonomy): Bacteria > Pseudomonadota > Alphaproteobacteria > Sphingomonadales > Sphingomonadaceae > Parapontixanthobacter > Parapontixanthobacter aurantiacus. The sequence goes on along the minus strand of NZ_WTYW01000001.1, from coordinate 331,004 downwards.
TTTGCCGCGCAAGTTCAAGATCTGCGTTATCGCAAGCGACCGTGACCGCGCCGCGATGAAACTCCACGATATCGGCATTCAGATCGTCAGGAACGATGCCGGCGAACTCGGTGCTGCCTTCTATGTCGGCGGCGGCATGGGGCGCACTCCGATGATCGCGCCGCTCATCCGCGACTTCGTTCCGCTGGACCAGCTCATTACCTACGCCGAGGCGTGTCTGCGGGTCTACAACCGCTACGGCCGACGCGACAACAAGTACAAGGCCCGGATCAAGATCCTCGTGCATGAGCTCGGTGCTGCAGAATATACGCGCCAGGTCGAAGAGGAATTCGCCCATCTTCTCGATCAGGGGGTAGAGCCTCCCTTTGCCGAACTGAAGCGGATCAGGACGTTCTTCGAGGACCCGGCGTTCGCGCAATCCTCCGCGGCTGAAATCGACAGGAGCGATCCCGACTTTGCGCTCTGGGTCGATCGCAACACCCATCCGCACAAGGTCGAAGGCTATACGAGCGCGGTAATCTCGTTAAAGCCTGTCGGCGGCATTCCGGGCGATGCGAGCGCGGAGCAAATGCATCTGATGGCGGATCTGGCGAAGGACTACAGCTTCGACGAATTGCGCGTCATGCATACCCAGAACATCGTTCTGCCGCATGTCGCGAAATCCGACTTGCACGCATTGTGGACCGCGCTGGAAGATGCCGGGCTCGGCAGTCCGAACCTCGACACGGTGGAGGACATCATCGCATGTCCGGGGCTCGACTATTGCAGTCTTGCCAATGCCCGGTCGATTCCCGTTGCCCAGAAAATCTCCGAGCGTTTTGCGGCCACCGGAAAGACGGCAGCACTCGGCGAACTGAAGCTCAAGATTTCTGGCTGCATCAATGCCTGCGGCCACCACCACGCAGGCCATATCGGCATCCTCGGCGTGGACCGGAAAGGCGTCGAGAATTATCAGTTGCTGCTCGGCGGAAGCGAAGCCGAGGACACGGCACTCGCCAAGATCACCGGCCCCGGTTTCAGCGAGGATGGCATCGTCGATGCTGTCGAAAAGGCGGCTGACGTCTATCTTTCCGCACGCGAAGACGGCGAGCGGTTTCTGGATACATATCGGCGGATCGGCATGGCTCCGTTCAAGGAGGCGCTTTATGGCTGAGGGACTGTCCAGCACGCAGACACCTGCCGAAGGTCGGGGACCGCTTGATGCGACTTCGCTGCGGTTCCGGGACGACGATCCGGTACTTGACCCCGCAGTGACGGTCGATGCCTTCACCGCGCAAGGCAATGCAGTTGCCGTCCGCATCGAGCCCGGAGACGACGTGCGCGAATTGCTTCCGTCGCTCGATCGGCTCGCACTTGTCGAAATCAATTTCCCGACCTTCGGAGACGGGCGCGGCTATTCCGCGGCGCGGATCCTTCGGGAAGCCGGCTATCGCGGCGAGCTGCGTGCAGTCGGAGACGTGCTCGTCGATCAGATCGCATATCTGCGGCGCTGCGGGTTCGATGCGTTCGCTCCCGAAGCGCCGCTCGATCCGGACGATGTCGCAGCCGCGCTCGATCGTTTTCCCCATGTCTATCAACCCGCTGCCGACGAGCGGAACCCGATCTGGAACCTGCGGCATGGCAAGGGGGAAGAGCTTCGCGATGAATAAGCCTGTCTCTCCCCGCGAGATCGACCGTATCGATACCGGACCGCGCTTCACCGAGCGTGATGCGGAAAGGCTCAATCGCATGTTTCGCGGTCAGGAAACGCGGGAATTGCTGCAAAACCTGATCGAGGACAACGTTGCCGGCGAGCTCGCCACCGTTTCCAGTTTCGGAGCCGAAAGTGCCGTCCTGCTTCACCTTATCAGCGAGGTAGCACCGGACTTGCCGATCCTGTTTCTCGAAACGGGCAAGCATTTTCCCGAAACGCTGCGCTATCGCGACGAACTTGTCGCGCATCTCGGGCTGACTAACCTCGTCAACCTGACGCCAGACCCTCGAGAACTTGAAGAGAAAGACGCCTCCGGTCTCCGCTGGTCCTACGATCCGGATGGCTGCTGCGATCTGCGCAAGGTCCGGCCTCTCGCGCGAGCATTGAGCGGCTACGATGCGACGCTGACAGGGCGGAAGGCTTTCCAGAGCGCGACGCGCGCCAATCTTCCCCGCTTCGAGATCGATACTTCCGACGAACAGGGAAGGCTCAAGATCAATCCGCTGATCGACTGGAATGCGGAGATGATCGAGACCTATTTCGAGGAACACGATCTGCCGCGCCATCCGCTCGTTGCGGAGGGTTATCCCTCGATCGGCTGTTCGCCCTGCACGCAGAAGGTCGCGCCGGGCGAAGATCCGCGTTCAGGCCGCTGGAAGGGTTGGGACAAGGTCGAATGCGGCATTCACAAGCCCGGCGAAGAACCCTTCCTTTGAAGGCCTAGAGCCAGCCTTCCTTCTGATACCATTCGGCAGTTCGCCGAAAGCCCTCCTCGCCCCCGATTTCCGGTTTCCATAGTGATGACGGCGGAGCATATCCGGGTCTTGAGACCCAGTCGGGGTGCAGCATGTAACCGACGCGGTCGCGGGTGAGTTTGGCTCCGTTTCCACGCAGCAGTTCGTCGGCCCGCGCTACTAGCCGCAAGCTCCAGGCGGGCATGTGTGCCACGCGCACGTCGCGACCGAAAGCCGCACCGATGCTTCTGGCAAGCTCTTCATGCGAATAGCCACCGGGACGTCCATCGTCGGGTTCGTAAAGCCCTTCGCTCGATCCTTTTGCATCGGTCACAGCGAGCAGGAAACGCGCCAGATCGGCAACGTGAATGAAGGATGCCCGCCCCTTCGGCGGAACGGGCGCGAACCCAGCCTTCGCCGCCCGGAACAGGTCGAGCAGCTCCGTATCGCGCGGGCCATACACGGCCGGGGGGCGTATGATCGTGCAATCGAGCGTGCGTTCCTTGACGACTTCCTCAGCGCGTGCCTTCGATGCACCATAGGCGGAAAGGCTAGGTTCCCGGGCCGCCAGCGAGGAAACGAGCACGAACCGCCGGACGCCTTCCGCCTCGGCGGCTTCGAGGATATTGCGCGTTCCCTCGACATTTGCCTTCTCGAACTCCGAATGATCGAGCGCACTGGTGAGCCCCGCGATATGAAGGACGGTGTCCGCCCCTTCGCAGAGTCGCATAAGGCTCTCACGATCGGACAGGCTTCCCTCTACCCACTGCAAACCCGGGAACATCTGCTCTTGCGGCCGGCGGGTCAGCGCTTTCGCCGAACGACCCTGCTCGCCAAGCTGGTCGAGCACCGCGCGACCGACGAACCCCGTCCCACCAGTCAGAGACAAGGTCATGCGGACACCCAATGGTCGCGGTGGATTACCGCCGAGCGGGGGGTGTAACCGAGCAACGCTTCCTGCTCGCCCTGCCCCTTTCCGGCGATCGCGCGAAGATCGTCCGAGCCATACTCGCTGAGGCCCTGCCCAACGGGTTCGCCCTTTTCGTCGATGACCGATAGAAGGTCGCCGCGTTCGAAGTCGCCTTCGATGCGTTCGATCCCGGGGGCGAGAAGACTGGCGCCGCCCGAAAGCGCTTCGGCACAACCACGGTCGATCACGATCCTTCCCGCCGGGGCAATCCGTCCCCCCAGCCACGCCTTTCGCGGACCGTCCCGCCGTTGTGCGAGGAACAGCGTGCCATGATCGTTCTCACATGCTTGTGCTATCGGAGATCGAATCCGCCCGCCGATGATCGCCAAGGCCATACCGGCGCGCTCTGCAATCTTCGCCGCCTGCAGCTTCGCCACCATCCCCCCCGAACCCATCCCGGACGACGAGCGGGTATCGGCAAGCGCCATGATCTGAGGCGTCACTCCATCGACCTTCGCAATCAACTGCGCCCCTTCGGACGACGGTGCGCCATCGTAGAGGCCGTCCACATCCGATAGCAGGATTACCGCATCCGCGCCTGCCGCCTGTCCGACGCGGGCCGCAAGCCGGTCGTTGTCGCCGAAGCGAATTTCCTCGGTCGCGACGCTGTCGTTCTCGTTGATGACCGGCACGGCACCAGCTTCGATGAGCCGCGCAAGCGTCGCCGATACATTCAGATAACGGCGGCGATCCTCGAGATCGTCGAGCGTCAGGAGCATCTGCGCTGCGATGATATCGTGGCGCAACAGCAGTTCCGCCCATAAAGAAGCAAGCGCGACCTGCCCTACGCTCGCTGCTGCCTGGGCATCGGCCAGCGTCTTGCGTCCACCGCCTTCCAGACCCAGCCGGAACGCTCCGAGCGCAATCGCGCCCGAACTGACGATGACGACATCCTGTCCCGCCGATTTCAACGCCGCTACCTCGTCCACGAGGCTTTCAAGCCAGGCGCGCCGCGGCATTCCGTCCCGGTCGACGAGCAGCGCGGAGCCGACCTTGATGATGATGCGCCGCGCGCGCTCCGCCTCGCGCAGGTGAGAGAGGGACGAAATCGACATCGTCGCTCGCTCTAATTTATCCTTCGTCCATGCGAAAGGGTATCAGAGCGGCGACCATTCCTTAATTTCGTCGCTGCCTTCCGTTTCCTCGACGCCCCTCGTCTCCGTGGCGGTCCTGTCCGGAAGATAGCTCAGAACCGCGTCGAGAAGTTCGGAAATGCCCTCGCCGCTCGCGCCCGAAACGCGGAACACCTTCTCCGCTCCGGCGTCCCGCAATTCCTCTGCGAAGGCATCGCCCAGTTCGTCGTCCGCGAGATCGAGCTTGTTCAACGCCACGAGACGCGGCTTATCCGCAAGTCCCGCGCCATAGGATGCAAGTTCCTCGTTGACGATCTGCATGGCGTCCGCCGGATCTTCTCCGGCAATGTCGACGAGATGGATGAGGACGCGGCACCGCTCGATATGACCAAGGAACCGGTCGCCTATCCCTGCGCCTTCAGCAGCCCCCTCGATCAGTCCGGGGATGTCCGCAAGAACGAATTCGCGGCCCTTGTGCTGCACAACCCCGAGCTTCGGCACGAGGGTGGTGAAAGCGTAATCGCCGACCTTCGCCTTGGCATTCGATACCTGATTGATGAAGGTCGACTTTCCGGCATTGGGCAGGCCCAGCAGTCCGACATCCGCCAGCAGCTTCAGCCGCAGCCAGACCCACATTTCTTCGCCCGGTTCGCCGGGCTGATGCTGGCGCGGCGCACGATTGGTCGAACTCTTGTAGCTGGCATTGCCCCGGCCGCCCATCCCGCCTTCGAGGAAGACTTCGCGCTGCCCGACTTCGGTAAAGTCTGCCAGCACCTCTTCCTTGTCCTCGGAAAGAATCTGCGTCCCGACCGGCACTTCTATGACGAGGTCCTTCGCCCCTGCGCCGGTCCGGTCCCGGCCCATGCCGTGCCCGCCGCGCGCCGCCTTGAAATGCTGGGCGTAACGAAAGTCGATGAGCGTATTGAGACCCTGCACCGCTTCGAACACGATGTCGCCGCCCTTCCCGCCATTGCCGCCGTCGGGGCCGCCATATTCGACGTATTTCTCGCGGCGAAAACTGACGGCACCGGGGCCACCGGCGCCCGACTTCAGGAATATCTTGGCTTGATCGAGGAAATGCATGGTCCGTTATGTAGGACGCAGCCCGTCCGATAGCCAGACGGTCCTTCGATTTACCCCGCGCGCTTATGCAAGACCGAGGCGGGAACCTAGTCGTCCGGCGTATCGCCGCTTTCGGGGAGCGGCTGCACCACCGGTCCGCCAGAAGCTGGCTGCTGCGGCGAGACAGCAGTGCTTCCCGTTACGGGCGGCAAACCTTGATCGTTTTCCGGAGCGGTCTGCACGGGTCCGTCCTGAACAGGCTGCGTGATCGGACCTTCGGTCGGCAAGGGCTGAATTGTGGCGTCGCTCGGGTCGCCCGGCAGCACGATGCCAGAAGATACTGCCTGCCGCGAAGCCGGATCGACATAATTGGGATCGTAGCGCGCGTCCCATGCTTCCCGCTCGGCGAGATAGGTCTCGTACTCATCGAAGAAGCTGTCGAAGACGTTCTCGATGCGCGGCAGGGCCTGGGCGGTGAACAGCGAAAGCCCGTCCGGCTCGACGACCAGAGCTTCCTCGCTAACATTTTGCGCTACATCGCAGAATTCGTCCTGCGTCATTGGCAAGGCGAAGTAGTTGTAAACGCTCGTCATGTAAGCGTCCTGCTCGTCCAAATAGCCTTTGCCGAAACGGTCGCGAAACTCCTGCTGCAACGTGCGGTTTGCTTCGGCGAGCGGAGATTTGTGCCGTTCGAGGAAGCTCGCATAGTTTGCCGTCAAAGTCTCGTTCGCCGGACCACGGCAGTAAAGCGCGGCGACGTTGAGAGCAGAGCGCACGTTCCACGTCTTCTGTGCCGGGGAAATATAGGCATTGACCGTCCGACGCACATCGAAGGGATCGGTCTGCGGAACGACGAAATTGGTAACGGCCCCTCGGGGCGGTGTCGGTCGGTCGGGAATGACCTCGACCGGTGGTGGCGGAGGCGGAGGTGGCGGCGGAGGCGGCGGAGGCGTTGCGCACCCCGCAAGGACGACGAGCCCGAAAGCTACGGTCATTTTTCTGATATTTACGGGTCCCGTCGGCGTCATGCCGGCATCCTTTCCAGAACGATCCTGTTTTCCTGCGAAGCCTAGGCTTGCGAACCTGAGCCTGTGCTGAAGGATCGAGCCTTAGCGTGCCTGACGGATATGAAAAGCGCCCGGAATGCGAATGGCACTCCGGGCGCGATCATGTGTGGCTTTGCAGCGTCGATTGCTGCGCCGATTAGCAATTCCTTATTCGCGGTTGCCCATGAAACGGAGCAGGAACAGGAACATGTTGATGAAGTCGAGATACAGCGACAGCGCACCCATGATGATCGCCTTCCCGGCGAACTCGGTGCCGCGCAGGTAATCATACTCGGCCTTCAGACGCTGCGTATCGTAGGCGGTCAGACCTGCGAAGATCAGGACGCCGATCGCGCTGATCGCGAGGTTCAGCACGCTCGATTGCAGGAAGATGTTGATGACCATCGCGATGATGAGACCAACGACACCCATGATGAGAAAAGTGCCGAAGCCCTGCAGGTTCTTCTTGGTGGTGTAGCCGTAAAGGCTCAGACCGGCGAAGGCACCCGCCGTCGCGAAGAACGTCGCAGCGATCGATTCCTGCGTATAGACGAGGAAGATCGTCGAAAGCGACAGACCCATGACCACCGCAAACGCCCAGAACATGGCCTGCAACGTCGTCTTGCTGAACTTGTTGACGCCAAAGCTCATCGCGAACACGAAGCCAAGCGGTGCCAGGGCGACGATCCACATCAGCGGACCCGACGCGAATGTCAGCGCAAGGCCTGTCCGGGCCGTCAGCATCGCGACGATACCCGTCAGCAACACGCCCGAAGCCATGTAGTTGTAGATGGATAACATATGCGCCCGCAGTCCGGCATCGAACCGCTCGGCACGGGCAGCCGGATCACCGGCGCGAGGCACAGAGCTGAAGCTCGTGCGCGACCGCTGCGTGTCCTTCCAATCTGCCATAATGAATACTCTCCTCAAAATCGCGGTCCGACTATACGAACCGGCTACCCGCAATATCGGGCGTTATCGGCTCTTTTTCAAGCAAAACCGGAACATCGCGTTCCGAATTAGTGTTAAGCGCAGCTTCACTCTTTTGCGCGTGCTTCCTCGGCCATTTGGCGGCCTCTGTTCCGTGCTGCGACGAGGCAATTTTCGACCAGTTCGTTCAGCGCATCGTTCTGGTCGAGGACATCGAGCCCCTTTTGCGTCATGCCCCCGGGACTTGCGACCCGTGCCGCGAGTTCGCCCGGCGACAGCTGCGACGAAGCCGCGAGTGCTGCTGCCCCCTCCACCATTTGCACCGCGAGACGCTGTGCCTGCTCCTGCGACAATCCCTGTGCGGCCGCTCCTGCTGCCAGCGCGTCGATGAACCGATAAACGAAGCCCGGCCCCGAGCCGGCCAATGCGGTGACGAGATCGAACTGGCTCTCGTCCTCAAGCCATTCCGCCGTGCCACCCGCTCTACCGAGCGCTGTCACCTGCTCCCGCTGGCGTTCGGTTAGTCCGTCCGCCAAGAGGGCGTTCGGCGATTTACCGAGTGCGATGGCGAGATTGGGCATGAACCGCACGACGCCGCCCGCCTTTGGAAACGCCTGTTTGAGGGTGGCCAGTTCGATGCCTGCAAGGACCGACAGGATAACCGTCTGACCACTCACTGAAGGAGCCAGATCCGGCGCAACATCGGCGAGCATGTGCGGCTTGAATCCCAACAGAACCGCATCGAACGGCGTGGCGGGAACATCGAGCGTGAAATGCGTACCCTCAGGCGCGCTCTTTTTTCGCGGATTGTAGATCGTGAATGTCCCGGGCGGGATGCCCGCAGCGATCCAGCCCTCGACCATCGCCGAAGCCATTGCTCCGTAACCCGCGACCAGAATGTTGTCGAACGTCATGGCGGCCAAGCTAGTCTCTCCCGCCTGTCAGCGGAAGGTGCCTCATGCTTCTCCCGCCGCGTCGACCATGGCGCTCGTCAGCGCGTCCTTCGGCGATTTGTCGCTCCACAGCACGAACTGGAAGGCGGGATAGAAGCGGTCGCATTCCTCGATTGCCGTTTCGACGAGGGCCTGCGCCTGCGTCAGCGACAGCAGCCCCTCATCGCCCAACATTGCCGCATGGCGAAACAACAGCATTCCCCCGTCCGACCACAACTCAAAATGGCCCAGCCACATCTGCTCGTTCACCAGTGCCAGAAGATCGGTCGCAGGTGCCCGCTTTTCAGGGCTGACCCGAATGTCGGGCAAGCAAAGCAATTGCAGGACATTGTCCTCCCGGCGCCAGATGCAGCGAAGCTGGTAGGTTGCCCAGCTTCCTTTTACCTTGCCGCTAATCTCTTCGGTCGAATGGACATCGCATTGCCAGCCGCGCGCCTCGAACAGCGCCGACAGCATGTCCATCGGAGCGCTTCCGACATCGGCGTCGAAGGTTCGCAGGGCATTCGCCATATTCCATTTCCCGTCACGTAGATTTGCGAATGGCGTCATGACGTCACGGCGGCCCCTCACGCAATCGCGACCGGCGTGGCAGTTGGGGAGAAGTCCCCGAGCGACTCCGATTGCCTGTTAACAGCTTGTTGAAAAGGAGTTTTGCACAGTTTCGATCGCGCGGTGGCGATCGATTTCAGGGCAGCGGCTCGACCGGAACGCCCGAAGAACTGTCATGTCGGAACGTATCGATGCCCGCTTCCCTCAACGTCACGATCAATGCGCTTGCTTCTTGGCGGGTCGAGAACGGCCCAACCAGCATCCGGTTGGTCTGGCCCCAGCGGCTGGTGAACGGCTTGTAGTCCGCAAGAGCCCCATCCGCATTGCGCGACAGGCGTCGCCAGTCGAACCGCAGCGCCTTCTTGTCCTGTCCCGTTGCTACCTGGACCCAGATTCGCGCCGGGTGAAGCGTGGCCGGGTCTGGCGGCGGCGGAGCGGCGGGCTGCGCCTTGGCAGGTTCAGGTTTTGCAGGAACAATGGTCGCGAGGTCGACTGCGCCCGCTGAGGGTCGCGCACCACTCGGCGTCGCCATATCGGCGAAGACCGTCGCGATGTCGGGTCGCACGACCGGCCTTGTCGGCGCAGCGGCCTGAGTTTGTTGAACGACCGGACGCTGAACCGGATCGGGTTGCGCCGCGGCTTGCGCGGGATTGAGCGGAGGCAGCTCGCCCGTTCCCTGCCGACGAAGTTCCCCTTCCGGCTCGACAACGCGCGCAGGGGGCTGGTTGGCGCCGGGTCCGAGGGGCCGTCCCGCCGGACGCAGCCGCGCATCGGTAGCATTCGGGCGGGCACGGGATTGAGCCGCCGCGGGAGGAAGCGCCGCGCGTGCCTCGGCAATCGAGGGATCGTCGCGTCCGAACTCCGAGCGTCGGGGAAACACGCCCAGATTGGCAGCGCTGGCCTGCTGGACTGCGGTCAGTTGGTCCATTGCGCGCAAGTAGGGCACAAGCCCGTCGATCAGAGCGGGCGGCGTGATCGCTCGCGCGATGGAAATGGCTTCGGTCGTGTCTCCGAGTATCGCAAGGCCGAAGGACCGGGTCCGGAATGCCGCGAGGTCGCCCCGCTCGAGCAGCGGTCTCAAGCTCGCTTCGAATTGCTGGCGCTGACCGGCGATCGCCTGGCTCGTCGCCAGTCTCAGGGTGATTTCGGGGTCGTCATTCTGCCTAAGCGCAAGGCGATACTGGTCCTGCGCCGCCGCATTGTCGCCCACCAGATCGAAGGCGAGCCCGCGCTGCCCCGCAATCCTCGCCACGTCAGCACCAGCCCGTTCGGCCTCTGTATAAAGACGCAATGCCTCGATCGGACGACGCGTCGCGACATAGGCGTCCGCCAGACCACTCAAGATACGCGGATTGTTCGGCGCAATATCGCTCGCGCGACCGAAAAAGCCGATCGCCGCCTGCACGTCGCCGAGGGCAAGAGAAGCCTCGCCCGCATCGATGAGCGCGCTTACATTGCTTGCGTCACGGGCGAGCCGCTGGAGCGCGTCGCCCAGTTCGTCCACTTCGGGCGGCGGCAAGGGCTGGACGATCTCCCGCCCCTGCGCATAGGCAGGTGTCGCAGCAATACTTGCGAGCGCCACGGCAACGCCGCCGAGCGCCGCCATGGTGCAGGGATCGATGAACCTTTTCATGAGCGCATGATGCGGCTCGAGCCGCCGGTTACTGGTTGTTCTGCCGCCCGAGAAAGCGCGGAATGTTCAGCGAGGAGCCGTCATTGTCGTCGTCATCCTCGTCCTCGTCATCGCTGTTCGAGCCGCGCGAAAGGTTCGCCATCCGCTCGAACAAGGTGGAGCCGCCCGCAGCCGCCGAACTCTTGGCGCCATCGCGCGAACGTCCGCCGCCCGAGGAACCTTCCTCGTCCTCGGAGCCGCCGAACATGCCGCGCTTGCGACCCTGCGGCTTGCTGCGCAGCGGGCTGTCGAAACTCATCTGGTTGTCTTCGCCGAGCACAAGCGCATCGTCGTCGTTTTCGTCGGACGAAGTGCCGCTCCCGACGAAACCACTCTCATCACCCTCGCCGAACCCTGCCGACGGTCGGCTGCCGTGTTCGCGGTCCTGCGCCGGTTCGACCAGTCCGTCATCCTCGTCTTCGCGATTGCGCAGCCCGGCGAGCGGATCGACGATGTCGTCCACATCGTCGTCTTCTTCATCCTCGTCGAAGTCAGCTGCGCCGAGCGGATCGGACAGGACGGGGTCGGAGAAACTCTCGTCCTCTTCCTCGCTTTCGTTTGCACCGCTGCCGAAACCATTTGTCAGATCGAGCGGGGCCTCGTCGCTTTCGGAAGTATCGTCGTTCGACAATTCGAGGACCGGGCGCTTGGGCGGCTTCGTGTCCGACAGAGCGAACGGCTTCGGCTCGCTTGCGGGGGCCTTCGCCATGGCATCGTGGTCGATACCGGTAGCGACGACGCTGACGCGGATGCGACCTTCCAGATCGGGATTGAAGGCACTACCCCAGATGATGTTCGCATCGTCGTCGACGAGTTCGCGAATGTGATTCGCCGCTTCGTCGACTTCGAGAAGCCGCATGTCCTCGCCCCCGATGATCGAGATGATGACGCCCTTCGCGCCTTGCATCGACACACCGTCGAGAAGCGGGTTGGCGATCGCACGTTCGGCAGCTTCGAGTGCGCGGTTCTCGCCCTCTGCTTCGCCCGTACCCATCATCGCCTTGCCCATTTCCTGCATGACGGAACGGACGTCGGCAAAGTCCAGATTGATGAGACCCGGCATCACCATGAGGTCGGTAATCGAGCGGACGCCCTGTTGCAAAACTTCATCGGCGAGCTGGAACGCTTCCTTGAAGGTCGTTTCCGCCTTCGCGACGAGGAACAGGTTCTGGTTCGGAATGACGATCAGCGTATCGACGTGCTTCTGCAACTCGTCGATACCGCTTTCGGCAGCGCGCATCCGTCGGCTGCCTTCGAACATGAATGGCTTGGTCACGACGCCAACCGTCAGCACGCCCTTCTTGCGCGCCGTTTCGGCAATCACAGGCGCAGCGCCGGTTCCCGTACCGCCGCCCATGCCGGCTGCGATGAAGCACATGTTGACGCCCTCGAGCGCGGCTTCGAGTTCGTCCACCGTCTCCTCTGCAGCGGCCTTGCCCACTTCGGGCCGGGCGCCTGCGCCGAGACCGCCGGTAATTTCCGGTCCGAGCTGGATGCGGTTTTCAGCGACCGAGGTGGTCAATGCCTGCGCATCGGTATTCGCGACGATGAAATCGACGCCCTCGATCTCTGCTTCCATCATGTTGGCGATTGCATTGCCGCCCGCACCGCCGACCCCGATGACGAGGATCTTGGGACGCATTTCGTCGGAGGTAGCAGGGCCGATATTGATACTCATTCAAGCCTTCCCTTCCAGGGCTGTGTTCTTACCGGAAATTCGAGAACCGCCGGTCAGGACCGGCATCGTGTTCCCTGTTGTCCGGGAAATGATCTGTTGGTCGTCGCAACGCTCTTCGAACGGGTCGAAAGAATTGTCCAAACGCCTATTACGCATTAACCCTAAACGCAATCGACCATTCCGTCGAGATGCGCGGCCATCGTCAGAAATATTCCTTCAGCGCGCGAAAGACCCGGCCGAACGTATCGGCTCCCTTCAACTTGGTCGTTTGCTGCCAGTTCGCATTGATCGAGCGAATATCGACCGGATCGTTTGCGGCATAGATGCACAAACCTGCCAGCGTCGCGAAACCGGGCGTCGCATGCGCTTCAGGCAATCCCTTGAGGCCGGCAGGCGGCTTGCCGATGCGGACAGGCTGGCCGAGCGCGCTCTGCGTGTACTCGGCAATGCCAGCGAGTTCGGCCCCACCGCCCGTCATCACGACCTGCCCGCCGCGTGCTCCGCTGAAGCCGAGTTCCTTGAGCGACCTGCCGATCTCTCCCGTCAGCCGCGCCAACTGTTCGGTGACGACGCCGACGAGTTCCGCGCGCGGAATACGGTTGCGATCGTCCGCGCCCCGCGCGACGAGACCGCCTTCCTCGTCGCCCGGACCATTCACCGGGATCATCTCGCGGTGGTCGCTGGGCGAAGCGATAGCGGAACCCGACACGCATTTCAGTCGCTCGGCCTGAAAGCGCCTGATCCCGAAGGACGAAGCGATGGCGTCCGTGATATCGGCAGAGCCGAGCGGAACCGCGCTCATACCGAGGAGCATTCCGCCTGCATGGACGGAGATATTGGTGATGTCCCCGCCGATCTCGATCATCGCGACGCCCAGTTCGCGCTGCTCGCGCGTAAGACACGCGTAGCTGGCCGCAAGCGGCGAGGCGACGACCCCTTCCACGTCGAGATGGGCGTTCTGCACCGCTTCGATGAGGTTCTTCACCGGCGCCCCGTCGGCTAGCATGACATGAATGTCCACGCCCAGGCTTTCCGCGTGGAGGCCGACCGGGTCGGCAACGCCATGCGCGCCGTCGAGCGTGTAATGGGTCGGCTGCGCGTGCAGGACCATCCGGCCATCGGGCTGGATATGATCGCGCGCCGCGAACAGAAGATGCTGCACATCGTCGCTCTCGATGCGGCGTCCCTCGATCGGGATCTCCACCTTGGTAACCCGGCTCGCAAGCCCGGCTCCGGCGCAGCCAATCCATACGCCCGAGACGCTGGTCCCCGCATTCTTCTCGGCCCGTTCCACCGCATCGCGCACGGCATAGGTCGCCGCCTGCATGTCGGTGACGTATCCACGCTTGATCCCCTGGCTCGCCCGGTGGCTAGAGCCGAGGACGACCATCTCGTCATCCTCCCCGATGCCGAGGATCATTGCGGAGATACGGAACGAGCCGATATTGACCGCACCGATATAGCGTTTGTACCGTGAATTTGCCATTGCGCCCCTCGCCCCGGCTTTTAGCTATCGCGCGGCCATGGATGCAAGCTCATCCTTGCGGCAATCGGGGCAGCGAAAGAAGACGCGGTCGGAAACACGCATGTCGATCGCTTCCGCCTTCCCGCCGAGCAGGCGATTGGCACCGTCCATCTTGGCGAACTTGACGAAGGCGAGCGCCGACTTGTCCTCGCCTTCCGGCAAGGCGAGCATCTGCCCCGTATCGAAGGTGAAGTTCCAGCGGCGATTGCCGATCCACTCGGCCTGCTTCACCTTGGGCTTCAAGGCAGGCGCCGAATCGAGCAGCCGGTCGAGCCCCTCGACCTGCCGGGCCGCCCCCGGCCCCGTCAGGATAAGCATGTCCGCCGCCTCTGCAGGAGTAATCGGTTCGAGTTCGACGCCCGTCCGGTCGATCAGGACCAGCTTTCCCGGCTTTTGCAGGACCGCGTGGGGTTCGCGCTCGACGATGTCGACGGCCAGCGTGTCGGGCAGCTGCGTGGAAACGCGCGCATCGCTGACCCACGGCATTTCGAGAAGTTCGCTGCGCAGCCCTTCGATATCGACCAGCGGCATCGGGCGGTTGCGCTCCGTCAGCGCGCGCTCGTACACGCGCAACTCGTTCATCCGCTTGACGCCAGTGACGCGCACATGCCGGACTTCGAACCCGGCATCGGCCGCCGTGCGTGCGATTTGCGCATGCGCCAGCGCCGGAAGCCCAGCAAGGCTGGCGATGAACCAAGCGAAAGCGAGTGCGCCTGCAAGGATCAGTGCGAGAAAGAAGCGATGCCATTGCTCCTCGGTAAAGGGCAGCGCCGCCATGACGGCATCGAGGATGCTGCTGGTATGCGCCTTTGCCGCACGCGCACGGGTCGCCCGGCCCTTCGCCGCAGCCGACCGGCGAACGCCTTTGCCCCCTCGTCTAACCTGCGCCATCGTTCGCCTTCATGCGCTCCGGCAGGGCCGCCGCGATGATCGCCTCGACGAGATCGCCGTAATCCATCCCGCAATACCGCGCCTGTTCGGGGACGAGGCTGAGCGGCGTCATCCCCGGCTGCGTATTCGTCTCGAGGACGAACAGTCCATCCTCGCCCTGCGTATCGTCCCACCGAAAGTCGGTGCGGCTCGTACCCTTGCATCCGAGGACGCGGTGCGCCTTCACGGCATATTCGAGGCACAGCTTCTCGATGTTTGCGGGAATCTGCGCCGGGCAGACATGCTCGGTCTTGCCTTCCGTATATTTGTTCTCGAAATCGTAGAAACCCGACTTCACCTTGAGTTCGGTGACGGCCAGCGCGCGCGGACCGTCCGGCCCGTCGATGACCGCGCTCGTCAGTTCGAGACCACGGATGAACGGTTCGGCGAGCAACTCCGTAAAATCCTGCCACGGCCCGGCAACGTCGCGCCCGATCGGATTGCCGTAATTGCTGTCGTCGGTGACGATCGCCACTCCGACAGACGACCCTTCGTTGACCGGCTTCAGGACATAGGGGCGCGGGAGCGGGTCGCCCTCGAACAGTTCCGCCGACTTGACGATCCGGCCGCCGGGCATCGGTACGCCCTTGGGCACGAGCGCCTGCTTCGTCAGTTCCTTGTCGATCGCGATCACGGAAGTCGCGAGACCTGAATGGGTATAGGGCACGCCCATCAGATCGAGCATTCCCTGAACGCTGCCGTCCTCGCCGGGAACGCCGTGAAGCGCGTTGAATACGATATCGGGCTTTGCCTCAGCAATCCGTGCCGCCACGTCGCGATCCATGTCGATCCGCGTCACCTTGTGGCCGCGCTGTTCCAAGGCATCGGCAACACCGTTGCCGCTCATCAAGGATACGGGGCGCTCGTTCGCCCAGCCGCCCATCAGGACGGCGACATGCAATGGCTTCACGAGACCCTCCGGAATGCAACGTTCACGGGCGGCCCACCCGCTGGATTTCCCAGCTCAGTTCGATGCCCGTTTCCTTGTAGACGCGTGCGCGGACTTCCTCGCCGAGCCCTTCGATGTCGCTGCTCGACGCTTCGCCGGTATTGATGAGGAAGTTCGTATGCTTCTCGCTGACTTGCGCATCACCGAGGCGCATGCCGCGGCAACCGGCCCGATCGACCAGCTCCCAGGCCTTGTGCCCTTCCGGGTTCTTGAAAGTCGACCCGCCCGTCTTCGTGCGAAGCGGCTGGGAATTTTCGCGCGCATCGGCGATCCGGTCCATTTCCTCGCCGATCCGCCGGGGATCGCCGCGCCGCCCGCGGAACCGCGCGGAAACTACGATGGCATTATCGGGCAAGGCCGAATGACGATAGCTGTAGCGCAAATCCTCGACCGGGAAGCGCGCAAGGTTTCCATCGGACATCACCACGTCGCAATCGACGAGGATGTCCGCCACTTCGCGGCCATACGCTCCGCCGTTCATCCGCACGAAGCCGCCGACCGTGCCGGGAATGCCTCGCAGAAATTCAAGCCCTGCGATGCCGTGATCGCGCGCCACGCTCGCGACGAGAATGCCTGGCGTTCCCGCTCCGCAGCACAGGGTCAGGGCGTCGATGCCGCGCTCGCCTTCCGGCTCGACATAGGAGAATGGCTTGCCGAGCCGCACCACGACGCCGGGAACGCCGCCATCGCGCACGATGAGGTTCGAGCCGAGGCCCAGCGCCATCACCGGGACGCTGCCATTGAGCATCGTCATCAGCTGCACGAGATCGTCGCAATCGGCCGGTTCGAAGAGGTAGTCGGCATTGCCGCCGGCCTTAAACCAGACGAGTTTGGCAAGCGGCGCGTCCGCCGTCAGCTTGCCGCGCAATTGCCCGGTATCGATGCCGAGCCGCGCGTCCTTTTCGTCGATGTCCGATTCGGGTGCACTGCCGTCATCGTACATCGCCCAGTCATTGGGTTGATGGTCGCTCACTTCACGTCCCTTTCGCGCATGATCGCGTCGGCCAGCCCCGCCGCGGTTCGCGTGATATCTCCCGCGCCGAGGCAGACGATCATGTCGCCGCCGCGCAAGTCGCCGGCCAGTACTCCGGCAAGTTCCGCCGGTCCGTCGCAGGTATCGACGTTGCGATGGCCACGATCGCGCAACCCTGCGACAAGAGCCGCAGCATCGACGCCCTCGATCGGGTCCTCGCCCGCCTCGTAGACCGGCAGGACGTGCACTATGTCCGCGTCGTTGAACGCAGTCTGAAACTCGTCCATCAGGTCGCGGAGGCGCGAATAGCGGTGCGGCTGCATCACCGCGATGACCCGCCCGTTACCGGCCTTGCTACCGGCCGCTTCCCGCGCCGCGGACAGCACGGCGCGAATCTCGACGGGATGGTGTGCGTAATCGTCGATGACGGTGACGACGCCATCGTCGCACGGCACCTCCCCCACTCGCGTGAAGCGGCGCTTCACGCCGTCGAATTGTTTGAAGCCATCGCGAATGATGTCGATGTCGCAGTTCATTTCCAGCGCCACCGCAACCGCCGCCAGAGCGTTCTGGACATTGTGTCGCCCTGGCATCGGCAGGTGAATATCGTTGATCTGACGCGTGCTGCCGTCCCTTTCGCGCAGGACGACATCGAACAGATTGCCGCCCTCCTGGGGCCGAATGTTCTCGCCGCGCAGATCGGCCTGGGCGGAAAACCCGTAGGTCAGCACCCGGCGGTCACGCACCTTGGAAATGACCGTCTGCACTTCGGGATGATCGATGCACAACACCGCGACGCCATAGAACGGCACGTTCTCGATGAATTCGACGAAGGCGTCCTTCACGCCGTCGAAATCGCCATAATGGTCGAGATGCTCGGGATCGATATTGGTGACGACCGCAATCTGCCCGTCGAGCCGCAGGAAACTGCCGTCGCTCTCATCCGCCTCGACGACCATCCATTCGCTGTCGCCGAGCCGCGCGTTGGAGCCGTACTGGTTGATAACCCCGCCATTGATGACGGTCGGGTCGACGCCGCCCGCATCGAGGAGTGCCGCGATCATGCTCGTCGTGGTCGTCTTGCCGTGGGTCCCGGCCACCGCAACGGTCCGCTTCAGCCGCATCAGTTCGGCAAGCATCTCCGCCCGCCGCACGACCGGTATCCGGTTTTCGAGCGCCGCTGCGACTTCCGGATTGGTCCGCCGCACCGCAGTCGAGGTGACGACCACCGCCGCATCGCCGAGATTCTCCGCAGCATGGCCGATGCTGACCGCGATGCCGCGCTCGCGCAGGCGCTCGACCGTCGCGCTTTCCGACAGGTCGCTGCCCTGCACCTGATAGCCGAGATTGTGCATCACTTCGGCGATGCCCGACATTCCGATGCCGCCAATGCCGACGAAGTGGATTGTGCCGATATCGGTCGATACGCCTCTCACCGCGCAGTCTCCCGCGCCTGCGAATGTGCCGTCGCGGCCCCCTGAACCCGCGCGCGTGCCTGATTGCCGCCAACCTTGATGACGTCCATCATGTCCGCCCCGCCGAAGCTCTCGACGAGATCGGCAAGGTCGCTCACCGCATGGGGCCGACCGCAATTCCACGCCGCGTGCGCTGCCTGCGCCATCCCTTTCGGATTGTCGGCAAGCACGCGGATTTGCTTGCACAAATCCTTCGCCATGCGCTGCTTGATGTCGGATTGCCGCCCGCGCATTCGGTTGGCCTTTTCCTCCTCGAAGTCGTCGGGGTTGGCGACCGTAGCCATCGGCTGGCGGATCATGCGCGCGCCGCCCGCTTCGACCATTTCCATCGTGTTCGCCGCCTGATGGTCGTCGGTCGCGATCGGCAGCGGAATAAGTATGGCTGGCCGCCCGACCGCCGTGAGTTCGGCAATGGTCGAAGCGCCTGCCCGACCGATGAACAGATGCGTATCGGCGAGCCGGCTTTCCATATCCTCGAAATAGGTGCCGAGTTCCGCGGGAATGCCATGTGCGCTGTAGCGCGCGCGGACCGCCTCGATGTCTTCCGCCCGGCATTGTTGCGTCACTTGCAGCCGGCCGCGCAGCGCCGGCGGCAGCATCGCAAGACCATCGGGCACGATCTCGGACAGGATGCGGGCACCCTGACTGCCGCCCGTTACCAGCACGCGGAAAATGCCGTCCTCGCTGAAATGCGGATAGGGCTCGTCACGCAGCGCCATGACCGAGGCGCGCACCGGATTGCCGACGAGGTGAACCTTGTCGGCATACTTGCCCTTCAGCCGCTTGACTTCGGGATAGGCGGTCGCGATGGCGTCGACCGACCTTGCGAGCGTCCGGTTGACGCGGCCCAGGACCGCGTTCTGTTCGTGGACGAGGCTGGGGATGCGGGCCGACTTCGCCGCGATAAGCGCGGGAAAGGCAGGATAGCCGCCGAAGCCGATGACGGCACTCGGCTCGAAATTGCCGAACAGGCGCAAGGTCATGCTGCGCCCCTCCATTACCCTCTTCAAAGCCGACGGCCAGCGTAGCGGGTTCTTGCCGAACCGGCCCGCGGGAATGACGTGCGCGGTAAGGAAGTCCGGCTTGCCGGGGATCGCCGCGCCCCGCTCGTCCGTGACGAGGGCAACGTGATGCCCGCGACGGTCGAGTTCGCTCGCGAGGGCAAAGGCCGGGATCATGTGGCCGCCGGTGCCGCCCGCCGCCAGCACGTAATGGCGGTTCGATTTCGTCATGATGCGCTTCCCCGGATGCTGGCCCGCCCTCGCGCGGGTTCATCGCCGAGGCCCATCAATTGTGCAAGCCCTGCGGTCCGTCGCTTGAGGAACGGGTTGCGGCGCGTAATCGCGAGCAGCAGCCCGACCATCAGGCCCATCGCGATCGTGGAAGAACCGCCATAGCTGACCAGCGGCAGGGTCATGCCCTTGGACGGGAAGAGGCGCAGATTGACGAGCATGTTGATGAAGGCCTGCCCCACGATCAGCGCGGTCAGGCCGCTGCCCGCGAGCATCGTGAAGAGGTCGTCCTCGTCGATCATCCGCATCAGGACGCGCGCGGCGAGCGCGAGGTAAAGGCACAGGATCAGCGCGCAGGCGAGCAGCCCGAATTCCTCGCCGATCACGGAAAAGATGTAGTCGGTATGCGCTTCGGGCAGGCGCATCTTCTTCAGACCCAGCCAGAAGCCGGTCCCGGTCCAGCCGCCCGCAAGCAGCGTCCGCTCCGCGAGGTCGACCTGATCGAAGGCGGTTCCTCCGCCAAGGAAGCTGTCGATCCGGTGCCGGGCATTGTCATAGATGAAATAGGTCGCGGTAATCAGCGCCGCGCCCGCCCCCAATAGCGAGCCGATCCGGGCGAAGGACAGCCCCGACAGCATCACGAGTACCGCCCAAACGCCCGCGAACAGCACCGCTTCCCCGAAATTGGGCTGCAATGCGAGCAGGAACACGACGACACCCGTTAGTGCGAGCGAGACCGCCCTCACCGGCAGGTTCGGATCGCGCATCCGCCAGGAGAACACCCAGGCAAGCGCGATCGCAAAGGCGGGTTTCAGGAACTCGGACGGCTGGAACCGCAGGCCGAGGTCGATCCAGCGCCGCGCCCCGTTGATGTCGGTCCCGATGAAGGGAACGAGGAACATGAAGAACAGCATCCCGCCGCCCAGGACGAGCGCAAAACGGCGCGCGGTCTCGCGCGACATCAGCGACGCGCCGAACAGCACGCCGAGGGCAAGCGCCTGCCAGGCAAGGTGCTTCCAGAAGAAATAGAGGTCGGGCAGCCGCTCCGCGCTGGTCGACAGGCGACGTGCGCTGGCCGGCGAAGCGGCAGCGACCGCGATCGTACTGATGATCATGAGCAGCACGATGAGGCCCAGCAGGACGCGGTCCACTTCACGCCACCAGATACGCAGGTTGCGTATATGCGAGGAGGCGGCGCCGCGGGGCGGCTCGCTTCGGCTGCGATTGAGGGCGGGCTGGTCAATACTCACCGGAGCGCCTCCACCAACTCGCGGAAATGTTCGCCGCGAGCCTCGAAATCGCGATACTGGTCGAAGCTGGCACAGGCGGGGGACAGCAGAACTGTGTCGCCGCTTGTCGCCGCGTCGTGGGCGGCAGAAACGGCGCGGTCGAGCGTTTCGCATTGCAGCGTCGGAACGCGCGGTTCGAGCAGCGCAGCGAAGTCAGGCCCGGCCTTGCCGATGGTGTAGGCGGCCTTCACATGGCCTAGCTCGGCCTCGCATTCGCCCAGCCCCGGCTCCTTGGCCAGCCCGCCGAGGATCCAGTGGATATTCTCGAACGCCGCGAGCGCTGGCGCGGATGCGGCGGTGTTGGTGCCTTTGCTGTCATTAACATAGGCGACGCCGGAAATTTCCGCGACGCGCTCCATACGGTGCGGGAGGCCGGGGTAACTAGCAACACCCTGGTCGCGTTCATCCGACGTCAAATCTAGTTCGACGCAGACAAGACGGGCTGCCATCGTATTTTGCGCGTTGTGCGGACCGGCCAGCACAGGGTTTTCCCGGGTAATTCCCTCCTCGATCTCGACGGGGTTCGTTGAATACCCCTCAGCAACGATTGCGCGATAAAGAACAGGGTCACCAACAAAATTTAGATGATTGCCGGATTGAAGATCGAATAATCTCAGTTTCGAAGCTCGATAAGCCTGAAAGTCCCCATCATACCGGTCGAGATGATCCGGCGTGATGTTCAGCAACACTGCAACCTCGCAATCGAGCGAATAGGTCAGATCGATCTGGTAGCTCGACAGTTCCAGCACATAGACCCCACCCTCCGGTAGCGGCTCCTGCTCAAGGATCGGCAGGCCAATATTGCCGCCCATCGTGCTCGGCACGCCTGCGGTCTTGAGAATGTGGTGGACCAATGCGGTGGTGGTCGACTTGCCGTTGGTCCCGGTAATGCCGACGACCTTGTGCGGCGGCAAATTGGCGCGTGCCTGCGCGAAAAGTTCGATATCGCCGATCACCGGAACGCCGAAGCTGTCGGCGTGCGGCTTGATCGGATGCGTGTTGAGCGGGACGCCGGGGCTCACCACGACGCCTGCGAAGCCCGTCAGGTCCGCCTCGACCGGGTCGGCCAGTTCGACCTGCCCGGCAAACTCCGCCCGCTTTTCCTCGTCCGCGTCCCAGGCCGTGACTTCCGCCCCGCTGGCCAGCAGCGAGCGCACGACCGCCCTGCCCGACCGCGCGAGGCCGAGAACGGCATAGCGTTTGCCGGCAAAGGCAGGCGAGGTGATCATCTCAGCTTGAGCGTCGCAAGTCCGATGAGCGCCAGCGTGATCGAGACTATCCAGAACCGCACGACGACCGTGCTTTCGCTCCAGCCCATCTGCTCGAAATGGTGGTGAATCGGCGCCATGCGAAAGATGCGCTTGCCCGTCCGCTTGAACCAGAACACCTGGATGATGACGCTCAGCGCCTCGAACACGAACAGGCCGCCGACGATGGCAAGCACGACTTCGTGATGGCTGGCGACCGCGATCGCGCCCAACGCTCCGCCAAGGGCAAGGCTGCCCGTATCGCCCATGAAGACGGCGGCGGGGGGCGCGTTGAACCACAGGAAGGCGAGCCCGGCCCCCATGATCGCCGCGCAGAAGATCGCAAGCTCGCCCGCCCCCGGCACGTGCGGAATGCCGAGATAGGCGGAATAGTCCACGCGCCCGACGAGATAGGCGATGATCGCGAAGGTGCCCGACGCGATGATGACCGGCATGATGGCAAGCCCGTCCAGCCCGTCAGTAAGATTGACCGCATTGCCCGCACCGACGATCACGACCGCCGCGAAGACGTAGTAGAACGGGCCCAAAGGGATCGCCTGGTCGGACACGAACGGCACGTAGAGATAGGTGTTGATCTGGCTCACGATGATCCAAGAGGCGACGCCCGCCACGAGAAATTCCAGCGCGAGCCGCGTCTTGCCCGACACGCCCTTGTGGCTGTTCTTCGAAATCTTGTCGTAATCGTCGAGAAAGCCGATGATCCCGAAGCCCGCCGTCACCGCAAGGCACGCCCAGACGAACGGGTTGGACAGGTCCATCCACAGGACCAATCCCAGAAACAGCGAAACGAGGATCATGAGGCCGCCCATCGTCGGCGTGCCGCGCTTCGCCAGATGCGTCTGCGGTCCGTCCTCGCGGATCGGCTGCCCCTTGCCCTGCCGCACCCGCAGCATCGCGATGAAGCGCGGGCCGATCAGCAGACCGATGAAGAGCGTCGTCAGGATGGTCGCTCCGGCGCGGGCCGTCTGGTAGCGGACGAGGTTGAAAATTCCCTCGAATTCCATCCATTGGGCTAACCAGTAAAGCATTCAGTCGTCCCGGCGGGTGAGTTCCGAAATTACTTTGCCGAGGCCGACGGAATTCGACCCCTTCACCAGGATCGCATCACCCCCCACGATCCCGTAATCGGCGAGCAGACCCGCAGCTTCGCCCGCATCCCTGCAATGCGCGAAGGTCGGCACCTTGCCAAGCGCCCCCTGCCCCGCTTTCCCCAAGATACGGTGGAATTCGCCGACAAGAGCGTGCATCTCCTCGCCCACAAGGACCGCGTAATCGACCTTCGCGTCGCAGATCGGCTCCGCCAGTCCGGCATGGAAGCGGTCGGAGAAGTCGCCCAGTTCCTTCATGCTGCCAAGCACCGCGATGCGCCGCGCCGCCGGGGTCTGCCCCAGCTGCGCCAGCGTCGCCCGCATGGATGCGGGATTGGCGTTGTAGCTTTCATCGATGACCAGCGCCTTGCCACCAAGAACGGCGATCCGGTGGCGCGCCCCGCGTCCGGCAAGCCCGCCCATTTCGGCAAGTGCCAGTCCCGCAGAGGCAAGGTCGCCGCCGACGGCGAGCACCGCCGCCATCACTGCGAGTGCGTTCATCACCCAGTGCTCGCCCGGTTCCGCGACCGAAAAGACCAGCCGCCCGCTGCCGCATTGCGCCGTCATCAACGAACCGCCGCTCGCTTGCGGGATTGCATCGAGCAGCCGCATGT
Organism: Parapontixanthobacter aurantiacus; assembly: GCF_009827635.1. Taxonomy (GTDB): domain Bacteria; phylum Pseudomonadota; class Alphaproteobacteria; order Sphingomonadales; family Sphingomonadaceae; genus Parapontixanthobacter; species Parapontixanthobacter aurantiacus. The sequence goes on along the minus strand of NZ_WTYW01000001.1, from coordinate 307,301 downwards.
CGGCATGTTCGGAGCGTCCGAAGCTGAGGATGTGACAATGCTGCGCCTTCGCGGCATCGCGCAACTGCGCAAAATGCGGGCTGTCGGCGGGAATGACCGCAACGCCGCCCGGCTTCACGCCTTCGAAGATTTCCGCCTTTGCGGCAGCGATCGCCTCCATCGAACCGAGGTTCTCGATATGAGCGGGCGCGATGGTTGTGATGACCGCGACGTCGGGTTTGACGAAGCGGGTGAGTTCCGAAATTTCGCCCGCATGGTTCATGCCCATCTCGAACACCGCGAACTTGCTGCGCGCCGGCATCCGCGCGAGCGAAAGCGGCACGCCGACATGATTGTTGTAGCTCTTGATGGAGCGATGCGCCGCCCCACGGCTCGACCGTTCGAGCGCGGCGAAGATCGCTTCCTTGACGCCCGTCTTGCCGACCGACCCCGTGACGCCGACGAACTTCGCACGCGTACGCTCGCGCGCAGCGGCGGCAAGTGCTTCCAGCGCCTCGGACGTATCCTCGACCAGAATGTGCGGCCACAGCACTTCGCGGTCCACCAGCGCGGCGGCAGCCCCGGCGGCGAATGCCTGTTCGAGAAAGCGGTGGCCGTCCATCGTCTCGCCCTTCAGCGCCACGAAGAGATCACCATTGCGGATATAGCGGCTGTCGGTCTCGACGCCCGCGACCTCGAAATCGGCACTCGCCCTGCCCCCCGTCGCAGCCGCGATGTCGGAGGCGCTCCACAGCGCCAGCGGCACGCTGTCGAGCGGCGTCGTCGGCCATTGCCTTAAAGCGGATACTGCGTTCAATTCCTGTCTCCCGAAAGAGCTGCGCATTCGCGCGCTACTTCCACATCGTCGAATGGCAATTGGCGGGCATTCTCGCCCGAGCCGATGATCTGGCCCTGCTCGTGACCCTTGCCCGCGACGAGCACGATATCGCCGGGCCCTGCCATGCCGATCGCCGTCGCGATTGCCTCGCGCCGGTCGCCGATCTCGCGCGCGCCGACTGCGCCTTTCAGAACTTCGGCCCGGATCGCTGCCGGGTCTTCGCCGCGCGGATTGTCGTCCGTCACGATGACCACGTCGCTCGCGCGCATCGCCGCTGCTCCCATCGGTTCGCGCTTGCCGCGGTCGCGGTCGCCGCCTGCGCCGAACACCGTGATGAGCCGCCCGCCCTTGTCGGCGTCCACATGGGGGCGCAAGGCCTCGATCGCCGCTTCCAGCGCGTCGGGCGTATGGGCGTAATCGACATAGACCGGCGCGCCCGTCGGCGTGATGACCGCACGCTCCAGCCGCCCGCGAACGGGTTGCAGTCGCGCCAAAGCGTCGAACACGCGCGATGCTTCGGCACCCGTCGCCAGGGCGAGCGCAGCGGCGGTCAGGGCGTTGGCGACCTGATAATCGCCGATCAGCGGCAGCCGCAGGCGCCGTTCCTCGCCTTCGTAGGATATGACGAGTTCCTGTCCCAGCTGAGTCGGTTCCCGCTTGCTGAGAGCGAGGTCGCAATCTCGCGTGCCGACCGTGAACAGGGTCAGGCCGCGGTCCTGCGCAGCATCGCGCGCGCGGCGGTTCCACTCGCTGCCGTCGTCCAACACGACCGCCGTTCCGTCCGGCGAGACGACCTCGGTGAACAAGCGCATCTTGGCCGCGAAATAGTTCTCCATATCGGCGTGATAGTCGAGATGGTCGCGGCTGAAATTGGTGAAGGCGGCGGCGCTCACCGGCAGGCCCTCGTTGCGATATTGCGACAGGCCGTGGCTCGATGCCTCGTAGGCGACGTGGGTAACGCCCTCGCGCGCCAGGCCGCTGACGTTGGACAGGAAGGTGACGATGTCGGGCGTCGTCAGCCCGGTGGAAACACTGCCGTCCGGCGTGGTGACGCCGAGGGTCCCGATGCTCGCTGCGCGCTCGCCGCACATCCGCCAGATCTGGCGCGTCATCTCGACCGTCGAGGTCTTGCCGTTCGTTCCCGTGACCGCGACGATGGTTTCGGGAACGGGAGTGAAATAGCGCGCGGCCAGCTTCGCGAAGGCACGGCGCGGCGTCGCATCCGCGATATGAATGCCTTCATCGACCTTCGCACCCGGCCGCGCCACGATGGCTACCGCGCCGGAGGACAGCGCCTGTCCGATGAAATCCTCGCCATTGACGCGCGCACCTTCGAACGCGCCGAACACCGTGCCGGGAGCGACCTTGCGGTGATCGATGGCAAAGCCCGTCACTTCGGCATCTTTGGCAGGTTCGGCCAGGCCGGCCGCTTCACAGAGGCGCGTCAGCTTCACTTGTCGGCCCCCGGAATGAGCGGCTTCAGGTCCGAGATGTCGACATCGCGCCGCTCGTCCGGCCTCACGCCAAGCATCGGGCCGATCCGCGGGACAAGGCGGCCCACGATGGGCGCGGCGTTCCACGCGGCGGTCCGCTGATAGGAACTCGCGACCGTGCCGCGCGGCTCGTCGAGCATCGTCACGACGACGTAGCGCGGACGATCCATCGGGAAGGCGGCGGCGAAGGTCGAGATGAGCGAAGTCCTGCGATAGCCGCCCTGCCCCGGTTTCTCGGCAGAGCCTGTCTTGCCGCCCACGCGGTAGCCCGGCGCATCGGCATTGCGGCCCGTTCCGTAGATCGAGATCATGCGCAGCAGTTGGCGCATCCGGCTCGACGTCGATTCCTTGAACACGCGGCGTCCGCGCGGCGCTTCGCCCGGAGCCAGCTTGTGCAGCGTTGCGGGGCGCCAGGTGCCACCATTGACCATCGCGGCATAGGCGCTCGCCAGATGCAGCGGCGTGACGGCGATGCCGTGGCCGTAGCTGACGGTCATGTTGCGGATGCGCGGCCAGTCCTCGCCCGGCCAGATCGGATGGCCCCGCGCTGGCAGCTCGATATAGGGCCGCTCGTGCATCCCGAGGTCCATCATCGTGCGGCGCAGGCGCTCCGCCCCCAGTTCGTCGGCGATCCGCGCGGTCACGGTGTTGGACGAGTGGATGAGGGTCTGCGCCACGTTCAGCGTCTCGCCATAGGAATGCGAATCGCGCAACCGCGACTTGCCGATATGCACGGTCTTCGCATCCCAGCGGCGGCCGAAATCCTTGACCACGCCGGCATCGATGGCAGCCGCCACGGTCAGCGGCTTGAACGTCGAGCCGAGCTCGTAGACCTGGTTGGTGACGCGGTTGAACATGTTGCTCGCGCCCTCCTGGTCGATCTTGTTGGGATTGAATTCGGGCAAGGAGGCAAGCGCCAGCACTTCGCCCGTATCGACGTCGAGCACGATGCCGGCAGCGCCCATCGCGTCGTTGAGCTTCATGCCCCGCTCGAGTTCGTCTTCCAGCGCGCCCTGCACCCGCATGTCGATCGACAGCGCCACCGGCGTCCCGCGCAGCGCCGGGTCGCGCAGCCGCTCGTCGAGTACCTGCTCCATGCCAACGCGCCCGTGCCCGTCCGCCGCGACATGGCCGAGGACGTGGGCCGCCATCGAGCCTTGCGGATAGTGGCGATCCGGCTCCTGCGGCATTTCGAGCGCCAGTTCGCCCAGTTCCTGCACCCGGTTCGCTTCCTCTGGCAGCACCCGGCGGCGCAGATAGCCCGCCTTGCCCGAAGCCAGCCGCGCCTCGATCTTCGCCTGGTCCATGTCGGGGAAGATGGCCTTCAGGCCAGCTGCTACGTAGGCGGGCGAATTGACGAGCGGCGCCCCGCCATCGCCCATCGCGTCCGGATTGAACCACAGGGAATAGGCCGGGAACATCCGCGCGAGCGGCACGCCGTTGCGGTCGGTAATCTCTCCGCGCGCGGGCAACAGCGCCTCTTCCAGCGTGGTCGCGGCATAGGCGCGGTCGCTGCTGCCGAGATAGACGATCCGCATCAGCCCAAGAAAGGCGATGAACACGAACAGCGCGACGAGCAGCAGGATCCGCATCCGCGCGGTATCGAGCGCTTCTTCGCGCAGGCTCATCAATTGCGAGCGTTCGCTGATCGGAGGGTGCGCCGTACGGACCGCGAGCGGGTCCATCAGGCTCATCGCATTCATCGGCCCTGCTCGGCGAGCGAGGCGCTGAGCGAGGGACTGACGGCGACTCCCATCGGCGCGATCTGGCTAAGCTGCGCAGCAAGGTCGCCGCCTTCGCTGTCGGCAGAGGCGCTATGCACGAACGCCCGGTCCTCGTTCATCGCGAGCAGCGTCGTCGCTGCACGAACGGTGCGACCGGTCTCGCCCAGCGCCGTGTCGGACAGGCTGTCGGCGAGAGCCTCCATCGCGCCCACATCGTCGCGGGCGACGGCGGCACGCGCAACGCGGATCGGCGACGGCGCATCGCGGCCCAGCGGTTCGCCCAGGCTCGCCAGTTCGCGGCGATCGTCGATATACTGGTCGGCGCGCGGCGCGGCATAGCCAAATTCCAGCGCGTTCCAACTGGCGAGCTGACGCTGGCTGGCGCGTGTCTGGAACTCGGTTTCGAGAAGCATCGTGCGCTGTTCGGCGGCGATGATGCGCGTTTCGAGTTCGCGCACTTCGCTTTTCACCGCGTTCACCCGGAAAGTCAGCATGACCAGCCCGGTCAGCGCGAGGGCGATCGCGATGATCCAGCGCAGCTTCGCATTGGCGGAAAGGACACTCATCATGCTGCCATTCTCCGGGCGGGTTCGGCGGTACGCACGCCGCGGCGCAAAATGGCCGAGCGCGAACGGGGATTGCGGGCGATCTCGTCCTTCGTGGCGCGCACCGCTTTCCCGATGTCGGTGAAGATCGCTGGCTCGCCGGAGGTCTGCGGCAGATGGCGCGAGCCCTGCCGTTCTCCCGCGGCTTCGCGCAGGAAGCGTTTCACGATGCGGTCCTCGAGGCTGTGGAAGCTGACGACGGCCAGCCGACCGCCCGGACGCAGCAGCGTTTCCGCCGCGAACAGGCCGTCGCGCAATTCGTCGAGTTCGCCGTTCACATGGATACGAACCGCCTGGAAGCTGCGCGTCGCCGGGTCTTTCGGCGCACCTTCGCGGTAGCCGAGCGCGCCGCGTACCACGCGGGCGAGATCGCCCGTCGTCTCCAGCGGGCGGGCGGCCACGATGGCTCTTGCGATCCGCCGCGACTGCCGCTCTTCGCCATACTGATAGAGCACGTCGGCAATCGTGTCGGCGTCCGCTTCGTTGAGGAAGTCGGCGGCGCTCGTGCCCGACTGGCTCATTCTCATGTCGAGCGGTCCGTCGCTCGAAAAGGCGAAGCCGCGCTCTGCCTGATCGAGTTGCATGGAAGATACGCCGATATCCATGACGACGCCGTCAACGGCGGCGACGCCGACATCGGCGAGCGTGGCGACCATCTGCGAGAAACGGTGCGCGTGAAGGACAAGGCGCGGCGGATTTTCCTCCGTCTCGCGCCAGGTGCGACCCGAAGCTATCGCATCGGGATCCCTGTCGAAGGCATGGACCGTCGCGCCGCGATCGAGCAGCGCGCGCGTATAACCGCCGGCGCCGAAAGTCGCATCGACCAGCACGTCGCCCGGCTGCGGATCGAGCGCGGCGACGACTTCGTCGAGGAGTACGGGGATGTGGGGCTGTGCGGCGCTCACTTCTTGCGCCCCTTGGCTTCGGCTTCGGCGACGAGGTTGCTGCACGCTGCCTTGGCGCTTTCCCATTCCGGGCCCATCGCCTGAAGCTGTTGCGGTGCCCAGATCGTGAAGAACCGGCCTGCGCCCTGGAAATAAAGACCGTCCTCGATCTGCGCGAGGCTCTTCAGGTGGTCGGGCATGACGAACCGCCCGCTGTCGTCGAACGGGACTTCGAGAAAGCCGAACAGCTGGAATGCGCGCATGTCGCGGTCGAAGTCGGCGCCTTTCTGCGCGGCGAGTTCTTCCTCGCGGTCGAGCTGGGCGTCGAGTTCGTTCTTGCGCGACAGGCCGAAGCCGGTGAGGCAATTCCAGCGGTCATGCTTGACGAGGCAGAGCGTGCGCCCCTCGGACGATTCCTTCACCGCCTTGCGGAACAGGGGCGGAAGCACAAAGCGACCCTTATCGCCCGCCGGCGAATAAGCTTGTCCGCTGTAACCTCCGAAAAACACGTTACGTCCCGTCCTTGCCGCTCGGCTCGCACTCCCTTTCCGAACAAGGCTTCGCCGTTGACGCCCGATGGATTGTCGAGCGCGAGACCCCCCCTGCCGGTCCGCAGACCGATCAAGCCAAGTTCGATAGATCACTGTGATAACGCGGGCCGTGCGGGGATGGAAGGGAAAAAGACGGGAAAACACGGGAATTTGTGTTATCTATTTGATTTTCTTACATTCTTGTGCGTGACATAAATTAAGTTTGGCCAGTTCGAACGAACCGGAAACATCGCTTATCCACACCCTGATCGAGGCCTGATTTCCGTCGATTTTCAGGCTTATCCACAGGCTGTCCGCGGCATTATCCGGACGGGCCATTCCCGTCAATTCCCCGGCTCGAAACGCGAAGTGTGGCTATTTTCCCGCAATATCCCCGAATGGCTCGACTCGCTTCGCAAAGCGGAAACGGCCAGCGGTTTCGGGGGAATTTCGGCGGTTCAGTTCCTGTCGAACGCGAGGGCGAGCAGAGCTTGCAAAGCTGGGCGATCCTCGACCGGCTCCTCGTCTGGTTCCAGGAACGACGCATCGGCGACGATCACCGCGCGGCCCTTGCCGATGGTGCAGGCTGCGACCAGACCCTGCGCGAGGATCTGGCATCGGCTTGCCGGACCGCTCGCATCCCGGACCGCCAGTTCGCCATATTCGAAGGCGACAATCTCTGTATCGTCGAGGTCGAACGTCGAGGGGTTGCCGTCAGGCGACGGTTCGTAAGTCATCGCCAGGCCCCAGCGTGCGAACACCGGCGGAACCAGCCCTACATCGGTCGGTCGGCGCGGGTCGCCGATGCCGAACTCGGAATGTTCGGTCAGCATCGGGTCGATGACGAACAGCAGCGAGCCACCGCCGCGCACCCACTCGTCGAGCGCGACATTGTCGGCCGGTGAGAGCGCACGTGGTTGCGCCACGAACAGGCGCTTCAATCCGGCAAGCCCGGCGGAGGGTTCGATGGTGCCCCCCTCGCCCTGTGCCGCCAGCGTATCGAGCGGAACGAGCACGTATGCGCGTTCGAGGTCTTGCCGGACCCAATGGACCTCGCCTTGCGCTGAAAGAATGTCCGCGACCCCGGACGCTCCCGTCCAATAGATCGGCAGGCTGGTGACGAGGCCCAGCCGCGGTTCGCTTGTCTGCGCCGCCGGATCTTGCCTCGCAGGATCGGCTAGCGCGGTTTCGCCGCCCGCCTGACCCGCGCCGTTGCTGCATCCGCTTGAAAGCATCATGGCAAGGGCAAGGACGCCCGCCCGCGCAAATATCCGCATGTTGCTCAGTTGCCCGATGCCGATGGCGCGGAACCGCCGCGCGGCGCGCCCTGCCCCGCCCCGCCCGATTGCTCGGGAACGATGGCCGGCTCCTGCGCAACTTCGGTCGCGGGACGATCGGGAAGGTCGGGAACGACCCCGGCCTCGACCAGCGGATCGGCGCTTTGCTCGCTGCGCGGCGTCTCGGCCTCGATCGGAGCGGCCGCTTCTGGAACCGCCCGCTCGTCGGCCATCATCGCGCGCTGGTTGACGATATTGGCAAGGCCCACCAGCAGCAGCATGACGAGGATGCCGGTGCCGCCGATCTGCAACCGCTGGACCGACTGCTGGCCCGACAGGGTATGACGCTGAAAGCCGAGCCGGTTGGCATTCGCCCCGCTGCGGCGATTGCCGCTTTTTCTGGCTTCGCTTTTCGAGGACGCCGTCAGGCGGCGCAGAATGTCGGTGGTATAGGCCATTATCGTGCTCGCTGCGGAGTCTAGTCCCGCCCTGCCGAAGGTCAATCGCTATCGAAGCGAGCGCAGAGGGGCTGTTGGAAAGTCACGTCGGCGAAGTTTCGCGAGGCGATTTTTGGGGTACTCTCATAGTCAGGTTTCGGCCCCGCGATACTGCCGCCAATCATGCCTGCCTCACCGCCGCTTGATAGGGTCTCGACATCCTTGAGAGCACTTTAGGCATCAATGAAGCGCGGAACGACTTCCGCCGCGTTTCAGTCGTTTTCGCGCAGCCAGTCGAATACGGGCAGGCCCTTTTCCTCGAGCCATTGCGGGTTGTAGAGCGTTGAAAGATAACGAAATCCCGTGTCGCACAGGATCGTGACGACGCGCGGATTGTCGCGTCCTTCGGCGACCAGTTGCTTGCCAAGCGCGATGGCTCCAGCAACGTTGATGCCCGAAGAAAGGCCGAGGCAAAGACCCTCCTCGCGCAGCAGTTTCGCGACCCATTCGAGGCCTTCCTCATCGGAAATGCGGAACTGCGTGTCGATCGGCGCCCCCTCGAGATTGGCGGTAATCCGCCCTTGCCCGATGCCTTCCGCAACGGACGAGCCTTCAGATTGCAGCTCGCCATGCGCGTAATAGTTATAGAGCGCTGCTCCGTGCGGGTCGGTCAGCGCTATCGTAATGTTTTCATTGTGGTTTTTGAGGCCCAGCCCGACACCTGCGATCGTCCCGCCGGTCCCGGCGGCACAGGTGAAACCGTCGATCCGTCCATCCATCTGCTGCCAGATTTCCTCGGCCGTGGTGTCGATATGCGCCTTGCGGTTGGAGGTATTGTCGAACTGGTTCGCCCAGATCGCACCCTCGGTTTCCTCCGCCAGCCGCCGCGAGGTATGCACGAAATGCCCCGGATTTGCGAAGGGTGCGGCAGGGACGAGGACGAGCTTCGCCCCCAGCGCCCGCAGTGTGTCCATCTTCTCGCGGCTCTGCGTTTCGGGCATCACGATAATCGTGTCGTAGCCCAGCGCATTGCCGACCAGCGCGAGGCCAATTCCGGTGTTTCCGGCGGTGCCTTCGACGATCGTTCCGCCCGGCTGCAAGGCGCCCGTTTCCTCGGCATCGCGGACGATCCTGAGCGCCGCACGATCCTTCACCGAGGCGCCGGGATTGGTAAATTCGCACTTGCCGTAGATGTCGCAGCCCGCCGCCTTGCTCGGCCCTTCCAGACGGACGAGCGGCGTGTTGCCGATCAGCTTCAGGGTTTCTTCGGCGCGGTCCGGTGCATTCATGTCAATGACTTAGGCAACACGGGGGACGGGGACAATGCAGATAGGCTTTCAAGCCGGGAATTCAGTCTTCGGGTGCGATGGTGACCCGCAACCCGTCGAGCGCGTCGGTGAAGGGTATCTGGCATCCGAGACGGGAATTCTCGGTGCGGTGATCGCTGCTTTCGAGCAGGTCGTCCTCATCCTCGCTCATCGCGGGCAGCTTGTCCTTGAAGGAGGGATCGACATGAACGTGGCACGTCGCGCAGGAACAGCAACCGCCACACAGCGCGAGCAATTCGTCAAAGCCGTTGTCACGAATGGCTTCCATTACCGTCAGGCCGTCTTCCACCTCGACTGCGGTTTCCTGGCCTTCTCGGTTGGTAACATTCAGGGTAGGCATATCTTGTCGGTCCGTATTTTTGGCGCAATTGCGCTTGAGATGACGAGCACGCAGGTGCGCTAGGCAAGACAAGTGAGTTTGGCAAGTCGCACGAAGGACAGGGGTTTCATGGGTCTCACCACCGCGCAAATCGAGGAAGGGCTCGATGCCCTTGCCGCCCGCGAGCCGGGCATTGCCCTTGCATTGGAGCGTTGCGGCTACCCCGAACCACGCCACCGCGAGACAGGCTATCGCACCCTTCTGCGCACCATTGTCGGCCAGCAGGTCAGCGTCGCTGCCGCGGCCTCCGTCTGGAGCAAACTGGAAGGGACATTCGGCGTTGAGATGCCGCCCCGGCTCATGCTCGAAGCGAGCGACGAGGAGTTGCGGTCCTGCGGGTTGTCACGGCAGAAACAGGGCTATGTCCGGTCGCTCTGCGAACTCGTCAGAACAGGCGCAATCGACCTCGACACCTTGCCCACGGACGACGAAGAGGCGATTGCCGAACTCGTCAAGATCAAGGGTATCGGTCGCTGGTCAGCGGAAATCTACCTTTTGTTCGCGGAAGGCAGGCAGGACGTCTGGCCAGCCGGAGACCTCGCGGTTCAGGTCGGGCTCGGCAAAATCCTCGGCCACGAAACGCGACCCGACGAAAGGATGCTTCGCGAATTGAGCGAGCAATGGCGCCCGCATCGCGGCGCGCTCGCCATCTTCACCTGGCACGTCTACGCCAACCCGGCCCTGTGACCCCCAACGCTTGCCAAGCCGAGAACGCAGTCTATCTGGGCAGAACCCACCCCGCCCTAAATGACGGAAATTCATGACAGACAACGCTGAACTGCCCCTCATCCCCCGCGAACATCTGTTCGGCAATCCCGAACGGGCAGGAGGCCAGATCAGTCCGGACGGCAAGTGGTTGAGCTGGCTCGCCCCGCTAGATGGCGTCCTCAACATCTGGATCGCGCCGAGCCACCAGCCGGACGACGCACGAGCGATGACGCATTCCGGCGACCGCCCGATCAGCAGCTATACCTGGTCGCCGAAATCGGACAGCCTCCTATACATTCAGGACAAGGACGGGGACGAGAATTACCTGCTTTATCAGGTCAATCTCCAAACCGGCAAAGAGCGAACCCTGACGCTGTTCGAGGATACGCGCGTGCAGATCGTAGGAACATCGAGAAGACTGCGCGACAGGATCTTGATCGGCCTTAACAACCGGGATGCGCGCTTTCACGATATCTGGATGCTCAATCTCGACGATGGCGAATTGTCAAAAGTGTTCGAGAACGACAGCTATGCGGGGTTCCTCGCCGACGACGATCTGAACCTGCGCATGGCGATCCGACCGAACGAGGCAGGCGGGCAGGACTTCTTCCGCATGAACGATGGGAGGGTCGAGGAAGAGCCCTTCGTTGCGACCGATCTCGACGATGCGCTGACGACCGGCCCGGCGGGATTCACCCGCGACGGAAAGACGCTTTACTGGCTCGACAGCCGCGATCGCGATACCGCCGCCTTGACTGCAATGGACTGGGAGACCGGAGCGACGACGCAGGTCGCGGAACATGAAAAGGCGGATATTGGCGGCACGATACGCGATCGCGACACGGGCGAAGTTCAGGCGTATTCGGTCGAGTATCTGACGACCGAATGGACCGCTCTAGACGAGGAGATCGGTCGGTCGTTGCATTGGCTCGGCGCACGTCTCGAAGGTGACTTCGGAATTTCGAGCAGGACCGACGACAATCGTATCTGGATCGTCTGGAACGACCCGCTGACCGAACCGACACGGACATATGTTTACGACCGCGACGAAGAAACGCTCGTGGACTTCTACACGGGACGCCCGCAGCTCGAAGGTGCGCCATTACAGCCCATGCAAGCGGTGGAGATACGCGCGCGAGACGGTCTCGTCTTGCCGAGCTATCTGACCCTGCCGCAGATCGCGAATGCTGCGGACACTAAGCGCCCGACCTCTCCCTTGCCGATGGTCCTCCTGGTGCATGGCGGACCATGGGCGCGCGACAGCTACGGTTACAATGCCTATCATCAGTGGCTCGCAAATCGCGGATATGCCGTGCTATCGGTGAATTTCCGCGGCTCCACCGGCTTCGGCAAACGCTTCATCGAAGCGGGCAATCTCGAATGGGGCGCCCGAATGCAGGACGACCTCATCGATGCGGTCGACTGGGCGGTCGACGAAGGCATAGCGCATCCGGACAAGGTCGCCATCATGGGCGGCTCCTATGGCGGATATGCCGCTCTTGCGGGACTGACCTTCACGCCCGAGACATTCGCGTGCGGCATCGACATCGTCGGGCCGAGCAACCTCGAAACGCTGCTCGAAACGATCCCGCCCTACTGGGAGCCGGTCATCCGCCAGTTCCACGATCGCATGGGCAATCCGAACACGGAAGAGGGGCTGGCGCTGCTCAAGGAACGGTCGCCGCTGCACAGCGCTGAGAAGATCAAACGCCCCCTTCTGATCGGTCAGGGTGCGAATGATCCGCGCGTCAACAAGGCCGAGAGCGATCAGATCGTTGCCGCCATGCAGGCTAAGGACATCGCGGTCACCTACATTCTTTTCCCCGACGAGGGACATGGCTTCGCCAAGCCGGAAAACAGCATTGCTTTCAATGCTATCACCGAGAATTTCCTCGCGAACTGCCTCGGTGGCCGGGCCGAACCAGTCAATGCAACCATCGAGGCATCGAGCGCCCAGGTCGTCACCGGCGAGGAGTTCGTTCGGGGTTTGACGCAAGGCTGAAAAGCTAGGATAGCGCGCCCGTCAGGAGGGGTAGTCAAATGAGCAAGCGCAAGGCGATTTTCATTTCCGGCGGCGGTTCGGGCATTGGTCGCGCGATCGCGCGGCATTTCGGCAACCGCGGATGGTTCGTGGGCCTGGGCGACATCGACCGGCTCGGCATGGAAGGGACGCAGGACGGGCTGCCGCGCGGCTATTCCTATGTTCACGATCTCGACGTGCGCGACAGGGAAGCATGGGGCGCGGCGCTTGCCACCTTTTCCCGCGCGGCGGGCGGGCGGATCGATGTCGTCGTCAACAATGCCGGCATACCGGTCGGCGGCTCGCTGAGCGATGTCAGCACCGAAGAGATCGAACGGTGCCTCGACATCAATCTGAAAGGCGTGCTGTTCGGTGCGCAGGCGGCCTTCCCCCACCTCAAGGAAGCCGCGCCGGGGAGTTGCCTGCTCAACATCGCGAGCGCTGCAGGCATCTACGGTTCGGCCGGGATGAGCGTCTATTGTGCGACCAAGTTTGGAGTGCGCGGGATCACCGAAAGTCTCGATGCCGAATGGGCGGAACACGGGATCAAGGTCTGCGATCTCATGCCCAGCTTTATCGAGACGCCATTGCTCGACAAGCTGCCCAATGCCCAAACCAATGAAGCCGTGCGCGACCGAGTGGTCGGGGCGGGCCTTGAAATAACGCCGGTCGAGGATGTTGCGGAGGCCGCGTGGAATGCGGTTCACGGCGACAAGCTGCATACGACGGTCGGCAAGACTGCCAAGCAGCTGCGCTTCGCCGCAAGATGGATGCCGGGCCGCCTGCGCAAGATGTCGCGCGGCAACACGCAACCGTTGGCGCGCTAGAGGCGTTTCGCGGCAGCGAACCCGGCGCTACTGAACGAGCGCGTCGATCGCCTTCGCCATCTTCGTATCGCGCAAGGACAGCCCGCCCCCTTCGCCGGCATCATGCGTGGTAAGGGTGATTTCGACGCGATTATAGACGTTGAACCATTCGGGATGGTGGTCCTGTTTCTCGGCGATCATCGCGACCTTCGTCATGAAGGCGAACGCTTCGCGGAAATTCTCGAACTCGATCTTGCGCTGGATCGCCTTTTCATCGTCGCGCAAGGACCACGTCTTGAGCGCGGAGAGCCAGCTTTCGCGTTCGGTACGGGTCAGTTCCTCGACAGCCATCATCATCCTTTCCAGCCAACTTGTAGCGCGGTGGCCTTTCCCCTATTCGACCCCGCCATGCAAGAGTGCTCGATGAAGGGGGAAAATTTGTCGTGCCTGCGCGGCGAGCGGCTCCTTTTTCGTCGCTTGGACCTGACTTTGAAAAGCGGCGCGGCGCTGCATGTCGCCGGACCGAACGGCATCGGTAAATCGAGTCTTCTGCGTATCCTTGCGGGCCTCCTGACACCCTATACGGGCTCGGTCGACCGCGCAGGAGGCATTGCTCTGCTCGACGAGCGACTGGCGCTCGACGAAGCACTTCGCCTGTCCGAGGCGCTCGGCTTCTGGGCGCGGATCGACGACAGCGCTGCGAGCGATGCAATGGAGATGCTCGGGCTGGCTCCGCTCGGCGACGTACCCGTTCGCTATCTTTCCACGGGACAGCGCAAACGGGCAGCTTTCGCTCGCCTGCTGATGCAGGATGCGCCAATCTGGCTGCTGGACGAACCGCTTAACGGTCTGGATGCGGACGCCGCTCGGATCGTCGAAAAGCTTGCTTCGCAGCATGGCGAGAAAGGAGGGATTTGCATCGTCGCCTCCCACCAGGCCATGCAGCTGCGCAACGCGAGGACGCTTGCGCTGGAAGAATATGCGCCATGATCCTGCAACTCCTGAAGCGAGACTTACGCAATCTCGGACCTGGTGGGCGCGGTGGCGGAAGCACCTTGCCCATCCTGTTTTTTCTTGCGGTGGCGATCCTCGTGCCTTTCGCAATCGGCCCCGACCGCGCCATGCTCGCGAGGACGGGCGGCGGTGTCATATGGATTGCGGCACTGCTCGCTTCGCTGCTTCCTCTCGAACGTCTTGTCGATAGAGACGTAGAGAAAGGTTTTTTCGACCAGTTCAGTGTGCGCGGCATTTCGGAAGAAGTGGTGATGGCCGTGCGCCTGCTCGCTCACTGGCTTAGCTTCGCGCCGCTCCTCTTAGTCGCTTGCCTGCCCGCTGCGGCGCTGCTCGATCTCGATCGCAGTCAGTTGCTCATCGTCCTGCTCGGCCTCGTCGCAGGAACGCCAGGGCTGGCCGCGGTGGGTCTCATGATCGCAGCACTGACCAGCGGGTTGCGCGGAAATGCCGCCCTTACCGGAGTGCTCGCACTGCCATTGTCTCTTCCGGTAATGATTTTCGGAGCCGGTTCGCTGGCGCGCAACGATTTTTCGGGCATCGCCATTGCCGGCGCAGTCAGCCTAGTATTGTGCGCGCTCGCGCCCTTCCTTTCGGCCGCCGCTCTCAGAACGGCGCGCAACGGTTAGAAGGAGAACTAGTCTCCGCCGTAGGGCGGTCGATCCAGCCCGGCTGGGCTCTTCGTGAAAATCTCGTTCCCTGTTTCGGTTATGCCGATCGAGTGTTCGAATTGTGCCGACAGCGACTTGTCCCGCGTAACGGCGGTCCAACCGTCATTGAGCATCTTCGCATGCGGACGCCCCAGATTGATCATCGGCTCGATCGTGAAGAACATTCCGGGCTTCAACTCAGGACCCGTTCCGGCCCTGCCCGCATGAACGACTTCGGGCGCATCGTGAAACAGCCGCCCTAGCCCATGCCCGCAGAACTCGCGTACGACGCCGTAACGATGCTTCTCCGCGTGCTTCTGGATCACCGCGGAGATGTCGCCCAGCCGCGCGCCCGGTTTTGCCGCTTCGATACCGAGCATCAGGCATTGGTAGGTCACGTCGACCAGACGTCGCGCCTTCAACGGGATCTCACCGACAAAATACATTCGGCTCGTATCGCCGTGCCAGCCATCGAGCAGCGGGGTCACGTCGATATTGAGAATATCGCCTTCCTTCAGCACTTTGTCGCCGGGAATCCCATGGCAGATGACGTGGTTTAGCGAAATGCAGCAGCTATGGGCGTAACCCCGATATCCCATCGTTGCGGGAACAGCACCGGCATCGAGCGTCATCTGCCGGACCTTGTCGTCGAGTTCGCCGGTCGTCACGCCGGGCCGCACTTCGTCGACCAGGGCATCGAGGATCGAAGCCGCCAGTTGCCCGGCCTTCCGCATACCTTCGAAACCGTGTTCGCCATGCAGTTTGATGGAGCCGTCGCGATAAACGGTCTCGTCGCTGTCGATTACCTGATATTGTGTCATGCGCCGCTACTTAGCGCTTCGCGAGCAAAAAAGCGAGGTTGGAACATCGCTTCAATGCGCTAGTAGGAATGGCATGAACGATACCGATGCCTTGATTGCCGCCGATAGAGGGCAGGACGCCACCGAAATTCACCTCGTAAACAAGGAAGGCTTCGGTAATTGGGCCAAGCGGCTCAGCGCGTCGCAGCGAGCATTTTTGCAGGCTCAGAAATTCGACGGAAGCGGCTATCAGGTCGGCATCGTTCCGAATGGCGATAGCTGGTTTGCCGTGGGCGGCGTGGCCGATCCGCATGACGTATCGAGCTGGTGCCTCGCAAAACTCGCCGAGGAATTGCCTGAAGGCACCTATCGCCTTGCCGACGATGACATCGACAGCGGGATCGCCCCAGCCCTTCATGGATGGCAGACCGCGCAATACCGGTTCGAGCGATACGTCAAGAACGAGAAAGCCGTTGGTCCGCGCATCTTTCTGACGAAGCAGGTTGCTGCGATCGATCCGGCGATAGCCGAAGCCCAAGCCGAAATGCTTGTGCGCGATCTCGTCAATACGCCAGCCGAGGACATGGGCCCGGCGGCCCTCGAAGCGCAATTCGAGCGGCTGGCAAAATCTTTCGACGCAAAGCTCGAAGTGACGCGTGGCGATGCGCTGGAACAAGGTTATCCCATGGTTCATGCCGTCGGCAGAGCCGCGGCGCGTCATCACGCACCCCGCATCATGCATCTGACCTGGGGCAAGGATGGTGATCCGGTCGTCGCTATCGTGGGCAAAGGCGTGTGCTTCGATTCCGGCGGGCTGGACGTAAAATCGGCCTCGGGCATGAAGCTGATGAAAAAGGACATGGGCGGCGCGGCGCATGCAATCGCGCTGGCCGAACTCGTGATGAAGGCAGGTTTGCGCCTGCGGCTGCATGTGCTGGTTCCAGCGGTTGAAAATGCGATTTCCGGCAATTCCTTCCGTCCGGGCGATGTCCTGAACAGCCGAAAAGGACTTACCGTCGAAATCGGCAATACCGATGCAGAAGGTCGCCTCATTCTCGGTGACGCGCTGACCCGTGCGAGCGAGGAAAACCCCGAACTCATGGTCGATTTCGCCACCTTGACCGGCGCGGCGCGCGTCGCCTTGGGCCCCGACCTTCCCGCCCTGATGACGCGTGACGATGAGACTGCCGCCCAACTCATCGCGGCGGGGAAGGATTGCGACGACGAAGCGTGGCGTTTGCCGCTGCCCGAAGCCTACAACGAATGGCTTTCCTCCGATATTGCCGACACCAACAATGCGCACGATAACAGCTTTGCAGGAGCCAGTGTTGCGGGCCTATTTCTCGACAAGTTCGTCGGCGAAGGCATCGACTGGGCGCATTTCGATACCTATGCGTGGCGCCCCTCGCCCAAGCCGGGACGTTCGAAAGGCGGCGCAGCCTATGGTTTGCGCGCCACCTTCCGAATGCTGAAGGGTCGTTACGGCTCTCGCTAACCCTCGAATAACCAGTTTCCGTAACTTGCCGCAGCAAGACCGGTCGTATAAGCGGTCGCTACGCCGATCCGCGCGATCAAGCGACTTGAAGAGCCATTCTTGAGCATAACCACTTCATACGACGTTCCTTCCGGGGAATTGGGTTTGAAACGAGCCGTGACCCGGCCCGCGCCCGGCACGCTGCCGCTGCGCGGAGACCTCGCGCATATCGCGCTTGCCGATCGCTACCTTGCCGCTCATTACGTCGTTCCGATAGCAGCGACTGTCAGAGCACAGTCGACTGCTTTTCGCTTGCAGCCTCGTGAAGACGCTGAACTTGGCGCACTACTCGATGCCGGGCAGCCCATCGAGCTTCTAGATTTGCTCGGCGACTGGTGCTGGGCTGCGATCGGGCCCGAGGGGCCGAGCGGCTATCTCGAACGCAACATGATCGAGATCGAGAATTCGGACGGCCCGCTGTAAGTGGCGGCACGCATATTCATCGATGGAGCCGCCGGTACGACCGGTATCGAAATTCGTGACCGCCTCGCTGGCCGTTCCGATGTCGAACTGTTGCTCCTGCCCGAAGATCGGCGGAAGGATGCGAGCGCGCGGAGGGAACTGCTCAACGCAGCCGACATAGCGATCCTTTGTTTGCCGGACGACGCGGCACGGGAAGCCGTCGCGCTTATCGAGAATGCGCAAACGCGCGTTATCGACGCCTCTTCGGCGCACCGGGTTACGGACGGCTGGACATACGGCTTTCCCGAACTGATCGGCATGGAAAAAGTCCGCGATGCGGACCGCGTGAGCAATCCAGGGTGTTATCCGACCGGCTTTCTAGCCTTGCTTGCGCCGCTGACCGGCGCTGGCCTTCTGCGCACGGATTATCCCTATTCGGTCAACGCCGTGTCGGGCTATTCGGGTGGCGGAAAAGCCCTGATCGAACGGTTCGAACAAGCGCCTGAGCTTGCCTTTCGTGGCTATGCCTACGGGGGAGAGCACAAGCATCTGCCGGAAATGCAGACCTATGCATGGCTGAATGCTCCGCCCGTCTTCGCTCCCAGCGTCATACCGGCCTTTCGCGGCATGATTGTTGAAATTCCCCTTACCGCGCAGGCGTTGGGCAAAGCTTCCACGATGAGCGAACTGCGCGCATATCTCGCTGACTTTTACGCCGCCGGCACGGTCATCAATGTAGAGGCGGGTACCGAACCGCCCTCGGAATTGCTGATCGAGGACGACAAAGACCCGTCCGACGGCATGACATTGTGGGTCTTTCCTTCGCCGGATGAACAACAGGCTCGACTGGTAGCCCTCCTCGACAATTTGGGCAAAGGGGCGAGCGGCGCAGCCATTCAATCGTTGAACTTGATGATCGGCGCGCCCGAAACTGAAGGATTGCGCCTGCCGGGTTGCTGAAAATTTAGGCAACTTTCGAACAATTCTTGAGCAGTCTCGGCTAGCTGAAATTTGCCACCTGCCGAATGCGTGGTAAGAGAGTTGGCAATTCAAAAGGGAACGCCGCCCGCGCCGCGATGTCGTGCCATCCATCAACAAAATGTCGATGTGGCACGGTTCTTGAATGAGAGTAGACGTGCGCGCGGCTGCGACTTTCATGTTCGCCGTTCCAGTTAGCAGAACGAGAAGGTTTCGAGCCAAGTGAAGAAAATCGAAGCGATCATCAAACCCTTCAAGCTCGACGAAGTGAAGGAGGCCCTGCACGAGATCGGGGTTTCGGGCATCACCGTTACCGAAGCGAAGGGTTTCGGTCGCCAGAAGGGTCACACGGAGCTTTACCGCGGGGCCGAATATGTCGTCGATTTCTTGCCGAAGGTTAAGCTCGAGATCGTCGTATCGGACGGCATCGCGGAACGGGTCGTCGAAGCCATTGCTTCGGCATCCCAGACGGGACGGATCGGCGACGGGAAGATTTTCGTTTCCTCGATCGAAATGGCACTTCGCATCCGCACGGGCGAGAAAGACGACGACGCCATCTGATCGCGTCGCGCCCCCATCATTAACTTACCATCTGGAGATAACCGCAAATGGCTAATGCAAAAGACGTCCTGAAAGAGATCAAGGATAACGAGATCGAATGGGTGGATCTCCGTTTCACCGATCCGAAGGGCAAATGGCAGCATCTCTCGATGGTAGCGTCGGTTCTCGGCGAAGACGAACTTGAAGACGGCCTGATGTTCGATGGCTCGTCCATCGCCGGTTGGAAAGTGATCAACGAAAGCGACATGATCCTCAAGCCCGATCTGGAACGGACCTATATCGATCCCTTCAGCGCGACGCCCATGATGATCCTTTTCTGCGACATCGTAGAGCCATCGTCGGGCGAGCTTTACAGCCGCGATCCGCGCTCCACCGCCAAAAGGGCCGAAGAATATCTGAAGTCCACGGGTATCGGCGACACGGTTTACGTCGGACCCGAAGCGGAGTTCTTCATGTTCGACGATGTCCGCTTCGAGGACGGTTATGCCGGTTCGGGATATTCGATCGACGATGTCGAATTGCCGACCAACTCGGGCAAGGAATACGAAGCCGGCAACATGGCGCACCGTCCGCGTGCGAAAGGCGGCTACTTCCCGGTAGCTCCGGTGGACAGTGCCGGGGACATTCGCGGCGAGATGGTCTCGACAATGATCGAGATGGGCCTGAACTGCGACAAGCACCATCACGAAGTGGCAGCCGCTCAGCACGAACTGGGTCTCACATTCTCGACGCTGACGAAGACTGCCGACGAGATGCAGATCTACAAATACGTCGTGCATCAGGTCGCTCACGCCTACGGAAAGACGGCAACATTCATGCCGAAGCCGATCAAGGCCGATAATGGGTCGGGCATGCATACGCACATGTCGATCTGGAGCGACGGCAAGCCGACCTTCGCCGGAAACGGGTATGCCGGATTGTCGGATACGTGCCTCTATTATATCGGCGGCGTCATCAAGCATGCAAAAGCGCTGAACGCATTCACCAATCCGACGACTAATAGCTACAAGCGCCTTGTTCCTGGTTTCGAAGCGCCGGTTCTTCTGGCGTATTCGGCGCGCAATCGCTCGGCCTCTTGCCGTATTCCGTACGGCGCCGGCGACAAGGCGAAGCGGGTCGAGTTCCGCTTCCCCGATGCGATGGCAAACCCTTATCTTGCCTATGCCGCGCTCCTGATGGCCGGCCTCGACGGGATCCAGAACAAGATCCATCCCGGAGATGCGATGGACAAGAACCTGTACGATTTGCCCCCTGCCGAGTTGGCGGACGTTCCGACCGTTTGTGCGTCCCTGCGTGAAGCGCTGGAAGCTCTCGAGGCGGACCACGACTTCCTGCTGCAGGGCGACGTGTTCTCGAAGGATCAGATCCTCGCTTATACCGAATTGAAGTGGGAAGAGGTTTTGCGGGTCGAAACGACGCCATCGCCGGTGGAGTTCGATCTCTACTACAGCGCCTGATCTTTCGATCTGCTGTCTCACGAAAGGCGTCGGCTGCGGCCGGCGCCTTTTCTTTTGAGCAAAACCATTTTCCTACATTAGCTCATTAACCTATCTGGTTCACATGAAACCGATATCGCTTAGTGATAAGAAGCCTGTTTTCGACTTCGTTCGCGGATTGATAGGCAGGAGTTTTCGCAGGGACGAAATCGAACGCCTGGACGAATTACTCGATCGCCTTCAGCAGTCTTCCGACGACGAAGTTTTGGCCGAGCCAATGCGAATCTCGCAAAGAGGCGTAGATCTCATTCGCCTGTTCGAAGGATGCGCCCGGATACGTTCCGATGGTCTTGTAGAAGCGTATCCTGATCCGGGCACGGGTGGCGCGCCTTGGACGATCGGTTGGGGCGCGACGGGTCCCGGCATCTCGCGAGGAACGGTCTGGACCAAATCGCAATGCGCGGACCGCCTCTCCGCTGATCTTGACGTTTTCTCTGGGGAGGTGCGCGCCGCCATCGGTAATACGCCTACCACCCAGGCTCAATTCGACGCCCTTGTCAGTTTCCATTACAATACGGGCGCAATTCGCACGGCGACGCTGACAAGGCGCCATCGATCACGCGATTATGCTGCCGCGGCTACCGAGTTCTCACGCTGGAATAGGGCTGGCGGCCGTCTTCTCAAAGGTCTGATCCGGCGCCGGACCGCAGAAGCCGCCTTGTATCGCGGCGAGGAATATTAATTCCCGACACAGTTTCTCTCCTGTATTCTCCCATGTCATGACTGGAATTCGACGAATGAAGTATCGCTTACCTTCGATTTTGACCTGCCTCGCGATCGGCTATCACGTTCCGGCGAATGCGGAACAGCAACAGCCATCGTCCCCCGCTATTGGGTGCGAGCCACAGGCCGGGCAGGTTGATGAACTAGCAGCGATTTCGGACGAGATCGAATGTTACGCAGAGACGATAAACCTTGCGCTGACGAAACAGCGTGAAACGACGCAGCGCCTGCGCGAAGTCGCGGCGCAGCGGCGCCAAACTTCCGGCGGTTCAGCGCTCGAAAAAGCCAAGGTAGATGACGGATTGGACGCAAACGCACTCATGGGCGGTTCGTCCATTCCGAAGTCATCTGCCCCTGACGTCGTGGGTGCGTTCCGATTCCTCTGCGGTCCGGGTCAGTTATCCTACAACGATCCGCTTGTTTATCCTGGACAAAAGGGAAAGAGCCATCTTCACCAGTTTTTCGGCAATCTGGAAGCCGATGAGAACAGCACCTATGAGAGCCTCCGCGCAAGCGGGGAAAGCACTTGCACGAGCGACCTCAACCGTTCCGCTTACTGGATTCCGGCCCTTCTGACCGGGGACGGAAACGTCGTTCGCCCTCGCGCAGTATCGGTTTACTACAAGCGCCGTCCGGCATCCGACGAATGGTTCGAGCAATTCGGCAACGAAGCGGCGGGATTACCTCGCGGCCTCAGCTATATCTTCGGCTGGGACAGCAACCGTCGCACTGAGAGACAGTACAACGCCTCCAGCTTCAAGTGCAGTGGCAAGGGCAAGTCGGTCAAAGGTACGATGAGCGAAGTTCTTGCAGATTGTCCGGCAGGATCGACCTTCATCGCGAACATCACATCGCCCGATTGCTGGAACGGCAAAGACCTGACTGCGTCTGACAATCGCAGTCACATGGCACGCATGAAACGCGATCGTAACAGCGGCAAGGCGTCATGTTCGAAGTCGCATCGCTACGTCCTTCCCAAGTTCACCTTGACCGTTGTCTACGACATCGAGGCGGGCGACGTTCCATCGAACTGGATGTTCGCCAGCGATCACATGGTCCCCGAAGCTTGGCGCGAACCGGGATATAGCTTTCATGCCGACTGGTTCGGTGCCTGGAACGACGAAGCACTGGCAGCATGGCAGGACGGCTGCATAGACAAACAGCTCAACTGTTCGGACGGCAATCTGGGGACCGGCAAACGGCTCAAGCGCAATGCTCACTACCCTGGCGAAGACTATGAGCGCATCGTACCGGTACCAGCGCGTCCCTGACGCGGATCAATAATCGCGGCTGATCTCGGCGACGGCGCTTTCGCGTCCGATCGTCGAGACGGTTGCGAGCAGC
The DNA here is from genome assembly GCF_009827635.1 of Parapontixanthobacter aurantiacus. GTDB lineage: Bacteria > Pseudomonadota > Alphaproteobacteria > Sphingomonadales > Sphingomonadaceae > Parapontixanthobacter > Parapontixanthobacter aurantiacus. The sequence continues at coordinate 284,794 of NZ_WTYW01000001.1, read as the reverse complement.
GACAGCCACCTTGTCACGCGGAACTCTACCTCGGTCGCACTGTAACCGCGGCCGTCGGTGATGATTTCGACATAGACTCGCCGTCCGATGTTCTTGCCGAAGGCGACGCCCGTTCCGCGATCCAGAACGGGGTCGGCCCCTACGAAACGAAGCCGGTCGAGCCCAATGGCGGTTCTCAACTGGTTTATGGGGTCGAGCCCCCCGCCCCCTCCCTGCAGGGATGCAACGGCCGATCCGAGTTGCAAGGCATCGGTCGCCGAGAGCGAGGTAATCGAACCGCCGAATAGCAGACGTGCGAGAATTTCCTCTTGGGGAAGCGCCGGTACCGAACTGAACGACACCTCGGGCTGCTGAGCGCTCCCCTGAACGTTCACGGTGACGTCAAGATCGTTCTCCTGCGTTTCCGCAATGATATCGAGCCTCGGATCGATCGCAGTATCCTCGTCGAAAGCGATGCGCCCGCGAGTGAGTTCGAACCGCGTTCCGGCAAAATTGTAGGCACCTCTAACGACCGTCGCCTGTCCACCTATTCGCGGATTGTCGGTCGTTCCGCGCAGGATGATATCGGCCCCCCATTCGCTGTCCAGCCCGAGACCGTCGACGTCTATCCTGCTCGGCCCCCGCGCGTCGATGAGATAACGCCAGGGCCGCCCCCCGGCGACCGTCGGAGCAATATCGGGCGGAATGTTGATCTCGCGCGTTGCGATTCTTGGCAGGTCCGCTTCGGCCGCGGCCCGCCCCAATGACCACGAGGCGCGGTTGATCCGCAAACGTCCGGCGATCGTGCCACCAAAACCGTTGGAAACGATGCGCAAGGGGCCGCTGACTGTCGCGCTTAAACCGTTCGCATTGACGAGGCGGGCACGCTGAGCATTCGCGCGAAGGTCAAGCCGCGGCCCGCGAACGCGCAGGCTCCTACGCTCGACCCGCTCACCCAGCCCCGCCAGATCGACGATACCACTGCCCGTCAGCGTTCCGCCATTCGCCGTCGATCCCGCAAAGCGCGTCAATTGCAATCGCGATCCGGTAAAGCGTCCATCCACCGACACGTCTCGTATGTCCGTGCCGGAAACGCCGCTTCGCAGTCGAAGATTATCACTGCTAATCGATCCGCGAACGCGCGGGTTAGCGATACTTCCGCGAAAATCGGCGGCAAGCGCGACGGGCCCGGTCATATCGAAGGCATCGATCGCGGCGAGGCGCCACAGGGCATCGGCCCGTCCAGCATACCGCAATTGGGCGAACAAATTGCCGAGCCGCAGTCTTTCTCCGAGCGAACCCGTGGTCGGCAATCTGTCTATTCGCACCTGAACCCTTCCGCGACGTTCGCTGCCTTCGTTCAGGACCGCTCTCGCCGCTGCGCTGGTTGAGGTCACTCTTCCGACGAGAGCGAGATCGATTGGCGCAGAGGTGAGAACGAGTCCCGAACGCGTCAGGTCGTCTATCTTCAGTCGTATATCGGCATTCGGTAGGCCGCTATCTCCGACGCGATAGTCTATCCGGCCCGACATCGTCCCGCCGAGACCGATATCCGAGAAAACGACATCGGCCAACGAGAGCGGCAATTGCGATAGACCAAGATCCAATCTCAATTCGCCCGGATCGCCCAAGATTCCTTCGGCGACGATTGCACCCTGCCCGTAGCTAATCTGGGATCGCGCAAGGTTCCATGCGCCATTCGAAAGCTTTGTAAGAACCGCCCGGCGGGGCATGGAGATGCGACGGTTTCCATACTCGCCGCGCGCCACGACATCGATCCGCTCAGGCCTGATGGCCGCGTTCAACTGCAGCGCAAACCGGCTGCTGCGTCGTCCGGCGATGGATGCCGTGACGCTACCGACGCCGTCGTTCAGCTCGCCGGTAGCGGCCAGACGGCCGATGAAGAAATTTCCATAGCTCAGCCCCGCAGCCCGGAGGTTCCCTTCAAGTGTGGTGCGATCGCCAAGCACGCCGTATGCCTCCACCTCGGCTTGTGCGATGGAGATCGGAACTTCTCCTGCAAACGAAGCGTCGCGCGCCGATAACGACAGCCCGAGCCTTTGGCCCGCGGGGGAAGGTGCAAGATCAACCGTTCCATCGAGGCCGCCACCCGAAAGCGACAAGTCTCCGGAGAGACCGGTTTGCGTCAGGGAAAGCACGCCAGCAACGTCCGTTTGCCAGACCCGCATGTCTTCTATCGCTATCCGCGTCGGTCCATCCTCGGGCGCGAAAAGATTGAGATTGCCTGCAAACTCACCAAGCGACGATTGCCCCTGCGTTGCGATCGACAAGCCATCGTTATCTGGGGCAATGGCAAGCCGAACATCGCGTAGTCCGGCGGCTGGAAACGGACTTTCAAACAGCAGGACCGCGCTCGGCCCGCTCTCGCCAATCCCGGCTTCGACATCGAAAGCGCCGAACCTGACGTGCCGCCCTCGGCCCGCAACCCGGGTGGTTCCATCCTCTATCCGACCATCAAGCAGCATGTCGACATTCGCCGCGTCGAGGCGCAGATCACGGAAAACCAAAGGCGCATTTCCGCCGATCGTCAGTCCGCCTTGTACCGCTATGCGCGGGCCGGCCAGATTGGCGATCGTCCCGTTGGTTACCGGATCGACCAAGCCGGAAATCTGCGATCGCAACGTCCACGGGTTGTCGTTGCCGAGGTTGAGCGCGATCTGAGCCGTTCCGCTCAGACGGCCGACGTCCTCGAGCTGCAGATTAGCCACGTCCACAGGGCCGGTGAACCGGTAGTCGCCTGTTCTCACATCTCCGCGCAAGGCCAGGTCCGCTCGCAATTCGGGGAAACGAACCGCCAGACCGTCGCTGATCAAGCGGTTACCGTCGAGGACGAGGTTTCCGGCTACGCGCCCGTTGCTTAGTTGCGGGTCAAACAATGCATTGCCTGTTGTCACGCGGACAACGGCGAGGTTAACCGGCAGCGTCCAGCGCCTTCCCTGCCTATTCAACCTTCCGGAATGTGATACGTCACGAAGGCTTGTCGAACCAAGGACGATCCGTTCGGCTGCGAAAAGGTGTTCGATGTCCGTCTGGTCGAACGGTCCATCCAACGTAGCCGCGAGACGCGCATTCTCGAGCCGTATCTCGGGACCGAAGAGGTCCGTTCTGACGGGCTGAACCATCACGTCGAAATCGCGAAATGCGTTTTCCGCCAGATCAATCTCACCAGCGGCCTTGCCTCTCAACGCCGCAGTTCGAAACGCCAGACGTGCGTCGACGAGGCGCTCTTCTACGGTCGCATAAGCGCGCAGCGACGCTGTTGCACCGAGCAGGTCCTGCAACAAACCCGTCGTAACGTCGGACAGATCGGTCTGTCCCACCAGTCCCAGCCGCCCTGCCCTGTTGGTCAGGCGGAAAGCACCGATCCTTTGCCCGGCACGATCGATCGCGATGCCGCCATTCCATCGAGACCACCGTCCTTCTCCAGCAATGACAGCCCGGTAGGACGCCTCGGCTCCGAGAAGTCCCGCCAGCACGCCGTTTTGGGGCGCACGGTAATCGAGCGAAAGGTCGAAGAGGTCGTCCTCCGGTCGGGCCATCAACACGACCGCCAACCGATCTTGCTCTCCGAGCCGACCGGCAGCGCGAAGCTCAACCTGTTCGCCATCGAGGTTCGCCCGCCCTCGCAAGTCCACCTGCCGGCCTACATTTCCGGCAACACCGGGGGCAAGTGTAAGGCGCTGGATGTCGAAGCTGTCGATGCTAATATCGATATCGGGAATGATTGGACTGTCGTCATCGCTCTCCCTCAGTTCGGGCAAGCGCAACAGCGTCGCACGGCGCGCGGAAATGCTGCGTATGTCGACGAGGTTTCGAAAGTAAGCGAACGGTCGCCAGTCGAGCCGCGCTTCGGGGATGGTCAGGAATACGCCCTGCGGGTCGGACAGTTCGACGTCGTATAGAGTTGCATCGCGGAACAGGCTTCCTTCCACGCGTCCGATCGCAATGCTGAGGCCCGATTGCGTTTCCACGCCCCCGATCCTGTCCGCTATGAAGCGCTGCCCTGCTGAGGTGTTCAGAAATACGGCGAATGCTGCGAGCAGCAAGGCGACGGCAAGCAGGATTAATCCCAGCCATTTGGCGACGCGTTTTACCCGGTTCGAACGAAAGCCGAACTCGTTTTCCTGTTCAAACTCGTCATTTTCCAGGACCGGTTCGGCCATCAGAAAGCCTGACCGAGCGAAACGTAAACGGCAACCGGGCTGTCGTCCGGCCCTGGATTGAGCGGAGCGCCGACATCGACGCGGATCGGCCCGAAACTCGTATGATACCGTAGACCGATCCCCGCCCCGAAGCGTATCGTTTCGAAATCCGGCAACGTCTCCACGCCGACGGACCCTGCATCGAGGAACGGAACGATGGAGACCGCCCCGTCGAACAAGCCCGTGCGGATGCGTGCTTCAGCGGAAACCTCGACGAGCGAACGGCCCCCGTTGGTTTCGCCCAAAGCATCGCTCGGTCCGATCTGGCGATAGCCGTAGCCGCGGACAGATCCGCCCCCGCCTGCATAGAGGCGGCGTGACGGCGCAAGATTGTCGGTCGGGCCGCCGGGGATGCTCGCAAAGCGGGTTCGCGCGGCGAGGACGACGTTCTGCATGACGCTTCGGTACGTGCTGGCATCGACCTGTCCACGCAGAAAGAAACTTTGCTGGTTCAAGTTCTCGTTGCGGCTGATTTCCGGGGACAGGCGCCCGCCAAGCCGAAAACCTCGCGTCGGATCGAGGAGGCTGTCGGTCGTATCGATCAGGGCGGAAGCGGGCAAAGCCGCGACGAAGAAGGTCTCTCTGGGATTCGTCACGCCATCGATCGGAGCCGGCCGTTCGTCGGTCGCGACAAGTTCGATACCGAAACTCCAGCTTAGCGGCTTCTGGTAAATCAGGGTCGATGTCTGTTCGTAGGTCGCAATGAACGAGGCCGTATTGGCATCGAAAGCCGGGCTGTCGATCGTACTGGCGAAAGCATCGAGGTTTAGCACACGGTCCCGGCCCCCGAAATTGCTCTTGCGCAGGGTGATGCCTGCAAGTTGCTCTTGCGTGCCAATGATGCCGCGCACGCGAAACGCCCCCTCGGGCGGGAACAGATTGCGATGCTCCCAGCTTGCCTGAACCCGCAAGCCTTCTTCCGATCCGTAACCGATCGCTCCGGCGATGGTCCTGAGCGGTGCTTCGGTCAGTTCGACGTCGAGCGCTACCCGGCCCGGCGTATCGCCGACCGGCGGGGCGACTTCGCGGACCGACACATCTACCGAAGAGACGATACCCGTCGCAGTAATTGCGCGGCGCAGATCGAGTTCGAGGCTGCGCTGGTAGAGATCGCCTTCCTCGAAGCGCGCAATGGTCTCAAGATGTTCGCCCGACAGGAACTCGGGTCTGTTCGAGGTAATATTACCGAACGCATATCGGCCGCCGGGGGCCACCGGCATGTCGAGGTCTCCCTCGCGTCGATCGTGATCGATCAGCAGGCTGGGCTGGCTGATGCGCGCGAAAGGATAGCCGGTTTCGCCCAATGCGATGTCGAGTTCTTCACGTTCCGCGACGATCCTGTCGCTGGAAAGAAAGTCGCCGCTCGATATGTCGAACTGCTGCCGGAATGCTTCGGCTTCCGCATCCTCGTTCAGTGCGCCCAGATCGACCGCGCCGAAGCGATATCGCTGGCCTGGGACGACGTCGAACCGGACTGCCGCCGCGTCGTCCGGATCGCCCGGCCCCTCGCCGACATTGCGAATAATCTGCGCATCGTAATAACCGTAGATCTGCAAGAGCCGCGTCAGCAACTCCTCGTCCTCGCGAGCTCTTGCCGCAAGGAGCGAAAGGTTATCGCCGTCCCTGTCCAGCTCCTCGATCGTCGAGAGGCTTTCGAAGCGCTCGAGAAATTCGGTGCGTTCGGGAAAGGCGTCGTCATCGTCGGGAAAGGTGAGTGCCAGTTCATCGCCGACGCGAAAAATGTCTTTGTCTCCGACAGGCGCTATGGGCGCTTCATCGAGGTCGGCGAGATCGACCGAACCATCGGGTTCGACTAACTCGATCTCGGCCAGTTCGAATTCGTCGGGCCACGCAAGGCCGAGACCCGGAAGATTGGCAAGCGGCGTTTCGGGAAGGGGCGCGCCCGGATCGATGGCTGCGGCCGCTTCTTCCGCGACCTCTTGGACGTCGCCTTCGGTATCGGCCTCCAGCACATCCTCGGCATCGAGAGGGGAAGCCGGCGCCCCTTGCGTCGCCCATGCTTCGGGGTTTTCGACGGCTTCGTCGGGAATCAACTCTTCTAGACGCTCGGGAACATCGCGGTCTTGTGCCGAAGCCGCCGATTGAAAAACGAGAGTGGCTGTAAGCGAGAAACAGACGCTGCGCAGGCAGCGCGACGAACGCCTGCTCTCAGTCTTCGTTCTCGCTGACGACCCGCTTCCCGTCCTTTGCAGGACGTGGTTCACGTTCGCTCCGCTCCGCGCGACGCACGGCAAGCGCGATAAGCCGATCCTGTTCGTCGTCGGAAATCCGTTCCCATCCGTCACGGGTGAGCCTTTCCATCGGACGAAAACGGATCTTGTACTGCATCCGGTCCGACCCGTTGACCCAGTAACCCAGGTAAACATACGGGAGGCCCATCTGCTTCGCCCGGCGGATATGATCGAGAATAATATAATTGCCAAGACCCGAGCGGTCCTTATGCGCTGGATCGTAGAAACTGTAAATCATCGAAAGGCCGTCGCCCTGATAGTCCGTCAGGCAGGCCGCAACCAGCCGCCCCTTGCCGCCGGGTGTCGTGGCCGGTTCGCGGTATTCTATGACGTTGCTGGAAACGGGCGTATGCTCGACCATGTCGGCATAGTCGCTGTCTTCCATCGAAGCCATGCCGCCGCCCGGATGACGTACGGCGAGATAGCGCTGAAGCAGATCGAACTGCTCCGCCGTCGCCCAGGGACGACATTCATGCGCCTCGAGGTCGGCATTGGCTTTTAAAAGGCGCTTCTGACTCTTCGAGCCAGCGAACTCCTCGGCGAGGATACGAACGGAAACACAAGCGTTGCAGTCGATACAACTCGGGCGGTAGGCGACCGTCTGGCTGCGCCGAAAACCGATCCGGCCAAGAGCCTCGTTCAACTCGTCGGTGTCGCTTCCCTTAAGCTCCGTGAAGACCTTCCGCTCCGTCTTGCCGGGAAGGTACGGACAAGGGGCCGGGCTGGTCACGAAAAATCGGGGGAAACGGATCGGGGCAGTCACGTCTTCTTGCGAACCTTTGCATCGAATTGAGTCGGTAACGATTTCTTAAGACCTGTCTAAACCGTTTCGTTCCCGATGCAAAAGCAGTTAACCATCAATCTTGATTTTCCAGCAGATTATCCGAGTTCCACGGGGGTCACGACATAGTCCTTCGCTCTCAGCGATTCGATCAGGCGATCGATTTGCTGGCGGTCACGCGCTTCGCATTCGATGTCCGTAATCAGTCCCTTCGCAGGCAGCGTCGTGAATATTCGCTGATGGTAGATTTCGATGATGTTGACGTTGTGCTCGTCGAATTCGCGCATCACCTTGTAAAGTGCGCCCGGGCGATCCTGTAGCGTGATCTGCAACCGCGCAAGGCGTCCTTGACGGGCAAGGTCGCGCAGGAGGACGTTCGCGAGCAAGCGCGTATCGATGTTTCCGCCGCACAGGACGAGGCCGACCTTCGAGCCTGCGAATTTCTCAGGGTTCGACATCACCGCTGCGAGACCTGCTGCGCCAGCGCCTTCGACGACGGTCTTCTCGATCTGAAGAAGCAGCGAAACCGCGCTTTCGAGCGCCCCCTCATCGACCAAGACAATCTCGTCGACCAATTCGCGGATGATCTTGCTGGTGAACCGCCCGGGTGCCTTGACGGCGATCCCTTCCGCCAGCGTGTCTCCTCCGCAGACCACCGTTTCGTCCTTCATCGCTCCATACATGGAGGGATAGAGGGCGGCCTGCACCCCTACGAGCCTGATGTCGTCGGACAGCGCGCGGGCGGCAGTCGCCATGCCGCTCATCAGTCCGCCGCCGCCGATCGGCACGACGAGGCAGTCGAGATCCGGTACGATCTCCATCATCTCGAGCGCGACAGTTCCCTGCCCCGCAGCAACGTCAGGGTCATCGAACGGGTGGATGAAGGTAAGACCAAGTTCCTGTTCCAGGCGGCGGGCATGTTCGGAGGCATCGTCGAACGTCTCTCCGTGCAGCACGACCGTACCGCCCACCCGCTCTGTTTGCATCACCTTCACCGTCGGAGTGGTGCGCGGCATGACGATCGTCACCGGTGTGCCCAGCCGCGTTCCATGATAGCTGAGACCCTGCGAATGGTTGCCGGCCGAGGCCGCGATTACCCCGCGCTGCCGCTGTTCTTCGGGCAGCAGCAACAGCGCGTTGAGCGCACCCCGCTCCTTGTAAGCCGCTGTAAATTGCTGATTTTCGAACTTCAGCCAGATCTGCGCGCCGGTGATGTCGGAGAGGGTCTTCGAGTGCATCATCGGCGTCTTCACGACGGCATCGCCGATCCGCTTTGCCGCCGCCTCAATATCGGCGATCGTCAGTGCGTCCCTGCCCGGAACCTTGGAATGCGCGGTCATCTGCTGCGTTTTCATGTTTTCGGGGGTAGGCAAGCCGCCGTTCGAGTGCAATGCGATTAGCATTTGCGCTTGCGATAATTCGCCTTCACGGGTCACCGCCAAGGGGCCACGCCCGAACGCAAAACCAGACTGAAAACGAGGGTCACAATGATGTCTAGAAGGTACTTAAGCGCACCCGCCGCGGGGTTGGCGATGCTGACCGCGGCGTTTTCGGCGGCTCCCGCCCCCGCCGATATGCTGGTCGATAACGTCGACGGTATCACTCTCGGCGAAGAGGGCGAAGTAATCCGGTTCGTCGCGCTGCGTGTCGATGACGATGGCAAGGTTGCCGAGATCTTCGAGCGAGGCGACGACCTCCCCCGCGATGTCGACTATCGGCTCGACGGCGAAGGGCGAACGATGGCCCCAGGTTTCATCGATTCGCATCTGCACGTCATGGGCATCGGCTTCGGCGCCCTGACCCTCGACCTGTCGCAAACCGCATCGCTCGACGAAGCACTGGCGGCGATCGCCCGGTTCGCGGAAGAGAACCCGTCACGTCCGTGGATCCTGGGTGGCGGCTGGAACCAGGAGCAGTGGGGCCTCGGTCGCTTCCCCACAGCGGCGGAGCTCGACGCGGTCGTCCCCGACCGCCCGGTCTATCTCACGCGGGTCGACGGTCATGCCGGATGGGCCAACAGCCGCGCGCTCGAACGCGCCGCCATTACAGCCAAGACTGCCGATCCCGACGGCGGCAGGATCGAACGGCTCGCAAACGGCCAGCCTTCGGGCGTCTTCGTCGATGCCGCCGAAACGCTGGTCACTCGGCACATCCCGGCGCCCCGCCCTGCCGAACGCGATCTTGCCCTGAGCGAAGCGCAGAAGCTTCTGCATGCGCAAGGCGTGACGGCAGCAGCCGATATGGGCACCTCCATCGAGGACTGGCAGGCTTACCGTCGGGCCGGAGATGCCGGCACGCTTACCTTGCGGATCATGGCCTATGCCGGCGGGGTCGAGGCGATGGACATCATCGCGGGCAGCAACCCGACCCCATGGCTTTACGACGACCGACTGCGGCTGAACGGGGTGAAGCTGTATCTAGACGGAGCACTCGGCTCGCGGGGGGCATGGCTGAAGGAGCCCTATGCCGACGATGCGGACAATACGGGCCTGCCGTTGCTCGATCCGGCGCAGCTACGCAATCGCATGAGCCGCGCCGCGATCGGGAACTTCCAGCTCGCCATCCATGCCATCGGCGACGCCGCAAACGCCGAAGTTCTGTCCGCCGTGCGCGAATTGCAGGAAACCTATACCGGCGACAGGCGCTGGCGCGTCGAGCACGCACAGGTCGTCGATCCCAGCGAACTCTCCCAATTCGGCGAACTCGGCCTCATCGCATCGATGCAACCCGTCCACCAGACCTCCGACCGCGTAATGGCGGAAGCCCGGCTTGGACCGCAGCGCCTCGACGGTGCCTATGCCTGGCGGACGATCGCGGAAAACGGCGCGACGCTGGCGCTGGGATCGGATGCTCCCGTCGAGCGCCCCGACCCGCTCACCGGCATGGCCGTCGCCATTTCGCGTGTGGACGATGCCGGCGAACCTTTCGGAGGTTGGCGCCCGGACGAGACCATCGAGCGCGAGCGCGCTTTTGCCGGATACACGATGAATGGCGCATATGCCGGCTTCGCCGAGGGGCGCTTTGGACGATTGCTTCCGGGCGAACGAGCGGATTTCGTCCTCCTCGATGTCGATCCGCTGATGGCGAACGAACGCAATCTGCGTGATGCGGAAGTTGCCGAAACGTGGGTCGGCGGCAAACTCGTCTACCGGCGCGATTCGCAATAAGGGGTCGAGCATTGCGATATATTGGCAACAATCGCCGGAATAATGGGGTCTTGCTTGAAGAAGCAGCGGTTCTTTGAAATACTTGTCGCAGAACAAAATCGACTATCTTCGCGTTGCACGACGCCAACGCCTGAGTTCGTCGACGAAAAATGAATTGAGGAAGCGAAGATGAGAAAGACGATTGCGGCCGCGCTGGCACTCGCCATCATTGCAACTCCGCTTGCGGCGCAGCAGGCCATGGCCGGGCTGGATCGCGCAAATGCGCCTGTTTCGGGAGAAAGCGAACTGGGCGGGAATAACGATCTGTTCTTCGTCGCGGGAATCGCGGCGGTTGCTGCTGCCGTGCTCTTGCTGTCGGAAGACGATCAGGAAGAGCCGGTCAGCGCCGGATAGTTTCAAAGGGGGTTTTCGTCGTGAAATCCGGCCATCCGGCAGGACGGAACGATGAAACAAATGGGTTGAGTGGTTCGTTCGAACCGGCGCAACGATCTTGCAAAAGACGCGCGAATGACTTAGCCCCTCGCTTGAATTTCGGAGAATTCCGAAACTCACATGTGGTTAGGGAGTATCAAATGAAATTCCGTACACTCGCTGCAGCGACTGCTGCAGTATCTCTTGCGGCTGCTCCGGCAGTTGCACAGTTCGAGCGGAGCACGGCTCCGGTCGAAGACGAATCCGAACTGGCTGGTGGCTCGAGCGTCGTAATCGGCATTCTCGCTGCTGCTGCTGTTATCGGCGGCATCATCATCCTCGCCGACGGCGACGATGACGATCTTCCGGTAAGCGTCGGCTAATCGGACCAGAAATTCGTTTTTCGGACGGGGCCCCTCGCGGGCCCCGTTTTCGTTCCAGCCTCGGATACCGGCGTGCAGGTGCCTCCTGTGCCTTTTTGGTAACTCTCTATTAACGTTATCTTCCTAATGCTCGATGCGAGACCGTTTGTTCTTGAATTGCGGTTTCCAGATTCTAGTATTGGCACGACACCGCTAACGGTTCTGGATTATACGAGGGAGTTTCCAATGAAGTTTCGTACCATCGCTGCGTCGCTCGCAGCCGTTTCGCTGGCCGCCGCACCGGCAGTCGCACAGTTCGAGCGCAGCGCCGCTCCCGTCGAAGGTCAGTCCGAACTGGCTGAAGGTTCGACCCTTCTCTGGTCTGCTGTTGCGATCGCTGCATTCGTTGGCGCAGTCATTCTCGTAACCGACGACGACGACGATGAGCCGGTAAGCGCAGGCTGATCGTTCAAGGATCGCAATTAAAAAGGGCTCCGTTTCGGAGCCCTTTTTTGTGTCCGCTTCCTTGCGAAATCACTCAGCAGTGGGGTCGACCACTTCCGAACTCGCGCTTTTGCTTTCGGTAAATCGCATGATGAGAAGCGATCCTTCGAACAGCAGATAGAGCGGTATCGCCAGGATCAATTGGGAGCCCGGATCGGGCGGCGTGACTATGGCAGCGACGGCTACGACCGCGACGATGACATAGCGGCGTGCCCCGATCAGCTGGTCGCGGCTCACGAGCCCTGCCCGGTTCAGCAGCAGCAAGAGGACCGGCAGCAGAAAACTGATCCCGAAGGCGAGGATGAATTGCATGACGAGCGACAGGTACTCGCCCGCGGCGGGCAAGGCCTCGATATCGACGCCGCCGGTCTCCCCCTGAAATCCCAGGAACCACCGGAAAGCGGTCGGCATGACGACGAAATAGGCTAGCGATGCCCCGGCAAGGAACAGGATCGGCGTTGCGAGAAGGAAGGGCAGGAACGCTTTCTTTTCCTTGGCGTAGAGGCCCGGCGCGATAAACGCCCAGAGCTGGTTCGCGATGATCGGGAAGCTGATGCAGAAACCGGCGAACAGCGCGACCTTCAGCTCGACAAAAAAGACTTCGTAAAGCTTTGTGTAGATGAGGCGACTGTTGCCGTCCTCGAACGCTGCGTCGAGCGGCCTGACGAGAAAGCCCAGAATGTCGTCGGCGAAATAAAGACAGATGCCCGATGCGATGATCAGGGCCAGCACGCAGCGCACGAGCCGTCCGCGCAACTCGATCAGGTGATCGAGCAGCGGCGCCTGCGTCTCGTCGATATCCTTGATCTTCAGCGCCATCGCTCAGCCATCGCTCCGATCGACCTGCTGATCGCGAGGCGTCGTCTTACGGTGCTGCGATGTTTCGCTGTCCGATGCCGGCTCGCCTGACGCGTCGGTCGGCGGTCGGACGCGGGCACGCGCTTCCGCAGCGGCACTATCGGCAGGGTCGGACTGCGCGGGATCCGCAGACTTGGGCGGTTCGACTTCCTTAGAGACGTCGGGATGTTCGGCCATGATACGCTTGTTCTGCTCAGCCCATTTGCGCTCCATGTCCTCGATCTCAGCCTCGCGTATCATCGCATCGATGCCGCTACGAAAATGGTTCGACATGCGGCGCGCCTTCCCGATCCAGCGGCCTGCCGCGCGCAAGGCAGCAGGCATGTCCTTGGGCCCGATGGCGAGGATCGCCACGACCACGATGAGGAGCAATTCGGTGGCGCCGATATCGAACATATTTTGCGGCGGCCGGACCGCCTTCCTCGTTCAGCCTATTTGCGCAGATCGGACGTTTCGCCGTCCTTTACTGTCTGGTCGGCAGGCTTCGCCTCGTGAACGCCCGGCCCCTCGATCCGCTTCGCCGGTTCGCCCGGCTTGGCAGAGGGCGCGTCTTCCTCGTTCATGCCCTGCTTGAAGCTTTTGATGCCTTTGCCGAAATCGCCCATCATTTCGGAAATCTTGCCCCGCCCGAACAGGACGAGGATGACGATGGCGATGATGATGAGCTGCCAGGGGCCTAGGGACATAATCTGAAACTACCTTGTTTGTGCATGGTCTGCGCCGTCCGATATAGGCGTTTCCCGGTCGCAGTGCCAGTGGTTGCGCATCATCCGGCCGCCTCGTCGTCGCTTTCCCCAGCTTCCCCCGGTTCCCCGCCGGAGCTGGTCAGCGCCTCGAACGCCTCGTCCACCGGATCGAGCATGCCGGTCGCACGCAATTCCTCGATACCGGGAAGGTCGCGGCGCGAGGAAAGGCCGAAATGATCGAGAAATTCAGGCGTCGTCGCATAGATGACCGGGCGGCCTGGAACCTCGCGGCGGCCAGCGACCTTGATCCAGCCCGCTTCGAGCAGCACGTCCAGCGTTCCTTTTGCCGTCTGGACACCGCGGATCGATTCGATTTCGGCCCGGCTGACCGGCTCGTGATAGGCGACGATGGCGAGCACTTCTGTTGCTGCACGGCTCAAGCGGCGCGACTGCTCGCGCGTCGTTCGCAAAAGATGTGCTAGATCGCCCGCGGTCTCGAAATGCCACCGGCGCCCGCGCTCGACCAGCGCGATGCCCCGCCCTGCATAGTCTTCCTGCAATTGTGCCAGAGCCTCGCGAATTCCCTGCCGGTCGGCATCGCCCAAATGGGCGGCGATCTGTTCCGCCGATAGCGGGTCCTCCGCGGCGAAGACGGTTGCCTCGACCGCGCGCAGCAGATCGTCGGGCGGCTCGCTCACTCCGGGCGGCGCCTCAGCAGGAGCGGGCCGAACGTCGCCGCTTGCTGCAATTCCGCCCGTCCCCGCCGGGCGAGTTCCAAGGCAGCGACGAAGCTGGAGGCAAGCGCCGACTTCCTGAGGCGCGGCTCGGCATGTGGCGGCAGGAAGTCCTCCAGTTGCATCCAGTCGAGCGTCACCCCCAGCATGGCAGAGACCCGGTCGAGCGCGCTTTCCAGCGTCATCACCGGCCGCTCGCGCACCAGGTGGACCGCAGGCGCAGTCCTCGACTTGACGCGACCATAGGCCTGGAACAGCGAATATGCATCGCAGCGCCAGCGGATCGCGCGGTCGGTCCGCAACCCTTCGGGATTGCCTCGCAGGAAAATATCGCGTCCGATCCGGTTGCGCGCCATCAGCCGCGCGGCTGCCTCGCGCATCGCGCCGAGCCGCTGCAGGCGAAGCTGCAGTTTCAGCGCCAGTTCCTCTGCACTCGGCTCTTCCTGCTCGTCCTTCGGCAGGAGAAGCGCGGATTTGAGATAAGCGAGCCAGGCGGCCATCACGAGGTAGTCGGCGGCCAGCTCCAGCTTCAGCGCGTCGGCCTCCTCGATATATTCGAGGTATTGATCGACGAGCGACAGGATCGAAATGGCCCGCAAATCGACCTTCTGTCGCCTTGCGAGATCGAGGAGGAGGTCGAGCGGCCCCTCCCACCCCTCGAGTTCGAGGTAGAGCGTTTCCGTGTCCGGCTTCGCCTCGTCCTCTTGCGAAAAACTCCAGAGCCCCTCGCGCTGGGGTTTGGGAAGATCGCGCTCGGCCTCGACGAGCCCTAGGATCAGGTCGGTTTCGCTCAAGCCGCTACTCCCGCCGCCGCGATCAGGGCATCGCGCCGGGCCAGCAATTCGCGGGTCCGCTCTCCCTCCTGCGCTTCGCCGGGTGCCAGCCGCGTCCGTGCAAGCGCGGCTTCGAGCCGCTCTTTACCCTTTTCCGACGGCTCAGGCAGCCTTTCCGCCAGACCCTTCATGTCGTCCATTTTCGCCCAGCAATTGAGCACGAGGTCGCATCCCGCCGCGATGGCCGCCGCCCCGCGTTCGGGGATAGTGCCGCTGAGCGCCTCCATATCGATATCGTCGGTCATCAGCAGGCCGTCGAAGCCAATTTCGCCGCGGATGATTTCGGAAATGACTCGCGACGAAAGCGTCGCCGGATGGTCTTCGTCCCAGGCGGTGAAGATCAGATGGCCGGTCATCCCGGCGGGCGCCGTGTTGAGGGCCTTGAACGGCGCGATGTCCTCGGCGAGTTCTGCCGCGCTGGCGGTGACTCTCGGCAATTCCTTGTGCGTATCGACCGAAGAGCGCCCGTGTCCGGGCATATGCTTGATGCATCCGGCAACGCCCGCACGCTCCAGTCCGTCGAGAATGGCGCGACCGATGGCCGCCACCTGTCGCGCATTGCTGCCAAGGGCGCGGTCGCCAATCACGTCATGTGCGCCTTCGCGCCCTACATCGAGGGGTGGATGGCAGTCCGCCGTAATGCCGACCGCGGCGAGTTCCCGGCCCAATGCCTCGGCATTGGCGCGTGCCGCCTCGATCGCGCTGGCCGGAGCAACCTGATAGAGCGCGTCGAACACCGCGCCAGCCGGAAAAGCTGGCCATTGTGGCGGCTTCATCCGCGCAACCCGTCCGCCCTCCTGATCGATGCAGATATAAAGGCGCTCGCGACCGTGCAGCGCGCGCAGCTCATCGGTCAGCGCCAGCATCTGTTCGCGGTCGATGCAGTTGCGTCCGAACAGGATATAGCCCGCCGGGTCGGCATCCTTGAAAAAGGCCGCTTCATAGGGGGACAGCCGCTCTCCGGCAATTCCGAAAATCACAGGGGTCATGCCCGTCAAAGTCGCAGCAAAGCTGGATTTTGGCAAGCGCGGTAAGGATTGTCAGATGTGGATATGGCCGCGCCGCGAAGCTCGTCGCCATCCCGGTTAAGCAAAGCTGCTACCGCTTGACCTGACAGTCCAGTCCGTTGTCGCGCAGCGCGCCGCAAAGCCGGTCGGCGGCCGCTCCGTTTTCAGCGATCGCCTGCAAACGATAAACGATCCCGATATCCGCGCGTCCACGCACCACGCGGTGACGGACACCGTTAAGGACTTCCGTCTGCCGCTGCAGGGTTTGCCAGCCGGTCTCGGCCGCTGCCTTGGTCGAATATGCCCCCACCTGAACGCCCACGCCGTCATTGGCTTGAGCGATCTCCTCGGCATCGCTCGACACCGCGTTGATGGACGGGCCGCTGGCGGCGGGTTCGGACCGCGTCTCGGCGCGCGTCAACGCTGGCGCAGTCGCCGCAGCGGGGGGAGCGACCGGCTCGGTGATGGCTCTGCTCGCATCGGCCAGCCGACCCTCGCGCTGTTGCCCTTCGCCGACCGCGAAACTCGTATCGCCCGTTCCCTCGAACTCCTTGCCGCCGGCATCTTCGGGGCGGACCTTATAGGGTTCGGCCGGGGCTTCGACGATGCTGCCGTCGGGAACCGCATCGCCTGTGCCGCTGCCCGCGGTCAGCCACCAGATAGCGCCGACGATGGCGAGCACTGCGACGAGGCCGAACGCAGCGAAACTCACGATCCGCCCGGTTGCGATTGCACTCGCGTCGTCATGGTTGTCGTCTGAATCGAGCCAGGGAAGACGCTCTTCGTCGTCGAACCCGAGCTGATGATCGTGTTCCCAGGCCGCATCGGCCGTTCCTTGCGAGAAAGCCGCCCCGCGTGCCTGACCTTTCGGTCCCAACCCCGCCATCCTACATCTCCTCCACCGCCTCGACACCCAAAATGCCGAGCCCGTTGCGGATGACCTGCGCCAGTTGCGCGGCCATGAACAGGCGTGCTTCGGTTAGCTCACCGTTGCCGCTCTGTAAAATGCGCAGGCTCTGGTCATCGTTGCCCGCGTTCCAGAAGCTGTGAAAGGCTGCCGCGAGATCGTAGAGATAGAAAGCGATCCGGTGAGGCTCTCCCGCCTGCGCCGCTGCCTCGACGATGCGCGGGAACTGCGCCGCCAGGGCGACGAGCGCGTGGTCGGCATCGCCCAGCAGATCGAGATTGTCGGGTGATGGCGCAAAGCCCTGTTCTGCCCCCTTGCGCAGAGTGGATGAAATGCGCGCGTGAGCGTACTGGACATAGAATACGGGATTATCGCGGCTCGCCTCGACGACCTTGGCGAAGTCGAACTCCATCTGCGCTTCGGGCTTGCGGGTCAGCATCGTGAAGCGCACGACGTCCTTGCCGACCTCTTCCACGACTTCGGCGAGCGTCACGAAATTCCCTGAACGCTTCGACATCTTTACCGGCTCGCCGTTCCGCATGAGCTGGACCATCTGGATCAGCTTGACGTCGAACGGGATGGGCTTGCCCTGCCCTTCGCTGAGCGCTGCGACCGCCGCCTTGATGCGCTTGACGGTGCCCGCATGGTCGGCGCCCCAGATATCGATGAGGGCATTAGCGCCCTCTGCCTTCTGCATGTGATAGGCGAGATCGGCGCCGAAATAGGTCCAGCTACCGTCGGATTTTCTGATCGGGCGATCCTGATCGTCGCCGAAGCGGGTCGAGCGGAACAGCGGCAATTCGACCGGTTCCCAGTCCTCTGGCGGAGCCTTGCCCTTGGGCGCTTCGAGAACGCCGTCATAGACGAGGTCGCGCGCCCTCAGCCACTCTTCCGCCTCTTCAGGCTTTCCGGCCGCCTGCAGCGCCGCTTCGGAAGCGAATTCGTCGTGATGTATGCCGAGGCGTGCCAAATCTTCCCGGATGAGGTTCATCATCTGCTCGACCGCTTCTGCCCGAAATACCGGCAGCCACTCGCTTTCCGGCGCTTTCTGGAACCTGTCGCCCAACTCGTTCGCGAGATATTCGCCGACCGGTTTCAGGTAATCGCCGGGATACAGCCCTTCGGGGATGTCGCCGATCTCTTCGCCCAGCGCCTCGCGATACCGCAGATGAGCCGAGCGGGCGAGAACATCGACCTGCCCACCCGCATCGTTGACGTAATATTCGCGCACGACCTCGTGGCCGGTGAATTCGAGCAGTGCGGCAAGTGCGTCGCCCACCACCGCGCCGCGGCAATGACCCATATGCATCGGCCCTGTTGGATTGGCCGAAACATATTCGATGTTCACTTTGCGCTCCGCACCGGAATGCGACCGCCCGTAGGCATCGCCCAGCTTCGCGATGCTGCGCAATTCGTCGAGCCACACGACATTGTCGAGCTTGATGTTGATGAAGCCGGGTCCGGCGATCTCGGCAGAAGTCACGAGGGCATCGCCCTCCAGCTTCTCCACGATCAGCGCCGCAAGATCGCGCGGATTGCTTTTGGCCTGTTTGGCGAGCACCATCGCTGCATTGGTGGCAAGATCGCCATGGGCCGCGTCGCGCGGCGGTTCAACGCTCACGCCGGCTCGTGCGGTGTCCTTGGGCAGATGCCCTTCTATTTCGAGCGCATCGAGGATTGCGTCGATCCGCTCGGAAAAACCTGCGTTTAGTGTATGCGTGTCGTCCATCCGACGCGCCTAGCCAAAATGCCCGAAATCGCAAGTCCGCGATGACCTGCGAAAGAGAGGGAGAGAAAGCCGTTACCGCGTGACGTTGTAGGCAAGCTGGTCCTGCGTCAGCTGAAAGCCGACCAGCAATTCGAACGTCGCGCGTGCGACTGCCTGGC
Source organism: Parapontixanthobacter aurantiacus (assembly GCF_009827635.1). Lineage (GTDB taxonomy): Bacteria > Pseudomonadota > Alphaproteobacteria > Sphingomonadales > Sphingomonadaceae > Parapontixanthobacter > Parapontixanthobacter aurantiacus. Next base: position 266,203 of record NZ_WTYW01000001.1, on the reverse strand, counting down.
GCACTTCGGGATCGGCCAGCGGATCGAGCGCGGCATCCGGATCGCCCGCCTCACGGCGCCGTGTGATGCGCTCACGCACGTCGTCAGGCAGTGTCGCCTGAGCCCGGTCGACATAGGCCGCCGCCCTGCCCGACGCCTGAGCGCGTGTTTCGCCATCGGCAAAGTTCAAAGTGACCTGGCCGACCTGCTTGCTGACGACCGAGGTGCCACCGCGCAGCACGGTGGCGAAATAAGGCAGTGTGACCTGCCGGGCGCCACGCGGGTCGTTGCGCTGGGCAAGGACGTCGAACGTCGCTTCTGCATAGACCCGGTCGCCGCTTTCGTTGCAGGTGGAACGCAGATTGGTCAGCGCAGCCGTCACGTCGAGATTATCGGCGGTGCGTGAACCTTTCTGCCGGAACGTGGTGATGTCGCCGGTATGATCGGGGATGCCGACGGCGGGACAAACCGTCCGGATTGCGGTAATGCCGACACCTTGATCGATGACGAGATCGCCTTCCGAAGCGCATCCGGCCAGTGCCAGCGCACCGGCCGCGGCGAGACCGAGGGCTCTCGTGCGGGACTTGATAAAGGCGCGGATCGGGGCATTCATCGAACGGTGTTCCTCGTTTTCGGGCCTTGCCGCCCTGCTGTCGGCGCTAGCCCCTAGCGGGCGCGTCCACAAAACGCTAGAGGCGAGGACATGAATGCCCGCTTTCCAGCCACCGACCGACAGGCGACTAAGCCCGGCCTGACCCTGCTCATCGCGGCACCCCGCGGATTTTGCGCCGGCGTCGACCGCGCAATCGAAATCGTGGAGCGCGCACTCGAGAAATACGGCGCGCCGGTCTATGTCCGCCACGAGATCGTGCACAACAAGTTCGTCGTCGATGGCCTCCGGGCAAAAGGAGCCATTTTCGTCGAGGAACTCGAGGACGTGCCGGACGACGCGCCCGTGGTCTTCAGCGCGCATGGCGTGCCCAAGACGGTTCCGGCAGAGGCCGAACGTCGCAAGCTCATTTATGTCGATGCCACCTGTCCGCTCGTCAGCAAGGTTCATCGGCAGGCCGAACGGCAGATCGAGCGCGACCGCCACATCATATTTATCGGTCATGCCGGACATCCGGAAGTCGTCGGCACGATGGGGCAGGTCGAACCGGGACAGATGACCCTTGTCGAGGAAGCGGCGGACGTCGCGAAGCTCGACTTTCCGCGCGATGCCGAACTTGCATTCTTGACGCAAACCACCCTTTCGGTTGACGATACGGAGGACGTCATCGCCGCATTGAAGGAACGCTACCCCGATATCGTCGGACCGAAGGCGGACGACATCTGCTACGCGACGTCGAACCGTCAGGCCGCCGTCAAGCAGATTGCTCCGGCAAGCGATCTCGTACTGGTCATCGGATCGCCCAACTCTTCCAATTCGCTGAGGCTCGTAGAAGTGGCGGAACGGTGCGGCACCGCGGCGAAGCTGATCCTGCGCGCTGCGGACATCGACCCGGCTTGGCTCGAGGGTGTGGGAACCATCGGTCTTACGGCAGGAGCCTCCGCTCCCGAACAGCTCGTTCGCGAGGTGGTCGACAAGCTCGGCGAGTGGCGCGATGTCCGCGAGGAAACTCTTTCGAGCGCGGTCGAGAACATGGTGTTCAAACTTCCCCGTCAGCTGATGGACTGACGCCGCGAAGTTACCGGCAACGACCCGATGGCTGTCTATACCAATCTCGGTGCCGAGGCACTTTCCGAACTGACCTCACATTACGATGTCGGAAGGCTCGTATCGGCCAAGGGGATTGCCGAAGGGGTCTCCAACAGCAACTGGCTGATCGAAACCGATGGCGGCGAAAAGCGGGCGCGGCGGCAATTCATCCTCACCATGTACGAGCGCCGCATCGACATCGCGGAGCTACCCTATTTTCTCGACCTTCTCGATCATCTCGCTGCTGCGGGATCGCCTGTACCGCGCACGATCCACGACCGAACCGGCGCGACCCACCGCGCGATCGACGGAAAGGCGGTCGCGCTCATCGAATTTCTGCCGGGCATCTCCCCCGACAAACCGACGAAAGAGCAATTGTTCGCGGTTGGCGAAGCCCTTGCCGGCATTCACCTTGCAGCGCAGTCCTTCCCCGGTCATCGAGAGAACCGCCTCGGTCCCTCCGAATGGGTCGAAACGCTTGCGCGGTGCGGTGAAGATCGCCTCGCGGAAATAAACCCGGACCTGCCGCGAACGCTCGACGTGGCGCGGCAAGTGAAGGAGGAATGGCCGACCGATCTGCCGCGCTCGGTCATTCATTCCGACCTTTTCCCGGACAACGTCCTGATGGTCGGCGACAGGGTAAGCGGGCTCATCGATTTCTATTTCGCCTGCAACGACATGATGGCCTACGACCTCGCGGTAATCCATGCTGCCTGGTGCTTCGATGAGTCCGGCAACGTCTTTAACAAAGAGCTGGGCCGCGCGCTCGTCGCAGGTTATGATTCGCGCCGCGCCTTGTCGGACGAGGAACGCCGCGCCCTCCCCCTGCTCGCCAAGGGAGCCTGCCTACGATTCGTCGCCTCGCGCGCCTTCGACTGGTTCGATACAGGTGCCGAGGCGATGGTCACGCGCAAGGATCCTATGCAATTCGCCCGGCGGCTCGACTTTTATGAAAAGGCGGACAATTCCCTCTTCACCCCGCCAGCGGCTTGAGGCAGGGCGCGATCATGAAGACAGTCGAGATCTATACGGACGGAGCCTGCAAGGGAAATCCGGGTCCGGGGGGCTGGGGCGCGCTCCTCAAGATGGGCAAGCACGAAAAGGCGATGTCGGGCGCCGAGCGTAACACGACGAACAATCGAATGGAGATGACCGCGGCGATCAAGGCGCTCGAAGCGTTGATCGAGCCGTGCGAAGTGCATCTGTATTCCGACAGCAAATACGTCCTCGACGGCATGACGAAGTGGATTTCGGGCTGGCAGAAGCGTGGCTGGGTCAATGCGAGCAAGAAGCCCGTGCGCAATGCCGATCTGTGGCATGAGTTGATTGCCGCCTCTGACCGGCACCAGATGCACTGGCACTGGGTCAAGGGCCATGCAGGTCACCCGGAAAACGAGCGGGTGGACCGGCTGGCGAGCGACGCCGCCGCATCGGTCGCTTAAGGCTCGCTCCGTCTCGCCGGCTCTATTCTTCAGCCGAATCGCGAGGCGAGATAGGGTGATGGATCAATTGCCGCGTAAGGAGCAGGTGCTTCGCTTTCGAGAATGATGCTGGCGGCCACGGCTGCTGCGGCTGGCGATGTTTGGATGCCCGATCCGCCCTGCCCGGCAAACCAGTAGAAGTTCTCACATTGCGTATCCGGTCCGAATACGGGCAGGCGATCGGCGGCGAAGCTGCGTAATCCGGCCCAGCGCCGTTCGACCGCTTCGATACGCCAATCCACGACCGTCTCGAGGCGGGCTATGGCCTGTGCGACGTCGATTTCCTCAGGCGCTGCATCGCATGCTTCGGTCGGGGTTTCGTCATGCGGGCTAAGCCATATCCGCCCCGCATCGGGCTTGAAATAGAAGCTGCCTGCGATGTCCAGCACAAGGGGCATATCTGCCGGCGGAACCGGATCGACGCGAAGCTGGGCCACCGTGCGGCGCAACGGGCTAACCGCGATCGGCTGTGCTCCGGCGAGCTGTGCCATTTCGCCGGCCCATGCGCCCGCCGCATTGACGATGTACGCTGCTTCGACCGTTTCCCCGCCCTCGCTTTCGATGCGCCAGTCGCCGTGCTTTCTTTCGGTGCGACAGACCCGGAAGCCGGTTCGCAGGCTCGCCCCCCGCTCCCGGCTCCGCTTGAGATAGAAGGCGTGGAGCGCGGCCACGTCGATGTCGCAGCAGTCGGGCTGGCTGATCCCATCGACCCACGGCTGTTTCAGGCCGGGAATGGATTGCGCCAGATAGTCTTGCCCGACACGCGAGAAGGTGGCGGCAGTATGGGCGAAGCGATCCTCGAACGCATTGAGCGCGGGACTATCCTTTCCCTGCCCGATATAAAGCGCGCCGCGCGGCGACAGAAAGCCCCCTTCCCGCAAGAACGGCCCGGAAGCGAGCGTCAGCGGCGCGATAAGCGGGCCACCGTAACATTCTTCCCAGAATGCGGCGCTTCGTCCGGTCGCATGATAGCCCGGTTGCGCTTCTGCTTCGAGGATGACGACATTCGCGTGTTCGGCCAGTTCGGCGGCAATGCTCGAACCGGCGATGCCCGCTCCGATCACGGCGAAATCGTAAGTCTCAGGCATCACGGCTGCTCGCCCTTTCAGGCGCTCGCATGACGGTCGAGAAATCGGCGGATCGCATCCATGGCGCGATCCCTGACCGGGTCGACTTCACGAAGGATCTCGTGATGGGCTTCGTCGCCGAACTTGAGCAACTCGGGATGTGGCATGCGCGCCACTGCCTCCTCGATTGCCCTCATCGCGACGAGCTTGTCGTTGCTCGTGGCGACGAACAGCGTGGGCGTCGCCACGCTTTCGAGGATACCGGGCGCGAAGAGAGACCGCATGGAAGCATAGGCCCGCTCGACCCAGTGCCAGCTTGCCGGTCCCATGACGACTTCGGGCCGCTTCTCGCGCCACCATAATTCGTCCTCGTAGCGCGCATCGTGATGGGTCAGCAGCGCGCGTCGGGTTCCGGGCGTCGAACCCGGTTTCTCGCTCCACTTCCAGGCCCGCCGCATCGGATCGCCCAGCCCGCGCACCATTCGCGCGACAAAATGCATGAGAGAAATCGGCAAACGGCTGCCAGTAAAGCCGAGCATGGGTGCGGACAGCACGAGCGCATCGGGATCGACCGCTTTCTCCGCCACCGCGCGCAAGACGAGATGGCCGCCCATCGAATGCCCGATCAGGACGTGCGGCCCCGGCGTATCTGCTTTCCACTCGTCCCAGAAAGCGGCGAGATCGGCGATCCAGATCGCATAATCCTCGATGTGGCCGGTATGCGGATCTTTGCCGAGCCTGCCCGAGCCGCCCTGTCCGCGCCAGTCGGCAGAAGTGACACGCCAGCCGTCGTCATGCCATTCGGCAAGCGTTTCAAGGTATTTTTCGTAATGGTCTCCGCGCCCCGGCATGAACAGGATGGAGCCGCGCGCTTTCGACGCTTCGCAAGGCCAGTCGATCCGGCGGATTTCGTGGTTGTCCGGGGCTCGCCAAATGGTTTCGCTGGCAGAAGCGGGAATGCTGCGACGATCGATGCCTTCGTCCACTGTCTGCAACTCGCCGCTCACTGCTCTCGCTGATGGTTACTGTTTGGTAAGTCCTGTCCCTTAACAGTGCCTTTCACGACCATTTCTGGGCTGCTTGGGGGCAATGATGCCGGACGGAACAATTCACTACGCACTGATCGCTTTCTTGGCAATCGCGCTGCTTGTCGCGGCAATCACGGACATCAGATCGCGCAAGATCGAGAACCGCCTCGTTCTTGCCGTGGCTGTAGTCGCACCGGCTTTCTGGTGGGCTTCGGGCGTCTCGCTATGGCCGGGCGTCGCCATGCAGATCGGCTTTGCTCTCGTCGTCTTCGCGATCCTCTATGCCATCTGGAGCTTCGGTCTGATCGGCGGCGGCGACATCAAGCTGCTGACCGCGATCGCCCTGTGGACGACGCCCGTTCCGTTTCTGCAAATGCTCATGGTGATGGCGCTCGCTGGCGGCGTGCTGAGCATCATCTTCGCCATCCTTCATTTCAAGCGCAAGCGCAGCGACCGCATCCAGGTGCCTTACGGCGTCGCGATTACCGTGGGCGGACTGTGGATGGTCGCCAACACGATGCTCACCGACGTCGCTGCAACGGCGGCGGTTTGAGCGAAACCTGATCTTAACCAATCGGGATGTAGTCCCGGAAACCATAATTGCCCGCAACTGGAATCCGGGCCGACACGAGGGGGCTTAACGAGCCATGGACAAGAAGAAACTGGTATTGCTGATTGGTGCATCGATCGTCGCGGTCGGCAGCGCCGTATTTGCCCGCAGCATGTTCGGTGACGCTGGTGCACCGCAGGTACAGGCTGCGCCCGTCGTTCACGAAGGTCCCCGGGTACTCGTTGCCCAGCGCGCCCTTCCGACCGGCACGATCATCACCGCCGATGCCATGAAGTTCCAGGAATGGCCGGAAGAGATGGTGCAAGAAGCTTATTTCATCGACGGCGAAAGCGACCTCAACTCGCTTATCGGCACGGTCGTTCGCTATCCGGTCACCGCCGGCGAGCCGGTCACGCAGGGTTCGCTCGTATCGCCCGGCGATCGCGGGTTCCTCGCTGCAGCCCTTTCGCCCGGCATGCGCGCCGTCACGATCCCCGTTTCGGCCAAGACCGCCGTTGCCGGTTTCATCTTTCCCGGCGACCGGATCGACCTCATGCTGACGCAGACCGTCACAAATGACGATGGCTTCAGCGTGAAGGCATCGGAAACCATCATGCGTAACCTTCGCGTTCTTGCGACGGACCAGAAGACGACGCAGCAAACGGTCGAGGGCAAGACGGTCGTCAAGACCTTCCGCAACGTGACAATCGAAGTCACGCCGAAGATCGCGGAGAAGGTTGCGGTCGCCCAGACGCTCGGCACGCTGAGCCTGTCGCTGCGCGCGATCGCCGACAGCAATGCCGAACTCGAACAGGCGATTGCGACCGGCAAGGTTGTCATTCCCGACAATGCGACGCCTGACGAGGAAGAACGTCTGCTGCGCGAGGCCGCCAACCGGATCGATGATGGTCGTACGACCTATTCGACGGGAGCCGACGTCTCGCGCTTTCAGTCAAACCGTCCGCGTCGTCGTCCGGCCGAAGAAAGCGCGCCAAGCACCGTAGAACGTCCGGCAGCACCGACGGGTCCGGTCGTCCGCGTCACTCGCGGCAAGACGACCAGCGCAGAGCCGGTAGGACGCTGAGCATGCGCATCGCAAACATAAAGAGACAAGCACGCGAAAAAGACATTTCGAGGGGCAAGAAAATGAAAACCCGTTTTACCGCTACCCTGCTGCTGGCGAGTGCCGCCATCGGTTCGCTGGCAAGCGTCGCCGTCGCTCCGGCAGCGGTCGCCCAGTCGGTCGTCGAGCCCTCGCAGGACGTAGTCCTGTCGATCGGCAAGGGCCAGCTCATCAGCGTACCCGGATCGATGACCGATATCTTCGTCGCCAATGACGCGATTGCCGATGTTCAGGTCAAGTCGCGCCAGCAGCTTTACATCTTTGGCAAGTCCGGCGGCGAAACGACGCTTTATGCTAGTAACGCCGCGGGCGACATCATTTGGTCCGCCAACGTCCGCGTCGGTTCAAACATCTCCAGCATCGATCAGATGCTTGCCCTCGCCATGCCCGAAGCGAAAGTTTCGGTCGCGACGATGGGAACGAACACCGTCCTCCTGACGGGCACTGTCGCCGCTCCTGAAGATGCAGCCGAAGCGCAACGCCTCGTCGAAGCCTTCGTTGGCAACGAGATGAACGTCATCAGTCGACTGAAGATGGCAACGCCGCTGCAGGTCAACCTGCGCGTCAAGTTCGCCGAAGTCAGCCGCAGCCTCGTTCGCGAAATCGGCGGAAACCTCAGCACGATCGACGGCACGAGCGGGTTCCGCTTCGGGGTCGGCACGGGCCGCGCCATCAGCAACGAGTTCAACACCGGCGGTCCGCTGGGCGTGGGTAACGGCCTCGGAAAGACGGTAGGTGTTCTACCAGACGGGACGGAAGTTCCCGGCACCGCAATCGACGCCATCGGAAACGGAACGACGCTCGGCTTCCTCGGCGAGTTCCTCGGACTCGACCTCCTCGGAGCATTCGACCTTGCCGAGCGCAATGGTCTCGTCACGACGCTCTCCGAACCGAACCTGACGGCGCTGTCCGGCGAGACAGCCGACTTCCTGGCTGGCGGCGAGTTCCCGATCCCGTTGAGCAGCGGGCTCGGCACGACGTCGATCCAGTACAAGAAGTTCGGCGTCAGCCTCGCTTACACGCCGACCGTCCTCGCCAATGGCCGCATTTCGATGCGTGTCCGTCCGGAAGTTTCGGAATTGTCGAGCCAGGGTGCCGTGGTCGTGGACGGCTTCAATATCCCCGCGCTTACGATCCGCCGAGCTGAAACGACCATCGAACTGGGTTCGGGTCAGAGCTTCATGATTGCCGGCCTGATGTCCACGAACGCTCAGAACACGATCAACAAGGCGCCGGGTGCGGGCGACATTCCGATCATCGGAAACCTGTTCCGCTCCTCCAGCTTCCAGCGGGGCGAGACCGAACTGGTCATCATCGTCACGCCCTATCTCGTGAAGCCGGTCGATGCGAGCCGCATCAAGCTGCCGACCGACGGTTACCAGTCGCCGAACTTCCTGCAGCAGCAATTGCTGTTCCGCGATCACGACGGCGTCAGCGGCGCGACCCGCCCGGGGCCGACCGTCGCGGGCGAAGGGCCGACCGATCCGCGCATCTCGCACAACGATGGCGAGGAACGTGGCGGTGATCGCAAGGGGCGCACCGAACGCCGCGCCGAGGCAATCAAGCCGGGCTTCAGCTTCAATTCGGAAGGGGAATAAGACATGCGCCTTACTGCCAAACAATCGATGACAGGCGCAGCGGCGCTGTGCCTCGTCCTCGCGCTTTCCGCCTGCGGCGGAATGCCGACCGAACGCTCGCTTTACAGCACCAACCAGCCGGTGGTCGAACGCGAAAACATCGTCTTCGACGTCGACACCAGCGCCAGCGGTCTGTCCGTATACGAACAGCAGCGCCTCAACGACTGGTTCGATTCGATGGACCTTCGCTACGGCGACCGCGTCTCGATCGACGACCCGATGGCGAACATGGCGACCCGCGAAGCGATTGCCGAGCTTGCCGGGCGACGGGGCATCCTCATCAGCGAAGGATCGCCGGTCACGGCCGGTGCGGTCAATGCGGGACAGGCGCGCGTCGTCATCACCCGTTCGACCGCTTACGTCCCCGACTGCCCGAACTGGTCGGCCAAATCGTCGATGAACTACAACAACGCATCGAGCCCGAATTACGGATGCGCGAACAACAGCAATCTCGCGGCCATGATCGCCAATCCCGAGGACCTCATCAAGGGTCAGGAAGGCACCGGCGAGACGGTGGTGATGAGCGCGACGAAGGCGATCGACACTTATCGCGATCAGGCACCGACCGGCACCGGCGGCGTCAAGGCTAACTCAACGGGTGGAAACTAAGATGTCTACACAATGGAAACCTGGCCCGAACGGTGGCCGCGATCCGTTCGCAGCGTTCATCTGCGACGAAACCGCTCTCGATGAGCTGCGCCCGGTCGTCATCGAACTGGGCTGGCAGCCTGAGAAGTGCAACAAGGGCGGTCTGCGCAACGCGATCCAGTCGCTCTCCGTTTCGGCGAGTCCCAACATCCTGATGGTGGATCTGTCCGAAAGCGGCGACCCGCTCAACGACATCAATGCCCTTGCCGAAGTGTGCGAACCGGGAACGGTCGTCATCGCCATAGGCCAGGTCAACGACGTTCGCCTCTATCGCGACCTGCTCGCCAGCGGCATCCACGATTACCTGCTGAAGCCGCTTTCGGCGAGCCAGTTGCGCGATGCGCTCAACCAGGCGCAAGCCGTCTTCGCAGCGCCCAAGGCAAGCGATCCCGACTCGGCCAAGCGCCACATCTCGACCGCCGTCATCGGCACGAGGGGCGGCGTGGGCGCGTCGATGCTGGCGACTTCGCTGAGCCACATCTTCAGCACGAAGCACAATCTGCCGACGGCGCTTCTCGATCTCGACATTCATTTCGGAACGGGTGCGCTGGCGCTCGATCTGGAGCCCGGTCGCGGTCTCACTGACGCCATAGACAATCCGAGCCGCATCGACGGTCTGTTCATCGAACGAGCCATGATCCGCGCGAACGACAATCTGTCGATCCTGTCGGCAGAGGCACCGATCAACGTCCCGCTGATGACGGACGGCGCTGCCTTCCTTCAGCTGGAGGAAGAGTTCCGGCAGGCGTTCGAGATGACGATGATCGACATGCCACGCAACATGCTGATCAACTTCCCGCATCTGCTCAACGACGTGAACGTGACGATCGTCGCCTGCGACATGACGCTCGCTTCGGCGCGCGACACGATCCGCATCCTGTCTTGGCTTAAGACGAATGCCGCGCACGCCATGCCGGTCGTCGTCGCGAACAAGGTCGCGCCCGCTTCGTCGGAAATCAGCAAGGCGGATTTCGAGGCGTCGATCGAGCGCAAGGTCGATTTCTCGATCCCGTTCGATCAGAAAGCGGCCGCCAATTCGGCCAAGCTCGGTCAGACCTTCGCCCAGGCGAACGCTTCGAGCAAGGCAACCGGGGTCATGAACAAGATCGCCGAGCACATCCTCGGTTCGGGCGGCGACGATGGCGATGGCGAGACCGACGGCAAGAAGTCGCTGCTCGGCACCTTCGACATCAAGTCGCTCATGGCGAAGAAGGACAAGCCGGCGAAAGCCAACGCCTGAGCCCGTCGGGAAAATGCGCCGCTGCGATGGACCAATGGTTGCTCGCAGCGGCCGCCCTCCCGAAGATCATTAAGAATAAGCGGAGCAGATAATGGGCATGATGGAAACAGGTGTGATCGCGATCGGGGCCTTCGCCGTCTTGAGCGTGCTCTACGTGCTGCTGGCAGGTTCCTCTGCGTCCAAAACGACGCAGCGCCGGTTGCAGGCGGTCCGCTATCGCCACTCTGAAAGTGCGGACGCAAAAGTCGAATCTCAGCTGAAAAAGGCGATCGCCTCGCGTCGACCGCGCCTGAACTACGCCGCGGGATCGAAATCCCGCAAGGAGGCGCTCGCCATGCGCCTCGACCGGACAGGCAAGAACTGGACGGTCAGCCAGTATTTCTATGCTTCGCTCGGCCTCTTGCTGCTGGTTGCGATTGTGATGTTCCTGAAGACCGGATCGCTGCCGCTTTCGCTCGCCGTAGGTCTCATCATCGGTGCGGGCCTTCCGCATCTCGTGGTGGGTTACCTCGTCAAGCGGCGCACGAATGCCTTTACGGTCAAGTTTCCCGACGGCATCGAACTGCTCGTCCGCGGCCTTCGCTCAGGTTTGCCGGTCACCGAAACGCTGTCGGTGGTCGCGCAGGAAGTGCCCGGCCCGGTCGGGGAGGAATTCCGCGGCATCGTCGAGCGCATCAAGATCGGTCGCACGATGGAGGAATCCCTTCAGGAAACCGGCGATCGTCTCGGCATTCCGGAGTTCAACTTCTTCTGCATCACCCTAGCGATCCAGCGCGAAACCGGTGGTAACCTGGCGGAAACGCTCTCGAACCTTGCCGACGTGCTGCGCAAGCGTGCCCAGATGAAACTGAAGATCCGCGCGATGAGTTCGGAATCGAAAGCCTCGGCCTATATCGTCGGTGCCCTGCCCTTCGTCGTCTTCACGATGATCTGGTGGATCAATCCGGGCTACCTCAACGGTTTCTTCACGGACGACCGCCTCATCATCGTCGGCATCGGAGGCTTCATCTGGATGTGCATCGGTGCCTTCATCATGGCCAAGATGGTCAGCTTCGAAATCTGACCGGGGGATAGGATAGCCATGGAACCTCAAGCTACAGGACCCACGCTGCTCGGCGTCGACGTCATCATGGTCGGCAGCATTCTTGCCGGCATCGCCGCCTTCGCCGTCATGCTCGCCATCTATGCCGCGGTCACGGTCAAGGACCCGATGGCAAAGCGGGTCAAGTCCCTCAACAACCGCCGCGAGGAATTGAAGGCGGGCATCGTCACCTCTACGGCGAAGAAGCGCCAGCGGATCACGCGCAAGACCGACACGACCGAGAAGGTCAAGGAAACCCTTGCCAATCTGAAAGTCCTCCAGGACAGCCAGATCAAGGACATCCAGCAGAAGCTCGCCTATGCGGGTATCCGCAACAAGGACCTTGCCGTCATCGTCATCGGCGTGCGCATCATCGCGCCGCTCGTCCTCGGTATCACAGCAGGCCTCGCGCTCTACGTGTTCGACATGTTCCCGGCGTGGGGCGACTTCAAGCGCTTCATGGCCTTCGCCGCCATGGTGATAGCCGGTTACAAGGGCCCGGAAACCTACCTCAAGAACATCGCCAACAAGCGGACCGACGCCATTCGCAAGGGCCTGCCCGACGCGCTCGACCTGCTGGTCATCTGCGCCGAGGCCGGTCTGACCGTCGACGCCGCATTCAACCGCGTGGCGAAGGAACTGGGCCGTGCCTATCCCGAACTGGGTGAGGAATTCGCGCTCACCTCGATCGAACTGTCCTTCCTCAATGAGCGCAAGCAGGCATTCGACAACCTTGCCTATCGCGTGAACCTCGAAGCCGTGAAGGGCGTCGTCACGACGATGGTGCAGACCGAACGCTACGGCACCCCGCTTGCCGCCGCGCTGCGCGTATTGTCGGCCGAGTTCCGCAACGAGCGCATGATGCGCGCCGAGGAAAAGGCCGCGCGCCTGCCCGCGATCATGACCATTCCGCTCATCCTGTTCATCTTGCCCGTCCTGTTCATCGTCATTCTCGGACCGGCAGCCTGTTCCATCGCGGACGCCTTCGGAGGGTAGGCAAACCCCCTTCGAACGGTCCGCAAGGCCACTGGCAGGCGGCCGGCTCCGACACCAAGCGGGGCCGGCCGTCTTCCGTTTCGGCAACGGAGAACTGCCCCCGCCCGACGCGAAGCCTATGCGTCCGGTTCCCCCGTCGCGCGCGCGCGAATCCGCTTCAGCAGCGCATGTAGCTGGGCGCGTTCCTCGCTCGAGAACTCCGCGAACAGCTCGCTCTCGATTGCCCTTGCCAGCGGCATCACGCGCGCGTGGATCGCCTTGCCCGTCTCGCTCAGCGTCAGCAGGTGACTGCGCCCGTCCTCCCGGTTCGGCGCACGCGACAGCAATCCGCGATCTTCCAGCACCTTGCACGCCCGGTTGACCGCCACCTTGTCGAGCAGCGTCAGCCCAACCAGCCGTCGCTGCGTCAGCGGTTCGCCATCGCCCAGCACCGCCATGATGCGCCATTCGGTCATCTTGAGGCCGAATTCGCTGCGATACTGCTCCGCGATACGGGCGCTGACCGCGTTGGAAGCCACGGACAGCTGATAGGGGAGGAAGTCCTCCAGGTGCTCGGACGGTCCGGTGCGCTCGGTCATAGGCCAAGCCCCCTAGCGGATCGCCGGGCAAGCGCAAGTTCGCGTGCCGCTCATTCGTAACCCGGCTCTTCCCACCAGGGATAGAAGCCCGGCATGTCCTCGCCGACCTTGCCCGGATAGTCCGGCAGCCGCTTCTCCAGAAAGCTCGCCACGCCCTCGACCGCATCCTTGCCGCGCGACAGCGTATAGATCGCCCGGCTGTCGACCCGGTGCGCCATCATCGGATGTTCGGTCGCCGACAAGCGCCAGAGCATCGCGCGCGTCATCGCGACCGACACGGCGGAGGTGTTGTCGGCGATCTCCAGCGCCAGCGTCCGCGCCGCGCCGAGCAATTCGCCGGGCGCATGAACCGACCGCACCAATCCGGCCTCGCGCGCTTCGCCCGCATGGAAGATGCGCCCCGTCATGCACCATTCGAGCGCCGTGGGCAGCCCGACGATCCGCGGCAGGAACCAGCTCGAAGCGGCCTCCGGCACGATCCCGCGCCGCGCGAAGACGAAGCCGTAGCGCGCATTGTCCGAGGCCAGCCGCATGTCCATCGCCAGCTGCATCGTCGCGCCTACGCCAACTGCCACTCCGTTGCAGGCGGCAATGAGGGGCTTCGTCGAGCGGAAAAGGCGCAGGGTCAGGCGGCCGCCGCCATCGCGCACCCGCTCGTCCGACAGGTCCGCAACCTCATCAGCGCTGGCAAAAGGCGAAGCGCCGTCATCGGGCGTCAGGTCCGCGCCTGCGCAAAAGGCCTTATCGCCCGCACCGGTGAAGATGACCGCCCGGATGGCGTCGTCAGTATCGACGTCGTCCATTGCGCGGATGATCTCGTCCATCATGACGGGCGTGTAGGCATTCATCCGGTCGGGCCGGTCAAGCGTGATCGTCGCGATGGCCCCGGTCTTTTCGAGTGTAATCTGGCTATAGTCCTTCATGGCCGCCTCCCTCCATTTGTCCCGTTCCTCGCACACTTCGTGCCCATATGGAACAGATGGAACACGGTCCTGAGGCTAAAAAACTCGCCCCCGCTCAGGCGGGTTTTCGAGCGAAGCAGGAGGGAGGTGGCGGCGAGCGTCATGCTTCCCGGAATAGACTGTCGAAGGAGGGTAGGAAACGAGCGAGCTTGCGGAGATCGTGCCGAACAATCTACCTTCGCGCGCATGGCCGCACGTTACGACACCATCGGTATCAACTACGCGCCATTGCGGCGACCGGACGACCGGATCGCGAACCAGATTCATCGCGCGCTGGGAACGGCCAGAAGCGTCCTGAACGTCGGTGCTGGGACCGGCTCTTACGAACCGACGGACAGAGAGGTTACGGCGGTCGAGCCGTCGATCGAGATGATCCGCAAGCGCGCTCCATCCGCCGCCCCGTGCGTGCAGGCTTGCGCGGAGAACCTCCCCTTCGACGACCGGTCGTTCGACGCGGCTATGGCGATCCTCACCGTCCATCACTGGTCCGATATCGGTGCAGGATTGCGCGAAATGAGGCGGGTCACGCGCGGCCCCATCGTGCTGCTGACCTTCGACCCGGCCTGCCGCCCGTGGCTCACCGACTACTTGCCGGAGCTTGCCGAGCTGGACGACCTGCGCATGCCAGCCATGGCCGACTATTCCGAATGGCTGGGCACGGTCGCGGTCGAACCCGTCCTGATCCCGCACGATTGCACGGACGGCTTTCTCTATGCCTATTGGCGTCGACCCGAAGCCTATCTGGACGAGCGGATGAGGTCGGGAAGCTCTTCATTCTGGGCGCTGACGGATGTGGACAAGGGACTGGAGCATTTGTCGAACGACCTCGAGACCGGGGAATGGGACCGCAGCTATGGTCATCTGCGAAGCCGGGACAATTACGACGCCGGTTATCGACTGGTCATCAGCACCCGGCCATAGTCGTTACCCTGCCTGCCCTGCTTCGCGTCCTCTGCACGGTGACCGGGGGCGGACTGACCGTTTGTCCCAGATTTCCCTCATAAGCTGGCCTGGCAGCTAACGACCCGGTTTGGGACTTAGTCAGTCAATCGGAAGAACTTTGCGGCATTGCCGTGTAAGATCGCCTGCTTCTGATTTTCATCCAGCCACGCGAAGCCATCGAGCCGCTCAAGGATGGGACCGATTGGCAGATTATCGCTCCCGAACATGATCCTGTCGCCGAAGCCTGCATCGATCAGCCTTCGCAGCGTCGCCTCATATTGTTCGATGGGCATGGCTCCGTTGGTGATCGATAAATCGACATTCACGTTGGGGAAGTCGCTAAGGAGAGCTAATGTTTCTGGCCAGAACGCTTGGTGGTCTCCTCTTCCCGCTCCAACGTGTTGTAGCCAGATGCGAAGGTTTGGATGTTTCGCAAGAACCGGTCGAAGGAGCGCCGGATTACCCATCTCCGGATCGTAATGTGGGCAGCAGTTGGGCTCGGATCGGATACTGTTCCTTGCTCCCGGCGGAGGGCCTCTTTGAGTGTGGACTCCCACCGGTATGTCATAAACCTCAGCAAGCGCCCAATACTGCTCAAGACGCGGATTGGAAGGCGAAATGCCGGAATAGCTGGGAGTGAGTTCGTGTACGGCATGAACTCTCCCGGCCGCAAGTTCCTCCTCGAGCCAGGCGGGGTCCGCCCAACCCTCGTTCTCGGGGAAACAGTGGTAGCGAGGCTCGGCTTGGTTGCGCGGGCAGACAATCCAAGTCCCAACGATGATACCTTCGCGTTGCCAGCGCTCGACATCTGCCTCGTTCGTAACGGCCATTACGGCCACTTCGACCCCGTACCTCTCAAGCTCCTCCAGCTGTCCGCGTTGCACTGCATCACCATCGCTATCAGGCCAGCCGGCATGACGATGAACGTCGATCAGGGGGGCTGAAGAGGCGAGGCCGATTGCAAACAGGAAGGACACCAAATCATTCTCCAACGAGCCGCGGTATATTGATTGAAACGTTCTCCACGTAAAGTCCGCTTCCCACCCAATGTCGGTCGTTCGTCCAACGGCTGAGCTGTCCTAGAACCGGACTGGCAGCTTCATTCAATCGTGACGCAAACGCGGACCATCAGCTACCTCTTAGCGGACATCAAGCTCCTGATGATCGCCGACACCATGTCCGCAGGTCTTTCTGGGCCAAGGAGCGGAGATTGTGAGGATGCCCTTGTTGCTGAGAAATGGTGACAGTCCGCAGCGCACACCGGCTATGAGTCGGCCTTCTTCGTGTTCACGACCAGGATATCGGAGGAAAGGGTTCTCAAAAGTTCGCTCGTAACACTACCCAATGCAGCTTGGCGGAACCCGCTAGTCCCGTGACTTCCCACGACCACCAGGGTGGAAGCCGGGTCATTATCATGCGCCTGGCTTTCCGATGTTAGCGCTTCGTGAACTCCTCCCCGAACCAAGCGATGGGTCGTGTTCTTCAGGTTCGGCGCGCGGGATTTGAGATCATCAACGAATTTCACGAGCCGTTCGCTTTCGTCCGCCTCGATTTCTTCGGCCACATATCGGTCGTGCTGAAAAGCCTGAAATGGAACTTGCCAAGCATGTACAATATGAACCGGAACGTCCGGGAAGAGCTTTGCCGCTTCGATTATCGCATAAGCCGAAGCAGCGGAAAAATCAGTCCCGGCAACAATGTGGCCGTACGGCGTGCGGGCACGCTTCTTCACCACTAGACACGGACAATCGGTATCTCTCAAAACGTAGTCGACGGCCGTGCCTAGAAAATAGTCGCCGATAGAATTGTATCGTGCCGGTCCGATGACGAGCAATTCAACGCCGGGACCCCGGGTTTCTTCGGCTATGGCCCGCGGAGGGGAACCTTCGGGAAAGGCCGTTTCGATGGGACAGGGCGCATCGCCGACGGTTTGAGCCATCCGGTTCTCTAAGTCGTTCCAGTCGGCATTTTCGGCGTCGATGAAATCGAGCGCATGGATCACGCGAACCGTGCAGTTCCGCTCCTTCCCGAGAAGCAACGCGCGATCCAACGCTCGATCGGCTCTCGCGCTGAAATCGGTAGCTACAAGGATCGGGGCGCTCACTATTTCTTACCTCCTGTACCGACAAACCATTCGTAGGTAACTCAGGCTAGTCATCTACGAAGCCTTGTCCAGTTCATTTGAAAACGTTGAAAACTTGGCGCTCGCTCAGGTGTCAAAGAGGGCTCTTTGCAGTTCGATCCGACGGCTCGCCGTTTCCTCTTCAATCCCCGATTCGATCAGAAGAAGCTCTGCCAGACGCAAACTCCCCTCTGTAGTTTCAGGCACAGCCTTCGTGGCGCCGCGATCAAGTAGCAGCTGGGCGTGACCACGGTTTCGGGCCCGAGCGAAGATTGGAACTCCTGCAGCAATTCGCTTCAGTTCTGCCGTCAATTCTGCGGTCGCTTCTTCGTCAGCGATCGTGACGACGACTGCAGATGCCCGGTCCAGTCCTGCATCTCGAAGGATGGGCAACATAGAGGCATCGCCAAGTCTGACGGGCCGACCTTGTGCTCTCGCCGATTGGACGATCGCAGGATCTCGATCGATCGCGATATACTGAAAGTTCTCGCCATCGAGAACGCCGGCAATGGTTTTCCCCACCCTGCCATACCCCGCGATGATAACGTGCCCTTCAAGTTCGTCGTCGACAAAAGTCAGTCGCTCTCGCTTATCGTCTAAATGTTGTAGAGCTTGGGCTGCGCGCTTCGCGAGCCAGTCCATGACCGGTGTCGCGAGCATTGTCAGGCCAACGACGATCAGCATGAATTGACCGATCTCTGGGGAAAGCAGACCTACCGTTATGGAAAGGCCGACGACGAGAAACCCAAACTCGCCCGCTTGTCCCAGCATGATCGCAGCTTCGGCAGCACGACTTCGCGGAAGACGCCAGAGCAAGCACAGTCCGAAAATGATAACGATCTTCAGGGCGACGAGCCCTAATGCCGATGCCAGTATCCAGAAGGGATTATCCAAGACGACACGCCAATCGACGCCCATTCCGACGGACAAGAAAAACAGACCCATCATCAAACCTTTGAACGGCTCGATGTCGATCTTGACTTGATGACGGAACTCGGTCTCAGCAACAAGCAGACCTGCCAGAAAGGCTCCCAGAGCCATCGACAATCCGGCGAGCCCAGTCAGCACGGCAGTGCCAATGACCAAGAGCAGCACGATCGCGACGAACGCCTCGCGGCTGTTAGTGCTCGCAACGATATGAAGCGCGGGGTGAATGATCAGGCGTCCCACCCCGTAGATGAGCGCTATCGTCACGATCGCCTGGATAAGCGCAAACCCGAACCCGAGCGCCAGATTGGCCGTTGCCATCGTACCGAGCACGCTGACAGCAAATAGGATAGGCACGACGGCAAGGTCCTGCATCAACAGGATAGAGAAGGTGACACGGCCAGTCGGCGAGCCAAGGCGTCCACTTTCCATCAGCAATTGCGTGACTATCGCGGTCGAGGACAACGCAAGACAGGCACCTAGGACAACCGAAACTCCCGGCGCGTTACCCCAGAGCAAAGCAGTCACTGCGATCACCGTCGCGGTTACAAGAACCTGGGCGCCGCCCAGACCAAAAACCAGGCGGCGCATCGCCCAAAGTCTCTGAAACGAGAGCTCAAGGCCGATGACGAAAAGCAAGAAGATTACCCCAAGCTCTGCCAGCAAGGCCACGCCTTCACGATCGGTGATGACCAGCCAAGAGACAGGCTCGAACGTCGGTTGGAGCAGGCCGAGGCCGTACGGTCCAATGACGCTGCCGACGATGAAAAAGGCTATGATCGGGCTGATCTTGCGCTGGAGCAGGGGTACGATGAAACCTGCTGTAAACAGGAATAGAAGGACTTCGCGGACGTAGGGGATGTGGACTTGGTTCTCCATGGTCCTGAGCCTAATGAATTGTCGCGTGATGCAAAGATCAAGATGAAAAGGCGTCTGTCTTTAATCGTTTATGCAAGTATGTCTGCTTGCCGTACGCGTAAGGTAGCGGTTCGCAGCAAGCAACCAAGGGCCGGCCGATGCCGTTTCCCTCTAAAAAAAATCGCCGCCCGCACCGATCGTGCGAGCGGCGACATTCCGCCTCACTGAAACTGTTGCTTAACGCGGAGCCATGCGGATCGCGCCGTCGAGCCTCACATCCTCGCCGTTGAAATAGCCGTTCTCCAGCATGGTCAGCGCGAGATGCGCGTATTCTTCCGCATTGCCGAGCCGCTTGGGGAACGGCACCGATGCGGCGAGATTGTCCTTCACCTGCTGCGGCGCTGCATTCATCAGCGGCGTGTTGAAGATGCCGGGCAGGATCGTGTTGACCCGAATGCCTTCCTGCATGAGGTCGCGTGCGATCGGCAGGGTCATGCCGATGACGCCGCCCTTCGAAGCGGAATAGGCGGCCTGACCGACCTGGCCGTCCTCGCCTGCGACGCTTGCCGTATTGACGATCGCTCCGCGCTCACCGTCCTCGTTCAGCGGATCGAGGCTCATCATGCCCGCCGCCGACTTGGCGATGCAGCGGAACGTTCCGATGAGGTTGATCTGGATGATGAAGTCGAATGCCGCGAGCGGAAAGTGCTTAATCTCGCCGCTGTTCTTGTCGCGGCTGGCGGTCTTGATCGCGTTGCCCGTGCCTGCGCAATTGACGAGGATACGCTCCTGCCCGTGCGCCTCGCGGGCCTTCGCAAAACCTGCATCGACGCTGGCTTCGTCGGTGACATTCACTTCGCAGAAAATGCCGCCGATCTCTTCGGCGACCTTCTTGCCCTTGTCTTCCTGAAGGTCGAAGATGGCGACCTTCGCGCCCTTCGCCGCAATCGCGCGGGCGGTCGCTTCGCCGAGGCCGGAGGCGCCGCCCGTGACGATGGCGGGAGTGTTGCTGCCGATTTCCATAAGTATTCCTACCCTTTTCTCTCTAGCTTACATGGCCTCGACGACGGTGACGTTGGCGACGCCGCCGCCCTCGCACATCGTTTGCAGACCGTATTTCTTGCCGCGCGCCTTCAATGCGTGAAGCAGCGTCGCCATCAGCTTAGTGCCCGACGCGCCGAGCGGATGGCCGAGCGCGATCGCCCCGCCATTGACGTTCATGCGGTCGGGGTCGGCGCCGGTGTGCTTGGCCCAGGCGAGCGGTACGGGCGCGAAGGCCTCGTTCACTTCGTAAAGGTCGATGTCGCCAATTTTCATGCCCGCACGCTCCAGCGCACGGTCAGTGGCGAAGAGCGGTTCTTCGAGCATGATGACCGGGTCGCCGGCGGTGACGGTCAGGTTGACGATCCGTGCCATCGGCGTGAGGCCGTGCGTCTTGAGCATTTCCTCCGACACGACGAGCACGGCGGACGATCCGTCGCAGATCTGGCTGGCATTGGCCGCGGTGATCTGGCCGTCCGGTGCGAGCAGCTTGACCGAGGCGATGCTGTCGAGCGTCGCATCGAAGCGGATGCCCTCGTCCACCGTGTGCTGTTCCTCGCCTTCGGGCGTCTCGATCGTGACGGGGACGATTTCCTCGTCAAACGCGCCGTTCTTTGTCGCCGCGATGGCTTTTTCGTGGCTGCTCAGCGCGAAGCGGTCGAGGTCCTCCTTCGAGAAACCGTGCTTCTTCGCCATCATTTCCGCGCCGGTGAATTGCGACCACATGATGCCGGGATATTTCTCTTCGAGGCCCGGCGACTTGTAGTGGCCCAGCCCTTCTTTCATGTGGAACTGCGCCGAGGAACCCATGGGCACCCGGCTCATGCTTTCGATGCCGCTGGCGATGACGACGTCCTGCGTCCCGCTCATGATCGCCTGCGCGGCGAACTGGATGGCCTGTTGCGAAGAGCCGCACTGCCGGTCGATCGTGACCGCTGGTGTAGATTCGGGCAGGTGCTTCGATGCGAGCACGGCATTGCGCCCGACCTGCATCGACTGTTCGCCCGCCTGACTTACGCAGCCCATCACGACGTCGTCGACGGCAGAGGGATCGATGCCCGTCCGCTCGATCAGCGCATCGAGCGATTTGGCGGCGAGATCGACCGGATGCACGCTCGAAAGCCTGCCTCCTCGTTTGCCCCCGGCGGTGCGGACGGCTTCGACGATATAGGCGGTGGGCATGACGTTCTCTCCGACAACAGTTTCAATTTGCCACTTGCCTAAGCCGCGGGCCCGGCCCGGTCAAGCGGCGAGCTTGCGCGTCTCATGCAACACGCGCGCGATGCTTGCAAACATCACCGCCATCGCTCTATGCCGAGCGGCGTGACGAACGCCGTAAAGCAGCTATTCGCTATCAATCCCGAACTCGACCGCAAGGCGCTGGCCGAGCGGTTCGCGCTCGACGGTCGTATCCAGATCCGCAACGTCCTGACACACGAGACGGCGCATGAAATTCGCGCCATCCTCGCTAACCACACCCCCTGGGGGATGGCGGCACAGGCAGAGGGCAGCAACTTTTCCGGCCCGCAACAGGTCGGCAACCAGGATCTGGCAACGCCGGGCGGGCGGCAGAAGGCGCAGCAACTCGTCGAAGCGACGCAGCGTGCAGGCAGCGAAGGCAGATACTCGTTTCGCTATTCGCAATTCTCCCTCGTCGAGGCGGTCCAGAAGAACTGGAACCCCGGCGGGCCGCACGAATTGCTGCTCGAACATCTCAACGCCCCCGACTTCCTGAACCTCGTGCGCGAGGTCACGGGCCTGCAGGAACTCGTCAAGGCCGACGGCCAGGCGACCCACTTCGGACCGCAGCATTATCTGGGTCTGCATATCGACAGCCATGTCGCAGAGGGCTGGAAAGTCGCCTATGTAATGAGTTTCGCGCCGGACGAATGGCACCCCGACTGGGGCGGCTATCTCAATTTCTATGACGAGGAAGGCGATATCGTGGCGGGGTACAAACCGCGCTTCAACGCGCTCAACATGTTCCTCGTGCCGAGGCCGCACTCGGTCGCCTATGTCGCACCATTCGCTCCGGTCGGTCGGTTCGCGATAACCGGATGGCTGCGCGACCGTTGACGCCCGAGCGCGCGAACACGCCGCCCCATAGCTGGCACCAGCGGGCCACTGCCGCGCAGCAGGCCGGTGACATCGACGGCGCGCTCGATCTTGTCCGGCAGGGCGTCCGTGAACATCCCGGCGCCGCCGACCTAATGAACACCGCCGGCAATATCTGCATGAAGGCGGCGAGGTTCGAACAGGCAGCGCAATGGTTCGGAAAGGCCGCCGCAGCCGCTCCCGACCGGATCGACCTAGCCCTTAATTACGCGATCGCGCTCAATCGTCTTCACCGCTTCGACGAAGCGCGAGAGGCACTCGCGTCCTTCGAGGCGAATGGGCGCGGCGATGCACGTTTTCATTCGGTCGCCGGGTCCGCCGCGCGCGGTGCGGGTGCTTATGATGAAGCAGCCAGCCACTATGAGGCGGTGATTGCCGCAAGTCCCTCCCATGCCAATGCGTTGCACGGTCTTGCCAGACTGGCGCTGGAGCGTGGCGATGCGGATGCGGTAAGCCGGTTCGACGCAGCGCTGGCCGTCAATCAGGCCAATGCAGAGCTTTGGTTGGGCAAGGCGCAGGCCATGGAAGCGGCAGGCGACACCGAGGGGGCCATCGGCATCGTCGCGCAACTGGTTAGGCAAGGACCGCACTGGATCGAAGGCCTGAAGGTACTCGCACAGCTTCGCCTGTCGCGCGGAGAGCAGGACTACACCTCGCATTTTCGCGAGGCCGCGAAGAAGGTTCCGAACGATCCCCGCATCCCGCTCGCTCATGCGGGCATTCTCGCGCTCGGCGAACATTACGAGCAGTCGGCCGAAGTCGCATTGGACGCTCATCGTAAGTTTCCCCACGACGAAGAAGTCGCTCTCTCGGCCGCATTTCACGCGGGCGCCGCAGGGCATTACGATCTGGCCGACAAGCTGTTCGCGAGCCTTTCGCTCGATACGCCGGACCGCCACGTCCACGAGGCGCGGCACATCCTTCGTTCGGGCGATGCGGAGCGTGCTTCCGAGACACTGGCAAGAGCATTCGCTCTCGACCCATGGAACCAGACTGCATGGGCGTTGCAGGCTATCGCCTGGAGAGTAGCCGAAGATGCACAGCTAGACTGGCTGATGGGCAGCGGCGCCCTCGCCCGCCCGCTGGACCTCGAAGGAGGCGTGGCGTCGATCGAAGAAGCCGTTCCGATCCTCGATCGTTTGCACGATGCGTCGCCCTTCCCGTTGGGCCAGTCGCTGCGCGGCGGCACCCAGACCCGCGGCATTCTATTCGCCCGTAGGGAGGCTGCTCTGCGCGACCTCGAACGAGCAATCGAGGCGACGTTGCAGACATATCGCGCAACTTTGCCGCCCGAGGACGAAAACCACCCCTTCCTGCGTCATCGCAATGCGCCTTGGCACCTTACGGGATCATGGTCGGTCCGCCTCTCTGGCGGCAGCGACCATCACGCCAGCCATATTCATCCGGGCGGCATCCTGTCCTCGGCTCTTTATGCGCGCGTGCCGGAGGGATTGGAGGATACCGACAAGGCCGGCTGGCTCGAACTCGGCAGGCCGCCGCGCGATCTGCGCCTCGATCTCGGACCGATGCAGACGATCGAACCGAAGGTGGGCCGCCTCGCCCTGTTCCCGAGCTTTCTTTATCACGGAACCCAGCCATTCGCAGAAGGGCAAAGGATGACCGTCGCTTTCGATGTCGGCGCGAAAAAAAGCAGGAACCATGGCGCAGCCTGACGAAAGCCAAGCCTGGGACGATTTCTGGCAGCAGAACGCTGGCGGAAAGGGACAAGGCGGGTGCCTGCCCGAGGGCGATGATGCGCTAGACAGGGTGCAGAAAGAGGTATGGAGCCGCTTCGCCCGGACCCTGCGCAAGGGCGCGCGGTTGCTCGATCTTGCGACTGGCGACGGACGGGTCATGCGCTGGCTCGTCGCGGCTCGCCGGGACGTGAAGCCGGTGGGGTGCGACAGAGCGCCGGAATTGCCCGAGGCGCCTCGCGGCACAAAGATGCGCGCCGGGGTTTCGCTCGAGGATTTGCCGTTCCGCGACGGTCAGTTCGCTGCCGTGACCAGCCAGTTCGGTTTCGAATATGCAGAGCCGCAAACCGCCGCGCGTGAACTGGCGCGCGTCCTGGCGAACGATGGCGTTGCCGCCCTGCTCACCCACCGACAGGACGGAGCTATCCTCGAACATAACCTCGCGCGGCGCGAAGCAATTCGATGGGCACTCGAAGAACGGGCTGCCGTCGAAGTCGGGAAGCGGCATTTGGGGCTAAGAAGTGTCGGTATCGGGGGTGCACCGGCAACACTGTCCGATATTGCGCAAGAAGGCGCGAAGCAGTTCGGGCCGCGCTCTCCCGCGTGGGAGATACCCGAAGCGGTCCGGCAGACACTCACGCTTGGCGCACGCGATCATCCGGCGAATGTCGGCGCAATGCTGAATACGATCGCGGCGAAGGCGCGCAACGAACTGGCACGGATCGCGTCATTGGAAGCAGCCTGCGCTCGAACGGCCAACGCCGAAGCCTTCGAAGGCGCTCTTGCCGAAGCAGGTTTGACCCAGCTGTCAATCGAGGAACTTTGCGTTCGTAGCGAAGACAAGCTCTTTGGCGACTTTCGCATCCTTCGACACGCCTAGGCGCTTGGCACTACTTCCTGTCATTCGCATTGATCGCTCGCGCGAGGGCGCAGCGCATTCGTTCTCAACGAAAAGCATCCTGAGCACAGAAAGAAAAAGGGCGGCGAACCGAAGTCCGCCGCCCCCTTGATCTGAGGACTTTCCGTCCGACTAACTATCAGAAGTTGAAGTTAGCCGAGACGAAGAACCGCCGTCCGAGAACATCGTACGTGCTCGGATAGGTATTCGCCTGCTCCTGGTTGTCACCCAAAGTGAGCGAGTTGTCGCAGGACGCGACCACAGTGCCGTCGAAAGTCGGCGAGCACGGCAAGGTATCGAACAGGTTGTTCACACCGAACGTGACCGTGAACTCTTCCGTCGCTTCGAAAGCGAAGGTCAGGTCGATGAGGTCGTAGCTGTCGATCGTATCGACGGCGAAACCACCCGTTTCGTCGTCCACTTCACCGAGGTGACGCCACCGAACCGAAGCGGTTACCGGACCGTCGATCAACGAAGCACGGCTCGTCCACTTGAACTCCGGCTGGGGCTGACCGCAACGCAGACCGAAGAAACCGGCGCACTGAAGCGGATCGGACCCGGGGAAAGCGGTGAAGGTGTAGTCCTCGGTCCACGTTCCGAGGAAGCCGAAGTTCAGGCCCGATTCCCCAGTGTCGGTGAACAGCGAGAACGGAGCCGTCGTATCGTAGCTTACCTCGAGGTCGATGCCCGACGTTTCGAACGATGCGATGTTCTGGCCGCCCAGTGGTACCGCAGTATCGACGATGATGACGCCCGCACTGTTACGGATCGGCTGGGCGAAGAACGGCTGGCATGCCGTGGACGTCGTATCCTGGACATCGTTGAAGCATAGCGCCAACGATTGGGCCAACGAAATCGTCGAAATAGCGTCTTCGATCTCGATGTTGAAGTAGTCCGCCGTGATGACAAATCCGGGAACGAAGTCAGGCTGCAATGCTACGCCAAAGGTGTAGCTAGTGGACGTTTCTTCTTCGAGGTCCGGGTTTCCGCCAAACGTTGCGGGGATCTGAGTGTTCAACTGAAGACCAGGATCGCCAACCGAACCGGCGGGAACACCGTTCGCAATACACAGATCACGCAACGTTCCGGAAGTGGCGGCCGAGGTCGCACAGGGGTCTGTAGCAGCCGGGAAGCCGAGCGCCGCGCCGCCGAACAGTTCGCCGACATTAGGTGCGCGAATTGCACGCTGGTACTGACCACGAAGCAGAACACCCCGAACCGGTTCGAACTCAACGCCCCCAGCGTAAGTCCAGACCCCGCCAACATTTTCAAGTGAGTAGTCGGAATAGCGACCGGCGCCCGTCAGCTCGAGGCGCGAAGCGCCGAATTCGATCGGTACGTTCAACTCGGCGAAGACTTCCTTCACATTGTAGGACCCTTCGGTCGGCTGGCCGGCGTTGAAGCCGATCACATCACCCGAAGCCAGAGCGGTGTCGGGAATGAAGCGCGATCCAACCGCACGATATTCAACGCCAAGTGCGAAACCGATCGGATCGGAGTCGAACAGTCCGTAATCCCCGAACGTACCAGCCAAGGAAGCGTTAACGACTTCCAGCGTCGACACATCGCTGTTCTGCGCGAGAATGGAGATGTCTGCGACATCTTCCGGCGTCAGGGTGTTCGGGCCGAAGATGTTAATCGGGTTATCACTAGTCCCGTCCAAACCGGCCTGGAACAGGCTTGCCGAAATGTTGCCTTCCTGAATGTTCGAGTTCCGCGTACGAGCGAACGAATAGTAAGCATCGTAGCTGATTGTGTCGGTAACTGGACCGGTTATGCCACCGAGGACACGGAAGGCGTTACGCTCATCGAGCGAATTGCGCGAACCGGTTTCGACGGTACGACGCTGCAGGAACAGGTTAATGATGTCGTCATCGTCGCCTTCCTGAGCTTCCAGCGCCTGGAGTTGCGCAAGGTCGGCAGGGTTGAGGAAGTCAGCAATACTGCTGAGATCCACGTCGAAATCGCCCGTCACCGGAGTTGCAGCCAATTCCTGAGCAACCCGGTTATTCACGTAGGTTACTTCAGTATAAAGCCCGTGCCCGCCGCCGACTTCGTAGTCAGCATAGCCACCGAACAAATAACGTTCCTGCGGGATTTGCAGGTAGTTCGCCGGTGCGTAGTTATAAAGGTCGCCTTGGCGGGTGCGGAAATCACCGGCAGTGTCGAAAACAACTGCGCCGTTTGCATCGAAGTCGGTTCCGGTCGTGTCGGAATCGCCGAAATAGCGAATGACGCCGCTCGGAAGCGTGGATGAACCGCCCTGTGACAGATCGGGATCGCCGCCGAGTGCGAAATTGGAAAATGCACGATCGCCTTGGAACACCGAATCACGATTGAAATACTCACCGAATACGGTTGCGCTACCGCGACCATCGTCGAACGAAGTACCAATTGCACCATGAATTTCGTAGCTAGCGCCGTCACCGCGTTCGGTGACCGCGTACTGTCCGCCTAGTTCGGCCCCCTGAACATCACGCAGGCGGAAGTTGGTAACACCGGCGATAGCGTCCGAACCGTAAACGGCCGAAGCACCACCGGTCACGACGTCGACCGATTCGATCAGGAAGGACGGGATGGTGTTGAGGTCGACGATCTGCGCCGTATCGAAGAATACCCAGCGGCGTCCGTTGACGAGAACGAGGTTACGTGCCGCACCCAGACCGCGCAGGTTGAGCGTGGCCGAACCATTACCTGGGTTGTTGGAGAACGACGTCGTGCCCGGAACGACCTGCGGCAGCGTGTTGATGACGTTCTCAACGTTCACCGTACCGGAAAGCTGGAACTCTTCCTGGTTGACGACAGCAACCGGAGCGGCGGTGTCGACATTGCGCTGAGGAATGCGCGAACCGGTAACGACGATCGGCTCTCCGACGATCGCATCGTCAGGAGCTGCTTCCAGACCGGGCTCGCGAGCCTCATCGTCCTGGACCTGCGCGTAAACCGGCGTCACCAGCATCGCGCTTGCGATTACAGTCCCTGTAAACAGGGCGGATTTCTTGAATGTAGACATTTACGTCCCCCACAAAGTGCACGCCGGTCGGGCGCGCATGTGTTGTTGAGAATCCGGGTGCTTCCCGAATGACCGGCGGGTTAAGGGGATTTTTGCGCCACGCGCAACAAGCGAAACGGCGCTTATCGTGGTAAACTGCGACCCTGTGACATTCGAGTGACACCTTGCGAAGAGACGCAGTTCCGTGCTTTTTGCGAGCGAGGAAACGCATCGTCGTCGAGCCGAGGAACGTCTGCAATGAAGTCTCAAGCACTTAACTCACGGGAACTGATCGGGCCGCGGGCCTTGCGGCGTTCGCTCATCGCGCTTGCCGCAACTTGCCTCTCCGGAGCCGCCATGGCGCAGGACCGCCCGGTCGAGGCGCAGATCGACGCCTTGCGCGAATGCCGCGAGCTTACTGACGAGGCGCGGCGATTGGCCTGCTATGACGCTGCGACAGCGCCCCTTCTGGCGGCAATCGAGGATGGCAGCGCGCAGGTCGTATCGCGGGAGGAAGTGGAGGAAACGAGGCGCGGCCTGTTCGGCTTTACCATGCCGAAGCTCGGCCTGTTCTCTAGCGACGACGATGAGATCGACTTGCTGGAATCGACGATTACCAATGTCCGTAGCGGTCGCCGGTCCTACGAGTTCACGATCGAGGAAGGCAGCGTGTGGCAGATCAACAGCGTTCCGATGCGCCTTCGTCCGCCAGAGGTCGGCGATCCGGTCGTTTTGAAGAAAGCCTCGCTAGGCTCCTATTTCGTGCGCATCGACGGCCAGACCGGCGTGAAGGGCAAGCGCGTACGCTGATATTCGCTGCGCACCGCGGAGTTCGATGAACCCGGTCACGTTGTTGTAACAAAGCCACAGGGCTTGGTTAATCCACGGTTAAAGCGCAAAACCCGTTGCCGCCGCAACTACCTTCCCCCATCCCTTGCCACTTGATCGAGAAAGGAGCCGCGCGCGAGCGACGCCTTTCGGGAAATTCGATCTGCCACCTTTGATTAAATGCCGCGCGGGTGCGGCATACGGGGACTAGAGAATATGAGAAAAGTTGGGACTGTTTTCAGCAGCAAGACGCGCCTGTTCGCAGGAGCGGGAATCGCTGCCCTTTCGCTGGCGGCCTTCGCCAGCCCGGCCTATGCGCAGGATGCCGGAGTAAACACTCCGGAAGCGGATTGCCCCGATACGAACGACGACGGCATCTGCGACGACGAATCGACCCTCAGCAATGCGGACAACACCGCCGATACGCCGAACGCGATCGTCGTTACCGGTTCGCGCATTCGTCGCGATGAATTCTCGACCATCGAGCCTATCACCGTCATCACCGCCGACGAAATCACGCAGGCCGGTTTCGGGTCCTCGATCGATGCACTGCAAAGCAATGCCGTCACGCAGGGTGCTGGACAGATCAACAACTATTACGCCGGTTTCGTCACCGACGGTGGTACGGGTGCGAATACGCTCGGCCTTCGAGGCCTCGGCCCGGCACGTACTCTCGTTCTGCTGAACGGTCGCCGCCTGGCACCGGGCGGAACGCGCGGATCGCTGCTCGCAGCCGACCTTAACGTCCTGCCGACGGCCATCGTCGAGCGGATCGAAGTGCTTAAGGCGGGTGCTTCCTCCGTTTACGGTTCTGACGCCGTTGCCGGCGTTGTGAACATCATCACCGACGATCAGCTGCAGGGTCTCAACCTTGAGTTCCAGGTCAATGCTCCCGAAGTAGGCGCAGGCGTCCAGTATCGCGGAGCCGCTTCCTTCGGCGTTCAGACCGACCGCCTGAATCTGGTCGGTTCGCTCGAATATACGCAGCGCAACGGTTACTCGCGCAACGACAACCCCTGGTTTGATTGCCCCATCGCAGGTTTCCTCGACGGTGAAGGCAGCGAGTTCGGTTCGGGCGACTATATCGACCCGGCGACCGGCGAGCCTGTCTGCTTCGGCCTCGACAATGGCGGTGTCACGATCAACACCATTGGTGTTTCGACCCGCGACGCTCCTGCTCGGCTTACCGGTGTCGTTGGTCGGTTCAACCGGCTGGTGCCGGACGCATCGAACGTAGATGGCCCCACTCCGGGCTATCTCGGGGTCGACCTCGACACCCGCGACACGTTCGACCCGATCCAGGAAGAAGAATATCTCATCACGCCGGTCAAGCGGTACACCGGTTTCCTGACCGGCAGCTACGAGCTCGACATACTGGGTGATGCAGAGGTCTATGCCGAATTGCTGGCGACGCGCCGTAAGTCGGAATCGGTTCTCTATCGTCAGCTGGCGCTGGATTACCCGATCTACCTGAACGATGACTTCACGCCGACGGGCCGCGTCAATCCGCTCGTCCCGGACCAGTTCCAGAACTCGGTTATCGCTTTTCCTAACGAAACTACGGGCGACGGATATCTCGGTGTTCGCGCATTCATCGGTTTCGGGCTGACCGACGGTCGGCAGACGGTCGACTACGTGCGGACCGGCGGTGGTCTTCGCGGTGACTTCTTCCTGCCTGACTGGCGCTATGACGTTTATGTCGGCAAGGCGTGGAACGACGGCACGAACGAGCAGGAAAGCTTCCTTATCGACCGCGTAGCAGCCGCAACCGATGTCGTTCTCGATGCTGATGGCAACGTCGTCTGCGCCACGCAGTCGATCAATCCGAACTGTGTAGCTGCTCCGGCCTTGAATGCTGACACTATCGGTGGCCGCTTGCCGCAGGATTTCCGCGATTACATCCTGCAGAATACAATTGGCACCACCGAATTTCGTGAGACGACTTACGCGTTCAACATCGATGGTCCGCTCTTCGCGCTTCCCGGCGGCGACATACAGTTGGCGCTCGGTGCGGAATACCGCAAGCAGCGCATCAACGACCAGCCTGACGCGAACTCGGTCAACGGCAATCTGCTCGGCCTGACCGCAGCGACCCCGACGGTCGGTTCGGACAACGTCAAGGAAGTCTTCGGAGAACTCTACGTCCCGCTTCTCGCGGACCGTACGTTCTTCCAGAACCTGGCGCTGAACGGCTCCGTTCGTTATACGGATTACGACTCCTACGGCAGCGATGTGACGTACAAGATCGCTGGTGAATGGGAACTGTTCCGTGGTGTCGGACTGCGCGGCAGCTACGGTACTTCCTACCGTGCTCCGGCACTGGCCGAGCAGTTCCTCGGTTCGACCAGCGGCTTCATCGGTTCGGGTTCCGACCCGTGCGATTCGGACAACTTCCCTGATGCAGTTGCCGACTACACGCCGGTTGAAGCAAGAACGGCTGCGAACTGCGCCGCCGTCGGTATCGACGTAACCACGTTCGTTCAGACCAGCGGAATCACTGTATTCCGTCGTGGTGGCGCGGAAACGGGTCTCGCGGCTGAAACCTCGACCAACTGGTCGGTCGGTGCCGTGGTCTCCCCGCCGCTGCCGTCCTCTGTCGGAACGCTCTCGCTTGCTCTCGACTATTTCGACATCAAGGTTGAAAACGGCGTTTCCGACCTCGCTGGCGGAACGATCCTCAACCGCTGCTATCAGGATCAGAACTTCGATCCGAGCGCCGGTTTCTGTCGTTTCGTAGATCGTAACGAGAACGATCAGCTTGCGGTTACGAGCAGCTTCGTCAACCTGTCGGAAGACATCGTCAAGGGCTTCGAATTCAACGGTCGTCTGGCCAGCGAAATCGGACCGGGCCGCCTCGTGGTGAATGCTCTCGTGACGAAGTACACCGAGCAGTCGACACGCCTCTTCCCGGAAGAGTTCCTCGACGACGCGAACGGTATCGTCACGTCGCCGGACTGGGTTGGAAACTTCGACGCAACGTATCGCTGGGACAACGTGACCCTGCGTTACGGCCTCGACTGGACCGATGGCGACCGTGAAGCGACCTACAGGTTCTTCGCGTTCGACAATCAGACCGGCGAAGTCGATGAAGATCTGGTGCAGGATTACAAGGACATCTACCTGCTCGAAGTGGACGATTATTTCCTTCACTCGGCATCGGTTCAGGTGAACATCGAGAACTACGAATTCACGTTCGGTGCTCGTAACCTGTTCAACACCCGCCCGCCGCGGATTTCCGCTGTCGGCTTCAGCAGCGTCGGCAACGCGCCGCTGTATTCGGGTTACGATTATGCAGGCCGTACGTTCTTTGCGAACGCTGCCTTCAAGTTCTAATTCTGAACTTCGAACACAAAGAAAGGCCCCGGGAAACCGGGGCCTTTTTTGTTTCTGGCATTTAGTTTTTTGGTGAAGAAGCGAGACCGGTACGGTGATGTCCAGCCTCGCTCTTGGTCAATCAAACCACGCGCATTTCCAGCTCGCCGTCGCCCTCGTCGACCTGCACCGTGCTGCCGTCCGGCACTTCACCGCGCAGCAGCTTGTCGGCCAGCGGGTCCTGAAGATAGCGCTGCACCGCGCGTTTCAAGGGCCGCGCGCCATAGACCGGATCGTAGCCGACCCTGCCCAGCCACTTCAGCGCGCCGTCGGTCAGATCGAGCACGATCTTGCGGTCCTTCAGCAGCTTCTGAACCCGCTTCACCTGAATTTCGACGATCGGGGCCATGTGCTCCTGGCTCAGGCGATGGAAGAGGATGATCTCGTCCAGCCGGTTCAGGAATTCGGGCCGGAAATGGCCGCGCACCACGTCCATCACCTGCGGCTCGACATCTTCCACGCCCTGCTCGTCGGTCATGTTCGCAAGATACTGGCTGCCAAGGTTCGAGGTCAGGATAATCAGCGTGTTCGAGAAGTCCACGACCCTGCCCTGCCCATCGGTCAGGCGGCCATCGTCGAGCACCTGCAAGAGCACGTTGAAAACATCGCTATGCGCTTTCTCGACCTCGTCGAACAGCACGACCTGATAGGGCCGACGCCGCACCGCCTCGGTCAGGACTCCGCCTTCCTCGTAACCGACATAGCCCGGAGGCGCGCCGATCAGCCGCGCGACCGCGTGCTTTTCCATGAACTCGCTCATGTCGATGCGGACCATGGCGCTATCGTCATCGAACAGGAATTCGGCGAGCGCCTTGGTCAGTTCGGTCTTGCCGACGCCGGTGGGTCCCAGGAACAGGAAGCTGCCGAGCGGCCGGTTCGGGTCCTGTAGCCCGGCACGTGCACGGCGAACGGCCTTGGAAACCGCCTCCACGGCCTGGCTTTGCCCGATGACGCGCTTGCCGAGCATTTCTTCCATGGCGAGGAGCTTATCGCGCTCGCCTTCCATCATCTTGTCGACGGGCACGCCGGTCCAGCGCGACACCACGCCGGCGATATCCTCTTCGGTGACTTCCTCGCGCAGCAGCGCATTGGCGGTCTGCCCCTCGGCGGCTTCGAGTTCGCGCTCGAGTTCCGGGATGCGCCCGTAGGACAGCTCGCCCGCCTTGGCGAGATTGCCCTCGCGCTGTGCCTGCTCGAGTTCGAGCCGCGCCTGATCAAGCTGTTCCTTGATCCGCGCCTCGGCATGGATCTTGTCCCGTTCGTTCTGCCAGCGGGTCGTCAGTTCTGAGGATTGCTGCTCAAGATTGGCGAGTTCCTCGCGCAGGGCGGCGAGCCGGTCCTGCGATGCCTCGTCGCTTTCCTTCGCCAGCGCGGATTCCTCGATCTTCAGCTGGATGATTCGGCGGTCGAGCGCCTCGATCTCTTCGGGCTTGCTCTCGACTTCCATGCGGATACGCGAGGCGGCCTCGTCCATCAGATCGATCGCCTTGTCGGGCAGGAAACGGTTCTGGATATAACGATTGGACAGCTGCGAGGCGGCGACGATCGCGGCGTCGGTAATGCGTACGCCGTGATGAAGCTCGTACTTGTCCTTGATGCCGCGCAGGATCGAGATCGTATCCTCGACGCTCGGCTCGTCGATATAGACGGGCTGGAAGCGGCGTTGCAGCGCCGGGTCCTTCTCGACATATTTCTGGTATTCGTCGAGCGTCGTCGCGCCGATGCAGTGCAGCTCGCCCCGGCTGAGTGCCGGTTTCAGCAGGTTGCCCGCATCCATGCTGCCTTCGCTGGCGCCAGCGCCAATAAGCGTGTGCATCTCGTCGATGAAGAGGATGATCTGCCCTTCGGCTCCCTTCACCTCGTCGAGCACGGCTTTCAGCCGCTCCTCGAACTCGCCGCGATATTTCGCGCCCGCGATCAGCGCGCCCATGTCGAGCGCCATCAGTGTCCGGCCCTTCAGGCTGTCGGGAACGTCGCCATTGGCGATGCGCAGCGCGAGCCCTTCGGCGATGGCGGTCTTGCCGGTGCCGGGCTCGCCGATAAGGGCGGGATTGTTCTTGGTGCGGCGAGCAAGGATCTGAACCGTGCGGCGGATTTCCTCGTCACGGCCGATGACGGGATCGAGCTTGCCGTCGCGCGCCGCCTGCGTCAGGTCGCGGGCAAATTTCTTCATGGCGTCGTAGGCATCTTCCGCTCTGGCGCTGTCCGCCGTGCGGCCGCCGCGCAACTCCTCGATCGCGCTGTTAAGGGCTTTCGCGTCGAGCCCGGCATTGGTCAGGGCCTTGCCCGCCGATGTCGTCGAGGCAAGCGTGAGCGCGACTAGCAACCGCTCGACCGTGACGTAGCTGTCGCCTGATTTCTCCGCGATCTGCTCGGCCTGATCGAGAACGCGCACTGCGTCATTGTCGAGACCCGGCGTCGCCTGTGCCCCGCCGCCCGATACGGAAGCGATCTTCGCAAGTTCGGCATCGATATTGGCGATCGCGGTCTGCGCGTTGCCTCCGGCACGCTGGATGAGCCCGGCGGCCATGCCTTCCTTGTCCTCGAGCAGGGCCTTGGCGATGTGAAGCGGCGTTATCCGCTGATGGCTCATGCGGATTGCGACCGTCTGCGCGCTTTGCAGGAAACCCTTCGCGCGATCGGTAAACTTTTCCATGTTCATCGAAACGATCCTCGAACTGTGAACTTCTCAAGGGCGGCAGGACGCCGCCCCGACTGTGTTAGTGCCATATGGGGGTGAAATCCCGCTATTCCAACACCCTGCGCCATCATCGGTAAAATGGCCACTAGGTCTGCAACGCGCTCTTGCATCATGGCAGTGACGCGCTACCGTCCGCGCAAAGACAGAGAGGATTTTCATGCGGAAATGGACGGGACGCCTGAGCTGGCTGCTGCTGGCGCTCGCGCTTGTCATCTTCGTGGCCCTGGCGACCTGGGAGCCGTTCTTTACCGCTCCATCCGACACGCCCGATACGAACCGCACCTACCGGGCAGAGATCGTGCGCGACGAGTTCGGCGTCCCGCATATCTACGGCGCAACCGATCCCGACGTCGCCTATGGCGTCGCGATTGCTCATGCGGAGGACGACTTCTTCACCCTGCAGGACGTCGTGGCGATGGCGCGCGGACGCTACGGCGCGATTGCGGGCGAAGACGGGGCGCAGGTCGACTACGTCTATCACCTGCTCGACGCGCGCGGCACGGCAGAGCGCGAATATCCGAACCAGCCGGCGGACACCCGCGCCCTGTTCGAAGCCTATGCCGCGGGCCTCAATCAATATGCCGCCGCTCACCCGGAGGAAGTCAAGCTCGGCAACCTCTTCCCTGTCAGCGGTCTCGACGTCGCGACGGGCTTTGCGCTCCGCCAACCGTTCTTCTTCGGCTTGAACAACGTCATCGGACCGCTCGTCGCGGGCGAGGATCTCGCCCCTGAATATGGCCCAGCCATCCCTGATCGCCGCACGGCCAGCAGAAGAGCGCTGCCCCTTCAATTGGGCGAGGACGGTGCGCTTGCGGGCTCCAACGCCTTTGCCATCGCACCGGAGAAATCGGGCGGACCGACGATCCTCGTCTCTAATGCGCATCAGCCTTGGCGCGGCGGGGTCGCATGGTACGAACTGGTCGTGGAAAGCGGCGAAGGCTGGCATTATGCAGGTGCCAACTTCCCCGGCAGTCCCTACCCCTTTCTCGGCCATAACGAAGTTCTGGGCTGGACCAATACGGTCAACCGCCCCGACATGGTCGATGTGTATCGCCTCGTGATGGACGATAGCGGTACGCGCTATCGCCTGGATGGCGAATGGCGCGACCTCGAAAGCCGGACGGTGACCCTGCCCGTCCGCTTCGGCCCGGTGACCCTGCCGATCCGGCGCACGGTCCACCGCAGCGTGCACGGCCAGGTCATCAAGAACGACCGAGGAACCTTCGCTATTCGCTATGGCGGCATGGGGCGGCTCGACAGTCTCGATGCCTATTACCGGCTCAACAAGGCGCAGTCGTTGACCGAATGGCAGGAGATTCTCGCGCGGATGGCCGTTCCGAGCACCAATTTCATCTATGGCGATCGGGCGGGCAACATCGCCTATGTCTACAATGCCGCCATCCCCGATCGTCCGCAAGGCTATGACTGGCGCGGCATCCTGCCGGGCGACGACAGCGGCGCGATCTGGCAGGGGCCGGTCTCCTACGAAGCGATCCCGAAATACGTCAATCCGGCGAGCGGCTGGCTGATGAATGCGAACAACACGCCTTTCGTCGCGGCGGGCCCGGGCAGCGATCTTTCGCCCGACAGCGTGCCGCCGGAAATGGGCGTCGAACTCAAGATGACCAACCGCGCCCGGCGCGCCTGGAAACTGATGAGCGAAGCGGACACGATCGACCGCGCTACGCTGGAGCGGATCAAATACGATACGGGCTACGAACGGTCGGGCTACGTCGCAAAGCTGCTGGACGACATCGCTGGGCTCGATCTGCGGACCGAACCCGAACTGGCCGAGGCGCAGGCGTTGCTCGCGGACTGGGACCGAACCTCCGACGGGATCGGCGAAGCGGATTCCCTCGCCCTGCTCCTGCTGCGCGAATTCATGTCCGCCGAATACCAGAATAAGCCGGCGCCCGATCCTCGCGAGGAACTGGAACTCGCAGTCGATCACCTGACGACGTATTTCGGTCGGCTGGACGTGCCGATGAGCGAAGTCCTGCGGCTGCGACAGGGACCGGGACGCTACAGCGTCGACCTGCCGCTCGATGGCGGCAGCGATACGCTGCGCGCCTCGACCAGCTGGGACGTTGACGATGACGGACGGCTTGCGGTGCGGCATGGCGACAGTTTCATCCAGTGGGTCGAATGGTTGCCGGGAGAGCGGGTTTCGTCGCGTTCCATCCAGCCCTTCGGCGCGGCGACCACCCGCCCCGAAAGCCCGCATTTCGCAGACCAGTCGGCGCTGTTCGTCCGACACCAGTTGAAGCCTGTGCATTTCTGGCGCGACGATGTCCTCGCCAATGCCGCGAGCAGAAAGACTGTTACAAATAGCGCCACGCGCCGTATGGTTGAACGATAGAACAGGAAGAATAGGGACCAGCCGATGACCAAGAAATTCGTTTCCGTGAGCTTGATCGCTCTTGCCGCAAGCGCCTGCGCCACCGTCGACGACGCACCGATGGCGACCGCTTCAGCGACCGCGCAATTGCCGACGGAAGAAGCCTTCGAGCCGGCTCCGCTCGACGCGCTGATCGCCGAGGTTTCGGTTCCCTACGACAAGTTTACCCTCGACAATGGCCTCACCGTCATCGTTCACGAGGATCGCAAGGCCCCCGTCGTCGCGGTATCGGTCTGGTACGACGTAGGCTCTAAGCACGAGCCCGCAGGCAAGACGGGCTTTGCGCACCTCTTTGAGCATCTGATGTTCAACGGCACCGAGAACGCACCGGCGGACTGGTTCGAATATATTCAGCAGGTCGGCGGAACCGCGGTCAACGGAACGACCAATCCCGACCGCACGAACTATTTCCAGACGGTCCCGACCGCCGCCCTCGACCGCACGCTCATGCTGGAAAGCGACCGCATGGGCCATTTGCTCGGCGCCGTCACGCAGGAGAAGCTCGATAACCAGCGCGGCGTCGTCCAGAACGAGAAGCGGCAGGGCGACAACCAGCCCTATGGCCTGTTGCGCTACGAAATTTTCGAGAACCTCTTCCCGCAAGGTCATCGCTATCACCACTCGACCATCGGATCGATGGCCGATCTCGACGCCGCCTCGATGGAGGATGTGCGCACCTGGTTCACCGACCATTACGGCCCGAACAACGCGGTCCTCGTCCTTGCAGGAGACATCGACACGGCGACCGCGCGCGAGAAGGTCCAGAAATGGTTCGGCGACATCGAAGCCGGGCCCGAAGTGAACGATCCCGACGTCGTCATCCCGACGCTGGCGGCGGACAAGGACAAGACCACCACGGACCAGATCTCGACGACGCGCCTCTACCGGATGTGGGCGGTGCCCGGCATGACCTCGCCCGAGGCAGTACCGATGAACCTCGCCTCCTCCGTGCTGGGCGGGCTGTCGTCCTCGCGCCTCGACAATGCGCTAGTCCGCGGCGACGCCGTCGCCGTCTCGGTCTCCAGCTTCAATTACACACTGGAAGATGCGGGCGTCTTCATCGTGCAGGCCGACGTCAAGCCCGGTGTCGACCCCGCGGTCACGGCGGCACGGCTCGATGAAGAAATCGCGCGCTTCATCGCCGAGGGTCCGACCGAGGACGAACTCGCCCGTGCCCGCACCACGACCATGTCCGGCGTCATCCGCGGGCTCGAATCCGTCGGCGGCTTTGGCGGCAAAGCCCCGCAGCTGGCGGAGGGAGAGCTCTACACCGGCGATCCCGCCTACATCAAAACCGAATTGCAGCGCATGGCCGACGCCACCCCGGCGCAGGTTCGCGAACTCTCGCAGAAGTGGCTGTCGCGCCCGGTCTTCCGGCTGACGATGGCGCCCGGCGAGCGCACCGAGGGCGGCGAGAACCGCGGTGGCGCGTTCAAGGCGGCGACTGACGGTCCGGCCAGTGTCGCCGACATCGCGCAGGCGAATTACTGCGCCGCAGATTACTGCGACCTGTCCGGCATCGCGACCTTCTCTCAGGCCGATCGAGACACGTTGCCTGACGTCGGCACGATTACGGAACTTGAATTTCCCGACATTGAGCGGGCTACCCTGTCGAACGGTATGGAAGTCTATTTTGCGCGTCGTGACGCCGTTCCGACAGTAACGGTCAGGGTGCAGTTCGACGCGGGTCGCGCGGCCGAAACCCGCAACACTTACGGCACGCAGGCCTTGTTGCAGGAAGCGATGGACGAGGGGACCGAAACGCTCGATTCCACTGAACTGGCGATTGCCAAGGAACGCCTCGGCGCGTTCATCAGCTACGGCTATGACAGCGACTTCACCGACTTCACGCTGGGAGCGCTGTCGCCCAATCTCGCGCCGTCGCTGGAACTGCTGTCGGACTACATCCGCAATCCGGCGCTCGAACAGGCCGAGATCGATCGCGTTCGCGGGCAATTGCTCAATCGCCTCGATTCCGAACTGAAGGACCCGAACTCGATCGCCAATCGCGCCGCGCGCGAAATCATCTATGGCGACCATCCCTATGGTCTGCCTGCCTCCGGGCTCGGCACTCCCGAAGTGCTGAACGGGTTGTCGCGCGACGATCTGCTCGCCTTCCACCAGCGCTGGTATCGCCCCGACACTGCCAAGGTGTTCGTCGTGGGCGACACGACGCTGGGCGAAGTCACCAACCTGCTCGAGCAAAGCTTCGGCGACTGGACCGCACCGCAGACCGCCCCGCCGCAGCGCCGCTATGACGCGGAACTGCCCGAGCCGCAGCAGCGCATCGTCCTCATCGACCGGCCCAATTCACCGCAGTCGGTCATTCTCGGAGCGCGCGTTCTCGACCGGCGCGGCACCGACGACCTCGTACCGCTGAGCGCAGCGAACGAAGCGATCGGCGGTGGCTTCCTGTCGCGGATCAACATGAACCTGCGTGAGACGAAGGGCTGGTCCTACGGTTCGAGAGCCGGCATCGGTACCGCCCTCGACTGGGTCTATTACGGCGTGCAGGCACCTGTTCAGGCCGACCGGACCGGCGATGCAATCGCGGAAATCCGCCGCGAATATGACGAATTCCTCACGACCCGCGGCGTCCAGCCGAACGAGCTTGAGCGGACCGTCAACAGCAACACGCGCGACTTGCCCGGCCAGTTCGAAACTGCCGATGCGGTCCTTGGTGGCATCGTGAACATCGTCAATTACGAGCGTCCCGATGACTATTACGAAACGCTGGCAGACCGTTACCGCGGTTTCGACCAAGCCAGTCTCGATGCGGTCGCCCGGCAAGACCTTCAGGAAAGCGGCATCGTCTATGTCGTCGTGGGCGATGCCGACGTCGTCGAGCCGCAGCTCGAAGCGCTCGGCCTGCCCGTGGAAGTGCGCCAGGCACCCGGCAACTAAACCAGCGATCGAACGTTAACAAACACGAAGGAGAAATACATGTCCGTTGCAGGAACCTACGATTGCGTCACCAAGAGCCCGATGGGCGACCAGAAGAGCACTTTCACCGTCATCCCCGGCGATGACGGCAACACCTTCACGGGTACGAACCAGGGTGCGATGGGCAGCATGGACGTCGAGGACGGACGCATCGACGGCAACAAGCTCATGTGGAAGATGAACATGACGGTCCCGATGCCGATGACGCTCGATTGCGAAGCGACGGTCGAAGGTGACCAGCTGACCGGCAGCGTCAATGCCGGCGCATTCGGCTCCATGCCGATGACCGGAGAGCGCAAGGGCTGATCTGACGCACCACATCAAAACGAGGAACCCGTCGAAGTCAGTGCTTCGGCGGGTTTTTTGTGGTCAATTTCCGTTCAACCGGATGCTTGCTATTCGCGTTCCAGTTCGATGCGGCATTCCACCCCGTCCTCGGGGAAGGACAGTTCGGCGGAGCCATGCGAAGCGATCGCGCTGGAGATGAGGCGCGAGCCGAACCCCGTATCGTCCGATCGAACCGGTGGCCCGCCATGCTCTTTCCACAGGATGCGGACGCGCTCTTCGTCCGTGTCGATCTTTACCGCCACATGGCCATTATCGTTTGAGAGCGCGCCATACTTCATCGCGTTTGTGATGAGTTCGTGAAAGACCAGCCCTAGCCCCTGACTATGCTGCCCCTGCAACGCCGCTTCCCCATCGGTCTCGATGCGAACCCTGTCTTTCGTCCCCGGAAACGCTTCCAGTTCGGTGTCGAGTATATCGGAGGGAGTCATGGTGCGATCCGGGTTGCCGACCAGCAATTGATGACCGCGCGCGAGAGCACCGACGCGTCCTTCCAGCGCCTGCGAGAAGGTTGCGATGTCCCTCGCTCTTGGGGCGGACAGGCGCACGACGGATTTGATGACAGCGAGCATGTTGCGAACCCGGTGATTGAGCTCTTCCGTGATGAGTTGCAGACGCGCTTCGTTCTGCTTCGTCTCCGTAATGTCGCTCACCTGCCCGATCAGCTTGACGACATTGCCATCGTCATCGGTAAGCGGGCGGCCCGCCGCGTTTATCCAGCGTCGGCGACCGTTGTCGGTCCTGATCTCGCAGGTGAAAGCCCATTCGCGTTTCTCTGCGATTGCCGTCTGCTGCAACCGGTCGACACGCGCCCGGTCTTCTTCCACAACATGACCGAGGAACTGGTCGTAGGTCCAGTCATCAAGCGGTTCACTGTAGCCGAATATCTCATCGTGCCGCCGGTTCCGGACCGCGCGACCCGATCGCAAATCCAGTTCCCAGATGCCGATATTGCCCATTTCGATGACGAGGCGAAGGTGGTCGGCGCTGCGATTTTCGAACGGCTGCAAATCTGGCATCGGCGCGTCCTAAATTACCACGAAACTCATGTCACTTGGCGGTCGGCGGGTTAAAACAACATCAATAGGAACGATCCCGAACGCCTCTGCCCCTTCAACCCAGTTTCGCCTTCAGAAGTTCGTTCACGACCTGAGGGTTCGCTTTTCCTCCGGTCGCCTTCATCACCTGACCGACAAAGAACCCGAACAGCTTGTCCTTGCCGCCGCGATATTGTTCGACCTTGTCCTGATTGGCGGCGAGGACGGCGTCGATTTCGGCCTCAATCGCGCCGGTATCGGACTGCTGCTTCAACCCTTCGGCGTCGGCGACTTCTGCCGGATCCCCGCCCGTGCGCAGGACGATCTCGTAGATCTCCTTCGCCTGCCCGCCGGAAACCTCGCCCGCGGCCTGCATTTCGAGAATGGCCGCCTGCGCCGATGCGGTATTGTGTTCGAGCTTCGCTTCTTCGCCCAGCGACTTGATGACGCCCGGCGCGACGGAGAGCGTCCAGTTCGCTACCTGCGTCGCCACTTCAGCTTCGCTCTTGCCCAGACGCTTCGCCGTTTCGGCAAGCAGCGTCTCGAACCGGGCGAAGGTCTCGACCTCGGCGGTGAGGACGCTCGCATTGTAATCGGTAAGGCCGAGTTCACCGGTATAGCGCGCGCGCTTGGCATCGGGCAGTTCCGGCAACGAAGCGCGGCAATCTTCGAGAAACGCCTCGTCCAGTTCGAGCGGCAGCAGGTCCGGATCGGGGAAATAGCGGTAATCATGCGCGTCTTCCTTGGAGCGCATGGAGCGGGTTTCGTTCCGGTCGGGATCGTAGAGCCGGGTTTCCTGAACCACGGTTCCGCCATCCTCGATCAGGTCGATCTGACGCCGCGCCTCGCCCTCGATGACGGCCATGACGAAGCGTACCGAATTGACGTTCTTCGTCTCCGTCCGCGTGCCGAGCGGGTCGCCCGGCTTGCGCACGCTGACATTGACGTCGGCGCGCATCGAACCCTGCTCCATATTGCCGTCGCACGAGCCGACATAGCGCAGGATCGAGCGCAGCTTGCGGATATATGCGCCCGCTTCCGCAGGCGAGCGCATGTCCGCCTTGCTGACGATTTCCATGAGCGCAACGCCGCAGCGATTAAGGTCGACATAGCTCATCGTCGGATGCTGGTCGTGCATCAGCTTGCCTGCGTCCTGTTCGACATGAATTCGCTCGATCCCGATGATCTTGTCCTCGGGAATGCCTGCTTTCTCGTCGGCTTCGAGCAGGATCTGCCCTTCCCCGACGATCGGGTGATAAAGCTGCGAGATCTGATAGCCTTGCGGCAGATCGGCATAGAA
This sequence comes from Parapontixanthobacter aurantiacus, assembly GCF_009827635.1. GTDB lineage: Bacteria > Pseudomonadota > Alphaproteobacteria > Sphingomonadales > Sphingomonadaceae > Parapontixanthobacter > Parapontixanthobacter aurantiacus. Next base: position 223,621 of record NZ_WTYW01000001.1, on the reverse strand, counting down.
GTAGTTCTTGCGGTCGAACCGGCTGTATTTGTTGATCTGCGCCTCGATCGCCATTCCGGTCCGCACCGCCTGCCGGATGCATTCCCGGTTGGGGACCGGCAACATTCCGGGCATCGCGGCATCGATGAGGCTGACCTGCGTGTTCGGCTCTGCCCCGAACTCCGTCGCGGCAGAGGAAAACAGCTTTGCGGCGCTCGTCACCTGCGCATGCACCTCGAGGCCGATTACGACCTCCCATTCGCCGGTAGCGCCCTGAAGGCGGTAAGTACTGGTCACAACATCGTTCGTCATGGCGCGCAGCTTTGGTCAAACGCTCGGCGGATTGCAAGATGGAGCGTGTCAGCTTTCGGGACGCCGTGTAATTGTGAGTTGTTGAAAGACGCAAACGGTATCACTGCGCGAGCGAGGGCATTACTTGCAGACATCCGTATTCGGTGCGCGCGTTTGCATTCTCAAGCGCTCGTCCCGATGGTTAATTCTCGTCAAGTATGTGAAATTACCGAAAATTTGTCCGAGCGTGATCTGTGTCACGCACCGGGCAACAGTAATCATGCCATGACGGTTTTGCATAGTCTGCCTTTAGAACCATACATCAACGGTTGTATTGAACGGACTACGCAATAATCGAAGTGACGTATTACTCGGGGTGCTTGATTAAATGGCAGGGCCAGCCAATAGCAGCGTGTCGCTTTTCTTCATGAGCGGCAATTTTGCGGACGCCTTTCGCCGTTTTCAGGCTGGTGAGCAGCAGAGCGAAGCCACATACAACGAAGTCGTCCGGTTGATGCACGACCTTGCGAATGACGGGTTCGAAACGACGATCTATTCCTACATGACGCCGGAGGCGAAAATCGAAGAGCCTCTGCAAAACGTAAAGATCGTATCGCTCGGCGCGCGAAGCTGGGACCGCCACGACATCCTGCTCGACGCTTTGCAACAGGACCGTTCGACGGCACTCATCCCGCACTTCGCCAATCGCGAACTTATCAAGGCGTGCGCGGCGCAGAATCGCAATCTGATGATCGGCATGGCGAGCAGCTACAACCGCCGCAATCCGAAGGCGGCGATCGAGCGTTTTAAGCTAAAATCGGTCCTCAGCGATCCGCGCATCGATCTGGTAATGAATCACTGTCTGCCGTCGACGGAAAAGCTGGCGCAATACGGCGTTCCGCGAGAAAAACTGGTTCCCTGGAACGTGCCCCTGCCCTTCTCTCCCGAAAACTTCCCCGCCAAGCAGTTGCGCGAGGGGCGCCCGTTGACGATGGCCTATGCCGGATCGATCTCCGAACCGAAGGGCGTGGGCGATATCATCAGTTCGATTGCCATTCTAAAAAGCCGCGGGATTGAAGTCGAACTGCGGTGTGCAGGCAAGGGCAACATAGATTCCATGCGCAATTTTGCCGCCGAAAAGGGGGTCGGGGATCTCGTCCAGTTCCTTGGCGTGATCGGCAATCGCGACGTCGTGCAACTCTTCTACCAGTCGGACCTCGTCTGCGTGCCCAGTCGTCACACCTTTCCCGAGGGCTTCCCGCTGGTCATGTTCGAAGCGATCGCGAGCCGCACGCCCATCGTCTGCAGCGATCATCCGATGTTTCAGCCGATCCTCGGACACGGCGCGCGGGCGGAAATGTTCAAGGCGGAAAACCCCCGTTCGCTCGCCAAGGCGGTGGAGCGAGCCGTGGAAAGTCCAGAACATTACGCAGCCCTATCCAGGAATGCCGATGCCAGTTGGAGAGCGCTCGGCGGAACCGCCGACTGGCGCACGCTCATCAACGAGTGGGTGCGAAACGGTCCGGAATCCGAATGGATTCAGGCGCATACGCTTGCAGCAATGCCGCGGGAATTTGCGGCCTGACAGCCTTCAGCAGAACCGTCAGCGGCCCAAGCTGCAAGCGCGGACCCTGAGAACGAGGACTGTCAGCCCCGGCGTTACCACCAGCGGTCTGGCCGAGCGGTGAAGCCGGCGCGCTGCTCGATCGCGAGACCCGCATTCATCAGCCCCTGCTCGTCGAACGGTTTTGCCACCAGTTGCAGTCCGAGAGGTAGTCCCTGCGAATTCATTCCCGCCGGGACGCTCATAGCGGGAAGCCCTGCGAGCGAGGCGGGAACGGCGAACACGTCGTTCAGATACATCGTCAGCGGATCGTCGTCGAGCGATCCCAGCGGAAAGCTGGCAGTCGGCGTCGTCGGCGCAAGGATCACGTCGCACGAGCCCCAGGCCTTCTCGAAATCCTGCGCCACCAGCGCGCGAACTTTCTGCGCCTGATTGTAATAGGCATCGTAGAAGCCCGCTGAAAGGACATAGGTCCCGATCAGGATGCGGCGTTTCACCTCGTCCCCGAAACCTTCGCTGCGCGTCGCGGCGTACATGTCCTGAAGGCCTGCACGCTCCCCATCCTTGTCGGACGGCATTTCGCGCAAGCCGAAGCGCACGCCGTCATACCGCGCGAGGTTCGACGAGGCTTCGGCGGGCGCGATGATGTAATAGGCAGGCAAAGCGTATTTCGTGTGGGGCAGCGAAATATCGACGATCTCTGCACCGGCATCGCGCAGCATGGTCTTGCCGCGTTCCCAGTTGTCCAGGATTTCCGCATCCATCCCGTCCATGCGGTATTCGCGCGGAATGCCGACCCGCTTACCCGTCAGATCGGCGTCCAGCATCTCGGCCCAGTTCGGAACCGGCATGTCGAGCGAGGTCGCATCCTTCGGATCGAAGCCGGCCATCGCTTCGAGCATAATCGCGCAATCTTCGACGTTACGGGCCATTGGCCCCGCCTGATCGAGGCTGCTGGCAAAGGCGACGACCCCCCAGCGCGAGCAGCGTCCGTAGGTCGGCTTGACGCCGGTAATCCCGGCAAAGGCTGCGGGCTGGCGGATCGAACCGCCAGTATCGGTGCCGGTCGCTGCCGGGCAGAGGCGCGCGGAAACCGCAGCGGAAGACCCGCCCGAGGATCCGCCCGGGCTCATCGCGGCATTGCCGCCCCCTGCCGTGCGCCAAGGCGAGACGACGTTGCCGAAATAACTTGTCTCGTTGGACGAGCCCATCGCGAACTGATCGAGATTGAGCTTGCCCAGCATCCCCGCCCCGGCCTTCCACAAATTGGCGGAAACGGTGCTTTCGTAACGCGGAACGAACCCTTCGAGGATGTGGCTGGCGGCGGTCGTCTGCACGCCATCGGTGCAGAACAGGTCCTTCATCCCGATCGGCACGCCCGCCATCGGGCCAAGCTGCTTCCCGGCGGACCGCGCCTCGTCGACCGCATCGGCTGCGGCGAGCGCCTTTTCCGGCGTGGCGACGATGAATGCATTGAGAGCGCCCGCAGCAGCTACATTCGCGTTGAACGCTTCGGCCACTTCGCGCGCAGAGAAGTCTCCGCTCGCAACGCCGTCGCGAATGGCCTTCACGCCAAGATCGGTGAGTTCGCTCATCATTCGATCACCTTGGGCACGCCGAAAAAGCCGTGTTCGGCTGCGGGGGCATTCGCCAGCACGTCTTCGCGGCGGTCACCACCCGTCAGCCCGTCGGCATTCACTTCGTCCTCGCGCAGGCGCAGCGTATTCGGGATGACCGCCGTCATCGGCTCGACATCGCTCGTGTCGACCTCGCCCAACTGCTCGACCCAGCCGAGGATGTTGTTGAGTTCGGGGACCATGCGTTCGAGTTCGGCATCGTCCATGCTGATCCGTGCGAGCGAAGCGATCTTCGCCACCGTGGGTTTATCGACTGACATGGCTTCGCGCGTTAGCGAGCGTGCGCGGCGGCTTCAAGCGGCTTTCGCGCTGCGAAATGGCGGCGGCAGTCTTATGAGCTAGTCTGCCGTCTTCACTAGGCAGACCATCGGCGCAGTTGCCAACGGTTTAGCCGATTACTCGCTGGGCGCACCCTGCGGAGGAGCACCCTGCGGCGGACCGCCGAGCGGACCGCCCTGCCCCTGCGCACCCTGCTGCATCTGCATCATCTGCTGGAAGGTCTGTGCACGCCGTTCGAATTCCTGTCGCGACATGATCTCGACGACCTCAATGTCGAACACGAGATCGCTACCCGCCGGAATTTCCGAGCCGGGGGGCGGGCTGTCGCCATAGGCCTTGTCGGCAGGAATGTTGAATTCGTAGGTTCCGCCGGTGCGAACCTGCTGCAAGCCTTCGAAGAAGCCCTGAACGGTCTGGCCTTCTTCGAGAAGGAACGGGACACCTTCCGGGAACAGTTGCGGCGGCAGCGGCGATTCGCCTGACTGGTCGAACACCGTGCCGTCGGGCAGGCGGCCGGTATAGCGCACGAAGATGACGTCGCCGATCTGCGGAACCTCTCCGGTGCCTTCCTCGATGACCTCAACCCCGGCGCCGCGCACCTGGGTCGCCCAGGCGAGTGCAGCCGCCACGAGGATCGCGATGATCACGGCGATCCACAATTTCGCAAGCGAGCCTTTCGCTATGGGTCGAAGGGGAACGCGGGTGACTTCGCTCATCGGATTATCGTCCTGTGAATGTCGGAGAGTTGGGTTGCAGATAGCAAAAAGGGCGCTGGCATGGTGCCGCGCCCTTCTGGCTCAGGTAGCGGGCGGAAACAAGCGTTCGATAGCTCTTGTCCGCCCCCTGATCTCGGCTCAGGCGCCGTCGCGCTCGGCGCGCTTGCGCTCGAGCTTGCGGGCACGGCGAACGGCAGCAGCCTTTTCACGAGCACGCTTTTCCGACGGCTTTTCGTAGTGGCGACGCAATTTCATTTCACGATAGACGCCTTCGCGCTGCAGCTTCTTCTTGAGAGCGCGCAGAGCTTGATCGACATTGTTATCGCGAACCATGATTTGCATAAACTTGAAACACCTCGAAAGAATTACCGACGCCGGGCCGCGCAGGCAGACCCGTTGTCATGTTATTGCCAATAAAAAAAGTGCCGGAAAGCGTGAGCCCGGCACGAATCTGCGCGGTCAATAACGAAAACGCATCGTCTTGGCAAGCGTTCCGATGGGCCGTGCGCGCGAAAACCTTCCGCGAACCATCCCCTTTCGCTCGGACCGCCATGTAGCTAAGGCATCGCTCGATGAATGCAATCCCATCCTTTCAGGCAAGCCTGCTCGTGGCGGGCGGCGGCGCGCTTGGCGCGGTGCTGCGCTATCACCTGGGCCGCGGCCTCACATGGTTGACCAGCCCGGCGACGGTCACCGCCTTTCCGTGGGCGACGCTCACCGCGAACATCCTCGGCAGCCTCGCGATGGGCCTCCTGGCCGGATGGCTCGCGCGCAGCGGCGATGCAGGCGGAGAGACGGCACGGCTGCTCGTCGGTGTCGGCCTGCTCGGCGGGTTCACGACCTTTTCCAGCTTCAGCCTCGAGCTCATGGTCCTGATCGAGCGCGGCCAGCCCGCTCTTGCCCTGACCTACGCCGCCATCTCGGTGCTGGCCGGGCTCGTCGCGCTATATATCGGCCTCGTCGCGACGAGGATCGCGGCATGAGCGACCAGCGACCCCCGCGGCGCGGCAGCACGAACGTGCGGACCTTCACGATCGATGCCGACGATGACGGCATCCGCCTTGACCGGTGGTTCAAGCGGAACCTGCCGCAAGTGGGCTTCGGCACGGTTTCGCGCTGGGCTCGCACCGGACAGATCCGGGTCGACGGCAAGCGCGCGAGCGTCGATGACCGGCTCGAAAAGGGCCAGCAGCTGCGCGTTCCGCCGGGCGGCGACGACAAGGCGAAGCGCGTACGGCAGAAGCGCGAACTTACCGAGGCCGAAGTCGCCGAAGCAAAGGCGATGGTCATTGCGGAAACGCCCTCGGCCATCGTGCTGAACAAGCCGGCAGGCCTCGCCACGCAGGGCGGCAGCAAGACGCATCGCCACGTGGACGGGCTGCTCGATGCCTTCGCGCAGGGCGAGGACGATGTGCGCCCGCGCCTCGTCCACCGGCTCGACAAGGATACTTCCGGCGTCCTCCTCATCGCCCGCACGCCGGGCAGCGCCGCATATTTCTCGAAGCGGTTCTCGGGCCGCTCGGCACGCAAGGTCTATTGGGCGCTGGTCGTGGGCCGTCCAGAGATCGACGAAGGCATGATCGAGGCACCGCTCGCCAAGCAGCCTGGCAGTGGTGGCGAAAAGATGCATGTCGACGAGGAGAACGGGCAGAGCGCCAAGACCCGCTACCGCGTGGTGGACCGCGCAGGCAACAAGGCGGCATGGGTCGAGTGCGAACCGCTGACGGGGCGCACGCACCAGTTGCGCGTCCACCTCGCCGCGATCGGCCATCCCATCGTCGGCGACGGCAAGTATGGTGGGCAGGACGCGATGCTGACCGGCAGCGTGAGCCGCAAGATGCACCTTCACGCGCGCCGCCTGATCATCGACCAGCCGGACGCGCCGAAGATCGACGTGACAGCCGAACTGCCCGAACATTTCGCCGCGACGATGGAGCAACTCGGCTTCGACCCGGCGCTGAGCGATGCGATGCCCGAACAGGGGCCGCCCGAACGTTCGCGCGCGGAGAAAAAGCAGGCCGCCCGCGCTCACGCCAAGCAATATCGCAAGTCGCGGCGCGGCGAACGCCGCGGTCGCGGCCCTGCGGCCTCGTCCGGAAAGCCAAAGGGTGGCGGCAAGAAAGGGCGGAAAGGCAAAGGCTGATGCATCCGAACAACGCTTTTCGCAGCGGCGATCGCGCCCTTCACGAAATGCTGATCGAGGAAGTCGGCTTCGGCATGGTCTTCGCCCAGACGCCCGACGGACCGCGCGTCGCGCATACCCCGCTCGTCTCCACCGGCGACGGAGCCGTCCAGTTCCATCTGTCGAACGGCAATGCGCTGACGAAGCATATCGCCGACTGCCCCGCACTCCTTCTCGTCAACGGGCCAGAGGCATATGTCTCGGCCCGATGGTACGACGATCCTGATCAGGCGCCGACCTGGAACTACATCGCGCTCGAGATGGACGGGCCGGTCCGCCGCATGGCTCCCGAGGGGCTGGAGGCGCTGATCGAGCGCCTCGTCAAGCGGCACGAGGGGCGCATTCGCGGCGGCGGCGGAGAATGGACGATCGCCAACCTTTCGGAGGGTCACCGCACAAAACTGATGCAGGGGATTACCGGCTTCGAAATGGAAGTGCGCGGCTGGCGTGACACGGTCAAACTGTCCCAGAACAAACCGGAAGCCGAGCGCGAGCGCCTGATCGACGGATTGCAGGAAAATGGCTCGCTCGCTATCGCCAATCTGATGCGGACTTTGGGTAACTAGGCGAGAGACCGTTTGGCGCGACTGGCGATCTTCGATTGCGACGGCACGCTCGTCGATGGACAGGCGAATATCTGCGAAGCGATGGAAGAGGCCTGTCAGGCTGCCGATCTTCCCGTTCCCCCGCGCGTCAAGATCCGCCGGATCATCGGCCTCAGCTTGCCGCAGGCGCTGTTCTATCTCGCTCCCGATGCCAGCGAAGGACAACGAGCGCTGGCCGTCGATACTTACAAACAGGCTTTCCGGAAGAGCCGCAGCGAGGGACGCCTGTCGGAGCCGCTCTTTGCCGGAATGGCCGACCTGCTCGCGGACCTCAAACATGCAGGCTGGCTGCTCGGCGTCGCAACGGGGAAGAGCGATCGCGGCCTTCGCTCGTGCCTCGACCAGCATCGCATCGCGACGCTGTTCACGACCTTGCAGGCCGCCGACTACCATCCGTCGAAGCCCCACCCGGCCATGATCGAGGCGGCGATGGAGGAAGCCGGGGTCGGCCCTCAAGATACGGTCATGATCGGCGATACGAGTTTCGACATGACGATGGCGCATAATGCCGAGGTGCGCGCCATCGGCGTCGCCTGGGGCTATCACGACGCCGCCGAACTTCTGGAAGAAGGCGCAGACATCGTCGCGGAAACGATCGACGAGTTGCGTGGTATCCTGATCGCATGAACAAGCAAGACCCCGACACCCGTCGGTCTGGCGACAACGCCGACGAACTGCTGGCCGCGCGCCGCTACTGGATTTTGCAACTGGTGCGCTTCGGAGCATTGGGTATCGTCATTCTCGGCGTGGTCATCATGGCGCGCGATCCGAGCGGAGAGGCCTATGGCGGTGCGCTGCTCGTCGCGGCCGGTGCCTTCCTCTTCTTCTTCGCGCCGCGCACGCTCGCACGCCGATGGAAGAGCGAGGAATGAAGCGGTTCTATAAAGAGGTCGGGGTCGAGGAAGCGGAAGGCGGGTTCGTCGTCACGCTCGACAACCGCCGGATGAAAACCCAGGGCGGACAGGCGCAGATCGTTCCGACCGACGCTTTGGCACGATTGCTGGCCGGGGAATGGGCGGCACAGGGCGACACGCTCGATCCGAAGGCGTTTCCTTTTCGCGACATGGCGGATTACGCCATCGACCGGGTTTCGGCGGAGCGGGACGAGGTGATCGACAAGCTGCTGAGCTATGCCGAAACGGATACGCTATGCTATCGAGCCGAGCCGGGAGAGGCCCTGTTCGAACGGCAGGAAGCCGAGTGGGAGCCGGTCCTCGCCGCATTCGAAAAGCGCCACGCGGTCGCGTTCACCAGGATCAGCGGGATCGTCCACCACGCGCAGAGCGAGGATAGCCTTACCCGCCTGCGCGAAGCTCTGGCCGAAGAAGATGCGTTCGCGCTCGCCGGATTGCAGACGATGGCGTCGCTGGCCGCCTCGCTGTGCATCGCGATGGAATCGCGCGAAGCCGACAACGACGCGGAAGCCCTCTGGGATGCTTCCACGCTTGAGGAACGCTGGCAGGTCGAACAGTGGGGCGAAGATGCCGAAGCGCGCGAACGGTCGGACCGGCAACGGGCTGAATTCCTGCGCGCTCACCGCTTCTATCGCGCTGCGAAAGCCGCCTGAAGCGGCGAGCCTATCGCGCCCAGTCGGCCACCTGCCGGGCCACGTCGTTAGCTGCGCGATTGAGCGCGACGCCAACCGGGTTCGCTTCGGGTGCGACGCCCGGCACGATGCTTTCGAAACGGCGGCGGCGCGGCGTATTCTCGCCATTGGTCAGGATTGCATCATAGCGCACCACGACCGAACCCGTGGGCACGTCGTAACCGAAATCGACCAGCGATCCGCGGAGGATCGTCGTCGCGGCAAGTCCGGTATCGTCTTCGTCCATGACGGCGCGAACACCCTCGGCGCGGATAGTCTCGGCCAAGACGCGGCGGAACAGGCGGGCCGGTTTCTCGACCCAGATGGCTTCTGGGACATAGGCGATGCTGCTGTCGTCGATCTGCACCGGCACGCGCGTCACGTCGAGCCGGGCGGGCGCGAAGGGTTCGTAGATCGCAATGGCGTTGTCCGAGGTAATCGCCGCGCCGTCGCCGACCGGTGCGACGGCTTCGCTCGTCAGCGTGAGCAGGCTCTCGGGCGGTTCCGGGCCGAAGCTGATGCAAGCCGAAAGCGACAGGGCCGCCGCCGTCGAGGCGAGGAAACTGGCAAGGCGCAAGGCGCGCGATTTGCGGGGCATTGCTGTCATCGCGGTCATCCTGCTCATGGCTCGTAATCCGGTAGGGGCGGCTCGCTCAACAGCGAGGTCGCGCCGTCATTCTCGATCCGCTCGGTGACGGAGCGCAGCGCCCTGCTCGTCCGGCGAAGGTCCTGCAACGTCGCTTCGGCAGCGGGCAAGGTGGTTTCGGTCAGGCGCTGGGTCGCGGGCTGCGCGCTTTCGAGTGTCGTCGACAACGCATTGGCAGCTTCCGTCGCGGCGGCCAGGGTCTGCCGCAATTCGCCGGCGAGCGCGGAGCCCTCCTCGTTCAGAAGCCGGTCGGTCGAGCGGGTGACGTCCTCGAACGCGTCCAGCGTCTCGCCTGCTTCGCGCAGAGTCACCTGCAATTCAGCCATCGTATTCTCGATCAGCGGGGCCGCGTCCGCCAGTTCGGCGGTCATCTGGTTGGTATTGGCAAGGATGCCAGCAATCTCGCCCTGGTTGCGGTCGGACAGAAGCTGCGTCAGCCGCTCCGTCAGCGTCGCCAGCCGCTCCAGCAGCAGCGGAGCATTGGCGAGGATCTGACCGAAGCCGCCGGCCTTTTGCGGGATCAGCGGGACGTCTTCCGGGCAGGCCGTCGTCTCGCAGGTGATGGCAGGCGCATTCTTGCGCGCGCCATCGAGCAGGATGGTCGATACCCCTGTGAAGGAGCTTTGCAGCTGTGCCGTCGTCCCGACAAGGATCGGCACTTCCTCGCGCACGCGGATGCGCACGCGCACGAATTCGGGATCCTGCTCCCACAATTCGATGTTGCTCACCTGGCCGACGGGAACACCCGAGAAGGAGACCTGGCTGCCATTCGCCAGCCCCTCCACCGATTGCTTGAACAGGATGTCGTACTCGTTCCGGTTGCCCTCGCCCAGCCGGGCGAGCCAGACGATGAACAATGCGAGCGCGCCGAGAAGCAGCAGGGTGACGAAGCCGACCCAGAGATGATTTGCACGTGTTTCCATCGGATTGCCCCTATGCCCGCCGTTTGGCCCGCTTGTCCATCGCCTTGAATTGCGAGCGGGACCGCGACGGACCCTTGCCGCCCTTCTGGTCGGCTGCGGCCCGCCCGCGCGGACCGTTGAAGTATTCCTGGATCCAGGGATGTTCCGTTTCGAGCAGTTCGGGGATCGTCCCGACCGCGATCACCTTCTTGTCCGCCAGCACCGCGACGCGGTCGCAGATGGCGTAGAGCGTGTCGAGATCGTGCGTGATGAGGAATACGGTCAGCCCGAGCGTTTCCTGCAATTCGCGGGTCAGCTGGTCGAAGCGCGCTGCACCGATCGGATCAAGGCCCGCCGTCGGCTCGTCGAGGAAGAGGAGTTCGGGATCGAGCGCCAGGGCACGGGCAAGGCCGGCGCGCTTCTTCATGCCGCCTGACAGTTCGGCGGGAAACTTGTTCACCGCCTCTTCGGGAAGGCCGGACAGCAGCACCTTGTAGCGCGCAATCTCCGCGAGCAGCTGCTTATCGATCTCCGGATAGAACTGCTTCAAGGGGACCTGCACATTCTCGCCCACGGTCAGGGTCGAGAACAGCGCCCCGCCCTGGAACAGGACGCCCCAGCGATCGCGCACGCCGATTTGCTCGTCCGGCTCGGCCTGGGTAATCGAGCGGCCGAACACCTCGACATTGCCTTCCGCGGGCTGCTGCAGGCCGATGATGGTGCGCATCAGCACCGACTTCCCCGTTCCCGAACCGCCGACTACGCCGAGGATCTCGCCGCGCCGCACCTTGAGCTCGAGATTGTCGTGAACGCGCTGCTCGCCGAACTGGTTGACGAGGCCGGTGATGACGATGGGATAGCGCTCGGGCGCGTCCTCGCGCGGCGGGGGCGGCATTCCTTCGCCCTCCTCGATCGGGATGGTGCCCTCGTCCTGTCCTGGTTCTTCGGCCATCTCAGCCCCACCCGACATTGGAGAAGAAGATTGCGAAGAACGCATCGACCACGATGACCATGAAGATCGCGTAGACGACCGCCTGCGTCGTGCGGCGACCGACAGCCTCCGAATCGCCCTCGACCTGCATTCCCTGATAGCATCCGGCAAAAGCCACGATCAGGCCGAAGACCGGCGCCTTGATGAGGCCGACCCACAGATCGTAGGTCGGCACGACCTCCTTGATCCGCGCGAGGAAGGACAGGAACGGAATACCCAGCGAAACGTCTGCGATGACCGCGCCGCCGATGATCGCCACGACGGAGGCGTAGAAGCCGAGCAGCGGCATCATCAGGATCGCGGCGAGGATGCGCGGGATGACCAGCGCCTCCATCGGCGAGATGCCGATCGTGCGCATCGCATCCACTTCCTCGGTCAGCTTCATCGTGCCGAGCTGCGCGGCGAACGCACTGCCAGAGCGGCCCGCGACCATGATCGCGGTCATCAGGACGCCGAGTTCGCGCAGGGTAATGCGGCCAACGAGATTGACGGTCAGCGTCTCCGCGCCGAACTGCGCCAGCTGCACCGCGCCCTGCTGAGCGATGACGATGCCGATGAGGAAGCTCATCAAGCCAACGATGGGCAGAGCCGTGACGCCGACAAGTTCGAGCTGGCGGACCAAAGCCTTGCCGCGAAAGCGTCCTGGATGGCGCAGGATGCCGCCCGCCGCGATGAGGATCTGCCCGAGAAAGCCGAGCGTGCCTTTCAAGCCGCTCCAGAATTCGCCGACGAGTTCGCCCGTGTGATGGGGGATGCGCAGATAGGCCGGCAGGCGGTCCGGGCGCATCCCGACCCCTTCCGACGGTGCCTTGACCGCTTCGAACAAGCGGCTGGCGCGATCGTTCGCGCCCGTGATTTCCGCATCGTGTTTCTGCGCGAGGTGAAAGGCGATCCACGCCCCGACCGTGTCGATCTCGTCCACCTGGCTGACGTCGATCTCGCTGATCGGTTCGCCGATCTTGCGCAGTTCCCGGTCGACCCGGCCCACCGTGCTGACGAGATACGCGCCTTCGAGCTCCAGCCGGTAGCCGCCGTCGCCCGTTTCGATCAGATTATAGCCTGCGCCGGCGCTCATCCTTGCGCCTATGCTAAGATTTTCGGCGTGGCACAAGCATGTTGCTCCACTATTCGCGTTGCATGAGCAGGGCGGCGCTGGCATTGCCCCGCTCGTCATGACAAGCGAAACGACTTCCGACCTGCCGACCACCTTCGACCCCGCCGATATCGAGGCGCGCTGGTACGAACACTGGGAAACGAGCGGCCTGTTCCGGCCCGAGCGCCCCTCGGCCGAACCCTTCACCATCGTCAATCCGCCGCCCAACGTGACGGGATCGCTGCATATCGGTCATGCGCTCGACAACACCTTGCAGGACATCGTCGTGCGTCACGAACGGCTGAAGGGCAAGGACGCGCTGTGGGTCGTCGGCGTCGATCATGCGGGCATCGCGACGCAGATGGTCGTCGAGCGGCAGATGGCGGAACGCGGCGAGAAGCGTACCGACTATTCGCGCGAGCAGTTCGTCGAGAAGGTCTGGGAATGGAAAGAGCAATCGGGCGGCACGATCACCCGCCAGCTACGGCGGCTGGGCTGCTCCATGGACTGGAGCCGTGAGCAGTTCACGATGGACCCGCATTTTTCGAAAGCGGTCACGCGGACTTTCGTGCAGCTCTACAATGACGGGCTGATCTATCGCGACAAGCGCCTCGTGAACTGGGACCCGGCGCTAAAGACCGCGATCAGCGATCTCGAAGTCGAGACCCGCGACGTCCAGGGGCATTTCTGGCGCTTTCGCTATCCGCTGGCCGACGGCACGACGCTGGACCACCCCGATTTTGCGGGCCAGGATTATATCGAGGTCGCCACGACCCGGCCCGAAACGATGCTCGCCGATATGGCGGTGGCGGTCCACCCCTCGGACGAGCGGTATCGCAGCGTCGTCGGCAAGCACATTGTCCTGCCGATCACCGGGCGGCGCATTCCGATCGTCGCGGACGAACACGCCGATCCCGAACTCGGCAGCGGTGCGGTGAAGATCACCCCCGGCCACGACTTCAACGATTTCGAGGTCGGCAAACGCGCCGGGATTGCCCCAGCCGACATGCTCAACATGCTCGATGCGGATGCCGCCGTCGTCCAGACCGCCGACGGCAAGGTGCCGAACGAACTCGTCGGGCTCGACCGGTTCGAAGCGCGCAAACGCGTCGTCGCCATGCTGAAGGATAGCAGCCACCTCGTCTTGCACGTTACCGAGAACGACGGCGAACGCATTGAGCACGAAGCCGAGCCGCGCACCATCGCTACCCCGTTCGGGGATCGCGGCGGGGTCGTCATCGAACCCTGGCTGACCGACCAATGGTATGTCGATGCCCAGAAGCTGGCGAAAGCGCCGATCGAGGCGGTGCGCGAAGGCGATGTCGAGATCGTCCCGAAAAGCTGGGAGAAGACGTTCTTCAACTGGATGGAGAACATCCAGCCATGGTGCGTCAGCCGCCAGCTATGGTGGGGTCATCGCATTCCGGCATGGTATGGCTCGAATGGCGAAGTGTTCGTCGCGGAGACCGAGGAAGAGGCCTACGAACTCGCTCGTCATTCCGGCGCAAGCCGGAATCCAGAAGGCGGCGCAGAACTGGACCCCGGCCTTCGCCGGGGTGACGAGATCAAGCTAAGTCGCGATCCTGACGTCCTCGATACGTGGTTCTCTTCCGCATTGTGGCCCTTCGCGACGCTCGGCTGGCCCGAGGGACCCACCCCCAACCCCTCCCTTCAGGAAAAAGAGCGAGACTTGCCGAGCGACAGCGAGGCCAGTCGCAGCGAGGTGGGTGCGTCCGACCTGCTCGCCAAGCACTACCCCAACGACCTTCTGATTTCCGGCTTCGACATCCTGTTCTTCTGGGATGCGCGGATGATGATGATGGGCCGCCACCTGACGGGCGAGAACCCGTGGAAACGACTCTACCTGCATGGCCTCGTGCGGGCTGCGGACGGCTCCAAGATGTCGAAGTCCAAGGGCAACGTCGTCGATCCGCTCGGCCTCATCGACAGATACGGTGCCGATGCGCTGCGTTTCTTCATGGCCGCGATGGAGAGCCAGGGCCGCGACATCAAGATGGACGAAAGCCGGGTCGAGGGATATCGCAACTTCGCGACCAAGCTGTGGAACGCGACCCGCTTCTGCCAGTCGCAGGGCATCAGCGCCTCCGACACAATCGCCGCGCCGCCCGCCCGCCTCGCGGCCAATCAGTGGATCGTCGGCGAAGTTGCAAAGACCGTCAACGCGCTCGACAAGGCGCTGGCCGAACTGCGGTTCGATGCGGCGGCGAACCTCGTCTATCATTTTGCCTGGGACCGGTTCTGCGACTGGTATCTGGAACTCATCAAGCCGGTTTTCGCAGGCGAGGCGGACAGTCCCGCGGCCATCGAAACCCGCGCCGTCGCCGGTTGGGCGCTCGACCAGATCCTCGTCATGCTGCACCCGTTCATGCCCTTCATCACCGAGGAATTGTGGGCCAAGCAGGGCGCGATGACCGGCAAGAGCCGGGCGGATTATCCGATCATCACGGCCAAGTGGCCCGATCCTCAAGCGAGCGTGAACGACGAGGCCGTGGCCGCGATCGACTGGGTCATTGCGCTGACTACCGCCACGCGAGCAGCGCGCAACGAACTCGGCATTTCTCCGGGTGCGAAGCTGGCGGCCTTCATCCCCAACCCTTCTGCGGTAGCGGCGCAAGTCTTCGAACGCAGCAGCGCGGCCATCGAACGCCTTGCGCGGCTGACGCCGGTCACGATTGGCGAAGCACCGGAAGGTCCGGCGATGCAGGTGACGGCGGGCGAGGACGTCGTCGTCATCCCGCTCGAGGGCGTCGTCGACATCGCTGCGGAAAAGGCGCGACTGGAAAAGGCGCTCGCTGCCTCGCGCAAGGAGGCAAAGTCGCTCGAAGGACGCCTCGGCAATCCGAAATTCGTCGAGAAGGCGAAGCCCGAAGCCGTGGAGAAGGCGCGCGCCGACCATGCACATCACTCGGCGGAGGCTGACAGGCTGGAGGCGGCACTGGCGCGGCTGGGTTGAGCGAGGCCGTCATTTCCTACCATCGCAATCGGTGGCAAAAGGTGGGAATAATGCTTCCCGTTCTCTTTCCTCTGAAAGCCCGCCGGCAATGGAGTGAGCCGATCGAACGACCTCGCGGTGATCGACCAATTATCCTTCACAGGACCGTGTTCCATGTGTTCCAACCGTGCTTCAGCTGCGATGAAGCGAGTATGAGGCGGCAATGAAACTCGTTCTTGCAACCGACGATACGGGCGGGCCGGAGATCTTCGCCTCCGTGCAGGGCGAAGGGCCGAGCATGGGGACGCCGGTCGCCTTCATCCGGCTGTCGCGCTGCAACCTCGCCTGCCTCTGGTGCGACACCGCCTATACCTGGCATTTCGAAGGGGACGAGCGCCCGCATCGCGGCGGGCTAACGTTCGAGCGCAAGGCCAACCAGATCAAGCTGGAACCTGCCGACGCGGCAGGGCGTATCGCTGCGCTCGGGCAGAAGCGGCTCGTCATAACCGGGGGCGAACCGCTGCTGCAGGCGGCTGCGCTCGTCCAAATGCTCAAGCATTTGCCCGACATCAGCGTCGAAGTCGAGACGAACGGCACGACCCCGGTCCCGCCCGCGCTCGACATCAGGATCGACCAGTTCAACGTCTCGCCCAAGCTGACGCATAGCGGCAATCCCGCCGAACTGGCGCTCGTGCCGGAACGGCTCGACGCCTATGCCAGCGATCCGCGCGCTTTCTTCAAGTTCGTCGTCGCTTCGCCCGCCGACGTGGACGAGGTGCTGGCGCTGCAACGGCGCTATCGCCTGCCGCCCGCCCGCATCTTCCTCATGCCGGAAGGGACGGACGCGGCGACGCTGAGAGAGCGCGAGGAATGGCTCGTTCCGCTATGCCTCGAACACGGGTTTCGCCTGTCCGACCGCCTTCATATCCACCTGTTCGGGGACACGCGCGGAACGTGATGCGTCGTATCAGCCGGACTGGGCGCGCCACCGCTGGACGGTGCGCTGCACGGCTTCTTCCTCGCCGCCGCTGCCGCTCCACAATTCGACGAAGCTGGGGTCTTCTGAGGCAGGCCGCTTCGCCTCGTCGAGATTGTCGAAGCTGACGCGGATCGGGATGGAGACGCCCTCGCCGCAGACGATGCATTCGCGGTTGCGCAGGGCGGGAATGGAATCGAGGAAGCCTTTCGCGCCTTCGGGCATGGCCGCCTTGACGAACGCCTGGTCGCGCTCGTTGTTGAGGCGCATCGAGATGATCGTGCCGCATTGCGACAGGACGCCCTCGGCAAGGTCGGAGGGACGCTGCGTGATGAGGCCGAGCGAGATGCCGTATTTACGCCCTTCCTTCGCGATGCGCGACAGGATCGTGCCGACCGCCGAACCATCGGCATTGGCTTCGTTGGGGACGTATCGGTGCGCTTCCTCGCAGACGAGCAGGATAGGGCGCGGCTTCTCCTCGCGGCCCCAGATCGCGAAGTCGAAGACGAGGCGCGAGAGGACTGCGACCACGGTAGTGGTGACTTCGGAAGGAAGGCCCGAGACGTCGATGATCGAGATGGGCTTGCCGTCACCCGGCATCCGGAAGACCTTGGAAATGAACTCTGCCATCGTGTCGCCGACGAGCATGCCGGAGAACATGAACTGGTAGCGCGGGTCGGACTTCAGCTCGTCCAGCTTCGACTTGATCCGCATATAGGGCGCGGAGTTGGTCGCCTTGTCGAGCTTGCCCATCTGCTGTGTGACTTCGTTCGAAAGATCCGAAAGCAGATAGGGAATGGGCGAATCGACGGTTATCTTACCGAGGCTCTCAGCGAGCCTGCTCTTCATCCGAGCGTGCAGCAGGCACTTGGCGAGAATGTCGCTGTCGGCCTGCCGCTCGTCCCCGTTGGAGGTCAGGATGATCTCGCAATGCTCCTCGAAGTTCAGCAGCCAGTAGGGCATCTGCAGGTTCGAGGCGTCGAGGATCATGCCGTTCTGCCGAAACGCGGCGGAATATTCGCCGTGCGGGTCGATCATCACGATGTGCCCTTCGGGCGCCGCCTCGCAGATCTTGTGCAGGATGAGGGCCGCGCTCGTCGACTTGCCGGTACCGGTCGAGCCGAGCAGGGCGAAATGCTTGCCCAGCATCGCGTCGATGTAGAGA
Organism: Parapontixanthobacter aurantiacus; assembly: GCF_009827635.1. Taxonomy (GTDB): domain Bacteria; phylum Pseudomonadota; class Alphaproteobacteria; order Sphingomonadales; family Sphingomonadaceae; genus Parapontixanthobacter; species Parapontixanthobacter aurantiacus. The sequence goes on along the minus strand of NZ_WTYW01000001.1, from coordinate 206,057 downwards.
CCGGCGCGGATGTCCTTCGTCGGATACACCTTGCCGATCTGGATATTCGCGCGCCCGTCGCTCGCATATATCTGCTTGAGGTCGCTCGTCGTGCAGGGATAGACGTGCGCGCCCGGTACGGGATAGCGAGTGACGCCGCGACGGAAGCCGAAAACCCGGCCCGTCAGCTTTTCTTCCTGCCCCTCGCCCAAGAAGTCGATATCGGCGAGAATACCGCCATTCGCCTTGCGGTCCTGGCGCTGGTTGCGCACGTTGGCGAGCAGCCAGCTATTGCCGACGCGTACCTTGATCTGGCTGCCGACCTGACCTGCCTGCGAAATGGCGGGGTCGGCATCTTCCATGCATTCGCTGAGGCGCTGAAGGTCGATGGCGATCTGCGATCCGGCGCCCGATACGTCGAGAATGACGCCGATCGGCTGGCTGCCGTTTTCGCTCGGCGGGGCTTCCTCGACCGGGTCGAAATTGGTGCGGGTCGGATCGTATTCGGGCGGTTGCTGCGGCCGGTTGCGCAGGCGCGGCGGAAGTTCGCGCAACGCGTCGTTATCGGCACTGCTCTCGGGCAAGTCGGTAGGCTGGGACGATCGGTAGGAAGCCGGCGGTACGGCCCCGTCTTCCTGCGACGGATCGAATGTCCGCATCCTGTCCGAACCGTAATTATCCATGCTGTAGCTGTCCTTCGCCTCAAACAAATTTCGAGACGAACAGCTAGCCGCCCGCGGTTAAGATCGCGTCAACGCGTAAGCTGCGCGAAGGGCTGTAATGCAGCCGCGTCAGACCATCGCGAAGAGGCGGCCGGCAAGCCAGCCGGTGAAGATCGAGAGGAAGACGGCGACCAGGCCGTAAAGGAGGCCGTAATTTTCCGCAGAAACCTCTACCGCCCGTTCGAAACCGACCTTGCGCACTTCGACTTGCGTCACCGCCGAGGCGATGACCCGCCCGCGCGTTACGGCGAAGGTCTCTGCCGTGTAGGTTCCCGTGACGACGTTGGAGGGCAGCGAAATGCGCGATTGGTAGAGCACCTGCTCGGTAATCGTGACGCCGTCCATGTCCTGCTTGTAGAGCCCTTCGCGCGTCCTCAAATCGACAAGGCCACGGCTGAAGCGCAATTGTTCGTCCGTGTCGATAACCCCGCTCGGAGAAAGCTGGATGTAATCGGTCCCGAACTCGTAGATTGCCGCCGTCTTCGTGTCGACGATCTCCTCTATGGGGCGGGAGGAAGCGACGGCGAAGAATGCCGGGGCAGAGCGGAAATCGCTGCTCTCGGTGTTCATCCAGATGCCGCCGACCCGCTCTTTCTCTCGCAGGCGAATGGGTTCGGATGGTCCGCGCAGGACGACGATGATATCGTATTCGCGGCCCGCACGCTGCCCGCGCGGATCGAGGATGGCGCCGAACAGCAGCAGTTCTGTCCCGGTGAAGCCCTGACGCACGCGCACCTCGTGCTGCGAGATTTCCGGCACAAGGATCGGGTCGCGCTGTCCCGACAGCATGAGGGCGGCGAATATCAGCAGGAGATAGCGCATCACACGTTCTCCAGCAGCTGCACGGTATAAACCTCGTCGGGCCTCACGCCGAGCTTGAACAGCATGACGAAGGCGATCGACAGGACGAGCGCGGCCAGCACGAGCCGCAGAATTTCGGGCTTCACCTGGAAAGCGAGCTTGGTGCCGATCTGCGCCCCCGTGACCGACCCGATCAGCAACAGGGCGACGAGCACCATGTCCACCGCCTTCGTCGTCAGCGAATGCATGATGGTCGTGGCGATCGTGACGAACAGGATGTTGAAGAGCGACGTGCCCACGACGACGTTCGCGCTCATTCCGAGAATGTAGAGCAGTGCCGGAACGAGGATGAAGCCGCCGCCGACGCCCATCAGCATGGTGAGCGTGCCGACCGCCAGGCCGAGAAGGAGCGGCGCGAGCGGCGAGATGTAGAGGCCCGAACGGTAGAAGCGATAACGCAGCGGCAGGGCCGTCACCAGCGGGTGGTGCCGCCGTCTGCGCGGCGGGGGTTTCTCGCCATCCTTGCGGAACAGGGTCTGCAGCGCCTCGCGCCCCATCATCGCACCGATCGTTCCCAGCATCACGACGTAGAGGATGTTGATGACGACATCGATCTGCCCGACCGACTGGAAGAAGCGGAACAGGATCGCGCCCAGCCCTGCCCCGACCATGCCGCCTGCAATGAGGACCGCGCCCATCTGGAAATCCACGCCGCCCCGCGAATTCTGCGCGATCACGCCCGAGACGCTGGCCCCCGTGACCTGCGTCGAGGCACTGGCGGCGGCAACCGTCGGCGGGATGCCGTAGAAGATCAGCAGCGGGGTCGTCAGAAACCCTCCGCCCACGCCGAACAGGCCGGAAAGAATTCCGGTCAGACCGCCCAGTGCGACGATTAGGAGACCGTTCACCGAGAGATTGGCTATGGGCAGATAGACGTCCATCGCCTGTCACCTAACCGAGCGCCTGCCAAACGAAAAGCGCGTATCTCCGGCGCCTTGTCGTCGGCGGAAAAAAGTGGCGTCAAAACCCCGTCGAAATGGTTATCGCGGCACCGTCCGCAGGCATTGCGTCACCGCCTACGCGCACCCTGTAGCTGGCGGCGATGCGAAGCGGGACGTCCGCGATCTGAAGCGTGACGCTCGCCTCAGGCCCGACATCGATGCGCGCCGCGCCTTCCTGCGCGCCGCCCCACGCCCCAGCGCCGACCTCGACTTTTCCGGCAACGCTCGGGGCAAGGTCGAAGGAGGCGACCTCGCGCGATGCGACGATGTGGCCATCGGCGAAGGGGGTCGCGAACGCACCGCCCACATAGCCTGCCTGTCCGTAGCCGCGTGCCTTCGCGCCCAGTGGCAAGGCGACATCGTCGAAGCCGGTGGTAACAAAGGCTGCGGGTCGCAGTTCGGTCTCGTCGTCGCGCAGGGCAAGACGCCCCTCGACATGAGCGACGACGGGAATGGAGGCAAGCAGCCTTGCCTGAAGCCCGATGGCAAGCTCTGCTTCGCCATTTTCGGACAAGGCTTTCGATGCCCGCGCGTGAAGCGCGATATTGCGGCCTCCTGCCTGCGCGATGCGGTAACGCAGGACTGCGCCGATCTGATCCTCGCCGAGAACGCCCGCGGGCGCCCCCGCCCGTTGCACAGTCCTCTGCCCGCCGCGCAGCAATAGCCAGGTGTCTCCCGACCACGGTCCGGGCGTCTGCGCAAATGGCATCAGGCCGAGCGAGGGGGCGGGTCGCTCCACCGGGGAAGCCACGTCTCCTGCGTCGCGCTCACCTTCGGCAACAGGAGCGACAGCCAAAGAAGCGGCGAGCAAATTCTTCGTCGAGACCGAAGTCCGTCGGACCGGCGCGACTGTGTGAGGATCGTCGTTATCTCAAGAAAAGGCGTCGCAGCCACTTCGATCGCAGGGCGGAGGACCTCGGTCGCGATGGGTTCGGGCACCTCTTCCGCTTCGCTGACGGTTGCGAACAATCCGCTCGTATCGGGCTCGACGGGAATGAGAACCGGCGGCTCCCACAGAAGCGCCCGCAGCGTTATCCAGCCCGCGACGATCAGCAGGAATGCCCAGAGCGGCTCGCCCGCCTGCCGCCTCCGCGTCGGGGCCCGATGCTGCGGCGAATGCATCCCGTCAGACGCCCTGCCGGGTCATCATCGGATGAGCGAGATGTTCCGTCTTGTCCCAGCGCGGCGCCTCGCCGCCCAGCGACTTCAGATAGCCGATCACCGCGCGCCGGCCGGCCATGATCGCAATGATGTTCGAAATCGGAATGCGAGCGATGGCCCACAGTCCCTCGACGCGGCCGAACTCACGCGTCGTGAAGATGCAGCGCATGATCGCACGCCAGACGAAGAAGGCAAAATTGAACCAGAGGAGCGCGGCAAGAAACGGAGAAAAGGCTGCCGTATCGCCGATGCCGGTCCGCTCGGCCACCCAGCCCGCCGCATGCATGGCGACGAGAATATAGGCGATGGCGAGCAGCAGCGCGGCAAGCGGGCCGCGCCGGTCGCGCAATTGCATCCACAGCTTCACCGGGCCGCCATGCCAGCCCAGCCGGTCCCAGCTTTGCAAGGCGATGCCATGCGTCCAGCGGGTCTTCTGGCGCACCGACTGGTCGAGCCGGTCGGGAAAGTAGGAGCGGGTCGCAACGAGCGAGCCACTGGCATGCCGCACGCGCAGGAACGTCGCCCTTCCGCCGAAGGACGAAATGCGAAGGCCGAGCTCATAATCCTCCGTCAGGGAATTGGTCGCGAAGGGCCGGGCTTTCTCGCCAGCCAGTGCGTTGTCCCGCGCCAGGAGGTCGAGCATCGGTCGGGCGATCGCACAGCCGACCCCTGCGCCCGGAATACCGGCCTGCAAGACATCTCTCACCGGCATCGTCTTGCCATGCGCTTCGGCGAACTCGTCGCAATAATGGCCCGCGATCAGCGCCGATCCGCGCTGCGGCAGGGCAAGGACGGGCAATTGCACGAATTCCGCCTCTTCGAGCGCGCGGTCCATCAGCGCCAGCGCCGCAGGATCGACCATGTCCTCCGCATCGTGCAACACGACCATCCGAACCGGCTCGCCCGATTTCGCCTCGTCACGTCTCAATGCGTCATAGAGATGGTTGAGGCAGTCCGCCTTGCAGGTCGGCCCGTCGCGCGGAACCACGACCAGTTCGAGGCGCGCGTTTTTCTCCGCGATCGCCGCCACCGTCGCGATGGTCTCGGGATCGTTGCGATAGCAGCCGACATAGATCGTGAGTTCGCGATGCGGCCATGCATTGAGAGCGTAGCTAATCGTAGCGCCGATTACGCGCGCTTCCTGCCAAGTGGGAATGAGGACCGCGGCCCTGCCCGATAACGGAGCGGACAGGCTCTCTTCTTCCGCGAGGCGGGGCGTCGCGATCCGGCCCGTCAGGCGAAGCCAGACATACAGGATGTCGACCGCCAGCTCGTCGAGCGCGCCGATCAGGAAGAAGACCGCCGCGAACAACAGTAATTCGTATTCGACGAGGACGAACCAGTCCCACGGCGAAAGCCCGGCCAGATATTCCACGAAATGCGCCCCTCGTGTCCCCAAGAAAACCCGCAAAGCGCCTATCGATGCTTGCAACTCTTCATCATTTGCGAAAAGGGGTAGAGCGTAATGGCTGACATAAGATTACCGATCCGCAAGATCGCCGCGCCCGTGCGCGCCCTGTTCGTGAGCGACGCCTCTGCCGGCGTTCTTCTGATAATGGTCGCTGCCGCCGCGATGCTTGCCGCGAACTCACCTTTCTCACAGGAATATTACCAGCTCTTCTACGGCGAATGGTTCGACGAGGAGGTGTTCAAGCTCAACGACCTCCATCTTTGGATCAATGACGGTCTGATGGCGATCTTCTTCTTCGTGGTGGGCCTCGAGGTAAAACGCGAACTCATCGCCGGTCAGCTATCGACCCCGGAACAGCGCCGTCTGCCGGTCATGGCGGCCATTGCCGGCATGGCGGTTCCGGCGCTGATCTATGTTTCGATCGCTGGCGGCGACAGCACGCTCATTCGCGGCTGGGCCATTCCCGCGGCGACCGACATCGCCTTTGCGATGGGCGTTCTCGGCCTTTTAGGAAGCCGCGTTCCCGCGTCTTTGCGCCTGTTCCTGCTGACCGTCGCCATCGTCGACGACATCGGGGCGGTGCTGGTCATCGCGGCCTTCTATACCGCGAACATCAAGGTGATGTGGCTGGTCATCTCGCTCCTCGTGTTCGGCGTCATGGTCGCCATGAACCGGTTCGGCGTCGATCGCATCTGGCCCTACATCATCGTAGCGCTGCTCCTGTGGATCGCAGTGCTGTTCTCCGGCGTGCACGCGACCATCGCGGGCGTCGTCGCCGCCCTCACCGTCCCGATGAAGCGCCGCGACGGACAGTCTCTCCTCGAAAAGCTCGAACATTCGCTCGCACCGTGGAGCGCCTATCTCGTCGTGCCGGTGTTCGGCTTCGCCAATGCGGGCGTCGATCTGAGCGATATCGGGCTCGACAACCTGCTCGACCCCCTGCCCCTCGCCATCGCCGCGGGCCTCGTCGTCGGCAAACAGCTCGGCATCTTCGGCATCATCGTCGCGGCGGTCAAGCTGGGCATCGCCAAGGCGCCCGAGAACGCGAACTGGGTCGAGATCTACGGCGTGACGATCCTGTGCGGGATCGGCTTCACCATGTCGCTGTTCATCAGCGGCCTCGCCTTTCCGAGCCAGTTCCTCATCGACGAAGCGAAGATCGGCATCCTGCTGGGCTCCGTCATATCGGCGATCCTCGGTTTCGTCGTCCTTCGCCTGACGACGACCCACCCGGAAGAGGTCCAGGAGCCGGTCTGAACCACGTGCAGCCGAGCGAGCGCGAATTGCGCCGCGCTACCAGCTGCCGGTGTTCTCCATGCTCGCCCAGGGTTCCTGCGGCTCTAGGTGACCCTCTTGCAGCAACTCGACCGAAATACCGTCGGGTGAGTGCACAAACGCCATGTGCCCGTCGCGCGGCGGCCGGTTGATCGTCACGCCAGCGTCCTGCAACCGCTTGCAGGTGTCGTAGATGTTCTCGACCCGGTAGGCGAGATGCCCGAAATTGCGCCCGCCCGAATAGGTTTCGGCGTCAGAGCCATCCTCCGGCGGCCAGTTATAGGTTAGTTCGAGTTCGGCGACCCCTTCCTCGCCCGGCGCGGCAAGGAAGATGAGCGTGAAGCGGCCCGCCTCGCTGTCATGGCGGCGCACTTCGCGCAGGCCGATGAGTTCGAAGAAGCGGATGGTCGTGTCCGGGTCGGACACGCGGATCATGGTGTGAAGATAGCTGGTCATGGCCCGCCCAATAAGCCCCCCGCCACCGTCGCACAATGCGGGCCCAGACAAAAAAGAGGCGCCGCACGAGAATGCCTCGGCGACGCCCCTTCCTCGGTGAACCGAATTATATCAGAAGCTGGCGGACAGCGTGACGACGATCGCATCGTCGACATAGTCGTAATCGCCGACGGGAATGTCGCCTTCGGCCCCGACATATGCCACGCTGATGCCGATCGGACCATAAAGCCCCGCTTCGGCAGTAATGGCCCAGTCGAACGCCTCGGCATCGTCGGTGAAGGTCAGGAACCCGTCCGTATAGCCGAGATGGCCGGTGAGCGTGACCGGCGTGCCCGGAATGCCCGTTCCGACATCGGTATAGAGGTAGAGATTGTCCGTCCCGCCCAGCGAATCCTGCTCCGGCGCGTAGGCCACGCCGACCGTCGCGCTTGCGGGACCGACGGCGAAGCTGCCCGAGCCGTAGAATTCGATATAGTCGAAATCGCCAGGGCCGGCATCGGGATAGAGATAGCCGATGACGCCGACATCGACGGATACGGCGTCGGTCAGGTTACCGCCCCAGCCGCCATAGACGTCGACTTCGGTGCTGCCGAAGCCGACCGTCGTCTCGTCGAGCGAGGACGCCCAGGTTCCGACGTAGAAACCGGATTCATGCGCCATGTCGAAACCGCCCTGAATGGCGATCTCTCCGCCCGACAGGTCGACGCCGCGGAAGCGGTATTCGCTGGTCAGGGCGACATTGGCGGAGAATGTCAGCGGGCCTTCGATTTCGACGCCCTCATCGACTTCCTCTGGCGGAAGAGTGGTCTGCGCCGAAACGCTCGTAGCGCCTGCCGCAGCCGAGAACAGCGCAGCATAGACGAGTGATTTTGCGGCAAGGCCGCGATAGGACGTAAGCATAGGTAATTCCCTTGGAGTGGATTATCGCTACGTCCCTCCTGCGATCCGCCCCGCACCTAATTATGTTAGGTTTGTCGAGCCGAATCCGACGCGATGTTATCCGGCGACCGGTAAGCGCACAACATTTAATTCGGAATTGTCTTGATGTATGACAGTTTCGTGGTCGAGGCGGTGCCGATTGGCAACAATTTGCGGGCTCGCTCATTGTGCGTTGCAACGTAAACGGCTAACCGGCGTCGAATTAAGCGGCGCTTCACCTCGAACGATGCAACCGGTGCGGCTTACGATCATTTCCGTAAACCCGCTTGAGGTTGCAGCGGTGTTGCCGCCTCCTTTTGGCCGATAGCCATCGAACCTGATTGAACCGAAACGAAGATGCTCAATTCGATCCGCAAGATATTCGGCAACCGTGCCGCCGTCGCCGCCAGACCGAGCGTTCCCGAGGGCGAGCGCTACTACGTCGTGGGCGACGTTCATGGCCGCGCGGACCTGTTCAAGGCGTTGTCCGCTGCAATCGAGGCTGACGATGCGGAAGCGGGCGAAGCGGAAACGACCGTCGTCCTTCTCGGCGACCTTGTCGATCGCGGGCCCGAAAGCGCGCAGGTCATCAACCACGCGATGGAATGGCAGGAAAAGCGCAAGCTGCGCTGCCTCGCCGGCAATCACGAGGAAATGTTCCTTGATTCCTTCAAGGAGATCGAGGTCCTGCGCCATTTCGTGAAGCATGGCGGGCGCGAGACGATCCTGTCCTACGGCTTCGACAAGAAACGCTACAATTCCCTCTCGATGAAGGAATTGCAGGACGTGATGGACTGGATCGTGCCGAAGGCCCATCGCGACTTCCTCGAAAGTTTCGAAGAGATCATTTTCGCGGGCGACTATGCCTTCGTTCATGCAGGAATCGACCCAAATCGGGCCATCGACGAACAGAAGCGGCGCGATTTGCTGTGGATTCGTGACCGTTTCTTAAGCCATAGCGGGCAATTGAGCCACGTCATCGTGCACGGGCACACGATCTTCGACGAGGTCATGGATCACGGCACGCGCATCGGTATCGACACGGGCGCCTATCGCTCGGGCAGGCTGACGGCGCTCGTGCTCGAAGGGGAAACGCGGCGCTACATTCAGGCGGTCGGACAGGACGACCGCATAACGATCGAGAAAGTGGAATACGCTACATGAAAATTGCAATGGTGGGTTCGGGCTATGTCGGCCTCGTATCGGGTGCGTGTTTCGCAGATTTCGGTCACGATGTCGTGTGCATCGACAAGGATCAGAGCAAGATCGACCGCCTGCACGACAATATCATGCCGATCTACGAACCCGGCCTGGCCGGTCTCGTCGAAAGCAACGTCAAGGCAGATCGTCTGACCTTCAGCACCGACCTTGCCGAAGCGATCCAGGGCGCCAGCGCCATCTTCATCGCGGTAGGAACGCCCAGCCGCCGGGGCGACGGTCATGCCGACCTGTCCTTCGTTCACGCCGTCGCGCGCGAGATCGGCGAGAACCTGTCGAACGACGCCGTCATCGTGACCAAATCGACCGTGCCCGTCGGAACCGGCGACGAGGTCGAGCGCATCCTTCAGGAAAGCGGTACGCAGCACCGTTTCGCAGTCGTGTCCAATCCCGAATTCCTGCGCGAAGGCGCCGCCATCGGCGACTTCAAGCGACCGGACCGGATCGTCATCGGTACGGAGGACGATTTCGGCCGCGAGGTAATGACCCGCGTCTATCGCCCCCTCTTCATCAATGAATCGCCGATCCTGTTCGTCTCGCGGCGCTCCGCCGAACTCATCAAATACGCGGCGAACGCCTTCCTCGCGACGAAGATCACCTTCATCAACGAAATGGCCGACATCTGTGAAAAGGTCGGTGCGAACGTGCAGGATGTGAGCCGCGGCATCGGCACGGACAACCGGATCGGCCCCAAATTCCTTCACGCCGGACCGGGCTATGGCGGCTCGTGCTTTCCCAAGGACACGCTTGCCCTCCTCAAGACCGCCGAAGATTACGACAGCCCGACGCGGCTTGTCGAAGCGGTCGTGCAGGTCAATGAAAGCCGTAAGCGCGCGATGGGCCGCAAGGTCGTCGACGCATTGGGTGGTGCAAGCGAAGCGCGCGGCAAGACAGTCGCGATGCTCGGCCTGACCTTCAAGCCCAATACCGACGACATGCGCGATTCTCCGGCGATTGCCGTTGCGCAGACGCTGATCGATGCGGGCGTGAAGGTCCGTGCCTATGATCCCGAAGGCATGGAAGCGGCCGCGCCCCTCATGCCGGAAGTCGAGATGGCCGAGGGAACCTACGAGGCAATCGACGGCGCGGATGCGGTGGTGATCGTGACCGAATGGGATGTGTTCCGCGCGCTCGACATCAAGCGGATCAAGTCGCTTCTGACCGCGCCGGTCGTCGTCGATCTGCGCAATATTTACAAGCCCGACGAAATGCGTGAGCTCGGCATCGAATATACGAGCGTCGGGCGCGCCTGAAAGAGCGGTTTAGCGAGGAGCGTCGCTTTGGGTGCTCTTCGGTATCGGGCGGCGGCCTAGACCGGGACTTCGTTGATCGGCGCATCGCCGAACCAGTGACGGCGGTGTTCGCTGCGCTTGAGCGGCGCAGCCATGCCGATCAGGACCAGGACGGCGGCAATCATGGTGGCCACCGCGATGATCTCGAATTGCTGGCCGCCCGCGAAATAGATGCCGGTGAGCGCCCACAGGAATGCAAGGGCGTACCACGGCATCCCCCGGCTGCGCAGCAAAGCAAGCGCGACGAGCAGCGCCCCGCCGACGAGGACGATGGCCGTCATGTTTGCGCCTTCCTGCGACGACAGGACGAGGCCATGGTATTTCAGCGCGGCACTGGCATTCACTATGGTCGCGGCGGTCAGCCAGCCGGACAGCGCGCAAAGCGGTAGCGCTGCAAGCCACTTCTCCTTGAACGTGAACGGACGCGGCGTTTCGACGAATGCGCGCAGCACGACGAGCGAGCAGACGAGACTGAAGGTGATGATCAGGACGGAGATGCCCGTTAGATCGTTCAGCTGCGTATAAAGGGCCCAGACGCCGTTTCCGGCAAACACACCGGCGGCGGGCCATCCGATCCTGTCGAGCAGCGGGTTCTTCACCTGCGTCGGCCAGGCCTGCCACACGGCGAACAGAGCGCTGCCGACATAAAGCGGACCCCAGATCGAGAACGCCCAGCCGGCCGGCGTGATCAGGGTGTCAACGCCTTCGGAGCGACTCCCGATCGGTTCGCCATAACCCATCGAAGGAAGGGTCGTCGCTCCGATCTGGAGGATCAGCGCGGCAATGACCGCCAATCGCTGCACGAGCGAGCGGTTGTCGTTAGTCAGGGTTAGCACAGGTTAAGAAATCCCGTTTCGGGTGCTTCGTTCCCTTGCGCTTTGCCCATGCTTTAACGACGTGAAACGGGTCTTAGGTGCAGTTGAGGACGCTTTAGACATCAATGAACGTGCCGGCGACTTTTCGGTCCACGAAGCGCGAAAAAAGGTTCGAAAAGCCCTGAATTCTGCGATGCCAGGGGGCCTGTAAGCCGGATTCTGTCCTCGCCATGCGGTATCGCCTTAGCGACCTGCCACGGGAGGGGCAGCCATTCCTCTAGGCGAAAAATCGCTTTCCCGCTCCAGCAGCCAACCCGGGCGTGCTCGGGATGAAACATCCCTGCCTCGCGGCGCGCCGCCCCTATTCGGCCTTGCTCCGGGTGGGGTTTGCCATGCCGCGTACATTACTGCCCGCGCGGTGCGCTCTTACCGCACCCTTTCATCCTTGCCTGTTCGCCAAGTCCTTGAAAAGGCTCGCGTCATCGGCGGTCTGCTTTCTGTGGCACTGTCCCTGAACCGCAGCGTCGGCCACGGTCCGGCGGGCGTTACCCGCCACCCTTGTTTCATGGAGTCCGGACTTTCCTCGGCGAAGCGCGAACGCTCCGACGCGACTGCCCGGCCCCCTGGCACGCTGTTATCTAGTCCGGCCGGCGTCTCGATCCAAGAGCAATTGGAACAAAATCGCGCGGATCTGCCCGTCGATCTGCCCGTCGATCTTCTCCGGCCGCCAGCGCCGCTGAAACGCCTCCACCGCCTTGCGCCCGTCGGTCACGTCATAGCCGAAGCGTTCGAGCGCGAGATAGAATGCCCCGTCATTATCGAAGGGATCGCCCAGTTCGAGCTTCTGCGGACGCGGCAGGGCAAGGTCGTAATCCGCCAGCCGCTCCCACGGGAACAGCTCGCCCGGATCGATCTTTCGAGCAGGCGCGATGTCCGAATGACCGACAACATTTGCCCGCGGAATGTCATGTTCGCGCACGATCCGCGCCAGTAGCGGTATGAGCGCGTCTATCTGCTTTCGCGAAAAGCCGCGATAGTCGTGCCGATGCCCCGGATGATCGAGTTCGATGCCGATACTCGCCGAATTAACGTCCTTGTGGCCCCGCCAGTAGGAAACGCCGCCGTGCCATGCACGCTTGGCTTCCTCGACCAGTTGGACCACTTCGCCGTCTTCAGTGATGAGGTAATGCGCGGAAACCTTCGATTCCGGGTCGCTCAGGCGTTCTATCGCCAGCTCCGCATTGTCCATCTCGGTATAGTGAATGACCACCATCGAGATCGGCAAAGCGCGTTCATCGAAATTGGGCGAGGCGACGATCCGGTGTACGAGTTCATCGGCAGCCGGCTGTCCGCTTTCGTGATAATCGGGGCCGGCGCCCTCGCTCACCCGATCATTCCTTCAGGCTCGGGGAGCACCGCGCCGAGAACGAGCGCGCCGGGGTCGTGCTTGTACTGCAACCCGCCGCCCAGATCCTCCGCCAAGCGGGAGATCATGTAGGCCGCAGCCGTCCGGCTCGTCAGTTCCGAAGGCGAGGTCGATCCGTCGAGCGCCTTTCCGATGGTCTCGTCGAACGCCACCTTGTCGCCGGTTGCCCGAACGACGATTTCGGTCGCCCCGTTTCTCGTTTCCGCGCCGATGTCGAGCGTGCCGCCGCGGATCAGCGCATCGATCGCGATCTGCGCGAAATTCAGCATGACCTTCACCGCAGGCTTGGGTAGGGTCCTGTCGGAGAGCGCCCAGTTCAGCGAAATACGGGCATTATTGCTGGCCAGCGCATCGATCAGGTCGCGCGGTTCCTCGACAGGGACAGCTTCGCCGAAACCGCCCGCAGCCCCGAAAGCGAGGCGGAAGAATTTCAGCTTGTCGGCGCTGATTTTCGCGCTTTGCTCCAGCAATTCGAGGCACTTCTCCCGCATTTCGGGGTCCTGCTCTTCGGCGAGCAGTTCCAGCCCGTTGCTGATCGCCCCGACCGGGCTCAGCATGTCGTGGCAAAGGCGCGAGCACATCAGGCTGGCAAGATCTATGGAAGGATTGTCGCTCATGGTTATCTCGGGAAAATCGTAGCGGGACGTAACGTGACGTCACGCCTCTTAGACATCAAGGACCGTTATGGAAAGCGCTCTGAAAGTCTCCTCGTCGTCACGCCAGAACGTAACACGGTCCCGGGTCGCAATCGCCCAGATGTCGCCCAAGCCCGTCGCATGTGCCCGGTCGACGGCCGATGGTGCTGCCCGTCCGTTGGGATGCGAGTGAAAGTAGCCCACGACGCGGCTTTCGCTGCCGCGCATCGTGCGATGCACGTCGATGAGCGTCTGCGGATCGATGGTAAAGAAACGCTCCGGTTGTTCGTGTACATTCGGCGCGGGTATCAATCGCTCGATCCGGTCGCCTTGCCCCACCAGAATGCCGCAGGCCTCCCTAGGATAGGCAGCAGTAGCGAGATTGGTCATCTTCGCGAGCAGCTTGCTTGAGATTTCGACCGCCATCGGCCATCGAACCTAGTCATGGCCGAGGCTAAAGTCATCAGGGGAACACTGAAGGAGGGCGACGTCAGGCTGGACAAGGCCATCGCGCAGGCTTCCGGGCTTTCGAGGGAGCGCGTCAAGGTTCTGCTCGCCGAGGGAGCGATTGAAATCGGCGGGTCACGGGATCTCAGCGCATCGGAAAAGATTACGGCTCCGTGCGATTTCCAGATCGATCTGCCGCCCCCCGTCGCTCTCGCCGCCGAACCGCAGCAGATCGCGCTCGATATCGTTTTCGAGGATCGATACCTCGTCGTCGTCGACAAGCCCGCCGGCATGGTAGTCCACCCGGCTGCCGGAAATCATGACGGAACGCTCGTCAACGCGCTCCTCCATCACTGTTCGGGCGAGCTTTCCGGGATCGGAGGGGTTGCACGTCCCGGCATCGTCCATCGCATCGACAAGGACACGTCCGGCCTGCTCATCGTCGCCAAGACCGATGCTGCCCATGAAGGCCTCGCGAAACAATTCGCGGAGCATTCGATCCGACGCCGCTATCTTGCAGTTTGTGCGGGTACGCCGCATCCCGCCAGCGGGACGATCGCGACGCGGATCGGCCGGTCGGACAGGAACCGGAAGAAGATGGCGGTTCTGCCGGATGACAGCCAGCGCGGTAAGCACGCGATTACGCATTATGAAACGCTGCGCACGCTTGACGGATGCTCGCTAATCCAATGCCGCCTCGAGACCGGGCGAACGCACCAGATTCGCGTTCACTGTGCGTCAATTGGTCATGCGCTATTGGGAGACAAGACATACGGACGCACACCTGCGCGGCTCAGACCGCTGCTCGACAGCATCGGTTTCGAACGACAGGCGTTGCATGCGGCCGAACTCGGTTTCGAACATCCGGTGACCGGTAAAACGCATGATTTCCGGGCCGAACTGCCCCCGGACATGCTGGAACTTATCGACAAAGCCACTCGTTGAAATCGACAAAAGTCGCTGCAAATCCGGCAACTTTTGTATATATTGAGTGATGCGGCCTCACCCGCCGGACGCCTATCGAGGGTCCGACAAAGTAGCAGAGGCTGGCACATGAAAGGTTAGGGATAAAGTGAGTAATAACAAGACCCCGACGGTCCCGGCTCTCAGCGGCGAGCAAAGCCTCAACCGCTATCTGGCCGAAATCAAGAAATTCCCGGTGCTGACGGCGGAGCAGGAATACATGCTCGCCAAACGCTATGCCGAGCATGAAGACCCCGAAGCGGCGGCGCAGCTCGTCACGAGCCACCTGCGTCTCGTTGCGAAGATCGCAATGGGATATCGCGGATATGGCCTGCCCGTCTCGGACCTCATTTCCGAGGGCAATGTCGGTCTGATGCAGGGCGTGAAGAAATTCGAACCCGATCGCGGTTTCCGCCTCGCAACCTATGCGATGTGGTGGATCAAGGCCTCGATGCAGGAATTCATCCTGCGCTCGTGGAGCCTCGTCAAGATGGGGACCACGGCTGCACAGAAGAAGCTGTTCTTCAACCTTCGCCGGATGAAGAAGCAGCTCGACGCCTACGAAGACAGCGACCTCCATCCTGATGATCTCGCGAAGATCGCGACGGATCTCGGCGTTCCGGAGCAGGAAGTTATTAACATGAACCGCCGCATGATGATGGGCGGCGATGCCTCGCTCAACGTCCAGATGCGCGGTGACGAGGAAGGCGCCGGCCAGTGGCAGGACTGGCTGACCGATGACCGTCCTCTGCAGGACGAGACGGTTGCCGATGCTCAGGAGAAGCAGGTCCGGCACGAGATGCTGGGCGAGGCGATGGACGCGCTGAACGAACGCGAGCAGCATATCCTGACCGAACGGCGCCTGACGGACAATCCGCAGACTCTCGAGGAATTGAGCCAGGTCTACAATGTCTCGCGCGAGCGTATTCGCCAGATCGAAGTGCGCGCCTTCGAGAAGCTGCAAAAGGCGATGCAGCGTATTGCCGGCGAAAGGCTGATGCCGACCGCCGCTTGATGAACGGCGCAACCGAAAAGAGGCGCGATAGGATGTTCCTGTCGCGCCTTTTTCGTTTATGACCCCTATTGCCCATGATCCGAAGCATCCTCCTGTTCACCGTCAAGACCATCGCGATCTTCGTCATCGTGAGCGTGCTTCTCGTTGTAATCCTGCGCTTTCTGCCTACGCCCGTGACAGCGACGATGCTGATGGACGAGAACGGCATCACGAAGGACTGGGAGCCACTGGGCGATATCGACCGCAATCTCGTGCGGGCGGTCATCGCGGCGGAGGATGGGAAGTTCTGCCAGCATAACGGCTTCGATACCGAAGCGATCGCCAATGCCGTGCGCCGCAATGCCGAAGGGGGCCGTATCCGGGGCGGCTCTACGATCAGTCAGCAGACCGCCAAGAACGTCTTCCTCTGGCAAGGCGGCGGCTATGTTCGCAAAGGTCTCGAAGCGTGGTTCACTTTCCTCATCGAAAATATCTGGGGGAAGCGCCGGATCATGGAAATGTATCTCAACGTCGCGGAAACGGGCATCGGCACCTATGGCGCGGAGGCGGGTGCTCAGCGTTATTTCAACCGTTCCGCCGCTCGGCTGACGCCGTTGCAGGCGGCCCGCATGGCCGCTGCCCTTCCCCTCCCCAAGGAGCGATCCGTCGTGAACCCGCAAGGCTGGCTTCGCGGACACGGCAATACGATCGCCGCGCGGATTGGCGTCGTCGCGCGTGACGGACTGGATGAGTGCGTGTACCGCTAAAGCGATGGGTGGGGCGCATAATCATTCGCATGGCTCGAACGAGGGTCACGGGCATTCGCATGCACCAGCGGATTTCGGGCGCGCCTTCGCGATTGGCGTAACCCTCAACATCATCTTCGTCATCGTCGAGGCGACTTACGGTTACATCGCCGGTTCGATGGCACTGATCGCCGACGCCGGACATAATCTGTCCGACGTACTCGCCCTGATCCTCGCCTGGGCAGCCAGCATTGCGGCGCGCAAACCGGCGACCGCCCGTTTTACCTACGGTTTCAAAAGCTCCACCATCCTCGCGGCGATAGCGAATGCGGCGCTGCTCTTCATCGCGATCGGAGCGATCCTGTTCGAGACGATCAACCGCCTCAGCGAGCCCGCCCCCGTCGAAGGCTGGACGATGATCGTCGTGGCCGGGATCGGCATTGTCATCAATACGGCGACCGCGCTGCTGTTCGTGCGCGGACGGAAGAACGACATCAACATTCGCGGCGCGTTCCTGCACATGGCGGCCGATGCGCTCGTTTCCGTCGGGGTCGTGATTGCCGGTGCAGCGATCCTGCTCACCGGGCTGACTTGGATCGACCCGGTCACCTCGCTCGTAATCGTCGCGGTGATAGCATGGGGAACGTGGAGCCTCGCAAAGGACAGCCTTGCGCTCGGGCTGCTCGGCGTGCCGCGGTCGGTTTCAGAGACTAAGGTGCGTGCTTATCTCGCAACGCTCGAAGGCGTCGAAGCGGTTCATGACCTGCATATCTGGCCCATGAGCACGACGGAGACGGCGCTGACGGCCCGTCTCGTCATGCCGGACAATCGGCCCGGCGACGCGTTCCTGCGCGAGATCGCCTCCGAACTGGAACATCATCACGCCATCGGACATGTTACCATTCAGATCGAGCAGGCTCGGATCGAGACGCCAAACTGTTCGGCATCCTCTAACGACTGTTGATCGTAAGGCTTACTTCGCGACAGCCTCGGTTTCGGCGACGAGCTCGAACAGTTGCGCCGCGGTACGGCTTTCTAGTTCCTTGAAGGCTGGAGCGGCCGCCTCGCTATCGCCGGTTCCTTCGCCGCGCAATTCGTAGCGGTTTTCCTGCGCCAGTGCGAAGAAAATAAACGGATAGGACGGGTTGCGACGGTCGCTCACGAAAATGAGCGATTTCTCGTCCGTGCAGCTGAAAACGTACCACCACGTCCCGCCGAGCTGATGAATGACCGGACCCGTGCGGCATTCGAGCTTGCGCCTAACAGCGGTTGAGCCAGCCTCGACCGAAGGCGCGGCCACGGCCTGCGGCGATTGTTCGTCGACCTTGAGGGAACCCTGAGTGCGATCAGCCTTCAGCTGCGCGGTCGCCGGATGCGCGAGCGCAAGCACGGCAGAAAGGGCTGCGCCGAGCAGCAGCGGGCCCGTCCGCGAAAGACGGGCGCCGCCGGACATCAGGCTGCTTCTTCCTTCTTGCCCTTCTTCCCGGAAACGACCCGAATGGGCTCCTTACGACCCTCGACCACTTCCTTGTCGATGACGATCTCGTTCACGTCCTCGAGATCGGGCAGGTCGAACATCGTGTCGAGCAGGATGCCCTCTACGATCGAACGCAAGCCGCGCGCACCGGTCTTCCGCTTGATCGCCCGTTCGGCAATGGCGGTCAGGGCGTCTTCCTTGAAGGTCAGGACGACACCGTCTTCCAGCTCGAACATTTTGGCATACTGCTTCACGAGCGCATTCTTCGGCTCGGTCAGGATGGTGATGAGCGCATCTGCATCGAGATCGTGAAGCGTCGCGATGACGGGCAGGCGACCGACGAATTCGGGGATCAAGCCGAACTTCAGAAGGTCTTCCGGCTCGCTCTTTTCGAGCAGTTCGCCGATTCGCCGCTTGTCGGGATCAGCGACATGCGCGCCGAAGCCGATGGACCGCTTTTGCAAGCGATCGGCGATGATCTTGTCGAGCCCTGCAAAAGCCCCGCCGCAGATGAACAGGATGTTCGTCGTGTCGACCTGCAGGAATTCCTGCTGGGGATGCTTGCGACCGCCCTGCGGGGGAACGGAGGCCGTCGTGCCTTCCATCAGCTTGAGCAGCGCCTGCTGCACGCCCTCGCCCGAAACGTCGCGCGTGATCGACGGATTTTCGGCCTTGCGAGTGATCTTGTCGATCTCGTCGATATAGACGATGCCGTGCTGCGCCTTGTCGACATTGTAGTCGGACGCTTGCAGCAGCTTGAGAATGATGTTCTCGACGTCCTCACCGACATAGCCTGCTTCGGTCAGGGTCGTCGCATCGGCCATCGTGAACGGAACGTCGAACGTGCGGGCCAGCGTCTGCGCCAGCAAGGTCTTGCCCGTGCCGGTCGGGCCGACAAGCAGGATGTTCGACTTCGCGAGTTCGACGTCGCCCGCTTTGCCCGAATGCTTCAGACGCTTGTAATGATTGTGCACAGCGACGGAGAGGACACGCTTCGCGCGATCCTGACCGATGACGTAGTCATTCAGGGTCGCGAAGATTTCCGAAGGGCTCGGAACCTCACCTTGCTTGCGACCGACGATGCCAGCCTTCGTTTCCTCTCGGATGATGTCGTTGCACAGCTCGACGCACTCGTCGCAGATGAAGACGGTCGGTCCGGCGATCAGTTTCCTGACCTCATGCTGCGACTTCCCGCAGAAGCTGCAATATAGTGTGCTTTTGCTATCGGTTCCGCTCAATTTCGTCATTCCTGTCAATCCGAATCCAGTTCAAGCCAGCGGCGCCGACCATAGAGGAAACGGGAAGTTTAATGCGAGCACCGCATTTTACAATGGTCACAAAAGTTCATCCCGACACTAGCCGGAACGGCTTTATATAAGCTGAAGCGGCAAGGTTGCCGAAACGCTACCGGCGGGCCGGAGCCCGCGACGGCGTGTCGTTTCAGGACGGAGCGCCGCCGCTGCCCATTTCGTCTTCGTCCTTGATCTCGCCCTCGGGGCGCGTTTCGAAGACCTTGTCCACGATGCCGAACTTCATCGCTTCCTCCGCTTCGAGGAAGGTGTCGCGGTCCATTGCCCGCTCGATTTCGTCGAGGCTTTGACCCGTATACTTCACGTAAAGATCGTTCATGCGGCTCTTGATCCTCAGGATCTCGCGCGCCTGAATTTCGATGTCGGAGGCCATGCCCCGCGCGCCGCCGGACGGCTGGTGAACCATGATCCGCGCATTCGGCAAGGCGATCCGCATGCCCGGCTCACCCGCTGCGAGCAGGAAGCTGCCCATCGAAGCGGCCTGTCCCATGCAGACCGTCGAAACGCGCGGCTTGATGTACTGCATCGTGTCGTGGATCGCCATGCCCGCGGTCACGACGCCGCCGGGCGAGTTGATGTACATCGAAATGGGCTTCGATGGGTTCTCGGATTCGAGGAACAGAAGCTGCGCGGTAATCAGCGAAGCCATTCCGTCCTCGACCTGGCCGGTCACGAACACGATCCGCTCGCGCAGCAGGCGGCTGAAAATGTCGAAGCTCCGCTCGCCCCGGCTGGTCTGTTCGACGACCATCGGCACGAGTGCGCCGGTCACGGGATCGCGCGTGAACTGGCCCTGCGTACCGTATGTGTCGCCAAGCTGAGCGGAAAGATCGATCATGTCAGTTAGTTCCTCGGGTTTGTCTGTCGGCGCATATCTCGGTTCAAACGGCCTCATGTTCAAGGGGCAGGAGCGATTGCTCCACGACCACGCCCGTTTCGTAGCTGCGAACGCACCCAAGGTCAGGCGCGACAAGCAGTTAGCGAACGCCAACGGCCCCTGTTTCGCACGATCTTGCCAAATTCGCCAGATCTGGCGAATAGTCAGCCTCATGAAGAAAACGCTTTTCCCGTTCTCCGCCCTCCTCCTTGCTACCGTGTCGGCTTGGCCAGCCCAGGCGCAGGATGCCATCACCGTTCCGAGCGCAGAAGAGTTGGACGAAGCCGCCAATCAGCCCGTCGCGGAGCGGATCGTGAACGAACACGTCCGTCGCATCCTGCAACTCGATGATGCCGGGCCGCGGATCAACGCCGTCATCGCGCTGAACCCGAACGCGGCGACGGAAGCGCGCGAAGCGGAGGCTGCTGGTCTTCCGCTGGCTGGCCGGACCGTGCTTGTGAAGGACAATATCGAGACGCGAGAGCTGCCTACGACCGCAGGCAGCCTGGCTCTCGAAGACAACTTCACCGGGCGCGACGCACCACTGGTCGCCAATCTCCGCGAAGCGGGCGGCGTCGTGCTCGGCAAGGCGAACCTGTCCGAATGGGCGAACATCCGCGATCAGAACTCGACCAGCGGGTGGAGCGCCATTGGCGGTCTGACGCGCAATCCCCATGCGATCGATCGCAACACCTGCGGTTCGTCCTCGGGGAGCGCCGCGGCGGTCGCTGCCGACTTTGCTTGGGCTGCGATCGGTACAGAGACCGACGGCTCCATAACATGCCCGGCAAGCGTCAACGGCATCGTCGGTTTCAAACCGAGCGTCGGCCTCGTCAGCCGCACGCATGTCGTCCCGATCAGCAGTTCGCAGGACACGGCGGGTCCGATGACCAGAAGCGTCTCCGATGCAGCAATGCTGCTCAACGCCATCGCCGGGGTGGAGGAAGCGGACGCCGCCACGACCGCCGCCGAACCTCATCTTGCGGACTTTACCGAAGGTCTCGAAACGGCATCGCTCGACGGTGTCCGTATCGGCATTATGCGCAACCAGATCGGCAATCACGACGGCGTCTCCTCGCTCTTCGAGCAGGCCGTGTCCGACCTTCGCGAGGCTGGCGCGATCCTCGTAGACGTCGATTACCAGCGGCACCCCGATCTGGGCGAAGCCGAGTTCACCACCCTCCTCTACGAACTGCGCGAAGAAATGGCGCGGTATCTGCAAAGCCTTCCTGATCAGAACGGTCCGCAGACGCTTTCCGACCTCATCGCATATAACGAAGCCAACGCCATGGCGGAAATGCGCTGGTTCGGTCAGGACATTTTCCTGATGGCGCAGAACGCCACGAGCCGCGAGGAATACGAGAATGCGCGTAGCACGGCGCTACGTCTCGCCGGTGCCGAAGGTATCGATCGTCTGCTGCGTGAGAACAGCGTCGATGTTCTGATCGCCCCTACCACCGGCCCGGCTTGGACCACCGATCTCGTAAACGGCGACAATTACAGTGGCGGCATCGGGGCAGGCAGTCTCGCCGCTGTCGCGGGATATCCGCATCTGACCGTGCCTATGGGAGCGGTCGAGGGTTTGCCGGTCGGTCTCAGCTTCATGAGCCGGCAATGGGCCGATCATGAGGCGCTGAAGATCGGAGCGGCCTACGAACGGGCGCGGACAGTCAAACTCGCCGAACCGTCCTTCGACACCTTCGCCCGGCGCGTCGGGGTCCGCTAACGCCTACCGGACGCAAAAAAGCCCGCTCGATCAGGCAGACCGAGCGGGCTTTCGATTGTTTGACGGCGCTTATTTCGAAGCGGGCTTTTTGGCTGCAGTTTTCTTGGCCGCAGGCTTCTTAGCGGCTTCCTTCTTTGCCGGTTCGTCTGCCTTCGCAGACTTCGAAGCAGCCTTTTTCGTAGGCGCTTTCTTAGCGGCCGGCTTCGTTTCGCCTGCGTCTTTTTGGCTATCTTTCGAAGCAGCGGCTTTCTTCGCCGGAGCCTTCTTGGCAGCAGGCTTTTCGGTTGCTTCCTTGTCGTCCGCTTTCGAAGTGGTTTTCTTGGCCGCCGACTTCTTTGCCGGGGCCTTCTTCTTGGCGGCCGGTTTCGCTTCCGTTTCTTCTTCGGCTTCGATCGCCGCTTCGAGTTCCTCGCGTGTTACTTCGCGTTCGGTCACTTCAGCCTTGTCGAACAGGAAGTCGACGACCTTGTCCTCGTATATGGGAGCGCGCAACTGGGCCGCTGCCATCGGGTCGTTGCGGACATACTCCATGAAGCGCTGCCGGTCTTCCTGCCGGTATTGCTGGGCAGCCTGCTGGATCAGCATGTTCATTTCCTGTCCGGAGACCTGAACGTTATTGGCCTGACCGATTTCCGACAGGAGCAGCCCTAGCCGAACCCGGCGGACCGCGATCTTGCGGTAATCGTCCTTCTCCGCCTCGATCTCCTTCATCGCTTCTTCGGGATCGTCGGACTTGGCGACTTCCTGCTGCAGCTGCTGCCAGATCTGGTTGAACTCGGCTTCGACCATTCCTTCGGGCACGTCGAAATCGTGTCCGGCAGCAAGCTGGTCGAGCAGCGAACGCTTCATCTGCGTGCGCGTAAGACCGGCGGTTTCCTGCTCCAGCTGAGCGCGCAGGACGTCCTTCAGCTTCTGCAGGTCGTCGAGCCCGAGGTTCTTCGCGAACTCGTCGTCGACCTTGGTTTCGTCCTCGACCTTCACCGACTGGACGGTGATGTCGAACTCGGCTTCCTTTCCGGCAAGGTTTTCCGCCGGATAATTGTCCGGGAAGGTGACCTTGATCGTCTTTTCGTCGCCTGCCTTGACGCCCGTCAGCTGGTCCTCGAAGCCCGGGATGAACTGACCCGACCCGATAACCAGCGGCGCGCCTTCGGCCTTGCCGCCCTCAAATTCCTCGCCATCCATGCGCCCGACGAAATCGATGATGAGCTGATCGCCCTCCGCAGCCTTCTTCGTCTTGGGAGCATCCTTGTAGGACTTGTTCTGTCCGGCAATCCGTTCCAGCGCCTCGTCGACCTGCTCGTCCGTTACCGGCACCGTCAGCTTCTCGATCTTAAGATCGTCGGTTTCGGGTGCCTCGATTTCAGGCAGGATTTCCATCGCGACAGAAACTTCCGCATCCTTGCCCTGCTCGTAACTTTCGTCGAGCGAGATGTCAGGCTGCATCGCGGGCCGCAGCTTCTTTTCCTTCATCAGATCGTCGACGGAGGAACGGATGGTTTCGTTAAGAACCTGGGCGTGAAGCTGCTCGCCATGCATCTTGCGAACGAGGTTTCCGGGCACCTTGCCGGGCCGGAAGCCGGGCATCTTGACCTGCGGGGCGATCTTCTTGACTTCGCCGTCGATCTTCGATTCGATCTCCGCAGCCGGAATGGTCAGCGCATAGGCGCGCTTGAGGCCGGTATTCGTCGTTTCCTTGATCTGCATGGGGTTAAACTCAAACCTTCTTGTCAAACATGAGCGCCGGAGCGGCGAGAAACCTGGTCACAATCTGGTGCGGGCGAAGGGACTCGAACCCCCACATCGTTAGATACTGGTACCTAAAACCAGCGCGTCTACCAATTCCGCCACGCCCGCGGGCCAAACGCGACCGGAGGGCGGCGGGCGCCCCCTGATTAGCCCCGCGCCTCTATAGCGTGGGTGACAAAAGGGCAAGCGCGGCGATGAGGCGCTCGCTTTTCGCGGCTAGGGCGACGGAACGGGCCGCCTTGATGGGGCGTTGGTCGAGGGAAAGGATGCATTACCCATGGATGATTACGACAAGCCGAAGGTGCCGCCCGCAACCCCGCCCACGATCGATCCCAACGTCGATCCGGTCGAGGCGCGCGAACTGACCGACGAGGACGGCGACAATCTCGCCGAGGGCAGCAAAGAAGCAACGACGCGCGAAGAAGGCGAAGAAGCCCGCGAGAAACTGAAGGAAATTCATGACCGCGACCGGCAGGACGGCAAGGGCGAGCGTGAGCTCGACAGCCTCTCGCCCGAAACCTTGCTACCGCCCGACTGAACGCACGATCCAAGGAAGTTATTGAAATGGCTACCAAACCACCCTCCCCCGATACGATCGAACCGCAATCCCCTCCGGAAAGTCCGCCGGACACGACGCCGGCGGAGACGCCGAACGTCCCCGATCCGACCTACGAACCGCCACAGCCAGATACGATCGAGCCCGATCCCGGCCCGCAGGAAATGCCGCCGCCCGAGTGATCTTGGCGTACCCCAACGCTTCTATTGCCTGCCTTGCAAAGGCTGGGTAAAGGCGCGGCCATGACAGAAGAAACGACCCCCGAAAATCCGCAGGAATCCGCCGAAAATCGCGCTGGCGACGTGCCACCCGACCATCTGTCGGTGAACCCGCGCAGCAAGTTTTTCGACCAGGAAAAGCTCCAGCGCGGCATCGGTATCCGCTTCAAGGGAACGGAGCGGACGAACGTCGAGGAATACTGCATTTCCGAGGGTTGGGTGCGCGTTCAGGCGGGCAAGACCGTCGATCGCAAGGGCAATCCCCTGACCCTCAAGCTGAACGGTCCGGTCGAGGCATGGTACGAGGATCTGGGAGAAAATCCCCCTATTGCAAAGGCTTAGGCTGATAATCGGCGTCTTTTGCAACAATAGCTTCAATGGCACCTAAACCGCCCTCAAAGGCACCAAGCACCCGTTAAGGCGTGCCGGCGCTTGCCATTCCGTCGCCGAGAGGCCACCTCCCTCGTTCCATGAAGCCGCAAGTCATCATCATCGGCCGACCCAATGTCGGCAAGTCGACCCTGTTCAATCGCCTGGTCGGAAAGAAGCTCGCGCTTGTCGACGATCAGCCCGGCGTAACCCGCGACCGGCGCATGGGCGATGCCGAGCTTGCGAACCTGCAATTCACGATCGTCGACACCGCCGGGTGGGAGGACGAGGATCCCGACACCCTGCCCGGCCGAATGCGCGCGCAGACCGAGGTCAGCCTCGAAGGCGCGGACGTCGCCCTCTTCGTCGTCGATGCGCGCAACGGCCTTACCCCGCTCGACGAAGAGATCGGTCGCTGGCTCCGCTCCCAATCCGTGCCTGTTGTCCTCGTCGCCAACAAGGCCGAGGGCAAGCAGGGCGAGGCTGGCATTTTCGAGGCATACTCTCTCGGTTTCGGCGAGCCCGTCCCCCTTTCGGCGGAACATGGCGAAGGCGTCGCCGACCTGTTCGACGCGCTCTACCCGATCATCGGGGAGAAGGCCGATGCCGTGCGCGACGGAAAGAAGTCCGCAGGTGAGGAAGACGGTGAGGACACCCTGCTCGGCCCCCTGAAACTCGCCATCGTCGGGCGCCCGAATGCCGGCAAGTCGACGCTCATCAACCGCCTGCTCGGCGAGGACCGGCTCCTGACAGGACCGGAAGCCGGCATCACCCGCGATTCGATCGCGATCGACTGGCAATGGACCGACCCCAGGAGCGGCGAACGGCGCGATGTCCGCCTCATCGACACGGCGGGGATGCGCAAGAAGGCGAAGGTCGTCGAGAAGCTCGAACGCCTCTCGGTCGCCGATGCCCGGCGCGCCGTCGATTTCGCCGAAGTCGTCGTCCTGCTGCTCGACGCGACGCAGGGCCTCGAACATCAGGATTTGAAGATCGCCGCAATGGCGCTCGAGGAAGGGCGCGCCCTGATCGTCGCGATCAACAAATGGGACGTCGCCGAAAATGCGAGCTACCTGTTCAACGGGATCAAGGCGGCCCTCGATGACGGCCTGGCCCAGGTACGCGGATTGCCCGTCCTCGCGGTCAGCGCACGCACCGGCAAGGGGCTCGACACGATAATCGGCGCGGCGTTCGAGATTCGTGAAAGCTGGTCGAAGCGGGTTCCTACCGCCGCCCTCAACCGCTGGTTCGACGACGCACTCGAAGCCAATCCCCCGCCCGCTCCGAAGGGCAAGCGGATCAAGCTGCGCTACATCACGCAAGTCGGAACCCGGCCCCCGCGCTTCGTCGTGTTCGGAACCCGGCTGGATGCGCTGCCGACGAGTTACGAACGATATCTCGTGAACGGCATCCGCGACAGTCTCGGCTTCGACGCCGTGCCCGTCCGCGTCACTCTCAAGAGTTCGAAGAACCCCTATGCTCCATAGCATCGTGGACCCTGCGCTTACTCAGACCCTGACGGTGGCCGGCGACCTTATCGAGCGGACATCGAGCACGCGGCAGGTGCAGCAGATCGTGCAGTTGTCGCTCGCACCCGTCTTCATGCTGGCCGCCATCGGTGCGTTCCTCAACGTGATGAATGCGCGCCTGTTCTGGCTGATCGAGAAAATCGAGCGGATCGAGCGGGCGATTGATCGCGGGGCTGGCAAGCTGCGGCGGCTCGAATTGCCGGCCCTCAGGCAACGGCGCAGCTATGCGCAATGGGCGATCAATCTGTCGACGGGGGCCGCGCTCGTCATCTGCCTCGTCGTGGCGTTCCTGTTCGTGAGCGCATATATCCAGCCGCGCATCGGCACTCTTGTCGCGGGGGCGTGGATCGTCGCCGTCGTGCTGCTTTCGGGCGCGTTGCTCGTCTTTCTGCTGGAAACGCGGCTGGCGACGAACAGCGCGCGCGAGCGGCGGCAGATCTCCCAGGAAATCCGCGAGCGCGAGGAAACGTCTGACTGAATTGCGAGGGACGCCAGTCTTGTTCTGGCGAGGCTTAACCGGGGTGTTTCCCGCGTGCGGCGACTAGTACTCAGGCTCGGTTACGCCATACGCTACGGCAGCGTCTGCTTTGGTCGCGCCTTTCGTTGCAAGCGAATGTCTGACTGGGGGTGGATAGCTGCCGGCTTTATCTGGTGCGCTCGAACCTTGCTGCGCGGCCGTTTCAGTCGTTACCGGTTAAACTCTCTACCACCGGACATTGATCATGATTCCCTGTGCCGCACTGTTCGACCAATGTGGCGATAGCAATTTCCATCCGTTTGAGATCTGCTAGCTTGGTGCGAACATTTGATAGGTGCTGTTCGGCGATCGATTGCACTCGATCGCAATTCTTCTGAGGTCGGGGCGCAAG
Organism: Parapontixanthobacter aurantiacus; assembly: GCF_009827635.1. Classification (GTDB taxonomy): domain Bacteria; phylum Pseudomonadota; class Alphaproteobacteria; order Sphingomonadales; family Sphingomonadaceae; genus Parapontixanthobacter; species Parapontixanthobacter aurantiacus. Next base: position 179,117 of record NZ_WTYW01000001.1, on the reverse strand, counting down.
ATCGAGCAGTGCTTGCACCTCTTCAAGCGAAAAGCCGAGTTCTCGTGCGCGCCGGATGAAACGGAGGCGCTCTATATCCGACGGACCATAATCGCGGTAAGCACCCTTGCGCGGGGGCGGCTCGATCACACCGATCCGTTCGTAATAGCGGATCGTCTCGATGTTGCATCCGGTTTGCTTCGACACTTCACCGATTTTCACACAGAACCCCTTGAGTCTGTAGTTGCTACAGACAGTAGATATGGCTGCGACTCGGATTCTGCAAAAGGACATTCAATGCGCAGCCTTGGCACTTGGTGGAACGGATTAGCTACGGGCGGCGGCCTCTTTGCAGCATTCGGTGCTGCCGCTTGCTGTGCGCTTCCTTTGGCACTGGCGTCGGTCGGCGTAGGTTCGGCTTGGCTTGGCAGTGTGTCACCGGTCGTAGCGCCTTATCGGTCACCGCTTCTTATCCTCGCGTCGGTTCTGCTTTTCGCGGCAACTCTCCGACTACTTTGGCAATTTCACACCGTCCGAACGTGCCCGGCTGATGGGAATTGTGGCTCACTAACCTATCGGGTTTTGACCGCCGTAGGGATCGCCATCGGTGCAGTATTGCTGATTGGAGCTTTCTTTTATGGCTGAACTGATTTTGACTTCTCGCCTGCGTTGTCCTGAGTGCGGGCACGAGAAGGAAGAGGAAATGCCGACCAACGCCTGCATGTTTTTCTATAATTGCTCGAGCTGCGGCGTACGCCTTCAGCCGCTCCACGGCGATTGCTGCGTGTTCTGTTCATACGGCACGGTCCCCTGCCCACCGATCCAAGAGGGAAATTGCTGTAGTGGCTGAGAAGTTTGACTTCATCGCAATCGGTTCCGGAACGGCTGCGCAGGTCGCTGTCCATCGCATGGCCGACGAGGGGAAGCGATGCGCGGTTATCGATTATCGGTCCTATGGGGGCACGTGCGCCCTTCGCGGGTGCGACCCCAAAAAGATGATGGTTAGCGGCGAGGAGGCGCTCGCAGCTTTCAAGCGAATGGAAGGGAACGGTATCAATGGGTCGGCTTCAATAGACTGGAACGAACTACAGGCCTTCAAGCGCAGCTTCACCAATCCTGTCCCAGAGAAGCAACAGGCGCGATACGAACGCAAGGGCGTTGCAACGTTCCACGGCAGGGCGCGCTTCGCTGGCCCCGATCGGATCAAAGTGGAGGGTAACGACCTGCGGTTCTCCCACGCACTGATCGCAACCGGAGCGACCCCTCGACCGCTTGGGATCAAAGGTGAGGAATTGTTGACCCACAGCGACGCCTTTCTTGAACTGGATACACTTCCTGATCAGATCGTGTTCGTCGGCGGTGGTTATATTGCGGCGGAATTTGCCCATCTCGCTGCACGCGCCGGAGCCAAAGTCACGATCCTCCAACGTGGCCGTCTCTTGAAGGCATTCGACCCTGACATCGTCGAATGGCTGATGTCGAGCTTTGATGATCTAGGAATTGAGATTGTGGACGCGGAGGTCAGCGGCGTGACGGACAATGGCGCGGGTCTCACGGTGCACGCTGGCGACCGCACGATCAAGACAGAACTCGCAGTGCACGCAGCAGGCAGAGTGCCCGCAATCGGCGAACTCGACCTGGAGGCGGGTGAAGTAGCTCGGGGTAAATCCGGTTTGTTGCTTACCCCGCAGCTCCGCAGCCAAAGCAATGACAAAGTGTTCGCCGCTGGGGACGCTGCCGCCAATGGGCCGCCTCTGACACCTGTTTCCAGTCACGATGCAAAGGTCGTGGTGGAGAATATACTCGAAGATAGCGGTCGAAAACCAAATTACCGGGGCGTGCCGAGCGTACTCTTCACCGAACCGCCCGCAGCGAGGGTCGGGGCGCTGGAACGCGAGGCGCGCGAAGCCGGTTTGGATTTCGAGGTGAACGCTGGATCACACCCAAGCTGGTTTTCGGCGCGGCGTCTGAACGAGGAGATTTATGGACACAAGGTTCTGATCGAGAAAGGCTCGGACCGCATTCTGGGTGCACACCTCGTCGGCCCCGACGCTGACGAACTTATCAATATTTTCAGTCTCGCCATCCGGCATGGGCTGACTGCAAACGATATTCAATCGACGATGTTCGCTTACCCGACAGCAGCGTCTGACGCAGGATACATGGTCGGTTGACGTGCGGCGACTTCACCCAGTCGCCTGAAACTCCCTAACGGATGCTGCAGATACCCATTGCTTTTCGCTAAATGATCGACCGCATTGAAGAAGCAACAAAGGTCGGCATGCGTCTGCTTTGGGTCGTTAGCTGACAGCCTGGTTTTGAACCAGAAAGCGCGCAAGTAGTCAGTCCGCTTTTGGATTCCGCGTTCTACAACTGAATGTCTGAATTGGGGTGGAAAGCGGACCCTAGCGTTCATCGTCTGATGGTCTTTGACCAATCTTGTAGCCACGTGTCAAAACCCCGCCGACCATCACGACCGCAAGAAGCCCGCACGCTATTCTGCCGATTGCTATGAAACCGTCAGAGAGTGGATCTTCCCCATTCGCAAACACAAGTCCAAGACAGCTCAATCCGAAGAAAATGCTTCCCGTCCACCATGGCAACTTGCTCACATCAGTCTCCACATTTTCCATTGCCATTTGCCGACCGTAAAAGAATGTTCGGAAAAACGAATGACCGCAATGGGGTCGTTAGCTGCCAGTCCGGTTTCAGCACACAAACCGCGATAGCAGCCTGTCCGCTTTAGGGCCTATGTCGGGAGCTTGCGAACGTCTGACTATGGGGTGGAAAGCAGACGCTAGGTGTCGTGCACTACAGTTTCTACTGCGCGGCCGTTTTCCCACCGGACTCCTAGAACCCAGATATCCAAGAAGCTCGGACATAGCAGCCAGTAGCTCATACCCGGCTCATAGCGGCGATCTTCCGGCTCGCCCAAAAGCGCGATCACTTCCGTCCGGGTCTTCCCTTCAATGCCAACCCGATATTTGAGATCGGCAAGCATGCCGCATCGTCGGTCATCATCAATGCTATTGCCGGTAGCGGCGATCCAGCTCTTCGATGTAAAAGGACGCGGGAACGTCTCCGTGAAGGGCCCTCCGGCTAGGTAGGCGAAGGGTAGCCCGACAAATAAGAGTAGCATGACACTGCATCCCGCAACGCGTGTCTTATTGGAGGTAGCATAAACCATCTAGCCAAGAATTAAGGTGCCTTGCCCTGTGGCGTCAACGAAGTCATTTGCTGCCGGTCCGGTTTCAGCACTCCGTTTAGGAATAGTCGCCATTTTTCTTTCGGCTGCATTCCGCTCACCCCCAGGGGTCGACGTTTGGGAGGAAAGCGGACGTACCGTTATTAAATCACGTAAAGGCAGAAAAACAGGATGGGCTGAACGAGGCTCCTTCATTGGACGGTCGGACGGTATGGGAGGCTGTGCAATCCAACCTGTTCCCAATTTCGCTTTTAAAGCAGCGTAAGGTCAATCTGCTATGTCCGGGGTAGAGATGACCTCCGCCGGAAGTTAGAAGATATTATGAGGCCGACGGCAGAAAAAAGAGTGATGATCGCTCCGATAGTCTCTTGCCACAGATACACTCGTTGCAGACTGTAAGTCCCGGGCTCGGCTTGAAACTGTATGACCGGGCCATGATACGCTATTTCTTTTCCGCTCTCGTTGAAAACTTTCCAGATTGGAAAGGCGGCGCGGCGAAAAGTGACGGTGCCGGCTTCGCTGATGGAAATCGTTTCGCTGCGCGATAGCTGCTCCCACTGTCGAAGATCGGGAGTACGCTTAAGTCCGTTTCGGAGCAGGCTGAGATCAAAATCTTTGGGGAGATATTCCGCGGCATCGGAATATCGTGTGACCCAGCGATCATATTGCAGTTCTTTGGAAAGGTAGCTTGCGCTCGTCACGCCCCATATCAGATAGGAGCAACTGATGAGCACCAAGGCAACACCGTATCCGCGCGACCGTTTTCCGCCCGTGGCGATGGCGGTAATTGCTGCGAACTCGACAATAGCGAGTAAACGCCAAGGGAACTGAGCTCGGGTGAGAGGCTCTATCTCCCAGATGAAGGGGACGAGACCCATCGCCGCAAGCGCGGCTCCGACAGTGACAACAGTCCAGAAGGAGTACGCAGACCAGGAAAGCGCAATCAACCCGAAGCCGAGGAAGTAAACTGCGGGATCTGACAGGCGATTACCCGATGCGAAAAATGTCCAGGTCGACGGGCTGAAGTAGCTTGTCCAAAGCATGGAGGAGGAAATCTCATCCTGCAGGGTGAGGGCTGGCAACAGGAAGAATGCCGAAAGCGAAAAGGCAAACAGTCCGCTGGCGGCTAACGGCACAAGAGCACGGGGATCTTGCCACAGTTTTCGAATTGCAAGCGGCGCAATCAAAAATATGCCGGCGAGCATCGCTGTCGGAAGATGGGTCAATATCAATCCGCAATAGGAAAGTGCCAGCAGCGGAAGAGCACGTCTATCGGGCATCCGTTCTATGGCCAGCGCGATCAACGGTAGCCATGCGAAGGCAGCAAACTCCGCTAGCGCACCCCTGACGTAGAAATCCATCAGGTGGTAAGGTGCAATTATATAGGCCGCCGCCCAAAGCATTGGCCATTGAGAACGACCCTTAAGCCAGATGTACATCGTCACGCCGGAAGCGAACAGAACCAGCAGGGCGGTTGCGTTGATCGCTGCAAGCGTGGAGAGGCCAAGAGCGTCGAAGGCTCCGGCGATCCAGAAGCTGATCGGTGGATAGAAGAAGAAAGCGGGGCTTCCAAGTTCCTCGAAACTGTAAGGCAGCCAGCGGGGATATAGGTTACCGGCAGCCATTTCAGTACCGAACTGGCTCGTCCAAACAACGTTATAGTCGACCGAGTGGGAGTGACCCGGTCCAAATAGAAAGCTTGGCAGGAGAGCTGCCACTGCAACTGCGAGCAATGTGGCAATTGCCCTACGGGTTTCTCTAGAACGCAATTGCCCGCCTCCGTCGGCCCTCGCCTGGGCAAGAAGGACTTAGCGGACTATCCTTGAAGTTCAATTAACTGTCATATTCCGATCACGAATGTCGTAAGCTCTGGCTGGCAACGCTGGCGTGGCATCAGTCTTCGGCTCCTCCCAGTACTGACCGAACCGTCGTTGGACTTAGTTGCTGACGCTGCAGCCGCTGTCCGCTTCGCAGGTTTCGATCGCCTGATTGACTGCATCGATGTCGCCGGCATCGCCGTTGTAAGAGATATTGCCCTTCGTGGTGTAGCTCGTCTGCTGCACGAAGCTCTTGTCTTCCCCGCGGATCGCAGCCGCGCCGATTGCGCCGATGGCAATCGGAACGCCTAGCGCCAGGCCTTTCGCGATTTCCGGTCCGATCGGTTCGCCCGCCGCAAACTCGCGGGACAGCATCGTTGTGTAATCCTTCCGCGAGACGTCATAGGTCGTCACGACCGTCAGACTGGGCGCGCCGCCCTTCGGATCCCCCGCGACGGTAACGACATCCTGCAGCTGCGAACCGTTCGCGAGGGTATAAGGCGGAAGCACGTGGTTACCCGGCGTCGCACACGCGCCAATGGAAAAGAGCGCTGCAAAGGCTGCGGTTGCTTTCGGTAAATTCAAATCATCCTTCTCCTGTGCGATCGGTTTCCGTTTCGACCTCGTCAATTGCTGGGCTTGCACTGGGCGCCATCGCCGCAGATCACCGTGACCGCGTCGATATCGGCATCGCCTTCGGATTCGTTCCCGCTGTTGCGGTAGGTAATGGCGATGTCGTCGGCGATTTGCGAAAGGTCGCTTGCGCCTGCTTTGGCCAGTTCCTCGGGCCGGACGATGCGCACGGACCTAATCTCGATGTTCTGGCCAAATGCGTCGAAGAATTGGGCCATCTCCGTTTCTCTCCAGGAAAGGAAGTGGGCCATACTTTCGAAAACGATCGTCGCTCGAACTTCCGCATTGTTGTAACGGTGGCGAAAGCGCAGTTGCGCGACGCCGGGCTGACTCGCGGCGAAGGTGGCCAGCATCAGGGGTTGGTCCGTCGACGTGACGTTGGCGACATGGACGCGCATGATCACCTCGGCTTCGGGCAAAGCGAGGTCCCTCAAGGTTTCGCTTTCGTTCAGCGGGACGACTGGCGGCGTTTGCGCACTGGCTGGAAGAGAAAGAGCGCTGCCGAAAATGAATAGCGAAGGTATTAGGGTCTGTCGAAGATAAGCCATGCAAGTTCCCCACTGCGAAAGCGTGTGAATAATGATGCGGATGCGTTTTCTGATATGATTAGCTATCGTTCTCATTCACCGATGTTCCTGAATCATAACAAAAGATATTCAATCCCGCGGGTGATTGGAGGATTTCCTTGATTCATCAACTGCCATCGCCTCCGACTGTTCGGATAGCCCCCGCTGGCGCATCTTTTTCGAAGGCCAGAACGCCGCAACGCCTCTTTCCTCACGGACCCACCGCCTTCCAGCATGAATTGGCCCCGCAGGACGCTCAAATGCGCAAACGAGCGCCTTGCGATGATTAGGAAATTGTGAAGGTCTTCGCGCTATCCAGTCGGAGATTGGCGAGAAACGCTCGCGTTTTCGGACCATAGGACAAACGGCTGAGGGGCCACGCACCATGATCTCATTTGCAAAATCCCTGTTGCCGGGGACCCTGCTGACCTGGATCGTGTCGATGTTCATCGGCTCGTCCGGTTCGCGCGGCGGCGTGCTTTACGTGCATTACGTCAGCTATGACGGCTATTCGGCCTATTGGTCGTGGCCGCTGTTCATCGCCGGTACGGGCCTTGCCTGGGTTATCTATTTCGTCATGGAATAACCGCCGGGCAACGCCTGCCGGTTCCCAAGTCTTTAGCGACGGATCGGAAACAGGCGGCCATAGGTGAGGCAGCGCCAGAGCCATTCGAGCGGGCCATAGCGAAACCGCTCCAGCCACGGCTTCGACCAGAGCAGCATGATCGCCCACGTCGCGACGACGACGAGGAACAGCGTCGACCGTCCCAACTGGCCGAACAAGCCCAGCGCCCAGCCGTGAAAGACGAACAGCATGAGGATGCTCGTCCCCAGATAGTTGGAAAACGCCATGCGGCCCGCCGCCGTGATGCGCGAACCGATCGCGCTGTCGGCACGCGGCGCATAGGCGACGAGCAGCGCGGCAAGCCCGAGCGTGACGGGCAGACGCGGCAGCGGACTGAACCCGAAGAAGGCAGCGAGCGATGCATAATAGCCGAGACCCTCCGATATCGCCCACCAGCCCACTGCCGCCGTCAGGAGCGAACCGACGATAACGCCTGCCCAGCCCCATTTGAGCAGCTTGCTTCGCGGGATGCCGCCATCGAACAGCCCCGTGCGATAAAGCGCCATCCCGATAAGCATGAGCGGCAGCGTTTCCAGCAAAGCGAGGAAGAAGTAGAACAGCGGATCGGTCAGGTTTTCGGTGAAATTATAAGCGACGAAATCGGCATAGCTGCCCTCGATCCTGAGGTCGGCCACTTCCTGCCCCTCGGCAAGATCGGCGGCCTTCTGCGTCATCATGCCTTCGCGCATATCGGCATAGACCGCGCTTTCGCCCAGCGGCGTTTCGGCGATGAAGTATGGGAGCGCCATGACCGGCAGGAGGAGGATCGCCCCGCTGATATAGCCGAGAAGGCCGATGATCATCTGCGTGCGCCGCGCCCATTTCAGGCAGGCGAGACCGATGAACCCGACAAAGGCGTAGGACATCAGGATGTCGCCGTGCCAGATGAAGTAGAAGTGGATCGTGCCGAACAGCATCAGCCAGAACAGGCGGCGGGCCTGCAAGGCGCGGCCCGCTCCCCTCGCCCACGCCTTTTCCATGAACAGATACATTCCCGCCCCGAACAGCAGCGTGAACAGGCCCCGCATCTTCCCGTCGATGAGGACGAGCTGGACGAGCCACAGGACGCCCGACGGATCGCCATCGCCCGACAGAAAGCCGCCCGGCCAGAAATAGGCGCTTTCGGGCTGGCCGAAGGCGACGATGTTCGCCCACAGTATGCCCATGACGGCAATGCCTCGAATGAAGTCGAGGCTGCCGATCCGCTCCTTGTTGCTCGCGCCCAGCGGGCCCGCCGTATCCGGCGTCGCTTCCCCGCCCGCATTCGTCTCGGATAGTTCGGTCACGACATTTGCCCCCTTCATGCCGATCCGCGCTGCCGCGCCAGGATGGTTAGCTAACTCAGAGCTTCTTCACGATGCAATCGAAACCGTCGCGCTTCGCCGCGGCGCAGGCTTCGCTGGCGGCGTCGTTCGTGGCAAAGCCTCCGGCATAGAGGAAAGTGAGCTTGCCGCGTTCGCGCGTTTCCCGCTTCGCATCGGCGAAATAGCTTCTGGCGATGGCGCGCTTCCACATCCGTTCGACATTGTCGGGCACGCCGAACGCTCCGATCTGCACTGCCCACGGCCCGCTCATCTGCGGGGCGGCTGGCGTCGGCGCGGGTTCGGGAGCGGGTGAAGCAGCGGCGACCGTTTGCGGCACTTCGCGAACGGGCGGCGGAGCAAGTGCTTCGGCCTGCGCCTGTTCGGGCAGACCGGCAGAGGGATCCACCCGCTCGATCGGCTGGGCGACTTCTTCGCGAGCAAAAGCGATGCCCGACGATCGCTCGGGCGTAGCGGTTGACGGCGCGTTCGCAGCTGGAACCGGCGTCGGCGCCCCAGTCTCCGACGCAAGCGCCGGAGGTCCTGCCTCCGAGAGCGCGGCAAGTTCAGCGGCCATGATCTGCGCGAGCGCGCGTCCGGCTTCGCGCTGGTCGACGGGGATATATTCGTTCATCTGCGCGAGCGCGCCGGTTGCCTGCGGCAGACCGCTCTCGTCCGCCAGCAGCAGCAGCGCATAGGCCCGCTGCCAGTCGCGCTCCGCCAGCTCTCCGTTGAAATGCGCCAACCCCAGTAGATATTGCGCGCGCGGGTCGCCGCGCTCGGCCGCCCCGGCGATATAGGGCATGGCGCGCTGCTCCTCGCCCTTCTGATACAGCAATATGCCGAGATTGTCGGTCGCTTCGAGGTGCCCCGTCGATGCTGCGAGCGCATAGAGACGCTCCGCCTCGACCAGATCGGTTTCGACGCCCCGTCCGAGGCGATAGGCCTGGGCGAGATTGAACAGGGCGTCGGGATCGCCCGCTTCCGCCGCTTCGCGCCAGAGCGCCACCGCTTCCGCGTCCCGGCCTGCTTCCCAGGCGATCGTTCCGGCGCGCACGTCCGCCTCCTGGCTGACCGCAGGTGGCGCGACAGCGACCGCGAAAGCTGCCACCCAAATGGCCGTGAGACCTGTCCTGCCCATCCTCGTCATAAATCCTCGATCACCATTCGATATTCGCGCACGAGCAGGCTCTAGCAAGAAGCATGGCAAACGCCAAAACATGGGTGCCCGAACGGCTCGCCGCGCTCGCCCGTAAATAAATCGCTGGCCGCATTCGGGTAGGACGATTTTAACCAATATTTAGGGGTCGTGTGCGATTTCCCTTCCTCGAAAGCTGAATCCGGCGTGCCCCGACCAGAAAACGGGGCATCGGAAGAAGCACTTTGGATCGAAGGCAATCGAAGGGGATAGAGCCTTGCGTGTATTGGCGTTGGCATCGCAAAAAGGCGGATCGGGCAAAACGACCCTGTCCGGCCATCTCGCAGTTCAGGCACAACGGGCCGGAGCCGGTCCGGTCGTCCTGATCGACATCGACCCGCAGGGTTCGCTTGCCGATTGGTGGAACGAGCGCGAGGCGGAATATCCCGCTTTTGCCCAGACTACCGTAGCGCGCCTCGCGAACGACCTTCAGGTCCTGCGCCAACAGGGCTTCAAGCTCGCGGTCATCGACACGCCGCCCGCCATCACGATGGCGATCCAGTCGGTCATCTCGGTCGCCGAGCTCATCGTCGTGCCGACCCGGCCCAGCCCGCACGATCTGCGCGCCGTTGGTGCGACGGTCGATCTGTGCGAACGCGCCGGCAAGCCACTGGTCTTCGTCGTCAACGCCGCAACGCCCAAGGCCAAGATCACGTCGGAAGCCGCGGTTGCCCTATCGCAGCACGGCACGGTTGCGCCGATCACCCTTCACCATCGCACCGATTTCGCCGCTTCGATGATCGACGGTCGCACCGTCATGGAAGTCGATCCGGAAAGCCGCAGCGCTGCTGAAATGACGACGCTCTGGAAATATGTCGCGGACCGGCTGGAAAAGAACTTCCGTCGTACGGTCTTTGCAGCGCCCAACCAGGCGACGCAGATGTCCGGCCAGATGCGCCCGGGCGGCGGCGGCTTCGGTCGCAGGGTCGCGCAGTAAGGCAGAAACGATCGCGTAGGGGAGACGTCATGTCCGAAGCAGGTTACGCATCCTTGTCGCCCAAGTTGCTCGCCAACAAGGGCGGCGCCAAGCCGGCCATGCGTTCGCAGATGGCGGCGATCGACCCGTCCGCAATGTTCAGCGCCGAGCGCCTCGAGGATCTCGGCTGGAACGACATGGGCGAGGACGAGGAAATCCAGGCCCAGCCCCAGACGCGCAGGATGGGCGAAGTCATCTCGCTGAACGATCACGTCATTGCGCAGGATCTCGGCAGCCCGGTCCACGACCAGCAAGCCGAACTGACGCGCGAATTGCGCCGTGGCGCAGCGAAGGCGAACGTCAAGAATTCCGCGAATGCCGGGAAGCGCGCCGCATTCACCCTGCGCCTCGATGCGCAGCGGCATCTCAAGCTGCGGCTGGCGAGCACCATGCTCGACGAGAGCGCTCAGCAGATCGTGACCGACGCGCTCGACGCGGCGCTCGCACGGCTGCCGGGGCTCGACGAACTCGCCGCCGGCATGAAACGCAAATAGAATTTCGAAGGAAAAGGACGGGGGACCCACCATGTCGCACACCAACAATCGCAAGAAGATCATCGGTCTCGCTCTTTCGACCGCACTCGCATCCACGGCGCTGGCCGGTTGCGCCGGCGGCGTTGCGCCCGAAGCGCGCGTGTCCGCCGCCAAGGCGCAGGACAAGCTGGAAGCGGGCAAGACGAGCCAGGCGATCCGCCACGCGGAAGCCGCCGTTCTTGCCGAACCGCGCAACGTCTCGCACCGCGTCATGCTGGGTGCCGCCTATCTTGAGGATGGCCGCTTCATCTCCGCCGAGACCGCTTTTGCGGAAGCGATGGAACTCGGCTCGACCGACGCCCGCGTGATCGTCAGCCGCGCGCTCGCCATGACCGCCGCCGGGCGTGGCGAGGATGCCCTCGTCCTGCTCAAGGATTGGCAGGATACGATCGATCCTGCCGATTTGGGCCTTGCCTACGCGCTGGCCGGTGAACCGGGCCGCGGCGTGCACGTTCTCGGCAATGCGCTGCGCAATGGCGAGGATACCGCAAAGGTCCGCCAGAACCTCGCCTATGCGTTCGCGCTTAATGGCGACTGGCGCGATGCCCGCCTGATGGCGGCGCATGACGTTCCCGCCGACGAACTCGGCGCGCGCATGACCGAATGGGCGCATCACACGCTGCCGGGCGCGCATACCGCCCGCGTCGCAACGCTTCTCGGCGTAGAGATTTCGCCGCAGGATCCAGGTCGTCCGGTCATGCTGGCGCTCGACAACAATCCGAGCGTCCCGCAACTCGCCGCGGAAGTCGCAGGCGAAGACTTCGTCCCGTTCAACCCGGACGAGGAATTGCCGCCGGCGCTCGCAGGCATGCCAGCCTCGTTCAAGACCAAGGAAGCCGGCATCGCCCCGCTGACCGACGTCGAGCTGGCGAACAACGAATTCGTCGAGGAGCCGCAGCCCGCTTTCGTTCCTGCTGCTGCCAAGCCGACAAATGTCGCGGCACCGGTCGCCAGCGCTTCGGTCGCCCGCTCCGCTCCGCGCGTTGCGGAAGCCGCGCCGCTGGCACGTCCGTCGAGCCGCCTGGCCCCTGCCGGCAAGACGCAACTCGCACAGCTCGACGAAGGCGATCACTTCGCACAGCTCGGCTCCTTCTATACCGAGGCCGACGCCAAGCGGGCATGGAAGATATTCCAGTCGCGCTACGCCGCGCTGAAGGACAAGCAGATGGTCATCACCAAGGCCAAGGTCCGCGGCAAGCTGTACTATCGCGTATCGGCTGCCGATCTCGCCGAGAGCAGCGCGGAAGCGCTCTGCTCGACCATCCGCAACAGTGGCGACGGCTGCTTCGCTTATGCAGCCGACCGTCCTCTGCCCGGCGCCATCGAGCGCGTCATGCGGATGGCTCGCAACTCGTAAGTAAGAATTCATTTACGTCTGCGGTCTATACAGGTCGGGCGTAAGGATTACTTCTCCCGCTTTCCTTCACTGGCAAGCGGATTACCCCAAAGCTTCCTATAGCCCCTCCCGGACCCTGTTTCCGCGGAGGGGTTTTTCTTTTCAAAGCTAACTTGTTTGACGGAGCGCATCGCGCGCTTCCTTACTCGCCGATGCGGACCCCACCCTTATAGAGTGCAACGACGCGCCCCTGCGCCGGTTGACCGTCGAACGGCGTGTTCCCCGCGCTCGCGGCCATGCTCTTGCCTTCGACGATCCACGGCTTGTCGGGATCGACGATCGCGATGTCGGCTGCGAGACCGACCTCGAGCTTTCCGGCATCGAGCCCGAGAAGCCGGGCGGGTTCGGCGGCCATAAGAGAAAAGGCTCTGGCCATGTCGATCACCTCGTCGCGCACCAGCGTCAGCGTCGTCGACAACAAGGTTTCCGCACCCGCCATTCCGGGGGCGGCATCGGCGAACGGCAGGCGCTTGTCCTCTGCACCGCGCGGATCGTGGCTGCTCGTGACGAGGTCGATCGTTCCCTCGGCAATCCCGGCGATGACCGCCTGGCGATCCTTCTCGCTCCGCAAGGGCGGCGAGAGGCGAGCGAAGCTTCGGAAATCCGCGATCGCGAGGTCGGACAGCATGAAATAGGCCGGGCTCACCCCGGCGGTTACCTTGAGGCCACGCGCCTTCGCACGGGCGACGAGTTCGATACCGGCGGCGGTGGTGACCTGCCGGAAATGCAGCCGCGCCCCCGCCATCTCTCCCAGCGCGATATCGCGCGCGATCGCGAGCGCTTCGGCTTCGGCAGGTGCGCTCGGCAGGCCCAGACGGGTTGCCATCTCGCCCGCAGTCGCAACCGCTCCGCCGACGAGTGAAGCATCTTCGGCATGGGTGATGACCGCCATGTCGAGCATCGCGGCATATTGCAGGAGGCGGAGCATCACCCCGCTATCGGCAATCCATTGCCGTCCGGTCGCGATGGCCCGCGCCCCGGCGTCGCGCATAAGGGCTATCTCCGCCAGTTCGCGGCCCTCGAGGTTCTGCGTCGCAGCGGCAAGCGGATGCACCCATAGATCGGGCTTGCCGCTCTTCGCGATGAAATTGATGCGCGAGGCGATGTCCAGCACCGGCGACTGGTCGGGCATCAGGGCGGCGCGTGTAATGCCGCCAAAGTGGAAGGCGGGCTTGTCCACCGCGAACACGCCGCAATCGACGAGACCCGGAGCGATGAGCTTGCCCCGCGCATCGACGGTCTCGTCGCCGTCGCGCGGCGCGATGTCGCCCACCGCTTCGATCATTCCGTCGACCAGCCGGATCGCACCCTGCTCGACCCGGTCGGGCAGGACCAGTCGGCCATTGACGATGGTGAGCGGTCGCACCTGTTTCATCGGGCAGCCTCCCAGCCCTCGACCCCGCGCGCGCTTCGCGTCAGCACATCGAGACACGCCATGCGGATCGCGACGCCCATTTCCACCTGCCGCGTGATGATCGAACGATCGAGCATGTCGGCGACTTCGCTGTCGATCTCGACCCCCCGGTTCATGGGACCGGGGTGCATGACGAGGGCGTCCGGCGCGGCGCGGTCGAGCCGCTCTTTCGTAAGCCCGTAAAGGTGATGATATTCGGCGGCGGAGGGAATGAACTGCCCGCTCATCCGCTCGCTTTGCAGACGAAGCATCATGACGACGTCGCATCCCGCCAGCGCCGCGTCGAAATCGTGGAACACCTCCGCCCCCATCTCCGCAATACCCTGCGGCATGAGCGAGGGCGGTGCGCATAACCTGACGCTCGCACCGAGCGCCTGCAGACAGAGGAGATTTGAGCGGGCGACCCGGCTGTGCAGGATATCGCCGCAGATCGTCACCGTCAGCCCGGTGAAATCGTCCGCGCTCTCGCCCCGCCCGTCGAGTGCATGGCGCAGCGCCAGCGCATCGAGCAGTGCCTGGGTCGGGTGCTCGTGCGTTCCGTCACCAGCATTGAGAACCGGGCAATCGACCTTGCTCGCAATCAGCTCGACCGCGCCGCTCGACCCGTGGCGAATGACGATGGCATCGGCCCGCATCGCGTTCAGCGTGACCGCCGTGTCGATGAGGGTCTCGCCCTTCTTCACGCTCGATTGCGCGGCATGCATGTTAACGACGTCCGCGCCGAGTCGCTTGCCCGCAATCTCGAAACTGAGAAGCGTGCGGGTCGAGTTCTCGAAGAACGCATTGATGATGGTGAGGCCCGACAGCGCCTCGCTCTGCTTCGCGGCACGCCGGTTGAGATCGACCCACTGTTCCGCCTCGTCGAGCAGATAGAGGATTTCGTGCCGCTCGAGTTTGCCGATGGCGAGCAGGTCGCGATGCGGAAAGGCGAGCGATCCGGCGGGATAGCGCCAGCCGTGCGGGGAAGGTCCTTCGGATGTCATTAAAGATGCGTCACTAGGCCCGTCGAGCCTGCCGGGCAAGACACAGCGGAGCACCTTTGCCACACCCGGCAAACATTCTTTCGGTGGACCTTTTTCCGCCAGCGCCTAGATTGAGCGAAATTCTATTACCCAAACGACCGGGATACGGGACATTCGATGACATTTGCAGGCAAGGTATGGCGGCTGCTGGTCGGCGTGAAGGACGCGCTCGTTCTCGTCTTCATGCTGCTGTTTTTCTGGGCGCTGTTCGCCATCCTTACCGCGCGCCCCTCGCCCGCGCAGATTCGCGAAGGGGCTTTGCTCGTCGAACTCGACGGCGTGATCGTCGAGGAAGCCTCGCTGATCGACCCTCTCTCCGCGCTGCTCGCGACGCAGGCACCGGTGAACGAGTACCAGGCACGCGACCTCGTCCGGGCAATCGACGCGGCCGCCGACGACGAGCGGATCAAGGCGGTCGTTCTCGACCTCGACACGTTCCTTGGCGGCGGGCAAGTTCACCTAAGCGAAGTCGGCGCCGCGCTCGACCGGGTAAGACAGGCGGGCAAACCGGTTCTGTCTTTCGCGACCGCCTATGCTGATGACGGCCTGATGCTGGCCTCCCATGCGAGCGAAATCTGGCTCGATCCGATGGGCGGTGCGGTCATTTCCGGTCCCGGCGGCAACCGCCTTTACTATGCGGACCTGCTGGAACGGCTGAACGTCAATGCCCGCGTCTATCGCGTCGGAACCTACAAGTCGGCGGTCGAACCCTTTACGCGCAATTCGATGTCGCCCGAAGCGCGCGAGGATGCGCAGGCGCTATACGGCGCCCTGTGGCAGGAGTGGCGCGCGAATGTTGCGAAGGCCCGGCCCGGTGCGGACGTCGCCCGCGTTGCAGATTCTCCCGCCGAATGGGTTCAGGCGTTTGAAGGCGACATTGCGCGCGCCGCGCTGGATGCGAAGCTCGTCGACAAGCTCGGCAGCCGGTACGAGTTCGACACCTATGTCGCCGGTTTGGTCGGCGAAGGGATCGACGGACCCAATTCCTTTGCACATTCCGAACTCGGGCCGTGGCTGGCCGAAAACGAAGTCGTCAATTCCGGCCGCCCGATCGGAGTAGTCACCATCGCGGGCGAGATCGTCGATGGCGAAGCCGGTCCCGGAACGGCAGGCGGAGAACGCATTTCCGACATTCTCGATGAAGCCCTCGACGACAATCTCGCCGGTCTCGTCGTGCGCGTGGATTCGCCGGGCGGCTCCGTCCTTGCCAGCGAGGAAATTCGCCGCGCGATCCTGCGCCACAAGGCGCGCGGCATTCCGGTTGCGGTCTCGATGGCCAATGTCGCGGCGAGCGGCGGATACTGGGTTTCCACTCCCGGCGACCGCATCTTCGCGGAGCCAGAGACCATCACCGGCTCCATCGGCATATTCACCGTCATTCCGACTTTCGAACAGCTTGCCAACGAGTACGGCGTGACGGCTGACGGAGTTCGAACGACGCCCCTTTCCGGCCAACCCGACCTCGTCGCAGGCTTCAATCCCGAGACCGATGCGATCATTCAGGCTGGTATCGAGGATGGCTATCGCGACTTCATCTCTCGCGTGGCAGCGGCGCGCAACATGACGCCTGCACGGGTCAACGAGATTGCGCAAGGTCGGGTCTGGGACGGCGGCACGGCGCGCCAGATCAGACTGGTCGACCAGTATGGCGGGCTCGAAGATGCACTTGCTTGGGTAGCGAGAAAGGCGGCGCTGGGCGAAGACTGGCACCCGCGCTATCTTGGCACCGAAGCTTCGACCTATGACACGCTGTTACGCCAGATTTTCTTCGATGGCGATTCAGAGGCACGACGCTCGGGTTCGCGCGATATCGTGGCCCTGATGAGCGAACGTCACGGCTCGCTGGTGGACCAAGTGCTAGCCGATGTCGCGCGCTTGCAAAGTCGCAAGGGGATGCAGGCCTATTGCCTCGAATGCCCGGCGAGCGGAAAACCGGTCGAACCCGACAGGACAAGCTCAGGATGGCTCGCGACGATTTTCTCAGTGCTCAACTAAGCGAGAACCGCCAACGCGAAACAAACGAAAAAGCGCGCGCAAGCCGCCGCCCACGCGCGCTCGAAATTCGCCAGATGTATTCTAGATCGTCTTCGCGGTCGTCGTAGTGGAGGCGCCGCTCGTCTTGGTCGACGTGCCGCTATCAGCTTTCTTCGCGTCGTCGGCGAATTTCTTCGCCAGATAGCCGCCCGCTCCGATAGCAAGCATCGCCGGCAGGCTCAGGCGCCGCAACACCGTCGTCGCTACAACGCCAAGAACTGCTCCTGTCGCACCATCGACGCCGCGGGTTTGCTTCGCCAGCTTGTCTCCGACGAAAGCTCCGATCAACTTGCCAATCATATCAATTCTCCTTTGTCCGACCAACGACGCTCCCGGTTTGCGGTTCCTCTGACAATGGCATTGCAAGGGACTGTTTCAATGCGGTTTCTGCTTTGCGGTGTAGCTCTTGGGCGGGCGCGAAGCCTCTCCCTCGGCGAAGACGACCGTATCTCCCGGCGCAATGTCCTGCGCCGCATAGCGGTCCCAGTTGCGGTGAATGAAGTCGGGCGGGCCGAAGACCTTGACCGCGTTCCAGTATCTGTCGTCCCGGAAACCGATGAAATGGACGACCGATTGCGTCACGGTCAGGCGACCTGTGGCTCCATCGTGATTTCGAAATCGCGCACGTAATCGCCCAATTCGTCCATCACCATGGCGGGCGTCAGGCCGAACTCCTCGAGCGAATAGTTATGGGGAAAGCGTTTGAGCGCGCGGGATCGCTCGAGGAAATCCTCCATACCGCCGAGCGCGGGTTCGATATCCATGTTCAGGAAAGCGTAGATGCGATCCATCGTCCCGCGCCAGTCACGGTCGACGTCTTCATAATGAACGTCGATCAGGCGATTGGCGGGTATCCGCTTTCGTGCAGCCTGCATTCGCTCGATCTGAACGCGAGTCTTTCTGAGCCATTCGCGCCCCAGCACGTCGGGGCGGACGTGATCGGAATAGATAATCGTCTGGTTCCACGCGAGCGAGGCCGCGCTGCCCACGACAGAATGGGGATCGCGATGGGTGAAGATGACCCGCGCATCGGGAAACACGTTGAGCAGCGCGTCGAGGTCCAGCATGTGCTGAGGCGTCTTCAGGATCCATGGGCGGATGCTCGATGCCTGCTGCGACCATCCGATCAGGCGAAGCAGGTCGGCCATCTGTTCATAGGCGGGCGTCGCATCCTCGCTTTCGCACCACCGGCCATAGGTCGGTATCTGCCACTGCGCCTCGTGCTTCATGCCCCACATCGAATTGACGAGCAGGCCAAGCTCTTCCTCGGGCTCATAGGGGCCGGTAGGGTGGATCGACAGGGTGCGCGGATTGGCGAGGCGCGCGACGTTCATGATCCGCGCGGCGAGAACCGGACGAAAATCTTTCTTCTTTCCGGCGAGGACTTCCTCGAAATCGGGTCGCGGAACCGGGCTGATGGTCTCGAAACTGCGCAGGTGATTGAAACGATGGTCGCTGGCGAGAAGCCGGTGCAACCGTGTCGTCCCCGACCGCATGGGCCCGACGATAACGACCGGACGCGCAATCGGGCGCAAGAGAATTTCGGGATGCCGCGCGAACCACATCTGCGCCCAGAGCCGATCCTTCAGCACCTTGTGGAACTGCTGCATGGCAGAGAAGTCCCCCGCGACATTGAGCTTGGCTTCTTCGCGAACCGAGTGGAGCAGGACGTCCATCGGTCCTTCGAACCAGCGAGAGCCGAAGTCCTCCAGCCCCGTCGCGGCGATCGCATCATCCATCAACGCCCGCCGTTCGAGGCGGACAGGCTTGACGAAACCAACGGCGCGCCCGGCCTTCACGACCTTTTCCGCAACACCGATGAAAGGCGTTCGTTGCGGCGGAACGGTCGGATTTTTGCGCTCAGGGATAAGTCTCACCTTACAGTTCAAGGTCTTAGGGCATTTTCCCCTAGCCATTGCTGCCACAATCGCAAGGATGCTCATAAACGCACATCCTGCGAAACGGTCCCCTTTTGGCTACTGGCATTTGCCTGGCGCAGAAGGCATAGGGCACGGCCATGCACGATATCCGCTTCATTCGCGAACACCCGGACCTTTTCGACCGAGCGCTGGCCCGTCGCGGTGCGCCCGCCGCCGCGCAGGAAATCGTTGCGCTCGATGCGAAAAGACGCGCGCTCGCTACGCGGATGCAGGAATTGCAGGGTCGTCGCAACGAAGCGTCCAAGGCAATCGGTCAGGCCATGGGCAAGGGCGATACTGACAAAGCCGAAGCGCTCAAAGCCGAAGTAGCCGACATCAAGCAAAGCCTTCCTGCGCTGGAAGAAGAAGAGCGCGAACTGGGGCAGGAACTCGACGACACGCTAGCCCGTCTACCGAATATTCCGGCGGAGGACGTGCCCGAAGGCGCGGACGAGAGCGACAATGTCGAAGTGACGCGCTGGGGGACCTTGCCCGAGTTCGACTTCAGTCCTCGCGAGCACGCCGATTTCGCACCGGCGCTCGGTATGGATTTCGAAACCGGGACGAAGATTTCAGGTGCGCGCTTTACCTTCCTTCGCGGACAGATGGCACGGCTGCACCGGGCATTGGGACAGTTCATGCTCGACCACCAGACCGGCAGGAACGGCTACACCGAATGTGCACCGCCCGTGTTGGTCGGCGACGATGCCATGTACGGTACGGACAAGCTGCCCAAGTTTGCGGAGGACAGCTTCCGGACGACGGACCGGCGCTGGCTTATTCCGACATCGGAAGTCAGCCTCACCTATTCGGTAGCTGGCGAAATCATCGACGAGGCGTCCTTTCCGATCCGTCTCACCGCCCTCACCCTGTGTTTCCGCAGCGAAGCGGGGTCTGCCGGGCGTGATACGCGCGGCTTCATCCGTCAGCATCAATTCGAGAAATGCGAACTCGTCAGCATCGTGCGGCCCGAAGACAGCGAGGCCGAGCACGAACGCATGACGCGCTGCGCCGAAGAGGTGCTGGAGGCGCTCGAACTGCCGTACCGCAAGATGCTCCTGTGCACCGGGGACATGGGGTTCGGCGCGCGCAAGACCTATGATCTGGAAGTCTGGCTGCCCGGCCAGGGCGCTTATCGAGAAATCAGTTCCTGTTCCAGCACCGGCGATTTCCAGGCGCGCCGCATGAACGCGCGCTATCGCCCAGAAGGCGCGAAGAAAACCGAGTTCGTCCATACGCTGAACGGTTCGGGTCTGGCAGTCGGGCGAACGCTGGTCGCAGTGCTCGAAAACTATCAGCAAAAGGACGGCAGCGTGCGCGTGCCTGAAGCACTGCAGAGCTATATGGGCGGACTCGAACGGCTCGAACCAGGCAAAGGCTGAGCTGTCCGGCTCGCGGCGAATTGCAGTGCCTGCTTGCACGGCGCGGTGCGGACGATACAAGAACGGCGAACCTCATGAGAATCCTGCTTACAAATGACGACGGCATTCACGCCCCCGGTTTTGCCGTCCTTGAGGAAATTGCGGCGCAGCTAAGCGACGACATCTGGATTTGCGCTCCGGCCGAAGAGCAGTCGGGCGCCGGCCATTCGCTCACCCTCAACCACCCCGTCCGCTTGCGCCAGCATGGGGAGCGCCGTTTTTCGGTCACCGGAACGCCTACCGATTCGGTCATGCTGGGCCTTCGCGAAGTGATGGACGCACCGCCCGATCTCGTGTTGTCCGGGGTCAATCGCGGGGCGAACCTCGGCGACGACATCACCTATTCCGGCACGGTTTCGGCAGCCATCGAGGGTGCACTGGCCGGGGTCCGCGCGATTGCGCTCAGCCAAGTCTATTCCGGTGAGAACCGGCACGAGGCGGGCGCACTGGACGATCCGTTCGAAGCGGCACGCCATTGGGGAGCGAAAGTCGTCAACAAGCTAATCGACGCGCCCCTGCCCGAGCGAACGCTCATCAACATCAACTTTCCGCCCCGCCCGGCAGACGCGGTGAAGGGAATGCGCGCCTGCCGGCAGGGTTTTCACGACTATTCCCGCGGCAGCGTAGTGGAAGGCAAAGACCCGCGCGGACGCAGATATTTCTGGTTCGGCCTGCATGCGATCGAGCATACGCTCGACCATGGCACCGATCTCGAAGCGATCGACGATGGCTACATTTCGGTCACGCCGTTGCAACTCGACCTGACCCATCATTCCTCGCTCGGCAACATCGCGGAACGCCTGTCCGAATGAGCCGCGGGAAACAGCCGGACGTCATCGGCAAGACGGACAATGCCCCACGCTCGCGGTGGCAGCAGACAAAGCCGTTGCGCCGCGCCGTGAAGATCCCCGTCTGGGGCGACCTCGGTATCCGGCTCGGCATCGCGATCTTCCTGCTCGGCATCGTCGTGATGATCCACTGGTGGGATCGCAACGGTCTCGTCGACAGTGTCGATGGCGAAGTCAGCTTCCTCGATGTCATCTACTTCACCATGATTTCCGTCACCACGACCGGTTTCGGCGATATTGCCCCCGTGACCGACAGGGCGCGGCTCGTCGAGGCGGTGATCGTCACACCGATCCGTTTTGCCGTGTTCTTCATTTTCGTCGGCACGGCCTACAATTTCATTATCAAGCGCAGCTGGGAGAAATGGCGCATGGCCCGCATACAGGAACAGCTTTCGGACCACATCGTCGTCCTCGGCTACGGCGTATCGGGCTCTGAATCCGTCGCCGAACTGATTGAGCGCGGCACCGATCCGCAATGTATCGTCGTCATCGATCCGATCGAAGAACGGCTGATCGAAGCGGAAAAGCTTGGCTGCAACATCATGGCCGCCGACGCGACGCGGGACAACACGCTTGAGGCCGTGCAGATCAATCGCGCGAAGAACGTCCTCGTTTCCGCTGGCCGGGACGATACCTCCATTCTCATCGTGCTGACCGTCAGGCATCTGGCGCCGAACGTCCCGATCAGCGTGGTCGTGCGTGCATCGGACAATGAATTGCTGGCACGGCAGGCAGGCGCGGACAATGTCATCAACCCCGTGCATTTCACCGGCCTGCTGCTCGCTGGCAGCGCCAAGGGCGCGCACATCGCCGACTATCTGGCTGACCTCGCCTCGGTCGCGGGCCGCGTGCAACTGGTGGAGCGCAAGGTCACCGAAGAAGAGTGCGGCTGCTCTATCTACAATCTTCATTCCGGCGGGCGCGGCCTCAGGGTCTATCGCAATGGCGAAGCGCTCGGTTTCTGGGAAGAAGCCTGCGAAAGTCTGCAGCCGGGCGACATCGTGGTCGAAATCGTGCCGACCAAGAACGGCACGACCAAGGGTGACGGTCACGACTGAGCGGTCGGCCTCTCGCTCACGCTAATTACAAGAAGTACGTGCCCTCTGGCGAAAGCGCTGCGACAGGTGTAAGGGCGCGGGCAATCATGAATAACGCTACGACTTTACCCGACCAGAAGAAGGTCGGCATGGTTTCGCTCGGCTGTCCGAAAGCGCTGGTGGATTCGGAGCGTATCCTGACGCGTCTGCGGGCCGACGGATATGCGATGAGTTCCGACTATGCGGGTGCGGATGTGGTTCTGGTCAACACTTGCGGCTTCCTTGATTCCGCCAAGGAAGAGAGCCTTGCCGCCATCGGCGAAGCGATCGCAGAAAATGGTCGCGTCATCGTGACCGGCTGCATGGGCGAGGAAGCCGACGCCATCCGCGCTGCCCATCCCCAGGTGCTGGCCGTCACTGGGGCACATCAATACGAGCAGGTCGTCGAAGCGGTGCACGAATACGCACCGCCGAGCCAGGGGCCCTATGTCGACCTCGTGCCGCAGCCCGGCGTGCGCCGCCAGCGCAGCGAGGAAGCGAGCGATATCGCGGATATCAAGCTGACGCCGCGTCACTACAGCTATCTGAAGATATCGGAGGGCTGCAATCACTCCTGCGCCTTCTGCATCATCCCGGACCTGCGCGGAAAGCTTGTGAGCAGGCGTGTTGATGCGGTCCTGCGCGAGGCGGAAAAGCTGGTTGCCGCCGGGACGAAGGAATTGCTCGTCATCAGCCAGGACACCTCGGCCTATGGGGTCGATACGCGGCACGAGCCGCGCGAATGGAAAGGGCGCGAAGTGCGCGCGCACATGACCGATCTTGCCCGCGAACTCGGGCAGTTGCGCACGCCTGCAGGCGAGACGCCTTGGGTGCGCTTGCACTACGTCTATCCCTACCCCCATGTCGATGCTGTCGTTCCGCTGATGGCGGACGGTCTGCTGACCCCCTATCTCGACATTCCCTTCCAGCATGCGGCACCTTCGGTGCTCAGACGTATGAAGCGTCCTGCCAACGAGGCGAAGGTGCTCGAACGGCTGAAGAACTGGCGGGCAATCTGTCCTGAGATCGCCATTCGCTCATCATTCGTCGTCGGCTTCCCCGGTGAGACGGAAGCGGACTTCGCCTATCTCCTAGAATGGCTGGAAGAAGCACAACTGGATCGGGTCGGCGCTTTCCGCTTCGAACCGGTCGCCGGCGCGAAGGCAAATGACCTGCCCGATCAGGTGCCTGAGGCTTTGAAGGAAGAGCGATACGCGCGGCTGATGGAAGTGACAGAACGGATCAGCGCAGCTAAACTTCAGGCAAAGATCGGGAGACGACTGCCCGTCATCATCGACGAGGTCGGCGCACCCGACGAGGACGGAGACATCGGTGCCACGGGGCGCAGCCAGGCAGATGCGCCAGAGATCGACGGCAGCGTGTTCTTTCGCAACGTCCCGTCCTCCCTCAGTGCCGGGGACTTCGTCACCGCAGAGATCGAGGACGCCGACGCGCACGATCTGTTCGGCTTCGTCCCGGCGAACGAATAAAGCTGGGGCGCAGCGAAACATTCGCCCGCCTCTCCCGTTCGGCAAGCATGACCACCAAAATTGATCTGTCCTTCGCTTTCGAAGCCGAGGACCCGACCGACGTCCTCCTCCAATTCGAGGCCGCTGCCATCCCGGAGCAGACGCTGGGCAACGTAACCTGCAACCTCGGTGATGCCGAGCACATTGCCCGTGTCAGCGCGCAGGACGATATCGGAGAGCGTATCTGGGTTCGCACGCAGGGCCGCTTCGACGTCGAATACAGTGCGGAGGTCGAACTCAACCGTATCCTGACCGAACTCGGCGATCTCGAACGGCTCGATACGCATGATCTGCCTGGCGAAACCGTCAAATATCTGTTCGATTCGCGCTATTGTCAGGGTGACAAGCTGCAGGGCTTCGTCAGCGACAAGTTCGGCGATCGCGAAGGCGGAGCGAAGATTGTGGCCATGCACGAATGGGTGCGCGATACCTTCAAATATACGCCTGGCGTTAGCGACGCGAATACGACCGGAGTGGACAGCTTTCTCGAACGACGCGGCATCTGTCGCGACTATGCCCACGTGATGATCATGCTGGCCCGTGCATCCGCCATCCCCGCGCGCTTCGTGAGTTGCTACGCGCCCGGTGTCGAGCCGCCAGACTTTCACGCCGTCGCAGAGGTCTTTTTGCAGGATCCGACGACCGAGGGCGGTGGCGCATGGTATCTCGTCGATGCGACCGACATGGCGAGTGCGAACGACATCGTTAAGATCGGGGTCGGCAGGGATGCGGCCGACGTGAGCTTCATGACCAGCTTCGGAATGACCGAATTCAAGGAAAAGACCGTGACCGTCACCGACGATGCCGCAAAGCAGGGCTAATCCTCGCTAAACTTATGAATACGTCTGCGTCCCTTGGCGCTTGACCAAAGTGGATGCTAACGCGCTAAACATAAGTTCGTGGGCGAGACGTACATTTCCGTAGGGGCATTTTGCATTATGGGCTTCACTGCCGGAACCTTGCTGCTTTTTGGTGCGACCGGTGATCTGGCGAAACGGATGCTGCTCCCCTCGCTCTGCGCGCTCGATGCGGACGACTTGCTCGGAGACGACCTGCGGATCATTGGAACGGCGCGTTCCGAAATGGACGATCATGGCTTTCGCCAGTTGGCGCGAGAGGCGTTGGAGCAATATCTCCCCGCCAATCGCCGGGGAAGCATGGCGCATTTCCTCAATCGCCTGACATATCAGTCGCTCGACGCGACCAGGCAGGAGGGTTACGACGAACTCGCCCGCAAGGTCGGTAAAGATCATGGCGGACTGGCAATCTTCCTTTCCACAGCCCCGAGTCTCTTCGAACCCACGATCAAGGGATTGCAGCAAGCGGGACTGACTGACGGGGATGTGCGGATCGGCCTCGAAAAGCCGCTCGGAACCGATCTTGCCAGCAGCCAGGAAATCAACGACGCCGTCGCCTCGGCGTTCGACGAAAGCCGTATTTTCCGCATCGACCATTACCTCGGCAAGGAAACGGTCCAGAACCTGCTGGCGTTGCGCTTTGCCAATCTCCTGTTCGAGCCGGTCTGGAACGCGCAATATATCGATCACGTCCAGATTACGGTCGCAGAGACGGTGGGGCTCGAATCCCGCGTTGCCTATTATGACGATAGCGGCGCGCTGCGCGACATGGTGCAGAACCACATGCTGCAATTGCTGGCGCTGGTCGCGATGGAGCCGCCAACGAGCTTCGATGCGACGGCAGTGCGCGATGAGAAGGTGAAGGTCCTGCGTGCCCTGCGGGAGGTCGCGGGCGGAGAAACCGTCACCGGGCAGTATCGCTCCGGCGCGATCTCGGGCGAGGCGGTTGCCGGCTATGCCGAGGAACTGGGCGAAGAGAGCAGCACAGAGACCTTCGTCGCGATCAAGGCACATGTCGACAACTGGCGCTGGAAGGGCGTGCCCTTCTATATGCGGACCGGCAAGCGCCTTCCCGAACGCGTGACCGAGATCGTGGTGCAGTTCCGCTGTATCCCCCACTCGATCTTCGAAGGACGCGGAGCGACGACCAAGCCGAACCGGCTTGTCATCGGCATCCAGCCACAGGAAAACATCCAGTTGTCGATGATGGCGAAGATGCCGGGCCTCGATCGGGAAGGCATCCGCTTGCGCAGCGTCCCCCTCGACATTGCGATGCCCGACGCCTTTTCCGGGACGGTTCGCCGGATCGCCTACGAGCGCCTTCTTCTGGACCTCATCGAGGGGGATCAGACGCTGTTCGTGCGGCGCGACGAGGTCGAGGCGCAATGGGAATGGGTCGATGCCATCCGCGCCTTGTGGCAGAAGAACGATCTGACGCCGCAAGGCTATAGCGCCGGTAGCTGGGGGCCAAGCTCGGCCATCGCACTGGCCGAACGTGACGGGGTAAGCTGGCATGAATAATCTGCATCCTGTCGTTGCGAAGGTGACGCAGCGAGTCGTCGAAAATTCGCGCGAGGGGCGGCGACGCTATCTGGACCTCGTCGAAGAGGCGGCGGGCCGCGATCCGAACCGCCATTCGATGTCCTGTTCCAACCTCGCTCATGCTTTCGCCGGAGCAGAAGAAGACCAGGAAGCGATCATGAAGGCCCGCGGACCCAATATCGGGATCGTGACAGCCTATAACGACATGCTGTCCGCCCATCAGCCCTATGGTCGCTATCCCGAACAGATGAAGCTGTTCGCGCGCGAGTTCGGCGCGACGGCGCAAGTCGCAGGCGGGACTCCCGCGATGTGCGACGGGGTCACGCAGGGCCAGGACGGTATGGAACTTTCCTTGTTCAGCAGGGATGCGATCGCCCTTTCCACTGCGGTCGCGCTCAGCCACGCGATGTATGACAGCATCGCGCTGCTCGGCATCTGCGACAAGATCGTGCCTGGCCTGATGATCGGTGCATTGCGGTTCGGACATCTTCCCGCGATCTTCGTGCCGTCGGGGCCGATGCCTTCGGGCATTTCGAACAAGGACAAGCAGAAGACGCGGCAACTCTACGCCGAGGGAAAGGCAACGCGCGAGGAACTGCTGCGGAGCGAAATGGGCAGTTACCACTCGCCGGGCACATGCACCTTTTACGGGACTGCCAATTCCAACCAAATGATGATGGAGATGATGGGGCTGCACGTTCCGGGAGCCGCCTTCGTCACCCCCGGCACCGGTCTGCGGCAGAAGCTGACGCGTGCCGCGACCCATCGCCTGACCGAAATCACGAAGGACGGGAACGACTTTCGCCCGCTCGCTCAGTGTGTCGATGAAAAGGCGATTGTCAACGCGGCCATCGGCCTTCTGGCCACGGGCGGGTCGACCAATCATGCGATCCATATCCCGGCGATGGCTCGGGCTGCAGGGATTGCCTTCGACTGGAACGACCTTGCCGAACTGTCGAGCGTCGTGCCCCTCCTCGCCCGCGTCTATCCCAACGGATCAGGCGACGTGAACCACTTCCATGCGGCGGGCGGCATGGGCTACGTCATCGGCGAATTGCTCGATGCAGGACTGGCTCATCGCGACATCAAGACCATCTGGGGCGAGGGCCTTGGCGATTATGCGAAGGAACCGGTCATGGACGACGATACGCTCGTCTGGCGCGAGATCGGCGAAAGCGGCGATCCCGAAATGCTCTCGACCGTAGCCCAGCCCTTTCAGTCCGACGGTGGAATGCGACTTGTCGAAGGCAATCTCGGTCGGGCATGCTTCAAGACGAGTGCGGTCGAGCGGTCGCGCTGGACGATCGAGGCACCGGCCCGTGTCTTCGAAACGCAGCGCGCGGTCGCCGAAGCCTTCAACAAGGGCGAACTCAATCGCGACGTCGTTGTGGTCGTCAGGTTCCAGGGACCGCGGTCGAACGGTATGCCCGAACTTCATGCGCTGACCCCTCCGCTCGCCGTGTTGCAGGAGCAGGGCTATCGCGTTGCCCTCGTCACCGACGGACGCATGTCCGGTGCGAGCGGCAAGGTCCCCGCTGCCATCCATGTAACTCCGGAAGCGCTGGGCGGAGGCCCCTTGTCGCTGCTGCAGGACGGCGACATGATCAAGCTCTGTGCGGAAACCGGTACGCTTTCGACCGACGCCGATCTGGCTTCTCGCACTCCGGCTCACGACGCGCAGACCGAAATGGGTCTCGGACGCGAACTCTTTGCGATGTTCCGCCATCATGCCGATGGGGCCGAGCAAGGCGGGTCCGCCATGCTGGCGAGCGCAGGGCTGTAATGGCGCAGCGCGAAGTCGTCGCTGTCGACATAGGGGGAACCCACGCCCGGTTCGCCATCGCCCGGCTGTCCGAGGACGGTTCGATCCAGCTGGAAGAACCCGAAACCCTCCATACGGAAGACCATGCGAGCTTCCAGACGGCCTGGGAGGAGTTTCAGGATCGAAAGGGCGGAACCCTCCCCAAAGCGGTTTCGATGGCGATCGCCGGGCCGGTCGGCGGGGATGTTATTCGCTTTACCAACAATCCGTGGGTGATCCGCCCCGCCCTCGTCACATCGAAGCTGGGCGTCGAACGCTTCACCATCGTCAACGATTTCGAGGCAGTCGCCCATGCCGTCGCCCGCGCGCCGGACGACCAGTTCCTTCACCTGACCGGACCGGAAGGCCCGCTGCCTGAAGAAGGGCGCATCAGCGTGATCGGCCCCGGAACAGGCCTCGGCGTGGCGCATCTCTATCGCGATGCGGACCATTATCAGGTTCAGGCGACAGAGGGCGGCCATGTCGACTTTGCCCCCCTCGATCAGATCGAGGACGCCATTCTCGCGCGCCTGCGCAAGCGGCACAACCGGGTCTCGGTGGAACGGGTCGTGTCAGGGCCGGCCATCGTCGATATCTACCAGACGCTGGCCGCCATGGAGAAGAAGGCCGTCACCGAACGGGACGACGTCGATCTATGGACCAGTGGAACGAGTGGCGAAGACAGTCTCGCCGCGGCAGCCGTCGATCGGTTTTGCCTCTCGCTCGGCAGCGTGGCGGGCGACCTTGCCCTCGCTCAGGGCGGCTTCGGCGGTGTCGTGATCGCGGGCGGGCTCGGTTACCGCATCCGGGAGACACTGGTCGGATCGGGGTTCGCAGAGCGCTTTCGTGCGAAAGGTCGTTTCGAAAGCCTGATGGCGAGCATCCCGGTTAAACTCATCACGCACCCGCAGCCGGGCCTTTTCGGAGCGGCTGCCGCATTTCAACGCCAGCACGAAGGCTGAACGACATGACCATCGACGAAATCATGCGCAAGGCACCGGTAATTCCCGTCATCGTCATCGATGACGTCGCTCATGCCCAACCTTTGGCGCGCGCGCTCGTCGCTGGCGGCCTCAACGTGCTGGAAGTGACGCTGCGAACTCCGGCAGCGCTGGAGGCGATCCGCGAGATGCGCCAGGTTGAAGGGGCCATCGTGGGTGCAGGTACGGTGACCAATCAGCGCGAGCTTTCCGACGCCCTCGAGGCAGGCAGCGGATTCATCGTCTCGCCGGGTCTCACCGAGGCGCTCGGCAAAGCAGCCATTCGTGCAGAAGTGCCGTTTCTGCCCGGCATCGCCAATGCAGGAGACATCATGCGCGGCCTCGATCTCGGCCTCGACCGGTTCAAGTTCTTTCCTGCCGTCGCTGCGGGGGGATTGCCAGCATTGAAGGCACTGGCGGCGCCGTTCGGACAATGCCGGTTCTGCCCTACAGGCGGTATCGGACCGGAGAGTGCGGCGGAATGGCTCGCCTTCGATCCTGTCCTGTGCGTCGGGGGAAGCTGGGTCGCACCCAAGGGCGCACCGGACGAGGCAACCGTGGAGCGGATCGCCCGGGAAGCACGGACGCTTCGGCCATGACACGGACTTTCGCCTCGGTCGAGGAATGCAATGAGCGCCTGCGGCAATTGCACGAACTGACACGCGAGACGCCGCTCTTCAATCCAGTCTTCCAACTTTCGCTCGACCTGTCGCGCGCGTTAGAGAACAAGAGCATGGATCTCGCGGCTTTCGGCCAGATCGTCAGCGACCTGGAATGTCGAACGCTGCGCGACCGGGCGATGCGCTTGCGCAGCCTGGTCGAACCGGAAGGCGTGGTGCTCGACGATCTGATCGAGAACGACGCGACTGTCGATGAGGCGAACGAGCTTTGGGCAAAGCCGCAACTGCACGCCGTGTTCACCGCCCACCCGACCTTCCTGCTGACGCCGGAACAAAGCGATTCTCTCACTGAAGCGGCAAGCAGGACCGGCGACATCGGAGAAGATATTTGCCTGCCGCCCGCCGACCGACCCGCCGTTACGCTGGCCTACGAACATGACCGGGCGATGCGCGCTATCGCCAACGCCCAGGACGCGCGCGACCGGATCGTATCAACTTTGCTGAAGGATGGCAGAGGGCGCTGGCCGGACGACTGGCATGACTTCGCGCCGCGCCCGTTCGTCTTCGCCACTTGGGTCGGCTACGACATGGACGGTCGGACCGACATCCGCTGGTTCGATTCGATCGGCTTCCGCCTCAAGGAAAAGGCGCAGCGTCTTGCGCGCTATGCTTCCGATCTCGAAGCAATCGATCCGAATAACCGGCTCTTGGAGAATTTGCGTAAGGCGCAGCGATACACGGAGGCGCGCGCCAAGGATTTTGCCGAGGATTTGAGCGACGCGGCGGCCCTGTCCGCTGCCGCAAACCGGCTGACTCTGGACGACCCCGACAAACTCGTTTCGCTTGAAAAGATCATAGCGGAACTGGACGAGGATGCGACGCGATCGACCGGCGAAAAGGCCATCGCCCTGCGCACGCTTGCGCTCGCCATGCAGAGCGACGGCCTCGGCATGGGTCACATCCATTTCCGGGTCAATTCCAGCCAGTTGCACAATGCCATTCGCCGGCGCGTGCCCGATAGCGGTCATCTTGATCTCGCGAGCCGCGGAGCGATCTCGACTCTTCGCGAGATGGTCGAAACCGTCGAACCTCTCGATACCAATTTCGGTGCGCTCGCCATCGAAAGCAGCACCGCAATCCGCCAGTTCCTCGCGATGGCGCAGATCCTGTCGCACATTGATGCCGACACGCCCATCCGCATGTTGATCGCGGAATGCGAGCAGCCTGCGACGGTTCTCGCTGCACTTTATTTCGGAAAGCTGTTCGGCATTGCGGACAAGATCGACGTGTCCCCTCTTTTCGAAACCGAAGAGGCTTTGGAACACGGCGGACGCTTCCTCGATGCGCTGCTTTCGGAACGCCCCTATCAGGACTACGCCCGGCGACGCGGACGGGTGGCGATCCAGACAGGTTTCTCCGATGCGGGCCGGTTCGTCGGGCAGATCGCGGCAAGCCTTGCCATCGAACGCCTGCAAGGACGCCTTGCTCAGGCGATGCGGCGAAATGACCTGACGGACGTAGCCGCCCTCATCTTCAACACGCATGGCGAGAGCATGGGACGCGGAGCGCATCCCAACGGCTTCACTGATCGACTGGAATGGCCGCTCTCCCCCTGGGCGCGCGGACGATTTGCCAAGGCTGGCATAACGCTCGAACCGGAAGTCAGCTTTCAGGGCGGCGACGGCTATCTGTTCTTCGAGACCCCGGAACTTGCCTTGGCGACGTTATCGAAGATCGTTCATCTTCGCCCGGCAGAGCCGCAAAAGAAGCAAGAGGATCCGTTTTACGAACGAACCGATCTAAGCCTCGATTTCTACAGGGCCATTCGCAGTCACCAGCGAGCTTACCTGAAAAGCCGTACTTATTCGCGCGCGATCACTTCCTTCGGGCTGGGATTGCTGAATGAAACGGGCAGCCGCAAGTCGCGGCGGCAATCGGACCTCGCCGCAGAGCGTGAGATGAGCCTGCGCCAGATACGGGCCATACCTCACAACGCCATTCTGCAACAGCTCGGCTACCCGGTGAACGTGATTGCCGGGGTCGGCAGCGCGGCCGACGACAATTACGAGGACATCTCGGCTCTCATCAACGAGAGCCCGCGCGGTCGCCAGATCGTCCGCCTCGTCCGGGCATCCAACGCACTTGCAAGCATCAAGACCGTCGCAGCCTATGGCGAACTGTTCAATTCGGCCTTCTGGGCAAGCCGACCCTATCGCGGAACCGAGGAGCATTTGTCCGATGCGTGCGAGACGCTGGCCGAATACCTCATTTCCGACGATCGCAACGGCACCTTCCGGCGGCTTGCATCGCAGCTTCGGGTCGATGCCCTGAAACTGCATCGCCTGCTCGCCCTCATTCCGGACGAAGCGCCGCTCGACGACAGGGAGACCGTTCGGCGCAGGATTGGCGTCTTACAATCCCTAAGGCTTGCCTTGATGCAACATATGTTCATCAAGATCGCGTCCATCCCACGTTTCAGCAGGGCCAACGACATCAGCCGGCACGACGTCATGGAAATGGTCTTCACCTTACGTGTCGACGACGCGCTCGCGCAGTTGCGGCGTGCGTTTCCGACGCATTTCCCGCAGATGGACGACTTCGATCTGAACGAGGGTAGCCAGTATCCCGATAGCGAGACCGACAGTTACGCGGCGATCCGGGCAGAATATATCGATCCGATCGAACAGTCCTATGCCCTCATCCTCAGGATCAGTGCCGCCATCGCGAACGAGTTCGGCGCTCACGGTTAGTCTGTTATTAGCCGGTACGGCGCGGCGGTTCTGGTCGGAAAAGCCAGGTGGCGTCGTTCGCGCTTCTCTCGGCCGTCACCAAGATACCGGCCATTGACGCGTTTTCGCCGCGACCAAGCCGTGCCGCCATCATGGCTGCTTCGCGTCTCGTGATGGACGCGCCAAGATTTGCCATGATCGCCACGACCGTTTCGGTAACGACGAGGCTCGGAGCGCGCGGCACATAGGCAAGTGCTTCTCCCCGCTCCAATACGTTGGCGGCAAAATCTTCTTTAGCTTGATCTTCGACGAATTGCAGAGCTTCGGCCAGATGCGCAGCTGAGCGAGACCATGCTTCAGCATCGATCCAGTCAGCATCTGCCAAAGCCTTGCGCACTTCGACACGGTCGAAGCTGTCATCCTCGTTCGATGGATCGCGTACCGGTTTCAGCCCAGATGCACGGACCAGCGCCTCCAGCTCGGCTTTTCGCCAGCCCAGAAGTGGTCTCATAAGGGTCACGCCGCTTCCTGGAACAACGGTGCGAGGTCTGATGCCGGCGAGGCCACCGAGCCCGCTTCCGCGATTGAGGCGCATGACCAGCGTTTCAACCTGATCGTCGGCATGATGGGCAGTGGCGAGCGCAGCCAGCCCCTTGCTGATGACCCAGTGCGAGAGGGCATCATAGCGGGCCCTGCGTGCCTCTGCCTGAAGGTTGCCAGGCGCTACCTCAATCGTGAGACTGCTATGCCCGATGCCGAGCTTCTCGCAGATTTCGGCAACGAACCGAACTTCATCAGCACTTTCCGCGCGCAAGCCATGATCGACGCTAGCGACTTCGATCTTTCCGCGAAGCACCTCGTTCGCCAGCAGCATGAGCGCCAGAGAATCGGGCCCGCCCGAAACCGCAACGCCCAGCGTGTCGCAGTCCGAACGCTCGTGCCAGAGAGCGTCGAGATCGGCGGCAAAGCGCCGCGTCAGCGCCGGATCGATCGCCTTGTCAATTGCAACGCACCTTCGCGCGCGATGCCCGATACTGGTCAGACAGCCGGCCGACCGCGAGCGCCGGATAGGTCTCGCTGAACTCCGCCAAAGCAATGCACGCGCGCTCGGTATCATCGATCGCGATCATGGCTTCGGCCAGATACAAAAGGCTGTCGGCTGCGCGGGCTGCCTGCTTGTTTTCGTTGTAGTTCTCCACGAACCAGGACGCTGCTTCGCGCGGTTTGTTGTCATCGAGATAGGCCCGGCCGAGAAGATTGCGCCCAAATGTCGCGCGGCTGTGATTGGGGTGGGCTTGAACGAATTTCGTCAGTTGCTGCTGCGCTTCGGGAAAGAAACCCGCCTCCCACAGGCGATAGCCGTACACATATTCGTCATCGCCCGCATCGCCGGTCGAGGGTTTGACGATCGCCTGAACCGCCGCGATCCGTTCGGGCGAAGGTCCCTGCACCTGTGCCGGTGCGCCGTTACCGCTGCCCGGAGCCATCCCGGTGTCGATCGCTCCTTCCCGCGGCAGGGCCGGAGCCGGCGGCGGAGCATTCGCTTCCTCGAGCATCTCGACGCGGTCCGTCAATTGCCGCAGCACATTGTCGTTGGTCTCGGTTTGGGCGGTCAGACGCTGCAACTGACGTTCGAGCGCATCGAGCCTTGCAAGGACGTCCGTCAACGCGCTGGTCGAGGGTCGGGCGATGTTCTGCTCGGCAGGCGCAGGCTGCCCGGGAGCAATCTCCGGTTCGAAAAAGCGTCCGTCGCCGCCCGGAAATACGCGGCGTTGAAGGGCGCGGATTTCCTGTTCGATCTTGCGCAACCGGGCATCGTCGGTTTGCGCCATCGCCGGTGCGGAAGTCGCCAGCAACGCCCCCGCCACCGCGCTTCCCGCAATCAGGCGCGTCGCCCTCAAGACCTGTCCTAAACCCATCCTCATCTACTCCGTCCGATCATTGTCCCCTCGCAAATATGGTGTGAGGGCGTCAGCCTCGTCCTATAATTCGGCATCGCTGAATGTGCGATAACCGTTTGCGAAACCCAAGCTCCTCAGGTTGCACCGTCTGTAGCAACCGGCGCCGCTGGCGTTTGCGTGGTTTCTTGCCGTGCGAGCAACGCCTCTGCCGAAATCGGCTGGTCGCGCATGACGAAATCGTCCTCGGCGAGTTTCGCCACGCTCTTCCCGTCGATCGTGATAGCAAAAGCATCGGGCCGCCCGGTCCATATCTGCGGATTTTCGGCATCGGCCGGGACAACGAATGTCTCGTTGCGCGACATCTGCGCCTCGTAGAGCCGCTCGCCCTCTCCATCGTAAAAACGCGCCCAGATACCATCCTCAAGCGCCGTGAAGACGACCTCACCTGCCGGATCGATCGCATTCGCCGGGGCTGCCGCCTGTTGCGTCTGCGCTGCGGCGATCGGAGCCTGCTCTTCCTCGAGCGGCGCAGGCCCCATGCCTGGCGAAAAGTAGGCACTGTAGAACGCGTAAATTCCGGCCAGCAGGACTATTGCAGCGACTATGCCGAACCAGGCGAGACCACGCGATGGCACACGAGCCGGATCGCCGGGTTCAAACTTTGCAGGACGGTCGGCATGATCGGCCTCGGAAACGCCCATTTCGGCACGAACGCGATCGGCAATCTCGCGATCGTCGAGGCCGAGCATCTTGGCGTAGGTGCGCGAAAAACCCACTGCGTATGTACGAGCGGGCAGCGCCCCAAAATCACCGCGCTCGATCGCGCTCAGATGTCGTTCCGGTATTCGCGTTTCGGCAGAGACCTGCGCCAGATCGAGACCAGCTTCGCGCCGCGCATCGGCCAGCGTCGCGCCGACGCCGCCATATCCGGCACCTTCGCCTTCGTCCATGAAACCGTCGTGGTCCTGGGTTTCGTCCGTCTCGTCGATCATTTCGTTATCCTGCGCGCCCGCGATTTATCGCTTCTCGCAACAAACAGCCTCGACGCCCTTCCTGTCAAGCGAAGCCAACAAGAAACGAGGCGGATTTCCGCCATTTCCTGCATGGTTGCGCAAGATGCTGCGCGAACCTACTCGATATCGATGTCGCGTTCGCTCGCCCAGCGCGTCAGTTCGTCGCGCATGCTTTCGGGCGGCGAAGCCAGCCAGGCCTGCATTGCCGGTTTCAATTCGTTCAAATCGACCTTCCGGATCAGTTCCTTAATCGGCCCGACCGCCGCTGGCGTGATCGACAGGCGCGTGATGCCAAGACCCAGCAGCGCGAGGGCCTCCAGCCGCCGCCCGCCCATCTCGCCGCATACGCTGAGGCGAACGTCGTAGCCTATGAGCGAACCGACAATCCGCTGGATGAAGCGAAGAATGGAAGCGTTGAGCCAGTCGTAGCGCCCGGCAAGGCGCGGATCGGCGCGGTCGGCGGCGAACAGGAACTGGGTCAGATCGTTCGTGCCGATCGACAGGAAGGAAAGGCGCGGCGCGAGCTGATCGAGCACTTCCGCTAGCGCCGGCACTTCCAGCATCGCGCCGTAGCGCACCGCGTCCGGCAGTTGCTTTTTGCGCGACTTCAGAAAAGCGAGCTGGGCCTCGAAAACGTCCTTGGCGGCGTCGAATTCCCACGGCTCGCTGACCATCGGGAACATCACGTTGAGCTCGCGGCCTGCCGCCGCTTCGAGCAATGCGCGCGCCTGCACCTTCAGCAGGCCTTCGCGTTCGAGGGCGAGGCGAAGCGCACGCCAGCCCATAGCCGGATTTTCCTCTCTCGGGCCACCATCCGAGCGGAGATAGGGGACCATCTTGTCGCCCCCGATGTCGAGGGTACGGAAGACGACAGGCTTGCTCCCAGCGATGTCGAGCACGTCGCGGTAGAGCCGCGTCTGGCGCTCGCGTTGCGGCAGCGAGGCCGAAACAAGGAACTGGAATTCCGTCCGGAACAGGCCGACGCCGTCTGCCCCCGTCAGTTGCAGCGACGACATGTCGTCCCGCAGACCCGCATTCATCATCACGACGATACGAGTGCCGCACCGGGTGAATGGCTCGACGTCGCGCAATTCCGCGTAAGCGGCGCGTTTTTCACGCGACTTGGCGGTGCGTGCCGCGAACGCGTCAATCATGGGGGCCGCTGGACGCAGCGTGACCACGCCCTGATCGGCATCGAGCAGCAATTCCTCGCCTTCCCTGATGCGCCCCCGCAAGCCGCCGACCCGCCCTAGCACCGGAATGCCCATCGCGCGGGCGACGATAACCACGTGCGACGTCAGCGATCCTTCTTCGAGGACAACGCCCTTCAGCCGCCTGCGGTCGTATTCGAGCAGTTCCGCCGGGCCGAGATTGCGCGAGATAAGGATGGAATCGCGGCGAAGTCCTTGCGTTGCCGCCGTACCGATCTGGCCGGAAACGATCCGCAGCAGACGGTTCGACAAGTCCTCGAGGTCGTGCATCCGGTCGGCCAGCAACGGGTCGTCGATTTCGCGCATCCTCATGCGCGTTCGCTGCTGGACCCGCTCGATCGCAGCTTCGGCCGTGAGACCGCTGTCGATCGCCTCGTTGATGCGGCGCGACCAACCCTCGTCATAGGCGAACATCTTGTAGGTCTCGAGCACTTCCTCATGCTCTCCGCCCTTGCCGAACTCCACCTGGACCGTCATCGCATCGATCTGTTCGCGCATCCGGTCGAACGCACGGTATACGCGCTGGCGCTCGGCCTCCGTATCCTCTGCGACGACCTGTCCGATTTCGACGCGTGGCTGGTGGAAGACCGCGTTGCCGAAGGCGAGTCCTTTGACGAGGGTAAGCCCGGACACGAGCTCCGGCTCGGTGCCATAGCGACCGAGAGCAAGCGCCTCCTCCTCGTCGATAAGCTCGTTATGGGCGATCAGCTCGGACAGGACCATGGCCGTGGTCTGCAACGCCTCGATCTCGACATCCTCGTAGCGGCGCGGTTCGACGTGCTGGACGCAAAGCACCCCCACAACGCGCTCGCGATAGACGATCGGCACGCCGGCGAAGGAATGGAATTTCTCCTCCCCCGTTTCCGGGCGATAAAGAAAGTCGGGATGCGAGCGCGCCTCCGCGAGGTTCAGCATCTCGCTCTTTTCGGCGATCGTGCCGGTCAGCCCCTCGCCGATCGCCATGCGCGTAACGTGGACCGCGCTTTGATTGAGGCCCTTGGTCGCGAACAGTTCGAGCTGGCCCTCGCGCAGGAGGTAGATCGAGCAGACTTCGCTATCGAGGCTTTCACTGACGATTTCGGCAACGCGGTCGAGCTTTCCTTGCGCGTGCATGCGCGAGGCCATGACCTCGTGCATGCCGGTAAGGATCGATCGGGCTGAAGCTGCGGCGGACATGGTTGCGAGAGTAACAACAATTTCCACTGCAAGGCAAAAGCTATCCGCGCATTATCGGCGGGGGCGAAGAATTGAGGGTCAACCGGTCTCTAGAGACCGGCCAGTTCCTCCTTGATCCTCAGCTTTGCACGCTTGAGGCGCTTGATCGTCGTATCGTCGGGATGCGGTCGGCTCTGCTCGCTTGCCAGCCGGGCTTCGAGGCCGGCATGTTTGTCGTTAAGGGCGGCAACGTGCGACGATACCATCTGCATCTCCTTCGTTTTTGGCGTTCCTGTTTTGGTCGGACCGTTCTACCGAGCGGTGCTTTCCGATTCGCGAACTTCACGATACAATCATATCTCGGTCGGTATGCGAAGGGGCAGCGAAGCATCGTCGAGACGACCGCGGCGCGTCATGCGACGAACCGTGAGCGTAATCGCTTTGCCAGGAAGACCGATTGTTCGAGGGACGAGAATGACAGGCATGACGGAACAGGAATTGCGCAAGCATCTGGGCTCGCTCCTGTCCGAACACCGCGACCTCGACGCTGCGATCGCGGCGCTGACCGAAGCCGGGCGGGAGCGCGGCTATGTCGACCAGTTGCAGATTGCGCGGCTCAAGAAGCGCAAGCTCATCCTGAAAGACCGGATATCCGCAGTCGAGGACAACCTCCTGCCGGACATCATCGCCTGATAGAGCGAATTGTGCCGGAACGGCACGGAGCTTGAATTTCAACGTTAATTTCCGCTGCTTCGTTAGCCAATCGCGCAGTTCGAGCGTATGGAAGTGGTCATGACGAACATCCTTCAGAACTCACTTGACGGCGACCCATCGCACGGAACGCTCAACGCAAAGATCGTCGAAACGCTATACGGCGAAGCGCTGATGCTGGCTGACGAGGCGCGCGAAACCTTCAACCGGAAGCGCGAGGAAGTGTCCGATATTAAAGGAAATCTCCAGGCGCTGGCGCTGTCGGTGGAGACCTTGCGCACGACGACGCGGGTGATGCACATGCTGGCTTGGCTGCTCAATCAGCGGGCCTTCTTCGCGGGCGAGTTGTCCGCTCGGCAAGTCAAGGCTTTCGGGCCTTTGCCGGAGGTCAACCCCTCCGATCCCGAGCAGGTCGCGCTGCTCGACCGTGATACGCAGGAGATCATCGCCCGATCGGAGAGTCTTCACGGCCAGATTTCGCGGCTGGAGCGCGCAAAACTGCGGGAAACGGCGGCAAACGACCAGGGAAGCATCGGTGACATCAAAGGCAAACTCGAAGCCGCTTTCGGCGGATAATCGTGTCTTTTCATGAACTTGGCCGCGCATGAGCGGTCAGCGTCCACATTGATGTCTAAACGCACCTCAAGGGCACCTAGACCCGCAATCCGGTCGTGGAACACCGAGCAAATGATGAGCCTTCCGGCATCATGGCCGGAGCAACCTCTGAGGCTCGTCGAACTCCTTTCGGCACGCCATTCGACTTCCCACCGAAGTCCAACAGAGACTGATCAGATTGCTGAGAGAGCCTTCTCCCATAATGCGCGGCGCTCGGCGCGTTCCTCATCCCCCATCTCCGGTGCGAAGATAGCCGTCTCGCCGCGCATCGCATCGGCGGCCTCTTCCAGCGAGCGATAGACCCCGGCCCCGACCGCCGCCAGCATCGCCGCGCCCAGCGCCGTTGTCTCTACCATGGCGGGGCGTTCCACCAGCAGGTCGAGCATGTTCGCGATGTCCTGCGCCATCCAGTCGTTCGCGCTCATCCCGCCATCGACCTTGAGCGAGGTCCATTCCGCCCCGTCGGCGGCGAAGGCTCGCGCAAGGTCCGCGGTCTGGTAACTCATCGCCTCCAGCGCCGCGCGCGCGATCTGCGCCCGCCCGCTCGAAAAGCTGAGGCCTGCGATGACGCCCCGCGCCTCGGCCTTCCAGTAGGGTGCGCCCAGCCCCGAGAGCGCGGGCACGATCACGACGCCGCCACTCGTCGGAATGGAGCGGGCCAGTTCCTCGGTCTCGGCAGCGGTCCCGACGACCCCCAGCGAATCGCGCAGCCACTGGACGAGGCTGCCCGCGACGAACACCGATCCCTCCAGCGCGTAGGTGCGCTCGCCGTTTAACTGGTAGAGAACGGTGCCGAGCAGGCGGTGTTGCGAGCGCGGCAGGGCAGAGCCGTTATTGGCAAGGATGAAGGCGCCCGTTCCGTAGGTCGCCTTCGTTTCCCCCGTCGCGAGGCACCCCTGCCCGATCGTCGCTGCCTGTTGGTCGCCCGCCATGCCCGCAATGGGAAGCGCCGCGCCGAACAGTTCCGGTAAAGTTTCCCCGATCGTGCCTGCGCAATCGACCACCTCTGCCAGCGCGCTCTGCGGCACGCCGAACAGGGCGCACAGTTCCGCGTCGAATCCGCCATCCGCCCCGTCGAGCGGGAGGAGCAGCGTGCGCGAGGCATTGCTCGCATCGGTGACGAAGCGGCCTCCCGTCAGCTTGTAGACGAGCCAGCTTTCGACCGTGCCGAGCGCCAGCCGACCATCTTCAGCAGCGGCGGCGACACCCGGTTCGTTGTCGATCAGCCAGCGCATCTTCGTCGCGGAAAAATAGGGGTCGAGAAGCAAGCCGGTGCGTTGCTGCACGCTGTCCTCATGCCCGTCCCGCTGTAATGCGGCGCAGAAATCCGCCGTGCGCCGGTCCTGCCATACGATGGCGCGGGCCAAGGGCTCGCCGCTTTCCCGGTCCCAGGCGACGACCGTTTCGCGCTGGTTCGTGATGCCGATGGCGGCGATGGCGGCGGCCCCGCCTGCGCGTTCGACGACCGCGCGAGCGCAGCGCAGCGTCTTGTCCCAGATCTCCGCCGCGTCGTGTTCGACCCGGCCAGGGGCAGGATAATATTGCTGCAATTCGGCCTGTTCGCTGTCGAGCACCCGGCCTGCCTCGTCGAACAGCATCGCGCGCGTCGATGTCGTGCCTTCGTCGAGTACGAGAATTCGCTGCGCCATTGTCTTCTTCGTTCCCTCCCCAACCGATCGGACATGCTTCCGCCTCCAACCGCTAGCGAACCGAGTCTTGCCGCCCGGCCCGCGCGGGTGCAAGTGACGACCGCCGAAACCTTCCCCCGCCAGACGCATCGCCGACCCGTCCCCGCCGTTATCGTCACCAGCGCGGGTTCTCGACAAAGCGGCGTTCCGCCACCATATCCCCTCCATGGCGATCCCTCCCAAACCGTGGCCGACCGGGCAGGTCGAGCAGTGCGAACCGCTCGTTGCGCGGGTCCTCGCGCCCAACCCCTCCCCCTACACCTATACCGGGACGCAGACCTATATCGTGGGCGCGGAGGAAGACGTCGCGGTCATCGATCCCGGCCCCGCCGAGCCGGATCATGTCGCGGCGCTCGTCGATGCACTGGCCGGGCGCAAGGTCGCCGCGATCATGTGCACCCATACGCATCGTGACCATTCGCCCGCCGCAGTTCCGCTGGCAGAGCGCACCGGCGCACCGGTGGTCGGCTGCGCGCCGCTCGTCCTCAACGATGCAGGACCGCGCGCCGATGCTCCGTTCGACCGGACCTACGCGCCTGACCGCGTCCTCGAAGACGGGGAAGCGATGCAGGGAACCGGCTGGACGCTGCGCGCCGTACATACGCCCGGCCACACGTCGAACCATCTGTGTTTCGCGCTCGAGGAAAGCGGCGCGCTGTTCACCGGCGATCACGTAATGGGCTGGTCGACCAGCGTCGTCGTGCCGCCCGACGGGGACATGGGCGATTACATGAAGAGCCTCGGACGCCTCGGCGAACGCGACGACCGGATCTACTATCCGGCCCACGGTCCGGCGGTGGAAAAGCCGAAACAGCTGGTGCGCGGAATGATGGGCCATCGCCGCCAGCGAGAGAACCAGATCCTGCGCCTGCTGAACGAGGATGCGCGGCCCGTGCCGGCTTTCATCGGCACGATGTACAAGGGCCTCGACGAACGGCTCATCCCGGCGGCGGAAATGTCGGTGACGGCGCATCTCATCGACCTCGAAAAGCGCGGCCTCGTAGAGCGAACGGGAGAAATATGGCAGACCGTCTGAGACCTTCCGACCGCGTGCGTTCGCCCGAAATTCGCACGGACCCGCCGCTTCCCGAACGCAGGACCGGCAATCCGCTGCGCGTCGTGCCGTGGTTCCTCGTCATTGCGCTGCTCGCCGTGGTGGCATGGCTCGGCTGGCGCGCCTTCGGACCCGATCCGGACGGCGACCCGCTGGCGACGAGCCTCATCGCGTTCGAGGAACAGAACCGGTTGACGGTCTTTTCCGCGCAGCTCGCCCCGGTCGTCTCCAGCACGGACAGCCGCTTCTTCGGCACCG
Source organism: Parapontixanthobacter aurantiacus (assembly GCF_009827635.1). GTDB lineage: Bacteria > Pseudomonadota > Alphaproteobacteria > Sphingomonadales > Sphingomonadaceae > Parapontixanthobacter > Parapontixanthobacter aurantiacus. Next base: position 137,490 of record NZ_WTYW01000001.1, on the reverse strand, counting down.
TCAATTCGCGGCAGGTGGCGGTCATTCCGGCGCGCGTGGATTACACGCTCGACCTGTCGGGCGTCGATGCCTCGCGGCTCGGCTGGGACGAGGCGAGCGAAACGCTGTCGGTCCGCCTGCCGGACATCACGGTCGGCAAGCCCAATCTCGACGAGGCGCGGGCGCAATATCTGCGCGAAGGCATCTGGATCAGCCGCGAGGCACAAGACGAACTGACGCGCGCGAATACGAGGCAGGCGGAAACGCAGGCGGTGAAGAACGCGAACAACCCTGTCCTGCTGCGGCTGGCGCGCGATGCGGCCCGCGCCGCGGTGACGCAGAACCTGACGACGCCGCTCAAGGTCGCAGGCTACGAGAACGCGCAGGTCGAGGTGAGTTTCGACGGCGAGAACGCCGCTTCGGGTCAGGCGGGTAGTTGACGGATTTTCGTCCCCTGATGTAGAAAGCGTGCTCAAGGTCGCAGATCGGTTTTCTCATCGAGGGGGAGACGCTTCATGGCGACCAGTGCAAGTCCTGCAGGCGGGCAGGCGAAACGTCCAAAGACACCATTCGCGGCGGATAACAGGTTTTACGGCAGGCTGGCGGTCGCGCTCGCGTTGCTGACGTTTTTCGCTTTCGCGCAATTCTCGTTGCGCGGTCTTACCGACATGACCGCGATGCCGGCGATTACGCATCTGCACGCCGTCATCATGGCGGGCTGGGTCGGGCTTTACGTTGTGCAGGGCTGGCTCGCGGCGACAGGACAACTGTCCTGGCATCGGCCGCTCGGCTGGGCGGGCGCCGCGTTGGCCGCCCTGGCAGTCGCGACGGGCTTTGCCGTGGGCACCGTGACCCTGTCACTGGGGCGCGTGCCGCCCTTCTTCGACCCGGCCTATTTCCTCGCCCTCACCTATTGCCAGTCGCTCACCTTCGGCGTGCTGGTCGCGCTCGCCATTGCCAATCGCAAGCGGACCGACTGGCACCGGCGACTGATGCTGGTCGTCATGATCGTGCTGCTGGAGCCGGTGCTCGGCAGGCTGTTGCCGCTGCCGCTGATGGGCACGTGGTTCGTCTGGCCGCAGCTGGCCGCCCAATTGCTGGTCCTCGCCTTCGCGATGCGGCATGACGGCAAGGTGCTGGGCGAAGTGCATCCCGCGCTGACCTTAGGCGGAGCGGCGCTTATCGCAAATTTTGCGACGATCCAGTTGCTTCACCGGTTCGGCCCGTTTCGCGACTACGCCCTCGGCCTGACAAGCTGATCCAGGCAAAAAGCGCCGGAACGGCCTCGCCATCCCGTCCGTTCGACCTATATCGGGAACAGACAGCACGCAATTGACGGGATACGACGATGAGCGCTCAAGACAAGACCATGCCTGCCGGCGACGATCTGCTGGCGGAGATCGAGCGGCTGCGCAAGGAGCGCAATGCCGTTATCCTCGCGCATTACTACCAGAAGCCGCAGATCCAGGACCTCGCGGATTTCGTGGGCGACAGCCTGCAACTCTCGCAGATGGCGGCGGAAACGGACGCGGACGTCATCGCCTTTTGCGGAGTGAAGTTCATGGCCGATACGGCAAAGATCCTGTCCCCCGAAAAGATCGTGGTGCTGCCCGATCTCGATGCCGGATGCAGCCTTGAGGATTCCTGCCCGCCCGAGAAGTTCAGGGCTTTCCGCGAGAAGCATCCCGACCACATCGCGCTGACCTACATCAACTGCTCGACCGAGGTGAAGGCGCTGTCCGACGTCATCGTCACGAGTTCCAGCGCGGAAACCATCATCCAGCAGATCCCGAAGGATCAGAAGATCATCTTCGGTCCCGACCGGCATCTGGGCGGCTATCTGAGCCGCAAGTTCAATCGCGAGATGCTGCTCTGGCCGGGCGTGTGCATCGTCCACGAGGCTTTCAGCGAGACCGAATTGCTGAAGCTGAAGCAGCAATATCCGGGTGCGCCGATTGCCGCGCATCCCGAATGTCCGCCGACGATCATCGACCACGCCGACTATGTCGGCTCGACCAGCGGCATCCTGCAATTTGCGGAGACGTTCCAGGGCGATACGCTGATCGTCGCGACCGAGCCGCACATCATCCACCAGATGGAAAAGGCTCTGCCGGGCAAGAACTTCATCGGTGCGCCCGGCGCGGACGGCAATTGCGCGTGCAACATCTGTCCGTACATGGCGCTCAACACCCTGCCCAAGCTCTATACCGCGCTGCGCGACCTCGAACCGCGGATCGAGATCGAGGAAGGGCTGCGCCTCAAGGCGAAGCAGAGCCTCGACCGGATGCTCGAGATGGCGAGCGGCACCATCGGCAAGGGCGACCTCGGCAAGGTCTGATGCGCGCCTAGCGCTCCAGTCGCTCGGTCAGCATGTGCGGGGTGGCAAGGCCGAAGGCGAGTGCCGCCGCGATCCGCACGTCGAGCGCGCCGGTCCAGACGAGTGCCGCGAGGGCGATACCACCCGCCGTCGCGACCAATGTCGGCAGGGCCACCGCTTTCCAGACCGTTGCCGCACCGTATTGCGCGATCTGCCGCCGCTGGATCGGCACCGCATGGCCGACGAGAAAGATGAGGCCCACCGCCAGCACCGGGTGAAAGAACGCCGTCGCGAGCAAGGCGATCGCCGCTTCCCCGCAGCCGCGCTGGTTGCGGAACAGGGCGAAGGCGACGAGGACGCAGCCCCCCGCCCCGACAAGGGCGAGCAGCGTCATCAGCGGATCGGCCGGTGCCTGACCCAGAACCGTTTCGAACACCCGCGCGGTCTCGTCGCGGCGGAACAGCGCGCTGCCTCCGGTCGCAAGAGCCGCGATGGCATAGCGCGCCAGTTCGCCCATCGCGCAGTCGCTCCGCCCGAAATGCCACGCCGACAGCCCGAGGAACAGCGCGAGACCGGCGATCGGCGCGGTCAGAAACAGGCCGGCGACCGCCGCCCCCACGACCAGATAGGCAAGCGCCTCCAGCACGCCGTAGCGTTGCATCGTACCGCCCTGCTCGTCACCGGCTCCGTGTGAGAGGCCGGCGGCGAACAGGATGAGGCCGAGTGCGACGGGAAACGTGCCGCCCGCGAATTGTGCGGCAACGGCAAGGAAAAGCGCGCTCCACGAAACGAGGGCCCCGGCATCGTGCCAGGGCCCCCGCCTTATGATCCGCGTCGCGCGCAGCAAGCCCTAGTCTCCGCGAATCGAAGCGGCTTGCGCTCCCGCAGGCGTGGTCGACAAAGCTTCGGCTGCCGGCATGTAGCCTTCGAGCGCACTGCGCCGCAGGACGTAGCGCGACAGGATGACGCCGTAGATCAGCTTCGCCGAGATGTCGGCGATCGAGTAGAGCAGCTGGCGAACCACCACGACATCGCCCGTCAGGCCCAGTTGCGGCAGCGCGTAGGCGATCGGGTAAAGGCCCCACGTCGCGAGGAAGAACCACCAGATGTTCTTCGGCCACGCCTTGAGTTCTGCCGGACTGCTCGCAATGCCCGCGCTGATCGTGCCGCGCACTTCGAGGATCAGCCAGACGAAGAACACGGTCGAAATGATACCCCAGATATTGAGACGCGACCAGTCGCCCGCTTCGCCGAACTGGCCGTAAAGGCCTGTCCAGATCATCAGCAGCGCCGGGATCGCCATGCGCAGGGCGCGCTTGTGCAGATCGGGCCGCGACAGGGCAAAGGCGATCGGCAATTGCGTCAGGAGGATAGGAACGGTGATCGTCCAGTTACCGTAGCGAAAGGCGTTGGTGAAGGTCTCGCCATTGGCCAGCGGCTGGTAGACGGCACCCGTAAAGGCATAACTTTCCTGCCAAAGGGAGAATTCGCGCAGCAGGCTGAGACCCGCACTCGCCATGACCACGGCGGAGAGGATCGGCACGATGCGATAGCGCGGGGCAAGCTGCATGCTCGTCATCAGGAAGTAGAGAATGAAGGCGAAATGCGCGCCGTAGCTGACCATGAGGATCAGCGAGCCAGTCGTGTACTGACCGGTCGTCAGCGGGATGTAATTCTCGATATTGCCGAGCGTCGCCGGCAGCGAGCCGATTGGCGGTGTCGCCCCCTGCTGGACCGGTATTACGCTAAGTGTACTCATTGTATTTTCTCCCGAAGAGAAATTGACGAACGCACCTAACCCGGATCCACCCCCTCGCGGCTCGCATTGAGTGCCGCAACGAAACGCGGCATCGCACGTTTGGTTGCCAGCGGGTTGTCCGCCGTCATCAGGGGGAACGTTCGACATGATGGAAGGGGGTCCGGTAAAGGGCTTGTTCGGCTGGGTCCTGCACCGCCTTACGGCGAGTTACTGGTCCGTTCCGCTCGCAGCGACGATCATCGCCCTGCCCGCTTCCTGGGCGGCGCTGACCATCGATCGCGAAGGCTTCGGCGCGGATATCTACGCCGACAACCTCGCCCTCGTGCCGGTCGCCGGGGCAGCGCAGGAATTCGCGAGCGTCGTCGCCGGTGTCAACGCGGCGCTGCTGACCCTCTATTTCTCGATCACTCTGCTCGTCCTGACGATTGCGACCGCCAATCTCGGTGTCCGCCTGATCGACCGGTGGCTGGACAAGCGCCTGACGCGCATTTCGCTCGGTGGCTTGTCGTTCAATCTCATCTTCTCGCTCGTCGTCCTCGCGGCCATCGATCCCGATGCCGCGGCAGCCGATATTCCGCACGGCACGTTATGGGCGCTGATCCTGCTCGAGACCGTCAACGTCGCAATGCTGGCGGTTGCCCTGCACGATCTGGGCCGCACCATCTTCGTCGACCGCTCGATCGCCCATATCGCGCGCGATGCCGGACGGGACCGCCCGGCCATCGTCGTCGCCGATCCGTTCCAGGGGCATTTCGCCGACCGGATCGCAGCCCCTCGTTCGGGCTATGTTGAGGGGATCGACCTCGACCGCCTCGCCAGCGATCTGGCGACGCATCCGGGCCGCATCCGCTTCTGCGCGCCGCCGGGTCGGCACGTCATGGCAGGCGAACCGCTCGCGCTGCTGGAGAACGGCGGTGCGGATCACGAAACCGTGTGCCGCAGCATTCCCATCGGCCAGTTCAGAAGCGGGGGCCAGGGCGCGGTGTTCGACATTCGCCTGCTGGTCGAGATCGCCGCGCGGGCGCTGTCCCCTGCGGTGAACGATTTCTATACCGCGCTCGCCTGCGCCGACCGGATGGCCGACGCGATGGTCGCGCATGAGACGCTTTGGGTTTCCGAGGAGAAGGTGGCGGCTTACGAAAAGGCCCCGCGTTTCGAATTGCCCGGACAGGACTTCCGGGGTTTCTACGACTATCCCCTCAAAGGCTTTCGTCAGGCCGCTTCGGCTTATCCTTCCGTCACCATTCGCATGATCGACAATTTCGGCCGGGTCGCGCGGCAGGTGAACAATGCGGAACTGGTTGCGTTTCTGGAAGAACAGGCCCGCGAATGGGCTCGCCATGCCATCGAAAAGGGCGCGTTCGAGGGCGATGCGAAGGACATTCGCGAAGCGCTCAACGGCTTTCTTGAGCGGCGCGAAAAGGACACGGAAGAATAAATGGCGAAGCTGACCAAATTCTGGACTTCGGTCAATGCGAGCTACTGGTTCCTGCCTGCGCTGTTTTCACTCGTCTCGCTGTCGCTCGCATTGTTCACGATCTATCTCGACCGCAACGGCTTCGCCGACTTTCTCAACGATGTAACCTGGTTGCAGCCTGCCCGCCCCGACGGGGCGAACAACATGCTGACCGTCATCTCGGGAACGATGATCAGCGTCGCCTCGACCGTCTTTTCCATCACCATCGCGGCGGTCGCCTATGCCAGCGGCAATTACGGCCCAAGGCTGCTCACGAATTTCATGGAGGATCGCGGCAATCAGTTCAGCCTCGCGACCTTCATCGGGACGTTCGTCTATTCGATCACCGTGCTGCGGACCGTGCGGGCGGAGGACGAGGCGGCCCCCAATCTCGAAGTCGCCGCAGCCAGCACGCTGCCGGGTTTCGTCCCGCAGCTCTCGCTCCTCATCGCGTTCATCATGATGGCGTTTTCGGTGGCGGTGCTCGTCTATTTTCTCAACCACGTCCCCGCCTCCATCCGGATCAACAGCGTGCTGGAGGGGATCGGCAGGCGCCTGCTCGACGAGATCGAGGAGCGTTTCCCACGCGACAATGCCGGGGATCGCGCGGGGGCAGCGCCGGAGGGCGTCCCGATCATTGCGAAGAAAACGGGCTACATCCAGATCATCTCGTTCAAGCGGCTCGAACGACTGGCGAAGCGCGAGAATGGAACCCTGAAACTCGCCATTCGCACCGGCGACTTCGTCCATCCCGACGTGCCGCTCGCTTACTGGGCGGACATGGACGCCATCGAGAAATCGCCAGACGACGAAGTGCGCGAATGCTTCACCATGGGCAGCATGCGCACGCCGAGCCAGGACATGCAGTTCCTGATCGACGAACTGGTCGAGATCGGCCTGCGCGCGCTGTCGCCCGGCATCAACGATCCCTTCACGGCAGTCACGGCGGTTCACTGGCTCGGCGCGGCAACGGCGCAACTGGCAAAGCGCGACCTCAATCGCAGCTTCGCCGAGGACGGGGAAGAGCCCCACCTCATCACGCTCGACGACGATTTCGAGCATTACCTGACGCGCGGTTTCGGCGCGATGCGTGGGGGCGTGGCGACGAGCCGGATCGCGACGCTCGTGACGTTCGACGCCCTGGTCGATGCGGCGACGACGCTCGACGACGAGACCCGCCGCGGGCAGATCAAGCAGGAAGGCGACCGGCTGGCGGCGCAGGCGCGCGAGCATCTCGTCGGCCCGGAACTGACCGAGGTCGAGGCGCGCTACCAGATCTTCCTGCAGAAGATCGAACGCTAGGCCGTCCGCACCCGCGCAAAGACGAGCGCAATCCCGACGAGCACCATGCCCGCTATGTCCATTGCGCCCAGCACTTCCCCGAACTGCAGGAAACCATAGATTGCCGCGATGGCCGGCTGCGTCAGCAGCGCGAGCCCGATGACGAGCGGGGTGAAGTGCCGCAAGGCATAGACGAGCGCGCCCTGCCCGATCAGCTGGCTCCCGATGAACAAAGCTACGATCGGCGTCCAGTCGCGCGGCCAGACCGGCTCGCCCAACACCAGCGCGATGAGGAGGAGCACCGGAGCCCCGGCGATGCAGACGAGCGTCAGCAGGCTCCAGCTGCCCAGCGCCTTGCGCGCATCGTGCAGGACGAGGAGATAGACGGCGTAGAACAGGCCGGCGACGAGGGCGAAGACGTCTCCGACCAGCGTCGCGGCGGATATCTCGAGGCTGCGCCCCATGAGGATGCCCGCCCCCAGAAACGCCGAGACGAGCGCTAGCCACTCGCGGCCGCCGGGCCATGCACGCGCCAGCACGAAGCCGGAGACGAGCAGGACGAGGCTACCCGAATTGCCGAACAGCGTCGCATTGCCGAGCCGCGTCTGGGCGATACCGATATGCCAGCTGGCAAGGTCGAGCGCGAAGGCGATGCCGGCAACCGGCACCAGTATGGCGGCCTTTCGCGGGATGGCGAACACCTTTTCGCCGCTCGCCCGCGCGAACAGGAAAAGGAACGGCACGGCGAGCGCGAGGCGCCAGAACCCGGCCGAGACCGGCCCGGTATCCGCCACCCTTACCGCCCATGGCCCGAGCGCGAGCGCCACATTGCCGAGAAGAAGCGCCGCCCAGTGTCGCAGCAGCGGTTCGCCCGCTGGCTTTCCGGCATCCGAGGCCGCAGGACGGGTTGTAACGCTCACCGCCCAGCCCTAGCTGGCAAACCGAACCAATTCATCCACGAAGGACCAGCCTATGCACGACGTTCTCTTCCAACCCCTGACGATGGGCGCTTTCGAGGCGAAGAACCGCATCTTCATGGCGCCGCTGACACGCGGTCGCGCTTCGCAGCCCGGTTTCGTGCCGAACGAGATGATGGCGACCTATTACCGGCAGCGTGCTTCGGCGGGACTGATCATTACGGAAGCGACCGGCATCAGCGTCGAGGGGCTCGGCTGGCCCAATGCGCCCGGCGTATGGAGCGAAGAGCAGACCGAAAAGTGGAAGCTGTCGACCGGCGCCGTGCATGAGGAAGGTGGCCTCATCGTCTGCCAACTGTGGCACATGGGCCGCCTCGTCCATCCCGACTTCCTCGGCGGACAGCCGCCCCTCTCTCCCAGCGCGACGACCGCCCCCGGCCACGCGCATACGCCCGAGGGTCGCAAGGACTACGAGCAGGCTCGCGAGATGACGAAAGAGGACATCGCCCGCACGATCGAGGATTACCGGAAGGCTGCCGAGAATGCGAAGGCGGCGGGCTTCGACGGTGTGCAGCTGCACGGCGCGAACGGCTACCTCGTCGACCAATTCCTGCGTGACGGAACGAACAAGCGCACCGACGAATATGGCGGGTCGCCGCAGAACCGCACGCGCTTCCTGCGCGAAGTGCTGGAGGCGCTGATCTCCGTCTGGGGTTCGGACCGGGTCGGCGTCCGCCTCTCGCCCAACGGGGATTCGCAAGGATGCGACGACAGCAACCCGGCAGAGACGTTCGGCGCCGCCGCGGAAGTGTGCGAGGAACTGAACCTCGCATTCGTCGAACTGCGGCAGCCGGGTCCCGATGGTACGTTCGGCTCGACCGACGTGCCCAAGCAGGACGGCGTCATTCGGGCCGTCTATTCGGGCGCACTCGTTCTCAATTCCGACTATGACGGAGCCGAGGCGGCGAGCGATGTCGAGAGCGGACGCTGCGAAGCGGTCGCCTTCGGTCGTCCGTTCATCTCCAACCCCGATCTGCCCGCACGCATTGCCGCCGGGACCGAGTTCGCCCCCAATGTCAACGTTCCGCAGAGCTGGTATCTGCCGGGCGCGGAAGGCTACACCGACTATCCGACGATGGAAGAGGAAGCTGCCTGAGGCCTATCCCGGCCTGACAGGACCTATTCGACAGCCTCGCCGTCCGGCGGTGGGGCTGTTTCCTCTTCAGAGGTTGTCGGTTCGCTTTCCGCCGGTTGGCTCGCATCGCTTTGAGCAGGCTCGGTCGCCGGGCGAGCCGTGGGCCGGGACGTGGCGCTGCGGGTCGTTTCCGCATCGCCTTCCGCTTCTTCGGGCGCAGGACCCGAAAGCGTCGCCGGGCGGTCGGGCAATTGCGACGGGGCGCCGACTTCGCCGGTCGGCAGCATCTCGTCGGTGACCGAACGTTCGAGTATCTCGCCCGACAATTGTTCGTTGCCGTTCTGTTCAACGACAGGCGCGTCGTTCCCGTCGCCGCAGGCTGTCAGCAGCGCGACGCTCGCGAGAAGGGCGTAAAGGGGCAGGCGGTTCGTTCTCTTGGTCATGGCAATCGCTCCTCGGCACCGCCGACGGCAGCGAGGAAATCCCCCAACCGTAACCGCAGTGCCTCGTCGAAATCTGTTTCGCTCGCCGCATAGCCCAGTTCGGCGAGGCTGGTCACGCCGAATTCCGCGATACCACAAGGCACGATGCCCTCGAAATGCGAGAGATCGGGGGCGATGTTGACGGAAAAGCCGTGCAGCGTCACCCAGCGGCGCACGCGCACGCCGATCGCGCCGATCTTCGCTTCGCGCCCGTCGGGTCCGTCCGTCCAGATGCCGATCCGGCCCTCCGCGCGCCATGCCTCGCATCCCAGTTCGCCAAGCGCGGCGATGACCCATCCCTCGACCGAATGAACGAAGCGGCGCACGTCGCGGCCACGTTTCGCGAGGTCGAGCATGAGGTATCCCACGCGCTGACCCGGACCGTGATAGGTGTAACGGCCCCCGCGACCCGCATCGATGACTTCGAACCTCGTATCGAGCAGTTCCGCCTCACCCGCGCTCGTTCCGGCGGTATAAACGGGCGGGTGTTCTAGCAGCCAGATCCGCTCGCGCGCGGTTCCTTCCCGGATAGCACGGCTGCGTTCCTCCATTGCGTCGAGTGCATCGCGATACGGAACACGTGCTTCTTCGCACACCCATTCGGGCAAAATATCGTCGCTTTCGAAGGTTTCGGGGACAGCGGCGGTCATGAAACGCGCTTGCGTTGAAATCCGGCAACGATCAAGGGTATTCGCGCATCGGCCGGCTCGCCCGGCCAGCAACTATGGATGGGAAAGACGATGGCATTCGACATGAACGGGGCTTGGAACGAGGCGGTTCGCCTGTTGCGGCGCAATCCCGAATTGCTGGCTTTGATCGCCGGCCTGTTCGTCTTCCTTCCGACGCTCGCCATCTATCTCATCGAACCGCAGACGATGGCCGTGCCTTCCGACCTCGACCAGGCCAACCCGATTCCGCAGCTGACCGAGTACTTCCAGACGGTCGCAGGCTGGATGATCGCCTTACAGCTGGCCCAATATGCCGGGCTGTTGGCTATGGTCGCGCTGTTCGCGCGGCGCCGCCCGACGGTCGGGGATGCGATCAGGAACGGTCTCGTCGCGCTCGTGCCGCTGATCCTGACGCAGTTGCTGATAACCTTCGGCGTCATGATTACCGCCGCGCTGCTCCTGTCGCTTTTGAGCCTCGGCGGGGCGGCTGGTGCGACGATCGGCATGGTGTTGCTCTTCATCGCGGCATTCTATTTGACGGCGCGCCTGTTCCCCGTCGTCGCCGTCATCGTGTTCGAGAAGCGGTTCAATCCCTTGAAGGCGATCGGCGAGAGCTTTCGCATGACCCGCGGGGTCGGTGCCCGGCTGCTTGCCTTCCTCGCCTTGCTTGCAATCGCATGGATCGTCATCTCGCTGGTGCTGAACCTGCCCGTCGCCCTGATCGCGGCACTTGTGGCCAATCCCGAGGTCGCCCTGTTCGTCGATGCGTTTTTCGGGGCGCTGCTGTCGGCGATCGTCACCGCGGTCATCGCTGTGCTCGTCGTAGCGGTGTTTCGCCAGCTTTCGGCGGGCAGGGAGGAAGCGCCCTCGCCCGACCGCCGGGACAGCTAGGTCGGAGAGTTAGGCCGGCTGGCCCTTCCAGCCCCAGAAGAGCTTGCAGGGCAGGACGTTCCAGAGTTCGAAACCCTGGTCGATATGCGCAAAATGCTGCGCCATGAAATCGCGCGCCTTGTCGGAGAACTGATAGACGAGGAACGCTCCGCCGGGCCGCAGGACGCGGTGCGTCGCGGCAGCGATGGCCGGACCCACCCCGTCGGGAAGCGTCGAGAAGGGCAGGCCGGAAAGCACGTAGTCCGCATGTTCGTGGCCGTGCGACTGCACGATCGTCTCGACATGCTCGGCCGATCCCTGCACCGCATGAAAACGCGGATCGTCGATCGTCCGGCGCAGATAGCGGATGTAGAGCGGATTGGTGTCGATCACCACGAGGCGTCCGTCCGCCGGCAACCGATCGAGCACCGGCTGGCAGAACGTGCCGACGCCCGGGCCGTATTCGACGAACAGCTTGCACTCGTCCCACTTCACCGGGGCGAGCATCTTCTCGACGGTAAAGCGCGAGGACGGGATGATCGAACCGACCATCTTGGGATGCTGCACGAAACCCTGAAAGAAAACGCGCCAATGGTCGAGCAGCCGTGCGACACCAGTTCGTCGCCTGGCGACATTCGCCGCCTGCTTGGGATCGTAGTCGTTCAAATTGATATCCTTCGAGCGCATCTGCGACGTGGAGCGCAGCCGTTTGGCGGGATGCTTTCCCAAATTAGCTTCGCGATTGCAAGCACGAGCAGCACGCCGTAACGCCGGGCGGGCCATGAACGAGAACGCACCGCCACCGCAGATCCCGCAGCGCGGTGCCGCACGTCCGCAGACGATTTCACGCGGTCGGATGATGCTTTTGTTCGCGGTGATGCTGACGACGGCCGCGGGAAATACCGCGATGCAGTCGGTCATGCCATCGATCGGAACCGCCCTCGGCGTGAACGACGTCTGGATCAGCCTCGCCTATACCTGGTCGGCGTTACTCTGGGTCATTTGCGCTCCGTTCTGGGCGCGTCGGTCGGACCAGCGCGGGCGCAAGGCGATGATGACGCTGGGTCTCATGGGCTTCATCGTATCGATGGCGCTATGCGGTCTCGTCATGTGGTTCGGCCTTGCCGGAGCCTTGCCGGTCGTATGGACGCTCGTCCTCTTTGCGCTGTTTCGAAGCCTTTATGGCTGGTTCGGCAGCGCCGCTCCGCCTGCGGTGCAGGCCTATGTCGCCTCACGCACACCGCGCAGCGAGCGCACGCAGGCGCTGTCGCTCATCGCATCGAGCTTCGGCCTTGGCACGGTCATCGGCCCGGCCCTCGCCCCGCTCATGGTGTTCCCCGGCCTCGGCCTCGTTGGTCCGTTCGTCGCCTTTGCGCTGCTGGGCGTGGCCGCACTCTTCGCGTTGCGCCTTCGGCTGCCCAATGACGAGCCGCAATTCGCTGCGCGCGGTCGCACCTACGATGCGCCCTGGGGTGCGAGTTCGACCGACGAACAGGCGAGCGAGGAACTCGTCGAAGACGTAGTGGACGAGGACGAGGAGGACGAACCGCCCGCCCCCGTGCGCTCCGGTTCGAAGCAGAACATGGGCTGGTGGGAGCCGCGCCTGCGCCCCTGGGTCATCGCCGGATTGCTGGGCGGCCATGCACACGCGATGATCCTCGGCCTGACGGGCTTTCTCGTGCTCGATCGCCTCGGTTTGAGAAGCGATCCGGCGGCGGGAACGGGACCGGTCGCCATCGTCCTGATGTGCGGAGCCGCGGCGACGTTGCTCGCTCAATGGGGCGTCATTCCCCGCTTCAAGCTCGGCCCGCGAGCCGCCACGCTGGCGGGCGTGCTGCTGGGCGGGCTCGGCGCCGTGTCCATGCATTTCGCGCAGGATTTGCACGCGATCTCGCTCACCTATGCTGTCGCCTCGCTCGGCTTCGGCCTGTTTCGGCCCGGCTACAATGCAGGCGCTTCGCTAGCCGTCACGCGCTCGGAGCAGGGAGAAGCATCGGGCATCGTCGCCTCGATCACCGGCGCGGCCTTCGTGTTCGCGCCCGCGCTCGGCGTGTTCCTCTACAATATCTCGGACTGGTTCGCCTTTCTAACCGTCGCCCTGTTATGCGGCATCGTGTTCGCCATGGGCTGGCGCAATCTGACCCTCGACGAGATCGCGACGAAGGACCGCGCGACCTAGAGGATTTCCTCGACCCGCTCCTTCGGACGACAAAGGCGCACGCCCTTCTCTGTTTCGACGAGCGGTCGTTCGATCAGGATCGGGTCCTTCTCCATCGCTGTTAGCACCGTTTCGTCATCCGCGTCCGGTAGCCCCCGTTCCGCTGCATCTGTTCCACGCAGGCGCAGCCCCTCGGCTGGGCGAACCCCGGCGTCCCGATATAGCTGCGCGAGTTTCTGACGGCTCGGCGGGTCCTTGAGATATTCGATCACCTCGACCTGCACGCCTTCGCGATCCTCGAGCATTGCGAGCGTATTGCGCGACGTGCCGCATTTCGGATTGTGCCAAATAGTGGCCTTCATGGGCTTCTCCCTTTTCCTGTCCCATTCGGATTAGCCTGTGTCGAACGGGCATTTCAGCAAAAATCTTTCCCGCATTGTAAATAGCGGTTGCAAGTGCGAATTATTCTCAATAGCAGCGCCTCACGAAACGAGAACGATTCTCAATAAGGGGGTTACCTAATGAAGTCCGTCACTAATCGCAGCCTGCTCGCCGTCACGGTCGCGCCGCTTGCACTTGCCGCAACGCCGGCGTTCGCCGCAAGCGACAATGCCACAGAAGCCGCCGAGCAGGATCGCGACTATCTGCCGACGACGATCGTCGTCGTTGGCCAGAAGGAAGGCTATGGCGGCGAGGACGGCTCGAGCGGAACGAAGACCGAAACTGCCCTGCTCGACGTTCCCCAAAGCATCACCGTTCTGACCGAGGACCAGCTGGAAGACCAGAGCCTGCGCCAGTTGAACGACGCGCTGCGCTACGTTCCGGGCATTACGCTGGAAACGGGCGAAGGGCATCGCGACGAGGTCTTCATTCGCGGTCAGGAAACCACGGCCGACTTCTATCTCGACGGATTGCGTGACGACGCGCAGTATTTCCGCCCCCTTTACAATGTCGAGCGGGTCGAAGTCCTGAAGGGTCCCAACGCCCTCATCTTCGGACGCGGGGGCGGCGGCGGCGCAATCAACCGCGTCAGCAAGACGGCGGACGTTGCGACCCGCTTCGTCAATCTCGATGCTTCGGTCGATACGTTCTCGGCCTTTGCGCTGACCGGCGACGTCAATCTCAACGCAGCGGAGAATCTCGGCCTGCGCGTGACCGGCACTTACGAGGAGTTCGACAACGACCGCGACTTCTACGAAGGACGCTTCATCGGCATCACCCCAACGATTACCGCACGGCTCGGCGCCAACACCCGCCTTACCGCTCACTACACGTATGACGACGACAGGCGGGTCACCGATCGCGGCGTTCCTTCGCTCGGCACGGGACCGCTCACCGGATATGACGAGACGTTCTTCGGCGTACCCGGTTTCAACGAAGCGCGCGCCGAGGTTCACATCGCACGCAGTCGCATCGACCACGACTTTTCGGACGATCTCCACATCAACGCGTCTGTCCAGTACGCGAATTACGACAAGGTCTATGCCAACGTCCTGCCGCGCGGAACGGATGGCGAAACAGTCTCGCTCGGCGGCTATCAGGATTTTACGCAGCGCGAGAACCTGATCGGGCAGGCCAATCTGGTCTGGGAAACCAAAACTGGCCCGCTCGACCACATGCTGCTCGTCGGTATCGAGGGAAGCGTTCAGGACACGCAGAACGGCCGCTATGGCGTCGCTCTGTCGCGAAATTTCGTTTTTCTGACGGACCCCTACGATTTTCCTGAGGTTTCGCTGACCCCGATCTCTCGGTCGCGCGACAGCGAGCTCAAGGTCTTCTCGGCCTATGTTCAGGACCAGATTTCGTTCGGAGAATTCGTCGAAGTTATCGCGGGCCTGCGCTATGACCGGTTCGATCTCGACACATACGACATTCTGGCGGATGAGCGCGGCCAGCGGGTCGACGAACTCGTCAGCCCGCGCCTCGGTCTGATCGTCAAGCCCGGCGAAGGGCTGTCCTTCTATGCAAGCTACGCGGAGAGCTTCCTGCCGCAGGCGGGCGACCAGTTCACCTTCCTCGACCCGGCATTCGACGAACTCGAGCCGGAGAAGTTCACCAGCTACGAGATCGGCGTCAAATTCGCCCCAAAGACCGACCTCCTGTTCACCGCTGCGCTGTTTCAGCTCGACCGGACGAATACCCGCTCGACCGATCCCCTAACCAATCTCGCTGTCCTGACCGGCGAGAGCCGGGTCCGCGGCGGCGAAGCAAGCATTGTCGGCAACATCCTGCCGGTCTGGCAGGCAAGCCTCGGCTATGCCTATCTCGACGGAGAAATCCTGACGGATTCGATCTTCGCGGATGCCGGAACCACCCTTCAGCAGACCCCGCATCACCAGTTCACCGCATGGAACCGCTTCTACGCGACCGATCGGCTGTCCTTCGGTCTGGGCGGCATCTATCGCTCGGAGCAATTCACCAGCTACACGAACGAAGTCATCCTCCCTGACTTCCTGCGCATCGATGCCGCCGCCTATTACGAGGTGAACGAGCGGGTGACCGTGCAGCTCAACATCGAAAACCTCTTCGACGAGGACTACTATGCAAGCGCGCATGGCGACAACAACATCCAGCCGGGCGATCCCTTCCATGCCCGGATCGGCGTGCGGTTCGGCTTCTAAGGTTCGGCATCCTCTTCGCGTCGGGCCGGGGCGACCGGCCTGATCGCGGGGACGCTGCGCGCGGCGTCTTCCGTCGAGATGCCCGAAGTGGGCGCGGCCGTGATCGTCTCGCTGCGCCGTGCGACGCGCCCGGCCCGCTCGATCGCTTCGACGAGCCGCGGATAGACGCCGCAGCGGCAGATATTGGGAAGTGCGGCCTTGATCTCGTCAACGCTGGGCGAGCGGTTCTGTCTAAGGAGGGCGCTCGCCGCCATGACGATGCCGGGCGTGCAGAAGCCGCATTGAATGGCCTGCTCTGCGACGAGCGCCTGCTGCACAGGTTGCGTGCGATCAGCGCCGAGCCCTTCGATCGTGGTGATGATCCGCCCTTCGGATTCCGCGAGCGTGATGAGGCAGGAGCGCAGGGGAGCACCATCGACATGGACGATGCACGCGCCGCAATCGCCATTGCCGCAGCCGAATTTCGTGCCCGTCAGATTGGCTGCGTCGCGCAGCGCGTGAACCAGCGGAGTGCGCGGGTCCATGTCGAAATCGAGGGGCCGCCCGTTGACGGTCATCGCTACCATGAGTGAATTACCTATTCTGCGTAGAAATCGATGAGATGGCAGCGTTCGCAGCGATAGGCGATAACGTCGCTTAGCTGCTTCTTGTCGATCATGAGCATTCCGGCCCAGTTCCGCTCCGGCTTGCCGGGATACCACTGGGCAACGACCTGCCCGCCGCCGCTGTCACGCCCGAGCGAAATACCTTGAGCCATCCTGCCGCCGCATTTGTGGCAGGATTTCGCACTTTCCATCAGTTCCGCCAGGAATCGTCGATCTTGTCGACCCGGCGCTTCCATGCTTCGAAGTCGAACATTCCCGCACCGCCCTGGCTGCTCATCTGCGCAAGGTCGCGCTGGTGAACGTCGACGACGTCCTGCGTAACGACCTGCGCCTTGCCCTGCGAAAGAGTGGCAACCTGGATTTCGCACGCGCGCTGGAGCGACCACATCGTGAGGAACATCTCCTGAATGGTCTTGCCCATCACGACGGGTCCGTGATTGCGCAGCATCAGAACCTTGTGCTGACCGAGGTTCTCGACCAGCCGCTCGCCTTCCTCGGGACGCACGGTGACGCCTTCGAAATCATGGTAGCCGATGCGGTCCTGAAAGCTGCAAGCGTAGAAATTGGTCGGCAGCAGGCCGTCTTCATGACTGCATACGGCCATGGTCGCGGTCGTGTGGACGTGACAGATCGCATTGGCACGCTCTCCCAGATGCTTGTGAAAATGAGCGTGCTGCGTGAAACCGGCCTTGTTCACCATGTAGGGCGAATTGCCGACATTGTTGCCTTCGACGTCGATCTTCACGAGGTTGGACGCCGTCACTTCGTCATAGAGCAGACCAAAGGGATTGATGAGGAACGTATCGTCTTCGCCCGGAATCTTCAGCGAGATGTGGTTGTAGATCGATTCAGACCACCCCAGATGATCGAAGATGCGATAGCACGCCGCCAGGTTCTGCCGCGCTTCCCACTCTTCCTTGCTGCAATCCACCTGCGGTTTGATCTGCGTCGCCATGAGGCCATCTCCATCGTTTCGTTTCCCGCACTATCGCACGAAGCACGACCGCCGCACAAGTTCGGCGCGACCCCGCCCAACCCCCGGCGGGGAAAACAGTTGCGCTGGCCGCGGCTCCCGATAGTGCAGGTCCCTCGATGAGCGAGAATGCCAAACTCACCCGCGGGAGTATCGTCGGGCATCTCGTGACGCAGACCGCCCCCATGGTGCTGGGCGTCGCGGCGATCATGTCGATCGGGCTCGTCGATGCCTATTTCATCGGACAACTGGGCGCTGCCGAACTCGCCGCCATCTCCTTCATCTTTCCGATCAGCGTCGCGCTGACGAGCCTTGGTGTCGGTGTCATGGTGGGCATCAATTCGGTGATTGCCCGCGCCCTGGGCGAAGGCAATGACGAACGCGCCCACGAGCGCGCCAATGTCGGCATCGTCTTCGCCGTCATGCTCGGGGCGGCCATGAGCCTGCTGCTGTTTGCGCTGCTCGATCCGCTGTTCGGTCTCATGCAGGCCGACGAAGAGACCTTGCCGCTCATCCGGACCTATATGCAGCCCTTTGCCCTCGGCTTCCCGCTGCTCATGGCGATCATGGGACTGAACGGCGTCCTGCGCGGACAGGGAGAGGCCAAGAAGACATCCATCGTCTCCCTATCCTATGCCATCGCCAACTGGATACTCGACCCGATCCTTATAACCGGGGCGCTCGGCTTCGAGGGGCTCGGGATCGTCGGCGCTGCCTATGCGACGCTGGCCGGCTGGGCGGTCGGTATTGCGACCGGCTACATCCTGCTGCGGCGGACGCCCCTTCCCCCGCAATTCCGAAAGCTGGGCGGCGCGGATATCGGCAGTTCCATTGCCGCCATCACGCGGGTTGCCGGTCCGGCATCCTTCTCCAACGCGATCAACCCCATCGGCCTTTCGGTGCTGACGGCCCTCGTCGCGGTCGAGGGTCAATCGGCGGTCGCGGGTTTCGGGGCGGCCGGGCGCCTCCAAAGCTTTGCGGTCGTGCCCCTTCTCGCGTTGTCCGGAGCGATCGGCGGCATCGTCGGTCAGAACTGGGGCTCGGGCAAGCTCGACCGTGCGAACAACGCCTTTCTCTATGCCAGCGGTTTCTGCATCGCTTACGGGCTTTCGATCGCCTTGGTGCTTGTCTTCGCGGCGGAGTGGTTCGCGGGCCTGTTCACTGACAGCGAGGCCGTCGTCGCGCAGTTCACGGCGTATCTCGGCATCGCTGCCTGGGGGTACGCGGGCTATGGGCTGCTCATCGTAAGCAATGGCGCATTGAACGCCATTGACCGCGCTGGCTGGGCGCTTGCGCAGAGCTTTGCCCGCGTGTTCCTCGTCATGCTGCCGGTCGCCTGGCTCTTGCGGGCAAGCTGGGGCGCGGAGGCGATCTATGCGGGCGAACTGGCGGCCAATCTGGCAGGCGGAGCGCTCGCGCTTGCCATGACATGGTGGCTGCTGCGCCATCACGGGCAAATGCGACCTTCAGCTACGTAATCGACCTCCGATCACCGTATAATTATATTAACCAACATCGGTCATATCGCCTGTTCCTGAAGGTTTTGACGGAAAGTGCGACATGGACGACCTGCTGGCGGATTTCGTAGCCGAAACCCGTGAAATGCTGGAGAGTATCGAAGGCGAGATCATCGCGTGGGAAGCCGATCCCGGTGACCGCGAGCGTCTCGATTCGATCTTCCGCTTCGTCCATACCGTTAAGGGCAATTGCGGCTTCTTCGATTTTCCTCGGCTCGCAAAACTCAGCCATGCCGCCGAAGGTGCGCTCGGCGAAGTGCGCTCCGGCAGGCGTGCGGCAAATGCTCGCCTCGTCACCGCGGTCCTTTCCGTCATCGACCGCATTGCCGCGATGGTCGACGCGATCGAGGCTAAAGAGGAATTCCCCGAAGGCGGCGACGAAATGCTCGTCTCGGCCCTCGAAGACAGCGAGGGTGCCGTGCTCGACGTCGCGGCGAGCCACCCGCGCGAAGAAGTCCAGACCGCGCGTGCGAGCCAAAGCTCCGCAGCGCCCCGGTCGATCCGGCTTCCCGTCGAATTGCTCGATCGCGTGATGAGCGGCGTGTCCGACATGGTTCTTGCGCGGAACGATCTGGCGCGGCGCCTGCGCGAAACACCCGATGCGGGGGCGCTTGACGGTCCGTTCGAGCGCCTCTCCGGTATTCTTTCGGAAGTGCGCGAAGGCATCAGCCAGATGCGCATGCACCATATCGACCACCTCTATCAGTCATTGCCCCGACTGGTGCGCGATCTGTCGAACGAACTCGGCAAGCAGGTGATGATCGACTTCGAGGGCGGCGATGTCGAACTCGACCGCGAGATCATGGAGATGATCCGCGACCCGATGACCCATCTGCTGCGCAATGCGATCGATCACGGAATCGAAACCCCGTCGCGGCGCATCGCCGCCGGCAAGCGCGAGATCGGTCTGCTCAACGTCAGCGCGCGCCATTCGGGCAACGAGATCAGGCTGACCGTCACCGACGACGGGAAAGGTCTCGACCCGGCGAAAATCGTCGCCAAGGCGATCGAGACCGGCGTCGTCACCGAACAGGAAGCCAGCCGTCTTTCGAACGAGGAAAAGATCAACCTCATCTTCGCGCCCGGCCTCTCCACTGCGGAGGAGGTGAGCGAAATTTCCGGACGCGGTGTCGGAATGGACGTCGTGCGCGCCAATCTCGAACGCATCGGCGGCTCCATCAAGGTTACTTCCAAGCCCGGCGAATTCACCAGCTTCCAGTTGCAGATACCCCTGACGCTTAGCATCGTCGCTGGCCTCACGGTGCAGGCGGGCGGACATCAGTTCGCTATCCCGCAGAGCTATGTTCTGGAAATCGTCCGACGCCGCTCCTCTTCCGTCGAGACCACGACGCTAGGGGCGAACCGCCTCGTCAAGATTCGCGGCAATCGCATACCCTACCTCGCCCTGCATGACGTACTGGCACTTCCGAAGAACGCTGGCAAAGACGAGGGGGAAGCGTCGGACCTCGCCGACATTCTCATCCTCGTGCACGTAAGCACCGGCGATCGCTTTGCGCTCGGCGTCGATTCGATCTTCGATTACGAGGATCTGGTCGTCAAACCGCTCGCCCCCGCGATCATGGCCACCGGCTTCTATTCCGGCTCGACCCTGCTCGATAACGGTACACCGATCCTCATGCTCGACATGAGGGAGATTGCGGCGAAGCATAATCTCGTCTCCGCGACGCGCGCATCGAAGTCGCCCTCGCTCGAGGCAGACGCCAAGAAGATCGTGAAGAAAGCCGCCGAAGTCATGACCTTCGAGACGTTCGACGGGCTCGAATGCGCCGTGCGGATGCCGATGGTCCTGCGCATCGATACGATCGATCCGGCGACGATCGACTATCACGGGAAGGTCGCGCAGACGATCATCGACGACCGGCTCATGCCGCTGGTCGGGATCGGGCCGCAGCATGAAACCGAGGAAACGGTACGCACACTGCGACTGTCCGACGGCACCAGCTCGCTGCTTTACGCCGTGGCGCGCATTTCCGACACGCAGCCGCTCACTTCCGAAATCGTCCCGAGCGACGACCCTGCCTATGAGGGAACCGTCCTGTTGAACGGTCGCCCGGTTCGCCTGATCGACGGCCACCAGCTGTTCGCGAAGTTCGCTCGTCCGGACGAAGCAAGCAACGGGCTGTCCTGCGCATTGCCGGACGACGAATGGTCGAAAGCCATTCTGGAACCGTTGGTCGTCGCCGCTGGCTATCGCGTCGAGCGCAATGTCGAAAACTGCGATGTCGCCATCGTCATGGGCGATGCGCCGCCTGCGCAAACCGAACAAGCAGCGGGCCGCGTCATTCGTCTCCGCGAAACCGAAATCGCCCGCGAGAGCGAGCAAGGCACCGTTTACCGCTACGACCGCGACGCGCTCGTCGCTGCCCTGTCCCAGGCAACCGGAGGGAACGCCGCATGACCGAGATGCTGCTGATTGCCAATATCGACGGTCGCCGTGCCGCGATACCGGCTTCCGAAATCGCTTCGGTGATCGAGATCGAGGAGATCGTCGCCGTACCCATGGCACCGTCCCACATCGTGGGTCTTACCGCCATGCGCAGTCAGGCGTTGACCGTCGTGTGCTGCCGTTCTTCGCTGGGCCTGGTGCCCATGCAGTACAAGCGCGGCGACCGAGCGGTCGTCATCAAGATCGACGGACACCAGTATGCTCTGCTTGTCGACGAGGTCGAGGGGGTCGTCATGTCGTCCTCGGAACCTGAACCGGTCAAGGGCGGGTTCGGCGAACACTGGAACCGGGTTGCGCTCGGCAAGGTTGAGACGTCCGGGGAGCCGGCCGTGCTCATCGATCACAAGCAGATCGTAAAGGGGCCGCAAGCCCTCGCGGCTTAAAGGAATAGTTACCACTGTCGCTTAGGCAAACACACGACAAAACAGGGTTGGCACGAAATGAAAAACTGTCTGGTAGTCGATGATTCGCGGGTGATCCGCAAGGTCTCGCGGCACATTCTCGAAACGCTCGGCTATTCGGTTTCCGAAGCCGAGAACGGTCAGGAAGGCCTCGAGCGCTGCGAGGAATCGATGCCCGACGTCGTCCTTCTCGACTGGAACATGCCGGTCATGACCGGGATCGAGTTCATCACGCATCTGCGCCAGCGCGAGGGAGGCGACAAGCCCAAGGTCGTCTTCTGCACCACCGAAAACGACGTATCCCATATCCGTGAGGCGATCAGTGCCGGGGCGGACGAATACGTCATGAAGCCGTTCGATCACGAGACGCTTCAGATAAAGCTGCAACTGGTCGGTATGGGCTGAAGGAGGCCCGACCGATGAACGCTCACGCCAGACTTGAGACCGACCGGACAGACGCCACGCCGGCTATTCGCGTCATGGTGGTCGACGATTCGCTGACCATTCGGACTATCTTCTCACGCATAGTGAACGCCGATCCGCGCCTCACCGTCGTCGGTGATGCCGGCACGGCCGAAAAGGCGCTGATGAAGCTGAAAATGGCGCCTGTCGACGTCATCATGCTTGATCTCGAAATGCCTGGCATGGGTGGGCTCGAAGCACTTCCCAAGATGCTCGAAGCCTGTCCCGAGGCACAGATCCTCGTCATTTCGGCGCTGACCGACGAAGGAGCCGAACATACCATTTCGGCCCTTTCGATGGGCGCGGCGGACACGATGCTCAAGCCAATGCCGGGCAAGTTCGACGAAGATTACAAGCGCGCCCTGATCGAGAAGATCTTCGCGCTAGGAGGCGTGCAACCGGCGGAAGGTATCGCAGCCAAGCAATCCGCACCCCCCCAGCAGGCAAAATCATCCGAACAGCGCAAGAGCGGCAAGATCCTGGCGATCGGCGCATCTACCGGCGGCATCCATTCGATGAACGTGGTGCTCGGCGGGCTGGAGCGCGATTTCACCGCGCCGATCCTCATTACCCAGCATCTTCCCTCGTCCTTCATGGCGGTCTTCGCCCGGCAGATCGCGGTCGCTTCGGGCAGGCATACCGTCGTTGCGGACCATGATATCGAACTTGCAGCCAACACGATCTATATCGCCCCGGGTCAGGCACATCTGACCGTTCGCCGCCGCGGAAACCGCTATGTAACTGCGCTCGATTACGCGCCGAGCCGCTCGGGTTGCACGCCTTCGGTCGATCCGATGCTGCATAGCCTCGCTGATGCGACCGACGGGCATGCAACCGCGCTAATCCTTTCGGGAATGGGCCGGGACGGCATCTACGGCGCAACCCATCTGTTCGAAAGTGGTGGCACCATCCTCGCGCAGGACAAGGAAAGCTCGGCTGTCTGGGGAATGCCGCGCGCCGTCGCAGAAGCAGGCCTTGCGAAAATCGTTGCCACTCCCGAACGCCTCGCCGAGGAAATTGCTCTGACGATGGACGCATCGGCATGGAGATAAGCGCAGCGTCCCAGGACTATATCCGCGACCTCCTTGAGACCCATACCGGCCAGCAGATCACGGACGAGCGTCGTTGGCGGATCACGACCGCACTGGCCGGGATATTCCGCGAATACGGTATCAGCAATGTCGATCAACTCGTCTGCCTCCTCACGATGCCCGGGCAAGCCCAGCTCGCACAGCGGGTCGTCGAGGCGCTGCTCAATAACGAGACCTATTTCTTCCGGGATTTCCCTTATTTCGAGACGTTGAAGAACACGGTTCTTCCCGAACTGCGCGAACGTCGCGCCGATAGCCGCCGGTTGCGAGTCTGGTCCGCGGGATGTTCGACCGGGCAGGAAGCGCTCAGCCTTGCGATGATCTTCAGCGAACAGGCTGAAGACTGGCGCGACTGGACGATCGAAATCATCGGCAGCGACGTTTCGCGCAAGGCGATCGAGACGGCCAAGGCCGCGACCTACAGCCAGTTCGAAATCCAGCGCGGCATCAGCGTTGCGCAAATGCTCAAGTTCTTCAGCGAAAGCGAGCAAGGGTGGCAGGCCGATCCGAAATTGCGCAGCATGACTCAGTTCCATGTCGCCAATCTGCTTGAGGCGCCCGGCCCGGCCCTGCCATACGACATCGTTCTTTGTCGCAACGTCCTTCTCTATTTCGAGGCAGCGACACGCGCGCGAGCCTTCGAACGCATACATCACAGCCTTGCAGCCGATGGCTGGCTGATGCTGGGCGCGGGCGAGACGGCGCTGGGCCAAACTTCTCTTTTCGAGCCGGCGCAGTGCGGTAACGCGCTTTATCGCCATAGCTGCGAAGCGGTGACGCGGCGGCGCGGAACGCCGCGCAGCAAGGCGGCCTGAAAGTCTTTCCAGCGGCGGGTAAGCACCGAAAACGAAGGTAAATTCGCGCTTTACGCTTCATTAGCGAATAGTGGTTAACACCGACAATCGAGAGATTTGGGGGAAGTCCGCAAAAGGCGGCAGACTGCATATAAGGGGTGACGCGTGAAATCAGGTTCCGGCATCGGCAGCATGGGCTCGCGGGCCTTCATCGTCCTGCCGCTTATCGTCCTGTCCGCTCTCTTCGTGGTGATCATCGGCATGCTGGTCGCGACAGCCACCATCTCGTTCAAGGAGCACGGCTCCATCGTGTTCTACGGCAGCCTGCTGTATTTCAGCGCGGTCTTCATGATGTACCAGGCAGGCATCAGCGGCCTCAAGAAGATGCACCGCGCCTCGCTCACCGACCACCTGACCGGCCTTGCCAATCGTAAGGCGTTCCATCTCGATATCCAGGAATTCGGGAACGCGCAGACCGAACTCGCTGTCGCCCTCATCGATCTCGACGGGTTCAAGCAGATCAACGACCATTTTAGCCACGTCGTCGGCGACCGGGTCATCGAGGAATGTGCGCGTCAGGTTCGAGCAATCTGCGCCGACGAGGCGACCTGCTATCGGCTTGGCGGCGACGAGTTCGTCCTCATGATGCACGGACCGCTCGCCGGAACCCTGCTCGAAGGCATTTCGCGCAGTATTCTCGAACGCCTGACCATGCCGATCGAGGTCGAAGAACGCCGGATAACCCTGGGCGCAAGCATCGGTCTGTCGCGTAGCGGCACAGGCGAAAATGTCGGCTCGTCCGAATTGCTGCGCCGCGCGGATGTTGCGATGTATGTCTCGAAGCGCGGCGGAAAGATGCGCTGCACCTGGTTCAGCAAGGATTTCGATCGCAGCCGCGAAGCGATCCGCGAAATGGACGATCAGCTTCGCGTTGCTCTGACCAATGACGAATTCGTGCTGCATTATCAGCCGCTCGTCGATGCGAGGAACCGCGAAGTGGTCGCCGTCGAAGCCCTCATCCGCTGGAACCACCCCGAGAACAAGGCCGTCGGCCCGCACGTCTTCATACCCGTTGCCGAAGAAACGGGTCTCATCAATCCGATTGGCCTGTGGGTGCTGCGCCGCGCATGCCTCGACGCGCTCTCGTGGCAGGACATCAAACTGTCGATCAACATTTCCGCAGCCCAGTTGCGCAATCCCGAATTCCCCGTTCAACTGGGTCACATCCTCGAGGAAACCGGCTATCCGGCAGAGCGTCTGGAACTCGAAATCACCGAGACCTGCCTCGTCCTCGATCCTGTCGTCGCCGAACGCAGCCTCGACGTCATTCGCGGTTTCGGCGTCAACGTGGTGCTCGACGATTTCGGTACCGGCTACGCCTCGATCGGTTTTCTGCGCCAGTTCCGCTTCGAGAAGCTGAAGCTCGACCGCTCGCTCGTCGTCCAGGCAGGCGAGGATGCAGGAAGCCGCGCGATGATGCTGTCAACGATTACCGTCGCGCGAGCGATGCAAATGGACGTGACCGCCGAGGGCGTCGAAAC
This sequence comes from Parapontixanthobacter aurantiacus, assembly GCF_009827635.1. Classification (GTDB taxonomy): domain Bacteria; phylum Pseudomonadota; class Alphaproteobacteria; order Sphingomonadales; family Sphingomonadaceae; genus Parapontixanthobacter; species Parapontixanthobacter aurantiacus. The sequence continues at coordinate 111,996 of NZ_WTYW01000001.1, read as the reverse complement.
GCAGGAACAGGCGGACATGGTCCGCGCCGCGGGGTGCGACCAGATTCAAGGCTGGCTCTACTACAAGGCGATGCCTGCCGCCGAAATTACCAAGCTGCTGGCAAAGACAACTGCCGACGATAATTCCGAACCCGCTCCCATGACTGGAACGACAGCATGAACATGATGTCTCATGAATTCGACGCCCCTTCGCAGGCTGCGCCCTTCACCTATGCCGACGACATCGGGCCGGTGACGCGCTTCTATCGCGAACGCCCCACGCCGCAAAAAGTCGGTCTTACGATCGGTGTGCCCGCTGCGATCATGCTGGCGACAAGTGTTACCGCGATCTGGGGCTTCTCCCGTATCGAGGAGATTGCGAAGAGCGGCGGGGCGGACGTTGCCGAACGCATCCACGGGCTCGAAACCATCCTGACAGTGGTGCTGGTCATCATTGCACTTGTTGGAATTGCTGCGACCTTGGCCCTGTTCAAAGTTATTCAGACCGACATTGTCGGGACGAACCACAATCTGAGCGACGCGATGCGTCGCATTGCCAATGGCGAAACCAATATCGTCGTGCCCTGCCGGGGCCGGGTCGACGAATACGGAACGATGGCGGATGCCCTCGAATCTTTCCGCGAACACGCAATTGCCTTCGAGGAAGCACGCCGAGAGAAAGAAGCCCTACGCGGACAGCAGGAAACGCAAATTTTGCGCCTCGCAGCCGATTTCGAGCGGACCATCGGCAGCGTCGTAACGAACGTCTCGAGCGCGTCGGTGCAGCTCAATACGACGGCCAGCGAATGGGCCCGGAACGCGGAACTCTCGAATTCCGAGACCGAGCGGGTCGTCGCCGCAAGCCAGGAAGCCTCCGTCGGCAGTACGGCAGCGGCGACGGCCAGCGACGAATTTGCCATGTCCATCGGAGAGATCAGCCGACAAGCTGCCACCAGCGCCGAACTGGCCCGCGCTGCCGCGGATTCCGCTGACGAGGCCGATTCCGCGATTTCAAACCTCTCTGCCTCTGCGGAACAGGTCGGCCAGATCGTCGAATTGATCCAGTCAATCGCCCAGCGCACCAATCTGCTTGCGCTGAACGCTTCGATCGAAGCGGCCCGCGGCGGTGAAACGGGACGCGGCTTCGCAGTTGTGGCTTCCGAAGTGAAGGAACTCGCCACGCAAACGAGCAAGGCGACCGAGGAAGTCGCTGCGCAAATCCGTGCCATGCAGGATTCGACGGGGGCGAGCGTTTCCGTCCTGCGCTCGCTCAACAAGCAGATCCAGCAGCTCGAAACGACTGCCATTTCCATTGCTACAGCCGTCGACCAGCAATCGGTTGCCGGACAGGATCTCGCACGCAGCATCGACATCGCCGCGCGAAGCACCGACGAAGTTGCAGAGCGGGTCGGCAAGGTTCGCGACATGACCGCCTCGACGGGCAGCGCCGCAACACAGGTGCGTCAATCGAGCGACGAACTGGCTTCGCAAGCAAAGCTATTGCGCGGTCACGTCGACACCTTCCTGAAGCAAATTCGCAGCTGATCGCGTCCGTCAGTTCAATCGGCAGGACCGCCGATGCCGGCTGACGGAAAGTTGATCGTGCAAGCCTTCATCATCGCGTCCAGTCGGCTCATCTCCGCCGGCTGAGCCTGCGGCGGGCACGTCACGAACTTCTCCTGCGGCGGGAAGCTGCCGTAACCTGCGAACAGGCAGTGCCAGCTGGCGCTCGAATAAGCCTGAACCGGATAGAGTTCGACGTTCGCAGCACCGATGTCCTTGTGCGTGAACCAGGCCGTCATCATCGCCTTCAGCCGATCGGAAAGTTTCGAATTCTCGGCATTCTCTCGCCAGTAGGAGCCGTCCGAGCGCTGGTTGAGCCGATAATGCGCAACGATGTAATCGCGGATCGCATCGTAACGTTCGGCGATCTGGTCATTGAAGCGATCGCGATATTTCGCCGAAAACCCGCCTTCCTCGTAGGCGTCGGCAAATTCCGTCGCGGTCGCGATGACGATGTGCAGCGCCGTCGCTTCCAGAGGCTCAATAAAGCCTTGCGACAGTCCGGCGGCGAGGCAATTCGCCGTCCAGCTCGTTTCGAGCCGTCCGACGCGCATCTTCAGAAAGCGCGCCTCCGCGGCAGGGTCGCGCAATCCGGTGGCCTCTCGTAGTTCGCGTTCCGCATCCTCGTCCGAAATATGACGCGAGGAATAGACATAACCGTTTCCGGTCCGTCCGGTTAACGGGATGGACCAGCGCCAGCCGGCAGACATCGCGACGCTTTCTGTCTGGGGACGAAAGTCTTGCGGTCGCGGTCCGGGCAGGACGACGGCCCGGTCATTGAAGAGGTTGTCGTCGAAGGAGCGATATCGCGCCCCTAGCGCACCTTCCGCGATGATCGCGCGAAAGCCTGAACAATCGACGAAAATGTCGCCGTCCAGCCGACGACCGTCATCGCATAGCAGCGCGGCGACGTTGCCGTCCTGATCCAGCGGCACGCCTGTCACCTTCGCGGCGACATGCTCGATACCGCGGGCGGCGCCCCATTCCTTTAGGAACGCGCCGAGCTTGTAGGCATCGAAATGATAGCCGTAGCTCGGGGCAAACGGAAAATTCTCCGAAGGGTGCGGCGATCGACCGAGTTCCGCAAGCCTCGCCGAAAGGAAAAACCGGTCGGGCAGGCAGGCAACGTCGAATGCGCGCCGGGCCAATGCGCAATTTCGCAGGAAAGCCGGTTCGGAATGAAGGTCGACGGGTCCGGGAAAGGGGTGGAAGTAGCTTTCGAAGCCGGGCCGCTCGCTCCAGCCGGTAAAGCGGATGCCGAGCTTGTAGGTAGCATCGCAGCGGACCATCCAGTCGCGCTCCGCAATTCCCAGATAGTCGAACAAGGCCTTCAATTGCGGGGTTGAGCCCTCGCCGACGCCGATGATGCCCGTAGCGGGGTCCTCCACGACCGTCACGCGGCCGCCGCGCTCGCCCCATCGGCGATGCAGCAGGCTTGCGGTAATCCAGCCTGCGCTCCCGCCGCCAAGCACGACGACATGCGGGGGAGTCGGTTCGCTCACTCCGGGACGAGTTCCATGGCGAAGCCCCCGGCTCGCGCGATCCGCAGATCGATGCTGTCGCCGGCGCGTAAGGTGCTCGTTTCGACATCCATCGCATGGCGGTTCGAGCCAAGGCCGTCCGCATCGGCGCCATCGCGCCAGATCGTCGCGCGATAGCTCCGCCCGATTTCAAGGAAATCGAGGTCGACGCTGACGGTCCGCGCCTCCTCGTCCGTGACCCCGCCCACATACCAGTTTTGCGACTTGCGGTCCTTGCGCGCCATCACGGCGTAGCGTCCGATCTCGCCGTCGAGCACCTTCGTCTCGGACCAGTCGACCGGAACCCGCTTCACGAAATCCAGGGCTCGCGGCCGGGCGGCAAGATTTTCGGGCAGGTCCGCCGCCATCTGGATCGGCGAATAGATGACGATGTAGAAGGCCAGTTGGCGCGCGAGCGTCGAGGGAATATCCGGCGCGCTCGCATCGCGACCTTCGAGGCTGAAAACGCCCGAGGTGTAGTCCATCGGTCCCGACAACAGGCGGGTCCAGATCATCGTGGGCACATGATCCGGCTGATTTTTGGGTACGGCCCAGGCGTCGTATTCGGCACCCCGGGCGCCTTCCCTGCTGACCCAGTTGGGATAGGTCCGGCGCAATCCGGTATCCTTGACGGGCTCGTGCGGATTGACGGCGATCTGGTGCTCGGCCGCTTCCTTCACTACGCGAAGATGATGGTTCACCATTTCCTGCCCGTCATGCCAGACGAACGTCTCGCCGCCAGAGTCATTATCGGCGATCACCCCGCCCGCATCCGCGACATAGCCAGTTTTGACCGCATCGATGCCGAGCCCCTCGTAAAAGGCCATCGCCGCCTCGAGCTGCCTTTCATAGTTCTTGATGTTGCCGCCGGTCTCGTGATGGCCGATGATCTTTACGCCTTTTTCGTCGGCATAGCGCGCGACTTCGACGATGTCGAAATCGGGATAAGCCTTCGTGAAGTCGAACTCGCGACCATTGCCGAACCAGTTACCGTCCCACCCGACGTTCCAGCCTTCGATCAGGACACCGCGAAAACCGTTGGCGGCTGCGAAATCGATGTGACGCTTCGCATTGGCGGTCGTCGCACCATGCCGCTCCCCGCTGGCCCAGCTCGACTTGTCGAGGTGCATTTCCCACCAGATGCCGATATATTTGTGCGGAGTGAACCAGCTTACATCGCCCAAGGCATTGGGTTCGTTGAGATTGAGTTCGAGATCGCTCTCGTAAAGGCCCGCCGGATCGTCGGCGATGCGGATCGAGCGCCACGGCGTGTGGAAGGGAGCCTCGCGCACGACCTTCGGACCCCGCGGACTGGGCGCCAATTGCGCGCGAAACCTCGTGTCGGACATGCGGCGCAGCCACATGCCCGAATAATCGACGAGCGCCGCTTCATGTAGCGAGACGTAGGGCCCGCCCTCCAGACGGAAAGTGATGGGCGTGTGCGCCGTCGATACGGCACTGGCCGGGGTTTCGCTGTAGAGATATTCGTAACGGTTCCAGTCGCCGGCCGGGATCCACCATGCCGTTCCGTCCGATGCGAAATTGAACTCCGTCAGTTCCTCGGCAATGTTGGCCGTTTCGAAATGCGGCTGCTCGGGAAACTCGTAGCGAAAGCCAATCCCGTCGTCGAAGACCCTCAAGCGCACGATGATCCGGCGCGGCGTATCGTCCTTCTCGGCGAACGTCAGCGCAAGTTCGTTGTGCCGGTCGGTTACGAATTGCCGCTCGCCCCACGGCTGTTCCCAAACGGTGTCCGCGCTGTTGCGCACTTCGCCGACGATTTCGAAATTGCGCCGCATCGGATCTGCGTCGGTGAAATTGAAGCCGAGCTGCGATTTGGCGACGACCGGTTCGCCGTCCAGCGCAACCTCGTAGAACGGTATGCCCTCCCCGTCCGCATCGAGGGTCACCACGATCCTGCCATCGGGCGAGGCGATCGTTTCAGCCTGTGCCGCCGTCGCCGTCCAAAGGGCCGTTCCAACGGTCAGCAGAGTGGTCAGTCGCATGATGTTTCCTCGATGATGATTGCCCCGAACGGTCCGAGCATCAACGCATCCGATCCTTCGAGCGAAAAGAGCACTTTGCCCGTCCCATTGCCGTCCAGTTCGCGCGTCCGGTCACCGAGATTGAACAGGCAGCGCAGGCGCTGGTCGGGCGTGGTGCGGATGATTTCCAACAAGGCTCCGTCCGTTCGACATGAGCGAACATCGCCGATCTGCAGTGCCGGATTTCGCTTGCTCAAGCGCAGGACGTCTCGCGTGAAATTCAGGAGAGAGCCCGGCTGGCCGTCCTGTTCATCGACGGCTTTCTCCCGATTGAGAGGTCCGACCGGCAGCCAAGGTTCGCCCCTCGTGAAGCCAGCGTTTTCCTCTTCGGCGCTCCACGGCATCGGGGTACGAGCGCCGTCACGCGAAAGGGTCAGCGGCCAGTTCGCGATGGCTTCGGGATCATGCAGCTGGTCGAAGGGAATATCGACCTGTGTCAGTCCCAGTTCCTCGCCGTAATAGATGATCGCGTTCCCGCGCAGGCTCATCAGCAGCAGCATCTTCAAACGCGCGAATTCGTGCCGCTGGTTCGCTTCGCACCAGCGCGACAAGGCCCGGGGCGCATCGTGGTTCTCGAAGGCCCAGCTCGGCCAGCCGACATTGTCCTCGGCCGGCCACTCGGACAGCGCGGCGCAGACGAGTCCCGGCGTGAACACGTCCGCATAAAGGAAATTGAACCCGTAAGCGGAATTGAGATGCCGGTTGTCCGCGGTAAAGGCTTTCATTTCCGCCTCCGCTTCGTCGCCCCCGACTTCGGCCACGGTGAAGATTGCGTCGTAGCGATCGGTCAGTTGCCTGATCCTCGAAACGAACTTGGCAATGTCGGGATGCGACTGATTGTAGCGGCGGATCTGGTAATCGAATGGTCGGGTGCGCGGCCGGTCGCTCGGCGGAGCGGGCGGATTGTCGCGTAGTTGCGGATCGTGCATCAGGAAATTGAGGGCATCGATCCGGAACCCGTCGACGCCCTTGTCCAGCCAGAACCGGGCGACGTCCAGCATTGCGGCCTGAACGCCCGGATGATGGCCGTTCACCTGCGGCTGGCTGCTCAGGAAGTTGTGCAGATAATACTGCCCGCGGCGTGCGTCCCACGTCCATGCGGGGCCGCCGAACACCGATTGCCAGTTCGTCGGCGGTGAGCCGTCTTCCTTCGGATCGGCCCATACATACCAGTCGGCCCGGTCGTTCGTCTTGCTCGCACGGCTTTCCGCGAACCAGGGATGCTCGTCGGAGGTGTGCGAATAGACCTGATCGATCAGCACCTTCAGTCCGAGTTCGTGAGCCCGGCTGACGAGCGCATCGAAATCCGCAAGCGTGCCGAAGATCGGATCGACATCGCAGTAATTTGCGACGTCGTAGCCGAAGTCCTTCATGGGCGAAGTAAAGAAGGGCGAGATCCAGATGGCATCCACGCCGAGCGAGGCGACATAGTCGAGCTTCGACGTAATGCCCGGAAGGTCGCCGATCCCGTCGCCGTTGGAGTCCATGAAGCTGCGGGGATAGATTTGGTAGATCGCTGCCCCGCGCCACCATTCGCGATTGCCTGCGGGCGCATCCTCGACGGTCTGATCGGACGCCATCACGTTCATCGGGCGTTCGCCGCGCGACATACGGCCCAGCCGAAGGCTGGCAGTTCGAGGCGGACGCTTCCCCGCGCGTCCAGTTCGGCAGGGCACTGGCCGGCGAGCGTCTCCAATTCTGTTGCGTCGTATCCGAACCGGCTTCGTGCGGTCAGCGGCTCGGCGCTCGTATTGAATGCGACGAGATATTCGCGGCCCGTATCGGGATCGAAGCGCGACACGGCGAACAGACCGGGCTCGAGGTCGTAGCTGCGCACGACCTGCCGCCCGCGTGCAAGCGCCGGGTGCGCCTTTCGCAAGGCTGCAAGCTCACTGATCAAGCGGTAGAGCGGATGCGCGGTATCGTAGTTCTCGGTCGCAGTCGTCGCCTGCGTGCCGAGCAGGTCGTTGTCGTTGTAGCTGGCGGTCGCACTGGCAAACATGTCTTCGCGTGCAGCCTGGTCGTTGCCGTCACCCACGAACCCCTGCTCGTCTCCGTAATAGATGACGGGACTGCCGCGCAAAGTCATCAGCATGGCGTGGCCGAGCATCACGCGGGCAAGCAATTCGTCTTGCGAGATGCCGGGAAGACGTTCTTTCACGAGCGTCGAGAAGCGCCCCATGTCGTGATTGCCGAGAAAGGTCGGCAGGGTCCGGGCGGTCGCTTCGCCCCCTTCATACAGTACGTCGCCATCGAACATCTGCGCCATGACCTCAGGCGAGGCGACACCGCTGACAGCTTGCATGACGGCGGTCTGGAAAGCGAAGTCGAGTACTGCGGGAAAGCCATCGCGGCGCGTGTACTGAGCGATGTATCCACTGTCGGGCGTGTCCTTGTAGACTTCTCCGAAGATGTGGAAATTGGGAATGCCCTCCTCCTGTGCGATCGCCTGCATTGCTGGTACGAAGCTCTGCCAGAATTCCGGATTGACGTGCCGCGCCGTATCGATGCGGAACCCGTCGATGCCGAATTGCCGAATCCAGTCGCCATAGATGTCGATCATCCCGGACAGGACACGGGGGTGTTCGGTAAAGAGATCGTCCAGTCCGACGAAATCGCCGTAGCGACTGCTCTCGCCGCTGAAGGTCGTATCGCCGCGATTGTGGTAGTAGATGGGATCGTTGAGCCAGCCCGGGACCTTCACGCCGCGTTCGTCCGCCGGAACGACGGGCGTATAGGCGTAGCCGGGCTCGACCAGTTTCGCGAAATTCTCTTCGGTGCGTATCTCGTCGCCGAGAAAACCGTCATTGATCGGCTCGCCATCCGGTCCGAGCCGCCGGGAATAGGGATAGTCGCCGAGGCTTCGATAGACGTAATCGGTCGCATCGCCTTCTTCATAGCGAATGACGTCGGCGGTGTGATTGGTGATGATGTCCATATAGACCTTCATCCCGCGCGCATGGGCGGCATCGACGAAGGCCTCGAACTCGGCATTGGTCCCGAAGTGAGGATCGACCTGCGTGAAGTCGGTGACCCAGTAACCGTGATAGCCCGCGCTTTCGTTGCCTGGCGGTCCTTGCACTGGCTTGTTCTTGAAGATCGGCGCGAACCAGATGGCGGTAACGCCAAGCCCTTCGATATAGTCGAGTTTTTCCGTCAGGCCGGCCAGATCGCCGCCATGAAAGAAGCCTTTGTCGGACGGATCGAACCCGCTGACGAGACGCTCGTCCGGCAGTCCCCCACGATCGTTCGTCGTGTCGCCATTGGCAAAGCGATCGGGCAGGACGAAATAGACGATCTCGTCCTCCGGCAACCGGTCCCTGAAGTCCTGCGCCGCCTCCTGCGCCGATGCCGACGGAACGGCCACCGTCTGGCAGCCTGCCAATGCGAGCGCGGCAAGGGTCAGCATAGTTTGATAGCGTAGCATCATGCGGTCTTCCGATGTTCTGGAGGCATGCAGAATGCACGCAGGAATTGGACGTGGTCGGGCATTCTCGCGACCGTTTCACGATTGCGATCGGTAATGCGCGACATCATCGCGGCGAGATCACCCTGAGACATGTTGCCCGCAATCGGGTGAAAGGTCGACGGAATGACGCCCTGCCCCACGAGCACCTGCAACCATCCCTCTTGCGTGAAGAGTTCTTCATGTTCCCGGTGAATATATCCCGCCGCCTCGAACTGTCCGATTTTTGCAGCAAGGCTATCGGGCACCGACATCGCCCGGCAGCGATCCCAGAAAGCCTCGCCCTGTCGACCATTCGCCTTGTAGTGCAGGATGAGAAAGTCGCGAATCCGCTCCCATTCGAAGCTCGTCTGCCGGTTGAATTCGCGAACGATGGCAGGATCGGGTCTCTCGACCGGAAGCATCGTCAGGAAGCGCGAAAGCGAGGACTGGATGAGGTGGATGCTGGTCGATTCCAGCGGCTCCATGAAGCCAGCCGACAAGCCCAGCGCCAGGCAGTTTCCGACCCAGTGCTCCGCCCGCGATCCGGTTGCGAAGCGCAACCGGTTGGGTTCGCCCTCTTCCGACCCGTCCAGTCCGCCAAGCAGCATGTCGAGCGCCTCGTCGTCGGACAGATCGGCGCTCGAATAGACGAGCCCATTGCCGATCCGGTGCTGGAGGGGGATGCGCCATTGCCAGCCCGCCCGGCGCGCCGTCGCCGTTGTGTAGGGCGTGAACTCTCCCCTCGTTGCGCAAGGTACGGCCACCGCCCGGTCGCATGGCAGCCAATGCTGCCAGTCCTCGAACCGGCTGCCTAGGGCTTCGCCGAGAAGGAGGCTGCGAAAGCCCGTACAGTCGAGGAAGAAGTCGCCGCCAACTTTGCGTCCATCGTCGAGCGTCAGAGAGGCAATTTCTCGCTCGTCCCGCTCGACGCTCACGATCTTGCCGGCGATGCGCGTGACGCCTCGTGCCTCGGCATAGCGCCGCAGGAAAGCGGCATAGAGGCCTGCATCGAAATGATATGCCCATGGCATGTCGGGTGCGGGCTTGCCCGGTTCGGAGCGCCACATCTGTATCTTCAGCGCGCAGGCCGCCGTTTCGTTGAGCGAATAGGCGCCCAATTCTTCAGCGAAACCTTCCTCGCGCGCCCGCAGCCAATATTGGTGGAACGGCAGCAATCCCGCCGGATGCCCAACCGGACCGAAGGCGTGCATGTAGCGTGTTCCCTCGCCCGCCCAACCGGCGAATTCGATGCCGAGCTTGAAGCTGCCCTTGGTCTCCCGCAGGAACTCCGCTTCGTCGATGCCGAGCCCTGCATTGAACAGGCGGATCTGCGGTATCGTGGCCTCGCCGACGCCGACAGGGCCGATCTCTTCCGCCTCAACGAGAGTAATGCGACCGGTAGTAAAACGTGACAGAGCAGCCCCCGCCATCCATCCCGCGGTCCCGCCGCCGGCAATCACGATGTGCTGCGCTGTTGTCCTGTCCATCATCCCTTCCCGGCTGCTGAGACCCCGCAATCGACGAGGTGCTGCGGACAGTGCCGCCGCATTATGGAGCGGAGCGGACGAAACATCCCGTGAGAGATTATTCGCCCGCCCCGCTCATGCGACGAACTAGAACCTGTAGGTGAAGCCGGCGAGGAAGCGGCGGCCATATTCCTGGTTGTCGATGACCGCCTCGGGCACCGGCACGTCGAATTGCGATACGAAGGGCTGGTTCGTGAGGTTCTGACCCTGAATGTAGACCGACAGGCCTTCGAGCGCGCTGCCATCCTGGAAGTCGTAGCCGATCTGCGCATCGACGATCGTCTCGGCGCGTGCGAGGCGGCGCGTGATATTACCGCCGAACCCGGTGAAGTCCGCCAGGAACTCCGAGCGATAGCGCACGCTGCCGCGGGCGTTGAAACCCCATTTCTCGAAATAGGCCGTGCCGTTGGCCACCCATTTTGAGTAACCTGGAATAACGTCGATCTCGCCTTGTGCATTCTCGATCTCGGTCTTGGTATAGCCGACGCCGCCGGTGACGCCGAAGCCGTCGAGCGTTTCGGTGAAGGTGTCGAGCGGCAGCGTCGCCGATAGTTCCGCGCCGTAGAAATTGCCGCCACCCGTATTCACTTCGGAGTTCAGCAGGCCGATCGGGGTCGCCGGTGCCTGTCCGACGGGCAGCGGGAAGCCGGTGTAATCGAAAACCGCCACGTCGTTGTCGATGTAGCTGACGATATCCTTGTAGAACAGCTGGAGCGCCACGACACCTGCCCCGCCGCCAAAGTATTTCTCGATGTTGAAGTCAACTGCATTTGCGCGGTAAGGGCGAAGCGCCGGGTTGCCGCCGTTGCCGCTGATGTAAGGATAGGCTCCAGTCGGACTCTGTCCGTCTTCCTGCGTTACGATATTGTAGCCGATGGCAATGCGCAGGTCGTCGAGCTGCGGTCGCTGGATCTGGCGCGATGCGGCGAGGCGGAAGACCCATCCGCTGTCGAGCCTCAAGGACAGGTTCGCACTAGGCAGGACGTCCCAGAAGTCCGCACCGCCCGATACATCGATGCGATCCTCTGCTCCGTCTCCGTCGACGTCGGCGAAAGCAACGCCGTCGGACTTTTGGACCGTATTGATCGCCTGAACGCCGAAGTTTCCGGTCAGCATGCCTGCGCCGAGCTGCTGCTCGACGTCGAACTGGAGATAGGCCGTCATCAGGTCTTCGGTGATGCGATAGGCCTTGCGCGGAATGTCGTTGGAGGTGTTCGGCTCGAGGATCAGCGTGCCGTCGTCGATGAGCGTGCGCGCATCGTAGCTGACGATCGGCCCCAGGCCGAGATAGTCGAGATTGGTCGGGCGAAGGAGCGCATCCGACGGAACCGCCAGTTCGGTGAGGCCATCGCGCAGACGCACGAGGAACTCGTCCGGCACGAGGCTCTTCGACCGGTCCGTATAGGCAAGGCCGAAACGGGCTGCGGATACGAAGCCTTCAAGTTCCTTGGCGACGCCGACGCGGTACTGCTTCAACTCGTCTTCAAGGATGCGGTTGTTGTAATAGCCCGCCTGCGGAACGGTCAGGCTGCCGCCCCAGCCGAGCGGATCGGTAAGGACGATGAGCGTCGGATCGCTATAATCGAGCGAGGGGCTGAACACCGTGCCCGTCGTGCCGGACTGGAAACCGATCGTGTCGGTCACGTCGTCCGCGGCAAACTCGTCGCCCACGCGGTTCGGATCGTCCCAGTTGAAGCCGGTGCCGGCATAACTCTCGATGCTCAGCTCGTTCCGGTCGGTCCTCGAATAGCCGAAATCGAAAAAGGCGCTCCAGCCGTCGTCGCCTTCATAGGCGAGGTTCAGGCCGCCGGAATAGAGGTCGGCCTTGCGCTGGAAGATGTCGTTGCGGACTACGCCCTGGACGTTCTCGAACGTACCGGAGGTTGCGAATTCGCCGAACTCGGTGGTCGTCGTCGTTGCGGTGGACGGATCGAAAGTCGTTCCGAAGAAGCTCAGGGGCAATTCGATGCCGCGCTTGGACTGGTCGTCGTCGAAATTGGAGTAGAACCCGTCGACGGTCGCCATAAGGTTGTCGCTGAGCCGGGCCTGGAACGTGCCGTTCACCCCGATGCGTTGCAGCTGGGTCGAGGTGACGAAACTCTTGCTGCCGGCGATCGCGAAGGGGCTGCCCGCCTCGCCGCTTCCAGAATAGCCCCAGGCATTGAATTCCTGCAATTGATATGGCTCGTCCGTATAGGCCGCAGAGAGCGCGACGCCGAACGTGTCGTCGGCAAACTGGTCGACATAGGTCGCGTTGACGCGATAGCCGAACTCTTCCGAACCGGCATTGAGCTTGCCGAGATCGGCGTAGGAACCCTTAGCGCCGATGGCGAAGACGCTTTCGCGCGCTTCGAGTGGACGGATCGTCCGCACGTCGATCGTGCCGACCAGGCCCTGTCCGACGAGGCTGGCGGAGGGCGTCTTGTAGACGACGACCTGATTGACGACTTCGGAGGGATACTGGTCGAACTCGACAGCACGGTTGTCGCCGGTCGAGGTCTGCTCGCGTCCGTTGAGCAATGTCTGCGAGAAGTCGGGGCCGAGGCCGCGAATGGCGATGACGTTGGCACGGCCGTTCAGGCGCTGCGAGGTCACGCCGGGCAGGCGCGCAATCGATTCCCCGATGGAATCGTCGGGCAGCTTGCCGATGTCTTCGGCCGTCACGGATTCGAGGATCAGGTCGCTATTGCGCTTCTCGGCGACGGCAGTTTCGAGAGACTGACGAAAGCCGCTGACGATGATGACGTTCTCAGGGGTCGCCTCGACCGCCTCGTCCTCATCCGCGATGTCGGTATCGACCGGATTGGCTTCCTGCGCCAGCGCAGCGCTCGGCGCCATGCCCGCTGCGAGGACGATCGCCATTGCCGTACTGCTGATCCCGGCGCCCAAGAGGTTACGCTTCGTTACCATCATTCTCTCCCAGTCCCCTGCCTCCCCGGGCAGTAAAAATAGCTGCATCGCTGCTCGCTCGCGACCCATCGCAAGCATTACAGTTTTGCGTCTTGACCGAATTTGCGGCCGGGAAAAGGGGGCATACGTATGTTTGTGCAACGCAGCAGGATGCTGAGCGAGGAGCGGTTCGCAGCGTTCGACCGAGGGTTGCGACGCCGCTGGCAATTGCCGTTCGGTTCGGTTTCCTGCTAAGCAACGGCGCAGATAAAACCGAACTCAATTCGGGGACTGGAGAGGATATGGGACGCAAGCCGTCCGACCGGCCGACCTCGTTCGACATCGCCTACCGTGCGGGCGTTTCGCAGCCCACCGTCAGCCGGGCCTTACGGGGCGACAAGTCGGTGAGTCTCGCCACGCGGGAACGCATCGAGAAAATCGCCCGCGAACTCAATTACACGGTCGACAAGAATGCTTCCTCGCTGCGGTCGCAACGCTCCAACACCATTGCCCTGCTCTTCTTCGAAGACCTGACTTCCGATGAAGGAACCATCAATCCTTTCTTCCTCTCGATGCTCGGTTCGATCACGCGAGCGAGCGCCAATCGCGGGCTCGATCTTCTCATTTCCTTCCAGCGCATGGAGGATGACTGGCATACCCGCTATCACGACAGTCACCGCGCCGACGGTCTCATCCTTCTCGGCTATGGCGACTACGAGATCTACAAGCGCAGGCTCGAAGACCTCGTCAGTCAGGGCACGCATTTCGTCAGGTGGGGCGCAACCGGCGGCGAGAATATCGGACCGACGGTCGGTTCCGACAATATAGGTGCAGGCTATCAGGCGGGACGACACCTGATCGAGATCGGACGGCGGAACATTGCCTTTCTCGGACGGGCCGATGCTTCCTATCCCGAATTTTCCGACCGTTATCATGGTCTGTGCAAGGCCATGCGCGAGGCGGGGATCGAGCCCGACGACGCCCTGCGCCGCGACGCGCTGACGACCGAGGGCGACGGGATCGCGGCAACGCGGCAACTCGTCGAGAGCGGCTGCGAGTTCGACGCGATCTTTGCCGCGAGCGACCTCATCGCCATCGGCGCACGACAGGTGCTTGCCGAGGTCGGTCGGCGCGTGCCGGAGGATGTGGCGCTTATCGGGTTCGACGACATTCCCGCGGCCGCGCAATCAAACCCACCGCTCAGCACGATGATGCAGGACATGAAGGGCGCAGGCGACATGCTGCTCGACGTCCTGACGGAAGCGATCGAAGGCGGTGAGCCGGAGGGCCGACAATTGCCCGCACGCCTCGTGGTGCGCGAGAGTACCGTCGGCCACGACGGCTAGCCCCCCCTCCTACACTAACGTTGTCACAACCTCACCTTGCGGGCGCCCGCCCGATACATTCGTATGCAACTTGTGGCTTTTCCCGTTTGGTGCCAGCCATGCGGGAAAGGCGGCAAGGAGGCGACAGTTCTCCGCCCCATGCGGGAGGATGAGGTGATTTCAGGCGAAAAACCGACACAGAGTTTCTGGGGTCTGTGGAACATCAGTTTCGGGTTCTTCGGCATCCAGATCGGCTTCGCCCTTCAGAACGCCAATATGAGCCGCGTCTTTCAGTCGCTCGGAAGCGCGATCGACGACCTTCCCGCCCTATGGGTCGCAGCGCCCCTGACCGGGCTGCTCGTGCAGCCGATCATCGGGCATCTGTCGGACCGCACATGGCTCGGCCGCTTCGGACGTCGCCGTCCCTATTTCATGCTCGGTGCGGTGTTGGCAGCGCTCTCGCTGTTCCTCATGCCGCTATCGGACGTCCTGCTGATGGCCGCGCTCTTGCTCTGGGTGCTCGATGCGAGCCTCAATGTTTCGATGGAGCCGTTCCGTGCATTCGTCGGCGACATGCTTCGGCGCGATCAGCACACGGCGGGCTATGCCGTGCAGACCGCCTTCATCGGAGCAGGCGCCGTCGTCGGATCGATCGTGCCCTGGGTTATGTCGCAAATCGGCGTCGCCAATATCGCCGCTGATGGAGGCATTCCCGATACGGTGCGCTACAGCTTCTGGCTCGGCGGGGCGCTCCTCTTCCTCGCCGTCCTTTGGACGGTGCTGACGACGAAGGAATACAGCCCGTCGGAAATGGCGCAGTTCGACGGTGGCCTGCCCGCTTCGGGTGAAGCAGAGCAAGGACAGGCGCTGGCTTCGAAGTCCTACCTCGGCAGCGGGGTCTGGATCGTGGCCGGAGCGATCGTGTGCCTGTCCGTCGCATCGTTCGATCTGGAGAAGGAGATGTACCTTCTCGGAGGGTTGCTCGTCGCCTATGGGATCCTCAATGCCATCGCCATTTCGCTGGCGCGCGGCGGCAATACGACCGGCATGCTGACTTCCATCGTCGGCGACTTTTCCGGAATGCCGCCGATCATGAAGAAGCTCGCGCTCGTGCAGTTCTTCAGCTGGTCCGCACTGTTTATCATGTGGATCAACACGACGCCCGTCGTCACGCAATATGTCTATAACAGCACCGATACGGGCAGTGCCGCCTACAATGAAGGCGCAAACTGGGTCGGCTGGCTGTTCGCCGTCTATAACGGAGTGGCGGCGGTTGCCGCCCTTACCCTCCTGCCTTGGCTTTCGCGCAAGTTCGGCAAGGCGAAAACGCACATCTTCGGCCTGCTATGCGGGGCGCTGGGCTTTGCCAGCTTCTTCGTCATTCGCGATCCCGAACTGCTGCTCGTCTCGGAAATCGGCATCGGCATCGCCTGGGCCTCGATCCTTGCCATGCCCTACGCCATCCTCGCATCGAGCCTGCCTCAGGCGAAGCTCGGCATCTTCATGGGCCTGTTCAACATCTTCGTGGTCGTGCCGCAATTGCTGGTGGCGACCGTCATGGGAAGCATCATGCAAGCCTTCTTTCCGGGAGAGCCGATCTGGACGATGGCCTTCGCCGCCGGAACGCTCGTCCTTGCAGCCCTTGCCATGATGCGCGTCGAAGTACCGGGAGAAAGCCGATGAAACTTCTAAAGAGCCTCTGTGCTGCAGCCCTCTTGGCGGCTTCCGCGCCTCTCATGGCGCAGGACGAGGTATGGACACCCGAACCTGTCGTGACGATCGAGAACGCGGACTGGTCGCGCGATGCGGTCCTCTACCAGATCAATACGCGGCAATTTACCGAAGAAGGCACCTTTGCCGCGGCGCAGGAGGAACTGCCGCGGCTGAAGGAACTCGGCGTCGACATTCTTTGGCTCATGCCCGTCCATCCGATCGGCGAGGTCAATCGGAAGGGCACGCTGGGTTCTCCCTATTCGGTGAAGGATTATACCGCCATCAACCCGGAATTCGGGACCAAGGAAGAGTTTCGCGCCTTCGTCGATGCCGCCCACGACCAGGGCTTCAAGGTCATTCTCGACCTCGTGGCGAACCATACCGCCTGGGATCATCCGCTCGCGAGGGAAAATCCGGACTGGTACGAGAAAAGCTGGGACGGGTCGTTCCGGCCGACGCCGTGGTGGGACTGGTCGGATATCATCGACCTCGACTGGAGCGAGCCCGGCGTGCGCAAGCATATCGGCGAGGCGATGGAATACTGGGTCCGCGAATTCGACATCGACGGCTATCGCGCGGATGTCGCAGGTTACATCCCGCTCGATTTCTGGGAAACCATGCGCGGGCGGCTCGAAGCCATCCGCCCCGTCTTCATGCTCGGCGAAGTGCAGGATACCGCCTTCCACCACGAAGCGTTCGATGCGACCTATGCATGGGACTGGCACAATACGTCGAAGGCCGTGGCGAGCGGCAAGGCCGGTCCGACTTCCTTCTACGGCTATTACGCCGAGAACGAGAGCCTGTGGCCGCGCGAAGCCATGCGCATGACCTATATCGAGAATCACGACAGCAATGCGTGGGAGGGGTCGGTCACCGAGAACTATGCGAACGGGCTCGCTGCTGCGACCGCGCTGTCCTTCACCGGCGAAGGACTGCCGCTGATCTATAACGGCATGGAAGCCTGCAACACCAAGCGGCTGGAGTTCTTCGAGAAGGACCCGATCGACTGGAGCCTGCTCGGTGACGAAGAGGCCTGCCCCTACGGCGTACTCCTTCAGGACCTGATCGCGTTTCGGAAAGATAATTCGGCGCTGGCGAATGGGCGCTGGGGTGCGCGAATGGAGAAAGTCGAGACGGACAGCCCGGAAAACGTGCTCGCATGGGTCAGGCAGAACGAAAGCAACAAGGTTCTCGGCCTGTTCAACTTCTCGGCCGAACCTGTCCAGGTTTCGTTCAAGGACGGTCTGCCCGCAGGGACCTATTCGACATTCGCAACCGGCGAGACGGTCGTGATTACCGAGGACAGCTCCGTTCAGCTGGCACCATGGGGCTTCGCGCTCTATTCGCGCTGATCGGATCGGACCGCTACGGTCTCAGCGCAGCTGCTCGACGGAAGAGTGCTTTCCGGAACTTTCATTGAGGTCCGGCGAGAAGAAATAGCGATAGTTCAGGTTTTCGGCTTCCCTCTCCCGGTCCTTGATCCGGTAGGTCGTCCGCGTCGTCCGTTCAATGGCTTTCGCCGCCAGGAGCGACTGAATCGTCCGGTTCAGATGAACCGCGCTCATGCCGAGCATGTCGCTGATCTCGATCTGGGTCATGATCGGATCGATCTGCTCTTTCGGACCTTGCGGCGTCGTCAGCTCATCTTGCAGATCGAGCAGGAAATGCAGGAACTTGTCCTCCGAACGCCCCACGACGAGCGTCCGCATTCGCTGTAGCGATCGGTAGGCCCGTGCGTTTTCGTGCAGGCTCAGCGCGTTTTCCAGCGCCGGACGGTCGGCGCACGCCTTTCGCAGCGCCTCGGCGGGCAGGCGAAGCAACTGCGCGCCAGCCTTGACCTGAATGTCGGTCGACAGGGAATTCATCGCGAAGCCGCGCCAGTTGCAGATGGACCCGCCTCTGTAGACATCGGCAATGAACCGCCGTCCATTGGGCAGGATGCTGAAGGTGAAGGCGCATCCTTTAACCAGCAGGTAGAGCGTATCCTGCTCCTCCTTGCGCGACCATAACGTCGTGTCGCGCATGATCGTTTCAGGCTCAGCCGAACCTATATCCAAGGAACTGAGGCTGAGATCGTCATCGAATTTGGTCAGACGCTCGGACAGACGCCGGAGCGGATTGCCCTGCGGCAAGGGATGACGCGTGCGGTCGAAATTATGAATGAGGAGTTGGGTCATGGTTCTTCGCCCCTGAAAAGACAGTCGGATCATCGACTATGACTTTTCCGGCGCGACTACCCCGCTGGATGAAATTTTCGTCCCTCATACTGAAACCAACCGCTCGCGCCGTCGTTGTTCCAATCTTGCTAAATGTTATTAATCTTGTTGATCTATGATTTGAAACATTTTTTCCAGCGAAACGGTAGCGAAACCGACCGCGCTGTCAGAGATGCCGTAGGGTATGAATAGGCGGTCTTCGACCCGCATCGCACCGCAGGTATAGACAACGTTAGGCACATATCCCGATCGATCCGCATCGACCGCGGTCAGGATCGGCTCCGGCGTGCGCCCGATAACCTTTGACGGATCGTCGAGATCGAGCAGCGCCGCCCCGAGGCTATATTTTCGCATCGCGCCGACGCCATGCGTCAGGATGAGCCAGCCGCGATCGGTCCGGATCGGGCTGCCGCAATTGCCGATCTGGATGAACTCCCATGGGTATTTCGGCCCCATCAGGAACGTGCCTTCGCTTTCCCAATGATCCAGCCGGTCGGATTTGAGGAGGTAGAGGTTCTTGCCGTCCTGCCGCCCGATCATGGCATACTGACCGTCGATCTTCTCCGGGAACAGTGCCATGCCCTTGTTCCGCCCCGCCCGGCCCTCGATCGGCTCGAGATCGAAGGAGACGAAATCGCGGGTGCGCAACAGTTCGGAACGGATGCTCGAACCCGAATAGGCGGTGTAAGTCCCGACCCACTCGTAATCTTCCCCGCCGTGATCGAAGCGGACGAGGCGCAAATCCTCGAGGCCACCCGCCTGCTGTTCGGTGATCGGGAAGATGACGGTGTTCGACAGATTGCTTTCGAGATTGCGATGCACGGTGACGCTGCTGTCGGCATCGGTCAGCGTGCTGTCCTCTAGTTCGACGGAGGTTGCAAACGCGCTTTGCGGCCATAGGCCGAAGGTCCCGTCCCCTTCGGCAATGCCCTCGCGAAAGGCGATCGAACTGATATGTCCCTCGCCCACCGCGCGCAGGCTCATGACGAAGCGACAGGCGTCCTTCGCCATGCCGCTCTGGTCGGGATGGGGAACGATCGACGGGTTCATCAGGGCCGCGGCGGCATAGGTGTATTCGTGACAGAAATACGCGCCGACCAGCTTCTTCTGCGTTTCGGAAAAGTCGTATTTGGCAAGGTCGAGCGAGCTTTCAGCTTCGCGATAGCGCTCGATGAACATCCGTTCGATCTGCCAGTGCCGCTCCTTGAAGTCCGACAGCACCTTGTCGTATTCGCGGGTCACCGCCTCTTCCGGCAGCGAGGCGATATCTTCGATCAGCCGGACCGCCCGGTCGCCGGGCGCGCTACGCGCCTGCCATCCCAGATGGAACGGTCGAAGGACGACCCGCGACGGGTCGGCATGAAGACGAAGATCGAGCAGATCCAGCGGACCGCCCGAATTATCGGTTGATGACCTCAAATTGCTCTCCAGCCGCCTTTGCGCGTTGCTGCTTGAGCATCTCTAAAACGGAATAATGCGCCAGTTGAAAGGCCAAAATCGATTCCGCTCCGCAATTTTCGTTCAATCCGCGCGGCGTGATCCCGTCACGGCAGATGCCAAGCCCGACATCGGCGAGCACCACGCCCCGATCGTTCGCTCCGAAAAACCAGTTCCACGCCTTCAGTGCACCGTTCAGACGCGCTTCGTCGCCGGTAATGCGATAGGCTGCACGATGCGCGTCGATCGACGCCGAAGCCTCCAGGGGCTGCTGGTCGAACGGAACGTAGTCATGTTCCCGGCCGAAGCTTTCCGATCCGATCGGCCGGAAATATCCCTTGGCCGAAGTCTGCTGCTGCTCGATCCAGCGCAAGGTGTGAAGGCCATCGGACAACGCCTCTTCGTCACCGAGCGTCGATGCCGCCTCGATCAGCGCCTGTGGCAGCCGCGGATTGTCATAGCCCAGAACCGCTTCGAACCACGTCCAGTCGGGCCGGCGGCTCTTCGCGAGGATCGACCGCAACAGGGCGACACCCTGCCTCAGCACTTCGAGCGAAGCGCCATGGTCCGGATCGCGGCGCAGGAACGCGCAGGCTCCGAGCATCGAGAACGCGATCGCGCGCGGCGAGCCGAGGTCGTCGAAGCGGGGCAGCACCCGGCAATAAAGTTCCGCCGCCCAGTTCCTGATATCGGGCTGCGGATTGATCTCCGCCGTTTGCGCCAGGGCCCAGAGGGTACGGCCATTGGAATCTTCCGACCCCTCGTCCTCGCACCATGTCCTGTCGAAGCTTATGAAGTTGCGAAAACGCCCGAGTTCTTCGTTCCAGGCGTGCTGGATGAACGAACCGTAGCGCTGGCTGTGCTCGCGCCGCGTCGGTCCGGCGAGATCCTCGGCGACGTTCATCAGCATGAGAGCCCGTGCATTGTCGTCGAGACAGTAGCCGTGCCTCCGGTCGGGAATAGGACCGATGGAATGTTGCAAAATGCCGGTCGCATCGCTGATTCCGCGAACCCCGGAAAAGTCTGGGGTGCGCATGGTCGCGACATTCAGCCGAGCCGTTCGGGGCCGTTCCTCGCAGACCGCTTCGATTAGGTTCGCGCTCTTGCGGGCAAATTGAGGCCAGATCGTTTCCCGCCCCTTCGCATAGGCGCGTTCCTGGAGTTTGCGCAGCTTCTCACGGTCATCGAACAGGTCGATCACGGCCGCAGCGATGGCGTCCGAGGAATTCGGTTCGATCAGCACGCCGACGTCATTGGCGAGCAACTCGGTCGCATGGGTGTAAGGGGTCGAGACGACCGCCTTGCCCAGCGCCACCGCATAGCTCAGCGTTCCCGACGTCGATTGCTGGAGATTGCCGTAGGACGTCAGATAGACGTCGCACGCTTCCAGCTGGTCGAGCAATTCGTCCGTTTCGAGAAAGCGGTTGTCCCACTCGACATGCCGGGACATGCCGAGTTCCTCGATCCGCGCCTTCAGGCCTTCGCGATAGCTTTCGCCCTGTCGCGCGACGAGCTTCGGGTGTGTTGCGCCCACGATCCGGTACAGGACGTTCGGACAGGCCTCGGCGATGGCGGGCAACGCCTCGATCACCCTTTCCAGACCCTTGCCCGGGCCAATCAGGCCGAACGTCATCATGACGTCGCGTCCGTCGAGGCCGTGCGTCTCCTTGAACTGCTTCTGCCGTCCGAAAGGGCGATCGGGCGCACCATGTTCGATCACCGATATGCGGTCATGCGGCGCGCCATAGACGCTGGCGAGCAGATCGCGCGAGTGGAGTGACATCACCATGATACGCGACGACCGCGCGACCAGATGCTCCAGAATGGCTTTCTGCTTATCGGTCGGCTCGGACAGGACGGTATGGCACGTCAGGATGACGGGAGCGGCCAGCCGATCGACGAAGTCGCAGACCATCTGCCCGTTCTCTCCGCCGAATATACCGTATTCGTGCTGCAACCAGACAGCGTCGACCCCGCTGTCGTTGATGGCGTTCGCAGCATCCCGATACGCTTCGACGTCATCGAACTGCACGACCCGCTCGACGCGGTCGTAATCCAGATTCTCGCCGGCGTCGTCGAGCGCATAAATCTGCGTTTCGACATTCGGACGATGGATGCGCAGCTGCTCGGAAAGATCGTTCGTGAAGGTCGCGATACCGCATTTGCGCGGCGTGTAGGTTCCGATGATCGCGACCCTGCGCTTCTTTGCTTCCGAAGCTGGTCCGTCATGGGGAAAGAACAACACTTTTTCCGACTTACTGCCTTCCTTTGAATGGGAGTTTTGCTGCACTTGCAAAAACCTCTTTTCGATCGAGCGAATAAGAAACGAAACGCACGAAACGGACAAAGTTCCCCGGATTTGCGCGATTTATAACAAAGTTGAAATGGTCGTTCGGCTCGGCGCGATTGAAGACCGGATCGGCTTGGAGGCGAGAGTTGTTGCGATGCAGCAATGCCTGCAAGCTTTGCAGCGGACCGACTCGCTATCAGTTCTTGCTGATAAGCCGCGCTTCGAAGCCTTCGTTTTTCGCCTTTGCCGTATCGACCGAGCGTCCCGCCGACCAGTTTTCCTGCAGGCGGACCTTGGGGTTCGGGGCGCACCAGATTTCGCCGCTTTCGTCGAGCGCGGTGACCCAGAGCAAATTGTGCTCCTGCCCGTAATCGATCACCGCGATGGCGATGCCCTTCCCGCGGTCCAGGACCGTGACCGGTATCGGCGGATTCAGCTGAGTAAACATTGCGGGTTCCAGACCTTATCGCTTCAACGCATGGTCAATGCGCGGCGACACCTTCCGGGCCCCCGAATATCAAACATCAAAGAATTGCCGCCGGGAAAGAGCGTCAGTCGCTTTTCTTTCCGCCCTTGCGCGAACTCTCGTTCGTGTCTTCCTGCCCGCGCCCGGAACCGGACTTGTTGCCGCCGCCGCTTTCCTTATTGACGGTCGCCCAGGCCCGACGCTCCGCTTCGTCTTCGGACACGCCGCGATCCTCGTAACTTTCCTCGATATGTTCGGCCTTGCGCTTCTGCTTGTCGGTGTATTTGTCCTTGTCGCCTTTCGCCATGGCTCTCTCCTTCCATCGATCGGGTCGAATTATTGACTTGTATGATAGATCGACGAAGTTGCCGTGGGGCGGGTTCCGCTTTTAACTTTTTACAAGAGGCGGCGAATTTTCGCGTTTCGCGCACCGGCCAAATGCCGAACCTTTCCAACCGGCTTAGCCGCCCTTGATCATGGCCTCGGCATCGTTGAGGGCCTTCTCGGTATCAATGTCGAACAGTTCCCGATCGGACGCGGGCAACAGGATTTTGCAGTCCGGCCACTCGAGACTTCCCGCGCCGCGATCGCCGCGAAGGCTTAAAAGTCGCACAAATGCACCGTTCGGGAAGGCTGCAGGCACACCGGCAGCGCCGCTTGCCTGCCTCGAAAAGACGACACCATCGGTCGCTGCCAGCCTGCCGAGATGTTCCACCGAAACGAAGGGCATGTCCGCCAGACACAGCACGACACGGTCGAAATTCGCCGCAGCGCGGACACCTTGCCGGATCGACGAAGCGATCCCTTCGGCCGCCTCGCCGTTCTCGATCGGAACCCATTTTTCCCGCATTCCCGCCAGTTTGCGGGCTTTGTCGAGGACGAGGAAGCGAGCGCCGAACCCGGTTCTCTCGCAGGTTTCCGCTGCCCAGTGCCACAAGGGCCTGCCGCCCAGCAATGCATCCAGCTTAGGCCCGCCGAACCGTTTCGACTGACCCGAAGCAAGCAGGATCAGCCCGGTTCGATCAAACCGTTCGCTCACGCAAAGTCTCGTATCGACCGACGATTTCCGTAAGTGCCGACAATGCGAGATTGGCAGGCGACTTGCAGCCCGGCAGCAGGCCGACGGGGCTTACGATCCGTGCCAGTTCCTTTTCGTCGCAACCGGCCTGTAACAGCGCCAGCGTGCGGTTATGGCGCGCATTCTCCCCGCCTTGCGCGCCGATATAGAAGGCGTGTCCCTCAAGCGCTTCCGCCAATAAAGGCAACTCCCACTCGTGATCGTGGAACAGCAACAGGATGGCAGTCCAGCGATCACCCGCGCCCTCTCCGCTGCTCTGCCCGAGCGTCAACTGGTCCTTCTCAAACGGTTCCACCGCCACGCCCGCCGCATTTCCGAGGCGGAAGAAGGCATCGAGTTCCGGTCCTTCGCCGAACACTTTCACGAACAACCGGGGTGTATAGGCCCGACATTTCAGAGGCGAGGGCTCGGGCAATGCGAGTTTGGCTGCCTTGCGTCTCTTGAGGAGTTTTACGGCCCTGCGCGCCTGCGTCCGGTCGGGAGCGGGGTCGAGCAGGATATCCAACCCGCCGCCGCACGGCAGGCGGAAATCGATCATCTGCGAGCCGGCGCCGTAGCGCACGACCTTTGGCCCCTCGATCCTGCGAACGTCGCTCGCTAGTTGTCTTTCGAGACATCCATCAGCGAGACTCCCGACGACCGATCCGTCGGACCGAATGGCAAGTTGTGCGCCCAGTCGCCGTGAAAAGCTGCCGTCTATGCCTACGATCGTGCAGAGGGCCACTCCCGGCTCGCATGCAGCGATCAAGGCCGCATGGTCCTCGTCATGCCGCGTGTCGTCGGCGGTCAGGATCATGCGTTCTCTGGCATGGCGGCAATGACGCGGTCCGGTGTCATCGGATAATCCAATACGCGCGCACCGCAGGCGTTGTAAATCGCGTTGGCAATTGCCGCAGCTCCGCCGCACATGCCGAGTTCGCCAACGCCCTTCGCCTGAATAGCGCTTGCGAGCGGATCGCGGCCATCGAGCAGCAGTATTTCTACTTCTGGCACGTCCCGATTGACCGGAACATGGTACTCCGCAAGGTCGCAATTCGCGAGGTGTCCGTCGCGCGGATCGAACTTCAATCCCTCGGTTAGAGCCAGCCCGATGCTCCAAGTGACGCCCCCGAGACATTGCGAGCGCGCTGTCTTGGCATTGAGGACGCGGCCGAAACCGAACGAGCCGAGCATTCGGTTTACGCGGGTCTCGCCGGTGTACCGATTAACGCGGACCTCAGCGAAAAAAGCGCCGAACCCGGAAGCCGTATAATCCTCGGAGATCGCACCCGGTTCGTAGTGACCTTCCGCGCTAATATCCGCCCCGTCGAGCAAGTCCGTCAGGGTCGCGCCGTTCATCACACGGCCGTCGGACAGGGAGAGCTCGTTCTCCGAGACACCCGCCTTCTCGGCCACCTGCTTTCGGACGGCCTCGCAAGCGACGAATACCGCCGAACCAATAGAGGCCGCACCCCAACTGCCGCCCGAGCCCGGACCACGCGGATGGTTCGTGTCGCCGAGGTCTACCAGCACCTTGTCGACCGGCAGACCGAGCATCTCACCTGCAAGTTGGGTGAGGATGGCATAGGTACCCGTCCCGATGTCGGTCATATCGGTCTCGACAAGCGCCGTACCATCGGCCTTGAGCGTGACCCGTGCCTTGGCCTCGGAAACGTTGTGGACGCGCGCAGCGCTCGCCATGCCCGTCCCAATCCACCATTCGCCTTCGCGTTTCTGCATCGGCTTGCGCGGACCCTTATCCCAGCCGAAGGCTTCGGCTCCTTTTGTGAGACACTCGGCAAGCGAGTGATCGGTGAACGGCAGATCCTTTGCCGGATGGCGTTCCGGAATGTTGCGAAGGCGCAGTTCGACGGGATCGATGCCGACTTTCTCCGCCAGCATGTCCATCGCGGCTTCGAGGGCAGGCATCCCGACCGCTTCGCCCGGAGCCCGAACGGAACCAGCCGTCATGCGATGGATGCGAGCCACCTCCAGTTCGAGCAGGCGGTTCTCGCCGCGATAAAGGAACTCGCTCGATTGAAGGACAGGTTCAGCGAATTCCTCTCCGGGAAGGTTGGAAACCCGTGCTTCGTGCCCAAAACCGATGAGCTTGCCGTCTTCGTCTGCCGCAAGGCGCAGCCTCTGCCGTGTCTCAGAGCGCCGCATGACGCATTGAAACACCTGCTGGCGGCTCATGACGACGCGAACCGGACGTTGCAATTCCATCGCGGCCACGCAAGCTGCCACAGTCTCTTCGCTCACGCCGAGCTTCGAGCCGAAACCGCCGCCGACATAGCGCGCGATCAGGCGAATCTTTTCTTCGTCGAGATCGAGGCTGTCGGCCAGTTCCGAGATATTGTAGTTCAGCATTTGCAGCGATGCATGGACCGTAAGCTTGTCGCCATCCCATTCGGCGATTGCGGCATGCGGCTCCATCGGCGCGGAATTATGACCTTCCGTCGTGATCACGACGTCGACGCTATGACGCGCGGAATTCATCGCTTCGGCCAGATCGCCCATCTTCGTGCCGTCGCCTTGGGCTTCCGCATCGGCTTCTTCCGGATCGACGATGGCATCGTCCTCGACGCGATATTCGATCTTCAGGTGCTTTGCCGCGTCACGTGCTTCCTCGAAGGTGCGCGCGACGACGACCGCAACCGGCTGTCCGAAATATCCGACCTTTCGCGCAGGTTGCGCCGGGGCTTCGCCCGCCGTGCCCTGAGCAGCCCGCGCAGTCAGGCGCGGGTCGTCGATAACGGCCTCCACGCCGGGCATGTCGAGGACGGAAGACGCATCGATATTCGTGACCTCGCCTTTCACGATCGTCGAAGTGACGATCACACCCTCGAGGCACCCGTCGATCTTGTATTCGGCGGCATAGGGCGCGGTTCCGGTGACCTTCGGCAGACCGTCCGGGCGTGATACGTCGCGCCCGAGAATACCCTGCTTCATGTCGTCGAGGCGGCATTCCTTTGCCGCTTCATCCTGCTTTACGTGAATGTTCATTGGTCGACTCCCGTCGCTTCGCTGAGGACCGCGTGCAATGTCCGGCGTGCGAGCGGTATCTTGAAATCGTTCTCGCCATAGCCTTGCGCATCTTCGAGAAGCAGATCGGCAGCCTTGTCGAACAACTTCCGGTCAGGCGCTTGCCCAACGAGCAGATTGCTGAGGCGCTCGTCGTGCCACGGTATGTGCGCAACTCCGCCGAAGGCGAGGTCGGCACGGGCGATCATGTCGCCCTCCATCTCGACGATGGACGCAATCGACACCAGCGCGAAAGCGTAGGACGAGCGCTCCCGCACCTTGCGGTAGGACTGACGTCCCGCGACAGGCGGCGGCAGAACGACCGAAGTGATTATCTCGCCTGCCTCAAGGACGTTGTCGCGCCATGGCGTATCGCCCGGCAAGCAGTGGAAGTCGCGCACCGGGACCGTTCGCTCGCCGCTTTCGCTGGCAATCTCTACTTTTGCGTCCAGCGCCGACAGGGCGACTGCCATGTCGCCGGGATAGGTAGCGATGCACTGAGAGGAGGTGCCGAGGATGGCGTGAAGACGGGCGATGCCCTGAATGGCACCGCAGCCCGAGCCTGGCTCCCGCTTGTTGCAGGGTTGGTCGATATTGGTGAAATAATAGCAGCGCGTCCGCTGGCACAGATTACCCCCGGTCGTGGCGCGATTGCGCAGCTGCTGGGTCGCTCCGGCGAGGATCGCACGCGCAAGAACGGGGTAATTTCGGCGAACGAGGTCGTGAGAGGCAGTCGCGGTGTTGGTCGCAAGCGCACCGATGCGCAAGCCGCCATCGTCCGTTTGCTCGATCTCCCTCATACCGACCTTATTGATGTCGACGAGGCGTCGAGGCGTCTCGACCTGCAGCTTCATGAGGTCGAGCAAGTTCGTACCGCCGGCGATGTAAGCCGCTTCATCGGCATCGGCCAATTGGCCTGCATGGGTGAGGCCATCGGCGCGTTGATAGTCGAACGGTCTCATGCCGCATCCTCCTTCGCAGCATCCCGGATCGCCGCGACGATGTTGGGATAGGCGCCGCACCGGCAAAGATTGCCGCTCATGCGCTCACGTATCTCGTCCGCAGTCAGTTCGACTTCTCCCTCGAGGCTTTCGCTCGCGTCACTGGGCCAGCCATTGTCGATTTCCTGAAGCATGGCGGTCGCGGAACAGACCTGTCCCGGCGTGCAATAGCCGCACTGGTAGCCGTCATGCTCGACGAACGCCTTCTGCAGCGCTGACGGGTTTTCGGGATTGCCGAGCCCCTCGATCGTCGTAACGCTGTCGCCGCCATGCATTACCGCAAGCGAAAGGCAGCTATTGATCCGCATTCCGTTCACGAGGACGGTACATGCTCCGCACTGCCCGTGATCGCACCCCTTCTTGGTTCCGGTGAGACCCACGTGCTGGCGAAGAAAATCCAGCAGACTCACGCGCGGGTCTGCCGGGATGGGATACTCGGTCTCGTTTACGGTAATCGTTTCGGTCAAAGCTCATCTCCTGCACTCGTCCTACTAACGAGGCGAGAGATGGGTCCGGCTTTCGACTTTGTTACACGGGGGTCACGCCGGATCTTCCCGTGCCGATGCGACCGTTCGTCGCTAATTCAATCGCTGGCTGGCGGCGCCATCTTACACCGCGCTTCCTCTGCGATGATGGCGCCGATCTGCGCGTAGAGGTCGGCGAATGCCGCCGATTGCCGCCAGGCAAGGCCGACGCTCCGATACTCGCTCCAGCCTGCTGGTTCCACGATCCTGACGACATCGAGACCACCGGCGCCGGAACGGACGTAAAGTTCCGGAAGCACCGCAAGGCCTACACCGGAACCGACCATCTGCTGGAGAGCATCGAGGCTCGTTCCTTCATAGTCCGACAATATCTCGCTGCCGAACGCGGCGCAGATCCGCTCGAGCTGCCAGTGATAATGATGTCGGCGGTCGAGCGTCAGGAAGGTTCGCCCGGCGAAGTCCTCCTTGTCCGGAGCCGGAACCTCAACGAGCGGATCGTCCGGCGGAGCAACGACATGCAGCACCTCGCGGAAGAGAGGTTCGACATGCAGGTTGCGACCCGTGACGGGCAGAGGCGACAGGACCATGTCGAGTTTGCCGGCGGCCAGCTCCGTTAGCTGGATTGCCGGGATACCCTCGCGAATGAACAGGCGCAGGTCGGGATAGCGGGCGTGTAACGTCTTAATGACGGACGGCATCAGATAGGGGCCGAGCGTCGGGGTCACGCCGAAGCGGATCGATCCGGCGAAACGGCGCGCAGCACGATCAGTTGCATCATCGAAATCGCGTAGCGCGCTCAGAACGTTCTGCGCGCTCGACAACAACTCCCTTCCTGCAGGGGTCAGTTCCATTCCTGACGGAACACGGTCGAACAGGCTCAAGCCGATACGCGCTTCCAGCTTGCGCAACTGATGGCTGAGGGCCGGCTGGGTGAGCCCAAGCGCCTGCGCGGCATCGCTCATATTGGCGAGATCGGCCAGCTTCTCAAAGATCTCGATCTGCCTGATGCTTGTCATAAGCAGCTATTACTAAAACTTATCGGTTCGGTGCAACAGTTGGAATTGGATAATGAGCTTCGGCGGCAATACTTTCGAAGATAGAAAGATGGAGCATTTCCATGAGAACCAAACCGTCCGACGGAGCAGTCTCGCAACCTTACCTGCGGAAGCTGATCCGCGAACATCGCTTGCTCGACCGGCGAATAGACACGACCAAGGCGATCGGTAGCGCAGAGAAACTGAAGGATCTGAAACGGCTGCGCCTGCGCCTGAAGGACCGCATCGCAGCTTTGCTAGGAAACACCCCCGGGCGCAGTGTCCCCCTCTGAGCCCATGCGGCGATCGGCCAATCCCCCCTCCCCGGTCGCCGCAACCTTTTTGTGATGATCCGAACGTCCCCTGCCCGGCGCTTGCGCGCATTTATCGCCAGCGAAAGCGCCGGCGGCGTCCTTCTCATGATCGCCGCGGCAATCGCTCTTCTTGTCGCGAATTCCCCCCTTCTTCCGAACTATCAAGCCTTTCTCGAAACGCCGGTCGTATTCGCCGCTGGCGATCTCGTTACGATCGACAAGTCGCTGCTCCTGTGGATCAACGACGGTCTGATGGCGCTGTTCTTCTTCCTCATCGGACTGGAGGTGAAACGGGAGATTGCGACCGGCCAGTTGCGCAGCTGGAAGCAGGCTTCGCTGCCAGTCTATGCGGCAATTGGCGGCATGGTCGTGCCGGCGCTCATATTCGCGGGATTGAACTGGAATTCGCCTGACAATCTGCGCGGTTGGGCCATCCCCGCCGCAACCGATATCGCCTTTGCACTGGGCCTCCTCTCGCTTCTGGGTTCGCGAGTACCGGTTGCACTGAAAGCCTTGCTTCTCGCGATCGCCATTATCGACGACATCGGCGCAATTGCCATCATCGCACTGTTCTATACGGAGAACATGAATACCGGAGCGCTGCTTCTGGCGCTCGTTCCTGCGGCGGCGATGCTCCTTCTGAACCGGAGTGGCGTCGCCCGCACGATCCCTTATTTCCTGCTCGGCGCAATCTTGTGGATCTTGGTCTTGAAGTCGGGGGTTCACGCGACGCTGGCGGGAGTGGTTACGGCCATGTTCGTACCCATCGCGACCGGTGAGGAACGCCCGCTCGAACGGCTCGAACACGCTCTCCACCCTTGGGTGGCCTTTCTTATCCTTCCCCTGTTCGCCTTCGCCAATGCGGGAGTGTCGTTCGCCGGGGCAGGACTTGAAGCGCTTGCCGCACCCCTCTCTCTGGGAATCGCGGCCGGGCTGGTCCTGGGAAAACAAATCGGGATTTTTGGAACCTGCTATCTGGCAGCGCGCTTCGGCTTCGCATCGCTGCCGCGCGGCATTACGTTCCGACATATCTACGGCCTGTCATGTTTGGCAGGGATCGGTTTCACGATGAGCCTGTTCATCGGCAACCTTGCCTTTGCCGACCCGGCCAGCATCGCCGCTGTCAAACTCGGCGTCCTGAGCGGATCTCTTGTCGCAGCGATCGTAGGCATGGCCGTTCTGCGCAAGGCAGAGGTTCGCGAAGACCGGAACGCAAACGCATGATTATAGCAATCGCCTTTCTTCTCGGCGGTCTGATCCTGCTGGTCGTCGGCGGAGAACTGCTCGTCCGTGGAGCCGTCGGGCTCGCCGAAAAGGCAGGCGTCAGCGCTCTTGTCATCGGTCTGGTGATCGTGGGCTTCGGAACGTCCATGCCTGAGCTCGTCACCAGCGTCGAGGCAGCCATGGCCGGATCGCCGGCAATCGCCTGGGGCAATATCGTCGGCTCGAACATAGCGAACAGTCTGCTCATTCTCGGCGCTGCGGCGATGGTAGCGCCTATCGCCATAAACGCGGCCAACCGGCTGCGCGACCCGGCTGTGGCTCTTGCGGCGAGCATCCTCCTGCTCTTGCTGGCAATGACCGCGATCGGCAGCGTACTGGTCGGCGTCCTGCTGCTTGGCGGGCTGATCGCTTACATCGCCTGGTGTTACGTGGAAGAGCGACGGGTCGAGCCTGCCACGGTTCACAACGCCCCATACGATCGCAGTCAGGCGCTCGAAATGACCGACACCGGCCTGCACGAAGAAAGCACGGGTTGGACCAAACCCTTGTTGCTGACAGTTGTGGGTCTAGCCGTATTGATCGGCGGCGGCAGACTTCTCGTAACCGGAGCGATCGATCTGGCGCTGCTCGCAGGCTTGACCGAGACTCTCATAGGCCTGACGATCGTGGCTGTCGGAACCTCCCTTCCCGAGCTCGTCACATCCGTGATCGCGGCGCGAAAAGGCGAAGTCGAGGTAGCCTTCGGAAATGTCGTCGGCTCCAACATATACAATATTCTCGGGATCGGCGGAGCCACCATGCTGCTCGCTCCGGGGTCCATTCCGGCAAACTTGCTTCCGTTGGATATCGGTCTGGTGCTGGTTAGCGCTCTCGTGATCCTTGCGCTTGCTTTCATACGCGGCGTGACGCGGCTCCCGGGTCTCGCGCTGCTGCTCGCCTATTTCGCCTATCTTGGCTTTCTTGTCCTCAACGCGTGATCAGAAGGAGAGTATCATGATTTCAAGACGCAACGTGCTGGCTGGTGCTGCAGTAGCTGGCGGAACACTCGGGGTGAGTAACGTCGCCGCAGCGCAGGCTCCGCAACCCGCGCGCCTCGCGCCGGTGGTCGACGGGAAGACCGCCCTGTCGCCCGACGAAGCGCTCGAATTGCTGATCGAGGGTAATCGCAACTTCCTCAACGACGTGCCTACCGCGGCACCCGTCGGCCGCGAACGCAGGCTAGAGATTGCGCAGGGCCAAGCCCCGTTCGCAGCCTACGTCACCTGCTCCGACAGTCGTGTGTCGCCCGAAATCCTGTTCGGCCGCGGCCTTGGCGAACTTTTCATCATTCGCAACGCCGGCAACACTGTCGATACGGTCGCCTTGGGCTCAATCGAGTACGCCGTTGCCGAGCTGGGCGTTCCCCTAATTGTTGTGATGGGTCACGAATCCTGTGGAGCG
>NZ_WTYW01000001.1:0-75000 GCF_009827635.1 Parapontixanthobacter aurantiacus | reverse complement strand
TCACCGGCAGTTTCCTTAAAGTGCCCAACTAAATGATGGCAACTAAGGATGAGGGTTGCGCTCGTTGCGGGACTTAACCCAACATCTCACGACACGAGCTGACGACAGCCATGCAGCACCTGTCACTAGGTCCCCGAAGGGAAGGAATCTGTCTCCAGAAACCGTCCTAGGATGTCAAAGGCTGGTAAGGTTCTGCGCGTTGCTTCGAATTAAACCACATGCTCCACCGCTTGTGCAGGCCCCCGTCAATTCCTTTGAGTTTTAATCTTGCGACCGTACTCCCCAGGCGGATAACTTAATGCGTTAGCTGCGCCACCCAAGCTCCATGAGCCCGGACAGCTAGTTATCATCGTTTACGGCGTGGACTACCAGGGTATCTAATCCTGTTTGCTCCCCACGCTTTCGCACCTCAGCGTCAATACTTGTCCAGCGAGTCGCCTTCGCCACTGGTGTTCTTCCGAATATCTACGAATTTCACCTCTACACTCGGAATTCCACTCGCCTCTCCAAGATTCTAGCTTTCCAGTTTCAA
The DNA here is from genome assembly GCF_009827635.1 of Parapontixanthobacter aurantiacus. Taxonomy (GTDB): domain Bacteria; phylum Pseudomonadota; class Alphaproteobacteria; order Sphingomonadales; family Sphingomonadaceae; genus Parapontixanthobacter; species Parapontixanthobacter aurantiacus. Next base: position 74,468 of record NZ_WTYW01000001.1, on the reverse strand, counting down.
AGGCAGTTCCGGGGTTGAGCCCCGGGATTTCACCTCTGACTTAAAAAGCCGCCTACGTGCGCTTTACGCCCAGTAATTCCGAACAACGCTAGCTCCCTCCGTATTACCGCGGCTGCTGGCACGGAGTTAGCCGGAGCTTATTCTCCAGGTACTGTCATTATCATCCCTGGTAAAAGAGCTTTACAACCCTAAGGCCTTCATCACTCACGCGGCATTGCTGGATCAGGCTTTCGCCCATTGTCCAATATTCCCCACTGCTGCCTCCCGTAGGAGTCTGGGCCGTGTCTCAGTCCCAGTGTGGCTGATCATCCTCTCAGACCAGCTATGGATCGTCGCCTTGGTGAGCTTTTACCCCACCAACTAGCTAATCCAACGCGGGCCCATCTAAAGGCGATAAATCTTTGGTCCGAAGACATTATTTGGTATTAGCAGTCATTTCTAACTGTTATTCCAAACCTAAAGGCAGGTTCCCACGCGTTACGCACCCGTGCGCCACTAACCCCGAAGGGTTCGTTCGACTTGCATGTGTTAGGCATGCCGCCAGCGTTCGTTCTGAGCCAGGATCAAACTCTCAAGTTTGTGTCACACACCAAGCAAGCACGATCACGAGGATCGCCAGCCTGCAAGGCATGAGCTTCAAGGAGCCGATACCTGCACTGTCAAACGTAATGGATACGAATGGACATGCTTTACATACCGACCAGGCGTGGTGCCCGGAAGGATGCGGCAATCGGCTTAAGTTAACCAGTACACGGAGCCTTGAGGTCCCCGGACTGGGCGCCGTCGCCCACATGTCCCTTCATCATAAATCAACGATGTCAAAGAGCCATCCAACATTAAAACGCGGACAACTGTTGTTCCCCGATTTACACCGGGGGCCGGTTGTCCACTTATGTTGGCGACCGTTGCTTGCGAGGCCGGTTGAAACCGTCAGCGCCGCGTCGGTGAGAGGGCATATATGTGGGCCTTCGGATTCGGTCAACGCCTAATTGCAATTTTATTTCAAAAAACTGCGATATTTTCCGAAAGCCGCAGAAATCCGCCCTTTCGAGAACTAAGATGGGCGTTCGCGGTCGTTTTGCAAGGCCTTGCCGGCCTGCTGCCGCCGCCTGCGTTCGCCCACTCAGTACGCGGTTGTGCCGCAGGCGCCGCGTATCTGTGCTAAAATAGCGATCGAGGACGAGGAAGGGCGCGATTCCATCGCCGCTCAACAAACGCCCTCAAAGAGAGGAATCGCGCATGATGATCAGAATTGCCCTTTCCCGCTGGACCTGCCCGCTTCTCGCTATCGGGATGGCAGCTGGCTCGGTCACTCATGCGGCACAGCGGACGAACGCAGCGCCGCCACCACATGGCGATACGTATGAGAACGAGATCGTCGCGCGCGCTTTGGCGCAGGCGCAATCGCAAGAGGAAGCGGCTACAGAGAATGACGTTCCCGACGTCACCGAGATCGAAGCCTGGCGCGACCGCTATCGCCGCCTCACCGTCCCGGTCCATATAGGGGGACAAGGTCCTTACCGTTTCCTCGTCGATACCGGCGCGCAGGCGACGGTCGTTACCGGTTCCGTATCGGAGCGTCTCGCATTGCCTTTCATCGGCCGTTCGCTGGTCGTGGCCACCGGCAGCAGCAAGATTGTGGATCTGGTCGAACTCGACGCACTCGAATTCGCCGACCGCCGCGTCAATAATCTGTCGAGTCCGATCCTCGAGCGCGAGCATGTCGGCGCGGACGGTATCCTCGGCCTCGACAGTCTGCAGGACCTGCGGGTGCTCGTGGACTTTCGCGAGGATCGGATCAGCGTGACCGATGCTCCGCTCGAGACCGGCGGCAACCCTTACGAGATCGTCGTGCGCGCGCGCAGCCGGAATAATCAGATGATCATCACGGATGCGCGAATCGACGGCATCAAGACGGCGGTCATGATCGATACCGGGGCTTCGCGCTCGATCGGCAATGCCGCGCTCGAACGGCGGCTACGCAAAAGAGCGTCCGAAACACTTTCGGAAACCGACGTTCACGGCGTCAATTACAGCGGTTTCACGAAACTGGCCGGCAAGTTGCGCATCGGACAGTTCGAATTGCGTTCCGTTCCCATCGGTTTCGTCGACAGTCCTGCCTTTGCCGCCCTTTCGCTGGAGGACCGACCTGCGCTTATCCTCGGCATCGCCAGCCTCAGGATGTTCGACCGGATCGCTATCGACTTCAGCACGCGCCGCGTCTTTTTCGACCTTCCCGACAGCGTCATGACCGCAAGCGATCTTCGCCCGCGCAACTATCCCGGAATGATCGGTCAACCCTGACGAAAGTCTTCCGTCCTTCGTGACGCAGGACACGGGTCATTGCCTAACGTGCGGCGAATAGCCACCTGAAGGCTCGATGCCACCCGATACCAGCCTTCCTTCCGACCGCCGCGAAACCGATGGTTGGGCCACCCTGCGGCGCTTTCTTCCCTATTTGTGGCCGGCGGACAAACCGCAACTGAAGCGGCGCATCGTCATTGCGATCATCTGTGTTCTGGCGGCCAAGGCGGTCGTTCTTGCCCTGCCCTATGCTTATAAAGGGGCGGTCGATGCGATGGCAGAGCGGACCGGCGAAGCGGTCGGCATAGCGCTGGCGCTCGTGCTCGCTTACGGGCTCGGGCGATTCGGCGGGGTCCTGTTCGACAATTTGCGCAACGTTTCGTTCGAGCGGGTCGGGCAGGAAGCGACCGCCAACCTTGCGCAGGAAGTGTTCCATCGGCTCCATCGGCTTTCGCTGCGTTTTCACCTCTCGCGGCGGACCGGCGAAGTCACGAAGACCATCGAGCGCGGAACCAAGAGCATCGATTCGATGCTCTACTTCCTGCTGTTCAACATCGCTCCGACCTTCATCGAGCTGATCGCGGTCGGCGTCATCTTCTATCTGAATTTCGGCTGGGAACTCGTTGCCGCAACCGCCTTCACCGTGGTTGCCTACATTGCCGTGACCCGCTGGATCACCGAATGGCGTACCAAATTGCGGCGCGAGATGAACGAGCTCGACGGGCGGGCGCTGGACCGGGCGGTCGATTCGCTCCTCAATTACGAAACGGTGAAGTATTTCGGCGCGGAAAGGCGCGAAGAGGAACGTTATGCGGGGGCGGCCCGCGCCTACGCGCGCGCGGCAATCAAGTCCGAAAATTCGCTTGCCCTTCTCAACGTGGTGCAGGCGGTCATCACGAACACGCTCATGGCCGGCGCTATGGCTTTCACCGTATGGGGGTGGAGCCGCGGCAATCTGACGGTCGGCGACCTCGTCTTCGTCAATACCTATCTCATGCAGCTCTTCCGCCCGCTCGACATGCTGGGCTGGGTCTATCGTTCGATTCGGCAGGGACTGATCGACATGGGCGAGATGTTTCGCCTGATGGACAGCGATATCGAGGTCGAGGATGCGCCCGGCGCACCCGCGCTCGTCGTTCGCCAGCCGACCATCGCCTTCGAGAACGTCGTGTTCGGCTACGACGAGGAACGCACGGTCCTGCATGGTCTCAGCTTCGAAGTGCCCGCCGGACACCGGGTGGCGATCGTCGGCCCCTCGGGTGCGGGCAAGAGCACCATCGCGCGCCTTCTTTTCCGCTTTTACGATCCGCAGTCCGGTCGCATCCTCATCGATGGGCAGGACATCGCGCAGGTGACGCAGGACAGTTTGCGAAGCCATATCGGGATCGTTCCGCAGGACAGCGTGCTGTTCAACGATACGCTGCGCTACAATATCGCTTATGGCCGCGAACAATCGAGCGATGCACAGGTCGAGGCGGCGGCCCGCGATGCGGCGATCCTGCCGTTCATCGAACATCTGCCGCTTGGCTTCGAGACGCCGGTCGGCGAACGCGGTTTGAAGCTTTCCGGCGGAGAAAAGCAGCGCGTCGCCATTGCGCGCACGCTGCTGAAAGATCCGCCCATCGTTATCCTCGACGAAGCGACGAGCGCCCTCGATACGCGGACCGAGCGGGACATCCTCAAGACCTTGCGCCGCGTGAGCGAGGACCGCACGACCCTTTCCATCGCGCACCGTCTCTCGACGATTGCCGACGCCGACCGCATCCTCGTCCTGGAACAGGGACGACTGGTGGAAAGCGGGACGCATGGCCAACTTCTTTCGCAGGACGGTCTTTACGCAGCGATGTGGATGCAGCAACTGGCAGACGACGACCTGAACGAGGACGACGAAACCGGGGATCGCCAGCAGGCGGCGGAATGAGAATTGCACTCGTCTACAATATGCGACTTGCCCCGCGGCGCATGGCGCGCGTCGAGCGCCTGGCTGAAGTTCTGACGCAACGCGGACATCATATCAGCCATTTCGGCGGTGATGCGTTCGATGCGGCGCGCGATGCAGAAAAGTTCGACTGCATCGTCATGGCGGGCGGAGACGGAACGGCGCGCCTCGTCATCGGGTCGCAACGCCATCCGGCAGATTTGCCGCCGCTTGCGATCTATCCCATTGGAACGATCAACCTTCTGGCCCGCGAGCTGAACTATCCCCGCGATCCGGAGCGATTTGCGGCGCGTATCGAGAACCCGGCGGCGCGCACGGTCACTCGCCTTGCAAGGCTCGACGACACGCTGTTTCTAGCCTGCGCCTCGATCGGCTTCGACGCGCAGACGGTCGCGGTCGTTTCCGAAGAGCTGAAGCTGAAGATCGGGCGCTTCGCCTATGTCGCGGCCCTTCTTTCTTTGCTGAAGGACTGGCCGCGCCGTCCGCTCGCCCTGACGATCGATGGCGAGCCGGTCGCGGCAGAGGCGCTGTTCGTTTTGCGCGGCCGCTTCTATGCGGGACCGTGGACACTCGACCGGCAGGCACGGCTGGAGCACGAGAAGTTGCGCGCGCTCGCCCTTCCCCACGCGCGCAGACGGGACATCGTCCGGCTGCTGACCTATGCCCTGACGGGATCGCGCATACCCCACGGGCGCTGGCATTTCTTGGAAGCCGATCGCATCGAGGTTCGCTGCGCCTCCGACACCGCAATCCAGGCGGATGGCGACGTAATCGCACAAGGCCCGGTCACCTTTACCCTGACCGAGGAAGCCGTCACCTTCCTCTGAGCGATCGAGGCGAAAGGGTTGCGCCTCCTTAAGACATCGCTAGAGCCGCGCCTTTCTGATCTTCGCCCGCACGCGAAGATAAACTCACATCTGTTCCGGACAATCGTCATGCCCCAGCCAGCCGCACCCTCGGCCAGCAAGTTCAATTCGATCAAGCGCGACTGGTTCTCGAACCTGCGCGCCGACATTCTTGCAGGGATCGTCGTCGCGCTGGCGCTCATTCCCGAAGCGATCGGCTTTTCCGTCATTGCCGGCGTTGATCCGCGTGTCGGCCTCTATGCGAGCATCGCGATCGCCATCGTGATCGCCTTTACGGGCGGCAGGCCGGGCATGATTTCGGCAGCGACCGCAGCCGTGGCGGTCGTCGTCGTGCCGCTCGTCGATCAATATGGCGTCGAATATCTCTTCGCGGCCACCATCCTGATGGGCATATTCCAGGGTATCGCCGCCATCCTGCGCCTCGATTTGCTGATGCAGTTCGTCAGCCGCAGCGTCATCACCGGCTTCGTCAATGCGCTGGCGATCCTCATTTTCATGGCGCAGATCCCGTTCCTCATCGATGTCGGGATCGTGACCTATGCGATGGTCGCGGGCGGCCTTGCGATCATCTATCTCCTGCCGCGCCTGACGACGGCCGTTCCCTCCCCGCTGGTCGCGATCGTCGTGTTGAGCGCCCTTGGCATCGGGCTGGACCTCGACGTGTTCACGGTCGGCGACATGGGCGAAATACCCGAAGGCCTTCCCTATTTCGTATGGCCGGACGTTCCCCTGACGCTCGAGACGTTGCGCATCATCCTGCCTTATTCGCTGACGATGGCCGCGGTCGGCCTCCTCGAATCGCTGCTTACCGCGCAGATCGTCGACGACATGACGCATACCGACAGCAACAAGCCGCGCGAATGTGCCGGTCAGGGCATCGCCAACGTGGCCGCCGCTCTCGTCGGAGGAATGGGCGGCTGCGCGATGATCGGCCAATCCGTCATCAACGTCACGAGCGGCGGGCGCACGCGGCTTTCCACACTGACCGCCGGCGTCACGCTACTCTTGCTGCTCGCCCTTCTCGGTCCCGTAGTCGGTCGCATCCCGATGCCTGCCCTTGTCGCAGTGATGATCATGGTGAGCATCGGCACGTTCAGCTGGAACTCGATTCCGAATCTGCGTCACCATCCGCTTCCGTCGAGCATCGTCATGCTCGCTACGGTCACGGCGGTCGTCGCCACGCACAATCTCGCCATCGGCGTACTGCTCGGCGTCCTGCTGTCCGGCATCTTCTTTGCCGGAAAGGTGCGCAGGATGTTCGATGTCGTACGGCGGCGCGAGGCGGACGAGGCAATCTACGAGGTGCGCGGCCAGATCTTCTTCGCCAGCGTCGACCGCTTCGTCGCCATGCTCGGACCGGAAAGCGCCGCGCCCGATCCGGCGGATCACGTCGTGATCGACGTGAGCAAGGCGCATTTCTGGGACATCTCGGCGATCGGCGCACTCGACAAGGTCGTCGAACGGATGCGCCGCAACGGTCGCAGCGTTCAGGTCCTCGGCCTCAACGAGGCCAGCACCGATCTGGTCGACAAGTTCGCGCTGACCGACAAGACCGGCGTCGAAACCAGCCTCGCGCCGCACCCTTGATATGCCTAGAGGCGGCTGGCGGTATCAGGCCGACTGGCTTGCCCGGTCCAGCGCAGCCAGGATCGAGGCAAGGTCGTAAGGCTTGCTGACGGTCGGCGTCATCGCGAAGCGTTCGGGGTGGGTCGTTCCGCCATACCCCGTTGCGAAGATTACGGTGCAGCCTGCCTCGACGAGGCGATCGACCAGCGGATAGCTGTAGCCGCCGTTCAAATTGACATCGACGACGGCCATGTCGAACGCATTGTTCTCCAGCGCGTCCTCGCCTTCCTTCACGCTGCCCACGAGCTGCGTGTTTGCGCCTTCCTCGCTGATCATGTCCTCGAGTGCAAAACCGATGATGGCCTCGTCCTCGACCAGCAATATGTTCTTGCCCGCCAGTTTCATGCCAGCTCCAATTGGGTTCGCAGTTCGTAACGCAAGCCGTCGCCCTCGTAATCGAGCAGGACGTGGCCGCCGTAGCGATCCGACAGACCGCGCGTGATGAGGCGCGTGCCGAAACCGACGCTTTCCGGTTCGGCGATGGGAGGTCCGCCGCGCTCCTTCCAGTTGAGGCACAGTTCGGCGGTCTCTTCATCGGTACTGACCGACCAGTCGATCGCCACCGTCCCCCGGTCGTTCGAAAGCGAGCCGTATTTGAGGGCATTGGTGCACAACTCATGCACGATCATCGCCAGCGAGACGGCGCTTTGCGGCGGGAGGCGAACCGAGCGCCCTGCGATCGTCATGCGCTCGACCGCTTCGCCGACGGTCGCCTCGGCCGATCTCGTCACGATTTCCTCGACGCAGGCCGCTCGCCAGTTCGCTTCCGTCAGGAGATTGTGGGCAGCCGCGAGCGTCTTGAGGCGCGCTTCGAAGATCGAGCGTTCGACGTCTGCGCCCGACTTGCGAAAGGACTGCATGGCAAGTCCCTGCACGATGGCGAGCGTGTTCTTCACCCGGTGATTGAGTTCGTTGACGAGCAGCATTTGCCGCTCTTGCGCCTCGACCTCTTCGGTGACGTCGTAACCCTGGATGATGATCCCGCGAACGACGCCCTCCTCGTCGAATACGGGCTGGAAGATGAAATTGAGGTAATTCAGCTCAGGCTCGGTTCCGCCTTCGCGCTGCAGGAGAACTTTTTCCTGCCGCCCGAGATAGGCATCACCCGTCGCGAACACGTTGTCGAGAATGTCGATGAAACCCTGATCGATCACTTCGGGCAAGACGTCCTTGACGCGGCGGCCGACCAGATCCTGTCGCCCGACGAGTTGGCGATAAGCATCGTTTGCCATGGCAAACTCGTGGTTCGGACCATGAAGCACAGCGGTGAAACCGGGCGCCTGGTCGAACATCCGGTTAAGGCGCTTCGTCTCTTCCTGAAGGCTGCGGTTTTGCTCTTGAACGGCATTCGCCCGGCGGATGAGACTCATCCCGTCGCGCGCTTGCCGCAACTCCTCCAGTTCCGTCACGTCGACGGTATGCTGCAAGATAAAGCGCAACTCTCCGTCGTCGCAGATGGGCGTGTGCGTCGCACTCCAGTAACGCACGTCGGTCCCGCCATCCTCGTTTTGGATATCGTACCGGATGAGCGCGATTTCGTCAGCTTCGCAAGTGTCGATCACCCGAGCGAAGGACTCTGCCAGCAGATCGTGGCTCTCGGTCCCTTCCTCGCTTGGGAAGGCGTCGAACATTTTCCGCCCGATGATCTCTTCCCGCCGACTCATCGTGACCTGGAGATAGGCATCGTTCATCCAGACAATGACGAGATCGCGATCGAGAAGAACGTAAGGGTTCGGCGATGCACCGAGAAGTCGCTCGAACTGGATGGTCATGTAAGATTATGTCCCCAAGGTGCAACTTGCCTGCGTCCTGCCGCCACAACGGAATGGGCGACAAAAAGTTTCACTCGGTTGCAGCAGGAAACTTAATAAGTTGGTATGCCGATTGCCGCAGGGGAAACAAGGCTTAGAGAATATATTTAGACAGGTCGGTGTCGCCCGCCAGATCGTCCAGCCGCTCGCGAACATAGGCCGCATCGATCGTCACGGTTTCCCCCTGATGCTCTTCCGCCTCGAAACTGATTTCCTCGAGGAGTCGCTCCATCACGGTCTGAAGACGCCGCGCCCCGATGTTCTCCACGCTCTCGTTGACGCGCGCCGCTATCTTGGCGACCTGCTCGACCGCTTCCTGACGGAAGTCCAGCGTGACCTTCTCCGTGCCGAGCAGTGCCTCATATTGCGAGACGAGGTTGGCGCGGGTTTCCTTCAGGATGCGCACGAAATCTTCTTCAGTCAGCGCCCGCAATTCGACGCGGATCGGCAAGCGGCCCTGTAATTCGGGGAGCATGTCGGACGGCTTGGCGACGTGGAAGGCGCCACTCGCGATGAAGAGGACGTGATCGGTCTTCATCGGCCCGTATTTCGTCGAGACCGTGGTTCCCTCGATCAGCGGAAGCAGGTCGCGCTGCACGCCTTCGCGGCTGACCGAACCGCCGCGCACATCGCTGACCGCGATCTTGTCGACCTCGTCAAGGAAGACGATGCCGTTCGTCTCTGCATTGGCGAGCGCGACGCGCGCGACATCGTCCTGGTCCATGCGCTTCTCGGATTCTTCCTCGACCAGCTTGTCCCATGCATCGGCAACCTTCAGCTTGCGCCGCTTCTTGTTGGACTTGCCGAACGCCTTGCCCATCATGTCGCTGAGGTCGATCATGCCGACATTACCGCCCATCCCGGGAATATCCATCGGCATGGAGGGCGCGTCGGTCACTTCGATCTCGACCTCGACATCGTTCATCGCGTTCTGCGTGATCCGCTCGCGGAAGGATTCGCGGGTCGCCTCCGATGCGTTCTCCCCCACGAGAGCGTTGAGCAGCCGGTCCATCGCCGCCTTCGATGCGGCTTCGCGCACGGCCTCCCGCCGGCGGTCCTTCTCCAGCCGGATCGCCTCCTCGACGAGGTCGCGGGCAATCTGTTCGACGTCGCGCCCGACATAGCCGACTTCGGTGAATTTGGTCGCCTCGACCTTCACGAACGGCGCTTCCGCCAGTTTCGCCAGCCGCCGGCTGATCTCGGTCTTGCCGCAGCCCGTGGGGCCGATCATCAGGATATTCTTGGGCGTCACCTCGTCGCGCAGGTCGTCGGACAGCCGCTGACGACGCCAGCGGTTGCGCAAGGCTACCGCGACGGCGCGCTTCGCTTCCTTCTGGCCGATGATGTGCTCGTCGAGCGCGGCGACAATCGCCTTGGGGGTCAGGTTTTCCATGAAATCTTCCGTATCAGACGGTTTCGAGCGTGACGTTGCCATTGGTGAAGACGCAAACATCGGCGGCGACTTCCATCGCGCGCCGGGCAATCTTCTCCGGATCGTCCTCGTAATCGGACAAGGCCTTCGCCGCCGCCAGTGCATAATTGCCGCCGGAACCGATCGCCGCGATGCCGCCATCGGGTTCGAGGACATCGCCATTGCCCGTCAGGACGAGAAGATTGTCCTTGTCCGCGACGATCATCAGCGCCTCGAGATTGCGCAGATACTTGTCCGTGCGCCAGTCCTTGGTCAATTCGACCGCAGCGCGCAGCAACTGGCCGTTATACTGCTCGAGCTTTTTTTCCAACCGCTCGAACAGGGTAAAGGCATCGGCGGTCGCACCAGCGAAACCGGCAACGACCTTGTCGCCTTCGCCGATGCGGCGCACCTTGCGCGCATTGGGCTTCATCACGGTATTGCCCATGGAGACCTGCCCGTCGCCCGCGACGACGGTGCGGTCCCCTTTCCTGACGCCGATGATGGTGGTGCCGTGCCACTGGACGAGGCCGTGGCTTGCTCGAGAATTGTCCATGGCGGCGGATATGGGAAGCACGTCCCCCTTATCAAGCGCCGCCCGCAGGCTGGTTACGAAGAACTACGGACCGCCGGGTCCCGCACCGCCCGGTCCGCCAGGCGCACCCACGGTTCCGATATTGCCGAACAGATCTTCGAGGAAGCTGCGTTCGCGGCCCAGCGTGGGCGTTTCCGCGCCATCGGGTGACAGATAGACGACGTCCTCGATCCCCGAACGCTCTGCCGAGACGACGTTGCCCGCATCGTCGAACTGGACTGCGAGCACGAAGTGGTTCTTGATGCGCGGGCGAACGAAGGGTCCGCGCACTGTCGCGCTGGAAACATAATACCAGGTCGGCTCGCCGAACTGGCTTTCGAAGCTCGGGCGACCCAAAGCCGCTTCCACCGAACGACGATTGTCGATGCCCGGCGCGACCGAATTGACGAGCAGCGGATCATTCACGAAGCCGCGCTGCTCCCTGATCGAAGCGCACCCGGACACGAGCACCGCCCCGCCCAGCGCGACGAGCGCCAGACGCGCCTTTCCGGAAACCGATTTACGCAAAATTTCAGTCATCGACCGTCGTTTCTCCATGCCGGCAAAGCGGCTGATACCAAAGTCGCCCCGGCTTTCTTTCGAAAGGCGCTGGGCTCGATAATGCCGGGCCGTCCTTTAAGGACCAAACCGCCGCCTTGCAACGCCGCCGCCCTCGGCTTGCATGAAAGCCTTTGCGTGACCATCTGTCGCGCAAGGCTTGAATTGCCGATGAACACACGAACCCCGTGAATGGAGCACGCGCGACATGGCCCTATCGATAGGCAAGAAGATTTCCGGCTGGCTCGGCACGGGCCAGGATCCGCGCGAGGAACTGCGCCCGCTCTGGCATCACGTGGTCGGCCTGGCGCGCAAGGAAGTCTGGTTTCGCGAGGCCGGCGTCGCGGACAGCGTGGCGGGACGCTTCGACATCATTACGAGCATCCTCTCGCTGACCGTGCTGCGCATGGAGAATTCTCCCGAACTGTCGCGCAAGACCGCGCTTCTCACAGAGCTCTTCGTCGAAGACATGGACGGACAGTTGCGCGAATTCGGCGTGGGCGACGTCGTTGTCGGCAAGCATGTCGGGCGGCTGATGAGCGTTCTCGGCGGCAGGCTCGGCGCCTATCGCGCAGCCTTCAGCGGGGGCAGCGAGACGTTGCTGGCGGCAGCGACGCGTAATACGACGCTTGCCGAGGAAGATCGCGCGCCCGTTCTTGCCGAGCATCTTGCGCAATTGCGGGGCAATCTCGCCGCCACGAGCGACGAGGACATCTTGGCGGGAAGGTTCGATCTGTGAGTCGGTCGAGGAACGCAAATACGAGCGAGGGGTCCGAACCCGAACTTCCCAAGCTGCCGGAGCGAAACGAGTGGGAATATCCCATGAAGGCTCGGCATCTGCCGGGCGGGCCGGTCGTCTTCTCCGCCGGAGAGGCGGAACGCATCGCCCTCGCCCGCCGCTTCGCCATACCCTCGATCGAGCGGCTCGAGGCCGAACTCGAATTCGAACCGGACGAGGATCATGTGGACGCCATCGTTGCCTGGGGCACGCTCAGGGCCAAGGTGACGCAGAATTGCGCAATCACGGCCGAGCCGTTCCCTGTCAGCATCGACGAGGATGTGCGCATCCGCTTCGTTGCGGAAAAGCTGCAGGAGTTCGACGAGGACGAGGAAATCGAACTGGCCGAGGATGAATATGACGAAATCGCCTATATGGGCGACACGTTCGATGTGGGCGAAGCAATTGCCCAAAGCCTTGCGCTTGCCATCGATCCCTTCGCCTGCGGTCCCGATGCGGATGCCGCGCGGCAGGAAAGCGGGCTCGACAAGCCGGTAGCGACCGGCCCCTTCGCCGCGCTGGCCGGTCTCAAAAAGGACTGACCGCGCAGCCGGGCGTCGGCTGACATGCGCCAGAAATAAGCCGGGATCGGCTTTGCCAGATCAGAACGGCCAGATCAGAACGGCGCGATCAGAACGGCGAGATCAGAACGGAATATCGTCGTCGAGATCGTCGTAATTCGAGCCGCCCGACGAACCGCCGCCGTAGTCATTGCCGGAGCCGCCGCCCGAGCCGCCGCCGAAGCCTGACGATCCGCCGCGATTGCCGCCACCGGAACCGCCCTGGTTCCAGTTGCCGCCCCCGCCGCCACCGCCGCCGCCTTCGCCGCGACCGTCGAGCATGGTGAGCGTGCCGTTGAAGCCGCGCAGGACGACTTCGGTCGAATAGCGGTCATTGCCCGACTGATCCTGCCACTTGCGGGTCTGCAACTGGCCCTCGACGAACACCTTGCTGCCCTTGCGCAGATAATTCTCGCACACATTGACAAGCCCTTCGGAGAAGATCGCAACGGTGTGCCATTCGGTCCGCTCCTGCCGCTCGCCGGTGTTGCGGTCCTTCCACTGCTCGGACGTGGCGATGCGCAGATTTGCGACGCGCCCGCCATTCTGGAAGCTGCGAATTTCGGGATCGGCGCCGAGATTGCCGATCAGCATGACTTTGTTAAGGCTACCCGCCATCGAATTTTCCTCGTTCCTGCTGTTCGCCGCGACTTAGGGATTCGCGGCACCGTTGGCCACCGGCCTAGCGGGGAAAGATGTGCATGACCAGCGCGGGAAAATGCGTAGCGCCGCGATGCCTCGCTAGAGGCCGAGCCACACTGCAAGCCAGTAGGTCAGCCCTGCAAAGACATAGGCTGCGCCGAACAGATAGACGAGCATGAAAACCGGCCATTTCCAGCCGTTCGTCTCGCGCTTGGCGACTGCGATCGTGCTGAGGCATTGCGGGGCGAACACGAACCAGGCGAGAAAAGCGAGCGCGGTCGGCAGCGTCCAGGTCGCGGCGATCCGGTCGGTCACGGCATCGGCGACGACATCCTCGTCCTCCGCCTCGACCGCGTAGATCGTGCCGAGCGAACTGACCGCCACCTCGCGCGCCGCCATCGCGGGGATCAAAGACAGTGCGATGTCGCGGTTGAAGCCGATGGGCTCGACCAGCACCGCCATGCCGTTGCCGATCTGCCCGGCGATCGATGCATCGACCTGGCTTTCTCCGGGATCGGCCTTCGGGAAGGTAAGCAGAAGCCACAGGGCTATGGTCGCTGCGAAGATTATCGTGCCCGCGCGGCGCAGGAACACCCATGCCCGCTGCCAGAGGCCGATCGCCATGTCCTTCAGCAGCGGCATCTGATAGCGCGGCATTTCCATGATGAAGCCGCTCGCCGCGCCTTTCGTCACCGTCCGCCGGAGGACGAGCGCCGCTGCCATCGCGCCCAGAATGCCCGCGATATAGAGCGCGAACAGGACGAGGCCCTGAAGCCCCACTCCGCCGCCGACGGTCGTGTTCGGGATGACCGCGGCGATGACCACGGCATAGACGGGCAGGCGCGCGGAACAGGTCATTAGCGGCGCGATCAGGATGGTCGTCAGACGGTCCTTCGTATCCGCGATGGAGCGGGTCGCCATGATGCCCGGAATGGCGCAGGCGAAGCTCGACAGAAGCGGGATGAAGCTGCGGCCCGACAGGCCGACGCTCGCCATCATGCGGTCCATGATGAAGGCCGCGCGCGCCATGTAGCCGCTCATCTCCATCGCGAGGATGAAGGCGAACAGGATAACGATCTGCGGCAGGAAGACGACGACCGCGCCGACGCCGGCGAACAGCCCCTCGGTCAGGAAGTCGCGGAAGAATCCCTCCGGCACATTGCCGGTAACTGCAGCGGACACGGCTCCGACGCCGGCTTCCAGCGCATCGGCAAACGGCGTCGCCCAGGCGAAGACCGCCTGGAAGACGATGAACAGAAACGCGAAGAGAATGATCGGACCCGCCCACGGGTTCAGCAGCACCTTGTCGAGGCTGCTCTCGACCACCGCGCGCTTGCTGCGCGAAAGGATCGCCCCGCGCGCCATGTGCTTGGCGGCCAGACGCCGCTCGGGCAGGCTGAGGTGGAAGAGATGCGGTGTGGTGCGCCCTTCTTCCGGGGCGCGGCCACTGCGGACGGCGGTGACCGCCTCGCCCAGTTCGTCGAGCCCGCGGCTGCGTACTGCGACGGTGGGCACGACCGGCACGCCGAGCGCCTCCGACAGGGCATCGGGGTCGAGCGTCAGCCCGTCGCGCGCGGCGAGGTCGATCATGTTGAGCGCGACGACCGTCGGGCGGCCCAGCGCAATGACTTCCTGCGCGAAGGTGAGGTGCTGCTCCAGATTGGCTGCGTCGAGCACCAGGATGATGACGTCGGGCGTCGCCTCGCCGGCGAACTCGCCGTGAACGACCGCGCGCGTCACTTCCTCGTCAGGGCTTGCCGCATCGAAGCTGTAGGCGCCGGGCAGGTCGATCAGCTCCACCGGCTCGCCATTGGGTAGGGTCATGCGCCCCGCCTTGCGTTCCACGGTGACGCCCGGATAGTTCGCGATCTTCTGCCGCGCACCGGTCAGCTTGTTGAACAGCGCGCTCTTGCCGGCATTGGGATTGCCGACGAGCGCGGCGCGAAACATCGGGTTCACGAGGCGGCGCTTTCCGCCTCGAACTCGGCAATCGCGATCGCCGCGGCATGGGACCGGCGCAGCGCAATGGTCATCCGGCCAAGGCGCACCGCCAGCGGGTCGCGCCCGCCGAACATGCCGCGATGAACGACCGCGACTTCCGCCCCCTCGTCGATGCCGAGTGCGCGCAGGCGCTTCGCATCGTCGCTGGGAATGTCATCCCATGCGACATGCGCTATGCGGGCGGCCCGGTGCGGAGCCAGCCGGTCGAGAGTCGGGCGATCGTCCATGTCTCGCGCCGCTGCCAGAAACCGCGCGCTTTTGCAACTGATTATCAATAGTCCTTTCCCCGAGCCGGGCGGAAGCTGTCCCCCGCGTCCGCTGCTCAGGTCTCGGGATAGCGCAAGCGTCCGAGGCAGCGAGTCACGCTGAACCGGTCGCGGTCAGCGCGGCCGCCCAGAAACTTCGCCTTCGCCTTCTCGAAGCGCATGACCCCGTCGATCCGCCGATCGAGAAAGGCGCGGGTCTCCGACTTGTCCATCGTCTCGTCATTCACGAACACGGCCAGTGTCGCACCATAGATCGAGGCAAGGATCGCGCGCTTCGTATAGTGGTTGTAATCGGTCGCCGTATCGCCGGCGAGCCGCCACATGACATCGGCGCTGTGCCATCCGGTCCTCAGCGCACGCGGGGCATTCTGCGGCATCGCCATGATGGCGAGCGCGCTGCGCAACGCCTCTTCCTGTCCGTCGACCGCGTCGAGCCGGTATTGGACAAGCGTGCGAATACGCTCTCGAATCTTCAGCTCTGCGAGCTTCGCTTGCGGCAGCTCGCGCGCCATGTCGCGGTCGATCCGCTCGATCCACGCGCCGATCATGTCCATCGCCCCGCCGGGAAAGGCGAGCCGCGCGACATCGGGATCGGCCCCTTCCATTTCCGCCGCCATTATGAGCGCTTCGCCTCCCCAGCCATCGAAGACGGCGGAATCCGCAATGGCGGGAGCCAGCGTCAGGCGCAGTTCGTCGAGCGTCTGGTCGGCGATCGGGATCGCTTCGCCGGTTTCGGCGGGAAGGGTTGCAGCTTCGGTAAGGGTATCGGTCATGCTTTATGCAATGCGCAACGTTACAGGCTGGGTCCGTACTGGACCGCCTCGCCCTTGCCGCTGCGCGCTTCGTCCGACTGCTCGATAATCTGCATCATGATGCCCCGCTCCCCCTGGAGCCGCGCATAATCGCGCGCCGTGCGCCCGGAATTGTCGGCGCGGTCGGCGCTCGCGCCGTTGTCCAGCAACATCCTTACGAGCCCGGAATCGCGCCGGTGAACCGCAGAAATAAGCGCCGTTTCCCCAGCAGCATTGGCATTCTCGACATCGGCGCCAGCCTTGACGAGTGCCTCGACGCCATCGGCGAAGCCAAGGCTTGCGGCGATCTGCAAAGGCGTCACACCCTTCTTGTCGGCGATGTTCGGGTCCCCGCCGCGGCTCGTCAGGAAGCGAATCCACGTCACGTCGCGCCGTTTCGTCGCGATATGCAGACCCGTCTCTCCGCTGGAAATGTCGCGGGCATTGACGACCGTGGAGCCCGGTTCGTTGAGCGCGTCGGTGACTTTCGTACCGTCGCGGTCGCGCACCGCCTCGAGGAAGGCATGGCCTTCCGATACTCGCTGGGCAGCCGCGGGAACCGCATTCGACAGCGCTGCCGTCGCGGCAAGGAGGAGGATGGCGAAGGTTCTGGTCGGTTTCACGATATGTCGATCCTGCTGTCGGCCCCGGTTTGTCTGCACCCCCCGCGCGAAGCGATGGCGCTGTCATAGTCTCTTGCAACCGCGCCGTTAGCAGACCATGAACCGCCCTGTCATGCGTTTCAGCACAATATCCATCCTCGCCGCCGCCCTCCTGCTTTCCGCCTGCAACGATGCCGCCGGACCGGCAGATGACGCGCCTGCCGGCGAACCGCCCCTTGCCGGAGCTAGCCTCGGCGGCGACTTCACTCTCACCGGAGAGGACGGCACGCCCGTCAGCTGGCAGGATTTCGACGGGCAATATCGCACGATCTATTTCGGATACGCCTATTGCCCCGATGTCTGCCCGACCGACGTGCAACGCGCGATGGCGGGCCTCAAGGCCTTCGAGGAGCAGGACCCCGAGCGCGCGGCACAGGTGCAGCCGCTATTCGTCACCATCGATCCTGAGCGTGATACGCCGGAAGTGGTGAAAGAGTTCACTGCGAATTTCCATCCGCGCCTCATCGGGCTGACGGGCAGCGAGGAAGAGATTGCCGCGACAGCAAAGAAGTTCGGCGTCTTCTATTCGCGCGGGGAAACCAGCGCGGGCGGCGGCTATCTGATGAACCACAGCAACATCACCATGCTGTTCGGGCCGGATGGGGAGCCGATCACCACCCTGCCCACCGACGAGGGTGCCGAAGCGGTGGCGGCGGAACTGGCACAATGGGTGCGCTGAGAGACCAGTTCTGGACGCTCGAACTCGACGAGTTGACGCGGGCCGAGTGGGAGGCATTGTGCGACGGATGCGGCCGCTGCTGCCTCAACAAGGTCGAGGATGCCGATACCGGAGAGATCGAGGATACCAACGTCGCCTGCAAGCTGCTGGATTGCGATACCGCGCGTTGCACGAATTACCGGCACCGGCGGGCGTTCGTTCCCGATTGCCTGCGACTGACGCTCAGCAACGTCTATACGATCAACTGGCTGCCCGACCACTGCGCCTATCGCCGCCGGGCCGAAGGACGCTCCATTCCCGACTGGCACCCCCTGCTCACCGGCGATCCCGAAGCGGCGATCAAGGCCGGCGTTTCGGCAGCGGGCCGCGTCATCAGCGAGAACGATGCCGGACCGATCGAGCACCATGTGGTCGAATGGCGCGATTTCTTAGGGGATGCCGAGGATGACGAGGACGAGCCGCACGGTGGGCGCAGGACCCGGCGCGCATGATCGAGTGGCTGCGCCATGCCGCGACCGATCCGAGCGTCGTCGTCGGCTCAGAAACACTGCCGATCCTCATGACCCGCAAACCGCGCGCCCGGCGTCTCATCATGCGGCTTGCCGAAAACGGTCGTGCGGTGGAAGTCACCCTGCCGACGCGCGTGCCGAGCGCCGAGGCGATCCGGTTCGTCGAAAGCCGCCGCGACTGGCTGGCGCAGCAGCTGGCCAAGCGCCGGGCGATGCGCGAACCGATGGCCGGCGGAACCGTCCTTTATCGCGGATCTCCCCTGCCCTTCGAACGCCGCGAGGGTTGGCCGCGTAATCCGCGCCTGCTGTTCGACGATGAAGGGCCGATGCGTCTAGAACTGGGCGGACCGCAGGAAGGCGTCGCTACGCGGCTCGGGAAGTGGCTCGAAGGCGAGGCGACGTCCTTGATGAGCGCTGATTTGCAGCATTACTGCCATGCGGCGGGCGTCGCCGTGCCGCGCCTTGCCCTTTCGCGGGCAAAGCGCCGCTGGGGCAGTTGCTCGTCGAAAGGCACTCTTCGGGTCAACTGGCGGCTGGTGCAGGCGCCCGACGCGGTTCGTCGCTCAGTCGTCGCGCACGAAGTCGCGCATCTGGTGCACTTCGATCACTCGCCACGCTTTCACGCTCTGCTCGCGGACATCTACGAAGGTGACCTGCCGGCGGCCAATCGCTGGCTAAAGGCGAACGGACCGGACCTCTATATCGATTTCGGCTAGGCGGCCGATCGCCCTATCCCCTTGGCCTTCTGTGCGATCGCCCTTATCTTCAGCCAATGCGCATGATCAGCAAGTACAATCCCAAGGCCGGGATTGCCGATTTCTGGCACGAATTTCGTCGCCCTAACCCCTATCGCTGGCCGATCCTCATCGCCTCGATGTGCATGACCGGCACGCTCATCTGGCTCGTCGGGCACGAGGAATTGCGCGGCCCGCCCGCCCGGCCCGAGGTCACTTACATCTCGACCTTTGCCGAAGGACGCAGCGAGGAAGAGATCATCGCCAATATCGAGGCGAACCAGGCACGGCAGGACGCCCTGCGCGCCGAAGCCGAACGACGTGCCGAACGCCAGCGCGAACTCTATCGCACGCTCGGCCGGGCAACCGGGATCGACGTCGACGCGATGGAAGCCGAGATCGAGGCCGAACGCGCGGCAGAAGCCGCGAGCGAAAACGATGCCGCAGCCAATGCCGGTGATGCTGCCGCAGGTTCGGTCGCGCCGGACGGAGGAGCGCAATAGAAACGACCTCTTCACGAGAGGATGCGCGCTGGCTGTCCGCTGCGGCGCGGCTCGCTGCTCGCTCACGGCCTTTAAGCGCGCCTAACCCCGGCGTAGGTGCAGTTGTGGTCCGTTTTGGTGCCATTGTGGGTCGCGGCTGGACAAGCGCCGGCGGGCGGCCTCACGCAGAAGCTAACGCATTGAAAGAAGCCGGAAATCTGGCGAAGGGCGCGAGCGTTTACGTCACATTGGAGCCCTGTGCCCATGCTTCCCCGCGCGGTCCGTCCTGCGCCGATCTGCTCGTCGAAACGGGCGTTTCGGAGGTCTTTATCGGCTGCCGCGACCCCGATTCCCG
This sequence comes from Parapontixanthobacter aurantiacus, assembly GCF_009827635.1. GTDB lineage: Bacteria > Pseudomonadota > Alphaproteobacteria > Sphingomonadales > Sphingomonadaceae > Parapontixanthobacter > Parapontixanthobacter aurantiacus. The sequence continues at coordinate 54,920 of NZ_WTYW01000001.1, read as the reverse complement.
GACCGATGGCGCCGGCATAAAGCGGCTCGAAGCGGCTGGGATCAGGGTGCGCCTTGTCAAAAATGAGGCGTGTTATCAAAGCCTTGCCGGCTATCTGATGCAACGGCGATCCGGTCGTCCGCATGTCACGCTGAAACTTGCCATGTCGCTCGACGGGAAGATTGCGCTCGCCGACGGATCGAGCCGCTGGATCACCGGAGAGGTCTCACGCAACCATGTCCATGCCCGCCGCGCACAAAGCGATGCCATCCTCGTCGGCGGCGGCACTTGGCGGAGCGACGCGCCGCGCCTCGACGTGCGCCTTCCCGGCGTCGAAAACCGCAGTCCCCGGCGGATTTTGTTGTCCCGCGGACCAGCTCCGGAAGGTGTCGATACGCTCGCCGATCCGCTTGAAATAGCGACCCTCGACGGCATACTCTACCTCTATGTCGAGGGTGGTGCCGAGACCGCAGCCGCCTTTCTCTCGCACGATCTGGTCGACCGTCTGGAGATCTACCGTGCGCCCATTGTCATCGGCGAGGGACTGTCCGCGATCGGCGATATCGGCCTATCGGACCTGTCGGGCGCCCATGGTCGCTGGCGCCTCGTCGACACCCGGCCGCTTGGCAGCGACCTGTTTACCGCTTACGAGCGAACCCGCTGAGCGGTCGACGCCGCCCGAAGGAGATCACGCCCCGCCCATGTTCACCGGTATCGTCACTGCCATCGGAAAAGTCCTGTCGAACGAAGCACGTGGCGACACGCGCTTGCGCATCGCTGCGCCTTGGGATCCGGCAAGGATCGACATCGGCGCATCGATTGCGTGCTCCGGTGTCTGCCTGACCGTGGTCGAGCGTGGCGGAGAACCCGGCAATGCTTGGTTTGCCGTCGATGTCTCCGACGAAACGCGTGCGCATACGGTTGCAAGCAACTGGGAAGAAGGCGCCCCGATCAACCTCGAACCCGCTCTCAAGATGGGCGATGAACTCGGCGGGCACATCGTGACGGGTCACGTCGATGCTACGGGGTCTATCATCTCGAAAACTGGTGTCGGAGATTCGACGCGGTTCGTCATCGAAGCGCCGCAGCAGCTCGCCGCCTTCATCGCGCCGAAGGGTTCGATTACCGTAGATGGGGTGTCACTGACCGTGAACGACGTCGAGGACAGGGCGGACGGCAGCGTGCATTTCATGCTCAACATCATCCCGCATACGGGCGCAGTGACGACGCTCGGCAGGCTCGATCAGGGCGATAGCGTCAATCTCGAGATCGACATGATGGCCCGCTACCTTAAGCGAATGCAGGCGCTCGCTAACTGATCAGGACGCGACGTCGGCCAGAGCGCCGATGAACTTGTCGATATTGCCTCGGGTCAGTCCCGCCACGTTGATGCGGCCCGACCCGGCCATGTAGATGCCGTGCTCGCTGCGCAACCGCGCGATTTGGTCCTTGTCGAGTGGCAGGACCGAGAACAGGCCATTCTGTTCGCCGAGCGGCGCAAGATCGAGCGATCCGACCTCACCTGCGTCCGCGAGTATCCCGCGCACTTCGCGCATTCTCTCCCGCATCTCCTCGACTTCGGCCAGCCAGTCCTTCGATAGTTCCGGGTCGGACAGGATCTCGCGCACCGCCGCAGCACCGTGATCGGGCGGCATCGACCAGCTTGCGCGGGCCAGCGCATTGAGGTTGGACATCACGGTATCAAGCTGTGCGCTCTCTTTCGCCATGACGTAGAGCGCACCGACGCGATCGCGATACATTCCGAAATTCTTGTCGCAACTATAGGCGATCATCGCTTCCTCAACCTTGTCGAGGACCCGGCGCAGGCCGTAGGCATCTTCTTCCATGCCACGCCCCAGCCCCTGATAGGCCGAATCGATTATCGGAAAGACTTCGCTGCGCGATAATGCGTCCGCAATGCGGTCCCATTCATCGTTCGTGTAATCGATGCCGGTCGGATTGTGGCAGCAGGCATGCAGCAGGATCGCTTCCTTCGCCGTCGCCTTTGCGATCACTTCCAGCACTGCCTCGATATCCGCCGTGCCGTCGTCGCGCGCATGGGAGAACGTCCTCGTCTCCATTCCGATATCGGCAAGGATCTGCGCGTGGTTCGGCCAACTCGGGATGCCAAGATGCACTGCCTCGACGCCGCCACGCTGGGCGAGAGCGACAGCGAGCCGGACGGCACCCGTCCCGCCGGGTGTCTGCATCCCTTCGATGCGCTCACCATAGACGGCATCGTCACCGAAAACATAGGGCATGAGCGCGTGCACGAAGCCCATGTCACCCTCGGGACCGAGATAGGACTTGCTGCTCTGTTTCTCGACCAGCCTTCGCTCGGCAGCCTTGATCGCGCGAAAGACCGGCGTGTCGCCATCCTTCGTGCGGTAGACCCCTACGCCGAGGTCGATCTTGTCGCTTCGCTCGTCGGCGGCGTGCAGTTTGATGAGCGCCAGAAGGGCGTCGGGCGATTGAGGTTCAAGGCGGTCGAGCATGGCGCGATGCAATGGCGCGGCTCCTCGGCCCCTGCAAGAGGCAAACCGCCGATTATCCGGCAATCAATTCTTTAAGGTCGGCAGGGTCCGATTGGCTCAGAAAGGCAGCCAGCGCTGCTTCTTCGAGAACTTCATGTAGCCGGCATTGACGCCGAGCCGCAGACCCGCGCCGACGCGGATCGGGATCAGAACGACGTCACCCTTGCGCAGGTAGCTCGCCGTCATTCCGCCCACGACATAGGCCTGTCCCTCACCCGCCGGATAGCGTTCGTAGAGTTCTTCCGTATCGTAGAGATTATAGACGAGCACGAAGGTGTTGCCCGCATTCGCGCCCGCATCGAACCCGATCGAAGGGCCGGTCCAGTAGACGGGCATCTTGCCCTCAACCTTGTGGAAGAGCGTGCCCGATCCATAGCGAGCGCCCACGATGAACGCCCCGCCCGCCTCGCGGCCGACGATGTAGCCGTTCGGTTCGCCCTGCTTTTCAAGCAGATCCTCGATCAGCCGGGCCAGACCTTCGGCACCCTTGCCGAAAACGCCTTCGGCTGCACCGATCAGGTCGTCCTCCTTGTAGGTGACCGAAGCATTTTCGGGCGCGGGAACGGTGGCCGCGGGCGCTGCGGGGTCACCGGTATAATCTTGCGCCGGGGGAACGGTTTGCTGCGGCTCGGCCTGTTCGGGATAGGACCAGGTGTTTTCGATCGGATCGCTCTCGTAAGCGGGCGGTATTTCCTGCGCAGGCTGGTCGAGGTCGGCATCGATGCCGTTATCGGGATCGATCGTCTCGATCGACTGGGCATGCGCCGCCATTGCTGACAGCGGCGTCAGCGCGAGCCCTACAGCCGCGAGCGTTCCTCGTGCCCAATAGCGAACTTTACCCAATGATCCGCTCATGGCGGTCGCTCCCTTTCAAAACTTTTCGATGACCCACGGTCCATGCAGATTCCTAATTAGTCCCTCGGGCAATGAAGCGGCGATGAACCGAATCTATTTCGCGGCGAACGGATGAGTGCAGGACTTTGACACCCTTGGGAAAGGATGGTCGAAGAGAGTCCTTGCGGGCCGCCAACGCGATGGTTATAGCGCGCCCTTCCGAGTTCGGCAGCGTTCGCGACAGACGAAGCGGCATTTCGTGCGGAGACGTGGGTGAGTGGCTGAAACCAGTTCCCTGCTAAGGAACCATACTCTTTAACGGGTATCGAGGGTTCGAATCCCTCCGTCTCCGCCACCTTACTGCTCCGACGGCCTCCGATACGATTATATCGGCTCGCCTATTCGGATCGGTGTCGTTCCCAAACCGGTCGAACATTATCGCTCCCGCTACATATTGATGTTTCGTGACGCCATCACTGAACGAATGGATTGCGGCGGCAAGCCAGAGCTGAACAACCCAGACGCCACCGCGACACCGTAGGCCTTCGAGACTCAGTCCCTGCCCCAGTCTTTCGCGAGCTGTTCAAGTCGCTCGACCGCCTCTTCAGCTGCGCAGGCAGGAACAAAGATATGGTCGTGCCGTGAGGCTGCGATAACGTTGCAAGCAATGCCGCAGCGAGCGAGTTCGGTGCTGACAGCGGCGGTCAGACCGACCCCTTCGAGGTCGGAATGGACGCTGAGTATAATTCGCGCAAACTCGACCAGTTCTTTGGTGTCAATTCCGAGTTTGCCAGCCCCGACGATCGGTAGAACCAGTGTGGTCGCCTCGTCTTCCCTGATTACCGCGAAAGCTTGGTCAAAGGCGCGAGTGAGCAGCCGATCATCTTTCGTCTCCGCGAACACGTAGTGGGTGCGCGAGAGCACCGGAGCCATCTCCGCGATCATCCGCCGGGTATCGCCTACTGGCACAACCGCGTCGTCCTATTTGATCCGGCGGCCTGCCTTGATGACCGCATCGACATCCGCAAGTTCGCCGACATCGCTCAAAGGATCGCCTTCGACCGCGATAAGATCACCCCATGCTCCGGGCGCGATGACGCCGACCTCTCCCGACTGACCAAGCGCGTCGGCAGCGTTACGGGTCGCAGCCTGGATTGCCTGCAACGGCGTCATTCTTTTGTCTGACAATTTAGTCAACAGGAATCGCTATTCCGCGTCTGCTGAGATGATTCAGACATTTGATACCGGCCTGATATGGTAATCTATCGGATCTTGATCCCACCAAAGCGGCGCATCTCATCCGACGTGAACTGAAACTCAAGCTTTTGATACGAGCTCGCTATATCCGTGCCAGAGGGCAGGTCGTTCGTCACTGCCGAAAAAGCAGCGCGCGATGACGCTGCTGCGGCCTTCCGCCTGCATCAATCGCGTTAGTTCTTCACCGTGAGGATCGTCGACATATCGTCCGTCCTCCAGATGCCAGAGCCAGCAATCGAGTGCTGCCGGGAAGAATTTCGGTTCCTTGCCAGTTCGGACGTATTGAAGAGCCGTATCGAGCCATCTTTGCGGTAGTTTTTGCGAGCCGTCCATGGCGATCTGGCTCAGACGGTGACGAATGGAGGGTTCGGCAAAGCGTGCGATCAAGTCCTGCCGATATTGCGCCAGATCGAGCCCTGATGGCGCATCGACGGTGGATGCCGCCTCTTCCATGAGGCGTTCTGTCTGCTCTCTTAATGCAGGGTCCCGAATAGCCTCGTGAACGAATTCGTGGCCTTCGCGAAGTCCTGCATAGGCGAGGAAAGAGTGAGCGCCGTTCAAGATGCGCAGCTTTGCCATCTCGTAGGGCTGCACGTCTTCGACGAGTTGCGCTCCGACTGAGTCCCAAGCTGGCCGACCGTTCGCAAACTCATCCTCGATGACCCACTGGCTAAAGGGCTCGGTAAATACTGCGCTCAAATCCTCCATTCCCATCGTGTCGGCCAGCGTCGAAACATCAGCGGGCGAGGTGCGGGGAACGATCCGATCGACCATGGTCGAAGGAACCGTGCACTTCCTTTCGAACCAGTCCTCGAGTTCGGGGCATTCGGTCCTTATCCATTCGCGCACCAACGACGAAAGAAGGGCGCCGTTATCGGCCAGATTATCACAGGAGAGAAGCGTCACCCCCGGCAGATCGCTGTCCATCCGGCGCTTCAAGCCCCTTGCAAGGCTTGAATAGAAACTTTGACGGGCGAGTTCGATGTCCAAACTTCCATCGAAGGCGCGGGCATATCCTTTCTCGGTCACGGTGAAGCTGACGATGCGGCACGCAGGGGCAGCAATCCGGTCCACTACCGCGTCAGCCTCATCCGGCGCGAAAAGGACTTCGCGAACGGAACCAATCACCCTCGTGATGCTAGTCGAACCCGTACGAGCGGTCAGCGTGTACAAGCCGTCCTGCGGATTGAGGCTGTTTGCGACCTCCTTAGACCTCATAGACACGCCGCAAATCATCCAGTCGCAATCGCCCCGGTCCATCGCCAGATCGGTATACCAGGCTTGATGTGCGCGATGAAAGGCGCCGATGCCGTAATGCACGATGCCGACCTCCTGCTCGGCCCGGTCGTAGGCGAACCGGTCAATCTCGGCGGGCAGCGCGGCGAGCGTTTCGCTCGAAAGCCTCACAAGCGGTACGCCTTCTTCGCCAGGCCATAGGCAAGCTCTCTCGCGACTTCGAAAGCTTCGTCTTCCTCCAGTCGATGTTCGGCGACGAGTTGCGCAAGAAATCCGCAATCGATCCGCCGGGCGACGTCGTGCCGCGCCGGAATGGAAAGAAACGCACGCGTGTCGTCATTGAAGCCGACCGTATTGTAGAAGCCTGCGGTCTCCGTCGTCATGCTGCGGAACCGGCGCATCCCCTCCGGACTGTCGTGAAACCACCATGCCGGACCGAGCTTCAGACAAGGATAATGCCCGGCAAGCGGTGCCAATTCGCGGGCGTAGCTGCTTTCGTCCAGCGTAAACAGGATGATCGACAGGTCGGCCTCGTTTCCGAACCTGTCCAGCAGCGGCTGGAGGGCGTGGACATAGTCCGTCCGCATCGGAATATCCGCACCCTTGTCCCGTCCGAAACGCTCGAACAACTGCCGGTTGTGATTGCGAAAACTGCCTGGATGGATCTGCATCACGAGCCCGTCGTCGAGGCTCATGGCAGCCATTTCCGTCAGCATCTGGGCGCGGAAAAGCTCGGCATCTTCGGCGGATCCTGCGCCGTTGCGGACCTTGTCGAACAGTTTCTCTGCTTCTGAAAACGTCAAGTTCGCGGTCGCGGCTGTCGGATGACCATGATCCGTCGACGTCGCTCCTACTTCCTTGAAAAAGGCCCGACGTTTGCGGTGCGCAGCTAGATATCCCGCCCAAGTCGCAGTATCTTCGCCAGTCAACTCACTGAATTTCTTGAGGTTATTCGCAAAGCCCTCAAAGTCCGGATCGACCACCGGATCGGGTCGATAGGCGGTAATGACGCGGCCGTCCCAGTCGCTCTCATTGATGTCTAGATGGTGCTCAAGAGTGTCGAGCGGGCTTTCCGTGGTGGCGAGCACCTCGATACCGTAGCGTTCGAACAAGGTCCGTGGGCGATAGGCATCGGTCTGCAGGGCATCGGTAATCGTGTCGTAGTAAAAGTCCGCCGTTTCTCCGTCCAACCGAACGTCGATGCCGAACACTTCGCTGAAAACCCAGTCCAGCCAGATGCGCGAAGGTGTCGCGCGAAAGAGATGGTAGTTCTCGGCCAGTATCCGCCATGCCGCTCGCGGATCGGCATCATGCCCCCCGATCCCAAGGTCCTCCAAGGCGATCCCTTGCGAATAGAGCATCCGGAACAGGTAGTGATCGGGTTGCAGCAGCAACTCGGTCGCATTGCCGAACGGCTCGTTCCTAGCGAACCACGAAGGATCGGTATGGCCGTGCGGGCTGATGATCGGCAGGTCGGCGATTTCGGCATAAAGCGCGCGGGCGATGTCGCGAACCTTCGGCTGCGAAGGAAACAGGCGGTCTTCATGCAATTTTAGCGGCTTCGTCATCGTGCTTCTCCGTCGCACTGGCTTTTCGTCAGCTTTCGGCCTATGGTAACCGGTGTCAATTCATTGAGACCCTTTGCCGACCAAATCAACCCCTGTCCCGAACGAGCAAGATGAACGCACTCGCCCAACACCGCAATACTGAGAGCCTGCCGGCCATATGGAGCTCGCATCCCCGCGACACCGTAGCCGTCGCGATGCACGACCTCGAAGAGAACGAAGAAATCTCGGTTCGCGGAAAGTCGCTGAGAACGCTCGAACCAATTCCCGCAGGTCACAAGATCGCCTTGAGCGATCACCCGGCCGGACAAGCTGTCCTGCGCTATGGAGAACGGATCGGGCTCGCCAAGCAGGACATTCTCACCGGCCAGCACGTTCATTCACACAACCTTGCGACTGCTCTCGTGGGAGAAGTCGATTACGGTAATTACGAGCACAGCGGAACGGGATCGCACGTCGCCCCGCTCGACACGTGGCAGGGTTACGCTCGTTCGGACGGCAGGTTCGCTACGCGGAACGAAATCTGGTTGTTGCCCACGGTCGGGTGCGTCGCGCCACTCGTCGAGATGGTTGGCCGGGAAGCCAACGCACTTCACGCTGAGGAAGTCGATGCGGTCATCGGGTTCGGCCATCCGCACGGCTGTTCGCAACTTGGAGACGATCTCGAAGGAACTCGCAACATACTGGCTGCCTTGTGCGACAACCCCAATGCCGGCGGCGTCGTGCTGGTGGGCCTCGGCTGCGAGAGCAACCAGCTCGATGCACTAATCGACCGCGTCCCCCAGCGAAGCCGCGCGAAATTGCGGACCATGCTGGCGCAGGACCCCGGCGACGAACGCGAAAGATTGCTTGGAATTATTCGCGAACTTGCCGGAGAACTGGCCAAATCGCGCCGTGAGGAAGCACCCGCCAGCGCGCTGACAGTAGGTCTCAAATGCGGGGGATCGGACGCTCTTTCCGGGCTGACGGCAAATCCGCTTTTGGGGCGGTTCAGCGACCGGTTGGGCGCAAGCGGAGGCAAACTCGTTCTTACAGAGATCCCGGAAATATTCGGGGCGGAGAATGCGCTGTTCGCCCGTGCCGCAGACGCAGGCGTTCATTCCGAGGCAAGTGAACTTCTCAATCGTTTCAAACGGTATTTCATCGAACAGGGTCAGCCGGTGTCGGAAAACCCTTCGCCCGGAAATATTGCGGGCGGGATAACGACTTTGGAGGAGAAGTCGCTCGGCGCCGTACAGAAGGGCGGCAGCGTTCCGCTAGTCGATGTCATCGATTATGGCGGTCAGGCATCGGAACCCGGCCTGACGCTGCTTGAAGCACCCGGCAACGACGCTGTTTCCTCTACCGCGCTCGCTGCCGCAGGTGCGACGCTGATCCTGTTCACCACCGGTCGCGGAACCCCGCTGGGATTTCCCGTGCCCACCGTCAAGGTCGCGTCCAATTCACGCCTCGCACGAGAAAAAACGAGCTGGATCGATTTCGATGCCAGTCGCGTCCTGAACGAAAGCGACAACAGCACAGTGGACGATTTCTCGCGCTATCTACTCGACGTGGCGAGCGGGCAGCAGACGACCGCTGAACGATCGGGGCAGCGGGTCATCTCCATCTGGAAACGCGGCGTCACGCTTTAGCTGTTACGACCACATTGTCGGCAGCCACAAGGACAGCGCCGGGACGTAGGTCGTCAACAGCAGTGCGGCCAGCAATGTCAGGTAAAACGGCCAGATCGTCCGAACGAGCGTGGTGACGGGTATCTTCCCGACGGCGGACCCCACGAACAGGACCGAACCGACTGGCGGCGTGACCAAACCGATGCCGAGATTGAGCATCATGATGATGCCGAAATGCACCGGATCTACCCCCACTCCCATCGCAACCGGAAGAAAGATGGGCGTGGTAATTACGATTAGCGGCGCCATGTCCATAAAGGTGCCGAGCGCCAGCAACATCAGGTTTATGATCAGCAGGGTGAGAATGGGATTGTCGGTGATGATGCCGATCAGGGCTGCCAGCGCCGCCGGGACTTCCAGCAGAGCCAGCGCAAACCCGAACGCGGTGGCTGCCGCGATGATGAACAGCACCATCGAGGCCGTGCGCACCGACTTTGCCGCCGCCTCCCAGGTGCCTTTCCATCCGAGGCTGCGATAAACGAGAGTTCCTACGAGCATCGTATAGATGACGGCGACGGCCGAACTTTCCGTCGGTGTGAAAAAGCCGCTGAGAATGCCGCCCATGATGATGACGGCGGTCATCAATCCGGGGATCGCGAACGCGGCTGCGCGGATGAATTCGCGCCAGCCCGGGAAATAGCCCGTCGGCAAACCGCGCTTCTTTGCGACCAGCCAGGCGACGAGCATCAGCATCAGGCCAGTCAGCAAACCCGGAATGACGCCTGCAAGGAAAAGGTCGCCGATGGATACTCCGATCCCAGATGCCGCCGAATAGATGATCATGTTGTGCGAGGGAGGGATGAGCAACCCGACGATGGCCGCAGTGACCGTCACATTCACCGCATAATCGCCCGGATAGCCCTTGTCCTTCATGAGCGGAACCATGCTCGACCCGATCGCAGAGGCGCTGGCGATGGCAGAACCGGAAACCGCTCCGAACATCATCGAAGCCCCCACATTCACGATTCCCAGTCCGCCGGTCACCCTGCCGATTGCGGCGTCCGCGACTCGAACGAGCCGGTCGGCGATCCCCGCCCGGTACATGAGGTCGCCCGCGAAGATGAAGAACGGGATTGCCATGAGCGTGAAAACGCTGATGCCGGCGGCCACGCGCTGTACCGCCACGATCGGTGGAATGCCCATGGTCGCGAAACAGGCAAGCGATGCGGCGAGCAGGGAAAAAGCGACCGGTACACCGATGACCAGCAGCAGGAAGAGCACTCCAAAGAGGACCAACAGTTCCATCAGGTTGTCCTCGTATCTTCGTGAGAGGCTTGGGGCGGACGCCCGGTCGATATCTGCGGAAGGGCAAAGATTGCCATGAGAAGACCGGAAATCGGCAGGGGTATGTAAGCGATGGAGCGACTGACGCCGAGCGAAGGAACGACATTGCCCCGCACTGCCCAGCACAGCTGCGCCCCGTAAACGAGCAATACCAGTCCCACCAACGCTACTATGACGGCCACAAGACGGAGCAGTGGTCGGGCGCGTTCGCCGAACTTTTCTTCGATCAGCGCAATCCTGATGTGAAAGCCTTCGTAAACGCCGGCCGCGGCTGCGAACATCACGTACCAGATCATCAGTATGAGTGATGCCTGCTCGGTCCATGACGGGCTCGAATTAAGCACGAACCGGCCAAAGACCTGCCATCCGATGATGACCGTCATGGCAAGCAGGCCGAGCGAGCCAAATGCGATCAGCCAGCGGGAAATTTTCGCGGCCATCAGGCGCTTTCTCCCATTGCGAGTATCCTTCGCACTATCGATTGTTGAGCGGGCGTCTCGATGAACTGATCCCAGACCGGTCGCATGAGTGCAGCAAATGGGGTCTTGTCGACTTCGTTCACCAACACGCTGGAGGAAGCGACAGCTTGCCGCGCTTCCGCAACGCGCTGGTCCCACAGGCGTCGCATCTCGACGACCGATGCCTTCGCCGCCTCCCGGACCAGCAGGCGATCTTCCGGCGACAGTCCTTCATAACTCGATTTGCTCATTACGAGCATTTCCGGCGTTAGCAGATGTTCGGTCAGGCTCAGATAGTCTGCCACCTCGTAATGCCGCTCTCCGACGAAGGTCGGCCAATTGTTTTCTGCACCGTCGATGACGCCCTGAGCGAGCGACTGGTAAATCTCGCCGAAGGGGATCGGTACCGCGTTGGCGCCGAGAGCATTGACCATCGCGATATAGAGGTCCGACGCGGGAACCCTGATCTTCAGCCCTTCCATGTCGGCCGGCGTCCTGATTGCTCGCTGGGCGTTGTAGAAGTTGCGCGCGCCGGAATCGTAAATCGCGAGACCTATGAGGTCGTGCGGCTCCATGGCCGCGAGCACTTCGTCGCCCACTTCGCTGTCGACGACGCGCCGCATGTGACCGACCGAATCGAATACGAATGGCAACGAAAACGGGATCGTCATCGGCTCGACCGAGTTGAGCGGAGCGAAATTGACCCGGTTGAAGTCGATGCCGCCGAAACTCGTTATCTCGAGCGTGTCGGTTTCGCTTCCCAGTTGTCCCCCGGCGAAGACCTTTATGCCGAGCCTGCCTCCGGTCTGCTGCGCCAGATATTCGCCCATGAATTCCACGGCGCGAACGGTGGGATAGTCGCCCGGATGCGCGTCCGCCCCCGTCAGCAAGCCCGACATGACGGGCTCGCAACCCGGCAACAGGCTCGCAGCTCCGAGCGCCGCACTCGCGGAAAGAAACGCCCGCCGGGACAGCAAAGACTTCGTCTTCATGGAGTGCATTCGGCTTCAGCCCTCATTCTAGTCATCGAGAGCCATATAGGTGAAGTTGCGAAACTTCGCCGATCCCGGACCGGCAGCATACAGCCCGGGTCGTAACATGAGGAAATCCCCGCGCACATTGTGATGATAGCCCGAGACCTCCATTCCGCGGTCGAACCGTGTCCAGCTACGCCCTCCGTCCCCGCTCGTATCGTAGACGACGATATGGCGCCTGTTCGTTACCCGCATGCGCATCCTGCCGCCATGCGGATTAGCCGGACGTGCGCGTTCCCTGCCGTACTGATGCGTAACGAAGCGATCCTCGTCAAAGCCTAGCCCGCAATATAGCTTGTCGTCGTAGAACAGGATCAGCCCCGCCCGCCCGCCCGGCGCGATCTCGATGTCGCATTCGAACCGGTAGGAGCGATCACCCGCCGTCAGCAAGAGCGGCGAGCCGCTCGACGGGGCATCTCCCTTTCCTGCAAATTCAAGGACGCCCCCGCCGCTACGAACACGATCGGCTTCGTCGTCTGCCGGCTTGAAGAAAGCCCACTTGCTACCGAGCTCCAGCGGGGCAGTGAAATCGTCGGTCAACGCCATTCCGTGCGGGACTGGGGCACCCCCCGCGGGCTTGCGGATGGGCCGCGACAGGTCGCCGCCCGTCATGTGGAACCAGCCATCGGCAGTGAATTCGACCGGATCCAGAAGGCACTGGCGCCCCAGCGTCCAATATCCGTTTTCATAGCCGTGATAGAACGACCACCAGCTGTCGTCTGGTGCCTGAACCAGCGAGGCATGTCCCCGCGACCACCAGGCTTCGTCGATGCTCGTCGTACGCACCAGAGGATTGTCGGGGTGATGTTCCCATGGACCATGAAGCGACTTCGACCGAGCCGCGATCACCATGTGTCCGGTAGGCGGTCCAGCTGTCCCGCCGACAGCCGTGATCATGTAGTACCAGTCGTTCACCCGGTGTATCTTCGGACCTTCGGGCGAAAAGCCTTCGACGATCCAGTCCGAAGGATAGCGCCACGGGTCGTAAACGTGCTCGACATCGCCGGCGAGCGACAGATTGTCGTCGGAAAGCCGCACGCGATCACCGCCTGACAGGAACAGCCACCTGCTGCCGTCCTCCGCCACCGCATGGCACGGGTCGATGTGGTTTGGCAAACCGAGCGAGATCGGCTCGCTCCACGGCCCACGAATGTCGTCCGCCCACGCGACGAAGATGTCATTGGGCTGTGCCTTCACCGGTATGTAGAGGAGATAACGACCCTTGTCCTTGTGCAGGCTCGGCGCCCAGACCGCTCCGATGTTCTTCGTCAAGGCAGCGTCGAGCGGTTGCCAGTTCACCAGATCGCGCGAATGCCAGATCGTGAGACCCGGGTAAGCATCGAACGTAGAGAAGGTCATGAAATAGTCTTCGCCATCCTTCAGGATGGCAGGGTCGGGCCGATCGCCCGAGACTATCGGATTGAGAAATGTTCCGTCGCCCTGATCGGGAATACGCTGATTGTCGAACCCCCTGCGATAGGTCCTCGCCTGCGACGGTTCGACACGTTCTCCGACGGAACTTACCGTCATCGGAGCAGCGCAGGATGTCAGACCCAACGCCCCCGCTCCCGTCAGTATTTCCCGGCGACGCATGGTCATACAAATCCCCTGCTGCGCGCCCAGCCGAGCCATAACTCAGGCCAAACTTCGACCGGTTTGCCTACGGCCCTACGCAGGCCGAACCCGTGGCCGCCGGTTTCGAACAGATGGGTCTCGACCGGAATACCCTGCGCCTTGAGGGCTGCCCGAAAGAGCAGCGCATTTTCGACCGGAACGACATCGTCGTCCTCCGCGTGGAGCAGAAACACCGGCGGAGCGTCTCTCGGGACGTTTCTATCTGGTGAATGGGCGAGTTCCTGTTCCCGCGATGGCACGTCACCGAGCAAGCGCGTGCGCGAACCGGCATGAGCGACCGCCGGATCCATGCTGATGACCGGGTAGATCGGTGCAGCGCATAGGGGACGAGCCGAAAGACCATCCGCCTCGTCTATCGGTCGATAGGTCGACACGGCGAAACGCGTGGCGAGATCGGCGCATAAATGGCCGCCGGCGGAAAACCCCATCGCCGCGATCTTCTCCGGATCGATGCTGAAGCTACCTGCGCGGTGCCGAATCACGCGCATCGCCCGCTGTGCATCGGAAAGAGCGACATCCGGTCCGGCAGCCCAACCGTCGTAAGGAAGGCGGTAGAAGAGGACGAAAGCGGTAATGCCGCGCGCCGCAAGCCAGCGGCCCATCTCGTAGCCTTCCTTGTCGACCACGACATGATTGTATCCGCCGCCCGGCATCAGCAGTACCGCTGCCCCGTTCGCCCGGTCGGGTCGGAAAACCATGAGCCGCGGCACGGTAATGCCAAGGACGGCGCGGTCCGAAATGCCGGAAGCTTGCGATCGTTCTGTCGTCTCTTCGACCGGCAGCGCACTTGGCATGCCCGGTGCGCCGGACGGCCACAGGTCGATCGTTGCCGATGGATCAGCAAACGCGCCTGCGAATGGTTCGCTGGCTGAAGGCGGCGCTGTCTGGGCCGCCAGTTTCCCCGACAGAAGCGCGGGAAAAGCAAGGCCCGCGCACAGGAGCGATCGGCGATCACTTCTCATGCGCGGGCCCTTCATTTTACAACCTTACCTTAGTATTCAAAGCGAACGCCAGCCATGATGATGCGCCCGAAGTGGTTGTTCTCGTAGTTGCGGCGAGCCACATCGTCGGTCCAGCGATAGCGATAATCGTCGGTCAGATTATTGCCGTCGAGCGTGAGTTCGAGGGTATCGGTAATCTTGTAGCGGACCGCCGCATCAAGATTGAAAGAGGAATCGAAACCTTCGAGGAAATTGCCGTTTCCGCTGTTTCCGGTGTTGTAGTCGCTACGATAAGCGCCGGAGACACGAACCGACAGGCGACCATTGTCGTAATAAGCCGTTCCGTTGGCGGAGTATTTGGACACGCCGGGGAACGTGGTCTCGAATATTTCACCCTGGAATTCGACGTCCTGATTACTGTCGACGTAGGTGACGTTACCCAGAACGCCGAAATCGGAAAAGGCCCCATCTGAGAATACCGAAAAGGGAAGGTGCATGCCGAGTTCCAGCCCCTTGATGATTGCACCTTCGCCATTCGTGGTCGTACGGAACTCGAATTCGCGGGTTGGATTGGTGCCATTTACGACAGCATCATATGCTGGTGTCCCGGAAGTAAGTAGCGAGGTTGGAAGGCCGCTTTGGGCGTAGGTAACCTGCAGGGAGTTGCCGACCGGGAAGCTTTCGATGTCCTTCACGAAACCGGCGAGGGACAGGATCGCGCCGGGCGCGAAATACCATTCCGCGGAAACATCATAGTTCCACGCCCGATAGGGGTCGATGAACGGGTTGCCGGTTGAAATCCGGAAGTTGAACTGGTCGACCGAACCGCCCGGCGTGAGCGAACCGAGCGAAGGACGGGTTATGACCTGTGCAACCGCGCCTCGCAGAATGAAGTTGTCAGTCGGAAAGACATTGATGTTCACTGCTGGAAGGAAGTCGTCATAGGTCCGTTCGACGGTTACGAACTGACCGTTGTTGAAACCTTGGGAAGACTGATCCGTGTGAGCGTAACGCACACCGAAGTTACCCGTGATCCGGAGCCCTTCGTCAATTTCGAAATCCGTCTGGAAATACGCGCCCTTGGTTTTCTCCTGGACCGATCGTTCATCGCCCTGTTGAAGGACGGCAGGCCGGTTGTAGAGGTCGAGAAATGCGACGGCCGCATCGAGATCGGGTACGATCCACGAATTGGTGTTGCCAGCCGGCTGGCCTGCCTCGCCAAGTTGGAACAACTCGGCCAGATCCTGCGTCACAGGAGCGCCATAAGTCCCTGCTGCGCAGGAGAAGGCCGAGCAATAGACGCTGTCGCGACGAGCACCGGTCGTGAAGTAGTCGAATTGCCGATAAAACGGCCCTGCCGACAACGTCAGACCGGAGACCGGCTCCCATTCAAGATCAAGAGATACGGTCTTGAACTTGTTCTCAACGGAACTCGGGCGGTCGCGGAACTCGGCCAGTTGAAAGTTGGCCGGGTTGGTCACATCAGTGCCGAATACCAGCAGCGGGAAGCGCATGTCGGAATAGTCGTAGCTGTAAACCCCGTCGCGATCATCGAAGATTATAGTGGTTTCGACGGGTATCTGCGCATCCGACTTCGAGAACCCGCCGAACAAAGTGGCAGCGAACTGGTCGCCGAAGCGCTGCTCGAGCTGTCCCGATACCTGATAGAAGTCGGTTTCGGATTCGCGATGATAACGCTCGTTGCGGATCCAGGCGTTAGTCAAATCGCCCGAAATGACGTTGTTGTCCCCATCGATCGTATAGTTGGTTAGGTCGATGCTGCTTTCGTTGGAACGGATCAGCACTTCACCCCAGTACTCGTCACGATCTTCCTTGAAATTTGAGTAGAGTGCGTTGATTTCGATGTCCGTGCTGTCACTCGGGCGGAACTCGATGGCACCGGTGGCGCCCAGACGCTCGCGATCGTGATTGACGAGACCGTAGCGCGGAATGCGCGGATGGAATGCATCCGCCACTTCATTGCAACCAGCGTCGGTTGGATTTGCGCGGCAATTCACACCATCGACGGTTCTAAAAATGTTGGTGAATGAATACGAACCATCCGGCCTTTGCGTAATTGAACCATCGGTCCAACGAACCGTATTGTTGCCCAGTTCAGGCGTTTCATACTTCGTCCAGGCGGCCGAAGCGGAAACTCCGAAGGTCTCGTCGGCGTTATTCCATGCCAACAGGCCCGCGAGACGCGGCGACAAATCGTCGTTCAGGTCGTTGTATCGCGCCTGAGCCGAACCTACGAACTTGAGTCCGGCACCATAAGCCAACGGATTGCCGGTATTCAGATCGATGACGGCACCCAACGAACCTTCGTCAAGAGAGGCGGAAGCCGTCTTGTTGACGACAATCGAGTTGAAAAGCTCGGAAGCGAAAATGTTGAAATCGAAAGCGCGGTCACGATTGAACGATGCGCCGTCGACCGAAGTTGCGATCGTCTCCATTCCGTTGACACGAACCCGGGTAAATTGCGCGCCCAGCCCGCGAACGGTGATCTGACGGCCTTCGCCGGCATCGCGTTCGATTGCGACGCCGGGGATCCGTTGAAGCGATTCGGCAAGGTTTGTATCGGGGAACTTGGCGATGTCTTCGGCCACGATGACGTCTACCTGGCCGACCGCCTCGCGCTTCGCCGAAATTGCAGCGTTCAGCGATTCCCGAAAGCCCGAAACCACGATGACATTGTCGTCTTCCGTAATTTCGGCCGATGACTGCGACGCAGCATCGCTGACCTCGTCGTCGTCGAGCGTACCGGCATCTTGCGCAAAGACAGGGCTCGAAAACGCGAGCGCGCTGCCAGCTAGCAATATCGCCTTGGCGCTTCGCTTGGAAACCAAAAACTTCATAGTATCCTCCTCCAATGGCACCGGTGTCTTTTTGGAAGAGAAAAATTGGGCGGCTTATGCCGCGCCCCCTCCCAAGCACCTCAATTCCCCGAACCCGGCTTTAGGTAACCGGTGTCAATTCTTCTTGCTCCATACCCGGCTTGCTGTCAAGATGCCAATCTGTGGAGAGGAAAATACAATGAAGTTACTGGCAAATTGTCTCTTGGCGTTATGCCTCGGATTGTTCGCAACCCCTGTGGTCGCGCAGTCGAACGATCCGACGGATGGCGGCGCGGGCGGCAGAATTATTCGCGTTACGACCTTGGACAAGGATGGCCCGGGCAGCCTCGCCGAGGCGATCGCGGCAAAGGGACCGAGGATCGTCGTTTTCGAGGTGGGCGGCACGATCGATCTTGAATTGTCCTCGCTTACGGTAACCGAACCGGATCTCACGATTGCAGGCCAGACGGCTCCGTCCCCCGGTATTACTTTGATGCGCGGCGGGATCGACGTGAATGCCAACGACGTCATCATTCAGCACCTTCGCGTAGTCGTCGGAAGCGACGGTCTCCCGAAATTTCACGGTTGGGAAGCGGACGCCTTTGCAACCCGGTCGGCGCACAATCTGCTTATCGAAAACAATAGCTTTTTCTGGGCCATCGACGAAAACATGTCCGCCTCGGGGCCGCGGTTCACCGGCGAGACGGTGGAGGACTGGCGCGAGGGTACGAGCCGCAATGTCGTCTTCCGTTCAAACCTCGCAGCAGAGGGCCTTGCCGATTCGACTCATCCGAAGGGCGAGCATTCCAAAGGCTCTCTCATTCACGATAACGCCACGGGTATCGTTTTCGAACGCAACATCTGGGCACATCATGTCGAAAGATCGCCGCTCCTGAAGGGCGGTGTTTCAGCTGTCATGGTCAACAACCTGATCTACGACCCGCAGTTACGTGCAGTTCACTACAATCTCATGGATCTCGAATGGGCGGGGCACGAACCGGTCGACGGGGAACTGACTGCTGTCGGCAACGTCATGCGGGGCGGCAACAGTACCGACGACAATCTTCCGTTCCTCATGATCGGCGGCGTGGGCGATCTGCTGTATTACGGCAGGGACAACATCGCGGTCGACCGGCATGGCAACGATCTGCCGATGTTCGGCAGATACGGCGTGACCGAAGCGGACATCATCGAGCGACAGGAACCGCTGCATGACCTCTCCGGCTTCGACATCATGCCCGCCCAAGACGTCGAGACCACACTCCTGGCAACATCGGGCGCCAGACCGTGGGATCGCAGCGCCATGGAGATACGCGTTCTGTTCTTCATCGCGGAAGGCCGAGGCGAGATTATCGATGCCGAGAGCGAAGTCGGTGGTTACCCCTTGTTCGAGATGACGCAGGCGCCCTTTCGCGAACAGGATTGGGATTTGACGACGATGACACCGCGTTCTGGCATGTATCCGGGGCAAAAAGAGGGTGCGCAGGAACATCTCTCCCCGCGCGACCGGGAAAGCCGCGGGATGCAGCAATGAGATCTGCCGTCTGTCTGACGGTTTTCGGCTTGTTAGGCTGTGCTTCCGTACCTGAAGCAGAGCCGACCGCCGTGCCGCCGATGGTCGTGGTCAGAGAAACCGATGTAATGGTGCGCGAAGCCCCGCCCCATGGGGCGATCGGAATGTCGACTGCGTACCGCATAAGTGACGCGGCACCCCAACCTCGCCGCATGGAATTCCGCCGCCGCGTTCTCGATCCGGGCGCGGCGGTAGGAGAACATCCCATCTCTCACGACGAAGTCTACTACGTGACCTCGGGGCGCGGAGTAGTCATTTCCGATGGCGTCGAAGCTGAACTTACACCCGGCATGGCAGCCTACCTCTACGACGGCGCCGTGGTCGGCATTCGGCAGACCGGCAACGAGCCGCTCTCCATCATCATCGCTTATCCGGTCGATTAAGTGTTCTAGGGCCGAATAAGTTTACGTATTTCCGGCACTTGCCGTACTACTTCACCCGCAACGACCGCAGCGAACAGCTTACCGCCATATTCGCCCAAATGGGTGTAGTCGAAACGGGAATTCATCCGTGCGACGCGCAGTCCTTCGGGAGAACGCACGAGGGGAGCCTGGCCAGTTTCGGAAGGCAACGTCTCACCGTCGATCGCCGCAGCTGCCGCTACCTCTGCGCTCGGGGGTCGTTCCGCCATCAAATTCTGCACCGACGGACCGAGCGCCTGAACGATTTCGCGGCTGTTTTCGTTCAGGTCTATCACCGGCGTCCCGGTTTCGCGGCCGATCTTTCGTATAGCCTCAGCCCAAGGATCGAGATCGCGCGCGACCTCCCCCTCATCGAACAACCGGCGCGTAAGCGGGGTGAAAAGTATCGGAACAGCCCCTGCCTCTCTCGCTTCCGCAACATAGCGTTGCATGTTCGCCGGGAACTCGGTCTCAAGATCGGTCGAGCGACCCGGCTTGCCGGGTTGATCGTTGTGACCGAAGCCGATGAAGACGAAAGTCCGATTGTAACCTTCCACCCGCATCTCGGCGAGTGCCACGTCCCACAACCCCTCCGCACGGTACGATCCGCTACTGCGTCCATTCCGGGCAAGATTGAGGCAAGCGGTCGGATGCGTGGTGTGATGGGCGCAAAACATCGACCCCCAACCATTCCCGGTCGCTGTCGTGGAATCGCCGACCATGATGATTTTGTTGATGCCTTCGACCGTGCTGGTCTCGGTCGCAATTACGGAAGATGGCGGTCCGGACTGCGCCTGTAGCGGTGTTGCCGACATCGCGGCCAATGCGGCAAAGGAGGCGAGATACAGTCTTTTCATCATCAAATTCCCGGTTGGATATAAGGCGCGGTTGACCACATCTCGCGCTGCCAACCGCGCGGATCGCTTGCCATCGCGAAGCGGTCCTCTTCGATCATCAGAGTTTGACGCTCCGGTAGTCGGTACGGCAGCCAATTTGACAGACCCGGCCTACCGCCGCGCGCCAATCCGGAAAATGCCCGGATCATGGCTGCCGAAATTTCGCGTGCGCGCTTTCCGGTCCCCGAAAAGCTTCCTTCTGCGCCGAGCGTTCCGAAAACATAGGGAAGGTCATCGGTATGTGCTGCACCGCGTTGCGGATCGATCGGAGATTCTCGGTCCAGTTGATAAACCCAGGTATCGCCTGCACCTGCCCGTGCGCGTTCGTCGGCTTCGATGAACTGGCCAGGCCAGCTGCGTCCATCCGTGCTCGCCGCATAGAAAATTTCTTCAGCGCTCCAGTCAGGAAAATGTTCGCGATACTGCTTAACGACCCAATCGGGTCTTAGATCGATCTTGATTTGAGGGCCGAGACGCTCGGCGATGTTCGACCAGTCCAAACCTGTCACGACCGGTCCGTCAGGCGAGATGAACGCACGCGTCTCGTCGGTCGTATTCCCGAGGATCATCGGGATATGAAGCGATTGCGGGGCAGCGTTCGGCCAAAACGGATGACGATGGAGATGGACCATGTCCAGCACAGGCCCGAAATAAAGGCTTCCACCAAGAACCGGATCGATTGCCGAAAGCCCCTCGACCATTTCCTCGAGCGGCATGGACTCCAACGCTTCGGCATCTTTCGCGCCCGTTTGAGCCATGAAAGCCTGCATCCGTTTCCATGCATTGCCCGGACCCTGTGCGGTTACCTGCTGACCGCTCATCGTCGCGGCAGAATGGAAAAGTCCGTCAGCCTCGGGCATCCCCATGAGCGTGGCGATTTTCGCACCGCCCCCCGACTGACCGAAGACCATCACGCGGTTCGGATCGCCTCCGAACGCGGCAATATGATCGCGCACCCATTCCAGGGCTACGATTAGATCGAGTTGCCCCAGGTTGCCGGTGTGTCTGAATTGTTCGCCGAACGGTTGCAGCCAGCCGTATCCGAGGACGTTGAGGCGGTGGTTGACGGTCACAACCACGACATCGCCTTGGGCTGCAAGGTATGGCCCTTGCGTCACGGGGTCGGTCACCGAACCACCATTGTATGCCCCGCCGTGAAAATAGACCATAACCGGCTTTTTTGCGCCCGGACGGGGGTCGGGCAGCCAGATGTTGAGAAAGTGACAGTCCTCACTGACGGCGCTTACCGGCTGGCCACGCTGCGGAGCCAGCGGACCGAACGACGTTGCATCGGTCGTAGTCATGGGGACCGGTTCGCGCTCCGGAAGGGCAAATCGCTTCGCTCGGGCATATCGAATGCCCAGAAAAGCCGGCGTCCCGCGATCGATGAAACCTTGGTAGGTCAGTACCCGAGGATCGCGAGGCGCGCCAAAAGCGGGTGCCGCCAGCAGCATGGACCCGGTCAGTCCGCCGGCGATCATGCCTCGGCGCGTTACTCCGTTACCGGCGGACATCGCTCCCCCCGAAGTCGAACTGATCGAGGTCATTTCGCGTCACGGCAATCGAATCTCCCGGTATTCCATGCTTCATGACTGCCAAGGCCAATCCGGTCTCCGCCATGTCCTGAGCCGAGCCGCCTTCCAACCAGCGGAGCAAGACGCCAGCGGCGAAAGCGTCTCCAGTTCCGATGCGATCGACGATCGGATCGATCCGGACTTCGTCAGTTTGCCAGGCGGATTCCCTGAGATCGACCCGTGCGGCCAAGCCGTTGACGGTACCGCTTTCGACACGGCGCGCAGTGGAGGCAATCAGTTGCAAGGATCGAAACCGGTCGAATGCCGCCTCTGCAGCTTCGCGGCGGCGCTCAGAGCCTTCGCCTGAAAATGTTTTGCCGAGCAGAAGAGATATGTCGCGGTGATTGCCGATCAGAATGGTTGCCTCTTGCACCAGTTCGGTCAGGATCGCACGCGGTTCGCAATCCCACGCGTCCCACAGATTGGCCCGGTAATTCCCGTCGAAGCAGATCGGTATTCCTGCTTCTTTCGCAGCAGCGACAGCCGCATCGGCAAGAGCCACGCCGGCTTTGCCGAGAGCGGGCGTGATGCCCGATAAGTGAAGCAAGGAGGCATTTTCCAAGGCCTGCGAGAATTTCAGTTCCTGCGGCAAGCTTCGAACGAACGCGCTGTCGGCGCGGTCATACGTCACCCTGCCAGCGATTGGACCGGTCGGCGGTTCAAAAAAATACACCCCCATGCGGCCAGTTTTCGTCGTGACGGCGACGCGATCCACACCGGCCTCTCCCAGAGCCGCCAAAGCGCGATGTCCAAGAGGATTGTCCGGAACGACGCTCAGCATACGGGTCGGAACGCCCAAACCGGCCAAGGCAATCGCGACATTCGCCTCCGCTCCGCCGACGACGAGATCGAGTGCGTCGGCACGCGACAATGGTGTGCCGGCACAAGGCGACATCCGTAAGAGCATTTCACCAAAACAGACGACGGGCCCCGTCCCCGCCGGAACGCTCATCGTGCCAGCCACCCGCCATCGACGGCGAGGATATGGCCCTGCACGTAATCGGCGGCGCGGCTGGCAAGAAAGACTGCTGCCCCACCGATATCGGCCGGGTCGCCCCAGCGCCCTTCGGGAATACGCTCCATTATCTGCCGGTTGCGCGTTTCGTCAGCCTGCAACGCTGCCGTATTGTTGGTGGCGATATAACCGGGCGCAATAGCGTTCACATTGATGCCCTTGGGTGCCCATTCATTCGCCATCAGCTTCGTCAACCCGCCGACTCCGCTCTTCGAAGCGGTATAGCTTGGAACCCGAATTCCTCCCTGGAAAGTCAGCATGGAAGCGATGTTGATGATCTTTCCACGACGCCCCCCCTGGCTCGCCCAGCCGGTCATATGCCGGGCAGCGGCCTGGCTGAGGAAGAACAGAACCTTGAGGTTCACGTCCATCACCGCATCCCAGTCCTTTTCGGAGAAGTCGAGCGCATCCTCGCGACGAATGATGCCGGCGTTGTTCACGAGAATGTCGAGGCTGCCGAGAGCCTCGACCGTTTCCTCCACGACCCGCGCGCAAGGTTCGATGGAGGACAGGTCGGCCATGACCACATGCGCACGACGCCCCGCCTTCTCGACCATTTCGCGCGTTTCGGATGGATCACGCCGCGCAACCAGAGCTACGTCGGCACCAGCATTCGCTAGTGCAACCGTGATACCCTGCCCAATTCCGGTATTAGCCCCGGTCACCATGGCAACCCGGCCGGTCAGATCGAAAGTTCCTTCGGACATATGCTGCCTTCCCGATAACGATCAAAGGGTGCGAAGATAGTCGCTGATTTCCTCGTCCTTCGAGTTCTCGTAGAACAGGTCCTTAAATTTCTCGCCGGCGATCGCACTCTTCAGCAGATCCTGATCGACGTTCTTGAGCACCGTCAGCATGTCATGGCATGTTTTTGACTTCAGATCCGAGAGAACGCCGCGGTTCTTCGCCATGATCTGCGCACGCTCCTTGGGATAGCCTTCGCCCGGCGTGCCTTCGAACAATTTGCGATAGCAGTCCTGCAAGTTCAGTTCCGCAGCCCAGCCGAATCCTTTCGCATATGGCATCGCGATCGCGTTCCCGTCGTTGATCTGCGCGAAAAGAAAGGCATCGGTGGGATCGATCACGAGCCCGCAGAATACGCCCGGCATCGCATTTGCGGCCAGCATCGAACCGGTACCGGTACCGCAGCCGGTCACCACGAAGTCGGCAGCACCCGAATTCAACAGAATGCCCGTCAGCAGCCCTACCATCGGATAGGTCACCTGTGCCTCGTCCTCGGCAGTATACATGCCATAATTGTGAACTTCGTGACCCAGAGGCTCGACGACCGTGGTCAGCGCATCGTGAATGATGCCGTTCTTTGCTGCTTGGCTATTCTCGTTGATGAGGGCGATTTTCATGGAAAGCTCCTTGCTATGTCTTTGTCCGGTCAGCGAACGGTCTGGCTTGCAACCACGCGATTCGTGTTTCGCGGAAACCGGTGTCATCGGCGTTATTCACGCAATCGCCTCGAATTGCAACCGTAGCTCAATCGCGCTGGGGCGGAGCCACCGAACTGCGACGTACCAACCGCGCGGGAAAGATGGACTGCTTCGCTTCGGCCTCGGACGGGTCAATCAGTTTGAGCGCGGCAGCCTTTGCCATTTCCCGAATGGGCCACCCGACCGTCGTCATGGGAGGCCAGATGTGAGCGGCGATGGGAGAGTCGTCGAACCCGACAATCGACAGTTCGCTTGGCACATCGATACCGCGCGATCGCGCCATGTGGAATGCGCCGGCGGCCATTTCGTCATTGCTGGCGAAGATAGCCGTAGGACGGAAACTTCCCTCCAGCAGCTTTTCGGCAGCGGCGATACCTGAATCGAAGCGATAGTTGCCTCGGGCGATTGCGTCCGCGGGAACGTCGAGGCCATGCCTGTGCATCGCGGCCGAGAAACCTTCCCACCTTTCTTGTGCGGAACGGAATCCTTCAGGACCCTGGATTATCGCAATGCGGCGATGCCCCTGCTCGACGAGATGATCGATGACATTCTCGACACATTCGCGATCGTTCGACTGAACCAGATGTTCGTCATCATCGAGTTGCGCCGAACCCATGCGGACGTAGCCGCAGCCCATCTCGCGGCACAGATTCGCCAGGTCGTCGTTTTCGGAAATCGGCGGAAGGATCAGCACGCCGTAAAGACGCTGCACTTCGAGAAACGATCGTATGTCATCGAGCATGCGCGGAGAACGTCGATCGACCGGGCGGACGACGAGGGCAAATTCCGTGTCGCGGATCGCATCGAGAACTCCGAACTGGAAGTTCAGCACCGTCTGCGCATTCGGATTGTCGTGAAGAAGTCCGAGCAGAAAGTTTCTGCCCATGGCGAGGGCGCGCGCCTGCATATTGGGTCGGTAGCCCAGCGAGGCGATGACATCCTCGACCTTCGTGCGAGTTTCCGGTTTGAGTAGCGGGGATCGATTGATGACCCTGCTGACGGTCTTCTTCGAAACACCCGCGACGCGTGCGACATCGTTGATCGTCGGTTTGTGGTTGGCTTCGGGCATGTTCATCCAATTACGCTGTTGGCTCAGGGGTCGATAGAACACTGTGTACCGATTGCGAAGACCTCCCAATCACCCACTTTCCCTTCGGGCATTACCTTTTGACACCGGTGTCCAAATGCGTCAAACACTGTTCGAATAATGGAAGGGCAGGGGAATAATCCGATGAATGGCGCGAAAACGATTGCAGGCGCTTTCGTAGAAGCTCGCAAGAATGGCGGTTGCATCGCGTCGTATCCGGGGGAGCGACCGACCACGCTTTCTGCAGCTTACGAAATTCAAGATTGCGCTCTCGATCTGTGGGAGAAAGAGGTCGGCGGTTGGAAAGTCGGGAAGATAAATCCGCCGCAAAGCAAAAGCCTCGGCGCCGATAGATTGGTCGGCCCCATTTTTTCCGACTCCATTCGATATGAAAGCGATGGGCAGATCGACTTTCAGATTTTCGAGAGCGGGTTCGCCGCCGTCGAAGCGGAATTCATGCTTCGTCTGAAAGTGCTCGACGAGCCGCTGCCAACATCTCCGGTCGAAGCGATGGCGTGGGTCGACGAAGTTCGTATCGGCGTTGAGATTGCGTCGTCGCCTTATGCCAACATCAATTCCGACGGACCATGCGTCACTGTATCGGACCATGGAAACAATGCGGGAATTCTGCTTGGGCGATGCGTCCCGCCCGAGAAGTGGGACGGCCTCGATGATATAGATGTTTCGCTCGATATCGATGGCCGGACCATCGGAGAAGCGACTACGGCGACGATGCTGGACGGCCCGTTCGGCGCGGTTTGTTTCCTGCTTCGCAATCTTGTCGGGCGCGGCATCGAACTGCAGTCGGGCTGGTGGGTATCGAGCGGTGCAATCACCGGCGTGCACGAGATAAGGCCGGGCCAACATGCAACTGCACATTTCGCTGACATCGATTCGGTTACAGCCGCAGTATCGGCGCAGGTGCGGTTTTAGTGGTGTTAGCCAATCACCATCCACAGTTTGCGCAACCGCCGCAACCGGATTAATCCTAATTAGCAGGGTTCTCGCTCTTTTTCGTTCAAAACGAATAATTGCGTTGAACAAGGTCAGAGGTCGCGGTTTCCTACCATTTTTCGATGCGCTAACTCCCCAAAACGTCCCTACTAAACCTATTCCGATGGGGCAGCTCTACCCTATTAATGAAGAATACTACGATGCGTTTAGGGGCACGGCGCAATACCGTGCCCCTTCTTTATGCAGCGATGTTGAAGACGTTAGGATTTACACCAAAAACATCCTTCGGCTTGCCGCCGGATGCTATCCGTGCCGGTATCAACCAGTCATATTCAACGAGCATTGGCCGCTGCGGACTGGAACGCGGGGGTTGAAGAGACCCGCGTCGTACAGCAGCAGCTTGCCCGCTTCGCCGACGTCTGCCAGATGTACGCGCCGAAATACCGGCAGATCACATTGCGCGGTACGTCGGGCCAAATTCCGCGCGCTGAGATCGTTCCGGCATTCCGCACCGCTTATGGCGACGTCGTCGACGCATGGAACTACTATCTCGCCAATCACAACAACGGCCGCGGTGTCATCCTGATCGGCCACTCGCAGGGCTCGCGCATGCTAACCCAACTCATCAAGACCGAAATCGACGGCGAACCAGTTCAAAACCTCATCGTGGCCGCTTACCTCAACGGTACCAGCGTGCTCGTTCCCGAAGGCGAGGTGGTCGGCGGAGATTTCCAGACCATGCCGCTCTGCACCGACATGGGCGAAACCGGATGCATCGTCGCCTATCGCAGTTTCCGCAACACTCTCGGCCCCGTCAACGACTATGCCGCTACATCACGCCCGGGCATGGCCATCGCCTGCGTAAATCCGGCTGCCCCGGCAGGCGGCGAAGCGCTCTTGCATTCGTACCTGACCACCGCCGCGCTGATGGGCGGGCCGGTCCCCGAATGGACCACCGACGGGCGCACGATCGACACACCCTTCGCCTCCGTCCCTGGCCTGTTGACTGGCGAGTGCGTATCGAACGAACGGGGCCAATATCTGACGATCCGTATAAAGGCCGACCCGGACGACGCGCGGACCGACGATATTACCGGCGACATCTATACCGACGGCGAAATCAACCCTGACATGGGGCTGCATCTGATCGACGTGAACCTGGTCATGGGGAACCTGCTTGACCTTGCGCGAACTCAAAGCAATGCCTGGCTTATTCGTGAAGCGGACTGAAGAAAGCGGCGTATGAGGGTAGGGCTGCGGAGCGTTGACGAAGGTGCGCGCACGATTCTCAGAACGGACTTTGACTACATGACCGCATTTAAGCCGTTTGTAGACAGTCCGGTTCCGATGGTTGAAGCTTAGAAAGCTACCTTCTGGCACGCCGCGATGTTGCACTCATTAAACCTATACCTCCGCCGCAATTGTTCGCCGCGAATGCAACAGCGAGCCAATTGCACAGGCAACCATATTCTCGGCGCCTTGTGGATCGGGCAGCGGACCGATCAAAGTGATCTCGAGACGATACTTGCCGATCTCACTTGTCCCGAAGTTGATCCGGCAACGAGCGCGCTGTTCTTCTGAGGAAGTCGCGATGGTGGTGTCGGCAATGTTCTTGGCCAGCGCCATTTCCGCGGTATCTAGCAGTTCCCTGCTCATGGCGAAGATATCGGCGTCAGGCTCGAAGGTCATGTCGAAGGCATGCTCGATAGTCCCTGTTGCGCGAGGCAAGACCTTCGCAGGTAGAGTGAACAACAAGCTGTAAGGAAGAGTAATCGTCCGGCCAGTCGGCACGATCGATCCATCAGTACTTTCGAATTCCTTCAACCGCGTTGCCAGCAGGTTGAGATCGAGAACTTCACCCTTCGTCGTGCCTACCTCGATCACGTCTCCCACCGAGAACGCGCGCGTAAACGTGCGAAGGGCAGCGCCGGAAAGGCATAGGATCAATTCCTTGGTTGCCACGACGATCGCAACTGCGACCGCTGTCAGCGACAAGGCGAAAGTTCGCAGCTGCGGTGCCCAGATCATGACGAGACCGATCATCAATACAAGGATGAGCACGTTCCGGACAATCGCGGTCCAGCGGCGCGCA
Source organism: Parapontixanthobacter aurantiacus (assembly GCF_009827635.1). Taxonomy (GTDB): domain Bacteria; phylum Pseudomonadota; class Alphaproteobacteria; order Sphingomonadales; family Sphingomonadaceae; genus Parapontixanthobacter; species Parapontixanthobacter aurantiacus. The sequence continues at coordinate 26,622 of NZ_WTYW01000001.1, read as the reverse complement.
ACCTGCTGCGTGAGATTGTCTCTCCGCCGCAGGGCGCGGCCCGCGATCAGCCTCGCGGCCAACAGAACGAGGATAAGGGAAACCGAGGCGAACACATCGGATGTGTAAAGGGCTGAAGGAATTTCGAAGTTCATTTGTTTTCCATCTGGAAGGCGTTGTCACAGGCCGTCGTCCGGACTTTCCGTGTAATGGGAACTGCGCGACGAAGCAGCACTTGTAAACCTTGGCGGATGTCGTATTTGACACGGGTTACCGGGCCCCTCTGGCGATAGCTTCCCTTGCATCGCGATGTCGGAACAAGTGGTTTTTCAAGATCATTTGATCGGACGAGGTTCGAGATGAAATTCAAAAATATTCTAAGCGACGCGCAACTCCGTTTCTCGGGAGAGTTCCGATGGAGCTAGCGATCTACGCATTGGACGTGACGATCGTCGTGGCGGCAGTACTGTCAGCCTGGTTCTGGCTGCAAGCTGCGGGGAAACCGCAGCGCAGGGTCAGCAAGTTCGAAGATTTCAACCATGCGGATCTGAACCGCCTCGTGACCGCGCTCAATCGCGCTCGTATTCTGAATGCTCGCGCCGCTTTAGCAACTGCGATTGCAGCCCTGCTCGGCGGTCTTCGCATAGCATTGGACCTCCTGCCATGACATACGTGGTGCTTGCTGTCGGTCTGGTTCTCCTGATCGCCGGGGGAGAGCTGCTGGTGAGGGGCGCGGTTCGGATTGCCGAACACTTTGGTCTTTCGCCAATGCTCATCGGTCTCACGATCGTCGGGATGGGCACTTCCATGCCCGAACTGGCGGCGAGCGTCCAAGCTGCCTTGGCTGGCTCGCCGGGTATTGCCCTCGGCAACATAGTGGGCTCGAACATTGCCAACATACTTCTCATCCTTGGTCTGGCGGTTGTGCTTTCTCCCTTTGCGGTCCCCCGCGGGGTCCTCTGGCGCGACGGCGGAGTAGGGCTTGTCTGCGCTCTGCTGCTCATCCTCGCAGGATACACGATCGGGCTTACCCGCGGCGCGGGTATCCTCCTCGTCGTCGGCATGTTCGCATACGTCTATCTCGCCTTCCGCCAGGAAAAGGCTGGCGCGGCTCATAGTGCGATTTACGACAAGGCCATGGCCCTCGAAGAGATCGACCCGGCGCTAATCCCGGAAACCAAGCTTCGGGGACCCATTGCGCTCGCCACCGTATTTTTCGTCGCTGGAATAGCGCTTATTGTCTCGGGTGGCAGCTTGCTCGTTGATGCAGCTATTGCGATCTCGGCGAGCCTTGGCGTGTCTGACGAGGTTATCGGCCTGACGGTCGTGGCCGTGGGCACGTCCCTGCCGGAACTTGTCACATCCGCCATTGCCGCCATCAAACGTCAAGGTGAGATAGCGCTGGGCAACGTTCTCGGCTCGAACATCTACAACGTGCTCTTCATCGGAGGAGTGACCGGAATCGTCGCCCCGACTCAAATTCCGGGCAGCATACTTCAGTTCGACCTGTTGGTGCTCCTGGCTGTTTCCGTGATCGTCATGCTCTTCGCGTTTACCGGCGGAAAGCTCTCTCGGCCCGAAGGCTTCGTCCTTGTGGCCGCTTACGTAGGGTATACGGCAGTCACCGCAGACTTATTATGATCGAAAAGAGCGATCGCTCGATCGCGGGCAAACCGCTCCACGTCGGCTATTGACAAGTCTTACGAGCCCGAAAACTGTCCCCAGCAGACGATCAGTTGGCACAAGCGGACCCTTTTTGGATGATGCGGATGCGCGACCTTCATGCCGGACGCGGGTGCAGCGCAACCCCACGACAATCTCGCGCACTGCGGCGGAATGATAAGCTACTATTCGTGCCAAGTGCATCGCCGGAAGGAGTTGCGCTAACCGCCCATGTTCGAACTTAGTGCTAGAGGCCAAAGGGATACAGGTCGTCTGCACTTTCCCCGCGGGGCTCGTACTCCGCAAGCGGCTGCAAGGCACGTGTTCTGTCGAACCAGCAATAAGCGTCGAACTGCTGAGGAAGGACCGCCTCGGCGTAGTGACTCCACCGCTCAGTCTCGGGGCGATAGATAACCCCGATGAAGCGTTCCAGCCGAGGCTTCGCAAGGCGCTGGGCAACTACCGAAGCGGCCTTGAAATCGAGCAGCATCGGTGACTTCCCGCTATCGTGGCAAAGCCTCTCGTAGCTGTCGCGGCGCGAGGGATTGACGGTCATCGTCTCGTGTTCGCCGTCCCAGTCGCTGGCGGCAGTTACTGTCCCGTCGTGTGTCCCGAAGCCGATGAGAGCGACTTCGTCGCCCCATTTCTCGCGCGCGAGCTGGCCGATGTTGTGCTCCGAGCGCACCCGCCCCATTTCGGTCGCGCGGGCATCCCCGATATGGCTGTTGTGCGCCCAGACCAGGGCCTTTGCACCGGGTCCGCGTTGCTGCAGCAGGTATTCCAGCGTTTCCGCCATATGGCTGTCCCGCAGGTTCCAGCTCTCGGCACCGCCATAGTACATTATGCGGTAATAGCGTTCTGCCGAGGCGACCAGCCGCGCGTTCATGGCCGCATCGAAGCTTGCGCCATCCATCTCGAGCGCCTTTTCGAGCAGTTCCCGGCATTGCTCGATGACGGGTTGCTCGCATTCGGCAAACCCCGAACGCATGGCCGCCCGGCCATAGGTGGCAGGGTCTGCCTGCCAGGGAGTAAGGCATCCGTAGCGCTCGCGCGCAACTTCGGCCGCCTCCGGGTCATTCTCGTCGAGATAGGCCAGGATGGCATTGATCGAGGCGTGCATGTTGTAGATGTCGAGGCCGTAGAAGCCGGCCTGCATTTCAGGAGATTTCTCCGCGTTGACCGCCTTCAGGTCCCGCAGGAGACCCGGCATGACGGTGTTACGCCACATCCACGTGGGGAAGCGCTGGAACGGCTGCCGACTTCTTCTGCTTGCGGGTTTGTTCCGGATCAGCCGGTCGTAGGCAGCGGCATCGGGCCAGTCGCCCTCCACCGCGACGATGGTGAAGCCGTGCTTCTCGACGAAACGGCGCGTGATCGCGGCGCGGGCGCGGTAGAACTCTTCCGTCCCGTGGCTTGCCTCCCCCAGCATCACCACGCGCCTGTCCGCAAAGCGATCGAAAGCAGCGGCGAAACCAGCATCGTCGATACCTTTCAGCTGCTCGCCTGTTTCAGCCAGAAGTTCCGGCGTTGTAAGACTGGACGAAGCCTCATGATTGCTGGCTGCGCGCGAACCGTCCTCGGCCACGGAACCGGGGAGGAGCGGCACGAAGCGCACGGGCGCAATCTCGCGCGTTTCCCATTCGTCTGTCTGCTTGCGGGTGATACACGTGAGCTGCTGGAGATCTTCGTCGCCCACGGGGATTATCAGACGTCCCCCTATGGCAAGTTGCTGCTTCAGTGCGGCGGGCACATCCTCGATACGCGCGGCAACCAGGATGGCATCGAAAGGCGCTTCTTCCTCAAGACCCTGCATACCGTCGCCTGTGATGATGGTGCAATTGTCATAGCCGAGTGCACTTATCCTTTCCCGCGCGGTGCGGGCGAGTTTTTCGAAACGTTCGACGGCGAAGATCTCTTCCGCGATGCGCGACATGACGGCCGCGGCGTAGCCGGAGCCCGCCCCCACTTCGAGAACCCGGTCAGAGGGTTCGATTTCCGCCGCTTCGATCATCGAGGCAACGATATAGGGCTGCGAGATCGTCTGGTCGTCGCCGATAGGCAGAGGACCATCGTCGTAGGCGAATTCGGAGAGGTTGTCGGGCACGAAGTTTTCCCTCGGCACCGTGCGGAACGCGTCCAGAATGTCGGGATCGGTTATTCCGCGAGCTTCTATCTGGCTTTCCACCATCCGGTTGCGGCGATTTTGTGCATTGTCCATCTGCCATCCTTCCCGGACGCAGCGGGAAAGCGCCTGCTGCGCCCTTCCTTTTTCCTCGCTGAGACAATGGACAAAGTGCCGGTTTGTGCCGAGAAACAGAGAGCCGCCCTGTGTTAGACCGAGCCAGCAAGGCCGCGAACTCGTCGCTGTTTATGACAACGCTCAAACGGAGGAGTTCAATGCAGGAAAACAACGGGAGCTTTCGTTTTCAACAAATCGCTGGCGACCGAATATCCTGTGAAATCCCGATGGGCTTTGCATAATCTGACAATGGACTTACGGTGCGCCATATGCACGGTCATGCGCATTCGTGGGTCCCTTATTGTGGGGTTGCGCCCAGTCCGGAAAGCTGGGCCGGGAGTTGGAATTTTGATCCGTTGCTGTTGGCTATATTGGGTGGCGGTTTAATTCTCGCATGGCGGCGAGCGCCAGAGGCGAAAAGCAGCCAGTTTGGTGCAGTGCTCGTCATTCTCGCTCTCTTCGTCTCGCCGCTATGTGCGCTTGGGTCGGCTCTCTTCACGGTTCGCGCCATCCACCACGCCGCATTGGCGTTGCTTCTCGCCCCGCTGCTGGTCGATAGCCTGGCGCTCGAGAGGCGTATTGGGCCTGCCTCCCTGAAACTGCTCACCGGAGCGCAGGCGCTTGTCTTCTGGTTCTGGCACGCGCCACCGGCTTATGCGGCGGCGCTTTCGAATGATGCGATATTCTGGATGATGCAGTTAAGCATCACGGCCAGCGCCGCCTGTTGGTGGGCATCCATGCGACAGGCGAATGCTCCAGCGGCGGTCGCAGCAACGCTAGCGACGATGGTGCAGATGGGAGCGCTAGGCGCTTTACTTACCTTTGCAGGACGCGCGTTCTACGCTCCCCATTTCCAATCTACACAGGCTTGGGGATGGACGCCGCTGGAGGACCAACAAGTCGCCGGACTAATAATGTGGGCCCCTGCCTCTGGCGCCTACCTGCTGATTGCCCTGACCATGCTATACCGTTCGATGCAACCGACGCTTGTCCGATGAAGCCGTGGATTCAGCAATGGCAGGAATGGTCGGTCAGTTATCGCAACCGCGGAAAATACACGCCGGTCGGCGTTGCCTTTCATTGGATCATGGCGGCGCTCGTCACGTGGCAGTTGTTCACCGGATGGGCGATGCAGCGGTATCTCGTCGGTGCGGAGAAGCTCGACGCCTACCAGTTGCATTCCGAGATCGGGTTGACGCTGCTGCTGCTCGGCGCCCTACGACTTTTATGGCGCCTGATTGTGCCAGGTCCGATCAACGATGCCGACAACAAGGGCTGGCGCTCGGTCGTGGCGCATACGATCCACGCGATCTTCTATCTGTTCTTCACGCTTCTGCCATTGTCGGGCTGGGCGATGTGGTCGGCGATCTATCCCGCCAGAGACCTTTACTTAGCCGGGATCGTTCCCGTCCCTGCTATGCCGTTCCAGGATTTTTCGCCCGAGTTGCAGTACTGGGTGCTGGAGGCAGCGATGGACGTTCACGTCACCTGCGTTATCCTTTTGACCCTGCTCATTCCGGCGCACGCCCTAGCGGCCATCAAGCACCACTTCTGGGATCGAGACGACGTGTTCGAGGGCATGATGCCGGAGGTGCCGGATACCCACTGGCACCCGGGAGGGCCGAACTATAGCCGGCCAGGCGAGCCATCTCCTGCTCCGTCAGAAGCTGGCTGATGCGCGTCATCGTGTTGTTCGGATCGCCGTACCGCTCGCCCGCATCCCATGCTTTCAGTTGCGCTTCGAGGTATGGCGCCGGCTGGGCGGCCAGCGGCGGGTTGCCTTGGCCGATGCCGGCGCCATCCCTACCGTGGCAGCTCGCGCAAGAGGGCAGGCCCCGCGAAGGATCACCGCTTTGATAGAGCTCCGCAGCGCCGCAATTCTCAGTACTTGGCTCGCTCGCCGCGTCATCGGGAACAGGAAGCGAAGCGTAGTAATTCGCCACCTTTTCCCGTGCCGGCCAGTCGAGATGATCGGCAATCCATGTCATCTGCGGATGGCGGCGCTGCCCTTCGGCGAAATATTCAAGTTGCCGCAGATGGTATCCCGGATCGAGCCCGGCTATTCGCGGGACGTGATTGCCGTTCCCCTGACCGTTGAGCCCGTGACAGGTCACGCAGGCACCGCGCGCTCCGGCGTCCCCGCCGCTGAGCGCGATGACCTCGCCCGTAATCTCGTACCGGCCGGTAGACGGTTCCGCTTCGCTGCAAGCAGAAAGAGCAGTCGCGAGAATGAGGCTCGCAAAAATCGCGGACGGCTTGCGCATCGCCTCGGGAACAGTCGCGCTGCCTTGGCGGTTCCCGCTCAATGCGGAAGCGACCGTGAATTTGCGTAGGCACCGAAGGCGCGCAGTCGCGGCGATCTTGCTGTGTCTCGCGGCTTGCAAGGAGCCGCCCGGACCACGCTACGTTCCGGATGCTGAGAATATGGAGCGGGGGCTTGCCGCAATCGAACGGACTGGGTGCGCCGCCTGTCACGAAATTCCCGGCATCGACTGGCCGGAAGGTCGCCTCGGACCCTCGCTGCGCGGGTTCGACGATATCGGCCTGATTGCCGGAGCCGTTCCCAACACGCCGGAAAATCTCGCCGCTTTCGTGCGCAATGCGCCTGCGGTAAAGCCTGGTTCCACCATGCCCGCCATGCCGCTCTCCGAAGAAGAGTCTCGCGATGTAGCGGCTTATCTCTATGGTCTCGACGATGAGTAGTGCTGCTTCCGATATTTTCGACGCGTGGTGGGGCTGGCCGCCGCCGGTTCTCGATCCCGCGGGGCCCTATGCCGATAGCGTGGTGATCCTCGCCTGGGTGCTGATCGGCATGAGCGTTGTAGTCACGGGGATCGTCGTCGCCGCGCTTTACGTTGCCATCAAGGGACCGGAGCGCTGGCGCGCCAGGCTGGGCGGCGAAAAGGCGGTCTGGATCGGCGGCATCGCGTTTCCGGGCGTCGTGCTGACCGGCCTGCTGGTCTGGGGCCTGACGCTTACCGCGTCCTTGACCGAGCCTGTGCCCGAAGATGCGATGCGGGTTCGCGTCACCGGCTACATGTGGTGGTTCGGGGTCGAATATCTTGACGAAAACGGCGACGTAGTCATGCGCGATGCGAACGAGCTGCATCTTCCGGTAGGCCGGCCGGTGGTGATCGAGCTAGCGAGTGCGGATGTCATCCACAGCTTCTGGGTGCCGAACCTGTCGGGCAAGGAAGACATGATCCCCGGCCGGTTGAACGAACTCGTGATTCAGGCCGACAGGCCCGGCCGCTTTGGCGGTGTCTGCGCCGAATATTGTGGCGGTCCGCACGCCCTGATGGGTTTTGTCGCGGTGGCCCACGAGCCAGCGGACTGGAGGGCGTGGCTTGCGGGGCGAAGGGCTGCGCGACCGGAACTGGCCGACCAGGAGGTGCCGGGAACGGTTCCGCAGGTGCGGCCCGCGGTAGCACAAGAAAGAGGAGCGAGCCTCGCCGGACGGCAGCTGTTCATGGACAGCGGCTGCGCAGCTTGCCACCGCGTTGCAGGAACGCAGGCGAACGGCCTCGTCGGCCCTGACCTCTCACACGTCGGCAGCCGCTTGACATTGGGTGCAGGCATTCTGCCCAACAATCGCGGCACAATGATTGGCTGGATCGGCGACAGCCAGTCGATCAAACCAGGCAACCGTATGCCGAGCTACGACATGCTTTCGGCAGAAGAGCTTGAGGCCATCGCTATTTGGCTCGAGCAGCAGAGATGAGCAGCAGTCCGCTGGACCGGACGCGCGCCGCGATGGAAGGGCACGAGTCCGAGACCGGCTTCGACCACGAACTCTACCGCCTTTTCCCGACGCATCGACCCCGCCCGGAAGGCGAGGTTGAGGAACTCGAACGCATTTGGGACAATCCCAAGGGCTGGGGGCTACTGACGGTCGTCAACAACAACTACGTCGGCTTCTTCTACGTCGCGACCGCGTTCCTTTTCTTCCTGCTCGCCGGTATTCTTGCGCTGGGTATGCGGGTGCAGCTTGCCGCGCCTTTGCAGGATTTCCTGCCGCAGGAGACCTACAATCAGTTCTTCACCATGCACGGTACGGTGATGATGTTCTTGTTTGCCGTACCGATGGTCGAGGCGATCGGCATCATGCTGCTGCCGCAGATGCTGGCGGCCCGCGATCTGCCGTTTCCGCGCCTCTCCGCCTACGCCTTCTGGGCGTATTTCGTCGGAGGCTTGTGTTTCTTTGCCAGCATTTTTGTCGGCCTTGCGCCCGATGGTGGGTGGTTCATGTATCCGCCGCTGACTTCCATCGCTTACAGCCCCGAGATCAACACAGACTTCTGGCTGCTCGGGATCGGTTTTATCGAGATCAGCGCGATTGCCGGCGCGATCGAGATCATCGTCGGCGTCCTGCGCACCCGCGCGCCGGGCATGACGCTCGACCGGATGCCGATGTTCGCCTGGGCCATGCTGGTATTCGCGGTGATGATCGTCATCGCCTTTCCCAGCGTAATTCTCGGCACGTTGCTCTTGGAGCTGGAACGGGCGTTCAACTGGCCGTTCTTCGATCCGACGCGCGGAGGGGACCCGCTCCTATGGCAGCACTTGTTCTGGTTCTTCGGCCATCCCGAAGTCTACATCATCTTTCTGCCCGCTGCCGGCCTGATGAGCATGATGGTGGCGACGATCGCGCGCACCGAACTCGTCGGCTACCGCCTCAACGTACTGGCTCTCGTCGCGACCGGTTTCATCAGCTTCGGGGTATGGGCACACCATATGTTCGCAACCGGCATGCCGCGCGTCTCCACCGGCTATTTCAGCGCCGCGAGCATGGCGGTGAGCCTGCCAGCGGGCATTCAGGTCTTCTGCTGGATCGCGACGCTGGCGGCCGGAAAGATCAAATGGTCGACGCCCGCCCTGTTCGTGGTCGGCAGCATAACGATCTTCGTGATGGGGGGTCTGACCGGCGTCATGGTCGGCATGGTCCCGTTCGACTGGCAAGCGCACGACACCTATTTCATCGTCGCGCATCTCCATTACGTGCTGCTGGGCGGCATGGTATTCCCGATGTTCGCGGCCTTCTATTACTGGGTCGGGATGACATCGACGAACGCGCTGTCGGAAAGGCTCGGGAAATGGGTCTTCTGGCTGATGTTCACCGGCCTTCACGTTACCTTCCTGCCGATGCATCTGACCGGCTTCATGGGCATGCCGCGCAGGGTCTATACCTATCTGCCCGACCGGGGGCTGGACCTGCTCAACCTGATCTCCACGGTCGGCGCGTTCATTATCGCGGCGGGGGTAATCGTCTTCCTCGTCGACCTCGCCCGGAACTTTCGTTTCACGACGAGCGACGATGCAGGGAATATTTACGGCGGTGGCACGCTCGAATGGCTGCCTACGGGAATGTACTCGACCCGCTCCATCCCGCTCGTAAAAAGCCGCGAGCCGCTGTGGGACGATCCGAACATCTGCGACGACGTGGCAGAGGGGCGCTACTTCCTGCCCAACAGCGCGACCGGCCTGCGCGAAACGATCATCACCAGCCCCATCAACGCAGAACCGCAGTATCTGCAACTGATGCCGGGCCCGTCGCCCTGGCCGATCAGCGCAGCGGTCTTCACGGCTGCCTTCTTCCTCGCCCTGACGGTGCAGGCCTACGCCTTCTCCGTTTTCAGCGGCGTGGTCGCGGTGGGATGCGTGTTGCGCTGGCTGTGGGAAACCGACCGACCGATCAAGCAGGACACGGCCGATATCGGCGGCGGTATCGTCGTCCCGATCGCAATCACGGGTCCGTCGAGCCACGGCTGGTGGGCGCTGAATACCCTCATCGTCGTGATGGGCATGATCGCCTTCATGGGTATTTTCAGCTATCTTTATCTTTATGGTATCAACCCGCAGTTCTGGATCGCTCCGCCCGCAGTGGCGCAGACCGGAGGGATTTCAACGCTTCTGCTGCTCGCGTTCGGTTCGGCGTGGCTGTCGCGGCGCATACTCGCATCCAAACCCGAGAAGACGTTTCCCGGTCAGGGGCCTTGGCTAATGGCCACGATCGGAGCATCCCTGCTTTCGGTGGCGATATGGTGGGACTGGACGGGATGGACCGGCGCCGGGCTCGAGCCCGATGCCAGCGGGCAGGGCGCGGCCGTCTTCGCGCTGCTTTCGTTCCAGGCCTGTGTCGTTGTGGTCGCCTTCATCATGGCGCTGTATCTCGGCTACCGCAGCGGCAAGGGGCTGCTGGTCGCACCAGCCAGTGTCACGCTCGACGTCGTAGTGCGCTTCATCGGTTATGCGGCGCTACAGGGCCTCGCGATCGCGCTGGTCGTCCGTCTGTTTCCGGGGGTTTGAGAAATTGCGCGACTATCGCAATGCGATCGACTGGCTGACCCCGACGCTCGCACTGAGCGTCTGGGCGGTGCATTTCTCGCTTCTTTGGGCAGCGAGCAGCACCTTCCCCGATCAGCCCGCTGCTCGCTGGATTGCTGCAGCTCTCACGGTTCCGGCACTCGGCGCGATGGTCTGGTTATGGCGGCGCTCGGATACCGTCTCACTCACCAGCATACCGGGCCTCGGCATTGCGATTTCTGCCGTCGGCATTGTCTACAGCGTGCTCCCAGCGATCGTCGGTTGACGCTTTAGTCCAGATAAGCAGAGGTCAGCAGCAGGGCTGCGAAGCCGAGCGCGAATGCCGGGCTTGAGATACGGCGTTTCGCTTTCGGTTGGTCTGCTTCGGGCACGATGTCCTCGATCGTCGCGGTGAGAAGCAGGCCCGCGAACAGCGCAAGGACGAAGCCGGTCAGGATATCGCCCGCATCGGACAACACGAGATAACCGATGAATCCGCCGAGCACCGGCAGAACGGGATAGATGGCAAACGCGCGCCACCGAACGCTGCGCGCTATCTTCGCGGAACGGAAATTTGCTGCGATCGCGAATCCGCCCGGGAGATTGCCGACGACTTGCGACAGGGCAAGCAACAAGCCTAGCTCCTGCGCGACCGCGCCGCCCGCCCCGGTCATCAGGCCGTCGGTGAAGAGGTCCACGCCGACCGCCGCATAAGCGCCCCAGGTGGTAGCGCGGCCGGCAGCATTGCTCATCTGCGCCCGGATCCCCCGCGTCGCCTTCGCGATGCCGGCAGAACCTACAGCCCCGATGATGATTGCGAGAGCCAGCATCCAGGTTTCGATCCGGTCCTGTGAACGCGGGATGAGCTCGATCGCAGCGACCGCTGTGGCGATCCCGGCCGCGGCATGAAGCGCGCCGCCCACGAGCCACTCGGGCGGCCGCCGCCATTCGGCAAGCCCGATACCAATGAGATTACCGAGCGAAGGCAGCAACGCGAGGGCGAGGATCGTCAGCAGAAACTAACCCCCGACCCGGCCGACGAAAGACGCTGCATCATGACGCGATGTGCTTCTCACCGGAGCCTCGACGCGCTTGAGGTCGCACTCGGTGCATTTGTGGATGTCTCGCATACCTCGCTGGCAAAAGTACACGGTCACGCTTTGTCTGATCGAAACGTGATAACCCGGTAGAGATAGTAGAGAACAAGTATCACGAATATGCCGGTCGTGATCGGGTTGAGATAATGCTCAATCTGCTGATAGTTGTCGCCGAGTTGGTAGCCGGCAAACGCCAGAGCGCCCTCCCATAGAAGCGTGCCCGCGAAGGTAAGAGGAATGAACTTCAACAGAGGCATGGCGAAGATCCCCGCAGGAATAGCTAAGAGCGTTCGAAGGGTCGGCACCAGCCGGGCAAGAAACACCGCTTTCGTTCCGTGCTTCTCGAACCAGTTTTCCGCCTTCCTAATATCCTCCGGACTAAGCGTAACCCAACGGCCATGCTTTGCGCTCCAAGCCTTCAGCCGCTTGTCGCCCGTCATCTTGCCGATTGCGAACCAGAGCAGCGCTCCAGCAACCGAGCCGGCGGATCCGGCGGCGATCACAGCGACAATGCCCAGTTGTCCGTCCGTCGCCAGACTTCCGGCGAGCGGCGTGATGACTTCAGATGGGATCGGCGGAAAGACGTTCTCGAGGAACATGAGAAGGGCGATGGTGAGACACCCACCGTTTTCCATCAGGCTCCGGATCCAATCGGCCATGCCTCTATCCGATCTCTCTTGTGACGCTTCTGCGAATTATGCTAACGCATAAGTTGTCCGCATCCTCCGCCGATGTCCGCGAGGACAAAGAATTAGGATCTCCACCGCGCTTCCTTCGTAGCCCATAATCCCGCGGCGACAAGGCTCAGCAAGGCTCCCGCTACGGTCCATGGATGACGGCCCACGGCAGTAGTAACGCTGAAATGTCTGCCGTGCTGGCGACCTTCGACATCGCCGTCATTCCCTTGCGGATCGTACAGATTCCCCTCCCGATCCTGTATAGGCTGGCTTCTGTCGACAAGTTTATCCGCCATAGTGGTAGCGATTTTGTCGAACACACGCGGAAGCACCCCGGCGCCAAGTATCTGGAACTTGCCGGCTCCGCCAACCACGACGTCGCGGCGCTGGTGCTCCGCCGCATCGAGGATCGCGCGCGCTACGACTTCAGGAGCGTAGATTGGCTTGGGCAAACGCGCCTCGTATCCGGTCGTATTGCGTGCGTGCTGCGGGAACGGAGTGCCGATCGCGCTCGGCTGAATGAGGGTCACGGAAACGGGCTGCTCGTTCATTTGCAGTTCGATCCGGAAAGAATCGGTGAAGCCCTTCACCGCGTGTTTCGAGGCATTGTAGGACGCAAGGATCGGACTCGGAATATCCGAATTGATCGAGCCGATGTTAATCAGCGCGCCGCCGCCGGGCTTGTCCTTCAGGTGGCGGGCAGCGATGGTCGAACCGTAGACGACGCCCCAGTAGTTGGTCTCGAAAACCTTGCGGTGATCGTCTATGTCGAGATCGAGAACCTGCGAGTAGACGCCGATACCTGCGTTGTTGACCCAAGTGTCGAAGCCGCCAAATCGCTCGATTGTCTGGTCGGCGAGGCGCTGTACCTCCGCTTCGACCGAAACATCGGTAGCTACATAATCAGCCGTCCCGCCCTGGCGGCGAATGTCCTCGCAAACCTCGGCGAGCGCCTTCTCGTCCCGCGCCGCAAGCATGACCTTGGCGCCCTGTTTCGCGGCCATCTGAGTGGTGCACAAGCCATGTCCGGAGGTCGCTCCGGTAATTACGAGAACCTGCTTATTAAGGGGCTTCAAGTTTAACTGATTGCGCATATCAACCTTTCGGCTTTCTGAAGGAAATGAATATCCTACGGCCCCTCCCACGCCCCGGTTCCCTTGATCCTTGTTTGCTTGGGGCGCAATTCAACCTCCGTGACGACGATGATCACGCCGTCTCCGTCCTTTGGGCGGGATCGAAACTGTGGGCGCTTTAAAGTGATCACAGATGCGGATTGTAAGGTCGCGATAGTTGGCCGTACACATCCTTCACACGTGCTGGACGTTACGATCATTAGGCATGCCAAAAAATGATCGCGATCTTTTGATACCATCGCTTGCGGAAGAAATGGCAATATTTCTCTGCTACGGCCAAAACTCGAGCTTTATCAGCCAAAGAAACTTGGAGCGTCTTCTTGAGCGACACACGTACGGAAACCGACTCCATCGGCCCGATCGAAGTTCCGGCATCCGCCTATTGGGGCGCGCAAACCCAGCGCAGTCTGGAGAACTTTCCCTTCCCCGACCACCAGCGCATGCCGATCCAGATCGTCCATGCGCAAGCAGCGGTGAAGCAGGCTGCTGCGCTGATAAATCGCAAGCATGGCCTTGATGCGAAGCTGGCCGATGCGATCGAGGCGGCTGCAAAGTCAGTGAGAGCCGGCAATCACGATGACCAGTTTCCGCTTACGATCTTCCAGACCGGCAGCGGCACGCAGACCAATATGAACGTCAATGAGGTGATCGCCGGTATCGCGAACGACAATCTGGTTGGCACGCGGGGCGGCAAACAACCTGTCCATCCCAACGATCACGTCAACCAATCGCAAAGCTCCAACGATAGTTTCCCTACGGCCTTGCACATCGCAGCCATATTGACTTCGCGGCAGCAGCTTTTGCCCGCGCTGAATGCGCTTCATTCAGCGCTCGATACCAAAGCCCGCGCCTTTTCCGATATCGTGAAGATTGGCCGTACCCATACGCAGGACGCAACGCCGCTGACACTCGGACAGGAATTCTCAGGCTATGCCGCGCAGCTTGCGAGTTGCCGAGACCGTATCGAAAATTCGCTCGAGCGGGACCTGAGCGTCCTCGCAATCGGCGGGACAGCCGTGGGCACAGGGCTAAATGCCCCTCAAGGTTGGCGCGACGATATGGTAGCGGCGCTGTCCGAAATTACTGGCGAGAGGTTCCGGCCGGCTGAAAACGCGTTCGAACAGCTTGCAGCGAAGGACGGCCTCGTTTCCTTTTCGGGCGCGCTGAACACGTTGGCCGTGGCGTTGAACAAGATCGCCAACGATGTAAGGCTGCTCGCATCAGGGCCGAGATCGGGTCTTGGCGAACTTTCGCTACCGGCGAACGAACCGGGCAGCTCCATTATGCCGGGGAAAGTCAATCCGACGCAGGTCGAGATGCTCACGATGGTCGCCGCCCAGGTGATTGGCAACCATCAGGCCGTCACGGTCGGCGGGATGCAAGGCCAGTTCGAATTGAATACCTTCATGCCGGTAATCGGTGCGAACGTCCTGCGCTCGATCGAACTGCTTGCGATCGGAATGGATAGCTTTGCACGGCGTTGCGTTGTCGGGATCGAGCCAAACGAAGAGCGGATAGCCGAATTGGTCAAACGCTCGCTGATGCTGGTCACTGCGCTGGCGCCCGAGATCGGCTACGACAACGCTGCCAAGATCGCCAAGCACGCCTTAAAGAATGGCACGACACTGAAAGACGCCGGGCTGGACCTCGGGCTAGTCGACGCCCAGACTTTCGATCGGCTCGTACGTCCCAGCAACATGGTTTGAGCTTTGGCTCGATTTGGGCCGACAGCTGATTGGCAGCTTCTGGCCAATCGAGCGTGAGAAGCTGCCGTCCCGCAAATGTCCCTTTGCAGACAGTTTCGAGGAAACGGCGATGAATGAGTATGGACATGCTCAAGGTCGCCGGTGCCGTGGTTCAGAGTTGCGCCTAGTCGCTTCCGACCTTGCCTCCGATTCAACTTCGAGACGGCAGGCAGGGGACTATCCAGCCGCTAAGCTATAATTTTCCAGTAAATGATGCCCTTTTATTTGCCAGATAGAACGTTGGCTAACGCGGCACCCAATTTATCCGCTCCGACCGGCTTTTCGCACCTTACTACGTCGTCGAACCGTGGTGGGATCATCGAGCGGTCGTAGCCTGTCGCGAACAGGAAAGGCACGTGTCGCTCGCGCAGCAAGTCGGCGACCGAGAACACGATCTCTCCCCCAAGGTTCACGTCGAGAAGCGCAGCGTCAATGCGCGCATGCGACCCGTTGAGATCGAGCGCCTTGTCCACCGAGGGGGCAGGTCCGATCACGGTTGCCCCGGCACGAGCGAGTTCGCGCGCAAGTTCGGTCGCCACATAGTATTCGTCCTCAGCGATCAAGATCGCTAATCCGGAGAACTTCTCTTCAGGCATGGCTGCTCTCCGCTTGGACGTTGCTCGCCGACACCGGGATGGCAATGGCGCAATGCACGCCATCGGGACCAAGTTCAAAGCTCGTTTCGGCGCTGAGCTGATATGGCAACGCGCCTTCGATAAGCTCGCGCCCTTGCCCGGTGCCCAGCTTCGCGACCCCAGCCGGCGGCATGCGAACGCCACTCTCGCGCCAGTCGATGCGCAGCCAAGGGCGTCCTCGGCGGTCCGGTGGGTCCATATGCCACCGGACCACAAGCCGGGCGTCAGGTTTGCTCAACGCGCCGTATTTGACCGCGTTCGTAGCCAATTCATGGAGCGCCATTCCGAGCATCTGCACCGTGCTTGACCGCAGGCGAATGCCACGCGGGCCGTCGAGCGTCACCTGACCGTCCGAATTGTCCATGGCCTTCAACTCGGTCTCGATCAGTTCGTCGAAAGCCACGCGATCGTCGTCACTCAAGCGCGACAATAGCCCCTGGACCCGCGCCAAGGCCTCAAGTCGGTCTTGGAACCGGACACGGAAATCGGGAAAGTCATCGCTTGTATCGCCGGTGCGGTTTGCCATTGTACGGACGACGCCCAGCAAGTTCCGCGTGCGATGCTGGAGTTCCCCGACCAGCACGCGCTGGCGCTCCTGCAACTCGCGAAGATCATCGACATCGGTCGATGTGCCGAGCCATTCGATGATCGCCCCCAATGCATCGCGAACTGGGGTCGCACGGGTCTGGAACCAGCGATAGCGGTCCTCGCTCGCGTGACAAACGCGATAATCGGTCTGGAACTCGCCTCGCTCGACCGCGTTCGCCCATGCCTCCTGCGCCCGCTCGCGATCATCGGGATGTACCGCATCGAGCCAACCCCAACCGTGGCTGTCCCGCTCCTCCTGCCCTGTGAATGCCGTCCATTGCGGACTTGCCCAGGTCCAACGACCATCTTCCACCGCACCCCATACGAGCTGAGGAATTCCTTCCATCAATACTTGGAGGCGTTGCTCGGCTTCACGTAACGCCATTTCAGCACTGGCGCGCTCGACCGCGGCCCAAGTGCGTTCGGCTACTTCTTGCACCAATGCAATTTCCGCGTTGGTCCATTTGCGCGGCCTGTCCTCAACGGCGCAGAGCATCGCCGTTGGCTGCCCATTCTTGACGAGTGGCGCCATCACGAACGCGGGGGTCTGGGTCGAGGCTAAACCCGCCTTGTCTCGCGGCATCAAATTCGGGTCGTTGGCCACATCGTGGACCGCCATCGTCTCGCCCGCGTGCATGACAGTGGTGAAGCCGGGGAAGTCGGTGATCGGCCAGCGGCCCACGGTGGAGCGTCGGCCGGGCGCAACGTAGGCGCGATCGATGACGTAATGGTCTACCCCGTCTAGCGTTTCGACGAGACCGTAATTGACGGCGCGGACGTCGAGATGCTCTCCCAGCAGGCGCGTCGCAGTCTCCTGAATTTCGAGGGCGTCGGTTAGCGGTCGCAGCGCGTCGCTTAACATTAGGAGAAACGCCTGCCGCTCCTCGCTTTCGCGCAGCGCCGCCTCCGCCCGCGCGCGCTCGATGGGCGGAAAAACGCGGCTCGCGACCTCTTGGAGGAGAGAGATATCCTGCGCGTGCTAGTCCCGTGATCCACTCGGGCTCCACGGTCTCGTAAACTTCGCGCACTGTGCGTCCCTGCGCTTCTGCCACCGGGATGCCCGACAGCCGCTCGAAGGCAGGGTTCAGCTCCAGGTAGCGCAGGTCGACAGCGCGCCCGTTGGCGTCGCGGATTACCTCACCTAGGGCGTAGCCCTGGCCCATGTTCTCGAACAGCGTGCGGTACTTTTCTTCGCCGGCCTGGATCTCGGCGACCTGCGCTGCGACCCGCTGTTCAAGCTCGTCCTTGCCGGCCCGTGCTTCCTCCAGTGCCTTGACGGTCCGAAACCCAGCGGAGGCGAAGCGGGCCAGGTTCCTCAGAAGCCGAGCATCTTCCCGGTCGAACTTTCGGGTGGGGTTATGCGCGTTGGCCCAGAGCGTGCCGACCGGCCTGCCATCCACATGGAACGGCAACAGAAGGCTTTCATGGATAAGGGGCTCGACTTGCGCCTCCGCGAAAAACCTTTCCGGGCTTTCGATCAGCAGCAGCTCGTCGCGCCCGACTGCCAGCCCGCACGGGCTAGCATCGAACGGGATAGTGCTGCCACGCAGCTTACTCCAGACACCGGCAAGAGCCACCCAACGGAACTGGCGAACATCTGCCTTCTCTTCGATGCTGACGCCGGCAGAGTCGCCGATACCAAGCTGGACAATCGTTTCGGCCAATTTTTGAAGCAGATTATTAGGTCGCTTCGCCAGCTCCTTCGCCAGCGCTTCCAACGCCCGGCTCTCCGCCTTATAATCCGGGGCGCGGCCGGGTCTTTTCCCTAGCCGGTCGGTGATGGATTATGTCATCAGCGCGGGATGGTTCTCTTTCAACGATCTTCGGTTCCTTTCGCCATAAGGCGAAACGCATCCGACGGGAATTGTTGCCGCGATCGCCGGATTCCAATGAGCTGCGCGAAGTTATGAACATAGAACACCCTGGACCTTGATTGCGACGAACCCGAACCTCACGAACTGATGGTCCAAGCCACTCCAGCTTTTCCCGCGAATCGAAAGCAGGCCTCCTGCGCTCTTCGCGATTATCACGTTCGTCTTCTGCGTGAGAAAAAAGGGCGTCCAACACTCCTGTCGTAGACGCCCTCCTCGTCGATCTCGATCTGCGAGAGCGGAGAGAGCATAAAACGCCGCAAGCCGGCTCACACACGCATCTTATCGTCGGACTGCCACGGTATCGCCAGGGCGGGATTATAACAGATGTGGGTGATAACGGCAGAACTTTGCGCGTCCGGAAGGCCTGAACTGATTTTTTGGATCGTGCGGCAATCGAAACGAAGTTCGTCTGCTTTGGGCAATCAATCCGTTAAGCCTGAATGGCTGCAATTGAAGCGCTTAGCTGCCAGGATCTTAAGCGCTATCAGTAGCACTATGCGGGATGAATGGAACGGCGAGGATTAAAAGACCCGATCATTTAGACCGCGCAATCCGCTAGTTGGTACAGGGGTATGGAACGGGATAGGAGTTTTAGACCGTCCCTTTCTATTATTTAGAAAACAATTAGCTATGAGATGCTTTCGAATCCCTCCGTCTCCGCCACTTATCGCTTCGAAGGCATCCGATACGATCATGTCGGCGTCGCGTAATTCGGGTCGGTGTCGTTCCCAAACCGGTCGAACCTTATCGCTCCCGCTACGTCTCGGTGTTTCCTGACGTCATCACTGAACGAATGGATTGCGGCGGCAAGCCAGAGCTGAGCAACTCAGACGACACCGAGACACCGTAGGCCTTCGAGGCTCAGTCCCTACCCCAGTCTTTCGCGAGCTGTTCAAGCCGCTCGACCGCCTCTTCACCTGCGCCGGCAGGCACAAAGATATGGTCGTGCCGTGAGGCCGCGATAACGTTGCAAGCAATGCCGCAGCGAGCGAGTTCGGTGCAGACAGCGGCGGTCAGACCGACCCCTTCGAGGTCGGAATGGACGCTGAGTGTAATTCGCGCAAACTCCACCAATTCTTTGGCGTCAATTCCAAGTTTGCCAGCCTCGACGATCGATAGAACGAGTGTAGTCGCCTCGTTTTCCCTGATTACCGCGAAAGCTTGCTCAAAAGCGTGAGTGAGCAGCCGATCATCTTTCGTCTCCGCGAACACGTAGTGGGTGCGAGAGAGCACCGGAGCCATCTCCGCGATCATCCGCCGGGCATCGCCTACTGGCACAACAGCGACGTCCTATTTGATCCGAAGGCCTGCCTTGATGACAGCATCGACATGCACAAGTTCGCCGACATCGCTCAAAGGATCGCCTTCGACCGCGATAAGATCACCCCATGCTCCGGGCGCGATGACGCCGACCTCTCCCGACTGACCAAGCGCATCGGCGGCGTTACGGGTCGCAGCCTGGATTGCCTGCAACGGCGTCATTCCGAAGCGGACCATGACGGCGAATTGCCCACCGACATCCTCGTGCGGCATGACGCCTGCGTCGGAGCCGAAGACCATCTTGACCCCGGCAGCGTTGGCGTTGCGGAAGCCTTCGCGCTGGGCCGCGCTGACCATGCGCTCCTTCGCCAGATTCTCTTCAAGAACACCGTCCGCCTGTCCCTGCGACAGCGTGTATTCCGTATTGTAGATATCCATCGAGAGGGCGGTACCGTGCTCCTTCGCGAGCCGGATACCTTCCTCGTCCACGAAGCTGGCGTGTTCGATCGTGTCGAAGCCAGCGCGGATTGCGGCCTTGATGCCTTCCGCGCCATGCGCTTGAGCGGCGGCGCGCAAGCCCCAGAAATGCCCTTCGTGTCCGATTAATAGAAATCGAGTTCGCAATTGGTAGAAGTGGCGCCTACGCAATATGGCGAGCCACCGACGAAGCGCATTTCGCATAATGTGGGCGATAGCTGTCGCCACAGCTTGCCCGCCATTCGCATAAGCAATAACGTCTGCGAAGATAATGGTCGGACTAAAGAGGGGGGAGCATTTTGGAAGAGGACGAAGCCGCGCGGGAAGCGGAGGTGCGCGAGCGTCATGAGGCATACTGGCGCGAGAACGTGCGCCTGCTCATCACCTTGATGTCGATCTGGTTCATCTGCTCTTTCGGTGCCGGCATCCTGTTCCGTCGCTTTCTCGACCAGTTCATGATCGGCGGCTACCCGCTCGGCTTCTGGTTTGCGCAGCAGGGTTCGATCTACATCTTCATCGGCCTCATCTTCTTCTACGTCTGGAAGATGCGCCGGATCGAACGCAAATACGATCTGGACGACTGAGCATCATGGCGACCCAGACGCTAATCTACCTGTTCGTCGGCCTGTCCTTTGCCCTCTACATCGGCATCGCCCTGTGGAGCCGTGCCGGTTCCACCTCCGACTTCTACGTCGCAGGCGGCGGCGTCAATCCGGTCGTCAACGGCATGGCGACGGCTGCCGACTGGATGAGTGCGGCGAGCTTTATCTCCATGGCCGGTCTCATTGCCTTTCTCGGCTATGACGGGAGCGTGTACCTGATGGGCTGGACGGGCGGCTATGTCATGCTGGCGCTGCTGCTCGCGCCCTATTTGCGCAAGTTCGGCCAGTTCACCGTTCCCGACTTCATCGGTACGCGCTATTATTCGAAGGCCGCGCGCGTCGTCGCAGTCATCTGCCTCATCTTCATCAGCTTCACCTATATTGCCGGACAGATGCGCGGCGTCGGCATCGTGTTCAGCCGCTTCCTAGATGTCCAGATTACGCTCGGCATCGTAATCGGTATGGGGATCGTCTTCATCTACGCCGTGCTCGGCGGAATGAAGGGCATCACCTATACGCAGGTTGCGCAATATTGCGTCCTGATCTTCGCCTATATGGTTCCTGCGTTCTTCATCAGCTTTCTCATTACCGGCAATCCCGTTCCGCAACTTGGCCTCGGGTCGCAGGTGAACGACGGGAGCGGGCTCTACGTCTTGCAGAAGCTCGATCTGGTCCTGCAGGACCTGGGGTTCGCCGCCTATACCGACGGTTCCAAATCCATCATCGACGTATTCTGCATCACGCTTGCGTTGATGGTCGGAACGGCAGGCCTTCCGCACGTGATCGTCCGCTTCTTCACCGTGCCCAAAGCGAGCGATGCGCGCAAATCCGCCGGTTGGGCGCTCGTATTCATAGCGCTGCTCTACACGACTGCGCCCGCGGTCGGAGCCTTCGCCCGCCTCAATTTCGTCGAGACGGTGGACGGTACGCCCTACGACGAGGCGCCGGAATGGTTCACGAACTGGGAGCGTAACGACCTAATCGCGTTCCAGGACAAGAATGCGGACGGGGTCATGCAGTTGTCAGCGGGAACTGCCTTTACCGGCGCGCCCGAATATAGCGAGGACACTGGCCCCTCGGGAGAGCGACTGGTGACCAATGCGCCCGACCCGGCATCCGCCAACGAGGTCTATGTCGATCAGGACATCATGGTGCTCGCCAACCCGGAAATCGCGAAGCTTCCCGGATGGGTCATTGCGCTCGTCGCCGCCGGAGGTCTTGCCGCTGCATTGTCGACCGCCGCAGGACTGCTGCTCGTCATATCGAGCAGCGTCAGTCACGACCTCCTCAAATCGACCTTCCGCCCGAACATCTCCGAGAAAGGCGAGTTGCTGGCAGCCCGGCTCGCGGCGACAGCGGCCATCGTCGTGGCGGGATACCTAGGTATCTATCCCCCCGGCTGGGTCGCGCAGGTGGTCGCCTTCGCCTTCGGCCTCGCTGCGGCGAGCCTGTTCCCGGCCATCTTCCTCGGCATCTTCTCGAAGCGAATGAACAAGGAGGGCGCAATTGCCGGGATGGTAAGCGGCCTGCTCTTTACCTTTGCCTATATCGCCTATTTCAAGCTCGCCAATCCGGCGGCGAATATCGAGGCAAACTGGCTGTTCGGCATCTCGCCCGAAGGGATCGGCGTGGTCGGCATGGTCATCAACTTCGCCGTCGCGGTCGCGGTTGCCAAACTGACCACCGCACCGCCGGCGCACGTAAGAAAACTGGTCGATTCCATTCGCGTACCACGCGGGGCGGGCGAGGCGCGCGGTCACTGACTCGCAAGAGAGGATTTTCGGTATGAGATTGCTTGGTGCGACCCTTATTGCTGCATTTGCCCTCGCCGGATGTGCGACGGTTCCTTCCGCTTCCAAAGCTCCGAACGCTTCGTTTTCGCCCAATTGCGAGCGGATCGGGAGCTTTCTCGATAGCGCCGTCTCGCAAGGGCGAACGGTCGGAGCCTCCGCTTTCGTCTGGAAGGACGGGCAAGAGGCCTGTTTCGAGAATGCAGGATACGCATCGCGCGAGGACGGTCGGCCATTCACCCGCGATACGCTGGTGCAGATATTCTCGATGACGAAGCCGGTGACGGGCGTCGCGCTCATGCAACTATGGGAGCAAGGTCGTTTCGGTCTCGACGATCCGCTTTCCTGGTATCTGCCCGAATATGAGGGGCTGAAGGTCGCGACCGGATTGGACGACAGCGGCAATCTAGTGCTTCGCGATCCGTCGCGCCCGCCAACCGTGCGGGACATGCTGCGGCATACGGCGGGCTTCACCTATGGCGGTTCGGACGCTCCGGCGGATACGGTGTGGGCGCGCCTGCAGCCCCTTTCGCCGGACAATACTCTGGCCGAATTCTCGCAGAAGATGGCGCAGGTTCCGTTGTTATCCGATCCGGGTACGCGCTGGAACTATTCGGCAGGCGTCGATGTCCAGGCGCGGTTGGTGGAGGTCCTGTCCGGCATGGCGTTTGCCGATTACGTGGATACGAATATCTTCACCCCGCTCGGCATGGATGACAGCGGATGGAAGCGCAGCGAGGCGGACCTTGGGCGGCTTGCCAGAATCTATGTCGTCGGCACGAGTGGAGACCTCGAACCGATGCCGCGCGAGGAATGGCTGGAGCCGAACTTCGCCGGCAAACCGATGACGATGGGCGGGTCGGGGATCGTCACGACGGTCGACGACTACATGCGCTTCGCGCGAATGCTGCTGAACGAAGGCGAACTTGGCGGCGTTCGGGTCCTGGAACCTGCGACGGTCCGCCTGATGGCGACCGACGTGCTCGATCCGAGGATAACGGCGGAGAACCGCTCCTGGCTACCGAGCAAAGGCACAGGCGGCTTCGGCATCGACTTCTTCGTGCGTACCGCGCCCCCGCAAGCGCCGGAAGAGAATCGCGGAACGGTCGGCGAGTTCTTCTGGGACGGCTATCCCTCGATGCTGTTCTGGGTCGATCCGGCGCAGGACATGGCAGTCGTCTTCGCGACGCAGAAGGTGCCGTTCGACAATCCGCTTCACCACGATATCCGCGATGCGGTGTACGGCGCCGACTATTCAGGCATCGCGCCGAATTGAAGATCGAACGGGTTTGTCGACATCGACAAAGATTGAGCTGGTAGGGACGCGACAAGAGCTCCAGCGGCAAGCGGAACGCTAACGCGAAACGTCCTCCGACCCTTTCAACGCGGCCTTCCATTCGGGACGCGTCGCGCGGCAGAAGTCGCCCGGTTCGTAATGTTTCATGGCCGAAAGCGCCAAACCGCTATCAACTGCGGATTGCAAGTCTTCAGGGTCTTCCAGCCAGTTCGCCAACACGCCCGCAGCAAAGGCATCGCCCGTGCCGATGCGATCGATAATGCCGGTCAGACTTCGCTCCTCGCTTTCGGCGGAAGCGTTGCGGCTATCGATCCGCGCGGAGATGCGGTGCGTGGTGCCATTCTCGATATGCCGGGCGGTACTGGACACAGCTTTCAGCGAAGAAAATTCATTCAGCAGAGCAAGCGCAGCCTCACGCATCCGTGACCCGTTCTCGCCGGAAAATTCGCGACCGAGAAGCAATGAGGCATCCTTGTAATTTCCGAAGAACAAGTCGGCCATGTCAACCATTTCGGCAATCTCGTCTCGCCCGTCGCGACCGGTCGCCTGCCATAATGAAGGCCGGTAATTGCCGTCGAACGACAAGGTAAGCCCGCGTTGCTTCGCTTCCTTCGTCAAGGCGCGGGTCGTCGCGGAAGCCGTCGAACTTACCGCCAGAGAAATGCCGGACACATGAAGGTGGGTCGCGCCGTGCAGAGCCGTCGGGCTCACAGCATCGCCGGACGAGAAAACGCTCCCCTCCCGGTCGTATAATACCTCGCCTCCGCGCGATCCGGCCGCAGGGGTCAGGAAGTAAGTGCCCATGCGTCCTTTGCCCGTGGCGAGGTACGCAGTGTCGACGCCTTCTCGCCGCAAGGTTTTCAATGCCAGCGTTCCAAGCGGATTGTCCGGCAACGCCGAGATCATTCGTGTCGCTATGCCGAGATTGGCCAGCGCAACGGCCACATTGGCCTCCGCTCCGCCGACATGCACATCCAGCTTCGTCGTGTCGCGCAGGGTTGCACCGTCGCTCGCGGCAAAGCGCAGAAGGACCTCACCGAAACAGGCGACGACGCTTGTCATGGGCGAGCTAACCGCCCGCCAAATGCCGAGCATCCGCCCGACCGATAAAGAAGGAGATTTTGACGCTCACGTTCCTTACCACATTCCAAGCTTCCTGCGAGAAAGCAAGCGCCTCTTTGCGGTGTATTCAGGCGGCGCATCGCTTTCAATGGGTTCTCCGTCGATACCGGCTTAAGAACCTGCAAAGCACGCCTTAAAGTTCGCCCAAGGAATGCGGGTCTAGCGTGTAGGGGTGGACTTCGTTGCAGAACGAGCATTCGTAGCGAAAGCGATCTATCCAAGCCTGAAATGCGGAAGGTCGCGCGTGTCGAGGTTCGCGTCCTGGGCAAGATGGGCATAGGCGAACAGCACGATGTCGGCGATTGTCAAAGTATTGCCCAGGATGAAGGGGTGCTGGGCGAATTCGCGATCGAGGACGGAAAGAGCCCGACTGGCAACCGCCCTCTTGCTGGCGACGACTTGCGCTGGACGGCCCTTGAGCTTGTCGGTCAGTGTCCAGTATCGCAGGCTGCCGACCGAATTCTGAATATAATCGATTTCGAACGAAAGCCATTGCTGGACCTTGGCTGATCCGAAGGCATCCTCCGGTGAGAACTCGCTCCCTTGCGCCAGATACCACAAGATCGCATTGGACTCGGATACTACGCGACCATCCTCCAGCCGGATTGCCGGAACCGCTCCCCAGGGATTGACCCTAAGAAAGCTTTCCGCTTGGCCCTCGCCTTCGAAGATGCTCACGAACTCCTGTCTGTAAGCTACCCCCATGAGCCCCAGCAATTGGCGTATTTTCCACGCATTCTGCGACGGAAGATGTCGAAAAGAGTAATCATATGGGCTCGCGTTCAAAAGCCGGAAATCTCCCGGCGCCTGCCATGCGTCTTGCCAACATCCTAAATGAAGTGCGTCCTGCTCCTTGCGGTCAAACCCGCTATGAACCGCCCCTCCGGTTCGCGCTACAACAGGTCCTTCAGGATCTTCGGCAGTCCTTCCACGATGTCGCCCGCTATAAGACCAGGCCCGATACGCCTCCCCGCTTCGCCGTGCATCCATACCGCAGCGCAGCTTGCTTCGAAGGAAGGCATGCCTTGTGCCGCGAGGCCGGCAATCATGCCGGCCAGCACGTCGCCGGTTCCTGCCTTGGCCAGATAGGGGCTTGCATGCTCGTTCACGATGCTGCGCCCATCGGGATGAGCGATGACCGTGCGCGAGGATTTGAGGACGATTACGGCATTGCTCTGCTGTGCGACCCTGATTGCGCCAGCGACCGGTCCGTCTTCGAGCGCGCCGAAATTCCGCTCGAACTCGCCGATATGCGGAGTGAAGATGCAACTCGGATCGAGCCCCCCGAATTGTCGCTCTTGTGGGATAGCTCCGGCGTCGAACACACGCGCGTCCATCTCCGACGCCTTAAGCATGGTCGCTTTTTCATTGTCGGCTATTCCGCCCGGCCCGCCGAGCAGGACGTTCGCCTTCTGCGGCAGAACGTCGCTGACCATGATGTCGGGGAGGAGACTTGCGCGGTACACATCGCCTCGCTCACGAGCGACCACGCCGACGAGGCCCGCACCGATGCGCGACGCGGCACCTGCGGCCAGACGGGTCGCACCCGTAAGCTCGACCGCGCCGAAAATCGCGACGAAACCGCGGTCGTATTTATGTCCGTCGCTGGAAGGACGCGGGAGGCGTTTGCCCCACACATCCGGGTCATTGCGATCCGCGTTGTCAGTCATAACGATGCGCCTGATGTCGTCTGCATCCGCCAGCTCCGTCGATAGCTGCGAAGGGAAGAGCGCGATCTACGACACTAGGAAGACTTATCCTACCTTCTTCATAGTCCTGCCGGATAGAAGCCTTTGCCAATTGGTAGCCTAGTTCATTGGATCTGCAACTTGCGAGGCTCAGGCTGCGTTAGCAAGTAGCTTGCGAATTCTAGGAATCTCTCAGCGAAACGTTGAAGGCCGATATCCGTGTCTGCTTTCAAATGCTCGATGCCCCGCCCATAGCGAAATAATTGCACGAAAGACTAGTTACACATCATCTTCTACATCAGATGCAGCTTTCGAAAAAATTCATATTGCGCTGACTTTTATCAAGATAATGCATGCAACTATTTGGTTAACGGCACGTAGGTTGGTCGGACGAAAAGCTGCTTAAACAAGCGGTCTCACACTCAAATCGAGGAACGACCATGACCATCAAACC